>NZ_JBSNCI010000002.1:387500-2727500 GCF_058780665.1 Azospirillum sp. UENF 112521
CGCGTGACACAGACAAAGGACAGGCTTGTGCGCAACATTCTGGCGGCCGCCGCCATTCTCTTTCTCGCCGCCTGCCAGACCCGGCCAATCACGACGACCCAGGAGCATGCTGTGCCCCCCGGGGCGCAAGCCCTGCCGCTCAACGCCATCGAACTCGCCATCGTCGAGGCTGGCGCCCGGCGCGGCTGGCGTTTCCAGCACCTTGCGGATGGACAGGTCCGCGCCACCTACACCAAATGGCCGTGGGTGGCCGAGGCCGATGTGCTGTTCTCGAACCGGAGCTACCGCATCCAATATGTCAGCGCCAAGAACATGGAGCGCGGCAACGACGGGGTGGAGCGGGCCTACAACCGCTGGGTGGGCAACCTCGAACGCGACATTGCGGCCAAGCTGGACCAGGTCGCCGTCCGTCGCTGAATTCGGTCGCTTGACGTTGCTCCCGCAACAGGGGTAGGAGGTCGCCTCTCCGACCGGCAAGCCTCATGGAGAAGGCATGAGCATCCGGGCATGCGCCATCATCCCCAGCCACAACCACCATACGGCGCTCGACGGAATCGTCGCGGCGCTGCGGGGGCATGGGCTGGAGGTCATCCTGATCGACGACGGGAGCGGTGAGCCCGCCCGCAGCGCCATCGCGGCACGGCACGCCCCTGCGGACGGGGTCGAGGTGCTGCGGCTGGACGTGAACCGAGGCAAGGGCGGCGCCGTCATGGCCGGCCTCCGCCGCGCTCATGAGCGCGGCTTCACCCACGCGGTGCAGGTGGACGCCGACGGCCAGCACGACCTTGGCGCCGTTGCCGACCTGCTGTCGACCGCGGCGGCGCATCCCGACGCGCTGGTCAGCGGCCGGCCGGTCTATGACGATTCCGTCCCCCGCTCGCGGCTGATCGCGCGCTGGGCCACCCATGTGTGGATTTGGGTGGAGACGCTGTCGCTGCGGGTCAAGGACAGCATGTGCGGTTTCCGCGTCTACCCGCTGGCCCCCACCATGGCGGTGCTGGACAGCGAGCGGATCGGCACCCGCATGGACTTCGACCCGGAAATCGTCGTCCGCCTGTTCTGGCGTGGCGTTCCGCTGGTCCACATCCCCGTGCGGGTCATCTATCCCGAGGGAAACACCTCCAACTTCAACCTCCTGCGGGACAACCTGCTGCTGACGCGCATGCACACGCGGCTCGTGCTGACCATGCTGCTGCGCCTGCCCTCGGTGCTGCGCAACCGTCCGCCGAAAGCGGGAGCCGACGCGCACTGGTCGACCGTGGGGGAGCGGGGCGCCTGGTGGGGCATGAGGCTGGTGACGCTGGTCTATCGGCTGCTCGGCCGGCCGGGCTGCATCGCACTCCTGTGGCCGGTGGTCGGCTATTTCTACATGACCAATGCCGCGGGACGGCGGCATTCGCTGGACTTCCTGACGCGCGCCAACGCGGCGAAAGGCCTGCCGGCCCCGTCCTGGCGGGACGGGCTGCGACACCACATGGGCTTCGCCGTCAAGGCGCTCGACACCTTCATCGCCTGGGCCGCTCCGGAGCGCACCGGTCCCATCGCCGTCGACGGCGACGAGCCGCTGGGCCGCCTCGCCGCGGAGGGGCGTGGGGCGCTGCTGATCGTTTCGCACCTGGGCAACGCCGAATTGTCGCGTGCCCGCCTGGGGACCCGGTTTGGAAAAGACATCAACGTGCTGCTGCACACGCGGCATGCCGTCCGCTACAACCAGATGATCCGCTCCGTCCGCCCCGACGCCGCGGACCACACCATACAAGTCACCGACATCGGCCCGCAGACCGCCATCGATCTCAAGGAGAGGGTGGAGCGCGGCGAATGGATCGCCATCGCCGGGGACCGCACGCCGGTGGAGTTCAACGGCCGGGTCAGCAGGGTTCCGTTCCTCGGCCGGGAGGCCGCCTTCTCGCAGGGACCCTACGTGTTGGCGGCGTTGATGGGCTGCCCGGTTTACCTCCTGTTCTGCCTGCGCGAGGGACAGGGCCACCGCGTCACCTTCGAGCCCTTCGCCGAGCGCATCGAATTGCCGCGGCGCGGGAAGGACGACGCGCTCGCCGTGCTCGCCGCGCGCTACGCTGCAAGGCTGGAGCACCATTGCTTGCGCGACCCGCTGCAATGGTACAACTTCTTCGACTTTTGGGCTGACCCGAAGGCCGGGCCGCGGTGAAACCTTTCCACGCAGTGATACAGCCTGAGATGGCATCGATGGAGGCCGGGCGTATAGGGCGCTCGTCTCTCGCCCTGCACCGCCCGGCTTTCCTTCCATGACGCATCGTCCCTTGTCCGGTCAGTCCTCGGCATGGCCGATGCCGACGTTCGGCGGTTGGCCGGCTGGCGAGCACGAGCATCATGCGGTGGTGGTCGGCGCCGGGATCGGCGGGCTGTCGGCGGCGGCGACCCTGGCGGAGCGCGGGCTGAAGGTGCTGGTTGTGGAGGCGCACGACCGGCCGGGAGGCTACTGCTCGTCCTGGCTGCGCAAGGTCCGCGGCCGGGATGGGTCGGTGGGGCGCTACATCTTCGACGCCGGAGTGCAGGATTTCAGCGGGCTGGGGCCACGCGGACCGCTGCGGCGGCTGCTGGAGGGCCTGGGCGTGGCGCATCGCATGGACTGGCGCCGGGTCCGCCACCGCTATGTGCAGGACGGCCTGTGCCTGGATGTGCCGGACCGGCCGGCGGAGCTGGTGACGCACCTCCAGGCGCTGTTCCCGCAGGAGGCTCCGGGGATCGCCAGCTTCTTCGCGGAGATGGGGCGCGTCTACGCCGATCTCTACGCCGATGTGGATGAGACCGGCGGCGTGCCGATGCCGCCCGCCACGCTGGAGGCCATGCGGTCCTGGACCGCCCGCCGGCCCGACGCCTGGCGTTGGATGCACCGCCCCTACGCCGAGATGCTGGATACCCATCTGCGCGCCCCGCGGCTGAAGGCCCTGCTGACCACCATCAGCGAGTATCTCACCGACCGCCCCGAACTGCTGCCCGTGCGTGAGATGGCGCCGCTGTTCGGCTATTATCTGGAAGGCGGCTGGTACCCGGCCGGCGGCTCCCAGCGGCTGGCGGACCTGCTGTGCGCGGTGGTGCGGGAGCGGGGCGGCGCCGTCCATCTGCGCACCCGCGCCGAACGCATCCTGATCGAGGGCGGTCGGGCCGCCGGCATCGCCACCGCCGACGGAACGGTGCACCGGGCGCCGCTGGTGTTGGCCAATTCCGACGTGGTCGGCACGTTGACGCGGCTGGTGGACCCGGCGCTGCTGCCCAAACGCTACGCCCAGCGTGTGAGGGGGCTGAAGCGCGGCCCCACGGCGGTGCTGGTCAGCCTCGCCGTGGAGGGCGTTCCGGACCTGCCGGCCCGCGTGTTCGTCGGGGCGGACGGCCTGCATTTCGGCATCGGCAACCCGAGCGCCGTCGATGCGTCCCTGGCCCCGGAGGGCCACGCCGCCGTCAGCATGCTCTGCCTACGGCCCGAACCCGAGGCAGTCGAATGGTTCGCCGCCGACAAGGCCGCCAACCGCCGGCGCAAGGAAGCCTTCGCCGACCGTCTGGTCGCCGCGGCGGAGAGCGTGCTTCCCGGGCTGCGGGGGCGCATCCTCTACCGCCAGACGGCCAGCCCGACCACCTTCACCCGCTACGCGCTCGCCGACAATGGCGCGATCTACGGCGCCGCCCGCGGCCAATGGTGCCCGCCGAACAAGACGCCGCTGCCGGGGCTGATGCTGGTCGGCGCCGGCTGCCAAAGCGGTCCCGGCGTCGAAGCGGTGGTGATCTCCGGCATGGGCGCGGCAAACCTGGCAACGGGGTTCCCGGCGGAGGCCAGGGCGGCGGAGTAGACGCCCGTCTACCCGCGCCGGAACACCAGCGACGTGTTGATGCCGCCGAAGGCGAAGTTGTTGGACATCAGGAACTCGGTGTCGATGCGCCGGCCCTCGCCCATGACGTAGTCCAGCTCGGCGCAGCGTTCGTCCACATTGTCCAGATTGGCGGTCGGGGCGAACCAGCCCTCGCGCATCATCTCGATGCCCAGCCACGCCTCCAGAGCGCCGCAGGCGCCCAGAGAATGGCCGAAATAGCTCTTTAGCGAATGGATGGGCGCGCGCGGCCCGAAGACGGCGTGGGTCGCCGCGGTCTCGGCGATGTCGCCCCATTCGGTGGCGGTGCCGTGGCCGTTGACGAAGCCGATGGCGTCCGTCGACACCCCGGCGTCCTCCAAGGCCATGCGCAGGGCGATCTCCATGGTACCGGCCTGCGGCTGGGTGACGTGGTTGCCGTCGGAATTGCAGGCGAAGCCGACGATCTCCGCGTGGATGTTGGCGCCGCGGGCGATGGCGTGCTCGCGCTCCTCCAGGACCAAGGTGGTGGCGCCTTCGCCGATCACCAGCCCGTCGCGGTCGCGGTCGTAGGGGCGGGGGCTGGTGTGCGGGCGGTCGTTGCGGGTGGAGGTGGCGAACAGCGTGTCGAACACCGCCGATTCGGTCACGTCCAGTTCCTCGGCGCCGCCGGCGATCATGGCGTCGGCCTTGCCCCACTTGATCGCCTCGTAGGCGTAGCCGATGGCCTGGCTGCCGGAGGTGCAGGCGCTGCTGGTCGGGATGATGCGGCCGGTCACGCCGTAGAACAACCCGATGTTCACCGCCGCGGTGTGGCTCATCATCTGGATGTAGCTGGTCGCGTTGAGCGTCTTCGACGCGCCCTGGGTCATCAGCTCGGCGAAGGCGATCACCGGGGCGGGACTGCCGAAGGACGATCCGTAGGCGATGCCCATGCGCCCGCCGCGGACGAACGGGTCGTTCAGCAGGGCCGCGTCGTTCAGCGCCTTCTCGGTGGCGTAGACCGCCATCCGGGAGACCGGTCCCATGGTCCGCGTCTTCTTGCGCGGATAGCGGCTCTCCACCGAGAAGCCGGTCACCGGGGCGGCGAGGCGCGTGTTGATTCCGTGGAAACGGTCCCACTCCCCCATGGTGCGGACGGCGGTCTCGCCCTTCGCCATGCGGGCGCGGATGGTCGGCCAGTCCTCGCCCAGCGCGCTCACCCCACCCATGCCCGTGACGACCACCCTGCGCATCACACCATACCCCCGTTCACCGCGATCACCTGCCGCGTCACGTAAGCCGCCCCGTCGGAACACAGGAAGGACACCACCGCCGCGACCTCGTCCGGCCGGCCGGCCCGGCGCATGGGGACCAGCTTCAAGGCTTCCTCCATGGGCAGCCCATCGGTCATTTGCGTCTCGACGATGCCGGGCGCCACGCAGTTCACCGTGATGTTCCGCTTCGCCAGCTCGATCGCCAGCGCCTTGGTGGCGCCGATGATGCCGGCCTTCGCGGCGCTGTAGTTGACCTGTCCGCGGTTGCCGACCAGCCCCGACACCGACGACAGCGTCACGATCCGTCCGCCCCTGCGGGCCGAGACCATCGGCATCACCAGCGGCTTCAGCACGTTGTAGAAGCCGTCGAGGTTGGTGTGGAGAACCGAATCCCAATCGTCGTCCGCCATGGCCGGGAAGGCGGCGTCGCGGGCGATGCCGGCGTTCAGGACGGCGCCCCAATAGGGGCCGTGCGCCTCCATGTCGGCCTCCAGCGCGGCGCGGGCGGCGTCGCGGTCGGCGATGTCGAAGCCGAGCAGCCGGCCCTCGCCGCCGGCCGCGCGGACGTCGGCCAGCGTCGCCTCGCCGCCGGCCGCGTCGCGGCCGTAATGCACCACCACCGCGAAGCCGTCGGCGGCCAGCCGTTCGGCGACCGCGCGGCCGATGCCCTTGCTGGCTCCGGTGACCAGAATCGTCTTCTTCATCGTTCGACCTGAACTCCCTGGCTGGCGAGCAGCGCGGCCGTGTCCTCGGGCTGGTAGACGGTGAGCTGGGCCTTCGCCAGTTCGTCCCCGGTGCCCGCGCGCATCACCACACAATCGAAAGACCCAATGTTCTCGTCCCGGAAGACCGGCGCCACCGACACCTCCAACCGCTCGCCGATGGCGAACCAGGGAACGGAGGCGCGGAAGTCGCGCGTGCCCAGCAGCAGGCCGAGACGGACGTCGCCGCCGGCTTCCCTGGCCTCGGCTCCGGCCTGGGCGCCGCAGGTCTGCGCCATCCACTCCACGGCGACATGGGCCGGGGCGCCCCGCCCCGTCACCACGAAGGGCGCCCCCTCCCGCACGGTCAGCGCCGACACGAAGCGGTCGTCCACCCGTCCGACCGCCTCGTCCAGCAAAATCATCGGGCGTGCGTGCGGCAGCAGATCCTCGATGGACCACGGATACGCGCTCATCGCCATTCCCCCCGGCCCAGCACCAGGGCCACGTTGCTGCCGCCGAACGCGAAGGAGTTGCTGAGCATCGCCGCCGGTCCGGCGGGAAGCGCCGCGCCGGGGCCGATCAGGTTCAACGGCGGAATTTCCGGGTCGGGCGCGCCGTCCCACAGGTGTGGGGGCAGCAGGCCGTCGGGGTTGTGGGCTGGATTCAGGGCCAGCCACAGGAACGCCGCCTCGCACGCCCCGGCGGCGCCCAGCGTGTGGCCGGTCATCGCCTTGGTGGAGCTGCACGGGGTCGCGTCGCCGAACAGCGCGTGCACCGCCTTGCCCTCCATGGAATCGTTGAGCGCCGTCGCGGTGCCGTGCAGGTTGACATAGGCGATGTCCTGCGGCGCCAGCCCGGCGTCGTCCAGCGCCGCCCGCATGGCGGCGAAGGCGCCGCGGCCCTCCGGGTCGGGGGCGCTGACGTGGTGCGCGTCGGAGCTTTCACCCACCCCGAGAAGCTGAACCGGGGCATCCTCCGCGGTCAGCAGGAAGACCGCCGCCGCCTCGCCGATGTTGATGCCGTCGCGATTGGCGCTGAAGGGATTGCACAGGCCCGCCGATACCGCCTCCAGCGCGCTGAAGCCGCCCAGGGTCGTGCCGCACAGCGTGTCGGCACCGCCGACGACGGCGGCGTCGCACAGCCCCGAGCGGATCAGCCGCCGGGCGGACGCGAACACCTTGCCGCTGGAGGAGCAGGCCGTCGCCACCGTGTAGGCCGGCCCCGGCAGGTCGAGCGCGCGCGCCGCGAACTCCGCCGGCCCGCCGGTGGCAAGCTGGTCGTAATGAAACGGACCCGTCCACGCGCCGTCGCGGCGCATCGCCGTGAAGCCGGCCTCCGCCTCGGCCATGCCCGAGGTGCTGGTGCCGATGATCACGGCGATCCGGTGCCGGCCGTGGCGCGCGGCCGCCGTTTCGACGGCGTCGCGGATCTGCTCCAGGGCCAGCAGCAGCAGGCGGTTGTTGCGGCAGTCGTAGGTCTCCAGCCCCGCCGGGACCGGCGGCAGCGGCGCGTCCACCGAACCGACATGCACTGCGCGGCCGGGCACGAAGCCGGTGCGCGGGCGCAGACCGTCGCGGGTGCCGGCGAACAAGGCATCGGCCACCGCGACCGCCCCGGTGCCGATGGGGGTGGCGAGGCCCAGGGCGGCAAGCCCGAGCGGGTGGCTCATTGCGCCGCCGCCGCGGATGGCGCCGTGGATGCCGCCGCGGATGCTGCCGTGGACTGCACCTCGATCTCGTAGCCCCAGGCGAGGTTGGCGTAGCGCAGGGTGCCGGTCCATGGCGCGCCGTCGGCCCAGCTGCGTTCGGCGTGCAGCACCTCCTTGCCGTCGATGCGCACGCTGCGCCGGTGCGGGTCGGCGCTCAGCGTGCCGCCCGCGGGGGCGAGCGCCTTCTGCACGACCGCTTCGGGCCAGTACAGCACGACGATGTCGGCCAGCATGCTGCCCGGCCGCAGGGCCGGGGGCAGCCAGGGGGCGGTCTCCATCTTCAACCCGGCATCGCTCCAGGTGACGGTCATGGCGCGACGGCCCAGGCTGTCCACCCCGACCAGCAGGAACCGCTCCGGCGTGACGCTGATCCGGCCCTCGAAAACGAAGGTCTGCCCGTCGCGGCTGGCGGTGATGAGCTGTGCCGCCTCGATGCTCTGCCCGAGATCGGACGGGCGCGGCAGGGCCAGCGGCTCGCCGGGGGCGAGCAGCGGCGTGCTTGGGTCCGCCGGGCCGCTGCCGGGCACGGAGGCGCACGCTCCGAGCAGGAACAGGAGTGCGACCCACCCCTTATGCGTGGTCATGACGTGAGGTGATTTCCCAGAAATGTATCTAACCTAGAGCATACACCAATCAGAGTAACCGCGCACCGGTTGTGGCTTCATTGTGGCGCGCGCCGCGCGCGGCCAGCGGTGCGAAAAGAAAGGCAATGGAGATTCCGATCAGCATGGTCATGCCGAAGCTGTGCACCGCCGGAACGGCGCTGAAGGCCAGGAGCCCGAAGGACAGCAAGGTCGTCAGGGTCGCCAGCCACACCGCCAGCATGGTCACCGGCTGCTGCTCCACGCCGCTCTCCGCGCAGAAGACGGCGTAGTCCACGCCGATGGAGAGGATCAGCACCAGCGCCATGGCATGGAAGAAGGTGAAATCCTGGCCCATCAGCCCCACCGCCGCCGGCGCCAGGATGAGCGCCGCCCCGGGTGGCAACAGCGTCCACAGCCCCCCTCGCCAGCCGTAGCGCCACATCAGCACGGGCAACATCAGCAGTCCCGCCAGCCCGGTCAGCAGCAGCGCCCGGTGCCGGTACTTGGCGAGCAGCGCCGAGAAGTCCGCCGTCGGGTTCACCAGCCGGACGCCGGCCGTGCCGGCCACCGCGGCGCGCACGGCGTCCGGATCGTTCAGCCCCTGCAAGGCCACCACGTGCAGCCCCGGCCCGAGCACGAGCTCGCGCAGGAACGGCACGCTGTCCGCCGCCAGCGCTTCTTTCAGCGTCAGCACCCCGTCCGCCGCCTTGTCGTTCGGAGCCTTGTCATCCGGCCCGGCCGGCGGCAAGCCGAGGCTGGCGCGCTGCGCCGCCAGCAGAGGACCGTCGAGCGCCCCGGCGACCAGTGCGCGGTTTTCCCGTTGCGTCCGGGCGGACGGCACGAAGGCGGCCGGCATCTGGTAGCCGGCGATGCTTCCTTTCGCCTTCAGCCCGGCCAGCGTGGCGGCGAGATCCTCCTGCAGCCGCAGCGCCGCCTCGTCGTCCGCGGCCTGCACCAGCAGGAACTGCGCGGCGGTGGTGGCACCGATCAGCCGCTGGATCTCGTCCTGCTCCTGCCTCAGTTCCGCCGAGACCGCCTGCAACCGCCGGACGTCGTCGTCCGCCGACAGCCGCGCCAGCCCCACCGTTCCGGCCAGCGCGCAGCCCAGCAGGAGAACGACGCGCACGCCGCGCCAGCGGCGCTCCTCCCAGAAACCCCACAGGCCAGCCGCGGCGCGCAGCATCCAGGCGCCGTGCGTCAGCTTTCCCGCCCGGTCGAGCGAGGGCAGCCACAGCACCACCGTCAGGAAGGCGCCCACCAGTCCGATGATCGAGAAGGCGGCGATCTGCCGGAGCCCTGGAAAGGGCGCCAGCATCAGCGCCGCGTAGCCGATCAAGGTGGTGACCAGCCCCAGCGCGATGCCCGGCAGAACGTGGCGCAGCCGGTCGCGCGGGCTTCCCGACAGGGGGTCGAACAGGCTGGCGCTGTAATGCAGGCTGTAGTCCACCGCCACCCCGATCAGGCTGGACCCGAACAGCAGCGCCGCCACATGCAGTTCGCCGAACAGCAGCAGGCTTCCGCTCAACCCGACCGTCATCCCGACGCCCAGCGCCAGCAGATTGTGCAGCAGCGGTCCCGGCCGGCGGAACGCCAGCGCCGTCAGCACTATGGTGCCGACCAACGACAGCGTGCCGAGCGTGGAGGCTTCGGCGATCGCGGTCTTCGAGCCGGCGTGCGCGAAGAACACCGCGCCCAGCCGCTTCACCGTGACGCCCGGCATCTCCCCCACGGCGGCGTCGAAGGCGTCGACCAGCCGGTCCTGCAAATCCAGCTCGAACGGCTCGCCGGCCAGAACGGCGCTGACCAGAACCCAGGTCGTGCCGTTCTCGGTGACGCTGAGCATGCCCTCGTCGGGGGTGAGCCGCGACAGCGGGAAGGGCAGGTTGGTGAGGAAGGAAGGCAGCAGCAGGAACGGGTCGGTGCGCAGCAGCCCGGCGTCCACAAGCCCGGCGAAGCCGAATGCCTGCGCCTGCGCGCGGGTGGCGACCTCCTCCCCCTTGCCGGCCGCCAGGAGCGCCCGGTCGCCATCGCTGAGCAGGCTCTGGCGATGGGGAAAGTAGAGAGCCCCCAGCCGCTTCAGCCGGTCGACGTCGATACCCTCGCCGATCCGCTCCACCTGCCCCGTCGCCAGAAGGGCGTCGCCGAGCTTCGCCGCCGCCTTGCGGGCGGTTTCGCGGTCGGCGTGCCCGACCAGCACCAGCACCCGGCGACCCAGCGCCTTGGTCACCGCATCGTTGGCACGCTGCAGAACGGGGTCCTGCTCCTCGCGCGGCAGCAGGGCGAGCAGATCGGTGCGGAAGCCCAGCCCGTCGTGAAGGCGCAGCGCGAGATAGCCGCCGGCCAGCAGGACGAGCGCGAGCCAGAGCAGTGCCCCCAGCCGTCTCACGGACGCGCCGCCGAGGCCAGCAGCGCCGCCTCGTCCGCCGTCGGCGCTTCCGCGTTCAGACGCTGGTCGCGGAAGGTCAGGCGGTCGCGGTCGCCGTCGGGCTTGACGATCTCGACCTCTTCCACGAAGCGCCCGCCGCGCACGTCGATGGCGCGGATCGGCATGGTCGGGTCGTTGGTCCGGCGCGGCGTCAGGTGGAGGGTCCAGGCGTCGCGGTCGCCGCCGCGCTCAACCGCGAACATGTCCTCCAGCGCCTTCCAGTCACCGGTCAGCGCGCCGCCCAGCATGGTGTAGAGCTTCGACATGAAGGGCAGGCGCGCGGCGGGCAGGCGCATGGTCTCGTTGCCTTTCACCTCCTGCACGAGACCGGCGGGGCTCATGACGGTGGTGACTGCGAAGGGGGTCTCGGTGCGCCAGATCAGCCCGCGGCCCGGCGCCAGGGTGAAATGGCCCCCGCTCTTCAGCGGCGCCTGGAAGCCCTTGAGGAAACGCTCCTGCACGAAGGCGCCGCGCAGCACCTGCCCCTCATTGAGCGTCTCGGTGGCCAGCCTCTCGGAGGCAAGCGTCCCGGCGGCCGGCGTCTCGGCGGCCGGCGCCGGGAAGGCGGCCAGCAGGGTCAGGAGGAAAACGACGATGCGCGTCACAGCAGAGCCCTCACCTTGTCCGTGAACACCGCGGGGCATTCGAAGCACAGCTCCGCCCCCTCCTCCTTCACCGCGAGCTGCACCGTGCGCGCCTTGGTCAGCAACGTGCCGTCCTGCTCGTCATGGATGCGGTAGTCGATGCGGATGCGGTTCTCGTACTCGACCAGAGTCGCCGTGACTTTGACCGACTGACCGAAGCGAATGGGGCGCACATACTTCACATGGAGGTCGACGATGGGGAAAACGTATCCCGACGACGCCATCTCCGGGTAATTGTAGCCGATGCGGTCGAGCAGCGCGCAACGCGCCTGCTCCAGATACCGGGCGTAGTTGCCATGCCAGACCACCTGCATGGGGTCGAGGTCGTAGAACTGCGCGCGGGTGATGACCTCTGCCGAAATCATGGGGCGATCCCCTCCACGCCGATGGAGCCGGAGGACAGCGTCTCGTCCCCGCAGCGATACTCGAAGGACAGGCGGCGCCGTGCCGGGGCGTGGCGCAACGCCAGCGTCACCAGCGTGTCCGGAACGGTGACTCGCCGGAACTTCACCTGCAGCGCCTGCGCCGCCTCGATCCCGAGGCCGAGATGCGTGTTGGCGAACATCACCGCCCAATCGATCTGCGCCACGCCCGGCACGATCGGCATGCCGGGAAAATGACCATCGAGCTGCACGAGGTTGCCGGGAATGAAGAGGTCCAGCTCCACCCCGTCGGCAAGCGACCGGACGGCGCGGACATCGGGGGCGGTTGACCGGGGGCCAGCCATCTCAGGCAGGACGGCTTCAGAAAGGGCGGCTTCAGACAGGGTGGCCTCCTCGAACAGGGCGGCGATGTCGGCATGCCGACGCTTGCCCAACGCGCCATCCGGCAAACGGTTCACGAAGCGCCAGCGGCGCGGCAGGCCGGCAGGTTCCAAAACGGCGGACAATTCCCGCCGCAACGAGCGGCCGAAGCGGAAGGCGCCGATCTCCTCCAGGCGCGCCGCGCCCTCGGCGCTCGGCACCACGACGGCGCAAAGCTGCTCCAGCGTCAGCACGGCGGCGTCGGCCACCAGGGGGAGCGGCGCAACTGCGCCTCCACCTCCGGCAAGCTGACGCGCTTGCCCTCCACCTTCGCGATCCGGTCGGCGCGGCCAAGGAGACGGAAGCCGCCGTCCCCGGCCATTTCCACCAGGTCGGAGCCGACATGCTCCCGCCCTTCCACATGCGCCGCTCCGACCCGCAGGCGACCCTCCGGGGTGCGTCCGGCGACGACGCCGGGCAGCGGGCGCCAGGGCGGATCACCGCCCTCGCGGCGGCGGTGGGCGATGGCTCCGGTCTCGGTGCTGCCGAAGATCTCGGTGACCGCTGTGCCGAAGACCGCCGCTGCCTCCCGCGCAGCGGGCTCCGGAAGGGGGGCTCCGGCCGACAGCACCAGCGCCGGACGCCGCGACGGCGGCAGCGGCGCGATGCCCGACAGCCGGGTCAGGTGCGCCGGGCTGGTGACCAGCACAGACCCCGCGTCGAGCGCGGCCGGCACCGTCTCCCACAGCTCGTGCATCGTGCTGGCGAAGGGGCGGCCGGTGACCAGCGGCCACAGCAGGCGGAAGTTCAGACCGTAGACGTGCTGGTGGGGGACCGTGGCATGCACGCGGGCGGTCGGCCCGGCCAGCCGTCCGAGCACGGCCTCGGTCGCCAGGGCTTCGGCCTCCAGCATGCCGAGGGTGCGGACCACCCGCTTCGGCTCGCCGGTCGAGCCGGAGGTGAAGAAGGTCAAGGGCGTCTCGGGATCGAGCGGGGTCAACGCCATCTCTTCGCCACCCGGCCCTTCGCCACCCGGCCGCAGATCGCCGCCGACCGGCACGGCACCGTCCGCGGTCAGGGCGGTCAGAGTTCCCGGCTGGGCGTTCGGCGGGATCGTCACCTCGGCGCCGGCGTGCAGCAGCGCCAGCAGCCCCACCGCGCCCCAATAAGCGTCCGCCGCGACCAGAAGCCCGCGCCGGCACCCCTTCAGCCGTGCCGCGTTGCCGGCCACGTCGGCCCGGAAGCGGGCGAAGGTGACGCCGTCGGCAACCGGCGCATCGTCCGGCCGCCCCACGGCGAGCAGACGGGAAAGCGGGATGGCGGTCATGCCCCGGCGTGCCTCCGGCGCATGGAGCGGCGGACCAGGACTTCGCCGCCGAACAGCAGGCCCATGACGATGTAGGCGATGAGACCGGTCCACAGCGCCCACGCCTCGTCGCTGCCCCACAGGGCCAGCGCCCCGGCGACGGCGGCGTTCGACACCAGCCAGACGGTCCACACCACGGTGACGGTGCGGCAGTAGGCCTGCCCCGACGGCGGCAGGTCGGGCTCATGGAGACGGGCGAATCGCTCGACGAGGCTGGGCGGGTGCCGCAGCGAGGCGCCGAACGCCGCCGCGGTGCCGAGGCTGAGCGCGACCGGATAGGCCTTGGCCGCCAGCGTGCCATCGAGCACGGCGAGCACGCCGACCAGGACCGCCGCCGCCGCCAGCGGAAGGCGCCAGACCCGCGCCGCAGGCGAAGAGCAAATGGCGAAGCGCGCCCCGATCAGCGCCAGGGCCACTGCCACGAAGGCCAGCGGCGGCACCGAAGCCCGCCCGCCATAGACCAGCACGGGATAGAGGGCTCCGGCGACGACCAGGGCCGCGACGCCGAGCGGGTGCAGCCTATTCCTGGAGGAGGGCATGCACACGGTCGAGAACATCGCCGACCGTGCGGACGCTCTTGAACTCCTCGGGCTTGAACTTGCGGCCGGTCAGTTCCTGCAGCTTCACCACCAGATCGACCGCGTCGATGCTGTCGAGGTCGAGATCCTCGAACAGCCGCGCCTCCCGGGAGATCTTCTCGGGCGGCACCTCGAACATGTCTTCGAGATAGCTTTGGAGGCGCGCGTAAATTTCATCCTGCGTCAGCATGGCCTCTACTCCGCATGCTGAGATTGAATGAAGCTGGCAAGAGACCGTACGTTGGCGAAATGTTGCTTCACGTCGTCCGTCACCGACTCAATCTTGATTCCGTAAGTCTTGCGCAGCGCGACCCCCAGTTCCAGGGCGTCAATGGAATCGAGGCCTAGTCCATCATTAAAGAGCGGCTCTTCGCTGTCAATATCTTCTGGGGCGATATCTTCCAGCTTGAGCGCGTCAACAATCAAAACCTTCAACTCACGTTCAAGCTTTTCCATCGGCCAACCGTTCCGCAAAATATTCTTCTAGACTGCGCACCAGCTTCCTGGCCGCCAGTGAGCGGTACTGATAGCCGAGCAACCCCGTAACGTCCAGACGATCCCCTACCATGACGCGAAAAATCGGCCGTCGCGGTGGGATCATCCACCATTTTTCGCCCTTAATGAGCGTGGGCGGATCGCAGGTTATCGTGACCGGTTGCACCTCGGCTTCCAGCAGGGTGGCCAGATTGGCGAAACCGCGGCGGAAACGGATCGGCTCGCCGGGGACGGTGCGCGTGCCTTCGGGAAAGATGATGAGTCCGTCGCCGGCCTCCAGCGCGGTGCGGCAGGCGTCGAGCAGCGCCTCCGGGTCGAGGTCGTTGCGGATGTAACCGGCGCCGCGCACCATGCCGCCCAGCCAGCGGCTTTCCCACAGTTCCTTCTTCACGATGCACTGGGCGCGCGGCATCAGCGCCATCAGAATCACCACGTCGAGCAGCGAGGGGTGGTTGGCCACCACCAGCTTGCCATGCCCGTCGCGCAGGCGCTCGGCGCCCTCGACCTTCAGGTCGATGACGCGCAGCACGCGCAGCATGCGGATGTAGAAGCGGAAGATCAGATGGATGAGGTGTTGGCAGCGCTGGCGCCGGACAGCACCCGCCGGGCTGGTCAGCGCCAGCAGCGGAAAGATGGTGGGCGCCAGGATTGCGCCGCCGCCGAACAGGAAGGCGAAGGCGAATCCGGTGGCCGCGCGCCGCCACAGCCTGTCCAGAACCTTAGCCGGCACGGTGCCACACCCAGTCGAGCCGCGCCCCGCGCGAGGTTGCCCGGGGCGCTCCGGACAGCAGGAAGCGCATGAAATCGAGCGCCGTGGACTCTGCGGCCGGCCCGCCGGCCGACGGCGCGCAGTGCAGCGCAAGCCCTTCGCCCTCTCCATCCGCGGGGCCGAGCGCCAGGGCGACCGCCAGCGGCAGGGCTTCGTCGGCTGCGGTGTGGAAGTGCGCGTATTCGTCGGGCATCGGCGCGTCGGCGTAGAGCAGAAGCACCGGTTCCGACGGGTTTTCGGCCAGGCTGGCGGCGGCCTCCAGCAGTCCGAAGGTGAAGCTGTCGGGACCGGCGGCGAGCGCCGTGTGGCCTCGGCGGTTGCCGGTGTGGATGGACAGCAACCCGGCCAGGCCGTGATGCACGGACAGGCTGAACTCGGCCGGCGACGGCAACTCGCCCTGCCGCAGCGAATCGATGATGCCGACGGTCCGCGCCAGCTCGCCATGGCCGGAGGCGAGGACGTAGCGCGCCGTCTGCGCCGCGTCGCCGCAGGCCAGCGCGGCGGCGATCAGCCTCTGCCCGATGGGCGAGGTGCGGCGGCGCAACATCATGGGGAGCGCCGGCGGCTGGGCATCGTCGGACAGGGCGGGCGCACCCGCCCAGGCCCGCCACGCGGCGCGGGTGCTGCGCTCCGGCGCCCAGGCGCACCAGCCGCGGATGGCGACACGCAGGGTTTCAGTCATGGCGCGGACGGGACCCGGGGTTCGGCCTGGCGCAGGCGCCGCTCGATCTCGTCCTGCAGCGCGCGCACCAACTTGTTGTAGGCCTGATGAACGGTTTCGCCCCGCTCCCGTAGGTTGGTCGTGGACACATGATCGATGGTGTAGCTTTCATGCGAATAGCGGATTTCGACGACCGCCTCGTGATCCTTCCATGCCTTCGTCGCCAGAATCTCACCGGGCGCCTTCCACTCCGCGGACCAGCCGCGGTCGATCGCCGCTTCCATGATCGTCCGCTGGAGGACCGCGGCTGACAGGTTGCGCGACGCCGCCGGCATGGGCTGGTCGGTTACCCGGTAGATGGGCTGCCGGCGGCTGCAGCCGCCGAGCACGGCGACCGTCGCGAGAATGAGGAAAAGCGTGCGGATGCCGGTCTGCAAAGTCATGTCCTGCCGTTTCCGGACGCCATGTGGAGCGAGTGCGGACCCTATCATGGCAGGGTCACGTTGTGGATAGAGGCGCGCATCGATTTTGCGATACGGTTGCCGGTCTTGCCGTCGATGGCCGGAGCCGTCGTTGCGACGGCAAGGCCCATGCCGGCGGCTTTACTTGGCGCCCAGCTTGACCACGGTTCCCTTGAGCGCCACGCCTGCCATGATGTTGCCGGCGCCGCACATGTATTCCGTATTGCTGTTCGTTTCCGTGTTCTTGTAATTGCTTTTGATGTCGATCACCGCGTTACCGCCTTCTTTGCGGGCGCGCTCCTGCAGTTCCAGAACGGCGCTGAGAAAGACCCACTCGCAAGCCTCCTTGTCGGATTTGTTGAATGCGTTGGTCTTCTTGTTTGTGGCCCATTCGCCGACGACTTTGACCGGATTGGGATGTTTCTGGTTGCCAAAATAAAGCTTCACGCCCTTGTCCAGCTTCTCCTGGGCTGCGGCTGTGTTGAGGGCGGACTCTATCGGAAACATCAGGTGCGCGTCCCGGGCCGAAGCGGGAGATGCGGCAGAGACAATGGCCGATGCGACGGTGGAAATCAGCGCCAGGGTAGCGGCTTTGTTCACGGTCCCTCCCAAAGAAAGAATATTTCGCAGACGATGCTATCTTAAGCGGAGGCATTGGCTGTGCAACCGCTTTCATGATTCTTCGGTTGGCGGCCGAACCCGCCTCGGACCGCCGCTGGCGGCAGAGTCAACGCCCGGTGGCTTCTCGGTGTTTCCGGTCTTTTGCCGTTCGCGACCCTTCATCCGCGGAATGGACCGCTGTGACGAGAGTGTGCGGTGGGTTGTCGGGCTATGGGGAACCCGCGCTCTACAGTCGGTGCGCAAATCAACGCCTGCGCGAAATTAACCTCTCATAAACGCCTTCACGGCGAACCTATTTTAGACAAAAGCAAGGCAGAGGGAAGGTCGCCGGGCCGGGAAGGGGCTGGCGGGCCGGCCTCCTGCCGCGCGACCACCAGCCGTGTGCCGGCCGCCCCAGGAGACATGAATGTTCAATATTTTGACCGTCATTATTTCGGTCGCTCTTACGGCGGTGATGGGAGCCGCCGGCGTGTTCTATGTCGGTAGCGCCTTCACCACCGCCGGTCCGAAGGCCGCCGCCGTCGGCATCATCCAGGCGCTGTCGCAGGTCGATGCGGCCTGGACGCTGTATGGCAGCAACGGCAACACCACGACCCTGGGTGCCGCAGGTTCGACGTTCCCGACCATGTCCGGTGCGGCGACGCAGACCGACTTGATCAACACCGGCTATCTCGCCGCCGTGCCGACCGCTCCGACGATTTCCGCCACCTGGAACGGCGTCGCCGGTGCCTACACGCTCGACCTGACCAACACGGCGACCGCCACCGGCGTCACCCAGTTCGGCAGCTTCGCCAACGGCGGCATCTTCCTGGTGCTGGGCACCACGGCCCTGTCCCAGTGCACGGAAATCGCCCGTGCCGGCGGCCAGATCTCCGCCACCGGTACGCTGGCCGTTCCCGGCACCGGCCTGACGCTGACCGTCGCCACCCCGGCCGCCTTCAACACCGCCTTCACCGGCTACAAGTTCGGCTGCGTCCAGATCACCACGGCGACCGCGCTGACCTTCAACAACGTGACCGGCATCGCCGGTGACAACAACAAGTACGTCGCCTACTACAAGTTCTAAGCGTCGTCTGAGGCGCCCTGTTGCTGACCGAAGCGCCCCGACCCCTGTGGCCGGGGCGTTTTCTTGTGATTTTCCGGGTCTTTTTCCGGAATGCGCGGCAACGGGATTGGTCCGCGACCCGGCGGCAAGATAGAGTGGGCCCGATTTGGAGGCCATGCCATGACATCGCTGATCCTGATGACGATCATGGCCATCTCGCTGGTGGCGACGACCGGCTACACCGCCTACACCATGGTCGACGCCTCGAACCGGATCAGCCAGGCGCAGCGAAGTGCCGCCGACATGCACCGGCTGGCGGCGCTGGTCGAGGCCAACCTGCGCGTTCTCGACAATGACGGAGTCGCCAGTCCGCCGGCGCCCGAGGATCCGCCTCCCCGTCCGGCAGGCGCCGCATCCGCAAAAGGGCAGGCATCGACCGGCAAGGCTGCGGCCAAGGAGCCGGCGCAGCCGGCCGGCACCCTGCCGCGCTGGCTGATGCCGGGCACCCGGACACCCTGGGGAGCGGTCTACGGCTATTGCGTGTTCGCTCCGGCATCGGACCGGGCGGCGGCGCAGCTCCGCACGGCGTCCTGGCCGGCGGGGGCGGCCGGCGGCGGGCGCAGCTACGTGGCGGCCGCACCCGCGGCTCCAACGGAGTTGGCCCGTGCCGGGGTGATCGCCGCGATCGTGGCGCCGCCGATCGGCTCGACCGCTCTGCCGGACTGCGCGGCCCTGACCTTCCGCGACGGCCGGATCGAGGTTGCCGAGGGCAGCGCCGTCGCCGTCACCCGCGGGGCCTCGGCCGATCTCGCAGCGCTGGCCGCCTCGGCGACCGTCACGCGCCATGTGGCGCCGACCGCGCAGGGCGATGCGACCGGGACCAGCCCGGCCGACGCCATGACCCTGTCGGCCGCGCTCGGCCATTGGCAGGCGACCCGGCCCTCGACCATGGTCCTGCGCCTCGCCCCCGGCCGGCACGAGCTTCCGGCGGCGCAGGTTCAGGCGCTGGCCGCGGATCAGGACGGCGGCCGGGCGGTGCGGCTGGTGCTGAAGGCGGAAGCCGCCGGAGTCGTGGTGTCCACCAACCCGCCGGACGTGGCGCTCCGGCTGCCGACCGATACCCGGATCGAGAATGTCGGCTTCGAGATGCCGGTCGAGGCGCTTCCCGGCACCCGGCTGACCTTCGCCGGCAACAACGCCATCTCGACCAACCGGGCCGCCGGGCTGCGGGTGGCGCATGCGCGGTTGGACGTCGCGGGCGGGAAGCTGACGGTGACGGCGCCCGGCGGCGACGGTGTGCTGGTCGACGGCGGCACCGCCCTGTTCCGCGACGCCGCCGTCGAGGTGACGGTGGGGGCCGGGCGCAGTGCGCTGGTGTCCTCGCTGGGGGCCGGCGTCACCTTCACGGCCGAGTCGCGGCGCCCGTCCTTGCAAGTCCATGGCAGGGGATTGCCGATGGCGGCGCTGCGCAGCGGCGGCGGCCAAGCCATCCTCGACCGGACCGATGTTGCCGTCGACAACGGCACCCCCTTCGGCATCGTCATCGAGAACGGGCAGTTGGAGATGAAATCCTCCGTCATCGGCGGGCCGGCGGCGCGGCCGGGCAGTGCCGGTGTCCTCGACCTCGGCGGGTCGCACGCGGTGGCGGACCCCAACAGCCACATCTGGTCGGCGCCCGGCGGCCGCTGCGCCCAGGGGGCGCTGTTTTCCCAGCAGGCTGTCGCGGGGGAGGGGGCGCGGGCCGTTTCCGGGGCCGCCGCATCGGGCGCGGTCCTGCCGTCGGTCGCCAACCGGGCGAGCTGGACATGCCGGTCCTGAAGCCGTCCGCCGCCTTCCGCGAAGAACTTGCCGGCTACCTGCTGCGCAAGGGGCTGGTGACGCGCGGCATCCTCGATGCGGCGATGGCGGAGCAGCGGGTGACCGGCGAACCGCTGGGCGCCATCCTGGTGCGCAACGGCTTCCTTGCCCGCACCGACCTGGATGAGGCGAAGATCAGCCACGAGACCGCCCTGGAAACGCCGGAGGCGATGGGCGGCACGCCGATCCCGCTGCCGCTGCTGGAGCGGCACGCGATCATCGTCACCGGGCTCAGCGACGATGCGGTGCATGTGGCGACGCTGCACGACGAATCGGTGGCCGGCCGGGTGGCCGCCCGTTACTACCCCGGGCGGATGGTGCGCTTCAGCAGCTTCGTCCCCGACCAGTTCGACGAGTTCCTCGACCGCGTCCGCCGGGCCCAGTCCGGGCTGGAGGACAGCGATCCGGTGGAGCAGCTGGTGTCGCGCGCGGTGGAGGCCGGGGCGTCGGACATCCACATCCTGCCGCGCCGCAAGACCTGCAGCATCTTCCTGCGGGTGGACGGCATCCGCCGCCTGATGGACGAGACGGCGTCGACCACCGCCGCCACCATCGTCGCCCGGATCAAGGACCGCTCCGGCATGGATCTGGCGGAACGGCGGCTGCCGCAGGAAGGGCGGTTCGAGGTCGAGCATCGCGGGCGGCCGGTCGATCTGCGCGTGACCACCGTGCCGTCGGTGGATGGCGAGATCATCGTCATGCGCATCCTGGACGTGGAGCGGGTGCAGCCGAACCTGGACCGGCTGGGCATCAGCCAGGTCGGCGACTGGCGCCGCGCGGTGGACCGCCGCCATGGGCTGTGCCTGGTCTGCGGGCCGACCGGGTCCGGCAAGTCGACCACCCTGAGCGCGACCGTGCGTGAGATGGACCGGCTGGGCCGTGCCATCTACAGCATCGAGGACCCGGTGGAATACCGCATGGCCTATACGGGCCAGGTGAATGTCAACCCGGCGGTCAAGCTGGACTTCGCGCGGGTGGTCCGCACCTTCATGCGCGCCGATCCCGACGTGATCGTGCTGGGCGAGGTGCGCGACGAGGAGACCGCGCAGATCGCGGTGCGCGCCGCCGACACCGGCCATATGGTGCTGACCACCCTGCACACGGGGTCGGTGAACGGGGCCATCGACCGGCTGCGCCATCTCGGCGTTCCGGCTCACGACATCAAGTCGCTGCTGCGCGGCGTTCTGGTCCAGTCGCTGGTCCGCACCCTCTGCCGGGCCTGCCATGGCGCCGGCTGCGCGGCCTGCGGCAATGCCGGCTATGCCGGGCGGACGGCCGTCAGCGAATGCGCGGTGTTCGACGAGCCCGCCGCGGTGGTCGCCGCGGCGAAGGGGGCAAGGAACTGGCGGTCGCTGTATGAGGATGCGGTCGCCAAATTCCACGCCGGCGTCACCACCGCGGCCGAACTGCGCCGCGTCTTCGGCAGCGAGGCCAAGGGTGTGGAGCAGCGCATGCCGGCGCCGCGGCCGAAGACGTGAGGCGGAAGACATGACACGTCGGCGGCGATGAACATCATCCAGGCGATCTTCGCCCTTGCCCTGATGGGCATGGTGGTGGCGGGCGGCATCCAGTACGTCAACCCTTCGGCCATGGCGAAAAGCCGCGTCGCCTCGCAGGCCGATTCCGGCTTTTCCGTGCTGGAGGGCGCCTATCGCAGCCGGCAGGCCAGCGGTGCCGCGGTGCCGGCCGCCGACGGATGGCAGGCGGCGCTGTTCCCGGCCTTCGGCACGATGCCGCCGGCGGTGTCGGGGCTGTCCTGGTCCTACGGCGTGCAGGCGGAGGGGACCTGGTTCTGCCTGTCCGGCCCGCTGTCCGGCGGCTCTGCCGTTGGAGTTGGCGGCGATCCGGTGACGGGGGCGCTGGCTTCGCTCGCCACCCGGCGGCCGGAGGGGCTGTACGAGGTGACGCGCACCTGCGGCGGGGCGGGGGGAGAGCCGGCGGGAACCATTGCCGCCACCCTGTGGATGCAGCGGACGACGCGATAGGGGAGTGGCCCCGGTCCTCACGTTGTTTCAGCCCCGGCCATTGACCGCGGGGCGTCGGCGGGCATAGAGATGCTGCGGCGCCCTGTCCGTGCGTGGTACCTTGGACGGACTGTCGCCACCTCTTTCGGTCGAGTCGGGAAGGCAGGGGCGTTCTTGGGCAGCGGCGGTCTCGCGACCAATGTCATGTACGGCTTCCTGGAAGGTGTGGAGCGCCGCGACGCCCTCGCCTATGCGCGCTCGTTCGCGCGGCGCACGGTGGGAAGCTCCGAACGCTGCTGGTACGCGGTCGAGCCGCTGTGGACCGGCTTCCTCTATGAAATCCACGAGGGCGGCCCCGGCCGGTCCTTCCTGCCCGATCTGGTGACGGAGCTCGACGCCAATCCCGGCGGAATCGCGCTGGTGCCGTCGGGACGCCGGGTGTTCGAGCTGACGGTGCGCAACGGGCGTCCGGTCGGCGGGCTGCTGCCCGAGGCCAAGAGCCGGCAGGTCCAGCTTCAGATGGCGGCGATCCGGCCGACGGTGCCGGTCGACGGCAAGGCCTATGGCGTGGTGATCCCGCCTTGGGTGACCGCCGATCAGGTCAGGCTGCGCACCATCCGGGCGACGCGGCGGATGCGGCGGGTGTCGGCGCCGGTCTCGGTGCCGCTGGCGCTGTCGTCGGTCGGCTTCGCCGCCGGGCTGGGGCTGCTGACCACCGGCGGCGGGCTGTATTACTGGTCACCGCACCGCGTGCCGCAGCCGCAGGCCCTGACGCTGGAACAGATGCCCCACCGGCAGTGGGAGGCGGCGCTGGCCGCCATCGGTCCGGACAATTATGTCAGCAAGCTGGAATACCGCGACGGCAAGTGGAGCATCGAGATTGCGGGCCAGCCACCGAGTGCCCGCTGATGCCCCCGCTGATGCTGTGGACGGTCGCCGATTTACCCATTCTCAAGCATAATGCCGGGAGTATTGCCGCCGGACCTGATGGTCGCAACCGGCGGGCGGGAACGATGGCGGACCGGGTTTCCGGGATGATGAGACAGATGGCGGGAGCGGCCCTGCTGGCGGCGTCGCTGTCGGCTGGCCCACTGCTTCCCGCTGCCGCGCTGGCGGAGGAGAGCCCGTTCCTGCCGCCATCGGCCCGCCAGGACAATCTGGAGCGGCGCCTGCAACAGCGCATCGACACCGCGGTGTCCGGGCTGGAGGAGCGGGTCGCCAAGGCGATGATCGATGCCCTCGATGGGCGCACGCGCGACGGTGCCCTGCCGCGGGCGGTCGAGGATGCGCTGACCCGCCGGATGGCGGTGCCGGGCGGGACCTTGCCCGGTGGTGCCTCCGCCGGAGCGATGGCGCCGGGCGGACGCCGCCAGGGGGCGGCCCTGGCCGGCAGCCCGCCGGGGGCGCCGCCGCTGCCGCCGCTGCCCAACATGCCGGGGTCCGCCATGTCGGCGGCCGATCTGGTGCCGTCGGGCGCCACCTTCGTCGGCTGTCTCGACGGCCGCGCCTTTTTCCAGGACCGTGCCGGCACGCCGTTCCTGATCGACCCGCGCGCCTTCCCGGCGACGGGCGGGGGACCCGCCACATGCGCAAGATGACCGTGATCTGCAAGAGCGGCTTCCTGCTGCCCGCAATGCTGGGGCTGCTGGCCTCCTGTTCCCTGCCGGAGGTGGCCGAGCTGCCGAAGCGCGAGACGGTGGTCGCCGCCGCCGAACAGCGCCTGACCGAGGACAACTCCCCGGCGGTGACCGAGGTGCCGGTGGGCCGCGGCATGCTGGTCGCCCAATCCCTGCGCCAACCGCTGCCGGCCAGCCTCGCGGCGCGCCAGATCTCGGTCAGCTTCCCGTCGGGCGAGAACACGCTGGACCGGCTGACCAGTATGATGACCTATTCCGGCGTGCCGGTCGCCACCCGGTTCGAGGGCACCGACGGGGCGGCGATGCTGCGCCAGACCCTGCCGATCCGCGCCTTCACCGGCAGCTTCACCGATCTGGCCGGCGTGCTGGAGACCGGCATGGGCGTGGTGGCGTGGTGGCAGAACGGCACGCTGTTCCTCAGCAACCGCGACCGCTTCGCCTTCACCGTGCCGCAGAACCAGGCGGTCATCGATTCGGTGATGACCGACCTGAAGACGCTGGGCGCCACCGACATCACCCAGTCGCTGCGCGGCGGGCAGGTGGTCTTCTCCGCCTCGCCCACCGTCTACAGCGAGGTGATCCAGCCCTACATCGACCGGCTGCACCGCAACATGGCGATGGTGCGCATCCAACTGGCGGTGGTCAGCCTGGGCCTGACCGACCAGTCGGCCAGCGGCTTCGACTGGAACGCGCTGGCCTTGCAGTTCAACCGGCTGCAATCGGGTGCCACCACGACGACCACCAACGGGGCGACGACGGTCAACGGTGGGCTTGGCGGCACCGTCTCGGCGGGCCAGGCACCGATCTCCGTCAACATCTCCAACCCCGGCACGCTGCTGGGGGTCAGCGGCGTGTTCAATGTCGCCGGCGCCATCTCCTTCCTGTCGAAGTTCGGCAACACCGACACCCGCCAGAATGTCGAGGTGCACACCCTGTCGGGGGCGGAGGTGACGCTGCGCAGCGGCCAGACCATCCCCTATGTCACCGGGGTCGGCGTCACCGCCGTCGGCGGGCTCGGCACCACGACCGCCGCGACCGGCAACGCCGCGCTGAACTCGCCGGGAGTGGTGGGGTCGGCGCAGACCGGCACGGTCCAGACCGGGCTGACCATCAAGCTGACGCCGCATTTCGATGCCGACAACCAGATCGTCACCATCGACCTGAACCTGCTGCTGAACAACCTGATCGAGTTCCGCGACCTGAATGCCGGCAACCAGGTCGGCATCCTGACCCAGCCGGTGACGCAGGAGCAGGCGCTGAACGACATCGTGCGGGTGGTGGCCGGCAACACGGTTGTGCTGGGCGGCCTGCAGACCGACAGCCGCGGCTTCAGCGGCAACCAGCCGACGGTGACCCGCGGGGCGATCGACAAGGGGGTGATCGGCAAGCAGGCGCAGGACATCAGCAAGGACGCGCTTTTCCTGATCCTGCGGCCGACCGTGACGGTCTTCCGTCCGGCCGCACGCTGACGGGACGGCGGCGATGGCGTGGTTCGAGGTCAGGCTGCTCGCCGGCGGCCGTGCCCGCTCCATCGAGGTCGAGGCCGCCGACGAACGCCGCGCCCGCGATGCCATCAGCGGCCGGGGCCGCGTGCTGTCGGTGCGGCGACGGCTCAAGGTTGGCGGCTGGGGCCGGCCGCTCGACCGCAACGAACGGCACATCCTGTTCATCCGGCTGGCGGCGATGCTCGACTCGCGCGTCGGGCTGGCCGAGGCGCTGCGCCGCATCGCCGCCGCCTTCCGCGGGCGCATCCGCCGCACCGCCGAACGGATGGCCGACGCGGTGGAGCTGGGCGACGACCTTGCCGACGCCATGCTGCGCCAGCCGCGCAGCTTCCCACCGGTGCTGGTGGCGCTGGTGCGGGCCGGCGGCTTCGGCGAGGGCACGCCGGCGGCACTCCGCACCGCCGCCGAGTTCGAGCGGCAACTGGCCGGGGCGCGCCAGGGCTTCCGCTCCGGGCTGGCGCTGGCGGTGCTCTATGTCGTGACGTCGGGCGTGGTGATGGTCGGCACCTCCTTCGTCCTGACGCCGCTCCTGCTCGAGACCGAGGTGTTCCGGCGGGCGGGGGAGGAGGTGAATGTCGACTGGGTCTATCTGCTGTCGAACCTGACCACCGGGCTGGTCGCGATTGTGCTGGCCGTGCTCGCCGTGCTGGGCGGGCTGGCGACCGTCGGCCGGCGGGCCGCACCGGAACAGGTCGACCGGCTGGTGATGGGGATCCCGCTCTACCGCGACATCGCGCTCGGCATCCAGCACCATGTGATCTTCCGCGAGCTGTCGCTGCTGGTGGCCGGCGGCGTGCCGATCGACCGGGTGCTGCGGCTGACCGCCGACGGCGCCCCCGCCGGTGCGCTGGCCGCCGACCTCATTGATGCGACGCGGGCGGTCGCCGCCGGGCTGCCCTGGACCGACGCCATGCGGGCGCTGCCGGGCACCGACCGCGCCTCCATCGCCGCGGCGGAGAACCGGGTGGAACTGGCGCAGAGCCTGTCGGCGCTGGCCGAGCAATACCGCGACCTCTACCTGCACGCCGTCGCGGTGGCGGAACCGGTGCTGCGCGGCCTGTCCGTCGTGGTGGTCGGGGTGGCCGGCATCGTCATGTTCGGCCTGACCATCGTGCCGATCCTGCAACTCGCCGAGCACATCGCGCGGCAACCCTTTTAAGCCGAGGAAACTCCACCGCCATGACCGGCCCCCTCTTCGCCCCCGGATCGGCCCGCACCGCCTGCATCGCCCTGTCGGTCTGCGGCGTCCTGTTCGCCGGGGTCGGAGCGGCTTTGCATATCCGCAGCTATCTGCTGGGCGAGGCGGTGGCCGAGGGCGGCAGCCGGTCGGACGGCATCTGCCTGGGGGCGGCCCGCCGGATGGGCGGGGAACTGACGATGACGCCGGAGGGCTTGCGCGTCACGCTGCCGGACGCGGTCGACCAACGGACCTCGCTGACCGATGCGTCGGGCCTGCTGGCCTTCTGCCCGGACATGACGCTGTCCTATTTCTGCATGGGGCTGTCCTGCGGTCCCGGCGGCCAAGGTGGGAAGGTCGGCATGCAGGTGGAGCTGACGCGCAAGGCGCTTTAGCTGGGTTTGCTTGGTCTGGGCTTATTTGGGCTGGCTGGACAGTGACTTCGCGGCTTCGATGACGCGCCGCAGGTAGCGGGCGTGGAACTCCGGCGTGCGGCTGTGATAGTTGCCGACGGCGGTCCAGAAATTCTCCCAGCCGACGGCGTCGATCTCCCGCCGCAGGATCCAGGCGGTGACCCGGATGTTGTAGCAGGGGTCGAAGGTCAGCGCCTGCTGCACCACCTCCGGCGGGACGCGGCCGGCGGCGATCACCGGGAACCAGATGCTGTTGATCTGCCCCGGCCCGCAATCCTTGGTGCCGTTGCTGTTGGCCGAGCAGGCGCCGGGCGTGCCCTGTTCCACCGCCAGGATCAGCCGCAGCGCATCGGCCGGCACCTGCCATTCCACCGCCGCCATGTCCAGGCAGTGCGGCGGGACGGCGGCGATGCCCTTCGGCGCGCGGTCGGCCAGGGCCGGGGTTGCGGCAACCAGCAGCGCGGATGCCAGCAGTGCGGCAATATCGAAACGCACCCACCGTCTCACCCGATGCCTCCCCCCGCGACCAGACGCATGCATGAGAAGGCGGCGGCGCCCGCTAACAACCGGTTAATTCAAACGCATTGCATGGTTTCAAGTGAAACGATATGGTTTGCCCAACCGATCAATGACGGCCGTGCGTCCCTGGAGGGTTGGGGGTATCGGCCGCGCCTGTGGAGAAAACGGATGTCCAAGAACTTCGCTTCGCACGCCGACCTGGACGAGAAGACCGTCAGTTTCGACAAGCTGTCGGACAACGCCTATGCCTACACGGCGGAGGGCGATCCCAACACCGGCATCGTCATCGGCGACGATGCGGTGATGGTGATCGACACCCAGGCGACGCCGGTGATGGCGCAGGATGTCATCCGCCGCATCCGCGAGGTCACCGACAAGCCGATCCGCCATGTCGTGCTGTCGCATTACCATGCGGTGCGCGTGCTGGGCGCCTCGGGCTATGCGCCGGAGCAGATCATCGCCAGCGAGGACACCCGCGACCTGATCGTCGAGCGCGGCGAGGCCGACATGGCGAGCGAGATCGGCCGCTTCCCCCGCCTGTTCCGCGCCGTCGAGTCCGTCCCCGGCCTGACCTGGCCGACCATCACCTTCCGTGGCCACATGACGATGTGGCTGGGTTCGCTGGAGGTGCAGTTGCTGCAACTCGGCCGTGGCCACAGCAAGGGCGACACGGTGGTGTGGCTGCCGCAGCAGAAGATCCTGTTCTCGGGCGACCTCGTCGAATATGGCGCCACGCCCTATTGCGGCGACGCCTATTTCACCGACTGGCCGGCGACGCTCGACGCCCTCGCCGCGCTGAAGCCGGAGAAGCTGGTGCCCGGCCGCGGTGCCGCCCTGACCACGGCGGAACAGGTGCAGGAGGGGCTGCGCGGCACCCGCGCCTTCACCAGCGACCTGTTCGAGCTGGTCAAGCAGGGGGTCGCGGCCGGCAAGGACCTCCGCGCCATCTACAAGGACACCTACGCCGCGCTGAAGCCGAAATTCAGCCACTGGGTGATCTTCGACCATTGCATGCCGTTCAACGTCACCCGCGCCTATGACGAGGCGACCGGCCATGTCGATCCGCGCATCTGGACCGCCGAGCGCGACATGGAGATGTGGCGCCAGCTGGAGGGCTGACGCCACCTTTACCTATCCTCACGCGGTGACGATCAGGCGGACATGACGCTTGCGGCCGGCCGACAGCACGGCCGGCGCGGTCAGCGTCGCCGCCTCGTCGGTCACCGGCCGGCCGTCCCGCCGGGCGCCGCCCTCGCGGATCAGGCGGCGCGCCGCCCCCTTGGAGGCCGACAGGCCGGCCGCCACCAGCGCATCGACCAGCGGCACGCCGCCGGTCCCCTCGGCAAGCCGCAGGATGACTTCCGGCAGTCCGTCGCCATTGGGGGCGAAGGGGCTGCCGGCCGCCGACGCCGCCCGTTCCGCCTCCACGGCGCCATGGCATAGGCGGGTCGCCTCGGTCGCCAGGACGATCTTCGCCTCGTTGATCTCAGCACCCCCCAGCCGCTCCAGCCGGGCGATCTCGTCGAGCGGCAGTTCGGTGAACAGGCGCAGGAAACGGCCGACATCGGCGTCCTCGGTGTTGCGCCAGAACTGCCAGAAATCGAAGGGCCTCAGCGCGTCGGCGTTCAGCCACACCGCACCGCCGGCGGTCTTGCCCATCTTGGTGCCCGACGCCGTGGTCAGCAACGGCGTGGTCAGACCGAACAGCTCGCGCCGCTCGACCCGGCGGGCCAACTCGATGCCGTTGACGATGTTGCCCCACTGGTCGGACCCGCCCATCTGCAACAGGCAGCCGTGGCGGCGCGACAGCTCCAGGAAATCATAGGCCTGGAGGATCATGTAGTTGAACTCCAGGAAGGTCAGCGGCTGCTCGCGCTCCATCCGCTGGCGCACCGACTCGAAGCTCAGCATGCGGTTGATGGTGAAATGGCGGCCGACGTCGCGCAGGAAGGGGACGTAGTCCAGCCCGTCCAGCCAGTCGGCATTGTCGACCATGACGGCGTCCGCCGGGCCGTCCCCGAAGGTCAGGTACTGGCCGAAGACGCTGCGCAGGCCGGCGGCGTTCGCGGCGATCTGCGCCTCGTCCAGCATCGGGCGGCTGGTGTCGCGGAAGCTGGGATCGCCGATCCGGGTGGTGCCGCCGCCGATCAGCACGATGGGGCGGTTGCCGGTGCGCTGAAGCCAGCGCAGCGCCATGATCGACAGCAGATGCCCGACATGCAGGCTGGCCGCCGTGGCGTCGTAGCCGACATAGGCGGTCAGCGCCCCGCCCGGCGCCGCGGCGGCGAGGCCCGACAGGTCGTCGGCCGGATCGCTGCAGTGATGGAGGAAGCCGCGCTCGCGCAGGATGCGCAGGAACTCGGCAGCATTGGACTGGGTCGGCATCGAAGACGTCTCTACGGTTGGCCGGGCCGTCCGGAGACTGTCTCTGTATGGGGAGAGAACCATGGCCGCCGGACTTGCGACGGCATGGTTTCGGGTATGACCGATCGACGCCGCGCTATGTGAGCGGCGGATAATACATCGGGGCAGTGAGGGCGATGCGGTCGGTCATGGCGCACTCCCTACACCGGCATGAGGGAAAAATCCAGCCTTGGACGATCACTTCCGTCCAAGCATCTGGCGGCGGGCGATGGCCCGGTGCAGCTGCATGCGTTGCGACACCGTGCGCAGGCGGGTGCTGCGGGCGCCGGGGGCGAACAGACCGTCCAGGTTCTGGCCGAACATCTCCCAACTGCGCAACGGGCCGGTGTCGATGTGCAGGAAGTGGGAGCGCGGATACCAGCCCACCCCGCCGCGCTTCAGGTCGAGCGCGCTGCGGTGCGCATCGGGCAGGCGCGACGGCAGGGTGACGTCCAGCGCGCGGCCCAGCAGGTGCTGGCTGTGCTCCGCCACGCCCAGGCTGCGGGCGGCCAGCATGGCGTTGGTTTCCGGCGTGCGGAAGGCCGACAGGATGGTCGCCTTGGACTGGCCCACCGCCTCCAGGATATCGGCCAGGAAGTCGAGCGTGCCGACGTCGACCGGCCCCTCCTTGTTGGCGCGGTGGTCGCGCAGGAATTTGCCGAGGTCGGCCATCGCGTCGGGCAGCGGGCCGTCGGCGTCGCGGTAGGGGCCGTCGAAGGTCTCGCCGGTGTGCTGGTTGGTCAGGGTCAGGCGGCGCGGGGCGGCGGGGGCGGCCATCGCGCGGTCGGACATCAGCACCAGGGCTCCGCAGCCGATCAGCAGGCTGCGGCGCTTCAGGGAGAGGGGCGAGGAGGACATGCGGTCGGTCGATCTTTCGGCGGGGCAGCGTCAGGTCAACAAAATGGCGACCGATTCGCAAATGCAAAGTGGCGGCGCATGGCGCGGCTGCATGGCAAGCAGGGGATGAGGAGCGGGTTACAGCAGGCGCTGCGCCTTGAAGCTGGTGTGCCGGCCGCCCTTGCCGATCACCAGATGGTCGTGCACGACAAGCCCCACGGCGTTGGCGGCGCGGACGATCTCCTTGGTCATCTCAATGTCGGCGCGGCTGGGGGTGGGGTCGCCGGAGGGGTGGTTGTGCACCAGGATCACGGCGGCGGCCGACAGCTCCAGCGCGCGCTTCACCACCTCGCGCGGGTAGACCGGGGTGTGGTCGATGGTGCCGCGCTGCTGCACCTCGTCGGCGATCAGCTTGTTCTTGCGGTCGAGGAACAGCAGGCGGAACTGCTCGGTCGGCTCATGCGCCATGGCGGCGGCGCAATAGTCGATCAGCGCCTGCCAGGAGGCCAGCACCGGCCGGTCGATCACCCGCTGCTGCAAGGCGCGCAGGGCCGCCGCCCCGACGATGCGAACGGTGGCGACGGCATTGTCGGTGCCGAGCGACACGCCGTCCGCCTTCAGGCCGCGCAGCCGTTCCGGTGGGGCGTTGACCACCCCCCACAGGTCGCCGAAGGTCCGGATCAGCAGCTTGGCCAGCGGCCTCACATTGCGCCGCGGGCTGGCGGCGAACAGCACCATCTCCAGCAGCTCGTAATCCTCCAGCGCGTCCGGGCCGCGGTCGAGGAAGCGGCGGCGCAGCCGTTCGCGATGGTCGAGATAATGGGGATCCTCGGCGGCGGCCTCATCGTCGGCGTCGCCAGCGGCATCGGGGGCGGGATCGGGGGTGGAGCCGGCGGTCGAGGCCAGCAGGTCGGGGAAGGGCAGGAGGCCGGCGCCTTGGCCGGCATCGTCCATTTCCGCTCCGCCTGCCGCACGTCCGGTCTTCCGGCCGCGTCCTGTCGTCTTGCGTTCTGCCATCGCCCATCGCCATGCATATGTATGGCAAAGACTATAGCGTCTGGATGCGCGAGCGCACAGGGGCGGCGCTCGCATGGGTGGAGAAAGACGGCCGCGGGATCAGTCGGCGAGGCCGGGCTGGCTGCGTCCATGGCGGCCCGGCAGCATGCGGGCCAGCACGCCGTCGCGGCGGACGAAATGGTGCCACAGCGCCGCTGCCGCATGCAGGGCGGCAAGGGCAAGGATCAGGTTGGCGCCAAGCTCGTGGATCTCCTTCACCGAGCGGCCAAGCGTGCGGTCGGCCTCGACGGGGGAGGGGATGGTGAACAGGCCGAAGAAGGTCAGCGTGTCGCCGCGCAGCCAGGTCAGCACCACGCCCACCAGCGGGATCGCCAGCATCAGGGCGTAGAGGCCGAAATGGACGAGTTGCGAGGCGCCGCGTTCGGCCGGCGTCATCTCCGGCGGCAGGGCGGGGGTGCCGCGGGTCAGGCGCAGCACGATCCGCGACAGCACCAGCCCGAGCAGGCCCAGGCCGAAGGAGATGTGCAGCCACCAGATCGTGGCCCGCATGGGGTGCCCGCGCTCGTAGAAATCCTCGCCGAAGGTCAGCAGATAGAGGCCGACGATCAGCAGGGCGATCAGCCAGTGCAGGGTTTTCTGGGTGGTGCTGTAGGTGGTGGGCATCTGGAACGCGCCTCCGTTCAGGCGGTGATGTTGAGCGTGCGGCCGCGGTTGGGGTCCGCCGGCAGGCTGGGGGTGGCGCTGCGCTGCTCGGTGGACTGGGCGCTGGCGCTCTCGCGGGTGTCGTTGTCGCGGTCGCCGTCGCTGTCGATCCCGGCCGTGGCCGTCGCGGTCGCGGACGGGCGGCTCTGGAGCGGTGACGGCATCGTCGGCAGGGCGGTCGGGGAGGTGGCGGACAGCATCGGCGGTCTTCCTGGCAGGGGCGGAAAGTCCCCACCGGTCTAGACCGCCAAGCTTACAGGGGGCTTACGGCGGGCTCACAGGGGGGCTTGCGGCACACCCGCGGCAGCCGGAATCGGACGGGCTGCGTCGCTTCGCCGCGGCATGGGCGGGAAATGCAGGGTGAAGGTGGCGCCGCCGCCGGGGGTGTCCTCGACCGCGATGCCGCCGCCATGCGCCTGCATGGTGCGCGCGACGATGGACAGGCCCAGCCCGGCCCCGCCTGTTCCGTCAACATGCGTTCCGGCGCCGTGGCGGCTGTCGCGCCCGCCCTGCCAGAAGCGCTCGAACACGCGGGTCCGCTGGTCCGGCGGGATGCCGGGGCCGCGGTCGATCACCCGCAGCAGCGGCCCGCCGTCGGCGGACTGCGCCAGCTCCAGGCTGACCGTGCTGCCGGCCGGGGCATGGCAGACGGCGTTCTCCACCAGATTGCGCAGGGCGCGGAACAGCGGGTCATGTGCGCCACGCACCGGCAGCGCCCGCTCGTCGCCGATCACCTCGATCAGGCGGCCCTTGCCGAGCGCCAGCGGGGCGAGATGGGCGGCGGCCTCCACCGCAAGCCGGGACAGATCGACCGACTCGTCGGGGGCGATGCGCAGGGCGTCCAGCCGCGCCAGATCGAGCAGCTGGTCGACCAGCCGCGCCATGCCGGCGACATCCTCGCGAATCGGGGCGCCCGCGGCGCCGATCAGCGCCAGATGGGCGTCCAGCACCGCCAGCGGCGTGCGCAGCTCGTGCGCGGCGTCGGCGATGAAGCCGCGCTGCGCCTCGTAACCGGCCTCCAGCCGGTCGAGCGCCTGGTTGACGGCGCGGACAAGCGGCAGCACCTCGCGCGGCATGCCCTGCTCCGGCAGCCGTTCCGACACGCTGTCCGGTCCGATCTCGGCAGCACGGGCCGAGGCGCGGCGCAGCGGGCGCAGGCCGCGGTGGATGATGACCAGATTGACGATGATCAGCACCAGGGCGAAGGGCAGCCAGATCCAGCCGAAATGCTCGACGAACTCCTCTAGCAGCCATTCGATGTGCAGCTCCTCCTCGCCGGAGGCCACCTGGATCCAATAGGCCCGGCCGCCGACCTCGATGCGGTGGCTGAGGCCGTAGAGCGGCGGCTCGCCGTTCTGCGCCGGCACGCGGAAGACGCTGCGCGGCCGTTCGGTCGCGCCAGGGTCGAGCGGACCGTCGACACCGCTGGAGCCGAGCAGCAGCCGGCCCCCGCCATCGACCAGGGCGAAGGAGGCGGCATTCACCCGCAGCATCGCCTGGACCGGCTCGGACAAAGTGGTGTTCAGCGTGCCGTCGGGGCCGCGCACCGCCTTCTCGATCACGCGGGCGACGCCGGACAGGGTGCGCTGGCGCATCCGGTCGTGGGTGCCCTTGAACTCGACATAGAGCAGCAGCGCCGTGGTGGCGACCGCCAGCAGCGTGACCAGCACCAGCCAGCGTGCAATGGAGGCCAGCAGCGACGGCGGGCGCCCTTTGTCCGCGCCGCCGCTCATTGCCCGCTCTCCGTGCCGGCCTCCGCCCCCTTCTCCGCAGGCACTTCGGTCAGGATGTAGCCGATGCCGCGCAGGGTCTGGACGCCGGCGGTGGCGCCCGCGGCAAGCAGCCGCTTGCGCAGCCGGTGGATCAGCACCTCGACCGCATTCGACCCGACCTCCTCGCCGAAGCCGTAGAGGCCGTTCTCCAGCGCCGCCTTCGACACCACCCGGCCGGCGCGGCGCAGCAGCAGTTCCAGCGCGTCCAGCTCGCGCCGGCTGAGGTCCAGCGGCCTGCCGGCGACGCTGGCCAGCCGGGCCGCCGAATCGAAGGCGAGGTTCCCCTGTTGCAGCACCATGCCCAGCGCCGCCCCCGGCCGGCGCAGCAGGGCGCGGATGCGGGCGACCAGCTCCTCCAGCGCGAAGGGCTTCACCAGATAATCGTCGGCCCCCAGATTCAACCCCCTGACCCGGTCGTCCACGCAATCGCGGGCGGTCAGGATCAGCACCGGGGTGGCGTCGGCGCGGGCGCGCAGGGCCGACAGCAGCGTCAGCCCGTCGGCATCGGGCAGTCCGAGATCGAGCAGCACGGCATCGAAGCCGGTGACGGCCAGGGCGGCCGACGCATCCTCCGCACTGTGGACGAGGTCGACGGCGAAGCCGGCCTTGCCCAGCCCTTCGGCGGTCAGGGCGGCCAGCCGGCGGTTGTCTTCGATCAGCAGCAGCCGCAAAGGGAAATTCCCGGAACCGGTGGGCGGGTGGCCGCGACTCTCCGCCTTTTGCCGCGCGGCTGCAAGCCGGGCAACAAAAAGGGCCTTCCCCGGCATGCCGGCGGAGGAAGGCCCCTTGCCGTCGCACTCAGACGATGGCGGTGTCCGGGATGGTTCCGGTCAGCACGGCGCGGACATTGTCGGCGATCATATGGCCGGTGCGGACGCGCGCCTCGTCGGTGGTGGCGCCGATGTGCGGGGTCAGGATCAGGTTCGGCACGCCCTGGAACGGGTTGTCGGCCGGCAGCGGCTCCGTCGCATAGACGTCGAGCAGGGCGCCGCCGAGATGGCCGCTCGTCAGCGCCGCCGCCAGTGCGGCCTCGTCGACGATGCCGCCGCGGGCGACGTTGACCAGGATGGTGCCGGGCTTCAGCCGGGCGATCACCTCGGCACTCACCAGATTGTGGGTGTCGGGCGTGTAGGGCAGGTGGAGCGACAGCGCGTCGGCACTGTCCCAGATGCGGTCGAACGACACCTTCTCCACGCCCATGCGGGCCCAGACCGGATCGTCGGCCGGCACATGCGGGTCGGCGGCGATCACCGTCATGTCCAGCCCCTGGGCACGGCGGGCGACATGGCGGCCGATGCGGCCGAAACCGACGATGCCCAGAATCTTGCCCGACACCTCACGCCCGATCAGCCGGCCGCGCGGCCATTTGCCGGCGGCCACGTCCGGCGTCGCGAAATAGGTGGTGCCGCGCACCAGCATCATCAGGCCGGCGATCGCCAGCTCCGCCACCGACACCTCGTTGGCGCCGGTGGCCGGCAGGACGGCGATGCCGCGCTGCTGGCAGGCCGGCACGTCGATGTTGTCCAGCCCGACGCCCAGCCGGCCCACCGCCTTCAGGTTGGGGAAGGCGTCGAAGAAGGCGCCGCGGATCTCCGTCTCGTTGCGGATGCAGATGGCGCGGGCGTCGCGGCCCATCGCATACAGCTCGTCCAGGCGCTTATAAAGGGTCTCGTCGTAATGGACGTCGAAGTCGCGGCGCAGCTCGTCCACGGCGCTGGGCTGCATGAATTCGGAAATGATGATGTCGGGCATGGCGGGGGACTTCGCTGGAGGGGGCGGTCGGCGGGCGGGTCAGAGCGCGATGTTGGCGGCGTCGAGATAGGGCTTCAGGTTCAGAAGCTCGATGGTCGTCTCGCCGGCTTCCAGCTTGTGGCGGTAGGCCTCTTCCGCGGCCTCGCGGGCGGCGGCCTTCGCAAGCGTGTCGGCAGCCAGATCCTGCGGCACCACCACCACGCCGTCGTCGTCGGCGACCACGATGTCGCCCGGCGAGACCATCACGCCGCCGACCACGACCGTCGTGTTGACGTCGCCCTTGGCGTCGGTTTTGTTGGTGCCCTTCATGTTGGTGCCGCGGCAGAAGACCGGGAAGCCCATGTCGCGGATGGCGGTGGCGTCGCGCACGCAGCCGTCGATCACCAGCCCGCCCAGACCGCGGGCGATGGCCGACGCGGTCAGGATGTCGCCCCAGGGGCCGGCATCGGTCATGCCCTTGAAATCCACCACCAGCACGTCGCCGGGCTTGGCCAGCGCCACCGCGATGTGGATCATCAGGTTGTCGGTCGGCCCGCAGGACACGGTCAGCGCCGGACCGCACAGCCGCATGCCGGGGAACAGCGGCTTGATCGGGTAGCCCATGGCGCCCTTCTTGCCCATGGCCTCGTGCAGGGTGGCGGGGGCCTGGGCACGCAGCGCCTCCAGCGTCACGGCGTCGGGACGGGCGAAATCCTTGTGAACGGTCATGCCGGGAACAGCCTTTCGCGAATGAACGGCATCCGGTGCGGCGTGCCCCGGACGATCCTTATGACGGGTGAATCACGACGGATAGACAAGTATTAGAATATTTTGCTGTAACTGAGAACATCGAAACGGAGGTTGATTGCTGGAAAATCGCCTCTACGATGGGTCGTGCCGCAAGAAGGCGCCAGAACGGTGTCTGATGATCGATAAAAAGCAATTGGAAGATGCCGCATCCGCAGGATCGGCGGTTCCCGGGGCGGTTCCGGGTACAACGCTGGATCGTGGTCCCGGCCGTGGCGCGGATGCGAACCGAAGGAGGCGATGTATGGATATGAAGGCGCATTCCACCGTTCAGGATGGATCGACAGGACCCGCCGCCGCGGCTGGAATCGGCCGGTTTGGCGCCTTGTCGCACGGGTTCCTGTCGCGCGGGCTGGGGCGGCTGTCGGCGGCCGCCGGGATTGTCGCCACTGGGGCCGCCGCCGGGCTGGCGGCGGTCATCGCGCTGGCGGCGCCGGGTGCTGCCCTGGCCGCCTATCCGGAGAAGCCGATCAGCCTGATCGTCGGCTATGCCGCTGGCGGCGGGTCCGATTTCATCGTCCGGTCGCTCGCCCCCTTCATCGAGAAGGAGCTGGGCGGCAGCGCCCGGGTGATCGTGATGAACCGTCCGGGTGCGGGCGGCGAGATCGGCTTCGCTGCCATCGCCGACGCCACCCCCGACGGCTACACCATCGGCCTCATCAACTCGCCCAACGTCGTGACGATCCCCATCGAGCGGCATGCGCGCTTCTCGCTCGACCGGCTCGACCCGCTCTACAATCTGGTCGACGATCCCGGCTCCTTCGTCGTCCACAAGGACAGCCCGTTCCAGACGCTGGCCGACGTCGCCGCCTTCGCCAAGGCCAACCCCAACAATGTGACGGTCGGCACCACCGGCATCGGCTCCGACGACCATCTGGCGATGCTGATGTTCCAGCGCCTGACCCAGACCCAGCTGACCCATGTGCCTTTCCCGGGCAGCGCCGACGCCCACCGCGCCCTGCTGGGCCGGCATATCCAGGTCACTTCGATGAACATCGGCAAATCGGCGCGGGCCCGTGAAGGCGACCCGATCCGCATCCTGGGCGTGATGACCGAAAAGCGGTCGGAGCAGGCCACCGACGTGCCGACCTTCAAGGAACTCGGCTTCGATGTGAAGATGTCGTCGCTGCGCGGCCTCGCCGCCCCGATGGGCCTTCCGCCGGAGGTGCGGACCCGGCTGGTCGACGCCATCGCCAAGGCGGTCCAGCATCCGGAGTTCCAGGACATCGCCCGCAAGGCCTACCAGCCGCTGCGCCTGCTGCCCTCCGACCAGTATGCGGCGGAGCTGAAGACCCAGGAGGCGACCTTCCGCACCATCTGGAAGGAGACGCCCTGGCTGAAGTGAGGGGCTGACGAAGGGATCGTGAGTTTTTCAAAACGATAAAGGGCGCCGGTGCAAGCCGGCGCCCTTTCCTTATCGTCCGAACCCTGCGGGGGCTCTTACTTCAGCCACGGGTTGGTGGCCCACAGCTCGCGCAGCTCCTTGGTCGACTCGGCCAGTTCGGCGGCGTACTGGTCCGGCGCCAGCAGGCGGATCGGCTGGTACAGCTCCTTCGCCTTGGCCTGGAAGCCCGGATCGTTGGCGGCCTTGCCCAGCGCGTCGACCAGCTTGGTCCGCACCTCCGGCGGCAGACCCTTCGGCGCCGCGATGCCGCGCAGCGACGACATCAGCGCGTTGAAGCCCTGCTCCTTGAAGGTGCCGACGCCGGGGGCCTGCTCCACCTTCTTCTCGGCCATCACGCCCAGGACGGCGATCGGGTCCTTCTGCTTGTACTGCATCGCCTCGCCGATGTTCACGGCGCTCAGCATGATCTTCTTGTTGGCCAGCGCCGCCTCGTTGGCGGCGGAGCCCTGGAAGGGCACATGGGTGAAGGTCACGCCGGCCTGGCGCTGGAACACCAGCATCGCCAGATGGTCGTCGGAGCCGATGCCGGTGGTGCCGACCGTCACACCGTTCGGGTTGGCCTTGGCGAAGGTGACGACGTCGGTCAGCGTCTTGAACTGACCTTCGGTGTTGACCGCGAAGGAGCTGGGATCGTCGACCAGATTGTAGAGCGGGTCGAGGCGGTCCAGCGAATAGCGGGCCTGGCGCTCGATCGGGATGGCGTTGACGTTCGGCGAGTTGATGGCGCCGATGGTGTAGCCGTCGGGGGCGGCGTCGGCGATGGCGGCAAAGCCGATCTCGCCGCCGGCACCGGGCTTGTTCACCACCTCGACCCGGCTGCCCTCACCCAGCTGCTTTTCCAGGAAGGGTGCCAGGGCGCGAATCAGCAGATCGGTGCCGCCGCCGGCGCCGAAGGCCACGATCATCGTGACCGGCTTCTCCGGATAGGCCGCCTCGGCGTTCGTGGCCGACATGAACAGCGCGCCGGCCGCGGCTGCCAGAGAGAGAGCTTTCCAGAACTTCATGATCCCCCCATCGATGATGCGCTGCGCAGGCGACCGCATGCGGCGTGCCATGCGCGGAACGGGACGGAGTCCGGGCCGATCCGGCACGAATCGACAACCTTTCCGACGGGATCGGCTGTAATCATGCGCGATGGCGGTCCGGATGCCGCTGAATATCTGAGGATGTTCCTACATCAGCAAGAACAGCCCTTCAACTCCGCAGCATACGATTTCGGATCGTCGCGTCAATACACCGCAGAATATTGCGAAGGATTGATGAAGCTATCAGGGTGTCATAAGTAAATACTGTGTATCGGCTCGATTGTGTGGCAGTTTTTGTTGGATTTTTTTGGGGAGGGCAAAGTCGAGAATCGTGGGCGGACAGTCATCTCCGGCCCGCCGCCCATCGGCGCCGTCTAACGCGAAGTTGTATATCTTCCATACAGTTTGCTGGACCGTCCCATGGATTTCTCTTTATTGGAGAGATGGTATCAGCATTATGTCCCATAAATATCCTATGCCCATCCGTCCTCCCGCATCTGTCGTTCCGGCGGGGTGGATGGGGCGGCAAAGGCTGAGCGGCAGGGAGGTGCTTTTCGGAGCGTTCCCGAGCGTTGACAGTCGGTGGGCACCGCACTATGGTGCGCGCCTTCAATCGAGCCGCCGAGCGTTCAGGAACAGCATCATGAAAATCGTCAACTCCCTGAAGTCGATGAAGACGCGCCATAAGGCCTGCCGCGTGATCCGCCGCAAGGGCCGCGTCTACGTCATCAACAAGCAGAACCCCCGTTTCAAGGCCCGCCAGGGCTGATCGATCCGCAAGGGTCGATCGACTGCGAGGCCGGGCATCGCGCCCAGCTTCCCGTCATCGGGTGTTTACGCAAGAGCCGCGCCTTCGGGTGCGGCTCTTGCGTTTTGTGGCCTGCGCTTTCCGCAGGATGCTTCCGGCCGGATGGGGCGGGAGCGGCATCGTCTTGTCTTACGGTTGCGGCGGATGGTACGTGTGGCGGACGAGTTCGCCGCAACGGGATAAGGACCGCCCGCCATGAAGATGCCGGTGCCGGACAGCGGGGTGATCGCCCGCCGCCGGGAGATCGTGGAGGCGTTGCGCGCCATCGTTCCCGGCGAAGGCGTGATCGTCGACGAGAACGAGCTGCGCGCCTACGAGTGCGACGGTCTGACCGCCTACCGCCAGCTGCCGATGGTCGCCGTGCTGCCCAGCACGGTGGAGCAGGTTTCGCAGGTCCTCAAAGCCTGCAAGGCGATGGGGGTGAAGGTGGTGCCGCGCGGCGCCGGCACCTCGCTGTCGGGCGGCGCCCTGCCGCTGGCCGACGGCGTGCTGCTCGGCATGGGCAAGTTCAAGCGCATCCTCGACATCGACTATGCGAATCGGTGTGCCACCGTGCAGCCGGGGGTGACCAACCTCGGCATCTCCAACGCCGTCGCGCATGAGGGCTTCTATTACGCCCCCGACCCGTCCAGCCAGATCGCCTGCACCATCGGCGGCAACATCGCCGAGAATTCCGGCGGCGTGCACTGCCTGAAATACGGGCTGACCACCAACAATGTGCTGGGGCTGGAGATGGTGCTGATGGACGGCACCATCCTGCGGCTGGGCGGCAAGCATCTGGACGCCGGCGGCTACGACCTGATGGGCATCGTCACCGGGTCGGAGGGGCTGCTCGGCGTGGTGACCGAGGTCACGGTGCGCATATTGAAGAAGCCGGCGACCGCTCGCGCGGTGCTGCTCGGCTTTCCCAGCAGCGAGCAGGGCGGCGACTGCGTGGCGGCGATCATCGCCGCCGGCATCATCCCCGGCGGCATGGAGATGATGGACCGCCCGGCCATCCATGCGGCGGAGGCCTTCGTCCATGCCGGCTATCCGCTGGACGTCGAGGCGCTGCTGATCGTCGAACTGGACGGCCCGGCGGCGGAAGTCGACCATCTGATCGACCGGGTCGAGGCGATCGCGCGGGACAAGGGCGCCTGCTACGCCCGCGTGTCGAAGAGCGAGGAGGAGCGGCTGGCCTTCTGGGCCGGGCGCAAGGCCGCCTTCCCGGCGGTGGGGCGCATCAGCCCCGATTACTACTGCATGGACGGCACCATCCCGCGCAAGGCGCTGCCGCTGGTGCTGCAACGGATGCAGGAGATGTCGGACCGCTGCGGCCTGCGCGTCGCCAACGTCTTCCATGCCGGCGACGGCAACTTGCATCCGCTGATCCTCTACGATGCCAACAAGCCGGGCGAGCTGGAGGCGGCGGAGGAGTTCGGCAACAGCATCCTGCGCCTGTGCGTCGAGGTCGGCGGCGTGCTGACCGGCGAGCATGGCGTCGGCGTCGAGAAGCGCGACCTGATGACCGACCAGTTCGACGAGGCCGACCTCCAGCAGCAGCAGCGGCTGAAATGCGCCTTCGACCCCGACGGGCTGCTGAACCCCGGCAAGGTCTTCCCCACGCTGCACCGCTGCGCCGAGCTTGGCCGGCTGCATGTCCACCAGGGGGAGCTGCGCTTCCCCGACATCCCGCGCTTCTGAGGGGCCGCTGTCAGCCATGACCATCACCACCTTGAAGCCGGAAACCACAGCACAGGTGACCGACGCGGTGCGCTGGGCGCTGTCGGCCAATGAGCCGCTGGAGATTCTCGGCAGCGGCAGCCGTCGCGGGCTGGGGCGCCCGGTGCAGGCCGGCCACGCGCTCGACCTGTCGGGCCTGTCCGGCGTCATCGCCTACGAGCCGGAGGAACTGGTGCTGACCGCGCTTGCCGGCACGCCGATGGACCTGATCCGCTCCATGTTGGCGGACCGCGGCCAGCATCTGGCCTTCGAGCCCCCCGAAGGAGGGACGCTCGGCGGGCTGGTCGCCAGCGGGCTGGCCGGGCCGCGCCGCATATCGGCGGGATCCGCCCGCGACCACACGCTGGGCATTGCCGGTGTCAGCGGCCGGGCCGAGGCCTACAAGGGCGGCGGCAAGGTGGTGAAGAACGTCACCGGCTATGACGTGCCCAAGCTGATGGCGGGGTCGTTCGGCACCCTGACCGCGCTGACCGAGATCACGGTGAAGGTGCTGCCGGCGCCCGAGGACAGCGCGACGCTGCTGCTGTCCGGGCTGGACGATGCGGCGGCGGTGGCGATGCTCGACCGCGCGCTGCGCAGCCCCTACGAGGTGTCGGGCGCCGCCCATCTGCCGGCGGGGATCGCCGCGCGGTCGGGCGTGGCCGCGGTGTCGGGGGCGGGCGGGGCGGTGACGCTGGTGCGGTTGGAGGGGTTCGGCCCGTCGGTCGCCGCGCGCGTCGCCATGCTGCGCGAGGAACTGCGGGCCGATGCCGTGCTGGGTCGCGACGAGTCGCTGGCGGTCTGGCGCGAGGTGCGGGACGGGGCGGGGCTGGAAGCCTGCTTGGGGGAGGGTGGCGACGCCCATCTCTGGAAATTCTCGGTTCCCCCGTCGGCCGGCCCCGCCACAGTCGAAGCCATCCGCCGGACGCGCGACGTCGAGGTCTTCTACGACTGGGGCGGCGGGCTGGTCTGGCTGGCGGCACCGCCCGACTCAGGTGCCGCGATCCGTGGTGCGCTCTCCGCCGGCGGCCATGCCACGCTGGTGCGGGCGCCCGAGTCGGTGCGCGCGGCGACGGACGTGTTCCAGCCCTTGCCCGAGCCGCTGATGGCGCTCAGCCGCCGGGTCAAGGAGAGCTTCGACCCCAAGGGCATCCTCAACCCCGGCCGCATGTATGCGGGTCTGTAACGGGAAGACCGATCTCGATGCAAACCAACTTCTCGCTGGCCCAGCTGGCCGACGCCGCGATCCGCGACTCGGAGCAGATCCTGCGCAAATGCGTGCATTGCGGCTTCTGCACCGCGACCTGCCCGACCTACACCATCCTGGGGGACGAGCTGGACAGCCCGCGCGGCCGCATCTACCAGATCAAGGACATGCTGGAGAAGGGCGGCCCGCCGCCCGAAACCACGGTCAAGCACATCGACCGCTGCCTGTCCTGCCTGTCCTGCATGACGACCTGCCCGTCGGGCGTCCATTACATGCATCTGGTCGATCACGCCCGCGCCCATATCGAGGCCACCCACAGCCGCCCGCCGGCCGACCGGGCGGTGCGCGACCTGATCGCGCGGGTTCTGCCCAACCCGCGGCTGTTCCGCATGGCGCTGCTCGGCGCCTCCTTGGGCAGGCCCTTCCGCGCGATGCTGCCCAAGCGGCTGTCCGCTATGCTGGCGCTTACCCCGTCCAGCGTCCCGGTGCCGAGCTACAGCGACCGGCCCGGCGTCCATCCGGCGGAAGGACCGCGGAAGAAGCGTGTCGCCCTGCTGATCGGCTGTGCCCAGCAGGTGCTTGCCCCACAGATCAACGAGGCGACCATCCGTCTGCTGACCCGCCACGGGGTCGAGGTGGTGGTGTCGAAGGGTGCCGACTGCTGCGGCGCCTTGACGCACCATATGGGCAAGGAGGATCTCGCCCACGCCGCCGCGAAGAAGACCATCGACGCCTGGACGAAAGAGATCGAGAGCGGGGAACTCGACGCCATCGTCATCAATGCATCGGGCTGCGGCACCAGCGTGAAGGATTACGGCCACATGTTCCGCGAGGATGCGGCCTATGCCGCCAAGGCGGCACGGGTGGCCGGTCTCGCCAAGGATGTCACCGAGCTGATGGACGAGATCGGGCTGGCCCGGCCGGTGGTGGAGACCGGGCAGGTCATCGCCTACCACTCCGCCTGCTCCATGCAGCACGGCCAGCGCATCAAGGAGCCGCCGCGCGCCCTGCTGCGCGCCGCCGGATTCCTGGTGAAGGAGATCCCCGACGCGCATCTCTGCTGCGGATCGGCCGGCACCTACAACATGCTGCAGCCGGAACTGGCGGGAGAGCTGCGCACCCGCAAGGTCGCGGCCATCGAGAGCACCCAGCCCCAGGCGGTGGCGGCCGGGAATCTCGGCTGCATCGCCCAGATTGCCGGCGGGACGGGACTGCCGGTGGTCCATACGGTGGAACTGCTGGACTGGGCGACCGGCGGCCCGATGCCGGATGCGCTGGCCGGACGCCCGGCCTTCCGGCAGGGTGGGGTGCGGGCGGCCTGACCATCGGGGCGGGGAGAAGAGGGCGTGCACGACAGCGTGGGCGGAACCGGGGGGTTTCGTACCCCCACAATTCTGTGTTTATCTGCGTCCAACTGTGTCAGAAAATCCGCCCGCCTCACCGCCTATCGTTCCAGCCCCCGCCCCGTTCAGGTCATCGCCTTGTCCTCGCCACCCACGGAAAACATCGGCATGAGCGCCGCCTACGGAATCACCCATCGCCTGTCGGCCTGGGGCGTTCACATCTTCACGGCCAGCGGCGCCGTGCTGGGGCTGCTCGGCCTTCTCGCGGCGGCGGCGGGCGATGCGAAGCTGTGCCTGATGTGGCTGGGCATCGCCCTGGTCGTCGACGGCGTCGACGGCACGCTGGCCCGGCGCGTCTCGGTCAAGCAGGTGCTGCCGGGCATCGACGGCTCGGCGCTGGATCTGGTGATCGATTACCTGACCTATGTCGTGGTGCCGGCGGTGTTCATGCACCGCTTCGGCCTGCTGCCGGAGGGGCTGGTCAGCATCGCGCTTGCCGCCTGGGTGCTGCTGACGGCGCTCTACTGCTTCGCCAATGTCGGGATGAAGAGCGGCGACAATTATTTCGTCGGCTTTCCGGCGATCTGGAACGTCGTGGCCCTCTATCTCTGGCTGCTCGACCTCAATCCCTGGTTCAACGCGGCCGTCGTGGTGGCGCTGGGGCTGCTGACCTTCACCACGGTCAAGTTCCTGCATCCCTTCCGCGTCAAGGCGCTGATGGCGCTGAACATCGCGGTGACCACCGTCTGGCTGCTCTGCTGCATCGCGCTGGTGGTGGTGGAGCCGGCGCGGCCGGGCTGGCTGTTCGGCCTGTGGCTGGCGACCTCGGTCTATTACGCCGCGGTCTGCGCCTGGCGGACGCTGCGCGGTCCTTGATGGCGCGCTAAAGGGAGCCCTGGGGGGAACCGCCGCGGCGGATGGACGTTGCTCATGCGCAAATCCGTCCGCTTCAGCGAAGGGGTCCCGTTTTGGCCGAAGGCTCCACCAAGGTCGTGCTCGCAGCGCTCGGCGGCAACCTGATGATCGCGCTGACCAAGTTCGTCGCCGCCGCGATGACCGGCAGCGCCGCCATGTTCAGCGAGGCGATCCATTCCGTCGTCGACAGCGGCAACCAGCTTCTGCTGCTCTACGGCATCCGCCGCGCCCGCCGTCCGCCGACGCCCCAGCATCCCTTCGGCCATGGGCGCGAGGTGTATTTCTGGTCCTTCGTCGTCGCGGTCCTGCTGTTCGGCATCGGTGCCGGCCTGTCCATCTATGACGGCTGGCACGCGCTGTCCCATCCGGAGCCGGTGCAAAGCCCCTGGGTGAATTTCGCCGTTCTGGGCTTCGCCGTGCTGTTCGAGGGTTTTTCCTGGATCGTCGCGCTGCGCGAGTTCCGCCGCGGCCAGAGCGGCGTCGGCATCCTGTCCGCCGTCCACCGCTCGAAGAACCCGTCGGTCTTCGTCGTGCTGCTGGAGGACACCGCGGCGCTGATCGGCCTGCTGCTGGCCGGCATCGGCCTGACGCTGGGCGAGGTGACCGGCAACCCGATCTTCGACGCCTACGCCTCCATCGCCATCGGCGTGGTGCTGGCGGTCGTCGCGGCGCTGCTGGCCTACGAGTCGAAGGGGCTGCTGATCGGCGAGTCGGCCGACCGCCGCGTCGTCGAGGGTATCCGCCGCATCGTCGGCGAGGAGGCGCGGGTGAAACGCCCGCTCGACGTGCTGACCATGCATATGGGCCCCGACGACGTGCTGCTGAACCTGTCGGTGGAGTTCCAGGACAGCCTGAACGCCCGCGAGGTGGAGGATGCCGTCTGCTCGCTGGAAAGCCGCATCCGCAGCCAATATCCGATCATCCGCCGCATCTTCGTCGAGGCCGAGTCGCTGCGCGCCCGCCGCGGCCGCGACGCTGACGGAACCGCCCCGGTTCAGGGGCTTCCGCCCCATGGAATGCCGGCCGAGTGATGGCGCAACCGGCCGGGCACCCGATCCGGATCGGCACGGCGGGCTGGAGCATCCCGAAGCTCTCGGCCGCCGCCTTTCCCGTGGACGGCACCCATCTGGAGCGCACCGCCCGCGTCATGCCGATGACCGAGGTGAACAGCAGCTTCTACCGTCCGCACAAGCCGGAAACCTGGGCGCGCTGGGCGGCCTCCACCCCGCTGGGCTTCCGCTTCGCGGTGAAGCTGCCCAAGGCGATCAGCCACGACGCCCGGCTGGTGGGCGCGGAGGCGGCGCTCGACCGTTTCCTGGCCGAGGCGGGGATGCTGGGCGACCGTTTCGGTCCGCTGCTGGTCCAACTGCCGCCCAGCCTGCGCTTCGACCGCGCGGTGGTGGAGGGTTTCTTCACGCTGCTGCGCACCCGGTTCGACGGTGACGTCGTGTGCGAGCCGCGCCATGCCAGCTGGTTCACCGATGCGGCAGAGGCATTGCTGGTCTCCCACCGCGTCGCCCGCGTCGCTGCCGATCCCGCCCCGGTGCCGGGAGCGGGCGAGCCGGGCGGTTGGGATGGCTTGCGCTATTGGCGGCTGCACGGATCGCCGGTGATGTACCGCTCCGCCTACGAACCGGCGGTGCTGGACGCGCTGGCCGAGAGGCTGGCGGCGGAGGCGGCGCTGCGACCGGTCTGGTGCGTCTTCGACAACACCGCCGACTTCCATGCCGTCGACGACGCGCTGGCGACGATGGCGCGGCTGCGAGCGCTCCAGTCCTGAAACGGGTGTCGGTCATAGGTGGAATTCTCCAATGGGGGAGCCTCCAGCACGACCGAGACAGTTCATTGTTGCAAAGCTATCCTGCCACGAAACGCCCCCGGAGATGGGGCAACGGCGTGCAGGCGGTGCGGTCATGGAGTTCCTCGTCCTACTGCTGATTTTCGGCTTCATCACCCACCGGCTCGACCGGAGGCTGAAGGTGCAGGCGGCGGAGATCGCCCTTCTGCGCGGCAGGCTGGACAAGGCACTGACCGGGACCTTGCCTTCCGCCGCCGCCGTGCCGGCCGGAGCTGCCGAACCGCCCATCGGGGCGCCCGTCGGGGCTTCCGCCGGAACGCTGGAACCGGAGATCGAGCCACCTCCCGAAGCCGCGGAGATCGGCGAACCGGTCTTCGCCTCGCAAGCGGCTTCGGAAACGGAAGAGCCGGCACCGCCTCCAAGCCCCACCCCGCAACCCGCGGCCCCGCCGCATCGGACGGGGTGGCGCGAGCTGGAGGACTCTCTCGCCTCGCGCTGGCTGATCTGGCTCGGCGGCGGCACCATGGCGCTGGCGGCGGCCTTCTTCATCAAGCTGTCGGTCGATCACGGCTGGCTCGGGCCGTCGGTCCGTGTCGCGCTGGGGCTGCTCTCCGGCCTTGGGCTGATGGTGGGGGGCGAGTGGCTGCGCCGCCGGCCGATGCAGCGCGCCGTCGCCGCCTTGCAGCCGGACTACGTGCCGCCGGCCCTGACCGCCGCCGGCCTGTTCACCGCCTTCATCAGCGTCTATGGCGGATTCGCCCTGTTCGGCCTGTTCACCCCGCTGGTCGCCTTCGCGCTGCTGGCCGGCCTGTCGCTGGCCGCCATCGGCCTGTCGCTGCTGCAAGGGCCGCTCATCGCCGCGCTGGGGCTGCTGGCCGGCTATGTCTCCCCCTTCTGGTGTCCACCGGCAACCCGGACGCCTGGAGCCTGTTCGCCTATCTGCTGGCGCTGAACGGCGCCGGGATGGGGGTGGTGCTGTATCGCGGCTGGCGCTGGCTCGGCTGGGGCGCTCTGGCCGGTGCCGCGCTGTGGCCGCTGTTGTGGATGATCGATCCCTGGCGCAGCGGCGACGAGCTGCCGACCGGCCTCTATCTGCTGCTGACCTCGGCGCTGTTCCTGGTGCCGGCGGTGCGCGGCGTGCTGGACCAGACGCTGCCGGAGCCGGCCCCCGCCACCGGCTGGCGCACGGCTTTGCCCGGCTGGGCCCGGCGCAAGCGGCGCCACCCCGCCGACCGGCTGGCGATGACGGCGACGGTGGTGTTCGGGTTCCTGATCGCCGCCATGACTTGGCGCGACTCCCATGGATCGGTGTCGCTGATCGTCCTCGGCCTGTTCGCCCTGCTGGCGATGGTCGGCGGGCGGCGGACCGAGCGGATCGCCGGCGTCGCCTGGATCGCGGCGCTGGGCGTCCTGCTGTCGCTGGCCCCCTGGAGCCTGCCCTATGTGCCGGCCAGCCCGCCGCCGCTGAATGCCGACGGCCAGCCGCTGATCGTCGCCGATCCGGCCGGCTATCCGGCGGCGGTCGCGCATTTCCTGTGGGTGGCGGGCGGATTCGCCGCGCTGTTCGGCATCGGCGGTTTCATCGCCTTGTGGGACGCGCGGCGGGCGGCGCTGTGGGCCTCGATCTCGGCGCTGGTGCCGCTCGCCCTGCTGACGCTGGCCTATGCCCTGGTGGAGCCGCCGGAGACCGCCATCGGCTGGCCGGCGGCGGCGCTGGGTCTGGCGGCGCTTCTGGTCGGCGCCACCACGCCGCTGGGGCGTCACCGCCACCGGCCCGGCGCCTCGCTGGGGCTGGCCGCCTTCGCCGCCGGCGCCACCGGCGCCATCGCGCTCGGCGCCACCATGGTCCTGCAGGAAGCGTGGCTGACGGTGGCGCTGGCGATGCAGGTGCCGGTGCTGGCCTGGCTGGAGCGGCAGCTGAGCCTGCGCGAGCTGCGCGGCGTCGCCCTGCTGGTGGCGGCGGCCGTGCTGGTGCGGCTGGCGATCAACCCCTCGGTGCTGGAGTATGAGGGCTATGGCTGGATCGCCTACGGCTATGGCCTGCCGGCGCTGGGCTTCCTGGTGGCGGCGAGCTTGATGCGGTCGGCCCCTGATGGCAAAGGCGACGATCTGGTGGTGATGGTGCTGGAGGCCGGCGCCCTGATCTTCACCACCCTGATGCTGTCGCTGGGCGTTCACCGCTGGATGGCCGGCAGCCTGGAGGCGGCGCCGTCCAGTCTGGCGGAGGTGGCGCTGCACACCCTGTCCTGGCTCGGCCTTGCCCTGCTGCTGGCGGTCGACCGGCGGTGGAGCGCGCGGCCCGTCGCGGTTTGGGGCCGGCGTCTGCTGGTGCTGCTGGCCGCCGCGACCGCCCTGTTCCTGCATCTGCTGGCGCTGAACCCCTTGTGGAACGACGAGTGGGTGGGCAACTGGCCGGTGGTCAACCGGCTGCTGCTGGCCTATGGCGCGCCGGCCATGCTGGGGCTGGTCTATCTGTGGTACGACCCGCCGCCGTCGGCGCCCTTGCGCAGTGCGGCCCCGGTGCTGCCGCTGCTGCTGATCGCCACCAATCTGGCGCTGGAGATCCGCCGCGCTTTCCAGGGGCCGGTCCTGTCCGGCTACGAGATGTCGGACGCCGAATGGTACAGCTATTCGGCCGGATTCCTGCTGTTCGCGGTGGCGATGCTGGTGGTGGGCATCCGCTTCGGCTGGGGCTGGATGCGCCATGCCGGGCTCATCCTCGTGCTGGCGGTGGTCGCCAAGGTGTTCCTCAGCGACATGTCGGACCTGGAGGGCATGTACCGCGTCGCTTCCTTCCTCGGCCTCGGCCTCAGTCTGGTCGGCACCGGCTGGCTCTACCAGCGGCTGCTGCGCCCGCCGTCGGCCGGCACGCCGCCGGAGCCGTCAGCGCCATTGGGGCCGCCGCCGACAGACGATCTGCCGACTGACAGTCTGTTGGACCAACGGACGCATTGACAGGCCGGGCGGGGGACGCTCCCATACGGTGAAGGATGGGCCGGAGCGGAAATCCGGCCCCCGCCACCGGAGGAGCAGCGCTCATGCACAGCGAGACGCACGGCAACGCCTATCCCATCCTTCCCGACGGCGAGGAGGGCTTCACCGTCGAGGCGGCGCGGATGAAGTTCGGCCCCGGCATGCTGGCGGAGCTGGGCGGCGACGCTCTGTCGCTGGGCATGACGCGGGTGGCGCTGTTCACCGACCCGCGGGTGGCGGCAACCGCTCCGTTTGGTATGGCGCTCGAGTCGCTGAAGCGGGCCGGCGTCGATCCGGTGGTGTTCGACCGCTGCCGGGTGGAGCCGACCAGCGCCTCCTTCCTCGACGCCGCCGACTTCGCGCGGGACGGCGGTTTCGACGGCTATGTCTCCATCGGCGGCGGCTCGGTGATCGACACCGCCAAGGCGGCGAACCTCTACGCCACCCACCCGGCCGACTTCCTCGCCTACGTCAACAAGCCGCTGGGCGAGGGCATCCCGGTGCCCGGCCCGGTCAAGCCGCACATCGCCTGCCCGACCACCTGCGGCACCGGCAGCGAGACCACCGGCGTCGCCATCTTCGACCATGTGGAAAAGCAGGTGAAGACCGGCATTTCGTCGCGCTTCCTGCGGCCGAGCCTTGCCGTCGTCGATCCGCGCACCATCGACAGCCTGCCGCCCGGCGCCATCGCCGCCACCGGCTTCGACGTGCTGACCCACGCCATCGAGAGCCACACCGCGCGCCCCTTCCGCTCCCGCCCAAAGCCGGAGTCGCCGACGGCCCGCCCGCCCTACCAGGGCGCCAACCCGTGGTCGGACATCGGCAGCCTTCAGGCGATCCGGCTCGGCGGGCAATGGCTTGAACGGGCGGTCAACGACCCCGACTGTGCGGAAGCCCGCGACGCCCTGATGTTCGCGGCGACGCTGGCCGGTCTGGCCTTCGGCAATGCCGGCGTCCACATCCCGCACGCCATGTCCTATTCGGTGGCGGGGATGAACCACAGCTTCACCGCCACCGGCTACGAGACGGTGGACCCGATGGTGCCGCACGGCATCTCGGTGGTGCTGAACGCCCCCGCCGCCTTCCGCTTCACCGGCCCGGCCGCTCCCGAGGCCCATCTGCGCGCCGCCGAGGCGCTGGGGGCGGACACGCGCGGCGCCGCGCCGGAGGATGGCGGCGAGCTGCTGGCGACGCGGCTGATCGGCATGATGCGGGCGACCGGCCTGCCGAACGGGCTGTCGGCGCTCGGCTATGGCGAGGCCGACATTCCGGGTCTGGTCAGGGGAGCGGCCGCCCAGCAACGCCTGCTGACCATCGCCCCGCGCCCGGTATCGGAGGACGACCTGCGCGGGCTGTATGCGGACGCGATGCGCTACTGGTGAAGGTTGCCGCTACTCTGCCATCGTTTCGCCGGAACCGCCGAACTCGGCCGGGAAGTCCTTCAGCTTCGGCAGGCCATCCCGCATCGGCAGCACGGTCTCGGCGTAGTTGACGTGGACGGCGGGGGCGAAGGGCAGGGTCGGCAGGGTCGCGGAGAAAACGTCCACGAGGCCGAGCGGCGGGTGATTGGTCATCAGATGCCCGCCGCACTTCGCGCAATATTGGCGTTGGCTGACCGGCGTCTTCTGGAAGGTCGCGAGATGTTCGGCACCTGCGGTCACGCGCACCGCGTCGGGCTTCCACAGGGTGAAGGCGTTGACCGGGCCGCCGGACCAGGAGCGGCAGGACCGGCAATGGCAATAGCCCATGGCCTCCGGCGATCCGGTGACCTCCACCTCCACCGCACCGCAGAAGCAGCTGCCCGTATGAGTCTCGGTCTGAGTCTCTGTGCTTGTCATGGCTTACGACTTCATCTTTGTTGGTGATGCGAACAATATGACGCTATCACCGATAACAAGGATGTTCAGTTGGCCATTAGGACCATGCTCATTCGATAGGCGATAACAAAGCTCCCCGAAAAAACAGGGCAGTCGGAAACCGGCGGAAGGATTGGGGTGGACGACGCAGGGAAAGCCCCTCTCCCACTGGGAGAAGGAATGCCGCGCTGGCTTTGGCAGGATGCCATCTTGAGGGCGAATACCGTCTGGCCTGATTTTCGGCGGAACGTTGTCTGAAGCATCTGCTGAATATAGGATTAGCGTCCTGCTTTCTCGCGGAGCCCCTATGTCCCCCGTTGCCCGGTTTCCCACCCCCTTCACCGCTCAGCGCCGCCATGGCGATGGCGGCGTTGAACAGTTGAACAGGGGCCGGAAAACCGTTTCACGGCGTTTCAAACGTTCCATCCACCCCCGCAAAACAGGGGTGCAGACCTCAGAACTGGTCTTCGCTCAGCGCCATCACGGTGTTGCGGGCGCTGGCGATGGTCGGCAGCAGGGCGGGGGCGGTCGCCAGAACCTGCTCGGCGTAGAAGCGCGCGACGATCAGCTTGGTTTCCAGAAAGGCCGCGTTGGCGCCGGGCTGGCGCAGACCCTCCATCGCCTTCATCGCCGAGCGGGCGAGCATCCAGCCGCCGGCAACCGTGCCCCACAGCTTCAGGTAGGCCACGGCACCGGCGGCGGCGCCTTGTAGGTCGCCCTCCGCCTGGGTCGCGACCATCCAGTCGATGGCGCGGTCCAGCGCGTCCAGACCGGCCGACAGCTCGGTGCGGATCACCGCCAGATCGTCGCCGGGGGCGGCCCCCAGTTCTTCCACCGTCGCCCGCATGTCGGCGACGAAAGCACGGGCGGCGGCCCCCTTGTCGCGGCCGGTCTTGCGGAAGGTCAGGTCGTTGCCGTGGATGCCGTTGGTGCCCTCATAGATCGGGGTGATGCGGGCGTCGCGGTAATGCTGGGCGGCCCCCGTCTCCTCGATGAAGCCCATGCCGCCATGGATCTGCACGCCGGTGGACGCCACCTCGCAGCCGATGTCGGTCGACCACGCCTTGACGATGGGGGTCAGCACATCGACCCGCGCCGTGGCCGCGGCGCGGACGCCCGCATCCTCGTGGTGGCGGGAGATGTCCAACTGCGTGCCGGCATAGAGCGCTAGGGCGCGGGCGGCTTCCGTCTTGGCCCGCATGTCCAGCAGCATGCGGCGCACGTCCGGATGCTTGATGATGGCGACGCCGGAGCCCTTGGGATCGGCCAGATCCTTGCTCTGCACGCGGCTCTTCGCATAGTCGCGGGCCTGCTGGTAGGCGCGTTCGGCAATCGCCACGCCCTGGATGCCGACGCCGAGCCGGGCGTTGTTCATCATCGTGAACATATATTCGATGCCGCGGTTCTCCTCGCCGACGAGGTAGCCGATGGCGCCCTCGTCGTCGCCGTAGGCCATGACCGCGGTCGGGCTGGCCATGATGCCCAGCTTGTGCTCCAGGCTGGCGCAGCGCAGGTCGTTGCGCTGGCCGGGCGTGCCGTCGGGGTTGGGCAGGAATTTCGGCACGATGAACAGGCTGATGCCCTTGATGCCGGCCGGGGCGTCGGGCAGGCGGGCCAGCACCAGATGGACGATGTTCTCCGTCAGGTCATGCTCGCCATAGGTGATGAAGATCTTCTGGCCGCTGATGCGGTAACTGCCGTCGCCGGCCCGCACCGCCCTGGTCCGCACCGCGGCGAGGTCGCTGCCCGCCTGCGGCTCGGTCAGGTTCATCGTCCCGGTCCATTCGCCGGAGATCATCTTCGACAGATAGACCGCCTTCTGCTCGTCGCTCGCATGCTCGGTCAGCAGATCCACCGCGCCCTGGGTCAGCAGCGGGCAGAGGCCGAAGGACAGGTTGGCGGCCTGCCACATCTCGTTGACCGCGAAGGCGACCGTCCAGGGCAGGCCCTGCCCGCCATACTCCGGCTCGAAGGGCAGGCTGTTCCAGCCGGCTTCGGTGAACTGGCCATAGGCCTCCTTCCAGCCGGTGGCGGTGCGGACGACGCCGTTCTCCAGCTTGGCCCCTTCCTTGTCGCCCACCCTGTTCAGCGGGGCGAGCACGCCGGAGGCGAATTTGCCGGCCTCCTCCAGGATGGCGTCGACCAGATCGGGGGCGGCGCTGTCGCAGTGGGGCAGGGCGGCGATGGCGTCGAGGCCGACCACCTCGTTCAGGACGAAGCGCAGATCGTCGACCGGAGCGGTGTAGGTCATGGCGGGGCGAGTCTCCCAGGACGTATTTATGGGGGCGAATTGCTTGGTTTACCTATAGGTCAACATACAGCATCGGATGGCGCTTGGCGAGAGGGCGGGATGCCGCGTCCATCCCCTTCATCAAGGCTAGGCCAGCCATGGGGCAGCATCAACCCCCCAGCCGACTGGCACGGCGTCTGCATAGGAAAGGACGCCTCCCACCGGGGCCTTCACACGGGGATCGACCCATGACCTACGCTTCCGCCCTCGGCAATCCCAGCAACGCCGCCACCCAGGCCGCCGCCGCCTCGCGCGGTCCGGCCACTGTGGAGGCTGCCGTGCGCAATGCCAGCGCGAAGACGGGGGTCGATTTTTCCTACCTCATGGAAAAAGCTGCCGTGGAGAGCGGGTACCGCACGGACGTAAAGTCCTCCTCCTCCTCGGCGACCGGGCTCTACCAGTTCATCGACAGCACCTGGCTGCAGACGATGAAGGAGCATGGCGCCGACCATGGCTATGGCAAATACGCCAACGCCATCCAGACCCGCGGCGACGGCCGGCCCTATGTCTCCGACCCGGAGATGAAGAAGGAAATCCTGGAGCTGCGCAAGGATCCGACCGCGTCGGCTCTGATGGCCGCGGAATACACCCGCGACAACAAGGAGTATCTGGAAGAGACGGTGGACGGCAAGATCGGCTCGACCGAGCTGTACATGGCGCATTTCCTGGGGGCCGGCGGTGCCTCGAAGTTCCTGAACGCGATGCAGGAGAACCCCGGCCGCACCGCCCGCGACGTCTTCCCCGACGCCGCCGCCGCCAACAAGAACGTCTTCTACGACAAGGCCACCGGCAAGGCGAAGTCGTTGAAGGAGATTTACGACCGCTTCGCCTCCAAGTTCTCGGAGAACCCGATGGCGAATTTCGCCCCGGCCCAGGTGGCGAACGACGCGGTGCGCAAGCAGGACATGCCGGACGGCTTCACCACCCAGGTGCCGACGGCCCCGGCCAAGGCGCTGAACGGCACGCCGCTGTCGATCTATCAGGTGCTGGCGCTGAACGCGCTGGAGACGCCGGACGAGGTCGACAGCGTCAGCGGCCGCCCGGCCCGCCTGCGCGACAAGGAGCATCGCCGCATGCGCGACGAGCCGGTGCGCACCGACCAGTCGTCGGGCACCGGCGTCGCCGTGGGCTTCGGCCTCGGTCTGGGCCGGATCGTCGGCTCCGAATCGGCGACGCCGGTCGCGTCCGCCACCGCGGGCGCGGCCGGAACCGACGCGGTCTCCAAGGCGGCGTGACGCTGGAAGCGGAGCGGGGAGGGGGCAAAATACCCTACGCTGGCGCTTTGACTTGATCGCCGGATGGGTGCAAGGTCGCGCCGTTTTTGGCGCTCACCCCTCAGGACCGATCATGAGCAACCAGCAGCCCGCCGTCACCTTCGAGGAAATCCGCGCGCTCGTGCGCAACCTGCCCGGCCCCGACCTGGAGGCCGGCACCGCGGCTCTCCAGCGCGAACGGCAGCTGACCAAGCCGGCGGGCTCGCTCGGCCGGCTGGAGGAGATCGCGCAGTGGATGGCGACCTGGCAGGGCCAGCACCCGGCCGAGGCGCGCCGCCCGCGCGTCGCCGTCTTCGCCGGCAACCATGGCGTGGCCGCCCGCGGCGTCTCGGCCTATCCGGCCGAGGTGACGGTGCAGATGGTCGCCAACTTCCAGAACGGCGGGGCTGCGGTCAACCAGCTCTGCGAGGTCGCCGACGCCGACCTGCGCGTCTATGAGCTGGACCTGGAGAACCCGACCGCCGACTTCACCCAGGGCCCGGCCATGGGTGAGGAGGAGTGCTGCCGCACCATGGCCTACGGCATGATGGCGGTGGAGATGGGCGTCCAGCTGCTGTCGCTGGGCGAGATGGGCATCGCCAACTCGACCTCGGCGGCGGCGCTCTGCCTCGCGCTGTTCGGCGGCGAGGCGGCCGATTGGACCGGCCGCGGCACCGGCATCGACGACGACGGGCTCGCCCGCAAGATCGCCGCGGTCGAGGCCGGCGTCGCCGCCAACCCGCAGGTCAAGGACGACCCGTTCGAGGCGCTGCGCTGCCTGGGCGGCTACGAGTTCGCCGCCATCGCCGGCGCCATCCTGGCCGCCCGCGTCGCCCGCGTTCCGGTGCTGCTCGACGGCTTCGCCTGCACCGCCGCCGCCGCGGTGCTCTACAAGGCCGACCGCCGCGCGCTCGACCATTGCATGGTCGCCCACCGCTCGGTCGAACCGGGCCACAGCCGCCTGATGCAGCTGATCGGCAAGGAGCCGCTGCTCGATCTCGGCATGCGGCTGGGCGAGGGATCCGGTGCGGCGCTGGCGATCAACATCGTCAAGTCGGCCGTCGCCTGCCACGCCGGGATGGCAACCTTCGCCGACGCAGGCGTCAGCACGCAGGGGTGATTGTGGAGTCGGGTGTCGTGAGGGCTTCCGTGGCCCTCACAGCATCCCGTCCGCCAGATCGCTGATCGCGGCCGACAGGAACAGGTCCAGCATCACCAGCGCGGCGGCGGCAAGACCCGACAGCGACAGGGCGGTGCGCAGGACGAACCACTGGTAGGTCAGCATCGCCATCATGACGCCGAAGACGAGCGCTTCGGACACGCCCGACGGCAGCAGGCCGGCGGCGGACAACAGGATGGCCGGCAGATAGATCGCCATCTGCACAACCGCCGACCAGTTGTAGGCGGCGAGCGCACCGGGATAGAGCTGCTCCTTGCCCAGCAGAGACGCGATGCGGAACAGGGCGAGCGGGAAGGCGGTCCAGCTGACCACATAGGCGATGCCCTCCACCGTCACCAGCTGCAGGACCGGTGTGCCGTCCAACTGGTCCCACAGGCGGATCGCCAGCAGCAGCGCATAGGCCGGCAGCACCACCAGGGCAGCGTAGAAGGAGTTCAGCGCGCCGTCGGGCGTGCGGTCGAAGAACTCCATCCCCGTCCGGTCGAAGCGGGCCAACCGCCAGGCGCCGGTCAGTGCGGACAGGATGGCGGGCGTGGTCAGCGGCATCGTGGTGTCCCGGTCAGACCTCTCACCCGGCAAGGCGCGTGAACACGCCCTTCAGGATCGACTCGTAGATGGCGGTCAGCTGGCGCAGATCCTCCACCGAACAATATTCATCCACCTTGTGCATGGTCTGTCCGACCAGCCCGAATTCCACCACCGGGCAGACATTCTTGATGAAGCGCGCGTCCGACGTGCCGCCGGTGGTCGAGTATTCCGGCCGGCGCCCGGTCACCCCCTCCACCGCCTCGGCCACCAGTTCGGTCAGCGGACCCGGCGGGGTGACGAAGCTGTCGCCGGAGCAGTAGACCTCCAGCTCATAGGCGCCGCCGACGGCATCGAAGGTCCGGCGCAGCCACGCCTCGATGCCGGCCGGGGTGTGGGCGTCGTTGAAGCGGATGTTGAAGGTCGCCTTGCCCTGGGCCGGGATGACGTTGGTCGCCGTGTTGTCGACGTCGATGGTGGTCAGCGCCAGGGTGGAGGGCTGGAAATGCGCCGTGCCTTCGTCCATCGGGTCTTCGGTGATGGCGGCCAGCATGCGGACCAGCCGCGGCAGCGGGTTGTCGGCCAGATGCGGGTAGGCGACGTGGCCCTGCGCGCCGAACACGGTCAGGAAGCCGGTCAGGCTGCCGCGCCGGCCGATCTTGATCATGTCGCCCAGCGCCTTGGGGTTGGTCGGCTCGCCGACCACGCAGGCATCGATGCGCTCGCCGCGCTCGGCCATCCACTCCAGCACCTTGCGGGTGCCGTTGATCGCCACCCCCTCCTCGTCGCCGGTGATCAGCAGGCTGATCGAGCCGGCGGGGGGCCCGTCCTCCAGCCGGCGCGACACCGCGGCGACGAAGGCGGCGATGGCGCCCTTCATGTCCACCGCGCCGCGGCCGAACAGACGCCCGCCCATCACCTCGCCGGCGAAGGGATCGACGGTCCAGCCCCGGTCGCCCGGCGGCACCACGTCGGTGTGGCCGGCGAAGCAGAAGTTCGGCCCCTCGGTGCCGAGCCGGGCATAGAGGTTCTCGACCGGCTCGGTCCCCTCCTGCTGGAAGCGCAGGCGGTGGCAGGTGAAGCCCATCGGCGCCAGCGCCGCCTCCAGCACGCTGAGCGCACCGTCGTCGCGCGGCGTGACGCTGGGGCAGCGGATCAGATCCTGGGCGAGGGCGACGGGGTCGATGGTCATGCGGCTCTTTTCCAACCGGCCCGGCCTCCGCCGGTCGTCATCCCCGCGAAGGCGGGGATCCAGGTGCAGGGCCGGAATGCTGTATGCGACGCCTGGACCCCCGCCTTCGCGGGGGTGACGCTTGGTCTATTGGCGGATCAATCCCGCAGCAGGTCGTTGATCGCGGTCTTGGAGCGGGTCTTCTCGTCGACGCGCTTGATGATGACGCAGCAGTACAGGCTCGGGCCCGGCGTGCCGTCGGGCAGCGGCTTGCCCGGCAGCGAGCCGGGGACGACGACCGAATAGGCCGGGACGCGGCCCATGAAGATCTCGCCGGTGTGGCGGTCGATGATCTTGGTCGAGGCGCCGATGTAGCAGCCCATGGAGATGACGGCGCCTTCCTCGACGATCACGCCCTCGACGATCTCCGAGCGGGCGCCGATGAAGCAGTTGTCCTCGATGATGACGGGATCGGCCTGCAGCGGCTCCAGCACGCCGCCGATGCCGACGCCGCCCGACAGGTGGACGTTCTTGCCGATCTGGGCGCAGGAGCCGACGGTGACCCAGGTGTCGACCATGGTGCCGCTGTCGACATAGGCGCCGACATTGACGAAGCTCGGCATCAGGATGACGCCGGGGGCGACATAGGACGACTTGCGGGCGATGGCGCCGGGCAGGGCGCGGAAGCCGGCGTTCTGGAACTGGCCTTCGCTCCAGCCCTCGAACTTCGGCGGCACCTTGTCGTACCAGGAGGAGCCGCCGGGACCGCCGGGGATCATCTCGTTGGCGTTCAGGCGGAAGGACAGCAGCACCGCCTTCTTCAGCCACTGGTTGACCTTCCAGCCGTCCGCGGTCTTTTCCGCGACGCGCAGATCGCCGGCGTCCAGCGCGTCCAGCGCCGAATTCACGGCGTCGCGGACCGAACCGGTGGTGGCGGTGGTGAGATCGGCGCGGTTTTCCCAGGCGGCGTCGATGGTGGCTTGCAGGCTGGCGTGGCTCATGGCGCGGTCGTTCTGCTGTCGATTGTCCAAGGGACGGCACCATGGAGCCGCATCGCCGCCCCTGTCAACCATACCCGCGGCCGGCATCGGCCGGTTTGCGACAAAGCCCCCGGACTGCCCCCCTCAAACCCCCGCCACCGCCGCCAGCCAGGAGGGCAGGTCGTCGACGGTGTGGTCGATGTGGACCCCGGCGCCGACGCCGGCCTTCTCGTACTCCTTCTCGCCGCGGACCCAGACGGTGGTCATGCCGAGCGCATGGGCGGGGGCGAGGTTGCGGGCGATGTCCTCCACCATGCAGGCGTCGGCCGGATCGACGCCGTGGCGTTCCACCAGCGTGGCATAGGGGCGGGGATCGGGCTTCGGCACGAAGCCGCCGGCGGCGATGTCGAACACGGCGTCGAACCGGTCGAGGATGCCGAGCCGGCCGGCGACGTTCTCGGCATGGCGGACCGAGCCGTTGGTGTAGATGATCTTGCGGCCGGGCAGCCGCGCCAGCGCGTCGGCCAGCAGGGCGGAGGGCTGGACCCCGGTCACGTCGATGTCGTGGACATAGTCCATGTAGGCGACCGGATCGACGTCATGCTCCATCATCAGGCCGCGCAGCGTGGTGCCGTATTCGCGGAAGAAGTGCTTCTGCCGCACCCGCGCCTCGTCCATCCCGATGTTGAAATGGGTGGCGATGAACTCGTTGATCCGGAGGTCGACCTGGGCGAACAGGTTGCAGGACGCCGGATAGAGCGTGTTGTCGAGGTCGAAGATCCACACGGCGCGGTTGCGCAGGGCGGCGAGGGGATGGGGCGCGGAGCCGGAGGTGGAGCCGGTCGTGAAACCGGTCGTGGAGCTGGGCGCCGGAGCGGCGGCCCTGTCCTGGGGGGAGGTCGGGACGGTCATCCCACAAGAATGGGGCCGCCGCCGTCCGGCCGCAAGGCGCTTCACATGGTCGCAGGCGCGCAGCCGCCCTTTGGCCAAGCCGACGCTATGGGGAGTCTCCCGCGTCGTTGGTTGATTGAAGATTAACCCCTAAAGAGGTAGCATGGACCAGACCTTGTAATGGTTTACAGCCAAAGGTTTCCGCTCCGCCTGCCTCGTGGCCCGCAAGCCTCGTGGATTGCCCTCTGGGATTGCCGTGGACCTTCTTCTGACCACCGGTACCTCTGCCACCGCTTCCGCCGCCACCGGCGGCCAGACCGGCCCCGTGCCATTGGTCGCGCTGTATCCCGGCCCGGCCCTGCGGCTGGATTCGGCGCTGGCCGTCGCCGAAGCGAATGCCGAGGCGGAAGACATGATGGACAGCGATCCGCGCTGGCTGCCGGAGTTGCGCAACTGGCTGTCGGCCTCCAGCGTGGCGCCGGGGCTGCGCTCGGTGCCGGTGGAATCGCTGCGCGGGATCATGATCGTCGAATGGGCCGGCGTGCCGCTGCCCGACGGCGGGTTCCTGCTGCTGGGCCGCGACGACACGCTGGAGCGCCAGCTGCGCCACACGCTGACCGAATCGCGGCGGCGCTACAAGGATCTGGTGGAGGTCTCTTCCGACTTCGCCTGGGAGACCGGGCCGGACGGCACCTTCGTCTTCGTCAGCCATAAGGGTGCCTTGGGTTATCCGGCCGACGCGCTGATCGGCTGCGACCCGCGCAGCTTGGCGCTGGAAGAGGCGGAAGACCTGCCGATGCCGTTCGACTGCCGCCGGGCGATCGACCAGACGGAGCTTTGGCTGAAGAGCGCCGACGGCACGCCGGCCTGTGTCGTCGCCTCCGCCCTGCCGCTGTTCGGGGTGCAGGGCGACTGGATCGGCGCCCGCGGCGTCTGCCGCGACGTGACCGAACAGGTGCTGCGCTCCAACGAGCTGGCGCGCATCCGGAACCGTGAACGGCTGCTCGGCCACATCGTCCATACCCTGCGCGACAGGCTCGACGCCGCGGAGGCGCTGGCCGTGGCCGCGACGGAAACGGCGCGGGCGCTCAGCGCCGACGGCTGCCGCATCTATCGGGCGGAGGAGGGTGCGGCCGGCGGCAATGGGGGCAGCCGTGTCGTGCTGTCGCTGGTGGCGGAGTTCGGCGCCAAATTGCCGGGCGTCGGCACCGCCCTGCTCGACCGCATCGCCAACAGCGAAGGGCTGGTGACCGACCGGCTGGGCGACGTGCAGCTGATCGGCGAGCGGACGGAGTACCGGCAGGCGGCGAACGGCGCGCTGCTGGTCTGGCGCGCCGGCGATTCCGAGCCATGGGACGAAGACGACCGCCATCTGATGTCGGGCGTGGCCGACCATATCGGCATCGCGCATGCCCATCTCGCCTACCAGGAGCGGCTGCGCCGGCTGTCGGAGCGCGACGGGCTGACCGGACTGTTCAACCGCCGAACCTTCTTCGAACGGCTGGAGGAGTCGATCTGCCGGCCGGACAGCGGGCCGTCGGCCCTGCTCTATGTCGACCTCGACAATTTCAAGGCAGTCAACGACCTGCATGGCCACCAGCAGGGCGACGCGGTGCTGAAGGCCATCGGCACGCTGCTGAGCACCGGGGTGCGGCCGGGCGACCTGCCGGGTCGCCTCGGCGGTGATGAGTTCGTGCTGTGGCTGGGCCGCACCGACGAGGCGAAGGCCCGCATCGTCGCCGAACGGCTGCTGAACGGCATGCGCGATCTGGCCCACCTGTCGGCCAGTCCCGAGAAGCCGCTGGGCCTGTCGATCGGCATCGCCGTCCACACCCCCGGTCGCGGCGAATCGGTGCGGGAGTTGACCGACCGGTCCGATGCCGCCATGTACGACGCCAAGAAGAGCGGCAAGGGCCATTTTGCCCTGGCCCCCGCCTATCGGGCGGCCGCTCAGGCATCCTCCTCCGATGTTTCCGCCGCGGAGCCTATACCGTGACCCCGCCCGCCAATCCGCGTCCCGAAACCCTCGACCCCGCCGACTATGAATCCGCCAAGCGGATGGTGCAGAGCGAGGATCCGGCGGTTCGCCGGAAGGTTGCCGAGCATCCCAAGACCCGGCCGGAGCTGCTGTATTTCCTTGCCGCCGATGCCGCGGCCGAGGTGCGGCGCGCCATCGCCACCAATGCCGGCACGCCGCGGCAGGCCGACCTGCTGCTGGCCAAGGACCGCGAGGTCATGGTGCGGCAGGCGGTGGCGCGGAAGATCGCCCGCCTGCTGCCGGAGCTGTCGGCCGACCAGGCGATGCAGATCGAACGGTTGACGGTGGAATGCCTGGAGACGCTGGCCCGCGATCAGGCGACGGAGGTGCGCGGCATCCTGGCCGAAGCGCTGAAGGACCTGCCCAACGCGCCGCACGGCGTGATCAACCGGCTGGCCCGCGATGTCGAGCTGTCGGTCTGCGCGCCCGTGTTGCAGCATTCGCCGATCCTCACCGAAGAGGATCTGACCGACATCATCATGAAGGGGCCGGTGCGGGGCGCGATGACCGCCATCGCCAGCCGGCACAACGTCACAGCCTCCGTCGCCGACGCCATCGCGCGCTCGGACGACGAGGCGGCGGTGACGGCACTGCTCGGCAACCCGTCGGCCCAGATCCGCGAAGAGACGCTCGACCGCATCCTCGATCAGTCGCCGCAGCACGAACCCTGGCATTCGCCGCTGGTCCGCCGACCGCGGCTGCCGGCCCGTGCGGTGGCGCGGTTGGCCAGCTTCGTCGCCGACAAGCTGCTGAAGGTGCTGCAGGATCGCGACGACCTCGACCCCGACGCCACGCGCGGGCTGGTGGAGGCGGTGCGCCAGCGGGTGGGGCAGGCAGCCGGCGCACCGCCCGGCCTGCCGCTCGGCCCGGTCGATTTCGGCGAGGAGGCCGTCGGCGGTGCCGCCGCCGGGCCGGAGAAGCCGGTCGAGCGTCCCGGCGACAAGGCGGCACGCCTGAACAAGGAAGGCAAGCTGACCGAGAAACTGATCGAGGGCTCGATGGTGGAGGGCGACCGCGGCTTCGTCATGGCCGCCTTGGCGGAGCTTTCGCAGATTCCGCTGCCGGTGGTCGACCGCATCGTCGCCACCCATGCGCCGCGCGCCGTCACCGCCCTGGTCTGGCGCGCCGGGCTGACCATGCGCTTCGCCCGGCAGGTTCAGTTGCGGCTCGCCCAGATTCCGCCAAAAACAGCGCTTAATGCTCGGGACGGCACGCACTATCCGATGACCGATGAAGAGATGCGCTGGCAGCTCGAATTTTTCGGCGTCGAGGAGAAGGCGTGACGTTTTCCCCCTGTTCGGGTTGTCTCCGGTATGCGTGTCGCCTTTCTCGCCTTCTTCTTCGTCCTGATCGCCGCCGCCACCAGCTTCGCCGCCCCGCCGCGCGAAACGCCGGAGGAGCGCGAGGTCGCAGCCACCTTCGACGCCGCCCGCACGGCGCTGTCCGAGAAGCGTGGGTCGGCGGTGATCCCGCTGCTCACCCGCAATTCGGTCAAGACGCTGGAGTCGGTGCGCGACGCCGCCCGCCAGCCCGGCGATGCGCCCCTGCAACGGCTGGAGCCGGCGGAGCGTTTCGCCGCCATGGGGCTGCGCCGCTATCTTGGCCCGGCGGACCTGCGGCGCATGTCGGTCGGCGACATCGCCAACCATGCGCTGAAAGCCGGCTGGCTCGGGCCGAACGTCATCTCCCGCAGCGCGCTGGGGCCGGTGCGGGTGAAGGGCGACCGGGCGTCGGGCCTGCTGATGGTCGACAACCGGCCGGCGCTGGTTCCTGCCGATTTCGTCCGCGAGGGCGGGGCATGGCGCATCGACCTCGCCAGCGTCTTCACCTTCGGCGGCCAGATGCTGAAGGGCTTCGCCGCCATGGCCGGCAAGGATGAAACCGCCTACATCGGCGAACTGCTCGACCGGCTGCCGGCCAAGCCGGGAGCGATGACGGTGCAGTGATCCGGAAGCGGTTCTTCCATTCCCTTCATCCACCCTCTTTTATCCAGCCTCTTTAATCCCTCCGCCCGCATCCATCGGTGCGATTGCGGCGACTCCGGCGATTGCGTAGACTCGCGCCCGCTTCCACCAAGTGTTGGCGCCGACGATGACCGCACCGGAAGAGACCGCTTCCTCACCGACCCCCGGCCGTGCCGTGCCCTGCGGCGCCCGGTTCCGTGCCGACGTTCTGGAGCTGGCCGCCGCCCGCGGGGCAGCAGTGCCGATGCTTGTGGCCGCCGCCCTGCTGCTGGCGCCGAAGGGGGGTGCCGATCCGGGCCTGCGCGACCCGGAGGGGGAGGCGCTGCTGGAGGTGGGAGAGATCGACGCCAGCGACGGTGCGATCCGCAAGGCGCTGGCCGCCGCCCTGGCGCTTGCCGATCCCGGCGCCCGCATCCTGCCGGGCGAGGATGTCCGCCGGCTCGAAGCCGCGGTGGAGACGCTGGGCTACCGCAACAAGACGCTGGCCCACGCGCTGCAACGCCTGTCCTTCCAGCCGCTCGACGGCCGCATCACGCAGGTGCGCGACGCCGCCCAGCTGTTCGGTTTCGTCAATGAATGGTGCTTCGACGAGGATCAGGTCCGGCGGCGCTTCCGCGAATTGGCGCCGGTCTATCATCCGGACACCGGCATCGTCGCCTGCCGCGAGCGGATGGGCCAGCTGATCGACGCCCGCAACCTGCTGGTCCGCCATGTCCGCAGCGTCTACGGCTCCGGCGACTGGATGGCGCAGCGGGGCGGGCCCTCCGTTTAAAACTTTGGCCGCCTGAATTCGGAGTCCTGAACCGACCGCTCAGCTGGCCAGCCCGATCGCCTCCTCGACGATCGCCTGGTCCATGGTGGCGCCGTCCAGCACCGCACCGGTCAGGTCGGCACCGGTGAGGTCGGCTTCGCTGAGGTTGGCGCCGCTCAGGTCGGCACCGGCGAGATTGGCGCCGGAGAGGTTGGCCTTGCGCAGGTCGGCCTTGCACAGCAGCGCCATGCCGAGCCGGGCGCGTTGCAGGTTGGCCCGCCAGACATGGCCGCTCATCGTCTGGATATGGACGGGGCCGAGCTGGGCGCCGGTCAGGTTGGCGCCGGTCAGGGTGGCGCGTTCGAAATTCACCCCGCGCAGGTCGGCCTTCGACAGGTCGGCCTTGCGCAGGTCGGCCAGCGACATATCGGCTATCGCCATGGCGGCACCCGACAGGTTGGCGCCGCGCAGCGCGATGCATTGCAGGATCGCCGCCGACAGGTTGATCCCGTCCAGCCTGCGCCCCGACAGGTCCAGCGCCGACAGGTCGGCGCGCTTGCCGGCCTTGCCGCCGCTGTCGATCCAGCTCAGATGCTCCATCAGCATCTCGCGCAGGTCGTCCTCCGGGTTCTCCAGCGTCTTTGCCAGCACCGCCGCCTGGAGGTTGGGCGAACGCATCTGCGCCGCGTCCAGAATGGCGCCGATCAAGGTGGCGCCGCTGAAATTGGTGCGGTTGATGGCGCAGCCGGTCATCACCGCCCCGGACAGCCGGGCGCCCGACAGGTTCGCCTCCGTCAGGTCGGCGTCGGTCAGGTCGCAGCCGGTCAGGTTGGATCCGGTCAGGTTGGCGCGCATGAACTTGGTGCCGCGCAGGACGGCGTCGGTCAGGTCGGTCTGCATGACGAAGGCGTTGGCGATCTTGGCCCGCGACAGGTCGGCGCCGCGGATGGTCGCCGCCGTCAGTTCCGACGTCAGGACGGAATCCTCATATTCATGGGCGTACATCTCGCCGCTGGAGTCGTAATGCAGCAGCGTGCCGTCGCGCAGGTCGACCTCCACCAGCGTCGCCTCGCTCAGCACGGCGCCGCGCAGGCAGGCGCCGCGCAGATCGGCCCGGCGCAGATCCGCCTTCTCCAGGTTGGCGAGCCGCAGGTCGGCGGCATAGAGGTTGGCGTTGGCGAGGTTGGCGCCGGTCAGCCGGGCGCTGAACAGCTTCGCCCCCGACAGGTCGGCGTCGGACAGGTCGATGCCGGACAGATCGAGGTGCGACAGGTCGCGCATCTTCAGGTTGGCGCGCACGCCGCCGGGCTGGCTTTTGCGGAATGCCTGGTGCCGCAACAGGATCGCGTTGAGCTGGCTCTGGGTCAGCTTGGTTCGCGGGCTGTTGGACCCAAAGCCCTGGGCGGACGACATCGCCGGCATACCTTCTCTATTTGGTGACTCATAATCCGAAAGAGTCGCCAAAATTTGGTTAAGGGTTGATGGCTTGTGACAAGCTTGGGGCCGATAACCGCCTCCGGGCAAGGCAGACGTAAGGACGACAGCAAAAGACCGACTGTGGCGGTTGACTCGGCCTGCCGGCTTCTCTATGGTCCGCCGACCTGTCTTCCGCAAAGCCGATAGACCGGGTACCCCGGCCCAACGCCGGGTATCTCCGCCAGTCCGCGAAATTCGCGCACTGGCGCTTTCGTGCTTGTGCGGGTGGCGGCCCTGACGCTGGACCCGGAACTGGGGAACGAGTATCGCATGTTCGAAGGCCTGACCGGACGCCTGGGCGACATCTTCGACAAGCTGCGCCGCCGTGGCGCGCTGACCGAAGAGGACGTCTCCGCCGCACTGCGCGAAGTTCGCGTGGCGTTGCTGGAGGCTGACGTCGCTCTGCCCGTCGTCAAGCAGTTCGTCACCCAGGTGAAGGAACGCGCCGTCGGGCAGGAGGTGCTGAAGTCGGTCACCCCCGGCCAGCAGGTCATCAAGATCGTCCACGACAACCTCGTGGAGATGCTGGGCGAAGGCGCCGAGATCAACCTGAACGCCGCCGCCCCGGTGCCGATCCTGATGGTCGGCCTCCAGGGTTCGGGCAAGACCACCAGCACCGCCAAGATCGCGCTGCGCCTGAAGACGAAGGACCGCAAGAAGGTCCTGATGGCCTCGCTGGACGTCCGCCGTCCGGCCGCCCAGGAGCAGCTGAAGGTTCTCGGCGAGCAGACCGGCGTCGCCACGCTGCCGATCGTGCCGGGCCAGGACCCGGTCGCCATCGCCAGGCGCGCCATCGAGACCGGCCGTCTCGAAGGCTATGACGTCGTCATGCTCGACACCGCCGGCCGCCTCGCCATCGACGAGGAGCTGATGGCGGAGGTCGCGGCCGTCCGCGACGCGACCAAGCCGGTGGAAACCCTGCTGGTCGCCGACGCGATGACCGGCCAGGATGCCGTCACCGTCGCCACCAATTTCAACGACAAGGTCGGTATCACCGGCATCGTGCTGACCCGCATCGACGGCGACGCGCGCGGCGGTGCCGCCCTGTCGATGCGCCAGATCACCGGCAAGCCGATCAAGCTGCTGGGCGTCGGCGAGAAGATCGACGCGCTGGAGCCCTTCCACCCCGACCGCATCGCCGGCCGAATCCTCGGCATGGGCGACGTGGTGTCGCTGGTGGAGAAGGCCGTCGAGACCATCGACAAGGACGAGGCCGAAAAGCTCGCCCGCAAGATGGAAAAGGGCCAGGGCTTCGACCTCGACGACATGGCGATGCAACTGAAGCAGCTCCGCAAGATGGGCGGCATGTCCGGCCTGATGGGAATGCTGCCGGGCATCGGCAAGATCAAGGACCAGCTGAAGGACGCCAACGTCGACGACGGGATGATCAAGCGCCAGGAGGCGATCATCTCCTCGATGACCAAGGCGGAACGCAAGAACCCCGACCTGATCAAGGCTTCGCGCCGCAAGCGCATCGCCGCCGGTTCCGGCACTTCGGTGCAGGAGGTCAACAAGCTGCTGAAGCAGTTCGAGACCATGCGCGGAATGATGAAGCAGGTGCAGAAGCTTGGGAAGAAGGGGATGCTGCGCGGCGGCCTCGGAAACCTGCTGCCGAAGGGACTCGGCGGCTTTGGCGGCAAGGGGCCTTTCGGCTGACCTGACCGCCTCTCGAAATCACCCGATACCTGTTTGACTTGAGAAGAGAAAGTTTCGACCAATGGCTTTGAAGATTCGTCTGGCTCGCGGTGGTGCGAAGAAGCGTCCGTTCTACTCGATCGTCATCGCGGACGCCCGCAGCCCGCGTGACGGCCGCTTCATCGAGAAGATCGGCACCTACAACCCGATGCTGCCGCGCGAGCATGAGCAGCGCATCATCCTGAACGCCGAGCGCGCCAAGCATTGGCTGTCGGTCGGCGCCCAGCCGACGGACCGCGTCGTTCACTTCCTGGCCACTGCCGGCCTGGTCGAGAAGCCCGCCGTCCGCGAGACTCCGAAGAAGTCGGCTCCGAAGGCCAAGGCGCAGGAGCGTCTGAAGGCCGAGGCCGCCGCTGCCGCGGCTGCCGCAGAAGGCTGACCTTGGGGCTGAGGTTGGGTCTAAAGGTAAGGTCGGGCCGGTTGGCCCGCAGGGTTGAGGTCGTGACGACGTGCCGGGTGCTCCTTCGATGACCGCCAAAATCTGTGTCGGCCAGTTCGCGGGATCGCACGGCGTGCGGGGGCTGGTGAAGCTGCGCAGCTTCACCGCCGAACCTGCCGACGTCATGACCTACGGCCCGATGTCGGACGAGACCGGGACCCGCCGGTTCACGGTGACGCTCCAGGGCATGGTCAAGGACAACTTCCTGGCCAAGGTCGACGGGGTGACCAGCCGCGAACAGGCGCAAGCCCTGGCCGGTGTGCGGCTCTATGTGGAGCGCGGCGCTCTGCCGGCGACGGAGGACGAGGACGAGTTCTACCATGCCGATCTGATCGGCCTGCGTGCGGAACTCGCCGACGGAACCGTCTACGGCACGGTGAAGGCGATCTACGACTTCGGCGCCGGCGACGTGCTGGAGATCAGGACCGCAGGCGGGCCTTTGGAGATGCTTCCCTTCTCCAAGGCCTGCGTGCCGGTGGTCGATGTCCGGGGCGGCCGCATCGTCGTCGACCTTCCCGCCGTGATCGAGGCCCGCGAGGACTCCGGTGACGAGGCGGAGGAGGGTGAAGAGGATGGAGACCGGAGCGGGGAGGAGGGGCCGTGAATCACGGCGCCGACGGTCCGCGGGTCTGGACGGCCAAGGTTCTGACGCTGTTCCCGGAAATGTTTCCGGGGCCGCTCGGCCACTCGCTGGCGGGCAAGGCGTTGGAAAATGGAGTCTGGGCGCTGGAATCGGTGGACATTCGCTCGTTCGCGCGCGATAAACACCGCTCCGTCGACGAGACCCCCTTCGGCGGAGGGGCCGGCATGGTCATGCGGCCCGACGTGCTGGACGCGGCTTTGACTGCGACGGCGGGACCTGTGGGGGCACCGGGACGCGGCCGGGCGATTTATCTGTCGCCTCGCGGACGGGTGCTGAACCAGGAACTGGTCAAGGAGCTGGCCGCCACCCCGGTGGTGACGCTGCTCTGCGGCCGGTACGAAGGGGTGGACCAGCGGGTCCTCGATGCGCACGGCCTCGAAGAGGTCAGCCTCGGGGATTTCGTGCTGTCCGGCGGGGAGCTCGCCGCGCTCAGCCTGATGGATGCCGTGGTGCGCTTGCTCCCCGGTGTCATGGGCAATGTTGAGACGGCGGGCGAAGAGAGTTTCGAACGGGGGTTGCTCGAATACCCCCACTACACCCGGCCGGCGGTCTGGACCGACGGACAGGGTGTGGAGCGCACGGTGCCGGAGGTTCTGCTGTCCGGTCACCATGGGAAGGTCAAGGCCTGGCGGCTGGCCGAGGCGGAGAAGATCACGGAGGCCCGACGGCCGGACCTGTGGTCGCTCTACCAGGCGAGCCGTCCGGCAGTAACTGTTACGAACAAGGGTCGGCGGCAGGCTCGCCGGCGCGACCCGAAACCGGAGTGACGGTCCGCCGCGAGGCGCGCCGATAGAAAAGGGGTAGTGCTATGAACCTGTTGCAGCAGCTCGAGCAGGAGCAGATCGAGAAGGCCCTCGGTGGCAAGACGATCCCGGAGTTCTCCTCGGGCGATACCGTCCGCGTGAACGTGAAGGTCGTCGAGGGCACGCGCGAGCGCGTCCAGGCCTATGAGGGCGTCGTGATCGCCCGCAAGAACGCCGGTGTGAACAGCTCCTTCACCGTTCGCAAGATCAGCTACGGCGAGGGCGTGGAGCGCGTGTTCCCGCTGTACTCCCCGCGCATCGACTCGATCGAGCTGGTCCGCAAGGGCGCCGTCCGTCGCGCCAAGCTGTACTATCTGCGCGATCTGCGCGGCAAGGCCGCCCGCATCGCCGAGCGCACGACCGGCCGCGGCATGGTCAACGGCCGCCGGGCTGCCGAGTAAGGCGCCTTCCGGTTCGGTTCAGGTTCATAGATACGGCGCCCGGCCGTCCGGCTGGGCGCTTTCTTCCCGTCACCATCAGCAAAGTTTAAGGAGTAGGCGCCATGAAGCGCACGTTCCAGCCGTCCAAAATCGTGCGTAAGCGTCGTCATGGCTTCCGCGCCCGCATGGCCACCGTCGGCGGCCGCAAGGTGATCGCCCGTCGCCGCGCCCGCGGCCGCAAGGTTCTGAGCGCCTGATCCCCGCTATGGCGGCGCCGGGCCACGAGGTCGGGCGCCTGATGCGGCGGCCGGAATTTCTGGCCGTGGCCGGGACACGGCGAAAGCATGTGGCTCCCGGCCTGATCCTCCAGGTGCGCCGGCACGACGACAAGCAGCGGCCCGCCGAAGGCGGTCCGCCAATCCGTCTCGGTTTGACGGCGAGCCGCAAGGTCGGCAACGCGGTGGTGCGCAATCGTGCCCGCCGCCGTTTGCGTGAGGCCGCGCGGCAGATTCTGACCGTTCATGCGGCGCCCGGCCACGACTTCGTGCTGGTCGCCCGCGGCGGCACGGCCGAGCGGCCGTGGACCGACCTGCTCGGCGACCTTGCCGCCGGGCTGAAGCGCCTCGGCCTGTGGCGCGAGGCGGAAGGGTAGGAGGCTCGCGACGTCATGTTTCGCATCGCCGGCCTCAGCCCGCTCGCGCACCTGCTCCGCGCGCTCGTCTATCTCTATCGCTGGACCTTGTCGCCCTTCGTGGGCTGGCAGTGCCGTTTCCAGCCGACCTGCTCCTGCTACGCCATCGAATCGCTGGAAAAGCATGGGGCCATCCGGGGGGGATGGCTGACTGTGCGCCGGCTCGGGCGTTGCCATCCCTGGGGCGGGTCGGGCTGGGATCCCGTGCCCGATCCCGTGCCGCGGCCGGCGCCCCTGGCGCCGCATCGCTGCGGACTGCGGGAAAAGGGGCATGCGGCGGTTGCCCAGCCCGGCGAAAACCCGTAACAAGGCCGCGCACACGCCGCCCTTCTTCCAAAGGCCCCACGGCAACCGGGACGCCATGACCGACCAACGCAACCTCATCATCGCGATTGCCCTGTCGATCGCCATCCTTCTGGGCTTCCAGTTTTTCTACGAGAAGCCGCGGGTGGAGCAGCAGAAGCAACTCGCCGCCCAGCAGGCCGCCCAGACGGAGCAGTCGGTGCCGGTGCCGGCCCCCGGCGTGCCCGCCCAGCAGCCTCCGGCCACGGCTGAGGTCGCGAAGGAGCGCCCCGTCCTGCTCGCCGAGCAGCTGGCGGCCGGTACCCGCGTGAAGATCGACACGCCGGCCCTGCACGGCTCCGTCAACCTCGTCGGCGGCCGCATCGACGACCTGACGCTGGCCCAGTACCACGAGACCCCGGACCCCAAGAGCCCGGAGATCGTGCTGCTGGCCCCGGCCGGCACGCCCGCCGCCTATTATGCCGAGTTCGGCTGGGTCCCGCAGGGCGCCGGCATCGCCGCTCCGACCGCGACCACCCGCTGGACCGCCGACGGCGCCGCGCTGACCCCTGACAAGCCGCTGACCCTGACTTGGGACAACGGCCAGGGGCTGGTGTTCGAGCGCAAGATCGCCGTCGACCCGGACTTCATGTTCACGGTGACGCAGACCGTCCGCAACACCGGCACCGCCCCTGTCACCCTGCTGCCCTACAGCCTGGTGTCGCGCAGCGGCACGCCGCACACGTCGGGCTACTACATCCTGCATGAAGGCCCGCTCGGCGTCTTCAACGGCTCGCTGACCGAAGAGAAGTACGACGACGTCCGCAAGGCCGGCTCGATCGCCAAGGAGACCACCGGCGGCTGGGTCGGCATCACCGACAAGTACTGGCTGGTGTCGCTGGTGCCCGACCCGAACGAGAAGGTCACGGCGCGCTTCCTCTACAACCAGGTTGCCAACACCGACCGCTACCAGACCGACACCATGGGTGCGCCGGTCACGGTGGCGCCGGGCGCCTCGGCCGAGAACACCGGCCGTCTGTTCGCCGGTGCCAAGCAGGTGAAGCTGCTCGACGGCTACTCCGAGAAGCTGAACATCAAGAACTTCGATCTGGCGATCGACTTCGGCTGGTTCTACTTCCTGACCAAGCCGTTCTTCTACGCGCTGGATTTCCTGGGCCGCATCATCGGCAACTTCGGCGTCGCCATCCTGGTGCTGACCGTCTGCGTCAAAGCCGTCTTCTTCCCGCTCGCCAACAAGTCCTATCAGGCGATGAGCAAGATGAAGGCCCTGCAGCCCAAGATGCAGGAGCTGCGCGAGAAGTTCAGCGACGATCAGGCGCGCATGAACCAGGAGCTGATGGCGCTGTACAAGCGCGAGAAGGTCTCTCCAGTGTCGGGCTGCCTGCCGATCCTGATCCAGATCCCAGTGTTCTTCTCGCTCTACAAGGTGCTGTTCGTGACCATCGAAATGCGGCATGCGCCGTTCTTCGGCTGGATCCACGACCTGTCCTCGCCCGATCCGACGACCATCTTCAACCTGTTCGGCCTGATCCCCTGGGATCCGCCCGCCATGCTGCATCTCGGCCTGTGGCCGCTGATCATGGGCGTGACGATGTGGTTCCAGCAGAAGATGAACCCGGCCCCGCCGGACCCGATCCAGGCGAAGGTGTTCCAGTTCCTGCCCATCGTCTTCACCTTCATGCTCGCCGGCTTCCCGGCCGGTCTGGTGATCTACTGGGCCTGGAACAACACCCTGTCGGTTCTGCAGCAGTGGACCATCATGAAGCGCATGGGCGTGAAGGCCTGATCCGTCAGGTCCTGACCCCCCTGCCCAATGCCTGAGACCTGCCGCCGGCAAAGACCCTTGACGGGCCTCTGCCGGCGGTATGTTTTTTAGCCGACCCAAACGAGAGCGCCCGCCATGACCAGCCCCGCCACGCCGACCCCCGACACCCCCAGCATCGTTTCCGGCTTCGACGAGGCCGCGCTGGAGGCCGGCCGGCTGCTGTTCGCCAAGGAATGCGACTTCGTCTGGGGCGCCAACGCGCTGAACCAGCTGCCCGAGGCGGACCTGCCGGAGGTTGCCTTCGCCGGCCGGTCGAATGTCGGCAAGTCGAGCCTCGTCAACGCGCTGACCGGACGCAAGACGCTGGCCCGCACCTCCAACACGCCGGGCCGCACGCAGCAGCTGAACTTCTTCAACCTCGGCAATCGACTGAAGCTGGTGGACATGCCCGGCTACGGCTATGCCAAGGAATCGAAGGAGAAGGTGGAGGCGTGGAACGACATGGTCCGCCGCTTCCTGCGCGGCCGGGTCACCCTGCGCCGGGCGCTGGTGCTGATCGATTCGCGCCATGGGATGAAGCCCCACGACCATGAGATCATGGAGATGCTCGACCGCACGGCGGTGCCCTACGTCGTCGTGCTGACCAAGGCGGACAAGGTCAAGGCCGCGGATCTCGACAAGGTTCGCCGTGACACCCAGGCCGGGCTGAAAAAGCACCCTGCCGCCTTCCCCGACATCCATGTCACCAGTTCCGAGAAGGGCATCGGCATCGCGGAACTGCGCGCCAGCCTCGCCGCCCTGGCACTCGGCGCGGAATAGGCGGGCCGCGGCGATGGGCGGTCTGTCTCCCGCGCTGCTGTTCCTGATGCAGGCCCTGCTGCTGATCGCCGGGCCGTTTCTGCTGTGGCGGCTCGGCGGCGGTCGTCACATCGCCCCGATGGTGGTGGTCCAGATCCTGTTCGGGGTGGCGCTGGGGCCGTCGCTGCTCGGCCGGCTGGTTCCCGATCTGTGGGGCGTGCTGTTCGCACCGGCGGCGCTCGCGCCCTTGTCCGGGTTGGCCTTGATGGCCGTGGTGTTCTTCGCTTTCCTGACCGGCCTCCATCTCGATCCCGCCGAGTTCCGCGGGCGGGGTGGGGCCTTCGCCACGGTGGCGCTGTCCAGCATGCTGGTGCCGACCCTGCTGGGCGGGGCCCTGGGCTGGTGGCTGGCCGGCGCCTTTCCCGCCATGACCGGTACGCGCGCCACACCCGGCCTGTTCGCCGCCGGCTTCGGCATCTGCGTCGGCGTCACCGCTCTGCCGGTGCTGGGCGCCATCCTGCGCGAGATGGACCTGCTGGGCGACCGGGTGGGGCGGCTGGCGCTGGGCTATGCCGCGGTAAACGACGCGTTGCTCTGGCTGCTGATCACCGCGGTGCTGGCCTGGTCGACCGCCGATGGGGCGGCTGGCGGCGGCGACGCCTGGGCGGTGGCGAAGGTCGGCCTTCTGGGCTTTGCCTATGTCGGGGCGACGGTTCTGGTGGTCCGCCCGCTGCTTGACCGCCTGCTGGAGCGGGTGGCGCCGGACGGGCGGATGGGCGACACCGCGGTGGTGGTGACCTGTGCGGCGTTGCTGGCATCGGCCGCGGTGACCGAGTTGATCGGGCTGCATTATATCCTGGGCGCCTTCATAGCGGGCAGCGCGATGCCGCGCCGCTATGCGGCGGCGATCCTCGACCGGCTGGAGCATTTTGCCACGCTGATCCTGCTGCCCTTCTTCTTCACCCTGACCGGGCTGAAGGTGACCCTGACGTTGGACGATCCGGCGCAATGGACCGTCTTCGCCCTCGCCAGCCTCGCCACCATCGCCGGCAAGATGGCCGGCACCACGCTGCCCGCCCGCTGGACCGGGGAGTCCTGGCCCGACGCGCTCCGGCTCGGCACGCTGATGCCGTGCAAGGGGCTGATGGAGGTCATCGTCCTGACCGTCCTGCTGGAGGCGGGCGTGCTGTCCGGCCCCTGTTTTTCGGCGATGGTGCTGATGGCGGTGGCCGTCACCGCGCTGACCCAGCCGATGACGCGGCTGGCCGGATTGTGGCGTCCGGCCGGCGGCACGGCTGCCGCGGCCGCAGGAGGCCGTCACGGGGGTGTGTGACCGATAAATTGCCCCCTAGGCAACCGGCCGACCTTTCCGTTAAAGAAGCCCGACACTCCACCCCGACAAAGGGCATCCTCCCGTGCAGACTCCCACCCGTGACGAGTGGCTCGCCAAGGCCCGTACCCTGTCCGAAGCGCTGCCCTACATGCGCCGTTATGCCGGGAGCACCTTCGTCATCAAGTACGGCGGCCACGCCATGGGCGACGCCAGCTTGGCGGAGCTGTTCGCGCGTGACATCGTCCTGCTGAAGCAGGTCGGCATCAACCCGGTGGTCGTCCATGGCGGCGGGCCGCAGATCGGCCAGATGCTGGAGCGTCTGAAGATCAAGTCCAGCTTCATCGACGGCCTGCGCGTCACCGACAAGGAGACGGTCGAGGTGGTCGAGATGGTGCTGGCCGGCTCCATCAACAAGCAGATCGTCGCCGCCATCAACAGCGCCGGCGGCCGTGCCGTCGGTCTGTCGGGCAAGGACAGCAACCTGATCACCGCCCGCCGTCTGGAGCGCGTCCAGCGCGATCCCGACAGCAACATCGAGCGGGTGCTGGACCTGGGATTCGTCGGCGAGCCCTACAAGGTCAACCCGCAGATCCTGCATGCGCTCGCCCAGTCGGACATCATCCCGGTGATCGCGCCGGTCGGCTTCGACGTGAATGGCGACACCTACAACATCAACGCCGACACGGCGGCCGGCGCGGTCGCGGCGGCGGTGAAGGCGGCGCGCTTCTTCCTGCTGACCGACGTCGCCGGCGTGCTCGACAAGGAAAAGAAGCTGATCGAGAAGATGTCGCTGGAGGATGCCCACAAGGCCATCGCCGACGGCACCGCGTCCGGCGGCATGATCCCGAAGATCGAGACCTGCATCGGTGCGGTGGAGCAGGGCGTCGATGCCGCTGTTATCCTGGATGGCCGCGTGCCGCATGCGCTGCTGCTTGAGATCTTCACCGAGGGTGGCGCCGGCACCCTGATCGGCAAGGCCTGACGCTGCTTATGGGGACCCGATGAACGACCTGCGCAAGGACCTGCTCCGCCAGATGAAGGCCATCCGCGAGAAGATGGACCCGAAGCTGGTGGAGCGTGCCCGGCTGGCCGCTCTGGGCAAGGTCCCCTATGACAGCGACGCGGCGAAGGAGGCTGTCGGCCATTTCCTCGACGCCAAGCGGGATGGCGGCGCCTTCCGCCGCAAGCTGGAACAGGCGCTGAAGGACGAGGGCGCGATGCTGGACCTCGATGACGGGGGGAAGGCCGCGCCCGCCAAACCGCCCGAAAAGCCACGTCGCGGCGGTCGTATCGTCTAGACTTTTGGTGTTCCGCCTGCTCTCGTGGTCGGCGGTGAGCATTCGCCAGGACCCGAATCTCTGGCAGGGCCATTCGGGATCCACTCTGCGCAGAACTGCCTGGGAGGCCGGCATGGCGGCGGACGGAGTTCCCTTGTGCGGTTTGCGGACTGTGCCGGCTGACCGGCTTGCCCGTCTTCTCGGTGGCGAGGCGCCCCAGACCATTGCTGCGGTGCTGTCCGCTCTTCCAGCTGAAGTGGCGGCCGAGGCGCTGATGGCGTTGGACGACCAGCTTCAGCCGCTTGTGGTGCGCTGCCTGTCGCGCACACGTCGGCCATCCCCCGCCGCGCTCGCGGTTCTCGACCAAGTGCTGACGATGGCCGAGTCTGCGGAGTCCGCCGTCGGGGCGGAGGCCCTCGCCCGTATTCTCGACCATGTGGCACCGGACCGGCAAAACGCGCTTCGCGTTGCCGCCGATGCCGCCCCCGTGGAAACCGCCCCCATGGATACCGTCGTCGGGCCCAGCCCACCGGCGCAGGATGCGGAGGCAGGCTGGACCCCGCCGGTTCTGTCATCGGGCCTGGCGGCCCTGCTCCAGAACAGGCGGGTTTCGGTAGACCGCCTGCCGATGCTCGAGGTGGTGATCGACCGTTTCGTGCGCATGCTTGCCACCTCCCTGCGCGCCCATAGCGGTGCGTCTGTGGATGTGGCTCTGATGAGCATGCGGTCGGTGCGCTTTGCCGACTGGATCGATGACGAGACGGGCGAACGGCCGCTGATCCCGTTTCGTGCGGATCCCTGGGACGATTACGGACTGCTCGCCATCGACCGGGCCTTTGTCGAGGCGTTGGGAGAAGCCTTGCTCGGCGGCGATCCGGCCGATGTTTGCCTGCGCATTCCGTCGCGCACTCTCAGCAAATTTGATTTTGAGTTGGCGATGGGGATGGCCCACCGGCTGCTGGGCGACCTCGGAGCGGCTTTCCAGCCGGTGGGCACGGTGCGTTTCGATGCGGACCGCATCGAAACATCCCCGCGTTTTGCGACCATCGCCCGACCGTCTTGCGGCTGCATGTGCGTGCGACTCGCGGTCGAACTGGAGGGGCGGAGCGGTGGCCTGGATCTGCTCCTGCCCTATGGGCTCTTGGAACCGGTGCGCCCACAGCTTCAGTCCATGTTTGCCGGAGAACGCTTCGGCAATGATCCGTTGTGGCGCCGCCATCTGGTGCGGGAGACGCTGCACAGCATGACGACCGTGCAGGTTGTGGTCGGTACGATACAGCTGCCATTATGCGATCTGCTGGCGGCGGCAGCTGGGACGGTCTTTGCCGTCGACGGCGACTCCGATGGGGCCGTCCGCGTCGAGGTGGCGGGGCGCTCGCTGGTGACCGGGCGGCTCCGTGCCGGCAAGCGGTGCTGGCGGGTTGTCGTCGCCTCCGAACCGGATGACCTGGAGATCCCCCGTCAACTCCCCCAGATGGCTGCATCGGTGGCGGACGCCGGAGCGAAGCCGGCAATGTCCGCCCTGCTTGAGGTGGAAGTGACGCTTTCGGTCATCGTTGGCACGGTGGAACGACGCCTAGCCGACATTCTGGCGCTGATCCATGGGGGCGTGTTGGATTTGGACCGTCCGGTTCAGGCGCCGGTCGATGTCTGTGTCGAAGGGCAGGCAATTGCCCATGGCGAACTGGTTGACGTAAATGGAGGGTTTGGGGTGCGTCTGCTGGAAATGGCGAGCGCGCGGGGGTGATGCCGTCGATCACGTTGCCGTCCTGCTGTTCCACATGGGCAAAGGATAAGCTCAGTTCAAAGCCACGCGAGGAGCGCAGACTTGCTGCATGTTTTTGTCAATGACGGCGGTCTGCTGCGCTGGGACAGGGAGGCCGCAGACGTGTCGGTCACGCTGCCCGACACTGCCGTGTGGCTGGACCTGATCAACCCGACGCCCGACGAGCTGGCGCGGGCGGAGGCGCTGATCGGCACCGGCCTGCCCACCCGCGAGCAGATGGCGGAGATCGAGGAATCGAGCCGTCTGCGCGTGGCCGGTGGTGCCTTGACCATGACCGTCACCGCCCTGGTCTGGGCCGACACCGACGAGCCGCGTATCGCCACCGTCAGCTTCGTTCTGGCCGGCCGGCGGCTGGTGACCATCCACGACATCGACCCGCAGGCCCTGCTGGCCTTCCGCCGCCGCGCCACCCATGGGCAGGTCTCCGCCGCCCGCGGCGAGCTGGTGCTGGCCGCCCTGGTGGACGGGATGATCGACCGCACCTCCGTCGTGCTGCGGCGGACCGGGGTGGAAATGGATGCGCTGAACCGCCGTTACTTCCGCGGGCGCAAGCTGCGCTCCCGCGGCGAGACGCTGGACGACGCCCAGACGTTGAAGCGCATCGGCCATGCCGGCCATCTGATCGGCAAGGCGCGGATCAGTCTGGCCAGCCTCACCCGCATGACCGATTTCCTGGCGCGCGGCGACGGCTGGAACGCCGGCAAGGCGACGCGGCGCTGGGCCAAGACCACCCTGCAGGATCTGCGCGGGCTCGACCAGTATGCCCGATTCCTATCGGGAAAGGTCGCGTTGGCGCTGGACACCGCATTGGGACAGATCAATGTCGAGCAGAACGAGATCGTCAAGATCGTGTCGGTCCTGACCGTCCTGCTCTATCCGCCGACCCTCGTCGCCAGCATCGGCGGCATGAACTTCACCGACATGCCCGGCAGCCAGTCGCCCTTCGGTTATGCCAGCGCCTTGGGTCTGATGCTGCTGTCGGCGTTGCTGCCGATGGTCTATGTCCGGTCGAAACGCTGGATGTAGCGCGTTTCCACAATATGGCAGGCGGATCGTCCGCAGCGCTTTCCTTTTGACACGACCGTCCGTCGGCGGCAGGATGGGCCGCATTCCAGGGGGGTCCCGACAGGGGGCTGAGATACCAACGGCCGGGCGGCGCACTGCGCAAGCCGGCAGCGTGGTGACCCTTCGAACCTGATCCGGGTCATACCGGCGAAGGGAGGGACCTCGTGACGGGCCGATTCTCGCCCCGTCCGGCCGTATCGGCCCCGCCACGCCGGGGAAGCCATTCCGAGAACGGCCCGCACGAAGATACCGCACCTCCGTCCGCAGTCCCGGGTTTGTCCGCCCACCTCCGACGGAGAAACCCAATGCCTAAGGACTTCAACGAGACCGCCATCCGCATTTCGACCGGCCCGCTGCCGTCGTCGCGGAAAATCCACGTGCCCGGCACGCGCTTCCCCGATCTGCGCGTCGCCCTGCGCGAGATCGCGCTGTCGGGCGGCGAGCCGCAGCTGACCGTCTATGATGCTTCCGGTCCCTACACCGACGAGTCGGTTGCCATCGACGTCCGGACCGGCCTGTCCAAGCACCGCCGCGACTGGATCCTGGCGCGCGGCGATGTCGAGACCGCCGACAACGGCGTGCTGCGCGCCAAGGGTGGCGGGGCGGTGACCCAGATGGCCTATGCCCGCGCCGGAATCGTCACCGCGGAGATGGAATACATCGCCATCCGCGAAAATCTGGGTCGCGCCGCCGCCTTGGAGGCTGCCCGGGACGGCGAGGATTTCGGCGCCGAGATTCCCGACTTCATCACCCCGGAATTCGTCCGTGACGAGGTGGCGCGCGGGCGGGCGATCATCCCGTCCAACGTCAACCATCCCGAGTCGGAGCCGATGATCATCGGCCGCAACTTCCTGACCAAGATCAACGCCAACATCGGCAATTCCGCCGTGACCTCCTCCATCGAGGAGGAGGTGGAGAAGATGGTCTGGTCGATCCGCTGGGGGGCGGACACCGTGATGGACCTGTCCACCGGCGCCGACATCCACCAGACCCGCGAATGGATCCTGCGCAACTCCCCGGTTCCCATCGGTACCGTGCCGATCTATCAGGCATTGGAGAAGGTGAAGGGTAGGGCCGAGGATCTGACCTGGGAGCTGTTCCGCGACACGCTGATCGAGCAGGCGGAGCAGGGCGTCGATTACTTCACCATCCATGCCGGCCTGCGGCTGGCCCACATCCCGCTGACGGCGAAGCGGGTGACCGGCATCGTCTCGCGCGGCGGCTCGATCATCGCCAAATGGTGCCTGGCGCATCACCGCGAGAATTTCCTCTACGACCACTTCGCCGACATCGTCGAGATTTGCCGGACCTATGACGTGGCGCTGTCGATGGGCGACGGGCTGCGGCCGGGCAGCCAGGCCGACGCCAACGACGCCGCCCAGTTCGCCGAGCTGGAGACGCTTGGTGAGCTGACCAAGATCGCCTGGGCGCGCGACGTGCAGGTGATGATCGAAGGGCCGGGCCATGTGCCGATGCACAAGATCAAGCACAATGTCGAGAAGCAGCTGGCGCTGTGCGGCGAGGCGCCCTTCTACACGCTCGGGCCGTTGGTGACCGACATCGCACCCGGCTACGACCACATCACCAGTGCCATCGGTGCGGCGATGATCGGCTGGTTCGGCACGGCGATGCTCTGCTACGTCACGCCGAAGGAGCATCTCGGCCTGCCCGACCGCGACGACGTTAAGGCCGGCGTCATCGCCTACAAGATCGCCGCCCATGCCGCCGATCTCGCCAAGGGACACCCGGCGGCGCGGTTGCGCGACGATGCCATGTCGCGTGCCCGCTTCTCATTCCGCTGGCGCGACCAGTTCGCCCTGTCGCTCGATCCCGACACGGCGATGGCCTATCACGACGAGACCCTGCCGGCGGAAGGCGCCAAGACCGCGCATTTCTGTTCGATGTGCGGGCCGAAATTCTGCTCGATGAAGATCACGCAGGAAATCCGCGACGCCGCGGAGTCCGGCATGGCCGAGATGTCGGAGAAGTTCCGCCAGTCGGGTGGGGAGATTTACCAGCCGACAGCGGAATAAAGTCTGGCGGGGGGCGGGTCGCCGCCCCCTTCGTCAGTCGGCGTACCGGATCTCCAGCACTTCGACCTGTTCCAGTCCCGCCGGGGTGCGCACGTCCACCAGATCACCCTCCCGCGCCTTAAGCAGGGCACGGGCCATGGGGGAAATCCAGCTGACATGGCCGCGGTCGGGGTCGACCTCGTCGGCGCCGACGATGGTGACGGTGTTCTCCGCCCCATCCTCGCGGGCATAGGTGACGGTGGCGCCGAAGAAGACCTGTTCGCGGTTCTTCTGGTCCTGCGGATTGACCACCACCGCCGATTCCAGCCGCTTGTTCAGGAAGCGGATGCGGCGGTCGATCTCGCGCAGGCGCTTCTTGCCGTACAGATAATCGCCATTCTCCGAGCGGTCGCCGTTGCCGGCGGCCCAGGACACCACCTCCACCATCTTCGGCCGCTCCACCCGCAGCAGGTGGCGCAGTTCCTCCTGCATGCGCTGGAAGCCGGGCGGGGTCATGTAGTTCTTGAAGCCCTGCGGCAACGGTGCCGGATCGTCGAGGTCGTCGTCGTCCTGCGTGTCGGTCTCGCGGGTGAAGGCCTTGCTCATGGTCCGACCTGTCCTGTGGCAGGGGTGATAACGTCCGGGAAAAGGAAAAGGCGCCTTGCGGCGCCTTTTCCCGTTCCAGAGGTCCCGGTTGGGCCGTTGGGCTTACCGCTTCCACCAGCCGCGGCGCGGCTTGGCATCGGCGTCGGCATCGTTGTCAGCCGCAGCCGGCTCGGGAGCCGGGGCCGGCGTGGCTGCCGCGGGCTCGGACGCGGCTTCGGCCGGGGCCTCGGCAGCAGCCTTGCGCTTGCGCGACGCCTTCTTGGCCGGAGCGGCTTCGGCAACGGTCTCCGCCGGCGCCTCGACCGCAGCGGCGGCCTTGCGCTTGCGGCCCTTGGCCGGGGCTTCGGCAGCGGCCGCCGGAGTCGGCTCGGGCGCGGCTTCGACCGGCGCCTCGGCGGTGGCCTTGCGCTTGCGCGACGCCTTCTTCGGCGCGGTTTCGGCAACGGCCTCGACCGGCGCTTCGACCGGGGCAGCGGCCTTGCGCTTGCGGCCCTTGGCCGGAGCTTCGGCGACGACCGCAGGAGCAGCCGCGGGGGCGGCTTCGACCGGCGCCTCGGCGGCGGCCTTGCGCTTGCGCGACGCCTTCCTGGCGGGCGCCTTGGCAGCGTCGGCCGGAGCGGCCACCGGCGGTTCGGTGGCGGTCACCGGAACCGGGGCTTCCTCGACCGCCGGAGCGGCTTCGCCGGCCAGGATCCAGTCGAGATCGCTCGCCTCGGCCGGAGCCTGCGCCGTCTGGGCCGGAGCGACCGGAGCGGCGTCGGGCTGCTGGTCGGCGGCGTCTTCGCCGCCCTCCAGGCCTTCCGCACCCTCGCGGCGCGACCGGCGACGGCCACCACGCTTGCCGCGGCGGCGCTTCTTGCGGCCATCGCCGTTGCGCTCGCCGGCATCGGCGCCGGTCTCGTCCTCGCCGTCATCCTCATCCCCGTCGTCGCCTTCGGCGTCGGCGGAATCGGTCTCGGGTTCGGAGATGGCGGCACCGGGGATGGCTTCGGCGGCAACCGGCAGAACGCTCTCATCGGCGTCCTGGCCGGCGTCCTGATCCGCCTCGTCCGTCTCGGCCTCGCCTTCGGCGCTGTCGCCCTCGGTCCGGCCGTCCTCGCGGTCACGGCCACGGCCACGGCGGCGGCGGCGGCGGCGGCGGCGATCCTCGCCGGTGCCCTCGCCGTTGGCTTCGGCACGCTCGCCGGTCTCCTCGGCCTGCACGGCCTCGGTCTCGGCTTCCGGCTCCTCCACCGTTTCGACCGGCTCGGCGGCGAGCGCGCGGTCGGTCTCTGCCATCACGCGGTCGGCGCTGACCAGCGGGGCGTCCTCGTCGGGCAGGCGGGCCTTGTTGCGCTCCAGACGGTGATCCGGTGCAATCAGCCCGTCGTCGGCCTGGACCATCACGCTGAAGGCGTGACGCTCTTCGATCTTGGCCAGTTCACCGCGCTTCTGGTTGAGGATGTAGAGCGCGATGGAGGTCGGGACGAAGATGGTGATCTCGGCCGAGCGTTTGCGGATGCCCTCTTCCTCGATGGCGCGCAGGACGTGCAGCGAGGCGGATTCGACCGACCGGACGACGCCGGTGCCCGAGCAGTGCGGGCAGCGCTCGAAGTTGGTCTCCAGGAGCGACGGACGCAGACGCTGGCGCGACAGTTCCAGGAGGCCGAAGGCGGAGATGCGGCCGAGCTGGATGCGCGCCCGGTCGTTCTTCATCGCCTCCTTCATGCGGCGCTCGACGGCGGCGTTGTTCCGCGGCTCCTCCATGTCGATGAAGTCGATGACGATCAGGCCGGCCAGATCGCGCAGACGCAGCTGGCGCGCCACCTCGTCGGCGGCCTCCAGGTTGGTCTTGTAGGCGGTTTCCTCGATGTTGCGCTCGCGGGTCGACTTGCCGGAGTTGACGTCGATGGAGACCAGCGCCTCGGTCGGGTTGATGACGATGTAGCCGCCGGAACGCAGCTGCACCACCGGGCTGTGGATGGCGTCGATCTGCGTTTCCACCTGATAGCGGTGGAACAGCGGGATCTGGCTGTCGCGGTACAGCTGGACGCGCTGGGAATGTCCCGGCATCAGCATGTCCATGAACTCGCGCGCCGTGCGGAAGCCGGCCTCGCCCTCGACCCAAATCTCGTCGATGTCGTTGGAATAGAGATCGCGGATCGACCGCTTGATCAGGTTCGCCTCTTCATAGATGAGGCAGGGCGCCGACGACTTCAGCGTTTGTTCGCGGATGTCGTCCCACAGGCGCAGGAGATATTCCAGGTCGCGCTTGATCTCGGGCTTGGAGCGCTCCAGCCCGGCGGTGCGCAGGATCACCGCCATGCCGTCGGGAATGTCGAGATCCGACAGGATTTCCTTCAGGCGCTTGCGGTCGGCCGGGTTGGTGATCTTGCGGGAAATCCCGCCGCCACGGCCGGTGTTGGGCATCAGGACGCAGTAGCGGCCGGGCAGCGACAGGTAGGTGGTCAGCGCGGCGCCCTTGTTGCCGCGCTCCTCCTTCGTCACCTGCACCAGCATGACCTGCCGGCGCTTCACCACTTCCTGGATCTTGTAGGAGCGCAGCGGGCGCGAGCGGCGGCGCTGGGTTTCCGCCTCCTCGTCCTCGTCGCCGCCGAGCGTGTCGGGGGCGGCGCCTTCGGACGGGGCGGCCTGCTCGTCGGCGGCCTCGGCGTCTTCGCCGCTGTCGTCACCGTCTTCCTCATCGGACGCCTCGGGCGCGATGGGGGAGGGCATCGGCGACCATTCCTCGACCACCTGCTCGGGGCGGATCGGCTCGGCCATCACGGCGCCGTCGGCGGCGGCCTCGGCCCGGGCTTCCGCCTGCTCCTCCAGCCGGCGTTCCTCGGCCAGCAGGGCCTCGCGGTCGGCCATCGGAATGCGGTAATAGTCGGGATGGATTTCGGAGAAGGCGAGGAAGCCGTGGCGGTTCCCGCCATACTCCACGAAGGCCGCCTGGAGCGAAGGCTCGACCCGCGTCACCTTCGCCAGGTAGATGTTGCCCTTCAGCTGCTTGCGGCTGGCGATCTCGAAGTCGAGTTCTTCCAGCCGGTTGCCATTGACCACGGCGACCCGGGTTTCTTCCGGGTGCGTGGCGTCCACCAGCATGCGCTTGGCCATATACGATCCTCAACGGCGCGACCCAGGGAACCCGCGCGACCGGTCGGGCCGCCTGGACGCAGCGTCTGTTGTGGGCGAAGCATACGGCACGACGGACCGGAACCGCCGAACGGCGCTGACGAGAGCAGCCAGGACGGCCCGGTCGACACGCGCCGGGCTGCCGCCTTGCGGCCACAGCCAGCTTCGAGGTTTCGTCCTCTCACCGCCAATCCGAACGCGCCACCCTGCGACGTCCCTCCGGCGCGGATGGCCGGACAGGCGGTGTCGAGGGCGACGCCGCAGCCCCTTGGATCAGGCCCCGTGACCGGCGATCGGCTGACCTTCGGCTCGATGGAATCGATGTCCGGGGATCAGCGAAGCGACGCTCACCTTGGAAGTCCGACCCTGGTCTGGCGAATTGCGGTCTGTCGCAAAGATACCATAGACAAGCGATCCCTCTTGCACAACGCGGAAATGCGCCGATTCGGCGAACAAGTTCGTCGCGGGGAAGCCGGGCCGCCACCTTCCACCGGGGCAGCCCGTCCGGGGTGCGGTCCGGCCACGCCGGGGCTTGCCGTCCCCTCCACTGTTGCAGGAACGGCACCCCCGGCCGGAATTGACTCGGGCTCTGACGATCCGCGTTGAGAGCGTTGAATTGGCTGGGCTATAGCTGGTCATCCGGCGCCTGCTTGCGCTGCTTGCCCATTGCCGCACACCCTCTGCCGCCGAGGAGATTTGATGCCACGGCCGCCCAGCCTGCCCGCCACCGCACCCGACCGCCACCCGCATTCCGCCGGTTCGCCGCGCAGATCGGTTGGCCGTGTCCTCGGGGTGCTTGTGCTGGCACTGGTGCTGCTGGGCTTCGGGTCGGCCGGGATGACGGCCGGGCCGGCGACGGCGCAGACCACGGCGGCCCTGCCGTCGGCGCCGCCGCGCACCGCGGTGGTCGATGCCCGGCTGGGCATCCATCCGGACAAGACCCGCTTCGTGCTGGAGCTGAGCGACCCGGTGTCCTTCACCGTGTCGTTGGTCGCCGATCCCTACCGCATCGTCGTCGATCTGCCCGATCTGATCTGGCCCGGCGGGTCGCTGCCGATGGAGGGCAAGGGGGTGGTCGCGCGCTACCACCATGCCGGAGGTCCGCGCGGCACGCGGCTGACCTTCGAGACGGTTGGTCCCGCCCGCCTGCGCGAGGGCTACATGATCCCGGCGCGCGACGGCCATCAGCCGCGCCTCGTCCTCGACCTGGAAAAGACGACGCCGGCCGAGTTCCGGCAGCTCGCCGGGGCCGGCAGGGATGCGAAGGAGGTCGGCGGCAAGGGGCAGCTGACGATGTCCTCCATCGTGTCTTCGGCGATGGCGATCCCGGCGCCGGTTCCGGCCCCGCAGCCGTCGCCGCCCGCCGCCGATCCCGCCAGCACGGTTCCGGCTCCGCCGCCCTTCGCCCCGCTGCCGCCAATTCCGCCGGCCCAGCTGATCCCGGCCGCTCTGCCCGTCGCTCCGCCGCTGCCGGACAACAAGCCGCCGACGGTGGCGGAAAAGCCGCTGATCGTGCTTGATCCCGGCCATGGCGGCCAGGACCCCGGCGCCATCGGCGTCGGCGGCATCTATGAGAAGGACATCACGCTCGCCACCGCCAGGGAGGTGAAGCGCCAGTTGGAGGCGACCGGCCGCTACCGGGTGAAGCTGACCCGCGACAGCGACGTGTTCATCCGCCTGCGCGACCGTGTCGCCATCGGGCGCGAGGCCGGGGCCGACCTGTTCATCTCGCTGCATGCCGACAGCATCAGCAGCGGCGACATGCGCGGCCTGTCGATCTACACCCTGTCCGACAAGGCGTCCGACCGCGAGGCAGAGATGCTGGCCGCCAAGGAGAACAAGGCCGACGCCCTGGTCGGTCTCGACCTGTCGGGCGAGAACCAGCTTGTCGCCAACATCCTGATCGATCTGGCCCAGCGCGACACGATGAACCATTCCAAGCGCTTCGCGACGCTGGCGTTGCAGACGCTGGGGCGCGACGTGCCGCTGATCTCCAGCCGGCCGCACCGGCAGGCCGGCTTCGCCGTGCTGACCGCGCCCGACGTGCCGTCGGCGCTGATCGAGATGGGGTATCTGTCGAACCGGCAGGATGTCGGTCTGCTGACCTCCGGCGCGCACCGCGAGCGGCTGGGCAAGTCGCTGGCGCGGACCATCGACAGCTATTTCCGCTGGCTGCACGGCGCGCAGCGCAGCTGAAACGCGACAGCGAGGGGCGGATTACCCCTTTTGCGCCGGCGATTTCTCGCGCATGCCCTCTGCGCGTCACATTTTCCTGACATGACGGGAACGGGGGCGGCGCTTCCCGGCGCGGCGGTGTAGGATGCGCCGCCCTGTCAGGCATGGCTCGCGGTCCCACCCCGGAAAGGGGCGGGCTTCAGCCACGCCGTTCGTCGTTTCTTGCGGGATTGGTCATGCGTCTCCTTCTGTCCTTGCTGATGGCCTTCGTGATGCTGGTTCTTGCCGGCGCCGGGGGGCTGGTCTTCCTGTTCGAGCATTACGACCACGACCTGCCCGACTATACCAAGCTGGCCAACTACGAGCCGCCGGTGACCACGCGCATCTATGCCGGCGACGGGCGCCTGATGGCCGAATTCGCGTCGGAGCGGCGCATCTTCGTGCCGATCGACGCCATGCCGCGCCAAGTGATGAACGCCTTCATGGCGGCCGAGGACAAGAATTTCTACGGCCACCAGGGCGTCGACCCCATCGGCATCCTGCGCGCGATCCTGACCAACATCGAGAATTTCGGCCGCGAGCGCCGGCCGGTGGGCGCCAGCACGATCACGCAGCAGGTCGCCAAGAACATGCTGCTGACCAACGAGGTGTCGTTCGCCCGCAAGATCAAGGAAGCGATCCTGGCGGTCCGCATCGAGCGGGCCTTCACCAAGGACCGCATCATCGAGCTGTATCTGAACGAGATTTTCCTGGGCAACCGCTCCTACGGCGTGGCGGCGGCGGCGCTGAACTATTTCAACAAGGCGCTGGACGAGCTGAGCATCGAGGAGGTCGCCTTCCTGGCGGCCCTGCCCAAGGCGCCGTCCAACTACAACCCCGACCGCCAGCATGACGCCGCCATCGCCCGCCGCAACTGGGTGATCGGCCGCATGGCGGAGGACGGCTACATCACGCCGGAGGAGGCGAAGGCCGCCCAGGGGCGCCCGCTGGTCACCCGCAAGCGCGACGAGCAGGAGGTCGTGACCTCCGAATATTTCGCCGAGGAGATCCGGCGCGAGCTGGTGAAGCTCTATGGCGAGCAGGCGCTGTACGAGGGCGGGCTGTCGGTCCGCGCTTCGATGGACCCGGTGCTGCAGGCCACCGCCACCAAGTCGCTGCGCGACGGGCTGATCGCCTACGACCGCCGCCATGGCTGGCGCGGCCCGGTCGCCAAGATGGAGAATTTCGACAACTGGCCGAAGAAGCTGGCCGCCATGCCGCCGCCCGCGGGCTCCGAGGGCTGGAAGCTGGCGGTCGTGCTGAAGGACGATCAGGCGGACGGGCTGGACATCGGGGTGGCCGACGGCACCCGCGGGCGCATCCCGCTGTCCGAACTGCGCTGGGCCCGCGCCTCCAAGGACGGCGACGTCGCCGGCCCGGCGATCCGCAAGCCGTCCGACGTCGCCAAGCTGGGCGACATCCTGCTGGTCGAGGCGGTGAGCGGCCCGCCGGCCAAGGACGAGGACGAGAAGCCGGCCAGGAAGAATGACAAGTCCGCCGCCAAGGAACTGCCGCCGGGCAGCTACGGCCTGCGCCAGATCCCGCAGGTCCAGGGCGGTCTGGTGGCGCTCGATCCGCACACCGGTCGCGTGCTGGCGATGGTTGGCGGCTTCTCCCCGGCGATGAGCGTGTTCAACCGCGCCACCCAGGCGCTGCGCCAGCCCGGTTCGTCCTTCAAGCCCTTCGTCTACCTGACGGCGCTGAACCAGGGCTTCACCCCGTCGTCGCTGGTGATGGACGCGCCCTTCTCCTTCGATCCGGGCGGCGGGCAGCCGGTCTGGCGGCCTGAGAACTACAGCCACGAATTCTACGGCCCGACCCCGCTGCGCGTCGGCATCGAGAAGTCGCGCAACGTCATGACCGTCCGCCTCGCCCAGCAGATCGGCATGGACAAGGTCAAAGCGCTGGTCGAGAAGTTCGGCATCGTCGACAACCTCCAGCCCTATCTGCCGATGTCGCTGGGTGCCGGCGAGACGACGGTGCTGCGCCTCGCCACCGCCTACGCCATGCTGGACAATGGCGGCAAGCGGGTGGTGCCGACCTTCATCGACCGTGTGCAGGACCGCAACGGCAAGACCGTGTTCCGCCACGACAACCGCGCGTGCGAGGGCTGCACCAACGTCAGCTGGAAGGACGGCATGGCGGTGCCCGCCGTGCCCGACACCCGCGAGCAGGTGAACGACCCCCGCACCACCTACCAGATCGTCTCGATCCTGGAGGGCGTGGTCCAGCGCGGCACCGCGGCGGCGCTGAAGTCGCTGGGCAAGCCGCTGGCCGGCAAGACCGGCACCACCAACGACAGCCACGACGCCTGGTTCATGGGCTTCTCGCCCGATCTGGTGGTCGGCACCTATATCGGCTTTGACCAGCCGCGTTCGCTGGGCAGCCACGAGACCGGCGGGTCCGCCGCCGTGCCGGTGTTCAAGGAGGTCATGCAGGTGGCGCTGAAGGACAAGCCGGCGACGCCGTTCCGCGTTCCGCCCGGCCTGCGCCTCGTCCGCGTCAACCCGGCCAACGGCCAGTTGGCCCAGTTCGGCGACAACCGCGCCATCTGGGAAGCCTTCCTGCCGGGCACCGAGCCCAACCCCGACCAGCCGCAAATGGTGCTGGACGGGTCCTCCCAGGGGGCCGGTGCCATGATGGGCGGCGACCCGAACGCCGCCGGCTTCGGGGCCCAGCAGCCGGGGATACCGGCCCCGCCGGCCGCGGCGACGCTGGGAACCGGCGGGCTGTACTGAGCTGAAAAGAGATAGGGGCGCCCACTGCGGGCGCCCCTTTTCGTTCGCTAAAGCGGCGACACCCTGACGATCAGTGCGTCGTGTTTCCGGTTCCCGACAGCGAGGCCATCGCATCGACCGGGCAGCTGCCGAGCGGGCGCAGGTCGGGTTCCATCGCCGCGAACATCGCGCGCACGCCGTCCTCGTTGACGTGCAGGGCGTCCATGAACAGCTCGTCCTTGTCCACCGCGCGGCGGGCGTCGATCACGGTGACGCCGGCGGGCAAACGGCCCTTCAGGTCGGCGAAGAAGGCGTCGAAATTCTTCAGCTTGCCGGCATAGGTCGGGAAATAGGGGGTGATGACCACCGCCACCCGGGTGCCCTGTGCCTGGGCGCTGGCGATGATGTGGTCCAGCGCCTGCCAGTTGGCGGCGTCGGCGGTCATCATCTCCTCCGGTGCGGCGGCCAGCTGCGCCTTCATCGGGTCGGGAATGGCGCCCACCAGGGTGCGGTCGGCGGCCGGCTTCACCAGCCCGGCGATCAGCCGCATGGTCTGGTTGTTGTTGAAGGTCATCAGGTTGAAGGCGTGGTTGGCCATCCACAGCTCCTGGTTTTCCTGACGGACGAAGGCGTCGATCCGCGGCGAGTAGTAAGCCAGCAGCGGCAGGTCGGCCAGATCGTGCGGATTGTCGACCAGGCCGGTCGGCTCCAGCACCAGCAGGCGCGGCGCGCCGTGCCGCTCGACGTAATCGTCCCACAACAGGGCCGACAGGACGGTCGGCGCCCCGCCCATGCCGAGGTTGAGCGCCCGGCCGCAGGTCATGTCCTGAAGTGCCGAGACCGGGAAGTGGTTGTCCGCCCGCGAGTTGCCGAGCACCAGCACGTCGGCCGGGCCGCTGGCCGGCTTGGCGGTGGGGCCGGCCGCCGGACCGTTGGCCGGCCGCGGCTGCGTCGTCAGGGCGGCCTTCACCAGCAGGGCGTTCGGCTGCTCCTCCTGGCCGGCGGGCGGCTTGATGCCGGGCTTGGTACCCGGCTGGGTGCCCGGATTGGTCCCTGGGCCGATGGCGGGCTGCTGCGCAGCCTCGAACGGGCGGTAGACCGTCATGAAGCGATCGCTGGAGCGCAGCAGAAGATCGCCCAGCGCCGAGGCCAGAACCCGGTCCATCGCGGTGACGGTGGCGAGGATCAGCGCGATGCAAGCCAGAAGGCGGTACATGGGGAGGTCTCCGTCCGGTCAGAACTGGAAGTAGATGAAGGCGTGGTTGGCGAAGCTGCCGAACAGCAGCATCACCAGGATCAGGGCCGAGCAGGCCATCGAGCGCGCCACCACATTGGTCCCGGCATAGCGGCGGCCGGCGCCGCGCTCGACCATCATGTCGACCAGCAGAACGATCAGGCCGGCAACGGCGACGCGGATCAGCGTGCTGGCCTGCTGGTTGCCCTGCTGGAGGCCGAAATCGCCATGGCCGATGATGCCGAGGATGGTCCAGACGGTTTGCAGGTTGTCGGCGCGGAAGGGCAGCCAGGTGAGCGTCACCACGATGAAGACGAGGCCGATCATCACCAGCCGCCCGGCGGCCAGCATCGGGCCGTTGAGGCGCACCGGGCTGGCGGCTGCCAGCCGGCGCACGCCGTCCTCCACCAGCATCAGGCCGCCATGCATCGCGCCCCACAGCACGAAGGTCCAGTTGGCGCCGTGCCACAGGCCGGAGATCAGCATGGTGATGACCACGTTGCGGATGCGCAGCCAGCGCGTGCGGCTGCCGCCCATCGGCACATAGAGATAGTCGCGGAACCAAGTGGACAGCGAGATGTGCCAGCGCCGCCAGAAGTCGCGCATGCCGGTGGCGAAGTAGGGGCGGGCGAAATTCTCGCACATGGTGTAGCCGAAGATCTGCGCCAGCCCGATGGCGATCAGCGAATAGCCGGCGAAGTCGCCGTAGATCTGCAAGGAAAAGCAGACCAGCCCGATCACATGCTGGAGCGCATTGAAGAACTCCGGCTGGTGAAAGCGGGCGTCGACCACCACGGCGGCGTTGTCGGCCAGCCCGATCTTCAGGAAATAGCCCCAGATCACCTTTTCCAGCCCGGCGAAGCGCTCCTCGAACGGGATCTCGCGCGGGCGCTGCTGGATTTGCGGCAGCAGGTCGCGCGCCCGCACGATCGGGCCGGCCACCAGCTGCGGGAAGAAGGCGACGAAGGTGGCGTAGCGCATCAGCGAGCGCTCCGGCTCCTTCACCTCGCCGGTGTATAGGTCGATGCCATAGCTGAGGTTCTGGAAGGTGTAGAAGGAGATGCCGACCGGCAGCAGGATGTCCAACGTCCGACGTCCGATCTCCACCCCCAGCGAGGCCAGGGCGATCTCGGCGCTGTCGGCGAAGAAATTGTAGTATTTGAAGAAGAACAGCATGCCCAGGTTGGCGCCCAGGCTGATGAACAGGTACATCTTCTTCGTGCTGCGGTCGGGCGAGTCTGCGATCTTCAACCCGCAATAAAAGTCGATGAAGGTGCTGAGCGCCAGCAGCCCGCAGAACCGGTAATCCCAATAGCCGTAGAAGATATAGCTGGCCACCAGCAGGAAGGGCGTGAAGGCGCGCGTGCGGGCCAGCGCCATGAAGCCGGCGCTGAACACGGTGATGAACAGCAGGAAATTCAGGCTGGTGAAGCTCATCGTGCCCCCGGCAGAGGTGTCGCGCGTCCAGGCGTTCGCGCAAGGAAGGCCCTGCGCGGAATCGCGCACGGGGTGTCCGGCGGAATCGCGCAAGAAAGGTGAAGAACGACGCAGAAGATAAGCTCGATTTCGGGGAATCCCGGCCGCCGCGGTAGGGTTGTGCGGCCGGATATGGGACGTACTCTGAAATGAACCGGTCCGATGATTCCAAACGGATAGGACCACCAAGCAGGGGCTCGGCCATACTCGAAAGTGGCAAGCCGTCCCGGTGCGGCGGCGCGGTCCGGGGCGGCCCTGCTCATTAAGGGGGTGCAAGGCGGGGGACGAGCGGCTACATATGCAGCCGACACACCCTTCAACTCTGGCTGACGAGGAGGCACCGCCATGCGGGCCGAGATCGAAGCGGCCGCCGGCGAGATCAGAGAATCGCTGGCGCTGCTGAGGAGGCATCTTTGACTGGGACAATGCACTGCGGCGTCTCGACGAACTGAACAACCTCGCTGAGGATCCCAAGCTTTGGGACGATCCGACGCGGGCCCAGACCATCATGCGCGAGCGCACCCAGCTCGACACCTCCGTCGCCGGCTACCGCGCGCTGGAGCGTGACCTGTCCGACAGCCTGGAGCTGATCGAGATGGGCGAGCTGGAGGGGGACGCCACCGTCGTCGCCGATGCGGAGGCCCAGCTTTACGGACTGCGCGACCGCGCCAACAAGCTGCAGATCGAAAGCCTGCTGTCGGGCGAGGCCGATGCCAACGACTGCTTCGTCGAAGTGAATGCCGGCGCCGGCGGCACGGAGGCCCAGGATTGGGCGCTGATGCTGATGCGCATGTACACCCGCTGGGCGGAACAGCACGGCTACAAGGCGGAATGGCTGGACGAGACGCCGGGCGAAGAGGCCGGCATCAAGTCCGCGACCGTTCAGATCAAGGGCCACAACGCCTATGGCTGGCTGAAGACCGAGGCCGGCGTGCACCGTCTGGTGCGCATCAGCCCGTTCGACAGCCAGGCGCGGCGCCAGACCAGCTTCTCGGCCGTCTCGATTTCCCCGGTGATCGACGACAAGATCGACATCGAGATCAACGAGAAGGACTGCCGCATCGACACCTACCGGGCGTCGGGCGCCGGCGGCCAGCACATCAACAAGACGGACTCGGCGGTGCGCATCACGCACATCCCGACGAACATCGTGGTGAGCTGCCAGCAGGAACGGTCGCAGCACAAGAACCGCGCCAAGGCGTGGGACATGCTGCGTGCCCGCCTGTACGAGCGCGAGCTGAAAATCCGCGAGGATGCCGCCGCCGCGCTGGAAGCCACCAAGACCGACATCGGCTGGGGCCATCAGAATCCGCTCCTATGTCCTGCACCCCTACCAGATGGTGAAGGATCTGCGGACGGAGGTGGAGACCTCGCAGAGCCAAGCGGTGCTGGACGGTGCGCTCGATCCCTTCCTGGAGGCGGCACTCGCCGCCCGGATCAAGGGGCAGAGCGACGACGCGCACGCCGCCGGGGGCTGACCGGTCGGAACGAAGGAAAGGGCGGTCGCTTGCGGCCGCCCTTTTCGATTCGGTGCGTTTTTGGAATGCCCATCCATGGAATGGAAGGGTGGGCTCGGCTGTTTCAACAGACTGCTACTCCAACGATGCGGAGCGACCGATCCATGAACAGACTTCTGCTTCCGGTTCTTTGCGGCGCCATGCTGCTGGCGACTCCGGCCTTTGCTGCCTGCGAAACGGACAACCTGCCCGACGAGATGCGCCGGGCCTTCATCTCCGGCGCCCAGGAGGCGCTGAACGACCATGGCTTCAACGCCGGTTCGGTCGATGGCCAGATGGGATCGCGCACCCGCACGGCGATCCGCTCCTACCAGCGCGCGGCCAAGCTGCCGGTGGACGGCTGTGCCACCCAGGGCCTTCTCGACCACCTGAATTTCAGCCAGCCCAAGATCTACGGCCCCAACAAGCCGCGCTGATCCGGCGTCAGGCCAGCATGTCGAGCAGGCGCCGGCTGTTTTCCTGCGTCGCCTGGAGCACCTTGGCGTTCGCGGCGAAATCCACCTGGGCCGAGGTCAGGTCCAGCACCACGGCGGGGTCCAGGTTGCCGGCGGCGATCTGTTCCGACGCCGCCTCGGTGCGGGCCTGCGCGTCCTGCAGGCCGTCGACGGCGCTGGCCTGCGGCCGGTAGGGCGTGGCGGTGGTGGCCGATCCGATGTCCATGGCACGCTGTCCGGCTGGTTGAGCGGCCAGCGTAGCGCGGCGGGGGTTTAGGGTTGGTGAATGGGGGCGGTGCTCCCCCGGATCGTCAACCGTCCGTCATCACCCCTGCGCCAGCCAGTCCGCCAGCCGCCCCAGGAAGGCCGCGGCCTCCGCCGGGTCGTGCAGGCTCCAGGTCGCGGCCGTCTCCGCCGGGCCGTCCATCACCCGGATGCCGATGCCGTTCCCGTCTCCCCGGCTTGCCAGGGCGCGGAAGGCATCCTCGTCGGTTTCGTCGTCGCCGAGATAGATCGGCATGGTGCCGTCCCCTTCCAGCCCCAGCGCCTCCAGCAGGGCGAGCACGGCGCGGCCCTTGTCCCAGGGCAGGTTGGGGCGAAGCTCGAACAATTCCTTGCCGCCGGTCATGCGCAGGCGCGGCTGGACCTCCACCACCGCGCGGACGACATCGGCGACCCGGGGCTTTTCGGCTGAGGCGACCTGACGGGTGTGGATGGCGATGGCGAAGCGCTTGCGCTCCACCAGCGCGCCGGCGATGCCGCCGAGCCGGTCGCGCAGATTGCTGTCGGCGATGTCGAGGTCGGGGACATACTCCACCCCCACTTGGCGGCGCAGGCCCGGACCGCGCAGGTCGAAGCCATGGCTGCCGGCATAGACCAAGCCGTCCACCGCCACCATCGCCGTCAGGTCGTCCAGGTCGCGGCCGCTGACGAAGGCGACCGGGCAGAGCGCCGACAGCCGCTGCACCACCGCGCGCGCCTCGTCGGGCATCGTTGCCAGTTCGGGACGCGGCGCAATGGCGGCCAGCGTTCCGTCATAGTCGAGGAAGAGGGCAGGGGTGCGGCTGCCCAGGGATGCGGTGAAGGCGTCGAATTCCGCCAAGGCGGAGGGGGGATGGAGGGTCAAGGCTGGGTCCTCAGCGCCGCTGCCGGTCGGAATGCGGCGGTCGGCCAATGCCGGCACGCCGCGTTGGTGTAACGGCCGGACTGCCGGACTGGCTTGCGCTCCAGCAAAAGGATTGACCCGGCTGTGGCCGATGCGCAACAGGCCCCTCCAAAAGCTGCGGCCCCACGCAGGGGCCGGCTTTGGGGGTTGCAGCGCCCCCCGCTTCTGGTACTGTTGCAGTGCAGCAAGCGATTGCTGCTTCGCCCTTCTTGGGCGTTTCCTCCCTAAACTCAAGGCCGCTGTTTCCAGCGGCCTTTTTCTTGCCAGAAAGCCCCCCGGGAAGGCAACCCCTGACAAAAGTCATAGCGCTGCGATCTTCATGTCTGAAACCGGGAGGCCGGGGCAAGAGCAGCAAGGGGCCATCGCAGCGCAGCGGGTCAAGAGAATTCAAAATTCCTTTTGTTTACAAATAGATGAAGCGGGGTTTTCCGGCTCTTCGGCGCGGCCCCCTGCGCGGCGGGCGCGGGCGGGAAGGTCGCGTCCGCAAATTTGGCGGCATCATCGGCCAGCATGTGCCCCCGGATTTTTTTCGTGCGGAGCGCGCAGGGGAGTGAAAAACCGCCGCAGGGGGAACGGAGGCACTGCCGCCGGAGGTCGAACTGTCGTATAGATCGAAGCGAAACGCCTATCCGCCGTCATCCACAGGAGCCGTTCCCATGGACATCGCCATCATGGTTCTCGCCGTCGCGTTCTTCTTCTGGCAGACCATCACCGATTGAGCGCATCGCCGACCGAACCGGCATCCGACGGTCAGGCGAACGGAAAGGGCGGTCCCATCGGGCCGCCCTTTTTCCATGTCGCCAATTCAATGCCGCCAATGGCGGACTGGCGCGTCAGTCGGCGGCGATGGGCGGTTCCAGCCGGGCATGGGCCGACGCGATCAGTTGCAGCGTCTCCATGATCGAGCCGATGGCCTCATGCAGGTCGGCCTGCTCGTCGCCGGGCAAGGTCGCCAGCACCGTTTCCAACTCGACCGCCGCGTCCTGCAGACGCGCACAGGCATGCTCCAGATGGAGGCCGGTGCCAAGGACGGCTTGCTGACCACTTGCCCCAGGATCATTTGCAGAATGCAAACGAACTGCCGGTTTTCCCGCCCGCGTCGCGTTCCGGTTTGCAAAATGCAAATGAACGCTGCTGCCCGTGGCTCGCGTCCCCAATTTCTTCCGCATCATGGGCATATCCCCCGTTCGGTCTGAAGGGAGAATGCGCAAGTCCCGTGCCACCCGTGACCGTTGGTTGCGTCTGCTGTCTCGAAAGTGGTGCTGTGGCCGGGACGCCGGTCAGTCCGGCCACAGGCGGGCGGCACCGCGCATGCCGCTTTCCGCGCCATGGCGGGCGACGGCCATCCGGGTGCGCGGATCGGCGGTCAGGGCCCAGGCGCCCCAGCGCCGCGTCACCGTCTCGCACAGGCCGGGCAGGGCGGACAGGCCGCCGCCGATCACAATCATGTCGGGATCCAGCAGGTTCAGCACCGGCGCCAGCGCGCGGGCCAGGGCATCGGCATGGCGGGCCAGCGTTCCGGCCGCGGCGGCATCGCCGACGAGCGCGCGGGCGGCGATCTCCGGCGGGTCCAGCGTCTCGCCGGTCAGATGACGGTGCAGGCGCGATAGCCCGGCCCCGCACAGCATGGTTTCCAGGCAGCCGATCCTGCCGCAGCCGCAGGGCACCGGCGGGCCGTCCGCCTCCTCGCGCCAGGGCAGCGGCGCATGGCCCCATTCGCCGGCCAGCCCGTTGGCGCCGGGCAGGATGCGGCCATCCACCACGATGCCGCCGCCGACACCGGTGCCGAGGATGACGCCGAACACCACCGGACCTCCGCCGGCCGCCGCCCCATCGGTTGCTTCCGACAGGGTGAAGCAGTTGGCGTCGTTGGCGATCCGCACCGGCCGCCCGATCCGCCGCGTTGCGTCTGCAACGAGGGAACGGCCGTCCAGCCAGGGCAGGTTGACCGCCCTTACCCGTCCGGCGGCGGCGTCCACCACACCAGGCAGGCTGATGCCGATACCGCCGGTTCCAGCCGGGTCGAGGGCGTTCACCGTCTCCGCCAAGGCGTCCAGCGTGGCGTCGAAGCCGCGGGGGGTCGGACGGCGGTGGCGGGCGAGTTCCGTCCCGTCGCCGTCCAGCGCCACGGCGGCGATCTTGGTGCCGCCCAAATCGATTCCGACTTGCATGACTGTCGCTGTCCGGATGGTGGGATATGACCGAATTTCGGCGGCAACCCTATACCTCTCCCCCGTCCGGCGGACCAGGGTTGCTTTCGCGCCGGAAGGGTCAGTCCACCCACCCCGGAAGAGAGGGGGCAACCGCCCTTTGCTCCGTCGGGGCTTGGGGGGCGCATCACTAGAGTCTCATCAGCGCATCCTTCACTGATCGGCGTCTTGAGATGTCCATGGACCGTTCTGCCCCGAAACATTCCTCGCGCGCCCGGCGCGCCGCTCCGGGCCACCACGATCCCGTTTCCGAATCCGCCGGTGTCACGGCGGCCGAGATTCGCGATGGACTGGTGCTCGCCTTCCTGGCGCGCAAAAGGCTGCTGGTGCTGGTGGGCGATGCCGGCTCGGGCCGTCCCGCCCTGTTCCGCCAGCTGGTCGAGCATGTCGAGGCCGACGGTGCCATGGCGCTGCCGGTCGCGGCGTCGGTCGGATCGGAGGTTGAGGATCTGGTCGCTGCCGCCGGCACCGGTGCCCTGCCCGATCTGGTTCCGGGGGAGGACGGCGAGACCGATTTCGACACGTTGATCGCGGCGCTGGAGGAGCGGCTGGAGCTTGCCGGATCGGGCCTGCTGGCGGTGGACAACGCCGCCGTGCTGGCACCGCCGGTGCTGGCCGATCTGGTCGATCTGACGCGGGCGGAGACGCCGGCCGGACGCTTCATGCAGGTGCTGCTCTGCGGCACGCCCGAGCTGGAAGGCACATTGGCGCGCGCCGGTCTGACCGATGAGTTGCGCGACATGGGCGTGATCTACCGGATGACGGCGGGCGGCTTCGTCGACGACGTGCGGGAGCCGGCTCCGGCGCTGCAGCCCGTGTCCCGGCCTGCGCCCCTTCCCGGGCCGATGCTGGCTGTACCGCCCCAGCCCCAGCCACAACAGGCTCCGGTGCAATCCGCCGCGATTCCACCGGCGAACGATTGGTCGGTGGGGCAGCGCCGGGAAAACCCGCCGCAAGAGACCTGGCAGCAGGATGAGCGTTGGGAGGGCCAGGGCTGGTCGCCGGACGGCGGTCAGGCCGGTGCCGTGCAGGCGCCGCGGCGCACCGCGCTTTATGCCGGGGCGGCGCTGACCACGCTGGTCCTGCTGGGCGCCGCCGGTGCCGCCATCGCCACCGCCGTGCCGGGCGCCTTCCCCGACCGTGCCCTGGCCATGGTCGAGGAGGGCTGGGCCAAGGCGCGCGATGCGGTCGAGCGCACCGTGCAGGGCCTGACCGGTGCCACGGCTCCGGCCGAGCGGCAGCATGCCGTCACGGTGCCGGTCGCACCGGCTGCGGACGCGACCGCCTCGGCCGCCATCGCTCCTTCCACCGCATCGACGGCCCCGACCACGCAGACGGCTGTCCAGGCGCCCGCCGCGCCGCCCACCGCCGGCACCCAGACGGTGTCGAAGCCGGCGCCGCCTGCCTCGACGACCGTGCCGGCGGCGGCTGCTCCGATCGAAACCGCGGCGTTGCCGCCGGCCCAGGCGCAGCCGTCGGCCGCCAAGGCCTCCTCGACCGGCAACACGGAAGCGGCGCCGGGCGTCGCCTCGCTGCCGCCGCTGGAAGACCCGTCGACGACCGCCGCGGTTCCCGCTGCTCCCGCCGCTCCGGATGCCGACACCGCCCTGCGCGTGCGGACGATGGTCGATCAGGCCCGCCGCCAGATCGCCGGCAAGCGCCTGACCACCCCGCCGGGCGACAATGCCTATGAGACGGTGCAGCGCATCCGCCAGATCGCGCCGTCGTCGCCGGAGGTGGCGGAGTTGCTGACCACCATGACGGACACCTATCGCCGCTGGGCGATGCTGGCCGAGCGGGACGGCGATTGGTCGGAGACGAAGCGTTTCTACGAGCGGGCGCAGATGATCTCGCCGGAAAGCCCCGATCTGGCCGAGCGCATCCGTGCCGCGAGCGAACAGCGGGTCTACACCGGTCCCTCCGTCGGGCCTGCCAGCGGGACCGCTATCGGCACCGCTGGCGGCACTGCGCCAGGAAGCTCCGCGGCGCCGGTGAAGGCGACGCCGGGGCTAGGCGACCGCGAATCGGTCCTGGCCCTGCTGCGCAATCCGGCGGAGCTGTCGCGCACGCTCCAGGCCGGCGCCAGCGCCGACACGCGGCTGGACAATGGCAAGACCCTGCTGATGATCGCCGCCGAACAGGGGCTGGCCGACGCGGTGCGCGTGCTGCTCGACCGCCATGCCCGCACCGACCTGCGCACCTCCGACGGCGCCACCGCTGTGATGTATGCCGCCTGGGGCGGGCATGACGGGGTGGTCCGGGCGCTGGCCGAGGGCGGCGCCGACCTCGACACCACCAACAGCGATGGCAAGACCGCGCTGATGGCCGCCGCCGCCCGCGGCCACCAGGAGGTGGCGCGCACGCTGATCCAGCGCGGGGTGATGGTCGACCGCACCACCGCCTATGGCTGGTCGGCGCTGATGTACGCCGCCAACAACGGGCACGAGGCGGTGGCGAAGCTGCTGCTCGACAGCGGGGCGAACCCCTACCGCATGGATGCCAACGGCAATTCGGCCCTGACGCTCGGCGCGTTGCAGGGGCATGTGCAGGTGGTGGAAGCCCTGAAGCCGCGCTGATCGAAGCCGGGTTGATCCTACCGGCGGATCTCGCCGGTAGCGTCTACTGGCCGTTTACTGGTCAAGGCGGACGGAACCGCGCCACATCCCGGCGCTCTGTCCGCCATTGGCGTAGTGGAAGATGCCGGGGCCGTCCGGCTGGCCGTTGCGGAACCGTCCGGCGAAGCGGCTGCCGTCGTTGAAGGTCATCACGCCGAAGCCGGACATCAGATCGCCCGACCACTCCCCTTCATAGGTCTGGCCGTTGGCGAAATGGTAGACGCCGGTTCCCTGGCGGATCGGGCGGCCCAGTGCCGTGCTGGCTCCCGAATTCGACGAGGGCTGTGCCCAGCCGCCCTCATAGCGGTCTCCGCCGGAAAAGCCGTAGCTCCAGAACCGGCTGTCGGGTCGGCTGCGCGCCCGCTCCGCGGCGGTGCGGGCATCGCCCAGCGCGCGCATCGCCTGCTGCTCCGCCTCCACCGCCGGGCCGTCCGGGCTGGAGAAGCCGGTTCCGGCCGGTGCGGTGGGGAAACTGCGCTGCTCGGTCTGGACCGGGTCGGAGTTGCCGGCGGCGGGCGGTTCGCTGCCCTGGTCCAAACCGGGGTCGCCGAAGGACGGTCCGGCCTCCACCGGGCCGCGGCCACGGGCAGCCTGCGGCGACGGGTCGGCCCAGCGGGCCGACAGCGCCCCTGCGGTGAGATAGCCGGTTCGCCCAGCCGGATCGCGCACGCGCAGCCAGCTTCCTTCCGGCACCGACTCCAGCACCGTCACGGCGCTGCCTGCCGCCAGTTGGGCGACGCCGCGGGCACCGACCGCCGGCCGGTCGAACAGGACGCCCGGCTTCGCCATTTCATAATTGCCGGGCGGAAGGCTGGAACCGGTCACCGCCGGCGGTTCCTTCGCCGGAGCGGCGGCCGGAGGCGTGGCTGGCGGGGTGGCCGGTGGCTTGGCAGGGGCGGCGGCAACCGCCGGCACCAGCACCAGAGTGCTGCCCAGCCGGTCCTGCAGCCAGGGCAACTGCCGGCCGTCGCTGCGTTCGGCCACCGAACGTGCGACCTCGGCCAGCGAATCGCGGAACGTGACCCCGGGTTTGACCATCTCGCGCGCCAGCGCGGCGGTGAAGGCATCGGGCCCCTTGCCCGACTTCGGCGGCACCGGCGGCACGCCCGGACGATGGGCATAGACGATGAACAGGCCGTCGGCCTCCATCGGCGTGCCCAGCGCGCCGCCGCCGACCCGCTGGGCCAGTGCCTCGGCGACGCCGGGATCGATCACCACGATGGACTTGCGCCCGCTGTCGCGCAGATCGCCCAGCACGCCGTCGAGGTCGAGGGCGTTGCGCGGCAGGTCATCCGCTCCGGTGGGGGCGGCATCGGCGGGCAGCAGGAATTCCCGCTCCCCCAGTCCGACGGCGAGGCCGGTGTAATAGACGAAGCCGAGGTCGGCCCCCGACAGCGCCTCGCGGAAGCGCTCCAGCGCCGATTCCATTGCGACCCGTCCGACATTGTCGGCCCGCGTCACCGAAAAGCCGGCGCTGCGCAAGGCCGATGCCATGGCGGAGGCGTTGGCGGCCGCCTGATCGGACCGGCCGTCGAGTGCTGTGTAGCGGCCGTTGTCGATGACCAGCGCCACGCGCTTGCCGGTCTCCGCCCGGGCGCCGCCTGCCTGCATGCCGCCGAAGGGCAGGGCGGCCAGCAGTGCCGCCGTCAGGACGGTCGCCTCGAGCCGGCGCCTCCACCGGCCGGCCGGGCGGCGGTCTGCATGGCTTGCGGTCGGGAGTGCGGTCTTCGTCACGGCGTTCCATCCTTACGTCATCGCGGCAGCCCGTTGCCGGGAAGCGTACCGCCGCGGGGAGCATAGCCTTTTCCGCCAGTCGGGAGCGCCGCTCATTCGGAGCGTCGGACTGTGCCGGCGTTACCCCGCGTGGGCGAGGGCAGGTCTGGGGCGGCTCTGGCGCACGTGCCACACCTCCGGTAGCAGCGGGAGATCCGGCGATGTATCGCTTTCCCTTCGCGGCGAAGCCGCCTATATGACGCTCCTTCGCAGACAACGAGGTTCGCCATGCCGCCCGCCAAGCCGTCCGCCGTCCGGATGTCCGACACCGAAATCGCCCGCGTGCAGATGTATCTGCGCAAGACGCTGGGCAATCCCAAGATCGTGATCGAGCCGCCGGCCAAGCCCGGCCAGTCGGCCGAAGTGACGGTGGATGGCGAGTTCTTCGGCACGCTGAACCGTGACGAGGACGAGGGCGAGGTGTCCTATGCCCTGAACGTCGTCATCCTGGAAGAGGACCTGCCGGAGCCGCCGGCCATTCCGCGCCGCTGATTTCCGGTTTTTTCCAGTCTATCGCCTGGGGCGCCCTAGCGGCTGCGAGCGCGAAGCTCCGCTGCCAGGGCGGCCAGCAGGGTCTGCCCGCCCGACAGGGTCAGGCCGCGGACAAGGACGATCGCCTTGTGCCCGCCGCGCCGGTGCATGACCAGCCGCACATTGCGGCTGCCGGCAGCCTTCAATTCCGCCTTCACCGCATCGTTGGGCGCCACGTTGCCGGCGACCAGCGTCATCTCCGCCTTGTGACGGTAGTCGTATGCCGGATCGATCCAGGCGACGAACAGCGGCTTGCCGCCCACCATCGGATAGAGCGCCAGATCCCGAATCGTTTCGTGCGGATGGATGCGCGCGCCGTCCACCGTCAACCCACGTTCCGTCACCCCGAGCCGTACGGCGCGGCGCTGCACCGTCTCCGACAATGTCACCACCCACAACAGCAGCACCGGCACCGCGCAGAAGGCCGCCAGCCATTGCAGCATGCCGGACAACTCGTCGGGTGCCAGCCCGGCCCCGGCGATGAAGCCGGTCGCCAGCAGCCCCGCGATCAGCAGATAGCGCGTGCGGATCACCGGCGTCAGCACCGGCGTCGCCACGAACACGGTGCCGGCCGCGCCGTCTTCGCGCGTGACTTCCAGACTGGGGGGCGGCTTGGCGGCGGGCATGTCGCTGGCGCGGTCGTGAACGGGGCGTGATCCTGTTCCGGCAGGGTGCCGCCCGTCCAGTTCTTTCGCCCTGTCCCTTCCACCGGGCATCCGCACCCGCGTTGCGTGTCCGGGCGGGATGACCTCTCGCCCCTGCCTTGAAAATGGTGGGGGCGTGGTAATCTGCGGGGCAGGAGGTGACGCGAGCCGCTTCCTGAATGACGGGACCGGTTTCCCGGCCCCGCCAATGTTGGCTTACCTATCCTGGTCCGTGTTGAAGCCGGCTTCGAACTCGAACTTCAGCTTGAACCAGAAGCGGCCGAGCCACTTCAGGAATTTTCTCACTCGCGCCACCTCCTTCCGGTTGCTGTTGGCGCATCGTGCGCGTCCTTATGCGCGAGAATACAGGGCGTGCATGTGCGTGCCAAACGCGCTGCGGTGAAAATTTCCCTCAAAGTTGCGTTCCGATGCCCTTGGGTGAGAGGGCTGGGCTTTTGCAACCCTGGTGCCCTGGTCGGGGCGGTGATAGTTTGCGGGGTGGATGATTTCTGACCAAACCGTCAGATCCGTCTTCCAAACCAGCCCGCTATCCGCCCTGTGAAGGACCGCCGCCCGTGACCTTCCCAAATCCGCTCGATGTCCGGGAGGCGTCCGCTTCCAGGCAAGGCTCGGACCGGGCCGCTTCTTCGGCCAAGTCTTCTTCGGCCAAGTCCCCGGTGGTTGTCGAGGCAAGCAAGCTCTCCTTGGTTTATCCCACGGCGGACAAGCCGGTCACGGCGCTGAGCGAGGTCGACCTGACCATCGCCAGGGGCGACTTCGTCTCGCTGATCGGTCCCAGCGGCTGCGGCAAGACCACGCTGCTGCGCGTGATCGCCGATCTGGAGCGTCCGACCGCCGGCCAGATCGCCATCGAAGGCATGACGCCGGAGCAGGCGCGGCTGAAACGGCTCTACGGCTACGTTTTCCAGGCCCCGGCGCTCTATCCGTGGCGGACGGTGGAACGCAACGTCATGCTACCGCTGGAGATCATGGGGATCGCCCGCGCCGAACGACAGGCACGGGCCCGCGAGCAGCTGGAGCGCGTCGGCCTGTCGGGCTTCGAGCGCAAGTTCCCCTGGCAGCTGTCGGGCGGCATGCAGCAGCGCGTCTCCATCGCCCGCGCTCTCGCCTTGCAGCCCGACCTGCTGCTGATGGACGAGCCGTTCGGCGCGCTCGACGAGATCACCCGCGACCACCTGAACCTGCATCTGACCCAGCTGTGGCGGGCGACCGGCAAGACCTGCGTCTTCGTCACCCATTCGATTGCCGAAGCGGTGTTCCTGTCCACCCGCATCGTGGTGATGAGCCCGCGCCCCGGACGCATCCTCGACGTCATCGACTGCGATAGCCTGCCGCGCGAGCGCACGCTGGACATCCGCGAGTCGCCGGAATTCGCCGCCATCGCCCACCGTGTGCGCGAGGGGCTGAAGGAAGGGCACAGCTACGATGACTAAGCGTGCGCTTCCCGTCACCGTGATGACGCTGCTCCTGCTGGCGGCCTGGTACATCGGGGCGGCGTGGCTGAACTGGCCGCAGGCGGCTGAAACGCTGGCGCGCGCCAACAGGCCGGCCGGCTTCGCGGATGTGCTGGCCCAGGCCTATGCGATGAAGCGGCCGATCCTGCCCACCCCCGATCAGGTGGTGGTGGAGCTGTGGAACTCCCTGACCGGCTACGCGCCGACCAGCCCGCGCAATTTGCTGTTCCATGCCTGGGTGACGGCGGAGGCGGCGCTGACGGGTCTGGCGATGGGGCTGGCGCTGGGCATCCTGCTGGCCGCCGGCATCGTCTATACCCGGACGCTGGAAGCCAGCCTGCTGCCCTGGGTGATCGCGTCGCAGACCATCCCGATCCTGGCGATTGCCCCGATGATCGTCGTCATCCTCGGCAACATCGGACTGACCGGGCTGCTGCCGAAGGCGGTGATCTGCATGTATCTCTGTTTCTTCCCGATCACGGTCGGCATGGTGAAGGGGCTGCGCTCCGCCGATCCGCTGTGGCTCGACCTGATGCGGACCTATTCGGCGAGCGGGCTGCGCGCCTTCTGGTCGCTGCGGCTGCCGGCCTCAATGCCCTTCCTGTTCGCCAGCCTCAAGGTGTCGGTCGCCATCAGCGTGGTCGGCGCCATCGTTGGCGAGCTGCCGACCGGCGGGCAGGCCGGGCTGGGGGCACGGCTGCTGTCGGGGTCCTATTACGGCCAGACCGTGCAGATCTGGGCGGCGCTGATCATGGCCTCGCTGCTGTCGGTGGCGCTGATCGCGGTGGTGCGTGGGCTTGAGCTGGTCCTGCTGGGCCGGGCGGGGGCGCGATGAGCGATTCGACCGGCGATGAGGCGACAAATCCCTACCGCACCAGCCTGCGCACGGCCGCCGATTGGGGGCTGGTCGCCATCGCCCTGCCGGCGCTGGCGGCATTGGCCCTGCCGGTGGGCGCCCAAGGCGGCGCCGTCCTCGGCTGGTTCGGCGGAACCATGGCGCCGCTGTTCCTGATCGGGGTGGTGCTGGCTGTCGTTGCCGGCGCGTCGGCACCGAAGCGGGTCTGGGGCGCCTGGCCGGAATTGGCCGGCGTGGCGCTGGCCTGGCTCCTGCCGCTGCATCTGCTGAACGAGGGGCTGGACCTGTCGGCCGGCTGGGGGCTGTGGCTGTTCCTGGTCGCGGCGACGCTGCTTTTGTGGCGGGTGATGGGGGTGCTGGCCGGCGTGCCGGGCTGGACCCGCTCCGTCATCGTGCCCGGCCTGTTCGGGCTCGGCCTGCTGGTGGGATGGGAGGTGCTGGTCCGCGGCTTCCAGGTGCCGGCGATCCTGCTGCCGCCGCCCAGCCGCATCGCGGCGGCGCTGGCCGCCAACGCGCCGGTGCTGTGGGACGATTTCCGTCAGACGGTGCTGACCTCCGTCCTGCGCGGCTATGTCATGGGCTGTGGTGCCGGACTCATTGTGGCAATCCTTGCCGACCGCGTGCCGTTTCTTGCCCGCGGATTGCTGCCGCTCGGCAATCTTGCCAGTGCCATCCCGGTGGTCGGCATCGCGCCGATCATGGTGATGTGGTTCGGCTTCGATTGGCAGTCGAAGGCGGCGGTCATCGTCGTCATGACCTTCTTCCCGATGATGATCAACACGCTTGCCGGCCTTGGCACTTCGGAGCGCATCCAGCTCGACCTGATGCGCAGCTACGCCGCCGGCTATGGCCGCACGCTGGTGAAGCTGCGGCTGCCCAATGCGCTGCCCTTCCTGTTCAACGGCTTGAAGATCAACTCCACCCTGGCCCTGATCGGCGCCATCGTTGCCGAATTTTTCGGCACCCCGGTGGTCGGCATGGGGTTCCGCATCTCCACCGAAGTGGCGCGGATGAATCTCGACATCGTCTGGGCCACCATCGCCGTGGCGGCGCTGACCGGTTCCGGCCTGTATGGCGCGCTGGCGCTGCTGGAGCGGGCGACGACGGCCTGGCATCCGTCGATGCGGGGGCGTTGACGGGTCTCGCGAAGCCGCTGGCACGGCCATTGCTTTCACCCAGCCATTCAAGCCGGCAGGGAGGTGGGCATGGCCGATGTCGTCGTTCTGAAGCATGTCCGCCTGACGCGGGCCCTGCTCGCCATCGAGATGGCCGCCGCGTCGCTGGACGGTGAGCTTGTCGCCCTGCGCACCGCCGGACAGGCCGGTCTGCTGGGCGATTATGCCGAGGAAGCCACGCTCCTGCGCACCTATGTTCGCACCTTGCGCGTCCTGTTGCAGGCGATGACCCCCGACGAGGTGGACGAGGCGGGCCTCAGCGAGCGCCATGCTTTGGCGGAAGCGGCGGTCGGCCGTTGCGCCGCCGCGCTGCGGGTGCTGGATTTGCCGGTCGGTGGTGGCCCGGTCAGCGGAACCGCCTGACGACCGCTGTCGCGAAACCGACAGCGGCTTGACGCCTTCCGGCCACTACCATACTGCCGTATGGCTGGGATGCGGAACGCCTTTCCCCTCTCCGCCGCCGGATCGCCGCGCTATAGTGGCAGGCCCAACGAACAGTCGGACTCCACCGACAAGGCTGCAGGCTTGATAAGGGCGCGATGAGGCTTCTCGTTTCCGATCTGACCCACCGCTATGACGATCTGACCGTGCTGGACGGCATCGACCTGACCCTGGCGGAGGGGGAAATCCTGGCGGTGATCGGCCCCAGCGGCTGCGGCAAGTCGACCTTGCTCGGCATCGCCGGCGGCATCGTCGCGCCGACCTCCGGCAGCATCCGGGTGGAGGGGGAGGTGCCGGACGGCTGCCTCAACCCGATCACCTTCATCTTCCAGGACTTCGCCCTGCTGCCCTGGCGCACGGTGGAGGACAATGTCGCCCTGGTGCTGGAGCATCACCCGCTCTCCGCCGCCGAGCGGCGCGAGCGCATCGACAGCGGCCTGCGCCGCATGGGGCTGTGGGAGTTCCGCAAGGCGCTGCCCAAGCAGCTGTCCGGCGGCATGCGCCAGCGGGTCGGCATCGCCCGCGCGCTGGCGGTGCGTCCGGCGATGCTGCTTCTGGACGAGCCGCTGTCGGCGCTGGACGCCCAGACGCGCGAGCTGCTGATGGACGATTTCCTGGAGCTTTGGCGGCGGGAGAAGACCACCGCCCTCTATGTCACCCACAATCTGGACGAGGCGCTGCGGCTGGCCGACCGTGTCTGCGTGCTGAGCCGCCGTCCGGGCCGCATCCGCGAACTGGTCACCATCGAGGAGCCGCGGGAGCGCCGGCAGGAGCCGTCGGCCCAGTTTCATCTGGCCGAAGTGCGCGACCGCTTGTGGCACCTGATGAAGGCCGAAGCCCAGATGGCCGACCGGGAGATCGCCCGTGCCTGACAGCCTGAACCCGCCCACCGCAGCCGCGGCGTCCGCGATGGGCCAGCCCGTCCGCTTCCGTGGCGGCGGTTTTACCGTAAAACGCCATCCCTGGGCGGCGCTGGCCGCCTTCGCCGTGCTGATCGCGGTATGGGAAGGCGCGAGTCGTCTCGGCCTCGCCAGCCCGCTGTTCCTGCCGCCGCCGAGCGCCGTCGCCCGCGCGCTGGCCGGCATGGTGACCGACGGATCGCTCTGGCTGAACCTGAAGGCGTCGCTGGGGCGCATCGCCGTCGGCTGGGTGCTGGGCACAGCGGGCGGCATGCTGGTCGGCTTCGCCATGGGGATCTTCTCCACTGCCCGCGCGGTCGGCGTGCCGCTGGTGTCGGCCTTCTTTCCGATTCCGAAGATCGCTCTTCTGCCGCTGTTCATCCTGTGGTTCGGCATCGGCGAGCCGTCGAAATTCGCAACCATCGGCTTCGGCGTCTTCTTCCCAACCGTCATCGCCACCTACAGCGCCATCGATTCGGTGCCGCGCAACCTGATCCGCATGGCGCAGAGCTTCGGTCTGCCCTGGCGGTCGATCCTGCGCTCCATCGTTCTGCCGGGCGCCTTGCCGGGCATCCTGGCCGGCTTCCGCATCACCGCGTCGATCGCGCTGATCCTGGTGGTGGCAGCGGAGATGATCGGTGCCGAATACGGCATCGGCGCCTTCGTGCTGATGGCCGGCAATCTGATGCAGACCGACACGCTGCTGGCTGGCGTGCTGGTGCTGTCACTGCTGGGGCTCGCCATCGGCACGGTGCTGTCGCAGCTTGAACGGCGCCTGCTGAACTGGCGCTGACCGGCTTTTTCCCAAGAAACCGAACCATCCATCGGGAGGATTTCCGTCCATGACCGCCGCCATGACCCTGGCCCGCCTCACCCGGCGTGCCCTGATCGCCACCACTGGCGCCGCCTTCGCCGCCGGCACCCTGATGTCCGCCGCGCTGGCGCAGCCGCTGGAGAAGGCGACGGTCGGCGTGCTGGCGCTGTCCTCCTCCGGGCCGATCTTCATCGCCAAGGCCAAGGGCTATTTCGAGAAGGAGGGGCTGGACGTCGAGCTGAAGATGTTCACCTCGGCCCAGCAGGTTCCGGTCGCCGTCACCTCGGGCGATGCCGATTTCGGCGTCACCGGCCTGACCGCCGGCTTCTACAACCTCGCTTCCAAGGGGGCCGTGACCATCATCGCCGCGCAGAGCCGCGACGAGCCGGGCTTTCCCTTGAGCGCCTATCTCGCGACCAACGCCGCCTATGACGCCGGGCTGAAGACGCCGGCCGACCTGAAGGGCAAGCGGGTCGCCATCACCACCGTCGGCTCGACCTTCCATTACATGATCGGGCTGTTGGCGCAGAAGCACGGCTTCACGGTCAAGGACGTGACCATGGTGCCGTTGCAGGACGTGCCGAAGATGGTCGCCGCCTTCAAGGGTGGGCAGGTCGACGCCATCATCGCGCCCTCCACCGTGTCGCGGCAACTGGTGGCCGACGGTGCCGGCAAGATGCTGGGCTGGGTCGGCGACGAGACGCCCTGGCAGCTCGGTGCCCTGTTCACCGCGCCGAAGACGATGAAGGACCGCCGTCCGCTGGTCGAGAAGTTCGTCCGCGCCTACAAGACCGCGCTGGCCGAATACCACGCCGCCTTCAACGGCAAGGACGCCTCGGGCAATCTGGTGAAGGGCCCCGGCTATGACGAACTGCTGGGCATCATCGCCGACGCCACCAAGCAGAAGCCCGACATCGTCGCCGCCGGCCTGCCCTATGTCGATCCGCAGGCCCGCCTGCTGGTGGACGACATCGTCAATCAGGTGAAGTTCTGGCAGTCCGAAGGTCAGGTCGACAAGGCGCTGGATCCGAAATCGGTGATGGACCTCAGCGTCGCGGGTCAGTGAGGTTAAGGGGAGGGGGCGGTCACACCGCCAGATAGGCCGCTCTCACCCCGTCATCCGCCATCAGCTCCGTCATCGGGCCGGTCCAGCGCGGGCGGCCGGTTTCGATGACGCAGGCGCGGTCGGCGACCGATGAGGCGAAGGACAGGCTCTGTTCGGACAGCAGCACCGACAGCCCCTCCGCCTTCAGCTGCCGCACCGCCTCGGCCATCTGTTTGACGATCAGCGGCGCCAGGCCCTCCGACGGTTCGTCCAGCAGGAGCAGCGACGGGTTGCCCATCAGCGTGCGGGCCAGCGTCAGCATCTGCTGCTCGCCGCCGCTCATCCGGGTGCCGCGGCGTCCGCGCATCTCCGCGAGGTTGGGGAACAGCGCGAACAGTTTCTCCGGCGTCCAGGCGGGGGCGCCGGGGCGGGACGGCTGGCGGCCGACCTCCAGATTTTCCTCCACCGTCAGGTCGGCGAAGATGCGGCGATCCTCCGGCACATAGCCGACGCCGAGCCGGGCGATGCGGTGGGCGGGCAGGGCGGACAGGTCGCGGCCGTCGAAACGCAGGGTCGCGGCACGCCGCTCGACCAGTCCCATGATCGCCTTCAGCGTGGTGGTCTTGCCGGCGCCGTTGCGCCCCATCAGCGCCACCACCTCGCCCCGCCCGACCGTCAGGGCGATGCCGTCGAGGATGTGGGCGCGGCCGTACCAGGCCTGGAGGCCGTCGACCGTCAGCAGGGGTTCGCTCACGCCTTGCCTCCCAAATAGACGGACTGCACGCGCGGGTCGGCGCGCACCTGATCCGGCGAGCCCTCCGCGATCAGCCGGCCGCGGTCGAGCACCAGCACGCGGGTGGCGTGGCCGAAGACGGCATCCATGTCATGCTCGGTGAACAGCACGGCGAGCCCGCGCTCGCGCACCAGCTCCGCTGTCAGCGCCATCAGGGCAAGCCGTTCCGCGGGCGCCATGCCGGCGGTCGGCTCGTCCATCAGCAGCACAGTCGGCTCGCTCGCCAGCGCCATCGCCAGTTCGACCCGCTTGACGTCGCCATAGGCCAGCACGCCGCAGGGCCGGTCGGACTGTGCCGCCATGCCGACGCGGTCCAGCAGCGCCAGCGCCGGTTCGCGGAACTGGGCGGCTGCCGGGCGCCACAGCCCGAACAGCCGGCGGGCGCGCGACAGCAGGACCATCTGCAAGTTCTCCGCCACCGTCATCGAGGCGAAGGTCGCGGTGATCTGGAACGTGCGCCCGACCCCCAGCGCCCAGATGCGCCGCGGCGGCAGCCCGACCAGTTCGGTGCCGTCCAGCCTGACCGAGCCCGAGTCGGGACGCAGCTGGCCGTTCAGCAGGTTGAAGCAGGTGCTCTTCCCGGCGCCGTTCGGACCGATCAGCGCCAGCAGGTCGCCGGAACGCAGGGTGAAGGACACGCCGCCCACCGCCTGCACCCCGCCGAAGGAGCGTTGCAGGTCGCGCACCACCAGCTCGCTCATGCCCGCCTCCTGATGCCCGAGAGGAAGCCGACGATCCCCTTGGGGAAGACCAGCACCAGCGCGACGATGATCAGGCCCAGCACCAGCCGCCACCAGTCGGTCAGGCTCATCACCTCCGACTCCAGCAGATGGAACACCAGCGCACCGGCCAGCGGGCCGGCGACGGTCTGGATGCCGCCCATCAGCACCATCACCAGCGCGTCGACCGACTGCGGCACCGCCAGCAGGGTGGGGAAGACGCTGCCCTTGGCGAAGGCATAGAGACCGCCGGCCAGCCCAGCCGCGGTGCCGGCCAGCACGAAGGCCATCCATTGGAAGCGGCGCACGTCGATGCCCACCGATTCGGCGCGGAGCCCCGAGTCGCGCCCGGCCCGCAGCGCGTAGCCGAAGGGGGCGAAAGCCGCCCGGCGCAGCAGCCACAAGGCACCGCCGCACAAGCCCAGCGTCAGCCAGTAATAGGTCGCCTTGCCCGCCGCCCAGGCCGGCGGCCAGACGCCGAGGATGCCGTTGTCGCCGCCGGTCACCGCATACCATTGGAAGGCGATCGACCAGACGATCTGGGCGAAGGCCAGCGTCAGCATGGCGAAATACAGCCCCGACCGCCGCACGCAGAACCAGCCCGCCACCAGCGCCCCCAGCCCCGCCAGGACCGGCGCCCCGGCCAGCGCCAGCGGCATCGGTGCCCCCAGATGCTTGACCAGCAGGGCCGAACCGTAGGCGCCCAGCCCGAACCACGCGGCATGGCCGAAGGACACCAGCCCGCCCAGCCCGATCAGCAGATGCAGGCTGGCGGCGAACAAGGCGAGGATCACCACCTCGGTCAGCAGGATCAGCGCGTAATCGCCGGCGACCAGCGGCGCCGCGGCGAGAAGTGCCAGCAAAGCCAGCGCCCACGGCCCGGCGTGGCGGCCGGCCGACAGCGGCACGGTAACGGTGGCGGGTGCGGTCGGCGGCACCTCCTCGGCCCGGCCGAGCAGGCCGTGCGGGCGCAGCACCAGAACCACCGCCATGAACAGGAAGACGATCACCAGCGTGATCTGCGGGAAGACCAGGATGCCGAAGGCCTGCAATTGCCCGATCAGCAGCGAGGCGAGGAAAGCGCCGGTCAGGCTGCCCATGCCGCCGACCACGACGACGACGAAGGCCTCGACCACGATGGCCATGTCCATCTGCAAGGTCACCGATTCGCGCGGAACCTGCAGCGCGCCGCCCAGCCCGGCCAGCGCGCAGCCCAGGAACAGCACGCCGGTGAACAGCCGCGCCGGATCGACGCCGAGCGCGCTGGTCATCTCGCGGTCCTGCGTCGCCGCACGCACCAGGGTGCCCCAGCGGGTGCGGTTGAACAGCAGCCACAACAGCCCGAGCACCAGCGGCCCCAGCCCGATCAGAACGAGGTCGTAGAGCGGGAAGGGCTGGTCGAGGATGTCGATGGAGCCCTTCAGCCCCGGCGCGCGGCGGCCCAACAGATCCTCCGGCCCCCAGGCCCAGGCGGTCAGATCCTGAACCACCAGAACGACGCCGAAGGTGCCCAGCAGCTGGAACAGTTCCGGCGAGCGGTAGAGCCGGCGCAGCAGCCCGATCTCCATCGCCGCCCCCAGCACGCCCATCGCCAGCACCGCGGCGGCGACCGAACCCCAGAATCCGGCCGGCGTGCCGCCGAACCGCTCGATGAGCGACCAGCCGGCATAGGCGCCGACCATGTAGAAGGAGCCGTGCGCGAAATTCACGATCCGCGTCACGCCGAACACGATGGTCAGCCCCGACGACACCAGGAACAGCGTCGCCGCGGTCGCAAGCCCGCTGAGGGCCTGGACGAGCAGGAAGGACATGGGGGGGAGGCGCCGGAAACCGGGCGCCTTACTCCGCCGGCCGCATCTTGCGCGCCGCGTCGTCGGGCGGCAGGTAGTTGGCACCGTCGGCGTAGCGCCAGTCCTTCATGGTGCCGCGGCCGTTCTTCACCGTCGTGGTGCCGACATAGGCGCCCATGGTCGCCTGGTGGTCGGACGCGCGGAAGGTCACCGGGCCGACCGGGCTGTCGATGGTCAGGCCGGCCAGCGCATCGACGATCGGCTCCGCGTTGGCCGACTTGGCCTTGGTGATCGCGGCGGCGACCGCCTTCATGGTGATGTAGCCGACGATGGACCCCGCCTTAGGCGACTCCTTGAAGCGCGCGGTGTAGGCGGCGACGAAGGCCTTGTGGGCGGGCGTGTCGATCTGGTCCCAGGGATAGCCGGTGACGATCCAGCCTTCCGGCGCCTCGTCCTTCATCGGCTCAAGGTATTCCGGTTCGCCGGTCAACAGGCTGACGACCTTGCGGTTGCGGAACAGGCCGCGGCCCTCGCCCTCGCGCACGAACTTGGCGAGGTCGGCACCGAAGGTGACGTTGAAGATGGCGTCGGGCTTGGCGGCGGCGAGCGCCTGCACAGTCGGCCCGGCCTCCAGCTTGCCCTGCACCGGCCACTGCTCGGCGACGAACTCGACGTCCGGGCGCTTTTCCTTCAGCAGCTGCTTGAACCACGCCACCGCCGACTGGCCGTATTCGTAGTTGGGGGCGACAGTGGCCCAGCGCTTGGCCGGCAGCTTCGCCGCCTCTTCCACCAGCATGGCCGCCTGCATGTAGGTGCTGGGACGCAGCCGGAAGGTGTAGCGGTTGCCCTTCGACCAGGTGATGGCGTCGGTCAGCGGCTCGGCCGCGACGAAGGGCATCTTGTTGCGCGCGGCGAAATCGGCGACCGCCAGCCCGATGTGGGAGAAATAGGTTCCGGCCAGCACGTCGACCGCCTCGTTCGTCACCAGTTCCTGCGCGACGCGCACCGCGTCGTCGGGCTTGCCGGCATCGTCGCGCGAGACGACCTGAAGCTCGCAGCAGCCGATCACGCCACCTTCGGCGTTGATCTCCTCCAGCGCCAGCTGCCAGCCCTGGCGGTAGGGAATGGTGAAGGCGGGCAGGCCGGTGTAGCTGTTGATCTCGCCCACCCGCACGGGTGCGCCGGAGAATTTCACCGGCTCTTTCGCCGACTGGGCCGCGGCTGGGCCGGCAGTGAGAGCCGCCGCTGCAATCGCGATTGACAGGGTGGCGCCCAGAGCGGCGGGGCGAAGGAGCTTCGCCAGCGGCGAGGCGGTCGGGTGGCGGTGCTTCATCCTGCGGGGACCCCGGTTCGTAAGAGACCAGCGGCGTGTCCGGTCGCGGTGCGACGCAACACACCGCGTTCATAGCAAACCCGGCGCAAAAGTCACCGACTGATCGGGGTTTTCCCGCCCGTGCCCCTCCTTGGCTGCCCTCTCGGGGTGCCGCCTACATCAGGCGGGCCAGCAGCGACATGAACTGCACCCGCTCCTCCTCGCTCAGCGGGGCCAGCGTCTGCTCGTGGGCGGCGGCGGCATTCGCCATCAAATCGATGACCAGGGCCTGGCCGATCCGGGTCAGCCGGACGCTGGTGCGGCGGCGGTCCTGCGGGTCGGGCTGGCGTTCCACCAGGTTGCGTTCCACCAGCCGCAGGATCACGCCCTGGGTGGTGGCGGGATCCATGTAAGTGAGGCGGCCAAGCTGGTTCTGCGACAGCGGGCCTTCGGCATGCAGCGTGGCCAGCGCCCCCCATTGCGTGGGCGTCAGCAGCTGGTCGCCGATCACCTCGATGAAGATCGCCGAGGCACGCTGATGGGCGCGGCGAAGGCGGTGGTGAACCTGGCCGGCCAACTGGTAATCGCCGGGAGGCAGTCGTCCGAAGTCGTCCATGTCAACGGGCCCGTGGTTCGCGCCCGCCTTCGGTCCGGGGCGAAGGCTGGGGCGGACACGGACCGCCGCTCCCGGCTGCGTGGGCAGGGATGGCGCGGCGTTTCCCGCCTGTCACCATCCGATGCGTCCATCATGCGTTCCTCATGGAAAGGGTAGAAAACACAATGGGCGCAGTGCAATCTTCGCAGATGCGGCATAGAGCCACAGGAATGCGAATGTCATCGCTTGCGCAACAAAAGAAGCGCCGCAAGCCTGAAAATAAGCTGCGAACGGATTCTGTCGCAATTCGGAGAGTATGCGCCACCAATTCATGGCCGCGGCGGCGCGATACCCTTCCGCCGCCGCCGCACTTCACCGGCTGCTTTTGCTCAGGGCGTCCGTTTGGGCGGATAGCTGTCGGGCGGAGCGGTCTTTTCGGCTGGACTGACGGCATCGTCCTTTTCGGGGGGAGTCACGCCGCCCGGCGTGTAGGGCGGGGTTGTGGCGTCGGGCGGACGCTTGGTCGAGGGCGGCGGGGGCGGTGTGTCGAGTTGGCGGGTCATGCGGCACCTTTGCGGATCAAGAAACGTGATGAACAACCCGCCGCCGGGCGGGCGGTTCCAAAGCACGAGCCCTGTTGCGCCATCGGCTTCGCCTCGTTGCTCTATGACCTTCATCTTAGGACCATTTGAAAAAGACGCTGGAATCAAGCAGACCACCGCTTCAGGCCACAGTGACCGGCCGGCAGCTTTTTGTTGCGGCCACACCACAGGGGCCGGCAAAAGCAGCGGTGCATGGGCTTCACTGTTGCGTGGGAAGCACGGTTTGTTGTGTCTTTGCCGAGGATGCGTCCGCAGCGGTCCCGGCCGGGGTTCTGGCCGAAGACCGGCGGCGGCGCGCCTCCCACCAAGGAGCCGGACCCCCGGCCCAGTGAGCCGACCGAACCCAGCCAAGCGCGGTGACTCCATGAAGACCAGCACCCTTTCCCTTCTCGCCCTCGCTCTCGCCTCGACCGGGCTGACGTCGCTTCCCGCCGCCGCCCAGGACGACCTGCAGCGTGGCGAAACCGTGCTGGAGCGCCGCCGGCCGGAGCTGGAGCAGCTTGGGCTGCGCGCCGGCTCCTTCCTGTTCCTGCCGCGGGTGGAAGCCGGCGCCACCTATGACACCAACGTCTACGCCACCCGCGACAACCACGAGGACGACGTCATCTGGACGGTCCGGCCGCGGCTGGACATCAAGTCGGACTTCTCGGCCCACGCGCTGAACTTCTCGGCCTCGGCCGATGCCGGCCGCTACAGCGACCATTCCGGCGAAAACTACACGGATTATGCCGTGCAGGCCGACGGCCGCTTCGACGTGAACAAGGGCGGCGCGCTGGACGGCCAGCTGTTCCACCGCCGCAATCACGAAGGCCGCGGCGACATCAACAGCCTGCAGGGCTATGCCGAGCCGGTGACCTTCCTCACCAGCGGCGGCGAGGCCGGCTACACCCAACGCTTCAACCGCCTGCGCGCCCGCGTTTCCGGTTCGGCCCAGTACATCTCCTATGACGACGTCGACCTGATCGGCGGCGGCGTCGCCCGCCAGGGCGACCGCGACCGCTGGGAATATGCATCGGTCGGCCGTGTCGGCTACGAGTTCATCGAGGGCTACGAGGCCTTCGTCCAGGGCACCTATTCCTGGACCCGCCACAAGAACGACCGCGACGCCTTCGGCCTCGACCGCGACTCGGACGGCTACGAGGTGGTGGGCGGTCTGGCCACCGACCTGACCGGCCTGATCACCGGCGAGGTCTTTGCCGGCTACCTCGTCCGCAACTACAAGGATTCGCGGCTGGAGGATTTCAGCGGCCTGTCCTTCGGCGGGCGCGTGAACTGGGCGGTCACCCAGCTGACCGGCATCAGCGCCACCGCCAGCCGCCAGGTGCGCGAGACGTCGGCCAGCCCCGGCTTCGGCACCGCCTCCAGCTACACCCGCACCCTGGTCGCGCTGGGCGTCGACCACGAGCTGCTGCGCTCGCTGGTGCTGAACGGCCGCCTGCAATACCGCCAGGACGACTTCAACGGCAACGACCGCAACGACAAGGTCTATACGGCCGGCGTCGGCGGCACCTACCAGATGAACCGCAACCTGTATCTGACCGGCGGCTATACCTACGAAAAGCGCAATTCCAACATCAGCTCCGCCGAGTACAGCGACAACCTGATCTATCTGCGACTCGGCGCCCAGATGTAATCCAGCAGGTAATCCGCCGGAATCGGATCGGCCGGCCGGGAAAGTCCCGGCCAAAGGTCCTAAAGGTTCCGCTGAACAGGGCAGGGCGTCCGTCCTATGACGGGCGCCCTTTTCTTATGCCTGCTCTTATGATCGATGGCGATGTACTGAACAGATCCGAAGGCGGTAATTCCTCTCCACTTTTTCCCAAGCGCTTGCGAGTTGCTAGTCTCCACCCGAATTCAGGTGCGTGACCAAAGGGCGCCGCTGCAAGGCGGCCGGCGGATGGATCGGTTTCTCGGAACCGATCCGTCGAACGGGCCGGACCGGCGCTGTGGCAGGCATCCACCAGCCAGGGAAAGGGTTTAGGGATGAATCGACGTCAGGTGATCCGTGCGCTGGGCCAGGGGATCGGGTTGGCCGCGCTCGCCGTTGCCATGGTCGGCTGTGCCGGCGGCAACGACGCGCCGATGGAGACCGCCAGCGCCGGTCAGATCGGCGAATACCGTCTCGGCCCGGGTGACGCGCTGCGCGTCATCGTGTTCGGCGAAGAGCAGCTGTCCGGCGAATTCCGCGTCGACGGCACCGGCAAGGTTGCCATGCCGCTGATCGGCGAGGTTTCGGCCAAGGACCGCAACACCCGGGACCTGGAGAAGGAAATCGCTACCCGGCTGTCCGCCGGCTATGTGAAGGATCCGAAGGTCAGCGTCGAGGTGCTGAACCACCGCCCCTTCTTCATCCTGGGCGAGGTGCGCAACCCCGGCCAGTACCAGTATGTCAACGGCATGACCGCCCTGTCGGCGGTGGCGATGGCCGGCGGCTACACCTACCGCGCCAAGGAGGACTACGTCCTCATCACCCGCGGCAGCGATCCCAAGAAGGAAATCCGCAAGGCCCCGATCACCACCTCGGTGATGCCGGACGACGTGGTCCGCATTCCGGAGCGCTATTTCTAAGCAACGGTTTCCAAGAGCCAACGGCAGGACGCTGCCGGATTGCAAGAAAGCCCGGCCGGGGAGCACCCGGCCGGGCTTTCTGCCGTCTGCGGATCGGGATGTCCGATCAGGTGTCGAGCGTGTCGCCGCCCTTCTTCTGCCCCGGCGGCATGCGCTGGTTCGCGGGAACGACCGCATCGCGGGAGATACCGTGCGGCGGGGTGGTGCCGGCGGCTTCGTCGTCGGTGCCGAGCGGCGCCGCGGCGGGATCGGTGGCGGGAACCTTGTCGCCGGTCAGGCCGCGGTCGATGTCCGCGCGCATCCGATTCGCTTCCGCGCTGGGGGTGGTCGGCGTCCGGTCACCCGACTCGGGATGGGGCTTGGTCATGGTCGGCCTTTCGCGCAAACTGCTGTGAGGGGCATTCCGATGCCTTCTCCAACCGCCGCGTCCTGCCGGGGGTTCCCCGCCGGGGCATATCGGTGGGCTTATCGGCGATCGTAAGACCCGGCCCGACCACTCAACGCCATGGGAGCGCCCGATGCCCGACACCGGCCTGACGCTGTTGGCGTTCGTCATCCCGGCGATTGCGGTGACCCTGTTGCTCGTGGCCACGGTCCTGGCGGTCCGCGCCCGCGGTTGGCGGCGGCTCTATTGGGCCTGCTGCGCGATCCTGATCGCCGGCGGCAGTGCAGGGGCGGCGATTGCCCTGTGCTGCCTGTCTCCGACGGTGCTGCCCGACGGGTCCATCAGCGGAGAAATGCCCCCGACCTTCGGAGCCGGACTGATGCTGGCATTCGTGGGATGCGGCAGGGCCCTGCTCGGCCTGATCTTCGTCGTGGGCAGGGCCCGTCCGCGTCAGGGCCGGGGCGCAGGCTGGCGGTGAAACCTGACTGACAGAACTTGGAAAAGGTGAGGGTAAGCTCCCGGCCTACCCCTGTTCACTCCGCCGGGACGGGGTTGTTGAGCGAGCGTTCGACGAACTGGTAGACGACGACATCCGGCTTCTGCGCCTCGATCAACGCCTTGTCGAAGCGCAGTCCCTTGTGCTCCGTGACCACCGCCTTGCTGAAGCTTTCGGCGATGTACGGGAACATCGGGATGGTGAAGGAGTCGCGGAACCACACCACGCTGGGTGCCGTCGGCAGATCGGCGCGCAGGATGTTCTGCACGATGCCGTTCGGCATCGAGACGTCGTTGGCGCGCAGCTTGGGCGGCCTCAGGGACTCGTAGCGGACCTCCTCTTCCTGATAAACCGCGGCCAGTCCCAGCATGCGGGCGAGGTCGAGGTCGACGCCCTGGCGCATGACTTGGACCTGCTTCATGTCGGCCGGCGTCAGCGGCGTGAAATCAGGGCGGACCGTCTTGATCCACTCCACGATCCGCCGATAGCCGATGGCGAAGGCGGCATCGCCCGTCCAGTGCGTGTCGGCCTGGAGATAGACCTTCATGCTCTTCTTCGCGGCGACGAGGTCGGCGGTCATGTCCTTGAACACCAGCGGCGAGCGACGTTCCGCCAGCCGGCGCACGATCTGCTCCATCCGGCTTTCCGGGTTCACCTGGGTGGCCCAGGCCGGCAAATCCTCGAGATAGACGCGCTCCTTGTTGGGGATCGCGACCATCAGCATGGGGACGCCGCGCTCCGCCAGCCATGCCTGCCGCCGTTCCATCACGTCGATCCAGCGGTCCAGCTCCTCCGGCGAGAAGCGGTCGATGCCGCGCGTCTGCTCGAGCGCATGCTCGCCCGTATAGAACAGCCAGCCGTTCCGGCCGAGCACGACAAGCGGCGAGGTGCTCTGCCCGAACACCTTGACCCGGATGAAGTTGTTGGCGAGGACGAGATCGTTGCGGAAACCGAAATGGTCCTTCAGCCACGCCTCGAAGCGCTGCGGCAGGACGGAAAACTCGTCGAAGGTGGCGGGCAGGTCGGGCAGCTCGTTCGGCGCCCGCATTTCGGTCGCCGTCACGCCCGTCCCGACCGACAGCGTCTGGCCGATCATGGGCAGCAGCAGGAGCGCCAGGAAAATCCCGATGCACAGTTTCTGCAACAGCGTGCTGTGCACGATCCCGAGAGACATCGCTCGCATGGTCAGAACCGGAAGTAGATGAACGGGTTGTAGGTGCCGGCCGCGAGGCTCATGACCGCCAGCGCGAACATGCCGAGCAGGCCGGCGAGGTACAGCGCCTCGCCGGTGCCGACCAGCATGCGCCCGCCGGTCGCGTTCCGCACCGCATCCAGCCCGCCCCGCACCAGCCGGCCCAGCAGCGGCGTCGCGGCGACCGCGCCGATGACCAGGGCGGTGACGGTTTCCGGCGTCAGGAACTGCAGGACATGCGGCGCCAGAGGGCTGGGATGGCCGGCGCCGGCCATGGCCTTCAGGAAGATCCAGGCATGGCCCAGCGTGTCGGCGCGGAAGAAGACCCAGCCGATCATCACCACCAGCAGCGTGTAGACATGGCGGACCGCCGGCGCCGACCGGTCGAGCATCCGGGCGATGCCCAGCCGCTCGAACACCAGGAAGGCGCCATGCCACAGGCCCCAGACCACGAAGGTCCAGCTGGCGCCATGCCACAGGCCGCACAGGAAGAAGACGATCAGCAGGTTGCGGTAGGTGGCCAGCGGACCGGCGCGGTTGCCGCCCAGCGGGATATAGAGATAGTCACGGAACCACATCGACAGCGAGATGTGCCAGCGGCGCCAGAATTCGGTGATCGACTGGGCGATGTAGGGATAGTTGAAGTTCAGCGGGAAATGGAAGCCGATCATCAGCCCCAGCCCGATGGCCATGGTCGAATAGCCGCAGAAATCGAAAAAGATCTGCAGGGTGTAGCAGACGATTCCCAGCCAGGCGATCGGCAGGCTCAGTCCCGTCGGGTCGAGCGCGAAGATCTGGTCCGCCGCCACCGCAACCGTGTTGGCGATCAGCACCTTCTGCGCGAGGCCGATCACGAAGATCTGAATTCCCTCGGCGAACAGCCCGGCGCTGACCCTGCGGTTGTGGATCTCGTCGCGGATGTCGTGGAAGCGGATGATCGGTCCCGCCACGAGCTGCGGGAACATTGTGATGTAGACGGCGACATAGATCAGGCTGCGCTCGACCGGAACCTGCCGGCGGTAGACGTCGATCAGGTAGGACAGCGCATGGAAGGTGAAGAACGAGATGCCGAGCGGCAGATGCACCTGCGGCGGTCCCGACAGCAGGTTGGGGAAAACCGCGGCCACCATCTCGTAGAAGAAGCCCAGATATTTGAAATAGACGAGAATGCCCAGGTTGACGACGACGCCGGCACCCATGGCGAGTTTGCGGCCACGCCCTTCCTGGCCGGCGATCCACAACCCGAAGGCATAATTGACGAGGATCGACAGCAGCATGACGTAGGTATAGATCACCTCGCCATACGCATAGAAAACCAGGCTGAAGAAAAGCAGCGTCCCGTGCTTCAAGGGCAGGGAATAATAGCAAAAGATAAAAATTGGCAAAAAATAAAAGATAAATACGATAGAGCTGAAAACCATCATCCACCCTTATGCCATCCCTGCTGCGCGCCTGTGGGTCCGGAACTCCAAATTCAAGCGGCATTTCGGTCCAGAGCGGCATGGGATATACCCCAGATCGGGTGCCGTATCCAGACCTATGCGGGAACAGTGCAACCCTACCGCGACGGGCCGGCAAGGCTTCCCGGTGTGCGTTGCCTTGCCCGTGACCGCAGAGAGTCGGAAAGCCCTCTGGTTGCAACCGGATGGGCGCCTAGGGGCGCGCCGATGGCGGATGCTTGGCAGAAACGCCACAATGGCTGGGCGGTGAGTGACAGAAAAGAAGACCGCCCTGCGCACGCCTCCAAGCGATTGGACGGCCCCAAGGTCCGATGAGCCCGTCATGTCGGCGGCTTGAACCCGCCTCAGCGGAATGGCAACCGACCGACTTTTTTCCCAGAAAGCAAAACGGCCTAGCGCAGTGTGCGCTAAGCCGTTGAAAAATCTGGTGCCGGATACAGGAATCGAACCCGTGACCTTCTGATTACAAATCAGCTGCTCTACCAGCTGAGCTAATCCGGCGCCCGCCGCTTGCGGGAGGCACACCTTAGCGCCCCTTTTCCGCGTAAACAAGCACTTGACCACGATGGTGTTGCGGGGCGCGATCACTCACGCAGGCGGGCGACCTCATAGAGTGCCACCGCGGCGGCATTCGAGACGTTGAGGCTGCCGACCGGTCCGCCTGTCGGCAGCCGGGCGATCGTGTCGCAGCGCTCCATGGTCAGCCGGCGCAGGCCGCTGCCTTCCGCGCCCATCACCAGCACCGTCTTTCCGGTCAAATTCAGCTTGGCCAGCGTCGACGGTCCCGATTCGGCGAGCCCCACCGACCAGAAGCCGTTCTGTTGCAGATCCGTCAGAGCCCGGGCCAGATTAGTGACGCGGATCAGCGGCACCGCCTCCAAAGCGCCCGAAGCGCTCTTGGCGAGAACACCGGTCGTCTCGGGAGCATGGCGCTCGGTCACCACGACCGCACGGGCGCCGAAAGCGGCGGCGGATCGCAGGATGGCGCCGACATTGTGCGGGTCGGTCACCTGATCGAGCGCCACGATGACCGCCGAGATTTCCCCCGCCAGCTCGTTGCACAGATCCTCGATGCCCAGATCGGGCAGGGGAGAGGCATCGACGACGACGCCCTGATGCACCGCACCAGGCGGCAGCATCCTGTCAAGCTCCACCCGGTCGGTCGGCGACGCCTCCGGCCTTTGCAGCCCTTGGGCGCGGGCGGCGGCAATTGCCGGTTCCAGCGCGGCGCGGCCCGAGTCGGTCACCAGCAGGCGATGGATGCGCCGTTCGGGGTTGGTCAAGGCGGCGGCCACCGGGTGAAGTCCGTAAATAAGGACGCCACGTGCCGCGGGTCCCCGTCCTCCCTTGGCCGCCTTGCGGCCGCCGCGCGCTCCCTCGTCCCCTTCGTCCTGCCGCGGAGACGCGCCCGGCTGAGGCCGGCCGCCGGATCGGTCGGCGTTGCGGTCGGTATTGCGGTCGGTATTGCGGTCTGCGGGACGGGCGGAGGAGGGGCCGGAACCGGGATGTCTGGAGCGCGTCATGATACCCACGAAGAAGGGGAGGGGGCCGCAGCGGACTGCGGCCGAATTTTTTCTGGTGTGAACCGCTTAACCCGTGTTGACAAGGCCTGAAAAATTCGCATATTGCCGAACTCCGCGGCGGGCATCGCCAGGCCGCGGACTGGAAGGGTGGCCGAGTGGTTAAAGGCAGCAGACTGTAAATCTGCCCGCGTACGCGTACGCTGGTTCGAATCCAGCCCCTTCCACCATTACTTTCCACGGCTTGTCCGTGATCGCGTTTGCCCCGGACGGTCGCGCCGGCGGGATGCTTGCGGGTGTAGCTCAATGGTAGAGCAGAAGCCTTCCAAGCTTACGACGGGGGTTCGATTCCCCTCACCCGCTCCAATCCCGCGTGCGCCACGGAAAACCGATCTCGGCCGGGCCATTGTGTGCGTCCGGAACGTCGGGAACGAAAGACCAAAGCGATGGCGAAGGCAAAGTTTGAGCGGAACAAGCCGCACTGCAACGTTGGCACGATCGGCCACGTCGACCACGGCAAGACGTCGCTGACGGCGGCGATCACGAAGGTGCTGGCGGAGTCCGGCGGCGCCACCTTCACCGCTTACGACCAGATCGACAAGGCGCCGGAAGAGAAGGCGCGCGGCATCACGATCTCGACGGCCCACGTCGAGTACGAGACGACCAACCGTCACTACGCGCACGTCGACTGCCCGGGCCACGCCGACTACGTGAAGAACATGATCACGGGCGCCGCCCAGATGGACGGCGCGATCCTGGTCGTGTCGGCCGCCGACGGCCCGATGCCGCAGACCCGCGAGCACATCCTGCTGGCGCGCCAGGTTGGCGTTCCGGCGCTGGTTGTGTTCATGAACAAGGTCGACATGGTCGACGATCCGGAGCTGCTGGAGCTGGTCGAGCTGGAAGTGCGCGAGCTTCTGTCGTCCTACCAGTTCCCGGGCGACGACATTCCGATCACCAAGGGTTCGGCGCTGTGCGCCCTGGAAGACCGTCAGCCGGAGATCGGCCGTGACGCCGTCCTGGCGCTGATGAAGACGGTTGACGAGTACATCCCGCAGCCGGAGCGTCCGGTCGACCGTCCGTTCCTGATGCCGATCGAAGACGTGTTCTCGATCTCGGGCCGCGGCACGGTTGTGACCGGTCGCGTTGAGCGTGGCATCGTGAAGGTCGGCGAGGAAGTCGAGATCGTCGGCCTGAAGGCGACGGTGAAGACGACGGTGACCGGCGTCGAGATGTTCCGCAAGCTGCTCGAGTCCGGTCAGGCCGGCGACAACATCGGCGCTCTGCTGCGCGGCACGAAGCGTGAGGACGTCGAGCGCGGCCAGGTTCTGGCCAAGCCGGGTTCGATCACCCCGCACACCAAGTTCAAGGCCGAAGCCTACATCCTGACGAAGGAAGAGGGTGGCCGTCACACGCCGTTCTTCACCAACTACCGTCCGCAGTTCTACTTCCGTACGACGGACGTGACGGGCATGGTTGCGCTGCCGGAAGGCGTCGAGATGGTGATGCCGGGCGACAACGTCGCCATGGATGTCGCTCTGATCGCCCCGATCGCCATGGACGAAGGCCTGCGCTTCGCCATCCGCGAGGGTGGCCGCACCGTCGGTGCCGGCGTCGTTGCCAAGATCATCGAGTGATGCTATAAGCCTGCCTCCCCCGTCGGACCCCGGTCTGGCGGGGGAGGTTGTCTGCCTGAAGAGTACGGTTGGGCTTCCGGAAAGCCGTTCTGAAAGTTATTCCGAAAGTCAGGTCGAAAGGCCTTGACACAGCCGCCTAAAGAATGGTTTAAGCGGCCTCCCACGCCGAAAGGTGTGGCCGGACGGAGATAGGAGTGTAGCTCAATTGGTAGAGCACCGGTCTCCAAAACCGGGGGTTGGGGGTTCGATCCCCTCCACTCCTGCCATCCCGTCCCAATAATGATTAGGGTAAAAGCGGCGCCCTCACAGTCGCTCCGGAGCTCGCACGGTTCGCACGATGGCTAAAGTCAATCCCGCAGAATTCGCGCGCGAGGTCCGCCGCGAGGTAGCCAGGGTTACCTGGCCGACCCGCAAGGAAACCGGCATCACGACCGCCATGGTGTTCGTCATGGTCGTGCTCGCCGCCCTGTTCTTCCTCGTCGTCGATCAGGTGCTGGCGGTTGCCGTTCGCTTGATCCTTGGGCTGGGGGGCTAAGACATGGCTGCGCGCTGGTACGTCGTTCACGTTTATTCGGGTTTCGAAAAGAAAGTCTCCCAGGCCATCCGCGAAAAGGCGGCTCAGAAGGGTCTGGAAGACAAGTTCGAGGAAATCCTGGTCCCGACCGAAGAAGTGGTCGAAGTGCGCCGGGGTTCCAAGATCAACACCGAACGCAAGTTCTTTCCCGGCTATGTCCTCGTCAAGATGGACCTGACCGACGAATCCTGGTCGCTGGTGAAGAACACGCCGAAGGTTACGGACTTCCTGGGTGGCGGCGGCAAGCCGCAGCCGATTTCCCAGCGAGAGGCCGAGCGGATCATCCATCAGGTGCAGGAAGGCTTTGAGCGCCCCAAGCCCTCGATCACCTTCGAGGTGGGCGAGCAGGTGAGAGTGAGCGACGGTCCCTTCACCTCGTTCAATGGTGTCGTCGAGGAAGTCGACGAAGAGAAGTCCCGCCTCAAGGTGGCGGTTTCGATCTTCGGTCGCTCCACGCCGGTCGAGTTGGAATACACGCAGGTCGAAAAGATTCTGATCGCAAGGTTCCACGGTTTATGAGTTGGAGCTGCCGGTGCTTGCATCGGTGGCTCCATTCTGTTGCGGGAGGCTCGCCATGGCCGAACCGCAAAACCCCGCGGCGCCGCGCCGGACCAATCGGTCAAGAGCGTGAGGCGTCGTCCCAGGAGGTTGTGAGATGGCGAAGAAAATCGTCGGTTACATCAAGCTGCAGGTCCCGGCCGGCAAGGCCAACCCGTCGCCGCCCATCGGTCCGGCGCTCGGTCAGCGCGGCCTGAACATCATGGAGTTCTGCAAGGCGTTCAACGCCAAGACGGCGGACCTGGAAGTCGGCATGCCGATTCCCGTGGTCATCACCGCCTACGGCGACCGCACCTTCACCTTCGTGACGAAGACCCCGCCGGTCAGCTACTTCCTCAAGAAGGCTTCGGGCAAGGACAAGGGTTCGACGACCCCCGGCAAGGGTGGTTTCGTCGGCCAGGTCACGACCTCGCAGATCCGCGAGATCGCCCAGAAGAAGATGGTCGACCTGAACGCGCACGACGTCGAAGCCGCCGCGAGCATGATCGCCGGTTCCGCCCGCTCGATGGGCCTCGAAGTGGTGGAGGGCTGATCCTATGGCGAAGCTGGGCAAGCGTCTGACCGACGCCTACAAGACCGTCAACCGCGACTCCTTCTACTCGCTGGAAGAGGCCGTCACCCTGGTCAAGGGTGCCGCCAAGGCCAAGTTCGACGAGACCATCGAGATCGCGATGAACCTCGGCATCGATCCGCGCCACGCCGACCAGATGGTCCGCGGCGTCGTGAACCTGCCGAACGGCACCGGCAAGACCGTCCGCGTGGCGGTGTTCGCCCGTGGCGCCAAGGTCGATGAGGCTCTGGCCGCCGGCGCCGACGTTGTCGGCGGCGACGATCTGGCCGAACAGATCCTGGCCGGCAACATCAACTTCGACCGCTGCATCGCCTCGCCCGACATGATGGGCGTGGTCGGCAAGCTCGGTAAGGTGCTGGGCCCGCGCGGCCTGATGCCGAACCCGAAGCTGGGCACTGTGACCCCCGACGTCGCCGGCGCCGTCAAGGCCGCCAAGGCCGGCGCGGTGGAGTTCCGTGCGGAGAAGACCGGCATCATCCACGCCGGCGTGGGCAAGGTCAGCTTCTCGGAAGAGGCGCTGGTCCAGAACATCCGCGCCTTCGTCGATGCCATCACCCGTGCCAAGCCGACCGGCGCCAAGGGCCAGTACCTGCTGAAGGTCTCGCTCTCGTCGACGATGGGCCCGGGTCTGAAGCTCGACCTCTCCAGCGTGTCGGCTCCGGCCGCCGCCTGATGACCCGTTTCGCCGCCGTCTGCCCTCGGGCAGCGGTGGCGTCCGGGCGGACCGCCTGAGGGGGAAACCCCGAGGGGACCCGCCCATCCCTGTCCGAGACCGCTGGTGTCCGTCCCCGACCGCAAGGAGAGGGAAGGGCTTAAAATTCACCCGCGCAGACAGGAGTTGAACCCGTTTACCCCTCCGGCCCCGCCGCCATGCGCGACGGGAACCGGTTCAGGAACGGCTTGACTTCTGGGACAGGTTCGCCGGATCTCCGGCCCTTCGGGGACGGGGGTCCATGTACACCTCTGTGCAAGGAGGCGATCCGTGGATCGTACACAAAAAGAAGCGACGATCGCGGCTCTGCAATCGAAGCTCCAGGACACGGGCCTGGTGGTGGTCACCCACCATCTGGGCCTGACGGTGAAGGAAGTCACCGACCTGCGTGCGAAGGTTCGGGCTGCTGGCGCCAGCTTCAAAGTGACGAAGAACCGGCTCGCCCGTCGTTCCCTTCAGGGGACGCAGTTCGAAGGTCTGGACGGTCTCTTCAAGGGACCGACGGCGATCGCCTACTCGAAGGATCCCGTTGCGGCTGCCAAGGTGGTGGCCGACTACGCGAAGACCAACGAGAAGCTCAAGATCGTCGGCGCCAGCCTCGGCACCCAGATTCTGGACGCGGAGGGGGTCAAGGCCCTCGCTTCGCTCCCGTCGCTGGACGAACTGCGTGGCCGCCTCGTGGGCATGATCCAGACCCCGGCGACCCGTATCGCCGGTGTCCTCCAGGCTCCGGGCGGCCAGGTCGCCCGCGTGCTTGCTGCCTACGCGAAGAAGGACGACGAGGCGGCGGCCTAACCAGGCCTAGTCACTCGTTTTTTACATCCCCAGAACTCAAGTCGTTTGGAGTAGTAACATGGCTGATCTGCAGAAGCTCGTCGACGATCTGTCGGCCCTGACCGTCCTGGAAGCCGCCGAGCTGTCGAAGCTGCTCGAAGAGAAGTGGGGCGTCTCCGCCGCCGCTCCGGTTGCCGTCGCCGCCGCCGGCCCGGCCGCTGCCTCCGCCGCTCCGGCCGAAGAGCAGACCGAGTTCACGGTGATCCTCGCCGATGCCGGCGACAAGAAGATCAACGTGATTAAGGAAGTCCGTGCGATCACCGGCCTGGGCCTGAAGGAAGCCAAGGACCTGGTCGAGGGCGCTCCGAAGCCGGTCAAGGAAGGCGCCACGAAGGACGAGGCCGCCAAGATCAAGAAGCAGCTTGAAGAAGCCGGCGCCAAGGTCGATATTAAGTAAGACCTTGTTGCGTACGAAGCACACAGTACCAAGCCGGACGGCGGTCGGTTCCCTAGGGGACCGGCCGCCGCACGGCATTTTCTGCCTTCCGCCGGACCGGGCTTGCCCGGCCCGGCTCTTTCCGTCCCCATCATGGGGATGGCCCGCGCGGGCGCCCTCGGGACCGGTCGACAGCAGTCGGCTCGATCCTACGGTCGGTTGAACGGTCGGTATAACGCGCATCACGTACAGACGTTTGGGGACATCCATGGCCAAATCCTTTACGGGTCGTAAACGTGTTCGGAAGAGCTTCGGGCGCATCCCGGAAGTCACCCAGATGCCCAACCTCATCGAGGTGCAGCGCAGCTCCTACGATCACTTCCTGCAAATGGACGTCGCCCCGGAAAAGCGGGCGAACCTGGGCCTGCAGGAAGTCTTCAAGTCGGTCTTCCCGATCAAGGACTTCTCCGACCGCGCGGTGCTGGATTTCGTCAAGTACGAGCTTGAGCAGCCGAAATACGACGTCGAGGAATGCCAGCAGCGCGGCATGACCTTCGCCGCCCCGCTGAAGGTCACCCTGCGCCTGTCCGTGTTCGACGTTGAGGAGGACACCGGCCTCCGTTCGATCCGCGACATCAAGGAGCAGGACGTCTACATGGGCGACATGCCCCTGATGACGGCCAACGGCACCTTCGTCATCAATGGCACCGAGCGTGTCATCGTCTCGCAGATGCACCGCAGCCCGGGCGTCTTCTTCGACCATGACAAGGGCAAGACCCACGCGTCGGGCAAGTATCTGTTCGCCGCCCGCGTCATTCCCTACCGCGGTTCCTGGCTCGACTTCGAGTTCGACGCCAAGGATCTCGTCTACGTCCGCATCGACCGCCGCCGCAAGCTGCCGGCCACCACGCTGCTGTTCGCCCTGGACGGCGCGGAGACCGAGGCGCTGCGCGCCGAGCGCAAGGCCAACCGCAAGGACCTGCTGCCCTACGAGGCGCAGGGCATGGCCAAGGAAGAGATCCTCAACTACTTCTACGACACGATCACGTACACCCGGTCGGCCGGCGGTTGGAAGACCCCGTTCAGCGCCGAGCGGATGAAGGGCGTCAAGCTGATCTCCGACCTCGTGGATGCCGCCACCGGCGCCATCGTCGCCGAGGCCGGCACCAAGATGACCCCGCGCGTCATCAAGAAGCTGGTCGAGGCCGGCCTGACCGAGCAGCAGGTCTCCACCGAGGAGCTGACCGGCCGCTACCTCGCCGTCGACATCATCAACGAGCGCACGGGCGAAGTCCTGTTCGAAGCCGGTGACGAGCTGTCGGCGAGCGATCTCGACAAGCTGGAGAAGACCGGCGTCGACGAGCTGCCGGTGCTGGCGATCGACCATCTGAACGTCGGCGCCTACATCCGCAACACGATGAACGCGGACCGCAACGCCAGCCGCGAAGACGCGCTGATCGACATCTACCGCGTGATGCGTCCGGGCGAGCCGCCGACCCTGGAGTTGGCCGAAGCGCTGTTCTCCGGCCTGTTCTTCGACAGCGAGCGCTACGACCTGTCGGCCGTCGGCCGCGTCAAGATGAACGCCCGCCTGAACTTCCAGACCGACGACCAGATGCGTGTGCTCCGCAAGGAGGACATCCTGGAGATCCTGAAGGTTCTGGTGAACTTGAAGGACGGCCGCGGCGAGATCGACGACATCGACCATCTCGGCAACCGCCGCGTCCGCTCGGTCGGCGAACTGATGGAGAACCAGTACCGCGTCGGCCTGCTCCGCATGGAGCGTGCGATCCGCGAGCGCATGAGCTCGGTCGAGATCGACACGGTGATGCCGCACGACCTGATCAACGCCAAGCCGGCGGCGGCCGCCGTGCGCGAGTTCTTCGGCTCGTCGCAGCTGTCGCAGTTCATGGACCAGACCAACCCGCTGTCCGAGATCACGCACAAGCGTCGTCTCTCGGCTCTCGGTCCGGGCGGTCTGACCCGCGAGCGCGCCGGCTTCGAGGTGCGCGACGTGCACCCGACGCACTATGGCCGCATCTGCCCGATTGAGACGCCGGAAGGCCCGAACATCGGTCTGATCAACTCGCTGGCGACCTATGCCCGCGTCAACCAGTACGGCTTCATCGAGAGCCCCTACCGCAAGGTCATCGACGGCAAGGTCACCAACGAGGTGGTCTATCTGTCGGCGATGGAGGAGGGGCGCTACGTCGTCGCCCAGGCGAACGCCGAACTGAACGCGGACAACAGCTTCGCCGCCGATCTGGTGTCCTGCCGCCAGGGCGGCGAATACCTGATGTTCCGGCCGGAAGCCATCGACCTGATCGACGTGTCGCCGAAGCAGCTGGTGTCCGTCGCCGCGGCGCTGATCCCGTTCCTGGAGAACGACGACGCCAACCGCGCGCTGATGGGCTCGAACATGCAGCGTCAGGCGGTGCCGTTGGTCAAGGCCGACGCCCCGCTGGTCGGCACCGGCATGGAGGCGACCGTCGCCCGCGACAGCGGCGTGACCATCGTCGCCAAGCGCTCGGGCATCGTCGACCAGGTCGACGCCACCCGCATCGTCGTCCGTGCGACCGACAGCTCGGACAGCACAGCGCCGGGCGTCGACATCTACAACCTGCTGAAGTTCCAGCGTTCCAACCAGAACACCTGCATCACCCAGCGTCCGCTGGTGAAGGTCGGTGACCGGGTGAACGCCGGCGACATCGTGGCCGACGGTCCGTCGACCGATCTGGGCGAGCTGGCGCTCGGCCGGAACGTGCTCGTCGCGTTCATGCCGTGGAACGGCTACAACTTCGAGGACTCGATCCTCATCAACGAGCGCATCGTCAAGGACGACGTCTTCACCTCGATCCACATCGAGGAGTTCGAGGTCATGGCCCGCGACACCAAGCTGGGCCAGGAGGAAATCACCCGCGACATTCCGAACGTGGGTGAGGAAGCTCTGAAGAACCTCGACGAGGCCGGCATCGTCTATATCGGCGCCGAAGTCCGTCCGGGCGACATTCTGGTCGGCAAGGTGACGCCGAAGGGCGAAAGCCCGATGACGCCGGAAGAAAAGCTGCTGCGCGCCATCTTCGGCGAGAAGGCCTCGGACGTCCGCGACACCTCGCTGCGCCTGCCGCCGGGCGTGGTCGGCACCATTGTCGAGGTCCGCGTGTTCAGCCGCCGCGGCGTCGACAAGGACGAACGCGCGCTCGCCATCGAACGCGCCGAGATCGAGAAGCTGGCCAAGGACCGCGACGACGAGCGCGGCATCCTGGAGCGCAGCTTCTACACCCGCCTGAAGGAAGTGCTGATCGGCCAGACCGCGCAGTCCGGTCCGAAGGGCATGAAGGGTGGCACGGTCCTGACCGACGAGGTGCTGGCCGGCCTGTCGAAGGGCTTGTGGCGCCAGATCGCCATCGCCGACGAGCAGGTGATGGAGACCGTCGAGAACCTGGCGAAGGTGTTCGACAACTCGATCAAGGCCCTGCAGGACCGCTTCGAGAACAAGGTCGACAAGCTGCAGCGCGGTGACGAGCTGCCGCCGGGCGTCATGAAGATGGTCAAGGTCTTCGTCGCGGTGAAGCGCAAGCTGCAGCCGGGCGACAAGATGGCCGGCCGTCACGGCAACAAGGGTGTCGTCTCGCGCATCATCCCGCAGGAGGACATGCCCTACCTGGAGGACGGCACCCCCGTCGATCTGGTGCTGAACCCGCTGGGCGTGCCGTCGCGCATGAACGTCGGTCAGATCCTGGAAACCCACCTCGGCTGGGCGGCCTCGGGTCTCGGCAAGCAGATCGGCCGTGCGGTCGACCAGTACCGTCTGGCCATCCGCCAGAAGGCCGAAGGCGCTCCCCAGTTGGAGGCCCTGCGCGGCACGCTGAAGTCGGCGTACGGCGAGGTGACCTACAATGAGGACATCGCCGACATGACCGACGGCGAGCTGCTGGAGCTGGGCGGCAACCTGCGCAAGGGCGTGCCCTTCGCGACGCCGGTCTTCGACGGCGCCCGCGAGGAGGACATCTGCGTCCATCTGGAACGCGCCGGCTTCGACCGGTCGGGCCAGTCGACGCTGGTGGACGGACGTACCGGCGAGACCTTCGATCGCAAGGTCACCGTCGGCTACATCTACATGCTGAAGCTGCACCACCTCGTGGACGACAAGATCCACGCCCGGTCGATCGGTCCCTACTCGCTGGTCACGCAGCAGCCGCTGGGCGGCAAGGCCCAGTTCGGCGGTCAGCGCTTCGGTGAGATGGAGGTCTGGGCGCTCGAAGCCTACGGCGCCGCCTACACGCTGCAGGAAATGCTGACGGTGAAGTCGGACGACGTGTCCGGCCGCACCAAGGTCTACGAAGCCATCGTCCGCGGCGACGACAACTTCGAGGCCGGCATTCCGGAATCGTTCAACGTGCTGGTCAAGGAGCTGCGCTCGCTCGGCCTGAACGTCGAACTGAACCAGCGGTCCTACTGAGCCGATTTGACGTGACCAAACCCCGGAGCGGCGCATTCGCGCCGGTCCGGGGTCATGCACTGCCCTTAACCGACAACGCGGCGATGCCAGCGGGAGACGGTCATGAATGAGTTGATGAACATTTTCGGCCAGGTCCAGGGGCCGCAGAGCTTCGATCAGATCCGCATCCAGATCGCGAGCCCCGAGCGGATCCGGTCCTGGTCCTACGGCGAGATCAAGAAGCCGGAAACCATCAACTACCGCACCTTCAAGCCGGAGCGCGACGGCCTGTTCTGCGCCCGCATCTTCGGCCCGATCAAGGACTACGAGTGCTTGTGCGGCAAGTACAAGCGCATGAAGTATCGCGGCATCATCTGCGAGAAGTGCGGCGTCGAGGTCACGCTGTCGAAGGTCCGGCGCGAGCGCATGGGCCACATCGAGCTGGCGTCCCCGGTCGCGCACATCTGGTTCCTGAAGTCGCTGCCGAGCCGCATCGGCCTGCTGCTCGACATGACGCTCAAGGATCTGGAGCGCATCCTTTATTTCGAAAACTACGTCGTCATCGAGCCCGGCCTCACCCCGCTCAAGCTGCATTCGCTGCTGAGCGAGGAAGAGTTCATGAACGCCCAGGACGAGTACGGCGAGGACGCCTTCACCGCGTCGATCGGTGCCGAAGCGCTGCGCATCATGCTGTCCGCGCTCGACCTCGACGAGGAGAAGAAGCGCTGCCGTGAGGATCTGCGCGACACCAACTCCGAGGCCAAGCGCAAGAAGCTGGTCAAGCGCCTGAAGCTGATCGACGCCTTCCTGGCCTCGCAGTCGCGGCCTGAGTGGATGATTCTGGAAGTGATTCCGGTAATCCCGCCCGAGCTGCGTCCGCTGGTGCCGCTCGATGGCGGCCGTTTCGCCACGTCCGACCTGAACGACCTGTACCGCCGCGTCATCAACCGCAACAACCGTCTGAAGCGGCTGATCGAGCTGAAGGCGCCGGACATCATCGTCCGCAACGAGAAGCGCATGCTGCAGGAGGCCGTCGACGCTCTGTTCGACAACGGCCGCCGTGGCCGCGTCATCACCGGCGCCAACAAGCGTCCGTTGAAGTCGCTGTCGGACATGCTGAAGGGCAAGCAGGGCCGCTTCCGTCAGAACCTGCTCGGCAAGCGCGTCGATTACTCGGGCCGTTCGGTCATCGTCGTCGGTCCGGAGCTGAAGCTGCACCAGTGCGGCCTGCCGAAGAAGATGGCGCTGGAGCTGTTCAAGCCCTTCATCTACGCCAAGCTGGAGCTGTACGGTCTCGCCTCCACCATCAAGGCCGCCAAGCGGATGGTGGAAAAGGAGCGTCCCGAGGTCTGGGACATCCTGGAGGAGGTCATCCGCGAGCATCCGGTGATGCTGAACCGGGCGCCGACGCTGCACCGCCTCGGTATCCAGGCCTTCGAGCCGACGCTGATCGAAGGCAAGGCGATCCAGCTGCACCCGCTGGTCTGCACCGCCTTCAACGCCGACTTCGACGGCGACCAGATGGCCGTGCACGTTCCGCTGTCGCTTGAAGCGCAGTTGGAAGCGCGCGTCCTGATGATGTCGACCAACAACATCCTGTCGCCCGCCAACGGCAAGCCGATCATCGTGCCGTCGCAGGACATCGTGCTCGGCATCTACTACATCTCGATGGACCGCCCGAGCGAGAAGGGCGAGGGCATGGTGTTCGCCAATGTCTCGGAAATCGAGCAGGCGCTGAACGCCAAGGTCCTGTCGATCCATGCCAAGATCAAGGCGCGCTACGTCGGCGTGGACGACGAGGGCGAGGAGCTGATCAGCATCGTCGAGACGACGCCGGGCCGCATGCTTCTGTCGGAGCTGCTGCCGCGCCATCCGAAGGTGCCCTTCTCGCTGATCAACCGCGTCCTGACCAAGAAGGACGTCGGCAACGTTATCGACGCCGTCTACCGCCATTGCGGTCAGAAGGAGACGGTGATCTTCGCTGACCGCCTGATGAAGCTCGGCTTCGGCCACGCCTGCCGCGCCGGCATCTCCTTCGGCAAGGACGACATGGTCATCCCGGCCGCCAAGGAGAAGCTGGTCAACGAGTTGAAGGAGCGGGTGAAGGAGTTCGAGCAGCAGTATCTCGACGGCCTGATCACCCAGGGCGAGAAGTACAACAAGGTCGTCGACGTCTGGTCGGAATGCACCGAAAAGGTCGCGTCCGAGATGATGAAGGCAATCTCGACCACCGAAGCCGGCAAGCCGGTCAACTCGGTGTACATGATGGCCCACTCCGGTGCCCGTGGTTCCGCCGCGCAGATCCGTCAGCTGGCCGGTATGCGCGGCCTGATGGCCAAGCCGTCGGGCGAGATCATCGAGACGCCGATCATCTCGAACTTCAAGGAAGGCCTGACCGTGCTGGAGTACTTCAACTCCACCCACGGCGCCCGCAAGGGTCTGGCCGACACCGCCTTGAAGACAGCGAACTCCGGTTACCTCACCCGCCGTCTGGTCGACGTGGCGCAGGACGCCATCATCGTCGAGCATGATTGCGGCACCGAACGCGGCATCACCGTCAAGGCGGTGATCGACGGCGGCGAAGTCATCAGCCCGCTGGGCGATCGAATCCTCGGCCGCACCGTGGTCGGGGCGGTGATCGACCCGCTGAACGGCGAGCTGATCGTCGAGGACGGTGGCCTGATCGACGAGCCGACGGTCGACCGCATCGAGCGGTCGGGCATCGACTCGGTCAAGATCCGCTCGGTCCTGACCTGCGAGACCCGCGACGGCGTCTGCGCCAAGTGCTATGGCCGTGATCTGGCCCGCGGCACGCTGGTGAACACTGGCGAGGCGGTCGGCGTCATCGCGGCGCAGTCGATCGGCGAGCCGGGCACCCAGCTGACGATGCGTACCTTCCACATCGGCGGTGCGGCGCAGCGCGGTGCCGAGCAGAGCCAGATCGAGGCGGCGTTCGACGCGACGGTGCGGATCAACAACCGCAACGTCGTCATGAACTCGTCGGGCATCCCGGTCGTCATGGGCCGCAGCACCGAAGTGATCCTGCTCGACGAGCAGGGCCGCGAGCGGGCGCGTCACCGCGTGCCGTATGGTGCCAAGCTGCTGGCCGATGAGGGCGTGAAGGTCGAGCGCGGCGCCAAGCTGGCCGAGTGGGACCCCTACACCCTGCCGATCATCACGGAGCGCGCCGGTACCGCCCGCTACATCGACCTCGTGGAGGGTATCTCCATGCGCGAGGTGATGGACGAGGCGACGGGCATCAGTTCCAAGGTGGTCGTCGACTGGCGCCAGCAGCCGCGCGGTGCCGATCTGAAGCCGCGCATCGCGCTGGTGGACGAGCGGGGCGAGCTGATCACCCTGCCGAACGGACTGGAAGCCCGCTATTTCATGTCGGTGGACGCCATCCTGTCGGTGGAGAACGGTGCCGAGGTCCGGGCCGGCGACGTGCTGGCGCGTATCCCGCGCGAGTTGTCCAAGACTTCGCGACATCACCGGCGGTCTGCCGCGCGTGGCCGAGCTGTTCGAAGCGCGTCGTCCGAAAGACTTCGCCATCATCTCGGAGATGAGCGGCCGCGTCGAATTCGGTAAGGACTACAAGACCAAGCGCCGCATCGTCGTCCGCAACGACGAGAGCGGTGACGAGAAGGAGTATCTGATCCCGAAGGGCAAGCACATCTCCGTGCAGGAGGGTGATTATGTCGAACGCGGCGATCTGCTGATGGATGGCAACCCGGTGCCGCACGACATCCTGGCGGTGATGGGTGTGGAGGCCTTGGCCGACTACCTGATCAACGAAATCCAAGACGTCTATCGACTGCAGGGCGTGAAGATCAACGACAAGCACATCGAGGTGATCGTTCGCCAGATGCTGCAAAAGGTCGAGATCACCGACGCCGGCGAGACCACCTTCCTGGTGGGCGAGCAGGTCGACCGTCAGGAGTTCGACGAGGAGAACGAAAAGACCGTCGCGGAAGGCCTGCAGCCGGCGCACGGCCACCCGGTTCTCCAGGGCATCACCAAAGCCAGCCTGCAGACGCGCTCGTTCATCTCGGCCGCGTCGTTCCAGGAAACCACCCGCGTCCTCACGGAAGCGGCCGTCGGCGGCAAGGTCGACAATCTGGAAGGCCTGAAGGAGAACGTCATTGTCGGCCGTCTGATTCCGGCCGGCACGGGCTCCGTGGTGAACCGCCTGAAGCTGATCGCCGCCGAGCGTGACCGCGAGGCGGCCCTCGAGGCCGGCGCTCCGGAGGAAACTCCGGCCCTGCCGACCCCGGGTGAGGAAAGCAGCGCGGCCTGATGCGGCGCTGATTGGTTGGGTGTTAGAAAAAGTCCGGGCGCCTCCGAAAGGAAGCCCCGGACTTTTTCTTTGTCCGGCTTTTCCTTTGGCCGGATCGGAGGATGATATGATGCGGCGGAGGTTGATCGCGCTTCTGACGGTGGTCTTTGTCACGCTGCTCCTGCCGGCGGCCACCGGATCGGCCCTTGTCGACCCGCCGGAAGCGACGGTTGCGGTGGGATACCGGTCAATGACCATCGCCTCGCCGGTGCGTGGCGGCGAGGTCACGGTCGGCATCTGGTATCCCGTTGCAGGCGATGGCGATGGTGGTGCCGGCACGCTTGTCGGGGGCAGTCGGGTTTTCAGGCCGACGCTGGCCCGGACCGGCTCGCTTCCCCAAGGGCGCCATCCCCTGCTGGTGATGGCGCATGGTGGGTTGCGCGCAGGCGGTCATATCGGAGACTGGCTTGCGGCCGGGCTGGCGCGGGCCGGCTATGTCGTGGCGCTCATCGAACCCGTCGGGTTCCAACCGGATGGCGCCGGTGTGCTCAAGGAGCTGGCCGCCAGGCCCGCGGACATGAGCGCGGCGATTTCCGCGCTGCTTGGAAACGCCGAATTGTCGTCGGCGATCGAGCCCGGACGGATCGGCGCGGTCGGGCTGTTGCGTGGCGGAACCTCGGCCATGGCGTTGCTCGGAGCACGGATCAGCGGCGAACGCTACGCGACCCTGTGCGAGGGATCGCCGGGGGATCGTGATTGCCGTTGGTTCGCCAACGCCGGTATTTCCTTCTCCGGTCTGGATCTCGGTCCGGTGGGGGCCAACCACCGTGACGCTCGAGTGCTTGCCGGTGTGGCCGTAGCCCCGGAATTGACCAGTGTCATGACGTCGGAGGGGCTGATGGCGGCCAGCCGCTCGATGTCGGTCCTGCTGCTCGGCGAGGCGGTGATCTCAGGGGCGAAGGTGGACGATCTCGCCGGCTTCCTGCCGACCGACCGTTTTCGCTCCGTGGCGGGGACGACCCCCTTCGACCTCTTCCCGGTTTGCGCCGCCCAAGCTGCGGCTCTTTTGCAGGAGAACGGGGAGGACGATTCGCTCTGTCGTGAGGATGCCGGCCCACGCCGCATCGCCATTCACCGGGAATTGCGCGATCTGATCATCCGCGCGCTGTCGGAGTTGGGGCTGCCCCCGATGCCGACTGATCTCCGGTGACGGGTCCGACAGGCGCTCCGGAGCGCTCCGCCCGGCCGGGTCCAAACGCGGCGCAAAGCCCGCTTGACTCCATTCACCCCTTTCCTTAAAGTCCGCGAACTTCAAAGGCCGCCGGGGCTCTCCGTGCGTCCGCTTGAATCCACCGATCCCGCCGATCGGAGTCCTCCGGTCGGCTTTCGCTCATTCAGCCCGCTCGGAACGGCAACGTTTCGCAGGCGGGCTTTTGCTTCGTCCGGCTCGTCCGGCCGAGTGATCTTGAAGGGATGAAGGGCAGATATGCCGACGATCAACCAGTTGATCCGTAAGCCGCGCGAGCCGTTGGCCGCGCGCAACAAGGTTCCCGCGATGGAGGCCTGCCCGCAGAAGCGTGGCGTCTGCACTCGCGTTTACACCACCACCCCGAAGAAGCCGAACTCGGCGCTCCGTAAGGTCGCCCGCGTTCGTCTGACGAACGGTTTCGAGGTGACGAGCTACATCCCTGGTGAGGGCCACAACCTCCAGGAACACTCGGTGGTCATGATCCGCGGCGGTCGTGTGAAGGATCTTCCCGGCGTTCGCTATCACATCATTCGCGGCACGCTGGATACCCAGGGCGTCAAGGATCGTAAGCAGCGTCGTTCGAAGTACGGCGCGAAGCGTCCGAAGTAAGGAGAATTCACGATGTCCCGTCGTCATCGCGCCGAGAAGCGTGAAGTCCTGCCGGACGCCAAGTATGGCGACCGCGTCCTGACGAAGTTCATGAACTGCCTGATGTTTGACGGCAAGAAGTCGTCGGCTGAAAGCATCGTCTATGGTGCGCTGGGCCGCATCGAGGTCAAGACCAAGAACGACCCCGTTCAGGTCTTCCACGACGCCCTCGCCAACGTGAAGCCGCACCTCGAAGTGCGGTCGCGTCGCGTCGGTGGTGCGACCTATCAGGTTCCGGTCGAGGTCCGTTCGGATCGCGCCCAGGCCCTGGCAATCCGTTGGCTGATCAGCGCCGCCCGTGCCCGCTCGGAAAACACCATGACCGAGCGTCTGTCGGGTGAGCTGCTCGACGCCGCCAGCCAGCGCGGCACTGCCGTGAAGAAGCGCGAAGATACGCACCGCATGGCGGAAGCCAACAAGGCGTTCTCGCACTACCGCTGGTAAGGTTAACGCCTGTCCTGGTGATTTTGCATGCCCCGCTCGCACGCCCTCGACCGTTACCGCAACATCGGCATCATGGCTCACATCGATGCCGGAAAGACGACGACGACCGAGCGCATCCTGTTCTATACCGGCAAGTCCTATCGCATGGGCGAGGTCAATGACGGCACCGCCGTCATGGACTGGATGGAGCAGGAGCAGGAGCGGGGCATCACCATCACGTCGGCGGCCACGACCTGTTTCTGGCGCGACCACCGCATCAACATCATCGATACGCCCGGCCACGTGGATTTCACCATCGAAGTCGAGCGGTCGCTGCGTGTTCTGGATGGCGCCGTTGCCATCTTCGACGCGGTTGCGGGGGTCGAGCCCCAGACCGAGACCGTGTGGCGGCAGGCCGACAAGTACGGCGTGCCGCGCATGGCCTTCGTCAACAAAATGGACCGCGTCGGCGCGGACTTCGACGGTTGTGTCGCCATGATGGCCGAGCGCCTTGGCATCAAGCCGCTGGTGGTTCAGCGTCCCATCGGCAGCGAGGCCGGCTTCGCCGGTGTCGTCGATCTGGTTTCGATGCGCGCCACGATCTGGAAAGCCGAAACGCTCGGCGCCGAATTCCAGCACACCGAAATTCCCGAGGAGTTGGCCGGTCCGGCTGCAAGCGCCCGTCAGGCGCTGCTGGACGCTGTGCTGGACCTCGATGAGGCGGCAATGGCCGCCTATCTCGAGCGCGGCGAGGAGCCGACGCCCGACGCGCTGCGCGCTTTGATCCGCAAGGGGACGATTGCCGGCGCCATGGTTCCCGTGCTCTGCGGGTCCGCCTTCCGCAACAAGGGCATCCAGCCGATGCTGGACGCCGTGGTCGATTACCTGCCGGCGCCGAACGACATCGGTGCGGTGACGGGCCATGCGGTGGGTGGCGACCGGGCCGAGGAGCGCGCCGCCAACGACAGTGCGCCCTTCTCCGGCCTTGCCTTCAAGGTGATGAACGACCCCTATGTCGGGACGCTCACCTTCTGCCGCATCTATTCAGGCACCGTCAGCGTCGGCGATTCGCTGCTGAACCCCATCAAGGGTGAGCGCGAGAAGATCGGTCGGATGCTGCTGATGCACGCCAACAGCCGTGAAGAGATCGAGCGCGCCCACACCGGCGACATCGTGGCCTTCGCCGGTCTGGAGCACACGGCAACCGGCGACACGCTGTGCGACGCCGCCAAGCCGATCGTGCTGGAGCGTCTCGACGTTCCGGAACCGGTGATCGAGATCGTCGTCGAGCCGCGCACCGACGCCGACCACGACAAGATGGCGGCGGCATTGAACCGTCTCGGCCATGAGGATCCCTCGTTGCAGGTTACGGTCGACCGCGAAAGCGGCCAGACCGTGATCCGCGGCATGGGCGAGCTGCATCTCGACATTATCGTCGACCGCATGAGGCGCGAGTTCCGCGTCGATGCGGCTGTCGGTGCGCCCAAGGTCGCCTATCGGGAGACCGTGCTGCGCTCGGCCGAAATCGACCATGTCCACGCCCGACAGACCGGCGACCGCGCCCAGTTCGCACGCGTGATGCTGAAGCTGGAGGCGCTGGATCGCGGCGCCGGCTTCGTGTTCGAGAACCGGGCGGCGGGCCTGCCGCGCGACTTCGTCGCCGGTGTGCAGAAGGGCCTGGAGGCCGCGAAGGACAGCGGCGTCGTCGCCGGCTATCCGGTGGTGGACGTCAAGGCGACGCTGACAGGCGGCGAGGCGCACGACGTCGATTCCTCGCCGCTCGCCTTTGAACTCGCGGCGAGGACCGCCTTCCGCGAGGCTATGACAAAAGCCGCTCCGGCGCTGTTGGAACCGCTGATGCGGGTCGAAATCATCACGCCGGACGACTATATGGGCGACGTCATCGGCGACCTGAACGGTCGCCGGGGACAGATCACCGGCATGGACCAGCGCGGCAACGCGCGAATCGTCACGGGACTGGTTCCCTTGGCGGCCATGTTCGGCTATGTGAACTCCCTGCGCTCCATGAGTCAGGGCCGCGCGCAGTACAGCATGCAGTTCGACCATTATGAGCCGGTGCCACAGGCCATCGCGGACGGCGTCCGCGCCAAGGTGGCCTGAAGACCGCTGGAACGATTGAGAAACGGAGAGACCACCCCATGGCGAAGGCAAAGTTCGAGCGGAACAAGCCGCACTGCAACGTTGGCACGATCGGCCACGTCGACCACGGCAAGACGTCGCTGACGGCGGCGATCACGAAGGTGCTGGCGGAGTCCGGCGGCGCCACCTTCACCGCTTACGACCAGATCGACAAGGCGCCGGAAGAGAAGGCGCGCGGCATCACGATCTCGACGGCCCACGTCGAGTACGAGACGAACAACCGCCACTACGCGCACGTCGACTGCCCGGGCCACGCCGACTACGTGAAGAACATGATCACGGGCGCCGCCCAGATGGACGGCGCGATCCTGGTCGTGTCGGCCGCCGACGGCCCGATGCCGCAGACCCGCGAGCACATCCTGCTGGCGCGCCAGGTTGGCGTTCCGGCGCTGGTGGTGTTCATGAACAAGGTCGACATGGTCGACGATCCGGAGCTGCTGGAGCTGGTCGAGCTGGAAGTGCGCGAGCTTCTGTCGTCCTACCAGTTCCCGGGCGACGACATTCCGATCACCAAGGGTTCGGCTCTGTGCGCCCTGGAAGACCGTCAGCCGGAGATCGGCCGTGACGCCGTCCTGGCGCTGATGAAGACGGTTGACGAGTACATCCCGCAGCCGGAGCGTCCGGTCGACCGTCCGTTCCTGATGCCGATCGAAGACGTGTTCTCGATCTCGGGCCGCGGCACCGTGGTGACCGGCCGTGTTGAGCGCGGCATCGTGAAGGTCGGCGAGGAAGTCGAGATCGTCGGTCTGAAGGCGACGGTGAAGACGACGGTGACGGGCGTCGAGATGTTCCGCAAGCTGCTCGACTCCGGGCAAGCCGGCGACAACATCGGCGCTCTGCTGCGCGGCACGAAGCGTGAGGACGTCGAGCGCGGCCAGGTTCTGGCCAAGCCGGGTTCGATCACCCCGCACACCAAGTTCAAGGCCGAAGCCTACATCCTGACGAAGGAAGAGGGTGGCCGTCACACGCCGTTCTTCACCAACTACCGTCCGCAGTTCTACTTCCGTACGACGGACGTGACGGGCATGGTTGCGCTGCCGGAAGGCGTCGAGATGGTGATGCCGGGCGACAACGTCGCCATGGAAGTGACGCTGATCGCCCCGATCGCCATGGACGAAGGCCTGCGCTTCGCCATCCGTGAGGGTGGCCGCACCGTCGGTGCCGGCGTCGTTGCCAAGATCGTCGAGTGATGACCCATCCGGCAGCCGCCGCAAGGCGGTCGCCGGAGAGGGACGGGTAGGGCGGTCGGAGCGATCCGGCCGCCGGATGTAAGAGACGGGCCGTCGTTCCTGCGCGAGCAGGAAGGTTGGCCCGCCCGGTTCTAGCCATCGGGCGTCGGTGTTCGGAGCCGTCCGCCTGTCAACCCAGCTTCCTCCGATCCGGGGGGAGATTCAGGATTGACACGCGGGCGCTGAACGCCTAGAGATTACGCCCTCTGGATTTTGGGTTGGTGGTAGGCAGCTTCGGCCTAGACGCAGCCCGAGACGAACGGCACGGCGCGCCTCCACGGGAGGCGCGCCGTCTGCTGATCGGAACATCCCCTCCGCGCCTCCCGCGCAGGGGATGTTCTTTTTCGTGTCGGCCCGTCGCATCGGTCACAGTGTCGCCCGTCGGCCCCGTTTCGGTGGTTCGGCGCGCGGCCTTGCGCTGTCGGCGAAGCCCCGAAGCAGCTCGTGGAGTTCCGGTGACGCGTCCGCGTCATCGCTAGAAGGTGCAAGGGACGTTTGGACATGGACAGCCAGAACATCCGCATCCGTCTGAAGGCGTTCGATCATCGCGTGCTCGACCAGTCGACCAGCGAGATCGTCAACACCGCCAAGCGGACCGGCGCGCGCGTGCGGGGCCCGATCCCCCTGCCGACGCACATCGAAAAGTTCACCGTGAACCGTTCGCCGCACATCGACAAGAAGTCGCGCGAGCAGTTCGAGATCCGCACCCACAAGCGCCTGCTCGACATCGTCGATCCGACGCCGCAGACCGTGGATGCGCTCATGAAGCTCGACCTCGCCGCCGGCGTCGACGTCGAGATCAAGCTCTGATTTTGGTTTGGTAAGGGACCTCTCCGGTAATCGGATGTCCCTGGTCAGGAGATAAAGAACAATGCGATCCGGTTTGATCGCGCAGAAGGTCGGCATGACCCGCGTCTTCACGGACGACGGCCAGCATGTTCCGGTCACTGTGCTGAAAGTCGACAGCTGCCAGGTCGTCGCCGTTCGCACCGAGGAAAAGGATGGCTACACCGCCGTCCAGCTCGGCGCGGGCGCCATCAAGGTCAAGAACGTCAACAAGCCTGAGCGCGGGCATTTCGCCAAGGCGCGTGTGGAGCCCAAGCGCAAGCTTGTCGAGTTCCGCGTCGATGCCGATGCCCTGATCGAGGTCGGTGCCGAGCTGTCGGTGTCGCACTTCGTCGCCGGCCAGTTCGTCGACGTCACCGGCACCTCCATCGGCAAGGGCTTTGCCGGTGCGATGAAGCGCTGGAACTTCGGTGGTCTGCGCGCCACGCACGGCGTGTCGGTGTCGCACCGCTCGCACGGTTCGACGGGTAACCGTCAGGATCCCGGCAAGGTCTTCAAGAACAAGAAGATGGCCGGTCATCTCGGCGACGAGCGGGTCACGGTCCTGAACCTTCAGGTCGTGTCCGTCGACGAAGCCCGTGGTCTGATCCTGCTCAAGGGTGCCGTCCCCGGCGCCGAGGGCGGTTGGCTGCGCATCCGTGACGCCGTCAAGAAGAAGGCTCCGGAAGGCCTGCCCTTCCCGGCCGGCATCAAGTCTGCTCCGGCGGCGGAAGCCCCGGCCGAGACGCAGGAGTGAGCGCCATGAAGGCCACGATCAAGAATTTGAACAACGAAGCCGTCGGCGAGATCGAGCTGTCGGACGCCGTGTTCGGTCTGCCGGCCCGCACCGACCTGCTGGCCCGCATGGTTAACTGGCAGCTGGCCAAGCGCCGCTCCGGCAACCACAAGACCAAGGGCATCAGCGAGATCAGCGGCACGACCAAGAAGCCCTATGGGCAGAAGGGCACCGGCCGCGCTCGTCAGGGCTCCATCCGTTCGCCGCAGTTCCGCGGCGGTGCGACCATCTTCGGGCCGGTGGTGCGTTCGCATGCCCACGACCTGACCAAGAAGGTCCGCAAGCTGGCGCTCAAGACCGCCCTGTCGGCCAAGGCCGCCGAGGGCAAGCTGATCGTCCTCGAGGCCGCGGCCGCCGAGACGCACAAGACCAAGGAACTGGCGGCCCGTCTTGCCACCCTCGGCCTGACTTCGGCGCTGATCATCGATGGCTCGAACCTGGACGATAACTTCGCCAAGGCTTCGCGCAACATCCCGCTGATCGACGTGCTGCCGGAGCAGGGTGCGAACGTCTACGACATTCTCCGCCGCGACACGCTGGTCCTGACCCGCAACGCGGTCGAGCAACTGGAGGCTCGCCTGAAATGAGCAAGCAGTCGAAACCTGCGGTGAGCCAGGAGCGGATGTACGACCTGATCCTCGCTCCCGTCATCACCGAGAAGTCGACGTTGGTGTCGGAGCATAACCAGGTCACGTTCCGCGTGCCGCTCACGGCCTCCAAGCCGGAGATCAAGGCCGCCGTTGAAGGTCTCTTCAACGTCAAGGTGACCGGGGTCAACACCCTCGTTTCCAAGGGCAAGACCAAGCGGTTCCGCGGCACCATCGGCCGTCGCTCGGACTTCAAGAAGGCCGTCGTCACCCTCGCCGAGGGTAACAAGATCGACGTGACCACGGGCATCTGAGCGGGAGTGTGATCCGATGGCTCTGAAGCAATACCGCCCGATTACGCCGTCGCTCCGCCAGCTGGTCATCGTTGACCGCTCGGAGCTGTGGAAGGGCAAGCCGGTCAAGACCCTCACCGAGGGCCTGACCAAGTCTGGTGGCCGCAACAACACCGGCCGCATCACTGCGCGCCGCATGGGTGGCGGTCATAAGCGTACCTACCGTCTGGTGGACTTCAAGCGTCGCAAGTTCGACGTTCCGGCCACCGTCGAGCGGCTGGAATACGATCCGAACCGCACGGCCTTCATCGCGCTGATCAAGTACCAGGATGGGACCCTGTCCTACATCCTGGCGCCGCAGCGCCTGAAGGTCGGCGACACCGTGATCTCCGGCGAGCGCACCGACGTGAAGCCCGGCAACGCGATGCCGCTGAAGAACATCCCGGTCGGTTCGATCGTGCACAACGTCGAGCTGAAGGCCGGCAAGGGTGGTCAGGTGGCTCGTTCCGCCGGCACCTACCTGCAGCTGGTCGGCCGCGACGGCGGCTACGCCCAGTTGAAGCTGCCGTCCGGCGAGCTGCGCATGGTTCGTGGCGAGTGCATGGCCACCCTGGGTGCCGTGTCCAACCCGGACCAGATGAACACCAACCTTGGCAAGGCCGGTCGCAACCGCTGGCTGGGCAAGCGTCCGTCGGTCCGTGGCGTCGCCATGAACCCGATCGACCACCCGCACGGTGGTGGTGAGGGTCGCACCTCGGGCGGCCGTCATCCGGTCACGCCATGGGGCAAGCCGACCAAGGGCAAGAAGACTCGTCACAACAAGAAGACGGATGGCCTGATCCTGCGCCGCCGTCATTCGAAGTAAGGAGGTCGAACGATGGCACGCTCCGTTTGGAAGGGCCCGTTCGTCGACGGCTATCTGCTGAAGAAGGCGGACAAGAGCCGGGCTTCGGGCCGCAACGAGATCATCAAGATCTGGTCGCGTCGTTCGACCATCCTGCCGCAGTTCGTCGGTCTGACGTTCGGCGTCTACAACGGCCACAAGTTCCTGCCGGTTCTGGTTACCGAGCACATGATCGGTCACAAGTTCGGCGAGTTCGCTCCGACGCGGACCTTCTATGGCCACGCGGCGGACAAGAAGGCGAAGAGGAAGTAAGCCATGGGCAAGTCTGCCAACCCCAGCCGGGTCGCGGAGAACGAGGCTCTGGCCCGCAATCCGATGATCCGCACCAGCCCGCGGAAGCTCAACCTCGTCGCCCAGCTCATCCGGAACATGGATGCCAGCCGCGCCGTGGCCGAGCTGACCTTCTCCAAGCGCCGCATCGCCGGCGAAGTGAAGAAGGTCCTGCAGGCCGCGATCGCGAACGCCGAGAACAACCACCAGCTCGACGTCGACCGTCTGTACGTGTCGTCGGCGACGGTCGGTCGCGCTCTGGTGATGAAGCGCTTCCACGCCCGTGCCCGCGGTCGTGGCGCCCGGGTCGAGAAGCTGTTCAGCAACCTGACGATCATCGTCCGCGAGCGTGACGCCGCCGTTGCCGAGGGGGCCGAGTAATGGGTCAGAAAATCAATCCGATCGGGCTGCGCCTCGGCATCAACCGGACCTGGGACAGCCGTTGGTTCGCCAAGCGCGACTACGCCAATCTGCTGCACCAGGACCTGAAGCTGCGTGGCTATCTGCAGGGTCGCCTGCAGCAGGCCGGTTGCTCGCGCGTCGTCATCGAACGTCCGGCCAAGAAGGCCCGCATCACCATTCACTCGGCTCGTCCGGGCGTGGTGATCGGCAAGAAGGGCGCGGACATCGAGAAGCTGCGTCTTGAGCTGTCCAAGATGACCGGCAGCGAGGTGAGCCTGAACATCGTCGAGATCCGCAAGCCGGAAATCGACGCTCGCCTCATCGCCGAGAACATCGCCAGCCAGCTTGAGCGCCGTGTGGCATTTCGTCGCGCCATGAAGCGCGCCGTGCAGTCCGCCATGCGTCTGGGCGCCCAGGGCATCCGGATCAACTGCTCGGGCCGTCTCGGCGGTGCGGAAATCGCCCGCATGGAGTGGTACCGCGAAGGCCGCGTTCCGCTGCACACCCTGCGCGCCGACATCGACTACGGTGTGGGCACCGCCAAGACCACCTACGGCACCTGCGGTGTCAAGGTGTGGGTGTTCAAGGGCGAGGTGATGGCTCACGACCCGATGGCGCAGGACAAGCGCATGGGTTCCGAGCCGGTGTCGACCGATGGCGAGCCGCGCCGCGAGCGGCACGATCGCCGCGACCGTCGCGAGCGCTCCGAGCGCTCCGAACGCGAGTAAAGGGGCCGAGCGATGCTTTCTCCCAAGCGCACGAAATTCCGTAAGGCCCACAAGGGCCGCATCCACGGCAACGCCAAGGGCGGTACCGCCCTGAATTTCGGCTCCTTCGGCCTCAAGGCCCTGGAGCCGGAGCGCATCACCGCCCGTCAGATCGAAGCGGCCCGCCGCGCGATCACCCGTGCGATGAAGCGTCAGGGCCGCGTCTGGATCCGCATTTTCCCGGACCTCCCCGTCTCCACCAAGCCCGCCGAAGTCCGCATGGGTTCCGGTAAGGGCTCGCCGGAGTACTGGGCGGCTCGCGTGAAGCCGGGTCGCATCCTGTTTGAACTGGACGGCGTGCCGGCAGATGTGGCAAAAACCGCCTTCGCTCTGGCGGCCGCGAAGCTGCCGATCAAGGTGAAGCTGGTGACCCGCCTGGGCGGTGTCGAGGAGACCGCGGCATGAAGGCCGTAGACATTCGTACGAAGAGCGCGGATGAGCTGAACGATCAGCTCATCCAGCTCAAGAAGGAGCAGTTCAACCTGCGCTTCCAGAAGGCCTCCGGCCAGCTGGAGAACACCGCGCGGGTGAACACGGTGCGCCGCGACATCGCCCGCATCAAGACCATCCTCGGCGAGCGCGCCCGCTCCGCCGACGCCGGCAAGTAAGGGGGATCATCCATGCCTCGCCGCGTTCTGCAGGGCACGGTGGTCAGCGACAAGTGCGACAAGACCGTTACGGTTCTTGTCGAGCGCCGCGTCATGCACCCCGTGTACAAGAAGTTCATTCGTCAGTCGAAGAAGTACGCCGCCCACGACGAGGGTAACCAGTTCAAGGTCGGCGATACCGTTTCGATCATCGAATGCCGCCCGATCTCGAAGTCCAAGCGTTGGACGGTCGTGACGGAGTCCGCCGCCGACAGCGGCGCCGCGTGATAACGAAAGGTCGTAAACAATGATCCAGATGCAAACCAACCTGGAAGTCGCCGATAACAGCGGGGCGCGCCGGGTGCAGTGCATCAAGGTGCTTGGCGGGTCCAAGCGGAAGGTCGCGACCGTGGGCGACGTCATCGTCGTCTCGGTCAAGGAGGCCATTCCGAAGGGCCGCGTCAAGAAGGGTGACGTGCATCGCGCCGTCATCGTCCGCACCGCGAAGGAACTGCGTCGGGAGGACGGGTCGGCGATCCGTTTCGACCGGAATGCCGCCGTGCTGATCAACAAGCAGGGCGAGCCGATCGGCACCCGTATTTTCGGGCCGGTCACTCGCGAGCTGCGCGGCAAGAAGTTCATGAAGATCATCTCGCTGGCGCCGGAGGTGCTGTAATGGCCGCCAAGATCAAGACCAAGGACAAGGTCGTTGTCCTGACCGGCCGCGACAAAGGCAAGACCGGCGAGGTGTTGAAGGTTTTCCCCAAGGAGAACCGTGCCGTTGTGCAGGGCGTGAACGTGGTGAAGAAGCACCAACGTGCCAGCGCCCGCTCGCAGGGTGGCATCATCGAGATGGAGGCGCCGATCAACGTCTCCAATCTCGCTCACGTCGATCCCAAGGATGGCAAGCCGACCCGCGTCGGTTTCAAGATCCTTGAGGATGGCCGCAAGGTGCGTGTCGCCAAGCGGTCCGGCGAAGTCATTGACCTGTGAGGACCCGGGCATGACCGCACGTTTGAAAGAAGTTTACGATTCCAAGATCCGCGCCGCTCTGAAGTCGGAATTCGGCTACAAGAACGACCTGGAAGTTCCGCGGATCGAGAAGATCGTGGTCAACATGGGTGTCGGCGAGGCTGTCGCCGACTCCAAGAAGATCCAGCTCGCCGTGGCCGAGATGGCCGCCATCACCGGTCAGAAGCCGGTGGTGACCAAGTCGCGCAAGTCGATCGCCCAGTTCAAGCTGCGCGAAGGCATGGCGATCGGCTGCAAGGTCACGCTCCGCCGCGACCGCATGTACGAGTTCCTGGATCGCCTGGTGACGATTGCGTTGCCGCGCGTCCGTGACTTCCGCGGTATCCCGGGTGACAGCTTTGACGGCCGTGGCAACTATGCCATGGGTGTCAAGGAGCAGATCATTTTCCCGGAGATCGATTACGACAAGATCGATCAGATCCGCGGCATGGACATCATCATCGTCACTTCGGCGAAGACCGATCAGGAAGCCAAGGCTCTCCTGAAGGGCTTCGACATGCCGTTCGTGAGCTGAGGCTGGAGCACGACCATGGCTAAGACCAGTGCCATCGAAAAGAACAAGCGTCGCGCCAAGCTGGCCAAGCAGTACGCGAACAAGCGTGCGCGCCTGAAGGCAATCGCGAACGACAAGGCCCTCCCGCCGGAAGAGCAATTCGCTGCCCGCCTCAAGCTGGCCGAACTGCCGCGCAACTCCTCGAAGGTGCGCATCCGGAACCGCTGCGAAATGACCGGGCGTCCGCGCGCGTTCTATCGCAAGTTCAAGCTGTCCCGCGTCACGCTCCGCGAACTGGCCTCGACCGGCCAGATTCCGGGCATGACGAAGTCGAGCTGGTAAGGAGGGTCCGAGAATGTCTTTGAGCGATCCGCTCGGCGATATGCTGACCCGCATCCGCAACGGTCAGCACGCCCGCATGTCCGTTGTGGTTTCCCCGGCGTCTAAGCTGCGCGTCAACGTCCTGGAAGTTCTGAAGCGTGAAGGCTTCATCCGCGGCTGGTCCGAGGAAGAACTGCGTCCGGGCGTCAAGAACCTGAAGATCGAGCTGAAGTACCACGAAGGCGAGCCTGTCATTAAGCAGATCGCCCGTGTGTCGAAGCCCGGCCGCCGCGTCTACTCGAAGATCGCCGACCTGCCCCGTGTCTACAACGGGCTCGGTCTGTCGATCCTGTCGACCCCGCGCGGCGTGATGTCGGACAATGAGGCCCGCTCCGCCAACGTTGGCGGTGAAGTCCTCTGCCGCGTGTTCTAAGGGGGATTGGCAGATGTCGCGCATTGGCAAGCATCCCGTGCCGGTCCCGGCTGGCGTCGACGTAAAGGTCGACGGTCAGCAGGTGACGGCCAAGGGCAAGCTGGGGCAACTCAGCCTGACCCTGATCGACGACATCACCGCCTCGCTGGAAGACGGCAAGGTGGTGGTGAAGCCGGCAAACGACAGCAAGCGCGCCCGCGTCATGTGGGCGACCTCGCGCACCCTGATCAACAACATGGTCACCGGTGTCAGCCAGGGCTACACGATCAACCTGGAAATCAACGGCGTCGGTTACCGCGCGGCCGTGCAGGGCAAGGAGCTGGTTCTCCAGCTCGGCTTCTCGCACGACGTGAAGTACCCGATCCCGGAAGGCATCACGATCAAGTGCGACAAGCCGACGGCCATCTCGGTCAGCGGCTACGACAAGCACAAGGTCGGCCAGGTCGCCGCCGAGATCCGCGGTTGGAAGAAGCCGGAGCCCTACAAGGGCAAGGGCATCAAGTACGAGACCGAAACCGTCCTGCGCAAGGAAGGTAAGAAGAAGTAACCGCCATGCTGAAGCCAAAGCAACTCCACGAGCGCCGCAAGCAGCGCGTGCGCGCGCAGATTGCCAAGAAGGCCGGCGGGCGCGTTCGCCTCTCGGTCTTCCGGTCCAATCTGCACATCTACGCCCAGATCATCGACGACGTGAACGGCCAGACGCTCGCGTCTGCCTCGTCGCTCGAGAAGGAGCTGCGCGAGCAGCTCAAGCACGGCGGCAACGTCGATGCTGCCAAGCGCATCGGCGAGCTGATTGCCGAGCGCGCCAAGGCCGCTGGGATTACCGAGGTCGTGTTCGACCGCGGTGGTTACATTTACCATGGCCGGGTCAAGGCCCTGGCCGACGCCGCCCGTGAGGGCGGGCTGTCGTTCTAAGGAGGCCCGGATATGGCACGTGAACGTGGGGAGCGGGACAACCGCGACCGGCAGCCGCGCGAGCGGGAAGAAAGCGAGCTGATCGAAAAGCTCGTCGGCATCAACCGCGTTGCCAAGGTGGTCAAGGGTGGTCGTCGCTTCGGCTTCGCCGCTCTGGTCGTCGTTGGCGACGGCAAGGGTCGTGTCGGCGTCGGCTCGGGCAAGGCCCGCGAGGTCCCGGAAGCCATTCGCAAGGCGACCGACCAGGCCAAGCGCGGCATGATCCGCGTCCCGCTGCGCGAAGGCCGTACGCTGCATCATGACACCAACGGCCACTTCGGTGCCGGCAAGGTCGTGCTGCGGGCGGCTCCGGCCGGTACCGGCATCATCGCCGGTGGTCCGATGCGCGCGATCTTCGAGGCTCTTGGCGTCGCTGACGTCGTGACCAAGTCGATCGGCACGTCGAACCCGCACAACATGATCAAGGCGACCTTCGACGCCCTGACCCAGGTCACCAGCCCGCGGTCCGTCGCGGCGCGCCGTGGTCGTCGCGTGAGCGACATCCTCGGTCGTCGCGAGGCCGGCGCCGGTCAGGAGGCCTGATCATGAGCGAGAAGAAGACCGTCGTCGTGACCCAGATCGGCAGCCCGATCGGCCGCAAGCACGACCAGCGCGAAACGCTGGTCGGTCTGGGTCTCAACAAGCTGCACCGGACCCGCGAGCTGGAGGACACTCCGGCCGTGCGGGGCATGATCGCCAAGGTCGCGCACCTGGTCCGCGTCGAGAACGAGGGCTGAGATCATGACCAAGCTTAATGACCTGCGTGACAACGCCGGTGCCCGCAAGGCGCGCATGCGCGTCGGTCGCGGTATCGGTTCGGGCAAGGGCAAGACCGCTGGCCGCGGCGTGAAGGGTCAGACCTCGCGCACCGGTGTGGCGATCAACGGCTTCGAAGGCGGGCAGATGCCTCTGCACCGCCGCCTGCCGAAGCGCGGTTTCCGGAACATCTTCGCCAAGGAATACTCGGTGGTTAACCTGGGCATGGTCCAGAAGGCCATCGACCTGGGCAAGCTGAACGCCGCCGAGACCATCGATGCCGCGGCGCTCAACGCCGCCGGCGTCACCGGCAAGGTGAAGAAGGACGGTGTCCGTCTGCTGGGCAAGGGCGAGCTGACCACGAAGGTTTCCTTCACGGTCGCCGGCGCGTCCAAGTCGGCGATCGAAGCCGTCGAGAAGGCGGGTGGCAGCGTCACGCTGACCGCTCCCGCCGCCGAAGCCGCCGAGTAAAGTTCCGCGACAAGCCCGTGCTTGCGCGCGGGCTTTCGGGGCACTACAAAAAGCGAAGTCGCGAGGGGCGGCCTGCGTCATGCAGTGCCGCCCCGTTCGCGCTTACGGGACAGGGATTGGACCATGGCATCAGCGGCCGAGCAGCTTGCCGCCAACATCAATTTCGGGGCTTTCTCCAAGGCGACCGAGCTGAAAAAGCGGATTTGGTTCACCTTGGCGGCCCTGATCGTCTATCGGCTGGGCACCTACATCCCGATTCCGGGCATCGATCCGCACATCCTGCAGGACGTTTTCAAGCAGCAGGGCAGCGGCATCCTCGGGATGTTCGACATGCTGGCCGGCGGTGCGCTCCACCGCATGACCATCTTCGCGCTCAACATCATGCCGTACATCTCGGCGTCCATCATCGTGCAGTTGCTGACCGCCGTGTCGCCGCAGATGGAGGCCATGAAGAAGGAAGGCGAGGCCGGGCGCAAGAAGCTGAACCAATACACCCGGTTCGGCACCGTCGTTCTCGCCACCGTCCAGGCCTACGGCCTCGCGGTCGGGCTTGAGTCGATGCGCGGCTCCACGGGTGCTGCGGTCATCGACCCTGGCCTGTTCTTCCGCATCGCCACGGTCATCACGCTGGTCGGCGGCACCATGTTCCTGATGTGGCTGGGCGAACAGATCACCGCGCGGGGCATCGGCAACGGCACCTCGCTGATCATCTTCGCCGGCATCGTCGCGGAACTGCCGCGTGCGCTGGTCAACACGCTGGAACTCGGCCGCCAGGGCGCGCTGTCCACCGTCTTCATCATCCTGATGCTGGTGATGGCGGTCGGTGTGGTGTTCTTCATCGTCTTCATGGAACGCGCCCAGCGCCGCCTGCTGGTGCAGTACCCGAAGCGTCAGGTCGGCAACCGGGTGTTCGGCGGCGAAGCGTCGCACCTGCCGCTGAAGATGAACACGGCCGGCGTGATTCCGCCGATCTTCGCCTCGTCGCTGCTGCTGCTGCCGCTGACCGCGGTCGGCTTCGCCGGCGGCGAAGGGCCGGAGTGGCTGCAGGCGGTGTCGCGCTATGTCGCGCACGGCACGCCACTCTATATGCTGCTGTACGCCTCGCTGATTGTGTTCTTCTGCTTCTTCTACACCGCCATCGTCTTCAACCCGACGGAGACGGCCGACAACCTGCGCAAGTACGGCGGCTTCATCCCCGGCATCCGTCCGGGCAAGAACACCGCCGACCACATCGACTACGTGCTGACGCGGCTGACGGTCATCGGCTCCGCCTACCTTGTGGCGGTTTGTCTCCTCCCCGAAATCCTGATATCCCAGCACTCGGTTCCGTTTTATTTTGGCGGCACCAGCCTGCTGATCGTGGTCACCGTCACGATGGACACGGTTGCGCAGATTCATTCCCACCTGCTGGCCCACCAGTATGAGGGATTGATCAAGAAATCGAAGCTTCGGGGGAGAAAGTAATGAACCTCATACTGCTCGGTCCGCCGGGCGCCGGGAAGGGGACCCAGGCGCGCCGTCTGGAAGACACTCGTGGTCTGGTGCAGTTGTCGACCGGCGACATGCTCCGCGCCATGGTGGCGGAAGGCGGGCCGCTCGGGCAGCAGGCGAAGGAGATCATGGCCGCCGGCAAGCTGATGCCGGACGAGCTGATGGTCAGCATGATCGCCGAACGCATTTCGAAGCCTGACGTGAAGAACGGCTTCATCCTCGACGGGTTCCCGCGCACGGTCGCTCAGGCCGAGGCGCTGGATCGGATGCTGGATGAGAAGGGCCTGAAGCTCGATCACGTGATCGAGATGCGGGTGGTCGACGACGTGCTGGTTGACCGCATCACCGGCCGTTATACCTGCGCCAAGTGCGGCAAGGGCTATCACGACAGCTTCGAGAAGCCGAAGGTCGAGGGCGTCTGCGATGTCTGCGGCAGCACCGAATTCAAGCGGCGCGCCGACGACAATGCGGAGACGGTGACCACCCGCCTGGGCCAGTATCACCAGCAGACCGCGCCGATCCTGCCCTATTACCAGGGCCGCGGCGTGCTGAAGGTGGTGGACGGCATGGCCGACATCGATGAGGTTACCAAGCAGATCGGGACGATCCTCGCCAGCTGAGGATCGCCGTCGGTCGGATAGAAAAAGGCCGCAGTCTCCGTCCGGAGGCTGCGGCCTTTCTTTTTGCCGTCTTTGGAGCGGGCTGCCGGTGTCAGCCGGCGCTGGGGGAGGGCGAGGCGTCGGTCGCGCTGTCGGTGCCGCCGGCGGAATGGTCGGACATCGTGCGGTAGCGCGCCAGGATCCAGCCGAGATGAGCGGTGACGGCGTTCGCGGCGCCGTCCGGGTCGCGGCGGGCGAGGGCCTGATGGATGGCACGGTGATGCTCGATCATCAGCGCTTCATGGTTTTCCATGAAGGGTTCCGTGTGCTTCATCTCGACCATGTTGCCGAGGATGTCGCGGATGGTCGACAGCAGATGGAGGTAGACCGGACTGCCCGACGCCTGGGCGACAGCGACGTGGAAATCCATGTCGTCGGCAGCGCGACCGCCGTCGCGGTTGGTCTCGGTCATCGCCGCCAAAATGCGGCCGATGGTGTCGATTTGCTCCGGCGTCGCGCGCTCCGCGGCGCGGCGGGCGGCCCAGCTCTCCAGTGCCATGCGGATTTCGACAAGGTCGCACAGGTTCTGGTGGGTGCTGCGGACCATGGCGGTCAATGCCCCGTCCATTACACCGGCCGAGGAGACGACACGGGTGCCGCCGCCCTGGACTGCGGTCAGGAAGCCCTGCGTCTTCAACTTCTGCAGCGCGGCGCGAACGGAAACCCGGCTGACATGCAGCTGTTCAGCCAGCTGGCGCTCGCCCGGCAGACGTTCCCCCGGCACCAGCTCGCCCCGCGCAATGCGGTCGAGGAGCTGTTGCGCCACCCACTCCGAAATGCGCTGGGAAGAGGAGGGGACGTGAGCGCTGTCGTCGGTGCCGGGCACGGGTTGTTCCCCTTTGGTCGGAAGGCGGTTCATTGCTGGATGGTCATACCGGTAACGGTCCCTGCGGGTGCGGTCAATGCCCGACCGTCGCGCTGCGGCGCCTTGCCCACGGGATGGAAAACTATGGCGGCGATGGCGATGGGCAACCGCCCGGACCTGGGGGTCAGCGGCCGCCGGGGCGGGCCAGCAGGATGCCCGCCAGGATCACTGCGGCACCCAGTGCCTGCAACGGGCCCAGAGGCTCGCTCAGGAGAATCCAGGCGAGGATGGCTGCCGCTGCCGGCTGAAGCAGCAGGCTGACCGAAGAGAAGGACGCCGGCAGATGCGCCAGGGCGTAGGCGATCAGGCTCTGGCCGCAGGCGTGGCTGAACAGGGCAAGCCCCGCCAGCACCGCCCAGCCGGACGCGCTCGCCGGCAGCATCGGCTCGCCGTCATACAGGCCGATCGGCAACAGCACCAAGGCGGATATCGCGCCGCTCCAGGTCATGATGGTGGCGGTGGAGAATTCCGCGCGCAGCCGCCCGACCGACAGGATGTAGCCGGCATAGAAGGCGGCGGTGAGCAGGGCCAGCCCATCGCCGAACAGATGATCGGCATCGAGTTGGAAGCTCTCCCCCATCAGCACGATGGCGCCCGCCAGTGCCAGCAGCATGCCCATGACGAAACGGCGGGTGATCCGCTCCTTGAACAGGAACCAGGCGGCCGGCGCCACGTAGAGCGGGGCGAAGTTCGCCAGCAGCGTCGAGTTGGCGACCGAAGTGAAGCGAATCGACGTGTGCCAGATCGCAAGGTCGCCGGCGAAGAACAGGCCGGCCAGCGACAGGCGGGCATAGTCGGAGACCGAGGAGGGGCGGCGGCTGGAGCGCCCGCCGTGCTGCCGCGACTCGGCGGCCATCCACAGCCCCAGTGCTGGCATCGCCAGTGCGGTCCGCCAGAAGCCGGTGGCGACCGGTCCGACCTCCGACAGCCGGACGAAGATGGGGGCAAAGGCGATGCCCAAGGCGCCGACCAGCAGCGCGATCAGGGCGATGCGCTGGGTCCGGTAGGCATGGTCGACGGGGAAGGCACTGGCGTCTGGCATGGACCGCTTATAACGGCCGCCCGGTTGCCGGGCCAGCGGGACGCAAGTCATGGCTGCCGTGCGCCCCCGGGACTCTCCCGAAGGCTGCCGGCGGCGATGGGAAAAACCGCGGATCAGCGCGGACGGATGCGGCGCAGCGCGACCGACTCGTCGTCGTCCGAACCGAAATCGTCATAGTGCACCGGGCAACGGCCGTCCTTGCGGGGATGGTCCTTGACGGTGGCCGGATACCAGTCGCCTTTCCATTCCACGGACACCCGCATGCCGGGCTGGCACAGCGACGAACCGGCGGCATAGCCACCATTGTTGGACATCGGAGCGGCCCCCATCGGCGCCTGCATCATCGGCGCCTGAACGCCGCCCGGCGGCACCGGGCTCAGCATCGGCGCGGCGGGCGCCGGCTTTTCCTGGTCGCAGAAGGCGGTGCAGACGCGCTTGGCGACCACCTGCCCGCCGCAGCTTCCGCCGAAGCAGTCGCGATAGTCGGATTCGCAGCGCGCTTCGCAACTGCTGTTGCCGCAGGAATAGGAGCGGTCGAAATCACCCACCGACTTCTTGATCGGCTTCTTCTCCGCCTGCTGGCGGTTGACGTAGGCCTGATAGTCGTAGAGGGCGCGCGACCGCGCCTCGTTCACGCAGGCCTGCTGCGACATGCCGCAATTCTGGCGGCAGTAGTTGCGGTTCTGCTGGCACTGGTTGACGCAGAGCCGACCTTCGGCCGAGCTTGGCGGGACGAGGCTGTACTGCGTCTCGTAAACGGGTCCGCAAGCGCTGAGCAGCGCCATCACGGCAAGGCAGAGGGAAAGCAGGCGAAGCATGCGGGTCGTCTTCCGGGTGGGTTCGCGCGGGAGAGGGAAGGACAGCCTAGCATCTTGCCGTTCGGGCTACCACCATCGGCCGCGCTTCCGCCCGGTGTCGCGGTTGCGTTAGTGTGGCATATGGCCACATCACCTTCCGAACATCGCCAGCCCGTCACCGCCCCCGCGCCGGCACCGCGCAGTGCCGTTCCGCTGCTGGGACCCGGCGATCCGCCGCCGGCGACCACGCTGAACCCGGATGCCGGCGGACCGCTGCTGCTGCTGTGCGACCACGCCTCCCGCGCGGTCCCGCGGTCGCTGGCCGACCTCGGTCTGCCGGAGGAGCAGCTCTGCCGCCACATCGCCTACGACATCGGCGCGGCCGAGGTGACGCGGCGGCTGGCGGAGCGGTTCGGCGCCACCGCGGTGCTCTCCGGATTCTCCCGGCTGGTGATCGATCCGAACCGGGCGCTTGAGGATCCGACCGCCATCCCGGTGGTCAGCGACGACGTGGTGATCCCCGGCAACCGTGCGCTCGATGCCGAGGCCCAGGCGCAGCGGGTGGAGGCGCTGTTCAAGCCCTACCACGCCGCGGTCGCGGCGGCGGTCGCAGCGATCCGCGCCCGTGGGCAGGTGCCGGTGCTGGTTTCGGTGCACAGCTTCACCCCGGCCATGCGCGGGGTGGCGCGGCCCTGGCACATCGGCGTTCTGTGGGACAACGATCCGCGCCTGCCGGTGCCGCTGATCGACGCGCTGAAGGCCGACGGCCGCTGGTGCGTCGGCGACAACCAGCCCTATTCCGGCCGCGGCACGCTGGGCGGCACGGTGGAGACCCATGCGACCCCCGCCGGCTACCCCAATGTCCTGCTTGAGGTGCGGCAGGACCTGATCGCCACGCCGGAGGGCGCCGATCTCTGGGCGCAGGTGATCGGCGACGCGCTGGACCCTCTGCTCTCCCTGCCGTCGCTGACGGTCGTCCACCATTATCCCCGGGCCTGACACCGCATGGAAAGCACCGTGACCGAACCGTCCTTCACCCTCGGCCTGGAAGAGGAATATCTGCTGGTCGACCGCGGCACGCGCGACATCGTGACCAGCCCGCCGGACGAGATGCTGGAAGCCTGCCAGGAACAGGCGCCCGGCCGCATCCATCCGGAATTCCTGCGCTGCCAGATCGAGGTGGGAACGCCGGTCTGCAAGACGCTGGACGAGGCGCGGGCCGAGTTGGCGGCGCTGCGCGGCACGGTGGCCGGGGTGGCCGACCGCTACGGGCTGGCGCCGATCGCCGCCTCGACCCACCCCTTCGCCGCATGGGAGCCGCAGAAGCACACCAACCGCGACCGCTACAACATGCTGGCCCGCGACCTCGGTGCGCCGGCCCGCCGGCTGATGATCTGCGGCATGCATGTGCATGTCGGGATCGAAGACGACGACCTGCGCATCGACCTGATGAATCAGGTCCGCTATTTCCTGCCGCACCTGCTGGCGCTGTCGACCTCCTCGCCCTTCTGGCGCGGGCGCGACATGGAGCGCCGCTCCTACCGGCTCAGCGTTTGGCACGAGCTGCCGCGCACCGGCATGCCCGCCAGCTTCCAGAGCTATGGCGAGTATCAGAGCCACGTCGCGGTTCTGGTGAATGCCGGGGTGATCGAGGATGCCAGCAAGCTGTGGTGGGACATCCGCCCGTCCTCGCGCTTCCCGACGCTGGAGATGCGCATCACCGACATCTGCACCCGGCTGGACGATGCGGTGACGGTGGCGGCGCTGTATCGCTGCCTGCTGCGCATGCTGTGGCGGCTGAAGCTGCGCAATGTGACGTGGCGGCCCTACAAGAACCTGCTGATCGAGGAAAACCGCTGGCGCGCCCAGCGCTACGGCCTGGACAGCGGGCTGGTCGATTTCGGGCAGGGCCGCATCGTGCCCTACGCCGACCTGCTGGACGAAATCATCGACCTGACCCGCGAGGATGCCGAGCATTTCGGCTGCACCGCCGAGGTCGGGCGGGCACGTGAAATTCTGAAGCGCGGCACCAGCGCACACCGGCAGATCGAGATCTTCCAGGCGGCGCTCGCCGACGGCGCCAGCGAGGACGAGGCTTTGCGGCGGGTGGTGGACTGGCTGGTGGAGGAGACGATGGTGGGGGTGCGGGACGAGCCGTCACCGACGGGCGTCACCGCCTGATCCCGCCCCCCCGGCGTCCACGGAGTTGTCAGCGCAGGGGCGTGTCGAAGATATGCGCCTCGCCCTCGACATGGATGCGGACGCGGCTGCCGATCCTCGGCAAATCCAGGCTGGAATGGCGCAGGAGCAGCGGGTTGCGCTGCCCCGGCACAGTGCCGAGCGCCACCGCGACCTTGCAGACGGAGCCGCCGAACTCGACGTCGATGACCCGCCCCCAGCTTTCCGCACCGCTCTCCCCGGCCTTCGGCGGGGTGTTCGGCGGGGCGTCGCGGTCGTCCACCACCAGCCGGAGCTGTTCGGGGCGCAACATGATCTCGGCCGCGCCGCGCCGGGAACCGGCGCTCACCGCCAGCCGGCCGAGACTGCAGCTCGCCCAGCCGTTTTCGACGTCCGCCGGCAGAATGATCGCATCGCCGAGGAACGCCGCCGTCTCGCGGTCGCGCGGCCGCCGGTACAGCTCCTGGGGCGAGCCGACCTGCGTCAAGCGGCCTTCGCGCATCACCGCCACCTGATCGGCGAAGGACAGCGCTTCGGCCTGGTCGTGGGTGACGAGGATCGTCGCGATCCCGGCTTCGCAGAGCACCCGGGCGACGGTGCGGCGCAGGGAGTTGCGCAAGCCGGTGTCGAGCGCCGAGAAGGGCTCGTCCAGCAGCATCAGCGCCGGCTTGCGGGCGAGCGCGCGGGCGAGCGCGACGCGCTGCTGCTGGCCGCCGGACAGTTCGTGCGGCCGGCGCTCCAGCATCTGCGGATCGAGTTCCACCGCATCCAGCAGTTCGAGGATGCGGCTCCGCCGGCCGGCATCGCCGCGCTCCAGCCCGAAGCCGATGTTGTCGGCGATGCTGAGATGGGGGAACAGCGCGCCGTCCTGCGGCACATAGCCGATGCCGCGACGGTGGGCCGGCACGATTCCGGCGCCATCCACCAGCGGGTGCCCGTCGAGCAGGATACGGCCGCTGTCGGCGGACTCGAAGCCGGCGACGATGCGCAGAAGCGTGGTCTTTCCCGAGCCGGAACGTCCGACGATGGCGGTGCGGCTGCCGGCATGCACCGAGAGGTCGACATCCTCCAGCGCCACCGCGTTGCCATACCGTTTTCCCAGTCCCTGAACCTGAAGGAAGCTCATCGTCCGGCGGCCCGTTTCGATTGGATGTGGAGAAGGATCGTCATCGGCAGCGATGCGGCGACCATCATCACCGCATAGGGGGCAGCCCCCGCATAGTCGATCTCGCTGGTCAGCGACCAGAATTCGGTGGCCAGCGTGCGCGTGCCGCTGGGGGCGAGCATCAGGGTCGCCGTCAGCTCGTTGGTGATGCCGAGCGCCACCATCGCCATGCTGGCCGCCGCACCGGGGGCGGCGAGCCGGAAGGTGATCTGGCGCACCGCCTGCAACGGTGTGCGGCCAAGCGCCATGGCCGCCCGCTCCAGCTCGACCGGCGCCTGGGCGAGGCTGGCCCTCAGCCCGACCAGGGCCCGCGGCAGGAACAGCAGCAGGTAGGCCAGCAGCACCGTGCCGACGGTTTGGTAGAGCGGCAGCGCGACCCGCACGGTGATCGTCACCAGCGACAGGGCGACGACCACGCCCGGCAGCGAGCCGACATAATAATGGCAGGCTTCCAGAAGACGCTGGAGCCGGCCGGGCGCACGCACCGACAGCCAGGCCATCGGTGCGGCGGCCAGCGTGGTCAGCAGCGCGCCGGCCAGCGCCAGGGCGACGGTCTGGACGATGGCGCCGCCGATGTCGGCGCCCTGCCAGATGCGGGAACCGCCGATGGCCAGCCAGCGGCCGAGCGTCAGCAGCGGGACGCCGAGCGAGAGTGCGGCGAACAGCAGCGGGATCAGCAGGCAAGGCAGGGTCGCGCGGCCGAGTTCGACCGGTGCCGCCCGTCTTGCGGCGCCGCTGCCGACACGGGCGTAGCGTTCGTGGCCGCGCAGCAGCACCTCGCCGCCCATCAGCCCCATGCAGAGCAGCACGAGCACGCCGGCCAGCATGTTCGCCGCCGGGCCGTTGTAGGCCGACTGGAACTGGTCGACGATGGCGGTGGTGAAGGTGTCGAACTGGATCATGACGTAGAGGCCGTATTCGGCCAGCAGATGCAGGCCGATCAGCAGCGAACCGCCGCAGACGGCCAGCCGCAGCTGGGGCAGCACCACCGTCAGGAAAACCCGCCATGGTCCGTGGCCGAGCGAGGCGGCGACGTCCTCCATCGTCGGATCGAGCCGGCGCAGCTGGGCGGCGACCGGCAAATAGAGGAACGGGGAGTAGGCGAGCACCGAGACCAGCACCGCTGCCGCCAGCCCGTGCAGGCCGGGGGCGACGGTGACCCAGGCATAGCTGTGGACGAAGGCGGGGACCGCCAGCGGCGCCACCGCCAGCCAGGCCCAGAACCGCCGTCCCGGCAGGTCGGAGCGCTCGGTCAACCAAGCCAGCGTGACCGCCACCAGGATGGAAAGCGGCAGGGTCAACAGCACCAGCAGCAGCGTGTTCACCAGCAGCTCGCCGACCCGGCGGCGGAACACCAGCTCGACCACCGTGTCCCATCCGGTCTGGAAGGTGATCCAGACGACGAAGGCGAGCGGCATCAGCGCAAGTGCCGCGACCACAGAGGTGACGGCCAGGACCGGCAGTGCCGCCTGCTTGGGACGGCGTGCGGTGACGAGGGAGGCCGCGGCATGAAGCGTGGGGCGGTCGCGGTCCGCCTGCGGCTGGGAAGAGTGTGGGTGAAGAGCGATGACGGTGAACTCCGGAACCGGCTCCGGGTCCGTCCGGATGGACGGGCCTGAACTGCCGCCGCCCGCGGGTTCGATGCCGCGGGCGACGGCAGATTGGATTACAGCAGGCCGGCCGCAGTCATCAAGTCGGTGACGGCCTTGTTGTTGAGAGCCTCCGGCTTGACCTTCGGCGCCTGCAGCTTGTCCAGCGGCTCCAGCTTGGCATTGGACGCGATGCCGCTGGCAACGGCATATTCATAAGAATTGCCGTCGCGCAGCACTTCCTGCCCGCCCTTGCCGGTCAGGAACTTCACGAAGGCCTCGGCCTCGCGCTTGTTCTTGCTGGATGCCAGCATGCCGGCGCCGGAGATGCTGACGAACGCGCCGGGATCGCCGTTGCGGAAATAATGCAGGGCGACGTTCTTGCTGTTCTCGCCGCCGGTGCGGGCCTGATCGCCGATGTAGTAATAATGGTAGATCACCGCGCCCTCGACCTCGCCGGCATTCACCGCCTTCATGGCGACGCTGTTGCCGCGGTAGGGCTTGGCGTTCTCCTTCATCGCCTTCAGCCAGGAGGCGGTGGCCGCCTCGCCTTTCAGCTGAAGGAGCGCGCCGACGATGGCCTGGAAGTCGGCACCGGCGGGCGAGGCGGCCCAGCGGCCCTTCCACTCCGGGTTGGCGAGGTCGAGCAGCGACTTCGGCAGCTTGTCCTGCGTCAGCTTGCCGGTGTTGTAGGCGAAGACGGTGGAGCGGGCGGCGATGCCGACCCAATGGCCGTTGGCCGGGCGGAAGCTCTCGGGCACCGGGGCCAGCGTCTCGGCGCCGAGCGGCGCGAACAGCCCGGCATTGTCGACCAGGGCCATCGCCGGCGAATTCTCCGTCAGGAACACGTCGGCGGGGGAGGCGGCGCCCTCCTGCACGATCTGGTTCCCAAGCTCCATGTCGCTGCCGTTGCGCACGGTCACCTTGATGCCGGTCTCGCGGGTGAAGCGCTCCACCCACTCCTTGGTCAGGCTGGCGTGCTGGGCGTTGTAGACCGTGATGCCATCGGCACTCGGCGTCGCCTGGGTGGGGGCCGTCTGCGCCGAGGCGGTGCCGGTGAGGGCCACGACCGGCAGGGCGGCGAGAGCGGAGGCGAGGGCGAGCGACCGGACGAACCGGGAGCGGGAGATCTTCATTCCAACCTCTTCTTCGGACAGGCCGGGCCTCGAGGGACCAAGCCATCGCCGCCTTTTAGTCCCTCCCGCCACTTGTTGCAACTTGTTCTCATTCGCGTAAACTTGTCCAACGACTGGCTTTTTCGTCGATCCAACCACCTTGACGCGCGCGTCACGTCTCCATACGATTCCGCACCGTCGATGCCGCAGGAATGCGGGTTGAACAGGGCTGGCAAATAAGACGCTGAAAAGCAAAGAGGGCCGCTCCATCGCAGGCGGCCCTCTTTTAATTTTCGGTGCCAACTTCGAGGGGAGGGGGAGCATGGCGGGCGCCAAGTTCCTGAAGTTCGATACGCAGAGCCTGCATGCGGGGCAGAAGCCCGATCCGGCCACCGGGGCACGGGCGGTTCCGATCCACCTGACCTCCTCCTACGTCTTCAGCGACGTCGATCAGGCGGCGGCGCTCTTCAACCTGGAGCGGCCCGGCCACATCTATTCGCGCATCTCCAACCCCACCGTCGCGGTGCTGGAGGAGCGGCTGGCGACGCTGGAAGGCGGGGTGGGCGCGGTCTGCACCGCCAGCGGACAGGCGGCGCTGACGCTCGCCATCATGACGCTGATGGGGGCGGGCGGGCACATCGTCGCCTCCTCCTCCATCTATGGCGGCAGCCGCAACCTGCTGGCGTATACCCTGCCGCGCTTCGGCATCACCACCACCTTCGTCCATCCGCGCGACTTCGACGGCATCCGCGCCGCGATCCGTGATGAGACCCGGCTGGTCTTCGGCGAGGTGCTGGGCAATCCGGGGCTGGAGGTGCTGGACGTGCCGAAGGTCGCGGCCATCGCCCATGAGGCCGGGATCCCGCTGCTGATCGATTCGACCTTCACCACCCCCTATCTCTGCCGGCCGTTCGAGCATGGCGCCGATCTGGTCATGCATTCCTGCACCAAGTGGCTGAGCGGGCATGGCACCGCCATCGGCGGCGTGGTGATCGATGGCGGCCGCTTCGACTGGGAGGCATCGGGCAAGTTCCCGACCCTGACCGAGCCCTATGCCGGCTATCACGGCATCGATTTCGCCGAGGAATACGGCCCGGCCGCCTTCATCGCCCGTGCCCGTGCCGAGGGTTTGCGCGACTTCGGCGCCTGCATGAGCCCGATGAACGCCTTCCAGATCCTGCAGGGCGTGGAGACGCTGCCGCTGCGGATGAAGTGCCACATCCACAACGCCCGCAAGGTCGTGTGCTTCCTGGAAGGGGAGCTGAATTCGGAGAAGGGGGCGGTCGCCTGGGTCTCCTACCCGGAACTGGTCGATCATCCCGACCATGCTCTGGCCGCCCGGCTGCTGCCGCATGGCGCCGGTTCGATCATCTCCTTCGGCATCCGGGCCGGCGCGCAGGGCGGCGGCCGCGAGGCCGGACGGCGCTTCATCGAGTTGCTGACGCTGTTCTCGCACCTCGCCAATGTCGGCGACGCCAAGTCGCTGGTGATCCATCCGGCCAGCACCACCCACGCCCAGCTCGATGCCGAGGCGCTCAAGGCCTCCGGGGTGGGGGAGGACATGATCCGCCTGTCCATCGGGCTGGAGGATTGCGAAGACCTGATCGACGATCTGAAGCAGGCGCTGCGCGCCGCCACCAAGGGCTGAGGGCCGCGCCATGCAGCTGACCGTCAACGGAAACCCCGTCTTCATCCACACCGGCGGCCGGGACATCGACCCCGCCCGTCCGGCTGTCGTGCTGATCCACGGCGCCGGCATGGACCACAGCGTGTGGAGCCTGCAAAGCCGCTATCTCGCCCACCATGGCCGCTCCGTCCTGGCGGTCGATCTGCCCGGCCATGGCCGTTCCGGCGGCGGGCCGCTGGACAGCATCGCCGCCATCGCCGACTGGGTGATCGCCCTGCTGGACGCCGCCGGGCTGGAGCGGGCGGCGCTGGTCGGCCACTCCATGGGCGCGCTGGTGGCGCTGGACGCCGCCGCTCGCCATGGAGGCCGGGTCGAGGCGGTGGCATTGCTGGGCGTGGCGGAGCGGATGCCGGTCCATCCGGACCTGCTGGCCGCGGCCCATGCCGGCGAACAGTCGGCCATCGAGATGGTGATCGGCTGGGGCTCCGGCCCGCGCGGCCATGGCGGTGCCCAGGGCGGCGGCTGCCCGACGCCGGGGCTGGCGCTGATCCCCGGCGGGCGCCGGCTGATGGATTCGGTGCGTCCGGGCGTGCTGGGCGTCGACCTCGCCGCCTGCAACGACTATGGGCAGGGGGCCGATGCCGCGGCGATGGTCGCCTGTCCGGCGCTGTTCCTGCTGGGGGCGCTCGACAAGATGACCCCGGCGAAGGCCGGACGGTCGCTGGCGGCCCGCGTCAAGACATCGCAGGTCGTCGTCCTGCCGCAGACCGGGCATATGGTGATGACCGAGTCCCCCGATTCGGTGCTGGAAGCCTTGGCTTCCTTCCTGTCCCTGCGGCGGGGATAGGGGTTTCAACGCGGAAATCATGCACCCGGAGTGGGGTTGATCCTGACATGAACCGTTAACGCCCTCTGATTACCCTGCGGACGGCGGGATCGAGCGCAATCCCGCTGTCCGCATCAGGGTCGGGGGTGTCGTCTTGCAGGATGGCCTGTCCAGGGAACTCAGGATCGGCGGCCTGTTCCAGGATCGCCGCGAGCTTGTCGCTGTGCTGTCGCCGGACGGGCGCGTGCGCCACATCGGCGAGTTCGCGGGCGACCTGCTGGGCTATCCGCCGGAGGCGCTGGCCGGCGCATCGCTCGGCGAGCATATCCACCCCGACGATGTGGAGGAGGCGCAGCACAGGCTGCAACTCCGCGTGAACGCTCCCGCGGGCAGCAGCGGCCGCGCCGTTTTCCGCTTCCGCCATGCCGATGGCGGCTGGCGCTGGCTGGAGGTCACCACCCGCAACGAGCTAGCCGACCCGGCCATCGGCGGGCTGGTGCTGAACATCCGCGACATCAGCGACCACATCGCCCTGTCGGAGCGGCTGCGCGCCAGCGAGGCGCGTTACCGCACCCTGGCGGAGGCGGTGCCGGTCGGCATTCTGCAGGCCGATTCCACAGGGCAGGTGCAGTTCGCCAATGCCCGTCTGGCCGGGATCACCGGGCTGGAGCCCGACCGGCTGCTCGGCAGGGGCTGGCTCGATGCCGTGCATCCGGAGGACCGGGAGCGGGTGGCGGCGGATTGGCGGCTGGACTCGGGCTGCGATGCCGCGACGACCGATTTCCGCTTCCACGATCCGGACGGGACGGGGGCCGACCGCCGGGTGCTGTGCCAGCGCATCCGCCTGGAGGATGGCGGCACCATCGCCACCATCACCGACGTCAGCGAATATGTGCTCACCGCCAACGCGCTCCGCCTGTCGGAGGCGCGCAACGAGGCGGTTCTCGACACCGCCGCCGATGCGATCCTGACCGTCGACGAGGCGGGCGTGCTGCTCAGCTTCAACCGTGCGGCGGAGGCGATGTTCGGCGTTGCGGCGGGCGACCTGCTGTGGCGCCCGCTCGACCGCCTGATCCCGCTGGCCGATTTGAGGGAGGAGGGCGGCATCCGGCTGGAGTTCGCTCCCGGCCAGACCACCGCCCTGGTCGCCCGCGACCGTGCGGCGGAGGCGGAACGTGCCGACGGCACCCGCTTTCCTGTCGAGCTGTCGGTCAGCGCCAGCGAGGTGGAGGGGCGGCGGCTCTACACCGCCATTCTTCGCGACGTGACCGAGCGTCGGCGGGTCGAAGCCGAGCTTCTGGCAGCCAAAGAGGCGGCGGAGGCCGGGGACCAGGCGAAATCGACCTTCATTGCGACGATGAGCCACGAGTTGCGCACCCCGCTGAACGCGGTGATCGGCTTCTCCCAACTGTTGGAGACGCAAGCCGGGACTGCCGCGGCGGGCGGGCGGCAGAATGACTTAATGGCTGACTGCGTCGGGGCGATCCGGCAGGCCGGCGAACAGCTTCTGGCGATCATCGACGACATCCTCGATATGGCGCGCGTCGATGCCGGCGGGTTGTCGCTGGTCGAAGGATCGGTGAACCTGTCGGCGTTGATCGAGCGCGCGGTGGCGGATCTGCGCTTCCATGCGACCCGTCAGGGCGTGACGGTCGAGGTGATGGCCGACGGCGACCTGCCGCCGATTCGCGGCGACGACCGCCGCCTCGGGCAGGCCTTGGGGAACCTGCTGTCCAACGCCATCAAGTTCAGTCATCCGGGTGGTCCGGTCAGCCTGTCCGCAGGGCTCGCCGCCGATGGTTGGGTGGAGCTGTCGGTGTGCGACCGTGGCGTCGGCATGCGGCAGGAGGACGTCGCGCAGGCGCTCACCCCCTTCGGCCAGATCGACCAGACCGTCACCCGCCGTCACGAAGGCATCGGTCTCGGCCTGCCGCTGGCGCTGCGTCTGGTGGAGGCGCATGGCGGCACGCTGACGTTGGACAGCGCGCCGGGGCAGGGCTGCACCGCCACCATCCGGCTGCCGCCCTCGCGCATCATGACCATCGCGGAGTTGCTGGCGTCGATGTCCTGATCTGGCCTGTGCCGCCCGGATGTGCCAGAAGCTGTCGCGGGATGTCCGCCTTGTCGGTGGACGGTTTCGGAAAGGCAGGTGTGCGATGGCGGATCGGAACGGTGTCAGGGACGCGGTGGTGCTGGTCAGCGGCGGGCTCGACTCGACGACGGTGCTCGCCATCGCCAAGGCCGAGGGCTACCGGGTCAATGCGCTCAGCTTCCGTTACGGCCAGCGCCATTCGGTGGAACTGGAAGCGGCGCGGCGGGTGGTCGCGGCGATGGGGGTGGAGCGGCATGTGATCGCCGACATCGACCTGCGCGCCTTCGGCGGCTCGGCCCTGACCGACTCCATCGCCGTGCCGAAGCACGACAGCACCGCCGATCTGCAGGCCGGGCTGGGCGAGGGCATCCCCGTCACCTATGTCCCGGCGCGCAACACCGTCTTCCTGTCCTTTGCGCTGGCCTGGGCGGAGACGCTGGGAGCATCCGACCTGTTCATCGGCGTCAATGCGCTGGATTACTCCGGCTATCCCGACTGCCGGCCCGAATACATCGCGGCGTTTGAAACACTCGCCAACCTCGCCACCAAGGCCGGGGTCGAAGGCACCAGCCGCTTCAGGATCCATGCACCGCTGATGACGCTGGACAAGGCCGCCATCGTCCGCCGCGGGCTGGAGCTGGGGGTGGACTACAGCCTCACCCACTCCTGCTACGATCCGACGCCGGAGGGGTTGTCCTGTGGCGCCTGTGACAGCTGCCTGCTGCGTCTCAAGGGCTTTTCCGAAGCCGGAATGACCGATCCGATCCGTTACGATACCGGAATGAATGCGTAACAGAAGAGATCGTTTCGCGATCGGTTCTTATATCCAGGCCGTCACTTCCAGGGCATCTCGGTCCACAGGCTGCGGAACTCGCCGTCCAGCTGCATCAACTCGGCGGTGAAGGCGTCGGGGCCGACGATGCGCAGCGGCTGGAAGGTCTCGCGCGCCTTGGCCTGGAATTCCGGATCCATGGCGGCCTTGGTGATCGCCTCGATCAGGGGGCGGCGGATCTCCGGCGGCAGGCCTTTCGGAGCACCGATGCCGCGCATCGACACCATGTCGATGGCATAGCCCTGCTCGCGGAAGGTCGGCAGGTCGGGTGCCATGTCCCAGCGCGATCGGCTCATCACGCCCAGCATCCGCACCGGATCGCCACCGGCGAGTCCACGCAGCCCCTCGCCCAGATTCTGGTCGCAGATCTGGATGTGCTGGCCCAGCATCGCCCGGTAATTCTCGGCGCTGCCGGGAAAGGGCACATGGGTGAGGTGAACCCCGGCCTGCCGTTCCAGCAGGAGCATGGCGAGATGGTCGTCGGAGCCGATGCCGGTCGAACCGACGGTGAGAGCGCGGGGATTGGACTTGGCCTGGGCGACCACGTCTGCGACCGAGCGGAACGGGCTGTCGGCGCGGACGGTCATCACGCCGGGGTCGTCGACGATGTTCACCAGCGGATCCAGCCGATCCAGGCCGTAGCGCGCCTGCCGTTCGATCGGGATGGTGATGAGGTTCGGCGTGTTGATGAAGCCGATGGTGTAGCCGTCGGGCACGGCGTCGGCGATGGCGGCGAAGCCGATTTCCCCGCCGGCGCCGGGACGGTTCAGGATGACGATCCGGGCGCCTCCCAGATACCGCTCGATGTAGGGCGCCAGCATGCGGGCCGTCACGTCGGTCGATCCGCCGGCCCCATAGGCCACGATCATGGTGATCGGCTTCTCCGGATAGGCGGCCTGCGCCATCGGGGCGGCCGCAGCGCACAGAACCAGCGCCGCGAGTGCCGTGCCGAAAAGGGATGCGGCACGGCCGCCGGCCATGCGCAGTAATCGGGTCGCTGCTGTCATCGCTCCATCCCTTCTTTCGTGCCGATGGGGCCGGCGCCGGCTCCGCTCGCCTCGGCACCCGCATCCACACGCCGTCGCTTGTGCGTGTATTGGCTAAATTTATTGATATCGAAAAGGGTGTCTCCGCGCGAAATGCCGCGGATAAAGTTTGAAAATTTCCTTTTATCGCGAATTAAAGCGCGCAACGTCATGCATATGACACTCGACGGAGATGCGCTGCGCGACGATAATGCAACCCGCGGATTCGGGTGCCGAGGGTTCGGAACGGCCAGTGTGGACTGCGCCCGGTTGGGCGCGGGCCCGCTCCCTCCCGTGCCCCTCGTCCGATGAACTCGTTCCACGAAGCGAGAGCGCTGCACCCGGCCTACTCGCCGTTGCGTGCCTGAGAGAGCGGACATCCATCCAATGACACATACCCTGAGATCGCCACGGCCGGCTGCCTTCCGGCTGAGATCGCCCCAGGACCTGGCGGCCGGGCTGCTGCTCGCCGCCATCGCACTCGGCGGCCTGTGGCTGGCGCGCAATTGGGAGGCCGGGTCGCTGGCCCTGATGCAGGCCGGCTTCTTCCCGCGGCTCGTCTGCTATTTCCTGCTGTTGTCGGGGCTCGCGACGATGTTTCGCGCCCTGACCGCCGATGCGCCGGCGGCATTGGCCTGGGCATGGAGGCCGTCGGTCGCCATCACCGTCGCGGTGGTGGCCTTCGCCGCCCTGCTCGACAAGCTGGGACTGGTGCTCGCCATCCTGGCGCTGATCGGGATCGGCGGGCTGGCCGGCCGGCCGCTGCGCCCGGGTCCCTTCACCGCATTGTGGGCCACGCTGGCCTCCGCCTGCGTCGCTATCTTCTCCTGGGGACTGGGCCTGCCGCTCCAGATCTGGCCATGATGGACGTCTTCGCCAATCTCTGGCTCGGGCTGGGCGTGTCGGTCGAGCCGATGAACCTGCTCTACTGCTTCCTCGGCGCCCTGATCGGCACGCTGATCGGCGTTCTGCCGGGGCTGGGGCCGACGGCGACGGTGGCGCTGTTGCTGCCGATCACTTTCTACCTGCCACCGGTCGGCGCGCTGATCATGCTGGCCGGCATCTTCTACGGCGCCCAGTATGGCGGCTCGACCACCGCCATCCTGGTGAAGCTGCCGGGCGAATCCTCGTCCGTCATGACCTGCCTGGATGGCAACGCCATGGCGCGCCAGGGCCGCGGCGGCGTGGCGCTGGCGACCGCGGCACTGGCCTCGCTGTTCGCCGGCATCGTCACCACGCTGGTCATCGCCGTCGCCGGTCCGCCGCTTGCCGGGGTGGCGCTGGCCTTTGGTCCGTCGGAATATGTGGCGCTGATGCTGGTCGGGCTGATTGGTGCGGTGATCCTCGCCCACGGCTCCGTCGTCAAGGCGGTGGCGATGATCCTGATCGGGTTGCTGCTGTCGATGGTCGGCACCGACGTCAATTCCGGCCAGATGCGCTTCACCTTCGACATCCCGCAGCTTTACGACGGGCTGGACTTCGTGCCGCTCGCCATGGGGCTATTCGGTCTGGCCGACATCATCATCAACCTGGAGGAGACGGAGGGGCGCGGCATCGAGCCCTCGCCGATCCACCGGCTGTGGCCGAGCTGGCAGGACTTCAAGGACGCCTGGCCGGCGGCGGTGCGCGGCACGGCTCTCGGCGCCTTCCTCGGCATCCTGCCGGGCGGCGGGGCGACGCTGAGCGCCTTTTCCTCCTATGCGCTGGAAAAGAAGGTGGCGCGGGATCCGGCTGCCTTCGGCAAGGGCGCCATCCAGGGTGTCGCCGGGCCGGAGGCCGCCAACAATGCCGGCGCCCAGGCCAGCTTCATCCCGATGCTCAGCCTCGGCATTCCGTCCAACGCGGTGATGGCGCTGATGATCGGCGCGATGATGATCCACGGCATCACACCGGGCCCGCAGATCATGACCAAGCAGCCCGACCTGTTCTGGGGCATGATCGCCAGCATGTTGGTCGGCAACATCATGCTGGTGGTGCTGAACCTGCCGCTGATCGGCATCTGGGTGCGGCTGTTGCGCGTTCCCTACGCCTACCTGTTTCCCGCCATCCTGGTCTTCTGCTGCATCGGCACCTACAGCCTGCGCAACGACGTCTTCGACGTGGTGATGATGGCCGGCTTCGGCCTGTTCGGGTATGTGCTGAAAAAGCTGGACTGCGAACCGGCGCCGCTGCTGCTCGGCTTCGTCCTCGGCCCGCTGCTGGAGGAGAATCTCAGCCGGGCGATGCTGCTGTCGCATGGCGACCTGGGCATCTTCGTGTCCCGGCCGATCAGCGCCGGCCTGATGGCGGTGGCCGCCGGCCTGCTGGCCCTGATCCTGCTGCCGGCCTTCCGCCGCCAGCGCGAGGTGGCCTTCAAGGAGTAAGCGTCGCCTCTGCGGGGTGAGTCCTGCGGCAATCCGCTGCGGGACTCGTCTCTTGCCGAACAAGATAAAATTTTATATAAAAGCATATCGATTGTTGGGAATGGTGAGGGAGCGCATCATGGCCGCCACCGCCTGGATGGGACAGCGTCTGCCCGGCCGTGCCGCTCAGGCGGTACTCCGCGCACATCGCCGGGCCAATGCCCGCAAACGCGTCTGGTCCCGCGACATCGCCCGCCTGATGCTGGTTGCCTCCATCCTCGTCCTGGGCGTGCTGGCGGTGGAGATCGGGCGCAAGGCCGTCACCATCCTCAGCCACAACACCGTCCAGCAGTCCGTCGAGATCACCGGTTAGGGTCAGGGCAGGATCACCACATAGCGCTTTGTGGTGGCCGCGATCACCGTCCAGCTTCCCTGGAATCCCGGTTCGATGACGAAACGGTCCCCGGCCTTCAAGGTCCATGACCGGCCATCGTCATGGGCGACGATGCTTTCGCCTTCCAGAATCTCGCAATATTCCCACTCGTCATAGACGATGCGCCAGGAGCCGGGCGTCGACCGCCATGTGCCGGCGAACCGCTTGCCATCGGGCAACTCGTAGCCGTTCCAACTGGTGAAGACCGGCGCGCCCGACAGGATGCGCTCGGCTGCCGGTGCGCCCGTTTCGGGGGTGATGCCGTCGAGGTCGGCCAGGAGCGACAGGGGGATGGGCAGGGTCATCGTCAGGGCTCCTTACCAGTCGGCCAGCAATGCCGGCAAGTCGCGAACCGACCCCAGCCGGCGGTAATGTTCATCCGGCACCTCGGCCTCTTCATGGGCCCAGGTGATGGCATAGGGGATATGGACGGCATGGGCGCCGGTCGCCAGCACCGGCAGGATGTCGGAACGCACCGAGTTGCCGACCATCAGGAAGCGGGCCGGGTCGATGCCGTGGCGGTCCATCACCCGGCGGTAGGTGGCCGGGTCCTTCTCGCTGACGATCTCCACCGCCTGGAACAGGTCCGACAGACCGGAGCGCGCGATCTTGCTTTCCTGGTCGAACAGGTCGCCCTTGGTGATCAGCACCAGCCGGTGACGGCCGGCCAGCGTTTCCACCACCTCCTTCACGCCGGGCAGCAACTCCACCGGATGCTCCAGCATCGCCTTGCCGAAGTCGATCAGGCTCTGCAGGTCGCGGGCGGGGACATGGCCGTCGGTGACGGCGATCGCCGTCTCGATCATCGACAGCACGAAGCCCTTGATGCCATAGCCATAGACCCCGAGGTTCGCCCGCTCCGCCTCCAGCAGGCGGCGGTCCAGGTCGGTCGGGTCGGCGGCGTGGGCGAGCAGGGCGCGGAAGCGGTCCTGCGTCATCGAAAACAGCGATTCATTGTGCCAGAGCGTGTCGTCGCCATCGAAGCCGATGGTCTCGAACTGCTGGCCGGCGGGGGTGCCGGCGGGGCTGGGGATGCTGCTCATGAGCCTGTCCACTGGTCCGCAGGATTGATCCGTAAGTAAAACAATACATGGCCCAAGTCGGTCTGCCTTGTCCAGGGGGTGCCGATGTGGAGGTCCTTTATTGTCCGTCTAGCGAACGGTAAGTATCCGCAATGACGATTTTGCCACAGATCGGTGACATTCCATGGCGAGTTCTTCGCTGCCTGCAAAGCGGGCATGTTGCCGTCGGGGGTGGCAACATGGCTCAAAGAAGCATAATTATATTTCCACACAAGGAGGACGTGATCGCCGACCGGCGGACCCTCCAAAACAAGACATCTCAGGAATCTCCATCATGGCAACCCTTCTGCACTCGGCCGAGACCGGCCACGCCAACACCACCTTCGGCCATGTCGTCGAAATCGCCTCGAACCTGTTGGGCCTGTGGCGCCAGCGCGTCGTCACCCGCCGTGAACTGGGCTATCTGGACGACCGTATGCTCCAGGACATCGGCTTCAGCCGCCTGGATGCCGAGCGCGAGATGTCGAAGCCGTTCTGGCGCGAATGAGCGCCTGTACGCCGGCCGGCGAACGCACTGAAAAAGGCCGCTTCCGTTGATCGGAGGCGGCCTTTTTCTTTGTCCGATGCTTAGGCGTGCTCAAAAAATAAGCTGCACAAAAAATCGCCGGCTGGAAAAGAGAAAGCCCGCCGCCGGGTGAACCGGCAGGCGGGCTTTCTCTTGGTGGACTGAAGCCGGGCAGGGCAACCCCCCGCCCGTATCCTCAGATGCAGTAGTGCTTGAGAGGCTCGAAGCCGTTGAAGCAGACGGCCGAGTAGGTCGTGGTGTAGGCGCCGGTGGCGTGGATGCGCACGCGGTCGCCGGACTTCAGGCCCATCGGCATCTTGTAGTCGGCACGCTCGTACAGCACGTCGGCGCTGTCGCAGGTCGGGCCGGCGAGGATCACCGCCTCGCGGTCCTCATCCTGCTCGTCGCCCAGCACCTCGATCGGGTACTGGATCGCCTCGTCCATCGTCTCGGCCAGACCGCCGAACTTGCCGATGTCCAAGTAGACCCAGCGCTTGGGATCCTCGGCCGACTTGCGCGACACCAGGACCACTTCGCTCTCGATGATGCCGGCGCTGCCGACCATGCCGCGGCCCGGCTCCACGATGGTCTCCGGCAGGTGGTTGCCGAAGTGGGTGCGCAGCGAGTTGAAGATCGCCTGGCCGTAGGCGGTGCATTCCGGCACGTCGGTGCGGTAACGGGTCGGGAAGCCGCCGCCCAGGTTGATCATGCCCAGGTCGACGCCCAGCACCTCAAGCTCGCGGAACAGCTGCGCCACCTGGAAGATGGCGTGGTCCCACTGCATCAGGTCCTTCTGCTGCGAGCCGACATGGAACGACACGCCATAGGGCTGCACGTTCATGTCGCGGGCCTTCAGCAGCAGCTCGCGCGCCATCGGCAGGTCGCAGCCGAACTTGCGCGACAGCGGCCATTCGGCGCCTTCGCCCGAGGTCAGGATGCGGCAGAACACACGGGCGCCGGGGGCGGCACGCTCGATCTTCTCCAGCTCCGGCTCGCTGTCGAAGGCGAACAGGCGCACGCCCAGCTCGAAGGCGCGGCGGACGTCGCTCTCCTTCTTGATGGTGTTGCCGAAAGAGATGCGGTCCGGGGTGGCGCCGGCAGCCAGCGCCATCTGGATTTCCGGGACCGAGGCGCAGTCGAAGGCCGAGCCGAGACGGGCCAGCAGGCTGAGGATTTCCGCGGCCGGGTTCGCCTTCACCGCATAGAAGATGCGGGCGTCGGGCAGGGCGTCATGCAGATCGTTGTAGTTCTGCTCGACGACATCCAGGTCGATGACGAGGCAAGGGGTCTGCGGGCGCTGCTCTTCGAAAAAGCGCGCAATCTTCTGGGTCATCTCAGTCTCCTGGGACGCAAGATGATGGAACGGAAAGGGCGAAGTCGGGGGGGAACGGAGCGGCCGAGCGGGCCGATCAGCAACTGAAAAAGCTGATCAGGCGCTCAAGCCGCCAATACTGGATTTCCCCGTACAGAACCCTGTTCTGTCCGTATGGTCCAGGAGCGGCAAATTTCGGAGACGGGTGAGCACGCGCCCACCCACAACAACATCAACCATCGTAACCTCCAAGTCGCCGCCTTGTTTAAGGGACGGTCGGGGATCACGCGTTACGTCGTTGCATAACCACATCTCGGAGACGCCGAGGGGCGGGCCAGCGGCACGTGCGCTTGCGAGTTCGCGTTACATAGATCCAACGCGAACGATTGCAAAGTGAAAAATGCCGTCTGCCCCAAAAAAGTGGCAGACCGTTTGGAGGGCGGAAAAACCGGAGCAATTTCATGGGCTTGACCAGTGTTCTGACTTCCGGGGAAATCGGGCTGCGGCTGCTGGCGGCGGCCCTGTGCGGCGCTTTGCTTGGACTCGACCGCGAGATGCGGGGCAAGGCGGCGGGGTTGCGCACGCATACGCTGATATCCATCAGCTGTGCGCTGACCACGCTGGTTGCATTGGAGCTTTACGCCGGGCTGCAGGCGACGGGGGACGAGCGGCCGAGCGATCCCGTCCGCGTCATCCAGGGGGTGGCCCAGGCGGTCGGCTTCATCAGTGCCGGCGTGATGTTCCGCTCGGGCGACAGCGTGCGCGGGGCGACCACCGCGGCGGTGATCTGGGTGGCCGGCGCGCTCGGGATCGCCTGCGGCGCCGGATATTACATGCTGGCGGGGATGACGCTGGGCCTGTGCCTGCTGGTGACGATCCTGTTCACCATCCTGCTGGATCGCTTCCCGCAGTTGGGCAAAGAGGACGGCGACGATGCCGGGAAGGCTCGGAAGCGCCGCGGCACCTCCCGTCATTCCTCCCGTCACTCCGCCGATCAGGGCCGGATCAGGCGGATTGCCCGCTCGTCGCCGCGGGGATGACCAGCAACCGGTGCGCCAGCAACGCCCCCAGGGCGACCAGCCCGATGGCCCCCATCATCGGCAGGGCGGTGCCGTCGTTCATGTGGCCGACGACGATGCCGATGACCGCGGCGATGGCCATCTGCGCGAAGCCCAGCAGCGAGGAGGCCAGCCCGGCCATGGTGGCGTAGGGACCGACGGCGTTGGCGCTGGCGTTCGGCAGGGTCAGCCCGGTGCCCAGGATGAACAGGAAGACCGGCACCACGATGGCCAGCAGGTGCAGCACCCCGGCCAGCGCCAGCGCCCCGCCGACCAGCCCGCCGCCCATCGACAGCAGCGTGCCGATCCGGATCATCCTTGGCCCCCCAAGCCGCGGCGTCAGCCGCCCGGCCAGGAAGGTGCCGAGCATGTAGCCCAGCACCACCGCGCCGAAGCTGGCGCCATACTGGGCCGGCGTCAGGTGCATCTGCTCGATCAGCACGAAGGACGAGCCTGAGATGAAGGAGAAGATGCCGCTGTAGGAGAAGGCGACCACCAGCACATAGCCGAGGAAGCCGCGGTTGCGCAGCAGGAGCAGGTAGTTCGCCGCCAGCCGGCTCGGTCTCAGGGCGTCCTCGTCGCGATGTGCGTTGGTCTCGCCCAGCATCGACCACACGGCGGCAAGGATGCAGCAGGCAAAGACGGTCAGCAGCACGAAGTTGGCGCGCCAGCCGAACCATTCCGTCAGCACACCGCCCAGCATCGGCCCCACCGCCGGGGCCAACGCCATCGCCATCGACATATAGGCCAGCACCGTCGCCGCCCGGTCGCGCCCGAACACGTCGCGCACCACCGCGCGCGCCACCACCGGGCCGCAGCAGGCGCCCAGCGCCTGGAAGAAGCGGGCGGCGATCAGCGCATCGATGCTGCTGGTCATCGCGCAGACGGCGCTGGCCGCCAGATAGATCGTCACCCCCACCAGCAGGGTGGGGCGCCGGCCGAACCGGTCCGACATCGGGCCATAGACCAGCTGCGACACCGCGAAGCCGACCAGGAAGATCGACAGGGTCAGCTGCACCGTGGCGACGTCGGTGCCGAACACCCGCACCAGCGTCGGCAGCGACGGCAGATACAGGTCGGTGGACAGCGGGCCGAAGGCGACCAGCGCCGTCAGCAGGATGCGGATGGTCAGGGAGTCTGGACGGGGCATGGAGGTTCGGGACGGCTTGCGGCGGGAAGCGGGGACGGGGCGGCACTGTATCAGATGAAACCACCGCCGCCAGTGCGGATCGCCGCCCGCCTGTTCAAGCCTGCTGCGCGTTCATCCCGGCCGGTTGGCCGGCAGCGTCATGCGGATGCAGCGTGACAGCACGGTGTTGCCGGTCATCTCGCGGTAGTTCTGGATGATGATCGGCTCGGCCGCCTTGCATTGCTCCATGCTGGCGAACTCCAGGGTGGTCGGGCCGCCCTGGTTCAGCATGAACAGCAGCATCAGGACCCGTTCCATCCAATTCCCCTCCCGGTCAGCCGGCCGCCAGCACGGCGCGGGCGGCGGCGGCATCCTGCACGATCTGGTCCTTCAACGCACCGAAGCTGGGGAACTTCATCTCCGGCCGCAGGAAGTCGATCATCTGGACCCGCAGATGCAGATCGTACAGGTCGAGATCGACATCGAACAGGTGGGCCTCCAGCCGCGCCACCGTGCCGTCCACGGTGGGGCGGGCGCCGAGATTGGCGACGCCCGGCAGCCAGACCGTCTCACCGGCGCGGTCGATGCCGGCGCGCACCGCATAGACGCCGAAGGCCGGGCGCAGATACTCGCCCAGCTCGATGTTGGCGGTCGGGAAGCCGATGGTGCGGCCGCGCTGGTCGCCATGGACGACACGTCCCTCGATCTCCCACGGATGGCCCAGCACATGGGCGGCCTCGCGCGGCCGGCCGGCGGTCAGCGCGTCGCGCACGCGGGTGGAGGAATAGACGCCGCCCTGCTCGTCGGACACCGGCCCGACCTCGGTCACGCCGAAGCCCTGGGTGCGCCCGGCCTGCAGCAGGAAGGCGGGATTCCCCGACCGCTTGTGCCCGAACAGGAAGTCGTAGCCGCAGACGACATGCCGCACGCCCAGCCCGCCGACCAGGATTTCGTCGACGAAGGCCTGCGCGGTCTTGTGGCGGAAGCCGTCGTCGAAATGGCAGACGATCAGCTGGTCGACGCCCAGCGCCTCGATGTGGCGGGTCTTGACGCGGAAGGGCGTCAGGCGGAAGGGCGGGTCGTCGGGACGGAAGACGCTGCGCGGGTGCGGCTCGAAGGTGACGAGGGCGGACGGCACCCTCAATTCCGCGGCGAGGCGTTGGGCGGTGCCGATGACCGTCTGATGCCCGCGATGGACGCCGTCGAAATTGCCGAGCGCCACGACGGCGCCCCGCTCTTCGGCCGGCAGGTCGGCGGTGTGTCTGTACAGTCGCATGCGCGCCCCGGTGCTGTGGGCGGACCCCGGCGGGTCCGCTTGCTCGGGCGTCTATATAGACCGACGCCGGCGCGGGGTAAACGCGCCGGCGTGTTTTACGCTCGCAGACAGGCCGATTGGCCCTATGCGATCAGCCGCGGGACGGAACCATCAGCAGCGCTTCGCCTTCGACCACCACGGTCTCGCCGACGGTGCAGACCGTCTTGATGACGCAGCGGCGCTTTTCCGGGATCAGTTCGGTGACGGTGGCGCGGGCGGTGACGGTGTCGCCGGCGCGGACCGGCGCCTTGAACTTCAGGGTCTGGCTCATGTAGATGCAGCCCGGCCCCGGTAGCTTGGTGCCGAGAACGGCCGAGATGAAGCCGACCGTCAGCATGCCGTGGGCGATGCGGCCCTGGAACATGGTGGTCGCGGCATATTCCTGGTTGATGTGGACCGGGTTGGTGTCGCCGGAAATGCCCGCGAACAGGACGATGTCGGCTTCCGTCACCGTCTTGGCGAAGCTGGCCGTCATGCCGACGGACAGGTCTTCGATGCAGTAGCCTTCGGTATCCTTGCGGACCTGACGCACGTCGTCCATCGCAGCAATTCCTCTTTCTCTCGGTGCCTGTTCCGGCATCTGACGCCCGGGCGCCGTGCCGTTCGCTGCAATGCGTCATGTGCACCGCAGCGATGGGAATGGCACCACGTCTCCTCCAAAAATGCAAAAAAATCTCTAACGTCCTGCGCAAGTTGGCGAGGACGCCGGCCGCTCCGTCCGGCAGGCTTTGCGTCAATGGAAGCCGGAACGACGGTAAAGGATTACTTACAAACCAAGGTAATGCAGGAGAAATCACGCCGGATCATGGACTTATCATAAAAGCCCGAGCCGCTCCAACCGATATGGCGCCATGGATGCGACTGTTTCGCCACCGTCTGGAGCGTCGGTGGCGAAGTCCCGTTCTTTTCAACGGTTTGACCGTATGGTGACGGTTGGTTCGGCGATGCAATATAATAAGGGTGGCAGGCGCGGCGAATCGGAAGCCCTTTTCGCCGCGCCGCAGCATTACTTGCCGGAGCCGGAGTGCGACACTGTGTCGCTTCTGCTCCCGCCGGAATTTCCGCTGTTCCGGTTGCCCTCGCCCTGGGCGACCTGATTGCCGGGGGTCAGCTGGTCGACCTTCTCCTCCACCTTTTCGCGGGCGGTGTCGGTCGGCTGTTCCGACGGCTTGACCTCGACCTTCACCGGGGCGGTGCCGTCCTCGATCATGTCCAGCTTCTTGGCGGCGGAGCGCGACAGGTCGATCACGCGGCCGTCGACATAGGGGCCGCGGTCGTTGACGATGACGTCGACGCTCTTGCCGTTCTCCTGATTGGTGACGGTGGCCTTGGAACCCAGCGGCAGGGTGCGCGAGGCGGCGGTCGCCTTGTTCTGGTTCATCGTTTCGCCGTTCGCCGTGGTGCGGCCATGGAACTTCTGGCTGTAGAAGGACGCTTCCCCCTTGTGGACGAGGATCTCCTCGCCATCCTCATGCTCTACATGCACGGGCGGAACCTTGGCCTTCCCGTTCGCCAGCACCGGGACGGCAGTCCCGCACAGGGTCGCGGCGGTCAGCGCCAGGACGATAATGCGTGTTGTCTTCATCGGTACACCTCCAACGGCGGACCAACGCCATTCAAGGAAAAGAGTTCCCTCGCAGGAGTGGGACAAGACATCGCCACTATTTCTGGTTTCTTATATCTTGACGAATTCGGAGTGGGTTGCCCTCGGGGGCGCCCCTCCGGTCCACAACACAACGGTCAGGGGAGAAAGCATGGCCGATGATGCCGCCTGGACTGCATCCGAATTTGCGGCGGATCACCTCGCCAATGGTGTGTCCGCCCCGGCTGAGATGCGTCAGGTGACGATGCCCGACGGGGCTCGGCTGCGCGTGGCCGTCTGGCCGATGCCGGAGCGGGCCCGCGGCACGGCGCTGGTGCTGACCGGCCGGGCGGAGTTCATCGAGAAATATGCCGAAACCACCGAGGCGCTGACCGCCCGCGGTTTCCGCGTCGTGGCGGTCGACTGGCGCAACCAGGGCCTGTCCGACCGGCCTTTGCCCAACCGGCAGATCCATCACCTGACAGATTTCGCGACCCTGGTGGACGATCTCGACGAAATCCATCGGCAGGTGGTGGCGCCGGTTGCGGCGGAGACGGGCGGGCCGGTGATCCTGCTGGCCCATTCGATGGGCGGGCTGGTGGCGACTCTGGCGCTTGTCCGCCATGCCGCCGACGATCCGGACCGCTACGCCGCCGTCCTGCTGGCGGCGCCGATGTATGCCATCCACAGCGGGCCGCTGCCGCGCTGGCTGGTGCGGGTGCTCGCCAGCCTTGGGCTCGCCTGCGGCTGGGGCGCGCGCTATGCGCTGGGGCAGGGCGATTACGATCCGGCCGATGGGCGCTTCAGCCTGGACAACAAGATCACCGCCGATCCGCGGCGGTATGCCGCCTACCATGGACCTTTTGCCGAGCGGCCGGAGCTGCGCGTCGGCGGTGTCAGCTTCGCCTGGGTCGCCGCCGCCCTGGATGCGGAGGATGCGCTGCGCCACGTCCTGCCGCTGGAGCGGGTTCGCACGCCGGTGCTGCTGCTAAGCGCGCCGGAGGACCGGGTGGTGCGGGCGGAGGCCCACAGCATGGTGGCCGCCCGCCTCGGCAACGCCCATCTCGTCGGCTATCCCGGCGCGCGGCACGAGGTGCTGATGGAATGCGACGCCATCCGCGACCGGGTGTGGGCGGACATCGACGCCTTTCTCGACAGGACCCTCGGCAAGGGGGCCGGGCACAAGACACTTGCGCCGGCCGGCGGCTCTGTCGTCCGATAGGCGCCTTCAGGACCAAAGGTGCCCAGCAGCATGACCGATTTCTGGACGGCGTCCGGTTTCCACCTGTTGACCCGCGACGCCGACAACCATCTGGCGGTGACGCCCGACTTTCTGCGCGCCTACCTGCTCCGGCCCGAGATGCGCCCGCCGGAGGAGGCCTGCGACGCCGAGCGCACGCTGCACGCCGCCCTGCTGGACGATCCGGCGCGGATCGTGCCGGCTCCGCTGCTCGACGCCATCGCCGATGCGGACGCACGGGAGAATTTCCAGGTCTGGCTGGCCTTCCGCGACCGGTTGCTCGCCGCCGGGACGCTGGAGGGCTGCTACATCCGCCTGTTCCGCGAGGGTGCCCGCGGCGTGCCCGGCCTGTTCATCGACCAGCTGGTCCACGCCATCCTGCGCGGCATCCTCGACGAAACGCCGTCCGGACTGCGGGCGCGGGCGGGGGAGCTGTTCTTCCGCGAGCAGACGGTGTCGGTGGAGGACGGCCGCGTCCGCGTCGCCGATGCCGAGACTGTGGAGACGATGGCGGCGTCCGGCGGCTTCGGCTCGCTCGGCCGCCTCGTCGTGGAGGCCGGCACCACCCCGCGCAGCGTCGAGTTGGACATTCTGGACGAGACCAACCACCCGCTCTACTGGGGACGCGACGCCCGCCACGACACAGTGCTGGACATCACCTTCGCCGCTGCCGGGCTGGACGCGCTGGCCCGCGTGCTGGAGGCCTGGGTCGGGCATTTCCTGGGCGTGACCGTCAGCATCCAGCCGGTGCAGACCATCCGCGACGACCGCTGGGTCTGGCATGTCGGGCTGGACAGCGCAGCATCCGCGATCCTCAACGACCTGTACAACGGGGTAGAGGTGGGGGAGGAGCGGCTGGCCCGCATCCTCGCCCTGTTCCGCCTGGACTTCGCCGATCCCGCCGCCATGCGCCCCGACGTCGCCGGCCGGCCGGTCTATCTCGGGCTGGCGATGACGGAAGCGCGGCGGCTGACGCTGAAGCCGCAGAACCTGCTGGTGAACCTGCCGCTGGCCTCGGTGGCGTGAGGGAGACATGAGGGGGGCGTCGGCTCCCCTCAGTCGCCCAGCAGGGCGCCGACCGGTTTCAGCGGTTCGTGGGCGTCGAACAGGATCTTCAGGATCGCCAGGATCGGCACGGCCAGCAGCGCTCCCGGAATGCCCCAGAGCCAGCCCCAGAACAGGATCGACACGAACACTGCGATGGGGTTCAGCGACAGACGGCGGCCGACGATCATCGGAGTGAGGAAATTGCCCTCGATGGTCGTCAGCGCCACGAAGGACAGCGGCGGCAGGATGATGGTGCCGAGGCTGTCGAAGGTCAGGACCGACACCAGGAAGAGCACGCCGGTCATCACCGCCGGGCCGATGAAGGGGATGTAGTTGGCCAGCGCCACCATCACCCCCCACAGCGCCGGGTTGGGCAATCCCCACAGCCACATCAGCAGGCCGGTCGCCAGCCCCAGGATGGTATTGATGGCCGTGATGGTCAGCAGATAGGCGGCGATATTCTGCTGCAATGTCGCCGCGACCATGGCGTAATGCACCCGGTCGTCGATGTTGCGCATGGTGCCGATCAGCGCCTCCAGCGAATGCCGGCCGCGGGCGAGAAAGAAGTAGAGCAGCACCAGCAGGATCACGACATTGGCCAGCACCGTTTCGACCTGGCTGACCGCCTGCTCCATCAGCGTCGGGCCGCGCACCACCACCTCGCGCACCGGTCCGGCCTCGTTGCCGGTCTCCTTGGTGATCTGTTCGATCTGGCGCGACGCTTCGCGGGCGCGGTCGATGCCGGCGCGGATGTCGCCGAGCTTGAACTCCAGCTCGTGCATGACCCGCGGCATGCGGTTGACCCATTCCGCCGCCGGGCCCGACAGGGTGTAGACCGCCAGTAGCACCCCGCCGAACAGCGATAGCACCATGATGGCGGCGCCGATGCCTTCCGGCACGCGGACGCGGTAGAGGGCGCGGACCAGCGGCCGCAGCAGGAAACTCAGGATCAGCGCCAGCATGATCGGCAGCAGCACGTCGCGCCCGAAATACAGCGCGAACAGCAGGGCGATGACGAACAGGCCGACGGTTGCGATGGTTTGCGGATTGCGGCGATGGCCAGGCGGGGGCACGGGCTCTGTCGCCGGTTCCGGCGTTCCGGCGAGCGGAGCCTCTGGCGCAGGGGGATGCGCGGGGGGAATCGAGGCGAACTGGCTGCGGTCTGTCATCGCGGTGGCCGGACCTCCGAAGGTGGGCGCTTGACGGTGGCGCCCGATCCTCCGATCTAGGGGAGTGTTTTGCCGGACCGCGCTGCCCGCGGTCCCCGCCCGTCCTTGCCGGAGACCCAGTCGCGATGCGCAGCCCGTTTCCCCTGATGAACGTTTCCGCCGGCCTTTTGGTTCTGGGCCTGCTGACCGCCGGGCTGACGCTGCCGTCAGCAGCGGCGGCGGACGACGTGATCGGCCGCTTCTCCAACGACTGGACCGGCAACGGACTTCAGGTCCAGGCCATCGAGGACCCCAAGGTGAAGGGGATCACCTGCCATCTGGTCGATTTCGACCGCAGCCTGATCGACCGGCTGAGCAAGGGCAACTGGTTCGAGGATCCGTCGAACGCCTCCATCGCCTGCCGCCAGACCGGGGCGGTCACCGTCGGCGACATCGACCTGTCGCAGAAGGGGGAGGAGGTCTTCTCCGAACGGAAAAGCCTGATCTTCAAGTCGATCGCCATCCGCCGCATCTATGACCGGCCAAACGACACGCTGGTTTATGTGGTGTACAGCCGACAGGTGAAGGACGCTTCGGCCAAGACCTCGATCTCCACCGTGCCGCTGTTCAGCGCGAACGCGACCTGGACGAAGGGCAAGCCGGCCGTGAAGTGAGCGGCCGGTCCGGCCCCACATCCATCGTCAGCCGACGATCCGCCCCAGCCGCACCGCCGTCTGGCCGGCCTTCACACGGCGGGCGGGCATGATGAGAACGCAGTCGTTGTAAGGGGTCTGGATCGCGCGGCCGTCGTCCCAGCCGATGACGGTTCCGGCGCGGCCGATTACCTCCATCCCGACGAAGGGGGCGGTGAAGCGGAAGCGCTCGCTGGCGGCGGTGATGGCCTCGGTCACCTCGACCAGCCGCTGCGGATCGGTTCGCGGGCGCATGCGCGGACCGTTCGCCGGTCGCTCGATCATCTCCAGGCCGAGAAGCAGGCGCAGGCAGCTTTCCAGCGCCACCGTCGCGGCTTCCGTCCGCCAATGCTGGCCGCATTCGACCAGGATGGCGGTGTGCGACCCCTCGGGCTTGGCGAAGTTGCCGTAATCGATCAGTCTCTTGCCCCCGGCATGCCCGCCGTCCGCCACCACCCAGGCCGGATAGCCGAGGCCGAGCGCCAGATCGCGCCCGCGGGTGGTCCGTCCGCACAGGGTCAGCGGTGCGGTGTCCGCCGTCATCGAATGGAGATCGAGCAGCAGATCCGCCGATTCATAGACCGGCCGCAGGGCGCGGGCACGCCGAAGCTCGATGCTGTCGCGCCGGCCGTCGAGATGCTCCGGTGACCACAGCCGGTTGAAATCCTCGTCCAGATAGCGCGACGCGTAGGGGTTCTGGCGGTCGAAGGTGGCGTAGGCCGCAGTGTTGGCGAAGACGAAGGTCAGCCGCCCGCGCGTCGGCCGCAATCCCATGCGCAGCAGGGCGTCCAGCGCTATGGCGCCGCACAGTTCGTTGCCGTGGACGAGCGCGTTCAGCACCACGTGCGGCCCGGGCTCCGCCGCCGACAGGCTGGTGACGTGGTCGATGCCGGTGTTGCCGCGCCGGTAGGGCGCGATGTCGGGCGGCGTGAGTTCTACGGGGGCGAAGAGCGGGTCGGTCAAGCGGCAAGCTCGCCAGCGGTGGGCGCTCCGAACAGTATGGCGAACCAAGCGACTCCACGCCAGTGCGGGCCGGTGCGCAGCCGCGGTTTTTTTGGCTGATGCGCCTGGCGCAATGTTGCGGCGGCATGGCAGCATCATGACGAATTGCCGTCGACTGCGAGTTGACGCATGGGTTATAGGATCCGCCGGATCGATAAGGGCGGCGGTGGACGTTGCGGCACTTGGACTGGCGGTTGTTCCGCCCGGGTTTCCTGGGTGGGGGCTATCTGGTTGTGGGTCGTCTGGTCGGGGCAGGTCGATGAGCTTCGTGATCGATGACGTTCTGGTCCGCAACGACCCGGTCGGCCGGCGCCTCCCGGTGCTGTTCGATTCGCCGCACAGCGGCAGAATCTATCCCGACGATTTCCGGGTGATCTGCCCGCATCCGCTGCTGCGTCAGGCCGAGGACACCCATGTCGAGGAGCTGTTCGCCACTGCCCCCGACCATGGCGCCACCTTGCTGTGCGCGCTGTTCCCGCGCACTTGCATCGATGTGAACCGTGCCGTCGACGACATCGACCCGGCGATGATCGACGGCGATCTGCCGCTGCCGGTGCGTCCGACCCCGCGCAGCACGCTGGGCATGGGTCTGATCCGGGCCATGCTACGGCCGGGCGTGCCGCTCTATGACGGGAAGCTGCCGGCGTCGGCGGTTGCCGACCGCATCGACCGCTATTACCGCCCGTACCACGCCCAGATGCGGATGGCGCTGGACGGGCTGGCGGAGCGGTTCGGCGCCGTGTGGCACGTCAACTGCCATTCCATGCCGTCGTCGCTGCGGCCGGACGGGCGCGATCCGCTGGCGGTGGATTTCGTCATCGGCGACCGCGACGGCACCACCAGCGAGCCGGGTTTCGTCCGGCTGGTGGCGGACACCCTGCGCGGCCTCGGCCATCGGGTGGCGATCAACGATCCTTACAAAGGCGTGGAACTGCTGGCGCGCTATGGCGAGCCGGCGCGTGGCCGCCATTCGATCCAACTGGAGATCAACCGCCGCCTCTACATGAACGAGGAGACGCTGGAGCGCCACGATGGCTTCGCCCGGCTGAAGGGCGACATCGACACGCTGATCCGCCGCATCGCCGACTATGCCGGCCAGCGCGTCCTGCACCGCGCAGCGGAGTAGGCGCCCCGCCGGGATCGGGTCGGCGGGGTCGCGAAGGACGTGCGGAGGCCCGTTCCCGTCAGGCCCGATCCACTCAGGCCCGTTCCACTCAGGACTGCGTGACCTGCTGGCGCGCGATGTCCAGGAAATGCGCCATCTGCTTTTCGACGCGGTGGTCGGAGATGTCGACCCCGCGGGCGTGCAGGTCTGCGCTCAGCTTGTCCCGGATGTCGTGCGGGCCGGGGGTCGCGATGTCGGTGTCCACGATCTGGCGGGCATAGGCCTCGGCGTCGCCACCGGACAGCCCCATCAGGTCGGCGGCCCATTCGCCGGCCAGCCGGTCGCGCCGGGCGCGGATGCGGAAGAGCAGGTCCTCGTCGTGCTGGAACTTGTTCTCGAAAGCCTTTTCGCGGTCGTCGAAGGTCGTCATGGGGACCCAGGCTCCTTTATTGGTTTCGCTCCCTTATATGAAGATAATATAGCCCGACGGCGGCTGTCGTCACTGCCCCGCCGCGTCGCACCCGCGGATATTCTGCAGAGCCTCCCCGGTCGGCGGGATACCCTCGGATGCCGCCGAAGACGGGCACGACAAAAGACTCGAACGAAAGACAGGGCAAGGCATGTGCAGTGTGATTCTCCTGCGGCGACCCGATGCAACTTGGCCGCTGGTCGTCGCCGGGAACCGTGACGAGATGGTGGGGCGCCCCTGGTTGCCACCGGCCCGCCACTGGCCCGACCGACCCAACGTGGTCGCCGGGCTGGACGAGCTGGCCGGCGGTTCCTGGATGGGGCTGAACGACGAGGGGGTGGTGGCGGTCATCCTCAACCGCTTCGGCACGCTGGGGCCGGAGGCCGGCAAGCGGTCGCGCGGCGAACTGGTGCTGGATGCGCTCGACCATGCCGATGCCGCCGATGCGGCGCGCAGCTTCGCCGATCTCGACATCCGCGCCTACCGCCCGTTCAATCTGGTGGTCGCCGACAACCGCGACGCTTTCCTGGTCGTCCACCGCGGCGCCAACCCGCGTCACCGGCCGGAGGTGTCGTCGATCCCCGCCGGCGTACACATGCTGACCGCCTTCGAGATGGACGACCCGCAGGACCCGCGCACCGCCTTCTACCGTCCGCTGTTCGAGCATGCCATTCCGCCGACCCTCGACGCGCTCGACGCGGAGAGCTTCGCCTGGGGCGGCTGGCCGGAACTGATGGGCAGCCGCATCTGGGAGGGCACGCCGGACGAGCGCGGCGCCATGGATTTCCTGCTGCCGAGCGGCTTCGGAACCTCGTCCAGCTCGCTTCTCGCGGTGCCGCGGGTGGAGCGTCCCGACCTGAACCCGATCTGGCACTTCGCTCCCGGCCGGCCGCATGCGGTGGACTATGCGCCGGTGGAGCTGTGAGGCGGCGGAGCTGTAAACCGGCGGCACAATCCTGCCCTCCAGCCCCCGTCGTTGTGTTCGTGCACCCGGCTTGCTATATCACTCAGGCACATTCCTGGGCCGGCAAGCTCGCTTGACCGGTCCTTACGTATTTGGACGAAGATACGATGACACGACGCCGGCGCATCTACGAAGGCAAGGCCAAGGTACTCTTCGAAGGGCCGGAGCCGGGCACCCTGGTGCAGTACTTCAAGGACGACGCCACCGCCTTCAACAACCAGAAGAAGGGCGTCATCACCGGCAAGGGGGTGCTGAACAACCGCATCTCCGAGTATCTGATGAGCCGTCTGTCCGAGATCGGCGTGCCCACGCACTTCATGCGCCGCCTGAACATGCGCGAGCAGCTGGTGCGCGAGGTGGAGATCATCCCGATCGAGGTCGTCGTCCGCAACGTCGCCGCCGGCAGCCTGTCGCGCCGCTTCGGCATTCCCGAAGGCACGCCGCTGCCGCGGTCGATCATCGAATACTACTACAAGTCGGACGAGCTGAACGACCCGATGGTCTCGGAGGAGCACATCACCGCCTTTGGTTGGGCGGCTCCCCAGGATCTCGACGACATGGTCGCGCTCAGCTTGCGCGTGAACGACTATCTGTCCGGCCTCTTCCTCGGCATCGGGCTCAAGCTGGTCGACTTCAAGCTGGAGTTCGGCCGTCTGTGGGAGAACGAGGAGATGCGGATCGTCCTGGCGGACGAGATCAGCCCCGACAACTGCCGCCTGTGGGACGTCAAGACCAACGAGAAGCTGGACAAGGACCGGTTCCGCCAGGATCTGGGCCGTGTCGAGGAAGCCTATCAGGAGGTCGCGCGGCGCCTCGGCATCCTGCCGGAAGGCGGGCCGAGCGACGTCAAGGGTCCCAAGACGATCCAGTGACCGCCATCCAGCAACCACCCCTCCACCCAACACCGTAAAGCGAGCGGACATCCGATGAAGGCCAAGGTTCACGTCACCCTCAAGCGCGGCGTTCTCGACCCCCAGGGCAAGGCCATTGCGCACGCGCTGCACACGCTGGGCTTCGACGGCGTCGAGGACGTCCGCGCCGGCAAGGTGATCGAGCTGCAGCTCAAGAGCACCGACGAGGCGACCGCCCGCAAAGAGGTCGAGGCGATGTGCAGCAAGCTGCTCGCCAACACCGTGATCGAGGACTACGCCATCGAGCTGGTGGCCTGATCCGCCGGCAGCCTTGATTAAGCGGTTTCTTGATTCAGCGGTTTCCGGAGTGGAGCGCGGCAGATGAGTGTTGACCATCTGGCCGCGCTCGACCCCATTTTCGCCGAATGCTTGCGCGTCGGCGGCCCGGTGATCCGGGATTTCAGCCGGCCGACCGGATTCGTCGGCCTGCTGCGCATGGTGATGGAGCAGCAGCTTTCCACCAAGGTTGCGCTGGCGCTCTGGGCCAAGCTGCAGGACCGGCTGGGCGGCACCGTCACCCCCGACGCCATCCTGGCGCTCGACGACGACAGCTTGCGCGCTTGCGGTTTCTCCCGCCAGAAGATCGGCTACGCCCGCGGCCTCGCCGAGGCGGTGGCGAGCGGCCGGCTCGATTTCGACATCATCCACGACCTGCCCGACGAGGAGGCGATTGCCCGGCTCGTCGCGCTGAAGGGCATCGGCCGCTGGAGCGCCGAGGTCTACCTGATGACCACGCTCGACCGGCCGGACATCTGGCCCATCGGCGATCTGGCGATTCAGCTGGGCGTCCAGCGGCTGAAGGGCTGGGCGGACAAGCCGAATGCTAAGCAGCTGATCGAGGTGGCGGAGCCGTGGCGGCCCCATCGCTCACTGGCGGCTCGGCTGGTCTGGCACCATTACGTGGCGTTGCAGGAGCAGGCACGGGCGGCGCGGGGCTTGCCGCCGTCGCGGTGATCGGAAAACCTCACCCAGCCAGCACCGGCAACCGCCACCCCGCGAGCGCGATCTCCACCGGCAACCGCGCCAGAACGTCGCCGTCGCCCTGCACCGCATCGGCGAACAGCCCGTCGCCGGCCGGCCCCTCGATCCGAACGCGCCTGGCCGTCACCACCCGATAATCCGGAAAGCGCGCCAGCCGCCCGGCGGTGACGCCCCAGACATAGCGCAGCGCGTTCAGCCGCCCGCCGCGCGGGAATAGGCAGACATGCAGCTCCGGCTCCGTCAGCCGCGCATCGGGTGCGCAGATGAAGCGGCCGCCGTAGAAATGCCCCTTGGCGACGATGACCGACGCCACCTCCTGCGGTTCGCCCCAGCCGTCGCCATTATCCAGAGTGACCCGATAGCGGTGGTCGGGCCGGGTCGCCAGTTGCACCAGCGTCTCGGCGACATAGGCGCCCTTGCCGATCAGCCGCTTCACCCGGGGATCGACCCGCTCCACCACCCGCGCGTCCAGCCCGACCCCGGCCATCAGCGAGAACACCCGTCCGTTGGCCTGCGCCGGCCAGATCATCGTCCGCCGTCCGCTGGCAATCGCCGTTGCGATGCGCTCCGCATCCATCGTCAGGCCCAGTTCGGCCGCCAGCACGTTGGCGGTGCCCATTGGCACGATGCCGAGCGGCAGCGGCCGACCCGCCTCGGCATGGGCGGCCAGCCCGTTGATGACCTCGTTGATGGTGCCGTCGCCGCCGGCCGCCACCACCGCATCCACCTCGGCGGGATCGGCCGCGCGGGCAAACGCCTCCGCATCGCCGCGCCTGCCGGTCGGCCTGACGGTGACGCCGATGCCGCGGGCCTCCAACCGGGCGACCACCGCGCGAAGCCGCCGTGCCCGCCGCCCGCCGGCAGTCGGGTTGTGGATCACCAGCAGCCGTCGCATGTCGATGGCCGCATCCTCGCCGCTGCCCATGCCAACCGCCGGACTTTCATCCATCAGAACCGTGTCGCGCACCGATTCGTTCTCCCTGGCCGGCGCGAAGGGCGCCTTCTGTTGCAGAACAGTGAAGGGCTCGTGGCGGTTCCATTGCAGTAAAACTGCGGCGGTATGACGATAGCCCAAATCGTTGTGACGAATAGGTGCGGGTGTTTCAAATCATTGTCAAGGAGTGCCTCTTTCCTTTATACGGCAGTTGTCTTGATGGCCATCGGCCATGGCGACGACGGAGCGGAAGATGGACGCCGTCCCAGCGGTCAAGCGGTACCGCAGCATTTGGATATCCGACGTTCATCTTGGAACGCGCGGCTGTCAGGCGGAACTGCTTCTCGATTTCCTGAAGCACACCGAATCGGATCACCTGTACCTGGTCGGCGACATCGTCGATGGCTGGCGGCTGAAGAAAAGCTGGTACTGGCCGCAGGCCCACAATGACGTGGTGCAGAAGATCATGCGCCGCGCCCGCAAGGGGGTGGAGGTCTATTACATCCCCGGCAACCATGACGAGGCGGCGCGCGATTACGTCGGGCTGCAGTTCGGCGGCGTGCATGTGGTGGACGAATGGGTCCACACCACCGCCGACGGCCGCCGCCTGCTGATCACCCACGGCGACAAGTTCGACGCGGTGGTGCGCTACGCCAAGTGGCTGGCCCTGCTCGGCGACCACGCCTACGTCACGCTGCTGCACGTCAACACCCTGTTCAACTGGGTGCGCCGCAAGCTCGGCTTCAATTACTGGTCGCTGTCGGCCTACCTGAAGCACAAGGCGAAGACCGCGGTCGAATTCATCGGCAAATACGAAGAGGCGCTCGGCGAGGAGGCCCGCCGCCGCAAGGTCGACGGCGTCGTCTGCGGCCACATCCACACCGCTGAGATGCGCGACATCGAAGGAATCCTCTATTGCAACGACGGCGATTGGGTCGAGTCCTGCACCGCCTTGGTCGAGCACGACAGTGGCGCGCTGGAAATCATCCACTGGACGGAGGTCATGGCGCAGCGGCTTGCCACCACCGGTCCCAGCAGCAGTCCCACCGGCGGCAAGATCAAGGCGAAGGAACTCACGGCGAAGGAACGGGAAGCGGCGTGAACATCCTGATCGTCAGCGACGCCTGGCACCCGCAGGTGAACGGCGTCGTGCGCACCATCGGCACCGTGCGCGCGGAGCTGGAGGCGATGGGCCACAGCGTCGAGGTGATCGGCCCCGACCGCTTCCGCACCCTGCCGATGCCGACATATCCGGAAATCCGGCTGGCGCTGGGGGCGAAGCGGCGGTTGTGGGCGATGATCGACGGCCTGCGGCCCGACTGCATCCACATCGCCACCGAAGGGCCGTTGGGCTTTGCCGCCCGGTCCTATTGCCTGAAGCACGGCAAGCCCTTTACCACCGCCTACCACACCCGCTTTCCCGAATATGTGCGCGACCGCGCCCCGATCCCGCTGGCGCTGTCCTATGCGGTGGTGCGCCGCTTCCACAAGCCGTCCTCGGCGGTGATGGTGGCGACCCAGACCATCGAGGACGCGCTGACGACCCGCGGCTTCGCCAACATCCGCCGCTGGACCCGCGGAGTCGACACCGAGCTGTTCCGGCCCCGCGACAAGGACTTCCTCGATCTGCCGCGTCCGGTGTCGATGTATGTCGGGCGCGTGGCGGTGGAAAAGAACCTGGAGGATTTCCTGCGCCTCGACCTGCCCGGCACCAAGGTGGTGGTGGGCGACGGCCCGGCGCGGGAGGAGTTGCAGCGCAAGTATCCGGCCGTCCATTGGGTCGGCGCCAAGCATGGCGAGGAGTTGGCGAGGCATTATGCCGCCGCCGACGTCTTCGTCTTCCCGTCGCGCACCGACACCTTCGGGCTGGTGCTGCTGGAGGCGCTGGCGTCCGGCGTGCCGGTGGCGGCCTATCCGGTGCCTGGACCGCTGGACGTGGTGGACGGCTCCGGCGCCGGCTGCCTGGACGAGGATTCTGAAGCGCGCGGTCGAAGGGGCGCTGGCGATCCCGGCGCAGACCTGCCGCGACTATGCGCTGGGCTACTCCTGGCGCCGCTCGGCCGAACAGTTCCTGTCGAACCTGCGACCCTTTTCGTAAGCGGGAAGCATTCGGGATGCGCCGCAGCCTTTTCCGCGCGGTTGGCGCTTGTGACGCTTTGAGGGAGCGATGAGGGGCCTGCGTCGCACCGGCCCCTGTTACGGAACCGTTGCCGCGTGCTAAGGTGCCGCCGGGCGCGTCGCCGGTGGTCCGTATCAGGGGCACCGGCAACGCGCCCGTTGTCGTACGTCTCCTGTTCCGGGCCTTGATGCTGCATTCCCTCTACCGTGGCCTGACGACCGTTGCCGGGCCGGCGGTGCGCCTCTATCTCGACCGGCGCCGTGCTGCCGGCAAGGAAGACCCCGCGCGCCAGGCGGAGCGGTTCGGCATGGCATCGCAAGCCCGGCCGGCCGGTCCGCTGGTCTGGATCCACGCGGCCAGCGTGGGGGAGGCGAACTCGGTCCTCGTGCTGGTCGGCCGGCTGCTGGACGGCGCGCCCGACCTGACCGTGCTGATGACCACCGGCACCGTCACCTCGGCCGAGCTGATGGGCCGGCGGCTGCCGCGGCGTGCGATCCACCAGTATGTGCCGGTCGATCTGCCGGGCGCGGTCGACCGTTTCCTCGAACACTGGCGGCCCGACGCGGTGTTGTGGACGGAATCGGAGATCTGGCCGAACCTGCTGGCCGGTATCCGCGCCCGATCCATCCCCGCCGCGCTGGTCAATGCCCGCATGTCCGAACGCAGCTTCTCGCGCTGGCGCAACGTGCCGGGGCTGATCGGCGGCCTGCTGTCGACCTTCCAGGTGACGCTGGCCCAGACCGAAGGCGATGCGGAGCGGCTGCGCCGGCTCGGCGCCTCCGGTGTCGCCAGCGTCGGCAACCTGAAATTCTCCGCCGAGCCTCCCCCCGCCGTTGCCGACGCGATGGAGCCGCTGCGGGCATCCCTGGCCGGCCGGCCCGTCTGGCTGCTCGCCAGTTCCCACCCTGGCGAGGACGAGATCGCCGCGGCGGTCCACACCGCGCTGGCCCCCGTGCTGCCCGGGCTGCTGACGGTCGTCGCCCCGCGCCATGCCCATCGCGGCGACTCCATCGCGGAGCTGATGCGGGCGCGCGGGCTGCCGGTTCTTCAACGGACCGCCGGGCATCGCCTGCCGGGTCCCGAGCATGCCGTCTATGTCGCCGACACCATGGGCGAGCTTGGGCTGTTCTACCGTGCGGCACCGGTGGTGTGCATGGGCGGCTCCTTCATCCCCCATGGTGGACAGAACCCGGTGGAGCCGGCGCAGCTGGGCTGTGCCGTGCTGTACGGGCCGCACATGTTCAATTTCGGCGAGATCACCCACATGCTGGAAGCCGCCGGCGGCGCCCTGCCGGTGGCGGACGGCGAGGCGCTGGCCCGCGAGGCGCGCCGGCTGCTGACCGATGACCGTGCACGAGACCGCATCGTCGCGGGTGCGGCACGGGTGACCGCCGACAACCGGCGGATCATCGACCGGGCGCTGGCGGCGCTGGCCCCGGTGCTGGGCGCGGCCGGCATCCGGACGGCTGCCTGAGGGGACGCGCCGCCGTGAAGACCCCCGCCTTTTGGTACCGGCCGCCCGGTCTCGCCTCCACCCTGTTGGCACCGCTGGGTGCGCTCTATGGGCTGGCCGGGCGGCGGCGCATCGCCGGAACCGTTCCGCGCAAGGTCGGCGTTCCGGTGGTCTGCGTCGGCAATCTGGTGGCGGGCGGCGCCGGCAAGACGCCGGTCGGGCTGTCTGTGATTGCGGCCTTGCAGGCCCGCGGTGTCGCCGTCCATGCGCTGACCCGCGGCCATGGCGGGCGGGAGGCTGGTCCGCTGGCGGTCGATCCCGGCCGCCACACCGCCGCCGACGTCGGCGACGAGGCGCTGCTGCTGGCCGGGGCGGCGCCCTGCTGGGTGGCGCGCGACCGGTTGGCTGGGGCGGAGCGCGCGGTTGCCGCCGGAGCCAAGGCAATCGTCATGGATGACGGCTTCCAGAACCCGGCCCTGCACAAGGATTTGTCGCTGATCGTGGCAGACGGGGCGGTCGGTTTCGGCAACGGCCGGCTGGTTCCGGCGGGGCCGCTGCGGGAACGGGTGGCCGACGGCCTCGCCCGCGCCGATGCGCTGGTGATCCTGGGCGAGGACCGTCACGGTCTGGCGGCGCTGGCCGGCGGACGCCCGGTGCTGACCGCCCGGCTGGAGCCCGATCCGGAGGCCGCCGCCCGTCTCGCCGGGCGCGACGTGCTGGCCTTCGCCGGCATCGGCCGGCCGGAGAAGTTCTTCGCGACGCTGGAGGCGCTCGGCGCCCGCATCGCGGAGCGGGTGCCCTTCGCCGACCATCACCCCTACCGTCCGGCCGAGGTGGCGGCGCTGCTCGACCGCGCCGCGGCGTTGGGCGCCGTGCCCGTCACCACCGCCAAGGACGCCATCCGCCTGCCGCCGGAGTTGCGGGCGAAGATCGCCGTCCTGCCGGTGTCGGTGCGCTGGGCCGATGAGAGCGCGCTCGCCGCGCTGCTGACGCATGTTTCGCTGAAAGGAAGCCCCGATGGCCAAGCCGCGTAGCCCGTTTCAGAAATGGCTGACGCGCCGCATCGGCTATCCGGTGGAGGCGCTGCTGGTCCATGGCGTCTGCGGTCTGTTCCGGATGCTGCCGCTCGACCGCGCATCGGCGCTCGGCGGCTGGATCGGCCGGACGGTGGGGCCGTGGCTGCCCAACAGCGCCCGTGCCCGGCGCAACCTGACCCGCGCCTTCCCCGAGAAGAGCGGGGCGGAGATCGAGGCGATCATTCGCGGCATGTGGGACAATCTCGGCCGCACCATCGCCGAATATCCGCATCTGGAGCAGATCGGCCGTGAACGGATCGAGGTGGTCGGCATCGAGCATGTCGATGCGCTGCGCGAGGACGGCAAGGCCGGTATCCTGGTCTCCGGCCATCTGGCGAACTGGGAGGTCCAGTCGGTCGCCTCCCGCATGCTGGGGCTGGAGCTGGGGCTGGTCTATCGCGCGCCCAACAACCCGATGGTCGGTGAACTGCTGGTGAAGCTGCGCGGGGCGGCGACCGGCATGCAGATTCCCAAGGGGCCGGACGGTGCCAGGATCCTACTGCGTCACCTGACCAGGGGCGGCCATGTCGGCATGCTGATCGACCAGAAGATGAACGACGGCATTCCGGTGCCTTTCTTCGGTCGCGACGCCATGACGGCTCCGGCGGCTGCCGTCCTCGGCATGAAGATGCAGCTCCCGCTGTGTCCGGCGCGGACCGAGAGGCTGGAGGGGGCCCATTTCCGCGTCACCGTCCTGCCGCCGGAGGAATACCCGACCAGCGGCGACCGCAATGCGGATGCGCGAATTCTTATGGAAAGGCTGAACCGACTGTTGGAGGATTGGATCCGCGACCGGCCGGCGCAATGGTTGTGGATCCACCGCCGCTGGCCCGACTGAGCACCCGAACCTCTCGCCGAAGGTCCGTCCTGCGATGACCCTGCCGCTCGACCTCCACCTGCTGCAACTCTATATGGTCGCCGTCTGTGTGCTGGTCCTGGCACCGGGACCGGACTCGCTTCTGGTGCTGACCCGCAGCATCGCCGATGGCCGGCAGGCGGGCGTGGTGGCCACCATCGGCATCTGCGTCGGCAACACCGTCCATTCGCTGCTGGCCGCCGCCGGCATCTCCGCCCTGATCGCGGCGTCGGCGTCGCTGTTCGACCTGCTGCGCTATGCCGGCGGCGCCTATCTCGCCTGGATCGGCCTGCGGTCGCTGTGGAGCGTCTGGACCAGCCGCGGAGCCGAGCCCGTTCCGTCCATCGAGGCCCCGGCCCCGGCGGGCACCTCCCGCGTCTTCGTCCAGGCGCTGCTGACCAACCTGCTGAACCCGAAGATCATCCTGTTCCAGCTGGCCTTCGTGCCCCAGTTCATCGCCCCGGAGCTGGGCCATGTGGCGTTGCAGACCTTCATCCTTGGCAACATCATCTCGGTGCTGGGCGGTCTCTATCTGGTCGGCATCGCGGCACTCAGTGCCGGGGCCGCGCGGCGCGTCCTGTCCAGCCCGCGGGTCCGCACGGCGCTGGACGGCATCGCCGGCGTCCTGTTCCTGGGCTTCGCGGTGCGGCTGCTGCTGACCGACCGCAAATTCGCGTGAAGAAGCCGGTGAGGGCTCCCTGGCGCCCTCACCACAGATCGTCCTCGTCCTCCGCACCGGTATCGACATCGAAGGTCGCGGCCTGCCGGACCACCGGATGGCTGTCCTTCCAGTCGTCGAAATCCGACACCAGCGCCGGACGGATGCCGAGCGCCAGCACCGGGCAGCCGCCGCCGCGGCCGGCATCCAGCCGGTAAAGCAGCTTCTTCATCCAGGTGGTGCTGGCACCGTACTTGTTCTGGAAATTCTTCATCTCGACCCGCCGCGCCACCTCGGTGAACAGCGGGATCAGCTCGGCGCTGCGGGTCAGCAGGACGCCGGCATTGATGATGCCGCATTCGTAGAAGGTGCGGGCGGCGTAGAGGTCACGGTCGAAGGTCTGGTCCTTGCTGTTCCATTCCAGGTCGAAGGACACCCGTCCCTTCACGAAGTCGATCTTGTGCCCGTCGATGAAGCCGTTGACCTTGTACAGCTCCTCGCGCTGGCGCTGTTCGGTGACGGTCCGGCCGCGGTTCTTGCCGGCGACGCGGCGTTTCTCCTCGTGCGTCACGATCATCTTGGTGATGAACAGGTCGCCGCGGATGCGCGTCTCGTTCCAGCCCAGCGGGTTCAGCATCCGCTCCATCGTCTTGGCGATCTGCGATTTGTTGCCTCCGGACGCCACGATGTCCTCGGTGCGGATGCGAAACTCCATCAGCCGTTCGGTGATCTCGCGGAACTCGGCCGTGCAGGCATGGGCCAGGATGCGCGCGGCGTTGCGGTAGCTGTGCACCTCGTACAGATCGAGGAAGCCGGGCGGGAACAGGTCGCCCAGGTCGGGATCCCGCGCCTCGATCAGCGGGGCCTTGTCGTGGATGCAGGCAAGCAGGTTCATGACGGCACATGCGCGATGGAAAACGGCGCCACCATGGCGGCTGCCGCCCGGCAAATCCACCCTTTCAGCCCGATGGCCGCCGGAGGGGGCCGAACTGGCGGCCATTCCCCGACATATGCTAAGGTCGCCGGCGCTTTGGGCCGCGTGTCGGGGTGGAAAAAGCGCGGCAAGTTCGGCGGGGGACCGTGATGAGCGACGAATTCCTGTTCGCGGAGGAGGAGCCCGCCGTCGAGGCGGTTGCCGAGGCTGCGGAGCCGGTCGAACCCTGGCTGATCCTGATCGTCGACGACGACCCGGCCATCCATGCGACCACCAAGATGGTGCTGCGCGGCTTCACCTTTGAAGGACGCCCGGCGCAGTTCCTGTCGGCCGCCACCGCGGCGGAGGCACGCGGGGTGCTGCGCGACAACCCGGCCATCGCGGTGATCCTGCTGGACGTCGTGATGGAATCCGACGATGCCGGTCTGCGGCTGGTCCGCTACATCCGCAGCGAGCTGAGCAACCGCCGTGTGCGCATCATCCTGCGCACCGGCCAACCGGGGCAGGCGCCGGAACGCGACGTTATCCTCAGCTACGACATCAACGATTACAAATCGAAGACCGAGCTGACGGCGCAGAAGCTGTTCACCTCTGTGGTCGCCGCGCTGCGCGGCTATCAGGACATCACCGCCATCGAGGATCACCGGGAGGGGCTGGAGCGCATCCTGGACTCCTCCTCCACCCTGCTGGGCAAGCGGACGATGGCGGAGTTCGTCCGCCATGCCGTGGCCCAGATCGTCGGCGTCTGCCCGCCGGCCAATGGACTGATGTCGGGTGGGGTGTCGGGCGGGGTGGCGCTGGTCAGCCGCCTGTGCGACGGGCCGCGGCCGTCGGAGCCGCTGGTGCTGGGCGGTGCCGGCTGCCATGTCGGGATGGAGGGGATCCCGCTGTTCCTGGCGCTGCCGCCCGACGCGGCGCAGGCGGTGACCGCAGCGCTGGCCGATGGCCGCAACCGCTATGAGCGCGGGCACAGCGTCCTGGTCTTCCGCTCCGCCACCCGCCGGCACGACACCGTGGTCTATCTCGGGCATGGCCGCGCCCTGACGGCCGACGAGCGGCGGCTGCTGGAGGTGTTCTGCGCCAAGGTCGCCATCGGCTTCGACAACGTCCACCTGTACGAGGAACTGACCGAGCTGAACCGCAGCCTGGAACGGCAGGTGGCGGAGCGCACGCAGGATCTGGTGGCGGCGCGCGTGGCGGCGGAGGCGGCACGGTCGGAGGCGGAGGCGGCCAATCAGGCGAAGTCGCTGTTCCTGGCGACGATGAGCCACGAAATCCGCACGCCGATGAACGGCATCCAGGGCATGCTGGAGTTGCTGGAGCACACCAGCCTGACCGGCGACCAGCGCGAACTGGTCAGCGTGGTGCGGGAATCGGCCGGCGCCCTGCTGACCATCATCAACGACATCCTCGACTTCTCAAAGATCGAGGCCGGCCGGCTCGACCTGGAGCGGGTGCCGGTGGCGCTCGCCAATGTGGTGGAGGGGGTGGCCGACACGCTGGCGCCGGGGGCCAGGGCCAAGGGGCTGTCGCTGGTCACCTACATCGACCCCGACCTGCCGGCGGAGGTCGTCGGCGATCCGGTCCGCATCCGGCAGGTGCTGTTCAACATCGCCGGCAATGCGGTGAAGTTCACCCAGTCCGGCTCGGTCACCGTGCGGGTGGAACTGGCGCATTTCGACGGCGACCGCGTCATCATCCGCGTCGCGGTGACCGACACCGGCATCGGCATCTCCAGGGAAAACCAGACCCGCCTGTTCCGCCCCTTTACCCAGGCGGAGGCATCGACCACCCGCCGCTTCGGCGGCACCGGGCTGGGGCTGTCGATCTGCCGGCGCCTGGCCGAACTGATGGGCGGCGACATCGGCGTCAACAGCGAGGTCAATGTCGGCTCCACCTTCTGGTTCACCTTCGCCGCCGATCTGGTTGCGGTGGACGAACCGGCCGTGACGCAGCGGGCGCCGCTGCAGGGGGTGACCGTCCTGCTCCTGGCGGCGGATGCGCAGGAGCGTGGCTTTCTCGCCCGCTATCTGAACGCCGACGGCGCGCAGGTGGTGGAGGCGGCCGACGCCGACGCCGCCTTGCGCACCCTGTTGCCGACCGCCGCCTGCGATGTTCTGGTCGCCACGCTCGGCACCGACACCGCGGCGCTGGACCGCGATCCGCGCGGCCGGGTGCGCGGGCGCGTGGTGATCGGTGGCGACGCGCTGAGTTCCGGCGATGCGGCGGAGCTTGGTGCCTCCGGTGCCGGCACAATGGTGCTCGGCCGGCCGGTGCGCCGGGTCGGGCTGGTCCGCGCCATCCTGGCCGCCGCCGGCCGGATGGCGGCAGGGGAGGGCGGGCGCGCCGACCGGCAACCCGCGCCGGAGCCCGCCGCCCCGGCCGCCGGCCGCCGCCGACTGCCCACGGTGGAGGAGGCGCGGGCACGGGGCCGGCTGATCCTGGTAGCGGAAGACCATCCGACCAACCGTCAGGTCATCCAGCGCCAGCTGACCCTGCTCGGCCATGTGATGGAGACCGCGGAGGACGGTGCCCAGGCGCTGGCCCTGTGGCGGGCCGGCGGCCATGGCCTGCTGCTGACCGACTGCCAGATGCCGGAGATGGACGGCATGGAGCTGGCCCGCAGCATCCGCGCCGCGGAGGGGGAAAGCGGGGCTCGCCTGCCCATCGTCGCCATCACCGCCAACGCGACGGAGAACGAGGCCCAGCTTTGCCTTCTCGCGGGCATGGACGACACGCTGGCGAAACCGGTCAGCCTTGCCGACCTGCGCCGGGTGGTGGACCGTTTCCTGCCGCCGGTGGACGGCGAAAGCGGGGAGGGTGAGGAATTGGACGATCCGTTGCAGAGCAAGGTACCGGTGACCGGCGGGTTGCAGCAACCGGAACCTCAGCCCTCGCCCCGGCATGCTCCTGCCGCCGCTCCCGTCATCGCCGATTTGCCGCCGCTCGATCTTGAGGCGCTGACCGCGCTGTTCGACGGCGACAGCGAGTTCGTCCGGCATCTGCTGGGGGAGTTCGTGACCTCCAACAGCGCTTCGCACCATTGGCTGGTCGACGCGCTGGCCGGCGAGATCTGGGACGAGGTTCGGCAGGCCGCCCACAAGCTGGCGGGGTCCTCGCGCACCGTCGGCGCCCGCGACCTTGCCGCCGCCGCCGATGCGGTGGAACTGGCGGTGATCGACCACCGGCTCGACGGCATCGCCGACATGGTCGCCCGTATCGGCGTGGAGCTGGACCGGGTCGTCGCCCACATCGAAACGGTCTGAGCCCGCACCCGCCGCGGCTGTAGCGAAACCGACATCAGCTTCCCCTTGTCGCCTTTGCGACACGGGGAGGGCACTTTCCGACTTTTGAAAATCTCCAGTGTTTCCCGTGACTTGGCCGGCCTCCGCCGGCTGGCACGCTGCTTGCTGTCTTGGGTGTATCCCGGCCCGGTGCCGGCCCCAAACCCACATGCGCGCCACAGCGAGAGCGGAAGCCAAGGAGAACGGGATGCACATCGTCGTCTGTATCAAACAGGTGCCCGACAGCGCCCAGATCCGCATCCATCCCGTCACCAACACCATCATGCGGCAGGGCGTGCCCGCCATCATCAACCCCTTCGACCTGTTCTCGCTGGAAGAGGCGCTGCGGCTGAAGGACAAGGTGGGCGCCCGCGTCACCGTGCTGACCATGGGGCCGCCGATGGCGGAGACCTCGCTGCGCAAGGCGCTGTCGCTGGGAGCCGACGACGCGGTATTGCTGACCGACCGCAAGTTCGCCGGCTCCGACACGCTGGCGACCTCCTACGCCCTGACCTCGGCCATCCAGAAGCTGTCCGAGGAGGATCCGGTCGACATCGTCTTCTGCGGCAAGCAGACGGTGGACGGCGACACCGCCCAGGTCGGCCCCGGCATCGCCACCCGCCTCGGCTTCGAGCAGCTGACCTACATCACCAGGATCGAGGATCTGAACACCGCCTCGAAGGAGATCGTGGTGCAGCGCCGCTCGGAAGGCGGCGTGCAGGTGCTGAAGACGAAGCTCCCCTGCATGATCACCATGCTGGAGGGCACCAACACCATCCGCTTCGGCAAGATGGACGATCTGTTCCGCGCCGCCCGCTACGAGCTGAAGAGCTGGAGCCGCGATTTCACCGGAGCCGAGGAAGGCCGCGTCGGGCTGAAGGGCTCGCCGACCGTGGTGTCGAAGGTGTTCGTGCCGAAGCCGCGGGCGGAGAAGGCGAAGATGATCGTTGCCGACGCCGACACCCCCGACGCGATGGCCGCCGCCGCCATCGACGCCATCTTCGCTGCCCAGCCCAAGCTGGCCGGCGACCTGCTCGCCCGCGCCGCGGCCGGGCTCTGACGATTTACCCGCGGGAGACCCGACGATGAGCGAACCGAGCAAGCCCCAGGGCCGCAAGTTCCAGCTTCCCGAACACCTGAAAATTTACAAGAACGTCTGGGTGATCGTCGAGCAGGAGCGCGGCATCGTCCACTCCGTGTCGCTGGAGCTGCTGGGCGAAGCCCGCAAGCTGGCCGACAAGCTGGGGGTGGAGGTCGGTGCCGTGGTGCTGGGTGCCGAAAGCCCCGACCTGAACCGCATCTGCGGCGACGCCATCGGCTATGGCGCCGACATCGTCTACAAGGTGACCGATCCGGCGCTGGCCGATTACCGCACCGATCCCTATTGCCGCGTCATGACCGACGTGGTGAACACCCATAAGCCGGAAATCGTGCTGTTGGGCGCCACCACGCTGGGCCGCGATCTGGCCGGCGCCATCGCCACCACGCTGGCGACTGGGCTGACCGCCGACTGCACCGAGCTGGACATCTACGCCGACAACCGCTCGCTGGCCGCCACCCGGCCGACCTTCGGCGGCACGCTGCTCTGCACCATCCAGACGCTGGCCTACCGGCCGCAGATGGCGACGGTGCGCCCGCGCGTGATGGCGATGCCGGAGCGCGACGACGCCCGCATCGGCCGCGTCATCGAAATCCAGCCGGACCTGCGCGAAGAGGACATCGTCACCAAGGTCCTGAACTTCATCGCCGACCGCGAGCAGAACGAGGCGCAACTGGCCTTCGCCGACATCATCGTGTCGGCCGGCAAGGGTTTGGGCAAGGTCGAGAACATGAAGCTGGTCTTCGATCTCGCCAAGATTCTGGGCGCCGAGGTCGGGGTGACCCGCCCGCTGGTCCAGGCCGGCTGGGCGACCAACGACCGTCAGGTCGGGCAGACCGGCAAGACGGTGCGGCCCAAGCTCTACATCGCCGCCGGCATTTCCGGCGCCATCCAGCATCGGGTCGGCATGGAGAAGTCGGACCTGATCCTGGCGATCAACACCGATCCGAACGCGACGATCTTCGACTTCGCCCATCTCGGGCTGGTCGGCGACGCGCTGAAGATCCTGCCGGCGCTGACCGATGCCTTCGGCCGCCGCCTCTCCGTCAACCGCATGGCCGGCTGACCGCCGGACGAGAAAGGAGCCTGTCGACATGGTCGAAAAGTTCGACGCCATCGTCATCGGTGCCGGCCCGTCCGGCAACGCCGCCACCTACACGTTGGCAAAGCAGGGGCTGAAGGTGCTCCAGCTCGAGCGCGGCGAGTATCCCGGCGCCAAGAACGTCCAGGGCGGCATCATGTACGCCCATGAGCTGGAGAAGATCATTCCGGACTTCCGGGACGATTGCCCGACCGAGCGCCACATCATCGAACAGCGCGTCTGGCTGCTGGGTGACGACAATTACGTCGGCACCAACTACCGCTCGGAAGCCTTCAACAGCGACAAGCCGAACCGCTACACCATCATCCGCGCCAACATCGACAAATGGTGGGGCGAGCAGATCCGCAAGGTCGGCGGTCTCCAGATCTGCGAGACGACGGTGACCGAGCTGATCCGCGATGCGTCGGGCAAGGTCATCGGCGTCCGCACCGACCGCGAAGGCGGCGAGATTCACGCCGACGTCGTCATCATGGCCGACGGCGTCAACGCCCTGCTCGCCAAGCGCGCCGGGTTGCAGGACGAAGCCGCGCCGGAGAATGTGGCGCTGGCGGTCAAGGAAATCCTCTTCATCGATCCGGAGCTGATCCAGCAGCGCTTCGGCATCAAGGAGGACGAGGGCGTCGTCATCGAGATCATGGGCAAGGTGACCAAGGGGATGGTCGGCACCGCCTTCCTCTACACCAACAAGGAATCGCTGACGATCGGCATCGGCTGCCTGATCTCCGACTTCAAGAACGGCGATTGCCCGCCTTACCGGATGCTGGAGGATCTGAAGAAGCATCCCGTCATCAAGCCGCTGATCGAAGGGGCGGAGATGAAGGAATACGCCGCCCACATGATCCCGGAGGGCGGCTACAAGGCGATTCCGCAGCTCTATGGCGATGGCTGGATGGTCGTTGGCGACGCCGCCCACTTCAACAACGCCGCCCACCGCGAGGGCTCCAACCTTGCAATGGCGTCGGGCCGGATGGCGGCGGAGACGGTGATCGAGCTGAAGTCCGCCGGCAAGGGCTTCAGCGCGCCGAACCTGGCCGCCTACAAGAAGAAGCTGGATGACAGCTTCATCATGAAGGATCTGAAGAAGTATCGCGAACTGCCCGGCATCATGCATGGCAACAAGCAGTTCTTCGGCGCCTATCCCGACGAAATCACCGCGGCGGCCCACAATTGGTTCACCGTGGACAGCGTCGACAAGAAGTCGAAGGAAAAGCAGATCATGAAGTCCTTCATCAAGCGCCGCTCGGTGATGGGACTGGTCGGTGACGCAATCAAGCTGGTGAGGGCCGTGCGATGACAATGATGGTGAAGGTCGAAGAGAAGCTCTATCAGAACCGCTACATCGTCGACGAAAGCCGGCCGCACATCCAGATCAAGAGCGTGGAGGCCTGCCAGACCTGCGAAAAGCAGGCTTGCACCTTCTGCTGCCCGGCGGCCTGCTACAGCAAGAACGAAACCGGCGGCGTGACGCTGGTGACCGACGGCTGCCTGGAATGCGGTACCTGCCGTGTCGTCTGCCAGGACAAGGGCAACATCGCCTGGGATTATCCGCGTGGCGGGTACGGCATCAGCTACAAGTTCGGCTGATCCGGTCTTTCATTGTCTTTCCCCTGAACCGGTTGGCCTCCGCGCGGTGACGCGCGGGGGCCGATCTGTTTTCGGAAGGGAGGAGGCTTCCGCCGACGCTTTTCTACACCCGGCTCTGCAACGCCTCTGTCGCCTGCCCCAGCGCCCGTTGCAGTTCGGCCGGGAAATAGGGCTTGCGGACAAAGCCGAAAGGATCGCATTCGGCGGCGCGGTGGCGGGTTTCGGGGTCGCCGAAGGCGGAGGTGAAGATGCAGCGGATGCCGGTCCGCTTGCGGATCGCCGCCGCGGCCTCGATCCCGTCGCGCGGCCCCCGCAGGCGGATGTCCATCATCACGATGTCCGGACGCAGCCGCTCCGCCGTCGCGACCGCGTCATCCGCATTGTCCTCGATCCCGACGACGGCGAATCCAAGCATGCCGAGGACCTCCTCCAAAGCCATGGCGGCGAGGCTTTCGTCTTCGACGATGAGGATGCGGACAGGACTGTCGGAGGCAGGCGATAGGTCGGTCATCATGATCGTGCAAGGAGTGTCACAATGATTTTACAGGAGTCGTGCAATCGGCGAACCTGAAAAGGCGGGGTTATGACCAATGGTGCAGCCTGCGTCCCTTGCATGGGTGAGGGTGGAAAAGCGTCGGCTGGGCTGTCCGCGAACCCTTGTTTTTCACACCTGCGGCGTACCATCTGACTGTTAAGGCTGTTTTCACGAGCGAGCATCGCGGGCCTGCACCCGTCCCTTGCAAACTGTCGGACGGGTTATCTGCGGGTTTGCGGCCTTTTTGCATGAGGAGACCGGCGATGGATCTGCGCGTCTGTTTTGAAAACATGGAAAGCGTCAACGTCAACGACGCGGCGATGATGAAGCACTACACCAAGAGCTATCTGGCCGATTTCGACCCGGAATGGGCCGGCTTCATCATGCTGCCGCACAGTGAGACCATGCGCGCGACGATGGAGCCCGCCTGGCAGGTGCTGATCCGCGGCGCCACGCCACGCACGGAGCAGGAGCTGCTCCGCTATCTCGACGAAAATCCGATGGCGGCCTACCATGTTCATGTCTACCGGCGCGACGGCAGCCCGAACGAGAGCAAAATCCACTGACGACAAAGGGGGCGCTGCAGGCGCCCCCCTTGCTCCGCAAAACGGCGCCGGCGGTTCAGCCGACCGGCGTGCCCAGCAGGCTGTCCAGCGGGACGAAGCGGTCGGCCATCTTGCGCGCCTCTTCCTTGTGGACCTTGAAGGTCTTCTCCGCGATGGCGTTGGAGACGACGAAATCCTGGTACGCCCGTTCCAGGTGGAAACGGTAGCGTGCCGCCGTGCCGTCGTCGTCCAGCCCTTCCATGCCGATGTCGTCGGACAGGTAATCGTGGAAGCGCTGCAGGATGTGCAGCCGGTTCACGTTCACAACACGCTGGTCGTAGGTGACGTGGAAGAAGCGCAGGAAGTCTTCCGCGGTCTCCAGATCGTCGAGGTCGTCGGTGAAATCGCTCATCGTCGAAGGCTCCTCACGCGTGCTGCTGGGTGGAAGGCGAGGGGGCGCACCCCTCCTGGTCGCAGATGTTGCCGCAGGAACTGCAGGCCACACCGTCCAAGCGTATATCGCTGTGTATGTCGTTCAGGCGAAATTCCGACAGGCGGATGCTTTTAGCAGGAAACTGTGACGTTTCCGCTGCGGTGTGGGCCTCGAGCCGGGCTTCAATGCGGTTTATGTGGTCGATCAGGCAGGCGATGGCCTTGCCGACCGGATCGGGCATCAGATGATGTTCCAGATCGATGCCGTGATTGGAAAGGTGGGGGTCGGACAACTGGCGGTGTGCTTCCGGCCGCACCACCCGGCCGGGGATGCCGACCACGGTCATGCCCGGCGGCACCGGCTTGGTCACCACCGAATTGGCGCCGACCCGCGCGCCGGCGCCGACGGTGATCGGTCCCAGGATCTTGGCGCCGGCACCGACCAGCACGCCGTCCATCAGCGTCGGGTGCCGCTTGCCCTTGGTCCAGGACGTGCCGCCCAGCGTCACGCCGTGGTAGAGAGTCACGTCGTCGCCGATCTCCGCCGTCTCGCCGATCACCACCCCGGCGCCATGGTCGATGAAGAAGCGGCGGCCGATGCGGGCGCCGGGATGGATGTCGATGTTGGTCACCGCGCGGGCGACATAGGACAGGAAACGCGCCGGCCAGCGCAGCCCCCGCTGCCAGGCTGCGTTGGCGACGCGGTGGATCACCAGCGCATGGATGCCGGGATAGCAGGTCAGCACGTCGAGGACGTTGCGCGCCGCCGGGTCGCGGTCGAACACGCAGGCGACGTCCTCGCGCAGCAGGACGACGATTCTCGGAGGAGTTCTGGCCTTCGTCATGTCGCCGCCTCCAGAAAGGCGTGCAGTTCCTCGGGAGTTGGCGGCCGCTTGGCGCGGGTGGCCAGCGCGCGGACGCGCGGCAGCACCGCCTGTGCGGCGGCGTCGTCGCAGGCGATGCCGAGCCGCTCATAGGCCAGCTTCACCGCTGCGGTGCCGGAATGCTTGCCAAGCACGATGCGGTGTTCACGCCCGACCTCGGCCGGGTCGAAATTCTGGTAGGTGCTGCGGTCGCGCAGCAGCCCGTCGACATGGATGCCGGCCTCGTGGGTGAAGACGGCGGCGCCGACGATCGACTTGTTGACCGCCACCGGCCGGTTGGACGCCCGCTCCACCAGATCGCTGATGGTGCCGAGCGAGCGCGTCTCGACGCCGGTGTCGATGTGGTAGAGGTGCTTCAGCGACACCACCACCTCCTCCAGCGGGGCATTGCCGGCGCGCTCGCCCAGCCCGTTCACCGTGGTGTTGACGTGGGTGGCGCCGCCCAGCACCGCGGCCAGCGAATTGGCGTTGGCGAGGCCCAGATCGTCATGGGCGTGGATCTCGATCTCCAGGTCGGTGGCGCGGCGCAGCCGCTCGATGCAGGCGCGCGTCTGGAAGGGATCGAGCACGCCGAGCGTGTCGGCGAAGCGGAAACGGCGGGCGCCGGCTTCCTGCGCCACCGTGGCGGCGGCGATCAGGAAATCCATGTCGGCGCGCGACGAATCCTCGCCTCCGACGCTGACCTCCAGCCCATGGTCGCGCGCCTGTTTCACTTGGCGCTCGATCTCGGCCAGTGCCCAGGCGCGGCTCCGTTTCAGCTTCCTGGTGATGTGGATGTCCGACACCGGCATCGACAGGTTGACGAAGCCGACATTGCAGGACAGCGCCGCCTTCAGATCGGCGTCATGCATCCGGCACCACACCATCAGCCGGCCTTTCAGCCCCAGCGACGCCACGGCGCGGATGCCCTCGCGCTCCTCCTCGCCCATGGCCGGGATGCCGATTTCCTGCTCCGGAACGCCGGCGGCGTCGAGCGCCTTGGCGATGGCGATCTTCTCGTCGAGCGTGAAGGCGACGCCGGCGGTCTGCTCGCCGTCGCGCAGCGTGGTGTCGTTGATTGTGGCGAAGGTGGTGGGCATGGGGGCACCTCGCGCGCGGGGACCGGCTGTCCCCGTTGATAAATGTCGCAGGCCGGGCCGGGGACCCGCCCCGACGGGGTGTCGTCGGGCGGGGTGCCGGGACGGGCCACCGACCCGGCCTGCGATTCCGGTGTTAGGAATAAACGGGTGCGAACTCTTTGGGCTTGCCGGCTTCCTGCTGCCAGTAGGGCGACAGGCTGCGCAGCTTGGCGATGATGCCCGGCACCACGGCGATGACGTGGTCGATCTCGGCGTCGGTGGTGTCGCGCGACAGCGAGAAGCGGGTGGCGCCGTGCGCCGCCGTGTAGGGCACGCCCATGGCACGCATCACGTGGCTCGGCTCCAGCGACCCCGAGGTGCAGGCCGATCCGGAGGACGCGGCGATGCCCTGCTCGTTCAGCAGCAGCAGGATGGCCTCGCCCTCGATGAACTCGAAGGCGATGTTGCAGGTGTTGGGCAGCCGGTGGTCCGGGTTGCCGGTGACGAAGCAGGCCGGCACGGCGGCCAGGATCGCCTGTTCCAGCCGGTCGCGCTGCGCCTTCACCCGCGTGTTCTCCTCGCCCATGTGGGTGAGGGCGAGGTGGGCGGCGGCGCCCAGGCCGACGATGGCCGGGGCGTTCTCGGTGCCGGCGCGGCGCGAGCGTTCCTGGTGGCCGCCGCGCAGCATCGGACGGAAGCGCAGGCCGCGCTTGACGTACAGCGCACCGATGCCCTTGGGGGCGTGCAGCTTGTGGCCGGACAGCGACAGCATGTCGACGGCGCTGTCGGCGAGCTTCATCGGGATCTTGCCGACCGCCTGGACGGCGTCGGTGTGGAAGACGGCGCCGACCGCCTTGGCCATTTGCGCCAGTTCCTCGATCGGGAAGATCGTCCCGGTCTCGTTGTTGGCCCACATGATCGACACGATGGCGACCTGGTCCGACAGCGCCGCCCGGTAGGCGTCGATGTCGAGGTTGCCCTTGCCGTCCACCGGGATGCGGTGGATCTTGTAGTCGCGCTTCTTCTCCAGATAGTCGCAGAGCGCCAGCACGGCGGGATGCTCGACCACGCTGGTGACGATCTCGCGCTTCTTCGGATAGGCCTCGATGATCGACAGGATCGCGGTGTTGTCGCTTTCCGTCCCGCCCGAGGTGAAGACGATCTCGCTGTCATGCGCAGCGCCCAGCAGAGCCTGCACCTGCTTGCGCGCCCATTCGATCTTGCCGCCGACCGCGGCGCCGAAGGCGTGCATCGAGGACGGGTTGCCGAAATGCTCGGTGAAGAGCGGCAGCATTTCCGCCAGCACGTCGGGGTCGACGCGGGTGGTGGCGTTGTTGTCGAGATAGATGCCCCGGTTGGGAATGGTCGTGTTCGGGATCGTCATCGCCGGTTCCTCCCCTTAGCCCGCATGGGCCGGCATGAGGGACGCCGGCTTGACCCGGACGAACTCGCCGAGCGCCTCGACCAGCTTCATCTGCACGCCCATCATGGTGCCGGCCGACTGCGAACAGCCGGAGCAGGCGCCGGTCAGCCGCACGTAGATGTCCTTGCCGTCGATGTCGACCAGCTCCACGTCGCCGCCGTCGCGCTGGATCTGCGGGCGCATCTCCTCGATGGCGGACATGATGGCCTGCATGCGCTGCACGTTGGTCAGCTTCGGCGCGGCGGCCGGTTCCGGTTTGGCCGGCAGCGGCTTGATGGCGTCGAGGCCGACGGTGCCGGGGGTGTGCTTCGCGGCGGGTTTCAGCGCGCCGGTCTTGGCCATCACCGCTTCCAGCACTTCCTCGATCTTCTCGTGGCAGGTCTGGCAGGAGCCGCCGGCCTTGGTGTAGTGGGTGACTTCCTCCAGCGAGGTCAGGCCGTTGACGGTCACCGCGCGCTCGATCATCGCGGCGTCGACCCCGAAGCACTTGCAGATCAGCTCGCCTTCCTCGTGGTCGTCGACCCACTCCTCGCCCTTGTAGTTGGCGATGGCGGCACGCAGGGCCTCCGCACCCATGACCGAGCAGTGCATCTTCTCCGGCGGCAGGCCGCCCAGATACTCGGCGATGTCGCGGTTGGTCAGCGTCAGTGCCTCGTCCACCGTCTTGCCGATGATCATCTCGGTCAGCGCTGAGGAGGAGGCGATGGCCGAGCCGCAGCCGAAGGTCTGGAACTTGGCGTCCAGGATGACCTGGGTGTCGGGATCGACCTTCAGCATCAGACGCAGCGCGTCGCCGCAGGTGATGGAGCCGACCTCGCCGACCGCGTTGGCGCTGTCCAGGACACCGGAGTTCTTCGGGTTGAAGAAGTGTTCCTTGACCTTGTCGGTGTAGTTCCACATGTCGCTGCTGCCTTTCCGTGGGGTGCGCGCCTAGGGGAAGAGCTATCTGAAAGCGGGATCAGTGGGTCGAGTAGGGGGCTGACGATCCGCAGCTCGACGACGACGTCGAGCAGGAGCCCCCGCCGCCGTCGCCTGCCGAGAAGGACTTGCCGCAGCCGCAGCTGCTCGTCGCGTTCGGGTTGTCGAACTTGAAGCCCGAGCCTTCGATGCCCTCGACGAAATCGACCACCACGCCCGACAGGAAGGGCTGGCTGTTGGCGTCGACGAAGATGGTGACGGGGCCGAAGCTGAGCACCGTGTCGTCGTCGCCCGCCGCCGCCTCCAGGCCCATCTGGTATTTCAGGCCGGCGCAGCCGCCGTCGGTCACCGCGATCCGCAAGCCGGCGGCAGCACCGCCGGACTTCGCCAGGACCTGTTCCAGGGTGGAGACCGCCGCATCCGTCAGAGTCACCATGTCCCGCCTCCTCAAGCCGCGTTGCCGGGGGTGCCGGCCAATCTGACGAGGTTAAAAGCAAGCGGTGTGCCAATCTAACAAGTCATTGAAACAAAAGGATTGTCAGGTCAGGCGGGCGTGGCGAAAGTCCGACAATGTTTCGCCTACAAACGGTTTTGTCGGGTTTGGTGCGTGTCGGATTCGCGACAGCCGCGACACTTCGCCGCACAAAAATAATGTGGTCTTTCCCGGCGTCCCCACGCGTACCATGGGGGCGTCGTCGGTGCGTCGGATGGTTGATTGCAGCAGCGGAAAACACAGGCGAGGGAAGCGATGAGCGACGAACCGATCGAACTCCGGATGTCGAACGGCCGCATGGCCTTCGGCGACGTGCCCGAACAGATCGACGAGCTTTTGCAGGAGGCGGTGAAGGCCCGCGACGTGCCCGAGGCCTGCGAGGCGCTGCTGTGGGAGGCCCACCGCAAGGGACCGCGGGTGCTGCCGGTCTTCTACGCGCTCTACAAATTCTACTTCAACCGCAAGAAGCTGGGGGAGGCGGAGCGGGTGGCCCGCATCGGGCTGGATGCCGCGGCTCTCCAGGGCGGCTTTCCCGCCGACTGGTCGCGGTTGACCGCAGGCTCCACCGACTGGACGGCGGCCGGGCCGGCGCGCTTCTTCCTGTTCACCATGAAGGCGCTGGCCTTCATCGAACTGCGCCGCCACAACCGCGACAAGGCGTTGGCGATCCTCGCCAAGATGGCGGAGATCGACCCTGCCGATCAGGTCGGCTACGGCACCATCGCGGCACTTGCCCGCGGGTTGGACGGAGAGGGCGGGGCGGCGTGAGCGACCCGGCCAGATAAGGCGGTCCCATAAAAAAGACCCCCGGCCCAGGGGGGAACCGGGCCGGGGGCAGGGGGGATTTGCGTCTCACGACGCGCTCACGACGCGCTCTCTCACGTCGAGAGGAATTGCGGCCCCGATTGGGGATTTCCGACTGGGGATTCCAGGGGGCGGAAGTCGGGGCCGCAAACCTGTCAGGCGGCGACCGATTCCAGCGCCGGGTAATCGGTGTAACCCTTGGCATCGCCGCCGTAATAGGTGGTCCGGTCCGGCTCGGCCAGCGAGGCGCCGGCACGCAGGCGCACGGGCAGGTCCGGGTTGGAGATGAAGGCCTCGCCGAAGCTGACCGCATCGGCCTCGCCGTTGGCGAGCGCCGCGTCGGCGTCACCGCGGCTGTAGCCGCCATTCAGGATGAACGGACCCTTGTAGGCGGCGCGCAGGGTGGACGCCACGTGCGGCGCGCCCTCCGGCGGGGCCATGTGGTGGCCGGGCTTGCCCTCGATCACATGCAGATAGGCGAGGTTGAAGGGGTTCAGCGCCTTGGTGATCGCCAGGAAATGCGGCAGCGGGTCGCTGTCCTTCATGTCGTTGAACACGCCGGTCGGCGACAGGCGGACGCCGATGCGGTCGGCGCCGACGGCATGGGCCGTCGCCTCCAGGATCTCCAGCAGGAAGCGGCAGCGGTTCTCCACCGTCCCGCCATACCGGTCGGTGCGGGTGTTGGTGCTGTCGCGCAGGAACTGGTCGATCAGATAGCCGTTGGCCGCGTGGATCTCGACGCCGTCCAGGCCGGCATCGAAGACGGCGCGCTTGGCGGCGTCGGCGAAATGACGGACCAAGGCAGGGATTTCGGCGGTTTCAAGGGCGCGCGGAACCGGGAAGGGTTCCATGCCGGCGCCGGTGTAGAGCTGGCCCTTCGCCGCGATGGCCGACGGGGCGACCGGGGCGGCGCCGTTGGGCTGGAAGCGCGGGTGGGAAATGCGGCCGACATGCCAGAGCTGGGTGACGATCCGCCCACCGGCCGTGTGCACCGCGTCGGCGACCGCGCGCCATGCCAGGGTCTGGGCGTCGGTGTGGATGCCCGGCGTGTTGGGATAACCCTGGGCGGTGTCGCAGACCTGCGTCGCCTCGGTGATGATCAGGCCGGCGGATGCGCGCTGCGCATAATATTCGGCGGTCAGCGCGGTCGGGCAGTTGCCGTCGCCGGCGCGGCTGCGGGTCATCGGCGCCATGACGACGCGGTTCGGCAGTTCGATCGCGCCGAGACGCAGCGGGGTGAACAGATCCGGAGTGGCGGTGCTGTGCGTGTCGTTGCTGTGCGGCATGGCGGGAATACCCCCTGTTGGGCAATAGGCTTTTGGGGTGAGGGCTTGTATGTATGTGAGTACATACTTGAACCGACGCCTGCCGCTTGTCAAGTATGTATCTGCATACTTATTATGAAGCCGTCCGACATGACGCTGCCTATCGTGAAGCGGCCCGTCATGACGGCGGCGGGGCGGACTGGAGAGGGACGGGTCTTGGACGCAAGCACTGAAGCCGACGGCTGTTGCCCCGGAAACGGCACCGAGGGCGCCTGCGAAGGCGGGGCGCGCAAGCGCGACCGTGCCGCGACGGAAAGCGCGCTGCTCGACGCCGCCAAGGTGGTGTTTGCCGAGCGCGGCTTCGACGCGGCGACGACCCGGGAGATCGCCGGGCGGGCCGGGGTGAACGAACAGCTGATCCAGCGCTATTTCTCAGGAAAGAGCGGGCTGCTGCTGGCGGTGGTCGAGCGCTATTGGCGCGAGGAGTCCGGTGGCTGCGACCTGCCGCCGCCGGACGACGATCTGGAAACCGATCTCGCCCGCTTCCTGCATGCCCATTTGAAGCACAGCTGGAAATGCCGCGACTTCACCCGCGTCGTGCTGGCGCGCGCCCTGGTCGATCAGGCGGTGGCGGACGAGATGGCGCGCACCCTGTCGGAGAGCCGCATCCCCTGCCTGCTGAAGCGGCTGGAGGGCTATCGCGACCGCGGCGCCATCGCCGCCGACGCCGACCTCGCCAATGTGGCGGCCGGCATCGCGACGCTCAGCTTCGGGCTGGGCTTTCTCGATCAGGTGGTGTTCGGCCGCGACGATGCCGGCATCTGCGCGATGGTCGGCACGCTGGCCCACACCATCGCCCATGGCCTGACGCCGCGCTGACCCCTACTCCGCAGCTGCCGCGGCGCGGGTGGTGGCGCGGTGGCTGTGCACCGCGTCGGCGGTGAAGACGGCGAGGGCCACCCAGATGCAGGCGAAGGTGATGGCGTGGCTGTGGGTGAAGGCCTCGCCATAGACCAGCACGCCCAGCAGCAACTGCCCGGTCGGCCCGACATATTGCAGCAGACCCAGGGTGGTCATGGTCAGCCGGCTCGCGCCGATCATGAACAGCACGAGCGGCACCGCCGTCATCGGTCCGGCCAGCACCAGCAGGGTGCTTTCCCCCCAGCCATGGCCGAAGGCGCCGTCGCTGCCCAGCCACAGCAGATAACCCAGCGCCGCCGGCAGCAGCAGGGCGGTTTCCACCAGCAGTCCGATCACCGGATCGATCGCCGCCTTCTTGCGCACCAGGGCGTAGAAGCCGAAGGACAGTGCCAGCGACAGCGCGACCCAGGGCACGGCGCCATAGCTGACGACGAGGCTGCCGACGCCGGCCGCGGCGATGGCGACCGCCAGCATCCGGCCGCGGCTGAGCCGTTCGTTCAGGAACAGCACGCCCAGCAGCACATTGACCAGCGGGTTGATGAAGTATCCCAGGCTGGCCTCGACCAGCCGGCTGTTCACCACCGCCCAGATGAAGACGGTCCAGTTGACGGTGACCAGCAGGGTGGTGACCACCAGGATGCCCAGCCGGCGCCAGTTGCCGACCGCGGCGACGACGGCCGCCGGCCCGCGGGTCGCCAGCACGCCGATGCCGACCAGCACCACGGTCCACACCACGCGGTGGGCGACGATCTCCACCGCGCCGACATCGCCCAGGGATTTGAAGAAGACGGGGTTGACCAGCCCCCAGATCAGGTAGGAGGCAAGCGCCGCGACGAACGCGGCGGTTGTGGAGGTCGGGGCCTTGGCGGGCGGCGGGGTCTGAGCCATACCGTCCGTTTAGCACATTGTTTGGGCAATCCGGCAGCGGGCCGCCGGGCATGGCCGGGCTGCGCGGCCGGCATCGCTACACGTCATCCTGGCGTCGGGTATCGAAAATGCCCGGCATGGAAAAGGTGCCGGGCATGAAAAAGCCCCGCCGGAGCGGGGCTTTTCCGTTTCTCACCGGACCGGCGATGCGGTCAGGCGGCGGTGGCGACGCCCTTGTCGGCCATCAGGGTCTGCAACTCGCCCGACTCGTACATCTCGCGGACGATGTCGCAGCCGCCGACCAGCTCGCCCTTGACGTAGAGCTGCGGGAAGGTCGGCCAGTTCGAGTATTCCTTCAGGCCCTGGCGCAGGCCCGGGTCCTCCAGGATGTTGACGCCCTTGAACTTGACGCCGGTGTGGCTGAGCACCTGGACGACGGCGGCGGAGAAGCCGCACTGCGGGAACACCGGGGTCCCCTTCATGTACAGCACGACATCGTTGTTCTTGATGTCCTGCTCGATGCGCTCGACGACGTTCTGATCGACCATGACCTGATAACCCTTCCGATTAAGGCCCGGCGGCGCCGGGGCCTTGTCCGTTGCAACTTTGATCAGGCGCCTTCCGGCAGCCTTGCGTCAGGCGCCTTCCGGCACCGCGGTGGTCAGCGCCAGGGCGTGCAGTTCGCCGCCCATCTTTCCCTGGAGGGATGCGTAGACCATCTGGTGCTGCTGCACCCGGCTCTTGCCCTTGAAGGCGGCGGAGGTGACGAGCGCGGCATAGTGGTCGCCGTCGCCGCGCAGGTCCGCGATCTCCACGACCGCGTCCGGGATGCCTTCCTTGATGAGCTTTTCGATCGTGGCGGCTTCCATCGCCATGGGTCTGGTCCTCGCTCTGTTCAGGATTGCCCCGCCCGGGCACACGCTTATCGAGATAGAGTAGGTGCGGCCGGGCCGTTTGTCATCCACCGGCAAGTCTTTGCCGCCCTGCGGAAGACGCCGTAACGGCCCGGACGCCCCTCATTCAACAGGAGACGCCTGTTATTCGCCGAACACGCGCTTGAACACCGTGTCGACATGCTTGGTGTGGTAGGTCATGTCGAACATCGGCTCCAGCTTGTCGCGGCCGATGTGCTTGGCGATGTCGGCGTCGTTCGACAGCAGGTCCAGATAGTTGCCGCCCTTCTCCCACACCTGCATGGCGTTGCGCTGCACCGCCTTGTAGCTGTCCTCGCGGCTCATGCCGGCCTGGGTCAGGGCCAGCAGGACGCGCTGCGAGAAGACCAGCCCGCCCAGGTCGTCCAGGTTCTTCTGCATGCGCTCCGGATAGACCACCAGCTTTTCCATCATGCCGGTCAGGCGCACCAGGGCGAAGTCCAGCGTGACGGTGGCGTCGGGGCCGATCATCCGCTCGACCGAGCTGTGGGAGATGTCGCGCTCGTGCCACAGCGCGACGTTCTCCAGTGCCGGGACGACGGCGGCGCGCACGATGCGGGCCAGGCCGGTCAGGTTCTCCGACAGCACCGGGTTGCGCTTGTGCGGCATCGCCGACGAGCCCTTCTGGCCGGGGTGGAAATACTCCTCCGCCTCGCGCACCTCGGTGCGCTGCAGGTGGCGGATTTCCGTGGCCAGATTCTCGACGCTCGACGCGATCACGCCCAGCACGGAGAAGAAGAAGGCGTGGCGGTCGCGCGGGATGACCTGGGTCGACACCGGCTCCACCGACAGGCCGAGCTTGGCGGCGACATGCTCCTCCACCCGCGGATCGATGTTGGCGAAGGTGCCGACGGCGCCGGAGATGGCGCAGGTGGCGATGTCCTGGCGCGCCTGGACCAGACGCTCGCGCCCACGGGCGAAGGCGGCGTAATGGCCGGCCAGCTTCAGGCCGAAGGTCGTCGGCTCGGCATGGATGCCGTGGCTGCGGCCGATGGTGACGGTGTTCTTGTGCTCATAGGCCCGGCGCTTCAGCGCGGCCAGCAGGGCGTCCATGTCGGCCAGCAGCAGGTCGGCGGCCTGGGTCAGCTGGACGGCGAGGCAGGTGTCCAGCACGTCCGACGAGGTCATGCCCTGGTGGACGAAGCGGGCTTCCGGACCGACATATTCGGCGAGGTTGGTCAGGAAGGCGATGACGTCGTGCCGGGTCTCGCGCTCGATCTCGTCGATGCGGTCGATCTCCCACTTGCCGCGCTCCCACACCGCCTTGGCGGCCTCCTTCGGGATCACGCCCAGCTCGGCCTGCGCGTCGCAGGCGTGCGCCTCGATCTCGAACCAGATGCGGAAGCGGTTCTCCGGCTCCCAGATGCGGGCCATTTCGGGGCGGGTATAGCGGGGGATCATCGGCACTCTCCGGAGGATGCTGGCGCTGGAAAAGGAGCGGCTGCAGGTCTGATAGCACGCGCGCGCGACCATAGCGGTGCCGGGGGGCGTTTTAAAGCCTCGCGATGGCCCGATCCGTCCGCCCAACCGGCTTGTCTGCCCGCTCCGCTGTTGGCGGCATTAATCTTCACGGGCGAATCTTTGCCAGCCTAAGGGAATCCGCGCCTAACGTTGCGCGGGCGGACTTTCCATCAATTCCCTGTCAACATAGGGATCCGCACGCCACCGTCCATCCAGACGCGAGGAAAACAGTCAAAGAGTCGCGCCTGGGTGGATTTGATTTGCTTGCAGTTGAATCCGCGCGAGCATTAAGCAACACTTGCACAGCGCATCGGGACCGGCCCCAGCCGGTTTCCGCGAGTTCCGCCGAACAGGCCATCCGAAGGGAGCCCTTCTTGTCCGACCCCGTCGCCGAGCTGGTCCGTGCGCCGTCGCGCTCGTCCGACGAGGCCCGGCTCTACCGCCTGCAATTCCTGGCGTCGATGGCGCTGGTCTCGGCGCTCGTCCTCGGGCTCGGCCTCTATTTCGTCTGGCAGCATTGGGCCGACTTGGAGCACGACCTCCAGCAGAGCGAGGCGCGCTATGTCGAGGAGCAGCACCAGGCCCTGGTGCAGGAGGTGGAGAACGCGCAGTCCTACCTCGCCTACATGCGCTCGCGCGTCGAACCGCTGCTGAAGGAGCAGCTGCGCGCCCAGGTGGACGAGGCCTATTCCATCGCCCGCAGCGTCCATGACCGGGAAAAGGACATCCTGCCCGAAGCGTCGGTGAAGGAATCGATCAAACAGACGCTGCGGCCGCTGCGCTTCTCCGGCGGGCGCGGCTACTACTTCATCAACGACCTGAACGGCGAATCGGTGCTGATGCCGGTCGACCCGGCGCGGGAGGGGACCTCTCCCTTCTCCGCTCCCGATCCGCAAGGGGCCGCGGTGATGCGCGAGCTGATGCGGGCCGTCCAGGATCCCAGCCTGCGCGGCTTCGCCCGCTATCGCTGGCGCATGCCGGACGATCCGGTCCAAACTGGCGACAGATCGGCCGTGGACAAGATGGCCTTCGTCCGCCGCTTTGAACCCTATGACTGGGTGATCGGCGCCAGCGACGCGCTGGGAGCGGTGGAGGCGCGGTTGCAGCACGAATCGCTGGAGCGTCTGCGCGCCTTCCGCTTCGGGGAAACCGGCTATGTCGGGGTGCTGCGCCAGGACGGGCAGGTGCTGCTGTCGCCCACCGCCCCGGCGTCGGAGGGGATGAACGCCCGCGACCTGCCATGGAAGACCGAGCGCGACCTCGTCACCCGGTTGCTGGAACTCGGACGCCAGGGCGGCGGCGAGCTGCGCTATGACTGGATCCATCCGGTCACCGCCCGGCCGACCCCGAAAATGGCCTATGTCTCGGCCCCCAGCGTCTGGGGCTGGATCCTGGTCGCCGGCTTCTACATCGACGATGTCGGCAAGGAGATGGAGGTCCGCCGGGCGGAAATCAGCCGCGGCGTCAACCAGCGGGTCTGGACCACGGTGGCGGTGCTGGCCGTGGCGCTGGCGGCGTCGGTCGGCGTGTCATGGCTGGTCACCGGCTGGATCCGGCGCATCGTCGGCGGCTATCAGCTGCGGGTCAGGCACAGCGACAGCATGCTGCGCGAACGGGCGCGTCAGCTGTATCTCGCCAACTTCTTCATCGACCATGTGTCGGAGATCGTCGTGCTGGCCGACGCCGGCCTGCGCATCGCCTACATCAATCCCTTCGGCTGCCAGGCCCTGGGCGGAACGCTGGAAGACCTCGTGATGGGGCAGGCCGATCTGCTGAAGCGCTTCGCCGCCGAGGGCGAGGCCGCGGCCAGCCATTACGAGACCGCCTACCGCACCGCCGACGGCCGCACGCTGGAGCTGGAGGTCACCGCCAGCCGCATCACCTACGAAGGCGACGTCTATTACTCGGCCATCGCCCGCGACATCAGCGAGCGCAAGCGGGCGGAGTGGCAGCTCCGCCTGTCGGCCAAGGTGTTCGACAATGCGGCCGAGGGCATGTTCGTCGCCAACGAACACCGGCAGATCGTCGCCGCCAACGACGCCTTCTCCCGCATCACCGGCTACGATCGGGACGAGGTGCTGGGCCGGGGCCCCGACTTCCTGCGCTCCGACCGCAATCCCTCCGGCTTCTATGAGGAGCTGTGGGCGCAGCTGCTCGAAAACGGCCATTGGGCCGGCGAGATCTGGAGCACCCGCAAGAACGGCGAGGTGTTCCCGGAGTGGCTGAGCGTCAAGCTGGTCTGCAACGAGGACGGCGCCGTCGCCAACTATATCGCGGCCTTCAGCGACATCACCGCGACCAGGGCGCAGGAGGAGCGCATCCGCCATCTGGCGCAGTTCGATTTCCTGACCGACCTGCCCAACCGCTTCCTGCTGCGCGACCGGCTGGAGCGCGCGATGCTGGCCGCCGGGCGCCACGGCACCAAGGTCGGGCTGCTGTTCGTCGATCTCGACCGCTTCAAGACGATCAACGACAGCCTGGGACATCAGGTCGGCGACGACCTGCTGCGCGAGGTGGCCGGGCGGCTGACCGGCACCGTGCGGGCGGGCGACACCGTCAGCCGCCAGGGCGGCGACGAGTTCATCATCCTGATCGGCGACATGGGCAGCCCCGACGCGGCGGACATCGTCGCGCGCAAGGTCCTGCACACCCTGTCTGAACCCTATCTGATCGACGGGCACGAGTTGCGGGTCACGCCCTCCATCGGCATCGCCATCTACCCCGACGACGGCACCGACATCGACGGGCTGCTGAAAAGCGCCGACATGGCGATGTATGCCGCGAAGGATGCCGGGCGCGCCACCTACCAGTTCTTCACGCCGGAGCTGAACCGCCGCGCGTCGGACCGGATGTGGACCGAAAACAACCTGCGCCGGGCGCTCGCCAACAACGAACTGGAACTGCATTTCCAGCCGCAGTTCTCCATGGACGGCCGCCGGCTGATCGGGGCGGAGGCGCTGGTGCGCTGGCGCCAGCCCGACGGCACGCTGATCATGCCCGGCCAGTTCATCCCGGTGGCCGAGGATACCGGCCTGATCCTGCCTCTGGGCGATTGGGTGCTGGGCGAGGCCTGCCGCCGCGCGGCCGAACTGCTGCGCCACCATGACCTGCTGATCGCCATCAACCTGTCGGCGGTGCAGGTGCGCCGTCCGGGACTGGCGGAGCGGGTGGCCGGCTGGCTGTCGGCCTACGGCATCCCGCCCTCGGCACTGGAGCTGGAGGTGACGGAAAGCGTCCTGATGGACGAGTCCGACGTGGTGTCGGAAACCTTCTCGCGGCTGCGCGAGCTGGGGGTGCCGGTCGCCATCGACGATTTCGGCACCGGCTATTCCTCGCTGGCCTATCTGAAGCGCTTCCGCGTCGACAAGCTGAAGATCGACCGCAGCTTCGTCAGCGGCCTGCGCGCCGGCAACCCGGACAGCGGCGCCATCGCCGAGGCGATCATCGGCATGGCGCGGTCCTTGCGCATGCAGACGCTGGCCGAAGGGGTGGAGACCGAGGAGCAGTATGGCTGCCTCGCCGAGATGGGCTGCGACCAGTGCCAGGGCTATCTGCTGGGCCGCCCGATGCCCTACGAGGATTTCCTGGAGTTCGTCCGCCGCGACGCAGCGGCAGCCGAGCCGCGGGTGGCCGAACCGGTGGGTTAGGCGGTCGATCAGGGCAGGCGTCACCCACCGGGCGTCACCCGTACCGCAGCAGCCGCGTACCGTTCGCCTTCAGCCAGGCCCGCGGCCAGTCCACGCCGCTGCCGTCCGTCAGGCTGGCGCACAGCGCCCAGAAGCGCGGCGAGTGGTTCATCTCGCGCAGATGGGCCACCTCGTGGCCGACCACGTAATCCAGCACCGGCTCCGGCGTCAGGATCAGCCGCCAGGAGAAGGACAGCCGGCCGGTGGACGAGCAGCTGCCCCAGCGGCTTTTGGTGTCGCGGATCGTGACCGCCGCCACGCGGGCGCCGATGACCGCGGCCTTCAGCCGGGCACGGGTCGCCAGCTCGCGCTTGGCCTCCGCGGTCAGGAAATCGCGGATGCGGCGGGCGACATGCTCGGGCTGGCCGCCGACCAGCAGGGCACCGTCCTCAAGGCGCGTCGGGCCGCGCATGGCAGGGTCGTGGCGGATGACATGCTCGATGCCGAGATAGGGCACGCTGGCGCCGTCGGCGAAGGGCAGGGACGGCGGCATCGCCGCCAGCCGCGCCCGCAGCCAGCCGTCATGCCGGCCGACGAACTGGCGGGCATCGGTTTCCGACACGCCGACCGGCACCACCACCTGGACCAGCCCGCGTCCGGCATCGACACGCAGGGTCATGCGGGTCGCACGCGCGCTTTCCCGCAGCTCCAGCGGAATCGGCAGGCCGGATATCTCCAGCGCGCGGGGCGGCTGGGGCGGCCGGGCGGCGGATCGCTTGCGGCGACGCACAAGGGTGGGGAGGCGTTGCACCATGCCGTCTTATAGCGCGGCCACTGCCGGCTGCGGAAGCATCCTCCGCCCTTTGTCTGAATGGTGCCGCGGTCCGGTTTCGGCTTAAAGCATTAGGGCTTTTGAACGATCCCGGCCTATGGGATCGACTGAGGTCACATTTGACACGATCGATCGGGGCACAAGATAAAGCAGAGGTAACGCGGTGGTCTGTAGACCTCCCATTTGCCGCCGGTTCACATGTTCGTTTGCCTATGGTTGTTCCGTTAGCCTCGCCCCTTAGCATTGCCGAGTACATGCCATGCCCCTCATCCCTGGAAAGACTCCGACACGTGAGGATTGGCTGGACACACTGCTGTCGGCCAGCGCTTCTCCCCAGGCCCTGCTTGGCGAGGACGGGCGCGTGCTGGTGGCAAATCCGGCCTTCGCCATCCTGATCGGCCATGGGCCGGGCAGGGTGGAGGGGCTGTCGCTGGCGGAGGCCGGGCTGCCGGCCGGAACGGCCGAAGCGATCGACGGGCTGCGGCGGCGGGTGATGGCGACCGGCACGCCTGCCTCCGCCACCGGACCACTTCCCGGCTTTCCCGTCACGCCGGCATTGACGCCGGTCACGGGCGCCGATGGCCGTATCCACGCGGTGGCTCTCGTGGCCGACGCCGGGGCGGCCGCCTTGGCGCAAGCAAGGGCGGAGGCGGCGCAGGCCCGCGCCGATGCCGAGCGCGCCCGCACCGCCAAGGGCAAGTTCCTGTCGGCGGCCAGCCACGACCTGCGCCAGCCCTTCCAGGCGATGCACCTGTTCCACCATCTGTTGAGCGGCAGGCTGACCGATCCGGCCTCCATCGAGCTGGCGAACAAGCTGGAGCAGGCGATCCTCGGCGGCGAGGCGCTGCTGCGCGCCCTGCTGGAGGTCTCGGCGCTGGAGGCCGGGCTGGTCACCGCCAAGCCGCAGACCTTCCCGGTCGACGAACTGTTCGCCAAGATGCTGGAGGAGTTCGGCCCGGAGGCGGAGGCGAAGGGGCTACGCCTGAACATCCACCCGTTCGACGCCCACATCACCAGCGACCCGGCGCTGATGGAACGGCTGCTGCGGCCGATAATGGCCAACGCCCTGCGCTACACGCTGAAGGGCGGAGTCCTGCTGGCGGCACGGCGGCGCGGCGAGTTCCTGCGCATCGAGGTTTGGGACACCGGTGTCGGCATCGACCCGTCCAACCATGCCGTGATCTTTGAGGATTTCCACCAGCTCGGCAATCCGGGGCGCGACCGCAAGCAGGGTCTGGGTCTAGGTCGGATCGACAATCACCTCAGCCAAATTGAGATGCTTGCGAGGCTGAGAAAGCCATTGAAGTGTATTTTCCTGCGGTCGTAGCGAGTGGCGAATCGCCTGAAGTGCTTGAGGCGGTTGAAACATCGCTCGATGCGGTTTCGATGTCTGTAGGCTTCGGCATCATGAGGAATGATGAGCTTGCGAGAGCGGTTGGAGGGGATGACGGCTTTGGCATTCATGGCGGCAATCGTCTCCCGCAAGGCATTGCTGTCATAGGCTTTGTCGGCGAGGACAGCGGCGCCGGACTGCCCTTCCAACAAGGCTTCGGCCTGAGTGATGTCGCCGACCTGTCCGGCGGTGACAATCAAGCGCAGAGGTCGGCCGAGCGCATCGGCCAGCATGTGGATCTTGGTGGTCAATCCTCCTCGGGAACGCCCCAGCGCCTGATCCTTGGCCCCCCTTTTCCGCTCGCCGCCTGCTGATGCGCACGCACGATCGTGCTATCGATCATCAGGTACTGGTTATCCCGGTCGGCAGTCAGCGCCTCGAACACCCGCTCCCAGACCCCGGCGTGGCACCAGCGGCTGAAACGGCGGTGGACCGTCTTCCACTTGCCATATCGTTCAGGCAGATCGCACCAGTGGGCGCCGGAACGGAGAACCCACAGGCAGCCATTGACGAACAGACGATTATCGCCACCCGAGCGGCCGGGATCGCCAACCTTGCCGGGCAGCAATCCTGAAATCCGTGCCCATTGGGAATCCGTCAGTTCGTAGCGTTTGATCCCCATCGACAGCTCCGCCTCAAAATAGCGGAAACCCATGAATCACAACTCAGTCCCGATGGGAACCATGAATGTCGATTGGGCCTAGGCCTTGCCATCGTGCGGCGGCTGGGGCAGGTGCTGGGGCATCCGGTGACGGTGCGCTCCAGGCTCGGCAAGGGCTCCGTCTTCGCGGTGGAGGTGCCGCTGGCCGGCAATGACGGCGACCGCTCGGGCGACGAGTTCGGCGACAGCGAGCCGGAGCCGGCGGCCGGGCGGTCGTCCTTCGCTGCCGCTCCTGCGGTGACCGGCACGGTGCTGGTGATCGAGGACGACGCGGTGCAGCTTGAGGGGATCGGGTTGTTGCTGCGCGGCTGGGGCTATGCGGTCATCCCCGCCCGCGGCATCGACGAAGCCTGTGCCGGGCTGGGGGGCGGTGCTGCGGCGCCCGACCTCGTGCTGTCCGACCTGCGGCTGTCGGGACCGGAGACCGGCATCGACGCCATCCAGGCGGTCCGTGCCCGCTGCGGCCGGCGGGTGCCGGGCGTCATCGTCACCGGCGACACCGACCCCGACCGGCTGCGCAGCGTCGACCGCAGCGGCTTTCCCCTGGTCCACAAGCCCTGCGATCCGGCCGCCCTGCGCCGCCTGTTGAGCCGCAGCCTGATGGCCGGACGGGCGGGGGCTCCGGCACCCATCCGCCGGACGGATGCCGCCTGCCCGCGTTAGCCGTTCCGCACTTGCGCGTTTTCGCTCTGCAACATTCCATCGCCGCGATTTTCACGTCACAAAACTGTAATGCGACGCCTTGACAGACCCTCGTGTGCGTGCGCAGTGTGACGGTTAGAGCAACCAAACAGTTTCGGAAGCGATCATCACGCTGCCGGTCTTTTTCGCAATCGCACACAGCAACGTTGGCGATTGCCACCAAAACTTCACGAAAGCGTCGCGGGACGGCAACCCGTTGCCCTCATGACAACCGCGAACCATACCGGGATAGGGAGACCCACCGCATGTTGACCCGCCGCAAGCTTGCCCTCCTGACGGGCGCCGCCTCCGCTTCCGCCCTGCTGTTCGCCGCGGCATTGCCGGGTTCGGCGCTCGCGCAGCAGAAGACCGTGGTCGATTTCTGGCACGGCCTGCCGCAGCCGCTGGGCGGCCAGCTGGAGCAGATTGCCAAGGACTTCAACGACAGCCAGCAGGCGGTCCAGGTCAACGCCTCCTACAAGGGCAGCTATCCGGAGACGATGCAGGCGGCCATCGCCGCCTTCCGCGCCGGCAACGCGCCGCACATCGTGCAGATGTTCGAGGTCGGGACCGCCACCATGATGGCCGCCGGTCCGGCGGTGAAGCCGGTCTACCAGCTGATGCAGGAGACGGGCGCGTCCTTCGACGCCGACGCCTACATCCCGGCGGTGAAGGGGTATTACTCGTCCAAGGACGGGAAGATGATGGCGTTGCCGTTCAACAGCTCCAGCACCATCATGTTCTACAACAAGGACGCCTTCCAGAAGGCCGGCCTCGATCCCAACAAGCCGCCGGCGACCTGGCCGGAGATGATCGAGGCGACGAAGAAGCTGAAGGCCTCGGGCTCCACCTGTCCGTTCACCACCGCCTGGCCGGTGTGGGCGCAGTTCGAACAGCTGGGCGCCATCCACAACACGCCCTTCGCCAGCCAGGCCAACGGCTTCGGCGGCCTGAACGCCGAGCTGAAGATCGACGCCCCGCTCTACGTCAAGCATGTCCAGACGCTGATCGACATGCAGAAGGACGGCCTGTTCAAGTATGGCGGCCGCGACAACAAGCCCGACGCCCTGTTCCCGTCGGGCGAATGCGCGATGATCCACGCCTCGTCGGGCCTGCGCAGCCGCATCCTGAAGGAGGCGACCTTCGCCTGGGGTGCCGCTCCGCTGCCCTACTGGCCGGAATTTGCCAAGGACGGCCCGAAGAACAGCATCATCGGCGGCGCCGCCTTCTGGGTGATGACCTCGCCCAAGCGCACGCCGGCCGAATACAAGGCGGTGTCGCAGTTCTTCACCTATCTCGCCCGGCCCGAGGTCGATGCCAAGTGGCACATGGACACCGGCTATGTCCCGGTGACGATGAAGGGCTTCGACCTCGCCAAGGCGCAGGGCTATTACGAGAAGAATCCCGGCGCCGACGTGCCGGCCGCCCAGCTGACCCGGACGCCGACCACCGAGAACAGCATGGGCCTGCGGCTGGGCAACCTGCCGGAAATCCGCAACATCATCCAGGAAGAGCTTGAGAAGGCCTTCCAGGGCCAGCAGGACGCCAAGCAGGCCTTGGACGCCTCGATCAAGCGCGGCAACACCGTGCTGCGCAACTTCGAGCGCGCCAACAAGGGCTGAGATCGCCTGCAACACCATCCCTCTCCCGCCCGGTGGCGGGGGAGGGATGGCGCCGTTTACCATTGACGAAAGACCATCCTTTGCAGCGTCGCGTCACCTTCGACAACCGGCTGTTGCCCTACCTGCTGCTGGCGCCGCAGGTGGCCGTGACGCTGGTGTTCTTCATCTGGCCGGCCGCCAACGCGATCTGGCAGTCGGTGCATCTGCAGGACGCCTTCGGCATCCGCAGCGAATTCGTTCTGGTTCGAGAACTTCACCAATGTGCTGGGCGACCCGAACTATCTCGACACGCTGAAGGTCACGGTCGTCTTCAGCCTGGCGGTGACCGTGCTGGCGATGGGGCTGGCGCTGCTGTTGGCGGTGCTGGCCGATTCCAAGATCAAGGGTGCGCGGGCCTACAAGACGCTGCTGATCTGGCCCTATGCGCTGGCCCCGGCCGTCGCGGCGGTGCTGTGGATGTTCATCTTCAACCCCGACATCGGGTCCTTCGGCCGGGCGCTGCGGGCGCTGGGTTATGATTGGGATTACCGGCTGAACGGCGGGCAGGCGCTGACGATGGTGATCATGGCCGCCAGCTGGAAGCAGGTGTCCTACAATTTCATCTTCTTCCTGGCCGGATTGCAGGCGATCCCGCGGTCGGTGATGGAGGCGGCCAGCATCGACGGCGCCGGTCCGGTGCGGCGGTTCTGGACCATCACCTTCCCGCTGCTGTCGCCGACCACCTTCTTCCTGCTGGTGGTCGACATGGTCTACGCCTTCTTCGAAACCTTCGGCACCATCCATGCCCTGACCCAGGGCGGGCCGGGCAAGGCGACGGAGACGCTGATCTTCCGCGTCTATCAGGACGGCGTCGTCAACAACGACCTCGGCGGATCGTCGGCCCAGTCGGTAATCCTGATGGTGATCGTCATCGCGCTGACCGCGGTGCAGTTCCGCTTCGTCGAGCGCAAGGTCCACTACTCATGAAGCCGACCCGTTTCATCGATCTGCTGCCGCACATCGTCCTGATCGTCGGCGTCCTGATCTTCGCCTATCCGATCTATGTGACGCTGATCGGCTCCACCTGGGATTCCGGCACCATCGGCCGCGGCGGCCTGCCGCTGTGGCCGGGCGGGCAGGGGCTGACCAACTACGCCCAGGCCTGGGTGGGCGAGGCCGGCGACCGCGCCATGTACACGCCCGTCCGCACCATGATGCTGAACAGCCTGGTGATGGCGCTGTCCATCGCGCTGGGCAAGATCGCCATCTCAATCCTGTCGGCCTATGCGGTGGCCTTCTTCCGCTTTCCGCTGCGCATGGCCTTCTTCTGGCTGATCTTCATCACGCTGATGCTGCCGGTTGAGGTGCGGATCATCCCGACCTACAAGGTCGTCGCCGATCTGGGCCTGATCAACAGCTATGCCGGGCTCGCAATCCCGCTGATCGCCTCGGCCACCGCGACGCTGCTGTTCCGCCAGTTCTTCCTGACCATTCCGGACGAACTGCTGGAGGCGGCGAAGATCGACGGCGCCGGGCCGGTGCGCTTCTTCATCGACGTGGTGCTGCCGCTGTCGCGCACCAACATCGCCGCACTCTTCGTCATCCTCTTCATCTATGGCTGGAACCAGTATCTCTGGCCGCTCCTGGTCACCAGCAGCGGCGATATGGAGACCATCGTGACCGGCATCACCAAGATGATCGGCACCGGCGAATCGGCCAACGACTGGCACATCATCATGGCGACCACGGTGCTGGCGATGCTGCCGCCGGTGGCGGTGGTGGTGTTCATGCAGCGCTGGTTCGTCAAAGGTCTTGTGGACAGCGAAAAGTAAGCGCGGGCGAAGGGAAAGAAAAACAATGGCAACCGTTGAAATCCGCAACGTCCGCAAGTCCTACGGCCCGGTCGAAGCGATCAAGGGCATCGACATCGCGATCCAGGACGGGGAATTCCTCGTCCTGCTGGGGCCGTCGGGCTGCGGCAAGTCCACCCTGCTGCGCATGGTCGCCGGGCTGGAAGGCATCACCGGCGGCGAGATCGCCATCGGCGGGCGCGTGGTCAACCATCTGGACCCCAAGGACCGCGACATCGCGATGGTGTTCCAGAACTACGCGCTCTATCCGCACATGACGGTCTTCGACAACATGGCCTACGGCCTGAAGATCCGCGGAATTCCGAAGGCGGAAATCCGGGCGCGCGTCGACAAGGCGGCGACCATCCTCGAACTCGGCCGCTTCCTCGACCGCCGGCCGAGCCAACTGTCGGGCGGCCAGCGCCAGCGCGTCGCCATGGGGCGCGCCATCGTGCGCGAACCGGCCGCCTTCCTGTTCGACGAGCCGCTGTCTAACCTCGACGCCAAGCTGCGCACCCAGATGCGGGTGGAGATTAAGCGGCTTCAGGACCGGCTCGGCATCACCAGCCTCTACGTCACCCACGATCAGGTGGAGGCGATGACTCTGGCCGACCGCATCCTGGTGATGAACCATGGTGTCGCCGAACAGATCGGCACGCCGCTGGAGGTCTATCAGCGCCCGGCCAGCCTGTTCGTCGCCGGCTTCATCGGTTCGCCGCCGATGAATGTGCTGGACGGCCGCATCGACGACCGTGGCGAGGCGGTGCTGCTGCCCGGCGGCCAGCGCCTGGCCCTGCCGCAGCCGCGCCCGACCGACGCAGGCCGCCCGGTGAAGCTGGGCATCCGGCCGGAGCACATGGCCGTCGCCGCGGAGGGGCTCTCAGGCGGTTTCTCCATCGAGGTCGAGCTGGTCGAGGCGCTGGGCGCCGACACCGTGGTCTATGGCCGCCTGCCGGACGGCGAGAGCCTGCTGGTCCGCATGGCGGGCATCCCCACCGTGCGCGAGCGCGACCGGCTGACGGTCACCCCGCAGGACGGCGCCCTGCACCTGTTCGACGCGGTGACCGGCCGGCGGGTGGAGTGACCGGGTGCGGTCGCTCTCCGATCAGAAGTCCGAACAGCGTCCCTTGAACTCCCAGTCGCCGTAGCGGGTCGGCTCCGGCCCCTTCGGGCCGCCGATCTCGCCGGGCTTCTGTTCCGGTCCCTTGGTTTCCGTGGTGTCCGGAGTTGTCTGGTCGGACACCGCCTCGGCGGCGTCCTGCTGCGGCTTGGTCGGTTCGGTCATCATGTCCATCGCGATACTGCGGGTATCTTGAACGCGGGCGCGGCCCGGCCCCATATCTTTGCCATGTCCGGGATCGGAGCGGGTTACCCCGCTTCGGCCCATCCTGAACCGATATGGCGATCATGACCAGCTATCTGAAGACCACCATCCTCCTTGCCGGCCTGACGGCGATCTTCATGGCGGTCGGCTTCCTGCTGGGCGGCAAGACCGGCCTGATCATCGCCTTCGTCATGGCGCTGGGCATGAATTTGTTCAGCTACTGGAATTCGGGCGACATGGTGCTGTCGATGTACGGCGCCCGCGAGGTCGACGCCTATTCCGCCCCCGAATTCCATGGCATCGTCGCCCGGCTGGCGGAACGAGCCGGCCTGCCGATGCCGCGCGTCTACATCATCCAGAACGACCAGCCCAACGCCTTCGCCACCGGCCGCGATCCGGACCATGCGGCGGTCGCCGCCACCACCGGCCTGTTGCAGCGCCTGACGCCGGAGGAGATCGCCGGCGTGATGGCGCATGAGTTGGCCCATGTGAAGAACCGCGACACCCTGATCATGACGATCACCGCGACCATCGCCGGTGCGGTGTCGATGCTCGCCAACTTCGGCCTGTTCTTCGGCGGCTCCAGCAACGACGAGCGTGGCGGCAACCCGCTGGGCATGGTGGGCGCGATCCTGGCCGCCATCCTTGCTCCCATCGCCGCGACGCTGGTGCAGATGGCGATCAGCCGCACCCGCGAGTTCGAGGCCGACCGCATCGGCGCGGAGATCTGCGGCCGCCCCAACTGGCTGGCCGATGCCCTGACCAACATCCACAACAGCGCCAACCACATCCCCAATTATCAGGCGGAGGCGCATCCGGCGACCGCCCACCTGTTCATCGCCAATCCGCTCAGCGGCGCCAGCATGGCCAGCCTGTTCTCCACCCACCCCGACATGGGCGAGCGGGTGGCGCGGCTGCGCGCGATGGCCGCCCAGACTGGCGGCTTTACCGGCGGGTTCGGTGGGGGTGGCCGTGCGGCTCCGCCGCGTGACGGGCGCTCGCCCTGGGGCGCGCCGCCGCAAAGCAGCCAAGGCGGCTTCATGCCGCAGAACCGCCGCGGCCCCTGGGGCTGATCTCTCAGGCGGGCCTCTGGTAAAGCATTGCGCGCCGAAGGGGTAGGCGACTACCCTTCCGGCACGCGCTCAACCATGATGGTCGCCAGGGGATTTCTTGCATGTCCGACGCCGCGAAGTACCGCCTTGTCACCCGGTCCGATTTCGACGGGCTCGTCTGCGCCGTCCTGTTGAAGGAGCTGGGCATCCTCGACGAGATCAAGTTCGTCCATCCCAAGGACATGCAGGACGGCAAGATCGAGATCACCGACCGCGACATCACCACCAACCTGCCCTATGTCGACGGCGCCCATCTGGTGTTCGACCATCACCTGTCGGAAACCATGCGCGTCGGCGAGAAGCCCAACCACATCATCGACCCCAAGGCGCCGTCGGCCGCCCGCGTCGTCTATGACTACTATGGCGGGAAGGAGCGCTTTCCCACCATCTCCGACGAGATGATGGAAGCGGTCGATCAGGCCGACTCGGCGCAGTACCAGCGCGAGGACATCCTGAACCCGACCGGCTGGACCCTGCTGAACTTCATCATGGACGCGCGCACCGGCCTCGGCCGCTTCCGCGAGTTCCGGGTGTCGAACTACCAGCTGATGATGGATCTGATCGACTACTGCCGCAGCCACTCCATCGAGCAGATCCTGGACCTGCCCGACGTGAAGGAACGGGTGGAGCTTTACACCCAGCATGCCGAGCTGTTCGTCGATCAGCTGAAGCGCTGCGCCACCGTGCGCGGCAACGTCGTCGTACTCGACCTCCGCAAGGAGGAGACGATCTATGCCGGCAACCGCTTCATGATCTATGCGCTGTTCCCCGACACCAACGTGTCGATCCATGTCCTGTGGGGCCTGAAGCAGCAGAACACCGTGCTGGCCTGCGGCAAGTCGATCCTGGACCGCAGTTCCAAGACCGACATCGGCCCGCTGATGCTGGAGTATGGCGGCGGCGGCCATCAGGCGGCCGGCACCTGCCAGGTCGACAACGACCGGGCGGAAGAGGTACTGGAGGCGGTGGTCGCCCGCATGCGCGCGGACGGCTGAGCGTCACCGACCGGGTTTTGTGCGATTGAGCGCCTTTCTTCCTTTCTCCGACGACACTCTGTTCGATGCCGGCTGGCTGTCTGCCCTGTCCGACGAGGTGCCGAGGGCGGAGGCGCTCGACCGCGCCCGGCCGGTTGTCGCCGATGCCATCGCCCGCACCGGTGCGGCAGGGGCGGCGGCGCTGGCCGGCATCGAGGCGCTGGTGGCGGCAGCGGCGCTCGACGCCATCCCGGCCTTGCTGGCGGCGGAGACGGTGGAGTTGCCGGATGCCGCCGCGGCGAGCGAGCGCTCGATTCATGAGCTGATGAGCCGGGTCGCCTACAAGCGCCGCGAGCTGATGCCGCTGTTCCCCGAGCTGATCGAGCGGGTGGCCGCCGTCCATGCCGCCGCGATCCGGGCCTGTGGCACTGCCCGCTGGCGGCTGATGGCGGCGCGGGCGCGGATGCAGCCCGGCCGTCCGTCCAGCCCGATCCAGGGCGCCGGCACCCGCTATGTGAAGAGCGACCGCTTCGACGCCCGCGCCGCCGAGAGCCTTCCCGGCATCGACCGCACCCGCGCCGACCGCATCCTGAAGCGGCTGGGCGAGACGCCGGTTCCGGACGAGCTGGAGCTTCGCCCGCTGGACGGCGGCGGCGATCTCTGGACCATCAAGGCCGGTGGGGTCAGCCGCTTCATCCTGCGGGTCGAGCGCGACCGGCGGGGGCCGTTCTACATGGTGGAGGATGTCGGGCCGCAAGCGGCCTGACGCGTTTCCTTACGACTGCTGCCGCGACCGCATCTGTTCGCGATAGAAGATGTAGACGCCGCTGCCGACGATGACGGCGGTGCCGAGGATCGTCGACAGGCGCAGCTCCTCGCCGAACAGCATCAGCGAATAGACCGCCGCCCACACCAGCGTGGTGTAGCCGAAGGGCGCCACGGTGGCGGCCGGGGCGGCGCTGTAGGCGCGGATCAGGCAGAAATGGCTGATGCCGCCCAGCGTCCCCAGCAGGATCATCAGCGCCGCCCCCGTCAGGTCGGGCGTCACCCAGTTGAAGGGCAGGGCCAGCGTACAGGCGACCGTCCCGGCCATGCCGGTGTAGAAGATGGTGGTCGTCGGCGAATCCGCGCCCCGCAGCTTGCGGGTGGCGATCTGGTACAGCGCGTTGCTGAAGGCCGCGGCCAGCGGCAGGGCCAGCGCCCATTGGAAGGTGCCGCCCACCGGCCCGACGATGATCAGGGCGCCGGCCATCCCGACCAGCACGCCAACCCAGCGCCGCCAGCCGACCTTCTCGCCCAGCAAGGGCACCGACAGCGCCGTGATCAGGACCGGCACGGCGGCAGCGATTGCCTGCACCTCGGCGAAGGGGATGCTGCGCAAGGCCAGAACGGCGAACAGCGTGGTCGCCAGCAGCAGGCAGGAGCGGACGAGTTGCAGCGGCAGCCGGTGCGACACCATCAGATGCGGGCTGCGCCATGCGACGACCGTACCCACCAGCAGCATGTGCACGGCGAAGCGCGCCCACGCGACCTCCACCACCGGATAGCTTTTGGTCAGGACCCGGATGGTGGCGTCCTGGGTGACGAACAGCAGGGTCGTCAGCATCATCCAGAAAATACCGGCCCGGCCCGACCGCCGTTCCGCCAGGGCACGCTCGGCCAAAATTGCTTCCGCCTGCGCGCCCTCCGCCGCAGCCGGCGCACTCTCTCCCGTACTCATCGCCCCCGCTTTCCCTGCCTCGTCATACTAGTATATGGACAGGGCGCGGGCGATGGCCTGACAAGGGCGGGACATTGCCGTGTCCGGGGCGCAGGGCTGGAGCGCGAGGTTGCGGCAACTCAGATGCCGGCGACGCCCCACAGCAGCAGCGCCACCAGCCCGACCAACAGCAGGGAGGCGACGGCGGACAGAGCGAGTGCCCGCCCGATGTCGGCCGGAGTGACGCGGGCGCGGCCGTCGCCGATCCAGTTCTCGGTGATGACGACGCCGCCGTCGCGGTGCGGGCCGCCCAGCGCCAGCCCCAGCGCGCCGGCCATCGCGGCGATGGGCCAGCCCATGTTCAGCGACGGGTGCTTGCGCGCGTCGCGGCCGAGAGCGCGCAGAGCGCTGCCGGCTTTGGCGGTGCCGATGAAGGGAGCGGCCAGCGCCAGCAGCAGACCGGCCAGACGGGCGGGCAGGGCGTTCAGCGCGTCGTCCAGCGTCGCCGCGGTCGATCCGAATCGGCCATGGCGGACGCCGGGGCTGCCCAGCGCGGCGTCGGCGCCGTCCATCACGGTCCAGACGAACAGGCCCGGCACGCCGAGCAGGGCATAGCCGAAGGCCGGCGCCACCAGCTTGCGGTCGAAGGCGCGGGCGGCGGCCTCCACCGCCGCGCGGGCGATGCCATGCTCGTCCAGCCCATAGACATGGCGGCGGGTCAACGACTGGATCGCCTCCTGCCCGGCAACGACTCCGCCGCTTTCCAGCGCACGCCGCACCGCCCGGACGCGGGTCCAGGCTGCCCGGCCGCGCAGGCCGCAGAGCAGGGCCAGCAGTTCCACCATCCAGCCGCGGCCGATGGAGCCGATCCACTCCACCAGCAGCCCGGCGGCGGCGGCGATCAGCACCAGCGCCAGCACCACCAGCGCCCCGCGGAACACCTGCGCCGACTTGCCCCGTTCCGCCCGGTTCAGCCGGGCATCGGCGGCGTTGCAGAAGCGCCGCGCCAGACCCGCCGGGTCGGGCAGGATGCGATCCAGCCAGTCGCCGAACAGCGCGTCGATCCCCAGCGCCAGCAGCAGGAGCAGCAGCGGGCCGGGACCGCCGAAGGCCGAACCGAACATGGAGTCTCCGGGGCAGAGGATCAGCGGGCGTGGGGCAGGGGGATCAGCGGGCGCCGGCCTGGCGCAGCAAGGTTCCTACGCGGGGGTTGCGGCTTTCCTGCGCCCAGTTCAGCGCGGTCCGTCCGGTGAAGTCGGAACGGTCGACCTTGGCCCCGGCCTTCAGCAGCTTGTCCACCACGTCGGCCCGGCCGTTGCGGGCGGCGACCATCAGCGGGGTCATGCCCTCGCGGTTCTCCATGTCGACCTTGGCGCCCTTCTTCAGCAGCAGGTCGATCAGTTCCGGATTGCCGTTCTCGGCCGCGGCCAGCAGCGGGGTGATGCCTGCCTTGTCGGCGCGGTTCACGTTGGCACCGCTGTCCAGCAGCAGGGCGGCGATGGCCGGGCTGGAGCGGTCGACCGCAGCCAGCAGGGCGGTCTTGCCATGGATGTCCGCCTGGTTGGGGTTCTCGCCCCGCAACAGGGCACCCTTCGTCTTGGTGACGTCGCCGTCATTGACCGCCTGCATCAGACCGGTGTCCTGGAACAGGCTGATCTGGGCGAGGGCAGGGGCGGCGGAGCCGGCGGTCAGGCCGGCCACAAGCAGAGGGGCGAACAGGGTGGCGATCAGGAGCCGCTTCATGGCGGGTATCCTTCCTTGACAGCATGGGTGCCGGATACTAGCCAGAACACCGGTGCTTTTGCCAGATCGGCCTTCATCGCCAGCCCCTCCGCCGGCGGGTCCGCATCGACAGGTTGAACCCATGGTCCGCAATCCGCTCGCCCGCCACATCGCGCTGTTCCTGCTGGTGAAGGCCGTGCTGATCGGGCTGGGCCTGTGGTGGTTCCTGGGGACCATGCCGGAGCCGCGCGGCGCGGTGCCTCCGCCAGCTGCATCGCGGCCCTGATCGAAGTCCGCATCGCGACCCTGAACGGAACCTTGCCTCCGCTTTCCGGTTGGATTCGGATTGTTCGGACTTCCTGTCAAGCGAAGGGGTGGAGGCATGATCGAGAGCCGCGACCAGAACCCGACCACGATCGATTCCAGTGCCTGGACGGGAGACAGCGGAACCGCCGGCACCGATGCCGGCAGCACCGATGCGACGGTGCGCGAGGCCGTGGCGGTCTTCGACAGCCGCGATGCCCTGCAGAACGCCATCGACGACCTGACGCTCGCCGGCTTCCAGCGACATGAGCTGAGCCTGCTGGCCAATGACGAGACGATCCGCGAGCGGCTGGGCGATGTGCCGGGCGACGTCGGCAGCCTCGCCCACGATCCCGACGCGCCGCGGCAGGCCTACATCTCGCCGGAGGATGTCGGCAGCGGCAAGGGGGCCGCGGTCGGCTTCCCCGCCTATGTCGGCGCCATCATCGCCACCGGTGCCGTGCTCGCCACCGGCGGCACCGCACTGGCCGCCGCAGCCGCTGCCGCAGCGGCGGGTGTCGGCAGCGGGGCGGCGGGGTCTTTCCTGTCGCAATGGATCACCGACAAGCGCAACGAGCCGATGCTGCAACACCTCGACAAGGGCGGCATCCTGCTGTGGGTCAATGTCGGCGATGCCGCGCGCGAACGCATCGCGCTGGAGATCCTGAACCGCCATACCACCCGGCCGGCCGAGGTTCACGACGTGCGGCAGACCGGATCGATGTGACGGTCCGCCGCCGCTTCACCCCCGCCCCGGCTACCCCCGCCGTCCGCGGCGGACCAGCGCCTCGGGGGTGAAGTCCTCCGGCTTCAGTGGGGCGTCGTATCGCGGCGGAGGCAGCCCGTTCTCGACGCCGCGGGCGGCATAGCGGTCGGCCGTCAGGTCGAAGGCGAACTCCATCGTCGGCACCAGGGCCGGCACCTGCCAGTCCGGCAGCGGGTGCGCTTCGGCGTAGCGCAGAAGCTCCCCCTTGCCGTTGTAATGCTCCGACGCCAGGATCTGCCAGCTGTCCTCATCCAGGTAAAAGGTGCGGTCGGGCAGCGAATGCTTGAAGTTCGGCTTCAGCCGGGCGTCGACCACCCAGACCCGGTGCATCTCATAGCGCAGGAACTGCGGGTTGGGATGGTGCGGCCACAGGATGTCCCGCATCGTCAGGCTGGGGTTGGTCAGCCGGTGGGCGTTGTACGGCATGTACATCTCGCGCCGAGTCACCAGCGTGTAGTCGAAGCGGTCGAGCGCGCCGCTGAACATGTCCAGCATGTCGGCGGTGCAGATCCCGCCGGTCACCGGGTCGGGCGTGTCATAGGCGAAGTCGGAGGCCGGAACCACGCGCCCGCGCTCGCCCTCCCGCACCCAGGCGCGGGTGCGGGCGGCGATGGGGTCGAGCGTCCCCTGGACGATCAGGCTGCTGCCCGCCTGTTCCTTGGGATCCATGATCGTGCGGCGATAGAGCAGGGGCGGGGCGGCGGCATCCCCGGCGGCATAGGGCGAGGCGATATCCTCGCGCAGCCGGGTCAGCGACCGGGTTCCGTCGCCGGACTGCACCACCGTCAGGCTGGTGCGCGACAGGGTACCGCCACGCCAGCGCAGCTTGTGGTTCCACATCGCCTGCACGCCGTTCGCCGGAATCGGGAAGGGCACGCCGACCGCCGCATCGCGCAAGGCCAGCCCGTTCTCGCCCAGCCTGGCGCGGTCGGCATTGGCGAGCGAGGCGTCATAGATGCGCTGCGGTGCCGCGGCGCTGCGGCGGCTGGGAAACAGCGCCAGTTCAAAGCTGTCCGGAAACTTCTCCAGCAGGGCCTGCTGCCCGGCGGTCAGCCGGACCTTGTAGCGCTCGACATCGGCGGCGCCGACGGTGAACCAGCGCACGTCCTCGATATAGGGATCGGGCGACGGGCGGTCCGGCACATAGCCGCGCGGCGCCTCGGTCAGCCCGCCGGTCCAGGGTGGAATCGCCCGCGTGCGGTTGCCGGCGCGCACCGCCCCGAAGGCCGTCAGTTCCTCGCCCAGCCGCGGCACGCCGACATCGGCCGGGGCGCTTTGAGCGAGAGTGCCGGAAGGGGCGGCGGCAGAAGCGGCGGCCCCCAGCAGCAGGCCAAGGGCTTGGCGCCGGTCGGGGTGGAAATCCGTCGGGTCGTTCATGCCGTCGACCGCTCCACGAGAGCCAGTTCCCGTTCGATGGCGGTGCAGGTCGCGGCGAAGCTGTCGCGCAGCCGGCTGGCCTCCTCCTTGAGCCGGGAGAGGGGCGCGCCTTCGGTGGCCGACTGCTCCAGCATGCGGGCGGCCTCGGCCAGCGGCTTGGCGCCGGCATTGCGGGAGGAGCCCTTCAGATTGTGGGCGCAAGCCCGCATCCGGTCGCGGTCGCCCATGTCGAGAGCCTTGTCCAGATCGGCGATCACCCCGCGGCCGATGGCGATGAAATCGCCCAGCAGTTCCGCCAGCATTGCCGCATCGCCGCCGCACAGCGCGCGCAGGCCGGCGAGTTCAACCCACCCTCCGGGTTGCGCCTCGGGCAGCGCCTGTGCCGGAACCCCCGCTGGCTCGGCGGGGATCGGCGGCAGCCAGCGTGCGAGCGTCGCTCCCAACTGCGACAGTTCCAGCGGCTTGCTCAGTACATCGTCCATGCCGGCGGCGCGGTAGCGTTCGATGTCGGCCGGGGCGGCATTGGCGGTGATGGCGACAATCGGGAGGCGGTCCGCCGACGGTTCGTCGTTGCGGATCCGGCGGGTCAGCTCGAATCCGTCGATCTCCGGCATCTGGACGTCGGTCAGCAGCAGGGCGAAACGCCGCCGGCCCTGCCGCATGGCGTCGAGCGCTTCCAGCGCCTCGGCCCCGCCGGGCGCCATCTCCGCGGCATAGCCCAGCGCCTGCAACTGCATCAGCAGAACCTTGCGGTTCACCGGGTTGTCTTCGGCCACCAGGATCAGGCGCCCCTGGGCTTCCGCCTCCTCCACGCCGGGGACGCCGGCGGTGGGGCCTGCCGCGGTCCTGGCGGTGGCGGGCGAGGGCAGGGCAGAGGACTGGGGCTGGGAATGGGGGGGAACCGGCTGGAGATGCAGCCGCCCGGCGGCGACGGCCACCGCGCGCAGCAGGACCAGCCGGCGCAGCGGGCGGCTCAGCACCACCGTGCCGGCTTCCGCCCCGCGCGTCGCGGGGTGGGAGGCCGGGCCGGGCATGCCGCCCGTCTCATGGCAGAGCAGGACCACCGGTGGCCGGGCCTCGCCGCTGCGGCGGCCAAGCTCCTCCGGCGCGCAGGCGGCGGCGGGCACGTGCAGCGCCTTGTCGATGGTGACGACGCCGACGGCGCAGCCGGCTTCGCGGGCGATGCGGGCCTGCGCCGCCAGTTCGGGCGGGGAGGCGGCGGGCAGCACGCGGGCGCCGGCCTGCTCCAGATAGCGGGCGAGGAAACCGCGCTCCGTGTCGTCGGGCACGCCCAGCAGGACGGTCAGCCCGTCCAGATCGACGGCATCGGGACCGTCCTCCGCCGCATCCGGCGCGGCGGTGCCGGTCAGGGGCAGGCGCAGCCAGAAGGTGGAGCCGAGGCCGGGCTCGCTCTCCACCCCGATCTCGCCGCCCATCAGCGCCGCCAGCCGGCGGCTGATCGACAGGCCGAGCCCGGTGCCGCCGAAGCGCCGGGTGGTGGAGCTTTCCGCCTGGGTGAAGGGCTGGAACAGGCGCTGGCGCGTCGCCTCGGCGATGCCGATGCCGGTGTCGCAGACGGCGATGCGCAGCAGAGTCTCCGTCCCTGCCGGGGGCGATTCCAGCTCGGCGCGCAGCACGACGCGGCCGGCCTCGGTGAATTTGATGGCGTTGCCGGCCAGATTGAACAGGATCTGGCGCAGCCGCACCGGATCGCCCAGCAAAGCCTGCGGGATCGCCGGGTCGACATAGGTCAGCAGCGCCAGCCCCTTGGCCCCGGCGGCGGGGGCCAGCGTTTCCGCCACCCCCTCCACCAGCGCCGGGACCGACAGCGCCACCCGTTCCAAATCCATCTTCCCGGCTTCGATCTTCGAGAAGTCCAGGATGTCGTCGATGATCCGCAGCAGCGCGTTGGCCGACTTGCGCATGGTGCCGACGGTGTCGCGCTGGTGCTCGTCCAGCTCCGTCCGTTCCAGCAGGCCCAGCATGCCCAGCACCCCGTTCATCGGCGTGCGGATCTCGTGGCTCATGGTGGCGAGGAAGGCGGATTTGGCCTTGGTCGCCTCCTCCGCCTGCTCGCGGCTTTCGCGCAGCTCGCGCGTGCGTTCCGCCACTCGGGTTTCGATCGATTGGATCTGGTCGAAGGCGCGCAGCGCCGCGATCACCGCGGTGAACAGGCTTTCCGCCGACAGGTCGGCCTTTGGCTTGTAATCGTTGATGTCGTAATCGACGATCACGTCGCGCTGCGGCGCCTGACCCGGCTGGCCGGTGCGCAGGATGATGCGGACATCGCGGTTGCCCAGCCCGTCCCTGATCCAGCGCACCAGCTTCAGGCCGGAATCATCCTCCTCCATCACCACGTCGAGCAGGACCACGGCGATGTCGTGCCGGCTTTCCAGCACGGTGCGGGCGTCCGCCGCGGTGAAGCAACTGACGAGGTCCAGCCGCCGCCGCTGGAAGGCGACGTCGGCCAGCAGCAGCCCGGTCATGGAATGGACGTCGGATTCGTCGTCAACCACCAGGATCACCCAGGGTGGGGCCGCCGGGTCGACCGGCTCCGCACCGGTGGCCGCCTCGCCGGGATCGGGTGCAGCGCCGTCCGCCTCCTCGTCGGCGAACAGGATTTCGTCGTCGTCGTAGGCGCCGGTGCTCATGCGGGTTCGGTCTCCAGCGGTACGGGCGGCGGCGAAGGCGTGGCGGCGGCAGGACTGCCGGGGGGGATGACGGTCTTCGGAATGCGCAGGGTGAAGGTAGTTCCATCGCCGGGAACGCTGTCAACCGAGATCCGCCCGCCCAGCGACTGGGTGACCAGATTGAACACGATGTGCAGCCCCAGGCCGCTGCCGCCCGACCCGCGCCGGGTGGTGAAGAAGGGCTCGAACACCTTGGGCAGGTTTTCCGCGGCGATGCCGACTCCGTCGTCGGCGAAGCGGATCTCCACCTCGCCCTCGGCCACCTCGTCCACGTCGATGACCATGTGCCCCCTGCTGTCCGCCGGGAAGGCGTGGGTCAGCGCGTTCATCACCAGATTGGTCACCACCTGGCTCAGCGCACCGGGGAAGCTGTCCATCAGGATGCCGGGCGAGCAGGCGATGGCAACCCGGTGGCGGCTCTTGCGCAGGGTGGGGCCGAGCGAGGTCACCACCTCCTCCAGATAGGCCAGCAGGTCGAAGCGGCGGCGCTCCTCGCTGGTCTGGTCGACGGCGACCCGTTTGAAGCTCTGGATCAGCTCCGCGGCACGGGTCAGGTTCTGTTCGATCAGGCGGGAGGATTCGCTGGCGGTGGCGACATAGGCGGCAAGCTCCGACTTCTTCATCGTCCCGCGCTCGAACCCCTCGGCCAGCATGCCGGTCCGGCCCGACAGATGGGTGGCGCAGCCGAAGGCGATGCCGATCGGAGTGTTGATCTCATGCGCGACGCCGGCGACCAGCAGGGCGAGCGAGGCCATCTTCTCGGCCTGGACCAGATTGGCCTGCGTCTCCTTCAAATCGGCATAGGCGCGTTCCAACTCCTGCATTGCATTGAAGATTTCCTCGGCCGACCGGGCTTCCACCGTCACGTCGGTCAGGGTGCGGACGAATCCGCCCTCCGGCAGCGGGTTGGTGCGCACCTCGACGATGCGGCCGTCGGGCCGGCGGCGCTTGAAGGTGAAGGGCTGGTCGATCATCCCCGCCGGCTCGCCCGGCTGCATCCCGAAGCCGCCATCCGTGCCGGTGTCGGAGCCGCGTCCGCTGCCCTCCGTGCCGATGCCGTAGCTGAGATAGAGGTCGGGATCGTCGCCCATCTCGCCGAACTCGCCCTGGCGGCGCTGGAGCGCCACGACGTCGGCGAAGCGCGGGTTGCCGGCCAGCACCTCGGGCGGGATGTTCAGCAGCTCCGCGGCGCGGCGGTTCGCCGTCACCACCCGCCCGTTGCCGTCGACCTTGATGATGCCCTGGTCGGTGTTGTTCAGCGTGACCTGCAGCACGTTGCGCTCATGGGCCAGATCCAGTTCGGCCCGCACCCGTTCGGTGACGTCGGACATGGTTCCGGTCAGGCGGCGGGCGCGGCCGTCGGGATCGCGCTGGGCGGTGGCGCGGTCTTCGATCCAGGCCCACCGGCCGTCACGCCGGCGCATGCGGTAGACGGCGGTGTAGGCCATGGCGCGGTCGCGCACCCGGCGCCGCGACTCCTGCATCACCCGCTCCGCCTCGTCCGGATGCAGCAGCGAGGACCAGGTCGCCGCCGTCATCGGCAGCTCGCTCGGGCCATAGCCGAGCAGGGCGGGGAATTCCTTCGACCACCAATATTGCCCGCTGCGCAGGTCGTAATCCCAGACGGAGGACCGGGTGGCGGTGATGGCCAGCGCCAGCCGCTGCTCGCTCTTGCGCAGGGCGGCCTCCTCCTGTCCCAGCCGGGCGAGCATGGCGTTGTGGGCCTGGATCACCCGCCCAAGCTCGTCGGCGGCGCGCCAGTCCACCGGCTGGTGCCCGCCGCCCCGTTCCGATTCGAGGATGGAGGCGATCAGCCGCCCCAGCGGCCGGCCCACCGTCAGCCGCAGCGCCGCCAGCGCCGCCGCTATGGTGCCGGCCAGCATCAGCAGAAGCAGCACCGCGGTGTTCACCACCTCCTGCCGCAGCTGCTCGCGGACGACGTCGTGGCTGTAATGCAGGGTGATGGTGCCGACCTGGAGGTTCTGGACCCGGACCGGCCGCCGTTCGATGTTGGCGTCGCTGCTCAAGGGACAGCTCGGCCCCGGCCAGGCGAACAGCCCGTCGGCCAGATCGTCGCTCACCTCGACGCAGACAAGCTCCCGGTTGGCGCCGATGGCCTGGATGACGTTGCGGATGGCCTGGACGTCGAAGGTCCACAGATTGTTGGACAGCGCCGCCGCGTTGATGTCGGCGATGGTCGCCACCTTCTCCCGCAACGCCGCCTGCAAATCCTTGTAGCGGTCATAGAAGAACAGGGCCGAGAACAGCGAAACCGCGACCACGAGGCTGGGCACCAGGATCAGCAGGAACTTGGCCGATACGGTCGGTATGCGCCGCCATGCCTCAACGATCCTGGTCATGCCTTGCCGTTCCGGAGGTTCGTCGATAGGGCGGCTGGCGGCGGCGCGGCACGCGGAGCGCGCACCTCCCCAGGGACGTTCTACCCCGTCGTCCGCCGCCCGTCCATGCGGGTTGCGTCCCGGCGGCGGGAAGCGGAGGAAAAGTGTCGCGCCCGGGGAGGGCGTTTATCCGATTACGGTATCGGGACTTGAGGCCGGATGAGTGCTTGCACTACTGTGCATAGGCGGATTGCCTTGGTTTCGCGCGCATTTGTATGGGTGCGGCCAGGGCTGCGGACCGGGTAAAGAGGATTTTGAGAGGACCTATGGATTTCAAGACGACCATTACAGTCGATGCGACCGAGGTCTGGCTGACGGGCCGCCTCGAATTCACCGACCATGACCGGCTCAGGGACATCGTCGAACTGGTGGAGCAGTCCCGTGCACGGCGCTTCGTCATCGACATGTCGAAGCTGGACTTCATCGACTCCGCCGGGCTCGGGATGTTGCTGATCCTCCAGGAGGAGACCGAGAGCCGTAACATCAAGATGATCGTCCGCCATCCGCTGGGTGACGTGAAGCGGTCGATCGATCTGGCGCGGCTGGGCGAGATCATCACCATCGAATCGTAAACCGCCGAGTCCTGGCCCGCCGGTCCTTGTCCCAGGGGAGTTTGCCGCATGGACGCCGCTCATCACGACTGCCCGACCGAACCGGCACTCCGCGGCTTCAGCCTGTTGCGCGACCGGGTGCCTGCCGACATGGCCGCCCGCGTCGCGTCGCGCTTCGCCGGGACGGTTCAGGACCAGCAGGACGACGCCATGGCAACCGGGCGGCGGCTGCCGGACCGGGCGGTCGAAACGCTGCTGATGGAGCGGGCCGACCGCGACCGTCTGCGCGCCGCCTTCGACCGCAGCCCCTTTCTGACGGTCGAGTTGGGAGAGGGCGCCGACGAGGCGGCGGCCCCGCTCGACGACTGGTCGGGGGCACCGGCGGCGGACGATCCCGAGTGTCCCGGATTCTACCTGTCGCTGACCACCGGCACCGCCTATGGCCTGCAATGCCCGGTGCTGGTCTGCGACGAGCTGGTGCGGCGCGGCGTTCTGGATCCGCAGCGCCGGTCCAATGTGGAGCTTTGCCTCCACGAGGCCGTCGCCAACGCCATCGTCCACGGCAATCTGGGCCTGTCCAGCGCGGTGAAGGGAGAGCCGGGCGGCTATCGCCGGTTCAGCGAGATGATGCGCGACCGGCTGGACGATCCCGCCGTGACGCGGCGGCGGTTGGACATCTTCTGCCGCTGGAACGGGCGCTGCATCGCCATTGCGGTGGTGGACCAGGGCGGCGGCTTCGACACCGCGCTGGCCCCGGCGACCACCGGTAACAAGGCGCGGTCGGGCCGCGGCTTCGTCTTCATGCGGACGCTGGCCTCGCGGGTGACGGTGACCGACGGCGGGCGGTGCACCGTCCTGCAGTTCGACCGCTGACGGAGCGTCCATGGCCGCGCCCGCCCTGTCGCTGTCGGACTGCCGCGTCCTGATCGTCGACGACAACGAATTCAACCGCAAATCGCTGGCCCTGGTGATCCGCCGCGCTGGCATCGCCGAGATCGCCTTCGCCGAGAACGGCCGGGAAGGGCTGGCGGCGGTCGACCGCTTCCGCCCCGACCTTGTCCTGCTGGACGTCGACATGCCGGTGATGAACGGCTGGGAGATGTGCGAGGCGCTGCGCCGCAACGCGACGCACGAGCAGCTTCCCGTGCTGTTCCAGACCGCGCTGGACAGCGACGAGGAGCAGGTGCGCTGTTTCGAGGCCGGTGGCAGCGATTTCATCTCCAAGCCGATCAAGCCCGGCGAATGCGTGGCGCGTGTCCGTCACCAGCTGGAAAAGCGCAAGCTGTTCAACGATCTCGCCGCGTTCCACGAACGGGTCCAGCGCGAGCTGTCGCATGCCCGCGCCATGCAGACCTCGCTTCTGCCGGAGACCCGCAAGCTTGCCGAGGTGGCGGACCGCTACGGGCTGACGCTGGACGCCCATTTCGAGACCTCGTCGGAGCTGGGCGGCGATTTCTGGGGCCTCTATCCGCTGGGCGACCGCCGGCTGGGGCTGCTGATGATCGATTTCGCCGGGCACGGCATCACCGCGGCGATCAACACCTTCCGCCTGCACACGCTGATCGACCGCTTTCCGATGCAGCATATGGCGCCGTCGCAATGGCTGACCCAATTGAACGGCGCACTGAAGGACGTGCTGCCGACGGGGCAGTTCGCCACCGCCTTCTTCGGCATCCTCGACCTCGCCATCGACACGCTGACCTTCGCCGCGGCGGGCTCGCCCAACCCGGTGCTGGGGACGCCGGTGGGCGCGAAGGGAAACGGACCCGACATCCGCCTGCTCGACTCGGCCGGGCTGGTGCTCGGCGCCTCGCGCCGGGCGCAGTATGTCGACCAGAGCCACCGCCTGCCGCGCGGCGGCTTCCTGTTCCTGTACAGCGATGCGCTGATCGAATGCGGCGGCGACGGGCATGCCCCGCTGGGGCAGGGCGCCGTGCCCGATTTCGTCCGCGACGCGCTGGCCCGCGACCGCCAGCACCCGCTGCGGCCGATGATGGACAGCTTCTATGCCCGCACCAGCCTGCCGCTGCGCGACGACCTGACCGCCGTGTGGGTTGCGCGGCGGGCGTGACGTAGGGATGCGAGCCTTACGGCGCGAACTGTTCCTTCAGGATGCGCTCTTCAAAGTTCAGTTCCGGGTCGAACAGCAGGGTCAGGCCGACCTCGCGGCATTCCTGGACCTCGACCCGCAGAACCTCGCGCACCTCGGTGAAGTCGGCGACGGCGCTGACCGGGCGCTTGCCTTCCTCCAGCACGTCGAAGGTGATCTTGGCAGTGTGCGGCAGCAGCGCGCCACGCCAGCGCCGCGGGCGGAAGGCGCTGATCGGGGTCAGCGCCAGAACGCCGGCATTCAGCGGCACGATGGGGCCGTGGGCCGACAGGTTGTAAGCGGTGCTGCCCGCCGGCGTCGCCACCAGCGCGCCGTCGCAGATCAGCTCCGGCAGCCGGATGACACCGTCGATGGTGATGCGCAGCTTGGCTGCCTGCCGCGTCTCGCGCAGAAGGGAAACCTCGTTGATGCCGAGCGCCTCGACCCGCTCGCCATTCACCCGCGTCGCCACCATGCGCAGCGGATGCAGTCGGACATGCTGGGACGCCACGATCCGCTCCGCCAGATCCTCCTCGCGGTAGGCGTTCAGCAGGAAGCCGACCGAGCCGCGGTTCATGCCATAGACCGGAGTCGGCCGTTCGCGGTTGCGGGTTAGCGCCCGGTGCAGGGTTTCCAGCAGGAATCCGTCGCCGCCCAGCGCCACGATCACGTCGGCTTCGTCCGCCATGGCATTGCCGTAGCGATGGACCAGCCGGGTGCGGGCGGAGCGCGCCTCGTCCGTGTCGGCGCAGGAAAATGCGATGCGCAGCGCATCGGGGGCCGGCATCAGCGGCGCCTGCGCATCTGCGGACTGGACAAGGCCGGATTGATCGACGGCGGGCGGCGTGGCGGCGGATTCGGTCATGGCGCGACCATACCGCAGTCGGGCCTTCGCGCAAAAGTATCACGCGGTGACGACCCGATGCAAAAGAGCGCATCCGTCGGCCGTACCCATTGGCCGCACAACGAAAAAGGGGACCGCGGACGGTCCCCTTTTTTGCCATGCGGAACGGGTCGGTGGACCGATGGGCCGACCTTACTCGACCATCTCCGACACCATCTCCTCGTCATCGTCACCGGAGGTGCGCTTCGGCCGGTTGCCTTCGGTATAATCGAAGGCCGGCTTGTCGTCCTTGACGGTGACCTTGACCAGACCGCCCTTGCTGAGCTTGCCGAACAGCAGCTCTTCCGCCAGCGGCTTCTTGATGTACTCCTGGATCACGCGGCCGAGCGGGCGGGCGCCGTAGAGCGGGTCGTAGCCCTTCTTGCCCAGCCACTCGCGGGCCTCCTCGTTCAGCTCGATGGACACGCCGCGGTCTTCCAGCTGCGCTTCCATCTGCATGATGAACTTGTCGACGACGCGGTTGATGACCTCCTGCGTCAGCGGCGCGAACGGGATGATCGCGTCGAGACGGTTGCGGAACTCCGGCGTGAACATCTTCTCGACCGCTTCGATGTCCTCGCCGACCCGGCGGTCACGCTCGAAGCCGATGGCGGGCTTCGCCATGTCGGCGGCCCCGGCGTTCGAGGTCATGATCAGGATGACGTTGCGGAAATCGACGATCTTGCCGTTGTGATCGGTCAGCTTGCCGTGGTCCATGATCTGCAACAAGATGTTGAACAGATCCGGATGGGCCTTCTCGATCTCGTCCAGCAGCAGGACGCAGTGCGGGTGCTGGTCGATGGCGTCGGTCAGCATGCCGCCCTGGTCGAAGCCGACATAGCCCGGAGGGGCGCCGATCAGGCGCGACACCGTGTGCCGCTCCATGTACTCGGACATGTCGAAACGGGTCAGCTCGATGCCCAGCGTCATGGCGAGCTGGCGGGCCACCTCGGTCTTGCCGACACCGGTCGGGCCGGTGAACAGGTAGTTGCCGATGGGCTTCTCCGGCTCGCGCAGGCCGGCTCTCGCCAGCTTGATCGCGGAGACCAGCGCGTCGATCGCCTTGTTCTGGCCGAAGACCATGGTCTTCAGGTCGCGTTCAAGGTTCAGCAGCGTTTCCTTGTCGTCGCGGCTGACCGACTTCGGCGGGATGCGGGCGATTTTGGCGACCACCGCCTCCACGTCCTTCACGCCGATCTTCTTGCGGCGCTTGTTCTCCGGCAGCAGCATCTGCGCCGCACCGACCTCGTCGATGATGTCGATGGCCTTGTCGGGCAGCTTGCGGTCGCCGATGTACTTGGCCGACAGCTCCACCGCGACGCGAATGGCGTCGTTGGTGTAGGTGACCTTGTGGTGCTTCTCGTAATAAGGCTTCAGGCCCTGGAGGATCTTGATCGCATCCTCGACCGACGGCTCGTTGACGTCGATCTTCTGGAAGCGGCGGACCAGCGCCCGGTCCTTCTCGAAGTAGCTGCGGTATTCCTTGTAGGTGGTCGAGCCGATGCAGCGCAGCGAACCCGACGCCAGCGCCGGCTTCAGCAGGTTCGAGGCATCCATCGCACCGCCCGAGGTGGCGCCGGCGCCGATCACCGTGTGGATCTCGTCGATGAAGAGGATCGCCCCCTCCGTCGCCTCGAGTTCGGACACGACGGCCTTCAGACGCTCCTCGAAATCGCCGCGGTAGCGCGTGCCGGCCAGCAGCGAGCCCATGTCGAGCGCGAAGATGGTGGCGTTGCGCAGCACCTCCGGCACTTCCTGCTGCACGATGCGGCGGGCGAGGCCCTCTGCGATGGCGGTCTTGCCGACACCGGGGTCGCCGACGTAGAGCGGGTTGTTCTTCGACCGCCGGCACAGGATCTGGATGGTCCGTTCGACCTCCTGCTCCCGGCCGATCAGCGGATCGATCTTCCCGCCGGACGCCTTCTTGTTCAGGTTGACGCAATATGCGTCTAGCGCTTCGCTGCCTTTTTTCACGACCTTCTCCGCCGCCGCCTCGTCGTCAGCGCCCGAGACACGCTTTGTTTCCGAGCGGCCCGGAGCCTTCGCGATTCCGTGAGAGATGTAGTTGACCGCATCGAACCTGGTCATCTCCTGCTCCTGCAGGAAGTAAACCGCGTGGCTCTCGCGTTCAGAGAACAAGGCAACGAGCACATTTGCTCCCGTCACCTCCTCACGTCCCGACGACTGGACGTGGATGGCCGCACGCTGCAGAACCCGCTGGAAACCAGCCGTCGGCTTGGCATCATCGGGCCTGTTCGTGATAAGGTTCGCCAATTCATTGTCGAGGTAATCCGACAGTTCCGCGCGCAGTCGGTCGAGATCGATCCCGCAAGCGCGCAAGACGGCGGTAGCATCGGAGTCTTCGGTCAACGCGAGAAGCAGATGTTCGAGCGTCGCGTATTCATGCCTGCGCTCGTTCGCGTGGGCCAGGGCTCGGTGCAGCGTCTGTTCCAGGTTACGCGACAGCATGTGTGGGTCTAATCCTTTTCTAACGTGCATTGCAGCGGGTGCTGGTTCTGGCGCGCAAAGTCCATCACCTGCGTGACTTTCGTCTCCGCCACCTCGTAGGTGAACACGCCGCACAACCCCACACCCCGCCGGTGCACATGCAGCATGATCTGTGTCGCTTCCTCCCGCGATTTGCTGAAGAAGCGTTCGAGAACGAGAACGACGAACTCCATGGGAGTGTAATCGTCGTTCAGCATCAACACCTTGTACATCGACGGCTTCTTGGTCTTCGGCTTGGCCTTGACGACCACGCCGCTGTTAGTGCCGTCGTTGCCCTGCTTGTCAGAGTCGGCCATGGTCCCAGTCGAATGTCATCGCGATGCACTTTCACTGGGAATGATATGGTCATTTCGGGCGCGGTGGGAAGGGGCCGTTTTCAGCTGACCTCCATTTGGCAGACCCTCCTTTGGACCACAGGCCCTTCCGCTACTCCGTAATAGGAGACACCGCTTCGGAAATGGCCGCAATCGGCGGAAAACCCTACCCCGATCAAGGGGCCTTCCGACCGTTGGAGGAGGGCCGCGGCCGGAAACGCAAAACGGCCCGGCATCCCAAGGCGGGATGTCGGGCCGCTGCGATGCGGTCCTTCAGGTGGGCATTGCCTGCCCACCGGTCAAGAAAGCAGGAGAGTCGGACCGGTCAGGCGGCGACCGGCTTCTTCGACAGGACCTCGACCGTGGCGTTGACGCGCGCGTTCAGCGGGGCCAGCGCCTCGTTGGCGACCTTGACGGTCAGCTCCTGCAGCTTGGTGCTCTCCGACACGAATGCATCGAGGCTGGCCTTGGTGAAGGCGCTCTGCAGCTCGACCAGTTCCTGGATCGTCTTCACCGCCAGCACGGCCTTGGCGTTCGACACGCTCTTCTCCAGCGAGGACTGGGTAAAGGCGGCGACCTGCTTGCCGGCCTCTTCCGCGCCCTTGGCGACGACGGTGCCGGACTTCACGAGCGCATCGACATTCTCCTTGGTGAGAACGGTCAGCTCGTCATAGCCCTTCAGCACCTTGGCGGAGGCCTTCTCGATCTGCTCCTGCTGGGCCTTCACCAGGCCTTCCAGATTCTGCTTGGCAGTGGCGATGGCGTCTTCGACGGACTTGGTGACGGCGGCGATCTGGTCGGACATGGCTATGCTCCTCGCGCTCTATAAGGGGTCAACCGCGCGGCCCCGACGGTGCGGCGGCCGATTGCGGAATGGGTTGAAACCCTCGGACCCCGACAGGGCGGGCGCCCGAAGTATGCTGCACTGCAACATAAGCTGAAGATAAGGAAAGCGGCGCAGGGAGTCAATGGGCATTGTGCGCTGCACAAAAAACTTCCGCGCGAACATCCGGCGGGAGCGTAGGGGGGCTTAACGCAGAACGGCCCGGCAACCGCGTGGAGGTTGCCGGGCCGTTTGCGATGACGGGATCCATAGCTGGATCCCGGCCGTCACGTGCCATCCGATGGGGCCGCTCAGGCGGCGATCGGCTTGACGATCGGCTTGGAGAAGGTTTCGACCGTCGCGGTGACGCGGGCGTTCAGCGGGGCCAGCGCCTCGTTGGTGACCTTGGTCGACAGCTCCTGCAGGCGGGTGGTCTCGGCCAGCAGCGAGTTGAAGCTGGTCTTCAGGAAATCGTTCTGCAGCTCCACCACCTCCTGGATGGTGCGGGCAGTCAGCAGCGCCTTGCCGGTGGTGATGGACTTGTCCAGCGCCGACTGGCCGTAGGCGACGACCTCGCGGCCCAGATCCTCGGCGCCCTTGGCGGCGATGGTGCTGCTGGCGATCAGCGCCTCGACATTGGCCTTGCCGGTGGCCTGAAGGTCCTCATAGCTCTTCAGCAGCTGGGCGGCGGTCTTCTCGAACTGCTCCTTGGCGGCGGTCGCGGTCTGCTCGAACTGCTTGACCGTCTGTTCCTGGCCGGCCTTCACCAGACCCTCATACTGCTCCTTGGCCTGGGCGGCGACGTTCTCGATCGACTTCGGCGTGAACTGGTTCATGGCGTGCGTTCCTTCCTGGCTGATGCCGGCGTTTGGTTGATGAGACCCGTCCGCCGCAAAGCGTGGCGAGGAGCCTGCCGGCAGCGGTGTGCGTTTGAGTTTTTTACGTTGTGCAGCCCTCGACCGCCGTCTTTCCACACAAGGGAAGGGCGCCAGAATGCTGCATTGCAATATAAGAATTTTATGGGCTAAGCATGGGGCGGTGTCAACTGTCCGTTCGGGGGTGCCCGGCCTAGTCTCTTGCGCCGCAGCATACCCCTATGGCGTGACGCTTCGATGACGACCGCGCCTTTCCCGTTGCCGGACCGGGCGGAACCCGCCTCAAGTCCTTGAAAGCGGCCCTGATGGCGGATGTCCTTAACGAAGGCTTTACCGACGCTGGGACAAGTGTAGCTTGGCCGCGGGCGGGATTCGCCTCGGCCATAGGTCAGGTGCGGCGCTTGGACGCGGCGTGCCGGACCATCCGCTCTTCAGGCCGCATCTTCGGGACCATTTCGATCATGACCTACTGCCTTGGCATCAAGACCCGCGACGGCCTGATCGGTCTGTCGGACGGCCGGATCACCAGCGGATCGCAGCTTTCGTCGGCCCGCAAGGTGACGATGATGGGCAGCGGCGGCGACCGCTTCTTCATCATGAACTCCGGCCTGCGCAGCGTGCGCGACAAGACGCTGGCCTATCTGCGCCGCGACATGCAGAAGCGCCGGGGCGAGTCCTATTCGACCATGCTGGACGCGGTTTCGGCCTTCACCGCCTGCCTGCGGCAAGTCGCCGCGGAGGACAGGGAGTCGCTGGAGGCGTCGAAGCTGCACTTCAACCTGCACGCCATCATCGGCGGCCAGCTGGCCGAAGACCGCGAACCCTACATGTTCCTGGTCTATCCGGAGGGCAACTGGATCGAGGTCGACGAGCGCACCCCCTATCTTTCGATCGGCGCCACCGCCTATGGCAAGCCGATCCTGGACCGGGCGCTGACCTACGGCACCGACATGCAGACGGCGCTGAAGCTGGCCTACCTGTCCTTCGACAGCACGCGTTTCTCCAGCAACGATGTCGGCTTCCCCATCGACATGGTGTCCTACCATGCCGACTCGCGCAGCTGGCGCCAGTCGAACTACGACTATGACGACCTTGCCGAACAGCGCCAGTGGTGGAACCGCAACCTGACCGAACTGGCCCGGCGCATGCCGGACGGTCCCTGGGTCGAGACGCTGGTGCCGGAAGACATGCGCCCGCGCCAGCCGGCCGAAGAGGCCGTCTGAACCCCGGCGGTCACCCGTGACCGCCACCGTCGGTTTTGCTCATTTCCCCGGAAGGGCGCTCAGCAGCAGCGCCCCGAAGGGGGCGGTCGGGCCCACCAGCCCATAGTGGCCCAGCCCGTCGCGCCCGATCTGCACCTCGAAGAACACGCCTCCGTCCGCCAGCTGGCCGGAGGAGGGCAGGGTGCGCGGAGCCTCGTCGGGAGCCGGCAGGCCGGGATAGGCGATGCCGGTCGGGTCGATGCTGCGCAGCAGCTCCGGGAACCGGGCGTCGGTGAAGCGGCTGGACGGGTAGGGGTAGGCGGTGAAGAACCACTGCCCGGCCCGGCAGCCGTTGATCAGCCAATAAAAGCCGTTGGACGGCAAGCGCAAGCCCTGGGGCGGCGGGTCGAACACCCCGTCCTCGCGCAGGCGGCCGACGAAGCTGTCGAACTGGGCGGCGCTCAGTTGCAGGGTCGCCGTGTTGCCGCGCGCGGCGGAGAACGGATCGGCCAGCGTCAGGCGGGCGAGGTCGGTCGCCTCGATCACGTGGGCTTCGACCGCGGCGCCGCCGCGGTCCATGTCGCCGACGATGTCGTAGGTGCGGACATGCCGGTTGTAGTCGGCATTGAAGATCAGCCGGTAGCGGTCGGCGCTGTCCTTGCCGCAGCGGGACCGCAGGTCGTCGCCGTTGAGGTAGCTGAACCAGGTCAGCTTGCGCGCCACCGGGTTGTCGGTCGGCCCGACGGAGCTGCAACCGGCCAGCGCGAGCAGCGTCACCGCCATGGCGGCAACTCCCGTCATCCTGGCGGTTGCGCGGACCATGGCCCGGCGGTCACCCCCGCGGGAAAAAAAGGCGGCCGGAACGGTTCTTTGATGACCACGGCTCATTGTCGCTTGCCTCGCGTCGGCGGCCCCTGGTAGGTGGAGAACGAAGGACGTGGCGGCAAGACCCGATCTCCGGACACCGGTGGGCTTTGGCCTGTCTGGGGACGCCGGTAATCCGTTTGCCCCTTCCGTTTGCGCCGTGCCGCAACCCTTCCGCCGTGCCGTCCCCGCCGTTCCTTCCCTCTACATGCAGGACCCGCGATTTTGGCCACAGAAACTGCGAAAAGCCAAAGCAGTAAATTAACGAATTCATGCTAGACACTGATTTCGCACGAATTTACCATTGAACCAAGCACCAAGATCTAGCGGTTGGCGGGGCCATCATGAGTGTAACGCGCAACACCGTTCGTAACGGATTGTTTCCGTTCGCCTTTCGCGCGGCGGATACGGCCGGCGGGCGGAGTTCGGCGGGTATGGGGCGCCATCTGCTCGCGGCGGCCGCGCTGCTGGGGATGGTTGCCGTCGGGTCCGGCCTGTCCGCCGCCGAGGCGCTGGCGGCCAAGGCCGCCGCCATCGTCGTCGATGCCCGCACCGGGCAGGTGCTGATCGACCAGGACGCCGACGCGATCACCCATCCGGCGTCGCTGACCAAGATGATGACGCTCTATTTGACCTTCGATGCGCTGGAGGACGGTCGCCTGACCCTCGATCAGCAGTTGCCGGTCTCGTCCTGGGCGGAGAGCATGACGCCGACCAAGCTCGGCCTGCGCGCCGGCCAGACGCTGAAGGTTGAGACGGCGATCCTCGGGCTGGTCACCAAGTCGGCCAACGATGCCGCCGTGGTGCTGGCGGAGGCGCTGGGCGGCACCGAGTCGCGCTTCGCCGAGATGATGACGCGCAAGGCGCGCGAACTGGGCATGCGCCACACCGTTTACCGCAACGCCTCGGGCCTGCCGAACATGGAGCAGGTGACGACCGCCCGCGACTATTCCTATCTGTCCCGCGCGCTGATGCGCGACCATGCAAAGTATTACCCCTATTTCAGCCGCCGCAACTTCGTCTATGGCGGCCGCACCCTGGCCAACCACAACCACCTGATGTCCCGCTACGAGGGCATGGACGGCATCAAGACCGGCTATACCGTGGCGTCCGGCTTCAACCTCGCCGCCTCGGCGGTGCGGGACGGGCGGCGTCTGGTCGGCGTTGTGCTGGGCGGCAAGTCTGCGGTGTCGCGCGACAACAGGATGGCGGCGCTGCTCGATCAGGCCTTCGGCCGGCCCAACCGTGGCCGCGACGACGCGCCGGTGATGGCGAGCCTCGACACCACCCGGTCCGACGCCATCGACGGCGAAGGGGACGATGACGACGAGGAGGTCGAGGTCAAGACTAAGCCGGTCGTCCGCGCCTCGCTGCAGACCGCGGCGGTTCCGGCGGCGATCCCCGCCGCGCCGGCCCGAGAGGAGAAGTCCACCCGTGGCGGCAACGCCTCGCATTGGGGTGTCCAGGTCGGCGCCTTCTCCAGCAAGGCGGCGGGCAACAAGGCGGTGTCGCAGGCCGTCAAGCAGGCACCCTTCCTGCTGCGCACCGCCAAGGCCAGCGTGGTCGAGGCCAAGACCGGCAAGGACACCGTCTATCGTGCCCGTCTGACCGGCATGGACGAGAAGGGTGCCCGCAAGGCCTGCGCGGTCCTGACCAAGCACGGTCACCACTGCGTCGCCGTTTCGCCCGGCGAGCGGGGCTGAAGAACAGGCTGACTGCCGCCGGCCGGGGGGTTATCCCCGTGCCGCGGCAGCGCAGCGTTCCAGGAATTCAAGCGCCGGCGTCAGCATGCCGGCCAATTCACCGGCCTGGCCGCCCGTATCGGCGCCCGGTTCCTCCAGTTCCTTCTCCAGAGCGCGTGCGGCCCGGCGCAGGGCGACGCAGCCATATTGCCCGGACACACCAGCGATCTTGTGGGCCATCGCCCCGGCGGTCGTCCGGTCGCCGTTTTTCAGCGCCTCGTCCAGCGTCTGCCCATGCTGGCGCAGCACCGCCACCGTCTTGTCGATCAGTTCGGCGACGCGGGTGGCGGGCAACATCTCCTGCATCGTCCCGATGGCGCGCTCGTCGAACGCCGCCTCGGAAGCCGGCTCGGCTGCCGGCGTCCTGGCCTGCGCTCCGCGGCTCAGCGCCACCAGCAGGGCGTCGAGCCGCAGCGGCTTGATCAGCGTGCCATCGGCGCCGCAGCCGTCACAGCGGTCCTGGCCTTCGCTGGTGGCGCTGGCGGTCAGCATCAGGATACGGGGGGTGCCGCCGCCGGACTGGCGGCGGATGGCGCGGACGGCCTCGTCGCCCGGCAGGCCGGGCAGGCCGAGATCCATCAGGATCAGGTCGAAGGCATCGGCCGCCGCGGCGGCGACGGCGGCCGGTCCGTCTTCCACCGCCAGCACCCGATGGCCGGCGCGCTCCAGCAGGACGCGGGCGGCAAGGCGGGTGACCGTTTCGTCCTCCGCCAGCAGGATGTGCAAGGGGTGTGCTGCGCCCATCTGGTCCGCCGGCATGCCGGTCCGCTCTCCCAGGTTGATGTGGTGGCCGCAGTCTAGCCGGTTCCGCGCCCCTCCGCATCCCCGCGGTCGGGTGGCCGGGTCACACGGTCGGCGAGGATTGGGTAAACATTGGATCCTCGATCCGGTGCAGCCGCCCGGCGCCCGTCATCGCGGCGCGCAGCAGCAGGGTCTTGCGGCGGGCGGCCGCCAGCTTGGCGACTGGAGCCTCGCGCAGGACTTCGGCGCCGTAGGCATCGGCGACGATCAAGCCGCAATCCTCAGGGATCAGTTCGGTCGGGAAGCCGTCATCGACCGCGAAATAGAAAGCGTCGCACCATTCCCGATATTCCTGCCATTTCTGGTCGGAGCGGAAATCGGGCACACCGCTCTTCACCTCGACGATCAGGATGTTGCCGGCCTCGTCGATGGCGAGCACATCGGCCCGCCGGCCGCTCGCCAAACGGAATTCGGTCAGGCTGGCATAGCCGCGTGTCGCCAGCGCCCGCCGGACGCCGCGGAAGATCGGCGGCGCACCCACAGCCGGGAAGCTGGCCTCGGTGTCGGAAATCGGAACGGCAATGTCGTCGCTCATGACGCGGTGCCACCATCGAAACGGGAACGTGTAGGGAACATGATGCCCACAATGACCTGTCGTCCCGTCCCCGCCAAGGGGCAAAAGGTGGATGCGGGCAATCGGCGCGCCGAATTTAGCCCGACAGAATCAGCCGGGCAGAATGACCGGAGGCAGGGGCGCCGGCCGGCAGCGGTCGCGCGGCAGGCTGCGGTCGGCGGGGAAGACGAGCACGACCGCGGTGCCGACGCCGGGCTGGCTGGTCAGTTCCATCCGTCCGCCATGCATCTCGACCAGCCGCTTGACGATGGGCAGCCCCAGCCCGGTCCCGCGAGAGTTGCGGGCGATGGTGGAATCCGGCGGTTCGAACGGGTGGAGGATGCGCGGAAGCTCGGCGCTCGGGATGCCCACGCCGGTGTCGGCCACCATCAGCCCGATCCCGCCGTCCGGCATCAGATGGGCCGTCAGCATCACCTCGCCGCCGGGACGGGTGTGGGTGACGGCGTTCGATAGCAGATTGGTCAGCATCTGGGTCAACGCCTGGGCGTCGCCCTGCAGAAGCGGCAGGTCGGCGGGCACCTCGCGGCGCAATTGGACGTCGCCTTCCTTCGCCACCTCCTGCAGGGCGGAGACGACGCGCAGCGACAGCATGTCGAGGTCCACGCCCTCCTCGGCCATCGGCATGCCGCCGCCATCCAGGCGCGACAGTTCCAGGATGTCGTCGATCAGCGCCAGCAGATGGGTTCCCGCATCGCGGATGTCGCCGGCATAGCTGCGGTAGCGGGGATTGCCCAGCGGCCCGAACGCCTCGGACAGCAGCATCTCCGAAAAGCCGAGCACGGCGTTCAGCGGGGTCCGCAACTCGTGGCTCATCTGGGCCAGGAAGGCGCTTTTGGCGCGGCTGGCGCTTTCCGCCTCGGCGCGGGCGGTTCTGGCCTCCGCCTCGCGGATGCGCAGCCGCTCCTCGTTCAGCTTCAGCGTGGTGACGTCGGTGTAGTGGACCAGTACGCCGCCCGGCACCGCATGTTCGCGGCTGAGCAGCCAGCGTCCGTCGGGCAACGGCACCACCATCGGCGGTTCCAGGCGGCGATGGCGCTCCAGCCGCGCCGCCACCCAGGCGCGGCGCTCCTCCTCGGTGGTCAGGCGCGGGTCGGTCAGGGCGAAGCGGTGGGCCAGCTCCGAGAACGCAACGCCGGGAACCAGCCGGTCGGCCACATCGGGCAGATCCCTCTTCAGCCGGCCGTTGGCATGGACCAGCCGGTCCTCATGGTCGAACAGGGCGAAGCTCTCTGCGCTGTGCTCGAGCGCTGCGGTCAGGCTTTCGGCCAGCGCTTCGGCCACCGTCGGCGTTTCGGGGCCAAGGTCGGTCAACACGGCGCACAACCCGACGGGTGCAGGACCGGCCGATACCCGCCAGCGCACCGGCGTCGTGCCGCGCCGCGCCGCGACGGTGCGCTCCACCGGGCCGTGCAGGGCATCGGCCAGAGCCGCGAACAGGCCGGGGCAGGCGGCATCGATGCCGCCGCCGCGCAGCCGCCGGCCTGTCAGCGGGGCGATGCCCATCAGCCGCTCCGCCGCCGGGTTGGCGGACAGCCATTCCAGGTCGGTCAGCGCACCTGTGCAGTCGTGGTGCGCCTTGAGCACTGCAACCGCATCGGGCAGATGCAGCATGGCGAGCAGCAGAGGATCGGCAGGCGGGAGTTCCTCGGCCGCGGTCCCGCCCCGCCCGGCATCGGCACAAGTCTGCGTGTCGCAATCCATCCGGCGATCATTGCGGCCTATTCCTAAGAAACGCTGAAGGCCGAATCAAATATGTTGCCGAATATTTGTCGAATTGTAACAAATCAGATGAGGAGCCCCTTCAATGCATGGGGTTTACCGAAAAAGCAACGAAAGGTTTGATTGAGGTGACCGTTATGATCTTCGCGTTCCATCTGCCCAATGGCGGGCTTTGCAACGGGCTGTGCCTTCCATAGTCTCTAGTCTTATCGGAGCGTGAGGGTTGGGACGCAGGTGTGACGGTGAAGGGCAGCCACGACGATGCCGGCAGTGCGGGGCCGGCCCTTCTGGTGTTCGGGACCGACGGACGGCTCGCCGACTGGACGCCGGCGGCCGCAGCCCTTCCGCTGCTGGCCGGACGCCTGACCGCCGGCATGCCGGCCGACGAGCTGGAGGCCAGCCTGTTCCCGTCCGCCGGACCGCACATGATGCCCGACCGCCAGGTGCTGCGGCTTGCCGGCGGGGGGGCGGTGTGGCGGTTCGACGCGTCGCTTTCGTCCGTCTCTTTGAATGCCGGTTCCCCTGCGGTCCGGCGGATGCCCGATCCGGCCGACAGGCTGTTCGCGGCGGCGAGCCATGACCTGCGCCAGCCTCTGGCCGCGCTCTCGCTGCTGATCGGCACGCTGGATGGCCGCCTGGATGCCGGAGTGGCGGAAAGCAGGGTGGCTGAAAGCCGGCTTGGCGAGGGGCGCGACCTGCTGCACTCGATGGCCCAGGCGGTGGAATCGATGCGCAGCATGGTCGATGGCCATTTCGACCTCGTCCGCCTGGAAAGCGGCCTGATGGAGCCGGACATCCGCACCCACGCGGTGAACGGCGTCCTGATGCGCCTGGCGCTGGAGGTGGCGCCGCGCTTTGCCGACCGCGGTCTGCGCTTCTCCGTGATGCCCTGTTCGGCGATGGTGCGGACCGACTCCGCATTGTTGGAGCGCCTGCTGCACGGGCTGGTCGCCAATGCCTTGCGCGGCACGGTGCGGGGCCGCGTGCTGCTGGGCTGCCGCCTGCGCGGCGACCGCCTGCGCGTCGAGGTGTGGGACAGCGGCCGTGGCCTGTCGTCGCAGCGGCTGGCGGCCCTGCGGACTGAGCTGGCGAAGCCGGTCGGGGAAGGGGGAGGGGCGCTCGGCCTGGACCTGACCCTCGTTCGTGGCCTTGCCCGCAAGCTCGGCCTCGGGCTGGAGGTCTGCGCGGAGGAGGGGCGGGGCACCGTCTTCGCCGTCCTTGTCCCCATATCCGTCGAACATGCCGCCGAAGGGGCGGACGCGTCCGCGCAGGCGGAGAGCGCGGCAGCCGGGGCACCGGCGTCGGACGGCGGCACCACCGACATCAGCTGCACCCGCATCCTGGTGATCGAGGACGACCCCATGGTGCTGGCGGCGCTGGAAGCGCTGCTCGGGCAATGGGGATGCAGCGTGGTCGGCGCGGACTCCTACGACATGGCTGTCGAGCGGCTCGGCCCGGCGCCCGAGCACTTTCACCTCGTCATATCCGATCTGCGGCTGAAGGGAGCCGCCAACGGCATCGTCGCGATCCGGCAGATCGTCAAGCTGTTCGACCGTCCGGTTCCGGGAATGATCCTGACCGGCGACACCGACCCCAAGCGGCTGCGCGAGGCGCGGCTGTCCGGTTATCCGCTGCTGCACAAGCCGGTGGCCCCGCTTGCCCTGCGTGCCGCCGTGGTCCGTCTGCTCGGGCATGATCCACTCTGATAACAAACAATAGAATGCCAGTTGAATGGATTCGGGGTAAGTAAGCAAAAGATGGAGAGTCGAAACCATTGAGGTTTTGTGCAGCGCAATGACATTTCTGAAACAGAGACCGAAGGATACGGCGAAGTGCAACAAACTTTCGTCCGTTTCCCTCAACGCAACAGTTCTTTTATCCACCAATGGTTAGGCCGCTATCCTCCTTTCGTTTGAGCTTCAAGTTTCGCATACCATTTTATGTCTTGCCTTCGCTATGATCGGTTCGGGCACTCGCTGTTCGAACGGGTTGGGTGGAGGGCGTTCGGATGAACCGGCGTTATCGGGAGGGGGGACGGGCCGGGAAACTGGTGGTGATCATTATCGCCGGGATGTTCCTGTCCTTTTCGGCCTTCCTGATGATCAGGAGTGCCACCCGCGGAGCTGAGCTTGCTCTGGCGGACCGCCAGGCCATCCAGCTCCATGACCAGTTGAAGTCTGATTTCGAGGACCAGAGCGTGCTTTTGCGCGCGCTCAGCGGTCCGATGGCCGGCCCGGCTCCAGTCACGGAGGTGAGCTTCGCATCGGCCGTCGAGCCGCTGCTGCCGCTCTACCCCAATTTGCATGCCGTCGCCTGGGCGCGCCGGATCGCCGAACGGGACGTCCCGTTGTTGGAGCGTGCGATGCGCGCGGCGGGCCACAGTTCCTTCGCCGTCCGCACCGCCGGTGGCGGGGGAAGCGCGGAGTCCGACGGCGGCGCCAGCGATTCTTCCGCCGGGCAGCTTGCCGCCGCCCGGTTCGTCACTGTGCTGGCCGAACCGCGGTCTGCCGCCGGGCTGGTCGGATTGGACATGGCCACCCTGCCCGGCCAGCGCGACGTGCTGGCCCGCTCCTGCACCGCCAACCGCATCGTCGCGGCCGGCGGCGAGCCGCTGAGGTCGGAGCAGGGCAGGAAGTCCGTGCTGATCTATCTGCCGGTCTATTCCCGCGAGGTCGATCCCGACGACGGCCGTCCCTATGCCGGTGGACGCCTCGTCTGCGATGCGCTGACCGGCTTCCTGTGGACCAGCTTCGATGTCGGGCAGCTGCTGCGCGATTCGGTCCGCCGGGTCGGGCTGACCGTCGGCGATGCCTATCTGCTGGAGCCGCCGGGCCAGACGACCTCCGGAACACCGCGGCTGCTGGCCGCCGAAGGGGCGATCGGCCGTCCCGGCGAACTGCCGCACCCACCGGTCGATGCCCTCACCGTGGAGCAGCTGACCGGCCCGGCGGCGCCGTACGCCATCGTCCGCGACATCGCCTATGGCGGCCGGGTGTGGCGGCTCTATGTGGTTCCGAGTCCGGCGCGGCTGTTCAGCGTGGAAGACCGGCTGGCCTGGACGATGCTGATCGGCGGCCTTCTGCTGACTGCCGGCAGCACTGCCTATGTCCTGCGCGAGGGGAGGACCCGGCGTTTGCTCCAGACGGAGGCACGCGCCCGCGCCGCCATGGCCCGTGCCCTGCGCGAGAGCGAGGAGCGGTTCCGGATGGCTCTGCGCTATTCCAAGGTGACGCTGTTCAGCCAGGACCGGGATCTGCGGCACCTCTGGATCTACTGTCCGCGGATGGACCTGCATCCGGAGCGCATGATCGGCCGGACAGACGGCGACCTGTTTCCGGCGGAGGAAGCGGCACGGACGGTCGAACTCAAACGGGCGGTGATGGACAGCGGCGTCGGGACGCGGTGCGAACTGGAGCTGACCTGTTTCGGCTTCCGACGGGTGCTCGACCTGTCGGTCGAGCCGATGCGGGACGAGACGGGTGCGGTGGCCGGCGTCATCTGCGCCGCCATCGACGTGACGGAATCGGCCGACATCCGCGAGGCGCTGGCGCGCGCCCATGCCGAGGCGGAGCGGGCCAACCAGGCCAAGAGCCGCTTTCTGGCCGCCGCCAGCCACGACCTGCGCCAACCCTTCCAGGCGATGAGCCTGTTCCACCACATCCTGATGTCAAAGCTGGACGATCCCCATCAGGTGGAGGTGGCGAACAAGCTGGGAGAGGCGCTGACCGCCGGCAACACGCTGCTGTCCACCCTGCTCGACACCTCCGCGCTGGAGGTCGGCAACGTCAAGCCGCGGGTCGTCGAATTTGACGTGCAGGACATCCTGAGCCGTCTGGCGGTGGAGATCGGCGATCAGGCCATCGACCGCGGGCTTCTGCTGCGGATGGTCCCCTGTTCCCTCCGCGTGAAGAGCGATCCGATCCTGCTGGAGCGGATGGTGCGCAACCTGCTGGTCAACGCCCTGCGCTACACCACCGAAGGGCGGATCCTGCTGGGCTGCCGGCGCCGGTCCACCGCCGATGGCGGGATGCGCCTGTCCATCGAGGTGTGGGACACCGGTCCCGGGATCGCCGAGGCGGAAATGGCCGCGATCTTCGAGGATTTCTACCGCTGCGGCACCGACCAGCGCGACAGCGGACGCGGGCTCGGCCTGGGACTGTCGATCGTCCGCCGCATGGCCGAGATGCTGGACCATCCCGTCACCGTGCGGTCGCGGGTGGGGCACGGCACCATGTTCGCCGTCAGCATTCCGGTCGTGGCACAGCAATGCTCCTGCTGTGCCGCCGCCGACTGAGCGGTCCGCCGTCTGCCAGCATTCCGCAGCGCGCAATGGGGGCAGTTCCGCAGGCTGGTCCGCTTTTCCCGTCATGGTCTGCGCAAGTTTCGGTTATGCTGCGTCTGCTCACTGAGCCGAAACGATCCCAGTAACCCAACTGCAACAATGGCTTGGCAACTTTATTGATGTAGGTCATTGGGCGCCTTCGCCATAGGGGCTATTGCTTGCGCACAAGCACAGTCCTTTGGAAAAGCTTGGAAAGCGAAGGTTCCGTTTCTAAGGAACCCAACAAGACGGAGTTCGGCCGGTCGCCATGGCCTGCCCGGCAAGGGCGCCGGCGGCGACGGGAACCGGACTTGGGAGGATACGGCCTGCCGCCGCGACGGATGCCCCGGTTAACGGGCATCCGGTCCGGTCACCGGCATTCGGATCTTCGCCATTCCGGCGGGGTCCGTTGGTCGGGCGCCGCGATCCTTTTCAGGAGCATTCTAGTATGGACACCGCCATCGCCGCCCCCTCCGCCGCCCCGGCGGGTCGCAGCGGCATCGTTCCGACCGGCAAGAACGGCAGCCCCATGATCGAAAACGTCACGTTCGAGGAAATCCGCATCGGCCAGCAGGCGAGCCTGTCGCGCCGTCTGACCATGTCCGACATCGAGCTGTTCGCGACGGTGTCCGGCGACCTCAACCCGTCCCATGTGGACGAGGATTACGCCGTCGACCACAAGGTGGTCGGCCATGGCATGTGGTCGGGCTCGTTGATCTCCGCTGTCCTCGGCACCCTGCTGCCCGGCCCCGGCACCGTCTATGTCGGCCAGGATTTGCGCTTTGAACGTCCGGTCCTGCTGGGCGACATCGTCACCGTGACCGTCACCGCCAAGTCGAAGGACGCGACGCGCAAGACGGTGGTGTTCGACTGCCTGTGCATCAACCAGGACGGCCGGACGGTTGCGACCGGCGTGGCCGAGGTGATCGCCCCGACCGAGAAGGTGTGCCGCGCCCAGGCGGAACTGCCGCAGGTGCAGGTGATCCGCCATGACGGCCACGAGCTGATGCTGAAGAAGTGCGAGTCGCTGCCACCGGTGCCGACCGCCGTCGTCCATCCCTGCGACGAAAGCTCGCTGCGCGGCGCCGTCGAGGCTGCCGAAGCGAACCTGATCGACCCGGTGCTGGTCGGTCCGGAATCGAAGATCCGGTCGGTCGCCGACGCCTGTGGCCTCGACATCTCGCGCTACCGCATCGTCGACGTCGCCCACAGCCATGCCTCCGCCGAGACCGGCGTGCGGCTTGCCCGCACCGGCGAGTGCGAGGCGGTGATGAAGGGCAGCCTGCACACCGACGAGCTGATGGGCGAGGTGGTGAGGAAGGAGACCGGCCTGCGCACCGGCCGCCGCCTCAGCCACGTCTTCGTGATGAACGTCCCGACCTACCCGCGGCCGCTGCTGATCACCGATGCGGCGATCAACATCTACCCGACGCTGGAGGACAAGGTCAGCATCGTGCAGAACGCCATCGACCTCGCCAAGGTGCTGGGGGTCGAGGTGCCGCGCGTCGCCATCCTGTCGGCGGTGGAGACCATCAACACCAAGATCCCCTCGACGCTGGAGGCGGCGGCACTCTGCAAGATGGCCGACCGCGGCCAGATCACCGGCGGCATCCTCGACGGCCCGCTGGCCTTCGACAACGCCATCAGCCGCGAGGCGGCCATCACCAAGGGCATCAAGTCCGAGGTGGCCGGTCAGGCCGACATCCTGCTGGTTCCCGACCTGGAGGCCGGCAACATGCTGGCCAAGCAGCTGTCCTTCCTGGCCCATGCCGACGCCGCCGGCATCGTGCTCGGTGCCCGCGTGCCGATCATCCTGACCAGCCGCGCCGACAATGTGCGCACCCGTCTGGCCTCCTGCGCCGTGGCCGTCCTGTCTGCCGCCGCGCGCCGCCGCGGTGCCGCCGCCGCGGCCGAGTAAGGAGGGCAGGGGCAATGTCCAACGCGATCCTCGTCATCAATGCCGGCTCCTCCAGCCTGAAATTCTCGGTCTTCCGGGATCATGGCGGCGGGGATCCGGTGGTCACCATCAACGGCCAGATCTCGGGCATCGGCACCCAGCCGGTGTTCGAGGCCAAGGACGCCCAGCGCCGCCCTCTCGCGGAAAAGAGCTGGGGTGCCGGCGAGGCCAGCGACCGCACCGCTCTGCTGTCCTACCTGCTCGACTGGATCGAGGAGCGGCTGGAGGGGGCGACGCTGATCGCCGCCGGCCACCGGGTGGTGCATGGCGGCGTCCGCCATGCCGCCCCGGTGCTGCTGACCCCCGCCGTGCTGGACGAGTTGGACGGTCTGGTCCCGCTCGCCCCGCTGCACCAGCCGCACAACCTCGCCGCCATCCGCGCGTTGGCCGAGGCACACCCGGAGCTGCCGCAGGTCGCCTGCTTCGACACCGCCTTCCACCGCAACCAGCCCTGGCAGGCCCAGACCTTCGCCATTCCGCGGGAACTGACCGAGGAGGGCGTGCGGCGCTACGGCTTCCACGGCCTGTCCTACGAGTATATCGCCCGCCGCCTGCCGGAGATCGCGCCGGAGTTGGGTGATTCGCGGGTCGTCGTCGCCCATCTCGGCAGCGGCGCCAGCATGTGCGCCATCCATGGCGGGCGCAGCGTCGACAGCACCATGGGCTTCACCGCGCTGGACGGCCTGCCGATGGGCACCCGCTGCGGCACCATCGACCCCGGCGTGCTGATCTACCTGATGCGCAAGGGCATGGACGCCGGCGCCATCGAGAAGATGCTGTACAACAAGTCCGGCCTGCTCGGCGTGTCCGGCATCTCCAACGACATGCGTGCCCTGCTGGACAGCAGCGACCCGCATGCGCAGGAGGCGGTCGAGCTGTTCTGCTTCCGCATCGCCAAGGAGACCGGCGCGCTGTCCGCCTCGATGGGTGGTGTGGACGCGCTGGTGTTCACCGCCGGCATCGGCGAGCGCTCCGCTCCGGTGCGGGCGCGGGTCGGAGACAAGCTGGCCTGGATGGGGGTGGACATCGATGCCGCGGCCAACGAGGCGAACGCGACGAAGATCTCGGCCCCCGGCAGCCGCCTGCCGGTCTATGTCATCCCGACCGACGAGGAACGGATGATCGCTCTGCACACCCGCAAGGTGCTGACGGGGCGGTGAGCGATTTGTGGGGAGCGTCGGCTGACGCTCCCCACATCCCCCTGGAGCCAGTCCCCATTCGGTGCTAGCACCCCCTCCGGCATCACGCATCGTCCGGGGGAAATTTTGGTCCGCCCCTATCTGCCGCTGAACGCCCTGCGTGCCTTCGAGGCGTCGGCGCGGCATCTCAGCTTCACCCGCGCGGCCATCGAGCTGTGCGTGACCCAGGCCGCCGTCAGCCATCAGGTCAAGCTGCTGGAGGAGCGGCTGGGCGCCAGCCTGTTCCATCGCCTGCCGCGCGGCCTCGCCCTGACCGACGAGGGGAGGGCGCTGCTGCCGACGCTGGAGGAGGCGTTCGACCGCATCGGCGGTCTGCTCGACCAGTTCGAGGGCGGGCGGTTCCGCGAGGTTCTGACGGTCGGTGCCGTCGGCACTTTCGCCGTCGGCTGGCTGCTGCCGCGGCTGACGCGCTTCCGCGAGGCGCATCCCTTCGTCGATCTGCGCCTGTCCACCAACAACAACCGCGTCGACATCGCGGCGGAGGGGCTGGACTTCGCCATCCGCTTCGGTGACGGCGCGTGGCACGGCACCGAGGCTGTCCATCTGTTCGATGCGCCGCTGTCGGTGCTGTGCGCGCCGGAGATTTCCCGGCGGCTGCGCGAACCCGCCGATGTCGGGCACGAGACCCTGCTGCGCTCCTACCGGTCTGACGAATGGCCGGGCTGGTTCGCCGCCGCCGGGGTGGAACCGGCGGCGATGCCGCCGGTCAAGGGGCCGGTCTTCGACTCCTCCTCCCTGATGGTGGAGGCGGCGATCCAGGGGGCCGGGGTGGCACTGGCTCCGGTGGCGATGTTCCGCCGACCGCTCGCCGTGGGGCTGATCGAACAGCCCTTCGCCGTCACCGTCTGCAAGGGCGCCTATTGGCTGACCTCGTTGAAGTCGCGGCCGGAGACGCCGACCATGCGCGCTTTCCGCGACTGGCTGTTCGCCATGGTCGCGGAAGAGGCGGCGACCTGAATGGGCGGGCTGGAGACAGGAGATGGAACTCCTGTCGTCGTTGGTTCCAGAACTTCCCTTTATTGGCTGCCGGTGCCGTCACCGGTCGAGCCGGGTAAGTAACGGCCGACCGCCTTGATGATTGCAAGCGCGGAAGTCGCCGCATCGTCCATGCCGACGGAACGGATCGCCGCCGCAACCTTTGCATTCGGCCCTGAGCCGCCATCGGTAACCGCAAACATGCTGGTATCATCTCCACCGTCGGATGGCAGCAGCTTGGCCAGTGGTCCGGTACGCATGGTCAGGGCCAGCGCGCCGGCGCCCTGCCGATCATCCAACCGCACCAGCCTCATCGCCTCCGATGCGATCCCGGTGCTGCGATTGAACGCGATATCAAGCTTCTGGCCAAACCGCGAATCCTGCCGATCGGTGATGCTCAACCCGATGTAGCCTGTGCCGGCCTTGCGGTCTTCTGCAGTCGCTCCAACCTCGCTCTCACCCGCTTCAGCCAGTATGGATGGCGGTTTGGGCTTGGCGATCCCCTTGCTGGCGGCAATGGCGTCCATCATGGCCGTTCCAGCACCGCCAGTGGCGATCGAGACACTGTCGGACAAGCCGAACGCAGCGCGAAATGCGTCGGCAGCCTTTCCCATATAGTCGCTTGTCGCATTGGCCCAGTCGGTCATTGCCGGAATCGCGGCGCCGACCCGCCGGATCTCCTGATCTCGTTCGGCCGACAGGGCCGTCGGCATCTCACGCCCCATTTTCAGGCGCGCAGCATCGGACAACTCCACAATATCCGTAAGAGGCGGGCGTGGTGCCTGGGAGGCAATGGCGGTCGAGGGGCGTGCGGATGCACCGGTGGGTTTGACCATGCCAGTGGTTGCGTCGAGCAGAATTTGAGACCCAGTGATCGTCGTCATCTCACAGCCTCTCGGTGCATTCTTTCCCGATAGTACGCACGAAAAACTGGCGCATCAAGAGGATTGCCAATGCTTAAGGTGTAAAGTATTCAATAACTTACCTTTCCAATTTTATTTTCTATTTGACAATATCGTTAATAAATTGAAGATTTTTGCATCTCACAGCTTTAAAAGCTGGGTGTCGGCCATGCCCTTCTCGATGGCTTTGAACGAAAAAGACAATTCCTTTCAGGTGCCTACGTCCGGCTCGCAAGTCGGCGACTGGTTTGTTGATGCAAAAGCTGGAAACGACACCGTCGTCGGATGGACCGGGGCAGATACCCTGCTTGGAGGCGACGGCAATGATCGTCTGAACGGTCATTTGGGAAATGACAGATTATACGGTCAATATGGTGATGACTGGCTTTGGGGCGATCTGGGTAACGATAGTTTGGATGGCGGCCCTGGACGCGACGCTCTTTATGGTGGAGATGGAGACGATACGCTGATTGGCGGAGGTACTGACCCCGGCTTCGGTTTCGCCGATGCTTTACAGGGAGGGGCAGGGAATGATCTCTATTACCATGATTTTTCTGCTCCAGGGATTACACTTATAAATGATGCAACGAGTTCTGATATAAATAATCAGGATATAATGTATTTTGCAAATGTGACGACAAATCTGCAATTAACATTTGGGGATGACAGGTCCACGCTTTACATTTACAAGCCGGGGGAGTTGGACGACGGGAGCTTCGATAACGGAGTCATCATCCAATCCCAGACAACAAATACTGGATACAATGGGGTGGGAACTGTTGAGTATGCGTTCGTGAATGGGACGCAGTATACTGGGTGGATGGCCAGTGTTTATAACACTTGGGATTCTCTATTCGCCTGACAGCTGTTTTAACCGTCAGGGTGGAGAGTCTTTGAGATAATTGAGAGCCTGCGCGGAGGCGCTGCTCCATGCGATGCCTCCGCCAACACGCGATTCTTCCGCGACTGGCTGTTCGCCATGGTCGCGGAAGAAGCGGCAGGCTGAGCGGTCAGGACAGGGTGACGCGGCGCGGGGCCTGTTGCCGTTCCCGTTGCTGCCAGAAACGCAGCCGCAGACGAGGCGCCATGAACCAGGCGATGGGAGCGGCAAGGATGACGCTGAGGATCACCACGGTCGGCATCAGCGTCATCGCCTGTTCGGAAAAGCTGGGTATGCCCAGGACCAGGACGGTGCCGATGCCGAAGACCACACCCTGGATCATGCCGTAGATCAGGATGGCGAGGCGTAAGCGGGTGGACATGGGGCTGCTCCGGTTGCGAGGGTTGGTGCAAAGACCATTTCCCTCCTCAACCAAAACGCTGCCACAATGTTCCGAACGCCATCGGGGGAAGGTTATCCCGCCCGATTGCGTTCGCACACATACAATTATTCAGCGTAAGCCGGGCCGTGCCTCACCGATGCGCCCGCCACCACGCCATCAGTCCTGTGGTGGAGCTGTCATGCGCTCCATCGGCCGGACCGGTCTCCATCTCCGGCAGGATGGAGTTGGCCAACTGCTTGCCCAACTCCACGCCCCACTGGTCGAAGCTGTTGATGTCCCAGACGATGCCCTGGACGAACACCTTGTGCTCGTACAGCGCGATCAGGGCGCCCAGCGTCGCCGGGGTCAGGCTTTCCATCAGGATGGTGTTGGACGGGCGGTTGCCGGGGAAGACGCGGTGGGGGACCAGGGCCTCGACCTCATCCGCCGGCTTGCCGGCCTTGGCCATCTCCGCCCGCACCTCGTCGGCGGTCTTGCCGCGCATCAACGCCTCGGCCTGGGCGAAGACGTTGGACAGCAGGATGCGGTGATGGGCGCCGGCCTCGGCCCCGATGGGATTGTGGCTGGTCGCCGCCGCCACGAAGTCGCAGGGGATCAGCGAGGTGCCCTGGTGGATCAGCTGGTAGAAGGCGTGCTGGCCGTTGGTGCCGGGCTCGCCGAACAGCACCGGGCCGGTCTGGTAGTCCACCGGCTCGCCGCCGCGGGTCACCGACTTGCCGTTGCTCTCCATGTCCAGCTGCTGGAGATAGGCGGGGAACCGGTGCAGATACTGGTCGTAGGGCAGCACCGCGTAGGACGAGGCGTCCCAGAAATTGCGGTACCAGACGCCCAGCAGGGCCATCAGCACCGGCATGTTGCGTTCGAGCGGCGCGGTCTGGAAATGCTCGTCCATCGCATGGGCGCCGGCCAGCATCTCGGCGAAGCGCTCCGGGCCGATGGCGATCATGATCGGCAGGCCGATGGCCGACCACAGCGAATAGCGGCCGCCGACCCAGTCCCAGAAGCCGAACATGTTGGCCGGGTCGATGCCGAACTTGCGCACCTCCGCCTCGTTGGTGGAGACGGCGACGAAATGCTTGGCGACATGCGCCTCGTCCTGCGCGGTCTCCAGGAACCAGCGGCGGGCGGAATGCGCGTTGGTCAGCGTCTCCTGCGTCGTGAAGGTCTTGGAGGCGATGACGAACAGGGTCGTCTCAGGATCCAGCCACTTCAACTGCTCGGCCAGATGGGTGCCGTCGACGTTGGAGACGTAATGCAGCGCCACATGGGCGTGGGCGAAGGGCTTCAGCGCCTCCGTCGCCATGACGGGGCCGAGGTCGGAGCCGCCGATGCCGATGTTCACCACGTCGGTGATCGGCTGGCCGGTGTAGCCGCGCCACTCGCCGTCGCGCACCGAGTTGGCGAAGGCGTCCATCCGCTCCAGCACCGCACGCACACCCGGCATCACGTCGCGGCCATCGACGGTTACGGCGCGGTCGGAGCGGTTGCGCAGGGCGGTGTGCAGGACCGCGCGCTTTTCCGTCAGGTTGATCGGCTCACCGCCGAACATGCGGGCACGCGCGCCCTCGACATCCTGCTGGCGGGCGAGGTCGAGCAGCAGGCGGACCGTGTCCTGGGTGATGCGGTTCTTCGAATAGTCGAGGAACAGCCCCGCGGCTTCCATGGAGAAGGCTTTGAACCGGCCGGGATCGGCGGCGAACAGGTCACGCATGTGCGTGCCGGCCATGTCCTGGCGGTGGTGGGCGAGAGCCGCCCAGGCGGGGGAACGGGTCAGCGCGGTCATGATGCTTTGGACTCCTTGACGTCAGCGGTCCTTTGACGCGGCCCATCTTGCGGGGCGTGCGGAGCCTAACACCGACCGCCAGCCACGGCCACGGGCCAAAACGCGGCGGTCGGCGCTGCTTATCGGCCTATGCGGGGCGGCCAGGGGTGCAACCCGGCGGGGCGGTCGGGTGTTGTCGATCAGGGACGTTTCAACAGGAGGACAGCATGTCGGACAAGCCCGTTGCCCCGCCTTTGGAAGAGCGTGAGGAACAGCGCGACCGCGACGATGCCGCGCGGCCCGATCAGGTCGGGATCATTCCCGGCAAGGTGCCGGGCAGCCCGGTCGATCCGAGCGATCCGCGTTTTCCGGGGAGCCAGCCGGATTTGGCGTGAGGGGAGGGGAAGCTGGGGGCGTCGTCAGCCGACGCCCCCAGGTCACTCGGAGGTCGCTCAGCTTCCGCCTTCGATGGTCCGCGTCGGCGTCACGCCCTCCGGCTTGCCGACCAGCACGGTCAGCAGCTTGGCCGGGTCGAGCAGGCGTTGGGCGACGCGCTTGATGTCGGCCTGCGACACCGCGTTTATGTAGCGGTCGCGCTGGTTCAGGTAGTCGATGCCGAGATTGTCGCGCTTCACCTGCAACAGGATGCGGGCGATGGCCTGGGTCGAGCCGAGCTGCAGCGGGAAGGAGCCGGTCAGGTAGGTCTTGGCGTCGGCCATCTCCTGGTCGCTCAACCCATCCTTGGCCATGCGCGCCCACTCCTGGCGCATGATGTCCAGCGCCTGACCCGCCTTGGCGTTGACGGTGGAACCGCCGGCCATCACCAGCGCGGTGTGGTCCATCGGGATCAGGTAGCTGTAGACGCCATAGCTGAGCCCGCGCTTCTCGCGCACCTCTTCCATCAGGCGCGAACCGAAGCCGCCGCCGCCCAGCACATAGTTCATCACCGTGGCGGCGTACCAGTCGGGATCGTCGCGCTTCACCCCGGGCTGACCCATCAGCATCACTGTCTGCGCCGTCGGGCGCGGCAGCAGGATGGTTTGGCCCAGCCCGGACATCGTCACTTCGGGGATCGGCTTCGCCTCGGTCTTGGCCGGCAGCCCGCCGAACACCGTGTCCAGCGCCTTGCCGAGGTCCTCCGGCGAGATGTCGCCGGTCGCCGCCACCACCAGCCGGTCGCGGCCGAACTGGCTCTTCACGAAGGCGCGCAGGTCGTCGGGCGTGATGGCCGGCAGGCTGTCCAGGCTGCCGCGAGTCTCGCCGCCATAGGGGTGGTCGGGGAAGGCGGTGGCGTAGAACTGCCGCCGCGCGACGTAATTGGGATCGGCGAGGTCGCGCTTCAGGCTGGCCATCACGGAGGCGCGCATGCGGTCGAGCGCCTCGGGCGCGAAATGCGGCTCGGTCAGGGCAAGCCGGGTCAGTTCCAGCGCCTCGTCGCGGTTGTCGGCCAGGGTGCGCATGGACCCGCTGAAGCCATCGCGCCCGGACTCGAAGCCGAGTGCGATGGCCTTGTCCTGTAGACGCGCCTGGAAGGTCTGCGAATTGTAGGGACCGGCGCCTTCGTCCAGCATGGCGGAGGCGAGATACGCCAGCCCGTCCTTGCCCTTGGGGTCGGAGCCGCCGGCCCCGTCGAAGACCCATTCCAGCGCCACGACCGGCACCTTATGGTCCTCGACCAGCCAAGCCTCGATCCCGCCGGGGCTGACCACCCGCTTGATGTCCATGGCCTGGGCGGGGGAGAGAAGGGCGGTGGCCGTCAGGAAGAACGCCACGACCGCCAGGCGGACGGAGGGAAGTCCGCGGGCGGATGAAACATCGTGAAACACGCTCATCCTCAACTGTCCTTTCCGGTCGGGGGCAGCAGCAGGCCGGTGACGTGGTTGGTCTGGCTCAGCACGGCGCGGGCGGCGGCGTTGACCTGATCGGCGGTGACGGCGTCGATGCGCACCGGCCAGCTTTCCACGTCGTCGATGCTCTGGCCGGTGGCGAGCGCCGCACCCAGCGTCTGGGCCGGCCCGGTCAGGCTGTCGCGGGCATAGGCCGCCGAGGCCAGCATGCGCTTGCGCGCGGTGGCGACCTCCTCCTCCGTCACGCCGGTTTTCAGCAGCTTGTCGACCTCGGACCACAGAGCCGATTCGAGCTTGTCCATCGGCACGCCGGCGGCCGGGCTGGCGCCGACGCTCAGCGTCGCCATGTCCCAGGCGGTCGGTCCATAGCCGAGCCAGGCCGAGGTCGCCACCTTCTGATCCACCACCAGGCTGCGGTAGAGGCGCGAGGTGGTGCCGCCGCTCATGATCTCGGCCAGCACCTGCAAGGCATAGGCCTGGCCGGTCTGGTCGAGGCGGTAGGACGGTGCGGTCCAGATGCGGCGGACCGAGGGCTGCCGCACCTCGTCGTCACGCAGGACCACCTGGCGGGAGGAGGTCAGCGGCGGCTCGGTGACCCGCTTGCGCTCCGGCACCGGCCGGGCGGCGATGGCGCCGTAATAGCGCTCGGCCAGCGGCTTCAGCTCCGCCGCGGTGACGTCGCCGGACACCACCAGGATGGCGTTGTTGGGCGTGTACCACGTCTTGTAGAAGCGCTCGGCCATCTCCCGCGTCAGCGCCGACATCTCCTGCGGCCAGCCGATCACCGGGGTGCCGTAGGGGTGGTGGACGAAGAGGGTGGCGTTGATCTGCTCACCGATGCGGTCGGCCGGCTCGTTCTCGATGCGCTGGCGCCGCTCTTCGATGATGACGTTGCGTTCGGGATAGACCACCGCGTCGGTCAGCTTCAGGTTGGCCATGCGGTCCGACTCCATCCGCATCACCATCTCCAGCCGGTCGCGGGCGACGTTCTGGTAATAGGCGGTGTAGTCGTAGCTGGTGAAGGCGTTGTCGCGCCCGCCATTCTTGGCGACGATCCGGCTGAACTCGCCGGGCTGGATCGCATCGGTCCCCTTGAACATCAAATGTTCGAGGAAATGGGCGATGCCGGACTGGCCGCGCTCCTCGTCGGCGGCGCCCACCTTGTACCAGACCATATGGGTCACGACCGGCACGCGGTGGTTCGGGATCACCACCACCTGCATGCCGTTGGACAGGGTGAAGCTCTCGGGGAAGAACACCCCTTTTTCCGCCGCATGGGCGGGCTGGAGCCCGAGCGGACTCGGCGCCAGGGGGGCCGCGACGGTCATCGTCAGGGCGAGGAGACCTGCCGCGGCGAGGCGGCGGGCTGGAATGCAGGCGGGCATGAGGGCTCCCGGATCAGGAGGACCGAATCGAAAGGGCGCCCTTCGCTGGGAAGGACGCCCCCGGAAACTGGTGTGATGTCGCGTCTTGGACAAGACCGGAGGAACGGGCCGGGCTTAGAACAGGCCTTCCAGCGGCGCCTTGCGCTTGCGCTCGATCGTCGGGGTGGCGGCGCCGTCCAGCGCCTTGCCCTGGGCCTGGGCCTCACGCAGGCGCTGCTGCTCCTTGCCCGGGTCGACGACGGAGAAGGGCTGCTGCTGGGTCTGCCAGAACAGGAGCGAATCGATCCAGCTCTTGTCGGCGACGATCAGCTGGGTGGTTTCCTGATCGACCTTGGCGCGGATGTTCGGGTCGATGCCGTCGCGGGCCGAAGCCTGGGCGACCAGCGACTTCTCGCCCGCCGTCGCGCCGGCCGCAGCCTTGGCGCCGCGCGAGGAGCCGCCGAACACGGCGCCGGCGGCCATCTGGGTCGGGGTGCTGTCCTGCGGACGGGCGGCACCCGGACGCGGCTTCGGCAGGTCCTGCATGCTGGGCGGCAGGGTCAGCGGAGCGCGGGAAACGACGGAGAATTCGTCGGGGCTCTGGCGGTCGAGACCGATGGACCGGCGCACATCCGAGCAGCCGGCGAGCGTCAACGCCGCAAGCGCCAGCCCGATGAGCGGGAGCCGAGTCCGGGGGAAGGAGAGGGCGGAGGAGATGCTGGTCACGTTCGGAGGATCCCGTCGTCTGTCACGTCGTAGCGACCCGGCCCGAAGGTCGAGGCCGCTTGGGTCAGCGCTCGCCGGTGGTTATAGCGCCACCGGCGACGGAACTCTTACGACTTTTCGCGGCCCGCGAACAGTCCGTCGATCAGCAGCAGCACGACGCCGACGCTGATTCCGCTGTCGGCGACGTTGAAGGCCCAGAAATGCCAGCCGCCGACATGGAAATCGAGGAAATCGACCACCGCCCCGTGCAGCATCCGGTCGGCCACGTTGCCGACCGCCCCGCCGATGATGAAGCCCAGCGCCAGGGCGATCAGGCGTCGTTCCGCCTGCCGCAGCCAGAAGACCAGGCAGACGGCGATCACCGCCGCGATGGCGCTCAGGATGTAGGGCATCAGCGCCCCGCCGCTGGCGAAGGTGCCGAAGCTGACGCCGTAGTTCCACACCAGCACGAGGTTGAAGAAGGGGGTCACCTCGATGACATGCGGCACCGGCTGCATGACCTGCTCGAGGATCCACCACTTGCTGCCCTGGTCGAGGACCACCACCAGGACGGCGACGATCAGCCCGAACAGCCAGTAGGACCGGGATTGGTTGGCGACGAAGGCGTTCATGCGGCCATACATCCTTCCTCTCCCCTCCGGGGAGAGAGTTGGGGGAGGGGGAGGCGCGGCGAGGAGCGTCCGGCAGGCGGACCCCCCTCACCCTAACCCTCTCCCCGCTTTCGGCGGACCGGAGGTCCGCTTGTCGCGTCAGCGCAAACGAAGTTTGCGCGAGAGCGGGGGGAGAGGGGATAGAGCCGCGATTGTGACGACGTTCCTCATGCCACCGCGTCGGAGCAGCGGATGCAGAGCGTCGGATGGTCGTGGACCGTGCCGACCTCCTCCAACACCTTCCAGCAGCGTTCGCACTTTTCACCTTCGGCCAGAGCCGGGGCGACGGCGATGCCGGGGACGTCGGGCAGGGTGAAGGCCCCCTCCGGCGCCGCGGCGTCCGTCACCTCGATGGCCGAGGTGATGCAGACGTCCTGGAAATCGACATCGGCCAGCAGGGCCTTGGTCGCGGCGTCAACGAAGACCGTCGGATCGGCCTGGAGGGACGAGCCGATGGTCTTGTTGGCGCGCTCAAGCTCCAGGGCGCCGGTGACGACGCGGCGGACGGTGCGCACCGCCTCCCACTTGGCGGCCAGATCGTCGTTGCGCCATTCCGCCGGCACCTCCGGGAAGCCGCGCAGATGCACGCTCTCGTCGGTCCAGCCCGATCCCTCCGTCAAGCCGGCCGGCCGGGCCAGCCACGCCTCTTCCGCGGTGAAGCAGAGGATGGGCGCGAGCCAGGCGGTCAGGTTGGAGAACAGATGCTCCATCACCGTCCGCACCGACCGGCGGCGCACCGAATCGACCGGATCGCAATAGAGGCTGTCCTTGCGGACGTCGAAATAGAAGGCCGACAGCTCCACCGCACAGAAGTTGTGCAGGGCGACGAACAGGGCGTGGAAGTCGTAGGCCTCGACCTTCTCGCGGACCAGCGTGTCCAGCTCCGACAGGCGGTGCAGGACCCAGCGCTCCAGCTCCGGCATCTCGGCGGCGTCGATCCGCTCGGCCGGGCTGTAGTCGGCCAGCGCGCCCAGCAGGTAGCGCAGCGTGTTGCGCAGGCGGCGGTATAGGTCTGCCTGGGTCTTGATGATCTCCTTGCCGATGCGGAGATCCTCCGAATAGTCGGAGTTGATGATCCACAGGCGCAGGATGTCGGCGCCATACTGGTCGCAGACCTCCTGCGGGGCCACCACGTTGCCCAGCGACTTGGACATCTTGCGGCCCTGCTCGTCGAGCACGAAGCCGTGGGTCAGCACCGCGTTGTAGGGCGCCCGGCCGCGGGTTCCGCAGCTTTCCAGCAGCGAGGAGTGGAACCAGCCGCGATGCTGGTCGGAGCCCTCCAGATAGAGGTCGGCCGGCCAGGCCAGCTCCTCCAGCCGCTGTTCCAGCACGAAGGCGTGCGAGGATCCCGACTCGAACCAGACGTCGACGATGTCCCGGACCTGCTCGAACTCGTCGGCGGAATAGCTGTTGCCGAGGAAGTCCTGCGGGTCGCGGGCGAACCAGGCGTCGGCGCCCTCCTGCTGGAAGATGTCGGCGATGCGGGCGAACACCGCCTCGTCGCGCAGGATCTCGCCGGTCGACTTGCGGACGAACAGCGCGATCGGCACGCCCCAGGCGCGCTGGCGGCTGATGCACCAGTCAGGCCGGCTCTCGATCATCGAGCGGATGCGGTTCTCGCCCTGCGACGGGACCCAGCGGGTGTCGGAGATCGCCTGCAGCGCCACCTTGCGCAGGTCGTTCGTCTCCATCGAGATGAACCATTGCGGCGTGGTGCGGAAGATCAGCGGCGCCTTGGAGCGCCAGCTGTGCGGATAGCTGTGCTTGATGCGGTTGCTGGCCAGCAGCGACCCGGCTTCCTCGAACGCCTCCAGCACCGCCTTGTTGGCCGGGCCGGTCTTGCCCTGGTCGGTGTAGACGGCCAGCCCGGCGAACAGCGGCACATGGGCGTAGTAGCGCCCGTCCTCGCCCACCGTCTGCGGCACCTCGATGCCGTTGGCCTGGCCCAGGCGGAAGTCGTCCTCGCCATGGCCGGGGGCGATGTGGACGAAGCCCGAACCGGCGTCGGTCGTCACGAAGTCGCCGGCCAGCAGCGGCACCTTGAAGTCGTAGCCCTTGCCGTTCAGCGGGTGGCGGCAATAGGTGCCGGCGAGCCGTGAGCCGGGGAAGCGGTGCAACTGCTTCCACTCGGTGATGCCGGTCTCCTTCAGCACGCTTTCGGCAAGCGCGGTGGCGAGCACGAGGCGCTCGCCGACCACGGCCTTGCTGCCCTCGGCGACCGCCGTGACCTTGAAGGTCGCGTATTCGATCTCGTCGCCATAGGCGATGGCGCGGTTGCCCGGCAGGGTCCAGGGGGTGGTCGTCCAGATGACGATGCTGGCCTCGTCCACCTCCGGCGCCGACGATCCCCAGACGGGGAAGCGGGCGAAGACGGTGGTGGATGTGTGGTCGTGGTATTCGACCTCGGCATCGGCCAGCGCGGTCTTCTCGACCACCGACCACATCACCGGCTTGAAGCCCTTGTACAGGCTGCCGTTCACCGCGAACTTGTGGATCTCGCGGACGATCTGCGCCTCGGCCGGGAAGGTCATGGTGGCGTAGGGCTGCTTCCAGTCGCCCTCCACGCCCAGGCGGCGGAACTCGGCGGCCTGGATGCCGACCCATTCCTCGGCGAACTGGCGGCATTCGGCGCGGAACTGGATGAGTGGCACGTCATCCTTGTTCTTGCCGGCCTTGCGGTACTTCTCCTCGATCTTCCACTCGATGGGCAGGCCGTGGCAGTCCCACCCGGGGACATAGTCGGCGTCGAAGCCCTGCATCTGGCGGAAGCGGACGATGACGTCCTTCAGGATCTTGTTGACGGCGTGGCCGATGTGGATGTTGCCGTTGGCATAGGGCGGGCCGTCATGCAGCACGAACTTCTTGCGGCCCTTGGCGCCGGCGCGCAGCTTGCCGAACAGGTCCATCTCGGCCCAGCGCTTCAGCAGCTCGGGCTCCTTGGTCGGCAGGCCGCCGCGCATGGGGAAGTCGGTGCGGGGCAGGAAGACGGTCGATTTGTAATCGCGGGTCATATCGGATCCCTGGGGGAAAGCATCACCGTCGGGCGGCGATGAGGCCACCCGGAACACAGCAGGTCTCTATCCCGGCCCTCCTCAGAGAGCCGGGCCGGTAATTCGCGCGCGATGCGCAGGAGCGCGCATCATCATCGGGATCCGCAAGGAGACGTCCATGGCGCCGGATATTAGCGGCGCGGGCCGTGCGGTCAAGGACCGCTCACATGCGCCGTGTGCAACCGCGAACCGGCTTCGCCGGGCGGAAGTCCCCTCGGCATCGCCTTCCGAAATTACCGCTGGCAACCCGGCGGCGGCAAAATTACGGTGTGTCCGCCGAGCTTGTCCGCGGCGCGGGCCGCTCGCGGCACTCAAGAACGCGCGGGAGCGTCTTCGGCATGATCGACCAGCGGACCGGCGTCTTCCTGTCGGAGTTCCTCGACACCCGCAACAGGGATCCGGCGGTTCTGGACCGCTTCCTTCTGCAGGGGCCGGACGGCGGACGACGGGGTGCCAAGCCGAACCTGAAGGTCGCCTTCTTCGATTTCTGGCCCGAGTTCGATCCATCGGCGAACTTCTTCGTCGAAATCCTGTCCGCCCGCTTCCAGGTGTCCGTGGTCGAGAACGACAGCGACCTCGCCATCGTCTCGGTGTTCGGCACCGGTCCCCGGGAGATACGGACGGCCCGGTCGATGTTCTTCACCGGGGAGAATGTGCGGCCGCCGCTCGACGGCATCGACATGTCGGTGTCGTTCGACCGCATCGACGATCCCCGGCATTTCCGCCTGCCGCTTTACGTCGTGCATGCCTACGACCATCTGCGCGAAGGGGCGGCGCCGTATTTCTGCCAGCCCGTGCTGCCGCCCGTGCCGCCGACGCGGGAGGACGCCGCAGAGCGGAAATTCTGCGCCTTCCTCTACAAGAACCCCAACTGCGCCCGCCGCAACGACTTCTTCCACATGCTCGGCGCCCGGCGCCATGTCGACTCGGTGGGCTGGCTGCTGAACAACACCGGCAGCGTGGTGAAGATGGGGTGGCTGCCGAAGATCCGGGTGTTCTCCCGCTACCGCTTCGCCTTCGCCTTCGAGAACGCAAGCCATCCCGGCTATCTGACCGAGAAGATCCTGGACGCTTTCCAGGCCGGAGCGGTGCCGCTCTATTGGGGCGATCCCGGCGTCCTGCGCGATGTCGCGGCCGGCAGCTTCATCGACGTGTCGCGATACTCCTCCGACGAGGAGGCCATCGACGCCATCCTGGCCATCGACGACGATTACGGCGCCTACCGCCGCTACCGCAGCACGCCGCCTTTCCTCGGCACGGAGGATTTCCACTTCGATGCCTACCGTCTGGCCGAATGGATCGAAAGCCGTCTTTGACTGTGGCTTTGACTGTGGGGGAGGTGGACCGATGAGACGGGTGCTGTTGAATTATGCCGACGGGGCCTTCACGACGGCGCAGAAATACAATGGCAGGACCGGCCTGGAGACCGGCGGTTTCGACGGCGTCGCGATGATGGGGCGCCAGCGCATCGATGCCGCTTTCGCCTCGCGGAACCGGCATGTGCTGGACCAGCCGCGCGGGGCCGGCTATTGGCTGTGGAAGCCCTACTTCATCGACCGCTTGCTGCGCGAGGATCTGAAGGACGGCGACATCCTGTTCTACAGCGACAGCGGCGCCCATTTCGTCCACAGCGTCGATCCGTTGATCGACATTTGCCGGCAGCGGCGCGATCTGCCGATCCTGCTGTTCACGCTGGGCGATGACCACCGCAACGGTGCCTGGACCAAGCGCGACTGTTTCCACTTCATGGGGCTGGACCGGCCCGATGTCGTCGAGGCGCCGCAGATCATGGGCAGTTTCATCCTGTGCGAACGCGGGCCTGAAACCATGGATTTCGTCGCGCAATGGCTGCGGCTTTGCCAGGATGCCCGGCTGATCACCGACGCGCCCAACGAATGCGGCCTGCCGAACTATCCGGAGTTCCGCGACCACCGCCACGACCAGAGCATCCTCAGCCTGCTCGGCCGCCGCCATCGCGTGAGAACCATTCCCGACATCTCGCAATGGGGGGACGGGAGCCGTCCGGCCGGGATTCCCCGTATCATGGAACACACGCGCTGGCGCGACTAGGGCCGGTTGTGGCAGACAGAAGCCCGGTCCATTCCCGTCAACCGCCAGCGGCGATCGGCAGAAGCGCATGACCAGTTTTGCCCGTGCCGTGGCGGCGGAAAACGCCGGCAGGCTGGAGGAGGCCAGGGCCGGCTATCTCGACGCCCTGCGGACCGAGCCGCAGAACCCGGCGGTTCTGCACCGGCTGGGGGTGGTGGAGTTGCGGCTGGGCAACCCGCGCGACGCGGTGAGCCTGTTCCAGAAGTCACTGGCCATCGCCAAGGACCTGGAGGTCTATCTCGATTTCGGAGCGGCCATGGCCGGCATGGCCCGCTGGGATGCGGCGGCGACGGTCTATGCCGCCGCTCTGCGGGTCGCCCCGGCATCGGCCGATGCCCATTACGGTCTGGCGATGGCCCTGCACCGGCAGGGGCGCCCGCAGGATGCCGAGCCCCATTACCGCGAGGTGCTGGCGAGCTTTTCCCATCTGGGAGAGGTCCACAACAACCTCGGCGTCGCCCTTCAGGACCTCGGCCGCTTCGCGGAGGCCGCCGCCGCGCATCGCGAGGCGGCGCGGATCGATCCCGCCGATGCGGCGTCCTGGTCCAAGCTGGGCGTGGCCCTCCATGCCATCGGACAGGGAGCCGAGGCGGAAGCGGCCTTCCGCAAGGCGCTTGGCCTTGCGCCGCAGGATGCCGACTGCTGGCACAACCTGAGCGGCCTGCTCGACGCCGGCGGGCGCCCGGCGGAGGCGCTTGCCGCCGGCCGTCTTGCGGTTGCGCTCGATCCGGGGAGCGCCCGCAACTGGCTGGCCCTGGGCAATGCCGCCGGTGCCGCGCGGCGCCTGGAGGAGGCATGGCGCGCCACCTCGGCCGCGGCCCGGCTGGAGCCGTCGAACCCGGCGGCTCGCAACAATGTCGCCAGTGCCTTGCAGGAACTCGGGCGCTGGCACGACGCGGTGGCCGAATACCGTGCGGCGCTGGCGCTGCAACCGGACTTTCCGGTGGCCGAGATCAATCTGGCCCAGGCCCTGTCGGGACTGCGCGAGGCGGACGGGGCGCTTGCGGTCCTGCGGGCCCTGCTGGCCAGGCAGCCGGCGAACGGCGAGGCCTGGCGGCGGTTGGGCAGTGTGTTGGCGGAGGCCGTCAGACCCGATGCCGCGGTTGCCGTTCTGCGCAAGGCGGTGGCGCTGGCCCCCGGCGAGCCGGATGCCCTGGCCGATCTGGCGATGGCCGCCGCGATGGCCGGCTGGAGCATGCAGTCGGCGGATGCCTGCCGGCGGGTCCTCCGGCTGGTTCCCGGCCACGCCGCTGCCCTCGGCCAGCTCGTGCATCAGCAGAGGCTACTGTGCGACTGGCGCGATCTGGACGGGCTTGAGGCGGAGCTTCTGCGGCAGGTGCGCGCCGGGGCGGAGGGGGTGTCGCCTTTCGACGTCCTGTCCTGCGCCTCGACCCTCGCCGACCAGCAGTCCGCCGCGGCCCGCTGGGCGGTGGCGAAGGCCCGCGGCGCCGGGACCGTCATCCGGCCGGCGGTGACGACGGTGGCGATGGCGGCCGCAGGCGATGGGCGGTTGCGGATCGGCTATCTGTCGTCGGATTTCCGTGAGCATGCCATGGGCCACCTGATGGTCGATGCGCTGGAAAGCCATGACCGGTCCCGCTTCGCCGTCACCGCCTATTCGACCGGCCTCGACGACGGCAGCGCGCTGCGCCAGCGGTTCCAACGCGGGATCGAGCGCTTCGTCGACCTGCGCCGCCACACCGACGCCGATGCGGCGCGGACAATCGCGGCGGACGGCATCGACATCCTGGTCGATCTGACCGGCTTCACCTCCTTCTCGCGCACCTCGATCCTGGCGGCCCGTCCCGCCCCGGTGCAGGTCAATTGGCTGGGCTATCCCGGAACGCTGGGGGCGGGCTACGTCGACTACATCGTCGCCGATTCCAAGGTGATCGCGCCGGGCGAGGACGGCTTCTTCAGCGAGCGGGTGGTGCGGCTGCCGGATTGCTATCAGCCCAACGACCGCCGGCGCGCCATCGCCGAGGCCACGCCGACGCGCCGGGACTGCGGCTTGCCCGAGGAGGGTTTCGTCTTCTGCTGCTTCAACAGCGCCTACAAGCTGACGCCCGCTTTGTTCGACGGCTGGGCGCGCATCCTGGCGGCGGTGCCGGGCAGCGTGCTGTGGCTCTATGCCGGCGATCCCCAGGTGGCGGTCAACCTGCGCCGCGAGGGCAAGGCCCGCGGTCTCGATCCCCATCGGCTCGTCTTCGCCCAACCCCTGCCGCACGCGGAGCATCTGGCGCGGCACCGGCTGGCCGACCTGTTCCTCGACACGCTTCCCTACAACGCCCACACGACGGCCAGCGACGCTCTGTGGGCGGGCCTGCCGGTGCTGACCCGGCGCGGGACGACCTTCGCCGGGCGCGTGGCGGCCAGCCTGCTGCGGGCGGCCGGATTGCCCGAACTGATCGTCGACGGGCAGGAGGCCTACGAGGCGGAGGCGGTGGCGCTCGCCCGGTCGCCCGGACGGCTCCGCGACCTGCGGCAGCGGCTGGCACTCAACCGGCCGGTCTGCCCGCTGTTCGACACGCCGCGCTTCACCCGGCATCTGGAGGCGGCCTACCGGGCGATGTGGGACATTCACCGGGCCGGCGGTGCGCCGCGCCCGATCACCGTCACGGCTGAGGACGCCGGCGGTCCGGCATCCGCCATAGAGGGAAGAGGGGAGAGCGCATGACCACCGGCGAGAGCACAGGAGCGCGGCTGCACATCGTCGTCCCCTACCGGGATCGCGCAGACCATCTCCGCCAGTTCGTTCCCTGGGTGAGCGCTTATTTCGACCGTCTGGCGCAGCCGATCGATTATCGCGTCACCGTCGTGGAGCAGGAGGCCGGGCTTCCCTTCAACCGTGGGGCGCTGAAGAATGCCGGCTTCCTGCTGGGCGAAGGGCAGAGCGACTATGTCTGCCTGCACGACGTCGATTACCTGCCGGTCGATGCCGATTATTCCTGGGCCGACTGTCCCACACCGATCCTATGGTACGGGGCGGAGCTGCGCCCGGTGGCGCCGGGACGCTCGGACCGCACGGTGACGACGAACCTCGAAAGCACGATGGGCGGCGCGCTGTTGATGCCGAACGCGGCGATGCGGCAGATCGACGGCTATTCCAACCTCTTTTGGGGCTGGGGATACGAGGATTTCGACTTTTCGCTGCGCATCCGGGCGCGCCGCATCCCAACCGGCCGGCGCAAGGGGCGTTTCCAGCCGCTCGACCATGCCAATGACGGCTTCACACCGGAGGCGGCGCCATCCCCCATTTCCCTGGTGAACCGCCGCGTTTTTCAGGGGCTTTGGTCTTCCGGCAAGATCCCGGCCGGCGACGGTTTGTCCTCGCTGTCCTTCGAGGTGCTGGACCGCAGGTCTTGCGATGGGTGTGTCGAAGGTGCGCAGGACCGTTGGGAGATCGTCCGGGTTCGCTTCGCCCATGCCCCGACGCCGGAACAGGCGGCGGCGGCCGGCACCCAGGCCTGACAACCGCGGGGGACGGCGGCTGCTCCACCGCCCCCCGTCTTGCGTCACATGCTCGACTTGCCGCCGTGGGCGGACGACCAGCCGACCGGATCGTTCAGGAACTTCTCGACTTCCGACAGGGTGTTCTCGTCGAAATAGCGGTTGTCGCGGGCGACCTTCAGCACGTCCCACCAAGTGCACAGCGCGTGCAGGCGCACGCCGATGGCGTCCATGTTGACCTTCGACTGCGGGAAGATGCCGTAGTGGAAGATCACGAAGGTGTCGGTCACCTGGGCGCCGCCGTTGCGCAGCGCGGTGACGAAGTTCTCCTTGCTCTTGCCGTCGGTCGCCAGATCCTCGACCAGCAGGACGCGCTGCCCCTCGGTCAGCAAACCTTCGATCTGGGCGTTGCGGCCGAAGCCCTTCGGCTTCTTGCGCACATACTGCATCGGCAGTTCCAGCCGGTCGGCGATCCAGGCGGCGAAGGGGATGCCGGCGGTCTCGCCGCCCGCCACCGCGTCGATTGCCTCATAGCCGATCTCGCGCTCGATGGTGGCGACGGCGAAATCCATCAGCGCCTTGCGGGCGCGCGGGAAGGAGACGATGCGGCGGCAGTCGGTGTAGACCGGGCTGGCCCAACCCGAGGTGAAGATGAAGGGCGTCTCGGCGTTGAAGTGCAGCGCCTTGATCTCCAGCAGGATCTTGGCCGCGGTGGCGGCGATGGTGGCCTGATCGGGCAGGGTCGACATGGAAGAAGGGCTCCGGAAAACGGGATGGCATCGCGCGGATGCCCATTGTGTAGCGGGGGAGGGCGCGATTCGCAATTCCCGACCATCCTTCCCCGCTCATCCCGTCAGGAACTCGGCATTTGCTGTCAGGCTGTCCGCACGGTGCGGGTGTAGGTGTCGACATCCGTCCGCAGCTGCTGCATCTCCCGCCGCAGCTTGGCCGCGGCCCCGGCCAGTTCGCCGGCGGTGCGGTCGGTCCGCACAATGACATCGTGGACGTCGCCCAGCATGCCGGACATCGCCGTCACCGCGCCCGACCCGTCCTTCATCGCCCGCAGGATACCCTCCGCCGCGTCCGATTGGCGCGACACCGCATCCGCGATGGCCGCCCCGCTGTCCCGGGCCGCATCCACCGTGCGGGAAACCCCGTCCATGGCATGGACCGCTTCGTCCACGATGGTCTGGATGCCGGCGATCTGGCTTTGGATGTCATCGGTCGCACGCGCGGTCTGGCCTGCCAGGCTCTTGACCTCGCTGGCGACCACGGCGAAGCCCTTGCCGGCCTCCCCGGCGCGCGCCGCCTCGATGGTGGCGTTCAATGCCAGCAGGTTGGTTCTGGCTGGCAATCGAATTGATCAGGCCGACCACTTCGCCGATCCGCCGCGACGCCTCGGCCAGTTCGCGGATGCGGCCCGCGGCTTCATCGGTCCGCTGGACGGCGTCGGCTGTCATCCGGGCGGCCTTCCCGCTGTGACGGCCCACCTCGTCGATGAGGGCTCCCAACCCATCGGCGCCGGCGGCGGCGTCGCTCACGATGCGGCTCGCAGCGTCCGCATGCCCGCGCACATGTCCGACCTCGTCCGCCGCGCGGCCTGCGTCCTCCGACATCGTGCCGGCGGTGGATTGAAGCTGTTCGCTGGTGGTGCCCAGCCCGCTCAGGATGATCTCGGTCTGATGGGTGAAGCGTTGCGTGGCGTCGTTCAGGGCGGCAAGTTTGCGCTGCTCCTCGTCCCGCCGCGTCTCCTCCTCGGCCCGGCGGCGGTCGAGATCGCTTGCCTGGCTTTGCATCAGCATCACGGCCGCGGTCACCCGGCCGATGGCATCGTCCACCGGATGCTTCAAGGCAATATCGCGTCGCCCGCGCCCGATCTCGGCGATTCCGTCCGCGGCGCGGTCGAGCGGCCGGACGATCGAGCGGCCGATCACAAGCGCCATCAGGGCCGATCCGCCGATGGCCAGTGCGGTCACCACGCCGATCAGCACATAGGCGTAGGCCGTGATGCTGGCCGAATCGCCGTTGCTCGCCTGGTTTTCCGCCCGGATCAAGGTGGACAGGGCTTCGTTGCGCTCCTCCAGCCGATGGAAACGCTCCAGAAAGCCGGCAAGCCCGTCCTTCGCCTTCGCCCTGTCGCGGAGCGCCACCGCGATCAGCCCCTCCGCCGCCCGGATGTACTCCTCCATCTCGGGCAGCAGTTCATCCAGCCCCCTGCCGATGGCGGGGCTGAGGGCAAGGTGCCGGTTGGCGCTCAACGCTTCGCGAAACGTGTCGGCATGGTCCTTGAGATCCTTTCGGACCTCGTCCCGCTCTGCTTCCGCGCCGTCCGGGCCGGTCAGAAGAGCGGCAAGCACGTCCGCACGCAGGGCGTCGTGCATCATGTCGCCCGCCTGATGGTTCGACAGGGCTTCTCCCGTGATCAGAACCTGACGGTTCGCCCCATCGACGACGGAGAGCGCCGAGACGGCGACACCCCCCACGACCAGCAATGCCAAGGCGAAGGACAAAGGCAGCAGAGACAATTTCCGGGACAGGGTCAGGACGGACATCTGCACAACCCTTCATTGGTACGCAAAATGGGATTGACGCATCATCCGTGCAGGATAGGCAATTTTATATGCTGATTCCTATAGGGGTTTTTCGGGGTGTTGCGCGAACGCCCGGCCGTTCGCGCATTTCGTCAGACCTTGCCCCGCACGCTTCCCAGGAACCGGTCCACCTGGGTGTGCAGCAGTTCCGCCTGCTTCGACAGCTCCCCGGACGAGGAGAGCAGGCGCGATGCGCCGCTGCCGGTTTCGGAGGCCGCCTGGAGCACACCGCCGATCGAGGACGAGACCTCGTTGGTGCCGGCCGCCGCCTGCTGGACGTTGCGGGCGATCTCCATGGTGGCGGCGTTCTGTCCGTCGACCGCCTGGGCGATGGTGCCGACGATGACGTTCACCTCGCCGATGGTGGCGGCGATGCTCTGGATCGCCTCCACCGCGTCGGCGGTGGCCGTCTGGATCTCGGCGATCTGCTGCGAAATGTCGCCGGTCGCCTTGGCGGTCTGGTTGGCGAGGCTCTTCACCTCGCTGGCGACGACGGCGAAGCCCTTGCCCGCCTCACCCGCCCGTGCCGCCTCGATGGTGGCGTTGAGTGCCAGCAGGTTCGTTTGCCCGGCGATGGAGTTGATGAGGTTCACCACGTCGCCGATCTGGTTGGCCTTGGACGACAGGCCGTCGACGATGCGGTTGGTGCCGTCGGCCTGGTCGGCGGCCTGCTTGGCCTTGCGGCTGCTTTCGCCGATCTGGCGGCCGATCTCGGAGATGGAGGCGGCCAGTTCCTCCGCGGCGGCGGCCACGGTCTGGACGTTGACCGATGCCTGCTCCGATGCGGCGGCGACGGTGGTCGCCTGGGTCTCGGTATGGTCGGCGGTGGTCGCCAGCGACTTCGCCAGCGCCCGCACCTCGGTCGAGGAGGAGGCGACGCTGTCGACCACGCCCTTCACCTCGTTCTCGAACCGGTCGGCCAGTGCGGCCATCTCGGCGCGCTTGCGCTCCTCGGCGGCATGTTCCGCCTCGGCCTGGCGGCGGCGGAAGGCATCGGCCTCCACCGCGTTGGCCTTGAACACCTCGACCGCACCGGTGATCTGCCCGATCTCGTCCTTGGAATCCGATGCCGGGACGGTGACGGTCAGATCGCCGCGCGCCAGCGTCAGCATGGCGTTGGTCAGGCGCCGCAGCGGACGCAGGGCGGCGACCGTCCACAGGCCGAAGGCACCGGCCATCAGCAGGGCGGCGCCGCACAGCGACAGCATCAGCGTCTGGAAGCCCTTGGCGACATCGCGGGCACGCGCGGCGATGGTCTGGTTCTTGCGCTCCTGCAGGTCGATGAAGGCGTTGATGCGCTTCAGCCATTCGGTGAAGGCCGGGCGGGCATCCTGCATCAGCCCCTTCTGCGCGGCGGCCATGTCGTTCGCCTTGCGGGCGGCGATGACGGCCTTGATCGCCGGCAGGCTCTTCGCCTCGATCTCCTTGATGCCGGTCAGCAACTGCCGTTCCTCCGGCTCGATGTCGGCCATTGCGGCGAACATGGCGTCGAGCGGCTTGGCGGACTCCTCGTAATAGGCTGCCAGCCGGTCGATGTCGGCCAGCACCAGCGACAGGATCGCCGGGTCGGTGGTCAGCACCACGTCGCGCAGGGCGATGGCCCGGTCGTGGACACTGCCGCGGAAGTTGATGGCATAGCGCTGCTTGACGCTGTTGACCTCGTTGATCCGAGTGAGGTCGGCGTCGATTTTCCGCACCTCGCGGACCCCGATGACGGTCAGACTGATCAGAAGGACAAGAACCACGCCGAAGCCGAGAAACAAACGTGTGCGAATCGTGGCGTGCCGTGGAAGAAACATATCGGCGCATCCCGTCAGAGTTGGCCCGCATGGGCAATAATCAGACCTTACCCCAAAAATCGTTACCTTTTTGGGTTACTCAACATGTGCTTTTAAGCCTGCCCGGCAAGGTGGCCGGCGCAAGCCTGCGCAAAAATGTGCGGGTTGCGGATCGAAGCCGCCGCCGCAATATGCGAGGCCCGGAGACCGATCCGGGAAACCGCCCTGGATTTGCCGATGCTGCCCCTGCTCCTGCCCCTGGCCACGTCCCTGCCCACGTCCCGCCGCAACCGCAGCCTGTCGCGTCTGCTGGCGATGGCCCTGCTCCCGGCCCTGCTGTTTCCGGCGCCGGCGTTCGCAGCCGATGCGGATGGGGGCGCCCAGCAGGACCGGCCGGAGCACGCCGGATCGACGGCTGCCAAGTCAGAAGGGGGCAAGTCAGAAGCCGCAAAGGCCGATGCTGTGAAAACGGACGACCTCCGGGGGTTCGATTCGCAGCGCAGCGTGACCAGCCACAGCCTGCCGCTGCCGGGCGGTGCGTTGGCCTACACCGCGACGGCGGAGTTCCTGCCGCTGCGCGACGGCGCCAGGGAGGAGCTGGCGGCGCGCATCTTCACGGTGACCTACACCGCCGATCTTAAGACGCCGGCCGCCGGTCCGCGCCCGGTCACCTTCGTCTTCAACGGCGGGCCGGGGGCGGCGTCGGCCTACATGCATCTGGGTGCCGCCGGTCCGAAGGTGGTCGCCTTCGGTCCGGACGGGGCTCTGCCGCCGCCGCCGGCCCCGCTGGTCGACAATCCCGACAGCTGGCTGGCCTTCACCGATCTGGTCTTCATCGATCCGGTCGGCACCGGATACAGCCGCGCGGTGAAGCCCGACGAGACGGAAAAGCGCTTCTGGTCGGTGGACGGCGATGCGCGGTCGATGGCCGAGATCGTCCGGCTCTGGCTGACCCGGAACGGCCGCTGGTCGTCGCCGACCTTCCTGGCGGGGGAGAGCTACGGCGGTTTCCGCATCGCGAAGATGGCGGACGAGCTGATCGATCAGGTCGGGCTCGCGGTGAACGGGCTCATCCTGGTTTCCCCCGTCGTCGATTTCGCCGCCATCGACGAGGACGGCATCCTCGGCCCGGCCTGGAAGCTGCCGTCGATGGCGGCCTCCGCCGCCGCGCTCGGCCGCACCTCCGGCACGCCCGAACAGGCGGCGGAGGCGGCGGAGCGCTTCGCCCTCGGTCCCTATCTCACCGGGCTGGCCGGTCTCGACTACGGACGGCTCGATGCGGCGCAGGATGTCTTCGCCGAGGTGGCGCGCATCACCGGCCTGCCGGTGGAGACGGTGCGGCGCCAGCGCGGGCGCGTGCCGATGGGTGTCTTCACCCGTGAGCTTCTGCGCGACCGCGGCCGCATCCTCAGCATCTATGACGGCACCTTCACCGCTCCCGATCCCGATCCGGGTGCGCCGCGCGTGCCGTTCGATCCCTTCCTGAAGGGCACGGTGCCGACCTATACCACGGCTTTCGCCGCCTATGCCCACGATGCGCTGGCGGTGGGGACGGAGCAGCCCTACCGGCTGCTCAGCGACCGGGTGAACCGGAACTGGGAGTGGCCGCGCATGTCGGTGCCGAGCGCGGTGGACGCGCTGCAAACCGCACTCACCCTCCAGCCGGCGTTGCGGGTGCTGATCGTCCATGGCCGCACCGACCTGATCACGCCCTACATGGCCTCGCGCTGGGTGGCGTCGAGGCTGGAACTGCCGGAAGGTGAACGCGGCCGGGTCGCGGTGACGGTGCATCCCGGCGGCCACATGATGTACACGCGGGGCGAGGGCCGCGCCGCGCTGGCGGCCGATGCCCGTGCGCTGATCGCGGAGAGCCTGCGCCCGCGGTGACCGGCGCCTGCCGGAGTTGGAAAGCCCGGAAACGGAAAGGGGCGCCCCGGCGGGGGCGCCCCTTTCCATGTGTCGGATCGCTGTGCCGGATCAGAACAGACGCAGGATCGACTGCTGCGACTGGTTGGCGAGCGAGAGGGCGATGGTGCCCAGCTGCTGGCGGGTCTGCAGCATCAGCAGGCTGGCGCCTTCCTCGTTCTGGTCGGCCAGCGTCAGCTTGCTGGCGCCTTCCGTCAGCACGTCGCTGAACTCCTTGGTGAAAGTCTCGCGGGTCGTGATGATGTTCAGGTTGGTCGACAGGTTCTGCGAGGCGGAGCGGATCGTCGCCTTGGCGTGATCCAGGCCGGCGACCGCCTTGTCGATGTCGGCGCGGTCCATCCAGCCGTTCTGCGCGCCGTCCAGCTGCAGGCCCTGGCCGCTGGTCGACAGGTTGACCGCGTTCACCGTGATCGCGTTCGTGTTGCGCTCGTTCAGCTGGACCGTGATGTCGTTCGACGTGTTGGCGTCGGAAATCTGCTTGGTGACGATGTTGGCCGAGCAGTTGGCCGAGGCCGCCTTCTTGATCGTCTTGGCGTCGATTTCCATGCGGACGGTGCCGCTGTCGAAGTTGAAGGACTGCTCACCCCCCGTCAGCTTGCCGTCGCCCTTGTCGCTCATGGCGTCGCGGGTGACCTGGGCGCCGTTGGAGTTGGTGACCTGGATTTGCAGGTCGACCTTCTTCTCGATGACCGAGACGCCGTTGCCCTGGTTGTTGGCCGATTCCAGCAGGCGGCGGTCGACCGTGAAGGACACGATGGTGCCCGACGCGAAGCTTTCCGAAATCTTCTTGGTCAGCGCGTTGGTGGCGCTGGTCGTCACCGTCATTTCTCGCACCGCGCCGGCCGTGGCATTGCCGGTGAGGGTGATCGTGCCGGTTGCGGTGACGGTTGCGGAGGCGACGTCCTTGCCGACCAGGCGGCCGGTACCGGTCAGGGCCGTGCTGATCGAGGCCCGCAGCTGGGTGGCCACCTGGGCCGAAGCGTTCTGGCCGACGGCGACATCGCCCTTGGTGGCGGTGTAGCTGAAGGACTGTCCTTCCACCGTGATGGTGAAGATGTCGCCTTCTTCGATGGTCCCGCCGACATTCACCGTCGACACCTGCGCCGAACCGGTCTTGGCGGCCGTCGTCAGCTTCGCTTCGATGGTCTGGGTGTTGTCGAAATAGGAGATCGTGCGGCTCTCGTCGCCATCCGACACGATGAAGTCGCGGGAACGGCCGTTGGCGCCGCGCACCTCGATCTGGACGTCGGAGAAGCTGCCCAGCGAGCCGGACATCGTGCCCGACAGCTTCAGGCCGATGAAGCCGTGCGCGTTCTCGGTCTTGGAGATGTCGGCGGTCTTGCCTTCGATCGAGCCGTCGCCCTTGACGCGGATCGAGTAGGTGTCGGCCGAGATGACGTTGGTGACGCGGGCGTTGTCGACGCCGGTCATGCTGTTCACGGCGGCACGGGACGCGCTGGTGCTGTCCATGCTCATGCCGTTGCCGTTGATCAGGTTCTTGCCCTGATAGCCGCTGTCGGCGGCCAGCTTGTCGATCTGGTCCTTCAGCGTGTTGAACTGGGTGGCCAGCGCCTTGCGGGAGGCGACGGAGGCGGCGTCGTTGCCGAGCGCCGCATAGGCGGCGGTGGTCAGGCCCTTGGCCTGGTCGACCAGCGAGTCGATCGAGGTCAGGCCCTTGTCGGCGGCCTGGATCGTGCTGATCGACTGGCCCATCGCGTCCTTCAGCGAGGACAGGTCGCCGGCGCGCTGGTTCAGGCCCTTGGCCGAGAAGAAGGAGGTGGGACCATCGAGAGCCGAATTGATCTTGTTGCCCGTCGACAGGATGTTCTGCTTCTTGTCGATACCGGCCTGCGTGCTTTGCAGTTGCAGCAGGTTGGTGCGCATCGAAGCGGTCAGGGTCACATTTCCGGCCATGGTCCTAGTCTCCTTCTGAGGCTGTCCCCGCCCCTGGTCATTTGACCGGCGAGGCAACGTGCGTTTTCCTGACACCACTCTTTCAAGCGCCGTGCCAACTGCCCGGATGTGCCATAAGTGGCTGAATTTGCTATGGAATAAAAATAGGTCGGCAAAAAGGGCAGGGTTGGGCCCAAAGGTTCGGGCCGGGCGTCCGAAAAACTTTCCCGGAATCTTTTGCCGATGACGGACGGTTCTGCCGGGATGCCGGGCGGCAAGAATCTTCCCACTGCTCCGCCGGCAAGGGCTATGGTCGGGCTCCAAACCACGTCCCAATCATCGAACGCATGGCCCTTTCATGGGCCAAAGCAGGGAAGGGAGAAGCATCATGACCGGTCGGATCGACGCACGCCTGGCGGAGCTGGGCATCGAGTTGCCGCAGGCCGCCGCCCCGGTGGCCGCCTATGTGCCCTACACCCGTTCGGGCAACACCCTCTACATCTCGGGCCAGGTGACGGTCTGGAACGGCGAGCGCAAGTTCGTCGGCAAGGTCGGCCAGGACTTCACGGTGGAGCAGGGCAAGGACGCCGCGCGCCTGTGCGCGCTGAACATCCTGGCCCAGGCCAAGGCCGCGCTGGGCGGCGACCTTGACCGCGTCACCCGCGTGCTGCGGCTGGGCGGATTCGTCAACTCCGGCCCCGACTTCCACGACCATCCGCTGGTCATCAACGGCGCGTCGGAGTTTATGCGCGACGTCTTCGGCGAGGCCGGCCAGCACGCCCGCGCCGCGGTCGGCGCCCCGTCTCTGCCGGGCAATGTCGCGGTCGAGGTCGATGCGATCATCGAGGTGGCCTGACGGCAGCGGCCCGATGGGCGCCGGGGCGGTGGCCAGGACGGCGGCGGTGCCTTGCTGTATCGCGGCATGAAGCCTACCTCCTTGCCATCGTTCAAGGAGACGCAGGCATGCCCGACGGCAACGATGCCATCACCGTCAAGGTTCTGACCGGGATCGACGAGGCGGACCAGCAGGGCTGGGACGCCTGCGCCGGTCCCGGCAACCCGTTCCTTTCCCACGCCTTCCTCCTGGCGCTGGAGGAATCGGGGTCGGCGTGCGGCAAGTCCGGCTGGCAGCCCAGCCATCTCGCCGCCTATGACGGGGCCGGCCGCATGGTGGGCGCGGTGCCTGCCTATCTGAAAAGCCATTCCTACGGCGAGTATGTGTTCGACCACGCCTGGGCCAATGCCTTCGAGCGGGCGGGCGGCAGCTATTACCCGAAGCTGCAGGTGGCGGTTCCCTTCACCCCGGTGCCGGGCCCGCGGCTGCTGGTGGTGCCCGGGCCGCGGTCCGAGGCCGTCGCCGATGCGCTGGTCGCGGCGCTGGAGCAGGTGACGGAGCGCTATGGCGTTTCCTCCGCCCACGTCACCTTCCCGGAGCGGGCCGATTGGGACCGGCTGGGCACGGCCGGGTGGCTGCAACGGCTTGGCGTGCAATACCATTGGCACAACCGCGGCTATGGCAGCTTCGACGAGTTCCTGGAGGCGCTGAACTCCCGCAAGCGCAAGGCGATCCGCAAGGAGCGGCGCGAGGTCGCCGAAAGCAGCGTGCGGCTGCACACCCTGACCGGCGACGACCTGAAGCCGGAGCATTGGGATGCCTTCCACCGCTTCTATCTGGAGACCGCCGACCGCAAATGGGGCGGCGGCTATCTCAACCGCCGCTTCTTCGACCTGCTGGGCCGGACCATGGCCGACCGGGTGGTTCTGGTGATGTGCGAGGATGGCGGGGAGTGGGTGGCCGGCGCGCTGAACCTGCTGGGCGACGATGCGCTGTACGGCCGCAACTGGGGCTCCGACGGGAGCTACCGCTTCCTGCATTTCGAGGCGTGCTATTATCGTGCGCTGGATTTCGCCATCGAGCGCGGGCTGGCGCGGGTCGAGGCCGGTGCACAGGGCGAGCACAAGATCCAGCGCGGCTATCTGCCGGTGCCGACCTACAGCGCGCATTGGATCGCCGACCCTGGCTTCCGCCGTGCGGTGGACCGCTATCTCAAGCAGGAACGTCCGGCGGTGGAGGCGGAGATCGACGCGCTGGACGAGGAACTGTCGCCCTACCGTCGGGAGGGCTGAGGCCTATTCCCAGCCGGCCAGCACCGCCGCGGCATCGCTTTCCCGCAAAGGCGCGCGGGACGGCGGCGGGGCGCCGTCGACCCGCAGTCCCATCAGCGTCTCCACCAGCGGCTCCGGGCCGGCCGAGACGCGCACCTGCCCGCGGGCGGCGATGTGCGGATGGTCGTGGACCTCCGTCAGGTCCGGCAGGGCCTCGAAACAGCAATCGACCGGATCGAGCAGAGCCTTCCAGTCCGCCAGCGTCCGGCCGGCGAACAGCGCCTCCAGCTCGGCCGTCAGGGCGGTCTGGGGCAGGGGATCGTCCTGGCGGGCGATCCAGTCGGGACGGCCGACCGCCTCGCAGAAGCCCTGCCAGAACTTGGCCTCCAGCGCCGACAGGGTGACGAAGCGGCCGTCGGCGGTGCGGTAGATGCGGTAGCAGGCGGCGCCGCCCGACAGCAGCGCCTCGCCGCGCTTCGGCAGGGTGCCGCGCGCCGCCGCGGTCAGGGTCATGCCCTGCCAGCCCAGCACCGACTCCATGATCGACAGGTCGAGGAAACAGCCCTGTCCCGTCCGCTCCCGCCCCAGCAGCGCGCCGGCCACCGCCAGCGCCGTCTGCTGGGCCGAGGCGAAATCGGCGACCGGCAGGTAGCTGATCACCGGCCGGTCCGGCAGTCCGGAGGCGTCCAGCCCACCGCCGACCGCCATGTAGTTCAGGTCGTGCCCGGCCCGCGCCGCATAGGGGCCGTCATAGCCCCAGCCCGACAGGCTGGCATGGACCAGCCGCGGGTTGATCTCCCGCAACCTTTCCCGCCCAAGCCCCAGCTTGTCCATCACGCCCGGCCGGTAGCTTTCGATCAGCGCGTCGGCCTTCGCCAGCAGCCCTTCCAGCGCCGCGCGCCCTTCGGCCGATTTCAGGTCGATGCGGATGACTGTCTTGCCGGCATTCAGCAGCTTGTAGGCGGCGGTGGTGCCGTCGCTGTCGGCGGGGCCGAGCCGGCGCAGCGGGTCGCCCCCCGGCGGCTCCACCTTCACCACCGTGGCGCCCAGGTCGCCGAGAAGCTGTGCCGCATAGGGGCCGGGCAGATATTGCCCGAGGTCGATGACGCGCAGTCCGGTCAGGAAGGGCAGGGGCATGGCGGCGCTCGCTCTTGGTTGCCGATCGGAAAGCACGTGAGGCGGTGCCTTACCCCCCGGTGACGCTCATGTGCCGCCCGACGGCCGGACCCTGGTGGCGGCGGTCGATGATGAAGTCGTGGCCCTTGGGCTTGCGGGTGATCGCCTCGCGCACCGCGTCGATCAGCGGGCCGTCCTCGTCGCTGACGCGCAGCGGCGTGCGCAGGTCGGCGGCGTCCTCCTGGCCGAGGCACATATAGAGCGTGCCGGTGCAGGTCAGCCGCACACGGTTGCAGCTTTCGCAGAAGTTATGGGTCAGCGGGGTGATGAAGCCGACGCGCTGGCCGGTCTCCTCCACCCGGACATAGCGGGCGGGGCCGCCGGTGCGGTGGTCGCTCTCGGTCAGGGTCCAGCGCGTCTGCAACTCGGCCTTCAGCATGGTCAGCGGCCAATACTGGTCGAGCCGGGCACCCTCGCCGATGTCGCCCATCGGCATCACCTCGATGAAGGTCAGGTCGAAGCCCTGCTCGCCGCACCAGGCCACCATGCGGTGGATCTCGTCGTCGTTGACGCCCTTCAGCGCCACCGTGTTGATCTTGATCTTCAGCCCGGCTTCCTTGGCCGCCTGGATGCCGCCCAGGATCTTGTCCAGCTTGCCCCAGCGGGTGATGGCCTGGAACTTGTGCGGATCGAGCGTGTCCAGCGACACATTGATTCGCCGCACGCCGGCCTCATACAGCCCGGCGGCGTGCTTGAACAGCATGGTACCGTTGGTGGTCAGCGTCAGCTCGTCCAGGTCGCCCGACTTGATGTGGCGGCCCAGCGCATGGATCAGCCGCATCACGTCGCGCCGCACCAGCGGTTCGCCGCCGGTCAGCCGCAGCTTGCGCGTGCCCAGCTTGACGAAGGCGCTGCACAGCCGGTCCAGCTCCTCCAGCGTCAGCACCTCCGCCTTCGGCAGGAAGCTCATGTCCTCGGCCATGCAGTAGACGCAGCGAAGGTCGCAGCGGTCGGTCACCGACACGCGCAGATACTCCACCTTGCGGCCGAACGGATCGACCAGCGGAGCGAGGGCGCCTGACGGCGAGGTTTCGGACACGAGCTTGGTCATCGCTGGACTCCAGGGGCGGCCGCTGACGGGCCACCACAGTATATGTTCGTCACACGCACCATGTGCAACGGTGACGGGAGCGTATTCCACATCACGGTATGCCGACTTTGACGGCGATCAAGAGGTCTCGGCGTCACATCAGCTTTTGCCGCACCGCCGCCGGTTGTGCCGCCCGCTCGGCTTCCTCGCGTTCGCGCAGGTCGTCGTCGGTGGTGCGCGGCACCGGCCGCTGACCCAGGGCGAAGGGCTCGTTGCCGCGCTCGAACTGGTCGCGGACGCGGCAGTCCTCGCACATGCGGATGCGGTTGGCGGCCTCCGGCGTGGCGAACATCCAGTGCTTGCCCGCCAGCGTCGTCACGATCTTCTCGATGGAGGATCTGGTGGCGAAGGGCTTGCCGCAGGACACGCAGCAGAAGGGTTCCTCTTCCTTCACCACGGCGGCACCGCGGGCCTGGTCTCGGAAGTCGATCTCCGGCACCAGGGAGATGACCTTCTCCGGGCAGGTGGTCTTGCACAGGCCGCACTGCACGCAGGCGTCCTGGGCGAAGGACAGCATCGGCTTGTCGGCATTGTCGAGCAGCGCCCCGGTCGGGCAGGCCCCGACGCAGGACAGGCACAGCGTGCAGCCTTCGACAGCCACCGAAACCCGGCCGAAGGGCGCGCCCGGCGGCAGCGGCAGAACCTCCACCGGGGCCGGAGCGGTCTTGTGCAGATGGCGCAGCGCCAGCATGGTGACCGTGCGCTTCGGCCCCATCGGCAGGAACATCCCCGCCTCGACCGCGTCGGCCGGCAGGGCCCACAGCTCGTCCGCCACCGCGTCGGGATCGGCGGCGTCGATCACCGCCACCCGGCCGGAGCCGTAGCCGAGGCCGCTGAAGGCGGCCTCCGCCAGCCCGATCTGCGAGGCGAGGCCGGCGGTCTCGCCGTCGTTTTCCGGTCCGGTCAGCAGGCGGACATGGGTGCAGCCATAGGCCAGCGCCAGGGCGAACAGGTCGAAGCCGACCTGCGTCACCTCGTTCAGCGCGAAGGGCAGCACGCGGGCCGGCAGGCCGCGGCCATGCCGCGCCATCATGCCGACCAGCGCATCGCCATGGCGCGGATCGTGGATCAGCAGTGCGGGCGCTGCGCCGCCGGCCTTGCGGTAGGTGGCCAGCAGCGTGCGCAGCCTCTCATAGACGGTCGCGGCCGGCGGCAGGGCGTAGGTCGCAGCACCGGTCGGGCAGACTGCGGCGCAGGATCCGCAACCGGCGCAGACATGCGGGTCGATGGCGACATGGTCGCCGTTCGGCGTGATCGCCCCGGTCGGGCAGACATCGAGGCAGCGGGTGCAGCCGGTCTTGCGGCTGCGCGAATGGGCGCAGAGATCGGCCTTGAAGTCGACGAAGCGCGGCTTCTCGAACTCGCCGACCAGATCGGCGATGTCCAGCAGCGCCTTGGCGACCTGTGCCGGGCTGTTGGGATCGGGCCGCAGATAGCCGTCGCGGCGCTTGTGGTCGGGGAACAGCGGCGTGCCGCCGGTCAAATCGAGGATCAGGTCGCAGCGGGCCGACGCCCCCTGCCGCACCGGCTCGAACCCCAGCGCACCGCGGGAGGAGGGCAGGGCCGGGGCGTAGTCGTCCACCACGATCTCGAAGGCGCCGACCCAGCCGCGGGCGCTGCGGATGCGGCCGCGGAAGATCGCCGCGTCCATCACCGGCGGCGGCGGGATGTCCTTGGCACTGGTCAGCAGAACGGTGACGTCCAGCCGCTTGGCCAGTTCCCGGCCGGCCTCGATGGCGCGCTCGTCGTTGCCATAGACCAGGCAGGTGCCCTGGGAGGTCAGGGTCAGCGCACCGGTGGCCGGGATCGGCAGGGCAGCCTCGGCCAGCAGGCCCGCGATCTTCGGCAGCGCCTGGGCACCCTCGTCCGACCAGCCGGCGCGCTCGCGGATGTTGGTGAAGGTCAGGGAGGTGTCGGGCGCCACCTCCGCCGCGATCTCGGCAAACAGCGGTGCTTCCTGGGTGCAGGCGACCAGCAGCGGCTGGCCGGCGGCGACCGCCGCCTCGAAACGGTCAAGCTGCGCCCGGCAGAGCTGGGTGTGCACGGTGGGGGTGCCGCCGTCGCCGCAAGCCTTGCCCAGCGCCGTCCCGTCCAGCGCGATGCTGTGCGCACAATCGCAGACGAGCACCGTCCGTTCGCCGATCTTCATCGTCCCCAAAACTCCTGTCGCTTGGGGCTGACGCCCCTGGCCTGAGGACACTCATATGGGGGAATGCGGGGCGATGGGAATGGGAATCTTGTCAGGGGCGATCCGGACAAACGCTGGCTGGACGGTTCCCGCGACCCTTCCGGACGGCAGGATCGCAGGAACCCGCCGCTCCTTACGCCCCCGGTTCGTTGGCGTTCGGGAAGAACAGCTGCTCGCCGTTGATCTGGTAGTCGGCGATGGCCTTCTGCCCTTCGGCGGAGACCAGCCAGTCGACGAAGGCCTGGCCGTCGGCCGCCTTGACGTGGGCGAACTTGGCCGGGTTGACCAGCATCACGCCATACTGGTTGAACAGGCGCTTGTCGCCCTCGACCAGAACCGTCAGCGGGCCGCGGTTCTTGAAGTTCAGCCAGGTTCCGCGGTCGGTCAGGGCATAGCCGTTCATCGCGGCGGCGGTGTTCAGCGTCGGCCCCATGCCCTGGCCGATGGAGCGGTACCAGCCGCCATCCGCCTTCGCCGGGTCGAGGTTGGCGGTCTTCCACAAGGACAGTTCGGCCTTGTGCGTGCCGCTGTCGTCGCCGCGCGACACGAAGGGCGCCTTGGCCCCGGCGATCTTCGACAGGGACTGGGCGACGTCCCTGCTGCCCTTGACGCCGGCCGGGTCGCTGGACGGGCCGACGATGACGAAGTCGTTGTACATCACCGGCCTGCGCACGGTGGCGAAGCCCTCTGCGACGAACTTGTCCTCCGACGGCTTGTGGTGGACGAACAGCACGTCGGCGTCGCCGCGCTTGGCGAGGTCGATGGCTTGGCCGGTTCCCTTGGCGACGACCCGCACCTCGATGCCGGTCTTGGCGGTGAATTTAGGCAGGAGCGAGCCGAACAGGCCGGAATCCTCGGTCGAGGTGGTGGAGGCCACGGTGATGAAGCGGTCGGCGGCCGATGCTGCCGACGGGGTGGCGACCTGGACCAGACCGGCCACGGTCACGGCGGCGGCAAAGCCCAGCACGAATGAACGGCGCAGCATTCTTACAATTCCCCCCGCATCGTTGTTGCTTCGCTGACATAGCGCAGTCTGGACGCGGGTGCAAAGGCTCGGCCGATCTTTTCCAATCCAGGGCAGGGCCTCAGGCCGGTCGGGCCGCCGTCTCCTTCAGCAGCGATGCGGTGAGGTTCACCGCCAGCGACAGGGTCATCAGCACCAATCCCAGCCCCAGCGCCATCGGCAGGTCGCCCTTGCTGGTCTCCAGCGCGATGGCGGTGGTCATGACGCGGGTGACCTGCTCGATGTTGCCGCCGACGATCATCACTGCCCCGACCTCCGCCGAGGCGCGGCCGAAACCGGCCAGCACGGTGGTGACGAGGCTCCAGCGCGCCTCCGCCAGCAGGGTGGTCAGGCGCCTCAAGGGGCTCGCTCCGGTGACGCGCAGCAAATCGTCATATTCGACCAGCAGATCCTCCACCGTCTGGCGGGCGAGCGACGCGACGATGGGCACGATCATCACCGTCTGGGCGACGATCATCGCCGTCGGCGTGAACAGCAGCCCCAGCACCCCGAACGGGCCGGAGCGCGACAGCAGCAGATAGACCACCAGACCGACCACCACCGGCGGCAGCCCCATCATGGTGTTCAGCGCGACGGCGACGGCGCGGCGGCCGGGAAAGTTGAGCGCCGCGACGGCGGCCCCCAGCGGCAGGCCGATCAGCGTGGCGATGGCGACGGCGGACAGGCTGACCCGCAAGGACAGGCCGATGATCCGCATCAGTGCGTCGTCCATCGACAGGATCATGGAAAAAGCCACGGCCAGGGCTTGGGAAAAATCCTGCATGAAGTCCAAATCACTGTTCGAATCATTTCGGCGAGGGCTTGTCCGACGGACGCCGCTCGCCCACACTCGCGCGCATGAGCCCGACCATGAGCCTGAAGACCTTCACCATAGCGCCGGACCCGGCGAATCCCAAGCTGACCGAGCGTGTCCGCGGCCTGGACCAGGACGGCCGCGGGATCGAGACCGCCGTGACGGTCGAGCGGCCGCTGACCCTGTACCTGAACGGCCAGGAGATCGTCACCATGATGACGATCGGCGACTATCCCGACTGTCTGGCCGTCGGCTATCTGCTGAACCAGAACATGCTGCGGCGCGACGACCGCATCACCGGCATCGACGTGGACGAGGAGACCGACACCGTCGTCGTCCGCACCGAGCGCGCGACCGATTACGAGTCCAAGCTGAAGAAGAAGACGCTGACCTCCGGCTGCGCCCAGGGCACGGCCTTCGGCGACGTGATGGAGACCTTCGAGGCTGTCAGCCTGCCGGCCGATGTGCGTCTCCGCACCTCGTGGATCTATGCGCTGTCCAAGCAGATCAACCTGCAGCCCAGCCTCTATCTGGAGGCTGGCGCCATCCATGGCAGCGTGCTGTGCCAGGAGGACCGGCCGCTGGTCTACATGGAGGATGTCGGCCGGCACAATGCGGTGGACAAGGTTGCCGGCTACATGCACCTGAACGGCATTTCCGCTTCGGACAAGATTTTCTACACCACCGGCCGCCTGACCTCCGAGATGGTAATCAAGACGGTGCAGATGGGCATTCCGATCCTGGTCTCCCGCTCCGGCTTCACCGCCTGGGGCGTGCAGCTGGCGCGGCAGGCCAACCTGACGCTGGTCGGCCGGGCCAAAGGCAGGCGTTTCATCGCGCTGGCCGGCACCGACCGGCTGGTGTTCGACACCGATGCCGCGGGAGCCGACGATGAGGATCGCCGGCATGGACGCAAGGGAAGCCGCGATGACGACTAACTCAACCCATCCCGACATTGGCGGCGTTCTGCTGGCCGGTGGCCTGTCGCGCCGGATGGGCGGCGGCGACAAGTGCCTGCGCCCGCTGGGCGACCGCAGCATCCTGGAGCGCATCGTCGCCACCGTCCGGCCGCAGGTCGGGCCGCTGGTGCTGAACGCCAACGGCGACCCGGCGCGCTTCGCCCATCTCCATTTGCCGGTCGCCGCCGATGTGGTGGAGGGTTATGCCGGCCCGCTCGCCGGGGTGCTGACCGGCATGGAGTGGATGCGCGGCACCGCCCCCGGCATCGCCTGGGTCGCCAGCTTCGCCACCGACGCGCCCTTCATCCCGCGCGATCTCGTCACCCGCATGGTGGCGGCGCTGGAGCATGAGGGCGCCGACCTCGCCTGTGCCCGGTCGGGCGGGCAGGACCATCCGGTCTTCGGGCTGTGGCCGATCCGTCTGGCCGGCGACCTGCGCCGGGCCATGGTGGAGGAGGGCATGCGCAAGGTCGATGCCTGGACCACCCGCTACCAGCTGGCCGTCGCCGACTTTGCCATCGATCCTGTGGATCCCTTCTTCAACACCAACCGGCCGGAGGATCTGGCCGAGGCGGAACGCCTGCTGGCGTCGGGACATGCGTCATGACGGACAAGCCCCTCACCCAAGCCCTGGAACGCATCGAGACCATGCCGCTGGGCATCGTGGTGGAGCGCCGCCGCGGCGTCACCGCCTGGGCCGATTGGAGCTGGCGCCCGGTTTCGGTCATCCCCGGCGCCGGCCCGGTCGAGCCGCCCGGCCGCCTGCTGATGGAGGGGGAGGGCTGGAGCCACAGCCACGCCGCCACCCTGACGCTGGAACTGTTCCGCACCGACACCGAGGGCTACCGCCTGAACCTGTCGCAGGACCCGCCGCGCCTGTGGGTGGTGATGCGTCCCGGCGGAGACGGAGAGGAACTGGTGCCCTTCACGGTCACGGCGTCGGCCCATGAAGGGGAGGGGTACCAGATCGGGGCCGATGTGGTGGAGACGGTGCCGATGCCGTCGGAGGTGATCGCGCTGGTCCGCGACTTCGTCGAGCAGCACCATGTCGACGTCCCCTTCCACAAGCGCGAGCGCAAGCGCCACTTCGAGAAGGAGGAGGGGCGGCGGTGAGCGACGAAGCCTTCCTGTCGCGCTGGTCGCGCCTGAAACGCACGGCGGTCAGGCCGGAGCCGGCCCCGGTGGAGGTGCCGCCGGCCGTTGTTCCGCCGGTGGAGGAGGATGCGGAGCTTCCCGTTGCCCTATCGGAGGACGGCGCGGCCGGCACCGTCCAGCCGGACGCCGAGGCCGACGATCCGCTGAAGGATCTGCCGCCGGTCGAGGACCTGACCGGCGAGTCCGACTTCACCCCCTTCCTGCGGGCCGAGGTGCCGGAGGATCTGCACCGCCAGGCCATGCGCAAGCTGTGGACCTCCGACCCGATCTACGCCAACGACGACGGGTTGAAGGACTACGCCGACGACTATGCCAGCCTGTTCACCGGCGGGGTGCCGGTGAAGACCCTCTACCGCGTCGGCAAGGGCTTCCTCGACACGCTGGACGAGGAGGCGGAGGGCGTCCTTGAGGCTCCGCCCGCGACTGACGCCGAGGTTGCCGAGGTAAGCGACACCCCCACTCCCCCACCGCCAATCCCCTCTCCCCCCCGGGGAGAGGGTTAGGTCCTGTCTGACGAGCCTATTGACGTTGTGGTTTAGAGCCCAAGGTCAGTTTGATGGCTTACGATGCGACAGGGCTGCGACGCTACGAACTGAGCGATGCGCAGTGGGATCGGATCGCGGATTTGATGCCGCGGTCGAATCCGCGAGGTGGCGGTGTGTGGCGGGATCACCGTCAAGTGGTTGATGGGCTGATGTGGAAGCTGAACACCGGCGCCCAATGGCGGGACATTCCCGAACGCTACGGCCCCTGGCAGACGATCTACGAACGCTTTGTGCGATGGCGTTGCGACGGGCTGTTCGAGCGGATCCTCGACCGGCTGCGCTTGCAGCTTGATGCGGATGGTCGGATCGATGTGGACCTCTGGTGCATCGACGGCACCAGCATCCGGGCCAGTCGCTCGGCGGCTGGGGGCGGAAAAAGGGGGGCTCGGACGAGCCGGCCGACCACGCACTCGGCCGCTCCCGCGGGGGCTTCGGGACCAAAATCCATTTGGTGACCGATGGCAACGGCCTGCCGCTGGCCGCCGTGCTGAGCGCAGGTCAGCTTCAGGAAATCTCCTTCGCCGTCGCCGCCTTGGAGGCGGTCAGCTTGCCCACCCGCCGAGGGCGCCGACGCACCAAGCCTCGAAAGCTGGCTGGCGACAAGGGCTACAGCGCCAATCGCTTTCGTCAGTACCTGCGACGCCGCCACATCGAACCGGTCATTGCCATGCGCAAGGACGAACGCAGGCGAACCCACCGCGGCAGGCCGCCTCGGTTCGATCGGGAGGCATACCGGCGACGAAACGTCGTCGAGCGTGGCATCGGATGGCTCAAAGGATGCCGATCCGTTGGGTCGTGTCCCGAGGCGTGGTGTAGGAGCCGGGGCGCTCATCTGGTCTCCGGCAGTTCTGGCCGGGACGGTCACGCGGCCGCAGCGGGCAACGTGAGGGCAAGATCATCGCGCAGCGGGGCGATGGTTTCCAGGGTCATGTAACGCGCCCGCTGCACCGCCCATTCGTCGTTCTGTTCGAGCAGGATGGCACCGATCAACCGGGTGATCGCCGCCTCGTTGGGAAAGATGCCGACCACCTCGGTGCGCCGCTTGATCTCGCCGTTCAGGCGTTCCAGTGGGTTCGTGCTGTGGATCTTGGCGCGGTGCTCCTTGGGGAAGGTCATGAAGGCCAGCACGTCGTCCTCGGCCTCGTCGAGCAGGGCGGCCAGCTTCGGCAGCTTGGGGCGGACCTGATCGGCGACTTGGCGCCACTGCGCCTTGGCGGCGCCGGCGTCGTCCTGGGCAAACGCCGTGGCAATGAAGGCCGACACCACGCGCCGGCCGCTCCGGCCGGCATGCGCCAGCACGTTGCGCATGAAATGCACCCGACAGCGCTGCCACGTGGCGCGGAACACCTTGGACACGGCGGCCTTGATGCCCTCGTGGGCGTCGGAGATCACCAGCTTCACGCCGGCCAAGCCGCGGCGCTTGAGCTTACGCAGGAAGTCGATCCAGAAGGTCTCCGCCTCCGAGGCGCCGATGTCCATGCCCAGCACCTCGCGCCGGCCATCGGTGTTCACCGCCACCGCGATGGTGACGGCGACCGAGACGATGCGGCCATTCTGGCGGACCTTCACATAGGTGGCGTCAATCCACAGGTACGGCCAGTCGCCTTCGATGGGGCGCTCCAGGAAGGTCTTCACCCGCTCGTCGATCTCTTCGCACAGCCGGCTGACCTGGCTCTTGGAGATGCCGCCCATGCCGAGCGCCTTGACCAGGTCGTCCACCGAGCGCGTCGAGATGCCGTGCACGTAGGCTTCCTGGATCACCGCGGTCAGCGCCTTCTCGGCCATCCGGCGCGGCTCCAGGAAACCGGGGAAGTACGAACCCTTGCGCAGTTTTGGGATGCGCAGCTCGACGGTGCCGGCGCGGGTTTCCCAGTCGCGCTCGCGGTAGCCGTTGCGCTGGACCAGCCGCTCGGCGGAGCGCTCGCCGTGGGCAGCACCAGTCAGGCCCTGCACCTCCAACTCCATCAGCCGCTCGGCCGCGAAACCGATCATCTCGCGCAGAACGTCGGCGTCAGGGCTCTTCTCCAGCAGCGCGCGAAGCGCCATCATCTCGTCGGTCATCGTGGTCATCCTTCGGTCGGGTTGAGGTGTGGTGACCAGACTCTACCGAAGATCCACGATGACCGCCCCGCTGTGGGGAACCGGCCCGCCTACGCCAGCCATGTGAAGGCGCTTCGGCGGGCCGCTTACCCACAGTTCCTACACCACGCTCTGGGACGTGACCGATCCGTTGCCACGCGACATGACAAGCTTGCCGTCAACTACATGACCTTCATCAGGCTCGCCATGATCCAGCGATGCCTGCGCGTCAGTAGGCCGTCAGACAGGACCTAGGGTGAGGGGGACGCACGGCGAGGCCCTCTCAATCCGCGCACAGCTTCCATCACCCGCTTCATCCGCCCCACGCATCCCCCTCTCCCCCGGGGGGAGGGGGCTTGCCCCGACCGCCAATCTCCCTCGCAAATTCACTCCCGGAATGCGACGGATCGTCGCGCCGGCACAGACCCCCTCAAAACAAAGGGGCGCTCTGTTGCCGCAAGCATAGCGCCTCGACAAAGATTTATTTGTTTCCACTTCCGGGCGCGTCCTTGGTTGACAAAAGGATAGGTTCAGTCCTTCTATTGTCAGTCTGTGGATTGCTAAGCCACTGTAAGGCAACAGCTTTTCGCAGGTGCATCAAAAGGGGTGCAAGGGTCGGTTCCAGGAACGGCGCGCGGTAGGACCGCGGACGCCGACGCCCCTGTCTTGCGTTTCCGGGAGGAGTTTGCGGCACGTGTCCAGCGCCGTCGATCACATCGTCCCCCCCGCGGTGGCGGAGGAAGAGCTGTTCCGCGCGCAGGTCTATGCCCTGCTGGCGCGCCTGCTCGCGCGTGCGCCCGATGCGGCGTTCCTGACCGCGCTGGGCGGGCTGGCGGGAGAGGGCGGCGAGTTCGGCGCGGCCCTCGACCGTCTGGCCGAAGCGGCACGCGACAGTGACCCGGCGGCGGTGGAGGAAGAGTTCACCACCCTCTTCATCGGCGTCGGCGGCAGCGAGCGCACCCCCTACGGATCCTTCTACCTGACCGGTTTCCTGAACGAGAAGCCTTTGGCGGAGCTGCGCGTCGCCATGGCGCGGCTGGGCATCGCGCGGGCCGACGGCGTGACGGAGCCGGAAGACCACATCGCCGCCCTGTGCGAGATGATGGCCGGCCTGATCGGCGGCGAGTTCGCGCCGGAGGACGGCGACACCGTCGGTCTCGACGGGCAGCGGGCCTTTTTCGACCGTCACGTCGGCTCCTGGGCCGGGCGGTTCTTTGCGGATTTGGAGACCTCGCCGTCGGCCCGCTTCTATCGGGCGGTCGGTGCGGTCGGACGGAGTTTTCTGGCGGTCGAGGCGCGCGCCTTCGACCTTGCGGCGTAAAGGTGAGGAGCGAAGCCATGACGCGGAACGCGGTCAAAGCCACGGATGAAGCAGTCAAACAGGGCAAGGATACGCAGGGCACGGACAAGGGTCTCGCCCGGCGCGACCTGTTCCGCGCCGCCGGGCTCGGTGTCGGCGCGCTGGGCGCCGTCGCGGCCGGCGTGACCGCCACCGGCGGAACGGCCGAGGCCGCGCCGGCAGAGACGACCTCCACGGGCTACCGCGAGACCGACCATGTCCGGAAGGTCTACGAAGTCAGCCGCTTCTAAGAGGAACGCCCCGATGCTCATCAAGAAAAGCTCGGCCACCTCCGGCGGCCGCCATCTCGCCCGTACCCTGACCCAGACGCTGGCCACCGCCACCGGCGTAACCGTCGACCGCCGCGCCTTCCTGCGCACGTCCGGCATCGCCGCCGGCGGTGCCGCGCTGGCCTCCGCCATGCCCTTCGGCATGGTGAAGAAAGCCGATGCCGCCACCGCTGCGGCTGTCGCCGGTGCGCCGGTCAAGCAGGTCAAGTCGGTCTGCACCCACTGCTCGGTCGGCTGCACCGTGGTGGCCGAGGTGCAGAACGGCGTCTGGATCGGGCAGGAGCCCGGTTTCGACAGCCCGATCAACCTCGGTTCGCACTGCGCCAAGGGCGCCTCGGTGCGCGAGCATGCCCATGGCGAGCGCCGCCTGCGCTATCCGATGAAGATGGTCGACGGCAAGTGGACCCGGATCAGCTGGGACCAGGCCATCGAGGAGGTCGGTTCCAAGCTGCTGGCGATCCGCGAGCAGTCCGGCCCGGATTCGGTGTTCTGGCTCGGCTCGGCCAAGCACAGCAACGAGCAGGCCTATCTGTTCCGCAAGTTCGCCGCACTCTGGGGCACCAACAACGTTGACCATCAGGCGCGCATCTGCCACTCCACCACCGTGGCCGGCGTGGCGAACGTCTGGGGCTACGGCGCCATGACGAACAGCTACAACGACATCCAGAAGTCGAAGGCGCTGTTCTTCATCGGCTCGAATGCCGCCGAGGCGCACCCCGTCGCCATGATGCATGTGCTGAAGGCGAAGGAGCAGAACGCCGCCCCGCTGATCGTCGCCGATCCGCGCTTCACCCGCACCGCCGCCCACGCCAACGAATATATCCGCTTCCGTCCCGGCACCGACGTGGCGCTGGTCTGGGGCATCCTCTGGCACGTCCTCCAGAACGGCTGGGAGGACAAGGACTACATCGCCAAGCGCGTCTACGGCTTCGACGACATCCGCGCCGAGGTCGCCAAATGGACTCCGGAAGAGGTGGAGCGCGTCACCGGCGTTCCGGGTTCGCAGCTGCACCGCGTCGCCCGCACGCTGGCCTCCAACCGTCCGGGCACGCTGGTCTGGTGCATGGGCGGCACCCAGCACCACATCGGCAACAACAACACCCGCGCCTATTGCGTGCTTCAGCTGGCGCTGGGCAATGTCGGCGTGTCGGGGGGCGGCACCAACATCTTCCGCGGCCACGACAACGTCCAGGGTGCGACCGACTTCGGCGTCACCTCGGACAGCCTGCCCGGCTATTACGGCCTGGCCGAGGGCGCGTGGCGCCACTGGGCGCGCGTCTGGGATCTTCCGTACGACAGCATCCTGAAGCGCTTCGGCTCCAAGGCGCTGATGGAGAGCACCGGCATCCCGGTGTCGCGCTGGTTCGACGGCGTGCTGGAGGCCAAGGAGAATCTGGACCAGCCGAACCCGGTCAAGGGAATGGTCTTCTGGGGCCATGCGCCGAACAGCCAGGTCCGTCTGCCCGACATGAAGAAGGCGATGGAGAAGCTGGAGCTGCTGGTCGTCGTCGATCCCTACCCGACGATGACGGCGGTGCTGCCCGACCGCAAGGACAACTTCTACCTGCTGCCGGCGGCGACCCAGTTCGAGACCTCCGGCTCCGCCACCGCGTCGAACCGCTCGGTCCAGTGGCGCGACAAGATCATGGAGCCGCTGTTCGAATCGAAGACCGACCACGAGATCATGTATCTCTTCGCCAAGAAGTTCGGCTTCGCGGCGGATCTGGTCAAGAATGTGAAGGTCAACGGCAACGAGCCGTCGGTCGAGGACATCACCCGCGAATGGAACCGCGGCATGTGGTCGGTCGGCTACACCGGCCAGTCGCCGGAGCGCCTCAAGCTGCACATGCAGCATCAGGGCACCTTCGACAAGACGACGCTGCGCGCCGTCGGCGGCCCGTGCGACGGCGATTATTTCGGCCTGCCCTGGCCGTGCTGGGGCACGCCGGAGATGAAGCATCCGGGCTCCGCCAACCTCTATGACACCTCGCTGCCGGTGGCAGAGGGCGGCGGCGCCTTCCGCGCCCGCTTCGGCGTCGAGCGCAACGGCGTGACGCTGCTGGCCGAGGGCTCCTATCCGGAAGGGTCGGAGATCAAGGACGGCTATCCGGAAGTCACCATGGCGATGCTCCAGAAGCTGGGCTTCGACGCGGACCTGACGCCGGAGGAACTGGCGGTCATCCAGAAGATCGGCGGCGACAAGATCGGTGCGGTGTCCTGGACCACCGACCTGTCCGGCGGCATCCAGCGCGTGGCGATCAAGCACGGGCTGAACCCGCCGGGCAACGCCAAGGCCCGCTGCGTCGCCTGGAACTTCCCGGACCCGGTTCCGATCCACCGCGAGCCGCTCTACACCCCGCGCCGCGATCTGGTCGCCAGCTATCCGACCTACAAGGACACCAAGTCCTGGCGCGTCCCGACGCTCTACAAGTCCATCCAGGACCGCGACGTGTCGAAGGAATACCCGATCATCCTCACCTCCGGCCGTCTGGTCGAGTATGAGGGCGGCGGCGACGAGACACGCTCCAACCCCTGGCTGGCCGAGCTGCAGCAGGACATGTTCGTCGAGATCAACCCGTTCGACGCCAACAATGCCGGCGTCAAGGACGGCCAGCTGGTCTGGGTCGAAGGCCCGGAAAAGGGCAAGGTGAAGGTCAAGGCGATGGTGACCGAGCGTGTCGGCCGCGGCGTCGCCTTCATGCCCTTCCATTTCGGCGGCGTGTATCAGGGGCAGGACCTGCGCTCCAAATACCCGGCCGGTGCCGACCCGATCGTGCTGGGCGAGGCCGCCAACACAGCGACCACCTACGGCTACGATTCGGTGACGCAGATGCAGGAAACCAAGACCACCCTTTGCCGCATCCAGGCGGCCTGACGCGCAGGAGTTTGAACCATGGCCCGGATGAAATTCCTGTGCGACGCCGAGCGCTGCATCGAGTGCAACGCCTGCGTCACCGCCTGCAAGAACGAGCACGAGATTCCCTGGGGCATCAACCGCCGCCGTGTCGTGACCATCAACGACGGCAAGCCGGGGGAGCGGACGATCTCGGTCGCCTGCATGCATTGCTCCGACGCGCCCTGCAAGGCGGTCTGCCCGGTCGACTGCTTCTATCAGACCGACGAAGGCGTGGTCCTGCACAACAAGGATCTGTGCATCGGCTGCGGCTATTGCTTCTACGCCTGCCCGTTCGGCGCGCCTCAGTACCCGCAGGCCGGCAACTTCGGCACCCGCGGCAAGATGGACAAGTGCACCTTCTGCTCCGGCGGTCCCGAGCCGGACAATTCGGAGGCCGAGTTCAAGAAGTACGGCCGCAACCGTTTGGCCGAGGGCAAGCTGCCGCTCTGCGCCGAGATGTGCTCGACCAAGGCGCTGCTGGCCGGCGATGCCGACAAGGTGTCGGACATCTACCGCGAGCGTGTCGCCGCCCGCGGCTTCGGTTCCGGCGCCTGGGGCTGGAGCGCCGCCTACCAGACCAAGTCGGGTCAGGAGCGCGGCCAGCCCGGCGGTTCGCTGTTCCAGGGCACCGGCGGTCCGACTGGCGGCCTGCCTGTGCAGAAGCAGGGGCTGTGACGGTGACCGTCATCCGGGCCGCTGTGCTGGCGTTCGGCGCCGTCGTCCTGCTGGCCGGCTGCCGGGAGGACGGAGCGCCGCGCCCGGTCCATCTGGACAAGGGCGTCTATCAGGGCGCGGCCGACACGCCGCTGACCGCCGAACAGGTGCGGGCGCTGCAACAGCGCACCGCCTTTCAGGGTGTGCGATAGGGAGCGTCCGATGGAAGGTCATCGCATGAAGACGGCTGTCGCCGCTCTGCTGCTCGGGGTCGGTCTTGCCGGCGGTCTCGCACTGCCGGCCGCCGCCCAGTCCAGCGTCCGCATCGGCGGACCGGCGGCGGAGCAGCAGGTCGACCGCGACGGGCCGATGGTGCCGACCCAGATCCCGGGCCAGAGCCGCGGCGACAGCTGGCACGCCATCCGCCTGGGCGAGCAGGGCAGCGTCTCCATTCCCAACAAGCAGGCCGGCGTGCTGATCCAGTCGGAGGGCGAGGCGTGGCGCGCGGTGCGCAATGGTCCGCTCAGCCAGTATGGGTCCTGGGTGCTTGGCGGCATCCTGGCCCTGCTGGCTCTGTTCTTCCTGGTCCGCGGCCGCATCCGCATCGACGGCGAGAAGACCGGCCGCACCATCCAGCGCTTCAACGCCTTCGAGCGCGGCGTGCATTGGATGACCGCCGGCAGCTTCGTTGTGCTCGCGATTTCCGGGCTGAACCTGCTGTACGGTCGGCACACGCTGCTGCCGCTGATCGGGCCGGAGCCCTTCGCGGCGCTCAGCCATTACGGCAAGCTGGCGCACAATTTCTTAGGATTCGCCTTCATCCTGGGGGTGGCGCTGATCTTCGTGATGTGGGCGCACCACAACATCCCGTCGCGCCATGACCTGACTTGGTTCCTGAAGGCGGGCGGCCTGTTCTCCAAGGGCGTCCACCCGCCGGCGCACAAGTTCAACGGCGGCCAGAAGGTCATCTTCTGGTCCACCGTGGTCGGCGGTGCGGCGCTGGGCTTCACCGGCGTGCAGCTGATCTTCCCCTTCAGCTTCGCTACGCTGGAGGAGATGCAGCTCTACCAACTGGCCCATGCCGCGATTGCCGTGATCATGATCGCCATCATCCTGGCGCACATCTACATCGGCTCCATCGGCATGGAAGGCGCCTTCGACGCCATGGGCGACGGGCAGGTCGAACTGCAATGGGCGCGGGAGCACCATTCCCTGTGGGTCGAGGACGTGACCGGCGAGAAGGTGCGCCACGCCCATCGCCACGGGACGCCGGCGGAGTAGGGCAGGGGCGGGGGGATGCGTCCGACCTGTCCCTCCGCTCCCCCTTGACCCTGCCTGCACTCCATGGCCCCTTGGGCGCTCCCGCCATTCCGGATGCGCCCGCCATGACCAGCAACCTTTCCCACCGTCAGGCCGTCATCGACGGCTGCCTCGCCATGAACCGGCTGGGCATCAACCAGGGCATGTCGGGCAACCTGTCGCACCGGATCGACGGTGGCTTCCTGGTCACGCCGACCAGCATGCCCTATGAGACGATGACTCCGGCCGACGTCGTCGAGATGGGCTTCGACGGCACTTACCTCGGCGGCCGCCGGCCCTCGTCGGAGTGGCGCATCCACCGCGACATCCTGCGGGCGCGGCCGGACGTGACGGTCGTCCTCCACGCCCATCCGGCCTTCGCCACCGCGCTTGCGGTGCATGGCCGCAGCATCCCGTCCTTCCATTACATGGTGGCGCTGGCCGGCGGCGATTCGATCCGCTGCGCCCCTTACGCCACCTTCGGCACGCAGGAGCTGTCGGATCATGCCCTGGCGGCGCTGGAGGGGCGGCTTGCCTGCCTGCTGGCCAATCACGGCATGATCGTGCTGGGAAACAGCGTGGCGGGAGCCCTGGCGCTCGCGGTCGAGGTCGAGACGCTGGCCCGCCAGTATCTGTACGCCCAGCAGTTCGGCGAGCCGGTGATCCTGCCGCCCGACGAGATCGCGCGGGTGGCGGAGAAGATGCGGCGGATGAAATACGGCCAGCCCATCGACGACAACGACGCGCCCGAGGACACGGCGCGCCCGCGTATCTGACCAGTTGCTCCGATCCTTCGGCCTTATGGGCCGATCTGCGTCATCGAGGTGCTGGTGGCCAGATGCCCGGCCGGCTTGAGTGCCGCGACCCGCAGCAGCGGCTTGGCATTGCCGACCGCCTCGACCTGGAGCGGGCGCTCCTCGGCCGGCGGTTCATAGACGGCGGGCAGGGCGATGGCGATGCGGGTGCCCTGCCCGGGCTCGCTCGCCACCTCGATGTCGCCGCCCAGCATGGCGGTGTAGTGTCCGACCAGCGTCAGTCCCAGCCCGGCGCCGCGCGGCTTGCCCTGGCCGCGGGTCGCCACTGCTCCATTGCCGGCGCCCTGGACGAAGGGTTGGAACAGCCTGCCGGTCTGCGCGGTCGCGAAACCGCGGCCGGTGTCGGCGACGGTGAAGCGGTACCAGCGGGCGCCGTCGCGCTCCATCCGCTCGGCCGACAGGGTGACGGTGCCGTCCTGGGTGAACTTGCAGGCGTTGTCCAGCAGGTTCAGCAGGGTCTGCCGCACCTTGGTGAAATCCGAATGCATCTGGCCGAGCGCGGCTGGCGCCGACAGGTCCAGTGCATTGCCGTAGAGGTCGGCGGCCGGCATCGACCGCTCGCGCGCCTCGGTCAGCAGCCGGTTGACGTCGAAATCCTGCAGGCAGACATCCATCGCCCCGGCTTCGACCTTGGCATAGTCGAGGATGGCGTCGACCAAACCGGTCAGCTGCTCGCCGGTCCACTGGATGTGCTCGACGTCGGTCGCCAGCTCGTCGACACCCAGCCGGTGCAGGTCGGTCATCAGCGCTTGGCTGGCATTGACGATCTCGGTCAGCGGACCGTGCAGCTCATGGCCCATGTTGACGAGGAAATTGCTCTTGGCCCGGCTGGCGGCATCGGCCATCGCCTTTTCGCGTAGCAGGCGGGTGTGCTCGATCTCCGCCTCGCGGCGCTCGCGCTCGGTGTCCTCGGCGGTGCCGCGCAGGGCTTCCACCGCGCGGGCCATGGTGGCGATCTCGTCCTGCCCGGTCAGCGCCGGCAGCGTCAGGTCGGTGCGGCCGGCGGCCAGCGCCGTCACCGCCGTCGCCATCGTCCTCACCGGACCGGCGACGCTGCGCTGGACCAGCCACAGCGCGGCGATGCCGGCCAGCAGGACCAGCCCGCCGATCCACAGCGCGACGCTGGTGTAGCCCGACAGGCCGCTGGTCAGCGATCCGCGCAGCGCCTGGGTGCCGGCCTCCGCCCGGCGGCGGATCTCGCCCAGATTGGCGGCGATGCCGGCGGCGTTGGCGGCCATCGCCTCGGCGCGAAGATTGTCCTCTTCAACCACCGAGCCTTCGATGGCGGACAGCACGCCGCCCGCCTTCGCCAGCAGGGCGGTGACCTCGTCGATCGACTGCTTGGTGCCGGGAACCCAGAGGTAGCGGTTCATCTCCGCCAGCCGGTCGCGGGCGGCGGTAAGCTGGGTCCGCATCGCCTCCGCATCCTGCGGATCGCGGCGGTCGACGTAGCGGGTCAGATGCTCCTGCATCAGCAGGGTGGCGATGGCGGCATCGCTGGCGAGAGCGGTCGAATCGACGCCGCCGGCATTCTTGAGCTGGTCCAGCTTGCGGCGGGTTTCCGCGACCAGCGGTTCCAGAACGCCGGTCATCTGGCCGTTGCGGTCGCTGCGCAGCGCAATCAGCTTCTGCACCGCCGCCCAGTAATCCTCCAGCGCGGCGCGGGCCTTGTCGATGCCCTGGCGGTCCGCGGTTTCGACCACGGTCTTGGACAGGGCGTCGAGCCGGTCGCGCAGCGTGTCGTGCCGCCAGGAGGCGTCGAGAAGACTCTGGTCGTCGCCGTAAGTCAGATGGTCGCGCACCGCGACTTCCAAGTCGCGCAGGCTGACGTCGGCGTCGGCCGCCACCTGCGACAGGTCGGCACGGCCGGAAAAGGCACCGATGTCGCGCGACACCGCGTAGAACCAGCCGAGCCCAACCAGGGCCAGCAGGACCACCAGCCCGAGGGCGATGCCGAAGCCAGCGCCCACCCGCGCCGACACGGTCATGTCGAGGAATCGGGTCCGGCGGCCGCTCCGGGACAGAATGCCGTTCCGCTTCACACCGACTCCCGCTCGCGCTGTGCCTGACGATTTCCGCATCCGACCGGCCACAACCATTGAGACGATGATTGAGCGGGCCGGTCGCCACGCGCGCGGATTGTAGCTTGGCTATCCCCCCAGGCAAACAGACAAGTGTGCGACGGAGTACCGCCAAAGGTCAGGCGGCATCGGCCTCTGCGTCGGCTTAGGCGTCGGCTTCCCCGCCGGTGAAGGCGTAGGCGTGCATGCCCAGGCTGCCATGTTCGAAGCCGGTATGCAGCCGTTCGGTCTTCGGCCGCGGCCCGGCGGCGCCCAGGGCCACCGGCAGCGGCAGGAAATGCTCGTCGGTCGGGTGGGCGCGGCGGGCGTCGGGGCTGGCGTCCAGCCAATTGCCAACGGCATCGGCGTCGCCGGCCTCGAGCGTCCGGTCCAGCCAGCCGGCGAAGCCGGTGGCCCAGGGGGCGGCACCGGTGCCGCCGAAGCGGAATTCCCGCAGATTGTGCACCGCACCGCCGCTGGCGAGGATCAGGACGCCGTCACGCCGCAGCGGCTCCAGCAGGCGGCCGAGCGCGATGTGGTCGGCGGCGCTGCGGTAGGGCATCACCGACAGCTGAGCCACAGGGATGTCGGCCTCCGGATACATCAGCATCAGCGGCACCCAGGCACCATGGTCGAGCCCCTGCGACGGGTCGACCGCGGCCCCGGTCATCCCCGCCACCCGGCCGGCCAGCGCCGGAGCGCCGGGAGCGGCGTAGCGCATGCGGTAAAGCTCGTCCGGGAAGCCGTAGAAATCGTGGATGGTCTCCGGCGCCGTCGCCCCGCTGACCGCCGGAACCCGGGTGGTCCAGTGGGCCGACACCGCCAGGATGGCGCTCGGCCGGCCGAGCTTGCGGCCCAGCCCGGCGAGGAAGTCGCGGCCGGCGCTGGTCTCAAGGATCAGCGTGGGCGCGCCGTGGGACACGAAGACGGAGGGGAAGGGGGCGGTGTCGGACATCGGTGAACGGAACTCCGGCCGGGCGATGGGAGAGGGCGTTGGCGAAGGGCGGAACCGTTCCATTCGACCAAAGAAAAACCCCGGCGCCAAGGCCGGGGTTTTTCCAAAGTCCGTTGCTCGCGCCGCAACAATCGTTGCGATGGAACTGGGCAGGCTTACCGATCAGTGCAGGTGCTTCGGCAACTCGCCGATCGACTGCTCGATCAGCTTGTCGGCCTGGGCCGGGGACAGGCCGCCGGCCAGGACGCGCTTGCTGGCGCCGATGGCGACGTCGACCGTCAGGTTGCGGACCTCGGCCAGCGCCGCGGCTTCCGCCTGGGCGATGCGGTCCATGGCCTGGGCCTCGCGACGCTTCAGCGACGCCTCCAGGTCGGAACCGGCCTGGGACTGCAGACGGGCGGCTTCCTCACGGGCGTGGGCCAGAACGGCCTCCGCTTCCTTCTTGGCGTCGGCCAGACGGCTCTGGTAGCCGTTCAGCAGGGCTTGGGCGTCCTTGTGGAGACGCTCGGCCTCGTCCAGTTCGGAACGGATGCGCTCGGCGCGGCCGTCCAGCGCGGTGCCAATGGCGGCGGACGCCTTCTTCCAGACCAGGGCCACGAAGATGACGAAGGCGACGAAGACCCAAAATTCAGGTGCGTTCATCCCCGGCGCTCCTCAAGCACGGCCGCGACGGCGGCGTCCGCCTGGGCCTGATCGACGTCGACGCCGGCCAGACGGCCGGTGATGTCGCGGACGATGCCGGTCGAACTCGGCGCGGATGTTGGCCAGGGCCTGTTCCTTCGCCGCGGCGATGGAGGCCTCGGCGGTGCGCAGGCGTTCGGCGATGTCGGCGTTCAACTGGGCCTGACGGGCCTGGTTGTTCGCCTCGATCCCGGCGGCGGCCTGGGCGATGACGCCCTGGGCCTCGGCGCGGGCGCCGGCGAGGGACTTCTCGACCTGGGCCAGGATGGCCTCGGCCTCTTCCTTCAGCTGGGCGGCCTTCGCCAGATCGCGCGAGATGCGCTCCTGACGCGCTTCCAGAACCTCGGCCACGCGCGGGAGCGCCTTCTTGGACATGAGGTAGTAGAGAACGCCGAAGGTCAGAGCCAGCCAGAAGATCTGGGTCGGGAAATTGGCGGGATTGAGCTGCGGCAGGCCGCCGGAAGCGTGCTCGCCGCCGTGCGCCGCGTTCGGAGCGTGCTCCGCCGCGGCCGCCAGGACGGTGCCGGCCATCGTGGTGAGGGTAGCGAGCGAAGCGCCCGCCACGCCCGACCAGCGGGCCAGCCGGCCTTTGGCCAACAGGTTCGGCATGATCGGTCCCCCTAGGCAAAGGAGCGGCGCCGAAACTTCGATGAAGAAGCCCGGCGCCGCGTCAGAGCTGTTTTTTTGAAAGCCGCTCTGGCCTTAGGCGAACAGGATCAGGAAGGCGATCAGCAGGGCGAACAGCGCGACGGCTTCCGTCAGCGCGAAGCCCAGAATGCCGATCGGGAAGACCTTCGGCTGGACGGCCGGGTTGCGGGCGATCGAGCCGATCAGCGTCGAGAAGATGTTGCCGATACCCAGGCCGACACCGGCGAGGGCGATAACGGCAAGACCGGCACCGATGAACTTGGCGGCTTGAGGATCCATAGTACTCTCTTCCTCTAGGTAAGGGTGAACTTGTTGGAACTGTTGGTGGACTCAGGTCCGACGACTGTCAGGCGCTGCTTAGTGCAGTTCCAGGGCGTCGCGGATGTACAGGCAGGTCAGGATCGAGAAGACGTAGGCTTGCAGGAAAGCCACCAGGAACTCGAAACCGGTCAGGGCGACGTTGATCGCCAGCGGGATGAGGCCGGTGACGAAACCCAGCGCGCCGAGACCGCTGATCATCATAACCGTGAAGCCGGCAAAGACCTTCAGCATCGTGTGACCGGCCATCATGTTGGCGAACAGTCGGATCGAGAGGCTGACGGGGCGCATCACGTAGGAGATCACCTCGATCGGGATGAGGATCGGGGCGAGCGCGATCGGAGCGCCATGCGGCATGAAGAAGGAGAAGAAGTGCAGGCCGTGCTTCAGCAGGGCCAGGATGGTCACGAACACGAACACCGTCGCCGCCAGCGCGAAGGTCACGATGATGTGGCTGGTGAAGGTGAAGGTGTACGGGATCATGCCGATCATGTTGCCGATCAGCACGAACATGAAGATCGAGAACACGAACGGGAAATAGGGCTTGGCGTCGTGGCCGGCGTTGTCGCGCACCAGGTTCGCGACGAACTCGTAGAACATCTCGGCCAGCGACTGCAGGCGGCCCGGAACCATCGACTTGTTCGCCACGCCCATGACCAGCAGGGCGTAGATCGCCGCCACGGCCACGACCATGAAGAAGGCCGAGTTCGTGAAGGACACGTCGTAGCCGCCGAGCACGATCTGGAACAACGGGTTGATTTGGAACTGGTGCAGCGGATCCAAGGTCGTCCTCGCTCAGTGTGCGTCGCCGTCTTGGCGCTCGTTGTCGTCCCCAGGGGGCCGGCGGTAGCCGGCGGCGATGCCGAAGCCGGTGACGGCCCGGTAGACGTTCAGCACTCCCGCCGCAGCCCCCAGGAAGAACATGACGATCAGTCCCCAGGGCGCGGTGCCGAGCCAGCGATCGAGCAGAAGCCCGCCGCCGACGCCGACGATCATGGCGGCAACCAACTCCGTCCCGATGCGCCAGGCGGTGCCGAGAGCGCCCTGCGGCGGACGGTGGTATTTACTACCGGGTCCGCCCGACCAGCCGCGCTGTCCCTCACGCGCCTTCCGCAACCGGGCTTCGAGGTCATCCAAGGGATCGGGGGGCGATTTGTCGGTCATTCCGCCTCTCAATCACGCTTGGCTCGCAGCCATGCGAAAGCGGCGAGACCATACGGGCGGGGCGTTACCCTGTCAAGTCGCAAAACCTGTGGTGTAAGTCATTGAAAAGAATAGAAAAGAGCGGAAAAGTCATCGTTTTTGCCGCGCTGCGGCGCGTTGTCCCGCTCCAGCATGCGAAAAAACCCGGTGGTATGACCGCTTTTCAGGGTTTTTTCGCCGCTTTTCACCCGGTCCGCGGCCGGTCCGCCCCCCATCAGCCCGCGATGCGCCCCGACAAATCCTGCACGATCCTGTCGGCGCCGGTGCCGCCCGGATACACCCCGACGAATTTGCCGTCCGGGCCCATCAGGTAAATAAAGCTGGAGTGATCCATCAGGTACTCGTCCGCTTTTCCGTCCTTTTGCGGTGCCTTGGCATAATAGACGCGGTAGGCGCGCGCGGCGTCCCGCACCTGCTCCGGCGTGCCGGTCAGCCCGACCATCCGCGGGTGGAACAGCGCCACATAGTCCTTCATGTGCGCCACAGTGTCGCGGTCCGGGTCGATTGTGATGAAAACCGGCCGGACCTGCTCCGCTTTCGGCCCCAGCTGGTCGAGCGCCTGGGTCATCACCCCCAGTTCGGTCGGGCAGACGTCGGGACAATAGGTATAGCCGAAATAGATCAGCATATACTTGCCGCGGAAGTCGGCGTCGGTGACCGTCTTGCCCTGATGGTCGGTCAGGGTGAAGGGACCGCCGATGGGAACGGCGGACTTCGTGCCGCTTTCCACCGTGGTCGTGGCGCTGCGCACCTGCCACCAGGCGATCCCGGCGGACACGGCGATGGCGAGGACGGAGGCGGCGGCGATGCGCAGGAGACGTGTCTTCATGGTCCGTCAGGAATGGGGCTGCCCGCCGCCCAGGTCAAGAGGTGAGGTCAAGAGGTGAGGTCACATCGTCGCGCAACGCCCGTGCCGGTCAGGCCGCACGGGCCGCGACAGTTTCGCCCTGAGCCGCCAGATGCTCGCCGATGCGCTTGTCGGCGCGCTGGATGTGCTCGAACAGCCATTCGCGCACCAGCGCCAGCAGCTCGTCCGCCACGGAGTCGCCGGCGTCCAGCCGGCGGCGCAGGCCATCGGTGCGGGCACGCAGCGCCTCGTGCTGCGCCTTGTGGGCCCTGGCATCGGGGTAGCCGCACCGGTCCATCAGCCGCTCCTCCTGCTCGAAATGCAGGGCGGTGTAGGCGAGCAGCCGGCCGATGGCCTCGCCCAGCGCTCGGGCCGACGCCCGGCGGTCGCCGCCGCTCCGACCGGCCTGCCCGGCCAGCGATGCCGCCTCGTTCATCAAAGCGATCAGGATCATATGGTCGGTGTCGATGCCCTCCTCGCCCACTGCAAGGGCATCGGTCCAGGGCATGAAGATGGCGGACCGTTCCGAGTTGACGGCCGGATTTCCGCCGGCCGGCGCGGTGTGCAGATCGGCGAGCGGGGCGGCGTTGATCGCCCCGACATTGACCAGGAAGGAATCGACCATGCCGCGCAGCCCCTGCGCCTGCCGCGACAGCCCGCCCGCGGCATCGAGCAGGGCGTCGGCCGACCGTTCGGTCTCGCGGGCGGCGTCGGACACGGCGTCGATGCTGGTGGAGACCTGGCGGGTGCCCTCCGCCGCCTCGCCGGCGCTGCGGGCGATCTCGCCGGTGGCCGCGCCCTGCTGCTGGACGGCGGCGGCGATGGAGGTGCCGATCTCGTCGCTGCGGGCGACGATGGAGCCGATCTCGCGGATCGCCGTCACCGCGGCGCGCGTGGCCTCCTGCACGTCGGCGATGTGGCGGGCGATCTCCTCGGTGGCCTTGGCGGTCTGGTTGGCCAGGGTCTTCACCTCGCCCGCCACCACGGCGAATCCCTTGCCCAACTCGCCGGCGCGGGCAGCTTCGATGGTGGCGTTCAGCGCCAACAGGTTGGTCTGCCCGGCGATCCCGGCGATGAGGTCGGCCACCTCGCCGATCTTCTGGGCGGCCTGGCCCAGCCCGTCGATCCGCTCGCCCGCCCGGTGCGACGCCTCCACCGCCTGGGTGGAGATGGTCGAGGAGGTCACCACCTGCTCGCCGATCACCGCGATCGAGCCGGTCAGCTGCTCGGCCGCCGAGGCGACGGTCTGCACGCTGCTGGAGGCCTGCTGCGAGGCGCTGGCGACGGAGGTCGCCTCGCGCCGGTTGCGGTCGGCGGTGGCGGACAGGGCGCGGGCGGTGGTTTCCAGCGTGGCGACGGCGGCGCCGACGGTGCGGATCGTCTCGGCGATGGTGGCGTCGAAGCGGTCGGTCAGCCGTTTCAGGGCGCCGGCGCGCTGCTCGGTGACCCGGTGCTCGATCTTCTGCCGGTCCCAGTGACGGGCGAGGTCGATCTGCTGGACGCGGAAGATCTCGACGGTGCGGGCCATTGCGCCGATCTCGTCGCCGCGGCCCAGCCCGGGAACCGCGACCGCGCTGTCGCCGCCGGCCAGATCCTGCATGACGCGCCCCAACCCGTCCAGCGGCCGGACGATGGCCCGGCTGACCAGCAGGGCCAGCAGCACGGCGGCCAGCCCGATCAGCAGCCCGGTTCCGGCCAGCCGCAGCGCGGCCTCGCGGAAGGCAACGTCGACGTCGTCGATGTAGATGCCGGAGCCGATCAGCCAGCCCCAGGGGGCGAAGCCCTTGACATAGGACAGCTTCGCCACCGGCTGCGCCGACCCCGGCTTCGGCCAGAGATAGTCGACGAATCCGGCGCCGTCGGCCTTCACCACCCGGACGAACTCCTGGAACAGCAGCTTGCCGTTGGGATCGGCGTTGCGCGATACGTCGGTGCCGTCCAGCTCCGGCTTGATCGGGTGCATGATCATGCGCGGGGCGAGGTCGGTGATGAAGAAATACTCCCCGCCATCGTGCCGCAGGGACTTCAGCGCCGCCTTGGCCTGCGCCTCGGCCTGGGCGCGGGGCAGGGATCCTGCGCGCTCCTGCGCCTCGAAATGGGCGATCAGGCTGTGGGCGACCTCGACGACGTTGCGGGTCTTGTCCTGGCGGTCGGCCATCATCTCGGCCCGCAGGCTCATCAGGCTGACCGCGGCGACCAGGGCCAGCCCAAGGCCGGCTGCGGCCAGGATCAGGGCGATCTTGCCCTTGATGCTGATGCGTTCGAACAAGGCAACGGTCACGGCTGCGGTCCCTTCCGGCAACGAAACGGCGATATCCCCAAATTTTTCGGGACTTTTGCCGCGCCGCCGCCGAAGGTCAAGGCCTATTGTTCGTGTATCCTACGGTCTGTTCAACGAAATGTCATAATTGCAACCATAGCAGGGTGTGTCCGACGAACCGAAACGCCGCGGTCCGCGGGAGACGCGGCGAACGCCCCTCCCGCGCAACCTGCCGGTGAATTTTTCCTGATCAGAGCACGGTCAGCATGCTGGCGACCAGCGGATGGCGGACGATGTCCTTTTCGGTCAGCCGGGCGACGGCGATGCCCTCCACCGCCTCCAGCCGGCGGGCGATGTCGGCCAGCCCGGACAGGTTGTCCAGCAGGTCGGTCTGGTCGGGGTCGCCGGTCACAACCATGGTGGAATGCCAGCCCAGCCGGGTCAGCAGCATCTTGATCTGGGCGTAGGTGCAGTTCTGCGCCTCGTCGATCACCACGAAGGCGTTGTTCAGGGTGCGGCCGCGCATGAAGCCGACCGGGGCGATCTCGATGGTGCCGTCGGCCATCATGGTGCGCAGCCGCTTGGAGCCCAGCCGGTCGGTCAGAGCGTCGTAGAGCGGGCGCAGGAAGGGCGCCATCTTCTCGTGCATGTCGCCCGGCAGGTAGCCGATGCTCTCACCCGCCTCGATGGCCGGGCGGGACAGGACGATGCGGTCGACGCTGCCCGATTCCAGGGCCTCCACCGCCGACGAGATGGCGATATAGGTCTTGCCGGTCCCCGCCGGTCCCAGCGCCACAACCAGATTGTGCGTCTTGATGGCGTCCATCAGAAGCTGCTGGTTGGGGTTCTGCGGCTTCACCTTGCGGAGATAGCTCTGGTCGCGGCGATCCTCGCTCCCACCGAGCGGGTCCCAGCCGAAGGCGGCGGGGGCGTTCATACCGGGGAAGAGCGGGTGAACGGTGGAGTCGCCCGCCGCAGCGATGCCTTTGCTCGAACGCTTGGCCATGTCGCATCTCCTCGAATGGTGGGGGTGGAGCCGATTTCCGCAAGCAAGACGTCTGGGCACAAAAAAGCCTCCCGCAGGGGGAGGCTCGACCGGTCGCATGGCTGGGTGCTGATGAGTGCTTCGCCGGGGGCTGCCGCCGGGCCCCCTGCCGGATCACAACATGCCGGAACCTGACATGCGGGTCCGGGCCGACGGGGGAGGTGCTCTGGAGGCGAAGCAAGGTGCAAAAGAACCTCGTCGTCGTTGGAAGCCACGCAACCTGACTGTACCGGTCATAACGCGGCGCGTCAGGCAAAATTGCGGCCGACGCAAAATATTCATACCAGATGTGGTGTGGGTGCCGCAGGAAAGCCGCCAGAGCGGGCTTGGTAACCCTTTCCGCCGAGCCGGCCGGGCCGGTGGCTTAGCCTTCCGACTGAGGCGGCCGAAAGGCTTTGCCGCTGCCGCGGGCTTTCATTACTATGGTCGACCACGGGGGAAATCGAAAGGCATGTTGCAACCCTGGCCTGTCTCGCTCGCGGGAGGGCTGCGATCTCAGGTCGTCGTGCCTGACGTCTCCGGACGTCGTGGCCGTCGATGGCCGGAGACGGCGGGCGTTTGCCGAAGGGCAGGCTGCGGCATGGCTTCGGATTGTCACCCCTGACGGCGGGGAATCTCTTGAATCCGACCGGTGTGGACGGCTAGAAGGCGCTGATTGGCTGGCTCGATGCCGGGGCTGCGCGACAGTGGTTCTGGGTTGGGACCGGGTACTCGGGTTGGCCGGATGCGGCGAACCGGATGCACGGCACGGGACGGCAGGAACGAACGGGAAGGCTACGGTGAGCAGCGCCAGTCAGGTCGCCGAACGGGATGTGCCGTTCCAGTTGCGTGGCAACTCCTTCACCATGATGGTGCTGAAGGTTTTCGCCCCGACATCGCCGAATTTCTTCACCCAGCTGAACGTCAAGGTGCGCCAAGCGCCCAATTTCTTCCACAACGCGCCGGTCGTCCTGGATTTCGACGACCTGCCGGAGTCCGTCGTCTTCGATCTGGGCGCCTTCGTGGCGCAGGTGCAGGCGCTGCATCTGCTGCCGGTCGGCTTCCAGGGCGGGCCGCAACCGGTGCGCGAGGCGGCGATGGCCGTCGGGCTGACGCCGATGCCGTCGGGCCGCGCCGCCAAGCTGGAAGAGGTGGTGAAGGCCCCCGATCCGCGCCAGCCGGACCAGCAGGCCCCGATCGCGGCACCGCAGGTGCTGATCGAGGTGGTCCACCGTCCGACCCTGGTGGTGACGGAGCCGGTGCGTTCCGGCATGCGGGTCTATGCCGAGAAGACCGACCTGATCGTCACCAGCTCCGTCTCTCCGGGAGCGGAGCTGCTGGCCGACGGCAACATCCATGTCTATGGCGCGCTGCGCGGCCGGGCGCTGGCCGGTTTCTCCGGCGACACCAACGCCCGCATCTTCTGCCACAGCCTGGAGGCCGAGGTGCTATCGGTCGCAGGCAATTATCGCGTCAGCGAAGACATCGGCAGTGACTTTTATAAGAAAGCCGTGCAGGTTTTCCTGCGCGACGGCGTCCTCAGCATGGATCTGCTGAAGACCGGCTGAGGACTGTGGCGACGGAATCTTGTCCGAAGGCGGCAATCTTCGGGCGGTGTCTGGTATCGGTGACGGCAACTTTGGGATTATGGGAGAGGCTCCGTTGAGCAAGATCATCGTCATGACCTCCGGCAAGGGCGGTGTCGGCAAGACGACCTCGTCCGCGGCCTTCGCAACCGGGCTGGCGCTTCGCGGCTTCAAGACGGTCGTCATCGATTTCGACGTTGGCCTGCGCAACCTGGATCTGGTGATGGGTTGCGAACGCCGGGTGGTCTTCGACTTCATCAACGTCATCAACGGCGAAGCGAAGCTGAACCAGGCGCTGATCAAGGACAAGCGGATCGAGAACCTCTACATCCTCCCGACCTCGCAGACGCGCGACAAGGACGCGCTGACCCGCGAGGGCGTGGAGAAGGTGCTGAACGAGCTGTCGAAGGATTTCGACTACATCCTCTGCGACAGCCCGGCCGGCATCGAGCGCGGCGCCCTGATGTCGCTCTATTTCGCCGACCATGCGATCATCGTCACCAACCCGGAAGTCTCGTCGGTGCGCGACAGCGACCGCATCCTGGGCGTGCTGAACTCGCGCTCCCGCCGGGCGGAGCAGGGGCTGGAGCCGGTGACGCAGCAGCTGCTGCTGACCCGCTACGACCCGGAGCGCGTCGAGAAGGGCGAGATGCTGAAGGTCGACGACGTGCTGGAGATCCTGGCGATCCCGCTGCTCGGCGTCATTCCGGAAAGCCAGGCGGTGCTGCGCGCCTCCAACGTCGGCATGCCGGTGATCCTGGACGAGGTTTCCAACGCCGGCCTGGCCTATTCGGACGCGGTCGGCCGCTTCCTGGGCGAGGACATCGAGCACCGTTTCGTCACCCCCCAGAAGAAGGGCCTGTTCAGCCGGCTCCTGCGGAGGAGCGCATGAGCATCTTCAACTTCTTCCGCGCGGCACCCCGCGCGTCGGCCGTCCAGGCCAAGGAGCGTCTGCAGATCGTCATGGCGCACGAGCGCGCCGGGCGCAGCGGCCCCGACTATCTGCCGATGCTCCAGCAGGAACTGCTGGCGGTCATCGCCAAATACGTCAACATCGACGAAAACAAGGTCGAGGTGAAGCTGGACCGCGGCGGCGACTGCTCGACGCTGGAGGTCAACATCGAGCTGCCGGCGCGTGAGCAGGCCAAGGCCGCCGCAGCGGCCAAGACGGCGGAGAAGTCGGCCGGCAACGACGTTGGCGCGGCCAAGCGCCCGGCTGGCGGCGCCGTCGGCAATGGCGGCGCGAAGAAGCGCATCTGAGCCAAACCGTCGTTCCAACGGTTCAAACCCCTCCGGCGTCCTTAGCGCCGGAGGGGTTTTTCGTTCCGGCCCTGACGCCGTCCGCCGCGGTGTCGGGATGCGGCATCGGACATAGGCCATCCCTGTTCCTCCGTCCGGGTTTACGGCCGGCCGGGGACGGGGTATCAACAGGGATACACCGCACGAAAGCCCAATGGCTCCAAAGGTCTGTCCTGGACAGCCTTCCTTGAGCGGACCAATGGGCGACGGAGTGGACCGACCACGGGACAAGAGGGTGCCGATGTTCCTCGATTGCTCGTCGCTGATCGCCGAGAACCCGCCGCGGCCGTCGAACGGGATTGCGGTCACGGACATCGACGGCGACGGCGCCTTCGAGCTTGTCGTGGCCGGCTACCGTTCCGCCAACCTCGTCCTGAAATGGGTCGACGGCCGGCTGGTCGACATCGCCAACCCGCTGCTCGCCGATCCCGCCGGCCCGGCGCTGGGGCTGGCCGCCGCCGACATCGACGGCGACGGGCGGGAGGAGCTGTACATCGTCAATTCCGACCGCGCCACCGGAGCCAAGGACATGGCCGACCGGCTGTTCGCCTGCTTCGGCAAGCATTGGCTCGACCTGTTCGCGCAGGCGGAGAATGCTGCGGCGGCCAACCACACCGCTGCGGGTGCGGTGGCGGCGGTCGACCGCTGGGGCCATGGCCGCTACGGCTTCCTGGTGGCGACCGATGGCGGTCCCCTGCGCCTGTACGAACTGACCCGGCGCGGCCGGCTGGAGGATGGCGCGGAGGAGGCGGGGCTCGACTCCATCGGTGCCGCGCGCGGCGTCACGGTCCTGCCCATCGTGTCCGACCATATGGATGTGGTGACGGTCAACGACGGCGGCCCCAACCAGCTGTTCCGCAACCTGGGCGACGGCAATTTCGAGGAAATCGCCGAGGAGCGCGGCATCGCCGATTCGCGCCCGTCCGGCCGTGCGGTCGCGGCACTGGATGTCGATGGCGACGGGCTGTTCGATCTGGTCGTCGGCACCTGGGACGGGGCGCAGCGCCTCTTCCACCAGCGCATGGGCGGCGCCTTCGTCGAATCGGCCGGCGCCGACCTGTCGATGCCCGGCCGCATCTTCACCGTCGTCGCCGCCGATTTCGACAATGACGGCTATGAGGAGCTGTTCTTCCACGCCCATGGCGAGCCCAACCGCCTGTTCGGCTGGCGCAACGACCAGTGGCAGGAGCTGGAGCTTGGCGACGCCGCCGAGCCGAAAGGTCTGGGCACCGGCGCGGTCGCGGCCGACATCGACGGCGACGGCCGCCTGGAGCTGGTTCTGGCGCATGGCAACAGCCATGGCGTCCAGGATGGGGGCGGGCAGCCGCTGTCGGTCTACCGCCCGGCGGCCTCCCACAACGGCTGGCTGCGCGTCCAGCCGTTGACCCCCTTCGGCGCTCCGGCCCGTGGTGCGGTCGTCATCCTGACCGCCGGCGGGCGGCGCCAGCGCCGGGTGGTCTGCGCCGGGTCCGGCTATCTGTGCCAGGGCGAACCGGTCGCCCATTTCGGGCTGGGGCCACTGCACGAGGTGGAGCAGGTCGAGGTGCGCTGGCCCGACGGCACCGTGGTGACGGTGGACAACCCGCCGGCCGACCGGCTGCTGACCATCCCTTACCCGCCGGAATGACCGGACCATCATCCGGTCGGATGATGGTCACCCAAATATTTCGGCCTCGCAATGGGTAGGGTCTTTCCTGTCGCCTTCCGTCACATTAGAGTGCATTTCGTTGCGGCTCCCGTATTGCGGGATATCGTGCGGCATGCCGATCCGGACATATTCCGTTCCTGCCGCCGAAACCTGCTGCAATCGGGCGCTTGGGACCGTGCGGGTTTGGGAAGCGGGAGACCGGAAGGCACATGGCACGACGCGACGTCCCCCTGACGGGGGTGGAACGCTTCTTCGACCCGGATGAAGTCATCGTTTCCAAAACCGACCTGAAGGGGCGGATCACCTACGCGAACCGGGTGTTCCAGCGGGTCGCCGGCTATGACGAGGCCGACCTGATGGGGGCGCCCCATTCCATCGTCCGCCATCCCGATATGCCGCGCTGCGTCTTCAAGCTGCTGTGGGACACGCTGGCGGCGGGGAAGGAGATCTTCGCCTATGTGGTCAACCGTGCCCGCAACGGCGACCATTACTGGGTCTTCGCCCATGTCACGCCCAGTTTCGACGCCGCAGGGCGGGTGATCGGCTACCACTCCTCCCGCCGGGTGCCGGAGCGGGCGGCGCTGGACAAGGTCATCCCGCTCTACCGCCAGCTTCTGGACATCGAGAACAGCCATGCCGACCGCAAGCAGGGGATGGAGGCTGGCTTCGCCGCCGTCCTCGCTCTGCTGGCGGAGAAGGGGATCGGGTATGACGAATTCGTCTTCTCCCTCTAAGCCGTCCTCTTCCGGGCCATCGTCGCTGGCGCGGGCCGGCGGGCTGGCCGTGCTGGCTGGCGTGGCTCTGGCGGCGCTGCTGGCTGCCGATCTGCTGGGGATGGGCGGCCTGGCTCTGCGCGCCGGTCTGGCGGTGGCCGGTCTGGCGGCGCTGGGGGGGGCGCTGCTGTTCCTGCGCCGGGCCGGCGCGGCGGTCGACCGGCTGACGCGGGTGAACCGTGCCGTCGCCGCCGGCGATTTCGAGGCGCGGGTGATCGGCATCCGCGAGGGCGGGGCGCTGGGCGAGCTGATGCACGCCACCAACGACGCCATCGATCGCACCGACGCCTTCGTGCGCGAGGCGACCGCCTCCATGCATGCGGTGTCGGAGCACAAGTATTTCCGCCGCATCGTGCTGCGCGGCATGCAGGGCGGCTTCCTGCACGCCAGCCGCACCATCAATGCGGCGACGGAGAGCATCTCGCTGAAGGTTGCCGGCTTCGCCGGCGTGACCCAGCGTTTCGAAGGCCAGATCCAGAGCGTGTGCAGCGAGGTTGCCGACACCGCACACCGGCTGGAGATCTCCGCCCGGACCATGGAGACGGATGCGACCCAGGCGACCGGCAAGGCGTCGTCGGTCGCGGCCTCCGCCGCGCAGACCGGCAGCAATGTCGGCAGCGTCGCCGCCGCGACGGAGGAGCTGTCCGCCTCCATCGCCGACATCTCCCGTCAGATCGGCGATGTCGCCCGCGTCGCCGAGACCGCGGTCGGCGAGGCCGAGCGGTCCAACGCGCTGGTCGGCACGCTATCCGGTGCGGCGCGCACGGTGGGCGACGTCGTCACCCTGATCAACGACATCGCCAGCCAGACCAACCTGCTGGCCCTGAACGCGACCATCGAGGCGGCACGTGCCGGCGAGGCGGGCAAGGGCTTTGCCGTGGTGGCGCAGGAAGTGAAACGGCTGGCCGATCAGACCGCCAAGGCCACCGGCGACATCGCCGCGCAGATCTCCGCCATCCAGTCCTCCACCGACGAGGCGGTGACCTCCATCGTCGGCATCGGCCACACCATCCAGTCGATCAACCGGATCGCCGCCGGCATCAGTGCCGGGATCGAGCAGCAGGGCTCCGCCGTGCGCGAGATCGTCGTGAACATGGAGCAGGCCGCCGCCGGCACCCGTGCCGTGTCCGACGACATCCGCGACGTCACCGACGCCGCCGGCCGCACCAGCAGCACCGCGCACGAGGTGTTCGCGGCATCCGGGCGGATGGCCGCGGAGGCGGACCGCCTGACCCGGGAAGTCCAGCTTTTCCTGGACGAGATGCACCGCGTCGCCTGAGGAGGGTGGCGCGTTGCATCGGCGCGCGCCGCATCGACTGCACGGCGAATGTGCACAGGATGTGGACGGCCTTTTTGCAATGCGGAATTGATCTGGCGTCTGGCAGTGTGAATAAGAATTTTTGTTGCGAATTCGTGGCGAATTCGTGTTACGTCTCCGCAACAAGACTGCCGCGCCTATGGCAAGTTTGCAACCTGTTGCGCAACCCGACGCCAGTATGCCTGCTGTTTCAGCAGCTTAACCGTACGCTAACCCTGATGAGACGGGTGACGGACTGTCCGCTGCGGCCAAGTGCCGCGGAATCCGGGGAGGTGGGCCGTTTGCGGAGCGCCGGTGACCGTTGGCACGGCTTTTGATTTGGAGACTGCAGGGACGGTCATGACGGGGGACAAGACGATGAGCATGGCGGGCACCGATCTGTTCGAGCTGTCGCGTGGCGTGCTGGATGTTGCGTCGAAGAAGGTGTCCTTGATCGAGGACATCACCCGGCGCACCAAGATGCTGGCCATGAACGCCCTGATCGAGGCGGCACGGGCTGGCGACGCCGGACGCGGCTTCGCCGTCGTCGCCAACGAGGTGTCGGAGATCTCGACCCAGGTCAACAGCATCACCAAGGAGCTGCGGTCGGAAATCGTCGCCCGCGTCGATCACCTGACCACCACCGGCAGCGCCATGGTGCAGGAGATGCACGGCAAGCGGCTGGCCGACCTGTCGCTCAACATGATCGAGATCATCGACCGCAACCTGTATGAGCGGTCCTGCGACGTTCGCTGGTGGGCGACCGACAGCGCGGTGGTCGATTGCGCCGCCGATCCGACGGAGGAGGCGCGCCGCCATGCCTCGCGCCGGCTGGGCGTGATCCTGGAATCCTACACCGTCTATCTCGACCTCTGGATCGCCGACCGCAACGGCACCGTCATCGCCAACGGCCGGCCCGACCGCTATCCCGGTGCGCGCGGCGCCAACGTGTCGGACGAGCCGTGGTTCCGCCAGGCGCTGGCCACCCGCAACGGCGGCGAGTTCACCGTCGGCGACGTCGCCCGCAACCGCAGCCTGGACGACCGCGTCGTCGCCACCTATGCCACCGCCATCCGGCGCGACGGCGAGGCGGACAGCGATGCCATCGGCGTGCTCGGCATCTTCTTCGACTGGGAGCCGCAGGCCGCCGCGGTGGTCGAGGGCGTGCGGCTGGAAGCCGGCGAGCGCGAGAAGTCGCGGTGCCTGCTGCTCGACGCCCGCCATCGCGTCATCGCGTCGTCCGACGGCCGCGGCATGCTGACCGAGACGGTGCCGCTGCGCCGCGCCGCCGGCACCATGGGCCATTACATCGACGACAAGAACCGTCTGGTCGGCTACGCCCTGACACCGGGTTACGAGACCTACAAGGGGCTGGGCTGGTACGGCGTCATCGTTCAGGAGCGCTGAAGCCGCCAGCCCTTGCGCGTCAAGCCTGTCGCCTTATGGAACGGGGCCGGGATACACTCCCGGCCCTGTTCCGTTTCGGGGTTGCAGAGCATGTCCGCCCAACAGCTGACCGTCCACCGGGAGAGTTTTCCCATCCGCGGCGCCTTCCGCATCTCGCGCGGGGCCAAGACTGAAGCCGCGGTGGTGGTGGCGCAGGTGACCGACGGTCCCCACCGCGGCCGCGGTGAATGCGTGCCTTACGCCCGCTATGGCGAAAGCGTCGACGGGGTCGCCGCCGCGCTGGAGGCGATGGCCGATGCCGTCGCCGGCGGCCTCGACCGCCGGTCGCTGGGCCGGCTGATGCCGCCGGGTGCCGCCCGCAACGCGCTGGATTGCGCGCTGTGGGACCTGGAGGCCAAGCGCAGCGGCGTGCCGGCCTGGACGCTCGCCGGGTTGTCCCGGCCGCCGGGGCCGCTCGTCACCTGCTACACGCTGAGCGTCGACGCGCCCGCCGCGATGGCCGCCGCGGCGCGGGAGCGGGCGCCACGGCATCCGCTGCTGAAGATGAAGCTGACGGGGGAGGGCGATCTCGACCGTGTCGCCGCCGTCCGCGCGGCCGCTCCCGCCGCCCGGCTGGTGGTCGACGCCAACGAGGGCTGGACGCTGGACCAACTGCATCGCTTCGCCCCGGTGCTCGCCGGGCTGGGCGTCGAGATGATCGAGCAGCCGCTGCCCGCCGGCCAGGACGAGGCGTTGCGCGGGGTCGATTGCCCGGTGCCGCTCGGTGCCGACGAATCCTGCCACGGGCTGGAGTCGCTGGAGCGCCTGCGCGGGCTCTACCGGGTGGTGAACGTCAAGCTGGACAAGACCGGCGGCCTGACCGAGGCGCTGGCGATGACCGCCGCCGCCCACGCCATGGGCTTCGAGGTGATGGTCGGCTGCATGGTGGCGACGTCGCTGGCGATGGCGCCGGCCATGCTGGTGGGGCAGGGGGCGCGCTATGTCGACCTCGACGGCCCGCTGCTGCTCGCCCGCGACCGCGAGCCGGGGCTGGTCTATGACGGCGCGGTGGTGCAGCCGCCGTCGGCGGAGCTGTGGGGGTAGGCCAAGGCCTTGCCCCCACCTGTGCTTCTCACGCGCCCTGCACATAGGGCGGCGGCGGGGTTCCCACCGATGCCGGCACATAGGGCGCGTCGGCCAGCCCGTTCACCTTCGCCGCCATGACGAAGTCGTTCTCGTGCAGGCCCTTGATCTTGTGGGTCCAGAAGGCGACGGAGCAGTGGCCCCAGCCGTAATGGATCTCCGCATGGTGGCCTTCCGCCTCGCACAGGTCGCCCACCTGATTGGCGAAGGCCTGGGCCTGGACGAAGTCGGGGAAGCGGAAGTCGCGCTCGATGCGGTCGGGGCCTTCCTTCAGGACCCAGCCCGGCACCTGCACCAGATAGGACTCGGCCATCGTGCGGTCCATCGGCGGAATCCCGCCGCGGCAGGGTTCGCAGGTCTTCGCTGCCAGTTCCTGCGTCGTCGGCGCCTGTGGCGTCATCCCGGTCTCTCCCCTGTTGGTGGCCTTGACTGGTGGTCTGCGCTAGAAGCGTACCGCCTAGAAGCTTGGGTTCCGGGCGGTGCTTCGGCAAGTCCGGCACCCTGCCTTGAGTTCTCGCGATGCACTTTTGGAACCGATCCGATGACAGACCTGCGCACCGACATGCCCTTCGCCGACTACCAGTATCCGACCAAGCCGGTGGACGGGCCGCGGCTTGCCATCGTCGGCGAGGCGCCGGGGGCGGAGGAGGCGCGGCAGGGCACTCCCTTCGTCGGGCGCAGCGGCAAGCTGCTGGACGAATCGCTGGCCGCCGTCGGCATCGAACGGGCGGAATGTCTCGTCGCCAACGTCTTCCGCTACCAGCCGCCCGGCAACAAGGTGGGGCACTTCTTCTCCTCGCGCGCCCGTGCCCGCAAGGAGGGGCGGGAGATCGACGAGAGCTGGGGCGCCTTCGGCACGTCGGACCGGCTGCTGGCCGAGTTCGCCGGCGAGATCGAGCATCTGCGCGCCACCCTGGCCGACTATCGCCCGTCGGTGATCGTGGCGCTCGGCCGGACCCCCACCTGGGCGCTGACCGGGGAGAACGGCATCCTGCAGCTGCGCGGCACGGTGCTGCCCTGCCGCCTGCTGGAGGGGGTGGAGGTGGTGCCGACCTTCCACCCCAGCTACCTGCTGCGCGGCCAGTTGGTCGAGCAGCCGACCTTCCTGGCCGACCTGCGGCTGGCCGTGTCGCGTCTCAATCGCTAGGCGTCAGGCAACAGGCGCCAGATTGCGGTTTCGCGCGCTTCGCGGTCCTCCAGCTCCAGCGAGGTCGGAACGGTGTAGGTCGCCAGCTTCTCGACGCCGCTCGCCGGGAAATAGGCGCGGCCGGGATCGCCCAGCAGCACCAGCGTGCCGGTGGCGGCGACCTCGCGCAGCCATGCGGTGACCCGCTCGGCCATCGGCCGCTCGTAACAGACGTCGCCGGCCAGGACCACCTCGATGCCCGGCAGCGGCCGGCCGACCAGATCGGCGCTGACCGGCTTGACCTCCACCCGGTTGGCTTCGGCGTTCAGCGCGATGGCGGCCAGCGAGAAGCGGTCGATGTCGCAGGACTGCACCCGCGCCGCCCCCGCCTTCATCGCGGCGATGCCGACCAGCCCGGTGCCTGCGGCAAAATCGAGCACCGACCTGCCGGCAACCAGCTCCGGCCGGTCGAGCACCAGCCGCGCCACAGCCTGTCCCCCGGGCCAAGCGAAAGCCCAGTATGGCGGTGGCAAATTCGTGGCGGCCAAGGTCTCCTCGGTCGCCTGCCAGAGTGGAGTGACTTCGGTGGCAAGATGAAGCTGGATTTCCGGCAACAGCGGCGTGGTCGTCAGCGTCGTGTTATCGCGGACGAAATCTGGCGGAGATGCATTGTTCATACGAGGTTTCCCAAGGGGCTCCGCTGTTGGGAGGAAGGCTGGCGGTGGCTTATCAATGTTACATAATTCAAACGGTGTAGACACAGCTGCGAACCCGTGTTACCCGTTTCCACCAGGGGAAAACAGAGGGATTGGGGGAGTCATGCGGCAGAGGGGAACCGCCATCGGCCTTTCGTTTGCGGCTTTGATCGCGCTGAGCCCCCTTACCGTGTCGACGGCGGCCGCACAAGACGGCGATTGCGTTCGGACGGTCCGCTCCATCTCCGACTTCACCATACGCGGCGACGCCTGGACCTGGTGGGATCACGCCGCCGGCCAGTATGACCGCGAACACCGCCCCGCCATCGGCTCCGTCCTCGTCTTCAAGCGCACCGGCCACATGCGCCGCGGCCACGTCTCGCTGGTCAGCGCGGTGATCGACCGCCGCACCATCGAGGTCGATCACAGCTGGATCGACGGCGACGGGCTTCGCCGCGGCATGCGGGTGGTCGACGTGTCCCGCAACAACGACTGGTCCGCGGTCCGCGTCTGGCACGAGCCGACCGACCAGATGGGTCTGCGCGTCTACGCCGCCTACGGCTTCATCCTGCCGGAAGGCGAGTCCGACGCCCCGCGCGGCGGCCGGATGCTGGATGCCGGCGACCGCGGCATGGACCAGGGCTTCGCCAGCAGCCCGCGTGGCCGTGCCAAGGCCAACGGCCCGCGCATGATGGAAGCCTCCCTGCACCCGCAGAAGAACCTCAGCGTCTCGGTCCCCGGCCGCAAGCCGCAGAGCCTTGCCACGACCGCCGTCGCCTCCCAGACGCCGCAGAAGCCGCAGCGCATCGACGTCGCGGTGCTGCCGTCGCGCAAGCCGTCCGGTGCGCAGTCCGCCCCGGTCACGGTCGCCGAGCTTTCCGGTCCCGGCAGCCACCGCACCGTCGCTCCCGGCCGCAAGCCCGGCTCCGGCAACGCCGTCGCCCAGCTGGCCGACACCAGCGAACGCTGAGCGGTATAGATTCAGGTTTTCAGGAAGGGCGGGGCTTGGCTCCGCCCTTTTCGTTTGTGCGGAGGTTCGGGCATCGAAGCCGACACCCTCCCACAATGCCCGCTTAAATCTTCCCCGCCAGGATTGCCGCCAGCACCAGCCAGCCGAACCAGCGGTTGGACTTGAACTTGTCCAGGCAATCGCCCTGATCGTCCGGCCGCCAGGTCGCGACCTGCCAGGCCAGCTGCAGGGCCGCCAGCGACAGCACCGGCAGGAACAGCCCGCCCAGGCCCGCCAGACGCCCGGCGATGCCGATGCCGACATAGGTCAGGGTGTAGAAGCCATAGATCCAGATCTTGCTCTGGTCGCCCAGGCGCAGCGCGGTGGACTTCACGCCGATGCGGGCATCGTCCTCCTTGTCCTGATGGGCGTAGATGGTGTCATAGCCCAGCGTCCAGGCGACGCCCGTCACATAGAGCGCCAAGGCCGGCCAGCCGACGTCGTTCTGAACCGTGGCCCAGCCCATCAGGGCGCCCCAGTTGAAGGTCAGCCCCAGGAAAGCCTGCGGCCACCAGGTGATGCGCTTCATCAGCGGGTAGGTGAAGACCAGCAGCAGCGACAGCACCCCCAGCCCGATGGCCGTCGTGCCCAGCTGGACCAGGATCAGCAGCGACACCAGAAGCTGGGCGGCGAGGAAGGCCAGGGCCTGACGCACCGTCACCTGACCCGACGGGATCGGGCGGGAGCGGGTGCGCTCCACCATCGCGTCGAACTTGCGGTCGAGGATGTCGTTGACGGTGCAGCCGGCGCCGCGCATCAGCACCGCGCCGACGCCGAACAGCGCCATCAGCCCGAGCAGCGTCGGCCAGTCGCGGAAGGGCTGCGGCATGGCCAGCGCCACGCTCCACCAACAGGGGAACAGCAGCAACCATGTCCCGATGGGACGGTCGAGTCGCGCCAGTGTGACATAAGGGCGCACGCGGGGCGGGAGCTTCCGCGCGATCCAGCCGTCCTGGCGGATGTCGGTGAAGCCGGACTCGGGCAGAGTGGGGCCTGTGGAGGCAGTGGGCATGACGGCAGCGGTTCCGCTGTGCTATGAGGATGTCTGACCAGCCAATCAGGGCGGCAATCAGGGCGTGGATGACGGGGAAGGTATCGGGCTGGCCTCCGTGCGGCAAGCGCGGTGCGGCAAATCACCCGAGCCCAAGCCATGGAAAATTGCAGCCTGTGATCTTGCGCTCGTCAAAATCGTGCCAATACTGTTTCTTTGTCATAACCTCAGCGGCCTGCAATCGTAAATGGACATGAGCACAACACCGGACCGTTTCGCCGTCGTCATCGACGACGAGTTGATCATTCTGGCCGGGATGGAGATCATGCTGGACACCTGGGGCTATCAGGTGCTTGCCGCCGAGGATGTGGAAACCGTCCTGGCGAAGCTGCCCGGCTGCCCACTGCCCAACGTGATCCTGTCCGACTACCGGCTGCGCGACGGCTGGTCCGGCATCACCGCCGTGCGGGCGGTGCGGGAGGCCTGTGGCGTCACCGTGCCCGCGATAATCCTGACCGGCGACACCGGGGCCGAACTGATGGCCGCGGCCAAGGCGGACCAGATCCGCATCCTGCACAAGCCGGTTCAGCCCAACGACCTGCGCCGGCAGATCGACTCCCTGATCGCCGTCGGCTGACGCCGGCCTCCGGACCGGGTTCGGCACGTGGCGCCCCCGTCCGAAGCCTCGGTGCGTCTACCGTGAAGCGCATGAACCTTTGGCGCTGTATTTGAAGGGCTGCCTCGCGCGTCAAATCTCGTCCGGTTTCACGCGATCCGCTTTATAGTCTCCACCGCCCCGCGGAGACGAATGCCATGGCCGACCCGATCAAGACCCGCCTGTATGTCGACAGCCCGCTGGCCGAAGGCCAGTCGGTCGGGCTCGACCATGAGCGCGCCCATTTCCTGCGCCATGTCCTGCGGCTGGACCGCGGCGACTCCGTCGCGGTGTTCAACGGACGTGACGGCGAATGGCGGGCGGTCATCGACGGCTTCGGCAAGGGCTGGTGCTCGCTGACCGTGGCGGAGCAGCGGCGGGAGCAGGACACCACCCCGGACCTGTGGCTATTGTTCGCGCCGCTGAAGAAGGGCCGCATCGACTTCGTCGCGGAGAAGGCGACGGAGATGGGGGTGTCCCGCCTGTGGCCGGTCTTCACCCGGCGAACCGATCCCAACCGCGTCAACCTCGACCGGCTGCGCGCCAACGCGGTGGAGGCGGCCGAGCAGTGCGAGCGCCTCAGCGTGCCGGAGATGGGCGAGGCGGTGCCGCTGGACCGCGCGCTGGCCGGCTGGCCGGCCGACCGCAGGCTCTATCTGTGCGCGGAGGCCGGGTCCGCCCGTCCGGTGGCCGAGGTGCTGCGCGATGCGCCGCCCGGGCCGGCCGCCTTGCTGGTCGGGCCGGAGGGCGGCTTCGACCAGTCGGAACTTGACGAACTCGCCAAACTTCCCTTTGTTGTTCCGGTGGGATTGGGTCCGCGCATTCTGCGGGCCGACACGGCGGTGGTGGCGGCGTTGGCTTGCTGGCAGTCCTTGGCCGGGGATTGGACTGCCGGGGGAAGCGACCGGCGTCCGCCTTTCCGCGCGCCGATCCCATAACCGGCCGTCACCCGGCCGAACCTCCGTCCACTTCCCGCGAGAGACTTCATGTCCGCACCCCCGACAACGCGCGGCGAACCCATCACCGACCGCCGCCAGCTTGCGGCCTATCTCGAATCCGGCTGCAAGCCGGCACCCGACTGGCGCATCGGGACCGAGCACGAGAAATTCGCCTACCGCACCTCCGACCTGCGGCCGCTGCCCTATGACGGGCCGGACGGCATCCGCGAACTGCTGACCCGCATGACCCGCTTCGGCTGGCAGCCGGTGGAGGAGAAGGGCAACATCATCGCGTTGGTCCAGGACATGGCCAACATCACGCTGGAGCCCGGCGGGCAGGTCGAGCTGTCCGGCGCCCCGCTGGAGACCCTGCACCAGACCTGTGCCGAGGTGCACCGCCACCTGCGCCAGGTGAAGGAGGTCGGGAGCGAGCTGGGCATCGCCATGATGGGGCTGGGCTTCCAGCCGAAATGGACGCGCGACGACATCCCCTGGATGCCGAAGGGCCGCTACAAGATCATGCGCGACTACATGCCGAAGGTCGGCTCGCTCGGCCTCGACATGATGACGCGGACCTGCACCGTGCAGGTGAACCTCGACTTCGCCTCCGAAGCCGACATGGTGAAGAAGTTCCGCGTGTCGCTGGCCCTCCAGCCCATCGCCACCGCCCTGTTCGCCATGTCCCCCTTCACCGAGGGCAAGCCGAACGGCTTCCAGAGCTTCCGCAGCCACATCTGGACCGACACCGACGCCGACCGCACCGGCGACATTCCCTTCGTGTTCGAGGACGGCTTCGGTTTCGAGCGCTATGTCGACTATCTGCTCGACACGCCGATGTACTTCGTCTACCGCGACGGCACCTATATCGATGCGGCCGGCCAGTCCTTCCGCGATTTCATGGATGGCAAGCTGCCGGCGCTGCCGGGCGAGCTGCCGCTGATCACCGACTGGGCCGACCACACCACCACGGCCTTTCCGGAAGCGCGGCTGAAGAAGTATCTGGAGATGCGTGGCGCCGACGGCGGCCCGTGGCGCAGCCTGTGCGCCCTGCCGGCCCTGTGGGTGGGGCTGCTCTACGATCAGGTGGCGCTGGATGCCGCCTGGGATCTGGTGAAGGACTGGACGACGGCGGAGCGGGCGCATCTGCGTGCCGAGGTGCCGCGGTCCGGCCTGCGCACGACCTTCCGCACCGGGACGGTGCGGAACGTGGCGTTGGAGATGCTGGCGATTGCCCGCGACGGTCTGGCCCGCCGCGCCCGCAACGACAATTGGGGCGACGACGAGACCCACTTCCTCGACACGCTTCAGGTCGTCGCCGAGACCGGCCGCAGCCCCGCCGACGAGCTTCTTGAGAAGTTCAACGGGCCCTGGGGCGGCAGCGTCGATCCGGTGTTCAAGGAATACGCGTACTGAAAAGGGTGGGGGCCGGCGCCCGTGCGTCAGCCCCCGTTTTTAGAGCCTGTCTGATGCTTCAACGAGCACAGACAGGCTCTAAGTTTTTGGTTTTCCGTGTGATTCACGCTTCAAGCGCTTCCGCTTGAACCGATCACACTCTAGGCCGCCACCGGCGCATGGGTGATGCAGCTCTTCGAGCACACCTTGGAGCAGCTTTCGCAGCCGATGCAGTTGGCCGCTTCCTTGACCGTCATGATCTTCTTCTCGGCCTCGTCGTCGAAGGCGTCGACGATGTCGCCGTCCTCGGTCAGGCCGATCATGTCGAGCACGCCGCGCCCGCACACCTTGAAGCAGCGGCCGCAGCCGATGCACTGCTTCTGGTCGATGGATTGGACGAATTTCGGGGTCCAGCTTTGACCACCGCGGGTGGTGCCGGTCAGGAACTCAGCCATGGGAATGCTCCTCTCGGGAAAGGGTGCGCCTAAGCTCTTCTTTGGGAATGGTGGGGTTACGCCGTCTCCAGCGCCTTCAGCGCCGCCCGCTTCTCGGTCAGGGTCTTGAACGCGTCATAGGTTTCCTGCGCCACCGTCAGGATGGATTGCCAATTCTGCGGAAGCTCTTCCGACAAATCGTGAAGGTCCATCTTCTTCTGGGTGGCGCGGGCGTTCAGCTTCTTGATCTCGTCCTTCAGGGCGTCGATCTCGCTCATGGTCGCAGCTCCGTGGTTCAGAGGTTCGCGACATCGGGATATTCCCGGATCAGCGCCACGGCGTCCTCGACCAGCCTGGCGCCGTCGGCGGCGAGCTTTTCGATGCTGGGGAAGCCGAAGCGGTGGACGTCGCGCAGGGACTTCGACACCACCACCAGCCGCCCGGTGGTGAGGATCATGCGGCCGAAGCCCTCATGGCTCATCTTCATCATCGGCGAGGCCATCAGGCCGGTCTGCTTCTCCACCATCAGCCCGACCGCCTTGTAGAACAGCTCCAGTCGCCACAGCGTGTCCGGGTCGGGATCGCCGATGATCGGGATGGCGGCCCGCGCCTCCTTGTCGAGCACGAAGGGGGCGAGCAGAGCCTCGTCGGGCTTGCCTTCCCAGGCGCCATAGCTGTCCTCGGCACGGAACAGCAGGACCAGCGTCTTCACGAACTGGTCGGCGACGGACAATTCAGCCACATCAGCCATACTCAGACCTCCTCCTCGTCGAAATGGAATTCGGGCGTTTCGCCCATCGCCTTGCGCAGCCAGGGCGGCGGATTGCCGTTCAGCGTCTGGACCAGCTTGTCGAGCAGGGCCGGGATTGTGTCGGTGGCCTCGACCTTCACCGGATGGATCTTCTTCGCCACCACGCGGGCGGCGGCCGATGCGCCGATGGCCGACAGATAGAGGATGGCGACGTCGGCCAGCGCCTCCAGCTTGGGCACCAGCTTGTCCTCGTTGCCGTCCTCGAACATCGAACCGCCGAACTGGAATGTCTCCAGAAAGGCATGGCCCTGGCGGTCGACCTGGTAGACGGCGATGTTCTTGGCCCAGCCGAAATGCGCATCGACGTGCTGCATGTCCTGGGTGCAGAAAGCGACCTTCATCGATCCTCCTTTGGTCGGACGTGGGTCCTGCACCACGCTCAGACGGCGTTGCATCCGCATGATCCGCCTCCGCAGCCGTGGGATTCCCCGTGGTTGTCGTGCCCGTGCCGGTCCTGCCCGTGGGCATGGCTCTCGTGGTCCATCTCGCGGGAGAGGAACAGGTTGCCGATCTCGCACAGCAGCTCCCGCGTGCCGCGGTAGCCGACCTGCACCCGCAGACCGGCCCCCAGCCGGTCGAACAGCGGCAGGCCCATGCGGTGCAGCGGCACGCCGATCCGCGCCGCCCCCTGCCGCCCGTGCGAGTTGGAGACGATCAGGTCGGCATCGCGGGCCAGCGTCTCGACATCGGAATGGTCGCCGACCATGATGGTGGCGGCCTTCAGCCGCTCCAGCACCGGGCTCTGCGTCGGCGACACCGCGGCGATCACCTCGGCCCCCATGTCGGCGAGGAAGCCGGTGACGGCATAGAGCAGGTCGGGCTCCAGCGCGACGGCGATGCGCTTGCGGCTGTAGAAGAAATGCCCGTCCAGCATGGCATCGACGAGGCTTTCGCGCTGGCGCCGCAGCCGGGCGGGCGCCGGCTTGCCCGACAGCTCCGTCAGCAGCCGGACCAGCTTGTCCGTCGCCTCCAGCCCGGTCAGGCGGTTGAAGAAATGGCTGGGCACGTCGGTCTTCAGCTCCAGCGCGTTGCCGGCCACCCGCATATGCTCGCCGACCACGATGGTGATGGCCGAAGCGCCCATGGCGCGGATCTGATCGACCGTCACGCCGCCCAGCGAGGTGGCGGTGAAGTCGGACGGCTGGCGGCCGGCCATCGACAGCGACAGGTCGGGCAGGAAGATCGGCGACAGGCCGAAGCCCTCGATGATGTCGCGCAGTTCCTCGACGTCGCCGGGCGACAGGTGGCAGCCGGCCAGCACGTTGACCTGGGTCGGGATGCGCACCGGCGACGGTTCGACCAGCCGCTCGACGATGGCGGTGACCGCGGCGGCGAAGCCGTCCTCGAAGCCGCCGGCGAAGTCCGGGGTGTTGGCGAAGACCAGCGCCGTGTCGGCCATGTCGGGGTTGCGCTGGCGGAACAGCGTGTATTGCCCGCCCATGTCCTCGCCCTTGGTCTCGGTGACGCCGGTGGTGGCGACGCCGATCATGGCGGGATCGTTGCGCTCGACGATGGTGCGGATCGCCTGTTCCAGATTGTCGTAGCCGCCGAGAATGGTGGCGACCTGATCCATCGCCGTGGTCTGCAGCGGGATCGCCTCACGGAAATGGCGCACCAGCAGCACCAGCCCGAAGGCGGTGCAGCCCTGCGAGCCATGGAACAGCGGCAGGCAGCGGTCGACGCCGAGATAGGCCAGCGCCGCGCCCAGCGGCTGGCTCATCTTCAGCGGGTTGGTCGACGCGGCCTTGGCGGCGGAGGGGAAGCGCTGGATGTGGGACATCGCCGTCACTCCGCCGCCATCGAGGAAGCCAGAAGGGCGGAGGACGGGCCCGACTCCCACGGTGCCGGCTGGCGGACCTGACGCCAGATCGGGTTGGACAGCGTCTTGTCGATCTCCTCGCAGAGATTGACGATGCCGTCATAACCGGCATAGGCGTGGTGGCGCTCCTGGTTGATGTCGAGCCAGGGAACCTTGGCCTTCAAGGAGATGAACTGCGACCGGCCGCCGGACATCATGATGTCGGCCCGGTTGTCGGCCAGCATCTTGTAGATGTCGCGCGGCTTCAGATCGTCCCACTGGTGGAACTCCTCGCCCTTCATCTTCTTGATGCGCTCCTTGTCCTCCCTGGTCGATTTCTTGGTGGAGGTGCCGAGGATGGTAAGCCCCGCGCCCTCCAGCGCGCTGACCATCGACCAGCTCTTGACCCCGCCGGTGAAGAGCAGGACGCGCTTGCCGTCGAAACGCGGCTTGTAGGGTTCCAGCCGGCGCCAGACCCGGCTTTCCTCCCGCGCGATCACGCCCTCGGCGCGGTCGATCAGGCTCTTGTCGGCGCCGCGCTCCACCAGCATCCGGGTCATGGTGCGCAGCGTGTCCGACATGTCGGAGACGCCGTAGAAGGAGCCCTCGAAATAGGGGATGCCGTAGCGCTCCTCCATCTTGCGGCCGACATTCACCAGCGCTTGGCTGCACACCATCATGGTGACGCGGGCGCGGTGGGCCTGGGCCACCTCCCGGTAGCGGCCGTCGCCGGAGATGCAGGACAAGAGGCGGATGCCGATCTCGTCCAGCAGCGGCTTGACCAGCCACAGCTCGCCGGCGAGGTTGTATTCGCCGATGATGCAGACATCGGTGGGCGTGGTGTATTCGGGCTCGACCGTGCCGATGACGTGGTCGAGCAGGGCTTCGCCGGCCAGCTTGTTGCCGAGATTCTTCGATCCGACGAAGCCGGGGGCATCGACCGGGATCACCGGCTTGCCCAGCTTCTGCGCGGCGAACTTGCAGACCGCAGCGATGTCGTCGCCGGTCATCGCGGGCACGCAGGTCTGATAGACGAAGACGGCCGGCGGGTCGTATTGCTGAACGATTTCCTTGATGGCGCGGTAGAGCTTCTTCTCGCCGCCGCCGATGACGTCCAGTTCCGACAGATCGGTGGTGAAGCCGGTGCGGTAGAGCTGCGAGCCCGAGGATTTGGAGCCGCGGTTGTCCCAGCTGTTGCCGAGGCAGGCGATGGGGCCATGGACCAGATGGGCGGCGTCGGCGATCGGCTGGAGCACGATCATCGCCCCGTCATAGGCGCAGCCGCCGGCCGCCGCCCCTGGTTTCAGCGACTTGGTGCAGCCCTTCTTCTTCTCCTTGGCCGACTTGGTCTGGTTGGTCGCGCAGCCCGGTTCGTTGAAGACATCCTGGATCTTGTCCTGGAGCATGCCCGCTCTCCCATCCTGGCGCCGGAAATGGCTCTGCATCGGCGTGATGCAGGGGGCGTGCCAGTGGGTAAGTCGTTGGCGAAAAACGATTGTCTGGTTTTCCAACCCTGTCCGATAGCTGACAATCGGCGGCTCCGCCCAGGGGGCTTGTCGGGTGTCGCACATGTCGCGCAGGGGATGGGCCGCGCAGGGGGCGGGGAGGGCCGGCCGTATCAGGACGGCTCGAACGGGTGGAAAGCAACAATGCAACGGTACGGCAGGCGCTGGCGATATGCGGCCGCGATGGTGGCGGTGCTGGCGGCAGTCCCCGCCGCGGCGGCACAGGACGGCGCGGTGATCCGGCTGGCCCAGGAACCGGGGGGTGAGATCGGTGTCGCGTGCCGGTTCCTCGACCTCGACCAACGCCCGGTTCCACCGGAGGCCGGGATGCTGTGCGATGCCGCCGCCGATCTCGTCGCCCGGAAAGCCGGCGGTTACGGCAAGGCGGTGGTTCGCCTCGGCCTGCGCGCGGTAATGCCCGATGCCGAACCTGCCGAGACGCCGCTTGCGGTCGATGGCCCGGTCCTGCTGGTCGTCCTCGAAGGCCGCCAGGACTGGAGCGGCGGTGCCCGCCCCCGTCTGCTGCTGCGCGCCCGTCCGGTCCGCGACGGCATGGCCGCCCCGTCGGTCGGATTCCCGCCGGCTTCGATCGAGCTGGGCGGCGAGGGCTGGCAGGCGGCGGCCGACCGTGCACTGGAACGGGTGGTCGGCTTCGCGATTCGCGGCGGTTGAGGCGAAATGGCTGGCCAGCCCGCCAGCCCGCCAGCCCGATCAGCGGGCGAGCACTTGCGCCGCCTCCTTGGTCGAGGCGATGGCGGTTCCGACCTGAGCGAAGGCGGTGGAGATTGAGGTGATGTTCCGGTCCACCACCGCCACCGAGGTCGATGCTCCCTGCATGTTTACGGAGATGCTCGCGGTGACGGTGGTCTGCTCCTCGACGGCGCCGGCGGACATGACGACGAATTCGCGCAGATTGTTCATGGCTATGCGAATTGCCGACAGGGAAGACACGACATCGCCGGAGACGGATCGCATTCCCTCGATTTCGCGGGAAATCTGGGCGGTCGCGTTAGCCGACTGGTTGGCCAGGTTCTTGACCTCGTTGGCAACCACGGCGAAGCCCCTGCCGGCCTCGCCCGCCCGCGCCGCCTCGATGGTCGCGTTCAGGGCCAGCATGTTGATCTGTCCGGCGATGGAACGGATCAGTTCGACGATGCCTCCCATCGCCTTTGCGACTTCCGAAAGTCGGGTGGCGGCCCGGTCGGCGTTGTTGGTCTCGCTCACCGCGACATCGGCCGCCTGCTGCGACCGGGACATGCCGTCGGCGATTTCGTGGGCGGACGCCGTCAGCTCCTCCGCGCCGGCCGCGATGGTCTGTACAGTCACCCGCGTCTGCGACGATGCGGCAGCGGCGGTATCGGCCTGCCGGTGGGCCGTGGTCATCGCCTGTTCGATCTCCGAGAAATTGGTGTCGATCAGGGACTTCAGGCGGCCCAGCATGCCGATCTGTTCGGTGATGTCCGTTGCGAACTTAACCACCTTGCACAGTCGGCCCATGTCGTCGAACACCGGGTTGTAGGACGCCTGAATCCAGACAGCCCGCCCGCCCTTGCCGATGCGCCGGTATTGGGCAGTTTCGAACTGTCCGCTGTTGAGCCTTTTCCAGAATTCGCGATAGGCGGGAGTCTCGCGCTCCTGCGGATCGATGAACATGCTGTGATGGCGCCCGCGGACTTCATCCAGACTGTAGCCGAGAACGGTGAGGAAATTCTCGTTGGCGGTGATGACCGTGCCGTCGGGATTGAATTCGATCACCGCCTGCGACCGCGAAATCGCATCGATCTTGCCGCGCATGTCGGCGTTCGTCGCCTGCCGTTCGGTGACGTCGGTGGCGACTTTGATGATCTTGCAGGCACGGCCGGTGGCATCGAGAATGGGGTTGTAGGTGGCCTCGATCCAAATCTCGCGACCGTTCTTGGCGATGCGCCGGTACAACGCCCGCTGGAACTCGCCGCGTCTCAGCCGATCCCAAAACTCCTGATAGGCGGGACTGGCATGTTCGGCCGGGTCGATGAACATCCTGTGATGGCGTCCGACCACTTCGGGCAATGAATAGCCCATCACCGCCAGGAAATTGGGGTTGGCATTCAGGATCGTTCCATCCAGGGAAAACTCGATGATGGCAAGCGAGCGGTCCAAGGCGGACAGCAGGGCGTGGCTGTTTGAACCCTTGCCATAGATCGTCTGAATGAAGCCGAACATTTCCGCCCCCCTTCCTTGCGTTTGCGGTGCGCCACGATCGAAAGCCGACCGTAAATAATCGAAGCGCATGGAGCGGAATTAGGTCAATTAGTATTGGTCCTAAGGTGTGGTGAAAGCATGAATATAAGGGTGATTTTTGCTCAATATATGCAATTTTACCTATTTCTCCCCTATATATTTTAGTCTCTGCAAAATCCATCCGCTTTTTGAAGCCTGATCGTTCTGCGGACCGACCATAAATTACTTCAAGGCGGCAATATAATCTCCAGAAATAAAGACTGCTTCTCAGTCTCCCGTGTTCCTTCTCCCGACAAAAATACCCGGAGCGCGCCGTTGCCGACGCTCTCCGGGCTGGGGAGGTTGCCGCCGGGCTGGGGGATGGAAATCCCGGCCCGACGGTTTGGCTGAACCGATGCCTGCAAATCGAAAGCTGAAGCGCCGGCGGCCTGCCGGTCAGCGGATCAGGTCGAACGAGTAGTCGGTCTGGCCGACGATGTTGGTGTTGGCGTCGATGTCCTCGAAGATCCGGTCCAGGATCCGCACCAGCACGTTCAGTGCGCCCTGGTAGCCCCAGGTCGGGTAGCGGTGGTGGTGGTGGCGGTCGAAGATCGGGTAGGTCAGGCGGATCAGCGGAACCTTGGTGTCGCGTTCCAGATACTTGCCGTAGCTGTTGCCGATGATGTAGTCCACCTTGTCGGTGAAGATCAGCGAGCGCAGGTGCCACAAATCCTTGCCGCCATGGGCCGCACCCGACTTGCCGAAGGGCGAGGCGTCCAGCACCTTCTGGACCTGCTTCTCCCACTTCTTGGAGCCGGAGGTCGACAGGATGTGCACCGGCTCCGCACCCAGCTCCAGCAGGAACTTGGTCATGCCCAGGCAGAAGTCCGGGTCGCCGTAGACCGCGAAGCGCTTGCCGTGCATGTGGGTGTGGCTGTCGGCGATGGCGTCGACCAGACGGCCGCGCTCCAGCTTCAGGCTGGCCGGGACCGGCTTGCCGGACAGTTCGGCGAGCTTCAGCAGCAGCTCGTCGGTGCCGGTGACGCCCATCGGGTAGTTGAACTTGGCGACTTCCTGGCCCTTCTCCTTGCAGAACTGCAGGGTCTGGGTCGTGTTGTACTCCTGCATGGAGATGGTGGCCTTGGCGTGCAGGGCCTCCTTGGTCTCCTCGATGGTGGTGCCGCCGTCATACATGCGGTACTCGCCATCCATCGGCGTGTCGAAATTGTCGGACACGTCGGACAGGATTTGCAGCTTCACGCCGAACTCGCCGGCGATGCGCTTCAGTTCGCGGTTGTTGCCGACCGCGAAGCCGTCGAAGCCCGGGATCAGGTTGATCTGCTCGGTCTTGGGCGTGTCGAAATTCTCCGACGTGCCCCAGAAGTTGGTCAGGATCCCCTTGATCATGTTGTCGTAGCCGACGATGTGGCTGCCGACGAAGGCCGGGGTGTGGGCGTAGGGGACCGGGAAGTCGGCCGGGACGCTTTCCTTGTTCTTCGCGTTGGCGATGAAGCCCTGCAGATCGTCGCCGATGACTTCGGCCATGCAGGTGGTCATCACCGCGATCATCTTCGGCTTGTAGAGCGCATAGGCGTTCGCCAAGCCGTCGATCATGTTGTTCAGGCCGCCGAACACCGCCGCGTCTTCCGTCATCGACGAGGAGACCGCGCTGTTGGGCTCCTTGAAGTGACGGGTCAAATGGGTGCGGTAATAGGCGACGCAGCCCTGGGAGCCGTGGACGAAGGGCAGGGTGCCCTCGAAGCCCTGGGCGGCGAACATCGCGCCGATCGGCTGGCAGGCCTTGGTCGGGTTGATGACGACCGCTTCACGGGCGAAGTTCTTCGCCTTGTAGTCCTCGGACTTCGTCCATTCGGACACGCGGGCGACTTCCTCGTCCGAATGGCCGTACTCGAACTCGGTCTTCTTCTTCTCGAACATCGCCGCATATTCGGGCTGCCGGAAGAGGGTGTAGTGGTCGAGGACCTTGTCGGCGCTCTGCGAAAGCTTGTCGGTCATTCTCAAATTCTCCTGTTCCAGAGGCCGATGGTCAGAACGGGGCCTTCATCACGCCCCAGACGGGGTTGTTGATGGCCAGGTCCATGTCGCGGGCGAAGATCGCGAAACCGTCATAGCCGTGGTACGGGCCGGAGTAGTCCCAGCTGTGCATCTGGCGGAACGGCAGGCCCATCTTCTGGAACACGTACTTTTCCTTGATGCCCGACGCGACGAGGTCGGGACGCATCGCCTCGACGAACTTCTCCAGTTCGAACGCGGTGACGTCGTCGTAGATCAGCGTGCCTTCCTTCACATAGTGCGGCGTGCGCTGATAGTCGTCGTTGTGGGCGAACTCGTAGCCGGTGCCGATGATCTCCATGCCCAGGTCATGGTAGGCATCGACGACGTGGCGGGGACGCAGGCCGCCGACGTAGATCATGACCTTCTTGCCGTCCAGCCGCGGCTTGTACTTGGCGATGACCGCATCGACCATCGGCTGGTAGCGGGCGATGACCTTCTCGGCGTTCTCCTTGATCTTGTCGTCGAAGAGTGCCGCGATCTTGCGCAGGGACTCGGCGATCTGGCTCGGGCCGAAGAAGTTGTATTCCATCCACGGAATGTTGAACTTCTCTTCCATGTGGCGCGCGATGTAGTTCATCGAGCGGTAGCAGTGGATCAGGTTGACCTTGGCCTTCGGCGTGTTCTCCAACTCGGCCATGGTGCCGTCGCCCGACCACTGGGCGATCACGCGCAGGCCGATCTCCTCCAGGAGGATGCGGGACGACCAGGCGTCGCCGCCGATGTTGTAGTCGCCGATGATGGTGACGTCATAGGGGGTGGAGACGAAGTCGGCCTTGGGTTCCGTCTTCTCGAACACCCAGTCGCGGATGGCGTCGTTGGCGATGTGGTGGCCCAGCGACTGGGACACGCCGCGGAAGCCTTCGCAGCGCACGGGGATGACCGGCTTGCCGATTTCCGCCGACTTGGCGCGGGCGACAGCCTCGATGTCGTCGCCGATCAGGCCGATCGGGCATTCCGACTGGATCGAGATGCCGTTCACCAGCGGGAACAGCTCGTTGATTTCCTCGATGACCTTGTGCAGCTTCTTGTCGCCGCCGAAGACGATGTCCTTCTCCTGGAAGTCGGAGGTGAAGTGCATCGTGCCCCAGCTGTCCACACCGGTGTCGCCGATGTAGTAGTTGCGGCGGCCGGACCAGGAGTAGTAGCCGCAGCCGACCGGACCGTGGGAGATGTGGATCATGTCCTTGATCGGACCCCACACCACGCCCTTGGAGCCGGCGTAGGCGCAGCCGCGGATGGTCATGACGCCGGGGATGGACTTGACGTTCGACTTGACGCCGCAGTCCTTGGCCTCGGCCTCCAGCACGTTCAGGTGCTTGGCGCGGCGCTTGCGGGATTTTTCGGGATAGGCTTCGAGGACTTCGTTGACGAGGTTCTTGACGTCGACCGTGGTGTTCTCGGACAGGCTCATAGCCGGCCTCCTGCTTGAATATTCGCGCCACTGCAGCGCGTGACCGAGCCCCTCCCTCCCACGCCGTCGCCCCTGGCTTTGCTGGGTCGGCGTTGTGCGGGGCTGGGGATGGGGCCAGTGTTCAGGCGGTCCCCCCTGCGCGGACGGCAGGGGGGCCGGTAGGCAACCGTCGCTACGCCTGGGGTCAGGCGCCGGCCTTCGCCGCTTCCTTGGCGGCCAGCTCGGCGAGCTGCTGCTCTTCGGTCTTCATGATGCCGAAGTCCATCAGCATCTCTTCCAGCTCTTCCATGGTGATCGGGGTCGGGATGCAACCCTGGCCCGAGTTCGCATGGATCTTGTTGGCGAGCGCGCGGTATTCGCCGGCCTGCTTGCTGTCCGGGGCATACTCGATGACCGTCATGCGGCGCAGCTCGGCGTGCTGGACGATGTTGTCGCGCGGCACGAAGTGGATCAGCTTGGAGCCCAGGCGCTTGGCCAGCGCGTCGGCCAGATCCCATTCCTTGTCCGTCTGGCGCTCGTTGCAGATCAGGCCGCCGAGACGGACGCCGCCGCTGTGCGCGTACTTCAGGATGCCCTTGGCGATGTTGTTGGCGGCGTAGAGCGCCATCATCTCGCCGGACATGACGATGTAGATTTCCTGGGCCTTGTTCTCGCGGATCGGCATGGCGAAGCCGCCGCACACCACGTCGCCCAGCACGTCGTAGGACACATAGTCCACGTCGTCGTAGGCGCCGTTCTCTTCCAGGAAGTTGATCGAGGTGATGACGCCGCGGCCGGCGCAGCCGACCCCCGGCTCCGGACCGCCGGACTCGACGCACTTGATGTTCTTGTAGCCGATCTTGAGCACGTCCTCGAGCTCCAGATCCTCGACCGAGCCGGCCTCGGCGGCCAGATGCAGGACGGTGTCCTGGGCCTTTGCGTGCAGGATCAGGCGGGTCGAGTCGGCCTTCGGGTCGCAGCCGACGATCAGGATCCTCTGATCCAGCTCGACCAGCGCGGCCAGCGTGTTCTGAGATGTGGTGGATTTGCCGATACCGCCCTTGCCGTAAAAGGCGATCTGACGCAGAGGCGCTTTGGCCATGTGGGTCGCTCCTGTGCTTGGGTCGTGGGACTGTGTTTCGATCCGGTGCGGCCGGTTCGTGGCCGCTTCGGATTTCATGGATTGCACGACCCGTGCCAGAGCTAAAAAAATCCAATAAGCTATTGATTTTATTATATAATTTTCTCAGGAAGCCTTTCCCTTTCCTTTGTCGTGGTCCCGACACACACGACAAAGCCCGACATTTTGTCGGGTCTTTGCGGCAGGGGAGCTTTGGAAGCGGGCGGGCCCGCCGATTCCTGCGCTTCAGCGCTCTTCGCCCAGCGCCTCGGCAGCGACGACGATGCGGAGCGCCAGCTCCTCCACCGCCTCGTCGCGGTTCATGTCATAGAGCAGCTGGGCGAGCAGACGGCCGCGCGCCAACAGCCGACGGGCGAGGGCGGGATCGGCGGGCTTGGCCAGCAGCGCCTCGACCAGACGCTCCCCAGTCAGGCGGGCCAGCGCGTCACAGCGGTCGACCAGCCGCTGCTTCAGCGTGTCCACGGCCGCCGGGCGGCCGGCGTGGGTCAGGTCGGCGCAGAAGTGATGCAGGCTGCGCAGTTGCCGCAGCAAGGCGGCGAACAGCAGGTCGTCCAGCTCGCCGCCGGCCGCGGCCTTGCCGACAAGATCGAACAATGTGTCGGAAAGGCGCCACGCCGCCGACAGCCAGTCGTTCATCGCCTTGCGGTCGGCCGGCTCGACGAAGGGGCCGGACTCCTCCTTCGTCTCCTCCTGGTCGTCCAGATTGCGCAGCGCGATGACGATCAGCCCGTCGGCCTGGGCCAGGGTGGCGAGGCTGGCATGGAGCGTCTTCAGCCCGCGGTCGGCGACAAATCCCTCGATCGCCTCGGTGGCGCGGCGCAGGGAATAGCGGGCCAGCCGTCGCGACTGATAGATGACGTCCTGCAAGGCGCTGGCACCCCCCAGCGCCTCCAGCGCCATCCGCCGCACCTCGAAGCGCAGCAGGGCGCGGGCCAGCCGGTCGATGCCGCCCACGTCGATGGGGCGGCTGTCCCTGGTCAGTGCGTCGGCGGTGGCGCGGGCATCGGTGCCGATGGCGGCGACGACGGCCTGGAGATGGCCCTTGCCGGCGCCGCGCATCCGGCCGACCAGCGCCCGCATCGCTTCGGCAAGGTCGACGGCGCCCGGCAGGCTGTCCTCATGGTCGGTGCGGCCGGCCACCAGCCGGTCGATCAGGTGGTCGCGCACCCCCGGCAACAACACGTCGGTGACGATCTGGCCGATGGGCCGCAGCAGCGCGTCGACCATCTGTCCCTGCGGCTTGCCGACCAATGCCGGCAGCGGGTTGACCGGCTTGGGCACCAGGCGCGGCCGGTGCGGCTCCAGGATTTCCAGCACCGTGTCGCCGCGCAGGGGGGTGATCGTGCCGCGGAGAAGCTGGGCCAGCCGCAGGGCGGTCCGGGCTTCCGCGACGCCGCGCGGCGGACCGCCGGCAGGCGTGACGGGGCTGGCAGAGGCGGGCGTCGCGGCAGGCGTCTGGGTGGGCAGCGGCGAAGTGCGCCGGCGCCGGCTATCGTCGTACTTGGTCGGCCAGAAGGCCATGCGGGTGCCGCCGGATCGTAAGCGTCGCTGTACAGAGTATGGGGACGGATCGTTCGGCTTCAAATGGACAATGTTGCGACATGCGGCGACACGCCTGTGCCGGTTGCGGCGGTGAAGGCTTGGCACGCGCCGGCTTATGCAATATCCATATAAGAAGTAATGGCATTGCGGCGGAGCGGAACGGCGTGGCGGACGGGGTGGTGACGAGCGATGGGATGGGCCGGACGCAGGAGCCCGACGTGCCGCCCGATTCACCGCTGGCGTTGCGCGCCCACCGCGCCAACCTCGTCAATGTGCCGGCCGCCGCCCTGTGCGGCGAAGCCTACAATGACGAACCGCGGCGCCTGCGCATCGGCGCCACCCGCAGCGAACATGCCGCCCTGTTCGAGGCGCTGGACGAGTGCCGCGACGCGCCGACCGCCTCCGACATATTCCAGCGCCATATGGCGGCGGTGTTCGGGGTGAACCCCGACTTCTCGGGAACCGAAGGGCCGGATGGCAGGCGGCGTTTCCGCGCCAGCTACCTGCGTCTGCTGAAAGGCTGGATGTTCGACAGCAACCGGGCGGAAGGGGCGGTTCTGAAGGGCTGGGTGGAGAGCCGTTTCGGCCTGCTGCCGACCTTCCATGGCGAACCGATCCGCCGCTTCGCCTCCGACGCCTGGGCGGCCTATGGCGAACAGAAGCAGTCGACCCGCTTCCACAACAACAACATCCACCTGCAGCTCGACCTTCTGTACGAGTTCTGCCAGTGGACGATCCGCCGCGGCTGGCCCGACGCGCCGATGCCCAACTGGGCCTCGCACATCCGGCTCTACCGCGGCGTCAACGATTTCGAGGAACACCACATCGTTGCCCGGCCGGACAAGCGCACCGCGGTGCTGCGGCTGAACAACCTGTGTTCCTTTTCCATCAACCGCGACATCGCCGGCCAGTTCGGCGACTACATCCTCGATGCGTGGGTGCCGCTGCCCAAGATCGTCTTCTTCCGCGACATCCTGCCGCGCTACCCTTTCCAGGGAGAAGGAGAATATCTGGTGATCGGCGGGGACTATCGCGTGGGTGTGTCGCTTCTCTGACAACCTCACGTCCGGCGGCGGCTTGCCTGCCGTCTGCGGGACGCACCAGGAAGGGACGGACCCTGTGCCCAACGGCATGACCGATCCGACGAGTCTGACGCCTGAAATCCGCTCCCCCCAGATTCGTTCCAGGGCGCTCGGCGCCTATCTTGGCCTCGCCTGCGGCGACGCGCTGGGGGCGACGGTGGAGTTCCTGACCAAGGGCGAGATCGCCCACCAGTATGGCGTCCACAAGCACATCAAGGGCGGCGGCTGGCTGAAGCTGGCGGCCGGACAGGTGACGGACGACACCGAGATGTCGCTCCATCTCGGCCGCGCCATCCTGTCCGGGCCGGAATGGGAGGCCCGCCGCGCCGCCGAGGAGTTCGCCATCTGGCTGAAATCGGTGCCGGTCGATGTCGGCGACACGACACGCCGCGGCATCCGCCGCTTCATCATGAACGGCACGCTGGAGGAGCCGGAGTCTGAATACCATGCCGGCAACGGTGCGGCGATGCGCAACCTGCCGGTGGCGCTGGCGACGCTGGGCGACGATGCCGCCTTCGAGCGCTGGTCGGTCGAGCAGTCGCACATCACCCACTGCAACCAGCTGTCCGATTCCGCGGTGATCGCGCTCGGCCGGATGGTGCGGCGGCTGGTGCTGGGCGGCGGCATCGTCGCCGCGCGGGAGGAGGCCAACGCCCTGATCGCCAGGCATCGCCAGTTCAAGTTCGAACCCTATCGCGGCCTGTCGACCGCCTTCATCGTCGATACGGTGCAGACCGTCTTCCACTATTACTTCCAGACCGATTCGGTCGAATCCTGCGTGGTGGAGACGGTCAACCAGGGCGGCGACGCCGACACCACCGGCGCCATCGCCGGCATGCTGGCCGGCGCCACCTATGGCGTGGAGTCGATCCCGCCGCGCTGGCTGCGCAAGCTGGACCGCGGGGTCCATGACGAGATCTGTCAGCAAACCGACGCGCTGCTGGCCCGCGCGCCGCTGTTCGGAGGGACATGACCATGGCCGACGTGATCTTTTTCGAGAAGCCCGGCTGCGGCGGCAATGCCCGGCAGAAGGCCCTGCTGGAGCAGGCCGGCCACCGCGTCGTCGCCCGCGACCTGCTGAGCGAGCCCTGGACGCCCCAGACGCTCCGCCCCTACTTCGGCGACCGTCCGGTCGCCGACTGGTTCAACCGCGCCGCGCCTGCGGTGAAGAACGGCGAACTGGTGCCGGAGAGCATGGACGAAGCCGGGGCGCTGGCCGCGATGGTCGAGCGTCCGCTGCTGATCCGCCGTCCGCCGATGCAGGTCGGCGACCGCCGCGACTGCGGGTTCGAGATCGACCGGGTCGATGCCTGGATCGGGTTGGGCGGCGGTGTCCCGGCACGGAAGATGGAGGGGTGCCTGCGGCCGGACATGCCGCCCTGCTCAAAACCGTAAGGCCCAAAACCGTGAGGCCAATCGCCTGACATGCACGCCGTTTCCGGCCATGTCCGCGCGTGACCTTGCGCACGGCCTGTCGTAGCTTGTCGCTCCCTAGGGCGACGACAAGCGGCAGACGAGGACATCATGTGCGAACTGCTGGGCATGAGCGCCAACGTGCCCACGGACATCTGCTTCAGCTTCGCCGGCCTGATGCGCCGCGGCGGGCAGACCGGGCCGCACCGTGACGGCTGGGGCATCGCCTTCTATGAGGGGAAGGGATGCCGCACCTTCCACGATCCGGCCCCCAGTGCGGAGTCGGAGATCGCCCGGCTGGTCAGCCGCTATTCGATCAAGTCCTGCACCGTGATCTCGCACATCCGCCGTGCCAACCGCGGCCGGGTGTCGCTGGAGAACACCCACCCCTTCACCCGCGAGTTGTGGGGGCGGATGTGGACCTTCGCCCACAACGGCCAGTTGAAGGGTATCAAGGACCGCATCCTGACCTTCTACGAACCGGTCGGCAGCACCGACAGCGAGCATGCCTTCTGCTGGCTGCTCGACCAGATCCGCATGCAGTATCCGGAGCCGCCGAAGACGACCACCGGGCTGATGAAGCTGATCCGCCATCTGGCCGCCGATCTGGGAACGCTGGGCGTTTTCAACATGCTGCTCAGCGACGGGCGCTATCTGTGGTGCCATTGCGCCACCAACCTCGCCTGGCTGACCCGCAAGGCTCCCTTCGGTGCCGCGACCCTGCTCGATGCCGACATGAGCGTCGATTTCTCCCAGGAGACGACGCCCAACGACGTCGTCACCGTCATCGCCACCCGGCCGTTGACCAGGGACGAGGCCTGGACGGTGATGCAGCCGGGCCAGATGGCGGTCTTCCGCAGCGGGGCGCTGGTGACGCGCTGATCCTGCCGGGCCGATTGTTGCTTTGGCAGAGACGATCTATCGCGCAGAACCCGGCTTAACCGTTGGAAAAGATAGGGGCATCTTGGGCGTCAGAACCCGGCCGGAGAAGACGGCCGCAACAACCAAGAGGCTCCTTCCGTCATGACCACGATCCTGCATGTCGACTCCAGCCCGCTCGGCACCTTCTCCGTCACCCGCCAGCTGACCGCCTCCATCGTCGAAGCCCTGGTGAAGGCCGACCCGGCCGCCACCGTCGTTACCCGCGACGTCGCCGCCAACCCGCCGGCCCATCTCGACGGCGAGCTGCTGCCGGTCCTCAAGCTCGGCGTTGTCGATGGGCTGAGCGAGCGTCAGCGCGAAGAGCTGGCCCTGACCAACGTCCTGCTCGACGAGTTCCTGGCCGCCGACGTCGTCGTGGTCGGCGCGCCGATGTACAACTTCTCCGTCCCGACCCAGCTGAAGGCCTGGATCGACCGCCTCGCCCAGGCCGGCTGTACCTTCCGCTACACCGAGAAGGGCCCCGAGGGTCTGGCCGGCGGCAAGCGCGTGATCGTGGCCTCGGGCCGTGGCGGCGTCTATTCGACCAACCCGGCGCTGGCCGGCCTCGACCACCAGGAGGCCTATCTCCGCTCGGTGTTCGGCTTCTTCGGCATCACCGACGTAACCTTCATCCGCGCCGAGGGCGTCAGCATGGGTCAGGAAGCCAAGGACAAGGCGCTGGCCGCCGCGACCAAGGAAATCGAGAGCCTGCTGGCCGCTGCCTGAGGCCTGAGTTCAAGACCGAGATGGGGGCGGGTCTCGTACCCGCCCCCATTCGTTATTGGAACGCCACTTCCGCCAAGCTGCGCAGCTTGCGGGAGTGCAGCGTTTCCATGCCGTGCTCGCGCAGCAGTTCCATCGCCAGCACGCCGATCTTCAGATGCTGGTCGACCCGCTCGCGATAGAAGCGGTCGGCCATCCCCGGCAGTTTCAGCTGCCCATGCATCGGCTTGTCCGACACGCACAGCAACGTCCCGTACGGCACGCGGAAGCGGAAGCCGTTGGCGGCGATCGTGGCACTTTCCATGTCCAGCGCGATGGCGCGGCTCTGGCTGAACCGCATCAGCGGCTCGCGGTGGTCGCGCAGTTCCCAGTTCCGGTTGTCGATGGTCGCCACCGTGCCGGTGCGCATGATGCTCTTCAGGTCGAAGCCCGACAGCCCGGTCACCCGCTCCACCGCCGTCTCCAGCGCGCGTTGAACCTCCGCCAGGGCCGGCACCGGCACCCAGAGCGGCAGGTCGGCGTCCAGCACATGGTCCTCGCGGACATAGCCGTGCGCCAGCACGTAATCGCCCAGCCGCTGGGTATGCCGCAGCCCGGCACAGTGCCCCAGCATCAGCCAGGCATGCGGGCGCAGCACCGCGATGTGGTCGGTGATCGTCTTGGCGTTCGACGGGCCGACGCCGATGTTCACCAGCGTGATGCCGTTGCCGTCCGGCCGTTTCAGGTGGTAGGCCGGCATCTGCGGCATCCGCATCAGCCTGGCCGCCGGGGCATCGGCGAAACCACCCAGATTCTGGTTGGTGGTGACGATGTCGCCCGGCTCGACGAAGCTGTCATACTGCGCGCGGTAGGCCGCCAGATCGGCGTCGCCGGTCGGCTCCATGATCTCGCGCGACAGCCGGATGAACTCGTCGACATAGAACTGGTAGTTGGTGAACAGGACGAAGTTCTGGAAATGCTCCGGCCCCGTCGCCGTGTAGTGGCGCAGCCGGTGCAGCGAGAAATCCACCCGGGGAGCGGTGAACAGCGCCAGCGGCTTCACCGCGTCCGGCCCGCCGTCGAAGGTGCCGTTGACGATGGTGTCGTCCATCCGCGCCAGATCGGGCAGGTCGAACAGGTCCGGCAGCTTGGTCAGCCGGTCCGGCGGCAGGTCGCCTTCCACATACATGCCGTTGGGAAAGGCGAAGTGGATCGGGATCGCCTCCTCGCTGACGCCGACCTCCAGCGGGACGCCGTGGTTGCGCAGCAGAAGCGTGAACTGTTCCAGCAGATAGCGCTCGAACAGGTCGGGCCGCGTCACCGTGGTGGAATGGACGCCGACCCCCTCGACGAAGCCGTAGGACAGCCGGGTATCGACCCCGGCCCCCGACACGGCGGTCAGCCGGACATAGGGGTAATAGGCCCGGTTCCGCCCGCCTTCCTCATCGCCCTGCGTGTAGGCGGAAAAGCGGTCGCGCAGGTAGGCGGTGTTGCGCTCGTAAATGTCGCGCACGCAGGCCAGTGCTGCTTTGGCATCGGTGAAGCGCCCGGCCGAACCGGGCTGGAACGGGGCTTTATCAGTCATGCCGTCAAAGATGGGGTACGAACGACCGGCTGGGAAGGCCGAATTTCGGCCAACCCCCGGTGCTTACCCATTCAGGCCGATAGAGAGCCGTTCGGGCCCCGTCGGAGAGGCCCCCGCCGGTCAGTCGGCGCTCAAGCCCATCAGCGACTTGGCGAAGGCATCGGCATCGAACGGCCGCAGGTCGTAGACGCCCTCGCCGACTCCGATGGCGTGGACCGGAATCTTGAACTTCTCGGCCAGCGAGACCAGGACGCCGCCGCGGGCGGAGCCGTCCAGCTTGGTCAGGATCAGGCCGTTGACGTTGACCATGTCGCGGAAAATCTCGACCTGGCTGTGTGCGTTCTGGCCGGTGGTGGCGTCCAGCGTCAGCAGGGTGGTGTGCGGCGCCGTCTCGTCCAGCTTCTTGATGACGCGGACGATCTTGCGCAGTTCCTCCATCAGGCCGGTCTTGTTCTGCAGCCGGCCGGCGGTGTCGACCAGCAGCACGTCGACGCCTTCGGCCTTCGCCCGCTCCAGCGCGTCATAGGCAAGGCCGGCGGCGTCCGCCCCGGTGTCGCGGGCAACGACCGGGCAGCCGGTGCGCTCGCCCCAGATCTTCAGCTGGCTGACCGCGGCGGCGCGGAAGGTGTCGCCGGCGGCCAGCATCACGGTCTTGCCTTCCGCCTTGAACTGGCGGGCGAGCTTGCCGATGGTCGTGGTCTTGCCGGTGCCGTTGACGCCGACGACCAGGATGACATGCGGCTTCAAGGCCGGGTCCAGCACCAGCGGCTTGGCCACCGGGGTGACGATTTTCGACACCTCGGCCGCCAGCGTGGTCTTGACCTCCTCCGGCGAAACCTCCTTGCCGAAGCGGGTGCGCGCCAGCTCGGCCGTCACCTTCGCCGCGGTGGCCGGGCCAAGGTCGGCGGTGATCAGCAGCTCCTCCAGCTCCTCCAGCGCCTCGTCGTCCAGCTTGCGCTTGGTGAAGATGCTGGTGATGCCGTCGGTCAGCTTGGACGAGGACTTGGACAGCCCTTCCTTCAGCTTGGCGAACCAGCCCTTCTTGGTCGGCGGCGCCTCTTCGGCGGCGGCGACCGGAGCCGGGGTGGGAGCCGGTGCCGGCGGCAGTTCCGGAACGGGGTCCGGCTCCGGGACCGGGGCAGGGGGAACCGGGGCAGGGCTGACCGGAGCAGGGGAAACCTGAACGGGGGCGGGCGGCGGCTCGACCGGCGCAGGAGCCGGGGCCGGCGCGACCGGCGCCTGCATGACGGGAGCGGGCGAGGTGGGAGGCGGCGCGGCAACCGGCGGGGCCGGCGCCAGTTCCGGCACCGGTTCGGTTTCCGGCTTGGGCGCGGGTGCGGCGGCAGGCGGCTCCGGCGCCTTTTCCGGCTCCGGTTCCGGCGCGGGGGTGGACGACTCCAGGGTGACCGATTCGTCCTTTGCCGCCTCGTCCTTGGGTGCGGTCTCTTCGGGCTTCTTGCGGCCGAACCAGCGGAAAATCATGGAGTGTCCACTATAAGAGGGGTCAGAGCGGGGTGCCGGTCAGCACGCCGTCCTTGATACCGGTGATGGCGGCGGGCACCAGCGAGCCGGGCGGGAAGGTCCGGCCCAGGCGGATCGCGGCGAAATGCTCGGTGCGGCCGAGATCGTCCTTCTCCACCAGCACCGTGGCGGTGCGGCCGACCAGGCCTGCCAGGGTGCGGGCCTCCGCCGCCTCGCCGACGGCGCGCAGACGGGCGGCACGCTCCTTGCGGACGGCGCCGTCGACCTGCGGCATGCGGGCGGCCGGCGTGCCGGGGCGCGGGCTGTAGGGGAAGACATGCAGCCAGGTCAGGCCGCACTCCTCCACCAGCCGCATGGTGTTCTGGAACATCTCCTCGGTCTCCGTCGGGAAACCGGCGATGAAGTCGGCGCCGAACACCACGTCGGGGCGGATCGACCGCACCCGTTCGCAGAAGGCGATGGAATCGGCGCGGCCATGGCGGCGCTTCATCCGCTTCAGCACCATGTCGTCACCGGCCTGGAGCGACAGGTGCAGGTGCGGCATCAGGCGCGGCTCGTTCTCGATCAGGCGCCAGAGGTCGTCGTCCATCTCGATGCAGTCGATGGAGGACAGGCGCAACCGCGGCAGTTCCGGCACCAGCGCCAGCAGCCGGCGCACCATCTGCCCCAGCGACGGCGAGCCCGGCAGGTCGGGGCCGTAGCTGGTGATGTCGACGCCGGACAGCACCACCTCGTTGTAGCCGGCCTTCACCAGCGCCTGGACCTGTTCGACGATGCCGCCGATGGGGACGGAGCGCGAGGGCCCACGGCCATAGGGGATGATGCAGAAGGTGCAGCGATGGTCGCAGCCCTGCTGGACCTGGACGAAGGCGCGGGCACGGTCCTCGAACCCACCGATCAGGTGACCGGCGGTCTCCTTGACCGACATGATGTCGTTGACCAGCACCTTCTCGGCCGGCGGCAGGCCCCAGCTTTCCGGCTGCAGCTTTTCCTGGTTGCCCAGGACCTGATCGACCTCCGGCATCGCCGCGAAGCGTTGCGGGTCGATCTGCGCGGCGCAGCCGGTGACGACGATGCGGGCGTCCGGCCGCTCGCGGCGCAACTTGCGGATGGTCTGCCGCGCCTGCCGTTCGGCTTCCGACGTCACGGCGCAGGTGTTGACGATCACCACGTCGTCCAGCCCGGCGCTGCGCACATGGTTGCGCATCACCTCGGACTCGTAGGTGTTCAGGCGGCAGCCGAAGGTGACGATCTCGGGGCCGGCCTGCGTCGTGCTGTCGGTGCTGTCGCTCATTCCGAAACCAGTTCAGGCGAAACCAGCTCCGCCGACAGCCGGCCGCTGTAGGCGAGCGCCACCGGGCCGGTCATCAGGACGCGGTCGTCCTCGGTCCACTCGATGGTCAGGGTGCCGCCGTCCAGGATGATGTCGGCCTTGCGGTCGGTCAGGCCGCGGCGCACCGCGGCGACCAGCGTGGCGCAGGACCCCGACCCGCAGGCCTGGGTGATGCCGGCGCCGCGCTCCCACACCCGCATGCGGATGGCGGTGGGCGACAGCACCTGCGCGAACTCGATGTTGGCCCGCTCGGGGAAGGCCGGGTGGTTCTCGAAGACCGGGCCGACCTCGTCCAGCGGCACCGCCTCGGCATCGTCGACGAAGAAGACGGCGTGCGGGTTGCCCATGTTCACCGCGACCGGAGCGGCGAAACCGCCATGCTCGACCGTCTCGACCCGCAGCGTGTCGCTGGGGGAGGCCAGCGGAATCGCCGCCCAATCGAGGCGGGGGGCGCCCATGTCGACGGTGATGCGGCCGTTGTCGGCACGGCTTGCATGTAGCAGACCAGCGGCGGTCTGGAAGCTGGCACGGTCGCGCCCGCTTTCCTCCATCAGCAGCCAGCCGACGCAGCGCGACGCGTTGCCGCAGGCCGCGGCCTCGCTGCCGTCGGCATTGCGGATGCGCATGAAGGCGTCGACGCCCGGCGCATCGGTCTTCTCCAGAACGATGAACTGGTCGCATCCGACGCCCAGCCGGCGGTCGGCGATGGCGCGCACCTCCGCACCCGAGGGGCGGTAGGGTTCGGAACGGGCGTCGATCACGACGAAGTCGTTGCCGAGGCCGTGCATCTTCAGGAATTCGCGGGTCATGGCCGCCGTTATATGGCGAGCCGCAGGGATAAGTCCATAAGGCGCCGCGCAAGGCAGATTCGCGGGCGCCTTCCGCTACCTAAGCCCCCCCGTTACGCCCCCTTGAACACCAGATGCTTCGACGCCGCGAAGTTGAAGAACATGCCGGCGATGGACCCGGCGGCCACTGCCAGGAACGGGTGTTCGGCGACCATCTGCACGCTCGATTCCAGCCCGACCGAGACGCCGTAATTCACGACACCGCCGATGGCGTTGGCGGCGATGAACTTGGCCCACTGGCGATGCAGCGGCTCGTCCGCCGCACCGCGGAAGGTGAAGGCGCGGTTCAGCGCCCAGGTCGCCGTCGCCGCCGCAAAGAAGGACGGGACGCGGGCGGCAAAGAACTGGAGGCCCAGCGCCAGGCCGGCGTATAGCACGACCGTGTCCACCACCAGCCCGATGATGCCGACCGCGCCGAACTTGGCGAACTGCACGCCCAGCCGGCCGAGCCGGCTGTCCAGAAATCTCGCGACCGATGCCATCACCGGCGCCCGTCCTCACGCTCCGCCGCCAGCGGCCGATGGTGGCCCGGTGCGCGCAGCGACAGGTAGCTCATGCGCTTGGCCTCGCGGCGGCCATGGGTGACGGTGTCGAGGATCAGGCCGCAGGTCAGGCTGAGGAAGGCCAGCAGCATCAGCCCGGTGGCGAGCAGGGCGGTGGGGAAGCGCGGAACCAGCCCGGTCTGGAAATATGTCGCGATCACCGGCACGCCCAGGATCACCGACAGCAGGGCCAGCAGCCCGAAGGCGGCGGAGAAGAAGGGCAGGGGCCGCTCCTCCTTCACCAGCATGACGATGGCGCGCAGGATGCGGATGCCGTCGCGGATGGTGTTCAGCTTGCTGTGCGACCCGGGCGGACGGTCCTTGTAGGGGGTCTTCACCTCGGCGATCGGCATGCGCAGCTCCAGCGCATGGACGGTCAGCTCCGTTTCGGTCTCGAAACCACTGGCCAGCGCCGGGAAGGACTTTACGAAGCGGCGGGAGAACACCCGGTAGCCCGACAGCATGTCGCCGATGCGGCTGCCGAAGATCTTGGCGACCATGCCGGTCAGCACGAGGTTGCCGAAGCGGTGGCCGGGCCGATAGGCGGCGACGATCTCCGTCACCCGCGCACCGTTGACCATGTCGAGCTGCTCGTCCCACAGGCGCTTGACCAGTTCCGGCGCGCTGGCGGCGTGATAGGTGTCGTCGCCGTCGACCAGCACATACACGTCCGCCTCGATGTCGGCGAACATGCGGCGCATGACGTTGCCCTTGCCCTGCAGCGGCTCGCTCCGGACCACGGCGCCCGCGGCGCGCGCGACCTCCACCGTCCGGTCCTTCGAGTTGTTGTCGTAGACATAGACGATGGCGTCCGGCAAAGCCGCGCGGAAGTCCTGCACCACCTTGCCGATCGCCGCTTCCTCGTTGTAGCAGGGGATCAGCACCGCGATGGTGGGAGCCGGGCCGACAGCCGCGGCCGCCGACGGCGTTCCGGAGGCGCCGGCATCCGGGGTGAGGGCGGGGCGGTCGGCAGGGCGGCCGAGGGTCGATACGGTCATGGCGCTGGCTTCTGGCTGGAGGCGGGACAGGTCGGGCTGTCGGCAGATCGGGCTGTCTGCGGCGATAAACAGCACAAACGCCGCGATTATTCCACTGTCTCCCTTTTGCCGCCCTCGCGGTCAACGGCGCATAGGTTCAGGGTCTCCCCCAGATTGTTGGGGATCGGCCGGCAGCGCTGCGGGTCGAGCCGCAGGCCCAGCAGCTCCGCGGCTTTCGCGGCACCGGGCGTGTCGGGAATCGTGCTCAGCATCAGGAAGGTGCCGCGGTGGGAGGCCACCTTGTCCTTCAGGATGGCGAGGTAGCCGTTGCCGACGGAATCCGGCTGCAGGAAATTGGACTGGATGCGCACGAAGGTGACCCGCGCCGGGAAGGACGGGATGACGTGCGAAATGGCCCAATAGCCGGCCATCAGCACCATGGTGTCGTCCGGATCCGCGATGGCCGGGACGTCCGCCTCGACCCACTTGGCATCGGTGCCCGTTGGCCAGGCGACGCGCCCCCAGTCGGCGGGCTGCACCGTCAGCTGCACCACGGCCAGCAGCGCCACCGCCAGCCCGATGCGCAGCCGGCGCGCCAGCGGCAGCAGCCCGACCGCCATCACCAGCGCCAGCGGTGCCAGCATCTCCAACGGCACCAGATAGCGGTAGATGCAGAACATCACCACCCACAACGCGTAGGTGACGGTTATCGCCGCCAGCAGGAACCGGGTCGCCGGCACCGCCGTCAGCCAGTCGTTCCGCTTCCCCAACATCCCCGTGGCGACTGCGCAGACGACTCCGGCCGGAACCAGGACGAACAGCGCCAGAACCCGCAGGTCGAAGAACGGCACCTCGCCCACCGTCAGGGGGGAAACGGTGAAGACGAAGGGGAAGAACAGCCGCTGCCACAGGCCGGGCGGGAAGAAGCTGACATTGACGTAGTCGGACAGCGCGGCGAAGGGTGACTTGAAGATGTGGTTCATGTGCGGGAAGACCGGGTTCCCGTAATCGTGCCACAGATGCACCATCCAGACGCCGCCGCCCAGCGCCAGACCGGCCAGCACGCCGATGCCGAAGAAGAAGGCCAGCCACAGCCGGCGCCACGGCCGGGCCGGCAATGCCAGGAAGCCCAGGCACAGCCCAACCGCATAGATCACCGTCGGGTTCTTCAGCCCCATCGCCGCCCCGGCCAGCAGCCCGGCCGCCGCGACCCGCGCGAAGCTGGGCAGCGGCCGGCCGTCGAGGATGCCGGGCAGGCTGCCGGCGATGGCCGCCGCAGCACCCAGCACGCCCAGGCTGACCACATTGTCCTGGAAGGTGGTGCCGATCAGACCCAGCGTCCCGCCGCCCAGCCCGCCCATCACCGCAAGCGCCATTGCGATCAGCGCCCGTTTCAGGGCCGGAACGTTCCGGAGTGAAAAGGATGCAAGCAGATACAGCAGCGACAGGTTGATGCCCTGAAGCGTTCCCCACAGGAATCCGGCGGCCCGCGCCGGCAGATGGGTCGCCAGCCAATAGAAGGGCACGTCCAGGAACGGGCTGTAGAAGGTCGGCATCTGGGCAGCCAGCAGATCGCGCCCGATCCGTCCGGTCATCATCGCGTAGCCGTTGTACCAGTGGTAATTCCGCAGGTCCCAGTTGGCATCCATCCCGAAGGCCAGCGTCAGCAGCCCGTAGGCCGGCGGTGCCAGCAGCAGGAAGGCGATGCCGATCAGGCGGGCGCTGCGGTCGTCGTCAAGTGTCGGCATCGGATCGGGCGGGCCTTCGTTCTGGTGGGCATGTCGACTGGCTGGGCGACTTGGTAGGCGGGCGGGGCCTCCACTGCAAGGGGTGGTCGCCCATCCGCCGCCCGATGAACAGCAGGAGCCTCAACCCTATTCCCGCCCAGCGACCCCCCTTGCGATCCGGGTGCTGCGTTCCGGCATCCCCAAACGGGCCTGACCGCGCCGATACGCTGCCTGACGCGCAACAATGATGCGTGCCGGTGCATTCGCGCATGCCTGTTCGCTCAGTGCGTGCCGGGAAAAGGGCAAGCTTCCTCTGGCAATGGCTTGTTCGGTCTGCTATTCACCACGCTCTGCATGCGCACGCTTGCGCTTTCTTGCGCGACAGGATTTCTGGCGATGGAAAAGTTCACGGTTCTCACCGGCGTTGCGGCGCCGCTGCCGATGATCAACGTCGACACCGACATGATCATCCCGAAGCAGTTCCTGAAGACCATCAAGCGGACGGGGCTTGGCAAGCATCTGTTCGACGAGATGCGTTACACCCCGGACGGGCAGGAGATCCCGGACTTCGTCCTGAACAAGCCGGCCTACCGCAAGTCCAGCATCATGGTGGCGGGCGAGAATTTCGGCTGCGGCTCGTCGCGCGAGCATGCGCCGTGGGCGCTGGCCGATTTCGGCATCCGCTGCATCATCGCCCCCAGCTTCGCCGACATCTTCTACAACAACTGTTTCAAGAACGGCATCCTGCCGATCAAGTTGCCGAAGGAGCAGGTCGACCTGCTGCTCGACGACGCGTCGCGCGGGTCGAACGCCGTCATCACGGTCGACCTTGAGAAGCAGACCATCACCGGCCCGGATGGCGGCACCATCTCCTTCGAGCTGGACCCCTTCCGCAAGCATTGCCTGCTGAACGGCCTGGACGACATCGGCCTGACCCTGCAGCAGTCGGCCCATATCGACGGGTATGAGGGCAAGCAGCGCGCGGGCCAGCCGTGGATGTGGGGCTGAGCGCCTCCATCCTCCCCCGATCCTCTTCAACTTCTGTCTTCTTGACGTCTGACATTTGGGAGTGCGCCCGCCATGGCCGCCAATAAGAAGCTTCTGTTCCTCCCCGGCGACGGTATCGGCCCGGAGGTGATGCGCCAGGTTCGCCGGGTCATCGACTGGATGGACCGCAAGCGCAAGATCACCTTCGACGTGTCCGAAGGGCTGGTCGGCGGCGCGGCCATCGACGCCCATGGCGTTCCGCTGTCCGACGCCACCCTGGCCGAGGCGCTGGCGGTGGACGCGGTGATGCTGGGCGCCGTCGGCGGCCCGAAGTGGGACAACCCGACCGACTACACCAAGCGTCCGGAAGCCGGCCTGCTGACCCTGCGCAAGGAACTGGGCCTGTTCGCCAATCTGCGCCCGGCGGTGGTGTTCGACGCGCTGGTCGACGCCTCGACCCTGAAGGCCGACGTCATCCGCGGGCTGGACATCCTGATCGTCCGCGAGCTGACCGGCGGCGTCTATTTCGGTGAGCCGCGCGGCATCACCGAGATCGGCGACGGCGAGCGCCGCGGCGTCAACACCCAGGTCTACACCACGTCGGAAATCCGCCGCGTGGCCCGCGTCGCGTTCGAGCTGGCCCGCAAGCGCGGCAACAAGCTCTGCTCGATGGAAAAGGCGAACGTCATGGAGTCCGGCCTGCTGTGGCGGCAGGAAGTGACCAGGCTGCACGGGGAAGAGTTCCAGGACGTCGAGCTGAGCCACATGTACGCCGACAACGGCGCCATGCAGCTGCTGAAGAACCCGAAGCAGTTCGACGTGATCGTCACCGACAACCTGTTCGGCGACATCCTGTCGGATGAGGCGGCGATGATGACCGGCTCGCTCGGCATGCTTCCGTCGGCCTCGCTCGGTGCTCCGGATGCCAACGGCAACCGCAAGGCGCTCTACGAGCCGGTGCACGGGTCCGCCCCGGACATCGCCGGCCGCGATCTGGCCAACCCCTGCGCCACGCTGCTGTCCTTCGCGATGTGCCTGCGCTACTCGTTCAACCTGGACGAGGATGCCAAGCTGATCGAGCGGGCCATCCAGAACGTGCTGGGCGGCGGCATGCGCACGTCCGACATCATGGCCCCGGGCATGGCGCGCTGCTCCACCACCGTGATGGGCGACTCGATCCTGCGCGAACTGGACAAGGTGGCCTCCTGACCGGTTACCCGGCAGCACTGCCGATTGCGCTGAAAGAAAAAGCCCCCGTCCACAAGGACGGGGGCTTTTTCGTCTGCACGATACCCAACTCGTCAAACTCCCCGGTCAATCGCCTCCGGCCGGCCGGTCGGCCGTACGGCCGCCATGGCTTGCCTGTCCACCCTTGCGGCCGGCTTCGGCCGCCAGGGACGGGTTCTTGGAGAAGCTGCGCGAGGATGCGGGCACGCTACGCCCACCCTTGCGTCCCGCCTCCGCCGCGAGTTCCGGATTCTTTGAAAAGCTGCGTTTGTCGGCCGGTACGCTTTCACCGCCTTTGCTGGCGATCTGGCGTTGCCGATCCGGGTCCATCGACGCGAAGCCGCGGCCCGACGTACGATTGCTCTCTTTCGAGGCCATAACCAACCTCCGACTGTGCCTTGCTGACTCGACAACCAATCGGCCAGAGGGTGGTTCCCACTTCGACTTATAAAAACTGTCCTTATGGCCTGTGGAGTGAGGGCACCGGTTTGCCGGAGCCTGCTGTTCGGTCTACGGAAAAGTTGCACGGAAGCATTCCATTTTCATCCATGGACGGCAATTCAAGAAACTTATCGCGTTTGAGATGATGTGCGGCGAAATGATGCGGGCATAGGCGGTGCCGACAACAAGAAACAGCATAAGCAATTATTTCCTGGAATTGAAAAAATAACTTTGAATTATGGAAGCAATTCTGTGGGAATGAACCGCTCTTTTGCGTAGATGATGCGTATTTTTGTGCCGAAATATCAATGTTTCCCTAACGCAATTATTTGAAAAATCCAAGAAAATGCAGGATTTTTTGGATTATCGGTGGTTATTTTAAGAAATTGGCAATGGATATCGGGGCCTGATTATGGGGGCGACGGATTTGATGCCGGATGGGCTTCACGTGGACAGGAGGGGAAAATGCCAACCGTGCTTGTGGTTGACGATGATCCCGCTCTGCGTTTGACGCTGCGTCGCCTCCTCGAAAAAGCCGGGGTGGAGGTTGTCGAGGCCGAGGACGGCCAGGAGGCCATGCGCCTGTTCCGGGCGAATCTGCCGGACCTTGTGATCTGCGATCTGGTGATGCCGTTCGCCGATGGTCTCCAAACCATCATGCGCATGCGGCGGTCGTCCCCTTCGGTCAAGATCATCGCCATTTCCAGCGGCGGACGCAGCAAGGCAATGGACTTGCTGGCGGTCGCCCGGCAAATGGGCGCCGATCACGCGCTGGCGAAGCCGATCGAGCGCAGCCACGTCGATCTCATCGTCGATTTCTGCGGCCGCGGATCCGGTGGTCCCACGCCGCGCACCCTCTGACGCGCCGGGAGCGGCGAGAGGAGTTGCGGTATCGTGTTGCGGACGATCGCCTCCATGCGGCGTCTGCTGCGCCGGTGGTTTATTAGCCAGGCCGGGGCAGCCGGATCTCCGCCGACCGCTGCCGGCCGCCCCGACGGTGCCGACAAACCGTCACCGGCATCGCCGCTGGAGAACGCAGAGCAGCTGCGCGCCCTGGAACAGCGGCTATGGCGGCTGCTGATGCAGCCGGCGGTCGCTTCGACTGGCCGGGTTCACCTGCTCGATCTCGGCATGATGCGGGATCGCCTGGGCCCCGGTTGGCCTGCTCTGCGCCCGCGGGTTCTGGCGGCCGCGGACGCGATCATCGACCGTTGCCTCACCCGCAACGACATCCGCTTCAAAACCGCGAGCGACGATTTCATTCTGGTGTTCGCGACGCTCGACCGGCATGCGGCTGACCTGGTCTGTGCAAGGATCGCGCAGGAACTTCTGCAGCTTTTTCTCGGTGACGACCGGTCAGCCGACATGCGGGTCTCGACCGCCGTCGGCGTGGCGGACGGGCAAATTCAGTTCGAGCATGCTTTTGCCAAGGTTCTGCTGGCGGAAGCGCGGCCGCGGCCGGACCCCGCGGCCGTCCGGTCGGCCGATGGTTCGGGCGCCGCGGGTTCTCCGGCCATGTCCGGCCCAAACTTTCACGCTGACGACGGCGGCAAGGTTCGGCCTGTTCTGCGCCAGCTGCAGCTTTCCCCCGAGGATGCCGGCCAGTTCAGCATCCGTTACCGGCCGGTCTGGGACATCGGCAAGCTGGTCATCTCGACCTATATGGGCACGCCGGTACGGATCTTTCCCGACGGTTCCTTCCTGGAAGGGGCGGCGGCGCTGAATTCCCTGACGGATCCCATGGAGATCCTGCGGCTCGATGCGGATGCGCTGGTCGAATCCGTGGAAATCCTGAACGGGCTGTTCCGCAACAGATCGCGGCTGATGATGTCGGTGCCTGTCTGCTTCGAAACGCTGGCGGCCCGCCGCACCCGGCTGCCCTTCCTGGAGATCTGCCAGTCGATCCCCGACTATCTGCGCCGCTTTCTCATCTTCGAGCTGCTGCGTTTTCCGCCTGGGGTGCCGACCGGGCGGCTCAACGAGCTGTTGCATGAGGTCAGGCCCTATTGCCGTTGGACCTTCATGCGGATCGAGTTCAAGTCGCAGAGCCTTTCCGGACTTTCAGGCAACGGCCTGAGCGGGATCACCGTGGCGATGCCGGCGGACCGCTCGGCCGAAGCCCGCCTGATGGAGGAGATGAACGGCATCGTCACCGCGGCGGACCGCGCCGGCCTGATGATCTGCGTCGCCGGGCTGTCGACCACCAGCATGGTTGTGGCGGCGCGGGCATCGGGGGTCAGGTTGGTCGCCGGAAACCGCATCGGCCCGCCGCAGGACCGGCCGCGCTCGATGACCCGCTTCGACTGGCCCGACCTGTACCGCGATGGAGAGGATGGGTGATTCTGTCCGTCAGACGGTTCGGCCAGCCTCAGAGCGCGCCGATCGCCTCGGCCAGCGTCACCAGCCGGCGGGCGTTCTCGACATGCAGGTTCTCCACCAGCTTGCCATCGACCAGCACCACGCCCTTGCCGGCGGCTGCCGCCTCCGCATGGGCGGCGATGATGCGGTGGGCTTGGGCGATCTCTTCCTCGTCGGGGGCGAAGGCGGCGTTGCAGGCGGCAATCGTCTTCGGGTGGATCAGCGTCTTGCCGTCGAAGCCAAGGTCGCGCCCCTGCCGGCAGGAGGCGGCGAAGCCGTCGTCGTCGTTCAGGTCCAGATGCACGCCGTCCAGCACCGCCAGCCCATAGGCCCGCGCCGCCAGCAGGCACAGCCCCAGGCTGGTGATCATTGGCAGCCGCTGTGCCGTGTGGGCGGCGTGCAGATCCTTGGCGAGGTCTGAGGTGCCGAGCACAAGCCCGCCGACGGCGGGAGAGGCGCCGGCGATCTCCTTGGCGTTCAGGATGCCGAGCGGCGTTTCCATCATGCACCAGATGGTCTGGCCGGCCGGCGCCCCGGCGGCACGCAGCACCGCCTCGGCCTGCCGCACCGCATCGGCGCTCTCCACCTTCGGCAGCAGCACGGCATCGGCGCCGCTGGCCGCCGCCATGCGCAGATCGTCATAGCCCCAGGGCGTGTTCAGCCCGTTGACCCGGACGATCAGTTCCCGCCCGCCATAGCCGCCGGCGGCCAGCGCGCCGGCGATGGTGTCGCGTGCGGCCGCCTTGGCGTCCGGAGCGACCGCATCCTCCAAATCCAGGATCAGCCCGTCCGCCGGCAGGTTGCGTCCTTTCTCCAGGGCGCGGGCGTTCGAGCCCGGCATGTAGAGCACGCTGCGGCGGGGGCGGACTGTGGTGGCCATGGCGGTATCCCGGAACTGCGGATGATGGAATGGGCCAGCTTTAGACGGGCGCCGGTCCCCTGTCCATGGGCCAGGCCGTCACAGCCGTGTTCCCTCATCGTCCGGCGTATGGTCCGGCGCATGGCAGCCATGATGCTCGACCCCGCCGTCACCGCGGAGTCGGCGGCTTTACGCCCGGCGGAGCGTCGCTTACGCTTGCCGCCATGAAAAGCGTCCTCACCATCCAATCGCACGTCGCCTATGGCTATGTCGGCAACCGCGCCGCGGTGTTTCCGCTGCAGCGGCTGGGGATCGACGCCACGGCGGTGAACACCGTCCAGTTCTCCAACCACACCGGCTATGGCGCCTGGACCGGGCAGGTCTTCACGGCGGAGCACATCGCTGACATCGTCGACGGCATCGCCGCCCGCGGCGTGCTGCCGGCGCAGGATGCGGTGCTGTCCGGCTATATGGGCGCCGTCGAGTTGGGGCAGGTCATCGTCGAGACGGCGGCGCGGGTGAAGGCCGCCAATCCCAAGGCGATCTACTGTTGCGATCCGGTGATGGGCGACGTCGGCCGCGGTTTCTTCGTGCGGCCCGGCCTTCCGGAGTTCATCCGCGACCATGCGGTTCCCGCCGCCGACCTGATGACGCCGAACCAGTTCGAGCTGGAATATCTGACCGACCGCAAGGTGGCGACGCTGGACGACGCGCTGGCCGCCACCGCGGCATTGCGGGCGCGCGGGCCACGGCTGGTCCTGGTCACCAGCCTGACCCGCAGCGATGCCGATCCCGACAGCATCGAGATGCTGGTGGACGGCGCCGACGGCGCCTGGCTGGTGTCGACACCGCGCCTGACCTTCGACCCGCCGCCCAACGGGTCGGGCGACGCGGTGGCGGCCCTGTTCCTCGCCCATTACCTGACCGCCTTCGATCCGGCCGATGCGCTGGAGAAGGCGGCGTCGGCGATCTTCGCCATTTTCGAGACGACTCGGCGGATGGGCACGCGCGAGCTTCAGCTGATCGCCGCGCAGGACGATTTCGTCGATCCGTCCCGGCGCTTCTCCGCAACGCGTCTGCGATAACGCGACCGAAGGCCGCCTGCGCAAAACCGCCTCAGGCCGCCGGAACCGGATCGTGGCTGCCGATGCGGCTGGGCTGTTCGATCACCCGCCCGGCCGGCAGCCGCACCGTCATCATGGTGCCGGCACCGGGCGTGCTGCGGCAGGTCAGCGTGCCGCCATGCAGGTCGACGAAATTCTTCGAGATCGACAGGCCCAGCCCGGTGCCCTCGTACCGGCGGTTGGCGGCGTTCTCCGCCTGACGGAAAGGCTGGAACAGGTCGGCCATGAAGTCCGGCGGGATGCCGATCCCGGTGTCGGCAACCGCCAGTGCGAAGCCGCGACCCTGCTCCATCCCGGCCGTTATGGTGATGCTGCCGCCGCCGGGCGTGAATTTCACCGCGTTGGACAGCAGGTTCAGGATCACCTGCTTGAAGGCACGGCGGTCGACCCACAGGGTGGCGATGGCGGCCGTCACCTCGTTGTGGATGGCGACCCCGCCGGAGGCGGCGCGGTCGCGCACCATCATCAGGCATTGGCCGACCGCCTCATGCACCTCCACCGCCTCCTCGCACAGCTCGAACTGGCCGGCTTCCAGCTTCGACATGTCCAGCACGGCGTTGACGATGTCCAGCAGGTGCCGGCCGCTGTCATGGATGTCGGTGATGCAGGACTTCTGCCGCTCGTTGACCGTGCCGAAGAACTCGCTGTCCAGCACCTCGGCGAAGCCGATGATGGCGTTCAGCGGGGTGCGCAGCTCATGGCTCATGTTGGCCAGGAATTCGCTCTTCGCCCGGTTCGCCAGCTCCGCCTGGGTCTTGGAGGCGATCAGTTCCGCCTCCTGCTGCTTGCGGCGAGTCATGTCGCGGATGACGCCGACATAGATCCGCGGTTCGTCCGGACGCGCCGCACCGGTCCCGCCGCCCAGCCGCAGATCGCTGACGGTGAAGCCGACCGGGAAGGCATGGCCGTCACGGCGCAGGGCGGTCAGGTCGCGGTCGTTGGCACCGCCGCGCGCATCGGGGATCAGCGCCTCGATCGGCTGGCCGATCATCTCCCGCTCCGGCACGGCGAACATCATCTCCGCCGCGCGGTTGAAGGTGACGATGCGCCCGGCGGTGTCGAAGGTCACCACCGCATCCAGCATGGACTCGAGGATGCCGCGGATCCGGCGGGAGGCGCGGGCCAGCCGGGCCTGATCCTCGTCCCGCCGGGCATGCTGGCGGACGACGAAGGCGGTCAGCAGGGCGATGGCGATGGTCATCACCATGCCGATGGACGTCCAGGCCGCCGTGTCGCGCCGCCATTCGGCCAGCGCCGCCGCCACCGGCAGGGTCGCGACGATCACGAAGGGATAGCCCTGCACCCGCCGCACGCTGACCAAGCTGTCGGTGTCGCCCCCGGGTCCGGGGACCGCATCGCGGATGGTCGTCTCGTCATGGATGGCAAGCGCGGTCCACACCGCCGGCCAGTCGGTCAGCCGGCCCGGTCCGCCGTGATTTCCACCTGGCCCCTGCGGCCGCTCCAGCAGGATGGTGCCATCCCCCAGCGCCAGGATCACGCTGCCCTTGCGGTCGATATCCCGCGATTCCAGCGTCGCCGCCAGACGTGTCGGATCGACCATGGCGACCAGCACGCCGCGGAAGCCGCCGTCGGTATCCAGCCAGCGCCTGCTGAACGGGATGATCTGCGTGCCGGGCCGCACCCGGCTGGTGATGGCGGCGCTGACATGCAGATCCCGGCCGCCGTCACGCGGCCCGGTGAAATAGGAGCGGTCGGACAACGGCACCGTCGGCAGCGGCAGTTCGGCCGAATGATGCAGGGCGAAGCCGTCGCCGTCGACCACCACCAGATCGGCCAGTTCGGCGAAAGTGTCGCGCCGCTGGCGCAAATGGTCGTGGATCGCCGTGCTGCCGCGGCGGGGGCCGTCGGGAAGCATGTCGAGCGCGAAGGACAGGTCGCGCAGCAGCTGGTCCACCGCGAAGGCCGTCCGCAGCGTCTGCGATTCCAGCATGCGGGCAAGATCGCGGGTCGCGCGCTCACCGGCGTCCAGCGCCTCGCGACGCCCCTGGAGGATGCCGTAGCCGATCAGCGTGTTGACCACCAGGATGAAGGCGAGGCCGGACGCGGTCATCAGGAAGCGCACCGATCCCAGCCGGCCACGCAACGCTCCCGCCAGACCGGCGGTGGAGCGGGGTGGCGGCGGGGAGGCGGACCCGGGAACGGGCATCGGCGTCGTGATTTCCTGTGGCGGTTGCGGCCGGATGGCCCCCCTGTTTAATCGCGCCAGCGCCTTAAAGAAAGTGTAACCGGACGGAAATGCGGGGCTTTGCACTGCGCGCAGATGCCGCGCCGTTCATGCCGCGTGCTTTGAGCGTGGACGCCGCTCTGCCATGCCCTGTTCTCCCTCCCGTCGGCGGTTGCCGTAGCCGGCGCCATCCGTTAGGTAAGGAGCCATCTTGGCAGCCGGATCGCGCATATCCCCATGACCGACGGACCGCTTTCGCTCTACCGCGCCCGCCGCGGCAGCGGCACTCTTCGCCCCGATCCCGACCAGGAACTGGCGGCGGAGAAGTTCCAAAGCCTGTATCAGGCGTTGAAGGGCTATCAGCCGCAGCCCGTCGGAGACGACAAGCCGGCAGGGGGAGGGTGGCTGGAGCGTTTCGGTCTGGGCCGCCGCCGTGCCGCGCCGCCGCCGCCGGATATCGCCTCCACCGCACCGCAGGGGCTGTACATCTACGGCAGCGTCGGCCGCGGCAAGTCGATGCTGATGGACCTGTTCTACGAGACCGCCCCGGTCGACAAGAAGCGGCGCGTCCATTTCCACGAATTCATGCTGGAGATCCACCAGCGCATCCACGACCATCGCCGGTCGGGCAAGGGAAAGCACGATGGCCCGGACGAGGCGCTGCCCGAACTGGCCCGTGCGCTGGCCGACGAGGCGTGGCTGCTCTGTTTCGACGAGTTCCACGTCACCAACATCGTCGACGCGATGATTTTGGGGCGCCTGTTCACCAACCTGTTCGATCTGGGCGTGGTGGTGGTCGCGACCTCCAACTGGCCGCCCGACATGCTGTACAAGGACGGTCTCCAGCGCGAGCTGTTCCTGCCCTTCATCGCCCTGCTGAAGGAGAAGCTGGACATCCTGTCGCTGGACGGCCCGACCGACTACCGGCTGGACCGGCTGAAGGGCGTGCCGATCTACCATCACCCGCTGGGTACGGCCTCGGACGCTGCCCTTGCGAAAGCCTTTTCCGACCTGACCGGCGGTGCGGCGGGCGAGCCTTGCAGCCTCACGGTGCAGGGACGGCGGGTGGAAATCGCGCGTGCCGCCAAATGCGTGGCCTGGGTCGATTTCTGGGATTTGTGCGGCAAGCCGCTGGGGGCGGCCGACTATCTGGCGATCGCCACCCATTTCCACACGGTTCTGATCGACCATGTGCCCACGATGAAGGACGAACTGCGCAACGAGGCCAAGCGCTTCATGACGCTGATCGATGCGCTGTACGAGCACAAGGTCAACGTCGTCATCGCCGCCGAGGGCCCGCCGGAACGCCTTTATCCCGAAGGCACCCACGCCTTCGAGTTCGAGCGCACGGTCAGCCGCCTGATGGAGATGCAGAGCGAGGACTACCTGCAACGGCAGCATTTGACCTGATCGCTGCTCCGGATCGGTTCTCTCGACCGGGGTTCGCCGCCTTGCCCGGTCCTTCCATGGCTGGTCAAGGCGGCTGTATTTCTCTTGCCGATACAAGAGAAGGAATTTCTTTGCGAGAGTAATAAAATATTCTTTTTGATTGTCAGTCAGCTCGTACAATATTTGCGCGAAAATGGCAATATATTGACAAAATCTCGCCATCAAGTTGATGAATTACGCTCTGAAAATAAACATTTCATTATTTAAATAATAAAGTGGTTTACCCCCTATTGATTGGATTGGTGAAAAAACTACCCTAAATCCGAGGGGATGGTTTTGATCCCGCTCGGAATTATCGCTTTTGGGGGGTGGTGGATGTTGGGGTGGTTCGGCAATCAAAAGATGATCGTGAAGATCCTCGCACCGGTGATTCTGCTGCTGGCCTTCATGACGGCGATTGCCGTGACGGCGCTCCAGCGTCTGGAACTGGTTCAGCGGGTCTCGGAATATGCGCTGACCGTCGAGGCGGCGCGGCGTGCGACCATTCTCGACGTCGGCCGACATCTCAATGCGGCGACCGTGGCCGAGAAGAACGCCATCATCGAAAAGAACGTCGATGAAATGCGGCGTTTTTCCGCCATGTTCAACGAAGCGATGGCGCGGACCGACAAGGCCGTCGCCGACCTCGCCCTCACCGCGGACAGCGACATCCGCCGCGAAACCGGCGTGAAGATCAAATCGCTGGTCGACGCCTACCGCCAGAACGCCCTCAAGGTCATCGACCTGACCATTCAGGGCAAGGATGACGAGGCGTTCGCCCTCAGTTCCGGCGAAGGCGCCAAGACGCGCCGCGCGGCGTCTGAACTGATCGACGAGCGGGTCGAAATCAACCGCAAGGGTGTCGAGAAGGCGATACGGGAAGCCAGCGCCGCCACCGAGCAGACGCGGAGCGTCGTCCTGACGCTCTCCATCGCCGGCATCCTGCTGGGGCTGGGGTTGTCGTTGATCGTCGTGGTGCTTCTGATCACCCGTCCGATGACGCGCATCATCACCGCGATGACCCGCGTGTCGCAGGGCGAACTGGATTTCGCCATCGATGGGACGGAGCGCCGCGACGAGGTCGGCTTGCTCGCCCGCACCCTGGATGTCTTCAAAGGCAGCGCGCTCGAAGTCCGGCGCCTGACCGCCGAGCAGGAGGCACAGAAGGCGCGCGCAGAGGCGGAACGCAAGGCGGAGATGCGCCGACTTGCCGACCGGTTCGAGGGCAGCGTCAGCGCCATCGTCCAGAATGTGTCCTCGTCCGCCATCCAGATGCAGGGGGCTGCCGGCAGCCTGTCCTCCAATGCGACCCAGTCGACCGCGCAGGCGACCGCCGTCGCGGCGGCATCGGAACAGTCCAGCGCCAACGTGCAGACGGTCGCCGCGGCAACCGAGGAACTGGCCGCCTCGATCCTGGAGATCGGGCGTCAGGTGTCGAACCAGAGCGCCATTTCGGCAACCGCCGTGCAGGAGGCCGACCGCACCAACGCCAGCATGCAGCTTCTGGTCGAAACCGCCAACCAGATCGGCGCCGTGGTCGATCTCATCAATTCCATCGCTGGCCAGACCAACCTGCTTGCCCTGAACGCCACCATCGAGGCCGCCCGCGCCGGCGAGGCCGGCAAGGGCTTCGCCGTCGTCGCCAGCGAGGTGAAGGCGCTGGCCAGCCAGACGGCGAAGGCCACCGACGAGATCCAGACGAAGGTGAAGCAGATCCAGGGCGCCACCACCGGTGCGCGGGAAGCGGTGGCCGGCATCGCCGGGATCATCGGGCGAATGAGCGAAATCTCGTCGGCCATCGCCGCCGCCATCGAGGAGCAGAATGCGGCGACCTCCGAAATCTCCAACAATGTCGCCCAGGCGGCGCGCGGCAGCGAGCAGGTGTCCACCAACATCGTCGGCGTGACCAGGGCCGCCACCGAAACCGGCGCCGCCGCCGATCAGGTTCTGAGCACCGCCAACGGGCTGGCGAAGGAAGCGGAGCGGTTGAAGGCGGAGGTCGGCAACTTCATCGCCACCGTCCGCGCCGCCTGACCGTACCCGCATCCATCGTCCTCAATCCGCTCGCCGAACCGGACCATCCCATCCGTGGGACTGGGTCGGCAGGCGGATTTTCTTCGTCTCCGGATTGTGGTTGCTTTGCCCTGGCAACCTTTTTTGCGAATCCTACGCCGGAACTGGATGACTCCGTCTGGCTTGGGTGTTCATGCCAGGTAACGTCAATCCAGGGCGGGGCATCCATTATGATGGCGCGTTTCATTGTGTTCGGCTGCCTGCTGGCGGCCGGGTTGGCCGGCTGTACCCCAACTCCGAATTTACAGACGAGGACGACCACATTCATGCCGGCAACCGACGCCGGAAAACGCTGCGTCGCCCAATGCCAGCAGACGAAACAACTGTGCAACGCCGCGGTCGAATTGGGGTACCAGACCTGCATGGCCGAAGGGCTGACCCGTGCGCATGCGGCATATTACGAGTACAAGAAAAATCTTCCCAAAGGTGCGAAGCATGAAAGGCGAATTGGGGACTTTGAAAGTGAAATTCATTGCTACCGATTGAGCAGCTGTTCCCAGGATTACGATGAGTGTTTTGTGAGCTGCGGCGGCCGCATGGAGATGCAGACCTATTGTGTGAGCAATTGCAAACTGATGAAGCCGCCGCAGTCGGATGGGTCCAAGGTGGGGCCGGTCAGGGTGGTGCAATAGCCGCCGCCCGCCGCCGCAGCTCTTCGAAATCGCGGCCGGCATGGTGGGAGGAGCGGGTCAGCGGCGTCGCCGACACCATCAGGAAGCCCTTCGCCCGCGCCACCGTCGCATAGCGCTCGAACTCCTCGGGCGTGACGTGGCGGGCGACCGGGTGATGGGTGGGGGTGGGGCGGAGATACTGGCCGATGGTCAGGAAATCGACGCCCGCCGCACGCAGATCGTCCATCACCTGCAACACCTCCGCCGGCTCCTCGCCCAGCCCGACCATGATGCCGGACTTGGTGAAGATGCCTGGGTCGCGCTCCTTCACCCGCTCCAGCAGGCGGAGCGAGCCGTAATAGCGGGCACCCGGCCGCACCTCGGCATAGAGCCGCGGCACAGTCTCCAGATTGTGGTTGTAGACGTCGGGGCGGGCATCGGCGACCGCCTCCACCGCCCCTGGCTTGTTGCGGAAATCGGGGGTCAGCACCTCCACCGTCGTGGCGGGGGCGGTCTCGCGCAGGCGGCGGATGCAGCGGGCGAAATGCGCGGCACCGCCGTCCGGCAGGTCGTCGCGGTCGACCGAGGTGATGACGACATGGGCAAGGCCCAGCTTGCTCATCGCCTTGGCCAGCCGGTCCGGCTCGTGGGGGTCGAGCGCGTCCGGCCGGCCGGTGGCGACGTTGCAGAAGGCGCAGGCCCGCGTGCACACGCTGCCCAGGATCATCACCGTGGCATGCCGCTTGCTCCAGCACTCGCCGATGTTGGGGCAGGCGGCCTCCTCGCAGACCGTGTTCAGGCCGTGGCGGCGGACGAGCGATTGGGTGTCCTCGAACGCCGCACCGGCGGGGGCGCGGGCGCGGAGCCAGGCCGGCTTCTCGGCCCGGTGTTCCGGGCGGGGTGCATGCAGCGCGGGCAGGGCCATCAGTGGACAAGCTCCGGCTGTTCGGCTGCCGCGGCCACGGCTTGCGGCTGCACGATGATCTTCACGTTGCGGTCCTTGTGGGCGACCAACTCCTCGAAGCCGCCGCTGACGATGTCGCTCAGCGTGATGCGGCCGGTGATCAGCGGCTGCACGTCGATGCGGCCGTCGGCGATGAAGCGGATGACGTCGGCGAACTCGCCATTGTAGGCCAGCGAGCCGATGACCTGCTTCTCGGTGGCGACGATCTCGAAGAAGTTGAAGGCGCTGGGTTCCTCGAAGATGCCGACCAGAACCGTCTTGCCGGCCTTGCGGATGACGTCGATGGCGAGCTTGGCGGTGTCGCGGTGGCCGATACATTCGAACGACACGTCGGCGCCGTACCCGCCGGTCAGTGCCTTCACCTCCGCCACCGCGTCGCACTCCTTGGGATCGAGCACGATGGACGCGCCGACCTCCAGCGCCTTGGCCTTGCGGGCGGCGGACATCTCCAGAACGATGATCCGCCCGGCTCCCGCCGCCTTCGCGCACATGATGGTGCAGAGCCCGATGGTGCCGGCGCCGACCACCACCACCGTCTCGCCGACGATGCTGCCGGCCTTCTTCACCGCATGCATGCCGACCGCCAGCGGTTCGATCAGGGCGCCGGCCTCGGTCGGGAAGCCGTCGGGCAGCTTGTAGAGCAGTTCTGCCGGGACGTTGACCAGACTGGCGAAGGCGCCGTTGTTCATCAGGCCGGTGAAGGCCAGCTTCTCGCAGATGTTGTACATGCCGTGCTTGCAGTAATAGCACTCGCCGCAATGCTGGCAGGCGTCGGCCGCCACCCGGTCGCCGACGCTGAACCCGGTCACGCCCTCGCCGAGCACCGCGATCTCGCCGCTGAACTCGTGGCCGAGGATGCACTGGCCCTTCAGGCCGGTCAGCGGGTGCGGGGTGTCGACCGGGATGAAGACCGGGCCGGCGACATACTCATGCAGGTCGGACCCGCAGATGCCGCACCAATGCACCTTGATCTGCACCCAGCCGGCGGGCGGCGCGCCCGGCAGCGGCACGTCCTCGACCCGGATGTCCTTGCGGCCATGCCAGACGGCGGCCTTCATCGTGGTCGCCAAATCTTTGTTTATGGCATTCATGGTGTTGTCCTCCGGTTTTATCGTTGGGGCGGTTTTATCGTTGTCGGCGAGTGTCTGCTGCGGTCAGGCGAACACCATCCCGCCATCGACCAGCAGGGACTGGCCGGTCATGAAATCGCTGTCGGACGAGGCGAGGAAGCGGGCGACGCCGACCAGATCGTCGGGCCGCGACGGCCGCCCCAGCACGGCGCCGGCGGCGAACATGTCGAAGGCCTCGTTCTCCGACTTGGTGATGCCGGTGTCGCGGAAGCCCTGGTCGATGATCTTCCACATCTCGGTCGCCACCACGCCGGGACAGATGGCGTTGGCGGTGATGCCGTCCTTGCCGAAGCCGCGGGCGGCAGCCTGGGTCAATGCCACCACGGCGAACTTGCTGGCCGAGTAATGGGCCAGCGGCTCGTAGCCCTGCTTGCCGGCGATGGAGGCGGTGTTGACGATCTTGCCGCCGCTGCCCTGTTTGCGGAACGTCTTGATCGCCTCCTGCATGCCGATCAGCACGCCCAGCGCATTGACGTCGTTGACCGTGTGCCAGTCGTCCTCGGTGATGTCGAGGAAGGGCTTGGTCTGGGCGATGCCGGCATTGTTGAAGAGGACATCGAGCCGGCCATGGGCCTTCACCGTCTCGTCGATCATGCGGCGGACGGCGGCGCGGTCGCGGACATCGACGGTGACGGCGATGGCGCTGCCGCCGGCCGTACGGATGGCCTCGGCGACCTGTTGGGCGTCGGCCGCGTTGCGGTCGGCGATGGTCAGCTTGGCACCGTCGGCTGCCAGCGCATGAGCGATGGTGGCGCCGATGCCGCGGCCGGCGCCGGTGACGATGATGCACTTGTCCTTGAGATCGGGCATGAACGGTCTCCTGCCGGCGCGCTGGCGGACAGCCTGCGCGCCGGTGGCGAAGGGTTCGGGAACCGGGGAAAGGGGCGGGAAGGGGGCTGGCCTCCTCAGTCCACCTTGGCGATGTGGTCCTTCAGCAGCGCGTTCACTTTGCCGGCCGCCTCCATCTGCACCATGTGGCCGGCGCCGGGGATGACGGCGACCTGGGCCGTGTTCGCCAGCGCCTGGGCATGGTCGGCGGGGATGACGCGGTCCTCCTCGCCCCACACCACCAGCGTCGGCGTCCTGGCGTCCGCGATGCCGGAGGCGAGCACGCTGGCCTGCCGGCCCTCGGCGAACAGCGAGGCCGACAGCGCCCGAAGCGCCTCGTCCACACCGTCCAGCCGCTTGTACTTCAGGAGGTCGTCAACCATTTGGCGGCTGACAAGGCCACGGTCGGCGAAGAGCGTCTCCAGGACCGGTTTCAGGTCGCGGCGCGATGTCGCACCGACGAAACCCTGGATGTAGCTGTGGTCGATCTGCTCGCCGAGACCGGCCGACGCGATCAGCGACAGCGACGCCACCCGCCCCGGCGCGTCGAGCGCCGTGCGCATCGACACCGCCCCGCCCATCGAATGACCGACGAAATGGGCGCGCTCCACCCCGACCGCATCGAGGAAGCCCAGCACCGCCTTCGACAGGCCGGACAGGCTGGGATCGGCGATCCGCTTGTTCGACTGGCCATGGCCGGGCAGGTCGAGCGCATAGACGGTGGCCTTCTCCGCCAGCGCGTCGATGGTGAACAGCCAGTTGTCGAGATCGCCGCCGAAGCCGTGGACGAGCAGGACGGTCGGCCCGGTCTCGCCCCGCTTGGCGTAGCGGATGGTTCCGGCCGGCGTTTCCGCGGTGTGGTATTGCGGGCCGGCCTCGGCGTCGCCGTCGTCTTCGCTGGCCGGGACGGCATAGGCGCTGATGAAGGCATCGATGTCGTCGTCGGGCACGTCGGGGTCGGCCAGCACGGCGATCAGCGCCTTGACTGGGTAGACTGTGCCGGGCTCGCCCAGCACGCGGCGCAGCACGCCGGTTTCGCCCGCCTCGACCACATTGGTGATCTTGTCGGTCTCGACCTCCAGCAGTTCATCGCCGATGGAGATGGTGGATCCCGGCCGCTTCAGCCAGCCGGTGACCTTGCCTTCCGACATGGACAGGCCCCATTTCGGCATGACGATGGGCTTGATGCGCTCGTTCAACATGGAACTCGGTCTCCTGGGAATGCTTTTTTGCTTGGCGCACACCCCTCCCATCACTCCCGCTGAGGCGGGAATGAGGGGGTGGGGCGGCTCGTGCGTGCTGTGTGGTGTGAGGCCGGTCTGTTACGCCGCGATCCGCGGCGATGCGCCCTTGGGCGACAGGGTGCGCTTCACGGCGCTGGCGATGCTGTCGGCGCTGGGAACGTACAGATCCTCCAGCGAGGGCGCGAAGGGCACCGGGGTGTGCGGGGCGGTGACCATCTGGATGCCGGCCTTCAGCGCCCCGAAGGCGTTCTGGCCGACGAAGGCGGCGATGTCGGTGGCGAGGTTGCAGCGCGGATGCGCCTCGTCCACCACCACCAGCCGGCCGGTGCGCTCCACACTCTCGACGATGGTGTCCCAGTCGATGGGCGACAGGGTGCGCAGGTCGATCACCTCGGCCTCGGTGCCCTCCTTCGCCAGCGTCGCCGCCGCCTCCATCGCGCGGTGGACGGTCAGGCCGTAGCTGACGATGGTCACGTCGTCGCCGTCGCGCAGCACGTTCGCTTCGCCGAAGGGGATGGCGTAGCTCTCGGCCGGAACCTCGCATTCCAGGCCGTAGAGATTCTTGTGCTCGCAGAAGATCACGGGATCGTTGTCGCGGATCGACTGGATCAGCAGGCCCTTGGCGTCATAGGCGTTGCTGGGGCAGACCACCTTCAGACCCGGAATGTGGGTGAACAGCGGGGTGAGCATCTGCGAATGCTGGGCGGCGGCGCGGAAGCCGGCGCCGACCATGCCGCGGATCACCACCGGGGTCTCCGCCTTGCCGCCGAACATGTAGCGGAACTTGGCGGCCTGGTTGAAGATCTGGTCGAAGCAGACGCCCATGAAGTCGAGGAACATCAGCTCGGCCACCGGCCGCAGCCCGCAGGCGGCGGCCCCGACGGCGGCACCGATATAGGCGGATTCCGACAGCGGCGTGTCCATCAGCCGGTCGCCATGCTTGGCGTACAGACCCTTGGTGACGCCCAGCACGCCGCCCCAGGCGTCGTCCTCGCCCTGGGCGCCGGTGCCGCCGACGATGTCCTCGCCCATGACGATGACGGTGGGGTCGCGGCGCATCTCCAGATCCAGGGCCTCGTTGATCGCCTGCTTCATGCTGATCTTGCGGGACATGTGTTTCCTCCGCGCGTTTCGCGTCTCTTGGATTGGGGTTTGGCTCAGTAGGCGACGTAGACGTGGCTCAGTAGGCCACGTAGACGTCGCGCAGCAGGTCTTCCGGCGCCGGCAGCGGGGCGGCCTTGGCGGCGCGCGTGGCGTCCTCGATCAGCGCGTTCACCTCGCGGTCGATGGCCTGCAGCTCGTCGCGGCCGATCACCCCGGCCTCGACCACCCGTTCCGACAGGATGGTCAGGCAATCGCGGGACGCGCGGATCGCCTCCAGCTCGCCCTTGGCGCGGTAGGTCTGGGCGTCGCCCTCGAAATGGCCGTAGAAGCGGACCATGTTGCATTCCAGCAGCGCCGGGCCGCCGCCGTCGCGGGCGCGGCGGATGATCTCGCCGGCTGCCTCGTACACCGCGAAGAAGTCGGTGCCGTCCACCGTGACGCCCGGCATGCCGAAGCCGGTGGCGCGGTCGACGTAGCTGTCGCAGGACACCGCCCACTCCATCGCGGTGGATTCGGCATAGCCGTTGTTCTCCACCACGAAGACCACCGGCAGGTTCCACACCGCGGCGAGGTTCAGGCTCTCCAGGAAGGTGCCCTGGTTGGACGCGCCGTCGCCGACGAAGGTGATGCCGACGCCGCGGTCGCCGCGCACCTTGGCCGCCAGCGCCGCGCCGCAGATCAGCGGTGCCCCGGCGCCGAGGATGCCGTTGGCGCCCATCATGCCCTTGGACAGGTCGGCGATGTGCATCGACCCGCCCTTGCCCCGGCAGGCGCCAGTGCTGCGGCCGTAGATCTCCGCCATCATCGCGTGGACGTCGACGCCCTTGGCGATGCAGTGGCCGTGGCCGCGGTGGGTGGAGGCGATGCGGTCGTTGTCGTTCAGGTGCATCATGATGCCGGTGGCGCAGGCCTCCTCGCCGGCATAGAGGTGGACGAAGCCGGGGATGTCGCCCTTGGCGAAATCGACGTGCAGCCGCTCCTCGAACTCGCGGATCGTCCGCATGGTGCGGTAGGCCTTCAGCAGCTCGTCCTTGCCGAGAGGGAAGGGATTCTGGGCCATGAGGTGTTTTCTCCCTGGAGTGTGTTTGATGTTTAGAAGGCGGCGGCGACGGGCACCGGGGTGCCGGTCAGCAGCCGGTTCTGGCCGGCGTGCCGCATGACCGCGGCGACGTTGACCGTGCGGAAGGCGTCGTCCCTGAGCGTCAGGGACAGACGGTCGCGTTCGGTGAAGGACAGCTCGCGCTCGCCATCCAGCGCGATCGAGCCGGCGGTGACCTCCGGCACGAAGGCCACGCCGGCCGGCATGCGGCGCCAGTCGGTGACGCCGACCCGGGCCATCATTCCCGGCGCGATGGGAGCGTTGAGGGTGGTGATGCCCCTGCGGCAATCGCCGGCGCCATCGCCATTGGGCGACAGCCGCACCATCAGGCCGCCGCTCTCGTCGCGGCCGACGGGTTCCAGCAGGCCGGCGATGGCCGACATGCCGATCACCTCCGGGTCGGCGAAGGTGACGTAGAGTTCGCGGAAATTCTCGGTCCGCCACAGGGCACGGGCGCCGATGTAGCGCTCCGTCACCAGGGCGACATCGACCAGCGCCATCTCGGTGACGGTGGCGCCGGTCGCCCCGCTGTCGAGCGATACGTCGATCCGCTTGTTGGCGGCAAACGCGATGTGCGGCGGCACCCGCCCGGTGACCGCCAGCCCGGTGGCGAGCCCGGTGATCGTCGGCTCGCGATGTTCGGGGAAGGCGTTGTTGGTGCCGGTGGAGATGCCGGCGATGGGCACCGTCCCGCATTCCGCCGCCACCGCCCGATGGGTGCCGTCGCCGCCCAGCACCACCAGAGCCGACACGCCGGCCCGCCTCATCTCCGCGGTGGCGCGGTGGGTGTCGGCGACGGTGCCGGTGACCGGCATGGAGACGGTGTGGAGGGCAGGGTAGATGTCCTGGCCGCCCGAGGCGCCATTCCCCCTGGCCCGCATCAGGCCGCGCTCGACATGGGCACGGATGCCGCCATTCTCCGGCATCATCAGCACGTCGCGGACGCCGCAGGCACGCAGCGCCGCCAGCACACGCAGCAGGATGTTCGCCCGGTCGGCGATCTGCAGGCTGGTGGCGTTGGCGACGACCCGGCGGATATCGCGGGCTGAAACCGGATTGGCGACGATGCCGACGACCGGAGCCAAGATGGCGCCTCCCCCTCGCTGATGCGCGCCGTTGATCGACGCGCGGTTCGAGGGAGTAAGAGCAACCGCCGTGCCAGATGGTCAGTTCAGCGGATTTTCTTGATTTTCAACGGTTGGAGGTGGTGCGGCGGGGTGGGGCGTTGCAACACCTGTTGCACGGACTGTTGCGCCGCCGGTGCAACAGGTGTGGCGCTTCATGCGTGAGATTGGAACCATCCCGCCGCACTCCGGCATTCCACCGTTGCGCAACACCCGTCTTGCCAAGCACTTGTCCGCCGCTCTAGCTTCCTTTGGTCATACCAATGAACCGTCCAGCGGGGAGGACAACACCCATGACCGTCATCGCCACCACCCGGCCGCGTGCGGCCCTGACCGAGGAGGCCCGGGCCGAGCTGTCGGCTCTGCTGGGCGACCGGTTCACCACCTCCCTGCCGGTGCGCGAGCATCACGGCAAGGACGAATCCTATCACACCCCCTTCCCGCCGGACGGCGTCGCCTTCGCCAACTCGACCGAAGAGGTCAGCGCAATCGTCAGGATCTGCGCGAAGCACAAGCTGCCGATCATCCCCTTCGGCACCGGCACCTCGCTGGAGGGCGGCATCGCCGCGCTGGCCGGCGGCATCACCATCGACCTGTCGGGCATGCAGCAGATCCTGCGCGTCAGCCCGGAGGATCTGGACGTGACCGTCCAGGCCGGCGTGACCCGCAAGCAGCTGAACGAGCATCTGCGCGACACCGGCCTGTTCTTCCCCATCGATCCCGGCGCCAACGCCTCGCTGGGCGGCATGTCGGCGACCAGGGCCAGCGGCACCAACGCCGTGCGCTACGGCACCATGCGCGAGAATGTGCTGGGCCTGACCGTGGTGCTGGCCGATGGCCGCGTCATCAAGACCGGCGGGCGGGCGCGCAAGTCGGCGGCCGGCTATGACCTGACCCGGCTGTTCGTCGGCTCCGAAGGCACGCTCGGCATCATCACCGAGGTGACGCTGAAGCTCTACGGCATCCCGGAAGCCATCTCGTCCGCCGTCTGCGCCTTCCCGACCATCAAGGGCGCCGTCGACACGGTGATCCAGACCATCCAGGTCGGCGTGCCGGTCGCCCGCATCGAACTGCTGGACGAGGTGCAGATCGACGCCGTCAACAAATACTCCAAGCTCGACTACGCCGTCGCCCCGACCCTGTTCTTCGAGTTCCACGGCACCGAGGCCGGGGTGAAGGAGCAGGCGGAGATGGTGGCCGCCATCGCCGCCGAGCATGGCGGGATGGAGTTCGCCTGGGCCACCCGGCCGGAGGACCGCTCGAAGCTGTGGCAGGCCCGGCACGACGCCTACTACGCGGCACTCGCCTTGCGTCCGGGGTCGAAGGGCTGGCCGACCGACGTCTGCGTGCCGATCTCGCGGCTTGCCGACTGCATCCTGGAGACCAAGCAGGATCTGGCGGAGTCCAACATGCTGGCCCCGATGGTCGGCCATGTCGGCGACGGCAACTTCCACCTCGTCTATGTCCTCGACCCCGAGAACCCGGCGGAGCTGGCCGAGGCGCAGCGCCTCGCCGACAAGATGGTGACCCGTGCGCTGGAGATGGGTGGCACCTGCACCGGCGAGCACGGCATCGGCTACGGCAAGATGGCCTTCCTGGAACAGGAAACCGGCGAAGCGTTCAACGTCATGGGCGACCTGAAGCGGGCCTTCGATCCGGACAACCTGCTGAATCCGGGCAAGGTGGTGCGGGTGTAAGGGGGCCTCGGCCCCCTCCTTCCCCTCACCGGAACTTCGGCCGCCGCCCCGCCTTCAGCGCCTGCACCGCCTGGTCCAGCGTCTGGAGGAACTGCGACTTGTCGCGCTGGCTCATCGGGGCGTTGCCGCCGCTGACCACGCCCATGTCGCGCAAATCCTGCATCAGCGCGCGGGTCGCCAGTGCCGAACCGACGCTGTCGGGCGTGAAGGGGCGTCCGGTCGGGCCGATCACCACCGCGTCGCGCTTCACGCAGCGGTCGGCCAACTGGATGTCCGCCGTCACCACGACGTCGGTCGGGCCGGCATGCTCGGCGATCCAGTTGTCGGCGGCGTCGAAGCCGTCGCTGACCACGACCAGTTCCGCCATGCACTCCGTCGGCAGGCGCAGCGGCGCGTTGGCGACCAGCCAGACCTTGGAGCCGGTGCGGCCGGCGACCTTGTAGACCTCGGCCTTGACCGGGCAGGCGTCGGCATCGACGTAGATTTCGACCTTGGAACTGACCAATCCTGTTCCTCCCGTCGCCGCCCGGCCCCCGCCGGGTGGCTCAACAAGGTTTCATGCAAGGCCCTTATGCGCTAAAACCAGTCCCTAGCGACAGGGTGCCGTAGAACCATCGGGATGGGGCGGCGCCAATTCTCACATTTTTTCGGAAGGTCGGAGCGGCGCATGGCGTCCTACCAGTATGTCTATGTCATGAAGGGCCTGACCAAGGTCTATCCTGGCGGCAAGAAGGTTCTCGACAACGTCTGGCTCTCGTTCCTGCCGGGTGTGAAGATCGGCGTGCTCGGCGTCAACGGTTCCGGTAAGTCGACCCTGATGAAGATCATGGCCGGGCTGGACAAGGACTACTCCGGCGAGGCCTGGGTGGCCGAGGGCGCCAAGGTCGGTTACCTGCCGCAGGAGCCGCAGCTCGATCCGACCAAAAACGTCCATGAGAACGTCATGGAAGCGTTGGGCGAGACCAAGGCGCTGCTCGACCGCTTCAACGAAGTGTCGAACCTGATGGCCGACCCGGACGCCGACTTCGACGCGCTGCTGGCCGAACAGGGCGAACTGCAGGAGAAGATCGACGCGGCCGACGCCTGGGACATCGACCGCACGGTCGAGATCGCCATGGACGCGCTGCGCTGCCCGCCGGGCGACGCCGACGTGACCAAGCTGTCGGGCGGCGAGAAGCGCCGCATCGCGCTGTGCAAGCTGCTGCTCGAGAAGCCCGACCTGCTGCTGCTCGACGAACCGACCAACCATCTCGACGCCGAATCGGTCGCCTGGCTCCAGAAGCATCTGGAGGACTACAAGGGCACCGTCGTGCTGGTCACCCACGACCGCTACTTCCTCGACAGCGTCACCGGCTGGATCCTCGAACTCGACCGCGGGTCGGGGATTCCGTGGGAAGGCAATTACTCGTCCTGGCTGGAGCAGAAGCAGAAGCGCCTGGAGCAGGAAGGCCGCCAGGAAGAGTCGCGCCAGAAGCAGCTGGCCACCGAACTGGAGTGGATCCGGCAGAGCCCGCGCGCCCGTCAGGCCAAGAGCAAGGCGCGCATCACCGCCTACGAGACCTTGCTGGCCGAAAGCGGCAAGGAACAGTCCGGCGAGACCCGGATCGTCATCCCGGTGCCGCCGCGCCTCGGCAACGTCGTCATCGAGGCGGAGAGCATCGCCAAGGGCTTCGGCGACCGGCTGCTGATCGACGGGCTGTCCTTCCGGCTGCCGCCGGGCGGCATCGTCGGCGTCATCGGCCCGAACGGCGCCGGCAAGACCACGCTGTTCCGCATGATCACCGGGCAGGACGGGCCGGATGCCGGCACCTTCCGCGTCGGCGACACGGTGAAGCTCGGCTATGTCGACCAGAGCCGCGACAGCCTCGACGCCAAGAAGACGGTGTGGGAGGAGATCTCCGACGGGCTGGATCTGGTCGAGCTGGGCAAGAAGACCATGCCCAGCCGCGCCTATGTCTCCAGCTTCAACTTCCGCGGTCCCGACCAGCAGAAGAAGGTCGGGCAGCTGTCGGGCGGTGAGCGCAACCGCGTCCACCTCGCCAAGATGCTGAAGTCCGGCGCCAACGTCCTGCTGCTCGACGAACCGACCAACGATCTCGACGTCGATACGCTGCGGGCGCTGGAAGACGCGTTGCAGAGCTTCGCCGGCTGCGCCGTGGTCATCAGCCACGACCGCTGGTTCCTCGACCGCATCGCCACCCACATCCTGGCCTTCGAGGGCGAAAGCCACGTCGAATGGTTCGAGGGCAACTTCCAGGATTACGAGGTCGACAAGAAGCGCCGCCTGGGCGCCGACGCCGACCAGCCGCACCGCATCAAGTACAAGCCGCTGGTGCGCAGCTGATCCTGGCTGCCGATCCTGGTGGCTGAACGGAAAAGGCCGCCCCCTCCGATTGGAAGGGGCGGCCTTTTCCATATCCGTGAACGGTCAGTCCGGTCAGCGGGTCACATCGTCCGACCGGTCGGTGCGGCGGTCACGCAACTTTTCGTCCCGCGTGTCCTCGATCTCCACCTCGGTGCGGCGGACGGTGTCGCGGACACTCTGGGCGCGTTCCTCGACATCCTTGCGGACCACGACGGTTTCGCGGACATGGGCGGTCTTGCTGACCACCGCTTCCTCGTCGGTCTCCGTCACCTCGATGGTGCGCTCGCGGAAGGCGTCGGCCGGGACCTCGCTGCTGCCCCCGACCAGGCCGCCGGGGCGGCGCTCGACGGTGACGGTCTCGTCACGCAGGCGGACCTGCTCCTCGACCGGCGTCTCGACGACATAGCTGCGGACGCGGACGCCGCCGCGCTCGACGCTGCGCTTGCCGATGTTGACCTGCTCCTCGACGATCGGAATCTGCTCTTCCCGTTCGGCGCTGCCGGTCCGGGTGCTGTCGGCGTTCACGTCGCGCATGGCGGCGGCGGCTCCGGTCAGCCCGGCCGCAGTGCCCGCTGTCGTGCTGCCCATCGTCGTGCTGCCCGTGGTGTCGATGGCGGTGCGGCCCGGCGAGTAGCGTACGCGCTCCTCCTCCGCCGATTGGTCATCGTAGTAAGCGGCGGTTTCGTCGTAGCCGGCCCAGCCGGAGTCGCGGTAGGCGCTGCCGCGTTCCTCGACATCCACCACGTTGCCGCGCTCCAGCACGTCCATGGCGCGGTCGACATCCTCCTCTTCCAGCCGCAGTTTCAGCAACGATCCGCCGCGGCGCACGCCTTCGGCATAGACCTGCGCATCCTGGTTCGGGATGCCCCAGCCGGTCAGCCGGGCCAGCATTCCGCCGGATCCGCTGCCGGTCATGACGCCGCCGGATCCCATCGTGCCCATGCCCGCTCCGGCGCCCAGGCCGCTTTCCATGCTGAGCCCGGTGCCCGGCACCGTGTTGGGCGAGGCGACATAGCCGGTGGACAGGTCGGTGCGGGCCATGCCGCTCGCCGCACCGATGGAGCTGTCGCCGGTCAGGGAGCCGGCGGCGGTGCCGGTGGGGGAGCCGCTCAAGTCCCTGTCGCCCCAGCCGCCGCTGGACAGGTCGCTGTGCGACAGGATTTCGATGACGCTGGACTCGAACCCGGCAGCCTGCAGATCGCGGGATGCGGTTTCCGCGTCGGATCGGTGGTCATAGAGGGCAACGATGGTTTTGGTCATCGGTCTCACTCCTCGGGCGAAGTCTGATTGGGGGATCGGACGGGGGAGGGCGGGGTGGTCACACGCTCCACCACCGCGTCTTCGGAACGCAGGGTGACGGGCTGCTCGATCTCGACGGTCCGTCGGTTCTTGCGGATGTGCAGCTCTTCGCGGAGCACCAGGCGCAGTTCCACCACCAGCACCTCCTCCACCAGCGGGATCACCGTGACGTCCCCCTCCTGGCGGATGCCGGGATGGGCGTCGATCTCGCGGTCGATGGGGACGCGGGTGACGGTGGCCTCCTCATGCTCCAACGCTTCGCGGACGATCTGCTCGCGTTCGGACACGCGGGTGGTGACGCGGACGCGGCTTCGCTCGACCCGCTGCTTGCCGACGGTCACCGACTCGTCGTGCAGGGGAATGACCGCATCGTCGCCGTCGCTGCGCCGGGCGGGTGGCGGTCCGGTGTCGGCCGTCATGGCGGCGGGTGCCGCCGGGTCAGCGGAACAGGAGATAAAGGACGACCGCGACCACGATCAGTCCGATGATGATCCACATCCAGTTCATGCCGAAACTGCCGGCTCCGCCGTCGGAACCGCCATACACACCAATTTTCCTGGGCTTCTGTTCGTCTGCCATGGGAGCCTCCTATCGGATGTAGACCGGCAGGGTTTTGCTCCCATCCGGCACGCATCCTTCAAACAGAGGCACGTCACTGATCGTTCCGGGGATTCAACGATCCTTTGAAATAGACGGAGCGATGGCAGGAAAATTTGTGCGGCCGGTGTCAGCCCGCCATCTTCTGGTGTTCCAGGAAGGCGGTCTTCAGCAGCGCCTTCAGGTCGTCGCCATACTGGTGGAAGCGGACGGACAGCTGCCCGCGCTCCTCGTCGCGGTGCAGGACGACGAGGTTGGCGACGGCGGCCACCTCCTGCTGGTCGGCCAGCACGACGCGGGCCTGGAAGGTCTGGCCGCGCTGGTAGGGCTGGTTGACCGCCAGCAGGCACAATCCGCCGACCGACCAGTTGCGGGCGGGGAAGCTGCCATGGTCGGTGTGGACGACCATGCCGGGGCGGACGAAGCGCTTCTGCCGCCGCCGTTCTTCCGGCGGGGGCGGGGGGAAGGGGCTGGTGGCGCCGGTGATGTCGATGCCGGAGCTGTCGGTCAGCGCCTTGGTGAACACGGCACCGCGCACGATTGCCGGCCCCATGGTGGAGTCGCGCAGGTCGGCGTCGGAGAAGTCGGCGCCCTCGAAATTGGCCGGCCAGTCGCGGCCGCCGGCCAGCGGCACCGGTCGGGCATCGACCCCGTTCATCAGCGTGTGAGCCAGATAGGCGCGGCGCAGGGTGGCCCCGCGCAGCACGGCGTCGCGCAGGTCGGCCTCGTCGAGGTCGATGTAGGACAGCTCCGCCATCTCCAGGCTGGCCTTGGTCAGCCGGGCGCCCGGCAGGCGGCAGCGGCGCAGGCGGGCCGCCGCCAGCGTCCGCCCATGCAGGTCCGCCCCCGCCACCGACACGAGGTCGAGGTCGAGCCGGGCCCCCTCCGCCCCGCCGCTGTCGACCCAGCGCTCGTGCCGCTCCACCAGCTCCAGGAACTCGGCGACCGGCATCGCGCTGTAGCTGGGGCGGACGATGGCGTCGGGCGGCAGGGCGAAGGGGATGAAGGTGCGGGTCAGGGTGGCGTGGTCCATCACCGTGTTGCCGAACACCGCCCCGTCGAGGTTGGCGCCGCAGAAATCGGTGCCCATCAGCACGGCGGAGGTCAGCTCCGCGCCCGTCAGGTCGGCGTCGTTCAGGTCCGCCCCGGTCAGGTCGCAGCCGGAGAAATTGGCGCCGGCCAGGATCGACCGCTCCATCTTCGCTTCGGTCAGCCGGGTGGTGCCGGTGCCGCGGGTGGAGGTCCGGCCACTGCCCTCTTGGCCGCCCTCCTGGCCGCTGCTGTCCACCAGCTCGCCCGCGCGGAAATCGGCACCGCGCAGGTTGGCATCGGTCAGCAGGGCGCGGTGCAGGTTGGCGCCGCGCAGGTCGGCGCCGGTCAGGACGGCGCCGGTCAGGTTCACCGCCTCCATGTCGGCGCCGAACAGGTCGGCCTGCGACAGGTTTGCCTTCACCATGCGGGCGTTGCTGAGGTTGGCCCCGGCCAGCTTGGCGCCGGCCAGCGACACGCGCTCCAGATTCAGCCGCGAGAGATCGCGGAAGCTGAGGTCGGCGCGCCGACCGCTGGACGGCCGTTTCAGCCATGCCTGATGCGCCTGGATGATCGTCCGGAGTTCGTCGATCTCTTTCGGATCGCGTTCGGCCATGGCGTCGGGTTCCCGGATCCAACCGTATGACGAAAGACAGCAGAGTCGCTGCAACGATAGCCCGTTCGGACAGGCGCGTCACTGCTTCTGAATGCTCTGGAGCAAATCGCTCCGTTCGGCGTTCTGTTGCCGCAGCTCCATCCGGGGCGGACTCCCTGCAGGATGACCGACGTGGCCGGACCAGACCGTTCTCTCGATCTGCTGAACTTCTTCCTAGCCGACGTGCGGGATGGGCTCGGCCCTTATCTGGCGATCTATCTGCTGACCGTCCAGCATTGGAACGAGGCGGACATCGGGCTGGTGATGACGCTCGCCGGGCTGGCGGGAATCGCAGCCCAGGTGCCGGCCGGAGCGCTGGTCGACGGCACCCGCTACAAGCGCGCGGTGATCGTCGTCGCAGCGCTTCTGGTGACGGTGGGCTCGCTGACGCTGCCCTGGCTGAACAGCTTCACCGTCGTCGCTGTGCTGCAATCGGCGGTGGGCGCCGCCGGAGCGGTCTTCCCGCCGGCCATCGCGGCAATCACGCTGGGTATGCTGGGGCCGCGCGCCTTCGTCCGCCGGGTCGGACGCAACGAATCCTTCAACCATGCCGGCAATGCGGTGGCGGCCCTGCTCGCCGGTCTGGCCGCCTATGCCTTCGGACCCATCGCGGTGTTCTGGCTGATGACCGCGATGGCGTTGTGCAGCATCGCCGCCACCGCCGGCATTCCCGCCAATGCCATCGACCATGCGGTCGCCCGCGGGCTCCATGGCGCGGACCATGGCGGCGACCGGGAGAGCCCGTCCGGTCTGCGTGTCATCCTCAGCTGCCGGCCGCTGCTGATCTTCGGCGGATGCGCCGCCCTCTTCCATTTCGCCAATGCGGCGATGCTGCCGCTGGTCGGCCAGAAGCTGGCGATGAAGGATCCGGCGCTGGGCACCAGCCTGATGTCCTTCTGCATCGTCGCGGCACAGCTGGTCATGGTGCCGATGGCGATGCTGGTGGGCGCCAGGGCCGACCGCTGGGGGCGCAAGCCCCTGCTGCTGGCCGCCTTCCTGGTGCTGCCCCTGCGCGGTGTCCTCTACACCCTGTCGGACAATTCCGCCTGGCTCGTCGGCGTCCAACTGCTGGACGGGGTCGGCGCCGGGCTGTTCGGTGCGCTGTTCCCGCTGGTGGTCGCCGACCTGACCGAGGGGACCGGGCGCTTCAATGTCAGCCAGGGCGCAATCGCCACCCTCCAGGGCATCGGCGCCTCGCTCAGCACCGCCGCCGCCGGGCAGATGGTGGTGCGGGAGGGCTACAGCGCCGCCTTCCTGATGCTGGCCGCGGCCGCGGGCGTGGCCCTGCTGCTCGCGGCGCTGCTTCTGCCGGAGACCCGCAATGTCGGCGCTGCGGAGGCCGGTGACGACGACATGGCATCGGCCGACGCCGCAAAGGCCGCATCGGAGGCCTGAAACGACGAAGCCCGGCTCCATGAGGGGCCGGGCTTCGCGGTAGGTTAGACTGCTGTCGAACGGTCAGCCGGTACGGCCGACCTTCTGGCGCAGCGCCTGGATCAACCCGTCGATGCGGCCGCCATTCTGTTCGATGACGGAGGCGAATTCCTGCCGCTGGGTCACGCCCATGCTGACATTCTCCACCACCACGTCGATGATCTTGTAGTCGGCGCCGCCCTTGCGGACACGCCAGCTGACATTCACCGGCGGGCCGTTGGGACGGACGATCTGCGTCGTCACCATGCTGTCGGCTTCACCGGCCGGGCTGACGCCGGCGATCTTGAACGTCTCGCCGGAATACTCGACGAAGCGCTCGGCATAGGTGTTGACGATCAGCTGTTCGAACAGCTTCTGGTATTCGGTCCGCTGCGCCTCGTTGGCGTTGTTCCAGTAGCGGCCCAGCACCCAGCGGCCGATGTACGGCACGTCGAAGCCGGCGTACAGCAGCGTGCGGAAGCGCTGGATCGCCTGATCGCGCGACAGGCTCTTGTCCGAGAAGGTTGCGATGGCGTCGTTCCCCAGCTTCTGGATGAACGCGCTTGCCCCCTGGTCCGCGGTTTGCGCGGCTGCGGGAGAGATGAGAGAGTGCCCGGCCCAACCGCTCACCGCGAGCAGGGCAGCGGACGCGACAAACTGGCGGCGTGTCAGCATGATGGGGCGAAAAGTGGCTGTTGCTGGGGCTTTGTCAACGGTCATCTGGCCTTTGGGTTGCCGCCGGATGCTTTTGGAGGAGGCTTACGCTCCCGGCTCCGGCATCCATGGCCGCCGGTTTGCCCGCCGCCGCGGTCGCCGCACCCGTTCCCGGAGGGAGCGTGCGGCGGTCGCGATGGACGGGGCCAAGAGGTGTCAGGGACGGATCAGGGCTTCGGCGCGGTGGTGAAGTCCGGGAATTCCGGAGTCGTGCCGGCCTTGTTGTTGCTGATCGCCGCCCGGCGCTGCTGCTGGTACAGGCTGCGCACGGTGGCATAGAAGTCCAGCGAGTTGCGGCGCAGGTCGTCGACCTCCTTCAGCACCTCCGACCGGCGGTCGACGGCGCTGACGATGCCGCGGGTCATGTAGGCGCCCTTGTGGTCGTTGGCGTAGGCCCAGATGCGGATCGGGTCGCCCACGGTGTCGACGGCGTAGCCGGCGGTGTCGCGCAGGTTCGACGGACCCAGCAGCGGCAGGACCAGATACGGCCCGTCGCCAACGCCCCACACCGCCAGCGTCTGGCCGAAATCCTCCGGCGCATGCGGGATGCCCGCCTGCGACGCGACGTCGGCGATGCCGCCGGCGCCCAGGATGGTGTTGGTCAGGAAGCGGCCGGTGGCGTTCGTCGCCCCCTCCACATTGCCCTGCAACAGGTTGTTGGCGATGTAGAGCGGCGACATCAGGTTGTCGATGAAGTTGTGGATGGCGTCGCGCACCGGATCGGGCACGACCCCCACATAGACCTCGGCCGCCGGGCGGATCACCAGCACGTCCGCCGCCTCGTTGGCGGCGAAGACGAAGCGGTTGGGGATCTCCAGCGGGTCGCTGACCTGGTAGGCCGCATCCGCAGCACCCGAGTCGCCCGGGTTGGTCGCGCAGGCCGTGGCCGTCAGGGCGAAGGCCACCACGGTGGCCGAACGGAGGAGGGAGCGGGAAAGGCTGGCCAGCTTCATGTGCGACGGCTCTTTATCTGTGGGCTCGAACTCGGTGCGGGTCGCCGCATCTCCTGTCCACAACCGAAGACCCCGATGGCTGGAGTCCTCAACCCTGGCAAGGTGGCTACGCGGTCGGGAGGAAGATTGGGCGAGATATCGCAGAATTTCCACCGTTTCCTGACCTAACACAGGCTTCGCCTTTTGACCAGCATGCGCCAGCCTGTCGCAGGAGAGGGCGCGGCGACTGTGTCGGCTTTGCCGCAATGCGGCGGGAGAGCTTGCATCCCGCCGCTTTCCGCCGCGGACTGCCGGCACCGGGTCGGGCCGGCGCGGACCTGTCGCGGGCATCGATGCAAGCGGCTGCGAAAAGCGGTTTACGACGCATAAAGATATCTTTATATCTGTATCCAGGCCGGCGGGGCGGGGTGTCCCGTCCGGCCGGCTCCTTTCCCGGCCCGAATCGGACGTGAGGCGATGGACGATCTGCTTGCGACGCTGAAGGCGGCGGCCGAAACGACGCGACTGCGGCTGCTGGCACTCTGCGCGCACGGCGAGCTGACGGTGACCGAACTGACCCAGATCCTGGGGCAGAGCCAGCCGCGCGTCTCGCGCCACCTGAAGCTCCTGTGCGACGCCGGCCTGCTCGACCGCTTCCGCGAGGGGACCTTCGCCTTCTACCGGCTGGCCGAGAAGGGGCAGTCGGCCGAACTGGCGCGCGTCCTGGTCGACGCCATCCCCGCGAACGACGCCACACTCATCCTCGATCTGGAGCGGCTGGACGCCATCAAGCGGTCCCGCTCGGAAAGCGCTGCCGCCTATTTCCGTGAGAATGCTGCGCGCTGGCACGAAATCCGCTCCCTTCACGTTGCGGAAGGCGAGGTCGAGGCCGCTCTGCTGCGCCTGTTCCCGGAAGAGGGGGTGGAGGAGCTGCTGGATATCGGCACCGGCACCGGACGGATGCTGGAGGTGCTCGCCGGGCGCGTCCATCGCGCGATCGGGGTAGACCAGTCGCGCGAGATGCTGGCCGTCGCCCGCAACCGGCTGGAGGAGGCGGGGCTTCGCCACTGCCATGTCCGCCAGGCCGACATGTACCAGCTGCCGTTCCCCTCGGGATCCTTCGATGCCGCGGTGATCCATCAGGTGCTGCACTACACCGAATCGCCTTCTGGCGTCCTGGCCGAGGCGGCGCGGGTCCTGCGCCCCGGCGGGCTGCTGCTGATCGTCGATTTCGCCCCCCATCATCTTGAAGCCCTGCGCGAGGAGCACGCCCACCGCCGCCTGGGCTTCTCCGATGCCGAGGTCGCCGGCTGGTGCCGCCAGTCCGGCCTCGACTGCGGCCCGGTGGTGCAGCTGCCGGGCGACCCGCTCACCGTTTCCGTCTGGCCGGCCACCCGCCTTGCCGCCGGCGCCGCCATTTCCTTCCCGAAGACCGCCCACTCGCTCAGCGGAGTTCCGTCATGACCGCGCCCACCTCTGCGCTGCCGTCCATCAGCTTCGAGTTCTTCCCGCCCAAGTCGGAGAAGATGGAGCAGAGCCTGTGGCAGTCGATCCGGCGGCTGGCCCCGCTGTCGCCCAGCTTCGTGTCGGTGACCTACGGTGCCGGCGGCTCGACGCGCGAGCGCACCCACGCCACCGTCTGCCGCATCCAGGACGAGACCGGCATCCCGGCCGCCGCCCATTTCACCTGCGTCGGCGCCACCCGCGACGAGATCGACGCCATCGCCCGCACCTATTGGGATGCCGGCATCCGCCATCTGGTGGCGCTGCGCGGCGATCCGCCGGAGACGGCGGGCGGCGTCGGCGGGCAATACGAGCCGTTCCCCGGCGGTTACGCCTATGCCGCCGATCTGGTGGCGGGGATGAAGCGCATCGCCGATTTCGAGATCTCGGTGGCCGCCTATCCCGAAAGCCATCCGGAGGCGCCGAGCGCCCAGTTCGACCTCGACAACCTGAAGCGCAAGGTCGATGCCGGCGCCACCCGGGCCATCACCCAGTTCTTCTTCGACAACGACGCCTATTTCCGTTTCCTCGACCGCTGTGCGGCGGCCGGCATCCATGTGCCGATCGTCCCCGGCATCCTGCCGATCACCAACTTCGCCCGCGCGGTGGAGTTCGCCGGCAAGTGCGGCGCCTCGATGCCGGCGAAGCTGGCCGAGACCTTCGAGGGTCTGGACGACGACCCGGAGACCCGCCAGCTCGTCGCCGCGACGGTGGCGGCGGAGCAGTGCCAGGCCTTGCAGGCGCAGGGCGTGAACGACTTCCACTTCTACACGTTGAACCGCTCCGACCTGACCATCGCCATCTGCCGCATGCTGGGCGTCAAGGCGAAGGCCGCTCCGGCGGCGGCAGCGGTGGCGGGGTAGGGCGCCGGCCGCCGCCCTGTGCTACGCTGGGACGGCGAATTGTCGCGGGAGGGCGATGACATGGACAGCCGGATCGGATACGACACGGACTTCTACGCCTGGACCCAGGAACAGGCGCGTCTGCTGCGCGAAGCGGCGACCGAACGCTCCAACTCGCCCATCGATTGGGAGCACATCGCCGAGGAACTCGACATCATGGGCGGGCAGGTCAAGGACGCGATCCGCAGCCATCTGGCCACGGTGATCGAGCATCTTCTGAAACTCGAACAGTCGCCCGATCCCTATCCGCGCCGGAAATGGCGGATCTCCGTGACCAAGGCCCGCCGCCATCTGCAGGACAAGCTGGAAGACCATCCGAGCCTGCAGCGCTGGCCGGCCGAGATCCTGGGAAAGGCGTGGCTGGACGGTCGTGACGACGCCTGCCAGGACGACAGCATCGCCATCGATGCGCTGCCGAAGGATTGCCCTTACGCCCTGGAGGATCTGCGCGATCCCGACTGGTGGCCGCTGAACCGCCACGGGCTGGAGGGCTGAGCCAATGGACAGCCGGATCGGATACGACACCGACTTCCTCGCCTGGACCGAGGAGCAGGCCCGCCTGCTCCGCGAGGCGGCGCGCGAGCGCATCAACACGCCCGTCGACTGGGAGAATGTCGCTGAGGAGATCGAAAGCATGGGCCGGTCGGAATTGCGCGCGGTCGAAAGCGCGCTGGTCCGTGTGATCGAGCATCTGCTGAAGCTGGAACACTCCCCGGCGGCCGATCTGCGCGGCGATTGGAAGGTCTCCGTCCTCGAACACCGCGACCGTGTTGCCCGCGACTTGTCGGCCAGTCCCAGCCTTCGCGGACGGATCGACACCGCCAACATTTACAAGTCCGGTCGCAAGATCGCCGCTCTCGGTCTGGAGCGTGATGGCATGCGACCGAACGACCTTCCGGCCGACTGCCCCTATTCTCTGGACCAGCTTCTTGACGAGGACTGGTGGCCAAAGAGCCGCCACGGCCTGACCTGACCCTGCCTTTTCTGCCCCGAACCCGCCAAATAACGGACAAGACGCATTCCCATGGCCCACATCCTCGACACCCTGCGTGACCGTGTTCTGCTTTGCGACGGCGGGTTCGGCAGCCGCATCCAGGCGCTCGACCTCGACGTCGAGAAGGATTACTGGGGGCACGAGAACTGCACCGACATCCTGCCCCTGTCGCGCCCGGACATCGTCCGCGACATCCACCGCGGCTATTTCGAGGCCGGCGCCGACATGGTGGAGACCGACACCTTCGGCGCCTCGCCGGTGACGCTGGGCGAGTTCGGCATCTCCGAGAAGGCCTTCGAGATCAACCAGCGCGCGGTCGAGCTGGCGCGCGAGGCGGCGGAAAGCTTCAAGGACGGGCAGCCGCGCTTCGTCATCGGCTCCATCGGGCCGGGCACCAAGCTGCCCAGCCTCGGCCACATCGCCTATCAGCCGGCGGAGGACAGCTTCTATGTCCAGGCCGCCGGCCTGATCGCCGGCGGCGCCGACGCCATCCTGGTCGAGACCTGCCAGGATCCCTTGCAGATCAAGGCCGCCGTCAACGGCATCAAGCGCGCGCGGGCAGAGGCCAACAGCGACACCCCCGTCTTCGTCCAGGTCACGGTGGAGACCACCGGCACGCTGCTGGTCGGCACCGACATCGCCGCGGCGGCCACCGTCATCCAGGCGCTGGACGTGCCGCTGATGGGACTGAACTGCGCCACCGGCCCGCTGGAGATGAGCGAGCATGTGCGCTGGCTGTCGCAGAACTGGCCGGGCCTGATCTCGGTCCAGCCCAATGCCGGCCTGCCCGAACTGGTCGACGGCAAGACCCATTACCCGCTCCGCGCCGACGACTTCGCCCACTGGCTGGAGCGCTTCGTCGGTGAGGACGGGGTCAACCTCGTCGGCGGCTGCTGCGGCACCAACGTCCCCCACATCGCGGCGGCGAACCAGATGCTGCGCAAGCTGGCTCCGGCCGGCTCGCACCGTCCGGCGCCGAAGGGCCGCACCGTCCATTGGGTGCCGGCGGTGGCCTCGCTCTACTCCCAGGTGACGCTGCGCCAGGAGAACGCCTTCTTCGCCATCGGCGAGCGCTGCAACGCCAACGGTTCCAAGAAGTGGCGCGAGTTGCAGGAGAAGAACGACTGGGACGGCTGCGTCGAGATGGCGCGCGAGCAGGTCAAGGAGGGCAGCCACTCGCTTGACGTCTGCACCGCCTTCGTCGGCCGCGACGAGGTGGCGGAGATGAACGCGGTCATTTCCCGCTTCTCCGGCTCGGTGACGGCGCCGCTGGTGGTCGATTCGACCGAGTACAAGGTTCTGGAGCAGGCGCTGGCGCTCTATGGCGGCAAGGCGATCCTCAACTCCATCAACTTCGAGGACGGCGAGGAACCGGCAAGGCAGCGTCTGGCGCTGGCCAAGAAGTTCGGCGCCGCCGTCATCGCCCTGACCATCGATGAAGAGGGCATGGCGAAGACGCCGGACCGCAAGCTGGAGATCGCCAAGCGGCTCTACGATCTGGCGGTGAACGAATACGGCCTCGCCCCATCCGACCTGCTGTTCGACCCGCTGACCTTCACCATCGCCACCGGCAACGAGGATGACCGCAAGCTCGCCATCTGGACGCTGGAGGGCATCGAGGCGATCGCCCGCGAGATGCCCGGCTGCCAGATCATCCTCGGCCTGTCCAACGTCTCCTTCGGCCTCAACGCCGCGGCGCGCCATGTGCTGAACTCGGTCTTCCTCGACCATGCAGTGAAGAAGGGGATGACGGGCGCCATCGTCCATGTCTCCAAGATCCTGCCGCTGCACCAGATCCCCGAAAAGGAGGTCAAGACCGCCGAGGATCTGATCTTCGACCGCCGCGCCGAGGGGTACGACCCGCTCCAGGCCTTCATCGCCCTGTTCGAGGGCCGCAAGGCGGCGGATGCCAAGAAGAAGGCGCGGGCCGAAACCGTCGAGGAGCGGCTGAAGGAGCGCATCGTCGACGGCGACCGCACCGGGCTGGAGGACGATCTCGCGGAAGCGATGAAGACCCATCCGCCGCTGGAGATCATCAACACCTACCTGCTCGACGGCATGAAGGTGGTGGGCGAACTGTTCGGCGCCGGCAAGATGCAGCTGCCCTTCGTGCTGCAATCGGCCGAGACGATGAAGGCCGCCGTGGCGTGGCTGGAGCCGCACATGGAGAAGATCGAGGGTCAGCAGAAGGGCACGCTGGTGCTCGCCACCGTCAAGGGCGACGTCCACGACATCGGCAAGAACCTCGTCGACATCATCCTGACCAACAACGGCTACAAGGTGGTCAATCTCGGCATCAAGCAGCCGGTGAGCGCCATCATCCAGGCGGCCAAGGAGCACAAGGCCACCGCCATCGGCATGTCCGGCCTGCTGGTGAAATCCACCGTGGTTATGCGCGAGAACCTTGAGGAGATGACCCGCGAGGGGCTGGAGGTGCCGGTCCTGCTCGGCGGTGCGGCGCTGACCCGCGCCTATGTCGAGGGCGACTGCGTGGCCTCCTACGGCTCGGGCCGCGTCGCCTACGCCGGCGACGCCTTCGACGGGCTGACCCTGATGGACAAGGTGGTGGAGGGCAGCTTCGACCAGCAGCTCGCCATCCAGCAGGCCAAGCGCGCCGGCAAGGCGACCAACCGCCGCCGCGTGCTGGGGCAGGCGACCAGTGCCGCCACCGGCCCGGTGGACAAGGACGCCGTCCGCGCCCGCCGCCACCGGCTGGCCGAGGGCGTTCCGGTGCCGACCCCGCCCTTCTGGGGGCCGAAGCTGATCGACCATGTGCCGCTGAAGACGTTGGTCACCTACCTGAACGAGCGGATGCTCTACCAGCTGCAATGGGGCTACCGGAAGGACGGCAAGTCCTTCGAGGAGTTCAAGGAGTGGGCGAAGAAGGAGCTGCGGCCTGTGCTCGACCGCATTCTCCAGATCGCGGCGAAGGAGGAAATCCTGCGCCCGACCGCCGTCTACGGCTATTGGAAGGCGGCGGCCGACGGCAACGACGTCATCCTGTTCGAGGAGGACGGCACCACCGAGGCCGCGCGCTTCTCGCTGCCGCGCCAGGGCAAGGAGGATGGCGAGTGCATCGCCGACTTCCTGCGCGACGTGACCGATCCGGAGCGTGACGTGCTCGGCCTCCAGGTCGTCACCATGGGCCAGCATTGTGCCGAGGTGGCGCGGGAGTGGTTCGCCGAGAACCGTTACCAGGACTATCTCTACCTGCACGGCCTGTCGGTGGAGATGACCGAGGCGATGGCGGAATATGTCCATGCCCGCATCCGTGCGGAGCTGGGCTATGGCTCGGAAGACAGCCGCGACAAGGAGAAGCTGTTGCAGCAGTCCTACCGCGGCAGCCGCTACAGCTTCGGCTATCCGGCCTGTCCGAACCTGAAGGACCAGGAACAGCTGCTGAAGCTGCTGGATGCCGGCCGCATCGGCATCGAGATGTCGGACGAGGACCAACTCCATCCCGAGCAGAGCACCTCGGCCATCGTCCTGCACCACCCGCGGGCCAAGTACTTCTCGGTGTGATTTGATCCTCCGCCGCCCGTTCCGTGTTAGGATGGGCGGCGGAGGTCTTCATGGCTATGGTCGACGCGCGGAACGACGAGAAGCTGCAAATCCTGTTGGACCGGATCGTCCCGGCCCTGGAGCCGGAAGCCGTCTACCTGTTCGGCAGCCGGGCGCGCGGCGATTTCGACGAGGACAGCGATTACGACCTGCTGGTGATCGTCCCGGACGATGCACCGAAAGAACGGCGGTCGATGTCCACCGCCTTCGAGGCCAGCCGGCAGTCTCGGGTTCCGGCCGACATCATTCCCTGTTCCCGCACCGGCTTTGAACGAAACAAGGATTCGGTGGGAACGCTCTGTTACGAGGCCAATCACTTCGGGGTGCGGGTCTATGGTCGATAGGGTGGTCACGGCCTGGCTGGCGGTGGTTGACGAGGACATCCGGGCGATCCGTGCTTGCCTCGTGGGCTCTGCGGTCAAGTCCGCGGCCTACCATTGCCAGCAGGCTGCAGAGAAGTTGGTCAAGGCGGTTCTTGTCTCCTTCGGACGCCATCCGCCGAAACAACACAACATCGTGGCATTGCTGGACGATGTGCCGCCCGATCACCCCTTGCGTGCGACCTTGTTGCCATTGGAGCGCTTCACGATTTATGCCGCGGCTTTCCGCTATCCGAGCATGGATATCTTCGACGGCCCGCCGGACGAACCCGATCCCGACGACGTGTCCCATTGGCTGGCTGAAATCGAGCAGGTACGGGCGACGGTTTCCGCTTTTCTGGAAGCAAAGGCGTAGATGATGGATGCCATCGACGCACGGAACGACGAGAAGCTGCGAATCCTGCTGGACCGGATCGTCCCGGCCCTGGAGCCGGAAGCCGTCTATCTGTTCGGCAGCCGGGCGCGCGGCGATTTCGATGAGGATAGCGATTACGACCTGTTGGTGATCGTCCCGGACGACGCGCCGAAGGAACGGCGGTCGGCCGTCTTCGCCCATGCAGCCAAGTCCGGGACCTGCATCCCGGCTGACATCGTGCCCTGCCGCCGTTCCTTCTTCGAAGCGAACAGGAATCAGGTCGGCACGTTGAGTTACAAGGCCACGCATGAGGGGGTGCGTGTCTATGGGGCTTAGGGTCGGACCCGAAGCATGGTTGGCAACGGCGACCGTCTACCTGCGCGCAGGCCGGGCCTGCCTGTCCGTTCCGGATCCCATCGTCACGGCCGCTACCTACCATTGCCAACAGGCTGCTGAAAAGCTGGTCAGGGCGGTTCTGGTCTGGCTGGATCTTGATGTCCCCCGTTCCCACGATATCGATTTGCTCGTCATGCGCATCCCGCGTGATCTGCCGATCCGGGAACGCTTGTCGCCTCTCGGGCGCTTCACCGCTTTCGCCACCTTGTACCGGTATCCGGGAGAGGCGGGCGATGTCTCCGACGAACCGACCCCGGAGGAGGTGTTCGGCTGGCTTGACGAGATTGAAGCAACCCGCGACAGCATTGGACTCACCATTTCGTCTGACGCCGGATCCTGTGCATGACCCTTCATACTCCCCTGGCCCTCCACCACGAAACTGTCCGCCCGCAGTGGATCGACTACAACGGGCACATGAACGTCGCTTATTACCTGCTGGCCTTCGACCACGCGACGGACGCCGTGCTGGACCGCTTCGGGATCGGCAAGGCTTATGTCGCGGCGGAGAACCGCTCGGTCTTCGTCGTCGACGCCCACCTGACCTATGCCCGCGAGGTGACGGAGGGGACGCCGCTGCGCTTCGACTCGCTGCTGCTCGGCGCAGATGCCAAACGGCTGCACCTGTTCCACGAAATGCGGCATGCCGAAGAGGGGTGGCTGGCGGCGACGGCGGAGTTCATGCTGCTGCACGTCGATCTCGGCACACGGAAGACCGGCCCCTTCCCACCGGCCGTCGCGGCGGCGCTGGCCGGACAGGCGGCGGCCCATGCCGCCCTTCCCCGGCCGCCGCAGGCGGGGCGTGCGGTTGCCCGGCTGGACGGTTCCCGAGGTGCCGGATAACCGCAAGCCCTGCTTGCAGCGGCCTGGTGGTTGAGTTGAGCGGCGGTGCCCCCATCTATCGAGGGATGAGAACCGCACCCGTCCCGCCGCTTCGCCTGCGCATCCGTTCCGGCAGTCTCGCCGCCGCCGCGGTCGTGCTGACCGTCCTTTCCGTGGGTCCGGCGCTGGCCGACTGCACCGACGCGGCGCAGCCGAAGGTCAATTGGCGGCGCTGCTCGCTGGAAGGGCAGACGCTGACCGGTGTCGATCTCAGCGGCGCCATGCTGCGCGATGCGACCTTTCAGCGCGCCAGCCTGGGCGAGGCGAAGCTGACCGATGCCGACGGCTACCGTGCCAAGTTTATCAGCGCCGCCGCCCCCGGCGCGGTCTTCGACAAGGCCCGCCTGATCGAGGCCGATTTCACCCGCGCCGACCTGACCGGCGCCAGCTTCCGCGAGGCCGACCTGCGCAATGCCAAGATGGTGGGCGCGTCGCTGGCGCGTGCCGACCTGACGGGAGCGAAGCTGTCCGGCACCGACCTGCGCCATGCCGACCTGTCGGGGGCACGCTGGACCGACGGCAAGCATGTCTGTGCCGAGAGCTCCGTCGGACAATGCAATTAATCGGATAGTGCACAACCAAAGCGGTTGTAACATCTCTCCTTGTTCCCAAAAACCTTCTTGCCGTAAGGGCTTGCGCCGCGTACCGTTCGAAATCTAATGATTTTGGACGGACGGCGGTCGTGGCAACTGCGGAGGATTTCGAGCGTTCCAGCGGCCTCGCCGCGAAGGCCATGGAGCGGATGCTGTCCGACCGGCTGCCGGCCACCCCGGAAAACTTCACGCTTTGGTACGTCTATTACAGCGGCAACAACCCGGACCTGACCCGCGCCATCGATCTGGCGCGCCGCGATGGGCTGGCCGCCTCGCAGACGCTGTGCGACGAACTGTACAAGCGCTTCTTCACCATGGACGCCGAAGCCCAGGCAATCCGTGAAACCTCGGACAAAGCCCGCTATGCCCTGGGGCGCATATTGGAGCAGCTGGGCAATGTCGGATCGGAGACGGAGCGCTACGGCAACGCCCTGTCCGGCTTCCGGGAGGAGCTGGACCAGCCGCTCAGCCTGTTGGAACTGCGTGCCATGGTCGCCGCCATCGCCGCGGAGACCAAGGAGATCGTCGACCGGCAGACGGCGCTCCAGCTGCAGCTTCAGGAATCGAGCCAGCAGCTGGCGGAGATGCGGGTCAGCCTGGACAGCGCGCGGCGCGAGGCGCTGACCGACGGGCTGACCGGCATCGGCAACCGCAAGGCCTTCGACCTGATGCTGGAGGAGGCGATGGAGGCGTCGGTGCGTGACGAGCAGCCGCTGTCGCTGCTGATGGTCGACATCGACCATTTCAAGAGCTTCAACGACACCCATGGCCATCTGGTCGGCGACCATGTGCTGAAGCTGGTCGCCCGCATGCTGACCGAATGCATCAAGGGCCGCGACACCGCCACCCGCTATGGCGGGGAGGAGTTTGCGATCATCCTGCCGCGCACCAGCCTGGAGAACGCCACCAAGCTGGCGGAGCAGGTGCGGGCCTTCGTCGGCGGGCGCCAGATCGTGAACAAGGCGCGCAACGCCAATTACGGCACCGTCGCGCTGTCGGTCGGCGTCGCCCAGTTCCGCCCCGGCGAACCGGCCCTGACGCTGGTCCGTCGCGCCGACCAGGCGCTCTACGCCGCCAAACGCAGCGGCCGCAACCGGGTGACGGCCGAGGCCGTCTGAACTGGCTGGCCGGCTGTCCAGTCAACCGGCAAGCCTGCGCCGTACCTCCTCCGTCCCGCGGAGCAAATCCGCCACCAGGTCCCCCGCCGGGCGCCGCCGGGCAAGCGTCAGCCCCTGTCCGGCCCACAGCGACAGGAACTCCGCCCGGCCGGCCTTGCCGGCGGCGGTGCGCAGCGGGCGGGTCAGCGCGTTCTGCAAGGGGAAGGGCAGCACCGCCTTGGGCGCCCGCGGGTCCTCCACCGTCTCCATGAAGCGGTTGACGACGCCGCGTGCCGGACGGCCGGAGAAGGCCCGGGTGATCCGGGTCTGGTCCTCGCGCGCCGACAGGATGGCGGCCTTGTGCGCCTCGGGGATGCCGGCCTCTTCCGTGGTCAGGAACACCGTGCCCATCTGCACCGCGCAGGCGCCAAGGGCCAGCGCCGCGGCGATGCCGCGCCCGTCCATGATGCCGCCCGACGCGATCACCGGCACGCCCACCGCATCGGCGACCTGCGGCACCAGCGCCATCGTGCCGACCAGATTGGCGGCCGGATCGCCGATGAAGCTGCCGCGATGTCCGCCGGCCTCGCTGCCCTGGGCGATCACCGCATCGACGCCGGCCCGTTCCAGGGCCACTGCCTCCGCCGCGGTGGTCGCGGTGCCCAGCACCCGCATGCCGCGCGCCTTGGCCGCCGCCACGCTGTCGGCCGGCGGCAGCCCGAAGGTGACGCTGTAGAAGGCGGCACCGCTGTCGAGCAGGGCGGTGAACTGCCGGTCGAACATGTCGCCGCCATAGGCGGGCTCCTCCGCGTCCGGCAGGCCAAGCTCGGCATGGAAGGGCCTCAGGCGGGCCATCGCCTCGGCCATCATCGGCGCCGGTTCGGGGGGCGGCGTCGGCGCGAACAGGTTGATGCCGAAGGGCAGGGCGGTGCGCTGACGGATGGCGAGCGCCCGCTCGGCGATCTGCTCCCCGGTCAGGTAGGCGGCGCCGACGAAACCAAGGCCGCCGGCTTCGTTGACCGCAGCGACCAGGGCCGGCGTGTCGCCGCCCCCCGCCATCGGCGCCTGGATCACCGGCGACCGCAGCCCCAGCCGTTCAAGGGACTCCGTGAGAGAGGGCATGTCCGCCTCCGCTGTCTCGACAACGCAGGCGATGCTACGCCCCGGCGGACTTCACGACCAATGACTTGTTCTGAAGGACGCGTTCACTCAGGGTGATGGGAAGGTCCGGGGCTCAGCTGTGCAGCCCCGGCGCCTCCTGCCCGGTGCGCTCGACATACTCGGTATAGCCGCCGCCATACTGGTGGATTCCCTCCGGCGTCAGCTCCAGCACGCGGTTGGACAATGCTGCCAGGAAATGCCGGTCGTGCGAGACGAACAGCATGGTGCCCTCATAGGCCGCCAGCGCCTGGATCAGCATCTGCTTGGTGTCGAGATCCAGATGGTTGGTCGGCTCGTCCAGCACCAGGAAGTTGGGCGGGTTGAACAGCATGATCGCCATCACCAGCCGTGCCTTCTCGCCGCCCGACAGCACGCGGCACCGCTTTTCCACATCGTCGCCGGAGAAGCCGAAGCAACCGGCCAGCGCCCGCAGCGAGCCCTGGCTGGCCTGCGGGAAATGCGCCTCCAGCGCCTCGAAGATGGTCTGGTCGCCGTCCAGCAGCTCCATGGCGTGCTGGGAGAAATAGCCCATCTTGACGCTGCCGCCGACGGTGACGGTGCCGCTGTCGGGTTCGGTCGTCCCGGCGATCAGCTTCAGCAAGGTCGATTTGCCGGCGCCGTTGACGCCCATCACGCACCAGCGCTCCTTGCGGCGGATGGTCAGGTCCAGCCCTTCATAAATGGACCGGCTGCCATAGCCCTTGTGGACGTTCTTCAGCACCGCCACGTCGTCGCCGGAGCGCGGGGCCGGCGGGAAATCGAAGGTCACCACCTGGCGGCGCTTGGGCGGCTCGAAGCGTTCGATCTTGTCCAGCTTCTTGACCCGGCTCTGCACCTGGGAGGCGTGCGAGGCGCGGGCCTTGAAGCGCTCGATGAACTTCAGCTCCTTCGCCAGCATCGCCTGCTGGCGCTCGAACTGCGCCTCCTGCTGCTTCTCCTTCAGCGCCCGCTGCTTCTCGTAGAAGCCGTAGTCGCCGGAATAGCTGGTCAGCGTTCCGCCATCGATCTCGATGATCTTGGTGACGATGCGGTTCATGAACTCGCGGTCGTGCGAGGTCATCAGCAGGGCGCCCTCATAGCCCTTCAGGAAACCTTCCAGCCAGATCAGGCTTTCAATGTCCAGATGGTTGCTCGGCTCGTCGAGCAGCATGGCGTCGGGGCGCATCAGCAGGATGCGGGCCAGCGCCACGCGCATCTTCCAGCCGCCCGACAGGCCGCTGACGTCGCCGTCCATCATCTCCTGGCTGAAGCTCAAGCCCGCCAGCACCTCGCGTGCCTTGCCCTCCAGCTCATAGCCGCCCAGCTCGTCGAAGCGGGCCTGCACCTCGCCGTAGCGTTCGATGATGGCGTCCATTTCGTCGGCGCGGTCGGGGTCGGCCATGGCGGCTTCCAGCTCCGCCAGTTCGGCGGCAATGACGCTGACCGGCCCGGCGCCATCCATCACCTCCGCCACGGCGGAGCGCCCGGACATCTCGCCGACATCCTGGTTGAAATAGCCGATGCTGACCTGCTTCTCGATCGCCACCTGTCCGCCGTCCGGCTGCTCCTCGCCGGTGATCATGCGGAACAGGGTGGTCTTGCCGGCACCGTTAGGACCGACCAGCCCGATTTTCTCACCCCGATTGAGCGCCGCGGAGGCCTCCAGGAACAGGATGCGGTGGCCGTTCTGCTTGCTGACGTTATCGAAGCGGATCATGGGCGGCAGGGGTCCTTGGGGCGTGATGCGTGAGGGCGGCCCCTTATGCCACAGGATCCGGGGAGGGGGGAGGGTTGATGGGGCGGGGGGCGGCATCGGCTGAAAAAGCATCGGGCGCGGTCTTTCCCCCGCGCCCGATGCCACACCCTATGAAACTGGCCCTCAGATCACATAAGTCAGCTCTTTCTCCGACTTCAGGCTGTTCTTGCCCAAGGTCTCGTCGACATAGTCCAGCAGCTGGGCCAGCGCCTCGCTGCGGCTCAGCGCGTCGGTGTCGATCACCAGTTCGGGCTGGTCCGGCGCCTCGTAGGGGGCCGAGATGCCGGTGAACTCGGCGATCTCGCCGGCCCGCGCCTTCTTGTAGAGGCCCTTCGGGTCGCGCTCCTCGCAGGTGGCGAGGTTGGCGGCGACATGCACCTCGTGGAAGCGCTCGCCGCCGATCACCCGCGCCCGCGCCCGGTCGGCCTTCAGCGGCGAAATCAGCGAGGCAATCACCACCATGCCGGCGTCGGCGAACAGCTTCGCCGTCTCGGCCACCCGGCGGATGTTCTCCGCCCGGTCGTCGGCGGAGAAGCCCAGCCCGGCGTTCAGGCCGTTGCGGACATTGTCGCCGTCCAGCACGAAGGTTTGCCAGCCGCGGTCGAACAGCGCGCGTTCCAGCGCCATCGCCAGCGTCGACTTGCCGGCACCCGACAGGCCGGTCAGCCAGATGACGCCGCCCTTGTGGCCGTTGGCCTGGGCGCGCTCCTCCAGCGAGACGGTGTGCGACACCTCGGTGATGTTGGCCGCAGCACTGTCCTCGATCTCCACCACCAGGCAGCCGCCGACCACGTCGTTGCCGTCGATCAAAGCGCCACGGCCGGTGCGCGGCAGGTCCGACGCCAGATCGAGCGCGATGGGCGAGCGGGAGCGCAGGACGACCTCGGCCACCTCGTTGCGGCGGACCGCCTTGCCGGGGGTGCTGGACAAATCCTCCACGTTGATGACCGCCGTCACCTGCTCCACCGTCACCCGGTGTTCGGCGGTGGCGATCTTCAGCGTGTAGGTCTTGCCGACCACCAGCGGGTCCGACACCAGCCAGAACAGCCGCACGCTCAGCCGGTGGGCCAGGGTGGGGGCGTCGGACTGGTGGTGGGCGATGTGGCCGCGCTCGGCAAAGATGCGCTTGTCCAGCGTGATGCCGATGCTCTGCCCGGCCTGGGCCGACAGCACGGTCTCCGGATGGTTCCACGCCTCGATGCTGACCACCTTGGCGCTGGCGCCGGTGGGCGAGAAGTGCAGGGTGTCGCCGACGCGCAGGCGCCCGCTCTCGATGCGGCCGGCCAGGATGCGGCGGTCGTCCGGCTTGTAGACGTCCTGCAACGGGAAACGCAGCGGCTGGTCGGGCGAGGTCTGCTGCGGACGGAAGGCGTCCAGCTGCTCGATCACCGTGGGGCCGAGATACCAGTCGGACTGCTCGCTGCGGCTGACGATGTTGTCGCCGTTGCGGGCGGACACCGGGATCACCGCCTTGGGCTGGAGACCCAGCTCGGCCAGATAGTCCTTGATCTCCTGCGCCACCACCTCATAGCGGCGGCTGGAGAACTCGACCTTGTCCATCTTGTTGACGACCACCGCGACCTGACGCACGCCCAGCAGGTGCAGCAGGAAGGCGTGGCGGCGCGACTGCTCCAGCGCGCCCTCGTCGGCGTCGATCACCAGCAGCGCGGCGTCGGCCTGGGAGGCGCCGGTCACCATGTTCTTCAGGAACTCGGTGTGGCCCGGCGCGTCGATGATGACGTAGGGGCGCTGCTTGGTCTTGAAGTGGATCTGCGTGGTGTCGATGGTGATGCCCTGGTCGCGCTCGGCCTGGAGCGCGTCCATCACGAAGGCCCACTCGAACGGCATGCCGCGCTTGCGGCTCATCTCGCGGACCTGTTCGACCTTGCCGTCGGGCAGGCTGCCGGTGTCGTTCAGCAGGCGGCCGATCAGCGTGGACTTGCCATGGTCGACATGGCCGACGATGACGATGCGGAGTTGAGAATGCGGCATCTTACATGTACCCCACGCTGCGCAGGCGCTCGAAGCTGTCTTCGGATTCATTGTCCATCGCGCGGCCGGCGCGCTCCGGAATGCGGGTCACCTGAAGCTCGGCGATGATCTCGTCGATGGTGGACGCGGTGCTGTCGACCGGGAAGGTGATGTTCTTCTCGCCCAGCGAGCGGTAGCGCTTGCCGTCCTTGGCGAAGTACAGCGGGACGATGGGAATCCCCTCGCGCTGCGAATAGCGCCAGATGTCCAGCTCGGTCCAGGCCAGCAGCGGGTGGATACGGACATGGACGCCTTCGGGGAAGCGCGTCTTGTAATGGTCCCAGAATTCCGCCGGCTGGTCCTTGACATCCCAGTCGCCTTCCAGCGAGCGCGGCGAGAACACGCGCTCCTTGGCGCGGGTCGCCTGTTCGTCGCGGCGGATGCCGACCATCACACCCTGGTACGCATGGTCGCGCAGCAGGTTCTTCAGACCTTCCGTCTTGCGCGCGGCGGCGCGGGTCAGCGGCGGCAGGGTCTGGTCCATCTCTTCCTCGGGCGGGCACTGCTCCACCTTGAGGTCGAGGTCCCACTCCTTGGTGATGCGGTCGCGGAACTCGTAGACCTCCGGCAGCTCCATCGCGGTGTCGAGCTGCACGACGGGGAAGGGAATGCGGCCGAAGAACGCCTTGCGGCAGAGCCACAGCAGCGCGTTGCTGTCCTTGCCGATCGACCAGAGCATCGCCAGCTTGTCGATGCGGTTGTAGGCCTCGCGCAGAATATAGATGCTCTGGTTTTCGAGCTGGTCGAGATCGGCGCTCATCGGGCGGTTCCAATCATGGTGTGTATGCCGCATTCGGTCTTGGCGCTGCCGGCCCAGCGGCCGGAACGCGGGTCGGCACCGGGCGCCACGCGCTCGGTGCAGGTGAAACAGCCGATCGACAGGAACCCGTCGGCTTCCAGCGGGTGGCGCGGCAGGTCGCGCCGGGTGAACTCTTCCTCCAGCCGGGCCTTGTCCCAGTTGGCCAGTGGGTTGACCTTCACGCGGCCGCCTTCCGCCTCGAACAGGGGCAGGGCGGCGCGGGTCGAGGACTGGAAGCGCTTGCGGCCCGTCACCCAGGCCTCCAGCCCGGCGGTGGCCAGCGCGCGGTCCAGCGGCACCGTCTTGCGCAGATGGCAGCAGGCGTCGTAATCGCGGGTGAACAGCAGGCTGTCCCTGTCGCCGGCGGCGAGATCGTCGGCGGTCGGCCCGATCTCCCGCACATCCCTGAGGCCAAGCCGCTTCACCAGCTGGTCGCGGTAGCGCAGGGTCTCGCCGAACAGCTTGCCGGTATTCACAAACAGAACCGGGAAATCCGGCGTCGCTTCGGCGGCCAGCGCCAGCAGCACCGCGGATTCGGCGCCGAAGGACGACATCAACGCGATCCGCCCGCCGAACAGCTCATGCATGGCGGCCAGCAGCGGTGCGCCTTCCAGCGTGCCGTGGCTCTCGGTCAGATGCTTCACCCGTGTTTCCGCGTCCATCGTCGGCTGCCTTTCGCGGTGGCCTTTAAGTCTACTAATTATGTAGGTTTAATGACTGTGTTTGCACATTAACACCGGCGGAAAACCCGTGCAACGTAAATACATTCTCTACTTGTTTAATAGGTTTGTGCTGCGCTGCAAATCATTGTGTGAAATATGTTGATTGTCGTGCGGCGGCCGGGCTAAATGACGCCATGCACAGGATCCCGGTCATCGGCGCCGCAGCCGCCCGCCCGATTTCGCCCGTTTCGGTGAGGCGGACATGATTCCGCTGGCGCTCGACCCGGCGCGTGTGGCGATTGCGCTGGCCGGCAACGGCCCGCTCGCGCTGCGCCGTCTGACGCAGCTTCGCGAGGGCGGGGCGGATCCGCAGGTCTTTTCACCGGAACCGGATGGGGAATTGGCGGCTCTCGCCGGCGACCGTCTGGTGCGGGCTCTGCCGGAGGCATCCGATCTCGACAGGGTCGGCGTGCTGTATGTGATGGGGCTGGGACCTTCGATCGAGACGGCACTGGCGGAACTGGCGCGGCAGCGCCGCGTGCTGGTGAATGTCGAGGACGTCATCCCCTTGTGCGATTTCCACTCGCCCTCCGTGGTGCGGCGTGGCGATCTGGTGATGACGGTCTCCACCGGCGGCCGCAGCCCGACCCTCGCCAGCCTGCTGCGCCAGCGGCTGGAGGCCCTGTTCCCGGAGGAGTGGGCGGAGCGGCTGCGCACCATCGCCGAGCTTCGCAACCGCCGCCGGGCGGAAGGGGCGTCGATGTCCGAGGTCGCCCGTGAAAGCCGCGAGTTGATCGAGCGGGAAAAATGGCTGCCATGACCGTCCGGCCATAGAGCCGCCGAATTCACTGCCGGACCGCCGACGGTTCGGGTTAAGACACCAAACGCGTTCGAGAACGACCAGCCAGGAGAGCCAGATGTCGGCCAAGGATCGATCGAAGGAAGGATCGATGAAAGCCATCACCGCCAACCGCCTGCGCGACGGGGAAGTCGTGTTCCTGGGCAAGGATGGCGTGTGGGTCGAGTCCTTCGCCGAGGCTGCGCTGTTCCAGCGCTCCGAGGCGGATGCCGTGCTGGCCGACGCCAAGGCGAAGGCCGAGCGCGAGCAGTTCGGCGTCGACATCTACGCCTTCGAGGTGGTGGATGAGGACGGCGTCCCGGTCCCGGCGACGATGCGCGAGCGCATCCGCACCGCCGGCCCGACCGTCCGTCTGGATCTGGGCAAGCAGGCCGCCTGAGTGGCTGTTCGGGTGAATGAACGTTGGCCGTTCCGGCGGCTCTGAGGGCTTATCGACATGAACCACATCGCGCCCGGCGCCCGTGCCGGCATCTATCACTATGACGAGATCGACCGGCAGTTCGTCGCCGAGCGCGTCGAGCAGTTCCGCAAACAGGTCGAGCGCCGGCTGTCCGGCGAGCTGACGGAGGAGGAGTTCAAGCCGGTCCGGCTGATGAACGGCCTCTATCTCCAGCTTCACGCCTACATGCTGCGCATCGCCGTGCCCTATGGCGTGATGTCGGCCACCCAGCTGCGCAAGCTGGCGGAGATCGGGCGCAAGTACGACCGCGGCTACGGCCATTTCACCACCCGCCAGAACCTGCAATACAACTGGATCAAGCTGGAGGACACCCCGGCCATCCTGCATGAGCTGGCCGAGGTCGACATGCACGCGCTGCAGACCAGCGGCAACTGCGTGCGCAACGTCACCACCGACCCGTTCGTCGGCGCCGCCAAGGACGAGGTGGTCGACGGTCGCGTCTATGCCGAGATCCTGCGGCAGTGGACGACGATGCATCCCGAGTTCACCTATCTGCCGCGCAAGTTCAAGATCGCCATCTCCGGTGCGGAGAGCGACCGCGCCGCGGTGCGCATCCATGACGTCGGCCTGCTGGCGCGGCGCAACGACAAGGGCGAGGCCGGCTTCTCCTTCTATGTCGGCGGCGGTCTCGGCCGTTCGCCCTTCGTCGGCAAGCTGGTGCGCGAGTGGGTGGCCGAGGAGGATTTCGTCGCCTATCTCGAAGCCATCCTGCGCGTCTACAACCAGTACGGTCGCCGCGACAACATCTACAAGGCGCGGATCAAGATCCTGGTCCACGAGCTGGGGCTGGAGAAGTTCACCCAGGAGGTCGAGGAGGAGTTCGCGCGGCTGCGCGGGCCCAAATACCGCCTGGATCCGGAGATCGTCGAGGGTGTCAGGCAGCATTTCGCCCCGCCGCCCTTGGAGGAGCTGCCCGACCATTCCGAAGCGCTGGAGCGCGCCAAGGCATCCGACCCGGCCTTCGCCAACTGGCTGGAGGTGAATGTCGCGGAGCACAAGGCGCCGGGCTATGCCATCGCCACCGTCTCGCTGAAGCCGGCCGGCGGCATCCCCGGCGACGCCACCTGCGACCAGATGGACCTCGTCGCCGATCTGGCCGAGCGCCACAGCTTCGGCGAACTGCGCGTCACCCATGTCCAGAACCTCGTCCTGGCGCACGTCAAGAAGGACGAGCTGTACGATCTGTGGAAGCGGCTCGACGCCGCCGGTCTGGGCAGCGCCAATGCCGGGCTGATAGGCGACATCATCGCCTGCCCGGGGCTGGATTACTGTGCGCTGGCCAATGCCCGCGCGATCCCGCTGGCCCAGGCGATCTCCGCCCGCTTCGCCGACCCGATCCGCCAGCGCACCATCGGTGAACTCGGCATCAAGATCAGCGGCTGCATCAACGCCTGCGGCCATCACCATGTCGGCGCCATCGGCATTCTCGGCGTCGACAAGAAGGGCACCGAATATTACCAGATCACCGTCGGCGGCGACCCGACGCTGACCACGGAAATCGGCGACATCCTCGGCCCGGCGGTGACCGAGACCGAGGCGGTGGATGCCATCGAGGCCATCGTCGACGTCTATCTCGCCAACCGCACGGGCGAGGGCGAGCGCTTCATCGACACGCTCCGCCGCGTCGGCCATGCCCCGTTCAAGGAGAGAATCTATGCCGCTGATTGAGAATGGGCGCATCGGCGAGGACGCCTGGAGCTTCATCCCCGATGGCGAGCCGGTCCCCAACGACCGCCCGGTCATCATCAGCTTCGAGCGCTGGCAGGCGGAGCGTGACAGCTTCGAGGGCCGCAACGCCCGGCTGGGCGTGCGGCTGAAGAGCGGCACGCTGGCGGGGGCCATCGCCGCCGACCTCGACCGCTTCTCCCTGGTGGCGCTGGAGTTCCCGAAGTTCCGCGACGGCCGCGGCTTCTCCACCGCGCGCGAACTGCGCGAACGCTATGGCTACACCGGCGAGATCCGCGCGGTCGGCCATGTCATCCCCGACCAGTATCTGTTCCTGGTCCGCACCGGCTTCACCTCGGTCGAGGCGCCGGAAGGCACCAACCCGGACAGCTGGGCCAACGCGCTGACGGAGGTCACCATCGCCTTCCAGCCGAGCCTGGACGACACAGCACCGCTGTCGCTGCTGCGCCGCAAGCTGAAGGTGGGGTAGGGCGGTCTTCATCCGCCCGGGACAAATGGGAAAGGCGCCGTCCCTGCCGGGACGGCGCCGTCCTCATTTCAGAGGGTGGTGAACCAGGAACTCGACACGTCCTGTGCCATCACCCCGGAGAGGGTGACGGTCGGGGTGCCGTTGGCGTTGGTGATGGTCAGAACGGCCTCACCCTGGGCATTGGCGTTTACCGTATAGAAATTGTTCATGCCTAGCCCGATCAGGTCACCCTCCGCGGCACTGAAATCCGTCAGGATGACGTCGGAGTCGATGGTCGCAAGATTGAACAGGTCGGCGCCGGATCCGCCCTGCAGCGTGTCGTTGCCGATGTCACCGAACAGCGTATCGTTCCCGTCTCCGCCGGACAGGAAATCGTTGTACCGGCTGCCCGTCAGCGAATCATTGCCGCCCCCACCGTCCATCGTCAGACCGTTGGAGGAGTCGGCTGCGGTGACGCTGTCGTCCCCGGCCCCGCCGAAGAAATGCTCGATGGAGTAGGTGAGGGCCAAGTTGACGCCACCGGAATACCGGACATACACCGTGTCGTCACCTCCGTCGCCGACCAGAAAGGCCACCGTCGGGGTATCGATGTAAAAAGCATCGTCCCCGTCGCCGCCGAACAGCATGTTGTCGCCGGCCCCGCCGAACAGGACATCGTTTCCGTCCCCACCGACCAGCGTATCGTTGCCGTCGCCGCCCCAGAGCGTGTCATTGAAAGCGCTGCCCTCAATGGCGTCATTGCCGGCCCCGCCGTCGATCTCGATTGCGCTGGCGGACTGATGCGCGAAGACGAGGTCGTTTCCGTCTCCGAGGAACAGCCGTTCGATGCCGGCGGTGTTCATGAAGACCATGCTGTTGCTTCCATGGACATAGACGGTGTCGAAGCCGTCTCCGGCGTCGACCGTGTCGGTCGTATCCATGTAGATCACATCGTCGCCCGCCCCGCCGACGATCTGGTCGCGCCCATTGCCACCGAAGAGCGTGTCGTTGAAAGCGCCGCCAACGAGCGTGTCGTCGCCGTCTCCTCCATCGATCAAAAGCCCGATGACCGCTCCGTCGGCAATCAACTGGTCGTTTCCAGAGCCGCCATAGGCCCGTTCGATGCTGCACGCCGCCAGATCGAGATAGGTTCCGAAGTTGCTTTGGATGAAGACGGTATCGAATCCGGCCCCGCCCTGCAAAGGTGCGTCGGCGTGATCCGTATAGAAGACATCGTCGCCCTCGCCACCGATCAGCGTGTCGACGCCGTCGCCGCCCGTCAGGGTATCGTTCCCCGCCCCGCCGACGATCATATTGTCCAGTGCGTTGCCGGTCCCCTGGAAGTCGCCGGTTCCGATGAAAGTCAGGCGCTCCAGATTGTCGCTGAGCGTTTGGGCGTTGAGCGTGGTTCGGACCTCGTCGAAGCCTTCGAAGGCGAATTCCTGGATGACGGCGCCCGTCCCGTTCACGATGTAGACGTCGTTGCCCATGCCGCCGATCAGGAGATCGTTGCCACCACCGCCATCCAGCGTGTCGTCACCATAACCGCCGACCAGAGTTTCGCTGCCGCTTCCACCGAACAGATAACCCATATGCCTATCCCCCCACTTGCGAAGCTCGGCGCTCCGAAAAATTGTGGAGTGGAAATGATAATAAAAATATCGGACCGGCAAAACGGAAACATCTACCCTAGGATGCGGTAATGAGCCGCAACCGTCATTTTCCAAAAGTTGCAGAAAAGGCGTTCAAAGGCGGGCCACCATCGCAGAAGCCTGCGGCGGGAGACAGGAGGCGTGACCCGAAAGCGACTGCGGCGCCGAAGCCCGGTCCGGACTTGGCGCCACATCGTATCGAACGTCTGAAGGATTGGTATGCCACCCCACGGTAAATCCGTGGTCAGGCCGCTCACCAGTGGCGCAGCGGCCCCACGTCGACATGGACGAAGTTGCTGTCCGGGTAATAGCCGACCCCGCCGCCACGCAGGCTGAGCGCCGCCCGCTGGAGCTGGCGGGTCGACAGGCCCTGGACCCGCAGGTCGATCGCCATGCCGCGCATGTGATAGCTGTTCTGCGCCACGCCGCTGCCGTCGGCCTCGCGCAGCATCGCGTTGGTCTCCGGCGAGCGGTAGCCCGAGATGATCTCGATCGGGCCGCGGCGGTTGATCTTGCGGCTCAACGAGTGGACCAGATCGATCAGCTTCGGATCGATGGCATGGACCGAATTGTTGTGGTGGTCGCGCAGCACGCGGTTCAGGGCCCGCATCGCGTCGCGGACATATTTGCCCCGCGACCAGTATTCGGCGCTGATGCGCTCGCCGGTGTGCAGGTTCACCAGGGACAGCACCCGCGGCGGAGCGCGCAGCGCCGCAGCTTCCGCCTCTTCGCTGGTCAGCAGGGTCCCGCCCGCTGAGGCGACCGCCGCCAAGCCGAGGCCGGCGCGCAGAAGATGGCGGCGATCAAGATGACGGCGTTCGGTGGCGTGGCTCTCGCCGACGCTCGGGCGTGCGGTCGTGATCGACCGGGCGTCCGCATCCTTCATCATTCTTCCTTCATATCCCGTTTTTCCGCTCCGGCAGCCGAAATCCATCGTCTGGACCCCATCGTCCCGGTTACGGCCAAAGTCACATCTTGGCTAAGGTCAAGGCGTGCTGCGGTGCGTTTATCCGAAAGGTGGGACACTTTTAGGATGCCCGTGGCCTTTTCTGTCAAGAAACCATTGCTTAACCGATGCTGTTTTCTGAAGGAGTCGAGGGATTCCGCCGCCTTGCCAGGAACAGGGGCGGGAAGCCCTGGCCGTGGCTGTTCGCGACCCGTTCGCAACCGGTTCGATTACAGAACGGTAACGTGCGCGACTCGGGACTGACGCGGTAAGGTAACGGCGATGGACGGGTCGGGGCCTATGGCCGTTGTTATGGCCAAGCTTCCGTTTTTCCTATGCAGCCCGGCTGGAATCAGTGTTTTCCCGCCGATGCGCCATGCCGGCGGGCCGCCGAACCGCATCCTCCGAAAGAGGGTGCGCAAAAGGGGGGTTCATTCAGCCTTCGGTAAGGAATGAACCGCATGATTGTCGCGATGTAACCATTTCACGGCGTCGAGTTGTCCGTGCCAACCGCCACCACCCCGACCGCCCAGTCCGTCTCCTTCTTTCGGCCCGACCAGCTGGCCGAGGTGCTGGACCGGCACGCCCGCTGGATCAAGGGCCAGCCGGGCGGCGCCCGCGCCAACCTCGCCATGGCCGATCTGGAAGGGGTGGACCTGTCGCAGCGCGATCTGCGCGGCGCCCGCCTGGTCGGGGCGCGGCTGGCGCGCGGGCGGCTGAACGGAACCAATCTGGCCGGCGCCGACCTGTTCGGCGTCGATCTGCGCGATGCCGACATCAGCCGCGCCAACCTGATGCAGACCGACCTGCGCGGCGCCCGGCTGCGCGCGGCCGACTTCTCGAACGCCAATTTGAAGGGCGCCGACCTGCGGGCCGGCACGCTGGAACCGGGCGGCACCGCCCGCCGCGGCACCGGCCCCGATGCGCAGGATGCCGAAAGCGCCCGCCAGATCCACAAGGCGGCCCTCGCCCGTCTCCAGAACGGCATGACGGCGGAGGGCGGTATTCCCACCGACCTCACCGGCGCGGTGCTGCGCGGCGCCAACCTGTCCGAGGCCGACCTCAGCGGCGCCGTGCTGCAGAACGCCGATCTGTCGGGGGCGGTGCTGACCGGGGCGGACCTGACCGGCGCGCGTCTGAACGGCGCCAACCTGTCGGGGGCGGCGCTGGACGGCACCCGTTTCGACAAGGCCGACATGGTCGGCACGCGGATGGCCGACTGCGACCTGTCCTCCACCCGCATCGCCACGGCGCAGATGACCCGCCCCATCGACAGCATGGGGTCGGAAATCCAGCGCGCCATCTTCGACCATGAGCGCTGGATCGACAGCTTCGGCCAGCGCGGCCAGCGGGCCGACCTGGACGGTGCCGACCTCAGCCGCGCCGACCTGCGCAACGTCAACCTCAGCGCCGCTTCGTTGCGGGGGGCCAACCTGTCGGCGGCGGCGCTGACCGGCGCGCGGCTGATGATGACCGATTTGTCCGGCGCCACTCTGGAGGGCGCCAACCTGATGGGCGCCGACCTGTCGGGCGCCAACCTCAGCTACGCCGTGCTGACCGGTGCCGACCTGACGCGGGTGCGGCTTGGCCCGGCGGCGATCAAGGATCCGTCTGGCCGCCCCACCGGCCGCTCCTGGGCCGCCAACCTGATGGGAGCCGACATGCGCGGCGCCCTGCTGGTCGGCACCTGCCTGGTGCAGGCGAACCTGTCCGACGCCAATCTCGACAGCGCCGACATGGACGGTGCCGACATGGCCGGCGCCAAGCTTCAGCGCGCCACGCTCCCCGGCCGTCCGCCCCGCCGGGGTTGAGGCGAAGCGCCGCTTTCCGCAACCCTCCTCACGGCAGGATGATCGTCACCGTGGTGCCGGTGCCCGGCGTGCTGTCCAGGGTCAGGGTGCCGCCATGGGCCTCGACGAAGCGGCGGGCCAGCGGCAGGCCCAGGCCGGTGCCGGCCTCCGCCTTGGTCAGGTAGTTGTGGACCTGACGGAACGGCTCCATCGCGATCACCATCTCGTCCGCGGTCATGCCGACGCCGGTGTCGGCGATCACGATGACGGCGCCGGTTCCGCCGGGTCCGGGCCTGGCCTCCACCCGCACCGCACCGCCCGCCGGGGTGAATTTGACGGCATTGGACAGGACGTTCAGAACCGCCTGCCGCATGCGGACCCCATCCACCGTGACCTGAAGATCGGACGCGATGGCGCCGCCGGTCAGCACCACCCCCTTGCGCAGGGCCAGCGCCTCCATCAGCGACAGGCAGTCCTCCAGCAGCTCGCCCAGCGCAACGCAGGCGGGGAACAGCTCCAGCCGCCCGGCCTCGATCTTCGCCATGTCCAGAAGCTCATTCACCAGATCCAGCAGATGGCGGCCGGACTGGTGGATGGCGGTCAGATATTCGACATGCTTGGGCGGAGAGGGGCCGAAGATGCCGGACATCAGGGCCTCGGCGAAGCCGATGATCGCATTCAGCGGGGTGCGCAGCTCGTGGCTCATGTTCGCCAGGAAATCGCTCTTGGCCCGGTTCGCCGCCTCGGCATGGTCCTTTTCCGATTGCAGCCGGCGGCGCTGCTCGATCAGCACCGCCTCGCGGGCACGGCGCACCTCCTCCTCGGCACTGCGGCGGCGGCGGTAGGCGCGCGACACCAGCAGCGCCAGCATCAGCGTCGCAGCACAGGCGGCAGCCGCGCCGCCGACCACCGTCATGCGGGTGGCGTTCAGCTTCTGCTGCACGAGGGCCGAGGGCACGCCCAGCACCACCGCCCAGCCGGTTTCGGAGGAGCGGTGGATGACGGAGTGGACCTCGACCCCGTCCTTGGTCTGGCCGACGAACATGCGGTTGCTGCCGGTGCGGATCCGCGCCTCCAGCGACGCGTAGACCTTCTGGCCCAGATAGGCGGCGGCATCGCGCGAACGGGCGGCGATCACCATGGTCGGATCGATGACGGTGACCGTCCATTCCGGCGGGGTGTCGCGGGTCCGCAGGGCGCTGGACAGCCCCTCCAGCCCAAGTGCCAGGGACAGGATGTAGCGCACCCGGTCGGTCTGGTGGTCCGGGTCGAACTGGAGGATCGGTGCGCGCAGGATCAGCGACGGCCGGCCCGGCGGTCCGCCGGGCGGCAGCACGCCGCCGATGGTCGCGCGGCGGCTCTCGATGACATGGCGGGTGACATCGTCCAGCCGGGGCGGCGGCAGCGGCTGGACGCCCAGCGGGTAATGGGTGTGGAAGACGAAGCGGCCGGTGTCGGCGTCGATCATCCCCATCGCCAGCCAGCCGGGCTGGCTGTGGGTGGCGGTGGTGGTCTCCTGGTACAGGGTGCGCAGATCGTCGGCATTGGGCTGGAGCAGCGACGCCAGCAGTTCCAGCGGGCGCAGCTGGCTCGCCAGTTCGCGGTCGACCGCCAGCGACAGCGACTGCGCCACCGATTGCAGCGCATCCTCCGTCTCCGCCCGGTCGCGGGCGTCGAGCTGCCAGACCATCACGGCGCCGAACAGCAACAGCGGTGCCGTCACGGCCAGACCGATGGCAAGGATGGAGCCGGGTAACCGAAACCTCAACCGCTGATGCTCCAGACCGTCGGGGACGACCACCGGAGTGGTACGGACAGACTAGTACGGGACCGGTGGGGACTCCAGGCGCCTCCGTCGTTCCCCGGGTTTTCTCTTATCGGAAGGGGCAATCAGGCGGCACCCGTCAGCAGCCGCGTCAGCTCCACCGCCGTCTTCACCCGCATCTTCTCGAACACATGGCTGCGGTGGACCTCCACCGTGCGCATGCTGATGCCAAGTTCGTCGGCGATCACCTTGTTCAGGCGGCCGGCGACGACCAGCTCCATCACCTGCCGTTCGCGCTGGGTCAGGGTGGCCAGACGGGCGGCCAGCCCGGCCTGGCCGGCTTCGCGCTCGCGCTGCTCGGCGTCGAAGGCCAGCGCGTCGATCACGCGGTCGACCAGCTCATTGTCGTTGAAGGGCTTCTCCACGAAATCGCGGGCCCCCTTCTTCAGGGCGCCGACGGCGATGGGCACGTCGCCATGGCCGGTCAGGAAGATCACCGGCATGCGGCAGCCCTTGGACAGCAGCCGGTCGAACAGCTCCAGCCCGCTCATGCCCTCCATGCGGATGTCCAGCAGGAGGCAGCCGGCGGTGTCCGGCCGCCACGACTCCAGGAAGGATTCGGCCGACGGCCAGCCTGCCACCGGGACGTTGCGCGACTGGAACAGCCAGCCGAGCGCGTCGCGGATGGCCTCGTCGTCGTCGACGATGTGGAGCGTGGTCATTCGGCAGCCTCGGCAGTGTCATCGGGAAAAGGGCCGGCGGGATGCGGGCCGGCGGGATGTGGGCCGCCAGGATGCGGGTCTGTCGACCGGTCCGGCGTGCGGGCATGGACGGGCAGGGTGAACAGGAAGCGCGTGCCGGCGGCGGTGGCCCCCGTTGCGTCCCCGTCTCCATCTCCCTCCGGCGCCACCGTCTCGAACCACAGCCGGCCGCGGTGGTGCTCGACGATGGAGCGGCAGATGTTCAGCCCCATGCCCATACCTTCGCGCTTGGTGGTGAAGAAAGGGGAAAACAGGCGGTCGGCCACGTCGGGGGCGACGCCGCAGCCATGGTCGCGGATCTCGGTCAGCAGCAGGCGGGCTCCATCCCCGCCCCCGCCCTTGCCGTCCCCACCGCCGTCGCAATCGGTCTGGCGGACGGTGACGGTCAGGCGGCGGTCGGCGCGCGGGGTGCGGGCCATCGCCTCGATCCCGTTGCGCATCAGGTTCAGCACCACCTGCTGCAGCAGGATGCGGTCGCCGGTGACCGGCGGCAGATCCGCCGGGGCATCCAGCTCCACCCGCACGCCCAGCCTTGCAGCATCGCTGCCGGCCAGCCCGACGCAGTCCTCCAGCACCTCGGCCAACGAACAGGGGGCGACCTTGGGGTCGCGCTTGCGCACGAAATCGTGGATGCGGCGCACCACCAGCCCGGCGCGCTTGGCCTGGGCGGCCAGCTTCTCCAGCGCCGCCGCCACCTCCTGGGTGTCGCAGCGGTCGGAGCGCAGCCGGTTGAGGCAGCCGGTGCAATAGCTGGCGATGGCCGACAGCGGCTGGTTCAGCTCATGGGCCAGGGTGGAGGCCATTTCGCCCATGGTGATCAGGCGGGAGGTCTGTTGCAGCCGCTCCTGCTGCTGGCGGGCCAGTTCCTCGGCGCGCTTGCGCTCGGTGATGTCGAGGACGGAGCCCATCCAGCCGGTCTGCCGCCCGTTGGCGTCGATCAGCGGCGCCTCGTAGATCAGCGCCTCGAACCGCTCGCCGTCGGCACGCTGGAAACGCATCTCCAGCCCGCTTTCCGGCGCCCGGCCGGCCAGCACGTCCTGGAAGGCGGCCTCGGCCCGGTCGATCTCCTCCGGCAGCCAATAGGGCGCTGGCGGGCCGCGCCCGATCAGGTCCTCCGCCTCCAGACCGACCATCCGGCAGAAGGCCGGGTTGACGTAGGTGATGCGCCCTTCCAGGTCGCGGGCGCGCATGCCCACGGTCAGGCTGTCCTCCATCGCCTTGCGGAAGGCATGCTCCTCGCGCAGCGCCTCCTCGGCGCGCAGGCGGCCGGCGATGTGCCGGCGCAGCGACCACAGGCTCCACAATGCCGATCCGGTCAGCGCGAAGATCGCCGCCACCAGAACGGTGCGGGTGACGTTGGAGTCGGTGGGGTAGGCGGTGGCGACCAGGGCCATCCCATGGCCGGGCGGATCGAACGGGATCAGGTGGCTGCGCGCCGGGTCGGGGGCCGGACCGGCCATGGAGCCCGGCACCGACATGCGCGACTTCGATCCCAGCACCGCGCCGGTGGCGTCGACCACCTCCAGCTGGTAGCGCTGGGCGAACCACCAGGGGACATGGTGGGTCAGCATCGCCTCGAACGAGAAGACGCCGACCAGCGTGCCGGCGAAGACGCCGTCGCGGAACAGCGGGAAGGCGGCGTCGAAGCCGCGGTCGGTGGCGTCGATCCGGTAGGGCGCGCCATAGGCCCGCAGGCCGGAGGACCGCGCGATCCGCACCGCGTCGTCGCGGGCCATCCCCTCCGCGCCGGCCGGTTCCGATGCTGCATCCGTTCCGCCGTTCCCCGGCAGCGGCGGCTCGGCCAGCAGGGTGCGGCCCCGGGCGTCGAGCCACAGCACCCGCTCGATCGCCGGGTTGGTGTTCACCACCAGCCGGGCCATTGCGGCGAACTGCCGCAGATCCACCTCAACCCGGCCCGCCTCGATTCGGCTGAGCGTCTCCGCCAGCCTCTCCAGCTTGTCCTCGTCGGACGCGAGCTGGAAGTGCAGGTTCTGCTCCACCCACAGCGCGTCCTTGATCAGCGCCAGCGCCTCCTCCTCCCGCTCGTTGCGCTGCAACAGCCACAGGAAGGCGCCCAGCAGCACCACGACCAGCGCCATCGCCACCACCGGCATGGCATGCGGCACCGCCCGCCCGATGCGGACGGCAGGACTGGACTTGGAGGATGGCTTCGGCATCGGGGTGGACACGAAAATATGGGGGCAGGGGATGGCGGGACCGTACGAAAGTGGAATAGGCCGACTCTGCGGATATCCACAATAGCCGCAATCCGTCCGATCATGAACAATGCGCAACAAGTACGGGGCCGAACAGTCAGTCCCGTCTACAATGAATACCAGAGGGGGACGCACCTATGAAACTCGTGAAGCTCCTGTGCGCGGCGGCGGTCGGCTGCATGATGTCGGCGCCGATGGCGATTTCGACGGCCTGGGCCCAGGACCAGATCGTGATCAAGTTCAGCCACGTCGTCGCGCCGGAGACGCCGAAGGGCAAGGGTGCCGAGAAGTTCAAGGAACTGGCCGAGAAGCTGACCGCCGGCAAGGTGAAGATCGAGGTCTATCCGAACAGCCAGCTCTACAAGGACAAGGAAGAGCTTGAGGCGCTGCAGCTGGGCGCCGTCCAGATGCTGGCCCCGTCGCTGGCCAAGTTCGGCCCGCTGGGCGCGAAGGAATTCGAGGTCTTCGACCTGCCCTACATCTTCCCGAGCAAGGAAGTCCTCCAGCGCGTCACCAAGGGCGAGATCGGCAAGAAGCTGTTCCAGAAGCTGGAGTCCAAGGGCATCGTCGGGCTGGCCTACTGGGACAACGGCTTCAAGATCATGAGCGCCAACAAGCCGCTCATCAAGCCGGAGGACGTGAAGGGCCTGAAGATGCGCATCCAGTCGTCCAAGGTTCTGGACGCCCAGATGCGCGCGCTGGGCGCCCTGCCGCAGGTGATGGCCTTCTCCGAAGTGTACCAAGCGCTGCAGACCGGCGTCGTCGACGGCACGGAGAACCCGCCGTCCAACATGTACACCCAGAAGATGCACGAGGTTCAGAAGAACGCCACCCTGACCGACCACGGCTATCTCGGCTATGCGGTCATCGTGAACAAGAAGTTCTGGGAAGGCCTGCCTGCCGACGTCCGCGGCAAGCTGGAAGAGGCGATGAAGGAGGCGACCGACTACGCCAACGACATTGCCCAGAACGAGAACGACGTTGCGCTGGCCCAGATGAAGGCGTCCGGCAAGACCGAGTTCCACACCCAGACCAAGGAAGAGCGCGAAGCCTGGGTCAAGGCCCTGAAGCCGGTCCACAAGGACGCCGAATCCCGCGTCGGCAAGGACCTGATCGAAGCGATCTACAAGGAATTGGCCGCGGCCGGCTTCAAGATGTGATTTGAGGGCGGGCGACGCCATTCCACCGGAAGGCGTCGTCCACTCCAAACCGGCATCCACACTGTCCGGCCGTCATCCCCGCGCAGGCGGGAATCCAGCTTCGACGATCCATTCCGCTCCGGCAGCCGCCTGGATCCCCGCCTGCGCGGGGATGACGGCCGACTGAAGCGCTAAGGGTCGTGCTGCGGCTATCCAGCCTTTAAGACCATCTCCGCCGACCGGGAGATCCCCCCGACATGCTCATGAAACTACTCGACCGGCTTGAGGAGACGCTGATCGCGTCGCTCATGGCCGGGGCGACGCTCGTCATCTTCGCGTCCGTCGTCCACCGCTATTTCTCCGGCGTTCCCTACATCCAGGACTATGTGCTGCACTGGAACCTCGCCTGGGCGCAGGAGCTGTGCATCTACATGTTCGTGTGGATGGCCAAGTTCGGCGCCGCCTATGGCGTGCGCACCGGCATCCATGTCGGCGTCGACGTCATCATCAACCGGATGGAACCGCACCTGCGTGCCAAGTTCGTGCTGTTCGGGCTGGGTGCCGGCGCGCTGTTCACCTTGATCGTCGGGTCGCTGGGTGCCCGCTTCGTCTACCACATCTCCGAGACCGAGCAGGTGTCGGCCGATCTGGAATGGCCGATGTGGATCATCTATCTGGCGGTGCCGCTCGGCTCCTACCTGATGTGCTTCCGCTTCCTCCAGGTCGCCTGGACCTTCGTCCGCACCGGTGAACTGCCCCATCACGACCACGCCCAGGTCGACGGCATCGACCCGGTCGAAGCCGCCAAGGAAGGAGGCCCGGCATGAACGCCGCCATCATCTTCGGGCTTCTGCTGGCCCTCATGCTCACCGGCATGCCGATCTCCATCTCGCTCGGCCTGACCGTTCTGTCCTTCCTGTTCTTCATGACCGACGTGCCGATCGACGCCGTGGCCCTGAAGCTGTTCACCGGCATCGAGAAGTTCGAGATCATGGCGATCCCGTTCTTCATCCTGGCCGGCAACTTCCTGACCCATGGCGGCGTCGCGCGCCGCATGATCAACTTCGCCACTTCGATGGTCGGCCACTGGCACGGCGGCCTCGGCCTTGCCGGCGTGATGGCCTGTGCGCTGTTCGCGGCGGTGTCTGGCTCCAGCCCGGCCACGGTGGTCGCCATCGGCTCGATCATCCTGCCGGCCATGGTGGCGCAGGGCTTCCCGAAGAATTTCGGCGCCGGCATCGTCACCACCTCGGGCGCGCTCGGCATCCTGATCCCGCCGTCCATCGTCATGGTGATGTACTGCGTCGCCACCACCGGCCACCCGCAGGCCGCCTCCATCGGCCAGATGTTCATCGCCGGCGTGGTGCCGGGTATCATGCTGGCCTGCTTCCTCGGCTTCACCACTTGGTTCCGTGCCCGCAAGTTCGGCTATCCGCGCCTGCCCAAGGCCAGCTTTGCCCAGCGCATGCACGCCCTGCGCGAAAGCTTCTGGGGCCTGCTGCTGATCATCGTCGTCATGGGCGGCATCTACAGCGGCATCTTCACCCCGACCGAGGCGGCGGCGATGGCCGCGGTCTATGCCTTCGTCGTCGCGGTCTTCGTCTACAAGGACATGCCGCTCCGCCGCGTGCCGAAGGTGCTGCTGGACAGCGCCAGCATGTCGGCGATGCTGCTCTACATCATCACCAACGCGGTGCTCTTCTCCTTCCTGATGACGTCGGAGCAGATCCCGCAGAACATGGCGGCCTGGATCCTCGACCAGAACATGGGCGTGTGGGTCTTCCTGCTGGTGGTGAACATCATCCTGCTGGCCGCCGGCAACTTCATGGAGCCGTCGTCCATCGTCCTGATCATGGCGCCGATCCTGTTCCCGGTCGCCATGAAGCTGGGCATCGACCCGGTGCATTTCGGCATCCTGATCATCGTGAACATGGAAGTCGGCATGTGCCACCCGCCGGTGGGCCTGAACCTCTACGTCGCCTCGGGCATCACCAAGATGGGCATCACCGAGCTGACGGTGGCGGTGTGGCCGTGGCTGCTGACGATGCTGATCTTCCTCGGCCTCGTCACCTATGTCCCGGCGATCACGCTGTGGTTCCCGCGCCTGCTCGGCTTCATGTAAAGCCGCAAGTCGCCAGGGGATTTTCTCGCTAAAATCGGCAGGGGCCGCGAAGTCCGGACAAGGGACTTCGCGGCCCCGCTTTTTTGTACCCATACATTGTTGCGCATTGAAGCCGGCGTGGGGCAGGGCCTAAACTTTGGGCCACCCCGCCGCCAGCCAGACCAGAGGTTAGCCTTGTCGGCCCAGTTCCTGCCCACCGCCTGTCCGCACGATTGCCCCAGCACCTGCGCGCTGGAGGTGGAACGCCTCGCCCCCGACCGCATCGGCAAGGTGCGCGGCGCCGCCGAGAACAGCTACACCGCCGGTGTCATCTGCGCGAAGGTCAGCCGCTATGCCGAGCGCGTGCATTCGCCGGACCGGCTGAAGACCCCGCTGCTGCGCAGCGGCCCCAAGGGCTCCGGGCAATGGAAGCCGATCGGCTGGGAAGAGGCGCTGGACCGCATCGCCGACGCCTTCCTGACCGCCGAGCGGACCTACGGCCCAGAAGCCGTCTGGCCCTATTTCTACGCCGGCACCATGGGTCTGGTGCAGCGCGGCGGCATCCAGCGCCTGCGCCATGCCAAGGGCTATTCGCGCCAGACCAGCACGGTCTGCGACACCCCGGCCAACATGGGCTGGCTCGCCGGCTATGGCGACATCCGCGGCGCCGACCCGCGCGAGATGGCGGAAAGCGACCTGATCGTCAACTGGGGCGGCAACCCGGTGGCGACCCAGGTCAACGTGATGACCCATGTCAGCCGCGCCCGGAAGGGCCGCGGGGCGAAGCTGGTCACCATCGACCCCTACCGCACCGGCACGGCCGAGGTCTCCGACCTGCACCTGATGCTGCGGCCGGGCACCGACGGGGCGCTGGCCTGTGCGGTGATGCATGTGCTGTTCCGCGACGGTTACGCCGACCGCGCCTATCTGGCCCGGCTGGCCGGCGATACCGGGGCGCTGGAGGCGCATCTCGCCAGCCGCACCCCGGACTGGGCAGCATCCATCACCGGCCTGACCGTGGCGGAGATCGAAGAGTTCGCCCGCCTCTACGGCACCACGAAGCGCAGCTACCTGCGCGTCGGCTACGGCCTGTCGCGCGCCCACAATGGGGCGGCGCAGGTCCATGCCGTCTCCTGCCTGCCGGTGGTGACCGGGGCGTGGCAGCACAAGGGCGGCGGCGCGCTCTACTGCTCGTCCGGCATCTACAAGCTGGACAAGACCCTGTCGGAGGGGCTGGACCGTCTCGACAAGTCGGTGCGCAGCTTCGACCAGTCGCGCATCGGCGCTGTCCTGACCGGTGACCCGCGCGACCTGACCAGCGGCCCGCCGGTGACGGCGATGCTGATCCAGAACACCAACCCGGTGACGATCTGCCCGGATTCCAACCGCGTCCGCCAGGGCTTCCTGCGCGAGGATCTGTTCGTGGCGGTGCATGAGCAGTTCATGACCGACACAGCCAAGCTGGCCGATCTGGTGATTCCCGCCACCACCTTCCTGGAGCATGACGACATCTACCGCGGCGGCGGCCAGATGCACATCCTGATCGGCCGCAAGGTGATCGAGCCGCAGTTCGAGGCGCGCGAGAACCATTGGGTCATCAGCGAACTCGCCCGCCGCGTCGGCGCCGAGCATCCGGGATTCGGCATGACCGCGCTGGAAATCATCGACGCCATGCTGAAGGCGTCCGACCTCGGCGACGCGGCGACGCTGACCGCCGACCGCTGGATCGACGCCCAGCCGGATTTCGAGACCTCGCATTTCCTCAACGGCTTCGCCCATCCCGACGCCAAGTTCCGCTTCGCCCCCGACTGGGCGGCGCTCGGCCCCTATGGCGGCATGCCGGAGCTGCCCGACCATATGCCCCCGGCCCGCGACGCCGATGCGGATCACCCGTTCCGTCTCGTCACCGCCCCGGCCCGCCAGTTCCTCAACACCTCCTTCACCGAGACGCTGACCGCCCAGAAGCGCGAAGGCCGTCCCACCGCCCTGATCCATCCGGACGATGCCGCCGGTCTGGCTCTGGCCGACGGCGACGCGGTGCGGCTGGGCAACCCACAGGGCAGCGTGGTGGTCCATGCTAAGTCCTTCGCCGGTGTGCCGCGCGGCGTGGTGATCGTCGAGGGCATCTGGCCCAACAGCGCCTTCGTCGAGGGCATGGGCATCAACAGCCTGACCTCGCCGGAGCCGGTGCCGCCGGCCGGCGGTGCGGCGTTCCACGACACCGCGGTGTGGATGCGGGCGGCTTAAAGCCGCCCACCTCCACTCCCACGGCCACATCCCACCCCTGTCCATACCCACCCGTGCGCCGCGCCCCCATCTCTGCTATGGCTGTGCCCCCATCCCAGAGAGACCGTGCAGCACCGCCATGACCGAGCCCGCCGCCTTCCTCAACGTCGCCCACTCCCTGTCCGGCAAGCGCTGGCAGGCGCGGCCCTGCGACGAGCGGCAGGCGCAGGCTCTCACCCAGGGGCGTGGGCTGCCGGAGATCGTCGGCCGGGTGCTGGCCGCCCGCGGCGTCACCGAGGACAGCTGCGAGACCTTCCTCAACCCGACGCTGAAGGCGCTGCTGCCCGATCCGTCGCGCTTCCGCGACATGGACCCGGCGGCCGAGCGCATCGGGCGGGCCATCCGCGACGGCGAGCCGGTGGCCGTCTTCGGCGACTATGACGTCGACGGCGCCACCTCCGCCGCCCTGCTGCGCCGCTTCTTCCGCGCGCTCGGCGCCGACATCCGCGTCTATGTCCCCGACCGCATCACCGAGGGGTACGGCCCCAACGCCCCGGCGCTGCTTCGCCTGAAAGGGGAGGGGGTGCGGCTGGTGGTGACCGTCGATTGCGGCATTTCCGCCTTCGCGGCGCTGGAGGCGGCAGCCGAGGCCGGGCTGGATGTCGTCGTGCTCGACCACCATGCCGCCGAACCGCGCCTGCCCCCCGCCGTCGCGCTGGTCAACCCCAACCGGCTGGACGAGGACGGCGCCTACCGCACGCTCTGCGCCGCCGGCGTCACCTTCATCACCATCGTCGCCATCAACCGGGTGCTGCGGACAACCGGCTTCTACCGCGACCGGGCGGAGCCCAACCTGATGGAGTGGCTCGACATCGTGGCACTCGGCACGGTGTGCGACGTGGTGCCGCTGACCGGGCTGAACCGCGCGCTGGTCGCGCAGGGGCTGAAGGTGATGGCGCGGCGCGCCAACCCCGGCCTCGCCGCCCTGTCCGACGTGGCGGGGGTGAAGGAGAAGCCGGACGCCTACCATGCCGGCTACGTCCTCGGGCCGCGCGTCAATGCCGGCGGCCGGGTGGGGGCGTCTGACCTCGGTGCCCGCCTGCTCTCCACCGATGATCCCATCGAGGCGATGGAACTGGCCCAGCGGCTGGAAGGCCACAACGCAGAACGCCGCACCATCGAGCAGGCGGTCCTCGACGAGGCGCTGGAGCGCGTCGCCGCCGAGGCCGGGCGCACGACCGATCTGGTCTTCGTCACCGGCGCCGGCTGGCATCCCGGCGTCATCGGCATCGTCGCCGCCCGGCTGAAGGAGCGCTACAGCCGCCCGGCCTGCGTGGTGGCGCTGGAGGAAACCGCCGACGGCACCGTCATCGGCAAGGCGTCCGGCCGTTCCGTCCGTGGCGTCGATCTCGGCTCGGCGGTGATCGCCGCCCGGCAGGAGGGGCTGCTGCTGGCCGGCGGCGGCCACCGCATGGCGGCGGGCTTCACCGTGGCCGGCGACAAGATCGATGCGCTGCGCGACTTCCTGCACAGCCGTATCTCCGAACAGGTGGCGTCCGCCCCGCTGGTGCCGACGCTGGAATTGGACGGCGCCCTGTCGGTCGGTGGCGCCAGCGTCGGTCTGGTGACGATGCTCGACAAGCTCGGCCCCTACGGCACCGGCAATTCCGAGCCGCGCTTCGCCATCGCCGATGCCCGCGTCGTGCGTGCCGACGTGGTGGGCGCCAACCATGTCCGCTGCATCCTGCAAGGCAATGACGGTGCCCGGCTGAAGGCCATCGCCTTCCGCGCGCTCGACAGCGACATGGGCCAGGCCCTGCTGACCGGCCGCGGCACGCCGTTCCATCTTGCCGGCGTCCTGCGCATCGACCGCTGGAACGGCTCCGAAGGGGTCCAGTTGCTGATCGACGACGCGGCACCGGCGCGCTCGGCCTGAGCACTGGCGGGGCATGGGGGTGGGGAATGGGGGCAGGCAGGGCGCAAAAAGTATCGGAGGATGCAAAAAAGCGCTTGCGCTCGGCGGCTCCGATCTTTAGAAAGCGCGTCACCGCGAACGACGTCCCCGTCGTCTAGAGGCCTAGGACACCGCCCTTTCACGGCGGCGACACGGGTTCGACTCCCGTCGGGGACGCCATCTTCTCCAGGATGCGCGACAAGTTAGGAAGGCCCGGCTGCATAGCCGGGCCTTTTGCTTTTGGCAAAATTTATGCCCGGCGGTTGCCCGCCGATCCCGTTTCGCCCATCCTGATTTTTCCGGCCGCAGCAGAGCTGACCGCGATGACCGCTCCGAACCTCGTCACCTCCGCCATCCCCCTCAGCGTCGCCCCGATGATGGACTGGACCGACCGGCATTGCCGGTACTTCCACCGTCTGCTGTCGCGCTCGACCCTGCTCTATACCGAGATGGTGACCACGGGTGCCGTGCTGCATGGCGACCGCGAGCGGCTGCTGGGCTTCGATGCGGCGGAACATCCGGTGGCGCTCCAGCTCGGCGGCTCCGACCCGGCGGACCTCGCTGCCTGCGCCCGCATCGCCGAGGAGTGGGGCTATGACGAGGTGAACCTCAACGTTGGCTGCCCGAGCGACCGCGTGCAGTCCGGCCGCTTCGGCGCCTGCCTGATGGCTGAGCCCGATCTGGTGGCACGCCTCGTCGGCGCCATGCGCGAGGCGGTGTCGATTCCGGTCACCGTCAAGTCGCGCATCGCCATCGACGAGATGGAGGAGTGGCCGACGCTCGACCACTTCATCCGCACCGTCTCCGCCGCCGGCTGCACCCATTTCATCGTCCATGCCCGCAAGGCCTGGCTGAAGGGCCTCAGCCCCAAGGAGAACCGGGACATCCCGCCGCTGCGCTACGACCTCGTCCACCGGCTGAAGGCGGAACACCCGCATCTCACCATCGCCATCAACGGCGGCATCCGCACGCTGGACGAGGCCGAGGGGCATCTCGGCACCCTCGACAGCGTGATGATCGGCCGCGCCGCCTACGAGACGCCCTATCTGCTGGCCGACGCCGACCGCCGCCTGATGGGCGGGGAGCCCGGACCCGACCGCCATGCGGTGATCGAGGCGATGCTGCCCTACATCGAGGCACGGATGACGGTCGGCACGCCGCTGTCGTCGATCACCCGCCACATGCTGGGCCTGTTCCAGGGGTTGCCCGGCGCCCGTGCCTACCGCCGCCACATCGCCGAGAACGCCCACCGCCTCGGCGCCGGTCCGGAGGTGCTGGAACGCGCCGCCTCGCTGGTGCGCCGGCGCGGTGCCGACGAGGTGGTCGAGGAGGCTGCGTGAGAGGATCGGGCCGGGATGGAACGATGGAACATCTCCGGGGAACCGTTTCACTCTGTTCCATGCCGTCCATCCGGAGCCGCACGGGTCGGGCCGGATTGAACACTGAACACACCCCACGAAACCGTTTCATGGTGTTTCAAGCGTTCTACCCGAAGCCGTCGGGCGCCCCCACCATCGGGAATATGCGCCGTGCGTCCCGCACCGCTTGCGTGCGGGCGGGGTCCTCGCTAACTATGCCCACTTCATCGGACGGAGTGTAAGCGGTGCGGTACGTCAGCACGCGGGGCGCGGCCCCGGTCTTGGGTTTCGAGGACGTCCTTCTTGCCGGGCTGGCGCGCGACGGCGGCCTCTATGTGCCGGAGACCTGGCCGCAGTTCACGGCCGACGACATCCGCGCCATGCGCGGGCTGCCCTACAGCGAGATCGCCGTCCGGGTGATGCTGCCCTTCCTGGGCGGCTCCATCGCCGAGGACGAGTTCCGCGCCATCGTCCGTGACGCCTATGCCAGCTTCGACCATGCCGCGGTGACCCCGCTGGTGCAGATCGACCCGACCACCTGGGTGCTGGAGCTGTTCCACGGGCCGACGCTCGCCTTCAAGGACGTGGCGCTGCAGCTGCTCGGCCGCCTGTTCGACCATGTGCTGGCCAAGCGCGGGCAGCGGGTGACCATCGTCGGCGCCACCTCCGGCGACACCGGCTCGGCCGCCATCGAGGCCTGCCGCGACCGCCAGAACGTCGACATCTTCATCCTGCATCCCAAGGGCCGCACGTCCGAGGTGCAGCGCCGCCAGATGACCAGCGTGCTGTCGTCCAACGTCCACAACATCGCGCTGGACGGCACCTTCGACGATTGCCAGGACCTCGTTAAGGCGATGTTCAACGACGGCGCCTTCCGCGACCGGATGGGGCTGTCGGCGGTGAACTCGATCAACTGGGCGCGCATCATGGCCCAGATCGTCTATTACTTCACTGCTGCCGTTGCGCTGGGCGTCCCGGACCGCAAGATCGCCTTCACCGTGCCGACCGGCAATTTCGGCAATGTCTATGCCGCTTATGGCGCCCGCTCCATGGGGCTGCCGATCGAGACGCTGGTGGTGGGATCCAACAGCAACGACATCCTGGCGCGCTTTTTCGCCAGTGGGAGCATGGTCGCGGCGCCTGTCGTGCCTACCTTGTCTCCCAGCATGGACATCCAGATCTCTTCCAACTTCGAGCGGCTGCTGTTCGACCTGCTCGACCGCGACGGCACCGCGGTGACGGCGGCGCTGAACCGCTTCCGCACCGAGGGCAGGTTCGCGGTGACCGACGCGCAGCTCGCCCGCGCGCTGGCCATCTTCTCCGGCCACCGGGTGGACGAGGCCGCCACCATGGCGACCATTGCGGACGTCTGGAAGGACAGCCTCTATCTGCTCGACCCGCACACGGCGGTCGGCATCGGGGCGGCCAAGGCGGCGGTTTCCGCCGGCCGGGCCGATCCGACCGTTCCCATGGTGGTTCTCGCCACCGCCCATCCCGCCAAGTTCCCCGACGCGGTGGAAAAGGCGACCGGCCGCCGGCCGGACCTGCCGCCGCGCCTGTCCGATCTTTATGTGCGCGAGGAGCGCCTGTCCGACCTGCCGAACGATCTGGCGGCGGTCCAGGACTTCGTCACCAAGCGCGCCCGCGCCGCCCAGGAGGCCGCATGAGTTCCATTCGTGTGACGACGTTGCCCAACGGGCTTCGCGTCGCGACCGACACCATGCCCGACGTGCAGTCCGTTTCGCTCGGCTGCTGGGTCGGGGTGGGCACCCGCAACGAGGCGGCGAGCGTCAATGGCGTCGCCCACCTCGTCGAGCATATGCTGTTCAAGGGCACCCGGCGCCGTTCGGCCTTCCGCATCTCCGAGGAGATCGAGAATGTCGGCGGCCAGCTGAACGCCTACACCACCCGCGAGCAGACCGCCTATTACGCCAAGGTCCTGCACGAGGATGCGCCGCTGGCACTCGACATCCTCTCCGACATGATCCAGCACTCCACGCTGGACGCCGAGGAGCTGGTGCGCGAGCGCACGGTGGTGTTGCAGGAGATCGGCCAGAGCGCCGACACGCCCGACGACATCATCTTCGACCATTTCCAGTCCACCGCCTATCCGGGGCAGGCCATCGGCCGTCCGGTGCTGGGCTCGGCGGAGATCGTCGGCGCATTGCCGCGCGAGGCGCTGGTCGACTACATCGTCGGCCATTACGGTGCCCCCGGCATGGTGCTGAGCGCCGCCGGCCGGATCGAGCATGACCGGATGGTCGACCTCGCCATGAAGGCCTTCGGCGACCTGCCGAGCGGCGCACCGCCCAAGCCGGAGACCGCCCGCTACACCGGCGGCGATTTCCGCGAGGACCGTGACCTGGAGCAGATGCACCTCGTGCTCGGCTTCGACGGGGTGGGGGTGCACGACCCCGACTTCTACGCCCACTCGGTGCTCTCCACCCTGCTCGGCGGCGGCATGTCGTCCCGCCTGTTCCAGGAGGTGCGGGAGAAGCGCGGGCTGGTCTATTCCATCTACACCTTCACCGGCGGCTATCATGACGGCGGCCTGTTCGGCGTCTATGCCGGCACCGGCGAGGACGAGGTGGCGGAGCTGGTTCCCGTCGTCTGCGACGAGATTGCCAAGGTCGGCGCCGACGTCACCGAGGACGAGGTCGCCCGCGCCCGCGCCCAGCTGAAGGCCGGCACGCTGATGGCGCTGGAAAGCACCATGTCGCGCTGCGAGCAGCTGGGCCAGCAGGTCCTGATCTACGACCGCCCAGTTCCGGTTGAAGAGATCGTGGCGAAGATCGACGGCGTCGACCGCGAGTCTGTGGTCAAGGCGGCGTCCCGCCTGCGCGCCAGCCGTCCGACCGTGGCCGCTCTCGGCCCCATCGCCAAGCTGGAAAGCTACGACCGCATCGCGGAGCGCCTCGCCTGACGATGAAGACGGTGGCGGTCCCCACTTCCCACCCGCACTCGTCCCCCTCTCCCCCCGGGGAGAGGGGCGGGGTGAGGGGGTTGCACTGCGTGGATGGACCGGGATGCGGATCCCTCTTCTCCTGAGCGAAGGCGGGAGAGGAAGGGTGGTCACTCAATGATCCGCCTTCTCGGCAGCGGCCTCATCAGTCCTCCCGCGATCCGGCTCGACGGATCGCATTGCTACATCCGGCCGCCTTTGCCCCGCGACTGGCGGGAATGGGCCGATCTTCGGGCCGCCTCGCGCGGCTTCCTGACGCCCTGGGAGCCCACCTGGCCGGCCGATGCCCTGACGCGCACCGCCTTCGCCCGGCGGCTGCGGCGGCAGGCGCAGGAGTGGCGGGACGATCTCGGCTACAGCTTCCTGATCTTCGACCGGGGGACCGACGCTCTTGTCGGCGGGCTCGGCCTCACCAACATCCGCCGCGGCGTGGCGCAGATGGGGACGCTCGGCTACTGGGCCGGACAGCCCTACGCCCGCAACGGCTATGTCTCCGGCGGCACCCGGCTGGCCCTGGAGTTCGCCTTCGGCCAGCTCGGCCTGCACCGGGTCGAGGCCGCCTGCCTGCCGACCAACCTGCCGAGCCGCGGTTTGCTGGAAAAGGTCGGCTTTTCCCACGAAGGCTATGCCCGTGGTTACCTGCGCATCGACGGCGCATGGCGTGATCATGTCCTCTACGCCATCCTGCGGGAGGAGTGGCAGGCCTAGACCAGGTCCATAGCCGCTCCATCCCGCCTGAAAACGCTTACCTGACAGCGCTCACTTCGGCGGCTGGTTGTTGCCGTGCTGGTCCTGCTGCTGCTCGGCCTGCTTCTTGGCGGCCTCATCCTTCTTCTTGGCTTCGTGATGGCCGACCGCGCAGCCGAGCGCGGCGCCCGCCACCCCATGGCCCGACCCGACCATATGGCCGGCGACGCCGCCGACGGCGGCACCCTTCACGCATCCCTTCGCCTCGGCCGGGTGCGGCAGGGCGGCGATACCGCCGGCCAGGACTGCGACCGAAAGGGCAGCAAAGACAGTCTTCATCATGGCTGATTCCTCATGTCGACAAGAGCGTCGATGGAAGGAAAACAGCCAGCCGCGCGGCTGGGTTCCGCTCAGCGCTGGTCCAGCTTGATCTCGATGCGGCGATTCTTCGCCAGCGCCTCGTCCGAGGTGCCGGGGTCGATGGGCTGGAACTCGCCGAAGGCGGCGGCCGCCAGCCGCTCCGCCGGGATGCCCTGGTCGATCAGGAACTTGACCACCGACAGCGCGCGGGCCGAGGACAGTTCCCAGTTGGAGGCGAACTGGAAGCGCACCGGCTTGATATCGGTGTGGCCGTCCACCCGAAGGACCCAGTTGATGTCGGAGGGAATCGCCTTGCCGATCTCGATCAGGGTGCGGGCGAGGTCGGCCAATCGCTGCTTGCCGGCCTCCTCCAGCGTCGCGGATCCGGACGGGAACAGCAGTTCCGACTGGAAGACGAAGCGGTCACCGACGATCCGCACGTCCGGCCGGCTGCCCAGCGCCTCGCGGACGCGGCCGAAGAACTCCGACTTGTAGCGGGCGAGGTCCTGGACCTTGGCGGCGAGCGCCTGATTGAGCCGGGCGCCCAGCTCGGCGATCTGCACCTTCTGCTCTGCCGACGCCTTCTCCGACGTCTCCAGCGCCGCACCGATGCGGGCGAGCTGGTCGCGGAGCGCCAGCAACTGCTGGTTCAGCAGGTCGATCTGCTGCTTGCTCTTGGTGCCCTCCGCCTGCTCGCCGGTCAGGGAGGCCATCAGGTCGCGGATGCGCAGGTCGCGCTGCTCCAGATCCTTCTGGGCCTGGGTACGGCTGCCGGCCAGCTGCGACTCCAGCCCTTTCAGGCGGATGTCGCGCTGGTCGATCTCCTTCTGCGCCAGCATCGTCTTCTCGGCGGCCGACGCCAGCTCCGATTCCAGGGCCTTGGCCCGGTCGCGGGTGGTGCCGAGTTCGGCCAGCAGGGCCTGGCGCTGCTGTTCGGTCAGCTTGGTGGCGGCCATGGCGGCGGCCAGCTCACCTTCCAGCTTCTGCCGGGCGTCGCGCAGGGCCTTGATGTCGGCCTGGAGGCTGAGGATCTCCTTCAGCTTGAGGTCCAGCGATTCGCGGTCGACGCGGACATTGCGCTGGAGCTCTTCCAGTGTGCGAGCGGTGCGGTCGCGGTCCTCCTGAACTTGGCTCAGCTTCAGGGTCATGTCGTCGCGGGTGGTGACGGAGGTCTGCAACTCGGTCGACAGCTGGGTGATGTTGACGCGCAGGTCGGCGTTGGCGTCACGCTCCATCGCCAGCAGGTCGTTCATCTCCGCGATCTTGTGATTGAGGGCGGTCAGCTGCTCGTCGCGGCCGGTCAGGGCGGTGGCGAGGTAGAACTGCGCCACGACGAAGACCATCAGCAGGAAGATGACGACCATCACCAGCGACGACAGGGCGTCGACCCAGCCGGGCCAGGCGCTGGCGTCGCGGTGGCCGTTGCGGCGGCTGATGCTGGCCATGGATGCTCCCGGCGTTGGCCTGTGACGGTCTGGGTATCAGCGCGGCTGCTGGTCGGCTTCTTCGGCGAGTGCTGCGATGGTGCGGGCCAGCAGCTTGATCTCGCTGCGGATCTCCTGCACCGCCTGGACCCGTCCGTTGGAGGATTCCTCGACGATGCGGGCAAGGTAGATGTCCATGTTGCGGAGATGCTGGCGCGAGGCGTCGTCGAAGCCGGCGCCGGAATTCTCCGCCAGCCGGTCGAGCAGACCCCTCACCTCCAGCTGATTCTCGCCAAGGCGCAGGAGAAGCTGCTGTTCGGCCCGCATATGGTCGGTCAGGCTCGACAGCCGCTCGGTCAGCGCCATCAAATTGGCGTTGGCGGCGCGCCGTCCCTCTTCGGCGGTGGCGACGGTGCGCTGGAGCGAATCGAGGTTCTCGGCGGTCTGCTCCAGCAGGGCGGTCAGATAGGCCGACGCGGCATGGTCGCCCGAACTCGAGCCCGCCGGCGGCCCCGCTCGACAGGCGGGTGGCGCTGGACAGCCAGTCCTCCAGATCCTGGAAGAAGCGGTTGTGGGCCTGGCTGGCCTGGAGTTCGAGGAAGCCCAGCACCAGCGATCCGGCCAGACCGAACAGCGAGGAGGAGAAGGCGGTGCCCATGCCGACCAGCGGCGCTTCCAGCCCCTGTTGCAGCCGGGAGAACATGCTGCCGACGTCGCCGCCCTGCACCGACAGGCTGCCGATGACGCCGCCCACCGACTGCACGGTGTGCAGCAGGCCCCAGAAGGTGCCGAGCAGGCCGAGGAAGATCAGCAGGCCGATCAGATAGCGCGACAGCTCCCGCGATTCGTCGAGGCGCGAGGCGATGCCGTCCAGCATCGAGCGCATCGACAGCGCCGACAGGGTCAGCCGGCCGCGCCGCTCGCCCAGCATGCGCGCCATCGGCGCCAGCAGAACCGGCTCCTGAAGGGATGCGGGGGCGACGCCGCTCTGGTACTGCTCCAGCCACGCCACTTCGGGACGGAGCATCAGGACCTGCCGGAAGATGAAGGCGATGCCGGCGAGCAAGGTCGCCAGAATGACGCCGTTCAGCGGGGCGTTGTTGAGGAAGGCCGAGCGCAAGGCGGGGAACAGCAGGCCGGTCACCGCGCAGACCACGACCAGGAACAGGATCATCCGGGTCAGGAACCGCTCCGGGCGTGTCATGAGGGCGGATACCTCCTGCGGTCGGGTCGTCGGGATTATGGCGGTCATGATGCTCCGAAGGGGTGTTCCGATCAGACCTCGCGCACGGTGTGGGCGCTACTCGTTCAGAAAGACGGCGTCGATGCGGTCGGGAACCCCACCGCCCTCGTCCAGGCCCAGCGCACGGACATCGACGCGGGTGCTGCGGATCCCGAAAGCGGTCAGCCGCTCGCGCAATGCCAGCGCCCGGGCCAGCGCCCGCTGCCGTGCCTCGCGCGCCGTATCCGGCGTGCCGCTGGCGTAGGAGCGAAGCTGGAGCCTCGCGGTGTCGCTGGCGCGCAACCGCTCGACGATCCGGTCGACCACGGCGTCCGCCGCATCCGGCAGATTGGTGGCATCGGCCGGGAACACAAGGCTCAAAACGCTCGAAGGTGGCAGGCTAGCCGCCGGAGGTGCCGCCTCCGGGGGAGGGGGTAGTGCGGCCGTGTCGGTCCGCGGCGCGGCCGGAGCCGGCGTGACGGGCGCCGGAGCGGCGGGCGTCCCCTGGGCTGCGGGCTGCTGCGGCTGGGCGGGAACGGCGGCCGGAGGCTGGTTGCGGGCGGTGGTCGACCGCGGAGCCGGCTGGGCCGGGCCTTCGGTCAAGGACGGCGGCGGCGGCGCTTCGAGCGGCTGCGGCAGGGTGAGGCGCGGCGGCGCCTTGACCGGCGGCGGGGTGCGCAGGCTGGGCCGCGGCGGGACCGACAGGGGGACCGCATTCTCCAGCGTCAGGCCGGCGGGCGTCGCGGCAGGAGTCGCAGCGGCGTTGCTGGCCGGGGCAGCCGCCGACAGGGCAGCCGGAGAGAGCGTCCAGACCGCGCACAGAGCGGCGGCGGCAAGGTGCTTGCGGTCGGCGTGTCCCCAGCGGCGCAAAACGATGTGTCCCGTTAAACCTTTGTCCCGCAAACCATAGCCTATCGATCGCTCCAGCCACAACCGCTCATCCGCCGTCTCCGTTCGGGAAGGCGGCGGACGGGCGGGGCGGAGGTCAGCCCTTGGCGGACTTCAACAGGCGGGAAACCGGAACCTGGAGGTGGCTGTTGGCCGCCAGGACGTTGCCGGTGAAGACCGGGTTGCGGCCGCCCTCGATCTCGCCGACGAAACCGCCGGCCTCGGTGACCATCAGCACGCCGGCCGCGCAGTCCCAGGGAGCCAGCCCGCGTTCCCAATAGGCGTCGAATCGGCCGGCGGCGGTGTAGGCGAGGTCGAGCGAGGCGGCGCCGAAGCGGCGGATGCCCGCAACCTCCTTCATCACCGCTTCCTGTTCCTTCAGGAAGGTGGCGTGGTCGCCGCGGCCCTTGAACGGGATGCCGGTGGCGATCACGCAATCCTCCAGCCGGCGGCGCTCTGACACGCGCAGGCGGGTGTGGTTGACGTACGCGCCGACGCCCTTTTCGGCCCAGAACAGCTGGTCGCCGATGGGAGCGTAGATCACGCCGGCGACGATCTCGCCGTTGCGCTCGGCACCGATGGAGATCGCCCAGTGCGGCAGGCCATGCAGGAAGTTGGTGGTGCCGTCGAGCGGATCGACGATCCAGCGCGCCTCGGCATCGCTGCCCTTGGACGCGCCGCTCTCCTCCATCAGGAAGCCGAATTCGGGCCGCGCCTTCTGCAATTCCTCGCGCAGGGTGCGTTCGGCCTTCAGGTCGGCGGCGGACACGAAGTCCGCGGGCCCCTTGCGCGACACCTGGAGGTGTTCGACCTCGCCGAAGTCGCGGACGAGACCCCGGGCGGCCTTTTCGGCGGCGCGGACCATGACGTTGATGAGAGCGGAGCGGGTGGCCATGGGTGTTGGTGTACCGTTTCGTGCAGCAGGAACCAGAAAACAATACACCGGCCTCCGCGCATGGCGAAGACCGGTGATGGCAGGACGGACCTTGGAAAGGATCAGTCCTTGGCGCGCTCGACGTATTCGCCGCTGGCGGTGTCGACGACGACGCGGGTCCCGGCCTCGATGTGCGGCGGAACCAGGATCGACACGCCGTTCTCCAGCTTGGCCGGCTTGTAGGACGAAGAGGCCGTCTGGCCCTTCACCACCGGGTCGGACTCGGTGATCAGCAGCGTGACCTTGCCGGGAATCTCGACGCCCAGCGGCGAGCCTTCGTGGCTCTGCACGGTGACTTCCATGCCGTCCTGGAGGAAGACGGCCGGTTCGCCGATGATGTCGCGCGGGATGGCGACCTGCTCGAAGCTTTCCTTGTCCATGAAGGTGAAGCTGTCACCTTCGGCGAAGAGGAAGGTCATCTCATGCTCGTCCAGGCGAGCGCGCTCAACGGTCTCCTGGGTGCGGAACCGCTCGATCGACTTGTTGCCGGTGCGAACGTCCTTCATTTCCAGCTGGATGAAGGCGCCGCCCTTGCCAGGCTGCACGATGGCGGTTTTGGTGATGACCCAGAGCTTACCGTTGTGCTCCAGCACATGGCCGGGGCGCATCGTGTTGGCATTGACCTTCATGGCTTACTCATGACTTCCAGAAATATGGGCGGCGCGGACCCTACCAGCTTGACCGCCTGTAGGCAACGGCGCGGAACGATGACGGCGCGCAATCCGGCCGATTGACAGGCGATTCTTCGCCAAACCGGCCCGCCGGGTTTAGAACGGCTCCAGCAATGGGACGTTTGGAACGTTTGAAACGCTTTTCCCGGCCCTGTTCAGTGTTCCAGCCGTGCCGCCCCGGCGGTTCGGTGGTGATGGGCGGAGTTTATCACAGGCCGCGGCTGCGACCAATCCCAAGCCGGCTTGAGTACGCCGGCCGTCGATGCTCTGATGCGGCCGTACCCCTTTCGACCGTCCATCAAGAGCGCGCCGACATGTCCGCCCCCCTCCGATCCGCCGAACTTCCCCCCTGGCATCCCGAGGCGCTTGCCCGCCGCCGGCCCTATCTGGCGGCGCGCGGCCGGGTGCTGAACGCCGTCCGCCGCGTGTTCGAGGAGCTGGCCTTCATCGAGGTCGACACGCCGGCCCTTCAGGTGTCGCCGGGGATGGAGCCGCATCTCCAGGCCTTCGCCACCGAACTGCGGGGACCGCACCCCGACGACAGCCGGCGGCTCTACCTGCACACCAGCCCGGAATTCGCCATGAAGAAGCTGCTGGTCGCGGGCGTGCCGCGGCTGTGGCAGCTGGCCCATGTCTACCGCAACGGCGAACGGTCGGGGACGCACGCGCCGGAATTCTCGATGCTGGAATGGTACCGCGCGGGCGAGGGCTACCGCACGCTGATCGACGATTGCCGGGACCTGCTGTGCGCCGGGGCCGAGGCCGGCGGGCGGCGGAGCTTCGGCTTCCGCGGCATGACCTGCGATCCCTTCGCGCCCTGGCGAATCCTGACCGTGCCTGAGGCGTTTCACGACTATGCCGGCATCGACCTGATGGCGACCTACGACGGCAGCCACGATCCCGACCCGGCGGCGCTGGCGGCGGAGGCGGCGCGCATCGGCATCGCGCCCCATCACGGCGACCGCTGGGAGGACATCGTCTTCCGCATCATGTTCGACCGGATCGAGCCGCATCTGGGCGAAGGCGTGCCCTGCGTGCTGACCGACTATCCGCTGTGCATGGCGGCGCTGTCGCGGCCGAAGCCGGAGGACCCGCGGCTGGCGGAGCGCTTCGAGCTGTATGCCTGCGGGCTGGAACTGGCGAACGCCTTCGGCGAGCTGACCGACCCGGCGGTGCAGCGCGCCCGCTTCGAGGCGGACATGGCGCTGAAGGAACGGCTCTATGGCGAGCGCTTCCCGGTGGATGAGGATTTCCTGGCGGCGCTGGAGCATGGCATGCCGCAGAGCAGCGGGATCGCCATGGGCTTCGACCGGCTGGCAATGCTGTGCAGCGGCGCCGAGAGCATCGAGCAGGTGCTGTGGCTGCCGGTTGCAAAAAGCATTTCCTTAATCAGATAATTAGAATATATTAATCAAAGCACAATAAATGACGGCGGCGCTTGCGCCGCGCTGCTTATCTTCTGCAATATAAATTGTATGGAGTTTATAAGAATGTCTGAGACAGTTATGGATGGAAATCGAGGCAATGATCAGATTGTTGATCATAAAGATGTTACTGAAAGAAGATATGACTTGATAGGTGTTCCAGAGAAGATTAGATCTCTGGTTTATCTTGTTGGAATGCTAGGTTTTCCTGTAGTTGCTGCAGCTTACACTCTCGTAGTTCTAAGCTCTGATCTTAAGGATGTTGATAGAAGGCTGTCTCAGCTCGCCACTAGAATTGATGAAAGGCCAATGGGGCTAGACAGAACTACTGACTTTATCATCTATATAACTGAGTCGATGAGGAGCGATCTAAAATCCGGAGTTTATGGGTTGATTAATAGAATCGATTTCACAATTCCTGATTCTGATGAAGATATTGTAAAAAAGCTCAATATAATCGACAGAGCTTTCGAAGCCTATATACGGCCAATAGTTAGAAAACATCAAAGATTTTCGTCAAGATTTCCTTCTGTTGGAGGGAATATTGGGAGCCTTTTCTACTTGGCAGCTCCGGCACAAGACATTAAGGCTAACCACACGGAAGGATATTTGACAGGGCAAGTTAATAAAGATTTTGGAGAGTCTTTAAGTGCTGTAATAATCAATAATTTATCAAACTTCGGAGACGATAGGTTGTCTGTCGCAAAATCTAGTAATTCAAAAAAAGAAGTCGAGGAGATGTTCAAGAAAATCTTCGAGTTTGATAAAAAATATAGCTCAGAAAAAACGGTAGATAAAGAGATAAAGAAGAGATCAGAGTCTGGTTATATAATAGAGAAAGAGAAATTTGTTGAACTAACTCTTGGAGCAATAGATGCAACAATAACTGCGCTTCAAGATCAAATGTTGCAAAGAGTGAGAGTTCAATCTTCAGACTCTAGTGGTGGTAATTTATCAGAGCGCAAGCTCTAAGAAGAAGGCGCCGCAAATGAGAATTTTGCGGCGCCATTGTTCTATGCTTAGAACGTGAACTTCGCCTGCAGGCCGATCAGGTCGATGCTGCTCTTGTAGTCCGCGTTCAGGTTGCCGCGGCCGGCTTCGGGGCCGGTCAGGTCGTCGGTGAGGGCGACTGAGGTCTTCGGAATGAAGACGTGCGAGTAGGCGGCGTCGACGCGCAGATTGTCGGTGACCTGATAACCGGCACCGGCCGACAGCCAGTAGCGGTTCTGTTCCGGAATGCGCGGCGTGCGGTACTCGACGTCGACCGAACCCTGGTCGAAGGCGACGCCGGCGCGCAGCGTCAGCTTGTCGGTCACCTTGTAGGAGGTGCCGAGCGCGTAATACCAAGTGTCCTTCCAGTGCTCCTCCGTCACGGAGTTGAGCGCCGGATTGGCGATGTTGACGCGCAGTTCGCGGAAGCGCGACCAGTTGGTCCACTGCACGTCCGCCATCACCGCCCAGCGGTCGTTGACCTCGTGGTACAGGCCGATGGAGGCGATGTCCGGCGTGGTCAGGTCGGCGCTGGCGCTCTGGGCGGGCAGGGCACCGGCCAGCGGCGCCGGCAGGCCGGTGAAGGAGATGCTGCCGGTCAGCGTGTGCTTGACCGCCGAGCGGTAGGCGAGGCCGACGCGGGTGCCCTTCACCGGCTCGATCAGGGCGCCGAGCGTGAAGCCCCAGCCCCAGTCGTCGCCGGTCACGTCGCTCTTCACGTCGAGCGAACCGGGGCGGCCGAGGCGGCTGGCGCCGAAGTCGGACGACTGCGACAGCTTGGCCTTCGCATACTGGATCTGGACGCCGCCGCCCAGCGTGATCATCGGGTTGATGCGGTAGGACACCGACGGCGCGAAATTGTAGGTGCGCAGGTCGGAACGGATGCCGTGATAGCGGCCGATCCAGCTGTCGCCGTAATCGGTCACCAGACCCCAGGGGCCGTTGGCCGAGATGCCGACCTTCAGATCGTCATCGATCGAATAGACGAAGTAGCCGGCGGGGACCAGTGCATCCTGGGCGATGTCGCCGGGCGAGGCGTTGCCGCTGATCGAGGTGCCGCCCAGCCGCCGGGCGCGGTTGGCGCTGGCGCTGTCGACCTTCGACTTCACGATGACGCCGGTGGCGGTCTGCACCGCCTCGATCCCGGTCACCAGCCCCATGGTCGCCGGGTTGTAGAACATCGAGCTGGCGTCGCCGTTGCCGCCGGCGGTCACGCCGGCATAGGCCGTGCCCTGACCCGATACGCTCTGCTCCTTCAACGCAAAACCGGCGGCGAAGGCCGTGGAGGCGGTCGCCGCGGTGACCGCAATGGCGGCGGCGGCGGTCATCAGGCGTGTCTTGAGCGTCATCGGAGACATCGTTCCTTCCCCAAATTGTGTTATTGACGCAATGATACACGAACTGACGCTTACGTAAAGGGGCCGCCACCACTTTTTGTTGGCTCAACGAACAGCTTTGCGGAGCCTTGCCGAAATCGGAAGGGGAAAAGACGGAGGCGCATGCGCGAGCGCCGCCGGATGGGGGTTAACCCCTACGGCGGTGTCGGCAAGACGGTCGAATATCGGCGGAGATACGTGGATCCAGGGGCGGCGGAGGCCGCCTGTCAAGCTATGGTCAGGCGATCCAGGCGGCTGCGGCGCTGAACAGTTCGCGCAGGATGTTGTGCTCGTCGGTCCAGACCAGCTTGGCGGTGATGACGATGGAGGCGACCACCAGCATCGGGCGCACGACTCGGGCACCGTTGCGGATCACCATATGGGCGCCGGCCTGGGCGCCGATATATTGCGCGACGCCCATCACCAGCCCGACCGTCCACAGCACATGCCCGCCGGCGATGAAGAACAGCAGCGATGCGAGGTTGCTGGTCAGGTTCAGCACCTTGGTGTGGGCGGTCGCCTTGCGCAGGTTGTAGCCGAGCAAGGAGACGAAGGCGATGGCGAAGAAGGTGCCGGTGCCCGGCCCGAAGAAGCCGTCGTAGAAGCCGATGCCGGTGCCGATGCTGAGCGCGAAGGCATGCTCGCCGATGCGCTGGTGGGCATCCACGTCGCCGGCCTTGGGCGACAGCAGCAGATAGAGGGCGATGCCGATCAGCAGGATCGGGATGACGTCGCGCAGGAAGCTGGGATCGAGCATCTGCACCAGCGTCGCGCCGGCACCGGCGCCGACAAAGGTGCAGAGGATCATCGTCCGCATCGACGCCGGATGGACCTCGCCGCGGCGGACGAACTTGATGGTGGCGGACAGCGATCCGAAGCTGGATTGCAGCTTGCCGGTCGCCAGGGCCTCCGCCGGGGACAGGCCGGCGGCCAGCAGGGCCGGGATGGTCAGCAGGCCGCCGCCGCCGGCAATCGAATCGACGAAGCCGGCCAGCAGGCCGACGGCGAACAGGATGCCCAGCGACTCGGGCGTCAGGAGGTCCATGATTGTGTGGAAACCCGCGTAGATGCACCGCCGGCGGAGCCGGCCTATCCGTAAATCGGCGGAGCCGGCATACTATGATTCGGCGGAGCCTGCATGCTGTGTTTCAGCATGGCCGGTACACACACATCCGGCCGGCCTGTCGATGTCAGCCGGCCGGACCGGCCAGTGCAGCCTCGATGGCGGCGTTCAGCGCCCGGACCCCGGCGCCGGGACCCTGGGGATGGCCCCAGACGGCGTTGACCACGGCCAGGAAATCGGCGCCCGCGGTGACCAGCGGCGCGCAATTCTCGGCGGTGATGCCGCCGATGGCGACACAGGGGACCTCCATCAGCTCCGACCACCAGCTCAAGAGATCCGGCTCGGCCTTGTATTCGGCCGTCTTTGTGGCGGTGGGGAAGAAGGCGCCGAAGGCGACATAGTCCGCCCCTTCCTCGCCGGCGATCATGGCGAGATGGCGGCTGTCGTGGCAGGTGACGCCGACGATGGCGTCGTTGCCCATGATCTTGCGGGCGTCGCGATAGGGGGTGTCGGTCTGGCCGACATGCACGCCGTCGCAACCGGTTTCCCGCGCAAGGCGGGGATGGTCGTTCAGGATGAAGGCGACCTCACGCTCCTGCGCGACCGGGCGCAGCACGTCGCAGGCGCGGCGGATGTCGTCCTCGGGGCAGTCCTTCAGGCGAAGCTGCACGCAGGCGACGTCGCCCGCATCCAGCGCTTCCGCCAGAATCGGCGCGAACGCCGCCGGCTCCAGGGCCGGCGGCGTCACGAGGTACAGTCGGCAGGCAGGTTCCGCCTGCGTCGGCTTTCCCTTGGCCAAGTGTTACTCCCGGCCCTGGTAGATCTTCATGATCCGGTCGAGCAGCTTGAGGGCGTCCTCGCGCGGGCGCTGGAAGGCGTTGCGGCCGATGATCGAGCCGTTGCCGCCGCCGTCACGGATGGCGCGGGCGTCCTCGAACACCGCGTCCTCGCCCTTGGTGGCGCCGCCGGAGAAGACCACGACGCGGCGGCCGTTGAAGGCGCACTGCATGATGTGCTTCACCCGCTCCGCCTGGGTGGCGATGGGGATGTTCTTCAACTCGTAGATCTTCTTGGCTTCCGGCTGCTCCAGCGTGGCCGACGGCAGCTTCACCTTGATGATGTGGGCGCCCAGCAGAGCGGCCATGTGGGCGGCATAGCCGATCACGTCGATGGCCAGCTCGCCGTCCTTGGTGACGGCGCCGCCGCGCGGGTAGGACCACAGCACGGTGGCGAGGCCGTAGGACTTGGCCTCCTTCGACAGCTCGCGGAACTCCTCGTACTGGGAGTACATGGCGTCGGAGCCGGGATAGATGGTGAAGCCGATGGCCGACGCGCCGATGCGCAGGGCGTCCTGGACCGAGGCGGTGACGGCCTGGTCGGCGGCTTCCTTCTGGGTGGACAGCGAGTTGGCGCTGTTCATCTTCAGGATCAGCGGGATCGAACCGGCGAAGGTGCCGGCACCGGCTTCCAGCGAGCCCAGGGGGGCGGCGTAGGCGTTGCAGCCCGCGTCGATGGCCAGCTGATAATGGTAGTGCGGGTCATAGCCGGCATCGTTCGGGCCGAAGCTGCGGGCCGGACCATGCTCGAAGCCCTGGTCGACCGGCAGGATCACCAGCTTGCCCGTACCGCCGAGCTTGCCTTCCATCAGGATGCGGGCGAGATTCGCCTTGGTGCCGGGATTGTCGCTCTCGTAGTTGGCGAGAATGTCTTTGACGCGGCGCGTGAGCTTCATTGTGGCTCTTCCCCTGGGCATTCTTGGAATGGCGCCGTCTTAGCCCGGATTGGCCCGTTTTGCAACGGCGGGAGGGGCATAAAGCGGCCATTTGCCACGCCTGAACGGCCTAGGGCCTGCGGTCGGGCAGGACCCTTGCGGAGGGCATGAGCCCGTCCGAAGGGGTTAGGGCAGAAGGGATCCCGCCAGCGTGTAGAGCCCGTATCCGGCCCCGCCGAGCACCGCCCAGGACCCAACGGTCAGCCCGACCCAGACGGCGACCAGCTTGAGGCCGCGCATCTTCTCCGGCCCCGGAGCCGGCCTGTGTCCCATCCGGTCGGAGTGCCGGCCGCCGGCGGCCTGCCCCGGACGGTGGGGTTGCGCAATCGTCTGATCCGGCGTGGTGAGGGAGGTGATGCTCATGGGCGGGTCATCCGGCATCGGAGGGAGGGCGGCGTGTCACAAAAATATCCTAAGGTGACGTTACACCACCTTTGCGCGGAGAGGCTGTGCGAAAAAGCGGTAGTCGGGCGCTATCCTTCGGCCCGCGCCAGCCAGCCACGGCATAGGGCCTCAAGCCTTTCGGCGCGGTCGGTCCCCCGACCTTCGGCGGCGAGATCGAGCAGCGGCGGGCATCGGGTCAACAGGGTGGCGCCACGGGCCGCGGCGATTGCCGCGAGGCGCTCCGCCGCCAGCGGATGGCCAGTGAACAGCAGGGCGGGCACGCCGGCCGCCAGCGCCCCCTGCGCCTCCCCGGCGCGGTCGCCGCAATCGAGCAGGCCGGTCGATGCCAGTCCGGGGTGGGTGCGGCGCACCCGCTCCAGCACGCCGAGCAGCCAGAGCGCTCCCCCCGCCGGCGGCGCCATCAGCGTCAACGCCGTGCCGGCCGACCCGGCCGCCCGCGCCGCCGCCAGCGCGTCGCCGAGGTTGCGGATCAGGATGGGCCGGGCCGGAACCGGCTGGACGGAGGGAAATGCGGTCATGGGGGCGCCAGGGGGAGGTCGGGCGGCCACTGTAGACGGGCCTGCCGGACGGCTCCACACCCCAGCCGCCCCGTCCAGCCGGTTGCGAGAATTGAGGCAGGTCAAACCCTGCGGTCGCCGACCCGGAGTATGGTCAGTCACAGAAGAGCGGGGGCCGGAGCGCCGGCGCCCGTTTCATGGGAATACCTCCCCCGGGAATGCCGCGATGATGGAATACAAGGGTTACAAGGCCCAGATCGACTTCGACAACGAAGCGGGCGTCTTCGTTGGCGAAGTCATCAACACCCACGACGGCATCACCTTTTCCGGTCGGTCTGTGGACGAGCTGCGGGAGTCTTTCCGGCGGGCGGTGGACGATTATCTCGACCTGTCCTGCGATATGGGCGGCGACGGCGAACAGCCCTTCTCCGGCCGTCTCGCCATCCGCATCAACCCGATCCTGCACCGCGCCGTCGCCGACTGCGCCGCGCGGGAGGGCAAGAGCCTGTCCGCCTGGATCGCCGAATGCCTGGGCCGCGCCGCGGGTGTGACAAACGTCAAGACGGGCTGACTTTTCGCAAAATGCGAAGCAGCTTGCTTGCCGCCATTCGCAGGACCAGCGGATTGTCCCGGCGCGCTCTCGCCTTTTCGTGGCAGCGTCAAGGAGCCATCCCGTTTTGCGGGTTGGCATCGTCCTTGCTCCGCCCCCGCTATAACGAAGGGGGGATAGCCCATGAGCGCACTGAAACTGACCCTGCGGGCGAAGCTGTCGGCCTTGGTCGTGCTGGCTGGCGTCGTGTCCATCGCGATGGCCGTCGCCGCTCTTTGGCTCGACCAGCGGAACATGCTGGACGAGCGCAAGGAGACCTTGCGCTCCGTCGTCCAGACCGCTCACGGATTGGCAGTTGGATACGAAGCCGAAGTCAAGGCGGGACACCTGACGCGCGAACAGGCTTTCGAGCGGTTCAAAGCCAACCTGAACACCATGTTCTACAACGGCAAGGACTACATCTTTGTCCAGAACATGAACTACCAGACGGTCATCCATCCGGTCCGCCCCGACGTCATCGGCAAAGACCAGCGCGACAATAAGGACGCCAACGGCGTTTATTTCGTCCGGTCGTTGGTCGATACCGCACGGACCAAGGGTGATGGGTTCGTTGAGTACATGTATCCAAAGCCCAACACCGAAGTGCCGCTGCCCAAGCTCAGCTATGTCAAGATGTTCGAGCCCTGGCAACTGCTGATCGGTACCGGTGTCTACATCGACGATCTGGACGCCCGCTTCGCCAGCAGCCTGTGGACCATGGCGGCCATCGTCGGCGGGCTCGCGCTGCCAGTTGTGGGGCTGATCGCACTGGTCGGCAACTCGATCAGCCGGCGCATCCGCCGCCTGTCCGGTGCCATGCGGGCGCTCGCCGACGGCAACCTGTCCGTCACCGTGCCGGAAACGGAGAGCGGCGACGAACTGGGCGACATGGGCCGTGCGGTCCAGGTGTTCCGGATCAATGCCGAGGCGAGCCGCCGGCTGGAGGCCGAACAGGCCGAAGCCGCCCGCCGGGCCGAGGAGGAGAAGCGCCGGTCGATGGACCGGCTGGCCGCAAAATTCGAGGGGACGGTGGGCGGCATGATCCGCTCCGTCTCCACCACCACCGACGCGCTGGGGCAGAAGGTGCGGGCGATGTCGCAGGCGGCGGAGCAAACCAGCCAGCTGGCCGGCATCGTCGCCAGCGCCAGCGACGACACCGCCGCCAATGTGCAGACCGTCGCCGCCGCGTCGGAGGAACTGACCGGCTCCATCGTCGAGATCGGCCGGCAGGTGTCGGAAGCCAGCCGCGTCGCCGGCGAGGCGGTCGGCATGGCGCAGCAGGCCACCGGCCGCATCGGCAGCCTGGCCGAGGCGGTCGAGCGGATCGGCACCGTGGTCGGGCTGATCAACTCCATCGCCGGCCAGACCAATTTGCTGGCGCTGAACGCGACCATCGAGGCGGCGCGGGCAGGGGAGGCCGGCAAGGGTTTCGCCGTCGTCGCCAGCGAGGTGAAGGCGCTGGCCAACCAGACGGCCAAGGCGACCGACGAGATCGGCGGCCAGATGAGCGGCATCCAGACGGTGACCGGTCAGGCGGTGACGGAAATCCAGAAGGTGGCGGCGGTGATCGAGCGGCTGAGCGGCATCGCCACGGCGATTTCCGCCGCGGTCGAGCAGCAGAACGCCGCAACCGCGGAGATCACCCGTTCGGTCCAGCAGGCCGCCGCCGGCACCGGCGAGGTGTCGAGCAGCATTTCCGGCGTCACCGCCGCGTCCGACGAGAGCGGCCGCACTGCCCGCGAACTGGTCGACGCGCTCGGCAAGCTGACAAGCGAGGCGGCCGGGCTGAACGCGCAGGTCGGCGACTTCCTGGCGACGGTGCGGGCGGCCTGAGGGCGGCCTGGGAACAGGTTGTCTCAAAGAAAAAAGGCGCCTTCCGTGGGGAAGGCGCCTTTTTCTTGCCGAAGCGAGGCTTACTTGGCGTTCGCCATGGCGACGGCGGTGTCGCTCATGCGGTTGGAGAAGCCCCACTCGTTGTCGTACCAGGTCATGATGCGGACGAAGTTGCCGTCGATGACCTTGGTCTCGTTCAGCGCGAAGATCGAGCTGTGCGGATCGTGGTTGAAGTCGGTCGAGACCAGAATCCTCGGTGTAGGCCTCCAGCACGCCCTTCAGCGGGCCGTTGGCGGCGTCGGAGATCGCCTTGGTGATCTCTTCGACCGAGGTGGCGCGCTTGGACGTGAACTTGAAGTCGACGACCGACACGTTCGGGGTCGGAACGCGCATGGCGGTGCCGTCCAGCTTGCCCTTCAGCTCCGGCAGGACCTTGCCGACAGCCTTGGCCGCACCGGTCGAGGTCGGGATCATGTTCAGGGCCGCGGCGCGGGCGCGGTGCAGATCCTTGTGGTTGGTGTCGACGATCCGCTGGTCACCCGTGTAGGAGTGGATCGTGGTCATGAAGCCCTTCTCGATGCCCACCAGGTTGTGGAGGACATGCGCGACCGGCGCCAGGCAGTTGGTGGTGCAGGACGCGTTCGAGACGATCTTGTGCTCGGCCGTCAGCTTGTCGTGGTTGACGCCGTAGACGACGGTGATGTCCTCGTCGGTGGCCGGGGCCGAGATCAGCACCTTCTCGGCGCCGGCTTCCAGATGCTTGGCGGCGTCGGCGCGCTTGGTGAAGATGCCAGAGCACTCCATGGCGATCTGGACGCCCAGATCCTTCCACGGCAGCTTGGCCGGGTCACGCTCCTGCACGACCTTGATGGAGTGGCCGTTGACGATCAGGACGCCGTCGCCGGTCTCGATGGTGCCGGGGAAGCGGCCGTGGACGCTGTCGTACTTCAGCAGGTGCGCGTTGGCCTTCAGATCGGCGAGGTCGTTGATCGCCACGACCTCCACGTCCTTGCGGCCGCTCTCGTAGATGGCGCGCAGAACCAGACGGCCGATGCGGCCAAAACCGTTGATCGCTACCCGTACAGCCATGACTTCCTCCAGTTGGATATGGGGCGCCCGAATTCGGCTGGACGCCCCTTCGGCTTCTCTCAGAGACGCGCCTTAACGGCGTCCACGACCGCTTCGGCGGTGATGCCGAAGTGCTTGTACAGTTCCTGGTAGGGGGCCGATTCGCCGAAGCCGGCCATGCCGACGAAGGCGCCCTTGTCGCCCAGCCAGCGGTCCCAGCCCAGACGGATCGCCGCCTCGACGCCGACGCGCACGCCGGTGCCCAGCACGGATGCCTTGTACGCATCGTCCTGGCGCTCGAACAGTTCCCAACTCGGCATAGACACAACGGCGGTGCCGATGCCCTGGGCCTGCAGCGCCTTGCGGGCCTCCACCGCCAGCGACACTTCCGAGCCGGTGGCGAGGATGGTCGCCTTGCGCTCGCCCTCGGCCTCGACGATCACGTAGGCGCCGCGGGCCGACAGGTTTTCGGCGGTATGCTCGGTGCGCAGCGTCGGCACGTTCTGACGGGTCAGCGCCAGCACCGACGGGGCACCGGTGGCCTCCAGCGCGATCTGCCAGCATTCGGCGGTCTCGACCGCGTCGGCCGGGCGCAGGACCAGCAGGTTCGGGATGGCGCGCAGCGCGGCCAGATGCTCGACCGGCTGGTGGGTCGGGCCGTCCTCGCCGAGACCGATCGAGTCGTGGGTCATCACGAAGACGGTGCGCTGCTTCATCAGCGCGGCCAGACGGATGGCCGGACGGCAATAGTCGGCGAACTGCATGAAGGTGCCGCCGTAGGGGATGATGCCGCCATGCAGCGTCATGCCGTTCATCAGCGTCGCCATGCCGTGCTCGCGCACGCCGTAGCGGACGTAGCGGCCGGCGAACTCGCCCTTGCCCTTCACGTCGGCGGTGTTCTTGACCTTGGTGTTGTTCGACGGGGTCAGGTCGGCGGAGCCGCCGACCATCTCCGGGATCGCCGGCACCAGGACTTCCAGCGTGTTGCCGGAGGCGACGCGGGTCGCCCAGCTCGGCTTCTCGGCGCTGACCTTCTGCTTGAAGGCGACGATGGTGTCGGTCAGCGCGCTCGGCACGCCATGGCTGAACGCCTCGTCGAAGGCCTTGCCGGCCTCGGCGCTCAGGGTGGCGCGGCGGCTGCTCCAGGCATTGTAGGCCTCGGCGCTGCGGGTCCCGGCGGCGCGCCAGGCGGACAGTACCTCGTCGGGAACGACGAAGGCCTCATGGGTCCAGCCGATGGCGGTGCGGGTCGCGGCGATCTCGTCGGCGCCCAGCGGCGAGCCGTGGCAGGCGTGGCTGTTGGCCTTGTTCGGCGCACCCTTGCCGATGATGGTGCGGCAGGCGATCAGCGTCGGCTTGTCGGTGGAGGTCCGCGCCTGGGCGATGGCCTTCGACACGGCGTCGGTGTCGTGGCCGTCGACGGCGATGGTGTTCCAGCCGTATGAGCGGAAGCGCGCCTGGGTGTCGTCGGTGAAGCTGAGGTCGGTCGTGCCGTCGATGGAGATGTGATTGTCGTCCCACAGCACGATCAGGCGGTTCAGCCCGAGATGGCCGGCCAGCGAGCAAGCCTCGTGGCTGACGCCCTCCATCAGGTCGCCGTCGGACGCGATGACGTAGGTGAAGTGGTCGATCAGCTCGTCGCCGAAGCGGGCGTTGGTGATCCGCTCGGCCAGCGCCATGCCGACGGCGGTGGAGACGCCCTGGCCCAGCGGGCCGGTGGTCATCTCGATGCCGAGGCTGGGGTCGACTTCCGGGTGGCCGGGGGTCAGGCTGTGCAGCTGGCGGAAGCGCTTGATCTGGTCGATGGTCATCCGCTCGTAGCCGGTCAGGTAGGCCAGCGAGTAGAGCAGCATCGAGCCGTGGCCGGCCGACAGCACGAAGCGGTCGCGGTCGGCCCAGGTCGGGTTCTTCGGATCGAACTTCAGGAACTGCGTGAACAGGACCGTGGCGACGTCGGCCATGCCCATCGGCATGCCGGGGTGGCCGGACTTCGCGGCCTCGACCGCGTCCATGGAGAGCGCGCGGATCGCGCTGGCCATCGTGTGGAGGGAGGGCTGGGCGGAGTCAGCGGACATCTGGCGTTTCCTGCGGGTCGGACGCGGTTGCGGCGTCGGCAACGGTGGTTGCGCGGTCGCCGGAAGAGGCGCCGCGAAACGGGCGCACCATGCAGAACCGCCGTCCGCAGGTCAACATGGGATTGGGGTAGGGAAGGGCATGGCAGAGGCCCCTCGTCCGTGTGGGACGCCCCGCACCCGTTAAGGGTTCGAAACCGATGCGTCGGTTGCGGCGTTCCGTCACGCCCCGGTATTCGGTATGGGCATTCGGTGGAAGAGTCCGTCGTGATGGTTGACGCGGTCGGCGTGCCGGCCCAACTCTATGCGCTCCGATAAGGCAGCGGCTCGGCTTGGCGGAAAGCCGGTCCGGGTCCGCGGCCCGTCGAACATGACGTGCCCACAGGTCGAGGTTGACGTCCATGGATTCCCTGAAAGCTGCTCTCGACCGTCTCGGCCGCGCCGTGGAACGTCTCGACCATGCCGCCGCCGCCCGCGAGGAGCGGGTGGTCCGACGGGAGCAGGATCTGTCCCAGGCGCTGGAAACCGCGCGGGCGGACCGGGCGACCGCCCAGGCCACCGCGGAGGCGGTGTCGCAGCGGCTGGAGGTCGCCATCGCCCGACTGCAACACGTGCTGGAGAGCTGACGCCATGGCGCAGGTCGATATCGAGGTGAATGGCCGCTTCTACCGCATGCTGTGCGAGGACGGGCAGGAGGGCCGGCTGCGCGAGCTTGCGGCCTATGTGGACGACCGCCTGCGCCGTCTGACCGGCGGCGGGCGCAGCGGGTCGGAAGCACAGATGATGCTGATGACCTGTCTGGTGCTGGCCGACGAGCTGCAGGACGTGATGTCCGGCAAGGGCATCGCCCCCTCGGTGGACGAGGGCGCGGTGGTCGTCGAACTCGATCGTGTCGCAAAACGCATCGAAGAGGTTGCCGCGCGGCTCGAGCGCGCCTAGATTGGTGCACGGAAGGACCGCTGCCTGGTTCGACAGGCTGCAATAATCCCCAGGGCCGATAACCTTGAACTCTAGGGAGCTGTCCCTGTCCGGCCCATCGGGCCGGGTACACGGCGCCCACCTGCTCATGCAGGCCATGGAGGATAGGCACATGGCCACCGGCCGAGGCGGCGCCTTCCACCCTCTTTCCGGGCCTCCCCGTTCCGGGGACTCCCTCGTTCCTCCCTCCGCACGCAGTCCACGATGACCGATCCGCAAGCCAAGGACGCCGCCCGACGCGAGGCGCGCGCCCGGCGCGACGCCATCGCCGACGGCGACCGCTCCACTGCCTCCGCCGCCGTGCGCGACCGCATCGCCGAACTGGCGCGGGACGGCCATCTGCCGCGCGGTGCCGCCGGGGGATATTGGCCGTTGGGCTCGGAACTCGACGCGCGGCCGGCTTTGCTCCATCTTAAAAACCTCGGCCATGCGGTCGGGCTGCCGGTCTCCGGGCCGCGCGGCACCGCGCTGCTGTTCCGCGACTGGGATCCCCAGGCGCCGATGGCGGCCGGCCGCTACGGCATCCAGGAACCGGCGGAGGGGCGCGCGGCCCTGCTGCCGTCGCTGCTGCTGGTGCCGCTGCTGGCCTTCGACCGCTCCGGCCACCGGTTGGGCTATGGCGCCGGCTATTACGACCGGACGCTGGACGGCCTGCGGGCAGGCGGCGCGGTGGTCGCTGTCGGCGTGGCCTTCGCCGCGCAGGAGATGCCGGCGGTTCCGGTGGACGGCCATGACGAGCGGCTGGACTGGATCGTGACGGAGCGCGAGACGCTCCGCATTCATAAGTGAGCTTTTCTGGAAGGTTGGGGCGATGCGGATTCTGTTCTTCGGCGATGTGGTGGGCCGGTCCGGGCGCGAGGCTGTGCTGGCGCATATGCCGATGCTGCGCGAGAAGCTGGACCCCGACCTGACGGTGGTGAACGGCGAGAATTCGGCCGGCGGCTACGGCGTCACCGTCAAGATCGCCGAGGAGTTCTTCGAGGCCGGCATCGACGTGGTGACCCTGGGCAACCATACGTGGGACCAGAAGGAACTGGTCTCCACCATCGAGCAGCAGCCGCGCATCGTCCGCCCGGTGAACTACCCGGAGGGCACGCCCGGCCGTGGATACGTCCTGCTTCAGGCGCGCGGCGGCCGGAAGGTGCTGGTCGTCAATGTGCTGCTGCGCCTGTTCATGGAGCCGATGGATGACCCCTTCGCGGCGGTGGACCGGGTGCTGAAGGCCCATCGCCTCGGGCCCGGGGGCGTCGATGCCGTGCTGATCGACATGCATGGCGAGGCGACCAGCGAGAAGATGATCATGGGGCATTTCTGCGACGGCCGCGCCTCGCTGGTGGTGGGCACCCACAGCCATGTGCCGACCGCCGACCACATGGTCCTGCCGAAGGGCACCGCCTACCAGTCCGATGCCGGCATGTGCGGCGATTACGACAGCGCCATCGGCATGAAGAAGGAGGTGGCGCTCGCCAAGATGGTGCGGAAGCTGCCGACCGAACGGCTGTCGCCGGCGGAAGGCGAGGGCACCGTCTGCGGCTGCTACGTCGAGACCGACGACCGCACCGGGCTGGCGGTCCGCATCGAGCCGCTGCGCATCGGCGGGCGGCTGAGCCGGGCCTTGCCGGAACGGACGCAGTAAGGTGGTCACGGCTTAGGGGGCGCGGTCCATGGGGTTCCAGGCCAAATACGACAAGGATTTCTACGCCTGGGCGATGGAGCAGGCTGCACGGCTGCGCGAGGCTGCGGCGTCGGGAGCCAGCTTGCCGTTGGACTGGGAGAACCTTGCCGAGGAAATTGAGAGCATAGGGCGCCGCGAGCAGATCGAGGTCACGTCCCGGCTGGCCCGCATCATCGAACATCTGCTGATGCTTGAGCTATCGCCCGCCGACTGGCCGCGCAACGGTTGGAAGCGGTCGGTGAACCAGCAGCGGACGTCATTGACCCGCGTGCTGCGCGACAGTCCAAGCCTGAGTGCCAAGCTGGACGAATTTCTGCCCGATGCCTGGGTGGATGGGAGGCAGGATGCGTTGTTCGGCCTGGAAGCCGACTGCCTGTTCGACCGCGACCTGCCGCGCGAATGCCCGTATCGTCTGGGAGAACTGCTCGATCCTGAGTTTTGGCCGGACAATCAGAGCGGGAACCAATAGGGGCTTGCGCCAGTAAGAGTCCGTGATGGAGCCCTTGGCAAAAGCGGCCAAGCCGCGCCGCAATCTCGCCATATTGACTTTCTAATCCCGTGGGTGTCGTCTCCCGCGCCGAAAAGGTGCGGTGGAGCGGCAGACCTGTTACATGTGTCGTGCGCTTAACCCCGCCCGATTGACCAATTCCGTTTCGAGGCTCGTTCGACCCATGGCCGGTCATTCCCAGTTCAAGAACATCATGCACCGCAAGGGCGCGCAGGACGCCAAGCGGTCCAAGATCTTCAACAAGCTCGCCCGCGAGATCACCGTCGCCGCCAAGAGCGGCCTGCCGGACCCGGCGGCCAACCCGCGCCTGCGCGCCGCCATCCTGGCCGGACGCGCGCAGAACATGCCGCGCGACCGCATCGACCGCGCCATCAAGCAGGGCACCCCCGGCGGCGGCGACGACGCGAACTACGAAGAGGTGCGGTACGAGGGCTACGGCCCCGGCGGCGTCGCCCTGATCGTCGAGGCGCTGACCGACAACCGCAACCGCACCGCCGCGGAAGTGCGCTCCAGCTTCACCAAGTACGGCGGCAGCCTGGGCGAGACCAACTCGGTCAGCTTCATGTTCAGCCGCATCGGTGCGATCTTCTATCCGGCCGCCGCGGCCGACGCCGACGCCGTGTTCGAGGTGGCGCTGGAGGCCGGTGCCGACAACGTCGAATCCGACGAGAACGGCCACGAGGTCACCACCACGGTGGAGAATTTCGGCATTGTGCGCGATGCGCTGGAGGCCAAGTTCGGCGGTGCGGAGAGCGCACGCCTGACCTGGCGTCCGCTGAACACCGTCGCGCCGGGCGAGGACGCCGCCGCCAGCCTGCTGAAGCTGCTGGACGTGCTGGAAGACAACGACGACGTCCAGGTGGTCGAAGGCAACTTCGACATCTCCGACGAGCTGATGCAGAAGCTGACCGCGTAAGCTGAACGCGGGTCTTGCAAGCGGAGAGCGGGTGCCGTGTTTGCGCGGGCAGGACGAAGTGAGGCGACGGTGCCTTCGCCGGTGCGGCTGCTGGGGATCGACCCCGGATTGCGCCACACCGGCTGGGGCATCATCGACGTGGCGGGCAACCGCCTGAGCCACGTCGCCGACGGCGCTGTGCATTCCGACGACCGCTGTCCGCTGGCCGAGCGTCTGGTGCAGCTCCACGACGCCCTGTCGGCGGTGGTGGAGCGTTACCAGCCCGACGAGGCGGCGGTAGAGGAGACCTTCGTCAACAACAACGCGGTCTCGACGCTCAAGCTGGGACAGGCCCGCGCCGTGGCCCTGCTGGTGCCGGCCCAGGCCGGGCTGGCGGTGGCGGAATACGCCAACAACATGGTCAAGAAGGCGGTCGTCGGCCAGGGTCGCGCCGAGAAGGCGCAGGTCCAGACGATGGTGCGCCTGCTGCTGCCCGGCTGCGAGATCGCCTCGCCGGACGCCGCCGACGCGCTCGCCATAGCGATCTGCCATGCGCACCACCGTGCAAGCTGGACGATGTGGCGGCGGGGCGGCGACACCACGGGGAAGCAAACCCTCTCCCCCCGGGGAGAGGGCAGGGTGAGGGGGATGCACAGCGCTCCTCTCCCAAGAGTCCACGCAGCGCTTCCCCCTCACCCCGACCCTCTCCCCGGGGGGAGAGGGGGATGGTCCCCTGGGGCGAGTGGAGGATATGGCGAGCATCGCAAAGGCGAAGCCAGCCGATTACATAACCGGGCGCGCGCGAGACCTGCGGATGAACGCCACGGACGTGGAAAAGATCGTCTGGCAGAAGCTGCGCAATGCCCAGCTCGGCGCGAAATTCCGGCGGCAGGAGCCGATCCTGGGCTTCGTCGCCGACTTCGTCGCCCACGACCATCGCCTGATCGTCGAACTGGACGGCGGCCAGCATGCCGAGCAGCGCGCCGCCCATGACGAGCGGCGTGCGCGCATGCTGGAGCAGGCCGGCTTCCGCATCCTGCGCTTCTGGAACACCGACGTGATCGACAACCTAGACGGCGTGCTGGAGACCATCCGCGCGCGTCTCGAAGAGACCCCCATTCTTCGCAGCCAGCCTTCGGGCCGGGAGTTCCCATGATCGCCAAGCTGACCGGCATCGTCGATTCCACCGGCACCGACTGGGTCGTGCTCGACGTGAACGGCGTCGGTTACCTGCTGTCCTGCTCCAACCGCACGCTGTCGCGCCTGGCGGTGGGAGAGCGGGCGTCGCTGGTGGTCGAGACCTTCATCCGCGAGGAACGCATCGTCCTGCACGGCTTCGGCGACCAGGCCGACCGGGAGTGGTTCAAGCTGCTCACCACCATCCAGGGCGTCGGCGCCCGGCTGGCGCTGTCGATCCTCGGCGTGCTCGACCCCGACCAGCTGACCCGCGCCATCGCGTCCCAGGACAAGACCGCGCTGGTGCGCGCCGATGGCGTCGGGCCGAAGGTGGCGGCGCGCATTCTCAACGAACTCAAGGACAAGGTCGGCAATCTGGCGCTCGGTCCGGCGGCGACCGCGGGCGCGCCGGCAGGCAAGGGCGCCCCCGCCGCCGTGCCGGGCGCCACCCCGGCGCTGGCCGATGCGGTGTCGGCGCTGGTCAATCTCGGCTATGGCCGGTCGGAGGCCTTCGGCGCGGTCGTCGCCGCCGGGCGGGTGCTGGGCGATGATGCCGGCGTGTCCGATCTGATCCGCCAGGGCCTCAAGGAACTGAGCCAATGAGCGATCCCAACCACGACCGTCTCGTCCAGCCGGGCCAGGGCCACGGCGATTCGGCCGAGGCGTCGATCCGCCCGCTGTCGCTCGCCGAATTCATCGGCCAGCGGCAGGCGCGCGAGAACCTGTCGATCTTCATCCAGGCCGCCCGCTCCCGCAACGAGGCGCTGGACCATGTGCTGCTGTTCGGGCCCCCCGGCCTCGGCAAGACCACGCTGGCGCAGATCGTGGCGCGCGAGCTGGGCGTCGGCTTCCGCGCCACCTCCGGCCCGGTCATCGCGCGGGCCGGCGATCTGGCGGCGCTGCTGACCAACCTCCAGCCGCACGACGTCCTCTTCATCGACGAGATTCATCGCCTTAATCCCGCCGTGGAAGAGGTGCTCTATCCCGCCATGGAGGATTTCCAGCTCGACCTTATCATCGGCGAAGGCCCGTCGGCACGGTCCATCCGGATCGACCTGCCGCCCTTCACCCTTGTCGGCGCCACGACGCGCAGCGGCCTGATCACGCGCCCCTTGCGCGAACGCTTCGGCATTCCCGTGCGCCTGCAATTCTACGAGCCGGACGAACTGGAGCTGATCGTGCGCCGCGCCGCCGGCGTGCTCGGCATGGGCATCACGCCCGAGGGCGCGCGCGAGATCGCCAACCGGGCGCGCGGCACCCCGCGCGTGTCGGGCCGGCTGCTGCGCCGGGTGCGTGATTTCGCCGCGGTCGCCGGCGTCGAGGAGGTCGACAAGCGCGTTGCCGATGCCGCCCTGACCCGGCTGGAGGTTGACCGGTTGGGACTCGACAGCATGGACCGCCGCTATCTCGGGCTGGTCGCCACCAATTATGGCGGCGGGCCGGTCGGCGTCGAGACGCTGGGGGCGGCGCTGGGCGAACAGCGCGACGTGCTGGAGGAGGTGGTGGAACCCTACCTGATCCAGCAGGGCTTTTTGCAGCGCACGCCGCGCGGGCGCATGCTGACCGACCAGGGCTTCCGCTATCTCGGGCTCAACCCGCCGAACGCGCCGCTTCGGCAGCTCGACCTGTTGGACCGAGTTCCCGACCCGACGGAGGGGGATGGCGATGAGTGACGCTCCCGCTCTCTCGGGATGGTTCGCGGAGGACGGCACGCACCGGTATCCGCTGCGGGTCTATTACGAGGACACCGACGCCGGCGGCATCGTCTACCACGCCAATTACCTGCGATTCGCGGAGCGGGCGCGCACGGAGATGCTCTCCCTGATGGGCTTCCGTCAGAGGGAGATGGCCGAGGGTTTGGGCGATGTCACAGGTGTGTCATTTGCGGTACGGCGCCTGACCATCGATTTTGACGCCCCTGCCAAGCTGGAGGACACGCTTGAAGTGGAAACCCGAATCGTCGATATCCGCGGTGCCTCCTTCGCAGTTGCACAAGTCATTCGCCGCGACGGTCGCGTGCTGGCGCGCGCCGACCTGCAGCTGGTGACGATCAACCGGTCAGGTCGGGCCGTGCGCCTTCCCGAACCGGTGAAAGCGGCGATGGAGACGCTGCATGCCAAGCAGACCACGCCTGCCCACTCTTAACCGACCGTTTTCCTTCCACATCCCCGTGCCAACAGCGCAACCGCGAGACTGACTGCGATGGACGCCCTGCAAACCGCCCAGCTGGCCGGCAATGCCGCCGCCACGACGGCACATGAGATCACGATCCTCGGCCTGTTCTGGCAGGCCGACGCGGTCGTCAAGATCGTGATGATGATGCTCGTCGTCGCCTCGATCTGGTGCTGGGCGATCATCATCGAGAAGCTGATGCGCATCCGCCGGCTGAACGCCCAGGCCAACTCCTTCGAGGAGGCCTTCTGGTCCGGCGGGTCGCTCGACGCGCTGTACGACCGCATCGGCCAGACCCCGGCCGACCCGATGGCGGCGACTTTCGCCGCCGGCATGCGCGAATGGCGCCACGCCGCCGACCGCGGCATCGGCGGCACGATGAAAAGCTCGCTGCAACAGCGGGTGGAACGGGTGATGGCGGTGACCATCGGCCGCGAGATGGCGCGGGCCGAACGCTACATGACCTTCCTGGCCTCGGTTGGCTCGACCGCCCCCTTCATCGGCCTGTTCGGCACGGTGTGGGGCATCATGAACTCCTTCACCTCGATCGCCGGCTCGGGCAACACCAGCCTCGCCGTGGTGGCGCCGGGCATCGCCGAGGCGCTGTTCGCCACCGCCATGGGCCTGCTGGCCGCCATCCCGGCGGTGCTCTCCTACAACAAGTTCTCCACCGACCTCGGCCGCTACGCCGACCGGCTGGACACCTTCTCGGGCGAGTTCTCGGCGATCCTGTCCCGCCACCTCGAGGAGCGGGGAGCCGCCTGAACCATGGCCGGACAACTCGCAGGCAAATCCCACGGCCGCGGCAAGCGCCGGGGCTATCGCGCGATGGCAGAGATCAACATGACGCCGTTCATCGACGTCATGCTGGTCCTGCTGATCGTCTTCATGGTCGCCGCCCCGATGCTGACCGTCGGCGTGCCGGTCGACCTGCCCAAGACCAACGCCGCTCCGCTGGAGCAACAGAAGGATCCGCTGTTCGTCACCGTGCAGACCGACGGCCGCGTCTTCGTCCAGGAGACGCCGGTCGAGCTGGCCAACATGGTGCCGCTGCTGATCGCGGTCACCAACAACAACCCCGAGGCCCGCATCCTGGTCCGCGGCGACGCCAAGATCGCCTATGGCAAGATGCTGGAGGTGATGGGCACCATGAGCGCCGCCGGCTTCAAGAAGGTCGGGCTGGTCGCCGAGATGCCCAACGGCCCGACCGCGTCCAGCGCGCGGGTCGGCGCGCCCAAGCCGGCGCGTTGAGGCGGGCGGAACTCCCATGCGCAAGCCCCTGATCGCCTCGGCGGTGCTGCACGTCGCGCTGGTCGCGCTGATGGTGCTCGGCATGCCGCCCAGCGATCGCAAGCTCGAGATCGCCTCCTCGATCCCGATCGAGATCGTCGACGTCGGCGAGATCACCCAGGCTGCCCGCGTCGAGAAGGGCGAGCCGAAGCCGGCCACCGCCGCCCGTCCGCCGATGCCCGAGGCCAAGCCCGCCCCGCCGGCGCCGGAACCGCCGGACGAGGAGGACGAGCCGCCTCCGCCCCCGCCTCCGCCGTCCAAGACGCCGGAGCCGCCGAAGGTCGCCCAGGTGCCGCCGCCCCCGCGCGAGCCGACGCCGCCGCCCAAGCCGACCCCGTCGCCCCCGCCGCCTCCACCGCCACCCCCGCCGCCTCCGCCCCCGGATCCGGCGCCGTCGCCGACTCCGAAGCCGCCGGAGCCTCCCAAGCCCGAGCCGCCGAAGCCGGAACCGCCCAAACCGGAACCGCCGAAGCACGAGCCCAAGCCCGAGCCTCCGAAACCGGAGCCTCCCAAGCCCGAGCCGAAAAAGCCCGAGCCTCCCAAGCCGGAACCGCCGAAACCGGAACCGCCCAAGGCGGAGCCGAAGAAGCCGGAGCCTGCCAAGGAGGTCGCGAAGGCCGAGCCGCCGAAGGATGCCAAGGCCGAGACGAAGAAGGCGGATGCGCCGGCCAAGCAGCCGGAGAAGCCGTCGGCCAAGGCCGACCCGCTGTCCGACCTGCTGTCGAACGTCGGGAAGATCAAGCCGTCGGACAACCCGAAGGCTGACGGCAAGGCATCGGCCAGCGCCAACAGCGACGCCAAGCCCAGCCAGAAGACCGCGTCGGCGGCTCCGGCCGGGGCGGCCAAGGCAACAAACGGCCCCGACAAGCCGTTCAAGCCATCCGGCCGCGCGTTGGACGCCATCCGCGGCCAGCTGAGCAAGAACTGGAACTTCGACAGCGGCCGCAAGGACGCCGGTTCGATGCAGATCGAGATCCATGTGGAGGTCGGCCGCGACCACAGCGTGGTTCGCGCCTGGATCGACGACAAGTACAGGTCGCGCTACATGTCGGATGCCGCCTTCCGGGCGTCGGCCGACGCGGCGGTGCGCGCGGTCAAGCGGTCCAGCCCCCTGGAGCTGCTGACCAGCGAGTTCACGCCGCAGACTTATGAAGATTGGCGCTTCATCGTGTTCAATTTCGACCCGAGGGACATGTTCTGACCATGACGACGAAGACGAGGCTTCTGTTGAAGCTGGCCGGGGCCACCGGCGCGCTTCTCCTCTCCCTCGGCGTTGCCGCTCCGCAGGAGGCGCGCGCCGAGTTGCGCATCGACATCACGCGGGGCGTGTCCGAGCCGCTGCCCATCGCCATCACCAGCTTCGCCGGATCGGGCGGGCGCGATGCGCAGATGGGCGCCGACATCTCCAAGGTGATCTCCGACGACCTGGAGCGCTCCGGCCTGTTCAAGCCGCTGGACCCGCGCGGCTTCCTGCAGACGCCGGACCAGCTGCGCAGCGGCGAGCCGCGCTACCAGGACTGGAAGGCGCTGGGCGCCCAGGCCCTGGTCGCCGGCAACACCACCACGGGCGCCGACGGCCGCATGAAGGTCGATTTCCGCCTGTGGGACGTCGCCGCCGGCCAGTACATGCAGGGGCTGAGCTACAGCGCCTCGCCGCAGGAATGGCGCCGCATCGCCCACATCGTGGCCGACGCCATCTATAAGCGCCTGACCGGCGAGGACGGCTATTTCGACACGCGCATCGTCTATGTCGCCGAATCCGGCCCGGCGAACGCGCGCAAGAAGCAGCTGGCCATCATGGACCAGGACAGCGCCAACCATCAGTTCCTGACCGACGGCCAGACCCTGGTCCTGACGCCGCGCTTCTCGCCGACGTCCCAGGAAATCACGTACATGTCGTACTTCAACAAGAAGCCGCGCGTGTACCTGTTCAACATCGACACCGGCCGCCAAGAGGTCCTGGGCGACTTCCCCGGCATGACCTTCGCCCCGCGCTTCTCGCCGGACGGCAACAAGGTCATCATGTCGATGGCCCAGAATGGCAACACCGACATCTACACGCTGGACCTGCGCACCCGCCGCCAGACCCAGCTGACCGATGCGCCGGGCATCGACACCGGCCCCAGCTACTCGCCGGACGGCCAGCGCATCGTCTTCGAGTCGGACCGCGGCGGCACCCAGCAGCTCTATGTCATGGGCGCCGACGGCTCGGGCGTGAAGCGGCTGACCTTCGGCGAGGGCCGGTACGGTACGCCGGTGTGGTCGCCGCGCGGCGACCTGATCGCATTCACGCGCCAGCGTGGTAGCAGCTTTGCAGTTGGCGTAATCCGTCCGGATGGGACGGGGGAACGGATCCTGACCGAAGCCTTCCACGTCGAGGGTCCGACCTGGGCCCCCAACGGCCGAGTCATCATGTTCTTCAAGGACTTGCCGTCGGGTGACGGGCGTGGCCGCAACGCAAAGCTGTACAGCATCGACATCACCGGCGCCAATGAGCGTCGCGTGAGCACCCCGGTCGATGCGTCGGACCCCGCGTGGTCGCCCTTGATTCCCTAGTGGAGTAGCCCTATTTTGCGGCCACGCGGGAGCAATGCTCAAGACAAAGGTCGAACGTCGTCTTTTCGTCGGGGATTGGCGGAAAGAAGCGGCTCCTGTGCAGACAAAGTTCGACCATCAAACAAGTTTCGTTCAAGGGGTCCCTGAACATGCGTATGAAGTTCCTCGCTCTCGCCGCGGTCGCTCTGCTCGCCGCTTGCGAATCCACTCCGAACGACGCCGCCAACGGCGCCAACACCGGTGCCCAGCAGTCGTCGGTCCGTCCGGGCTCGGCGGAAGATTTCGTCGTCAACGTCGGCGACCGCGTCTTCTTCGGCCTCGACCGCTTCGACCTGTCGCCGGAGGCTCGCGCCACCCTCGACCGTCAGGCCAAGTGGCTGCAGACCTACGGCTCGGTCACCGTCACCGTCGAGGGCCATGCCGACGAGCGCGGCACCCGCGAGTACAACCTCGCCCTGGGTGAGCGTCGCGCCAACTCGGTGAAGAACTACCTGGCCGCCAAGGGCATCACCCCGAACCGCGTCAACGTCGTCTCCTACGGCAAGGAGCGTCCGGCCGTCGTTGGTTCGAACGAGGCCGCTTGGTCGCAGAACCGCCGTGGCGTGACCGTCGTCAACTGATGACGCCGGTCCCCGCCTGACGGGGAACAGGGAAGGGCGCCGCCGCCGGGTAACCGGGGGCGGCGCCTTTTCTTTTTTGGCGGCATCTTCCCGGGGGAGCCTTTTCGGGGGCCGGAAAAATCCGGCAAGGTCGGTTCTTTGCGTGGACGCGCAAGTTCTGCTAAACAGCGGCCATCGCGTCGCCTTTATCGTTCGCCATGGTCGCCGTGGGTGCTCCCCCGGCATCAGATCTCCTCAGGATCCCACGCGCATGACCAACATCCGTCCCGTCGCCGCCCTCCTGCTGGGTGGCATGCTCGCGGCAACCCCAGCCGTGGGCCCCGCCCTGGCCCAGTCGAAGGGGCAGATCGAGCGGCTGCAATCGCTGGAAACGCAGGTCGCGGCACTGGGCGGTCCGGTGGAGGTGGCGCAGCTGTCGCCCTCCGTCGCCGCCGATTTCGAGATCCGCCTGCAGAACCTGGAGCGCACCATCCAGGATCTGACCGGCAAGTACGAGGAATCGACCTATCAGCTCAGCCAGCTGCGCGAGCGCCTGGAGAAGGTGAACGCCGACGTCGATTTCCGCCTGAAGGATCTGGAGAAGGGCGGCGGGACCGCCGGCGGCGCCATGGGGGGTGCCATGTCCGATGCCGCCCCGACCAAGCCGTCCAAGGCTGCCGCGGCTGACGAGAAGAAGGCCGACAAGCCGGCGCAGACCGCTTCGGCCAATCCGCCCTCGACCGCCGGACTGTCGCCGGAAAAGCAGTATGAGCAGGCGTTCGAGTTGCTGCGCAACTCCGACTATGACCGGGCGGAGAAGGCGTTGCAGGAGTTCATCGTCAAGAACAAGTCGCATGCCTATGCCGGCAACGCGCAATATTGGCTGGGCGAGAGCTATTACGTCCGCAACAAGTTCCCGGAAGCGGCCCAGGCCTTCGCCGAGGTGCTGTCCAAGTACCGCACCAACCCGAAGGCGGCCGACAGCCTGCTGAAGCTGGGCATGACCCTGCAGCAGATGAACAAGAAGTCGGACGCCTGCACCGCCTTCGGCCAGCTGCTGACCAAGTTCCCCGAAGCCTCGGCCAGCGTGAAGCGCCGCGCCGATACGGAGCGCAAGCGCATCAATTGCCCGGCCTGATGGGCGGCGACTCCGGAGACGGCCCCGGGGACGGTGGGCCGGTATCGCGGGAGGAGTTCGCCCACGCCCTGGCGGCGCTGGGCGGATTCGAACCGTCACCGGCCGTCGCGGTCGGGGTTTCCGGTGGTGGCGACAGCGTGGCGCTGGTCCTGCTGCTGCGGCATTGGGTCGCGGAGCGGGGCGGAAGCCTGCTGGCGCTGACGGTCGATCATGGGCTGCGGCCCGAGTCCGCCGGGGAGGCGGCAGCGGTCGGGCGGGCGATGGCCCGTCTTGGCGTTCCCCACCGCATCCTGCGCTGGGACGGGGCGAAGCCGTCGGCCGGAATCCAGGCTGCCGCCCGGACGGCGCGGCACCGGCTGCTCGGCGCGGCCTGCGCCAAGGCCGGCATCCTGCATCTGGCGCTCGCCCATCATCGTGACGATCAGGCTGAAACGGTTCTGCTGAGGCTGGCCCGCGGGTCCGGCATCGACGGGCTGGCCGGGATGGCGCCCGTCCGTGCCGATGGGGCGGTGCGGGTGATCCGGCCGCTGCTGCGCTTTTCCCACGAGCGGCTGCTGGCGACCTGCCGCGCGGGAGGCGTGGACTGGATCGAGGATCCCTCCAACAGCAACCCGCGCTTCGCCCGTGCCCGGCTGCGCGCCGCCCGCGAGACTTTGGGCGGGGAGGGGCTCGACGCCGGCCGGTTGGGCGAGGTCGCCCGGCGCGCCGGCCGTGCCCGGGCGGCGCTGGAACAGGCGACGGCCGCGCTGCTGGCAGAGGCCGCAACCATTCATCCCGAGGGCTGGATCACCCTGGCGCCGGCACCGCTGCGCGCCGCACCGCTGGAGATCGCGCTGCGGGCTCTGGGTGCCGCGCTGGCCGCGGTCGGCGGACCGGCGTACCCGGTGCGCGACGAAGCGCTGGAGCGGCTGCTCGACGGTTTGAAGGACGGGCAGGGCGGAGCGAAGACGGGCGCGACCTTGGGCGGCTGCGTCGTCCGGATGCGGCGCGGCGCGGTCATGGTCGCGCGCGAACCGGTGGCGGTGACGGAGCGGCCGACGGTGGCCCCCGGAGGAACAATTCGCTGGGACGGTCGATTCGACCTGAGGGTGTCGCCCGGCCATTGCCGGCCCGTCACGGTCGCGGCGCTGGGGGCCGAGGGTTGGCGCGAATGGGCAGGTCGCCAAGCGCCGAAGGGGGTGCCCGACCTGCCGGTTCCGGTGCGGGAAACCCTGCCAAGCCTTTGGTCGGGCACGGATTTGCTTGGTGTGCCGATGATCGGCGTGTGCTACGGGTTCGACGCGGATGGACAGCATCCGGTGGACCGCGCAAGGTTTTGTCCACTTTCGTCGTTGGGAAGACCAGCTTTTACGGTTGTTTCGGACCGGGACGGCATTATTTAATCTGGGAACGTGCCCGTAGGAGACCGGGGTGCGGCCTTGTCGGCGCACCGCATGGCGATGGGTTCGCAGAAAGGCGTGTGACGTGAACAATTTCGGCAAGAACCTCGCTCTCTGGATCATCATAGGGCTGCTGCTCGTGGCCCTGTTCAACCTGTTCCAGAGTTCCTCCACCCGCAGCCCGCAAACGACCGTTCCGTTCAGCGAGCTTCTCGCCGAAGTGGACCGGGGCCAGGTCGCCGACGTGACGATCAAGGGCAACCAGGTTTCGGGCCATTTCTCCGACGGCCGCTCCTTCAGCACCTATGTCCCGCCCGAAGCGGGGCTGGTGGAGCGCCTGACCAACAAGAACGTCCGGATCAACGCGGTCCCCGACGACAGCAACGTGCCGTCGCTGTTCTCGGTGCTGCTGTCCTGGTTCCCGATGCTTCTGCTGATCGGCGTCTGGATCTTCTTCATGCGCCAGATGCAATCCGGCGGCGGCAAGGCCATGGGCTTCGGCAAGTCGCGGGCCCGCCTGCTGACCGAGAAGGTCGGCCGCGTCACCTTCGACGACGTCGCCGGCATCGACGAGGCCAAGCAGGAGCTGACGGAGATCGTCGAGTTCCTGAAGGACCCGCAGAAGTTCCAGCGGCTGGGCGGCAAGATCCCGAAGGGCTGCCTGCTCGTTGGTCCTCCGGGCACCGGCAAGACGCTGACCGCCCGCGCGGTGGCCGGCGAAGCCAATGTGCCGTTCTTCACCATCTCCGGTTCGGACTTCGTCGAAATGTTCGTCGGCGTGGGTGCGTCCCGCGTCCGCGACATGTTCGAGCAGGGCAAGAAGAACGCTCCCTGCATCATCTTCATCGACGAAATCGACGCGGTCGGCCGCCATCGCGGTGCCGGCCTGGGCGGCGGCAACGACGAGCGTGAGCAGACCCTCAACCAGCTGCTGGTCGAGATGGATGGCTTCGAGGCGAACGAGGGCGTGATCCTGATCGCCGCGACCAACCGTCCGGACGTTCTCGACCCCGCTCTGCTGCGTCCGGGCCGCTTCGACCGTCAGGTCGTGGTGCCGAACCCCGACGTGCTGGGCCGCGAGAAGATCCTCAAGGTCCACATGCGGAAGGTTCCGCTGTCGCCGGACGTCGACGCCAAGGTCATCGCCCGCGGCACCCCCGGCTTCTCGGGCGCCGATCTGGCGAACCTGGTGAACGAGGCGGCGCTGCTCGCGGCCCGCATCGGCAAGCGCGTCGTCGGCATGTCCGAGTTCGAGAACGCCAAGGACAAGGTCATGATGGGTGCGGAACGCCGCTCCATGGTGATGACCGAGGACGAGAAGAAGCTGACCGCCTACCACGAGGCCGGCCACGCCATCTGCGCCATCCACTGCGCCGACAGCGACCCGGTCCACAAGGCCACCATCATCCCGCGCGGCCGTGCGCTGGGCATGGTGATGCGCCTGCCGGAAGGCGACCGCATCAGCCTGTCGCAGGCCAAGCTGCTGGCCGACCTGACCGTCGCCATGGGTGGCCGCATCGCCGAGGAGCTGATCTTCGGCAAGGAGCGGGTGACCACCGGCGCCTCGGGCGACATCAAGATGGCGACCGAGATGTCGCGCCGGATGGTGACGGAGTGGGGCATGAGCGACAAGCTCGGCCCGCTGCTCTACGGCGAGCCGACGCAGGAAGTGTTCCTGGGCCATTCCGTGACCCAGCACAAGAACATGTCCGACCGCACGGCCCAACTGGTCGACGAGGAAATCCGCCGCATCGTGGACGAGAGCTACGACCGCGCGCGGGTCATCCTGACCGAGAACATCGACCAGCTGCACACACTGGCCAAGGGCCTGCTCGAGTACGAGACGCTGAGCGGCGACGAGATCAACCGTCTGCTGCGCGGCGAACCGATCCTGCGCGACGATGACCGCGAGACGATGGCCGTCCCGCCGCGTCCGACCACCGGCTCCGGCCGCCGCTCCTCCGTTCCGCCCAGCACCGGGCAGGAAAGCGGTGGCATGGGTCCGGAACCGCAGGGCACCTGAGGCTCCGGGTTCGGAAATGAAGAAGGCGGCGCTGCGAGGCGCCGCCTTTTTTCTTTGGCAGATTTCGAAGTGGGCAGGAACCGCTCAGAGCGCGCCCTTCTGCTCGCGGCGGCGGTCCAGCGCCACGTCGAACTGGCGCAGCAGCTTCTGCATGCCCTCGAAATACAGCTTGCGCGTCGGCGTGTTCTTCATGCAGCGGGCGTCGAGATGGGCGACGCTGGTGAGCGCGGACACGCAGTAGCCGAGCAGCCAGTAGCGCGACCGGATGCTGCGCAGATAGTCGCGGAACGGCTCCGGCTGGCCGGCCATGAAGCTGCTGAAGGAGGTCTCGTAGTCCGACAGGATGGTGCGGATGTCCAGCAGCGTCGTCTCCAGCAGCTTGCCCACCTTCTCGATGTGCATCAGCAGCTGGGTCTCGTAGGGCTTGTGCATGCGGATGTCGACCGGGATGCACTCGCGCGATTTCAGCCAGGTCAGGATGGTGCGGGCGCGCGGGGCGATGCGGCGCAGCTGGTATTCGTAGAAGGTCGTGCCCTTCCACGCGCTGAAGATGGTGTCGGCCTCCGACCGTTCGATGCCGAAGGCGGAGACGAACAGGCCGGCTTCTTCCAGGTTGGGGTTCCAGATCGCCTCCAGGAAGCGTTCGACGCTTCCGGCGCTGCCCTGGCTGCCCGACAGCGCCTTGCGGACGATCGGCTCGATGCGGGCGCGGATCAGGCGGCGGAGCTGGTGGTCCTCCTCGTTGGAGATCAGCCAGTGGCGCGGATCGACATTGATCTTCTCCGCCTCGAAGCAGGTCTTCAGCAGGAAGGCGTCGAGCGACGGCACGTCGTCGATCATCTGGAGCATCTTCATGTCACCGATGATGCCGTTTTCCTGCGGCCCGTGCTTGATGCCGAACTGCTCTTCCAGCAGGGCCGCACTGTTGCGGCCGCGAAGATAGACGGCGACACCGCCGGCCTCCGGTGCCTTGGAGTTGTGCGGCACATAGATCCCGGTTTCGACCGGGCGCTCGCCGCCCTCCAGTTCCTCGTCCTCGGCGATGGGATCGCCGCCGTCGTCGTCGCGGTCGTCGAAGTTCGGGTACTTGAACAGGATGCAGTTGTTCAGGCCCTGAGCCTTGAACATGCGCTGCTCTTCCGGAATCTCGCGCGTGATGCCGATGAGATTCATCGACACGCTGGATCCGCCATAAAGGATCTGCTCAAGGATCGGAGAAACCGAGTCCATTTTCTTGCGAGCGCGCATGAATATTACCCAATCCCGCGAATATTTCTCAAATCATAAACGCCGTATTCGCAAACGCAAAGAGGGATCGGCGGACCGATCCCTCTCTTCATCGTGCGATTGCGTGCACCGTCCGGCTGTTCCACCGAGCGGGCCGTGGCGTCAGCCGGCCTTCGGCGTGCCGCCCAGCGAGCCGAGCAGGCTGGCGACTTCGGCCGCCTCGTCCACCGCGACCATGCCGACGGTGTGGTAACCGCTGTCGACATGCATCACCTCGCCGGTGACGCCGCTGCCCAGATCGGACATCAGGAACAGGCCGGCGCCGCCGACCTCCTGGATGGTGACGTTGCGCTTCAGCGGGGCGTTCAGCTCGTTCCACTTCAGGATATAGCGGAAGTCCCCGATGCCGCTGGCGGCCAGAGTCTTGATCGGACCGGCGGAGATGGCGTTGACACGGATGTTGCGGCCACCCAGATCGACTGCCAGATAGCGCACGCTGGCTTCCAGCGCGGCCTTGGCGACACCCATCACGTTGTAATGGGGCATGACGCGCTCGGCGCCATAGTAGGATAGGGTAAGCAGGCTGCCGCCGTCCTTCATCAGCGGCACGGCGCGCTGCGCCACCGCGGTGAAGGAGTAGCAGGAGATGTCCATGGTGCGCAGGAAGTTGGCCCGCGTGGTGTCCAGGTACAGCCCGTCCAGCTCGTTCTTGTCGGAAAAGGCGATGGCATGAACCACGAAGTCCAGCTTGCCCCAGTCCTTCTCGATGGCGGCGAAGGTCGCATCGATGCTGGCCTCGTCCGTGACGTCGCAGGGCAGGACCAGCTTGGCGCCGACCTGCTCGGCCAGCGGCTTCACCCGCTTCAGCAGCGCGTCGCCTTGGTAGGTGAAGGCAAGCTCCGCCCCGTGCTGGGCCAGGGCGGAGGCGATCCCCCAGGCGATCGAACGATCGTTGGCCACGCCCATGATCAGGCCACGCTTGCCGGCCATGAGCGGCATCGGATTGGACATCGGAACCTCGTGAACGACGGATGTGCTGCGGCTCCAGCCGCGAAAAGTGGGGCGCATCCTACACGAAAGCGCCCAACGGTCAAACCGACGCGGGCTGTCTTGCCGCAGGAGGCGTCGCATGTCTCATCCTAAGGACAATCCGGGCCATGAGGACGCCGAGCGCAGCCGCATCCTGACCGGCCTGCGGGAGCTTGGCGGCTTCTTCGGCCACTCCATGCTGCGCTTCTACAACGACAACTGCTTCCAGACCGCCGCGGCGCTGACCTATACCTCGCTGCTGGCCATCGTGCCGATGATGACCATCGGCTTCGCCATCTTCTCGGCATTCCCGGCCTTCAGCGCCCTGCAGCTGCGCATTCAGACCGCGCTGGTCAAGAACCTGGTGCCGGAGATCGGCGACGCGATCCTGGAATATCTCGGCCGCTTCATGGCGAACGCCGGCCAGATGCCGATCTTCGGCGTGATCGGGCTGGCGGTGTCGGCGGTGCTGCTGATCTGGACCATCGAGGGATCCTTCGCCACGGTCTGGCGCGTGCGCGAGCCGCGGTCCTACGTGACGCGCATCCTGTCCTTCTGGGCGGTGGTCTCGCTGACCCCGCTGTTCGCCGGTGCCAGCCTGTCCCTGTCCAGCACGCTGTGGACGGCGCTGGAGGTCGCGCATCTGGAAGGGGTCGTCCATCCGCTGGCGGGGATCGGCATGCTGCTGCCCTTCGCCTTGCAGCTGGTCGGCTGCTCGCTGCTGTATCTGGTGATCCCGAATCGGGATGTGTTCTGGCTGGACGCGCTGTGCGGCGGGGCCATCGGCTCCATCCTGCTGGAAGGGTCGAAGGCGATCTTCGGCTGGTACATGCGGGAATACCCGGCCTACCAGACCATCTACGGCGCCCTGTCGGTGGTGCCGATCTTCCTGTTCTGGCTCTACATCGCGTGGTCGACGGTGCTGTTCGGCGCGGTTGTCGCCGCGTCGCTGCCCGAATGGCGGGCGGGCAAGGTCACCCGCGGCGGCATGGAGGGGCTGCTGCCGGCCCAGCGGCTGGCGCTGGCTCTGGCCGTCCTGCATGAGTTGATGGAGGCGAGCCGGCTCGGTGTCGGCATGCGCCGCCGCACGCTGGTCGGGCGGGTGCCGGTGGGCACGCTGCTGATCGACGGCATCCTGGAACAGCTGCGCGATGCCCATTGGGTGGCGCACACCACCCGCGACGCCTGGGTGGTCACCCGCGACATGGGCGAGGCGACCCTGCTGGAGCTGATGAAGGCGCTGGGCATCGGCATGCGCGGCTCGGTCCATGGGCTGGGCGGCCTTGACCTGCCCTGGCAGGAGCGCACCGCCCGCCTGCTGGACACCGCCGAGGCGCGGCAGGGCGATCTGCTGAACGTGCCGCTGAAGACCCTGCTGAACGACGATCCGCCGCCGGAAGGTCAGCCGGCGGGGCAAGGGGCGGGGCAAGGGGCGGGGCAGGCAGGCACCGGGCCGGTGCCGCTGCGGGCGGTGAAGAAATAGGGGACCGGCAGCGGCGGCGGGCCGAAGCGGTTCTGCGCCCTGAGGGGAGGGGGAAACCCGGCGGCGGCGGTTACTCCAGCCCGGCTTTCTTGCGGACGTCGTAGCTGCGGGTCTTCGCCCATTCCTCGACGAACTTGACCAGTTCGCCGTCGGGCGGGTCGGGCAGGACGACCTTCAGCTTCACATACTGGTCGCCCGGCTGTTTGGTGGCCTGGTTGACCACGCCCTTGCCGCGCAGGCGCAGGACGGAGCCGGTGTTGGCGCCCGGCGGCACCTTCACCGCGACCTTGCCGCTGATCGTCGGGACATTGACGGTCGCACCCAGAACCGCCTCGTTCAGCGTGATCGGCACCTCGACATGGATGTCACCGTCCTGCCGGGTGAAGAAGGGGTGGGATTCGACATGCACCTCGACGATGGCGTCGCCGTTGGGCATGCCGCCCATGCCGGGCAGGCCCTGGCCTTTCAGGCGCAGCTTCGACTCGTTCTCCGTCCCGGCCGGGATGGCGACGTCGATGCTCTTGCCGTTGGACAGGTTGATGCGGCGCTTCGACCCGTTCGCCGCCTCGATGAAGGGGACGGTGACGGAATAGGAGATGTCGCTGCCCCGCACCTTCGGCCCGGCGGAGCCGCCGGCCCCGGCTCCCGCTCCGGCCCCCGGCCCGCCGGGGCGGCGCCGGCCGCCGCCGAACAGGTCGGAGAACCAGTCGTCGCCGCCGCCGAAGAAGCTGTCGTCGGCGGTGCTGCTGTAGGCCTTGCCGCGGCTGCCGGCGGTCCGGCCGCGCGAGCCGAAGCCCGCGTGCCGTTCCTGCCCCGACGGGTCGATCTCGCCGCGGTCGTAGCGGGCGCGCTTCTCGGCATCCGACAGCAGCGTGTAGGCGGCCGAGATTTCCTTGAACCGCTCCTCGTTGGCGGCATCGCCCGGCTTCAGGTCCGGGTGATGCTGCTTGGCGAGCTTGCGGTATGCCTTCTTGATGTCGTCGGCACTGGCGGACCGGCTGACGCCGAGAACGCTGTAGGGATCGCGCGTAGCCACGGGCAGAGATTTCCCGCCCCAGGGGGGCTCAAAGGTTGCGGGTCGGCGGTGTTACGAGTTGCCGATGATCTTCCACGTACCGTCGGCCTGTTTGCAAGCGGTTCCGTAGGCCTGCTCCGTCCGCCCCTTGACCACGATGGTCTGCTGGAACTCGCGGCAATAGGTGCCGGTGTTGCTGTAGCCGTCGCGGGTGGTCACGATGGTGCCGGAATTGCCCGACTGCGGGTTGTTCCAGTTGATGCGGTCGCCGACCGGGGCGGCATAGGCCTGACGGGCGGCGGTCTCGGCATAGCCGGCATCGGCCTTGTCGAGCGAGCCGCCGATCTCCTTGCCGATGAAGGCGCCCAGCAGCGTGCCGACGCCGGTCGCCACCAGCTTGCCCGTTCCGCCGCCGATCTGCGAACCGATCAGGCCGCCGGCGACCGCACCGCCGACCGTGCCGACCGTTTCCTTCTGACCGCCCGTCTGGCACCCGGCCAGCAGGCCCACGACGATCACGGCCGGAACGACTTTCTTCACGAACATCCTTGCGCCTCGAAAAGGTTGGTTGCCGCGGCAGCCAATCGGTGGCTTCGCGGTGGACAGTGATATAAGCGACCCTATGCTTGCTGTGAATTGTGATGAGGCTGTGACCCTTTCGCTTTTGCACAAAAGAACGCTCCCGCACCGGCCGCGCAACCCCTTGTCCGGCGGCGCGGGACCCATCGAGACAGGACCACAGGAATGACGGACAGCAACGACCGCGATCCCCGCTCCCCCTACGACCTCTTCGCCGACTGGATGAAGGAGGCGGAACAGAGCGAGCCCAACGATCCCAACGCCATGGCGCTCGCCACCGCCGACGCCAGCGGCATTCCGTCGGTGCGGATGGTGCTGCTGAAGGGGATCGATCCGCGCGGTTTCGTCTTCTACACCAACACCGAGAGCCGCAAGGGCACGCAGCTGCTGGCGAATCGGAACGCCGCCCTGTGCTTCCACTGGAAGAGCCTGCGCCGGCAGGTGCGGGTCGAGGGGGCGGTGGAGATCGTCACCGACGCCGAGGCCGACGCCTATTTCGAGAGCCGTCCGCGCGACAGCCGGATCGGCGCCTGGGCCTCGCAGCAGTCGCGCCCGCTGGAGGGCCGGTGGGAGCTGGAGAAGCGCGTCGCGCAGTTCGCCGCCAAATACGCCATCGGCACGGTGCCGCGGCCGCCGCACTGGACCGGCTTCCGTGTCCTGCCGTCGCGGATCGAGTTCTGGCGCGACCGTCCGTTCCGCCTGCACGACCGGCTGGTGTTCCAGCGGGTGGACGGAGCGGCTGCCGATGCGCCGGGTTGGACGACCGAGCATCTGTTCCCGTAAAGGGAACCGTCAAACCGGAGCGCGCCGTAAGCGACCTGTAAGGATGGGCCGCTACGGTCGCGCCCCGGCCGGCATTGCGGAGTGGGGGAACCAGTGGGCGACAATGGGGAAAACGTGGCTTCGGCGGACCGTCTGCGCCGTTATGCCACCTATGCCAGCGTGTCGGTGGCCTCGACCCTGATCGCGGCGAAGCTTGGCGCCTATCTCTTGACCGAGTCGGTCAGCATCCTGTCCTCGCTGATCGATTCCTGCACCGACCTGATGGCCTCGGTGGTGACGCTGCTGGGGGTGCGCCATGCCCTGCGCCCGGCCGATGCCAACCACCGCTTCGGCCATGGCAAGGCGGAGGCGCTGGCGGCGCTTGCCCAGGCCGCCTTCATCGGCGGCTCCGCCGTGCTGCTGAGCATCGAGGCGGTGCGGCGGCTGGTCCGGCCGGAGCCGATCGCCGAGGGGACGATGGGCATCGCGGTGATGCTGCTGTCGATCCTGTTGACCGCCGGGCTGATCACCTTCCAGCGCCGGGTGCAGACCGCCACGGGGTCGGTCGCCATCGGGGCGGACCGGCTGCATTATTCAGGCGACCTGCTGATGAACGGTGCCGTCATCGTCGCCATCCTGCTGACCGAGGCGACCGGGCTGGCCGCGGTCGATCCGCTGTTTGGCATCGGCATCGCCCTGTTCCTGCTGAACGGCGCCCGCGGCGTTGCGCGCGATGCGCTGGACGTGCTGATGGACCGCGAACTGGGGGAAGAGGAGCGCGGCCGCATCGCCGAACTGGCGCTGGCCGAGCCGGGGGTGCGCGGCCTGCACGACCTGCGCACCCGCAATGCCGGTACCGGCTGCTTCATCGAGCTGCATCTGGAGCTGGACGGCGGCCTGACCCTGACCGCCGCGCACGAGATCGCCGACCGGGTGGAGGTGCGGCTGCGCGATGCCTTCGCCAATGCCGAGGTGCTGGTCCACCAGGAGCCCGCCGGTCTGGCCGACGAGCGTTTGGACCACCGGATCGCCGGCTGAGAGCGGAACGTCACCGCGCACGGCGCGTAATACGGAACCGTATTGCGGGATATCCCGTATTTCGCGTCCAACCAGGGAGGCTGCACAATCACTGGGCGCGCCTCTCCTTAAGGTATCCTACCAATGGACAGGGGGGCCGGGTTCGGCTCGGTCACCCCGTTCGTTGCGAATCTGTATCAAAAGCGCAATAATCGGTCTCGGGAGAAAGCGCTCAGTTATAAAACAGCAAAAATGGTGGACATGATGGATGGTGGCTTTGGGCTTCGTCCGCATCTGATCGCGGACATCGCGGAGGAGGCTGGCAACCTCGGCATCGAGATTGCGGATATCGCCGGCCATATCGAGGATGTGAACGCCCGCGTCACCCACCAGTCGGAGGTGTTCGCCCAACTGCGCGACACCGGCGCCAAGATGTCGCGCAGCACGGACCGGATTTCCCAGGCCTCGGCCATCGCGCGCTCGGTGACCGAACAGGCGCGGCAGGAGGTCGACAGTTCCCACGACCGCGTGCAGAAATCCTTGTCCGACATCCATTCCCTGGTGTCGTCGGTGACGGGGATCGAAGGGCAGATCGCCGGGCTGCGCGACGCGCTCGACCGCGTCGGCAAGGTCGCCAAGGAGATCTTCACCATCGCCAAGCAGACCAACCTGCTGGCGTTGAACGCCACCATCGAGGCGGCACGCGCCGGCGATGCCGGGCGCGGCTTCGCCGTGGTGGCGAACGAGGTGAAGTCGCTGTCCACCAAGACCAGCGAGGCGACCACCGAGATCGATGCGACGCTGAAATCCTTGAACGAGCAGGCGCAGCGCCTGATGGCGGAGAGCGCCGCCAGCGCCGCCAAGGCCCGCGCGGTCAGCGAGGGGACCACCGCCATCGGCACGGTGATCGAGACGGTCGGCCGCGCCATGCGCGAGCTGAACGGCGAGACCGACAAGATCGATGCCGCATCGGCCGAGATCGGCGGCAATTGCGGCGAACTGGAGCGCGAGATCGCCGATCTGGCGGTGGGCGTGAAGCTGTCCAGCGAGAATCTGGCCCAGGCGCGCGACCGGGTGAACAGCCTGGTCGGGATGAGCGAGCGGCTGATCGGCGTCACCGCCGAACTGAACATCGAGACGGTCGACACCCCCTTCATCGCCGCGGTGAAGGACGCCGCCGCAAAGGTGTCCGCCGCCTTCGAGGATGCGCTGGCCCGCGGCGACATCAGCGAATCCGACCTGTTCGACCGCCAGTACCAACCGGTCGCCGGATCGGACCCGCAGCAGGTCATGACCCGCTACACCCAGCTGTGCGACCGCGTCCTGCCCGGCATCCAGGAGCCGGTGCTGACGGCCAACGGCCGCATCGTCTTCTGCGTGGCGGTGGACGAGAACGGCTATCTGCCGACCCACAACCGTCAGTTCAGCCAGCCCCAGGGCCGCGACCCGGTCTGGAACGCCGCCAACTGCCGCAACCGCCGCATCTTCAACGACCGCGTCGGGCTGGCCGCCGGCCGCAGCACCAAGCCCTTCCTGCTCCAGACCTACCGGCGCGACATGGGCGGCGGGAAGTTCGCGCTGATGAAGGACGTCTCCGCCCCCGTCACCGTGCGTGGACGCCATTGGGGCGGGCTGCGGCTGGCCTACAAAGTCTGACGGCGGGACGATTTCCCGGGCTTCCCTCTTGATCCGTATCAACGCATACGATCAGCCTTGCGGGTGAAATGGCGGGGCAGAGGGAGCGACCATGAAATACGTCGAAGAGTTCCGCGATCCGGTTCTGGCCCGCAATGTCGCCGCCGCCATCGCGCGGGAGGTGCGGGCCGACCGCTCCTATCATCTGATGGAGTTCTGCGGCGGCCACACCCACGCCATCTCCCGCTATGGCATCCCCGACCTGCTGCCCGGCAATGTGCGGATGATCCACGGGCCGGGCTGCCCGGTCTGCGTCCTGCCGGTCGGGCGGATCGACGACGCCATCGCGCTCGCCCGCCGGCCGGAGGTGACGCTGTGCACGTATGGCGACGTGATGCGCGTGCCGGGATCGGGGCGGCTCAGCCTGCTGAAGGCCAAGGCGCAGGGGGCCGACGTGCGGATGGTGGTGACCGCCGATGCGGCGGTGCGCATCGCCGCCGAAAATCCGGACCGGCAGGTGGTGTTCCTCGCCATCGGCTTCGAGACGACGACCCCGCCGACGGCGCTGGCCGTGCGTGCCGCCGCGGCGCAGGGGCTGACCAACTTCTCCGTCTTCTGCAACCATGTGCTCACCCCGTCGGCCATCCAGGGCATCCTGGCCGGGGCCGACGAGGGGCTGTCGCTCGACGGATTCGTCGGGCCGGCCCATGTCTCGGTCGTCATCGGGTCGGAGGCCTATGCCCCGGCCGCGGCGGAGCACGGCAAGCCGGTGGTGATCTCCGGCTTCGAGCCGCTCGACGTGCTGCAATCCATCCTGATGCTGGTCCGCCAGATCAACGACGGTCGGGCGGAGGTGGAGAACCAGTTCACCCGCGCCGTCACCGCCGACGGCAACCGCAAGGCCCAGGCGCTGGTTCTGGAGATTTTCGAGACCCGGCCGTCCTTCGAATGGCGTGGACTGGGCAGCATCCCGCACAGCGGGCTGAAGCTGCGCGACGCCTATGCCGCCTTCGATGCCGAGCGGCGCTTTCCCATCGCCGGGGCCAGCGTTCCCGACCACAAGGGCTGCGATTGCGGCGCCATCCTGCGTGGGGTGAAGCGGCCGGTCGACTGCAAGCTGTTCGACACCGTCTGCACCCCGGAGAACCCCATGGGGTCCTGCATGGTCTCGGCCGAGGGCGCGTGCGCCGCGCATTACACCTATGGACGGTTCCGCGACGCCTGACCGGTTCCCGGCTCGGTTTTTCCGCACGGCCGGTTCGTCTCGTTGCGACTTCTCGCCGCAGGCCGGAAGAACGCGGCTGGACGAACGCCGCCCGGCTGAACATGATGCATATGAAACAATCCGTCTGGCCGCGTTTCGTCCCGCAGATCGGTCCGGCGGAGAACCGCAGACGTCATAAGACTTCGCATTTCATACCGGGAGGGCCCGCATGACCTACAAGCACATCCTCGTCCATCTCGACAGCAGCCCGCATGTCGAGGCGCGTCTCGATGCCGCAATCGCGCTGGCCCAGCGTCATGGCGCCGTCCTGCGCGGCCTGTTCGCGCAGGGCGACCGCAACGCCACCAGCGTGATCGCCCGCCGGTCCAGCGACCATCTGGGCGAAGCCGCTGCCCGCAGCGAGGCGCTGTTCAAGGAAAAGCTCGCCGCGTCCGGGTTGCAGGGCCATTGGCACGGCCTGACCCATGGCGAGTACAACCATGTCATCCGCGAGGTCATCATCTGGTCGCGCTTCGCCGACCTGACGGTGCTGGGCCAGTATGACCGCGAGGCCGGATCGCAGGCGGCGCCGGAGGAGTTGAACGAGCAGGTGGTGCTGAATTCCGGCCGCCCGGTGCTGGTCATCCCCTATGCCGGCCGCTTCGCCACCATCGGCCAGCGTGTGGCCGTCGCCTGGAACGCCGAGCGCGAAGCCGCCCGCGCCCTGTCCGACGCCATGCCGATGCTTGAGCAGGCCAAGGAGGTGACGGTCATCACCGTGCTGACCCAGGCCTCCTCCTCCGCGCCGGAGACGCCGCGGGTCGGCGTGCTCGACCATCTCGCCTTGCACGGCGTGACGGCCGAGCAGACCCACTTCACCGTGACCGACATCGGCGCGATGGACGCGCTGCTGGCCCGCGCCATGGACACCGGGGCCGACCTGCTGGTGATGGGCGCCCATGGGCATTACGGCTTCCCGTTCCTGCACCGCGGCAGCGGGACGCGGCATGTCCTGCGCACCTGCCCGGTGCCGCTGCTGCTGTCGCATTGAGGACTGGGGCAGGGGGGCGCCGGGTCGCGTCCCCCTGGTTCATCACGCCGCCTTCACCCCGTCGAGGAAGCTCTCCACCTCTTGGCGCAGGCGGGTGGATTCGCCGGTCAGGTGCTCGGCGACGCTGCGGACTTCGCCGGCAGCGCGGCCGGTGTCGCCGGCGGCGCGGGTGACGCCGACGATGTTGCTGGTCACCTGCTGCGTGCCCTGGGCCGCTTCCTGGACATTGCGGCTGATTTCCTGGGTCGCGGCGCTCTGCTGTTCCACCGCCGAGGCGATGGTCGCGGAGATCTGGCTGATCTCGGTGATGATGCGGCCGATCTCCTCGATGGCGGACACCGCCTCGCGCGTCGCGCCCTGGATGGTGGCGATCTGGCCGGTGATGTCCTCGGTCGCCTTGGCTGTCTGGTTGGCGAGGCTCTTCACCTCGCTCGCCACGACGGCAAAGCCCTTGCCGGCCTCTCCGGCCCGCGCCGCCTCGATGGTGGCGTTGAGCGCCAGAAGATTGGTCTGCGCCGCGATGTTGTTGATGAGGTCAACCACCTCGCCGATCTTCTGCGCTCCTTCGGCGAGGCCGGACACCACGCCGTTGGCACGGTTGGCGCCGCTGACCGCCTGTTCGGCGACGCGGGTCGACTGGGTGACCTGACGGCCGATCTCGGCGATGGAGGAGGACAGTTCCTCCGCGGCGGCGGCGACGGTCTGGACGTTGGCGGATGCCTGCTCGGCGGCCGACGCAACCGTGGTGCTCTGGCGGTTGGTCTCGTCGGCGGTGCTGGTCAGCGTGCCGGCCGACTGCTGCATCTGGGTCGCGGCACCCGACAGGCTCTGCACCACCGCGCCGACGTTGCCCTCGAAGGCGTGCATCAACTCCTCCAGCCGGGCGGCGCGGCGGGCTTTGGCCTCCTCCTCGGCGCGCTGGGCGGCAGAGAGGCGGTCGGCTTCGATGGCGTTGCGCTTGAAGACATCGACCGCCTCGGCCATGGCACCGACCTCGTCCCTGCGGCCGACGCCGGGCACCTCGACGGCGCGGTCGCCGCCGGCCAGCCGTGCCATGGCGGCGGTCATGGCGACGATGGGCGTGGCGATGGAGCCGCGCAGCACCAGACCGGCGGCCACGGCGACCAGAAGGGAGATCAGCGCGCCGGCGACGGCGGTGACGTAGCCGGTCGAGAAGGCGGTCTTCTGCTCCGCGTCGCGCAGCGCCAGCAGCGCACGTTCAGCATCGTCGACCTCGCGGACCAACCTGCGGATGTGGTCCATCGATGCCTTGCCGAGCGCCTTCGCCTCCATCGCGCGGGCCTCCTCACGCGTGTCGGCCTTGGACATCAGGGCGATTTCCTTTTCCGCCACCGTTTCGCGCCAGATGGCGGCGTGCCTGCGCAGATCCTCCACCCGGGCCTGCTGCTGCGGGTTGTCGGCGGTCAGCGACTTCACCTCCGCCAGGGCCCGGTCGAAGGACTGCGTGCCAGAGCGGTAGGGCTCGAGGAAGGCCGGATCGCCGCTGACCAGATAGCCGCGCAGACCGGTTTCCTGATCCACCATCGCCGCCATCGCCGCATCGGCGGTCTGGATCACGCGGTAGGTGTGGATTGTCCAACCGATGGAGGACTGGATCGACGAAAGGGTCGAATAGTTGGCAATGCTGATTGCGCCAATGATGACGATCAATGCAGAAAATGCCGTCAACAGCTTTCCGCCGATGCGGAGATTGGTGAACCAGGACATCGTCTTGCCCCTCATGTAACCGGACAGGCCTTTGCCTAGCGGGGACAGTCGCCTCGCCTTTGGAGTTGCATACGAAAGGGTGATGCTTTGACCCGATCGAATGCGAACACTGATACGTCATCGATTTCGATTTCGATCATCGAAAATTTTACGTATGACGAAATCATCGGACTGTTACGTAAGGCTTATGCCTGAGCGGAAAACAAAGCGTTAACAACGATCCGTTGTCTTTCGCAGGCGGCAATACTACCGTATGCGTGAGGCGTTGTGTCGCATCGACGTGGTGGCGGCACGGGGATGGGATTCGGGGGGCAAGCGACGGCAGAGGCGGCGGGCCGGTGAAAGGAGCGTCAGCGCCGCAGCCGCATGTCGATGTGGGGAATGCCGAAATCGTCGTACGGCTCGGTATCCCGGACGAAGCCGAAGCTGCCGTAGAAGCGTTCGAGATGCTGCTGCGCGCCGATGACCACGTCGCGGTCGGGCCAGCGCTCCGCCAGCACCGTCAGCGACTCCGCCACCAGCGCCCGCCCCAGCCCGGTGGAGCGTTGCGACGGGTCGACCGCCAGACGGCCGAAGGAGACCGGCGCGTCCGGATTCGCTCCATCCGGGCCATTTTCACCAGGGCCGAGGCAGCGGGCACAGCCGACGATGGCGCCCGCTTCGTCCACCGCGATCAGGTGAAGCGCGCCGGGATCGCGGCCGTCGATGTCGGGGTAGGGGGAGGCCTGCTCGACCACGAACACGCGGCTGCGCAGGGCCAGCATGTCGTGCAGGTCGCGCAGCGTCATGGCATCGAAAGCGACGCGGCGGACGGGCGGCGGGGCGGTCTTCACGGGGATTTCTCAGGCAATCGCGTTGCGGATCATGTAGTCGGCGATGTCCTTGGGCTTCACCTTGACGTCGGTCAGCGGCTCGTCCGCGGTCATCGCCTTGGCGACCAGCAGGCTGTTCTGAACGTTGGTCAGGGTGATGCGGTACACGCCGGCCGCTCCCTTGAGCCGCGGGTAATAGGTGGGGTCGATGGCCTTTTCGCGCCGGCCGAGCCGGGCCAGCGCGGTTTCCTCGTCCAGCTCCTCGACCGGCTTGGTCTGGATCAGCTTCCAGTCGGATTCGCCACCCCAGCCGGCGGCGACCTCTGCCTTGACCGCGGCCTCATCCTCCGCGATGCCCAGCTTGTAGATGTGCTTTCCCTGTCCGACGTCGGACGCCCATTTGGTCAGGGCGGCGCTGCGCGCGACATAGACGAGGGGCATGACGGGTCGATCCTTGAAGGGGGCTTCAATACGGGGGCCTTGTACGGCGCCTTGAATTGCGGAGCTTGTCCGGGGAGCAGTCTACTGCAGCGATGACTGCCGCGCGATGGGCGTGATGAGGATGCGGCTGACCACGTCCTTGCCGAACATGGCGATCACCGATTCGTCGATGCGGCGGCGCAGGGCAGGCACGTTCGCGATGTTGCCGCGGACGATCCAGCCCTCGTCCACGCCCTTGTAGATGGCGGTCAGGATGGCGTCGTGCAGGCGCGGGATGCTGAGCTGCACCTCGCCCAGCTTCAGGGCGTTGCCGATCTCCAGGTTCACTTCGACCTGGGTGTACTTCTCGATCCGTCCGGCATTCACCACCGGGACCATCAGCGGCTTGATCCGCACCGACGGTGGAAGTGCGCCCGGCGCCCCCTCGTTCGCAACGGCCGATGGCGCCGACGGCAGCGTCAGGAGCAGGGCAAGGCCGAAGGCACACAAAAGGCGACGCATGACGGAACACCGCGAAGGACCGGACAGCGGGGATGCTATCGGTCCGACGCGGCGCTTGCAACCAGGGTCCGGCCCTTATGCAGGGCCGGGAACGATTGGTCACGGAAGACTTGAGGGATTACGGGATCAGGCGGCCTTCCTGCCGCTGGCCGCCATCGCCTTCTTGTTGACGTCGCCGATCGCCAGCTTGTTGAGCAGCGTGTCGGTGTCCTTTTCCTCCTGCAGCGTCTCGTCCAGCAGCTGGGCGACCTTGTCGAGGCCGCAGGCGGTGGCGAAGGCATGCAGCGTGCCGTAGCTGGCGATCTCGTAATGCTCCACCTTCTGGGCGGCGGCGATCAGGGCGGCGTCCTGCACCTCGGGCGCCAGGCCCATCTCCAGGATTTCCTGGGCTTCGCTGATCAGCCCCTCCATCGCGTCGCAATGCTTGCCGCGCGGACGGGTGTCGAGCTCCTCGAACACCTGCTGGAGCCGCTCGATCTGCCCATGGGTCTGTTCCAGATGGGTTTCAAACGCCTGGCGCAGTTGGTCGGAGCTGGCGGCCTTGGCCATCTTCGGCAGGGCCTTCGCGATCTGCTTCTCGGCGTGGTAAATGTCGCGAAGATCCTCGATCAGCAGATCCTGCATCGTCTTGGCGGCCATTTTGGTGGTCCTTCCTCGCAGTGGGGGTTGGCGGAGCGGGGCTCCTGCGCGCCGAATGGCTGGATGGACAACAGCGATGGCTGCCGGGTGTTGCGGTCTCGAACGGGGACTGACCTTAGGGTAAGGAAGACCGGGCGATGTGGAACCGGGCCGAGGGAGGGCATTGGGCATGACCGACGGTGACGTGCTGTTCGAGTTCCAGCGGGTCGGCAGCTATCTGCGGGTGACCGCCATCGATGCCAGGACCGGCGTCGAGGTGACGGTGGCCGGCCCGGCAACCGGCAGCCAGGAACTGCTGAAACGGACGGCGATCAACAAGCTGCGCTTCGTGCAGAACAAGGGCGTCGGCCCAGCCGCCCCGGCCAAGCCGGGGCCGAAGCGGGGCGGCGGACTTTACTGACCGGGCCTGAACATCCAGAGGTTGCGCATCTGCCGTGGATTGCTCCCTTTCGCAAGGGGCGAAAAGAAAACGCGCCGCCGGACGGGGCCGGGCGGCGCGTATCGAAGTCTGGCTTTTGCTGATGGTGAGCGCCGGCATGCCTCCGCCGGCGGCCCCGACACTTGGTCGGCCCGCCGGTCGTAGAGCGAACCGCTCGACCCCGACAGTAGACCTATGCCTGCCCGTTGACACTGGCGCAGGGGGTGTAACGCTTGTAGAACCGCGCATCTCTGAACGAATGGCGCATAAGGAAAGCCCCTTTCCCTGCGCCGTTCAGCCGGTTAAGCGGGGTGTCGGCCGGGCCGTTTTCCGTGCCGGCCTTCGGGCAGAAGAATGAAACGCCAGAGGATCGAGGCCATGTTGGGTTTTAAGGCGGCGGGTTTTAGGGCGGCAGGCTTCGGGACGCTGGGCGTGACGGCTTTCCTGCGTGTGTCGCTGATGTCTGCGGCGTTGGGAACCGCTTCGGTTGCAGCCTTGCCGGTCCTGGCGATCCCGCAGGCGGCGCTGGCCGCTTCGTCCCAGCCGTCCCAGAAGCCGGGCCATGGCGCACAGGACCATGGCGGCCGTCAGTCCGCCCCCGGTGCCGCCGGTGCCGCTGCCGGGACGGCAAACGGTGGAGCGGCCCCGACCGCCCCGCAACCGACGACGCCGGCCGCGGGCTGCCTGAAGCCGGGTGTGCCGCTGTGCATGGACGACCAGGCGACCTTCCTCAGCGCCGACAAGATGTCTTCCTGTCAGGGCGAAGTGAAGGATTACGTCGACAAGTCGATGACCTATCTGACCTGCCTGAACGAAGAAAATGTGTCGACTGGACGCGAATTGAGTCGAAATGTCGACCGTTTCAACTGCCGCCTGTCGGGCCGCAAAGGGTGTGCCAACTGAGGCTTGCGGCCCATCGAATGCAACCGATTCGCAGCTTCAACCAATCGGATGGCAGGGCCATCGACCGGACACGCACACGGGCCGAATCCTGGGTGGATCGGCCCGCGTTGCATACGGACTTTACGCGATCAACCGGCCTTGCGGCGGGTCTGACGGCCGGAACTGCGGCCCAGGCCGATGCGCTTGGCGAATTCCGAACGCTGAGCCGCATAGTTCGGCGCGACCATCGGATAGTCGGGCGGAAGTCCCCAGCGTGCGCGATATTCGTCCGGCGACATGTTGTAGGTCGAGCGAAGGTGCCGCTTCAGCATCTTCAACTTCTTCCCGTCTTCCAGGCAGACGATGTATTCGGGCGTCACTGACTTACGAATCGGAACGGCCGGCTTCAGCGGCTCCGCCGCGACCTCTCGGGGCTGACCATTCAGACCGGTCAGCGACGAGTAGACCGTATTGATCACGTCGGGGATTTGCTGAGCAGGCAACACGTTCTTGCTGACATACGCCGATACGATGTCGGCGGTCATCCGCAGCAGCGCATTGTCCGGTACATCGGCGCGAAGCTGGTCGCTCATTGCACTGTGTCCTGGTTTTTCATTTGTCCGTAGGAACCAAGTTGCATACCGTGATTTGGGTGTCAATATAATTTCGGCAAGCATCAAATTAGTTGCTCTTGTCGGCCAGAACAAAGGAACGCCGCTTAAATCAGCCTTCGCTGAAAATCGTTGCACGGTTGTGGCTGTGCCGCGGCTTTAAGGCGCGTCTAGTAGGCGCCGGCTTGCGATTTTCCCCCGACTCCGTTGCAGCAATTGGCGGATTTCCCCCGCATATAACGAATCGGCTATCTCCCTTGTTTTGCCCCTTCGGCAACGAAGAGGTGAAAACAGAGGCCAAACTTTCGCGGTGATGGGCGTCGGTGCCGCTCCGGCTGTGTGCCGGCCGATCGTGCGCCGTAAATCGACCGCCAAATCGACCGCTGCCCGGCGGTGCTGGGTTTAGCTATGCATCCATGTCATGGTGTGGCTGTGGCGGTTGGCACCGACATCTGGTAGGGTGCCGGCGTCTTTCGCCCGATTGCAGGCCGCTTCGCCGGCCCGGTTGCCGCCCGTGCATCCGTACTGCCCGTATCCGTTACCGACCGCACCGGAGTTTCCGCCGTCATGACCGTCCGCACCGTGGCACTCGCATCCGATCACGCCGGCTATGAGCTGAAGGCTCAGATCGCACGGCAGCTTGAGGGCGCCGGTTACACCGTCCTCGATCTCGGTACCGACGGTCCGGCCTCGGTCGATTACCCGGACTTCGCCGCGGCGCTGGCCGCCGCCGTCACCGACGGCCGGGCGCAGCGCGGCGTGCTGGTCTGCGGCAGCGGCATCGGCATCAGCATCGCCGCCAACCGCCATCCCGGCATCCGCGCCGCCCTGGTGCACGACGTGACCACCGCGCGCCTGTCGCGCGAGCACAACGACGCCAACGTGATCGCGCTGGGCGCCCGCATCGTCGGGCCGGAGATCGCCAAGGATTGCGTCGAAATCTTCCTGAAGACCGACTTTGAAGGCGGCGAGCGTCACAGCCGCCGCATCGCCAAGATGGGCTGAGCGCGTTCCCGCGCCGCTTTTCCTGGCCCAATCATTTGGCCGTGAAGGCCCGCAACCGGGACGCGACAGAGCCCGGAAAGACCTGACGACGGCAGGTTGGCCGCGCGCCTGTCCTGCCTGATGCCACTTCGATTGAGGAACCTCCCGCCATGACCAGCAGCAACACCGCAGAGATCGGCCGCTTCTTCGCCGCCTCGCTTGCCGAGACCGATCCCGAACTGGCCCGCGCGGTGCGCGACGAGCTGGTCCGCCAGCAGGAGCAGATCGAGCTGATCGCCTCCGAGAACATCGTCTCCCAGGCGGTGCTGGAAGCGCAGGGCTCGGTCCTGACCAACAAGTATGCCGAGGGCTATCCGGGCAAGCGTTACTACGGCGGCTGCGAATTCGTCGACGTGGCGGAGAACCTCGCCATCGAGCGCGCCTGCAAGCTGTTCGGCTGCGATTTCGCCAACGTGCAGCCGAACTCCGGCTCCCAGGCCAACCAGGCGGTGCTGCTGGCCCTGCTGCAGCCGGGCGACTGCGTGCTGGGCATGTCGCTGGCCGCCGGCGGCCACCTGACCCACGGTGCCGCCCCCAACATGTCGGGCAAGTGGTTCAAGGCCGTGCAGTACGGCGTGCGCAAGGACGACCACCTGATCGACTTCGATCAGGTCGAGGCTCTGGCCCGCGAGCACAAGCCGAAGCTGATCATCGCCGGCGGCTCCGCCTATCCGCGCGTGCTGGATTATGAGCGCTTCCGCGCCATCGCGGACGAGGTCGGCGCGATCTTCATGGTCGACATCGCCCACTATGCCGGCCTGATCGCCGGCGGCGTCTATCCGAACCCGTTCCCCTATGCCGACGTGGTCACCACCACCACCCACAAGACGCTGCGCGGCCCGCGCGGCGGCATGGTGCTGACCAACAAGGAAGACATCGCCAAGAAGATCAACTCGGCCGTCTTCCCCGGCCTCCAGGGCGGCCCGCTGATGCATGTCATCGCCGCCAAGGCGGTTGCCTTCGCCGAGGCGCTGCGTCCGGAGTTCAAGACCTATGCCCAGGCGGTGGTCGACAACGCCCAGGTGCTGGCCAAGACGCTGATCGCCGGCGGGCTGGACATCGTGTCGGGCGGCACCGACAGCCACATCGTGCTGGTCGACCTGCGTCCGAAGAACCTGACCGGCAAGGCGGCGGAAGCCAGCCTCGAGCATGCCGGCATGACCTGCAACAAGAACGGCGTGCCGTTCGACCCGCAGAAGCCGATGATCACCTCCGGCGTCCGCCTGGGCAGCCCGGCGGCGACAACCCGCGGCTTCGGCACCGCCGAGTTCAAACAGGTCGGCGAGATGATCGTCGAGACGCTGGACGGGCTGGCCGCCAGCAACTCCGGCGACAACACGGCGGTCGAGGCGGCAATGCGCGAGCGTGTCCGCGGCCTGTGCCGTCAGTTCCCGATCTACCCGACGCTGTAATCGCCCACGCCGTAAAGGGGGGAAACCACCAGATGCGCTGCCCGTTCTGCGGAAACGAGGACACCCAGGTCAAGGACTCGCGCCCGACCGAAGACAACTCGGCAATCCGCCGGCGGCGCTTCTGTCCCAGTTGCAGCGCCCGCTTCACCACCTTCGAACGCGTCCAACTGCGCGAACTGACGGTGGTGAAGAGCAACGGCCAGCGCGAAGCCTTCGACCGCGAGAAGCTGTTGCGGTCGATGAGGATCGCGCTGCGCAAGCGCCCGATCGACGGCGACCGCATCGACCGGGTGGTGAACAGCATGGTCCGCCAGCTGGAATCCTCCGGCGAGAGCGAAATCCCGTCGAAGCAGATCGGCGAGAAGATCATGGAAGCGCTGCAGACGATGGATCAGGTGGCGTATATCCGCTACGCCTCCGTCTACAAGGATTTCCGCGAGGCTTCCGACTTCAACGAGTTCGTGGAAACTCTGGCGCCGGAAGCCTCGCCGGGACTGTAAATGCGTCGGTGCGGGGCAGGCGGTTGTCCTGCCCCGCACCGGTCGCTCACCCGAGCCCTCAGCCGAGCCCTCATCCGACCTGGGCCAGGATCGCCAGCAGCAGGATCGCCACGATGTTGGTGATCTTGATCATCGGGTTCACCGCCGGGCCGGCGGTGTCCTTGTAGGGGTCGCCGACGGTATCGCCGGTCACCGCCGCCTTGTGGGCGTCGGAGCCTTTGCCGCCGTGATTGCCCTCCTCGATGTACTTCTTGGCGTTGTCCCAGGCACCGCCGCCCGACGTCATCGAAATGGCGACGAAGATGCCGGTGACGATGGTTCCCAGCAGCATGGCGCCCAGGGACGCGAAGCCGGCCGCCCGCCCGCCGATGGCGGCGATCACCAGATAGAGGACCACCGGGGCCAGGACCGGCAGCAGCGAGGGGATGATCATCTCCTTGATCGCCGCCTTGGTCAGCATGTCCACCGCACGGCCGTAATCGGGCTTGGCGGTGCCTTCCATGATGCCGGGGATTTCGCGGAACTGGCGCCGCACCTCCACGACGACGGACCCGGCGGCGCGGCCGACGGCGGTCATGCCCATGGCCCCGAACAGATAGGGCAGCAGGCCGCCCACCAGCAGCCCGACGACGACGTAGGGGTCGTTCAGCCGGAACTCGACCGGAATGTTGGGGAAGTAATGGCCCAAATCCTGGACGTAAGCCGCGAAGAGAACCAGGGCGGCCAGACCGGCGGAGCCGATGGCATAGCCCTTGGTCACCGCCTTGGTCGTGTTGCCGACGGCGTCCAGCGCGTCGGTGGTGACTCGGATGTTGGCGGGCATGTCCGACATCTCGGCGATGCCGCCGGCATTGTCGGTGACCGGCCCATAGGCGTCGAGCGCCACCACCATGCCGGCCAGCGCCAGCATCGTCGTCGCGGCGATGCCGATGCCGAAGACGCCGGCCTGCCCGTGGGCGATCAGGATGCCGGCGCAGATGACGATCACCGGCAGGGCGGTCGATTCCATCGACACGGCAAGACCCTGGATGACATTGGTGCCATGCCCGGTCTCCGACGCCTTGGCGACGCTGCGCACCGGGCGGAAGGCGGTCGAGGTGTAGAACTCGGTGATCCAGACCAAGAGGCCGGTGACGCCCAGCCCGACCAGGGCCGAGACCAGCAGGTTGAAGCCGGTGATCGACACGCCGTCGGTCATGGTGATGGCGCGGGTGAAGCCGAACAGGATCGCCGTGACGATCAGGATCAGCACCAGCGAGATGCCGGCCGCGACCGCCAGCCCCTTGTAGAGCGCCTTCATGATGTTGTTGTCGGGGCCGAGCTTCACCGCGAAGGTGCCGGCGACCGAGGCCAGGATGCAGACAGCGCCGATCAGCAGCGGATAGACCAGCATCATCCGCAACACGCCGCCGGTAAAGAAAATCGCCGCCAACAGCATGGTGGCGACGATGGTGACGGCGTAGGTCTCGAACAGGTCGGCGGCCATTCCGGCACAGTCGCCGACATTGTCGCCGACATTGTCGGCGATGACCGCCGGGTTGCGCGGGTCGTCCTCCGGGATGCCGGCCTCCACCTTGCCGACGAGGTCGGCGCCGACGTCGGCGCCCTTGGTGAAGATGCCGCCGCCCAGCCGGGCGAAGATCGAGATCAGCGAGGCACCGAAGCTGAGCGCCACCAGCGCCTCGAGGATCGTGCGCACCTCGACGGGATCGTTGACGTGGTAGACCAGCGTCAGGATGCCGAAATAGCCGCCGACGCCCAGCAGCCCGAGCCCGACCACCAGCATGCCGGTGATCGCGCCCGACTTGAAGGCGATGTCGAGTGCCGGCGCCAGGCCGCGGGTGGCGGCCTCGGCGGTGCGGACGTTGGCGCGGACCGAGACGTTCATGCCGACATAGCCGGCGCTGCCCGACAGCACGGCGCCGATCAGGAAGCCCAAGGCCACCGGAAAGCCCAGCGTCACCCACAGGATGACCAGCAGGACGGCGCCGGCGATGGCGATGGTGGTGTATTGGCGGTTCAGATAGGCGCGCGCCCCTTCCTGCACCGCGGCGGCGATGGCCTGCATCCGTTCGGACCCAGGCGACGCGGCCATGACTTCTTTTCCGGTACGAAAACCGTAGGCCAGCGCGAGCAGGCCGGCGGCGATGATGACGATGAACGCTAGAGCCATCGCATCCCCCGATTGATTTTAAGGTCGCGCCCCGGAAAGGCTGGTCCCACCACGGTGATCAAGTGGGGGAGAAGTCGGGCGCAAGTATTATCGGGAAAAGCATGCGCCCGGTGCGGCCGCTTTGCAACCGCCGCACGGGGCGGCGCAACGCGGCGAAATGGCCGGGGGTGCCCCTGGCCTTTGTGGGTAGTGTCGGGATAATGCACCGCAAAATGGGTGCGAATTGCGGGTGCCCTGGGAGGCGGTCAGAGATTGCGCTGCGTAACCGCCTGGACCAGCACGTCATAGACCGCATCCTTGCCGACGACTTTGCCGGCGGCCTCCGCCAACTTGGTCTTTACGGCAGGAATATTGACCAAAGCCCCGTTCAGGATCGACTTGTCCGCAATGCCGCCATAGAGCGCGGTCAGGAAGGCGTCGGTCAGGCGCGGCTGGTTGGCCTGGACCATCGGCTGCTTTTCCAGAAGCACTTCCACCGCGACCACGACGGTCACGAACTGTTCGACTCGGGTCGGGCCGATCATCGGCACCACCAGCGGGGGCAGGCGGACGAAGGCGGTCGGCGGCTTGGGCGGCGGCTCCACCTTCTTCGGCGGTGCGTCGGGATGTTCGGTGAAGTATTTCTGATAGACGAACCAGCCACCGAAGCTGGCGCCGCCCAGCAAGACGATGCCGAGAACGAGGACGATCAGAGCCTTGACCACGGCAACACACCTCAGACAGACGGCGAAGCGCCGAACCCTGCGCCGCGGATGCTTTCGATTGTCTTAAACGCGGGGCGGGGGAGGTGGACGGTCAGAAATGGTCCCAGCCGCGCCGGGCCAGCGGCAGGGGCACACCGGCACCGTCCAGCACCGCGACCTCGCCGGGCGTACCGGGACAGAGTTCGCCGATCTCGGTGATCGCAACCCCGCATTCCGCGGCCAGGGCCGCCAGGGCGTCGCGGGCCGACGGCTGGGCGGTGAACAGAAGCTCGTAATCGTCGCCGCCGGTGATGGCCAGCGCCAGTCTCACCGGATCGCCGTCGATGGCGCCGCGGGCAGCCTCCGACAGCGGCACCGCATCGGCGCGGAGCAGGGCGGCGCAGCCGGACTCCTCGCAGAGATGGCCGAGGTCGGCGACCAGCCCGTCCGACACGTCCATCGCACCGCTGGCCAGACCGATCAGGCACGGCCCGACGCCCATGCGCGGGTCGGGCCGGCGCATCCGGCGCAGCAGATGGGCGCGCGTGTCCTGGTCCGGAATGTCGAGACGGCCATAGGCGACTTCGAGCCCGAGCGCGGCATCGCCGATGCTGCCGGTGACGAAGACGCGGTCGCCCGGTTGCCCGCCCCAGCGCGGCAGGGCACAACCGGTGGGGACCAGCCCGAAGGCGGTGACCGACAGGGTGATTGGGCCGCTGGTCGAGACCGAATCGCCACCGGCCAGCGCAATGCCGAACTGCCGCTGCTCCTCGCCCAGCCCGGCGGCGAAGCCCTCCAGCCAGGATTCGTCGAGGCCGCGGGGCAGGGCGGTCACCAGCGTGTAGGCCAGCGGCTCCGCCCCCATGGCGGCGAGGTCGGACAGGTTGCTGCGCATCAGCTTGGCGGCGATGTCCGCCGGCGCATCGTCGGGGAAGAAATGCACCCCGGCGACCATGGCGTCGGTGGTGACGACCAGTTCCCGCCCGTCCGGCACGCCGAACACGGCGGCATCGTCCCGCAGGCCGCGGGCGCCGGGAAAACCGGCGGCCAGCGGCTTGAAGAAGCGGGTGATCCGGCCGAACTCGCCGAGAGGGCGATTCCCCTCTCCCCCCGGGGAGAGGGTCGGGGTGAGGGGGATGCACGGGGTTGATTCTCGTGAAAGGCACGCGGTGCGACCCCCTCACCCTAACCCTCTCCCCGGGGGGGAGAGGGAATTTCTTCGGGTATTACTCCTCGACCGCACTGCGGCCGGGGTCGGGCTTGGCGAGGTCGTCGGCGCGCAGCGCGCGGGCGACATGGTCGAGCACGCCGTTCACCATCGCCGGCTCGCGGCCGGAGAAGAAGGCGCGGGCGACGTCGACATACTCGCTGATGAGGATGCGCGGGTGGGTGTCCATATGCACCGCGATCTCGTAGGCACCGGCGCGCAGGATGGCGCGCAGCAGCAGCTCCAGCCGGTCGAGCGGGAAGCGCGGGTCGAGGGCGGCGCCCAGCACCCCGTCGACCTCGGCGCGGCGGTGGATCGCACCGCGGACGATGTCGGCGAACAGCTGCGGATCGCCGGAGACGAACTTGTCGCCGTCGATCTCCTCGCCCAGCCGGTGGGCGACGAACTCGCCGACGACATTCTCGACCGGGGCCTGGGCCAGATCGATCTGGTACAGCGCCTGGGCCGCGGCCAGACGGGCGGCCTTGCGGCGCGCCTTGGCGGAGCCGCCGCCGGTCTTGTTCTTGCGGGACTTCGATTTGCCCTTGGAGTCGCCGCCCTTGGGGGCGTGATCGGGTGTCACGGGGCTGCCCGCGTCGTCGTTGCTCATGATCTGCAGTCGCTAAAAGAGAGGAGATGTCGGGGTCAGCGCGGATAGAGGCGGAATTTGCGCTTCAGGTCAATCATGTCAAGACAGGCACGCGCGGCACGCCCGCCGGTATTGACCGATCCGACATTGGCGCGGGCCCAGGCCTGCTCGCGGTTTTCCACCGTCAGGATGCCGTTTCCGACCGCCAGACTGTAGCGCAGGGCCAGATCCTGCAGGCCGCGGGCGCTTTCGGCACAGATCGTGTCGTACCGCGTCGTCTCGCCCCGGATCACGCAGCCCAGCGCGACATAGCCGTCGAACCGCTTGCGGGCGGTGAAGAAATCCATGGAGCGGATGGCGTACATGATCGCCGCCGGAAGCTCCAGACAGCCGGGCACGCCATAGCGGATGTGCGTGGCGCCGGCGCGGTCGAGTTCCGCGACGGCGCCACGCGCCAGCTCATCGGCAATGTCCTCGTGGACGCGGGCGTCCACGACCATGATGTGGGGCGTATCGGTCATCCGGCGGCGTTCTGGTCCTCAGTCCTCACCGGGGTCGGTGGCGCCCGGATTGATCGCGCGGTGGCCGACCACGGTCAGGCCGTAGCCCTCCAGCCCGATGATCGGCTTCTTGCGGTTGGAGATCAGGGTCATCTTGCGCACGCCCAGATCCAGCAGGATCTGCGCGCCGATGCCGTAGTCGCGCAGTTCCGGAACGCTGCCGGCCTGACCTTCCAGCCGCGCCTTCAGCACGGTGGAAAGGCCGTTCGGGTTCGGCTCGCGCAGCAGCACGACGACGCCGCGGCCCTCCTTGGCGATCAGCTCCATCGAGGCGTGCAGGTCGTTGTCGCGGCCGGAGTTGCGGTCGCCCAGCACGTCGTCCAGCACCGACTGGGCATGCATGCGCACCAGCACCGGCTCGTCGCCGGAGATGTCGCCGCGCACCAGCGCGATGTGCTCGGCATACTGGATCTTGTTGATGTAGACGTAGGACTGGAAGCGCCCGCCATAGCGGCTGTCGAGATTGCCGGCCAGAACCTGCTCGACGATGGTCTCGGTGCGGCGGCGGTAGGCGATCAGGTCGGCGATGGTGCCGACCTTCAGCCCGTGGAACTGGGCGAACTGCACCAGATCGGGCAGGCGTGCCATGGTGCCGTCGTCGTTCATGATCTCGCAGATCACCGCGGACGAGGAATGGCCGGACAGCCGGGCGATGTCGACCGAGGCCTCGGTATGGCCGGCGCGGACCAGCACGCCGCCGTCACGCGCCAGCAGCGGGAAGATGTGGCCGGGGGTGGCGAGGTCGTGCGGGCCGGACGCCGGGTCGATGGCGACGGCGATGGTGCGGGCACGGTCGGCGGCGGAGATGCCGGTGGTCACGCCTTCGCGCGCCTCGATGGAGACAGTGAAGGCGGTCTGGTGGCGGGACGCGTTCTGCTGCGCCATCAGCGGCAGGCGCAGCCGTTCGATGTTCGGCCGGTCCATGGTCAGGCAGATCAGGCCGCGCCCATGCTTGGCCATGAAGTTCACCGCGTCCGGCGTGGCGCAGGAGGCGGGGATCACCAGATCGCCCTCGTTCTCCCGGTCCTCGTCGTCGACCAGGATGAACATCCTGCCCTGACGCGCCTCTTCGATGATCTCTTCGGCCGTCGACAGGTAGTGGTGAAACTCGGACGTCATTCCTGCCCCGCGAGCCGGGCGACATAGCGCGCCAGCATATCGATTTCGAGATTGACCGTATCGCCCTCCGTCAGCCCGCCGAAGGTGGTGGCGGTCTGGGTGTGGGGGATGATGTTGACGCCAAAGCGGTTGCCTTCGACCTCGTTGACGGTCAGCGACACGCCGTCGATGGCGACCGAGCCCTTGGGCGCGATGTATTTGGCGAGAGTGGCCGGCGCCTCGAAGGTCAGGCGCAGCGATTCGCCTTCGGGGCGGATCGACAGCAGCCGGCCGACCCCGTCGACATGGCCGGACACGATGTGGCCGCCCAGCTCGTCGCCGACCTTGAGCGCGCGCTCCAGGTTGATGCGCGTGCCGGCTTCCCAGCCGCCGAGCGTCGTCTTCGACAGGGTTTCCCCCGAAGCCTGGATGACGTAGGTCCCCGGTCCCTTTTCGATGACCGTCAGACAGACGCCGTTGTGGGCGATGGACGCCCCGATCGCGATCGTCTCCGTGTCGAAGGCGGTCTCGATGGTGAACCGGGTGTCGCCCTGCCGCTCCACGGCCCGGACGCGCCCGACATCGGTGATGATTCCGGTGAACATGCGGGGGAATTTAGCAGGTTTCGCGGCCAGGGGAAGCGGGCGCGACACCGCAAGCGGCGCAACGGTCTGTTGCGCGGGCTAGACCGACGCTTTGGGGCCGATCCGGCGATAGCTTTCGGCCAGATCGGTGCCGGCGCTGCGGAAGGCAGTGCGTTCGAAGCGCGCCATCGCGGCCAACGCCTCGACTCCGAAGCCGGCGACCGCCGGCAACCCGTCGCCGCCGATCAGCGAGGCGGCGCGGAACCACTCCAGCCGGTCGACCAGACCGGCGCCGAGCAGGGCGCCGGCCATCGACGCTCCGCCTTCCACCAGCACGCGGGTGATGCCGCGGGCGGCGAGGGCGGTCATCGCGGCGGCGGGATCGACACGGCCGTCGGGCCCGGCGGTGACCGGGATCGGCTCGACGCCGAGGGCAGCCAGAGCCTCGGCACGCGTGGGGTCGGGGGTGGGGCCGGTGACGACCCAGGTCGGAATGCGGCGAGCGCCGGTGGCGAGCTTCGCCGTCGGCGGCAGGCGCAGGCCGCTGTCCACCACAACCCGCACCGGGCTGCGGTCTTCCAGGCCGGGCAGGCGGCAGGTCAATTCGGGGTCGTCGGCCAGCGCGGTGCCGATGCCGACCAGGATGGCGTCATGGCTGGCGCGCAGCCGGTGGCCCCAGGCGCGCGCCGTCGGGCCGGTGATCCACTGCGACTCGCCGGTGGCGGTGGCGATGCGGCCGTCCAACGTGCTGGCGACTTTCAGCGTGACCAGGGGGCGGCCCAGCGTGATGCGGTTGAAGAAGCCCTCGTTGAGTGCAAGCGCATCGGCCTCGCAGACGCCCGTCGTGACCGCGATGCCGGCATCGCGCAGCCGGGCCAAGCCGCCGCCGGCAACCCGCGGGTCGGGGTCCTGGCAGGCGACGACGACACGCGCCACCTTCGCCTCGACCAGCGCCAGGGCGCAGGGCGGCGTCTTGCCATAATGGTTGCAGGGTTCCAGCGTGACGTAGGCGGTGGCACCGTCCGCTCCGCCGGAAAAAGCGCGGGCTCGGTCCAGCGCCTGGGTCTCGGCATGGGGGCGGCCGCCGGGCTGGGTCCAGCCGCGGCCGATCACGGCGCCGTCGCGGACCAGCACGCAGCCGACCGCGGGATTGGGCCAGGTCCGCCCCAGCCCGCGCGCCGCGAGCGACAGGGCGGCGCGCATGTGGCGCAGGTCGGTGTCCGTATCGGAAGGAATGGGCACGGCGGGCCGGGCTATCGGCCGGCCGATCAGCTGCCGGGGCCCTTGCCCTTGGTATCCTTGGCGGAGAAGCGGCCGACGTTGCCCATCATCTGTTCCAGGAAGCCCATCTCGCGGCCGGCGGTGGGGGTCGTGCGCTCCACCAGATCGATGTCCTGGCCGTTCGACTTGTCGAGCGTCTTGATCTCGCGCAGGACGCCGTTGTCGTCGAAATGGGCGACGACGACGCGGCGCTCCGTCACTTCCGGCTCGAAGAAGGCGGTCTTCTCAGTCTTCTGCCCGATATAGTACCAGACGTTCGGATCGAAGGTGCCGACCGAGGTCGGCGTGCCCAGCACCGCGGCGACGTCGTCGCGCCGGCTCTGGCCCGGTTGCAGTTCCGCCACCAGCTGCGGGTCCGTCAGGTTGCCGCGGGTGGCGAGGGTGGGCGAGCAGCCGGTCGCGGCGAGGCCGGCGAGCAGGATGCTGCCCAGCAGGGCGGTGCGAATGACGGCGCGGGGGGCGGAAAAGTTCGATCTGGTCATGGTGCTCGGGCTATGATGGAGCCGGCGGGGCAGCGAGGCCGTTCACGGCTGTGGACAGTCTCCGGGCGGGACAATCGCACCGGCTGCTTCGCCCTGTCAACGAGACTCCGAGTCGGGGAAGGGTTGCCGTTCGTGTCAGGAAGCTTTATCGGCCGTTTGCTGGGCCCGCTGTTGGGTGGTGTGGGGGGCGGAGACCGCGCCCGCACCGCCGCCGCGGTTGGTGGCCTGTTCACCGCCATCGTCGGGCAGGCCCGCGAACCCGGCTTCTACAGCGCGCTTTCCGTGCCCGACAGCCTGGACGGGCGGTTCGAGATGGTGGCGCTGCACATGCTGCTGGTGATGCGCCGGCTGAAGGGTCAGGGGCCGGAGGCGGGCAAACTGTCGCAGCGCCTCTATGAGACGATGGTCGACGATTTCGAGAAGTCGCTGCTGGAGATGGGGGCCGGCGACAGTGGCATCGCCCGGCGCGTGAAGACGATGGCGCGCGGGATGGCCGGGCGGATCCGCGCCTATGACGAGGCGCTGGCCGACTCCGACGGCCGCCGGCTGGAGGTGGCGCTGGACAACAACCTCTACGGCACGGTCGATCCGGTGCCGGACGAGGCGCTGGCGGCGATGGCCGCCTATGTCCGCAGCTGTGCCGCGACGCTCGACGCCCAGCCGCTGGAGTCGCTGTTGCAGGGCGAGATCCGCTTCGCACCGGTGCCGGCCTGACCGCTTCGCTATATATGTAGAGTGTCGCCGATGCCTGCCGCCGTGTCTGGGGGCTTGCCTTTCCAGGCCGCGGGCTGCATGTGACTCGGGACTTGCCGGGCGTTCGCCGCGCCGGCCGTTTTGGTTTTCGATCGGAAAGTCTTTGCCATGAGCCCTGCCAACGGCGCCCAGCCGGCCCCGGAATTCTCACGCGTCGTCAATGCCGACACGGTGCGTCGTGCCGAGGTGAGCGAAACCATCGAAGCGACGGAGACGGAGCGCCGCGCGCTCGCCGAGCGGCTGGAGTTGGAGGCGATCGGCAGCCTGACCGCCACGGTGAGGCTGCGCGCCGTGCGCGGCGGCCAGATGATCCGGGTCTCCGGACAGCTGGAGGCCGATGTGGTGCAGACCTGCGTCGTGACGCTGGAGCCGGTGCCGGCCCATGTCAGCGAACGGTTCGAGGCGCTGTTCGCCCCGGAGTCGATGATCGAGGATCCGGGGCTGGAGATCGATTTCGACGCCTCCCTGTCGGACGAGGACGTTCCCGAGCCGATGGAGAACAACCGAATCGACATCGGCGAACTGACGGCGCAGCACCTGTCGCTCGGGCTCGACCCCTATCCGCATGCCGAAGGCGTGGATTTCGAGGGGTATCGCGAGCATGAGGACGGCGAGACGGCCGAGGACGAGGCCGCCGAAGAGCCTGAAAAACCCAATCCCTTCGCCGTCCTGCAGAAGTTGAAGCCGGGGAACTGATCCGGCTGTTGCTTTCCCCGCCGCGTCTTGTATAAGGGCCGGCACTTCCACCCCCACCAATGAGCGGCCCGGGGTTGCGGAATGGGGGTTGTTCGGGCTTGCCCTTTTGGGGCATTTGCCTTATTGAATGCCGCTCGCGCTGGGCGGCCCCTGTTCGGGCCGCCCTTTCCAATGAAGAGAGTTTACGGTCATGGCTGTTCCGAAGAAGAAGACCTCCAAGTCGCGGCGCAACATGCGTCGTTCGCACCACGCTCTGCCCACCTCGGCCTACAACGAGTGCCCGAACTGCGGCGAGCTGAAGCGTCCGCACCACGTCTGCGGGTCTTGCGGCCATTACGACCAGCGTGAAGTGGTTCAGAGCGGCACCGCGGCCGCTTGATCCGCATCGCGTTGTCTGAGGTCCCGTTGATCGGGGGCGCCCGTCGCCCCTGCCGGGGTCCAAGCCGGGGAGCCTGTTCGCGGTGAGCCAGCGCCTGACCATCGCCCTGGATGCCATGGGTGGCGATCACGGTCCCGACATGGTCATTGCCGGGGCGGACATCGCGCGGGAACGCCATCCCGACGTGCGTTTTCTGCTGTATGGCGACCAGCAGCGGCTTGAACCGCTGCTGAACCAGCGGCCTGCGTTGAAGGCAGTGGCGGAAATCCGCCACACCGCCGACTTCGTGGCCGGGGACGCCAAGCCTGCGGTTGCGCTGCGTGCGGGTCGCCAGTCCAGCATGCGGCTTGCCATCGACGCCGTCGCGGCGGGCGAGGCGGCCTGCGTGGTGTCGGCCGGCAACACCGGCGCCCTGATGGCGATGGCCAAGTTCGTGCTGAAGACGCTGCCGGGCATCGACCGGCCGGCGATGGCCTCCTTCTTCCCGACGCAGCGGGGCGAGAGCGTTATGCTGGATCTCGGCGCCAACGCCGAGTGCCAGCCTGAAAACCTCGTCCAGTTCGCCGTGATGGGGGCCGTCTTCGCACGTGCCATCCTGGGCCTGCCGCAGCCGTCGATCGGCGTGCTGAACATCGGCTCGGAGGACATGAAGGGCAATGAAGTGGTGCGTGCCGCGGCGGCCAGCCTGCGCGACATGCCGCTTCCCGGCCGCTTCCATGGCTTCGTCGAAGGCACCGACATCGGGCTGGGCACGGTGGACGTCATCGTCACCGACGGCTTCACCGGCAATGTCGCGCTGAAGACGGCGGAGGGGACGGCGAAGCTGTTCTCCGAATTCCTGCGCCGCACCTTCGCGACGTCCTTCCTGGCACGGATCGGTTATCTGCTGGCCCGCGGCGCCTTCAAGCGCTTCCGCGAGCGGATCGACCCGCGCCGCTACAACGGCGCGATGTTCCTCGGCCTGCGCGGCGTCTGCGTGAAGAGCCATGGCGGCACCGACGCTGTCGGCTTCGCCAATGCCGTCGCGGTCGCCATCAACCTGGCGACGCACGGCTTCAACGAACGCATCAAGGAAGAGATGGGACGTATAGCCGACGCGACCCCTCTTCCCGACACGAAGGCGGCGGCGGGCTGAACAATGGTCATGCGTTCCCGAGTTCTGGGTTGCGGCATCTTCCTGCCGTCCAACGTCGTCACCAACCAAGATCTGGAACAGCGGGTCGACACGACGGACGAATGGATCGTCCAGCGCACCGGCATCAAGTCCCGCCATATCGCCGCCGAGGGGGAGAAGACCTCCGACCTCGCCATCGCCGCGGCGATGCGGGCGCTGGAGCATGCGGGCGTGCCGGGCAGCAGCATCGACTGCATCATCCTGGCCACCACCACCCCGGACAACACCTTCCCGGCCACGGCGACCAAGGTGCAGGCCGCGCTGGGCGCCGCCGGTTTCGCCATGGACATCCAGGCGGTCTGTGCCGGCTTCGTCTATGCCATGTCGGTGGCCGACAATTTCCTGCGCAACGGTCAGGCGCGCCGCGCCCTGGTGATCGGGGCGGAGACCTTCTCCCGCCTGCTGGACTGGAACGACCGCACCACCTGCGTGCTGTTCGGTGACGGCGCCGGCGCCATCGTCATGGAAGCCTACGAGGCCAAGGGCGATTCGAGCGACCAGGGCGTGCTGTCCACTCATCTGCATTCCGACGGCAACCAGTACGACCTGCTCTATGTCGATGGCGGCGCGTCCTCGACCGGCACCATCGGCCATGTCCGCATGCATGGGCAGGAAATCTTCCGGCATGCCGTGTCGAAGCTGTCGGCGGTGGTCGAAGAGGCCCTGGCCGCCAACGGCCTGGAGTCGGCCGACATCGACTGGATGGTGCCGCACCAGGCGAATCGCCGCATCATCGACGGGCTGGCCCGCAAGATGAAGCTGTCGCCGGAAAAGGTGGTGCTGACGGTGGACCGCCACGGCAACACCTCCGCGGCCTCGATCCCGCTGGCCTTGGGCGAAGCGGTGGCGGACGGCCGTATCAAGCGCGGCGACCTGATCCTGATGGAAGCCATCGGCGGCGGCCTGACCTGGGGTTCGGCGCTGGTCCGCTGGTAAGGCGCCGGCGTCCTCCGCACATCGCACATCCGTCATGCTGCAATGCACGCCCGGCCGGGCTTCGGCCGGGCCGTATGGGGCTGCCAAGCTTTTGAATTGACGGACCTTCTTTCGCCGGATTACCGTCTTTGCAACGGTTGCGGGGGGAGGTCTGACAATGTCGCAAAATACCGTAACGCGCGCCCAACTGAGCGAAGCCGTCTACCAGGAAGTCGGACTTTCGCGCAACGAATCGGCCGATCTGGTCGAAACGGTGCTGGACGAGATTTCCGATGCCCTGTCCCGGGGGGAGATGGTCAAGATCTCCTCCTTCGGCAGTTTCCAGGTCCGCCAGAAGGGCGAGCGAGTCGGCCGCAACCCCAAGACCGGGGAAGAGGTGCCGATTCTGCCGCGTCGTGTTCTGGTGTTCCGTGCCAGCCATGTGCTGAAACACCGGATCAACGAGGTTCAGGAGGGTGGGGCACCGACGCCTGCGCGGGCGTTGTCCTGACGCCGGTCGTTTGCGATGACCTCTCCGCCTTGCCCGTCGCCGTGCCGTGCCTTTCCGCGGAGTGCCGCCACTGGCCGTTGTCGGATGGCGGCCTGATCGCGCCATGAAATTCGCGCCATGAAATCCGCCACGGCCTATCGCACCATCAGCGAGGTGTCGACCGACCTCAACGTGCCTCAGCATGTGCTGCGGTTCTGGGAAACGAAGTTCCCCCAGATCCGTCCGCTGAAGCGTGGCGGCGGCCGGCGCTATTACCGGCCGGAGGATGTCGAACTTCTCCGGCGCATCCAGGCTCTGCTGTATGAGGACCGCTACACCATCAAGGGCGTCCAGCGCCTGCTAAAGGAAGGGCGCATGTCCGACCCGACGCCGCCGCTGCCCGAGGATGCCGACGATGGCGGCGGGTCGGTCGATGCGGACGGGTTCGGCGGCGACGTCACCGACGATGACAGGGATGACGACAGGGGCGGGAGCGAGGATCATCCGCCGCTGTCGGACGCGGTCCGGCACGAGATCACCATGGTCCTGGACGAGCTGAAATCGCTGCAATCGGTGCTGTCCCGCCTGTCCGAAATTGGGGGCAAAAAAAGCTGAAAAATCATCACGGGAGATGTTGCATCGGCGAAAGCCCGCGGCTATAGTCCCGTTCCCTTCCGGAGCCAAGCCGCAAGCACTGCGGTGAAGTTGACGGAGCGTAGCGCAGCCTGGTAGCGCATCAGACTGGGGGTCTGGGGGTCGCAGGTTCGAATCCTGTCGCTCCGACCAGTTCCGGAAGGACCGGAGAAGCCTTGGAACCCAACGGTTCCAAGGCTTTTTCTTTTGGGGCCTGCGAAGCTGGTCTCACATCGGTCGACGCGACTGTTTGGGACTTCTGTTTGGGACTTTTCGCAAGCGCCGTTGCCTTGCCCCCAAACGCGATGGCCTGGACCGCCTGACGACGAACCGGGTCCGCCACCTCGATGTACCGCTCGGTGGTGCGGTGGTCCTTATGTCGGGCAAGCGCCTTCGTGGTGGCGGCAGAGGCAACCTGTGCCACGGCGGTGACGAAGCTGGCCTTGGTGTCATGCCAGCGGTGCTTGATGCCAAGCTTCTTCAGCACGGTGTTCCATGCCCGCCGGGGATTCTTCACCGGCCGGCGCTCCCCCTTCTCTCCATGCTGGTAGGTGAAGAGGTGGTCGACCTCCCACTTCCTTGCCTGCGCCACGAGGCGTGCCAGCAGCTCCAGTGCCTCGTCGTTGGCCGGCACGCACTCCGCCCGTCCACCCTTGGTCAACTCGGCATCCAGCCAGACCCCGCGAACGCTGAAATCGATCTGCTGGATCCGCAGGCCGAAGACCTCCGCCTTGCGGAAACCCATCAACCGCACCAGCAGCGCCGCGTCGGCAACATGGGCCGGTGTCTCAGGGTGGTGGATGATTGCCGCGAGGTTCTCATCGGAGATCGGCCGCGGCAGGTGCTCGGGCTCGGCAAGGCGCGGGACCTTAGGCAGCTCCGACAGAAGTGGCCGGCCGTCACCGTCACGCAGGCTGTGCGCGATGCGCAACGCCGCACCAAGACAGATCAGGTAACGGTTGATCGTGGAGTCCGACCTGGTGCGGACCCCGTCCTTGAACAGCGGCGCTTTCGCCTTCGGGCCTGCCGCGACCTGTTCCTTCTTCTTGCCGGCGCCCATGTAGACCCGGAGAGGCTGCTTCCGCGACCAGGTGACATAGTCCCACACCCGAGACTCCGTCAGCTGCGCCACCGGTGTATCGGCGCCGAAGAACTCCAGAAGCTCCCTGACATAGACCTGTTCGTTCACCCAATTCTTGCCGGTGGCTTTTCGGGCGGCGAACTCGGCCAGCATCTGCGCAACCGTGTACGCGGCCAGTCGGCCGCCAGGGCGCTTTTCCGACTCCAGCTCTTCCATCAAGGCGGCGCGGATCGCAGCCTCTATGCGCTTGGCCTGGGTCTTGTTCCTGGCCAGCTCGCCGGACTTCGGATCGCGGCAGTAGCCCGCATACCGCTTGCCGCCGCACTCGAAATCGTAAAGCCATTTGTCGCGGGCAGTGCTGAAATAGACGCTCATGGCGGTTACCTCCGGTTCGAAGGCTCGCTCACGACACCAAGGGTGTGCAAGAAGGCCAAAGCTTCACGATGGCCAGCTGTGGGCTTCGCGGGTTTGGAGACGGGCGGTTCAGCAGGGGGTACCGAGTCGCGCTTTCGCTTGGCCGATGGGATCGCCCGTCGCCGTTGATACTCTGCAATCGATCGAAGGTAGACACGGACACCCCGCTTGCCGACTCGGTGGCCTCGAAGATCTCCGCCATGCACAGCGGCATAGACCTCGCTGCGGGGCATCGCCAGCAGTGCGGCGGCTTCCTTGACGGTGCAGGATGGGCCGTCGGGAAGCAGGTCGGCGAGGGCAGGGTTCACAGCTGCGCGAGGCATGCCTAACCTCCCGTGTGCGGGTCGGCCAGCGGGACGGCCGGCAGCGCCCGCGTCGGCCCGCCATGAGCCAGCAGGTAGGCGATGAGGCAGGGGACAGCCACCACCAGCACGGGGAAGACGGCGCGCGGGTAGTGGGCGGGGATGTCCACGCTGTAGACGCCGGGGGTGAGGATGTCGCAGACGACCGGCACCTCGCCCACGGCGAGGATGACCAGCCGCTCGCCCTGCCGGAACTGGATCCGGCGGACGTCGGCCGGGGTGTCGAACCGCGCCGCGTGGCACACCTGCCAGTCGGTTGCTTCGAGGGTGGGGATCACGGCAGTTCCTCCCGTGCCAGTTCGGCGCAGTCGCGGTGATAGCGGGCGGCGGACAGCAGTCGCCGCCGACGGAAGGGGAGGCCGGTCTCCCCCGCCTCCAGTTCGGCCCGGACGGCTTCCTCCAGGTGCCACTGGACGAGGCCGACCATGGCGGCAGTCTCTTGCCCTGCGCCGGTCATGTCAGTTCTTCAGCGGGCTGGCGACGAAGCCGCGCCCGTATGGCCGCCGCGCCTCCCCCAGGAACTCCAGCACCGCCTCCGGCGCCGTGTAGGTTTGCAGGAACAGCCGCACCATCGCCGTCAGCGGCAGATCGGTGGCGTGGAACCGCTCATGCACCGCGCTGACCAGCACGTCGCGGTTCGCGTAGCCCTCCAGCTCGGCAATGTGGTCGAGCAGCAGCCAGGACGTCACGTCCAGCCGCATCGAGGTCCGGTGCGAGATCCGGCGGTTGGCGATCACCACGTTGTAGGTGACCAGCGGCGTCGCGCCATCCTTCGGCAGCGCCGGCGCCATGTGGCGCAGCGTGCGCTCCATCTTCCCGGACAGATCGCCGAAGCTTCGGTCCATCGCAACGTTCTGCGGTCCGTCCCTGCGTTGTAACGGGACTTTGATCGCTCCCTTCATCGGTCGCACTCCAACAGCGCCTGCATCCAAGGGTGCTGGCGTTCACGCCATACCCTGTATTAGGATGGGCGGTATACCGTGATTTCGTCAATGGCAAAAATCACGGTAAAGCGATCATTCTGAACCCCCGCCGGGCGCTACCCGGCGGGACCGCCCTCGCCGTCGCCCGCCATCTCGCAACTTGTGGAAACCAGTCGAGAAACGATGCAACTTTTTCTTTTGCCCAGGCGGGGCGGTGCCATAGGATGCCGCGGCCTCGCGCCTTCTCATCCAGGAAGGCGGAGGCAGGGAGACGCCATCTCCCCACCCACGCGGCTGCCAACCGCATCGATGAGCCGTGCTGAGCCGGGGCGCGCACCCGTGCCCAGCCGCACACCTGTCCGCCTACCGGGGCCGGCCCCGGTAGAGTGTTGATTTATGGGGGGTTGGCGGTGCCGAAAACACCGAAGAACGAAAAGACCGAAGACTTATCGCATCGCAAGGCGCGCGAGGATCGCGCGGTCGAGCTGGTGACGCAGCTGTGCCGCCGCGACGGCGCGGACAAGATCCTGCCGCTGATCGACCGCTGGATGAGGATGCGCCGGAGCCGGGCGGCTAGGTGCGCCGCTCAAGAACCCGGATCAGGGCATTGAAATCCTCGGTAGACCATGAGCGGAAGGTCCGGCGGGTCTTCACCTGCATTTCCCAGTCGGGATCGCCATAGGCCAGCAGCTCGGCCAGCGACAAGCCGGCGCCTTCCGCAAGCTTGGTCAGGGTGTCGATGGTGCTGTTGGCGCCATTGAACGCGTCCAGAACCGTTGTGGCTGGCAGCTTCGACAGGCCAGCCCAATGGTTCTTGGACCGCAGGCGCTCCTTGTGCGTCTGGAGAACACGATTGAGTGCTGCGGCGATGTCGGTCTTGGGCGGCGTATCCATGCCGGCATTATGCGGACCCCGTGCAAAAGCGCGAGAACGCTGTGCCGATGAATCTATCTCGTGCAGCACCGATGAGCCCCCTTGACATTCACGGTATAGCGTTGAATCCTGATGGGCATGAAGCACGTCATGCACATCGATGCCTCGATTCATCGGATCTGCGCCTTCGCCCGGCATCAGGGCTGGAGTGCGGAGTCATTCGGCCGAGCCGCCGCCGTGCCGCCCAGCACCGTGCGTGACGTGCTCCGCCAGGAAGGCAACCCCACCGCCACGACCCTGCGGGCCATGGAGGCGGTGATTCCCCACGATTTCATGACCGATCCCGTCGCGCTGGCCAGCAGCGGCCTCTGCGCGCCGATCCTGGGAAAGCCGCGGAAAAAGAGGCGGACATGAACAGGGAGATCCGGCAAGGCCCCACACCCTCGGTTGTTTCGGCGGGAAGCATCGCTCGCACTGAGCGACTGCGCAACCCCGAAGCTCCGGCTTGGGCGCGACAGTTTCCCATCGCCGAATCAGGCGCCGGCCGCCCGGCCGGGTCAATCGGGTGCGTCCCGAGTCCGGCCACCCGCCGCCACAGCCACCGCTCCGCCGGGTTCCTTGTCCGTACCGGCGGAGCGGCCGCGGCCGGAGTCGCCATCCGACTCCGGCCGCTTTCCCTGTCTGGGGCCAGTCATGCCCCCCGCTGACCCGGGCCTCACCGACGCGCAGCGCGCCGTCCTGGCCGCCTGGCCAGCCTTCGAGGCCGCCGCCGCGGTGACATGGTGCAGCGTCGACCGCCTGGTGCGGACGCTCTGCCACCGCGACTCCCTCGCCGATCTGCCGGACGAGGATGCGGCCGAGCTGCTGGCGCTGATGCAGCGCGCCACCGACCGCCTGCATGGCTTGCGGCCGGCATCGCCGCAGCGGGGATCCGCATGATCGGGCGCCGCCCGACAGCCAGCCCCCCTTCGGATCCCAGATCTATCCAGAAAACCAACTGCTTCCACCGAGAGGCCCGCCCGTTGGCCCGCCATCGCACCGGCTGCGCCATGGCGCGCGGCCCGCCGTGCGTCCGCTCGACGGTCGCCAGTCAGCCGCCCCCATCGACTTTGAAGACCGCGCCGCTTTCGGCCGCCAGACGGCCGGAAGCGATGCGCGTCTTCACCCCCTGACGCCGCGCGCCCACGCGCCGGTGAACCCTGGAGCTTTGCCCGATGGCATCGCCACGCGCGCCACCCTGACCGGCGCCGGCTTCTCCCCGTAAGCCCCCGTCATCCGGTGCCCAGCGTCCGCCCTTGCCGGTGGCCGCGCCGCACCCGTCTTGTCCCCACCGTTGCGCCCCCGCGCGGCGGTCAACGCCGGAGCCTTGCCTTGTATCCGCGCGCCCCGCCCTGAAACGGGACGGCCCCGCCGAGGCCGCCCCGCTAGGACCGCAATCATCGCCAATGCCCCATGCCCCTGCCGTGCCCACGGCGGGAATGCGGCGATGCGTGTCCGGAGGGTATCAAAAATCAGGATTAAAATCCGCTGTTCCTTGCAGCCACGGACACGTGCGCCCGCAGGGAGCCGCATTGCCGCCGGCCGGCCACCGCGCCGCCGGGGAGGTGCCCCCATGTCCTTGCCATCTGCTTCGACCACCCCCGCAACCCCCGCGGCCAAGCCGCAAGCCGCCTTCCGCGAGACCGTCGGCCGGTTCCGCTGCGCCGTTCTGGCCTGCCCGGCGCTGAAGCCGCGCGACAAGCTGGTCGCCCTAGTGATGCTGGAGCGCGTCAACCGCCAGATGTTCGAGGTGCTGGGCCTGCTGCTGACTTGGACCGGGGTGGAGGCGGTGGCGCGGCTGTGCGCCCTGTCCACCCGCGATGTGGAGCGGGCGCGCAGCGCGCTGCTGGCCGCCGGCGTCATCGTCCGCGACCGCGCCGGCGGCCGGGGCCAGCCCACCCGCATGCGCCTTTGTCTCGACTGGCTGGAGCGCGAGGACGACCCGGCCGGCGACGCCCCCGATCCGTCCGACGATCCATCGCCCGACAGCGGTGTCGCCGACACGGGAGTCGGCCAAAGCGCCGAACGCCCGCCAACCGCCCCAGGATCGCCCGCCGGAACCGGCTTTCATCGCCCGACACCGGTGTCGGCCAAACCCTGTGATAAAACCCGTGAACCCCCGCGCGCGAGCCCACACGCGAGCGCCGGCACCAGCCCGCCGCCATCCGCCGCCGACATCGAGCGCGACGGCCACGCCCGAATCGCCCGCCGGATCGGCGCCGTCCAGCATGCGACGTGGTTTCGGGGATGCAGGCTTGGGCTATCCGGGGATCGCAGGCTGACCGTCACCACGCCGAATCGCTGCGTCGCCGACCGGCTTCGGGCGGCTTACGAGCTGGAATTGCTGCGGCTGTTCCAGGTCGAAGCGGTGGACATCACCGTCGCCGTTCCGCCAGGCGCCGCCGATTCGGTCTTCCCGCAGATCGAGGGGAGGGCCTGAGCCATGCCCGTCCAGCCCGGCACCCTATCCCGCCGCCGGCCGGAAAGGCAGTTCCGCCTGGACTTGGGCGATCCGCCCCGCACCGCGCGCCACCGTCCGGTGCAGCCCCAGCGCGAGGCCGACGCCCTCTATCGCGCCGTCCAGGCCCTGCGCGCCGCCGGCCATCGGGTCTATCGCTGCGGTGCACTGCACCGTGTTGACGAGCGCCTGTTGACCACGGCGGACCTGATCCGGCTGCGCCACGCCGACCCGCGTTGTCGACAACTTAAAAAAATTGGCGAGTGAATGCGTGCCGCAAGCAGAAAAGAGGTTGGTCACGGCATGCTTCCAGCTGTTCGCAACCTCTTTCCTGTTTGAGCGGCAGACGATCAGCTACTGTCCTCACCGCCCGTCGTCGGAGATTTCTTCCGCACTGTACGTCGGATTCAAAATCTCGTCCCTCTGAGCCTCAATATCTCCAATCAGATCGCCAATTCTGTCATCAATCCTGGCGTTAATCTGATCAAGGTCATCTTTGAGCGGTTGCGGGGCTGGCTGATCCGTGTCGCCGATTTGCTTCAGGATATTGTTGCGGACGCTGAGATCATTTTCCAGAGGTTCAATGTGTTCCGAATTGATACTTTCTTGATCAGCGATACCGATCAGCTCCTCTGGCTCAAGTTCGGAAAGTGGAGTTTCTTCTTCGGAATAGGGATCATCATTGATGTCGAGCGACTCATCGATATCAATGGAATCGTCGAAATCGTTATCGTCGTGCAATTCGCTCACACCCGTTCTCCCTAGTCGAGGTGGGTGTATGGTCGCTTCAATCTGCGATGTGATCAATAGCAAAAAGCCTTATCTACGCTTCCTACGGGTTTAGGAGAGGCGTCATTAGGCACTCAAAGGCCGAGTGATGATGGGCGGGCTGGGGCTGGTCTTCGCCTTGCTCGGCACCGCCATGCTGGGCGGCTTCGGGTGGGAGCTGGGGCGCTGCGCCGCCCGCTGGCTGCTGGGGCGGCGGGCGGACGTGACGATCCTGCTGCCGGGCCTGCGCCGGGAGCGGCAGCGATCCGATGCGGAGTGACGCCGCCGGTCCGGTCAGGCGGCGCGGGGGGCGATGCTGCGCTGGATTTCCTCGCCATGGTCGGCGGCGGTGACGGACAGGTCATGCGCCATCTGAAGGTTCAGCCAGAATTCCGGCGTGGTGCCGAAATAGCGCGCCAGCCGCAAGGCGGTGTCGGCGGTGATGCCGCGCCGTTCGTTGACGATTTCCCCGATGCGGGTCGCCGGCACGCGCAGAGCCAGGGCCAGAGCATGGGCCGAGAGATCGAGCGGGACGAGGAACTCTTCGCGCAGAACCTCGCCGGGGTGGGTCTTGATCCGCATGGCGCCCTCCTTGGCGTTGGCCGGTCAGTGGTAATCGACGATTTCGACCTCGTGCGCGCCGCCATCGTGCCAGACGAAGACGATGCGCCATTGGTCGTTGATCCGAATGCTGTGCTGTCCGGCGCGGTCGCCCTTCAGCGCCTCCAGCCGGTTCCCCGGCGGGGATCGCAGGCTAACCATCACCGCGCCGAATCGCTGCGTCGCCGACTGGATGCGGGTGGCCTACGAGCTGGAACTGCTGCGGCTGTTCCATGTCGAGGCTGTGGACATCACCGTCGCCGTTCCGTCGGTCGGCGCCGTTTCGGCCTTCCCGCTGATCGAGGGGAGGGCCTGAGCCATGCCCGTCCAGCCCGGCACCCTGTCCCGCCGCCGGCCCGACCGGCAGTTCCGCCTGGATCTGGGCGATCCGCCCCGCACCGCGCGCCACCGGCCGGTGCAGCCCCAGCGCGAGGACGACGCCCCCTGTCGCGCCGTCCAGGCCCTGCGCGCCGCCTGCCATCGGGTCTATCGCTGCGGCGCGCTGCGCCGGGTGGACGAGCGCCTGTTGACCACAGCGGACCTGATCCGGCCGTAATGCCATATGGTAACCTATTGTTTAAGAATCATCTTCCTGCGTCAGTGCCAATCCTCTTCGTTCTGGACACAGCTGAATTAACCAGGGCAAAATATAGTGCTTCGGTTGAATACCGGGGTATCGCATCTTGCTGGAACCATGCTAGCGGCGCGAGTCTGCGTTAGCAGAACGTTGCATTTGCTTGATGTTACTATGTGGGTGCTATCGTTTTATCAATGTAAAAATAGAGATGGTTGCTTAAGGAGCAAAATAAGAATGTCGATTAAATTAACATGTGGCGAGAAGAGGTTCGATTGGGCCAAAGTTTCTATTTCTGCTGCTGAAGCGGCCGTTCAAGCCGTAGCGCTTGGAAAATTTGGATTGGGAAATCCGATACCATCATTCTTCAAGACTATTGAAGCGCTCAAAGGTGACGATGACGTTTCTCGCCGGTCTATGAAACTAGTGATGGAAACATTAGCATATGCTTTTTCAAAATCACTGGCACGATGTGATCTCAGAAATAAAGCATCAGTGGAAGAAATAGATTATTTAATTAAGTCATTTTTAGATAGATACAGTTTAATTTGTGATCAAGAAGATATATATATCGATCTTGCCGATTTTGATAATCCTAACAACTTCACGATATTTTCTGATGCAGCAGGAAGGATATATGAGGAAATTAAAGTATTTTCTCCTTCTATATCTATGGAAAATATCAAAGCAATATTTCGAGAAGAAGTCTCTATTGGGCTTTCTCGGATAAGGGCGCGTGATAATGGTTACTACTCTCATGTATTTGATGCGTTGAAAGGGTCATTCGCGCAAAATAACTCTAGGCATCGTGCTTGGTCAGAATATAGAGAAAAGATTATAAAGAGATTTGATGATCATATCTTATTTGCGCAAGATGAAGATTGCGGGGTTACTCTTGGGCAAGTTTATCAGCCTTTGAGAGCGTGGTGGGTTGATGAAAAAATAACTGATCGACAGGAAAAGAATATACAGAAATTTTCTGTAGATGAGAACGATAGCATTCCAATCCAGATTGGAATGCTTGAAGATATTGTTATGGAATGGCTAGAAAAAAATGATCGATCTGATCGAATAAAGCTGGTTTCTGGTGGACCCGGTTCTGGCAAATCTTCATTTGCAAGAAAAATTGCTGCTACTCTTTCCCTGGCTCCTCGATGGAGAGTTCTTGTTGTTCCTCTTCAAAGGCTTAAAGGTGGAGGTTCTATCGATTTGAGAATAGAGGAATATTTTAGGTCGTATCTTGATGAACCGTTTGATGCAGATACAACGCCACTTAGTTCGTTAGGTCGTGATAACCATCAAGATTGGATTATCATTTTTGATGGCCTGGACGAGCTAGCCAAAGAAGGGGCTGGTTCAGAAACAGCTGCGCAAGAATTTGCTTCTGCCTTGATCGACTGGAAGTCGCGTATAGGCGACTCAGCCTCTGTGAGGTTTATTGTACTGGGAAGAGCGCCTTCCATGCAGGAGGCTAGTAAAAGACTTTCTCTGCATGGAAACAGAACTCTTCATGTGGCAGATATGCGTCCGTTTAAACAACAACCTTATCGTTTGAGAGATAGAGAAGTTATAGACGTTCATAATGTGGCCGATCTCGACCAAAGAAAAGAATTCTGGCTTCGTTATGCAATTGCTGCAAAACAGGATTTGGATGTTCCTGCTGCGATGACAGAGGAGTCCCTTAGTGACCTAACAAAAGAGCCTTTACTCGCATACCTCCTCATCATATCTGGCTACGTGGGTAGCCAATGGGAGGAAGCAGCAAACAATAGAAATCACATTTATGAATCAATATTTGGAAAAATTTGGGAGCGCGAAAGAATTAAAGAGACTCGGAGAAGCTTAAACGAAATGGGTAGGGAAACATTTGATACACTGATGCAATCTCTCGGAATTGCTGCATGGAGAGGCGGCGGGCGTACCGGGGATGAGGCAACGTTTGTGAGTATGAGAGATGTATTTATGAGACCCGATTTACTGAAAAAGGCTAAAAATTGTGGGGCTGCGGATCTCGATAATGTTGCCATTCTATTTTACACTCGCAAGGATGAGGAATTAAACCGTGGATATGAATTTCTCCACAAAAGCTTTGGCGAATATCTGACCGCGTGCGGTCTACTTGATGCATTCATGCGCTGGGGTCAACAGGTTGCTGACCCTTATAGTGATTTTGATCATAGAATGTTTCTATCAAAATGGGTTCGGCTTACCGCAGCTGCGCCAATAACAGTCGAAATCGTCGCCTTTCTAATCAATCAAGCAGAGATCATTGTTGAAAGGAAACGAGATGGGGCTGATTATGAGATGGGCAGGAAGTGGGTTGGTATCGCAGCATCGCTAATAAACTATTCCTTAGAAAAGGGAATAGATTATTACGACGAAGCGGGAAGCTGGCGCAATGCAGAAATTGGGCATCGTAATGCAGAGATAGCATTATGGGCAGTTATGAACGCATTCAGCAAAATTGCTTATCCGACTCATTTGTTTAACGCCGATATTTCTGAAGGAGGATGGAAATCCGGTCCTATTAAGATTGATTATATAAGTAGCAATCCATTAGCTTTTGATAAAATTGCGAGAAATTTCACCGGAGATCTTGTGCATGAACTTCAATTCAGTAATTCAAATCGCGATTATGTTTCAATATATAACAATTTCTTCGTCAGATTTTTGGAAAGAGTCAATTTTGATCATTCGCAGATTATATCTGGTTCTTATGTAAACTTCTTTGCTGAGGGTGCTTCTTTTCGAGTGGCGCTCATAGCAGGAGCCAGCTTCTTCGTTCAGAATATGTCGCTTTGCGACTTTACGGGAGCTTCGATTGAGAACACGAAGTTTGCGTATGGAGAGCTTAACAGAACAAATTTTGAGGAAGCAATTTTTGAAAACAACCAAATGTATGCTACGACGGCAGATAAATGTTCTTTCAAAAAAACTAGGATTGTTAATTGCGCTCTCCGAAGGGTAGAGGGAGAAATCGTATTCAAATCTTCAATGTTGCGTCATTGTGATATTACTGGAACTGTAAAGACATCCATTTACGTCGATGAATCTGACTTGTACAGAATTATTATGAATGGTAGTAATATAATGTATGTGAAGATCTCAAAATCTTTTGCAGATGATAAATCTAGGAAGAAAATATTTCAACTATTCAAAAAAAATGGTTGGGAGTACGTCGAAGAAATGTTATTTTCAGATGAAAAGAACTTCATAGAGAGAAACGCTGAAGAGGAAATTGAATTCTAAACGCTCGATATATCTAGGTCTATCGTTTTAAAGGAGGTGGTTTTGATAGGTATCATTGATATGAAGAGAAATTATTATAATTATCGAGGTGTCATTGCTAACGCTATTCGCTATTCTGTAAGATTTTGATCGCTTCTCTAAAAGATCCATAAATGGTTGACGCGCCATCCCAACGGAGCGACTTTTCCTCCCGGAGCCTCAGAACCTCCACTTGGCAGCCGGCCACCCGCGCGTTTTCGCGACGTGGCCCTTTTCATGCCGGGACTCTGTCCGTAGCATGCCCCTTCGCCGGGGGTCGGATAATACAACACCCGTAAGGGGAATAGTCCGGCCTGTCCAAGTCAGGTTCTGAACCCCCGGCACCAGGGCGGTCCTCAGAAGCCTTCCTGTCGCCGGCAACGCCGACTTGGAGGGCTTCGCCATGGAAAGCATGGGCGACAACGGGCAGATCTTGCCCGCCTTATCACCGACCGACATCGACATCGCCATCAACGGCGAGCCACGCATTCTGGATCTGCGCTTGGCCGAGGCGTTGGGCTTCGGAAGACCTCGCGATATCCGCCAACTGATCGAGCGGCACCGCGATGCGCTGGAAAGGCTTGGCGGAATTTGCGGCACCGTACCGCAAATTCGCGGACGGGGCCGCCCCGCCACCGAGTTCTGGCTGACGAAGAAGCAGGCCGTCTATCTCTGCACCAAGGCCGAGACCGAACGCGCCATCACCGTCACCATCCAGATCGTCGAGCTGTTCGACGCCGTGACCGGCGGGGCCGCGCATCCCGCCCTGGCGCCGGTCCTCACCCGTGCCGATCTCGACGCCATCGACCGCCGCGCCCGCCGGATCGGGCAGGAGGAGGAGCAACGGGCGCGCTCCGCCCTGACCGACCGGGCGCTCGACCGTCTGCGCCGGGGCGAGCGGATCGACATCGCCTCGCTGTCCGCCGCCCGGCCGTATGAGCCCGCCGCTCTGCCGCCGCCGCCCGCCCGGACGCGCGAGGAGAGCATGGACCTCGCGCTTGCCCATCTGCGCGCCCTGCCGCCCGAGCTGCGGCAGGAGGGCTTCCGCCTGATGCACGCCATCAAGGCCCACAGCGACGCCCTGAAGGCGCTGAAGGCCGCGACCGAGGCGATCAACTCCCCGCTCGACACCATCGCCGAAATCCTGGAACGCGAGGCGACCCTCATCCGCCAGACCATCGCCGCCCAGGCGGGCCGGGCCGGGCAGGGGGACCGGCCATGAGGACGATCCTGGTGGTCCAGGGGAAGGGCGGCGGTCCGAAGACCGCCACCGTCCGCAATCTGGCCGTCGCGGCCGCCGTCGCCGGCCGGCGGGTGGGCACGCTCGACACCGACCCGCAAGGCTCGCTGACCCACTGGCACGGCCTGCGCCCGGCCGACGCTGCCCCGATCCTCCACGAACAGCGCCCGCTGGGCGCGGTGACGGAGCGGCCGACTCCGCCGGGCCTCGACCTGCTGGTGATCGACACCCCGACCGCGGTGGAGAATTTTCCCCAGGCGACCGCCCTGCTGTTCGACTGCGCGGATTCGGTGCTGGTGCCCGTCCGCCCCGGCCCGGAGGATTCTGGTCAGCATGCAGGCCATGCTGCCCTACCTGCGCGCCCGGCGCCGGCCGATGCGTCTGCTGCTGAGCCAGGTCGTCCCGCGCCTGCGCGAGACCGCCGACGCCCGCGCCATCGTCTCCGCCATGGGGGCGGTGGCGCCGGTGGAGATCCCGCAGCTTCAGGAGGTGCCGCGCAGCTTCATCGCCGGGCTGGGCACCGCGGAGATCCCCGGCACCCGCACCGGCCCGCTGTTCCGCGACCTCTGGCTCCACCTGTCCGCCGCGATGGAGGGCTGATCCCATGTCCCGATCCGGTTCCGGGCCAACGCCCAAGCCCAGGCCGCCCGCCCGCCGCAGCCTGGGCGACGCCCGCCTGTCGATGCTGGCCACCCCGCGCCCGCTGACCACGCGGGCCGAGTTCGCCGCCGACATCCGCCGCGAATGGTCGAACGCTCTGGAGGCGACCATCGCCGTCGGCCGCCGCCTGAACGAGGCCAAGGCGGCTCTGCCCCACGGCGAGTACGAGGCGATGGTGGCGACCGACCTTCCGTTCAGCACCTCCACCGCCCGCAAGCTGCGCGAGATCGCCGCCTTCGTCGACGAGGGGCAGGTGCCGCTGGACCGTCTGCCGGAAGCGATGAGCACGCTCTACGCCATCGCAACCCTGCCGGACGACACCCGCCAGCAGGCCCTGGACGCCGGCACGATCCACCCGGCGGTGACACGAGGCGAGGTGGAGGCGCTGAAGGTGCCGGCGGTGACGCCGGCGCCGTCCCGGCCGGTGGAGAAGGGGACCGCTCCGGTCCCAGCGCCGCCGCGCGAGTCACGCTTCGCGGCGGCGCTGTCGCTGCCGTGGAGCACGGACCCGGACGATCCAGGCGCCATCACAGTCGAGCTGGACGGCGTGCGCCGCTACCTGCTGGTGATGGTGGCGCCGGATCCCGCGGCGGCCGACGTGGTCCGGCATGTGGTGGAGTTGCATAACGCTGACTTGGAGCGCCATGGCTGAACGCTTGGCATCCAATGATTATGGGCAATGACTGAACCGTGGCTCTCGCCGGCACCGCCCCACCCGGAGAGCGGTGGTCCGGCTTGGGGCCTGTGCATGCTCTCCCGGAAACCGGTGCCGGCATCAAGCTTTACCAAATACTGGTACGGTGAAACTCACCCCGGACACGGTCAACTCAAATGAGGGAGTGAGGCAAGGTCATCGCCTCAGGGAAAGTTCTCGATTTTTCCAACTTCATTGCCGCTTTTATCACGGATGATATAATAATCTCCGGAGTAAGGTTTTTCGATTTTTCCGGTTTCACTGCCATATTTATCGCGGATGATATAGTATTCACCGGAGATTGGTGTGTCAATTTTCCCGGTTTCGTTGCCATAATAGTCTCTGATGATGTAATAATCGCCGGAAATTGGTCTGTCTATTTTCCCAATTACGTTGCGGTCGTTATCGCGGATAATAAATTCGGCGCCGTAGATGGGTTTCTCGATGGTTGCGGTTTTGGAGCCGTCTTTGCCGCGGATGGTGCACCCACCGCTGCATGCATTTTCACTGACCGTCTCGGCCACTGCCGGGACGGCGGTCCAAACCAGCAGACCGATAAGCATTGAAGCGAAAGTTGAACGCATCTCCACACCTCCCGTCTTACGACCGCACATGCGGCTTCCTGATGAACATGGCGGCAGGGCGATTTAATCCGACAAGTGCCAGCACCCCCTGGACGCCGGTACAATCCATTTGGCGGTGACGACGGGCGAGATAGAGGCGCTTAAGGTGCCGGCAACACCTCGTGAGAAAGCAAACTAGGGAGAATGAAAAGTTTCGCGAGCGGCTTAAACGGCGTGTTTGCACGTGCCGGTTATGAGTGAGAAAGCCATTCCCTTATGGCGCACACCGGTTGACAATTAGATAACCTTTGAGCAAAGAAGCATGCTCAATATGCTACTGGAAACCAACGTATTATGAATAAGAACAACTCCATTGCTGCGCAGGCTGTCGCCGCGATTGCAATAGCTACCGTCTTAGCGGGATGCGCTCAAAGCGCATCCATACCGCCCTCGCGTAAAGTTGACGATGTCGAGCAGGCTCTAATTGACCGCTTCACCGCAGCATCTCACAGAGAGGCGGTGGAATATCCACTTGTTCGGGCAGCGGTCATTGTCGATGGTGGAACTCGGGATGGGCTTGATCGCGCGATGGTGGAACCGTTTGAATCCGGCCGGCTGTTCGACCTTCACGCATTGGCGCAAACTGGTGCCAAGGTGCAGCAGGTTTTCGTGGTGCCTTTACGGAGTGTGTCGCCTTGTGCTGCCTACCCCGCAATGAGTGGTGGGATGGAAATCTGCCGCAAAGCAAGCGGCAATGTTACGGTGCGCGGCCGGATCGACCCCACCGAAACTTGGGAAGCAGATCTCGTTATTCCGCCTTATCTTGTGAAAGAATTATCTGTCAGGAATATTGGCCCCGTTCTCCGTGATAGGATTGCAATCGTTTCGCAGCTTTTGGTGCAGCCAGAGAGCCATTAAGTATTTTTTTCGATGATGCGGGGCAGGCTAGAACTGCCTGCCCCTAAAAATTATGGGATGATCATTGTATTATTCCTATCCAATCACATGGTGTATATTTAAGTAATTATTGGCGGTGTGCGATGTTGTTTTCATGCTGAAACCACCGGCACTTCGTCCATCTTCGTGGTGTAGCTGGGCGAACGTTGGTCCTGACGAATGTGCCAAGAGCGGCCGATGGTGGCTGCCGGCACCAGGGTGTTCCGTCCCATCCTGGTGTTGACCGCATCGAGCGCGGCCATCAGCTTCGCGCCACGCTGCCGATCCGCGACCTGCAGCAGGTCGGGCTGCACTTTTCCCTCCGGGATCAGGCCGGTCAGGATCACGCCGGCCTTGCTCATGTCGTAGCCGTCACGCCAGATCCGGCGGGCGCCGGCGGTTGCCGCAGCAATCAGCTGGAAAGTGTCACTGCTCGCCGGCTGCACCTCCACGGTCACCGCATTGCTGTAGCTTGGACCGGGGCGGAATGGCGAGGTGTGGCAGAACACCTGGACGGCTTCGGTCGCGAGTTTTTCCGCGCGAAGCTTCTCCGCCGCCCTGGTGGCGTAGGTCGCCACGGCCTCACGCATCTCTTCCCACCCCGTCACCGGCTGACCGAATGAGCGCGTCACCGCGATGGTCTTGCGTGGGCTGGGCGCCAGATCGAGCGGCATGCAGGCAATCCCGCGCAGCTCGTAGACCAGCCTTTCGCCGGTCACCGTCAGCACTTGGCGGGCGAGCCGAGGGTCGAGGTCGCGCAAGTCGGCGGCGGTATGCACCGACAACCGCTCCAGCTTTTCGGCCGATCGCCGGCCAACCCCCCAGACTTCCGAGACCGGCACCCGCGCGAGGATCTCTTCCCGATCGTCTGAGCTGGTCAGGTCGCAGACGCCACTGTCATCGCGCAGGACCTTTTTGGCTGCGAAGTTCGCCAGCTTCGCCAACGTCTTGGAAGGGGCGATCCCGACACAGGTCGGAATGCCGGTCCAGCGCCGCACCGTCCGGCGGATATCGGCAGCATAGGCGGCCAGGGAGCCCGTCATTCCGGTCAGATCGAGAAACGACTCGTCGATCGAATAGACCTCCAGAGCCGGAGCAAGGCCCCGCAGGCAATCGGTCACGCGTGCGCTGAGATCCCCATAGAGGGCATAGTTGCTGGACAGGATCCGGACATTGTGGCGGCGGACGAGGTCGCGCACCTCGAACAGAGGTTGGCCCATGGTGACGCCCAGCGCCTTCAACTCGGCCGACCGGGCGACGAAGCAGCCGTCGTTGTTCGACAGCACGCCGACCGGCACGCCCTCCAGCCGCGGGTTGAAGACCCGTTCGCAGCTCACATAGAAATTGTTGCAGTCCACCAGGGCGAAGGTGCTGGCCATCGTCAGCCACGGTGGATCCGGATGGTCGCGCTGACGACGCCCCAGACCTCGAAGTCGCGGCGATCGGTGACATCGATGACCTGATATGCGCGATCGTCCGTCTCGGGTGCGAGATAGTATCGCCCACGGCGGACCAGCAGGCGCTTGCACACCAGCTCACCATCCAGCACGGCAACCACAACGTCGTCATGCCGGGCCGTCAGGCTTCGGTCGACGATCGCCAAATCCCCATCGTGGATGCCGGCGCGCGTCATGCTGTGGCCCGAGATGCGCAAGGTGAAGGTGGCGCTGGGGTGCGGCACCAGCACCTCCGCAAGGTCGATGCGGCCTTCGACATAGTCGGCGGCCGGGCTGGGGAAGCCTGCCGAGATCACGGCATCGTATGAGGCAATTGGGCACGAACGCATGTAGACCAATTGCGGCTCGCACATGGCTTCCTCCTTGTTGCTGACACTGGCCGTCAGGATGGCGCTGCATAAGAACTTTTCAAGAACATTGATCGGTTGACAGCGGTTCCACGAGGCAGTGATGGGGAAAAGCAACAAAAAACCCTGTCCGCGCAATTTGTCGCAAGGAATTGGTAATCCTTTTGGGCAAACAATCCTAACGACCCTGGCGGATGTGTGCCGTCAGGCGGTCGCCGGAGGTTTGAATGCCCGTCCCTGTCACGCCGTTGCTGCCGGCCCTGTTGGACTTCCTGGCGCTATCCGGGGCGGCCGACTCGCCGGCGGCGGATGATGCATGCAGCCGCTCGGAGCGGCTTCTCGTTGCCGGTGAGATCGCTGATGCCGATGACCTCTTCGCAAAAGCACGCTATCTGCAGGCCTGTGGCCGAATCGATCCCAGCCTGATCCCCCAGGAAGCATTGGACACGCTGGTGGTGGGCATTATCCGGCTGTTTGGGCAAAGCCTTTCCAGCTCGGACTTGCCCATCCGGGCGGCGGCCTGACCATGGCCGTCGCCTATGCCCATTCGGTGCAGGATCGGCGCCGTCCTCTCGACCTGGAGGAATTGGTGGTGTGGGCCTGCCGGGACCAGCAGGCGTTGCGCGACGGCAGCACCCTACATGTGGTCGAGGCCGCCGCCCAGTTCGGCATCCGCAACCAGCGCCGCCATCTGAGCGGCTCCGATTACCCGGGTGCCTGGGGTGTCGACAGCTGTGCCCGGCTGGCCGCCATCGGCGCCGTCGGCACCCGGTTGGATGGCGGCGGCCCGACGCGCGGCATCGCCCCACGGATCCCACCCGATGCCGAAGCCGTGGCCACCGCCATCGAGGCATTGCCCATGGGCAAGCGGCGCCTTGTCCGATCCCATGGAAAGGCCGGAACGCGGCCGGATTGGCTGTCACTGAGCCAGCCGCTGGTGGCGTGCCGGCAGCCGTCCGACCGGCCAGGCCGATACCGCCACGTGATCGAAGAGGAGTGGCAGCCGACCCCGCTTCGCTCAGAGCTGGCCGCGCGCTATCTGGCACGGGGACAATCCTTGTTCGACGCCCACGGTCGCCGCCGGATCCCGGCAGAGGAACAGGACTTCCAGTTCCGCCCCGACGATCAGGGCGGAAGGGAGCTGCTGGTGCGTTGGTGCGCGCTGGAACCTGAGCACAGCGACGCGGAGATCATCGAGGCCAACTGCGATTATGCGGAATGGCACGATGGCATGACAGCGCTGTTGCGGTCGCTTCAAGGCCGGTATCTGCGGAACCACACCATCACCGGCTTCGCTGCTCCATCTCGTCCATGGGATATTTATCCTTGAAATAGGATCAATATCTTGACAGAGTGACCGGGACGAATTGCGTGTGAACGAAGGCCCGCCCGGCATCTGCCGCGGCGGGCCTTCTCATTCTTGGACCGGAGACGGGCCATGTGAGGCATCCGTGGGCGCACTGACCGTGAAGCAGTTGGACACCGTGGCCCAGTCCGGCATGGCTGCGGCGCTGCCGCTGGACCAGTTGCAGGAGCGGCTGCTGGATGCCTTTTTGTCCGGCCGCAAGGCCAATACGGTGGCAGCCTACCGCCGGGATCTGGAAGACTTCCGGGTCTTCGTCGCCGGCAACCCCGAACTGGCGCCCTATGCCGGCACCGTCGACCGGGCAACGCGCGAGTTGCTTGCGCTTTCTGCCGGTCAGGCCAATGCCCTGGTGCTGAGCTACCGTGCCGATCTGCAGGACCGGCAGCTGGCGCCTGCCACCATCAACCGGCGGCTGGCCGCGCTCCGTTCGCTGATCAAGCTGGGGAAGACGCTCGGCTTGGTCGGCTGGGAACTGGAAATCGAGAACGTCGACGCCGCCGCCTACCGCGATACCCGCGGGCCGGGGCGGGACGGCGTCAAGGCGATGCTCTCCCAGGTCCAGGAGCGCAGCGACGGCAAGGGGGTGCGCGACACCGCCATTGTACGCCTGCTGCATGATACCGCGCTGCGCCGCGGCGAGGTGGTCTCGCTGGACCTGGAGCATTACGATCCGGCAGCCGCGACGCTGGCCATCCTCGGCAAGGGGCGCCTCCAGAGGGAGATGATCACCCTGCCAGACGCCACCAAGGCAGCGCTGGAGGAGTGGATCCGGATGCGCGGCCGTCATCCCGGGCCGCTCTTCTTCCGGCTAGACAATGCCGGATCTGGCGAAGGCCGGCTGACCGGCGCCGCGGTGTACCAGATCGTGCAGCGGCTTGGGGATGACGTCGGAATCCAGACACGGCCGCATGGTCTGCGCCATGCGGCCATCACCAGCGCACTGGACGCGACCAACGGCAATCTGCGGGCCGCACAGTCCTTTGCGCGGCACCGCGATCCACGGGTCACCATGCGCTACGACGATAATCGGGCCGACCTGGCCGGACAGACCGCACGGCTTGTCGCCGAAGAGTGACGGTGCCGTGCGGTCCTTCGGAATGGAAAGCTGAGTTTGCGAAAAGGCCCATTATCGCAAGCTTGGACGTTACACGGTCGGCCATTGGGCGTTACACGCGCCGCCGGCGCATCACGAAAAACATCAAGGAATACAACGATGTCGCACTCTGATGCGCAGCCGGAAGCCATTGCGGTCGGTGTAACGCCGGAGGCCGTGCGCCCGGATTATTACGAGGATCGCCAAGGCCGGATGATCCCTGCGCGGAAGGTGCGGGCGAGCGACCTCCTGGAGGACCAATTCGTGCGCGGCCTGATGGAAAAGGCCGATGCGCTGTCGGCGCAAATGCGTGCCTTCAAGGCGGCCGTGTTTGGCGACGTGGACACCTTCGTTGCGCTGCTCCATGAAAAATACGAAGTGAAAGTCGGCGGAAAACGCGGAAACATGACTTTCACCAGCTACGACGGCCGCCTGCAAATAAAGGTGCAGGTGACTGACCACATGCGGTTCGGTCCTGAACTGCAAGTCGCGAAATCTCTGATCGATGAATGCATCAGGGAATGGGCGACCGAGACCAACGACAACATCCGCGTGCTGGTCGAGCACGCGTTCCGCACGGACAAAGAGGGAAAGGTCTCGCGCGAAAGCGTTTTCGCGCTGCGCCGCGTCGAGATCGCCGATCCGAGATGGGAACGCGCGATGAAGGCCATCGCGGATTCCGTGATGATCGAAAGCACATCACGGTACGTGCGTTTCTACCGCCGTGATTCCCAGGAAGCGGCGTGGCAACCCGTGAGCCATGACCTCGCAAATCTGTGAGCGCACCAGCATGAAACAGAATACGACTGCGGCCACATCGGTGACGATCGGCGCGGCAACGCTGCTGCTGGGCGACTGCATCGAGCGGATGCGGGAGCTGCCCGACAGCTCGGTCAGCCTGGTGTTGACCGACGTGCCCTATTCCAGCGGCGCCACGCGTGAAGCCGGCCGCACCGCCTACGGCAAGACCATGACGCGGTCGACCAAGGGCGACACAGACCGGTGGTTCGGCTCCGACAGCCTGAGCACGCGGGGTTTCCTCCATCTGCTGCGCAGCTGCGCCATGGAGTGGCAGCGGGTGCTGAAGCCAGGCGGGCATGTGCTTGCCTTCATCGACTGGCGCATGGGCGATCATCTGGCCGATGCCATCGATGGGGGCGAGGCCGCGCTGTTCCTGTCCGGCCATGCGGCTGACGCCATGGAAAGCGCCGACCTGAAGCGGGTGGGGCTGCTGGTGTGGGACAAGACCTATTTCGGCATGGGCACCCACTTCCGGCACCAGCACGAACTGATCCACCACTTCACCAAGGGCAAGGGCAGCGAGCCGTTGCGCCGGAACGTCGCCAACGTGCTGCGCCATGCGCCGGTGCGGTTTGGCGCCCATCCGACGGAGAAGCCGGTGGAGCTGCTGGCCGAGCTGATCGGCACCGTCTGCCCGGCGGGCGAGACGGTGCTCGACCCGTTCTTCGGCAGCGCGTCGGCCGGCCATGCCGCTCTGACCACGGGCCGGCGCTTCATCGGCGTCGAGCGCGACCGCCGCTATTTCGAGACTGGCTGGCAGAGGCTGGCCAATCTCACCGAGGAGTTGGCAGCATGACCATGCATGTGGACGACATCATGCACGGCCTCACCAGCCGCGCCGCCACCGATGGCGTCATCGTCACCATCGGCGGCACCATGAACTGGTGGCTCGATGCCCTGCATGGGCCGGCGCAGGAGCTGGCCTTCTGGGGCACGGTGGCGCTGGTGGTCGGGCGCCTGGTGCTGCTGGCACTCGACTTCCGGGATCGGCTCTGGCCGCGTTCCAAGCCGTCCAAAGTGTTCACGCGTGAACACTTTGGCGACGACGCCAGCCCCAAGCCGTAACGCCATGCTCGCCCTCGATGTCCGCGCCGACCTGAAGCCGCTGCAGTCGACGCTGACCGGGCTGGCCAAGGACCAGATCCCCTTCGCCACCGCCCGTGCCCTGACCGCGGTGGCGAAGAAGGTCCAGGCGGCCGAGAAGGAGGCCCTGACGGAGGTGTTCGACCGGCCAACCCTGTTCACCCAGCGCGCCGTCGGCGTCAAGGCGGCCCGGAAGGCGGACCTGACGGCCATCATCTTCGTCAAGGACATCGCGGCGAAGTACCTGGAACCCTTCGAGCTGGGCGGACAACATCACCTTCCGCCCAGCAAGCGGGGCGGGACGCTGTTCAATCCGAAGAACGTCCAGCTCAACCAGTACGGCAACCTGCCCAAGGGCAAGCTCCGTCGGCTGGCCGCCCGATCGGACACCTTCGTCGGCACCGTCGCCTTCAAGAGCGGCCAGAGCATCAGCGGCATCTGGCAGCGTCCCCCGCGGGATTACCGGCGGGCGGACCCGAAGGCCGGCTATCGGCGGGAGCACGGGACCAAGGGCCGGATCGGCAAGGTGGACGGCGTGAAGACCGGGCTGAAGCTGCTGGTGCGGTTCGGCGACGCGCTGCCCGTCCAGCAGCGCCTCGGCTATCGGGAGCGGGCGAAGGACGTGGTGCAGGCCTCCCTGCGCAGTGAGTTCGAGAAGGCCATGGGCGAGGCGCTGGCGACCGCCAAGGGGTGACCGGGCCGGGAGGGGTACCCCCCCCCTCAATGGGTCCTTCCTGGGGGGATCGGCAAACGCGGGCATTGCGCACCGCGGGCTCTGCCACTCATTGGGCAAAAAAAACGCGTTACACGGTCCGTTACACGCTCCCGGACGGAGGGAAAAGCGGAGCGAAACCAATGGCGTCACCGACGAAGCGTGTAACGGCCGGCAAGGCCGGCGTTACACCGCCGCGTTACACGGCCGGTCCGACGGTCGGCAAGAAGGAGCTGGTCGAGGCGCTGGGCTGGACCCGGCCGAAGTTGGACCGGCGTCTGGAGTCCGACGCCGGCTTTCCGGTGGTCACCCGCGGCACCAAGGCCGGCGGGTGGGAGTTCGACCTCGCGGCGGTCCGGGCCTATCTGGATCCGGAGGCGGCGCCTCCTCCTCCGCCCCGGCCGGCACCGCGCAGGCCGGCGGCACCTCCGCCGCCGGTGTTCGACCTGGAGGACGAAGAGGATCCGCCGGCGCCGCGGCGCCGACAGGGGCCGGCCCAGCATGCCGGCGAGGCCACGGCCAAGCAGCGCAAGGACGCCGCCCAGGCGGCGATGATCGAAGACAAGCTCCGCCTCAGCCGCTCCGAGCTGGTGGAGGCGGAGGAGATGCGCACGGTGCTGGCCACCATGCTGTCCCACCTGTCCAAGGGGATCGACGGCATCCCGGTCCTGATGATCAAGCGGCTGGGGCTGGACGAGGACGCGATGCCGGTGCTGCGCGAGATCGTGGACGATCTGCGCAGCCAGATGGTGCTCGATCTGCGGAAGGCGATGCGGGATGCAGGAACCTGAATTTGCATCGGGGTGGCTGCTGGCCGAGGAGGCCCTGGCCGCCCTGCTGCCGCCGGAGCGCCGGACGGTGGCCGAGTTCGCGGAGATGAAACGCGTGCTGGCCAACGAGGGCGGCGGCTACGTCGGCAAGTGGCGCAACGACCAGGTGCCCTACGTCGTGGAGCCGATGGAGTGCCTGACCTCGCTGGATCACCTGACCGTCGCCGTCATCGGCCCCGGCCAGTCGGCGAAAACCACGATCGCGGAGAACTGGCTGCTGCATGCCGTCGCGTCGGATCCGGCCAACCTGCTCTGGTACATGCAGACCGACCAGGCGGTGGAGGCCTACGTCAAGTCGCGCATCAACCCGATGATCGAGGCGCATGAGGACATGGAATCCCGCCTCGGCACCCGGTCGGTGGACGACAGCCTGCACTTCAAGAATTTCCGCACCATGCGGGCGGAGTTCCTGCCGGCGACCAAGCGCAACCTGATCAACAAGTCGGCGCCGCGCATCGTCGCCGACGAGATCGACGCCTATGGGGAGATGGGCGACGTCAAGGCACTCTTCGACGTCCGGCGCCAGACCTTCGGCCGGCAGTCGATGATCCTGGCCGTGAGCCACCCCGACAAGGCCAAGGGCATGAACCCCGCCCGCGATTGGACCGCGGGGATCATGGCCATGTACGCCGACAGCGACCGGCGGGTCTGGTACTGGCGATGCCCGCACTGCGGCGCCTTCTCGTCGCCGGCGCCGATCGCCGCCCGCGTGATGGTGTTGGACTATCCGGAGGAGGGCACGCTGGACGAGGTGGAGGCCAATGCCCGGCTGCTGTGTCCGGTGAACCAGTGCCGCATCGAGGACGGCGAGCGCCGCGGCATGCTGGGCACCGGCCGCTGGATCGGCGACGGCCAGACCATCGCGGAGGACGGCACCGTCACCGGCGAGCGGGTCCGCCGCGCCACCGCCGGCTTCTGGATCACCGGCACGATGTCTCCCTTCGTGCTGGGTGGCATCGGCGCCCTGGCCCGGGCCAAAGCGAAGGCCGAACGGGAAATGGAGATGACCGGCGAGGACGAGACGCTGCGCCAGGTCATCGTGAAGCAGTTCGGCATCCCCTACGCCCCGCCCCGCACGGTCGGGCTGCTGCTGGGGACCGACATCGCGGAACGGGCATCCGTCCAGTTGCACCTCGGCTCGGTTCCCGAAGGGGTGCGCTTCATCACCGCCTTCTGGGACGTCCAGATCGCGCATTTCGACGTGCTGTTCCGCGGCTGGGGGGTGAAGGGCGAAAGCTGGGTGATCGACCGCTTCCGGGTGGCCGGCGATCCGGCGACCAGCCCGGAGGATTGGGAGCAGCTGGTGGAGAAGGTGCTGCTGAAGACCTATCCGCTGGCCGACGGCTCCGGCCGGCACATGGGCCTGCGCGCCGCCGGCTTCGACTCCGGCGGCCAGCCCGGCGTCAGCCAGCAGGCCTACGATGCCTGGACCCGCTGGCGGAAGCGCCAGCTGGTGAAGCTGTTCGGCAAGATCGGCGGCCGCGACGTCTATTCGGTCATTCCGACCAAGGGCGCTTCCGGCCTGATGGCGCCGCGGCTGAGCGTGACCTATCCGGACACCTCGGCCCAGGCCGGGAAGAAGTTCGGCTCCAACGGCACCGTGCCGGTCGGCGTCTTCAACCCGAACACCTTCAAGGACGATCTGAACGGCCAGCTGCAGCGGGTTGAGGACGGCCCCTGGTCGATCCATTTCCCGGTCGCTCTGCGGGCCAAGGCGCCGCCGCACCCGTGGTTCGAGCAGCTGGTGGCCGAGCACCGGCTGCCCAACGGCCGCTGGGAGAAGACCAGCGCGTCGGTCCGCAACGAGGCCCTGGACACCATGGTCGGCAACCACGTCGTGGCCCACCTCCACGGGCTGAACCGCATCAATTGGGAGCGGCCGCCGTCCTGGGCGGCGCCGTGGGATGAAAATTCCCTCGTCGTCACCCCCGAACAGGTGAAGGAGGCGGAGGCCGCAGCGGTGATTTCGACCCTGGCCACCGTCATTTCCGCCGTTGCCGGCCCCCCGCAACCGACGCCGCCCCGGCGCACCCTGTCCAGCCGCCTGGCCTGAAGGAACCGACATGACCGATATTTCCAGCGGCATCCTGGCCGGGATGACCGTGCCGCAGCTGCGCGCCGCGCTTGCCGCCGCGCAGCAGGCCTTCATCGACCTGTCGACCGGCCAGAAGGCGGTGTCCGTCGCCTACACCCAAGGCAACGGCTCCCGCTCGATCACCTATCTGCAGACCGACCTGCCGAAGATCACGGCGCTGATCCAGACCATCCAGCGCCAGCTCGGCATCGGCTCCACCCGCCGCGCCGTCGGCTTCCTGTTCCGGTAGGGCACCATGAACGCAATCGTCCTCTATGGGCCGGACGGCGTCACCCCGCTGCCGGCATCGCCCCGCCGCGCCTCGATGCTGGCCGGCGGCGGCTCCACCCCCTACGATGCGGCCGACACCCAGGGCCAGCATCTGGCGGCGTGGCAGCCCTATCTCGGCTCGGCCGACAGCGACCTCACCCCGTACCGCGACCGCATCGTCAGCCGTGTGCGCGACCTGGTGCGCAACGACGGCTGGGCATCGGGCGCCGTCACCCGCATCCTGGACAACGCCGTCGGCGCCAGCTTCCGGCCGATCGCCAAGCCCGATTACCGGGCGCTCGCCCTGATGACCGGCAACAGCGGATTCGACGCACGCTGGGCGGACGAGTTCGGACGCGCGGTGGAAGCGGGCTGGCGCCTGTGGGCCGACGATCCCGGCCGCTACTGCGATGCCCAGCGCCAACGCACCATGTCGCAGATCTTCCGGATCGCCTTCCGGCACAAGCTGGTCGACGGCGATGCCCTGGCCGCGCTGCCCTGGATGCCGGAGCGGGTGGGGCGGGGCCGGGCGAAATACTGCACCGTGGTGCAGCTGATCGATCCCGACCGGCTGTCCAACCCGCAGATGCAGTTCGACCAGCGCCACATGCGCGGCGGCGTCGAGATCGACCGGCATGGGGCGGCGCTCGCCTACCACATCCGCAAGGCCCACCAGAACGACTGGTATGCCGGCGGCGACAGCGTCACCTGGGACCGCGTTCCGCGCGAAACCGCCTGGGGCCGGCCGCTGATCGTCCACGACTTCGACGCCGATCGCGGCGAACAGCACCGCGGCGGCGCCGGCGTGCTGACCCCGGTGCTGCAGCGGCTGAAGATGCTGATCAAGTACGACGGCACCGAGCTGGACGCGGCGATCGTCAACGCGATCTTCGGCGCCTACATCACCAGCCCGCACGATCCGGCGGTGGTGCAGGACGCACTCGGCACCGGCGACGGTGTCGGGGCCTACCAGGATGCGCGTGCCGACTATCACCAGTCGCGCCGCACCATGCTGGGCGGGGTGCGGATGCCCATCCTGTTCCCCGGCGAGGCCATCAACACGGTGGCGGCCGCCCGGCCGACCAGCAACTTCGCCGCCTTCGAGGGGGCGGTGCTGCGCAACGCGGCGGCCGGCATCGGCATCAGCGCGCAGCAGCTCTCCAACGACTGGTCGGACGTCAACTATTCCAGCGCCCGCGCCGCGCTGCTGGAGGCGTGGAAGACGCTGACCCGCCGGCGTGCCGACTTTGCCACCGGCTTCGCCTCGCCGGTCTACGCATCGTGGCTCGAGGAGGCGATGGAGGTCGACAGCCTGCCGATGCCGTCGGGTGTGGTGCCGGAGTTCATCGACGCCCGCGGCGCCTATGCCCGCTGCCGCTGGATGGGGCCGGGCCGGGGCTGGATCGACCCGGTGGCGGAGAAACAGGGGGCGGTCCTGGGCATGGACGCCGCGCTGTCCACCCTGGAGGAGGAGTGCGCGGAGAACACCGGCCAGGATTGGGAGGAGGTGCTCGACCAGCGCGCCCGCGAAATCCAGGCCTTCAAGGACCGTGGCATGGACCCGCCCAGCTGGGCGGCCATGAACATCCCCGCCAACCAGGCGGCGGCGCCGCCGAAGAAACCGGATGCCCAATGACGATTCGATTCCATCATCTGGCGCAGCGGCTGTTCAACACGCCGCTGGCCATCCGTCCGGAGAAGGCCGAGGTGATCATGGCCGCCTTGAGCGACCGCCTCGGCATCTCCCACCTGTTCCGCGCCAACGGCGACGCCATCGTCGTCGCTCCGGACGCCTTCTTCGACAGCGACGATGAGGACGAGCGTCCCCGCCGGTCGCGGGAGCGGGACCACGGCTATGACGTGATCGCCGGGGTGGCCGTCATCCACATCGAGGGGACGCTGGTCCACAAGCTGGGCACGCTCCGCCCCTATTCGGGCATGACCGGCTATGACGGCATCCGCACCGCCTTCCTGGGCGCGCTGCGCGATCCGGAGGTCCGCGCGATCGTCCTGCTGGTCGACAGCCCCGGCGGCGAGGTCTCCGGATGCTTCGACCTGGTCGACACCATCCATGGTGCCCGCGGCGACAAGCCGATCTGGTCGATCCTTTCCGAGGGCGCCTATTCGGCCGCCTATGCGCTCGCCTCGGCCGCCGACCGGGTGGTTGTGCCGCGCACCGGCGGCGCCGGCTCGATCGGCGTGATCTGGATGCACGTCGACTGGTCGACGGCCCTGACCAGCGCCGGCATCAAGGTGACCTTCGTCACCTATGGCGACTGCAAGGCCGATGGCCACCCCGAGATCCCGCTGTCCAAGGAGGCGCGGGCGCGCTTCCAGACCGACATCGACACCATGGGCGAGCTGTTCGTCGAGACGGTCGCCCGCAACCGAGGACTCCCGGCCGCCAAGGTCCGGGACACCCAAGCCGCGACCTTCCTGGGCGCCGATGCCGAACGGCTCGGGCTGGTGGACGCGGTGATGGCGCCCGACGCCGCCTTCCTGGCCCTGCTCGACCAGCTGGGCTGATTTCTCGCAAGCACACACAAGGAGACCATCATGCGGCACCCGTTTGCGGGCGCGGCGGCTTCGTTCGCCCATCTGGCGGGCCTGGGCCGGCGCGCGACGCGGGCCGAAACCGACGATCGCAAGGACGATCAGGCGAAAGGCAAGCGCGCGGAGGATGACGACGGCAAGGACCCCGACGCCAAAGACCCGGACGACGGCAAGGACCCCGATGCCAAGGGCAAGCGCGCCGAGGACGAGGACGACGAGGCGAAGGGCAAACGCGCCGAGGACGACGACGGCAAGGACCCCGACGCCGAGAACCCGGACGATGAAAAGGACGCGAAGGCGGCCAAGGGGAAGGGGCAGAGCTACGCCGCCGGCCGCGCCGACGAGCGCAAACGCTGCGCCCTGATCTTCGCCACCCCGCACGCGGCCGGGCAGGCCCACGTCGCCGCCCGCCTCGCCTTCTCCACCAACCTCACCGCCACCGAGGCGATCGGCCTGCTGGCCGAAACCTCGGCCTCGATCCCGCAGGGCAAGCGCGGCCTGGGCGAGCGCATGGCCAACGTGCCCAGCCCGGCCGTCGGTCCCGACGGCGGCGCCGGCCCGGAGAAGGGCAGCGCCGCCGAAACCGTCGCCCGCATGACCGCCGCCTATGACCGCGCCACGGGCGGCGCGGCCAAGAAGTAAGGAGCGCCCCATGGCCACCTTCTCCAGCTCGCCCTTCCAGCCGGGCATGGCCACCAGCGAGTTCGTGCCGGACCAGCTGATCGCCGGCCGCTTCCAGCTGGTGACCGACACCGTCACCGTCGCCGCCGGCCAAGTGCTGGCCCGCGGCGCCGTGCTCGGCAAGATCACCGCCGGTGGCAAGTTCACCCTCAGCGCCGCGGCCGCCAACGACGGCAGCCAGGTGCCGTCCGTCATCCTGGCCGACGCCGTCGACGCCAGCGGCGGCGACAAGCTGGCCGGCGTCTACCTCACCGGCGAGTTCAACGCCGGCAAGCTGATCCTGGGTGCCGGCCACACGGTCGCCAGCATCAAGGATGTGCTGCGCGACGCCGGCATCTTCCTCAAAACGGCGGTTTCGGCCGCCGACCCGTCCTGATCGGAGGCATTTCCATGGACATCTACAGCACCGCCGCGCTGGTCGGGGTGGTCCCGAACCTGAAGCTGTCGCAGAACTGGCTGCTGGACAGCTTCTTCCCGAACATCGTGGAATCGGACAAGGAAACGGTGGCCATCGACGTCGATGTCGGCCTCCGCCGCATGGCGCCGTTCGTCTCGCCGCTGGTCGCCGGCAAGCTGGTCGAAAGCCGCCGGATGCAGACCAACGAGTTCAAGCCGGCCTACATCAAGGACAAGCGCGCCCCCGACCTGCGCAAGCCGATCCGGCGCCAGATCGGCGAGCGCGTCGGTGGCGAGTTGAGCGCCGGCGAGCGCGAGATGATCAATCTCCAGCTGGAGATGGCCGACCAGATCGACATCCTGAACCGCCGGCTGGAATGGATGGCATCGTCGGCGCTGTGCACCGGCACCGTCACCATCAAGGGCGACGGCTTCCCCACCACGCTGATCGACTTCCAGCGCGATCCGGCCCTGACCATCGCCCTGTCGGCCGGCGCCCGCTGGACCCCGGCCAACATCGCGGCCGAAACGGCATCGCCGACCACCGACCTGGACAATTGGGCCACCCTGGTCCTGAAGAAGTCGGGTGCTGTGGTCACCGACGTCGTCTTCACCACCAAGAGCTGGCAGGCCTTCACCAAGGACCCGGTGCTGAAGCAGGCCAACTGGTATCCCGGCCAGGGCGGCGCCGGCAACAGCATCCAGCTCGGCACCCAGGTGCAGCGCGGCGCGGTGTTCAAGGGCGTCTGGGGCCAGTACCGGCTGTGGCTCTACAACGACTGGTACGTCGATCCGGAGGACGGCGTCGAGAAGCCGATGATCCCGGATGGCGGCGTCGTCCTGACCGGTCCGGACCTGCAGGGCACCCGGGCCTTCGGCGCCATCCTGGATCCGGACTTCAATTATGGCGCGATGGCCTATGCGCCGAAGTCGTGGGTCGAGAAGGACCCGGCGCAGCGGCTGGTGCTGATGCAGTCATCGCCCGTCGTCATCCCCTCCCGCGCCAATGGCGCGCTGTTTGCGCAGGTGATCTGACATGGCTGAAAAGCAGACCGCGGCCGCCACGGCCGCCCCCCTGGAGCTGGTCACCATCACGGTCGCCGCCCGCCGCACCATCCACGCGCCGGGCGAGGGCGGCGAGGATGGCGAACCGGCGGTGACCGTCTACGGTCCCGGCCAGAAGCTGAAGGTCGAGCCGGCCGAGGCCCGCCGCCTGCGTGCGGCCGGCTTCGCCGATCCGGAGCGGCCGGCCGAGGCCGAGCCGGTGGACCAGGCGGAGGCCTGATCCGATGGCCGTGGATTGGGACAGCCTGGTGCACGGGCCGGTGATGACGGCCTTCGGCGAAGCGGCGCTTTATGCGCCGGCCGCCGGCGGGGCGCCCTTCGCCATCACCGGTGTCTTCGATGAAGCCTATGCCGAGGTGCAGGAGCTGGGCGACCAGCCGGTGTCCTCCGCCAGCCCGGTCCTGGGGGTGCAGCTGTCCCAATTCCCCGCGCCGCCGGACATCAAGGACCAGATCACCATCCTGGCCAGCGGCACCGTCTATGTCGTCTCGGTGATCGAGCCCGACGGGCACGGCTGGGCGAAGCTCTTCCTGAATTGGGTGTCGGGATGACCGTGCTGTTCAGCGAGACGCTGCGCGAGATGGTGATCGCCGCCCTGCAGAAGGCGAACACCCTGGCCGGCGTCAACGTCTTCGCCCCGCGCGACACGCCGCTGGCCAGCAGCGAGTTGCCGGCCATCCTGGTGGACGACCAGCGGGAGGAATCGGAAAGCCGGGGCAACATCGGCTTTCCGGCCTTCCACACCACGGCGATCCTGCAGGTCGACGCCAAGGTCGAGCGCGAGACATCGGAGGCAGCCAAGGCGGACCTCTCCACTCTGCGCCGCCAGATCAAGGTGGCGGTGCTGACCGACTGGGCGATCATCACCAGCATCGAGCAGGTGGCGGCGATCCGCACCGAGACCAGCGTCACGGCCGAAACCAAGAAGCACGTCGGCGAGCTGCGCATGCAGTTCGCCTTCCGCTACCCCGAAGACTTCGAGATGGCGGTGACGGACGAGCTGCAGGGTGTCGACGTCCATGTCGACACCATCGATCCCTTCGACGCCACCGGCACCTATCCCGATCCGCCGTTCCCCGATGCCGTCCCGCCGGCGCCGCGCACCTCCGGTCCGGATGGGCGCGACGAGGGCCGGCTGTCCATCGACTTTCCATAGGAGTTCACGCCCGTGTTCGTGAAGCCCAAGCTCGGGTTGCAGATCCGCGACCCGGACCTCCGCGACTTCTTGCCCGACGCCGGGCGGGATGTCCCGGAAACCCCGTACTGGACCCGCCTGCTGAACGTCTATGGCGACGTCGTGCCGGCCGATCCGCCCACCGCCATCGAGGAGGCTTAACCGATGGTCGCCTTCAAGCAGATCCCGCAGAACCTGCGGGTGCCCCTCTTCTATGCCGAGGTGGACAACAGCCGGGCGAATTCGGCGTCGCAGACCATGCGGACGCTGATCGTCGGCCAGATCGCCGGCGCCGGCACCGCCACCGCGGGCGCTCCGGTCATCTGCCCCAGCCTGGGCGAGGCGCAGTCACTGGCCGGGCTCGGTTCGCAGCTGGCGCTGATGTACGAGGCCTATCGCGCCGCCGACAGCTTCGGCGAGGTGTGGCTGCTGCCGCTGGCCGATGCCGCCGGCGCCACGGCCGCCACCGCCACCATCACCCTGACCGGCAGCCCGACGGTCAACGGCACGCTGGCACTCTATGTCGGCGGCGTGCTGGTGGCGCAGCCGGTGGTGTCCGGCCAGGCGGTCGCCGCCATCGCCACCGCGCTCGCCGCCACCATCACCGCGATGCCGTCCTTGCCGGTGACGGCCGCGGCCGCCGCCGGCGTGGTCACCCTGACGGCGAAGAACAAGGGTCCGGGCGGCAACGAGGTGGACCTGCGGGTCAACTACCGTGGCGCCACCGCGGGGGAAGCGACGCCGGCCGGCCTGACCGTGGCCATCGTCGCCATGGCCGGCGGCGCCACCCCGCCGACCCTGCCGACCGCCTTCGCCGCCCTGGCCGACCAGCCCTATGACTTCATCGTCTTCCCCTACACCGATGCGACCTCGCTCGATGCGCTGAAGGCGCTGCTGAACGACAGCACGGGCCGGTGGAGCTGGGGGCAGCAGATCTACGGCCATGGCTTCGCCGCCTATCGCGGCACCGTCGGGGCGCTGACCACCTTCGGCGTCTCGCGCAACGACCAGCATGTGTCGATCCTCGGCTTCTACGACAGCCCGACCCCGGCCTGGATCGTGGCTGCCGACTTCGCCGGCACCGCGGCCGTGAGCCTCCGCGCCGACCCCGGCACGCCGCTCCAGACGCTGGCGCTCTCCACCATGCTGGCGCCGCCGATCGCCTCGCGCTTCGACCTGTCCAGCCGCAACATCCTGCTGTGGGACGGCATCAGCACCTTCAACGTCGGCGCCGACGGCACCTGCAGGCTGGAAAACGTCATCACGACCTATCAGCGCAACGGCTTCGGCGCGGCCGACGACAGCTATCTGGAGATCGAGACGCTCTTCCTGCTGGCCTTCGTCCTGCGGGATCTGAAGTCGGTGATCACCAGCAAGTATGCCCGCAAGAAGCTGGCCGCCGACGGCACCCGCTTCGGTCCCGGCGCCAACGTGGTGACGCCGGCCGTCATCAAGGCCGACCTGATCGCCCGGTACCGGGAGCTGGAATACGACGGCCACGTCCAGAACGGCGACGCCTTCAAGGCCGGCCTGGTGGTCGAGAAGAACCGCACCAACCCCAACCGCATCGATGTCCTGTGGCCGGGCATCCTGATCAACCAGCTCCGGATCTTCGCCTTGCTGGCGCAGTTCCGCCTCTCGTAAAGGAGACGCTTTATGGCCGACACCTCGCGGCGCCTTGCCGGCACCGCTTACATCACGGTCGATGGCACGACCTACATGCTGGCCGCCGACCTCACCTATTCGCCGTCCACCGTCTCGCGCGACACGCTGACCGGTATGGACGGCGTCCACGGCTATTCGGAGAAGCCGAAGGCCGGCTTCATCAGCGGCACCTTCCGCGATGCCGGCTCCCTGTCGGTCGCCGCCTTCAACGACATGACCAATGTCACGGTCACGGTGGAGCTGGCCAACGGCAAGGTGGTCACCGCCCGCAATGCCTGGACCACGGACGCCCAGGAGGTGAAGGCGGCGGAGGGCACCTTCGACGTCAAGTTCGAGTCCGCACAGGTCGAGGAGGCCTAACAGATGGAAAACGAAACCGAGACCCAGCCGGAAGAGCTGGTAATCGAGCTGCGCAAGCCGGTGACGCACAGCGGCGAGACCTATACCGATCTGATTCTGCGCGAGCCGACCGGCGGCGACATGAAGGCCGCCGAGAAGTTCACCGGCTTCGAAAGCGACATCGTGCTGATCGCCATGGTGTCGGGCGTTCCCAAGCCGGCGGTCGAGAAGATCGGCGCCCGCGACCTCAAGAAGGCGCAGGTCTATCTCGCGGGTTTTATCTGAGCTGGCCCGGCAACTGGCAGGACGCCGTTGCCGAGGTCACCAAGTTCTACGGCTGGGGGCCGCGGGATGCCTGGTCTCTCACCTGGACCGAGTTGTCCTGGTGGGTTGACCAGGCCAACCGCATGATCAAGCGGGACTGACATGGCCAACACCTTCCAGATCGTCCTGACCGCCCGCGACCGCGCCTCCAGCGTGGTCAACGGCGTCAACTCCGCCCTGTCGCGGGTGCCGCCGTCGTTGAGCCGGATCGGCTCCGCCATGGAGCGGGTCGGCGACACCTCCGTCTTGGACCGCCTGCAGAAGGGAGCGGTCGGTCTGGCCCGGCCGGTGGTAGATGCCGCCCGCAGCGTCGGCGTGCTCAACAACTCGCTGGGACTGGTGTTCGGCGCCGGGTCCATCGCCGGCGCCGGCGCGCTGGTGGCGAATTGGGGCGCCGTCGGCGTCGCCACCGGCAATGCCGCCCGCGGCATCGGCATCGCCGCCGGCCGGCTGCGCACCCTGCGCGGTGCTGCCGAGCTGGCCGGTGTCGGCGCCGACGAGATGACCGGCAGCCTGGGCGCCTTGGCCAGCACGTTGCAGGACGCCGCCTTCGGCCGCAACAACGAGGCGGCGGCGATGCTCAACAGCCTGGGCATCGCCACGCGCCGCACCGCCTCCGGTGCGGTCGACGCCGAGGCGGCGCTGGGCGATCTGGCGGACGCCATCGCCAAGCAGACCAATCCGCAGACCCAGGCCAGGATCGCCGGCATGTTCGGGGTGCAGGCCCTGCTGCCGATGCTGCGCAAGGGCCGGGCGGGGTGGACCGCCTACATCAAGGACATCGAGCGGCTGGGTGCCGTGTCGGAGGAGACCCAGCGCCAGTCCGAAGAGCTGGGCACCTCGATCAACCGGCTGAAGGGGGCGGCCTCCAGCGTCGCGACGACCATCGAGTCCGAGTGGAGCCGCAAGTTCGGCCGCGCCATCGATGGCATGACCGAATGGACCGCGGCCAACAAGGGCACGGCCGCGTCCATCACCGAGGTGGCGGGCGCGCTGGGCGTCATGGCCGTCGCCGCCCGCATCCATCCCATCCTCGGCCTGGTCACCGGCCTGGTGGAGGGGGCGGCGCTGATCTACGCCAACTGGGCCGATATCGGCGGATTCTTCGACCGCAAGCTGGCCGAGATCGACGATGCCTTCCGCCGCTCGGAGTGGTGGCAGCGTCAGACCGGAAAGGATGCGGTGCATGACGCCTATTGGTGGAGCTTCGGCCTGGTCGGCAAGGGCGGCCTGCTGTGGGACACCGACAAGGGCAGCGCCGCGGCCGCCACGCCTGCGGCGCCACGGCCGCAGCAGCTGGTGCCGCCGGCCGCTCCGGCGGCGCCCGGCGTCATGCCCGTGCCCGGCGGGGCGGTGTCTCCGACGTCCGCGAGCATCGTCTCGAAGGCGGCCGCCAATGCCGTGCCGTCCGCAGGCATCAGCCAAGCTGTCCGCCGTTGGGATCCGCAGGTGAACGCGCTGTCGGCCAAATACGGCATCGATCCGAATTTCGTGCGGCGCATCATGCAGCAGGAATCGGGCGGCAGGCAGTTCGGCAAGGACGGCCTGCCGCTGACCAGTTCGGCCGGCGCCATCGGGCCGATGCAGGTCATGCCCGGCACCTTTGCCGACATGGCCCGGCGCTACGGCATCAAGGGCGGCATCACCGATCCGGACGCCAACATCGAGGCGGGCGTCGCCTACCTGTCGGAACAGCTGAAGCGGTTCGGCAACGAAACCACGGCGGCCGCCGCCTACAACGCCGGTCCCGAGCGGGTGAAGGACAACATCGCCGACGGCAGGCCCCTGCCGTCGGAGACCAAGAAATACATCGCCTCCATCGCGGCGATGGAACGCCTGCAGTCGCAGGCGCCGGCCGGCGGCGAGCAAAAGGTGAACGTCACCGTCACCCTGGGCGGCAACGTGCCGGAGGGCACCGCCGCCACCGCGCAGACACCCTCCGGCAACTTCGTGCCCACCCGCATCGAATATGCAATGCCCAGCTTTGCGAGGCCCTGATGTCCGCCACCAGCGCCTATAGGAACCTCGCCGCCGGCGTCTCGAAGGTGGCTTCGGCGGCCGAGCGGCTGGGCACCGACCTGGCCGGCTTCGGGTCGGCGCCCGGCCCCTGGTACAGCCAGCTGCAGCGCGCCAGCTTCCGTGGCGTGCCCTTCGGCGTGCTGTCCTCCGACAGCCAGTTCGGCCGCCGGGTCGCCGTCCATGAATACCCCTACCGTGACAGCGTGTGGGTGGAGGACCTGGGGCGGGCGCCGCGGCGCATCAGCCTGATCGGCTTCCTGGTGGAGGATTCGGCCGTCTATGGCGGCGGCTCCGTCCTCACCCAGCGCGACCAGTTGCAGCGGGCCTGTGAAGGGGAGGGGGAGGGGGAACTGGTCCACCCGACCCTCGGCCGGAAATCGGTGGCGCTGCTGCGCTTCCGCATCGCCGAACGGCGCGACCTCGGCCGGGTGTGCGAGATCGCCTTCCAGTTCGTGGAGGCCGGCCGGCTGCTCTACCCGGGCAGCGTGGCCGATCGCGCCGCGGAGATTTCCGGCATCGCCGACGCGCTGGGGCTGGCTGCCGTGGCCGACTTCGTCTCGACGGCGGGGACGCTGCTGCGCGAGGGCGGGGCGGTGCTGCGCCAGATCGTCAGCACCGTGTCCTATTACGTGCGGACGGTCGAGCGCTACATCAACGACGCGACCAACCTCTACAACGCCATCCGCGATCTGCCGGGCGAGTTCGGCCGCTTTTTCCGCGCCAGCGGCACCCGGAGCGGCACCACCCTGCCGGCGCTGAAGAAAACCACCGCAACGGCGCGCGGCGGTGTCTCGCGGTCGGCGGCCACCGTCACCAGGGCAGCGGCGGTCACCGGCGGCGACACGGCCGGGAACACCGCCACCGCCATCGCCGCCCATGTCTCGGCCGCCGCCGCGGCCGCCGCGACCCCGGCCGACCGCATCCGCCTGCTGCTCCCCCTGGCAACCGACAGCAGCGTCACCGCCGGCGCCGGCGTCCCCGTGGCGGCGCTCTACCGCCGCGCCGCGATTGCCGAGCTGGCGCGTGCCGCCGCCGGCTGGGAACCCGCCTCCTACAACGAGGCGGTGGAGGTGCGCGACCGCCTGCGCGACGTCATCGACGCGGAGATCGTCCGCGCCGGCGATGGCGGAGAGGACGCCACCTATCTGGCCTTGCGCCAGCTGCGCGCCGCGCTGGTCGCCGATCTGACGGAACGCGCCGCCGACCTGGCCCGGCTGGTGTCGGTCATCACCGCCACCCCGCAGCCGGCCCTGGTGCTGGCGCAGCGGCTCTACCAGGACCCGGCCCGTGCGGACGAGCTGGTGCGGGAGGCGGACCCGATCCACCCCGCTTTCATGCCCACCGCCTTCCGGGCGCTCGCGGAGTAACCGTCCATGGACGATCTGACGCTGATCACCGGCACGCGCAAGCTGTCGGGCTGGCAAGGCGTGCGCGTCACCCGCGGCATCGAGCGCATGCCCAGCGACTTCGACATCGAGTTCACCGAGCGCTTCCCGGGCGAGGCGGAGGCCGTCGTGGTCAAGCCCGGCGATGCCTGCCAGGTGCGGATCGGCGACGATCTGGTGGTGACCGGCTATGTCGACCGCTTCATGCCGTCCATCGACGGGCAGCGCCACACCCTGCGCGTCACCGGCCGCAGCAAGTGCCAGGACCTGGTCGACTGTTCGGCCGAGTGGGACAGCAACCAGATCAGCTCCGCCTCGGTGCTGTCGATATCGCAGAAGCTGGCGGCGCCCTACGGCATCACGGTCAGCGCGCTGGACGACGTCGGGCCGCCCATCCCGCAGATCAACCTCCTGTGGGGGGAGACGCCGTACAGCGTCATCGAGCGCATCACCCGGGCCAATGCCCTGCTGGCCTATGACGCCCCCGACGGCAACCTGATCCTGGCCCGGGTTGGCACCGGGAAGCACGGCAGCGGCTTCGCGCAAGGGAAGAACGTCGAGCGCGCCACCGCCATGTTCGGCATGGACCTCCGATTTTCGGAGTACGTGGTCCGGATGCTGAACATGAACCCGGTCGGCGAGACCGGCACAGCCGGCGACGTCCTGGTCACGGTGGACGACAAGGAGGTGCCGCGCCATCGCCGGCGCACCATCATCGCCGAAACCGGCGTGGTGGCGGCCGGGCTGGCGCAGCGGCGCGGCCTGTGGGAAGCGGCACGCCGGGCCGGCCGCTCCTATTGCGTCCAGCTGACCGCCGACAGCTGGCGCGACGGCGACGGGATGCTGTGGACGCCGAACCGGCTGGTCCGCATCCAGCTGCCCAGCCTGAAGATCCCGGACGTGCAGTGGATCGTGGCCGAGGTGACCTACCGCCGCGACCGCACCGGGACCGCCGCCGACCTGGTGCTGATGCCGCCCGACGCCTTCGCCGTCGCTCCGGTGGTGCTGATGCCGACCCTCAACGACATGGTGCGCTGATGGACATGATGGGTATGGCCGAACGGCTCTACACGCGGCTGCTGATGACCATCGGCCGCGGCAGGATCACCACTGTCAACGACGCCGGCAACGTGCAGATGCTCCAGGTCCGGCTTGGCCAGGACGAGGTGCGCGACACCACCCCGCGTCTGGCCGAATACGGGCTGACTTCGGTGCCGCCGGTCGGTACCGACGTCGTGGTGATCTTCGTCGGCGGCGACCGCTCCGCCGGCGTCGCGGTGGCCACCGGCAACCAGGCCGCCCGACCCAAGGGGCTGAAGGGCGGCGAGGTGGCGCTCCACGACGACCAGGGGCAGATCATCCACATCGCCCGCGCCGGCATCACGATCCGTGGCGCCGGCAAGCCCGTCACCATCACCGGCACGCCGAAGGTCCGGATCGAGGCCGATCTTCTGGTCACCGGCGACATCATCGACCACTGCGACACCCAGACCCGCACGATGAAGGGCATGCGCGACGTCTACAACGGCCACACCCACAGCGGTGTGCAGACGGGAAGCGGCTCGACCAACGTCCCGAACCAGCTGGAATAGCCATGGCGGACATCACCATCACCTGGTCGCCGGCCGATGGCCGCGGCGATTGGACCTTTGCGCCCGGCGGCGACCTCGACACCGGCGACGACCTGGCCACCGCCATCCTGCTGTCGCTCTTCACCGACCGGCCGGCCAACAAGGACGACGCCATCCCCGACGGCACCGCCGACCGGCGTGGCTGGTGGGGCGACCGGGAGCTGGGCTCGCGCCTCTGGCTGCTGGAGCGGGCCAAGCAGACCACCGAGACGCTGCACCGCGCCCGCGACTACATCGCCGAGGCCCTGCAATGGCTGGTGGATGACGGCGTCGTGGCCCGCTTCGACATCGAGGCCGCCTGGCTGCGCCGCTCGACGCTCGGCGCCCGCATCACCGCCTTCCGGAGCGACGGCCGCACCGTCGCCCTTTCCTATTCCTGGGCATGGCAGGGAGCCTGACGAAATGCCGTTTTCCCGACCGACGCTGTCCGAGCTGCGGGCGCAGACCGCGCAGGATGTCGCCGCCTCCACCGGTGCCGAAACCGGCCTGCTGCGCCGGGCGGTGCTGCGCGTGCTGTCCGACATCCAGGCGGCCATGGCGCATCTGCACTATGGCTATCTCGACTGGATCGCCCGGCAGGCGGTGCCCTTCACCTGCACCGACGAGTTTTTGGAGGGGTGGGCGGCGCTGAAAGGCGTCTTCCGCAAGCCTGCGACCGCGGCCACCGGCATCGTCACCCTGACCGGAACCCCAGGAACGGTGGTGCCGGCCGGAACGCCGGTGATCCGCGCCGACGGCACCGCCTACACCGTGTCGACAGCCGCGGCCGTCGGCGGCGGCGGCACGGTGGCGGCGCCGATCCTGGCCGACGAGGCCGGCGCCGCGGGCAATGCCGATGCCGGCGCCGTGATGGTGCTGGGCCGGGCGGTCGCCGGCGTGCAGTCCACCGGCGCGGCCGCGGCCGCCGTCACCGGCGGCGCGGACCTGGAGGCTGACGACGGCCTCCGCGCCCGCATGCTGGCGGCCTACCGGATCACCGCCCAGGGCGGCGATGCCGACGATTTCGTCGGCTGGGCGCTCGCCGTCCCCGGCGTCACCCGGGCCTGGGTCTCGCGATCCGGGGCCGGGCCCGGAACGGTGGTGGTGTATGTCATGCTGGACGATGCCCAGGCCGCCCATGGCGGTTTCCCCCAGGGCACGGACGGGGTGGCGGCGGCGGACATCCGGGCGGTGCGGGCAACGGGCGACCAGCTGACGGTGGCCAACGCGCTGTGGAACCTTCAGCCGGTCACGGCTCTGGTCTATGTCGTGGCGCCGGTCAACACGCCGGTGCCGATCGGCATCAGCGGCATCCCGGCGGCATCGAGGGCGGCGGTGTCGGCCGCGCTGGTCGACCAGTTCGCCATCGACGCCGCGCCGGGCGGCACGATCCCGCTCAACCGGCTGTGGGAAGCGGTGGAGGCGGTCTCCGGCGTCGATGCCTTCCGGATCGTCAGCCCGACCGCCGATCCGGTGGCGCAGCCGGGCCGGCTCTTCACCGTCGGGACCATCACCTGGAGCTGATGCCATGCCGGCGCCGATCTTTACCGCCTCCGCCTTCCGGCAGGCGATGCAGGCCCTGCTGCCCACCGGCCGGATCTGGCCACGCGAGGAGGGCACCGCCCAGGCCGCGGTCCTCGATGGGCTGGCCCCGGTCTACGAGCGGTCGGCGGAGGACGCCGGGGCGCTCCTGGTCAACGCCTTCCCCACCACCGCCCTGGGGCTGCTGCCCGAATGGGAAGCCACCCTCGGCCTGGAAGCCGAAGCGACGATGCAGCAGCGCCATGGCGCCGTCCTGGCCCAGCTGATCGGCATCGGCGGCCAATCGGTGCCGGTCATCACCGCCTATGCCGCGGCGATGGGCATTTCGATCGGGATCACGCAATTCGCGCCGGCGCGGGCCGGCTTCACGCGGGCCGGCGATCCGGCACAGGGCGAGGCCTGGGCGTTCCACTGGCAGGTCAACAGCGCCGGGCAGCGCACGACCTACGCCCGCGCCGGCCGGACCGCCGCCGGTGAAGCGCTGGTCGAGTGGGGGGATGTGAGCCTGGAGATCTTCCTGCGCCGGATCGCGGCGGCCCACACCACCGTGACCTTCAATTACGCGACCCTCTGGGATGCGGGGGCCACGAGCTGGGATGGCGGAACGACCGCCTGGGATACCTGAACCACTCTGGAGTTGATCACATGGTGAGTGCCATCGACCCGACGAAGCCGGCCGCGGGAGCCGCTTCGACTGCCGACGTGCGAAACAACTTCGCCGCGGCAAAATCCGAAATCGAAGCGCTCCAGACGGGAAAGCAGGCTGCGTCCGCCCGTCTGGCTGCCCTGGCCGCGATCCTGCTGGTGGCGGACAAGCTGCTCTATGCGACCGGTTCCGACAGCTTCGCAACGGCCGACCTGACGGCCTTCGCCCGCACGCTGCTGGACGATCCGGATGCCGCGACGGCCCGGACGACCCTGGGTGCCGCACCGCTGGCGTCGCCGGTGTTCACCGGCACGCCGGCAGCGCCGACGGCGGCGGCAGGCACCAGCTCGACGCAGATCGCCACCACCGCCTTCGTCCGGGCTGCCATCAACGCCGACGCTGGCATCAGCCCCAACACCATTGTCCAGCGCGATCCGACCGGCGGAATCCTGGCCAAGGGGCTTATCGTTCTCAACACCGACGCCTCCGGGGGGAGCGCAATCGCAATCGGCAACGACGTCAGCAGCCTTGAAAACTTCATTATCACCAACGGATCGGCCAAAACCGACCTGGCAGGCGCGCGGTCGCTCAATGTCGTGCTGGGTGGCAAGCTCGGCATTTACGCCGCCGGGGGCGCGAGGGCGATCCTGATTGTCGACAATGCCACGGGCCTCGCTGACTTCAAATTCCCACCGGCTGTGAATGGCACGCCCCTGTTGAAGGCCGGCGACGTCTACACCAAGGCCGAGACCGATGCCAAGGTGGCGGTGGGATCGGCCACCATCGCTGCTGGCGACAGCTCCCTGCGGGTGACGGACACCGGCGCCGACGCCGGTGTCGTCGTCGGCAGGATCGACGGCGTCGACGTGATGAAGGTCGGAACGCCGGCGTCGGTGCAGCCGACCAAGAACGCGTCGGGCGCGGATTCGCCACAGCCCTACGTCGCCACCGTCTATGCAAGCAAGGGCCACCTTCGCCTGCATGGTGTCCACGGTGACGACAATGCCGTCAATCCGGGGCAGGGGGGGAATGTCCATCTCTATGGCGGGCATTCGACTGTCGATTCCAACAAGAACGCTGGTGGCGTCTATCTGGTTGGCGGCAAGGCCGATGGCAGCGGCACCGGCGGCGTTGCCGGTATGAAAGCGGGGGATTCGACCGGCGCCGCCGGGGGACCGGCGTACCTGGAGGGGGGCCAGGGTGCGACCACAGGCGGGGCTGCACAGGTCAAGGGCGGCCCTGGAGCTGTCGGCGGGTCTGTCTCGTTGCTCGGTGGCGAGCCGAGCAACGGCACTGCCGGCAGCGTCACCATCGGCACGCCCGACAGTGTCGGTACCAACAAGCAGGGTGCGGACCTTATCGTCACGGTTGGCCGTGGGACCGGGACGGCGCGGCACGGCCAGCTGCAGGCGACCATCGCCGGCGACGTGGCGTTTACGGTCGGTGGCACCTTCAAGCTGAACGGATCGCGTGTCGCCACCATCGCCGACATTCCGACCGGCGTCGCCGACGCCTACACCAAGGCGCAGGTGGACACCAAGCTGGCAGGCAAGATCGACAAGGCCTTCCTGTTTTCAGATGGCGGTACGGGGATCACGCTCGACCCCGTCAGCCTGACCATCCTGGATGACGCCGGATCCGGTTTCTCAGCTCCGGTGATGCCGGCATGGACCGGCGACGGCGGCACTGGGATTGGCGGCGGCATCGTCGGGGCGTTGTGGGGCCTCGGGGAGGCTCTCGACCAGTTGAAAGCCCGCGTCGCCGCGCTCGAAGCGCACTGACCCACCCATTTCTGAACCCTGGAGATCCCCATGGACCGTATCCGCGGGACCACGGTGGCGGCTGCATTGCCGGCCGCCGCCACCACCGGCGCGACCGGCTTTTTCACCGGCGGCGATCCGGCCTCCGGCGTCGCCGCCACGATCATCACCGCCGACTGGCTCAACACGATCCAGGAGGAGCTGGTCGCCATCGTAACGGCCGCCGGCCTGTCGCTGACGCCGAACAACCGGGCGCAGGTGCTGCAGGCGATCAACGCCATGATCGCGGCAGCGTCGGCGACGCCGGCCTTGGCGGCGGGGGCGATTGCCTTCTACGCCACCAGCAACGCGCCCACCGGCTGGCTGAAGGCCAACGGCGCCACCGTCAGCCGCTCCACCTATGCCGCCCTGTTCAGCGTGATCGGCACGACCTGGGGGGCGGGCGACGGCTCCACGACCTTCCGACTGCCCGATCTGCGGGGCGAGTTCATCCGCGGCTGGGACGACGGCCGTGGCGTCGACGGCGGCCGCAGCTTCGGCAGCTGGCAGGACGACCAGTTCCGCAGCCACAGCCACTCCTTCAAGTCGGGCGTCGACAGCGCCGCCGGGAACAACGACGAGAGCAACAGTTCGGACATCGGCGGCTGGGAGGACGGCTGGATCGGCTCGACCGGCGGTCCCGAGACCCGTCCCCGCAACGTGGCCCTGCTGGCCTGCATCAAATACTGAGGGGCATCATGGAAAAGATCGTCTACCAGCTGGACGCCGGCGGGCTGCTGCTGGGCACCACCGTCGCTGACGAGTTCCCGCTCGAGCCGGGCGTCTTCCTTATCCCGGCCGGCTGCGTCGAGATCGCGCCGCCGGCGGTGGCCGAGGGCCTGCGGCCGCGCTGGACCGGCGAGGCCTGGGCGGTGGAGGTCATTCCGGCCGTCGAGCCGGTCCTGCCGACCGACGAGGATTTGATCGCCGCCGCGCGCCGTCGGCGCGACATCCTGCTGAAGCGTTGCGACTTCACCCAGCTCCCCGACGCTCCCGGCGACACCGCCGCCTGGGCCGTCTACCGCCAGGCCCTGCGCGACATCACGGCTCAGCCGGGCTTCCCCGCGGCGATCGACTGGCCGGTACCGCCGGCCTGACCGGCGCGACAACACTCCAATCCAGTGACCCGGCCGCTTTGAGCGGCCTTTTTCATGCCCGGAGGTCCAATGTCTCCCTTCCTTTCGGCGGTCCTGTCCGCACTGGTCCTGGCCATCGCCCATCGCGAACGCGGCCAGAGCCACAGTTGGCTCGGCACCCAGGGCAGCCGCGTGCTGTTCTGGGGCCTGCCGGTGGGGCTCGTCGTCTACCTGCTGCATGCCGGCTTGGCGCTTGATGTCCACGCCGCCATGATCGCCACAGCCTGCGGTGCGGCTGCCTTCATCGGCATGGCTGGAATCCCCCATGGCGCCGGGCAGAACCTGCGGGTGCCGTGGTCCTTCAGCCCGCAATCGACCACGGTTTGGTCGGAAGACGACACCCTGTTCGGGATCACCAGGCCGGAGCGCCTGGGCTATCTGCTGGCCGCCGGCATCGTCCGGCTGTGGCTGATCTCGCTGCCGCTGGTGGCCACCCACCCGGCGGCGCTGTGGCTGCCGATCGGCGGCGTCGCCATGCCGGCCGGCTACCTGATCGGCACCAGGATGCCGCTGCTGGGCTGGAGGCTGACCCGTGCCACCGAGTGGGGGGAGCTGCTGACCGGCGCCGGCTTCGGCGTGGCAATCGCCATCGTCCTTCTCGTCTGACCACCCCCGATACACCGTCGCCCGGCAGCCCGCCCGGCGGCCTTTTTCATGGAAGGACCATCCCATGCGTGCGCTCCCCCAGGCCGCCGTCGAGCTGGCCAAGCAGGCCGAGGGCCTGCGCCTCACCGCCTATCCGGATCCCGCCAGCGGTGGCGATCCCTGGACGATCGGCTATGGCCACACCGGGCCCGACGTCCACACTGGCCTGACCATCACCGCGGATCGCGCGGAGCAGCTGCTGCAGGCCGATCTGGCGGCCGCCGCGGCGGTGGTCGACCGCGCCGTCACCGTCGACCTGACCGACAACCAGCGCGCCGCCCTGACCCTGTTCGTCATGAACGTCGGCGCCGGCCGGAAGGCGAAGGGCAAGGATGCCGGCAAGGACGGGTTTGTCATGCTGAAGAACGGCCAGCCCAGCACCATGCTGCGGAAGCTGAACCTTGGTGACGCCGGCGGTGCCGCGGCCGAGTTCAGCAAATGGACGCGCGGCAGCGGCAAGGTGATGCCCGGTCTGGTCAAGCGCCGGGCGGCCGAGGCGGCGCTCTTCCTCGCCGACGACGTCCATCCGGCCAGCCGTGGGGCCGAGCCGGCGCCGGCGCCGGCGCCGGTGACGCGCTCGGTTGCCGGGGTCAGCGGGCTGGGCGCGCTGGGCCTGACCGGCGTGGCGGCGGCATTGGACCAGGCGCGCGATGTCTCCACCGCCGCGCGCGGTCTGCTCGAAAGCCTGCCCGCCGGCGGGCTGGGCTGGGCGGTGGCGGGGCTGCTGGCGGCGGCGGTGGTGATCCTGCTGCTGCGCCAGCGGGCGGACCAGCGCCGGGCGGCGGCATGATCGTCGCCCTGCTAGATGGGCTCTGGGGCCGGATCGGCCCCACCCTGCTGGCCATCGGCGCCGTGCTGGCGGCGATCGCCACCTTCGGCGCCTCGCAGCGCCGCGCCGGGCGCCAGGAGGCGAAGGCGGAATCCACCCAGGAGACGCTGCGCGCCGGAAAGGTTCGACATGATGTTGAAGATGGTGTCCGCCGCGATGGTCCTGGCGCTGCTGACCGGCTGCGCAACCGCTGGAGCCGGGACTGAGGGCGCCTGTGCCGCCTTCCGTCCGATCTACATCAGCCGGGGCGACCAGCTGAGCGATGGCACGGCGGAGCAGCTGCTGGCGCACAACGAGACTGGTGCTCGCCTGTGCGGGTGGGGTGCGGCTGAATGAAGCAAGGGGTGGCCACCTTGATGGTGGCTGCGACGATGACCAGAGCGCCGACGATGGTTTGCCATATCGGCGCCGATCCCCATAACCTGTAATCCAGAGCTGCGGCCATCCGCCGCCAGCTGTTTGGGAGATCGTTTGGGAACGTTGGCAGAAATCGCTGATATTCGGCGGATTTACGCCCCCCTTCTCTTGTTCAATTTCAATACTTTAGCGGTTCCTCTCAAGTCTGGGGGTCTGGGGGTCGCAGGTTCGAATCCTGTCGCTCCGACCAGTTCCGGAAGGACCGGAGAAGCCTTGGAACCCAACGGTTCCAAGGCTTTTTCTTTGCCTGCACTCCAGGAAGCCGGCGCGTCTTCTGTCGGCATCGCATGGATGTCTTGGATGGAAAGGCAGGCACATGGGGCCGGCCGGCAAAGAGCTTCATTGAAGAGATCGGCCAGCCATTCCGAACCGGACAGGGATCGGCGCAATGGGAGTGTCCGGAAGCGAAGCGGGACCGAGCGCACGCTTTGGCGCGTTCATGCTCCACAGTGTCGCAACGAGGCCATCATGCTCCAACTCAATCCGCCGCTTCCCATGGACACCCCGAAGGGCCCCGCCCTCGCGCATTTCCTCATCGACTATGGTGCCGAGCACGATTTGTGCTGGGTCTGCTTCCAGGATGAGACCGGCGAATGCTGGACATGGCGGAACCGGGACGTGCGGGCGCCCAAGAACATCACCATGGGACGCAGGACCGACGAGCGGCGCGGCAAGGTGGACCTCCGGGTGGCGGAATGAGCAGCCTTTCACATCGCTGAGGGGGCTGTGGTCGGAAAAGCCGGGCGGAGCCAGCGCTGCCCGCGCCTCCGCCGCTTCCCTCTCATGCCGTGCCATGCGCCAGACGCATTGCGCACAATCTGATAACGCACAATCAAATACATTGCGCGCAATTCGATTGTGCGTCATTGTTCCTCTCACAAGATCACGGGGTGCCGGTTCGGACCGCCGCCCGGGAAATCAAAAGCCAAACCAAAATCCACCGCACAACGATCAGTGAAGGAGCACGCGCCATGAAGACCCTGTATTCGACCAAGGTGACCGCCACCGGTGGCCGTGACGGCAAGGCCGTCAGCGACGATGGCCTGCTGTCGGTCGCGCTGGCCGCGCCGAAGGAACTGGGCGGCCAGGGTGGCGCCACCAACCCCGAGCAACTGTTCGCCGCCGGCTATTCCGCCTGCTTCATCGGCGCCATCAAGTTCGTCGGCAACCGCGACAAGATCGCCGTCCCGGCCGATCTGACGGTGAACGCCACGGTCGGCATCGGTGCCCGCGACGATGGCGAGGGGTTCGGCCTGACGGTCGATTTCGTGGTCTCGCTGCCGGGCATGGACAAGGCCGCCGCCGAGGATCTGCTGGCCCGCGCCCACAAGGTCTGCCCCTACAGCCACGCCACCAAGGGCAACATCCCGGTCACCACGACCATTGCCTGAGGACCGGGCCTGAGGGCCGGGCCCGAGACCATCGCCTGAAGCGAAAAGTCTTCGGCATTGCGCCGCCGGGCTGTTGCGCGCGATTGTGCAGGCCGCATGATCGACCGACGCGCAGCACCCCGGCGGCGCGCCGTCTTTTCAAGGTTCAGACATCATGGCAGCCGACAGGGACGATCCGCTTCTGCTTTCCAATCAGGCGTGCTTCGCGCTCTATTCCGCCAATCTGGCGATGAGCCGCGTCTATCGCCCGTTGCTGGAGCAGCTTGGCCTGACCTATCCGCAGTATCTGATCATGCTGCTGCTGTGGGAGGAGGACGGCCAGTCGATGAAGCTGCTCGGCGAGCGGCTTGGGCTGGACAGCGGCACGCTGACCCCTCTGCTGAAGCGGATGGAAGGGCAGGGCCTGCTGACCCGCAGCCGCGATCCGCAGGACGAGCGGCTGGTCCGCATCGGCCTGACCGCCGAAGGGGCGGCCTTGCGGACGCAGGCCGAATGCCTGCCGACCCGAATCGCCGCCGCCGCCGGCTGCTCCGCCGCGGAGCTGATGTCGCTCCGCGATGCGCTGCTGCGGCTGCGCGACGATTTGAACCGGGCGGCCGATCAGGACAGATAGGATTGGGACTGGAAATCGTCGGCGGGAGAGCCTTTTCTATCCAGCCGCTTTCCCGATCCAAGGGGTCCGCCCGTGAGTTCCGTACCGACTGAGGACCGCCTCCGCCTTCGCTCCGCCGATGCCGACGACGCACCGGATCTGGCACGGCTGATCGACATCGCCGGCGGTGGCGTCTACGAATTCCTGCTCGACGGGCTGATGCCGGGGATGACCGCGGCGGAGATGCTGGTGCCCGGCCTGGCCGGGCGCAGCGGGTCGCTGTCGCATCGCCAGAGCGGTGTCGCCGAACTGGATGGGCAGGTGATCGGCATCGCCCATGGCTATCCCACCGACTGGATCCGGACGGAGGATTACAGCGGCCTGCCGCCTGACCGCGTCGCCCATATGGGCGAATTCGCCGAAACGCTGGACTGGGGCAGCTATTTCCTGTCCGCCCTGGCTGTCGATCCCGCGCACCGGCGCCATGGCATCGCCGGCCGGCTGCTCGGCTGGTTCTACGAGCGGGCGCGGACCGGCGGCTTCGACCGGATCACCCTGCATGTCTGGGCCGACAACGAGCCGGCCCGCCGTCTCTATGTCGGCGAGGGGTTCGAGGAGATCGGCAGCGCCGCCATCCCCTGGCACCCCCGGCTGCCGCACCAGGGCGGCAGCATCCTGATGCGGCGCTATCTGTGAGCGGCGATCCGCGGAGCCGTCTTCCCGGCTGACAGCTCACCGATCCGGCGCACGACTTGGTCCGGGTCGGCATAATGGACCATGTGGCCGGAGTCGGGCACCCAATGCAGCGTGCTGTCGGGCAGCACATGATGCAGCCGGCCGCTCTGCTCCTCCTGCTCGACCACGCGGTCGTGATGGCCGGCGAAGATCGCCACCGGGACGGTCACGTCGGCATAGCGGTGCTGCAGGCGGTCGGCGGCCGGCGCCATGGTCACGCCATCCTGGGCGTTGGCGCGCATCTGGCCCGGCCGGATGGTCAGGGCGGCGGGGAAGCTCTCGGTCAGATGCTCAGGCACCGGACGGGGTGAGAACAGCGTCTTCAGCAGCCCCGGCATCATCGCCATCGAAACCGGCGGCGACAGGGTGTGGCGCAGCAGGTCGCCCAGCACCGGCGTCGCCAGCGGCGCCACCAGAGCCGCATCGGCCCGCTTGGTCGGGAAATAATAGCCGGCCATCAGCACCAGCCCCTTCACCGCTTGCGGATGGTCCAGGGCCAGGGCCAGCGCCACCAGCGTGGCATAGGAATGGCCGACCACCACGGCGTTCCCGATCCCCAGCGAGTCGAAGGCCCGGGCCAGCAGGTCGGCCTGATCCTCCGGCGTCCAGGCGCGATCGCGCGGGCGGTCGCTGTGGCCCATGCCGGGCCGGTCGAAGGCGATCACCCGGTGGGTCCGGGCCAGACGCTGGAACAACCCGCTCGCCAGCGAATCGCCGAGTGCGGAGACGTTGCCGTGCAGCAGCACGACCGGCGGACCTTCGCCGGCCTCCATGTAATGCAGCCGGACGTCATCGACGGTCAGGAAGCGGCCTTCGGGCGGATAGCGCCGTTCGGCCGCGCGGGCGGCAAGCGTGTTGGCGACGGCCAATCCGCCCAGGGTCAGCGCGGTGAGGCCCAGGGTCTTGAGCAGGGTGGAGCGGCGGTCGGTCATCGGCGGCGTCCTCTCAGGGCTGCTGCGGTGCAACATCGTGAGAGGACAACCGGCGGGCGGGAGAAGGGTTCCTGGGGAAGCCGGGCCTCCACTTCGGTCCTCTCCCATCCGGGGAGGACCGAAGTGGGGCAATCGCGCCCTACTTTCGACTCACTTCCCGGCCTTCAGCTGGTCCCGCGTCAGCCAGAACACCTCGCCGAAGCTGTTGGCGGTCTGCAGCCACAGGAAGTCCAAGTGGGGATAGTCCGCCTCCAGGATCTCGCGGCCGGTGCCGAACTCGCAGAGCAGGCCGCCTTCCGGCGTCAGGTGCTTGGGCGCTTCCTTCAGGATGCGGCGGACGATGTCCAGCCCGTCGTCGCCGCCGGCCAGCGCCAGTGCCGGCTCGGCCCGGAACTCCGGCGGCAGGGCGTCCATCGAACTCGGCGTCGACATAGGGCGGGTTGGTGATGATGACGTCGTATTTCCGCGTCTTCAGCGGGGCGAACAGGTCGCCCTGATGCAGGGTGATGCGGTCCCCGAACCCGCTGTCGGCGACGTTGCGCTTGGCCACCTCCAGCGCGTCGGGCGACAGGTCCACCGCGTCGACCTGGGCCTCCGGGAAGATGCGGGCGGCCAGGATGGCGAGGCAGCCGGAGCCGGTGCACAGATCCAGCACCCGCTCGACCGAGGTCGGGTCCTCCACCAGCGTGAAGTCGTCGCCGCCGAACATGTCGGAGAACAGCAGCTCGCCGATGTAGGAGCGCGGGACGATCACCCGCTCGTCCACATAGAAGGGGATGCCCTGGATATAGGCCTTGTTCAGCAGATAGGGCGCCGGCTTGCGGGTGTCGATGCGGGCATGGAGGATGCCGGCCACCGCCTCGCGCTCCGCCGCGGTCAGCCGGGAATCCAGATAGGGGTCGAGCTGGTCGACCGGCAGGTGCAGCGACTCCAGCACCAGGAACACCGCCTCGTCGAAGGCCGTGGTGGTGCCGTGGCCGTAATCCAGCTCGGCCTCGTTGAAGCGGCTGACGCCGTAGCGCAGGAAATCGCGGATGGTCGACAGCTCGGCGGCGGCGGTTGCTGCGGTGTGCTTGCTGGTCACGGGCGGCTGGCTCCGGGGAAGGGGCGGGAGTGGGGGGAGCAGAGCGGATCGGAAACGGTCAGAGCAGGTCCAGCACCGACTCCGGCGGGCGGCCGATGCGGGCTCGGTCGCCCTTCACCACGATGGGGCGTTCGATGGCCGCCGGATTGGCGGACAGGGCGGCGACCAGCGCCTCGCCGTCGAGGTCCTTCGCGATGCCGGCCTCCGCCGCCTCCTTGGCGCGGGTGATGTCGCGCGGACCCTTGCCCAGCTTGGCGAGGAGGACCGACAGCTCCGCCGCGTCCGGCGGGGTCTTCAGATACTCGATCACCGTCGGCTCGACGCCGCGGGAGCGCAGAAGCTCCAGCGTCTCGCGCGATTTGCTGCAACGCGGGTTGTGATAGATCGTCACGTCGCTCATGACAGGCTTTCCAAGTTTGAAGAGCGGTCAGACTGATACACCCAACCCGCGCTGCGCGCCAATCCGGCATGCGGAAACGGACGCCGCGGCGCAACATCCGTCAGGTGACAAGGGCTGCCTTTGGTATTATTTTGCGCGCTCGCTTTTCCGAAAGGCCCTGCGCGCCGTATCCCGGTGGGCTGGCCTTGCGGGACAGAACCGATGCCCAGATACGGAAGCCGGCCGTGACCAAGCTCTCGCTCTCCAAGGACAAGATCAACATCCTTCTGCTGGAAGGTGTCCACGACAACGCCATCGACGAGCTGGCCCGCGGCGGTTATGCCTCCGTCGAGCGGCTGCCGCGCGCGCTGGACGAGTCCGAGCTGCTGGAACGCATCGGCTCGGTCCATATCCTTGGCATCCGCTCGCGCACGCACCTGACCGCCAAGGTGTTCGAGGCGGCGAGCAAGCTGATCACCGTCGGCTGCTTCTGCATCGGCACCAACCAGGTCGACCTGAAGGCGGCGCGCCGCCACGGCGTCCCGGTGTTCAACGCCCCCTATTCCAACACCCGGTCGGTGGCGGAACTGGTGATCGGCGAGATCATCATGCTGATGCGCGGCATCTTCGAGAAGTCGCAGCTGGTCCATGGCGGCGGCTGGATGAAGTCGGCCAAGGACAGCTACGAGATCCGCGGCAAGACGCTGGGCATCGTCGGCTACGGCCACATCGGCACCCAGGTGTCGATCCTGGCCGAAGCGATGGGCATGCAGGTCCGCTTCTACGACACCGTGCGCAAGCTGGCGCTCGGCAATGCGCGGGCCTGCGACTCGCTGGAGGAACTGCTGTCGGTCTCCGACGTGGTGACCCTGCATGTGCCGGACACCCCGCAGACCCGCGACATGATCGGCGAGCGTGAGCTGGCCGCCATGAAGAAGGGCAGCCACCTGATCAACGCAGCCCGCGGGCAGGTGGTGGAGATCGAGGCGCTGGCAGCCGCGATGAACTCCGGCCACATCCTGGGTGCCGCCATCGACGTCTTCCCGGTCGAGCCCGGCTCGGACAAGGAAGAGTTCCAGAGCGCGCTGCGCGGCATCAAGACCGCCATCCTCACCCCGCACATCGGCGGCTCGACGATGGAGGCCCAGGCCAACATCGGCACCGAGGTGGCGCAGAAGCTGCTCGAATATTCGGACAACGGCTCCACCGTCGGCGCGGTCAACTTCCCGCAGGTGGCGCTGCCGGTGCAGGCCGGCTGCACCCGCTTCCTGCACGTCCACGAGAACCGTCCGGGCATGCTGCGCAAGGTGAACGAGGTGTTCTCCGGCCGCGACCTGAACATCGCCGCCCAGTATCTCCAGACCGATCCGGAGCTGGGCTATGTTGTGGTCGACGTCAACGGCGACGTCGAAGAACTGGAGGTCGTCAACGACCTGCGCGCCATCGAAGGCACCCTGAAGGCGCGCTTCCTGTTCCCCTCCAAGCATTGAGGGCAGCATCGGGGGCCGCCGCCGGAGACCTGCGGTGGCGGCCCTTCGCTATCTCCTGCCGCCAAATCTCTTGCCACCAAATCTCTTGTAGGGGAACGGTTTCCCGGTAACAGTGCCGGGATGACCGTTCGCCTCCTGTTCCTTGCCGTTCCGGCACTCCTGCTGTCCGTGTCGCCGGCCGCGGCGCAGTCGAACGGCTGCACCGGATTTCCGCCGACCACGCTGGACCTCGACACCGTGCTGGCGCCGATCCAGCGCGACGATGCGCTGTCGATCACCCAGCTCACCCGCCTGCCGGGACGCACGCCGGGTCCGGTCAGCACCGCCGACAGCCATGTGCTGGGGCTGACCCAGGCGCGGTACGGCGAGCAGTCGCAGGTGTCGGCCCTGTTCAAGACGATGGGCGACGGCACCTATTGCGCCTCTGCCAGCAAGCTTGCCATCAGCTTCGGCTTCCAGCAGCGCATCGTCCATGTCGCCCGGGAAATCCCCGCCGGCTCCTGCCTGCATGGCGAGGTGCTTGCCCACGAGATGCGCCATGTCGCGGTGGACGAGGCCCTGCTTCAGGAAATGATGCCGCAGATCCGCAGCCGGCTGGATCAGGTGATCGCGGAAATGGCGCCGGTGCGCTCGCGCAGCCAGTCGCAGGCAATGGCGGCGATCCGCCGCCCGCTCGAATCGGCGATGCGGCGGATCATGCAGGAGTTCGGCCGCGAGCGCGACCGCCGGCAGGCCCAGGTCGATACGGTCGAGGAGTATGAGCGGGTCAGCCGCGTCTGCAATGGCGAAGCCCGCAATTACCTGCCGAAACCCGCCAAGCGGCGGACCGTCCGCCAGGGCTGAGAAGGACGGTCAGCGCTTGCGCCGCCGCCTGTCGGTGGCATGGCCGTCGTTGAATTCCGGCGGCTTGCGGCGGACCCAGCGGATGAAGGCGGCGAGGTCGGGATGGCCGCGCAGGGCGTCGATCTCGTGATACTGGTCGCGCAGCTGCTGTTCGGTCAGCACCGCATGGATTTTCGCATGGCAGATGCGGTGCATCGTCACCGTCTCGCGCCCGCCATAGGTGCGGGGGATCAGGTGGTGTTCGTTCAGGCTGCCGCCCGGCACCATCGGCCGGCCGCAGAGCGGGCAGGCGGGGCCATCCGGCTCGGCAGCTGGCCGGGCCATGTGGGAAAACGGATGATCGGGAAGACGCATATCTGTTGGAACCGCTGATCGCTGACCATGTTGGCAATCTAGGAGAGGCCATAAATGATATGGTCCGCAACCTCCAGGAGGCCACTGTGAACGATCCCAAATCACAGCCTCGCGACCAGAAGCATGACGGCGAAAAGGCCGCAACCAGCCAAACCGCCGCTGGCCAGACTGCCGCCGACCAGACTGCCGCCGGCCAGACTGCCGATTGCACCCAGTACGGCCAGGCCGCCGGATCGCCCGGCGGGCGTGGTGGCACAAGCTGCTATGGTGGCATCCAGCGGGTACAGCCGCGCACGGCGACCGCCGCGACGCTGGCCCCCGACAAGGACCGTAATGCCAAATAGGAAAAGGGGGAGCCGCGCGAACGGCTCCCCCCTTTTCATGACCTGCCGGCGGTATGGCGTCAGGCCGCCTTCTTCTCGGCGATCAGCTGGACGAAGCGGTCGAACAGATAGTGGCTGTCCTGCGGGCCGGGCGAGGCTTCCGGGTGGTACTGCACCGAGAAGACCGGCTTGCCCTTCAGGCGGATGCCTTCGTTGGTGCCGTCGAACAGGCTGACATGGGTGACCTCGGCGTCGGCCGGCAGCGTCTCCGGCACCACGACGAAGCCGTGGTTCTGGCTGGTGATCTCCACCCGGCCGCTCGCCAGATCCTTCACCGGATGGTTGGCGCCGCGGTGGCCCTGCTGCATCTTGGTGGTCTTGGCGCCCAGCGCCAGCGACAGCATCTGGTGGCCGAGGCAGATGCCGAACATCGGCACGCCGGTGTCGAGCAGGCCCTTGATGGTCGGCACGGCATATTCACCGGTGGCGGCGGGGTCGCCGGGGCCGTTGGACAGGAAGACGCCGTCCGGCTGGTGGCGCATCACGTCCTCGACCGAGGCGGTCGACGGCACCACCGTCACCTTGCAGCCGGCGGCGGCGAGGCAGCGCAGGATGTTGCGCTTGGCGCCGTAATCGATGGCGACGACATGGTACTGCGGCTTGTCCAGCGTGGCATAGCCGCCGCCGATGGTCCAACCGGCCTCGGTCCAGTCGTAGGTCTGGCGGCAGGACACGTCCTTGGCCAGATCCATGCCCTCCAGGCCCGGCCAGCCCTTGGCCTTGGCGACCAGCGCCTCGATGTCGAACTTGCCGTCCGGCGCATGGGCGACGACCCCGTTGGGCGCGCCCAGGTCGCGGATGCGGCGGGTCAGGCGGCGGGTGTCGATGCCGGTCAGGCCGACGAGGCCGTAGCTCTTCAGCCAGTCGTCGAGATGGCGGGTGGCGCGCCAGTTCGACGGATCGGTGATGTCGGCGCGCAGGATCAGGCCGCGGGCGGCCGGCGTGATCGTCTCGATGTCCTCAAGGTTGGCGCCGGTGTTGCCGATGTGCGGGAAGGTGAAGGTGATGATCTGGCCGGCATAGCTGGGATCGGTCAGGATTTCCTGATAGCCGGTCATCGAGGTGTTGAAGCACACCTCGCCCACCGAATCCCCCGTGGCGCCGATGCCTCGGCCGCGGAACACGGTGCCGTCGGCCAGGACCAGGACGCCGGTGTGAACCGCATTGTCGGAGGGGGGAGTGGCGAGAGTCATTCCTGTGAACCTTCCCAAAAACCGCGGCCGGCGACGGATCGGGTGATCGGCGGAACGGCGACGGCCTAGCGTCCCGCCGGGCGCGCACACGTAGCCGCTCGCACCCCGCCTCCGCCGGGATCGGACGGTTTAAGTGGGATCGAGTGGGCTGATCGGATGGGCCGGACATCCTATATGACGATTGGACGCAGGATTTCCAGCAATAGCTTTGCAAGGCGGCCCTGATCCGCGGACAAAGTCGGCGGTCCGGAGTGTGGTCATTTCCCGTCCGGGGCTTTTGCCATGGAAATCGGCAGCCATTTTGGGAATAGTCGGCTGTCCGGCCGGGGCCTTTCCTCCCGGTCCGACGAACCAAGGAACCTGGGACATGACGCTGCGCACGCAGTTCAACGACAGCCTGAAGGATGCGATGCGCGCGAAGGACACGCGCACTGTGTCCGCCATCCGCATGATCCTCGCCGGTCTCAAGGACCGCGACATCGAAGCCCGGGGGCGCGGCGTGACCGACGGCATCGACGATGCCGGCATCCTGTCGATGCTGCAGGGCATGGTGAAGCAGCGCAACGAATCGGCGAGCATGTACGAGCAGGGCGGGCGTCCCGAACTGGCCCAGCAGGAGCGCGAGGAGATCGCGGTCATCGAGCGCTACCTGCCCAAGCAGATGGGCGAGGAGGAGGTCGCCGCCGCCATCGACGCCATCGTGACCGAGCTGGGTGCCGCCAGCATCAAGGACATGGGCAAGGTGATGGCCGAGCTGAAGGCCCGCCACGCCGGCCAGATGGATTTTGCCAAGGCCGGCGGTCTGGTGAAGGCGCGGCTGTCCGGCAAGTAAGGCCGGGCTGACGGGGCGCTGGCCGCCGAGGGGGAACCCGAGGCCAGGCTTGCGCCCCAGGGTGGCGTGCAGCAGTCGGGAGGACGGTGGAATGGTCGCGGTCCGCAAGCCCACTTTCTCAGGCATGACCGTCGCGGAGTTCCTCGACTGGAACGGCGACGGCACCGACACGCGGTACGAGCTGGTGAACGGCGAACCGCGCGCCATGGCGCCGGCGAGCATCACCCACGGCATCCTGCAAAGCACCGTAGCCCGTCTGATCGGCAACCATCTGGCCGACCGGGCAACCGGCTGCCATATCGTGACCGCTCCCGGCGTGCAGCCCCGTGTCCGCTCCAGCCACAACATGCGCATACCCGACCTGGGTGTGACCTGCACGCCCGACGAACGGGGGCTCCGCACGCTGCCTGACCCGGTGCTGCTGGTCGAGATCCTCTCGCCCAGCAACGAGGCCGAGACCTGGGAAAATGTCTGGACCTACACCACGCTGCCGTCGGTCCGCGAAATTCTGATTTTGTGGACGGCCGGGGTCGGGGCGGAGCTTCTGCGGCGGCAGGCTGACGGAAGCTGGCCGGAGAGCCCGTTGGTGATCATGGCCGATGACACGCTGGGTCTGGAAAGCATCGGCTACGAGGCCTCCCTGCGCACGCTCTATGCCGGAACGCATCTCGTCAGGCAGCCGGACTGAGCTTGCGCCGTCTGCGCCATCTGCTCCCTTGGGGCCGGCGGCGCTGGTTCCCATACTATGCCTCTGCTATAGCGTGGCCCCCATCGCTTCCGCCTATCGTCCTTCGCATCCGGTGACCGTTCGACCATGGCTTTCCCGCCCCAATTCCTGGAAGAACTGCGCACCCGGCTGACTCTGTCGGAGGTGGTCTCCAAACGGCTGCGGTTGATTCGCGCCGGCCGCGAGTACAAGGCCCCCTGTCCCTTCCACAATGAGAAGTCGCCGTCCTTCTACGTCAACGACCAGAAGGGATTCTTCCATTGCTTCGGCTGCGGCGCCCATGGCGACATCATCGGTTTCGTCATGCGCCACGACAATCTCGGCTTCCCCGAGGCGGTCGAGCATCTGGCCGGCGAGGCCGGGCTGCCGGTGCCGCGCCCGACGGAGGAGGACCGCCAGCGCTACGAGAAGCGCAAGACCCTGCATGACCTCGTCGAGCAGGCGGCGCGCTGGTTCGAGCAGCAGTTGCACCTGCCGGCCGGACGGACGGGGCTTGATTACTTCCTGCGGCGTGGGCTGGACGGCGAGACCATCGCCCGCTTCCGGTTGGGCTATGCGCCCGGCGATTCCAATGCGCTGCGCACCTATCTCGGCAAGCAGGGCTTCTCCGACGAGGACATGGTCAATGCCGGGCTGCTGAAGCGGCCGGACGACGGCCGGTCGCCCTACAGCTTCTTCCGCAACCGCGTGATGTTCCCGGTGACCGACCGGCGCGGGCAGGTGGTCGCCTTCGGCGGGCGCATCCTGGAAGGCGACGGGCCGAAATACGTCAACACCGCCGACACGCCGCTCTTCCACAAGGGCACGCTGCTCTACGGCCTGTCGCGGGCGCGGCAGGCGGCGGCGGACGGCAAGCCGGTGATCGTCGCCGAAGGCTACATGGACGTGATCGCGCTGGTCCGCGCCGGCTTCGAGGGGGCAGTGGCGCCTCTGGGTACCGCGCTGACCGAAACCCAGGTGCAGGAGCTGTGGAAACTGATCCCGGCGGCGGAGAAGGTGCCCTTCCTGTGCTTCGATGGCGACAATGCCGGACGGCGGGCGGCCTGGCGGGCGGTGGAGCGCATTTTGCCGCACCTCGCCCCCGGCCAGTCGGCCCGCGTCGCCTTCCTGCCGGAGGGCGAGGACCCCGACAGCCTGATCCGCGCCCAGGGGGCGAAGGCGATGGGGGCGGTGCTGGAGGCCGCCATCCCGCTGTCCGACGCCCTGTGGCGGATGGAGAGCGAGGGCAGGCCGACCGACACGCCGGAGGCCAAGGCCGCGGTGAAGGCGGCGCTGGAGGCCCGTGTCGCCACCATCGCCGACCGCGACGTCCAGAGCTTCTACCGCACCGAAATGCGCCGCCGCGTCGACGAGGCCTTCGCCCCGGCGCGGCCGGCCTACAACCGCGGGCCATGGGTGCCGGGGCAGGGGCGGGGACGCTTCGGCGAGGCGCCGCGCCGCCATGTGCCGGGCACGCCCGGACGCCTGACCTCCAAGCCGGCGGGGGAGGGGCGCGGCCGCGCCTCCCGCCTCGCGTCGATGCGCGAGCGCATTCTGCTGGCCACGCTGATCAACCATCCGGATTTGTTCGGCGAACTGGCGGAGCCGCTGGGCCTGTTGCCATTCGGTGACCCGGAGCTGGAAAAACTGCGCTGGGCGGTCATCGAATGCCTTTCCGACGACCGCAACCACAACTCGACACTTGACGCCGATGCGCTTTGTCGCCACTTGTCATCCGCCGGCCATGAGACGATGGTCGGTGCTTTGCTAGGCGAGTCGACCTATGTCCATGCCGGCTTCGCCCGTCCGGACGCCTCCACGGAGGATGCTCGGAAGGGATGGTGGCCTGCGTGGCGGCATCTGCATCACGAGCGGGTGCTCGACGATCTTAGGGAAGCGAAGGCCGCTCTGACCCGTGACAACAGCGAGGCCAACTTCGCGAGGGTCGTGGCTCTTCAGCAGGAGGTCATAAAGTCCGGTCTGGGTATCGCGGACAGTGACTTTGACGAGCTTTGAGTGTTGACGATGCAGATCGTCGGCAATCGGGCGTCGGTTGATGGGTACAGAGGGCAACAGGACGGGGCCGCATGACAGTTTCTGTGATGGCGGGTTCTGGGTAGATACATGGTCTGGGGGTGGGGCGGACGGGCCGGGGAACCGGGACCGGGCGCTCCTTTCGTCTTTATTCACTGGGGTAATGCGGGGGCACCGATCGCATGGCCACGAAAGCTGCGAACAGCGTGGAAGTTTCCGAAACGCGGGAGGAATCCGCAGACGGTCCTCTGATGGACGGCATGGGTTTGGCCGTCAAGAAGATGATCGCCCGCGGCAAGGAGCGCGGGTATGTCACCTATGACGAGCTGAACGCAGCGCTGCCACAGGATTCGTCCTCGTCCGAGCAGATCGAAGACACGATGGCGATGCTGTCCGAGATGGGCATCAACATCGTCGAATCGGAAGAGCAGGATTCGGAGAACAGCGGCGAGGGTGCGGGCGAGGGCGAAGGCCGCTCGTCGGGCAACCTCGACGACGACGACATCGGCCGCACCGATGACCCCGTGCGCATGTATCTGCGCGAGATGGGATCGGTGGAGCTGCTGTCGCGCGAGGGCGAAATCGCCATCGCCAAGCGGATCGAAGCCGGCCGCGAGATGATGATCGGCGCGATCTGCGAATCGCCCCTGACCATCCGCGCCATCCTGGAGTGGCATGATTCCCTGATGGAAGGGAAGATGCTGCTGCGCGACATCATCGATCTGGACGCCACCTATGGCGGCGGCCCGGATGGCGAGGAGTTGCCGGAAGGGCTGGCCGACGTTGTTGACGCCACCGGCGCCCCCGGCGCCCCCGGCGCAGGCGCTTCCGCCGTTGCCGCGCCCGCCGCCGACGCTCCGCCGGCCGAAGAGGACGGCGACGAGCCGCGCCCGCCGCGCGCCGAAGGCGAGGGCGAAGAGGGCGAGGAAGGCGACGAGGGCGAAAACAGCCTGTCGCTGTCCGCGATGGAAGCCGCGCTGAAGCCGCAGGTCATCGAGACCTTCGAGAACATCAAGGCGACCTACGACAAGCTGCACAAGCTGCATGAGGCCCGCATGGGCGCGATGCAGCGCGGCGAGGACGTCGGCAAGCAGACGGACAAGAAGTACGACAAGCTGAAGCTCGAGATGGTCGAGCTGATGAACACCGTCCGCCTGAACAACCAGCGCATCGAGCAGCTGGTCGAGCAGCTCTATGGCCTGAACCGCAAGCTGACCGGCTTCGAGGGCCGCCTGCTGCGCATGGCCACCGAGTGCCGGGTGAAGCGCGAGGACTTCCTGAACCAGTATTTCGGCCACGAGCTGGACCCGAACTGGCTGGAGCGCATCCGCGGCCTGAACCCCAAGACCTGGGGCAAGTTCGCGGAGAAGTACGACGGCGAAATCCGCAAGACGCGCGAGTCGATCTCGAACGTCGCCGAGGAAGCGCGTCTGCCGATCAACGAGTTCCGCCGCATCGTCTCCACCGTCCAGAAGGGCGAGAAGGAAGCGAGCCGGGCCAAGAAGGAGATGGTCGAGGCCAACCTGCGTCTCGTCATCTCCATCGCCAAGAAGTACACGAACCGCGGCCTGCAGTTCCTAGACCTGATCCAGGAGGGCAACATCGGCCTGATGAAGGCGGTGGACAAGTTCGAGTACCGGCGCGGCTACAAGTTCTCGACCTACGCCACCTGGTGGATTCGCCAGGCCATCACCCGCTCCATCGCGGACCAGGCGCGGACCATCCGCATCCCGGTCCACATGATCGAGACGATCAACAAGCTGGTCCGCACCAGCCGCCAGATGCTGCACGAGATCGGCCGCGAGCCGACCCCGGAAGAGCTGGCCGAGCGGCTGATGATGCCGCTGGAGAAGGTCCGCAAGGTCCTGAAGATCGCCAAGGAGCCGATCTCCCTCGAGACGCCGATCGGCGACGAGGAGGATTCGCATCTCGGCGATTTCATCGAGGACAAGAACGCCGTCCTGCCGCTTGACGCCGCCATCCAGGCGAACCTGCGCGAGACGACGACCCGCGTCCTGGCCTCGCTGACTCCGCGCGAGGAGCGCGTGCTGCGCATGCGCTTCGGCATCGGCATGAACACCGACCACACGCTGGAAGAGGTCGGCCAGCAGTTCAACGTGACCCGCGAGCGTATCCGCCAGATCGAGGCGAAGGCGCTGCGCAAGCTGAAGCACCCGTCGCGGTCGCGCAAGCTGCGCAGCTTCCTGGATACCTGATTGGGATACCTGATCGGGAAGCGCATCGTTCGAGACGAAGCGGGGGCCTTTCGGCCCCCGTTTTCGTTTTCGGGTTTCCGCGTCGGAGCGGTGAACGAGGGGTTGCAATTCCCCAAAGCTTTGTCGCAAAGTGCGGCCCGCGGTAGGGCCTGTAGTTCAGCGGTTAGAACGCGCCGCTCATAACGGTGTTGTCGTCGGTTCAAATCCGGCCGGGCCCACCACGCCTCCCCGACCGACCCAACACTCTCCTTGGGGGCATGGCGGGGGGGCATATTCGTGGGCGACGTTCTCCAACTCATTCAATCGGCGGCGGCCGCTTTGCAGCGGCGGGAACCGGCAGCGGCGCGCAGGGCGCTGCGGCAGGCGCTGGCGCTCGATCCGGGGCGCGGCGACGGCTGGAGCATCCTCGGCGTCGCGGCCATCGGCAGCGGCGATGCGGTGGGTGCGCTGGCGCCGTTCAGGCGGTCGCTGTGCAGCGCGCCGGGCAATCCCGCCTATGCGCGCAACCTCGCGGCCTGCATGAAACGGCTGGGGCGGGTGGAAGAGGCCGCCGCCGTCCTGCATCGGGCGGCGCTTGCCGGTGCGCTCGCTCCCGACCTGTTCTGCGATCTCGCCGATCTGCGGCTGGGGAGCGGCGACGCATCGGCGGCGCTGCCGCTTTACCGGCTGGCGCTGCTGCTGGCGCCCGACCATGGGCGCAGCCTGAACAATCTGGCGGAGACCCTGCGCCGGCAGGCCATGCCGGAGGCGGCGACCGAACTGGGCCGGCTGGCCCGGCTTCGCGGCACGGCGCCGGCCTGGGCCTCGGCAGGGGCGGAACTGGTCGAGGCGGGGCGGATCGAGGAGGCGCAGCCGGCGCTCTGCCGGGCGCTGGCGCTCGATCCGGCCGATCCGGCAAGCTGGAGCAATCTCGGATTCGCGCATCTGCAACGGCACCGGGCGGAAGCGTCGGTGGCGGCCTTCGCCCAGGCCCGCCGCCTCGATCCGGCGCTGGCGGAGGCGGCGGTCGGGCAGGGCAGCGCGCTGATGCTGATGGGGCGCTTGCGCGAGGGGGCGGCGCTCTATGAGGAAAGGCTGCGGCTGCCGCTGTTCCAGCCGCCGCGGCGTTTCGACCGGCCGGATTGGGACGGCAGCATCCGGCCGGGGGCGACCCTGCTGATCCATGCCGACCGTGGCATTGGCGATGCGATCCAGTTCATCCGCTATGCGCCGATCCTGCGGGCGCAGGGGATGCGGGTGCTGTTCTGCGGCCAGGAGAACCTGCTGGGGCTGCTGCGGTCCTCAGGCATCGTCGATGCCGCCTTCGGCTATGACGAGGACTTGCCGCCCTACGACATGCACGCCCATGTGATGAGCCTGGTCCACCGGATGGGAACCGAACTGGACAGCATTCCCGCGGACACTCCCTATCTGCACGCTTCGCAGGCGGCGAGGGATCTCTGGGCCGGGAGGGCCGCGGGTCTGGCGGGGCTGAGGATCGGCATCGTCTGGGCCGGGTCCGTGCATTTCCGCTATGACCGCGTCCGCTCGCCCCGGCTGGAGCCGCTGCTGCCGCTGTTCGGCATTCCGGGAACGACCGCGGTGGTGCTCCAGTTCGGGCAGGGGCGCGACGACATGGCCAAATTCCCGCTGCCCGCCGGCACCGTCGATTGGGGCTGCTCGTTGCAGGGCATGGACAACACCGCGGCGGCCCTGGGGGAGCTGGATGTGGTGGTCAGTTCCTGCACCTTCATGGCCCATCTGGCCGGCGCGCTGGGCCGGCCGGTGTCGGTGCTGCTGCATGCCGGGTCGGAATGGCGCTGGCTGAGCGGGCGAGAGGAGTCGCCCTGGTATCCGACGGCGCGGCTCTACCGCCAGGCGGCTCCCGGCGACTGGTCGGGGCCGGTGGAGCGGCTGCGGGCCGATCTGGCGGCGTTGGCGGAGCGGCGGATTGCCCTGGCCGGCAACTGACGGGGCCGCTCTGAAGCCTTTTCGGCACAAGCGTGGCCGTGCCGCACAAATTTTGCTGCAAGCCTCATAAAGTCTGGAATAAAGGATGCGCGGCGCGCGTTCGCACCCATATGCATCGGGTCTCCCATTCGGCCGCAAGGTCGAAGGAGCCGGCCCGGCCTCTGGAGTTGCGGCGCCCTCGTCGTCCCGTCCGCCTTGTCGGCAGAAGGGGAGGCCATGGCGTGAGCCGTGGCGTGATCGGTTAAGGATCGGGTGCGCGGTTGAGCAAATTCGGGGTCGATCTGGAAGTCCACATCGCGTCCTTGCGGCGCTACGCGCGTGCGCTGATGCGCAACAGCGCGGATGCGGAGGATCTGGTGCAGGAGGCGCTGACGCGCGCGGTGGCGCGTGCCGACAGCTTCCAGGCGGGGACGAACCTGCGGGCATGGCTTTTCACCATCCTGCACAACGTCCACGTCAATCAGGTCCGTTCCAAGGCGGCCCGGCCGCAGGAGGTCGATGTCGATGACGTCGAATCCAAGCTGGTCAGTCCGCCCCGGCAGGAAGAGCGTGTCGAGCTGCGCGAGATGATGCGCGCGGTCGACGAGTTGCCGGAGGAACAGCGCAAGGTGCTGCTTCTGGTGGCGCTGGAGGGCCTGAAATACGACGAGGTCGCCGACATGCTCGGCGTGCCGATCGGGACCGTCATGTCGCGCCTGTCCAGGGCGCGCGAGGCGGTACGGGCGAAACTGGCGAACGAGGGTGGCGTTACCCTCCGGCGGGTGAAGTGATGAACGCGCATCAGGGACTGGGACGGGTCACGGAGGATGAGCTCCACGCCTATGTCGACGGGCAGCTGGACGGCAACCGCCGTCTGGCGGTGGAGCGATGGCTGGCCGAGGATCCGGAGGCGGCACGCCGGGCGGAGGATTACCGCGCCCAGGCGATCCTGCTGCACGAGATGTTCGACACCGTCCTGCGCGAGCCGCCGAGCGACAAGGTCCAGGAACTGTCCGACCGGCTGAAGGGGCGTGTCGCCTTCAACGACAATCGTCCGGCCTGGCATGCCCGTCCGCTGGTGCGTTTCGCCGCGGCGGTGATGCTGGTGGTCGCCGGCGCCGCCGGCGGCTGGATGGGCCGTGGCGTCGACCAGCAGGCCGCCGTCCCCGTCGCCCAGCAGCGCCAGACGCTCGCCACCTTCGCCCAGGAAGCCACCCAGGCGCACCGCTTCTACACCTCGGACGAACGCTTCCAGGTGGAGCTCGGCGCCGACAATCAGGACGAGCTGAACGGCTGGCTGTCCAAGCGGATGGGACGCGACGTGTTCGGGCCGGACCTTGGCCGCGTCGGCTATCGCCTGATCGGCGGCCGCTCGCTGCCGACCGATCTCGGCGCCGGCGCGCAGTACATGTATGCCAACGATGGCAACAAGCGGATCACCCTGTTCGTCGGCGCCCCGCAGAGCGGCAACCAGTCGAACTTCAGCTTCACCCAGAACGGCGACGTGGCGACCTTCTACTGGGTCGAAGGGCCGCTGGCCTACGCGCTGGCCGGCCGCCTGTCGAAGGAGGAGCTGCTGGAGATCGCCAAGGCGGTCTATCAGGACGTGAAGGCCGGCCCGCCGCGGCGCGAGGCCCCGCCGGAGCAGCCCCAGCAGCAGCCCCAACAGCAGCAGCAGGAGCAGCCGGCGGGCGTGCAGCCGATCAGTGACACGCACAAGGCCAAGGAAAGCTGAGAGGCTGTTCAAGGCAGATCGAGGGGGGCGCCGGTGGCGCCCCTTGTCGTTTCGGCAGAGCTTATCGTTTCGGCATGCCTTAAGTTTCTAGGCCTCATCGCTCCAGCAGATAGGTCTTCAGCCAGTCGCGCACCTCGCGGCAGACCGCCTCCGACGCCTCTTCCAGCGCGTGGCCGGTGCCGGGGACCAGAACCAGCTTCTTCGGCTCGCCCGCCTTGCGGTGGACATGAATAGAGCAGCTGGCCGGCAGAATCTCGTCCGCCTCGCCGTGGATCAGCAGGATGGGACAGGACAGGTCGCCGACCGGATCGGTGCCGTAGCCCTGGGTCGCCAGCGTCACCACGGTGCAGACCGCACCCCGGTTCGACGCCGCCGCCTGGATGACCACCGCGCCGCCGAAGGAATGGCCGACCAGCGCCACATGGTGGATGCCCTGCTGGCCCAGGAAGCTGAGCCCGCACAGCACGTCGTTCACCGCCTCCTCCAGGTCGCGCGGATCGCGGAAGCGCAGGCGCAGCGAGGCGACCCGGTCGGCGGTGAAATCCGCGGACAGGCGCGGATAAAGCCCGCGTGCCGGGCTGTCGAACCCGCCGCCGACCCCGCCGACCCACAGCACCGCCAGTTCGCCGTCCGGCACCGGGTAAAAGCGGGCCTGGACCGGGCCGCGGTCGGTTTCGAGTGTCACCGGCCGAAAGCCCTCGGCGTCGACGATGCCCATGGTGGCGTCCAGAAGCGGCACGGCCATCCTCCCATCCGATCTTTGCTGTAGGGACTAACAACGCAGACGCCCTGCGGTTGCCGCTTACCACAGCAGGTGAGGCAACGAAGCCGCAACCCGGCTGTTCTCTGTCCATGGTCTTTGCACAGACGGGAAAGGAGCGGCGATGGCGTCGAACAGTTTGACCGGGTGGGGTGGCCGCCGGCCGCAGCCGGACTCTCTCCTCTCTGGCCTGGGGTCCGGCCTTGCGGGGGTGGGATCGGGCGATGCCGCGACCGGCGGTCGCTGGCTTGCCATGGTCGGCGGTACGGCACTCGGCGTCCTGGGATTGCAGCGGCCGGGCTGGGGCGGGGCGATGATGGCGTTGGGCGGCGCCGGCCTGTTCGCCGCTGCTGCCCTCGGGCTGCGCCCTTTCGGCGAGCGGTCGCTGGGCACGGCACCGAACCCCGGCGCGTGGCGCCACCAGGGTCCGGCCACCCGCCGCCGCTCGCTGACGCCGGAACGCACGCAGGCGGTGGTCACCATCGCGTCGGATGCCGGGACGATCTTCCGCTTCTGGCGCAACTTCGCCAACCTGCCCAAGCTGATGCCGCAGCTTGAGCGGGTCGATGTGCTGTCGGCGACCGAAAGCCGCTGGATCGGCAAATCCGCGACAGCGTCCACCGGGGGGACAGCAGGCGAGGCGCCGAACTGGCGCTGCGTGCTGGACCGCGTCGACGAGGACCGGCTGCTGACTTGGCATACGGTGGGCGAGACGGCCCTGCCGCACCGCGCCTCGCTGATGCTGAGCCCGGCGCCGGGCGACCGCGGGACTGAGGTGCGGCTGACGCTGGTCTACCGCGTGCCGGCGACCGAGGTGGCGGCGCTGCTGGGCACCACGCCGGCTGCCCAGGCGGAGGAGGCGCTGCGCCGGCTGAAGCAGCGGGTGGAGACGGGCGAGCTGTCCACCATCGAGCGGCAGCCGCGCGGCGGAACCTCCGGTCCCTTCCGGGAGGCGACGGAATGAAGGCGCTCTGCTGGAACGGAACCAACGACCTGCGGGTGGAGCGGGTGCCCGACCCGGTGCTGGTCAATCCGCATGACGTGATCGTCAAGGTGGCGCTGTCGTCGGTCTGCGGGTCGGACCTGCACCTGCTCGACGGCTATGTACCGACCATGCGGCCCGGCGACATCATCGGCCACGAGTTCCTGGGCGAGATTGTCGAGAAGGGGCCGGAGGTCCGCTATCTCAACCGCGGCGACCGGGTCATCACGGTGTCGATCATCGGCTGCGGCCAGTGCGGGCACTGCCGGCACGGCGAAAGCTCGCTGTGCGACAACTCCAACCCGAATCCGGACTATGCCCGCACCGCCTACGGCCATTGCGGCGCCGGCATCTTCGGCTACAGCCATGCCTTCGGCGGCTATGCCGGCAGCCATGCCGAGTACATCCGCGTGCCCTATGCCGACTTCAACGCATTCCGCGTGCCCGACGGGGTGAGCGACGAGAAGGCGGTCTTCGTCTCCGACGCGGTGCCGACCGGCTACATGGCCGCCGACATGGCGGGCATCAAGCCGGGCGACGTGGTGGCGGTGTGGGGCTGCGGCGGCGTCGGCCAGATGGCGATCCGCAGCGCCTTCCTGCTGGGGGCGGAGCGGGTGATCGGCATCGACCGCGTACCCGACCGGCTGCGCGCCGCCCAGATGAAGGCAGGGGCGGAAACGCTGGATTACAGCCGGGTCGACATCTTCGACGCGCTTCAGGCGATGACCGGCGGGCGCGGTCCCGACGTCTGCGTCGACGCCGTCGGCATGGAGGCCGACAGCGGATCGAACGCGGTGGAGGATTTCTATGACCGCGCCAGGCAGGCGGTGGGGCTGCAGACCGACCGGCCGGCGGTGCTGCGCCAGATGATCGAGAGCTGCCGCAAGGGCGGCACCCTGTCCATCGTCGGCGTCTATGGCGGGCTGATCGACAAGTTCCCGATGGGGGCGGCGATGAACAAGGGCCTGACCTTCCGCATGGGCCAGCAGAATGGCCAGCGCTATGCCGAGCGGCTGTTCGAGCACATCCGCAACGGCGAGTTGGACCCCTCCTACCTGATGACGCACCGGCTGCCGCTGGACGACGGCCCGCAGGCCTACCGCATGTTCAAGGAGAAGGCCGACGACTGCCTGCGCGTCGTCTTCGCGCCGCAGGGGTGAAGCGACAAGGAGAGACAGATGGAACTGGTCTATGCCTATCCCGCGGAGCGTGGCCGGGGGGTGGAGGCCGAGATCGTCGGCAGCCTGCGCGACCGCTTCGGCACTGTCGTGCAGCGGGGGCGGGAGGAGCGGGACGCCGAGCGCGGCGACCGGTCCGACGTGGTGGTGACGCTGGAGGTCGGCGACGACAAGGCCGAGGCGGCGCTGACCGCGCTCCGCGCCCACCCGCTGGTGATCGATGCCGCCGCCCGGAGCTTCGGCGAGCGGGTGTGAGGAGGCTTTGACGCCGGAAGCGATACCTCCATCGGGTCTCTTTCCAGCGAGACCGGTCTGTCGTCCGCTCTCCGTCCTCGTGTCTCGAAAAAGGAAGGTCGGATGAGGAGGTTTCTGAGCGTCATGGCCCTGGCCGTCGCGCTGGGCGGGAGCGACGCGGCCGCCCAGCAGTCGATCATCGACGGCTGGGCGTGGAGCACCCTCGTGCCGTCGATTGCCCAGACCGACATACTGGGCACCCATCTGCGCGAACTGAGAAACGAGCAGGAACGGCGCAACACGCCGCCGCCGGATATCTCGCGGCTGGGATTCACGCCGTCGAAGGCGCGGCGCAGCGCCAATCTCGCCGCCTTCGTCGAAAAGACGCGGGCGGTCGATCCGAACGGCGCCGCCGATCTGCAAAGGCTGTTCGCCGAGGGCGACATCATCGAGCGGATCGGGGCGGCGATCGCCCCCGTCGGCCTGCGGACCGACAATCTCGCGGATGCCTATGCGCTGTGGTGGATCACCGCGTGGCAGGCGACGCGCGGCGACAACGACACGCTGGGCCGCGACATGTACGCCGTCGTCCGCGCCCAGTCGGCACGTGCGCTGAACGCCGCCGGCAGTCCGGGCAAGGCCTCCGATGCCGAGAAGCAGGAGCTTGCCGAGGCTCTGCTGGTCCAGACCATGCTGATCGACGTCGCGGTGGATCGGGCCAAGGGCAATCCCGCGCTCATGCGGCAGGTCCGCGCCGCCGTTGCCAAAGGCGCGCAGGGCATGGGGCTCGACATGGCCGGGATGGAGATCACCGGCGGCGGCTTCGTTCCCAATGGCAAGCGGTGAGGCGGCAAACGGTGAGGCGGCAAACGGTGAGGCGGCAAGAGGTGAGAAGTAGCAGGCGGTGAGGAGCCGCGGCATCGCCCGGCCGCTCATCCGGTCGTCGAACCCACCGCTAAATCCATAGTTTTCGAAACAATTCTCCACCTCCGGCGTGATCACACCGCCTCGCTCCTGTTTAGCGTAGGCACAGCGGAAATCCGCATCACTCACCGGGGGGCCGTTGCCGTGACGATTTCCGCCGCAATTCCGCTTGTCGAGCAGGCGCAGGCCACTGTCGAACGCCGCTGGCCCATCGGGGTGGAGGTGCTGCCCGGAGGCGCCCATGCCAGGGTCTGGGCGCCCGATGCCGAGCGGGTGGAACTGGTCGCCGAACCGGAGGGGCGGGCAACGGTACTGGGCGACGAGGGGAACGGCTATTTCTCCGGGGCGGTTCCGGAGTTGGAGGCTGGCGGACTCTACCGCTTCCGGCTGGACGGGAAGGAGATGCTCTATCCCGACCCGATATCGCGCTTTCAGCCGGAGGGGTCGCATGGGGCCTCGCAATTGGTCGATCCACACCGCTTCGCCTGGACCGACCAGGGCTGGCAGGGCCGCGCTATCAAGGGGCAGGTGATCTACGAGATGCACATCGGCACCTTCACACCCGAAGGGACCTGGGATGCCGCGCTGGCGGAGCTGCCGAGGCTGGCCGATCTGGGCGTGACGGTGCTGGAGCTGATGCCGGTGTCGGAGTTTCCCGGCCGCTTCGGCTGGGGCTATGACGGGGTGAACCTGTTCGCGCCGACGCGGCTCTATGGCGATGACGATGCCATGCGGCGCTTCGTGAATGAGGCCCATCGGCTGGGGCTCGCCGTCATTCTCGACGTCGTCTACAACCATTTCGGGCCGGACGGCAATTATTTGAAGTGCTTCGCCAAGGACTACTTCACCGACCGCTACAAGAACGACTGGGGCGAGGCGATCAACTTCGACGGCCCCAATTCGGAGCCGGTGCGGGAGTTCTTCCTGACCAACGCCGCCTTCTGGATCGAGGAATACCACCTGGATGGGTTGCGGTTGGACGCCACCCAGTCGATCAATGACGGCAGCGAAGCCCAGGGCAAGCCGCACATTCTGACTGAAATCTCGCGTGCCGTGCGCCAGGCCGCCGGCGGGCGCGCCACCATTGTCGTGGGGGAGAACGAGCCGCAGCATGTCAGCATGGTGAAGCCGGCCGAAGAGGGTGGCTGCGGGCTGTGCGCCATCTGGAACGACGACCTGCACCATTCGGCGATGGTGGCGCTGACCGGCCGGATGGAGGCCTACTACACCGATTATCGCGGCACACCGCAGGAGTTCGTGTCGGCGATGAAGTACGGCTTCCTTTACCAGGGACAGTGGTATCGCTGGCAGCGCAAGCGGCGCGGCATGCCGGCCTTTGGCGTGCCAAGCCCGGCCTTCGTCAGCTTCCTGCAGAATCACGACCAGATCGCCAACTCCGCGCGCGGGCTGCGGTTGCATGCCCTGACCACGCCGGGCCGACTGCGGGCGATGACGGCATTGTTCCTGCTGGGACCCGGCACGCCGATGCTGTTCCAGGGCCAGGAATTCGCCGCCAGCGCCCCCTTCCTCTATTTCGCCGACCACAAGCCGGATCTGGCGGGACTGGTCGAGAAGGGCAGGGCGGAGTTCCTGGCCCAGTTCCCCAGCATCGTTGGGCCGGCGATGCAGGCGGCCCTGCCGAAGCCGCATGCCGAGGACAGCTTCACCCGCTGCAAGCTCGACCATCGCGAGCGGGAAAGCAATGCCGCGGTCTGGGCGCTGCACCGCGACCTGCTGCGCCTGCGCCGCGAGGACCCGGTCTTCGCCGCCCAGTGCACCGGCGGACTGGACGGCGCCGTGTTGGGGGAGGAGGCTTTCGTCCTGCGCTTCTTCGGGGAAGAGGGCGACGACCGGCTGCTGCTGGTCAACCTCGGCCGCGACCTCACCTTGACTGTGCTGGCCGAGCCGCTGCTGGCGCCACCCCTCGACGGCGCCTGGACGGTGCTGTGGTCCAGCGAGGAGCCCGCCTATGGCGGTTGCGGCACGGCGGCGGTGGAGCAGCCGGACGGAGCGTGGCGGCTGCCCGGCCATGCGGCGCTGGTTTTGGGACCGGCACATGGCTTTTCGACGGAAAGCGACGATGAGGGAGGCAACACAACCCCGGTCATCGTGGTTTCCCAAGGATAGGAAACCGATAGCTGAGCATAGGTCCACCATGGCTGATTTCGTCCGCACCCTGTCACGCGAGGTCCTGAACACCGGTCCGAAAGGTGCCGAAACCCGTGAATGGCTGGTTGCCAACGGTCTTGGCGGCTACGCCTCCGGGTCGGTGTCGGGGGCGGTGACACGGCGTTATCACGGGCTGCTGATCGCCGCACTGCCGGCCCCGCTCGGCCGCGTGCTGATGCTGAGCCAGTTGAGCGACGTGGTCATCGACTCCGACGGTCACCGCTACCGGCTGAGTTCCCGCGACACTGGCGGTGATCCAGGCGGCGGTGATCCAGGCGGTGGCGATCCGGCCGGCGGCGAAGCGGGGGAGGAGGGGCAGACCGCCGCCCTGCAGGAATTCCGCATGGAGACCGGGCTGCCGGTCTGGCGCTTCCGTGCCGGCGGGGCGGTGATCGAGAAGCAGGTCGTCCTGCCGCACGGCCAGAACATCGTCCACGTCACCTACCGGGTGATGGAAGCGAAGGCACCGGTGCAGCTGCGGCTGAGGCCGGTGCTGGCCTTCCGCACGCTGGAATCGGCGGTGGACCGCCCGCTGGCCGGGGCCTATCGAATCACCGCGTCGGGGCAGCAATATGAGGTCTCGGCCGGGCCCGACCTGCCGGTGCTGCGCATGGCCATCGAAGGCGGCGATTTCCCGATGACGCTCGACGGCGGTATCCGCCGCGACGTCTATTACCGGGTGGAGGATGAACGCGGCTACCAGTCGCGCGGGTCGCTGTGGACGCCGGGCTATTTCAGCGGCGAGGTCGGGGCAGGCCAGAGCATCACCTTCGCCGCCGCGACCGAAGACTGGTGGCGGCTGGAGGCCCTGCCGCCGGCCGACGTGCTGGGCTTCGAGGCGGAACGCCGCCGCCGCATCATCCAGAACGCCCACCCCAGCTTGCGCGACGGCGCGATGGCGGAACTGGTGCTGTCGGCCGACAGCTTCCTGTTCGTGCCGGCCGGCCGGGTCGCCGACCAGATGCGGGCGCGGGCGGAGGGTGACGAGGTGCGGACGGTGATCGCCGGCTACCACTGGTTCACCGATTGGGGCCGCGACACCATGATCGCGCTGGAGGGGCTGACGCTCGCCACCGGACGCCATCTGGAGGCGGGGTGGATCCTGCACACCTTCGGCCATTACATCCGCGACGGCCTGATCCCCAACATGTTCCCCGACGGCAAGGACCGCGGGCTGTACCACACCGCCGACGCCACGCTGTGGTTCTTCCACGCGCTTCACCGCTATCTCGGCGTCACCGGCGACCGCGACACGCTGCGCCTGCTGCTGCCCAAGCTGCGCGAGGTGATCGACTTCCACCGCCGCGGCACCCGCTTCGGCATCGGCGTCGATCCCCGGGACGGGCTGCTGCGCCAGGGGCAGGAGGGCTACCAGCTGACCTGGATGGACGCCAAGGTCGATGACTGGGTGGTCACGCCGCGCCGCGGCAAGGCGGTGGAGATCAACGCGCTGTGGCACAACGCCCTGCGGCTGACGGCCGGCTGGCTGCGCGAGGAGGACGGCGAGGCCGCCGCCCGCCCGCTGGAGGAATTGGCCGATCAGGCGCGCGCCTCGTTCAACGCGCGCTTCTGGTGCCCGTCCGCCGGGCACCTGTTCGATGTGGTGGATGGCGAGCATGGCGACGACATCGCCTGCCGGCCCAACCAGATCTTCGCCGTCTCGCTCGACCATCCGGTTCTGGAGCGCGAGCGCTGGGAGCCGGTGGTGGAGACGGTGCGCAAGCACCTGCTGACCCCGTTGGGGCTGCGGTCGCTGGCGCCGGGCTGCCGCGACTACAAGGCGAAATATTTCGGCGACCTGCGGGCGCGTGACGCCGCCTACCACCAGGGCACCGTCTGGGGCTGGCTGATCGGCCCCTATGTCGATGCCTGGCTGAAGCTGCATCCGGAGGACAAGGAAGGCGGGCGCCGGCTGCTTGAGGGGTTCCTGCCCCATCTGGACGAGGCCGGCATCGGCACCATCAGCGAAATCTTCGATGCGGAGGCCCCGTTCACCCCGCGCGGCTGCATCTCGCAGGCCTGGAGCGTGGCCGAAGTGCTGCGCTGCTGGGTGAAGACGGAAAGCTAGGCGGCGCCGGGGGTTGCGGACGTCACCCACCCGAAGGTCATAGGGCGGCCGATGGGGGCCGCCTTACCCGCATCGATGGTGCAATGCCCTTGGGAGCAGTTGTCAACAGGGCACAACAGGGTGTGAAATCGCAGGGTCCGGTGAAATGTGACAGATTTCAGTTGACACGCCCCTGGGGCCCCGACAGCCGGAAAAACGTGATTATTCTTATAAATCAGGTGGTTGCGTAGATTGCCTGATTTTTGGGCAAACACAGCAGGCCCCTTGAATCGCCTTGCGCGAATCGGGACTGCCCACGGCTTGCCCACACAGTTATCCACAGCCTCTGTGGAGACCGCAGGCGAGGCCGGCGGCCAAGCCCTTCGTCGTGCCTATCCAATGAACCTGTCCATAAGATGCCTTTACTTTGGGCAGGGATCGGTCCGGCGCTCAGCGTAAGGGGGTAACCGTATTGGATTTTGGCCAGACCGGAGAAAGCACCCTATAGTTCCCAAACCGGTTCCTTCGGCAATCCGAAGGGGCCAAGCGAATGAGACCGTACGGGGTGCGGGGAGAACAGCCAGAGCGGAGGTGCCAATGCGGAGCGTTGTGCGAGGCGTCGCCGGCTTGCCATACCCGGCAGTCCGGCCTGGGCTGGTCCCGACTGGGCTGATCCGGCCTGGGCCGGGCCGGGCCGGATGGGCGGACGGCGATGCCGTCGCCAAGCCGACCGAAGCGCCGGCACGGGGCCTCCTGGGCGGGCTGCCCGCCCTGGTCGGTCCGCTGCTGGGCGCGTCGGTGCTGGGGGCGCTGATCCTCCATCTCATGGCCAGCCTGGTTGCGCAGCTTCCGGCCACCGATGCGCTGGGGGCCCTGTCGGTGATTGTCGGCATGGCGGTTGTCCTCGTCACCCTGCTGCCCTTCACCTTGCTGTCCTTCAGGCGGGCGCAGCGGGCATGGGCGGCAATGCAGGGCTTCGGGCAGGAGACCGGGCAGGGCAGCGGCCGTCCCTGAGGCATCAGGCTTTTCCCTGACGGAAACCCGGCAGGATTTCGTTGCTACGCGAAGCGTGCCCGCGTTTAATCGCGGGCGGGGGCGGCATTCGCCCTTCCGTCCGTCGCAAGCGGGGGCGGCTTTCCGGGGGCAGGGTATGGGGCTTTTCGATTTTCTGAAGGTCTCGGTGGCCGACAAGAAGGCGGCCAAGCCGGCGGCCCGCATGCCGGTCAGCGTCATCCAGTGCGACGGAAAAAGCTATCCCATCGTGTCGCTGACGCCCAAGGGCTTCGTCGCCCGCGGTTTCGACGGGTCGCTGGTGGTCGGGCAGAACGCCAAGGTTGCGGTGCGCGTCGACGATGCCGCCGGCAAATTCACCTTCAACGCGACCGTTTCGGTGGTCGAGGTGAAGGGCGACAATGTCGGTGCGACCTGGAGCATCCTGCCGACGGAAGTCGATGCGGTGATCCGCCAATACGCCCAGAACCGCAAGAAGCAGGACGGCAAGGGCGCCCGCTGAAACACGGGCTTACAGGCGGTCGTTACTGGCGGCCGTTCGCCTCGTCCCCGCCCGCCGAGGGCATGCCGGCATTGACGATCTTCGGCAGCGCCAGGATGCGCGCCCGTTCCAGCCATTCCGACAGGGTGACGAACTCGCAGCCCTTGGCTTTCAGTTCGGCGATGACGCGGGGCAATGCCTGCGCCGTGCTGGGATAGGTGGAGTGCATCAGGAAGACGTTGCCCGGCAGCCCGCCCAGCTTGATCTGGCTGACGATCTTGTCGGCGTTGCGCACCTGCCAGTCGCGCGTGTCCACCGACCACAGGACGGATCCCATGCGCTCGTCCCGCGCGATGGTCAGCAGCTCTTCCGAATAGCGGCCGTAGGGAGGGCGGAACAGCACCGGATTGGCGCCGAAGCTGCGCAGGATGCGGTTGGTCTCCGCGATCTCGTAGCGGGCGCCGGTGGCGTCCATCTTGCGCAGGTCGGAATGGGTCAGGCTGTGGTTGCCGATCTCGTGCCCGGCGGCGACGAAATCATGGATCAGGTCGCCCTGCCGCTCGGCGATGCGGCCCACCGGGAAGTAGGTGGCGCGCACGCCTTCCTGGTTCAGGATGTCCAAGATCTGGCGGGTGACCGTGCGGTGCGGCCCGTCGTCGAAGGTCAGGGCGCAGAGGTTCCAGTTCTCCCGCTTCAGCGTCGCCGGCATCACGTCATAGCGCGAATCCGGCATCACCGAGCGCAGCCGGCCCTTGCGGCGGCTGTGCTGCTCGATGTCCGCCATGGTGCGGGCGTCTTCCTCGTTGTAGATGATCAGCCCGTCGGCTGGCGGCGTGGCGTTGGCCACCGACGGCGGCGGCGGAGCCAGCGGAGCGGCGACAGCCGAACCGATCGGCGCCAGCACGGAAGAGGTGGTTGTCGTCACCGTCTCGCGGTTGCCGGCCGGCTGCGGCGGCTTGGCCTCGGCGGCTGCGGCAGCCGGCATGGGGGCCGGGGCGACCGCCAGGGTCACGGCCGGCGGCTTTGCCGTTGCAGGGGCCGACGCAGCAGGCATAGCAGGGGCCAATCCCGGGATTGCCGAGGCGCCGCCCGCCGCCGGCGCGGACGGAGCAACGACAGTGGCAGTAGCGGCTGTCGCCGCCTTCTCTGCCGGCTTTTCGGCCACGGCCGGCCGGTCCACGAGGAGACAGCCGAAGCCGGCGCCGACGATCCGCCGGCACAGCGCCCGCGCGTCCGTGCCCTTGCCGACCTGGGCGTAGAGCGCCACGCCGGCACCGCTCTTCCCGTCCAGCGGCAGGACCGAAGCGGTCAGACCCGCGGTCAGGTCCCGCTCGCGCTGCTGCAAATTCTTCCAGCTCAGCCACGCATCGCCGTCGCGGGAATAGATGCCCAGCTGTAGAATCGGACCATCGGGCGCCGGGGCCGCCGCGGGCGTGGCGGCCTGCACCGGGACAGCAGGCTTCGCCTCCACCTTTACGGCGGACGGGCGCTTCGCGGCGGGCTCGGCAGCGGCTGCGGGCAGGGCGGGCAGGCCGAGCACGCAGGCCAGCAAAGCGACCTTGAGCAGGCCGGCGCGGTCACGCGGGGCCAGGGCGCCGCCTTGGCTTCGGACGGCATCGGCCGCCCGGGTCCGGGTGCTGGTTGAGGCGGGATTCGGCCAGAAAATGCGCAACATATCGGTCCCGTCGCTTGGCCCAGCCACTGTCTGCGGACCGCCGGTTGATGGCGGTGCAATATCATCACGATGGGGTTAATTCAAACGACAAGCGGCGGAATTGTGGCGGCTTCGCCGCTTTTCACAGGGGCGTTGCCGTTCGGAAACGGTAGCGGATGCGGGCAGTACGAAAGCATAGGGCGGAAGCGCGCCGGAACCGCCGGGGGAGCGGCGGGGTTCACTACAGGACCGGCGGGATGGGCCTGGGCGGCGACTGCCGCCGGGCGCCGTTCCCGCCTCCCCCCGCAAGCCCCACCCGTGAAGGAGACGACCCGTATGGCCGAGGATTTGGAAAGCCGCATCCGTCGGCGCGCGCACGAGATCTGGGTCAATGAAGGCCGGCCGGAGGGTCGTTCCGAGGCCCATTGGGAACTGGCCAGCGAAGAGATTGCCATCCAGGACAATTATCGTGACACGCTGAAGCCCAACCCCGCCGGCGGTCCGGAAGCGACCGCGATGCGAACCGAACCGGTCGAGCCGGTGCTGAGCATCGCCAATCAGGGCGAACAGCCCGGCCTCGCCGACCAGGGCGAGGAGATGGGCATCCCGATGCGCGGCGACCGCGACGTCTGGCCGACGCCGGAAGAGGCCGCATCGACCGCCGTGCCGCCCAACCGCAGCAAGAAGACGCGGCGCCGGGCCTGACCCTATAGGCAGGCGCCGCGCGGTCCGGCCTTCCTCAGACGCTGGACCTGCCTGCCGACTGTTCCGCCGTGCCGCTCTTGTCCAGCGGCATGGCGGCGCGGCCCGCGTCGGGCTGCCCGCCGCCGGGCGGCAGGGCAGCCGGAGCCGGCGCGGGGGCCGCGGCGGGCGTGGTGCCCGGAAGCGCACCGGGCAGCGGCGCCGGAACGGACACCGCGGCCGGCGCGTCGTCCAGCCGGTCATAGATGTCCGGATGCAGGCGGACCGCCCCATCGGCCTCAACGGTCGCGATCCAGTAGACGAACTGCACCGGCATCGGCGTCGCCAGCTTGACCCATTGCGGCTGCTGCCTGCTCAGCAGGCGGTCGATCCGCTCCGGCGTCACGCTGGTGCCCTGCAACAGCAGTTCGGCCAGCTTGCGCGGATCCTCCAGACGGACGCAGCCGGAGCTGATCGAGCGCAGCTCGCGGGCGAACAGCCGCGGCTCGTTGGTGCCGTGCAGATAGATGTCGTACGGGTTGGTCAGGTTGAAGCGGAAGCGGCCGAGCGCATTGTGGTCGCCCGGCTGCTGGACGATGCGGACGCGGCCCGGCGTGACGTCGTGCCAGTCGACCGTTTCCGGCGCCACCTCCTGCCCGTCGAGATAGACGATGGCGTTCTGGATGCCGGGCGTGCCCTTGGCGCGCAGGTTCGGCAGCTTGTCTTCCTTCAGGACGGTGGGCGGCACCGTCCAGGTGGGGTTGACGATGACGTGGGTGATGCGGTCGGTCAGCAGCGGCGTCTCGCGCGACGGCCGGCCGACGATGGCGCGCATCGTCAGCTCCTCCTCCCCGCCGCGGACCAGGGTGGTGGTCTGGTTGGTCAGGTTCACCACCAGGATATTGTCCGGGGCGGTGTCGCGGAAGCTGCGCATCGCGACGGCGCTCTGCCGCATCAGCGCCGCGGCCTCGGCCGGCGTGCGGTCGAGCGCCGCCCTCGTGCCGGCGCCGATCAGCCCGTCGGGCTTCATCCGCTGGGCGAGCTGGAAGGCCTTCACCGCGCGGTCGACGTCGACGGTGAACACCTCCGACACCTTGTCGGCCGGCAGCAGGCCGAGTTCGGCCAGACGCTGAGCCAGCCGGCCGACACGCTCGCCGCTGCTGCCCAGCTTCATCAGTCCGCCTTCCCCGATCCGGGTGGAGGTCTGCACGGGCGCGCTGTCCAACTCCACCGCGGCGGCGTCCAACCGGTCGGCCCACTGGGTCAACGTGTCGCGGTAGGGCAGGGCGTCCGCCGGCCCGGCCCCGAGCAGCGCCATCGCCGATGCGGCGGTCAGCGCCAGCAGGGCCAGCTTGCGGGACATGCGGAGGTCGGCGGAAGCGATCATGGCGGCACCTTCTGTCACTGTGGTCCAGCGCAGCATCGGAATGGATGCACCGCTGCCCTTCTGATCAATTTATGCAACGCAATAATGGAAGGCGAGGCGCGCGGCGAGAAATCCGGTCGATCATTCTTCCGGTGTGATCTTCCTGCCGCCGTCCTATGACCCGCCTATGCAAGAAGGTCACACTGCAAAATTTTTTAATTGCCTCAGCCGATGACCTTCCTTATACGAATATCCGTCCGGAGACGATTCACACCAGACGGGACGCTTCGGATCAGCGTTGGTCCTAAGGCTGATACTATACACCGCGGGCGCCGCGCGACCCGCCAAACGCCGAACGGCCACAGCGTAGAACGGCAAAAACGTAAGACGACGAGGTTCGGGGATGCATTTGGGGGATGATGAGCGTGCCGCACCGGCAATCGGGCGGCGCGGGTTCCTTGGTTTTGCCGCGGCGGCGGTATCTGCGGCTCTTCCGGCCGCATCGGGGATGATGACGGGGGTCGCCACCAGCGTGGTGACTGGTGTGGCGACGGCGCCGGTCCTTCTGGGATCGGGCTCTGTGGAAGCCGCTCCCCTGGCCGGCAGTGTCCGGCGCCTCAGCCTGCACAACATCAACACGCAGGAACGGTTCGACGGCGTCTATTGGGCTGACGGCAACTACAAGCCGGACGCGCTGCGCAAGCTTGACGTACTTCTGCGCGACCATCGCGCCAAGCAGGTCTGCCACTACGACCCGCGCCTGTTCGACCTGCTCGCCCGCGTTCACCAGAGCGTCGGATCCGACGATCCGTTCGAGGTGATCTGCGGCTACCGCTCCCGCCGCACCAATGCGATGGCCCGGCGCCGGTCGCGTGGCGTCGCGAAGGAGAGCTATCACACCCGCGGCATGGCCATCGACATCCGCCTTCCCGACACCCAGCTTCGCGCCATTTCCGAGACGGCGAAGGGGATGCAGTCCGGTGGCGTCGGCTTCTATCCGCGCAGCGGCTTCGTCCATCTCGACGTCGGTCCTGTCCGCAGCTGGTAAGGTCGGCAGCTGGCAAGGCCACGGGCAACCGTGCCCGTCCTGGTTTGAAAAAGGCTCCGCATCGGCCGATGCGGAGCCTTTTCCCATGGTGGCGCTTCGATGTGCTGTTGCTTCCGATCTGTTGGCGGTGAAGCGCTGCATTCTGGAATGCCGGACCGGATTCCGGTCCTGGATCAGCTTCTCGGCGACGGCTTGGACGCGCGCAGGATGTCGGTCGGGTCCCACACCGCGCCATGACGCCGGCGCGACTTGCTCTGGCTGGCGGCATCGGCCGACTTCACCGGCTTGACCCGCGGTGCATCGCTGCGCACCGGACGGCCGGCCTTGCGGACGCTTTCCCCCTCCGGACCGGTGGCGACGATCTCGGTGCCGGCGAGGCGGCTTCCGCCGTTGACCGGCGATTGCGAGCTGCCCGATCGGGGGGAGGCATCCGGTTCGCCGTCCTCACCCTCGCCGGGGCCTTCCGGCGGCTCCCTGATTTCGGGAGAGAGGGCGGAGAGCAGCGACAGCATCTCGTCCGACACATGGGAGGGGGCGGCGCGCCACAGGCGCAGCAACCGCGCCTCCCGCCGGCTGATCTGGCTGTCGCTGTCGTCAAACTCCTCGAAACCGCTGCGTGGGCGGCGTGGGCTGTCGGCATCGTTGTAGGTATCGAAAAAGAAACTGACGGGAACGTCCAGAACCTGGCTCAGCCGGTACAGGGTACCCGCCGAAATACGGTTGGAGCCGCGTTCGTATTTCTGGACCTGCTGAAAGGTCAGGCCGATCGCTTCGCCCAGTTTTTCCTGGCTCATTCCCAGCAGGGTTCGGCGCATCCGCACGCGCTGCCCGACATGGGCGTCCACAGACCAGGATTCCGGCGATCCGCGTCGTCCTCTTTTGCGCGCCGTCGGTTCACTCATGTCCATCGGTCTCCGCTGCCCAGTCTTCCGCGGCTTGTCTTTGCGAGAATGAAAATATTGTTTACACATTCGTTGAAGCGATTCAAGAGAAAACTTCTGAATATTGGTGTGTGTTTGCCATATGCCGATAGGCGCTGGTGGTGGTGCAGCATTCGCAGGGGTTGTCATATTACAGCTTTGTATTATTTCAGCCGCCGGTGAGAATCAATTGCGCCGAGGCTCTGCCGGAACCCTGTGCTCATCCCTTTGCGGAAATCACCGAGTCTTTGGGATCATCCATTGGTTGGGTCGATAGCTTTTCGATTATAGAAATTCCGTGATCGGGAACCGATAAGATTTGTACCGCCACAAATGGTGGTGGAAGGCCTTCTGGTTGTAATAAATAAACCGAAGGACAGAGAGAAACTTTCCTCTCCCAAGGCCGATACGGTCCGTCACGCTGCATGTCGACCCGGCCGGTCGGGCCGCATGGTTGGCCAGACAAGCGTTAATACTTAATTAACCTTATTAAGTCGCCGTTAACCATGGCCGAGAACCGGCGATTCAGGGGCGCGGGGGCCGTGGTGCGTGACTATCCGTATCGGCCTTCCGCGGGTTCCTCGTCCGGGCAATGCCGGACGGGTGGGAGGCCTCCATGGCCCAGGGGCCGCCGGCCATGGCGAAGCCTTCCACATGGTCGCGCAGCTTCTGGACCTGGGACGGCGTGACGGTGCGGCCGAAGCGGGACTTCAGCAGGGCGGCCAGCGCCCCGCGGGTCGGCCGGACGCCGCCGGTCGACAGAACGCGGTAGGCGACGAAGGCCTCGGCATAGAGCCGGATACGGTCCGGCCGTCCGCGCAGCTGCGCCGCCTGGGCGGACGGGTTGCCGTCCAGATGGTCGGCGAGCAGCGCCTCCGCCCGCGCCACGGTCAGATCCGGCAGGTCGGCGGCGACCGGCTCCGGCGGTTCGGGCCGGCCGATGGAATCGCGCCGCCGCCGCCGGCGCTGGCGCTCGCGGTCGCCGGCCCGCAGCCGCTCGGCATAGGCCGGGTCCGCCGCCCGCCGTTCGGTGCGGCTGCGGTTGGACTTCGCGGCACGCTCCGCCTCCCGCGCCCGCAGCATCGGGTCGCGCAGCAGGAAGGCCAGCTCGTCCGCGGTCAGCCGATGCGCCTGATCGGCGCCCGCCGGCAGGGGCCCGCCGTCGCGGCTTTCCCCGAGGCCGCCATCCTTGCCTCCGCTCTGGCCGTCGTCCTGATGGTCGCTGTCGTCCATCGCCGGGAAACGCGCGTCCGCCCGGTCCTGTTCCCGCGGCATTTCGCCCGGCCCCGTCCGGATTCCGCGCCCCGGCTCCCTGCCCGGATAATCCCGGACGGAAGATGAGGGAGATTTCATGTCCGGTGCCGGTCCCGCCCGTGCTAGAGAGGGGCCGTTCTTTTCGGCCCGTGCAACAGTGGAATTCGCCCGCCATGACCCCCCGGCAAGCCCTTCAGCAGCGCCTTGCGGCTTTGGATGCCCATCTGCGGGCGGAAAATCCCAACCTGCTGCCGGTCCTCCCGACCTTCCGCGCCTTCGACCGCATCCTGGCCGGGCTGGGGTTGATCGACCGCCATGAATCGCTGACCACCCGCATTCCCTGGTGGCCGATGGTCGCGGTGCTCGGCACCTTCTCCGCCGGCAAGTCGACCTTCCTCAACGGTTATCTGGGCGAGGTGCTGCAGAACACCGGCAATCAGGCGGTGGACGACAAGTTCACCGTCATCTGCCACGGTCCGGAAACCCGCAAGGAGGCATTGCCCGGCACCGCGCTGAACGCCGACCCTCGTTTCCCCTTCTATCGCATCGCCGACGAGATCGAGAAGGTCGCCGCTGGCGAGGGCAAGCGGATCGACAATTACCTGCAATTGAAGACGCTGGCCGGGCCGCGGACCAAGGGCAAGATCTTCATCGATTCGCCGGGCTTCGACGCCGACGACCAGCGCCGTTCGGTCCTGCGGCTGGTCGACCACATCGTCGAGCTGTCGGACCTCGTGCTCGTCTTCTTCGATGCCCGCCATCCGGAACCGGGCGCCATGCAGGACACGCTGCGCCATCTGGTCGCCAAGACGGTCAACCGCGCCGACGCCCGCAAGGTCTGCTACATCCTCAACCAGGTCGACACCACCGCCAAGGAGGACAATCTCGAGGCGGTGTTCGGCGCCTGGCAGCGCGCCATCGCCCAGGCCGGGCTGGTGTCGGGCCGCTTCTATGCCATCTACGACCAGCGCTCCGCCGTCGACATCGAGGATGACGGCCGCCGCGCCCGCTACCAGGCGCGCCGCGACCATGATCTGGCCGAACTCCAGACCCGCATCAACGAGGTCGAGGTCGCCCGCGCCTATCGCATCATCGGCTCCATCGACAGCCTGACCAAGGAGGTCGAGGGCGAGGTGCTGCCCAAGCTGCGCGAGGCGATGGCGAAGTGGCGCCGCCGCGTGCTGATCGGCGACGCGGTGTGGGGCGTGCTGCTGCTGGGGCTGCTGGGCACCGTGGTGCAGACGCTGGGCGGCGGTTTCGGCGCCTTCCTCGGCTGGCTGTCCGAGTCCGGCGACAGCGGGCTTCCGCTGCACCTGATCGGCACCGCCCTGCTGCTGGGCGGGCTGTTCCTGGCCGGGCATTTCAAGCTGCGCCAGTTCTTCGCCCGCCGCATCGCCGCCACCTTGAGCGACCGTTTCGGCGACGTCGACCTGAACCTGCGGCAGGCCTTCCTGCGGAACACCCGCTTCTTCCGCTCGATCTTCGCCACGCAGCCGGCCGGCTGGGGCGGGCGGGCGCGCAAGGCGATCTTCGCCATCCGCGAGGCGACGGCGGTGCATGTCCAGCGCATCAACGACCTCTACACCGATCCCGCCGGCCGCCGTGCGCGGGACGCCGCCGCCGGCCCGGCTGCCGCGGCCGAGTGACCGCAAGCCGGCGGCGAGTATCGGCGGCTCTTTACAGTGCGGCGTCCAGGCCGTTAGATCTTGGCCGTTAGATCTCAGCGCTTAGATCTTGGCCGGCGCCGTGCGACCACGGCGCCGGACCCACCAGCGGATGGCCAACGGACTTGCGGGATTCGGCAAACGGAGCGATCGGTACGGTGAGATCCTCGGCCGCGGGCGCCGCCCTGGCCGGGCTGCTGCTGTGCGTCGCCCCGGTCCAGCCGCAGGCGCAGGTGCCCGGCGCGGAGGCCGGCGGCACGGCTCCCGCTCCGGCTCCCTATACCGGCCTGGATCTGGTGACCGGCGGCGACTATGCCCCCTACACCGGCGACGACCTGCCGGGGGGCGGGCTGGTGACCGATCTGGTCCGCCGCGCCTTCGCGGTCGGCGGGCGCCGCTACGATGTGCGCTTCATGCCGTGGAAGCGGGGCTACGACGGCGTGGTGGCCGGCCGTTTCCTTGCCACCTTTCCCTATATCCGCACGCCGGAGCGCGAGCGGGAGGTGCTGTTCTCCGACCCGGTGATGGAGGTGCGGCAGTTCGTCTATCTCTCGAACCGGTCCGGGATGGAGTTCAACGGCCGGACCGGCGGCGGCGACTCCGGCGGCCTGGAGGATTTCCAGGGACGGACGATCTGCCAGCCGGTGGGCTATGCCCTGCCGGCCGGGCTGGAGGCGATGGTCGGCCAGGGCCGACTGACCCGGCAGACCCCGTCGGACCTGGGTGCCTGCGTGCGGATGGTGGCGACCGGGCGGGCCGACGTCCTGGTGATCGACGAGTTCAGCGGCGCCGCGGCGATTCAGCGCTCCGGTTCTGGCCGACGACATCCGGGTGGCGGACCGGCCCTTCGCCGTGGTCACGCTGCATCTGGTGGTCGGGCGCGGCACGCCGGGGGCGGAGACGGCGGTCGCGGTCTTCAACGACGGGCTGAACGCCCTGAAGCGGCAGGGCGTCTACGACCAGCTTCTCGTCAGCCACACGCTTCAGCCTGCTCCCTGATATTGCTGGGGTTTTCCCCGGGGGTCCGCGCGGTCTTCCGGCCCAGCCGCGGCGATATTCCGGATTCCGGCGCGCTTTTCCGCGCGGAAGGCCCCCGTCGCCATGGACAGGACGGTGCTTCGTGATATAAACGCGCGGTTTCGATCATGGAAAAGGGGCGCGGGCTGTGGCCATCGACGCGTCGATTCTGGTCCTCAACGGGCCGAACCTCAACATGCTGGGTGTGCGGGAGCCGCAAATCTACGGGTCGATGACCCTGGACGAGCTGGAGGCCGCCTGCCACGAGCGTGCCGACACGCTGGGTCTGACCGTGGATTTCCGGCAGTCGAATCACGAAGGCGAACTGGTTTCGTGGATTCAGCAGGCCCGCACGGAGAATGACGGCATCGTCATCAACGCCGGCGCCTACACCCACACCTCGGTCGCGATCATGGACAGCCTGATCCTGTCGGATCTGCCGGTGATCGAGGTCCATCTGTCGAACATCTTCAAGCGCGAGCCGGTCCGCCATCACTCCTACATCTCGCCGGTGGCGAGGGGGATGATCTGCGGGTTCGGGCCGCACGGGTATCTTCTGGCGCTGGACGCCATCGCGAACATCATCGACCGCGATTAAGGAAACGGGAACGACTGACATCATGGCGAGCTTCGACATCGACGGCGATCTGGTCCGCAAGCTGGCGGACCTCCTGCGTGAGACGGGCTTGAGCGAGATCGAGTTCGCCGAGGGCGAAAAGCGTATCCGCGTCACCCGCCCGACCGCCGCCCAGACGGTCGCCGTCCAGGCAGCCCCGGTCCTGGCGGCCGCTCCGGTCGCCGTGGCGGCGCCGGCCGCCGCAAAGCCGGCCAGCCATCCGGGTGCGGTGACCTCGCCGATGGTCGGCACCGCCTATCTGGCGGCCGAGCCGGGCGGCACCCCCTTCGTCCGTCCGGGCGACGTGGTCAAGGCCGGCCAGACCATCATGATCATCGAGGCGATGAAGGTCATGAACCCGATCAAGGCCCCGCGCGGCGGCACCGTCGCCGAGGTGCTGGTGTCCGACGCCCAGCCGGTCGAATTCGGCGAAGTTCTCCTCATCATCGAGTAAGCGGGGCATTCCCTTGGCGATGTTCGAAAAGGTCCTGATCGCGAACCGTGGTGAGATTGCGCTCCGCATCCACCGCGCCTGCCGCGAGATGGGGATCCAGACCGTGGCGGTGCATTCCACCGCCGACGCCGACGCCATGCACGTCCGCCTCGCCGACGAAAGCGTGTGCATCGGTCCGGCGTCCGCGCGCGACAGCTACCTCAACATTCCGGCCATCCTGTCGGCGGCGTCGATCACCAATGTCGACGCCATCCATCCCGGCATCGGCTTCCTGTCGGAGAACGCCCAGTTCGCCGAGATGGTGGAGGAGCACGGCTTCACCTTCATCGGCCCGACGCCGGAGCATATCCGGATCATGGGCGACAAGGTAACCGCCAAGAAGACGGTGATGGAGCAGGGGCTGCCGGTGGTGCCCGGCTCCGACGGTCCGGTGACGTCGCTGGAGGAGGCCGAGAAGGTCGCCCACGAGACCGGCTACCCGGTGCTGATCAAGGCGGCGGCGGGCGGCGGCGGCAAGGGCATGAAGGTCGCCCGCAACCCCGACCAGCTGAAGGAAGCCTATCAGCTGGCCCGTGGCGAGGCGCGCGCCGCCTTCGGCAACGACGAGGTCTATCTGGAGAAGTATCTCGGCCATCCGCGGCACATCGAGATCCAGCTCCTGGGCGACACCCACGGCACCTGCGTGCATTTCGGCGAGCGCGACTGCTCGGTCCAGCGCCGGCACCAGAAGGTCATCGAGGAGGCGCCGAGCCCGGCGCTGAACGCCGAGCAGCGCGCCTTCATCGGCGATCTGGCGGCCAGGACGGCGGCGGCCATCGGCTACCGCGGCGTCGGCACGATGGAGTTCCTCTACGAGGACGGGCAGTTCTATTTCATCGAAATGAACACCCGCCTTCAGGTCGAGCACACCATCACCGAGATGATCACCGGCATCGATCTGGTCCGCGAGCAGATCCGCGTCGCCGCCGGTGCGCCGCTGGGCTATGGCCAGTCGGACATCCGCTTCGAAGGCCATGCCATCGAATGCCGCGTGAACGCCGAGAACCCGGAGACCTTCATCCCGTCGCCGGGCAAGATCGACGGCTATCACGCGCCGGGCGGGCTGGGCGTTCGCGTCGATTCCGCGCTGTATGACGGCTACCGCGTGCCGTCGCATTACGACAGCCTGATCGCCAAGCTGGTCGTCCACGGCACCACCCGGAACGAGTGCCTGATGCGCCTGCGCCGCTCCATCGAGGAGTATGTGATCGGCGGCATCCAGACCACGCTGCCGCTGCATGACCGCATCATCGCGCAGCAGGCCTTCATCGACGGCAATTACGACATCCATTGGCTCGAACAGCTGATGGCGAAGTCCTGACCTGACCGTTCGCGGCATTTTCACATGCGCGGAAATGCTGCGGCGGAATGTCGCAGTCATGAGGCCCCTCTCTCCAAGTCGAGAGAGGGGCTTTTTCTTTATTAATGTTTTCTGATGTTGTGATTGACGCTTCCCGCGGGGACTCTGTTCTTTTGCAATTTGATAATTTCTCGGATGACTCGCGTTTTCATTCGCAAATTGCAACTCCGGACGTGACGAATCCCGGTGGAAGCGCCTGCCCGGTCATCAGGGTTTTACCGGAACGGCGGTTTGCGAAGAATTCAGTGTGCATGGCACGCCCCTTGCTGACTTGATCTGTGTCAGTGCGGACATGGGCTACCCAGAGTAGATGAAACGCCATTCCGTTAGCTGTGCCGAACCATCGCTTTTTCCAGGCGGTGCGCTGGCCTCTGTCTGTCCACCGGTCGCGACCCGTCGTGCCGGCCTGCCTGCCCGAACCTGCCCTTTGTCTGACGAGGCCCCGTCCCATGCGTCTCAACGAACCGATCACCGACCGTGAAATCGTGATGGAAGACGGTGTCCTGCTGGTGTCGCGTACCGACACGGGCGGGCGCATCACCTTCGTCAACAAGGCATTCGTCGACATCAGCGGCTATGCTGAATCCGAGCTGATCGGGGCTCCGCACAATCTGATCCGGCATCCCCACATGCCGAAGGAGGCCTTCGCCGACCTGTGGGCGACCATCAAGGACGGGCGGCCGTGGGAAGGGCTGGTGAAGAACCGGACCAGGGACGGCGACTTCTATTGGGTCCGCGCCAATGTCACGCCGGTGATCGAGGACGGGACGGTGACCGGCTTCATCTCGATCCGCACCAAGCCGTCGCGCGATCAGGTGGCGGCGGCGGAACGGCTTTACGCCGATATCCGTGAGGGCAGGGCTCGCCATCTGACGGTGCGCGACGGGCAGGCGGTCGGGCGCGGCGCCGGGGCGGGGTTCCGCCGCTGGATGGCGACGGTGACCGGGCGGCTGACCCTGATCTTCGCCTTCATGATCCTGTCGATGCTGGCGGTCGGCGGCGTCACGCTGCGCGGCATGTCCGACAGCAACGCGTCGCTGAAGATGGTGTACGAGCACCGCACGGTGCCGGCGGTCCAGATCGGCGAGATTCTGGACCACATGCGCGACAATGTGCAGACCTTGCAGCGCCTGATCATCGACACCCGCGACGGCACCGATCCCAAGGCGATGGCGCAGCGCGAGGACCGCATCGCCAGGAACGCCGCCACCATCGACCGGCTGTGGGCGGACTATCTCACCACCTTCATGACGCCGGAGGAGACCACGCTGGCGGACCGCTTCGCCAAGCAGCGCGCCGCCTTCCTGAACGAGGGGCTGAAGCCGGCGGTGGAACTGGCGCGCCAGGGCGATTCGCTGCGGCTGGAGGTGCTGGTCCGCGACCGCATCGACCCGCTGTTCCAGGCGGCGTTCCAGACCAACAAGGACCTTCTGCAATTGCAGCTGACGGTCGCCAAGGGCGAGTATGAAGGGGCGCTGGAGGATTTCCGCTGGCATCTGGTGTTCGCCGTGGCCGCCGGGCTGGCCGTCCTGCTGGGGGCGGTGTTCTGCGGGCTCCTGCTGCTGCGCACCGTCCGCCGCCCGCTGGCCGCTTTCTCGGTCGATTTCGACGCCATCGCCCGCAACGACCAGACCCACATCATCGACCTGCCGGCCGCGGCTGAATTCCATCTTATCGCCGGCCAGCTGCGCGGCTTGAAAGCGCGCCTGTGCTATGCCGTGCAGGAGCGTGTCGAGCGGGCCCGCCATGCCGACGAGGAACGGCGCCGGGCCCTGGAAAACATGGCCTCGACGGTGGAGCGGGAGGCCGGCCGCGCGGTGGAGGAGGTCGCCCAGCGCACCGGCGCCATGGCCGACGATGCCGAGGGCATGTCCGGCTCGGCCGAGCGGGTCAGCATCAACGCCCAGACCGTGGCGTCCGCCGCCGGGCAGGCGCTGGCGAACGCCCAGACCGTCGCCGCCGCCAGCGAGGAGCTGGCCGCCTCGATCCGCGAGATTTCCTCGCAGGTCGCCCATTCCAGCGCGGTGACCCGCCGCGCGGTGGAGAGCGGCCACCACACCCAGGCCACCATCCGCTCGCTGTCGGAAACGGTGGCGAAGGTGGGCGAGGTGGTCAACCTGATCCAGTCCATCGCCGGCCAGACCAATCTGCTGGCGCTGAACGCGACCATCGAGGCGGCGCGGGCGGGAGAGGCCGGCAAGGGCTTCGCCGTGGTGGCGCAGGAGGTGAAGAACCTCGCCAACCAGACCGCGTCCTCGACCGAGGAGATCACCCGCCAGATCACCGCGATCCAGGCGGTGACCGACGAGGCGGTGCAGGCGGTGGAGGAAATCGGCCGGACCATCGCCGAGATCGACCACATCGCCGGGTCCATCGCCGCGGCGATGGAGCAGCAGGCGGCCGCCACCCAGGAGATCAGCCGCAACGTGGTGGAGACCTCCACGGCGGCGCAGGAGGTGTCGCACCGCATCGCCGCGGTGTCGGAGGAGGCCGACCGCACCGGCGAACAGGCCACCCATGTCAAGAACGGGTCCGGCGATGTCGCCCGGTCCATCGAGAGCCTGCGGCAGGTTCTGGTCCGCATCGTCCGCACCTCCACCGGCGATGCCGACCGCCGGCGCAAGCCGCGTTTCCAGGTGGACGAGACGGGAACCCTGCTGATCGGCGGCGACCGGCTGGCGGTGACCGTGCGCAACCTGTCCATCGGCGGGGCCATGATCGATCCGGTGACGGCGACCGACGGCCGCTCGCTGGCTGGGGCAATCGGACATCTGCGGCTCGACCGCTACGCAGCGGAGGTGGCGGTGGCGGTGAAGGCGGTGGAGCACAGCCGCATCCATCTGGCCTTCGACGCGGAGAAGATGGCGGGCGATTTCGCGCGGGCCGTGGAAATCGCCACCAAGGACCGTCCGCCGGTCGACGTGGCGGCCTGACCGTATGCCGGATAAGCCCCGCGGATAAAGCTGCCGCTCCGTCATCGATCCGCCGCGCCGAACGTCACGCATCTTCTTCATCCTCCAGATTGAGGACTTATCCCCTGTGACACTTTCACAGGGGAATCCTTGCTGGGTGAACGGATATGATTGCGGTCACCACCGGCGGTGCATGCGGCTTGAAGCATCCCGTCCCCTGTACGGAACCCTTCGACGGAAAAGAGGCCGGGACGCAGTGATGGCCGACACCACACCCTTGTCTTGCTCGTCGTCCTGGCGGTCGTCCCGCTGGCCGGGATGTTTCCAATCGCGTCCCTGGGGCGGCCTGTGCCATCTGGTCCTGCCGGCCCCGGATGGCGGGATGGGGCGGGCCGGGGCAGGGCAGGTCAGGACAGGGCAGGCCGGATTTGCACACCCTTGGGAGGCCCGGATCCGATCATGACGGTGCAGCCATTGACCGCGCCGCGCCATCCGGTCCCGGCCATCCTGCGCCGCCTGCTGGCCGGCGGACTGCGCATCTGGAAGCCCGCCGCCGTCCAGGCGGTGGTGACGCTGGTGCTGCTGGTCGGCTATGTCTGGATGGCCGACGTCTATGTCCGCGTCCTGACGGCCGAACATCGCGCCACCGCGGCGCTGACCGCCTCGTCGCTCGCCAGCACCCTGTCGAGCGCGCTGAACGAGCGCATCGCCCTGGTCAGCGGCCTGACCGCCTTCGTCGAGGTCGCGTCCGGCACCGGCAGCCTTGCCGACCAGTTCCCGCGCTATGCGGAGGGGCTGCGGCGGTCGGTGGTGGGGGTGCGCACCATCTCCGCCGCGCCCGAGTTCGTCGTCCGCATCGTCTATCCGATGGAGGGCAACGGGAAGCTGCTGGGCAACGACCTGCTGCGGGACGCGCGGCCGGGCTTCGCCGATACGGTGCAGCGCGCCATCGTCAGCCGCGACGTGACCGTCCATGGTCCGGTCAACCTGTTGCAGGGCGGGCAGGGACTGATCGCCCGCCAGATCGTCCATGCACCGGGCAAGCCCTGGGGAGCCGTCGGGATGGTGTTCGACGTCGGTGCCATCCTGAACGAGGTGCGGTTCGACCGGGTTCCGGCGCATCTGGGATTCGCCGTGGTGACCGACGGCGGCCAGCAGGTGGCCGGCGACGCTCTGGCGTTGAAGGGCGACCCGCTGGTCGAGCGGATCAACCTGCCCGACGGTTACTGGCACCTCGCGCTGGCCCCGCGCACCAGCTGGGAGGGGCTGGCCCATGGCGACCCGACCTTCCGCGGCTTCCAGCTGGCCTTCCTCCTGCTGTCGCTGCTGATCGAAATGGTGACCGTCATGGCGATCGGCCGCCGCCACACGCTGGAGCGTCGGGTCGACCTGCGCACCGCCGAGCTTGGCCGCGCCAAGAACGAGCTGGAGCAGTTCGCCTATGCCACCGCCCACGATCTGCAGGAGCCGCTGCGCGCCATCTCCAGCTACGCCCAGCTGCTGGAGCACCAGCAGAAGGGCCGGCTGGACGAGGAGAGCGAGGGATTCATCCGCGAGATCGTCGACGGCGCCGGGCGGCTGAAGATGTTGCTGCGCGACGTGCAGCTTTTTCTGGCGGAGGACCGGGTGCCGCTCGGCTGCGGCGTCATTCCGGCCGGCGATCCGTTGAAGGCGGCGCTGGCGGCGCTGGAGCGGCGCATCGCCGATGCCGGCGCTGCCGTGACCGTGGCGGACCTGCCGGCGGTGCAGGCCGACGAGCGCCGGCTGCGCGAGATCTTCATCGTGCTGATTGCCAACGCCATCGACTACCGCCATCCCTACCGGGCGGCGGAGGTGCGGATTTCCCACCGGCGGGTCGACGGCTATGACGTGATCGACGTGCGCGACAACGGCATCGGCATCGAACCGCGCCACCGCGACCAGATTTTCGAGGTGTTCCGGCGCCTGCATCCGCGCGACGAGCATCCCGGCACCGGCATGGGGCTCGCCATCGCCCGCAAGATGGCGGACCGGCTGGGCGGCCGTCTCACCGTCCTGTCCAGCCCCGGCATCGGCAGCACCTTCTCCATCCATCTGCCGCCTCCCTCCTTCCGAGGGTTCCCCTGATGCAGGATCCGACGGCCCCCTTCGAGATCCTGTCGGCAGAGGACGAGGACAAGGACGAGGATGCTTGGCCGCGCCGACCGCGCGCTGTATGAGGCGAAGGCGGCGGGCCGCAACCGGGTGGTGATCGGCGACGGCCATCCCGGTCCTGCCCGTCGCCGCGGCCTCCGTTTCCACATCCATCGCCGGCTGGCGGTTCGTTCGAGGGAAAATGGCAGAAGAACTTAAGGCCCAACCCATGATCCGACCCAGCTTGGCGGAAAATGATGCGGTGCTTCTGGTGTCCCGGGCGATGGCGCTCGCCGGGGGGCTCGCCCCGTTCTTCCCGGAGCTGGTGCGGGTGGATACGGTGGCTGCCGCCCTGGACCGGCTGGGCGGCGGCGGTGCGGCGGCGGGGGAATCGGTGGTGCTGCTCGACGCTCCCGCGGTGGCGGCGGTCGAGGCGCTGGCCCGGCTGGAGCCGGCCCCGGCGGTGGTGGTTCTGCTGGCGGAGGGGCAGGACAGTGCGGGCTTCATCGCGGCGGGCGCGCAGGATGCGCTGCCGGCCGGTGACGGCGATGCCCTGCGCAGCGCGGTGTCGGCCGCCCGCCGGCGCCAGATGCGGGAGAACCGGTTGCGGACGGCGTTGGCCGAGGCGCAGCGGAACCGGGCCGAGGCTGCATCGCTGCTCGACGCGGCGGGGGCTGCGGTTGCGGCGGCGCTCGATCCGATGATGGCGCTGACGGCCGCCGCGCTGGAATCGCCGCTGCTGCCGCGCCAGCAGGACCGGCTGCTCGCCGTCCAGGCTGCGGGCGCCGCCCTGCGGACCACAGTGGCGGCCTTGCGCCCGGTCGGGCCGGGCGCCGCGGTGGAGGACAGCCTGACGCTGGCGGCGCTGGCCGCCGATGCTGAAGCGGCGACGGCAAGGGTGGTGACGGCAAGGGTGGTGACGGTCGAAGGCGGGGCGGACGAGGAGTTCACCGGCGATGCCGCCGGCCTGCGGGGTCTGCTGACTCTGCTGGCCGCGGAGGGGGGCGCGTCCCTGTCGCTGTCCCTGTCGCTGCGGCCGGCGGGCGAGGCCGCCGAGCTGACGCTGCGGCGCCGGGGGACGGCGCGCCTGCGCCCGTTGGTGCTGGCGGCGGTCCAGCCGCTGCTGCGGCGACTGGGCGGGCATCTGCTGACCGACGGGCCGGATGGCGCGGCGGGGGAGGGGCTGACCGTCCGCATCCCGGTGCGGGCGGTGCTGCGCCCCGCCGCCCTGTCGGTCCTGCTGGTGGAGGACAACCCCATCGGCCGTCTGGTGGCCGCCGGCTTCTTCAAGGCGCTGGGCCACACGGTGACGACGGCGGAGGACGGGGCGCAGGGGCTGGCCGCCGCGACGGACAGGCGGTTCGACCTGATCGCGATGGACGTGCAGATGCCGGTGATGGACGGCCACGAGGCCACCCGCGCCATCCGCGCCCTGCCGGGGGAAGCCGGCCGCGTGCCCATCGTGGCGTTGACCGCCGGGACCGATGCCGAGGACGACGCGCGGTGCCGCGCCGCCGGGATGGACGATTGCCTGCACAAGCCGCTGACCATGGACCGTCTGCGCACGGTTCTGGAGCGCCTGTTTCCCGGCCGGGTCCAGGCCGGCGGATGACGGCTCCGGCACTACAAATTGTCGGAAAATTTACAGAACCAAAATCATATTCCATCCGCCGGTAACCGACCTTCGATTGCCCGCCACCGGTTCGGACGGTATCAGTGGGATGCGGCGTATTGGCTGGAGACATGGGAGTGGATATGCAGGCGATCGACTATTCCCAGTTTCGGATCCTGGTCGTGGAGGATCAGCCCTTCGTCCGCCGCACCATCGTCCAGATTTTGGGCCAGATCGGCTTCCGCGACGTGACCGAGGCCGACAACGGCAAGTCGGCGATGTACGAGTGCATCCGCGTCAATCCCGACCTGATCGTCTGCGACATCGACATGAAGCCGGTCTCCGGCCTGCAATTCCTGGCCCGCCTGCGCGCCAGCGCCGAGGCCGCCAATCCCCGCGCCCCGGTTGTGTTCCTGACCAACCACACCGAATCCGAGATCGTGAAGCAGGCGATGGCGCTGGGCGTCAACGGCTTCGTGGTCAAGCCGCCCTCCTTCGCCGCGCTGAAGGAGCGGGTCGACCGGCTGCTGGGCGGGCGGTGAGGCGCCTCGTTCTTCTCGCCGCGCTGCTGCTCGCCGCCTGTTCGGGCGAGCCGTCGGAGGGCGACATGCGCAAGCTGGTGGAGGCGCACACCCGCCGCGCGCTGGAGCGCCAGGGCAATGCCGCCTTCCGCGCCTTCGACAATTTCCGCAAGCAGGGCTGTGTCGAGGCGAAGCCGAAGGGCGGACCAAGCGGCGGCCCAACCGGCGGCAGCCAGGACGGCAGCGGCCAGTATGACTGCTACTACGCCGCCACCTTCGTGCCGCAGCCGGGCCAGCCGCCGCTGACCGTCAACGGCAAGGGCCGCTTCCGCCGCACCGACAAAGGCATGGCCTTCGAGGATCTGGGCGCCCAGCCGCGCTGAGCCTCCTTACCCGTTGCGCGCGAGGCGGGAGAGGGTGGACAGCGGGTCCCCGGCCTCCTCGCCGAAGCAGACCTCCACGTCGTCGCACACCTCGCAGTTCGGCGACTTGCAGAGCATCAGCCCCTCGCGCTCGCAAAGCTGGCGGTAGAAGAACTTCTTCCATTTCATGTCGCCGGAATTCAGCGCCACCAGCGCCGGAAAATGCCGACGGAACATGGCGTTGAGTTCGCCGCGGTCGTGGAAGCCCATGTCCTGCCACAGATGGTTGGGCTCCAGCGACCGGCGGGCCAGGATGGCGGCCAGCCAACGCTCCTCGTCGGCCCCCGAGGCGCCATGCTCGACAAGGAAGGCCCGCAGATCGGCCTCTTCGATGGCGTCCTCGCCGGCCTCGTCCCCGCCGGCCTCGCCCTTATCGGGGAGCGCGGCGACGGCATCGGCGAAGTGGGGGGCGTATCTTGCGGCAAGCTCGGTCAAGTCGGCCTTGGTCAGTGCCAGCGATCCGGTCATCGTCCGCGCCGGATCGGCGGCGGCAAGCGCCAGGATGCGGCCGAAGATCATGCGGTCGGCGTCCGCAGCGGGATTCTGGTCAAGGCTGTGGGCAGTGGGCTGAGACAGGACCACTCGGCATCTCCACCGGCAAAGAGCACCCGCGACGCCTGCTATCCTGACCCATGATGCTGCACCTGCGAAAGCCACTCTCCGGTCCCATGACCTGCGGCATTGCGCCGCAGCGACTGTCCCATCCCCTGTCCGGTCATTCCGGGCGGCCGTCGACCTCCTCCGCGAAGCGCTCGAAGAAGCCGGCGAGCACGCGGTCGGTCTTGGCCTGGACCAGCTTCACCGCCAGCCGGCCGACCGCACCGCCGAGCGCCACCGACAGGCTGTAGGTCAGCCGGGTCTGCCCCTCCTCCTCCTCCAGCACCACGACCGCCTCGCCCTTCACCGCGCCGGCCAGCCCGCCACTGCCCTGGGCGACCAGCCGGTAGCGGTGGGCGCCATCCTCCGGCTCCAGCCGCAGCCGGCCGGAGAAGCGCGCCTTCATCGGCCCGAGCGTGGTGCGGACCCGGGCCGCATAGTCGGTGGCCGACAGCCGCTCCATCTCTTCCAGCACGGGGATGCAGCGCATCAGCACCGCCGGGTCGCAGAGCGCCGCGAACACGCGGTCGCGCGGTCCGGGAACGCTGTGGGTGCCGGTGATGTCCATGCGCCGTCTTCCTCCTTGGCCTTCCGACAGAAACAGGGCGCCCTTCGATTTCATTCGGGCGACACCGTTGGGGTAGAGACATCTGGTATTGCCTGTCGCCGGAACCAAGCCGGCGAAAACCGAAGGAGACCGCAAGCCATGCGACAAGCCGTCACGACGCTGACCGTTCCCACCCGCGGCGCCGGGCTGGTCGAGGTGACCGCCCAGATCCGGCGCTGGGTGGCGGAGCAGGGGATGGACACCGGGCTGCTGACGGTGTTCTGCCGCCACACCTCGGCCTCCCTGACCATCCAGGAGAATGCCGACCCTGACGTGCAGGCGGACCTGTTGCGCTTCTTCCGCCGTCTGGTGGCCGAGGATCCGTCGCTTTACGCCCACACCACCGAGGGGCCGGACGACATGCCAGCCCACATCCGCTCCGCCCTGACCGGCGTCAGCCTGTCGATACCGGTGATGGCGGGGGAGCCGGCGCTGGGCACCTGGCAGGGCGTCTACCTGTTCGAGCACCGCGCCCGGCCGCACCGGCGAGAGATCGCGCTGCATCTGATCGGGGAGTAGGCCCGCAAGACCGATCCGGCCGATCCGGCCGGCCAGCCTGAAATTTCTTTCATCCGGTCGCAAGGCGGCGGTCAAGGGCGGGTTCCTATGTTGGAGACAACAGCGGTGAGGTGCCGCGGCGGTCGGACCGCCGGTGCCACCTCCCCACAGTCGGAATCGCCTGATCGGAGTGTCGCCGTCATGACCACCCTTCCTCCCGCCAATTCCCAGTCGAAGCCCCAGCGTGAGATCGGGCGTGCGGGCCGCCTGCGCCGGACCGTCGCCGCCCTGCTGCTGGGCACCACGGTGCTGACGGCTCCGGCGCTGGCCGGCTGGGCGGCATCGCAGGCCCAGCAGAACGCCACCCCGCCGGCCGTCGCCATGGTGCAGGACACGCCGGCCAGCTTCGCCGACCTCGCCGCCAAGGTCAGCCCGGCCGTGGTCAACATCGCTGCCACCCAGGAGGCAAAGGCCGAAACCCGGGCACAGCGCGGCCCGGCGATCCCCGGCGTCCCCCCCGGCACGCCGTTCGAGGAGTTCTTCCGCCAGTTCCAGGACCAGATGAACCGGAATGGCGGCCCCAATGGCGGTCCTGACGGCGACCAGGATCAGGACCAGGGTCCGCGCGGCAGAACCGGGGCGCTGGGGTCCGGCTTCATCATCGACCCGGCCGGCTATGTCGTGACCAACAACCACGTCATCGACGGCGCCAGCGAGATCACCGTCACCCTGCAGGACGGCACCGCCATGCCGGCCAAGCTGATCGGCCGCGACGCCAAGACCGACCTCGCGCTCCTGAAGGTGAAGTCGGACAAGCCGCTGCCGTCGGTCGACTGGGCGGACAGCGACAAGACCCGCGTCGGCGACTGGGTGATGGCGGTCGGCAACCCGTTCGGGCTGGGCGGCACCGTCACCAAGGGCATCGTGTCGGCGCGCGGCCGCGACATCCACAGCGGCCCCTACGACGATTACTTCCAGCTCGACGCCGCCATCAACCGCGGCAACTCGGGCGGCCCGACCTTCGACCTCAGCGGCCGGGTGATCGGCATCAACACCGCCATCTACTCGCCCAACGGCGGGTCGGTCGGCATCGGCTTCGCCATCCCCTCCAACCTCGCCAAGGAGGTGGTCGCCCAGCTGAAGGACAGCGGCAAGGTCGAGCGCGGCTGGCTCGGCGTGAAGATCCAGGAGGTGACGCCGGACATCGCCGACAGCGTCGGGCTGCCCAGCGCCAAGGGCGCCCTGGTGGCCGAGGTGACCGCCGACAGCCCGGCCCAGCGCGCCGGCTTGCATCAGGGCGACGTTGTGCTGTCCTATGCCGGCAAGCCGGTCAACAACCTGCGCGACCTGACCCGCCATGTCGCGGATACCAAGGCCGGCGACACGGTGGACCTGAAGATCCTGCGCGAGGGCCGCGAGAAGACGGTGCCGGTGCGCATCGACCGCCTGTCCGAACAGCAGCAGATGGCCGCCGCCGAGACCAACTCCGGCAAGGGCTCCGCCGAGCATGAGGATGTGGCGCCGGTGAAGGGGCTGAAGCTGGCCCCGCTGGACCGGGCGGCGCGCAAGCGGCTGGGCATCGGCGAGGATATCCAGGGCGTCGTGGTGACCGGCCTGTCCTCCAGCGTCGATGTGCCGATCCGTCCCGGCGACGTGATCGAGCGGGTCGGCGACACCCTGGTGAAGAGCCCGGCCGACGTCCGCCATCAGGTGAGCGAAGCGGAGAAGGCTGGACAGAAGGCGCTGCTGATGCTGATCAACCGGCAGGGCAACGAGTCCTTCGTCGCGCTGAAGCTGAAGGCGTGAGGCAACGCGCTCTCTGAGTGACGGAAAGTCCGGCCGGGCATGACACCCTCGTGCTTGGCCGGGCTGTTTTGGGAGGCTACACTCGTGCTCATGAAGATTCTCGTCATAGAAGATGATCGCCAGGCCGCCAGCTACCTTGCCAAGGGGCTGAAGGAGGCCGGCCATGTGGTGGACGTCGCCAACGACGGGAAGGAAGGCCTGTTCCTGGCCGGGGCCGAGCATTACGACGTGATGGTCGTCGACCGCATGTTGCCCGGCCGCGACGGCCTGTCGCTGGTCCAGGTGCTGCGGGCAGCCGGCAACGACACGCCCGTCCTGTTCCTGTCGGCTCTCGGCAGCGTCGACGACCGGGTGAAGGGGCTGAAGGCCGGCGGCGACGACTACCTGACCAAGCCCTTCGCCTTTTCCGAGCTGCTGGCGCGGATCGAGGTGCTGGTCCGCCGGCGGGGTGCGGCCCAGCCGCAGACCCGCCTGTCGGTCGGCGATCTGGAACTCGACCTGCTGTCGCGCAGCGTCAGGCGTGCCGGCAAGGCCATCGAGCTGCTGCCGCGCGAGTTCTCGCTGCTGGAATATCTGATGCGCAATGCCGGCAGCGTGGTGACCCGCACCATGATGCTGGAGAATGTGTGGGACTATCACTTCGATCCGCAGACCAACGTGATCGACGTGCACATCGCCCGTCTGCGCCAGAAGATCGACAAGGATTTCCCCACCCCGCTGATCCACACCGTGCGCGGCGCCGGCTACAGCCTGCGCGCGGCGGAGGCGTAAGGGTCTCGATGGAATTGCGTGACGCATGAAGCATGAGGGCGCGGCCGCCGCCGGCCTGCACGGCTTCGTCGCCGCCGGGCTGCGGCTGGTGCGGACCACGGCCTTCCGGCTGGCGCTGCTCTATCTGGCGATGTTCGTCCTATCGGTCGGGCTGATCCTGGGCGTCGTCTACCGCACCACCGCGGGCTTCCTGGAGCAGGAGATCGGCGAGACCATCGCGCTGGAGGTCGCCGGCCTGCAGGATCATTACCGCAACTATGGGCTGCCCGGCCTCGTCGATGTGGTGCGGACGCGCAGCGCGGTTGCCAACAACAACTCCATCTATCTGCTGACCACGGCGGCCGGGGTGATCCTGGCCGGCAACCTGTCGGGCTGGCCGGCGGCGGTGCCCAACGCCAGCGGCTGGACCCATTTCAAGGTCGCCGACTATGGCGGGGTGACCGACCGGCCCTCCACCGCCCAGGCGGTGACCTTCACGCTGCCGGGGCAGTTCCGTCTGCTGGTCGGCCGCGACATGAGCGAGATCGACCAGCTGCGCACCCGGATGTTCCGCTCGCTCGGCTGGATCCTGGGCGCGACCGCCCTGCTCGGGCTGGGCGGCGGGCTGCTGATGAGCCGCGGCGCCATGCGGCGGATCGAGGCGATCAATCGCACCACCCGCCAGATCATGAGCGGCGATCTGACCGACCGGGTGCCGCGATTCGGCGGCGGCGACGAAATGGACCGGCTGGCCGGCAACCTCAACGCCATGCTGGACCGCATCGAACGGCTGATGACCGGCATGAAGCAGGTGACCGACAGCGTCGCCCATGACCTGCGCACGCCGCTGACCCGGCTGCGCTCCCGCATCGAACTGGCACTGCTGCACGAGACGGAGGACCCGGAGGTCTATCGTTCCGTGTTGCAGGACACCATCGTCGAGGCCGACCGGCTGCTCGCCACCTTCACCGCCCTGCTGTCCATCGCCGAGGCGGAATCGGGCGCCAAGCGGCAGGACTTCGTGCCGGTCGATCTGGCGGAGGTGGTGGAACTGGCCGCCGACCTCTACGAGCCGGTGGCGGACGAGCGCGGTCAGCGCCTGTCCGTCGACATCCGCGGCAGGCCGGTCGTCCATGGCAACGGGCAGCTTCTGGCCCAGGTGGTGTCGAACCTGCTCGACAACGCCATCAAATACACGCCGGACGGCGGCAGCATCACGCTGGTCCTCGACGGTCCGGCTCCCGGCCGCGCCGCCTGCATCGAGGTCGCCGACAGCGGCCCCGGTATTCCGCCGGACATGCGCGACAAGGTTCTGCAACGCTTCGTCCGGCTCGACACCGCCCGCGCCTCGCCCGGCAACGGGCTGGGGCTGAGCCTCGTCGATGCGGTGGCGACGCTGCATGGCGCGAAGCTGGAGCTGAGCGACAACCAGCCCGGCCTGAAGGTCAGCCTGCTGTTCCCGCCGGAAGCCCGCCGCTAAAAGGGGGCCGCCAAGGGAGCCGGTATCGGCCCAAAAAAAAAGCCCGCTGTGAGGCGGGCTCTTAAAGTGACATCAGCGAGAATGACTCCTTGGCGTCCCTGCTGATATGGGGCGGTTCGGGGCAGCTTCCATACCGATCTTCGGACTACCGCCGACGGCCTAGCCTGCCGAAATTGCGCAACGTCTGCCGACTCCGCGCGTTCTTCCCGCGAGGCTGCCCCTCCGGCGGCCGCGAGTGCGGGAGTTTGAACAGATGGCGACACCCAGCCGGCCCACCGCCTATCAAGCGACACCCCCCGGCGGCGGGGCGGCGCAGACCGAGCCGCCGGCGCGGGCCGGGCGCGGCGAACTGGCCGTCTTCACCTGGAAGGTGCTGATTGTCGCCGGGGTGGCGGCGCTCAGCATCTTCCTGTGGCGGATCTCCGGCACGCTTCTGCTGATCTTCACCGGCGTGCTGTTCGCCATCCTGTTGCAGCGGCTGACCGGCTATGTGCAGCGGGCGACCGGGCTCGGCCATGGCTGGTCGCTTGCCATCGTGCTGCTGACGCTGGTCCTGCTAGTCGGCGGCGGCGGCTGGCTGATGGGCACCTCGATGGCGGCCCAGCTCGGCCAGTTGCAGGAGCAGGTGACCAAGGCGATGGGCATGCTGCCCGACGGCTGGCGCGACCGCATCATGGAGCAGGGCAAGGAATGGCCCTGGATGAACCAGCTGAGCAGCTTCGCCTCCGGCCTCGTCTATGTCGTCGGCGACGCGGTGGTGGTGATGTTCGCAGCGCTTTATCTGGCGGCATCGCCCGGCCTATATCAGCGTGGCGTCGTTCTGCTGGTGCCGCCGCGCGGCCAGAAGCGGGCCTGCGAGGTGATGGATGTGGCCGGCGACAGCCTGTGGAAGTGGCTGATCGGGCAGCTGGTGGCGATGGCGGCGGTCGGCACGATGATCGCGGTCGGGCTTTGGCTGCTCGGGATCCCTTCGGCGCTGGCGCTGGGTATGGTCGCTGGGCTGATGGAGTTCATCCCGCTGGTCGGTCCCTTCCTGGCGGCGGTGCCGGCCCTGCTGATCGGCTTCGCCCAGTCGCCGCAGGATGCGCTTTGGGTCGCCGGGCTCTATCTGGTCATCCAGCAGATCGAAGGGAATGTGATCACGCCGCTGTTGCAGAAGCGGGTGGTCGATTTGCCGCCGGTGGTCACCATCGGCGCGATTGCCGCCGGCGGCGTGCTGTTCGGCATCATGGGCATGTTCCTGGCGACGCCGCTCGCCGTCGTCGTGCTGGTGCTGGTCAACCTGCTCTACATCGAGGACAAGCTGGGGCAGCCCAGGCACTTCCCCAGCGATCATTCCTGACCGGCCGCAGACTGTTCCGGCCGGTCAGCCCGACCCGTCAGCCTTCCGTGGCCGGGGCGGTCTCCGCCCGGCCGGGGTGGGCGGAGCGCAGCGGCAGTTCCTTCAGGAACAGCGTCATGGCGAAGGAGACGACCGCCAGCGCGGCGGCCAGCAGGAACAGGGTGGCGAAGCCGTGCTCCAGCGTCGCCACCACCCCGCTGCGGGCGGCGGCGGGCAGGCCGGCGAGGGCGGCGGCGCCGTGCTCCAGAACCGCGCGGCCGGACAGGCCGGCCCCCTCCAGCCGTTCGGAGACCACGGCGTTGAAGACGGCGCCGAACACCGCCACGCCGACCGACCCGCCGAGCGAACGGAAGAAGCCGACCGCGGCGGTGGCGGCGCCCAGGTCGCGATGCTCCACCGCATTCTGCACGGCGACCGTCATCACCGGCATCACCAGCCCCAGCCCCATGCCCAGCGGCACCAGGATCAGCGTCGACCACAGCCCGTCCGCCGCCAGCGCCGGCAGGCTGCCCAGCAGGGCGTACATCGCGCCCGACAGGGCCAGGCCGGCCAGCGGGAAGGCCTTGTAGCGCCCGGTCTTGGCGATCAGCCGTCCGCCGCCGACCGACCCGACGGTCATGCCCAGCACCAGCGGCAGGAGCAGCAGGCCCGACACGGTGGCGCTGGTCCCCTGCACCAGCTGGAGATGCAGCGGCAGATAGACGATGCCGGCGAACAGCACCATCGCCGACACGGCGACCACCGGCGTCGCCACCGCCACCACCGGGCGGCGGAACAGGTGCAGCGGCAGGATCGGCTCCTCGATCCGGCGCTCGTGCCACAGGAAGACCGCCAGCATGACGAGGCCGGCCGCCAGCAGGGCCAGCGCACCCGGGCTGCTCCAGCCCATGGCGTCGCCGCGGGTGGCGACGACCAGCAGGCTGGTCACCGCCCCGGTCAGCAGCGCCGCCCCGGCCAGATCGATGCGCGGCCGGGCGCGGCCGGCGGGCAGGCGCGACAGGGTGCTGCGGGTCATGGCGAGCGCGGCGACGCCCAGCGGCAGGTTGATCAGGAAGATCCAGTGCCAGCCGATGGTCTCGGTGAAGATGCCGCCCAGCAGCGGCCCGGCGACGCTGGCCAGCGCGAAGACGCCGCCGATCATGCCCTGGTACCGCCCGCGCTCGCGCGGGGCGACGACATCGCCGATGATGGTGAAGGCCAGCGACATCAGCCCGCCGCCGCCCAGGCCCTGCAACCCTCGGAACAGGATCAACTGGGTCATGCTCTGCGCCGCCGCGCACAGCACCGAGCCGACCAGGAACAGCAGGATCGCCGTCTGCAGCACGCGCTTGCGGCCATAGAGGTCCGACAGCTTGCCGTAGATCGGCGTCGTCGTGGTGGAGGTCAGCAGATAGGCGGTGACCACCCAGGGCAGCATCTCCAGCCCGCCGAACTGGCTCGCCATCGTCGGCAGCGCGGTGGCGACGATGGTCTGGTCCATCGCCGCCATCAGCATCGCCAGCGCAACCCCGCTGAACACCCGCAGGATTTCCTGGTGGGTGAAGACGGGATGGGCCGGATCGAGCTTTGAGGCATCGGGCTCTGCGGCGCGGGTGGCGGTCTCGGTCATGGTCAGGCGTCTCGGACGTGGAGATCTTCGAGCGGTGAAGCAGGGAGTTGGGTCGGGCCGGCGCTGTTCACCGCCCCAGCGACATCGGCGGCATGCGGGCCTGCACGCCGTCGCCCTGGGTGGCGGCCAGCAGCGGGCGGAGCTGTGCCAGCAGCGGCCGCAGTTCGGCAACGGCAGCGAGCGCGCCGACCAGCTCGCCCTTGCGGGACACCAGATCGAGGATCTGGTCGGTCACCGACTTAGGCGGCGGGTAGGGGACCAGACTCACCGGGGCGTCGGCGGAGAGGCCGGCGGCGGTGCGGGCCAGCGTCAGCGCCTGCTCCTGGCCGCCCAGATCGTCGACAAGGCCGAGTTCGCGGGCCTGGGCGCCGGTCCAGACGCGGCCCTTGGCGATGCCGCGCGCCTGTTCCGGCGTCATCCGCCGGGCCTCCGCCACCCGTTGCAGGAAGTTGGCGTAGGTGTCCTCGATGATGGCGTTCAGCCGCTCGGATTCGCCGCCTTCGAAGGGATGCAGCGGCGACCACATGCCGGCATTCTTCGCGCCCTGCACCCGGTCCCAATGGATGCCGAGCTTGTCGGACAGGCCGCCGATGGCGAACTTGCCGGCGACGACGCCGATGGAGCCGGTGACGGTGGCGGGGGAGGCGACGATGCGGTCGGCGGCCAGAGCGATCCAGTAGCCGCCCGACGCGGCGGTGTCGCCCATGCTGGCGATCACCGGCTTGCCGCTCTGGCGCGCCTTGACCAGGGCCCGCCGGATCGCCTCCGACGCGGAAACCGCGCCGCCGCCGCTGTCGATGCGGAACAGGATGGCGCGCACCTCCGGATCGTCGGCCGCCTCCTCGATGGCCTTGACGATGGTGTCCGACCCGGCTGACATCCCGCCCAGCGTCGGCTTGCCGCTCTCGCCGCCGGTGATGGTGCCGACGGCATGGATCAGGGCGATGGTCGGCCCCTCGCCGTTGGGGCTGCCGGCGACCGACAGGTAATCGGCCGGGCTCAACGTCTCCGCCCCGGCCCCGGCCCGCTTCAGCGCCTCGTCCCGCGCCTCGTCGGCATAGCCGAGCCGGTCGACGAACTTCTGGTCGAGCGCCTCCTTGCTCAGCAGCGGCGCCTTGTCCATGGCGGTCCGCACCGCGGCGGGGGCGAGGCGCCGGCTCTTGGCGATGCCGTCGACCAGCTGGTTGCCGAGGTCGCCGACCAGCGCCTCCATCATCTCGCGGTTGGCCGGGGTCATGCCGGACTTGGTGAAGGTCTCGGCGAAGCTCTTGTATTCCTCGCGCTGGGCGAAGCTCGGCTGCACGCCCAGCTGGTCGAAGGCGTCGCGGGCGAAGGGCAGCTCCGCCGACAGGCCGGTGATGCCCAGCGTGCCCAGCGGTTGCAGCCAAACCTCGTCGAAGGCACTCGCCAGCAGGTAGGAGCGGTTGCCCGCCCCGGCCCCGCCATACTCCTCGGCGAAGGCGACGGCGAAACGGCCCGAGGCGCGGAACCGCTCGATGGCGGTCCGCAGCTCCTGGGTCTGGGCGAAGCCGATGCTGTCGTCGCCGAAGCGGGCCAGCACGCCCTTCACCTTCGGATCGCGCCGGCCGCCGTCGAGCGCGTCCAGCACCTCGCGCAGCGTGGTCTGGTGCTCGAACAGGCTGCCGAACTTGCCGTCGTCGCTTTCGGCCAGCGGCTTGGTCAGGTCGAGTTCCAGCACCACGGCGGCGGGCAGGGTGGGCTCGTGACGGACCGCCAGCACCACCACCGCCACCGCGCCGACCACCAGCAGCAGGCCGATGAGCGCGAACAGACGGACGAAGAAACGGACGATCGCCATGATACCTACCCTGTGTGGCCATGAAGACTATCGATAAGGCTGCCGATTGCGATGCCGGCGGAAGCCTGCGGCTTTCCGGGCCTTAACGGTCCTGGCTGTGGTACTCGCGGTTCGGGATCATGTCCACCGCGGTCGCCACGCGGTTGGACATGTTGTAGAAGCCGACCGTGTCGGCAATGTCGAAGATGTCCTCGGCGCTGAATCCGGCGGCGCGCAGCGCCTCGCGGTCGGGCTCGCCGACCGACATCGGCTCCTTGGTCAGCTTCCAGGCGAAGTCGAGCATGGCGCGCTGGCGCGGCTCCAGCGGGGCGACACGGTAGTTGGCGACCAGCATCTCGCCCAGCTCCGGATCGCCCGACAGCTTGCGCACCGCCTGCCCATGGGCGACCAGGCAGTAATAGCAATGGTTGGCGGAAGAGACGACCACCGCGATCATCTCGCGCTCAAGCTTGCTGAGGCCGCTCTCGCCCAGCATCAGCTCGTTGTAGACCATCGCGAAGTTGCGCAGCTTCTTCGGCCGCAGGGCGTAGGCCTGGAGCACGTTTGGCACGAAGCCCAGCTTTTCCACGCACTTGTCGAACAGGGCCTGCATGTCGGGGTCGAGGTCCGGCTTTTCCGGCAGGGGCAGGGCCATGACGTGATCGGGTTGCGGCATCGGGCGAGTCCTCTCTTTTGATTGCTGGGCCTTTTCGGCCGGGGGAGGGTAACCGCGGCCGCGCGCTTTGTCTTCCGTTCCGCTTGTCGCTCGCCAATCGGGCCTGGTTGTGCCAGAAGTGGAAACTGAATGCGGGAATATGTCCCGGTTGGCGAAACAGAAGGCGATGACCCAGCCGAAGCTCGATCTTCTTTCGGTCCTGGTGGTGGAGGACAGCAGCTTCATCCGCACGGTGCTGACGGCGACCCTGCGCACCATCGGCATCGGCCGGGTGGAGGGGGTGGCGAGCGGCGCCGACGCCATCCGCTGGCTGGAGGAGCGCCGCGCGGCCTTGCCGCCGGGCACCGCGCCGGTCGACCTGATCCTGTCCGATCTGGTGATGCCCGAGGTCAACGGGCTGATGCTGCTGCGCTGGATCCGCTACAGCCCGAAAAGCCCCGACAAGTTCCTGCCGGTGCTGATGCTGTCCGGGGCCGCCGACCGGCATTATGTCGAGCAGGCCCGCGATCTCGGGGCGACCGACTTCATCGCCAAGCCCTTTTCCGCCCAGACCATCGCCAGCCGGCTGCTGTTCGCCATCGCCCGGCCGCGCCGCTTCGTCCTGGCCAAGGGCTATTTCGGCCCCGACCGCCGCCGCGCCGACAAGCCGGTGGCGATGGATTGCCGGATGACCGCGCCGTCGGAGATCCTGATGGTGCACAGCGCGTCGAAGGCGCGCGGCATCGACCGCTTCCCCGTCATCTATTTCGACCTGCCCAACCGGCTGGGCGCCAAGGCCGGCCTTGCCCCGCGCGACCCGGTGCCGACCCTGCCGCCGGAGGTGCTGGCCGCCGCGGAGGAGGAGATCCTGAACCGCGCCGGCGACTATGCCGTCTGGATCGGCGCGGAGGTGGACGAGATGGGCCGCCGTGTCGAGCGCCTGCCGCGCGAGCCCGAGGCGGTGGCCGGCCTGCTGGCCCAGGTCAACCGCTCGGCCCACGAGATGCGCGGGCAGGGCGGCATCTTCGGCTATCCGCTGATCACCCACATCGCCAAGTCGCTCTACGAGGCCACCCGCAGCGGCCTGACCACGGTGACCGCCAACGAGCATCTGCTATTCAAGGCCCATGTCGACGCGATCAGGGCAGTGATGACCGGCCGCGTCAGCGGCGACGGCGGCGCCACCGGCCAGCAGCTGCTGGCTTCGCTGGAGGTGGCGAAGCGGAAATACGCGAAGGCGACCGGGGTGGGGTGAGGGGGCGCTAGGTCCTGTCTGACGGCCTACTGACGCGCAGGCATCGCTGGATCATGGCGAGCCTGATGAAGGTCATGTAGTTGACGGCAAGCTTGTCATGTCGCGTGGCAACGGATCGGCATCCTTTGAGCCATCCGATGCCACGCTCGACGACGTTTCGTCGCCGGTATGCCTCCCGATCGAACCGAGGCGGCCTGCCGCGGTGGGTTCGCCTGCGTTCGTCCTTGCGCATGGCAATGACCGGTTCGATGTGGCGGCGTCGCAGGTACTGACGAAAGCGATTGGCGCTGTAGCCCTTGTCGCCAGCCAGCTTTCGAGGCTTGGTGCGTCGGCGCCCTCGGCGGGTGGGCAAGCTGACCGCCTCCAAGGCGGCGACGGCGAAGGAGATTTCCTGAAGCTGACCTGCGCTCAGCACGGCGGCCAGCGGCAGGCCGTTGCCATCGGTCACCAAATGGATTTTGGTCCCGAAGCCCCCGCGGGAGCGGCCGAGTGCGTGGTCGGCCGGCTCGTCCGAGCCCCCCTTTTTCCGCCCCCAGCCGCCGAGCGACTGGCCCGGATGCTGGTGCCGTCGATGCACCAGAGGTCCACATCGATCCGACCATCCGCATCAAGCTGCAAGCGCAGCCGGTCGAGGATCCGCTCGAACAGCCCGTCGCAACGCCATCGCACAAAGCGTTCGTAGATCATCTGCCAGGGGCCGTAGCGTTCGGGAATGTCCCGCCATTGGGCGCCGGTGTTCAGCTTCCACATCAGCCCATCAACCACTTGACGGTGATCCCGCCACACACCGCCACCTCGCGGATTCGACCGCGGCATCAAATCCGCGATCCGATCCCACTGCGCATCGCTCAGTTCGTAGCGTCGCAGCCCTGTCGCATCGTAAGCCATCAAACTGACCTTGGGCTCTAAACCACAACGTCAATAGGCTCGTCAGACAGGACCTAGTCTCGCATCACGTGCGGCAGGTCGCGGGCGCCTTGGCATATTTGGCGATCAGACGCTCGAACAGCATCTCGCCGTCCGTCGTCCGCCCTGCGTCCGCGTCCTCCAGCCCGACAGCAACGTCATCCATCAACGACTGTCGGCGTTCCTCTTCGCTCTCATCGGCCGGTTCGATGGTCACCCGGAAGCGGGTTCCGGCCGGCGGGCGGACGGGGAGGGCGGCGGTGATCGCTCGCGGCAGTTCCTCCGCCGGAATTGTGGCCGTCACTTTGGAGGGGCGTGCCGGCGGGGTCGGCGAAACGGGCATCGCGGGAGCCTCCGGGAGAAAATCGCTACGCTCTCAGGATACATGCCTCCCTCTTGGGTGGAAAGCGGCGACCGCCACGCCGCTCCCCGCCCCCCTCACGCCGCCCGGATTTTCCCGATGAAGTCGGCGACGTCGCTGCGCAGCCCGTCGGCGTTGCGCTTCAGCGCGTCGGCCATCGACAGCACCTCCTTCGCCATGGCGCCGGCCCGGCTGGCCTCGGTGCCGACCAGGGAGGCGTTGTGCGACACCCGGTCGGTGCCGTCGGCGGCCTGCCGGACGTTGCGGCCGATCTCCGCGGTGGCGGCGTTCTGCTCCTCCACGGCGGCGGCGACCGCGGAGATGTTTTCCTCGATGTGGGTGACAATGCCGCCGATGTCGTCGATGGCGCTGACGGTGTGGCCGGTCGCCGCCTGGATTTCGGCCACCTTGGCGGTGATGTCCTCGGTCGCCTTCGCCGTCTGGTTGGCGAGGTTCTTCACCTCCTGCGCCACCACCGCGAAGCCCTTGCCGGCCCCGCCCGCGCGGGCGGCCTCGATGGTGGCGTTGAGGGCGAGAAGGTTGGTCTGGCTGGCGATGTCGGTGATCATCCGCACGATCTCGCCCACCTGCTGGGCGGCGCCGCTGAGATCGGCGATGACGTCGGCGGTGCGCCGGACGTCGCCGACCGCCCGCTCCGCCATCTCGGTCGAGCCCGCCATCTGGCGTCCGATCTCGGCGATGGAGGCGGTCAGCTCCTCCGCCGCGGCGGCGACGGCCTGGACATTGTCGGATGCCCCTTCGGACGCGCGGGCGACGGAGAGGACATGGACTTCGGTCTCCGAGGCGATGTGGCTCATCTGCTGGGCATTGCCGCGCAGGCCGGTGGCAGCACCCGCCAGTTGCTCCGCGACCATTTCGATGTGGCGGTCGAACGCATCGACCAGCTGCTCCAGCCGCTCGGCCTCGCGCAGCCGGTCCTCCTGGTGCTGCCGCTGCTCCGCGGCGAGCCGGTCGGCTTCGGCGAGGCTGAGGCGGAACTGGTCGAGGCTGCGCGCCATGGCGCCCAGCTCGTCGGCGCGTCCGGCACCGTGGATGGTCAGTTCGCGCTCGCCGGCTTCCAGCCGCGCCATGTCGCCGTTCAGGCGGGCGATGGGCCGGGTGATGTTGCGGGCGACCAGGACGGCGATCAGCGTCATGGTCACCAGCAGGATCGCCAGACCGGCGGCCATGCCGACCAGCCGGTTCATCAACTCCTGCGCATCGAGGGTGGCAAGCCCGATCAGGTCGTCGGCCACCCGGGTCTCGACGCTGCGCAGCATGTCGATGGCGATGGTGATGGTGTCGAACCATTTCCCGGCATCGATCCGCTCGCCCGCGGCGCCATAGGCCGAGGCGATGCCGGTCCGCCGCATCCGCTCCACCTCCGCGATGGCCGGTCCGGCGACGGTCCGGTCGAAATAGCCGGCCTGCTCGGCGGTCAGCTTGTTCTTCAGCCCGCCCATCAGCGCCTTGTATTCGCCCGACAGCTCGATGAAGCGTTCATGCGCGTCGATGGGGAAACGGTCCTTGCGGAAGGCGCCGCCGCCGACCGCACGCTGCTGGCCCAGCCGCTCCTTCGCCTCCGACAGGGAGACCAGGGCATCGGCGGCGCGCAGCTGGTCGCTGCCGTCGGACAGGGACCGGGCCTGCCCGGCGGCGTCGAGCAGCCTGCGGATCACGGCGGTGTAGCTCGCCACCACCTCCATCGAGGATTGCGCCATGCCGTCGACGCCGGTGCGCAGGCCGGACAGCTGCGACAGTGCGTCGCGGGCGCCGCCGATCGCCGCGGCTACCCGGGAATCGCGGACCCGGGCCCCGGCGATGTCCTGGGCCAGCTCGGCCATCCGGGCGTCGGCGGCGGTCCGCACCGTCTCCAGGCGCTTGCGGTCTTCGGCGAGCTTGCCGGCGAGGAAGATGGAGGAGGAGCCGCGTTCCTTCTGAAGCTCGTGCACGAGGCTGGTCATGCCGACCGACAGGCGGGTTACGGAGGCGAGATCGGACGCCCGGCGGCTCGCTTCGACCTGTTCCCACACCAGCAGCGACGACAGCACGACCACGCCCGCAATCGGGACCGACAGGGCAAGCGCCATCTTGCGTGAAAAGCGCATGTCGCCGAGCAGCCGATCTGCGACCTTCAAAAGCGAAACCATCTTACGACTCCAACAGCCTTCACCGATGCGGCATGGCTACGAAAGTGCCAAGCCGAAGGTATGAAATCTAATGGGTTAAAGCACAGTTAGGTTTAACCACGACGTTGGTAGGGAGATTGTTAAGTCACTCCATCACCGCGTCTCACGGGGCCGTCGCGGCCAAAGCGCCGTGCCGGACGGTCCGAACACGAAATTTGCCTCGCTTCCGTCGCGTCAGGGCGGTAGAACGTCAGTCCCGGTCCGCAGGTCTCTTGGGTTCGTGGCGTGACCGGAGCGGTCTTCCGGAGCGTCCATGTCCAACACCGAATTCCATCGCATCAAGCGCCTGCCGCCCTACGTCTTCGCCGAAGTGAACGCGATGAAGGCGCGAGCTAGGGCCAACGGCGCCGACATCATCGACCTCGGCATGGGCAATCCCGACCAGGCGACCCCGCAGCACATCGTCGACAAGCTGGTCGAGGCCGTGCGCGATCCGAAGACGCACCGCTACTCGAACTCCCGCGGCATCCCCGGCCTGCGCAAGGCCCATGCCGCCTATTACAAGCGCCGCTTCAACGTCGACGTCGATCCCGAGACCGAGTGCATCGTCACCATCGGCTCGAAGGAAGGTCTGGCGAACCTCGCCCAGGCGATCACCAGCCCCGGCGACATCATCCTGGTGCCGAATCCCTCATACCCGATCCATCCGTTCGGCTTCATCCTGGCCGGCGCCTCGGTGCGCCACCTGCCGGTGGGCATGGAGAACGGGGCGTCGACCGACATCGACAGCTTCATGATCATGCTGGAGCGCGCCGTGCGCCACAGCGTGCCGAAGCCGCTGGCGCTGGTGCTGAACTACCCGTCGAACCCGACGGCCGAGGTGGTCGGGCTGGACTTCTACCGTCCGATCGTCGAGTTCTGCCGCAAGCACGGCATCTACATCCTGTCCGATCTGGCCTATGCCGAGATCTTCTTCGACAACGACCCGCCGCCCTCGATCCTCGAGATCCCGGAAGCGCGCGAGATCGCCGTCGAGTTCACCTCGATGTCGAAGACCTATTCGATGGCCGGCTGGCGCATCGGCTTCGCCACCGGCAACAAGACGCTGATCACGGCGCTGGCCCGCATCAAGTCGTACCTCGACTACGGTGCCTTCACGCCGATCCAGGTCGCCGCTGCCGCCGCGCTGAACGGTCCGCAGGACTGCGTGCAGCAGGTGCGCGACATGTACAAGCAGCGCCGCGACGTGATGATCGAGGGGCTGGCCGCCGCCGGCTGGGAGGTTCCCAGCCCGAAGGCGTCGATGTTCGCCTGGGCGCCGATCCCGCCGCAGTTCGCCCATCTGGGCTCGCTGGAATTCTCCAAGCTGCTGCTGCAGCAGGCGGAGGTCGCGGTGGCGCCCGGCATCGGCTTCGGCGAATACGGCGACGGCCATGTCCGTCTGGCGATGGTGGAGAACGTCCACCGCATCCGCCAGGCGACCCGCAACATCAAGGAGTTCTTCCGCTCCAACGCCGGCGGCGTTGCGGCGAGCAAGGACCCGGTGGCCCGCGCCGCCCTTCTGGAATCCGAGAAAGCGAAAGCCTGATGCCGAACGCCCAGCAAGCCCCCCTGAAAATCGCCGTCGCCGGCCTAGGTACGGTCGGTGCCGGCGTCCTGAAGCTGCTGGAAACGCAAGGCTCGCTGATCGAACAGCGCTGCGGCCGCCGGATCGAGGTGGTCGCGGTCAGCGCGCGCTCGAAGGGCAAGGACCGCGGCGTCGATCTGTCGCGCGTCCAGTGGTTCGACGATCCCGTCGCGATGGCCGCCGAGGCCGGCGCCGATCTGGTGGTGGAGCTGATCGGCGGGTCGGAAGGCCCGGCGCGCGACACCGTCGCCACGGCGCTGGAGACCGGCAAGCATGTGGTCACCGCCAACAAGGCGCTGCTGGCCGTCCACGGCACCGAGATCGCCCGGAAGGCCGAATCGCGCGGCCTGACCGTCGCCTTCGAGGCGGCGGTCGCCGGCGGCATCCCGATCATCAAGGGGCTGCGCGAGGGTCTTGCCGGCAACGCCGTGTCGGAAATCCACGGCATCCTCAACGGCACCTGCAACTACATCCTGACGGAGATGCGGACCACCGGCCGCGACTTCGCCGATGTGCTGGCCGATGCCCAGGCTCTGGGATATGCCGAGGCCGACCCCAGCTTCGACATCGACGGCATCGACGCCGCGCACAAGCTGGCGATCCTGGCGTCGGTCGCCTTCGGCACGCCGGTCGATTTCTCCTCGGTCTATGTCGAGGGCATCCGGCAGGTGTCGGCGGTCGATTTCGACTATGCCGACCAGCTGGGCTTCCGCATCAAGCTGCTGGGCATCGCGCGGCGCACCGAAGCGGGCGTCGAGCAGCGCGTCCATCCCTGCATGGTGCCGGTGGCCGCCCCCATCGCGTCGGTGGACGGCGTGTTCAACGCCGTGGTGGCTCAGGCCGACTTCGCCGACCGGGTGCTGTTCGTCGGCCGCGGCGCCGGCGCCGGCCCGACCGCCTCGGCGGTGGTCGCCGACCTGATCGACATCGCCCGCGGGCGGTCTACGCCCACCTTCGGCGTTCCGGCCGATCGGCTGGGTGCGGCAACCCCCTCGCCGATGGAAGCGCGCCGCGGGTCGTACTACGTCCGCCTGATGGTCGTGGACCGTCCCGGTGTGATAGCGGATATCGCAGCGGCGATGCGCGACCAGAACGTCTCCATGGAGCAGTTCCTGCAGCGCGGCCGCTCGCCGGGCGAAGGCGTTCCGGTGGTCCTGACCACCCATGACACCGACGAGGCGGCCATGCAGCGCGCGCTTGCGACCATCGCGGCCAGCGACAGCGTGCTGGAGCCGCCGCGGATGATCCGGATCGAGCAGTTCTGACCAGGGCAGTTCTGATCGGGACCGTTTCCCACAATAACCAAGCACAGCCTGACCAAACACAGCCTGATACGACCGAAGAGTTGGGGGAGCACACGATGTCTACGCCGTCTACGCATGTCGACCTGTCCCACATGGACCGCAACCTCGCGCTGGAGGCCGTCCGCGTGACCGAGGCCGCCGCTCTGTCGGCCTCGCTGCTGATGGGTCGCGGCGACGAGAAGCTGGCCGACCAGGCCGCGGTCGACGCCATGCGCCAGGCGCTCAACACGCTCTACATCGACGGCACCGTCGTGATCGGCGAGGGTGAGCGCGACGAGGCCCCGATGCTGTACATCGGCGAGAAGGTCGGTGCCGGCATCGGCTCCGGCCCGAAGGTCGACATCGCGCTCGACCCGCTGGAAGGCACCACCATCTGCGCCACCGGCGGCCCGAACTCGCTGGCCGTGATCGCCATGGCGGAGGAGGGCGGCTTCCTGAACGCCCCCGACGTCTACATGGACAAGATCGCCGTCGGTGCCGGCCTGCCGGACAATGTCGTCGACCTGGACGAGACCCCGGCCAACAACCTGAAGGCGCTGGCCGCCGCCAAGGGCACCGAGGTGCAGGAGCTGCTGGTCTGCATCCTGAACCGTCCGCGCCACGCCGAGCTGATCGCCCGCGTCCGTGAAGCCGGCGCCCGCATCATGCTGATCAACGACGGCGACGTGTCGGGCGTCATCGCCACCAGCCAGGCCGGCACCGGCGTCGACATGTATGTCGGCTCCGGCGGTGCGCCGGAAGGCGTGCTGGCCGCTGCCGCGCTGCGCTGCATCGGCGGCCAGTTCCAGGGCCGTCTGCTGTTCCGCAACGACGACGAGAAGGCCCGCGCCGCCAAGTGGGGCGTCACCGACCTCGACAAGAAGTACAGCCTGCACGAGCTGGCGCGCGGCAACGTCATGTTCGCCGCCACCGGCGTGACCGACGGCGCCATGCTGAAGGGTGTCCGCCGCGTTCCGGGCGGTGCCTACACCCACTCGGTCATCATGCGCTCCAAGTCGGGCACCGTCCGCTACATCGAGGCGCACCACAACCTGTCGCGCAAGGTCAGCGTGAAGTAAGGTTTTTGCCGCCGGTCCCTTGCGGGGCCGGATGCTGTGGGAAAGGGCGCGCGGGATTGTCTCCCGCGCGCCCTTCTCTTTGCCGCCTTCCGAAAGGACGGTTACGGCTTGTTGCTGGCGGTCGTCTGCGCCGCGGCCGGATAGACGCCCAGTGTGTTCCACAGAGCCGAGCAGTTGCCGGCCTGATCCATGCCGGAGATCGGCGTCGTCTTCGCAGACGTCCGGCTGTTGAAGAGGTTCAAGACGCCGGTGGGGGTATAGGCGGTCAGTCCGGCCGGGGCCGCCGGGTTCTTGGCGAAGCTTGCCCAGGTCGAGGTCATCGTGCCGGCCAGCGCGGCGTCCGCCTGGGGCGGGTTGGCGAACAGGATGCCCAGCGTGCTGAACACGTAGGGCAGCTCGTTGGCATGGCAGACATTGCCGTTGCTCGGCGCGCAGGCCGCGACCGGCTGGCCCGACGCCGTCTTGTAGAGGTCGAAGATCGGCTGCTGACTGAACAGGTAGCCATAGATCGGCGAGGTGCCCTTGGTGTTGGCGATCTGGCCATAGGCCTGTCCGGCCATCCACAGGTTCGCGCAGTGGAAGGCGAAGTCGTCTATCAGCAGATCGGTCGTCTGCGCCGTTCCGTTGGTGATCTTGTCCAGGCCGTAATAGGTCGGCGGGTTGGCGGCCGGCGCCACATAGGGCTTCTGGCCGGCACTGTTCTGGTAAGCGGCGATTGCGGTCCGCGCGGTGGTGTCCGGGATCGCCTTGGCCAGGATCTTGTTGTATTCCGCCGGCAGATAGGGGCCGGGGATTGCGGCGGCGATCATCGCGGCGAAGACGGCGCCTTCATCGGCATTGACGCCGAACAGGAAGGGCTTCTGCGGCATGCCGGTGGCGAAGCCGGCGATCGGCTGGGCGACGACGTCCTTGCCGTCGACGGTCGGCGCCCAGGGCAGGGAGTCGGCCAGCGCCCCGGCCGCCGGAACGGGGCCTCCGCCGCCGTTGCCGTTGCCGATTCCCAGATTGAGGAAGTCGGCCTGCGCCTTCTGGATGGTGTCGGGCGACAGGCTCTGCAACCATTCCATGTTGCCCGGACAGCTCAGCAGATGGAGCGTCTTGGTGCACAGCCAGCGGATGAAGTTGGTGCCCTGGCTCTGGGTGTCGGCCAGGGTGCGATACAGCGATCCGATGGGGTTGCTTTCCATGATCGCCGCCTGGAACAGCGGGGCGCTGGCCGGAGAGGCGAAGAGATGCAGCCCGGTGGACATCGCGCCGGCGCTCTCTCCGAACAGCGTGACCTGCGTCGGATCGCCGCCGAAGCGGGCGATGTTGGACTGGACCCAGAGCAGGGCGTTGCGCTGGTCGTCGAGACCGAAATTGCCGTTGATGTCGACGGTCGGCGCATCCTTCTTGCCGGTCGCCGGCACTTGTGCGGCCATGAAGCCCAGCGCACCCAGCCGGTAGTTCAGCGTGACCACGATGACGCCGTTCTGCGCCAGTGCCGATCCGTTGTAGACCGGCGCGCCGCCCGAGCCGGCGATGAAGGCGCCGCCATGGATGAAGACCATCACCGGCAGCTTGGCCGCCGGGTTGTTCAGCGAGGCCGTGGGCGCCCAGACATTCAGATACAGGCAGTCCTCGCCGGTCGCCGGCGGCTGGGCGTCCCAGGCCGGCAGCTTCTGGATGCATTGATTCTGCACGTTCACCGCCTGCATGGCGGGCGCGGGCGGCCAGCTTGCCGGCGCGCTGGGCATCCAGCGGTTCGGCGGCACCGGCTGGTTCGCCACATAGGGAATGCCGAGATAGGAGGCGATACCCCCCGTCCCCTGGCTGCCGCAGAGTGCCGCGGTCGATTTCGCATTGTCGGCCCAGACCGTCGTCGGGTCGGACGAGGTGCAGGCGGGGGCGGCCGGCGGTTGGGGGTTCGGCGTTGCCGGCTTGGGGGAAGCCGCCCAGGCCGACCCCGTGACCGATGCGGCAAGGAGGGGAAGGGCAAGCATGCCGGCGAAAAATGCACTCAAAGGTTTCTTATTGCGGACCATCTGCATTGAGCTAATCCTCTAAAGTAGAAATAATGACGCTATACTATCGGTAATTTCGGATGATTTCTATCCGATGGGAGGATTGCGGGAACATTTTCCCGCAGTTTGTCCATGAATTGCCGGATCGCGGCGCGGCGAAGCCTGCGGTCCGCAGGAAATTCCGGCCCATCGAATCCGTGCAGGTCTGCCGCCGCAGGACCGCAGAGGGTTGTCCGTTGATTTCGCGGGTGCGAAAGGCAAAATAGGACCATGTAATCAGCGCCAAGCGCAGGAGATCAACATGGCCTACTCTTCGATGCAGTCTTCGTCCGGTGAATTGTTTGCGACCGGAACAAAAGAAATCACCCTCTTCCAGCGTGTCGTTCATTGGGTCCACGAACGGATTGAACTTCACCGCGCGGAAAGTGAGCTGAACCACATGTCCGACTCCGAACTGTCCGACATCGGACTGACCCGCGGCGAAATCCACATGGCCGTCCGCCGCAGCATCTGAGTCGGCGTCCGGCACGGTCTCGCGTACCGGAAAAAGCGGATATCGAAAGGTTTGCCCACAGCGTCCGGCGCGAGGCGGCCAATCGAGTCCCGAATGCGGAAAGCCCCGGACAATGCCGGGGCTTTCGCATATGAACCTCCATTAACCTTTTCTTCATGGACCCTGCCCATGCGACGCATATGCCTGGGAAGGGTTGCGCGCTGCAGCATTATTATGGTTAATGCATTTTAACATTACCCCCGGTTCTGTTCTAAAATGGAAACGGGGCGCCTTCGGGAACCCCAATCCTCCGTGAGAGCCGTGGTCGAAGCATGAGTCTCATTCATCGCCTTCAGTCGCTGGAAGCGGAGCGCGATGCCGCCCGGGAGGAAGCCGAGCGCGCCAATCTCGCCAAGTCGAAGTTCCTCGCTGCCGCCAGCCACGACCTCCGTCAGCCGCTCCAGGCTTTGTTCTTCCTGTCCGCAGCCCTTGCCCGCCATGTCGGCGACCACAGCGGCCGCGATCTGCTGTCCCGGCTCGACCAGGGGCTCGACACCATGAAGGGCCTGCTGGACGGGCTGCTGGAGGTGTCGCGCCTGGAAGCGGGGGTGGTGACGCCGGTCCTCGACACCTTCGACGTCGGCGAGCTGACCGACGCGCTCGACGCCGCCTATGGCGAGCAGGCGACCGCCAAGGGGCTGGTCTGGCGGGTGGAGAGCTGCGAGGCGGTGCTGCGCAGCGACCGCGGGCTGCTGATGCAGCTGTTGCGCAATCTGGTCGACAATGCGCTGCGCTACACCGATGCCGGGGCGATCCGCATCCGCTGCCGCATCGATGCCGGGCCGGACGGCGACCGGCTGGCCATCGAGGTTCAGGACACCGGCATCGGCATCCCGCCCGAACATCTCGACCGCATCTTCGAGGAATTCCATCAGGTCGGCAATCCGGAGCGCGACCGGCTGCGCGGGCTCGGGCTCGGGCTCGCCATCGTGCGGCGGCTGTCGCAGCTGCTCGACCATCCGGTCGAGGTGCGGTCGGTGCACGGGCAGGGATCGGCCTTCCGCGTCCTGGTGCCGCTGGCGCCGGCCCGCTTTCTCGCCGGCCGGGCAGGGGGGCCGGAGCGGCCGCCGTCCATCGACCGCCCGCGCCTTGCCGTGCTGGTCGATGACGACGCGGTTGTGCTGCTGGGCTTGCAGACGGTGCTGACCGAATGGGGGTTCCGCGTCGTCGCCGCCGACAGCGCCGACCGGGCGATGGACCGGCTGGAGTCGCTGGGACGGGTGCCGGACATCGTCATCGCCGATTACCGACTGCGCGAGGGGCGGGTCGGCACCGAGGTGATCCGCCGGGTGCGCGCCCGCTACGGTGCGGAGGTTCCCGCCCTGATCCTGACCGGGGAGACCGGCGCCGACACGCTGGCCGACGCCTCGGCCCATGGCGTGGCGATCCTGCACAAGCCGGTGACCCCGCGCCAGCTCCAGGCCGAGGTCGACCGCCAGCTGCGGATCAAGCGCGTGAACGGCATCGCGCAGGCGGCGCAGTAGCTCCGCTCAAGCAGCGCCTTAAATAGCAGCCCCTTAAATCAGCGCACCCTGCCGCGCATCGGCCTCCGCCTTGTCGGCAGGGGCGACATCGCCGTGCTCATGCCCGCCCAGCGCGGTGCGGCCGGCCTCGGTCAGGCGGCAGACCAGCCAGTCCGGCTTCAGCGGATTGTCGAACCAGCGCTCCGCCCATCCCGACTTCAGGCAGGCGTCCACCGTCGGCTTCTTCACGCGCTGCCCGCGCTCGTCGAACAGCGGCAGCTTGCCGCCCGGCTGGTCCAGACCGCGGCGCAGCCATGCCCCCTGAACATCGGACGGGGTGCTGCGGGACGGGGAACGGCGGGGCTTTGCCATGGGACGGGCTGCTCTTGCGGATACGGGAACGGACAGGAAAATCGCCGGCCCCGGCGGGGGCTGTGGCAAAGTGCGGGCATCCTACGCCAAAGCGCGGGGCAGGTGCATCGAAAAGGAGGGAGCCTTCCCCATGCCGGGAACCCGGCCTGTCCCGGCCTGTCCCGGCTGGCTGCGGGCGGGGACGGACCGAGGCGCCGCAATACAGGAATATCCAAACAGAGCCTTGACGCCGATCAAAGGCAGGGGTTGCAGTTGGCGATAGGAAGGGCGCGGGCCCGACCGCCGCTCGAATGGCGCTCCTCATCCCGGCCCGTTCAACAAGGACATCGAGATCATGGACGATTGCTCCGCACACGGCCCCATTCCCCTGTCGCTGGACGAGGCGGTCGCCCGCGTCGCACGGGGCTATGGCGCGGTGACCGGGACGGAGGAGGTGCCGCTGCGCCGGGCGCTCGGCCGCGTTCTGGCGGAAGAGGTGGTGGCGCCGGTCAACGTGCCGCCGGCCGACGTCTCGGCCATGGACGGCTGGGCCTTTCCCGCCGAGGCGGGGGAGGGCTTCCGGCGGCTGGACGTCGTCGGGCGGGTTCCGGCGGGATCGACCTTCGACGGCACGGTCGCGGCAGGGCAGGCGGTGCGCATCTTCACCGGCGCGCCGGTCCCGGCCGGGGTCGACACCGTGGCGATGCAGGAGGATTGCCGGACCGACGGCGACGCCGTGCTGGTCCCGGCATCGCTGAAGCGCGGCTCCAACATCCGGCTGGCGGGGGAGGACATGACCGCCGGTGCGGTGGTTCTGCAAACCGGCCAGCGCCTGCGCGCGCAGGAGGTCGGGCTCGCCGCCGCGGTCGGCCGCTCCACCCTGACGGTGCGCAAGCGGCTGACCGTCGTGCTGTTCTCCACCGGCGACGAGCTGCGCGAGCCGGGGACGCCCAAGCCGGACCACGCCATCTATGACGCCAACCGCTACACGCTGGCCGCCCAGCTCGACGCGCTGGGGGTGGAGGTGCGCGACCTCGGCATCCTGCCCGACCGGCCGGACGCCACCCGCGCCGCACTGGCCGAGGCCGCCGGCACCGCCGACCTGATCGTCACCAGCGGCGGCGTGTCGGTCGGCGAGGAGGACCATGTCAAGGCGGCGGTCAATGCGCTGGGCTCCATCGACCTGTGGACGCTGGCGATCAAGCCGGGCAAGCCGCTGGCGCTCGGCCGGGTGGGCGACACGCCCTTCCTGGGGCTGCCCGGCAATCCGGTGTCGGCGATGGTGACCTTCCTGCTGGTCGGCCGCCCGCTGGTCCTGCGCCTGTCGGGGGCCAGCGGCATCGCCACGCCGCGCAGCCTGGTGGTCGCCGACTTCACCTTCACCAAGAAGCCCGGCCGCCGCGAGTTCCTGCGCGCCCGGCTGGAGCGCGGCGCGGACGGCCGCCCGGTCGCGGTGAAGTTCCCCAGCAACAGCTCCGGCGTGCTGACCTCGATGGTCGAAGCCGACGGGCTGGTCGACATGCCGGCCGAGGCCACGGCGGTGCGGCCCGGCGATCTTGTCGATTTCCTGCCCTTCACCGGCCTGTTCGCGTGACGCTGGAGCAGCTGCGCATCTTCGCCACGGTGGCGGAGATGCTGCACTTCACCCGTGCCGCCGAGGTTCTGCACCTGTCGCAGCCGGCGGTCAGCGCCGCCATCGCCGCGCTGGAGGCCGAGCATGGCCTGCGCCTGTTCGACCGCATCGGCCGCCGGGTGGAGCTGACCGCCGCCGGCGACCTGCTGCACGCCCAGGCCCGCGCCATCCTGGCGAAGGTGGAGGAGGCCGGCACGATGCTGGCCGAGCTGTCCGGCCTGTCGCGCGGGGCGCTGCGGCTGGCGGCGAGCCAGACGGTCGGCAACCATTGGCTGGCGCCGCGGCTGCTGCGCTTCGCCGCGGCCTATCCCGGCATCCGGGTCGATCTGTCCATCGGCAACACCGAACAGGTGGCCGAGGCGGTGCGCGACGGCCGCGCCGAGCTTGGCATCGCCGAGGGGGCCGTGAGCGATTCGGCGCTGGTCAGCGAACCGATCGAAGGCGACCGGCTGCGGCTGGTGGTCGGCGCCGGCCATCCCTGGGCCGGGCTGGGCCGGGTCGGGCGCGAGGAGATGGCGGCCGGGCGCTGGATCCAGCGCGAACCCGGATCCGGCACCCGCGCGCTGTTCGAGGCGGCGATGCGCGGGGTGGGGCTGGCGCCCGACGCGCTCGACGTGGCGATGACGCTGCCCGGCGGCGGGGTGATCCGGGCGGCGCTGCTGGCCGGCGTCGGGGCCAGCGTGCTGTCCGACCTGATCGTCGCCGAGGATCTGGCGGCGGGGCGGATCGTGGCGCTGGATGGGCTGGACCTGCCGGCCCGGCCCTTCCACCTGCTGCGGCACCGCGACCGTTACCGCAGCATCGCCGAGCGGGCGTTCGTGCGCAGCGCGCTGGACGCCGGACAGGCCCCGGCGTCCAATTGACGGTCGTGCCTCAGGCCATCCGCAGGGCGCGGGTCCCGTAACCGGCCAGCTCGACGGCAGCGAATGCCAGCATCGAAACACCCACCATCGGGAAGAACAGGCCGCCTGCAAGCGCGATGACGATCAGCCCCTTCGGCACGGGCCGGCCCGCCGGCAGGCGCGGCGCGCCCAGGCTGCCGGCCGGGCGGCGCTTCCACCACATCACGATGCCCGACATCGTCAGCCCCACCATCGCCACCAGGGCCGCGAGCAGCACCAGCTGGTTCGCCAGCCCGAATGCCTGGCCCATATGGATGCCGACCCCCCATTCCGCCAGCCGGCCGAACAGGCCCAAATCCTTCAGCTGCATGTCGAACAGCACCGTGCCGCTGTACTGGTCGAGATGAACGACCCGTTCCCGGCTGACGTCGTCGGGATAGACGGAGGCGGTGAAGACGCCGTCCGGCTTGCCTGGGATGGCGATGGCATAGCCCGGCGCCATGCCCAGCGCCTCGACCGTCCGCACCACGTCGTCCAGCTTGGCGGGCACCCCGGCCGCCGACGTGGACAGCGGCGCCGGCTGGTTCTCGACGATCCAGGGGGCACGGTCGATTGTGTCCTTCAGCGGGACGGTGGAGACCGGGTACTTGTCCCAATAGCCGTCCGGCATGCCCATGCCGACCGCATAGGCGGCGGCGTAGAACTGCTTGCCCCAATAGCCCGACCAGGGCAGTCCGGTCATCGCCAGGAAGACGATGAAGACGCTGACGAAGAGTCCGGTGACGGCATGCAGGTCGCGCCAGAACACGCGCTTGCCCGGCCCTCCGCGCACCGTGACGACACCACCCCTTTGGCCGCCCCTCTGCTGACCGCGCGGCCACCAGAGATAGAGGCCGGAGGCGGTCATCAGCACCATCCAGCCGGCCACCCCCTCGACGACGCGCTCCGCGAACCAGCCGGCATATTGCAGGCTGTGCAGCTTGCGCACGACATACATGGTCGGCGATCCGGCGAAGCCGCCGTCCCACAGGCTGCCCAGCACCCGGCCGTCATAGGGATCGACATAGACGACGTCCTTCAGCCCGTCGGATCCCAGGATCTTCACTTCGGCGGGGCGGTCGGGTGCCGCAGGGGCGCCATAGCCCTTGAGCGTGCCGGGATGGGCTTCCAGCGCCCTGGCGACCAGGGCGGACGGAGCCAGCCGCTCGGTAGCCTGCGGTGTCACGAGGCGCAGCTCGCGGTGCAGCCCGTCGTTGATCTCGTCCTTGAACAGATAGAGGGCGCCGGTCACGCAGAGCAGGATGACGAAGGGGGCGCAGATCAGCCCGGCGAAGAAATGCCAGCGCCACAGCGCACGGTAAAGGGCAGAGCCGATGGCTCCGCCTTGCAGAGTTTGCGTCATGATCGGTCCAGTCGGTCGTCGCGATGCGGGTTCGCCCGGCAGGCGGGCGGCTCAATGCGTCGGATGACGGCCGGATGGCGGGGCTTGCGACTGGAAGGGCTTGAGCGGCTTCGGGCGGTGCGGCTGTTCGGGCTCCGGCACCTCCGCCGGCAGCAGCGGAATCGCCGGCAGGACCAGCATCTGCAACGCCGGCAGCAGGACGAGAAACTGTCCGAGCCAGTTGCAGGGCAGGTGGAGCGGCGGCAGGTCCGGCTTCTCGCTCTGCCCGCCGTCCGGCAGCGGCAGCCCGTCATGGTCCGCCGGCAGATAGACCAGTTCGCTTCCGGTGCAGATCGCGACATAGCCGTCGCGGTCGGCGGCCCCGGCATAGGGTGCGGCAAGGCGAACGAACAGGCTGAGGCTCAGCGCGAGTGCAAGCGCCAGCCCCCACCGTTCCTGCAGCCTGCGGCAATAAACCAGCATCGGTTTCCGTTCGCCAGAGAGCCCGAAAGCCGTCGATCGTTATCCGATCCGCGGCCAGCGGACAAGTGCCGGTGGAAGCACCGCTCTCGACAAGCGTGGTGGTACCCATACAGCCTAACGGTACATCGGCGGTTCGCCATATCGCCACGACCGGGTTATCGGCGCTATAACCGGGCGATCCCGCTTCCGGTTGTAAGGCGACATGATGGCACGGCTGTTGACGCTGCTTTGGGTTCTGGTGGTGATGGCATTTGCGGCCGGTCCGGTCCGTGCCGACTATACGCCGCCCGGCGCCCTCTCCGACGCTTCCGCCTATGCCAACGGGCTGCTGCTGAAATCGCCGCCGCAACCGAAACCGCAGGTGATCGCCGATTTGCTGAAGCAGGCGCGCGCCGCCCGCGACCGCAAGGACATGGCCGGCGCCATCCAGGCCTATGAGAAGACGATCACCCAGGGCGGCGGCTCCCCGTCGGTCTGGCTGGAGCTGAGCGCCGTCTGGCAGGCCGCCACCCCGCCCAACCGGGACCGCGCGCTGCAAAGCGCCGTGATGGCCGGCCAGTTCAACCCGAAGGACGAGGAGCGGGTCGCCATCCTCTGGCGCATCGCCACCCTGATGGACGAGGCCTTCGGCAAGCCGGACGAGGCGGTCAAGGCGCTGAGGTCGATCCAGGAGATCGCGCCGAAGATGGAGGCCGCGACCCTCGACACCCAGGCGCCGAAGCTGGAGGAACGCATCGTCGCACTCCGCCGCAAGGCCGGGCTGGCGCTGACCGGCGTCACCGTCAATGCGGAGGGCAGCAGCCCGCGTGTTTGCTTCCAGTTCAGCGACCGGCTGAGCGGCAAGCAGGGCGTGCGCTTCGACGACTATGTCCGGGTGGAGCCGGCGACCAAGACCGCCATCGAGACGCGCGACAACAGCCTGTGCCTGCGCGGCGTCACCCATGGTTCCGGCTACACCGTCACCCTGCGCCAGGGTCTGCCCGGCGAGGACGGGGTGAACCTGAAAGCCGACGAGACCCAGCGCGTGCGCGTGCCCGACCGGCCGTCGATGGCGGCCTTCCGCGGCTCCGCCTACATCCTGCCGCGCAAGGGGGCCGACGGCATCCCGGTGGTCAGCGTCAACACCGACCGGCTCGACGTGTCGGTCTACCGCATCGCCGACCGGGCGCTGGTGTCCAACAAGTATGAAGGCAACATCTTCAACGAGCTGACCAGCTACTCCGCCGACCGGCTCGCCCAGGAGAATGGCGAGCTGGTGTGGTCCGGCTCGCTGGAGGTGAAGGGGGAGCGCAACCGCGACACCACCGCGGCGATCCCGTTCCGGCAGGCGGTGGGCGACGATCCCAAGGCCGGCCTCTATGTCGTCACCGCCCGCCCGCATGACGTGGAGGAGTCCGACCGCTGGGAGGCGCTGGCGACCCAGTGGGTGCTGCTGTCCGACATCGGCCTGACCAGCTTCCGCGGCGCCGATGGGCTGACCGTCTTCGCCCGCTCCTTCGGCACGGCCAAGCCGCTGCCGGGGGTCGATGTGGCGCTGGTCGCCCGCAACAACACCGAACTGGCCCGTGTCAAGACTGACGAGTTCGGCCGCGCCCGCTTCGCCCCCGGCCTGTTGAAGACCGGCGGCAACGCACCCGAGATGGCGATGGCCTATCTCGGCACCGATTTCGCCATGCAGGATCTGACCGGCGCCGCCTTCGACCTCAGCGACCGCGGGGTCGGCGGGCGTCCGGCGCCGGGACCGATGGACGCCTTCGTCTATGCCGACCGTGGCGTCTACCGCCAGGGCGAGACGGTGAACCTGTCGATCCTGCTGCGCGACGACAAGACCGAGGCGGTCGACAACTTCCCGCTGACGGTGAAGGTCCTGCGGCCCAGCGGCACCGAATATTACAGCGGCGCCCTGAAGGGCCAGGAGGCCGGCGGCTTCTTCCTGCCGCTGACCCTGACCCGCACCGCACCGCTCGGCGGCTGGGAGGTGCAGGTCTACAGCGACCCGAAGGGCGAGCCGATCGGCCGCGGCTCCTTCCAGGTCGAGGATTTCGTGCCGATCAAGCTGGCGCTCGACGTGACCGCCAGCGCGCCGATCCTGGTTCCGGGCCAGCCCTTCGAGGTGACGGCGCAGGGCCGCTTCCTCTACGGCCCGCCGGCCGCCGGGCTGGAGGGCACCGCCGAGGTGGCGCTGAAGACCGACCCGATGCCCTATCCGGCCTTCAAGGACTATCGTTTCGGCCGGGTGCAGGACAACCCGACCGAGCGGCTCGACCCGCTGGAATTCCCGACCACCGACGAGCAGGGCGTGTCGCACATCGCCGTGACCCTGCCGGAGGTGCCTGACACCAGCAAGCCGCTGCGCGCCGACATCCGCGTCACCCTGTCCGAGCCGGGCGGGCGCCCGGTCCACAAGTCGGTCAGCGTGCCGGTGTGGCCCAAGACCCATGCGCTGGGCCTGCGCCCGCGCTTCTCCGACGGGCGCGTCGGCGAGGGCGGCGATGCCGCCTTCGATCTGGTCGCCGTGGCGCCGGACGGCAGCGCCGTCGCCAAGCCCGGCATCAAGTGGGAGCTGGTCGAGGAACGGGTGTCCTTCGTCTGGTTCCGCCGCGACGGCCGTTACAGCTACAACGCCACGGTGCGCGACATCCCGCTGGCCTCGGGCAGCGTCGATGTCGCCGCCGACAAGCCGGCGGTGGTGGCGCTTGGCAAGCGCGACTTCGGCCGCTACCGGCTGGAGGTGACGGACAAGGCGGCGGGCGTGGCCAGCTCCTACCGCTTCTATTCCGGCTGGGCCAGCGGCGACGAGACCGCCGACATCCCGGACAAGCTGGAGGTCTCCACCGACAAGCAGTCCTACAAGCCGGGCGAGACCGCCCGCATCCGGGTGGCGCCGCCCTTCGCCGGCGAACTGCTGGTGACGGTGGCGACCGACCGCATCTTCGACGTGCGCACCATCTCGGTTCCGGCCGAAGGCGCGACGGTGGAGATCCCGGTCGATGCCGCCTGGGGTCCGGGCGCCTATGTGACCGCCACCGCCTACCGCCCGCCGGTCAAGGGCCGCGAACGTCAGCCGGTGCGCGCCATGGGTGTGGCCTGGGTCGGCGTCGATCCGTCGGTGCGCACCATGACCGTCACGCTCGACGCGCCGCAGGTGATGCGCCCGCGCAGCCGGCTGGAGGTCGGGGTGAAGGTCGCCGCCGCCGATGGCGGGAAGATCGAGGACACCTATGTCACGCTGGCCGCGGTGGACGAGGGCATCCTGCGCCTGACCGACTTCGCCAGCCCGCAGCCGGAGAAGCATTATTTCGGCAAGCGGCGGCTGGGGCTGGACATCCGCGACGATTACGGCCGGCTGATCGACCCGCTCGACGGTCCCTATGGCGCCATGCGCCAGGGCGGTGATTCGAGCGGCGCCGGACTGCCGGTGGTGCCCTTCACCGTGGTCTCGCTGTTCCACGGGCCGGTCAAGGTCGGCGCCGACGGCACCGCCCGCATCGGCTTCGACGTGCCGGACTTCAACGGCGAACTCCGGCTGATGGCGGTGGCCTACAGCCGCGGCCGTGTCGGCTCCGCCGCCGGGCCGGTGACGGTGCGCGATCCGCTGGTCGCCGACGCCATCCTGCCGCGCTTCCTCGCCCCCGGCGACGACAGCCGCGTTACCTTGTCGCTGCACAATGTCGAGGCGGCTGCTGGCACCTATGAGGTCGCCGTCACCGCCCAGGACGCGGTGGCGGTGGAGGGCGGCAATCTGTCGGTTCCGCTGGCGAAGGGCGAGCGCAAGACGCTGATCGTGCCGCTGAAGGGTGTGGCCGCCGGCATCGGCCATGTCGCCGTGGCGGTGAAGGGGCCGGAGAATTTGTCGCTGAACCACGACTACGGCATCACCGTCCGCCCGGCGCGGTCGGTGGAGACCCAGTTCGTCACCCGCCAGATCGCTCCGGGCGAAAGCGTCCGCTTCGACGGGGCCGAGCTTGCGACCTACCTGCCGGGAACCACCAGCTGGTCGGCCAGCTTCACCACCGCACCGCCCTTCGACGTCGCCGGCATCCTGCGGGCGCTCGACCGCTACCCGTTCGGCTGCCTGGAGCAGACGGTCAGCCGCGCCCTGCCGCTGCTGGTGGTGCGCGACGTCGAACTGGCGCTGGGCAAGGACCGCAAGCCCGACGACGGGCTGGAGGCGCGGGTCCAGCAGGCGATCTCCCGCACGCTGGACAAGCAGCGCTTCGACGGCGCCTTCGGCCTGTGGGGGGCGAATGACGAGGCCGACGGCTGGCTGACCGCCTATGCCGCCGAGTTCCTCGTCCGCGCCAAGCAGAAGGGCGAGGCGGTTCCCGACAAGCCCTTGACCGACGCCCTGAACTGGCTGCGCCAGCGCGCCATCGCCAGCGCGTCGGAGCCGGGGGATCTGGCGGTGCGCGCCTATGCCCTGCACACGCTGGCGCTGGCCGGCGTCTCGCTGCCGGGCCCGGCGCGCTACCTGCACGACACAGCACTGGAGAAGCTGCCGACGCCGCTCGCCAAGGGGCAGCTCGGTGCGGCGCTCGCCCGCATGGGCGACCAGGAGCGGGCGGCCAGCGCCTTCGACAGCGCGGTCGGCCATCTGGCACGTGAGGAATGGCACGTCGATTACGGCTCGACCGTGCGCGACTCCGCGGCCCTGGTGGCGCTGATGACCGAGGTCAACATGGCCGGCACCCGCATCCCGGCGCTGATCGACCGCCTGCCGGCGTCGGCCACCGCCGCCAACCGCACCAACACGCAGGAAAAGGCGTGGTCGGTGCTGGCTGCCGACGCGCTGCTGCGCGGCGCGCCGGCCAAGGCGGAGATGACGCTGGGCGGTGCGAAGAAGGACGGCGCGCGGGTCGATCTGACCCCGACGCTGGCCCAGCTGAAGGCCGGCATCCCGGTCGCCAACGCCGGCAAGGCGGCGGTCTGGCAGGCGGTGTCGCTGTCTGGTGTGCCGGTGGCGCCGCAGCCGGCGGCGCGCGAGGGGCTGCGCATCAAGCGCAACTTCTTCACCCGCAAGGGCGAGGTGCTGAACCTCGACACCATCAAGCAAAACGACGTGTTCGTCGTCGTGCTGGAGGGCGAGGCCAACACCAAGCTGTTCCACCAGGGCATGGTGACCCATGCGCTGCCCGCCGGCTGGGAGATCGAGAACGCCAAGCTGGGCGGCGGCACGCCGGAGGAGATGGCGTGGCTGGGCGACCTCAGCTACACCCGCACGACCGAGGCGCGCGACGACCGCTATGTCGCCGCGGTGGATTTGACGGAGGACCAGCAGACCTTCAAGCTGGCCTTCATCGTCCGCGCCATCACCCCCGGCACCTACGAGCTGCCGGGTGCGACGGTGGAGGACATGTACAAGCCGCGCTTCTTCGCCCGCCAGACCACCGGGCGGATCACCGTCCGTCCGGCGGAGTGACGATTGGCGCCGGGTTGGGTGCGTAATGTCTGGGTAAGGCGGGCGGGGGTGGCGGTGGCCGCCCTTGCCGCCCTGATGGGGACGGCGCTGCTGCTCGACCGGCTGTTCCCGCCGCCGCTCGACCGGCTGGCCGACCTGTCGGTGACTGTCACCGACCGCAAGGGCCAGCCGCTCCGCGTCTTCACCAACGCGGCCGGCGCGTGGCGGCTGCCGGCGACGGTGGACGATGTCTCGCCGCTGTTCGTCGAGCTGCTGCTGGCCTACGAGGACCGGCGCTTTGAAAACCATGCCGGCGTCGATCCGCTGGCGGTGCTGCGCGCGGCGGGACAGAATCTGGGGGCGGGGCGGGTGGTCTCCGGCGCCTCCACCATCACCATGCAGGTCGCCCGCCTGCTGGAGCCGCGGCCACGGACCTTCAGCGCCAAGCTGATCGAGGCGGCGCGGGCGGCCCAGCTGGAATGGCGCTACGGCAAGCGCGACATCCTCGGCATGTATCTGACGCTCGCCCCCTATGGCGGCAACATCGAAGGCATCCGCGCCGCCTCTCTGATGCTGTTGGGCAAGGCGCCGATTGAACTGGACGCGGCGGAGGCGGCGCTGCTGGTCTCGCTGCCGCAATCGCCCTCCCACCTGCGCCCCGACCGCTATCCGGAGCGGGCGCGGGCGGCGCGCGACAAGGTGCTGGACCGGGTGGCGGAAGCGGGCGCGCTGCCGCCCAAAGCGGTGGCGGAGGCCAAGACCCTGCCGGTGCCCTCGGCCCGGCTGCCGCTGCCGGCATCATCCCCGCATCTGGCCGACCGGTTGCGCAGCGCCAATCCCGGACGGGCGCAGATCGCCACCACCATCGACGGCACCCTGCAACAGGCGGTCGAGGCGCTGGGCCGGAAGACGGCGGAAACGCTGAACCCGCAGGCCGGGCTGGCGGTGCTGGTGGTCGACAACCGCGACCGCTCGGTGCTGGCCTATCTCGGCAGCCCCAACGCGCTGGACGAGACACGGCAGGGCCCCATCGACATGGTGCGGGCGGTGCGCTCGCCCGGATCGGCGCTGAAGCCCTTCATCTATGGGCTGGGCTTCGACGACGGCATCATCCACCCGCTGACCCAGATCGCCGACGTCTCCACCCGCTTCGGCGACTGGGCGCCGCGCAATTTCGACCGCAGCTTCACCGGCGACCTGACGGTGATGGAGGCGCTGCAACGCTCGCTGAACGTCCCGGCGGTGCTGGTGCTCGACCGCGTCGGGCCGCTGCGCTTCGCCGAGGCGTTGCGCAAGGCCGGTGCCCGGCTGGTGCTGCCGGGCGGCACAACGCTGCCGGGGCTGCCGGTGGCGCTGGGCGGGGCGTCGATCAGCCTGTGGGACATGACCATGCTTTACAGCGGGCTGGCGCGCGACGGGCTGGTGGCGCCGCTGCGCGCCAGGCTGGACGAGCCCGGCGGGGCGGAGCAGCGGCTGCTGTCGGCCACCGCGGCGCAGCAGGTCCGTGCCATCCTGGAAGGCTCGCCGCCGCCGCCGGGGGTGGTGCAGGCGCAGGAGCTGCGCGGCAGCGGGCCGGTGGCGCTGAAGACCGGTACCAGCTACGGCTTCCGCGACGCCTGGGCCTTCGGCGTCACCGGGCGCTATACGGTCGGCGTGTGGGTCGGGCGGCCGGACGGCACGCCCAGCCCCGACCATTACGGCCGCAACACCGCCGCTCCGCTGCTGTTCGAGGTCTTCGACCGGCTGCCGGCCGAGCGCGGCCGTCCCGCCGGCCCGGTCAGGAACGAGGCGCCGCCGGAGCTGCTGCGCCACCTGCGGCCGGGCGAGGTCGAACTGGCCGGGCCGCGCCAGAACCGACCGGCTGCGCCTGACCTTCCCGGTCAGCGACATGGTGCTGGAGGCACTGGGCCCTGATGGCAAGGGGGAGCCGATGACCCTGACCGCCACCGGCGGGCGTCGCCCGCTATCCTGGCTGATCGACGGGCGGCGCATCGCCCAGTCACCGATTGCCCGCGACGTGGTTTGGCGTCCGGACGGGCCGGGGGTGGTGCGGGTCACCGTGCTGGACGCCGACGGCCGCAGCGACAGCGCGACCGTCGAGATTCGCTGAAACCGCTGGAGTGTGATCGGTTCAAGCGGGATCGCTTGAAGCGTGAATCACACGAAGAACCAAAAGCTTAGAGACTGTCTGGTGCTTCAATGAGCACCAGACAGTCTCTAAGACGCGCGGCGCAGTCCGAAGGGGGCGTCGTCGCGCCCGCTCCACACCCGCGTGCGGACGCGCATCTGCTTCTGGCAATCCGCCGAGCAATAGAGCGGTGCCGGCCCCCGCGTGGACGGACGGACGAAGGGACGGCCGCAGCAGGCGCAATGCAGCGGACGGGTCGCGGTGTGCAGAAGGGTGGCCGAACGGGCGGGGGCGGACATCTCGGGAGTGTTTTCTTGGTTTCGGGTGACGGCCAATATAGGGGCAGTGTGTTGCAGTTCCATGCTCGGGAAAACGCCTAGGACGGAATGGGTAGACGCCCTGTCCGGCGGTCGGAGGCGGTTGACCGGCTCCCACCGAGGGCCTATTTGGAAAGGCTGACAACAAGCGGGAGCGGTGCGGTGCCGATGCGCGTCGCCGACTGGATGCGGAGGCTGAGCGGGGTCGCGGGGGCGCTGGTCCTCGTGATGCTCGGCCTGCTGCTGTGGTCGGGCAATGCCGCCGCTGCCTGTCCGCATGATGCGCCGGCCGCCATGGCGGTGCACGGCGTGCCGCACGCGGCCGCCATGGATGGAATGGACCATGGCCGCCCCGCGCCGGGCCGGACGCATCACGCGACCCAGCCTTGCTGCGCCGGCATGGCCTGTGCCCCCATGGTCGTCGGTTTGCCAAGCGCCGGTCTGACGACCCCGGTCGGCTCCACCGGGCTGCGCTTGCGGTGGACGACCGGACTGTTGCGTGAAGGGCTTGGGGTGCGGCCCGACCTGCCGCCGCCGCGGCTGGGATGATGCCGGCGCGCCGCTGGGCTTCCGCGGCGCCTTTCCTTATCCCCTTTTCATCCGAATCTTCGGAGTCCGTCATGACTCTCGCGCTTTCGCGCCGCCGTCTGCTGTCGACGGCGGTCGCCGGCGGCTGTGCCGCCCTGCTTCCCGCCTTTCCGCGTTCCGTCTTTGCCGCCAGTCCGGTGGAGGATGCCGTCCGGCTGACCGTCGACCGCCGCACGCTCGACGTGAACGGCAAGGCGGCCGGCGTGTTCGGCATCCGCCAGCCCGACGGCACCCATGGGCTGACCCTCGATCCCGGCCGGCGCTTCGTCGTCGATCTCGCCAACCGGGCGGGCGAGGACTCGATCATCCACTGGCACGGCCAGACGCCGCCCTATGTCCAGGACGGTGTCGTCGACAACAACCGTCCGGCGATCCGCGACGGCGAGTCGGTCCGCTACGACTTCGCGCCCCGCACCGGCACCCATTGGATGCACTCCCATCACGGGATGCAGGAACAGCTGCTGATGGCGGCCCCGCTGGTGGTCCGCAGCGCAGAGGATGTGCGCACCGACGAGCAGGAGGTGACACTCCTACTGCACGACTTCACCTTCCGCGACCCGGCGGAACTGCTGGCCTCCCTGGGTGCGCCGGCCGGCGGAACGGCCCATGGCGGGCACGGCCAGATGGATCACGGTGCCATGAGCACTGGCGCCATGAATCACGGCGTGATGAACCATGGCTCAATGGATCACGGACAGGCGGGACATGGTTCGGCGCATGGCTCTGGGCATGGCATGAGCGGCATGTCCGGCGGCATGGCGATGGACCTGAACGACGTCGAGTACGACGCCTACCTCGCGAACGATCGCACGCTCGCCGACCCCGAACTGGTCCGGGTGGAACGGGGCGGACGGGTGCGGCTGCGCATCATCAACGGCGCCACCTCGACCGCCTTCCATCTCGACCTCGGGCGGCTGACCGGGCAGGTGATCGCCGCCGACGGCAACCCGGTGCAGCCGGTTGCCGGCAGCCGCTTCGCCATGAGCATGGGCCAGCGGCTGGACATCCGCCTCACCGTGCCGGCCGAGGGCGGCGCCTTCCCGATCCTGGCTCTGCGCGAAGGGGCGGTGCAGCGCACCGGCATCATCCTTGCCACCCCCGGCGCTGCGGTGGAGAAAATCGCGACGACCGGGGAGACGCAGACCGATCCGCTCGACCTGTCGCTGGAACGGCAACTGATCGCCATCATGCCGCTGGCGGCGCGTACAGCCGACCTGACGCGGCGGATGCAGTTGACCGGCTCGATGGCGCCCTATGTCTGGAGCCTGGACGGTCTGACCTTCGGGGCGCACCGGCCTTTGACGGTCCGCCAGGGCCAGCGGGTGGAGCTGACCTTCGAGAATGCGTCGATGATGGCGCATCCCATGCACCTGCACGGCCATCATTTCCAGGTGGTGGCCATCGACGGCCGGCCGGTGGCGGGGGCGGTGCGCGACACCGTCCTGGTGCCGATGATGGGCAGCGTCACCGTCGCCTTCGACGCCGACAACCCCGGCCGCTGGCCGCTGCATTGCCACAACCTGCTGCACATGGCGACGGGGATGATGACGGAGGTGGTCTACGAGGGGGTGGGGTGAGGACGCTCCCAGTCCCTCAGTAATGCGGCGGCGGCCGGTCGTCCTGCGGGGAGGCGATGGCGTATTCCGCCGCCTCCACCCGGTCGCGCATGCGCCTCATCTGGGCGGTCAGGCGGTCGATGGTCTGGCCCTGGGCGAAGATGACCTCCGACATCTCCTCCGCCATGCGCTCGTGATGCGCGAGGCGGCTTTCCAGATCGGCGAGGCGTTGTTCGAGGGCAGGATCCATAGGGCACCGATGACAGGAAGGAAAATCGGGGAACGGGCCGCAAGATGGACCATTCCCCGCTCCGGGTCGAGGTGCCTTTCCGCTCACGCCATGGCGGTGGTGCCGGCCAGCCAGCCGGACAGGCCGGTCAGCACCAGCACGGTCAGGCTGGCCAGCCGCAGGGTCAGCGGCGCCATCGCCAGCCCGCCCATCAGCTTGTCGTTGCGCAGCAGCACCAGCATCGGGATCAGGATGAAGGGCAGGGTCAGGGCCAGCACCACCTGACTCAGCACCAGCAAGCCATCCACCGCCCCGTCCCCGGCGCTGCCCAGCACCGCCAATGCCGGGATCAGCGAGGCGCCGCGGGTGATCAGCGCACGGGTGACCGGGCGCAGTCGCAGGTTCAGGAAGCCCTCCGTCACCATCTGCCCGGCCATGGTGCCGGTGGTGGTGGAGCTTTGGCCGGCGGCCAGCAGGGCGATGGCGAAGACCAGGGCGGCGACGCCGCCGATGCTGCTGCCCAGCAGGGCGTGGGCGTCCTCGATGCCGGGGGAGGCGCCGGCAGCCGCCCCCTGGAAGGCCACGGCGGCGACGGCCAGGATGGCGCCGTTGACCAGACCGGCCAGCGCCAGAGCGGTCGACAAGTCGATGGTCAGCCAGCGCGCGGCCTGCCGCCGCTCCTCCTCCGTCTTGACCTCGGCCAACCGGGCCTGCACCAGACCGGAATGCAGGAACAGATTGTGCGGCATGACGGTGGCGCCGATGATGCCCAGCGACAGGTACAGCATCTCGGGATTGCGAGCCAATTCGACGCTTGGCACCAGACCGGCCAGCAGGGCGCCGGGGTCGGGGCGGGCAATCGCCAACTCCCAGGCGAAGCAGACGACGACCACGCTCATCAGCGCGCCGACCACCAGTTCGGGCGCACGGCCGCGGGCGCCGGGCAGGGCCAGGATGCCGAAGGTCAGCACGGCGGAGATCACCACCCCGGCCATGATCGGGATGCCGAACAGCAGCTTCAGCGCGATGGCGCTGCCCAGCAGCTCGGCCAGATCGGTGGCGATCATCGCCAGCTCCGAGACCGCCCAGACCAGCATCGCCACCGGCCGCGGGAAACGCTGGCGGATCAGCCGGGCCAGATCGGTGCCGGTCGCCAGCGTCAGCCGGACGATCAGCCCCTGCAGGAAGATGCCGGCCAGACTGGCGATCAGCACCGCCGACAGCAGGGCGAAGCCGAAGCTGGAGCCCGCCGCGATGTCCGTCGCCCAGTTGCCGGGATCCATGTAGCCGACCGCCACCACGAAGCCGGGGCCGAGCATGGTCCAGAACCGGCGTCCCACCGCAGGGGAGCGGGTGGGGACGGTGTCGGCGATGGTGGGGGATGCGGTCTTCACGCCGGTTGCTCCTGAACGGGACGGCCGGAGGGCTTGGCCGCCGATGCAACAGTGGCAGGGTCTTTCGATAGCGTCCAATCGACGTTTTCTAACGTGGCGATAGGCGCTTGCTATCGATGTGGTGACCGAGCCAAGTCTGGTCCAGTTCAGAACAGCAGGGCGTCCCCTTCGTTCGCAGTGCAGCAGTGCCATGAGGGCGAATTTCGCCGGGAACCAATCCTCCTCACTCAATCCCCCGTTGTCAGCGGCGGCGCGGACCGAAGCGCTTGCGCGGGGCGCCGCGGAAGCCGGCGGCCGGCGGCGGCTCGCGGCGGCGGGCACGGGACGCCAGCGCTTCGGACAGGCGCTGGCCGATGGCGTCGCGGGCGCTGCGCACCCGGTCGCGGTCGGGCAGGGCGTCCGGGAACTTGCGCGACGCCCAGAAATAAAGGTCGCAGGCGCGCGACGCCGCCTCCAGCACATCGGCGGCCAGCCCGTCGAGCCGCGCCGGGATCAGTCGGCCGAGCGGCAGCCTTTCTCCGGCCTCCACCGCGTCGAGGATCGCGGCGAACACCTTGGCATCCTCCGCATCTTCCAGGTCGGCGGGGGCGAGCAGCAGGTCGAGCTTGGCGGTGAGCGCCAGCCGGCGGGCATCCAGCATGGGTGCTGCCCGGCGCAGCGCCGACAGGTCGGCCAGCCGGAAGGGGGAGCCGGATGTCGCGGCGCTGCCGAAGCACTCCACCAGCAGCCGGGTCTCGTCGCTGTCGATGTGGCTGGCGAGACGGGCCAACATGGCGCGGGTCGGGCGGACGGGCAGGGGAGCGTCGGCGCGCAGGCGGCGGTCGGGCGCCTCCAGCAGGCGTTTCAGCGTGGCGGGGGTGCCGCGGGCGATGACGCCGAAATGCCCCTCCTCGAACTGGCCGAAGCGGCCGGCGCGGCCGGCGATCTGCTTCACCTCGGTGGCACTCAGCGGGCGGACGCCGCTGCCGTCGAACTTCTCCAGGGCGGTGAACAACACCCGGCGGCAGGGCAGGTTCAGCCCCATGCCGATGGCGTCGGTCGCCACCACCACATCCGCCTCGCCGGACAGGAAACGGGCCGCCTCGCGCCGCCGCACCGCCGGGGCCAGCGCGCCGTAGATGGCGGCGACCGACAGCCCCTGGGCCAGCAGCGTGTCGCGGACGCTGTGCACCTCGCGGCGGGAGAAGGCGATCAGCGCGTCGCCGCGCTCCACCTCCGCCCACTCCAGCCGGCGGTCGAGCATCGACAGCGGGGTCTTGCGCTCAAGCTCCACCACCTCCAGCGGTTCGCCGAGATGGGCGGCGGCGCGCTCCACCAGCGGCCGGACCTCCGGCGCGCCGAGGATGTAGACGGTCTCCGCCGGCACGCCCATCAGGGCGGCGGTCCAGGCCCAGCCGCGCGCCGGGTCGGCCAGCATCTGGATCTCGTCGATCACCGCGACCTCGACGGGGCGGTCGGGGTCCATCACCTCGATGGTGGAGGCGGTGTGGCGGGCGCCGGGGGTGCGGATTTCCTCCTCGCCGGTGATCAGCGTTGTTGGGGTGCCTTCGCCGTTCAGCCGCTCCATCACCTCCAGCGCCAGCAGGCGCAGCGGCGCCAGATAGACGCCGTCGCGCGCTTCGCGCAGCGCGGTGATGGCACGGTGGGTCTTGCCCGAGTTGGTCGGGCCGATCACCAGCACCAGACGGCGGTTCATGCCGCGCGCCACCGGGAACAGCCGTTCGAAGCGCGAGAAGTCGAAATGGCGGTCGACATAGAGCCGGCCGCGCCCCTCCGCCCGCTCGCGGCGCCACTGGTCGTATTCGCGGTCCCAGCGGTCGAGCAGCTCGTCGGCGTCGCTGCGGTTGCGGGCGGCCTTGCCCAGCCGGTCGGCGAGGCTGGCGAAGCCCCACTCCGGGTCGTCACCGGCCCGCTCGGCCAGATCGCGCAGCCGGGTGGCGACCCGCGACAGGGTGTCGTCCAGTGCTGCGCGCAGGGCCGGGTCATGGTCCAGCCGGGCCGACAGCTCCCCATCGGACAGGTCCGACAGCTCCAGCGCGTCGAAGGTCCGGGAAACCTGCAAGCGGATCGCCGGGGACAGGCCGGGCCAGGGCAGCTCGTCGCTGCGCACGGCGCGGACGCGGGTGCGGTCCTCGCAGGACAGCAGGGTGGTGTGGCCGCCGGCCAGCGCCCGGCGGCCCTGGGCAAGCAGCGCGTCGCGGCGGTGGGCGCGGTCGATGCGTCCGGCGATCTCCAGCAGGATGGCCGCGCGCCGCTCCGCCGGCACCAGCAGGTCGCGCTTGCCCTTCGGCAGCGGCAGGCCGAGCGCCACCAGCCCGCGCGCCTCGGCGTCGGTCATCCGCAGCAGGCCGGCCGCCCCCAGCGTCGTCACCTCCGGATGGGCGACGGCGAGGTCATGGACCAGATGCGGGTCGGCGGTGGCTGTGGCGGCCGGCGTGCCGATGTCGTCGCTCATATCGTCTGTCATGGCACCTGTCCGGACGCGATGTGGTGCAGCACGATGCCGCTGGTGGTCGCCACGTTGAGGGAATCGAAGTCGCCGGCCATCGGGATGCGCACGCTGCGGGCGCGGGCCAGCAGGGCGGGCGGCAGGCCCGGCCCTTCAGAGCCGAACAGCAGGGCGGCACGGCGCGGCGGCGTCAGGGCGGCCAGCGTCTCGGCACCGGCGGGGCTGAGCGCCACCGCCTCGAAGCCGAAGCGGTCGAGCAGGGCGAGCGGATCCTCGTCCGCGGCGAGCTTGGCCGTCGGCACCAGCAGGGTCGCCCCCACCGAAACGCGGATCGCCTTGCGGTAGAGCGGGTCGCAGCAGCCGGGATCGAGGGTCACCGCATCGGCGCCGAAAGCGGCGGCGTTGCGGAAGATGCCGCCCATATTGTCGTGGTTGCCGATGCCGAACAGCATGACGACACGGGAAACCGGCCCGCAGGCACCCAGCAGGTCGGCGACGCTCGGGACACCGGTCTTTTCCCCCACCGCCAGGATGCCGCGATGCAGGGGGAAGCCGGCGATGCGGTCCAGCACGGGCTGGGTGGCGGTATAGACCGGCGTTTCGGGCGAAAGGGCCGCCAGCATCGGCTCCAGCGCCTCCAGCCGCTTCTCGGCGATCAGCAGCGAGCGGGCCCGGTAGCGGGTGGATTGCACGAGGCTGCGCACCACCACCGCCCCTTCGGCGATGAACAGCCCGTCACGGCCGACGAGATCGCGCTCCCGCACGTCGCGGTAAGGCTCGATGCGCGGGTCTTCGGGGTCGGTGATCGGGATGACCTGATAGTGCGGGGTGGGCAAGGGGCGGCTCGGCGTCTGGGGTGTCCGCCTACTTAGTGCATGTGGCGGCGGGTTTCCAATGCCGTTCCCTGCCTGCCTCCATGGGCATACCCCCTTGCCGATGCGGAAGTCCCTGCTCATGTTGCGGTGCAGCATAAGCATTTGGAGACGTGCCGGCCATGACGATGATCCGAAAGCTGTGGAACCGTGTGTGCGGCAAGGCGACGCCTGTGCCGCCCGCCTGCCCTGCGGAACCGTTGGAACTGTCGGGGCCGGACCCTCTTCTGGCCCTGCCGCCGCCCAGGCCAACGCTGGCGCTGGCCTTGCAGGGCGGCGGTGCGCATGGCGCCTTCACCTGGGGCGTGCTCGACCGGCTGCTGGAGGAGGACATCCGGCTGGTCGGGGTCAGCGGGGCCAGCGCCGGGGCGATGAACGCCGCCATGCTGGCCCAGGGCTGGGCACGCGGTGGATGCAGTGGGGCGCGGGCCGAACTGGCGACTTTCTGGGAGCGGGTCAGCGCCGCCGGGCGGCTGGGGCCGATCCGGCCGAGCGTGACCGACCGGCTGCTCGGCCGCTGGAATGTCGATCACGCGCCGGGAACCCATATGGTCGATTGGGCACGGCGCTGGGTCAGCCCCTATCGGACCCAATCGGCGGATTTCCACCCGCTGCGCGGCCTGCTGGCCGAGATGGTCGAACCGGAGCTGATCCGGCGGAGCGGGCTGCGGCTGTTCGTCAGCGCCACCACTGTGCGGACCGGAGCCCTGCGGCTGTTCGACGAGACGGAGCTGGAGGTCGATCACCTGCTGGCCTCGGCTTGCCTGCCCAGCCTGTTCCGCGCGGTGCGGATCGACGGCCAGGATTATTGGGATGGCGGCTATCTCGCCAACCCGCCGCTGTCGCCGCTGGCGGCGGCCTGTCCCGGCGCAGACCTGCTGGTGGTGACGATCAACCCCTTCACCTGCGCCACCACGCCGGAGGATCCGGCCGGCATCGCCGCCCGCCTCAACCAGATCACCTTCAACGCCGCCCTGTTGCAGGAGATGCGCTGCCTGTCCGCCCGCGGCGACGCCCCGCGCCTGCACATGATCGGCGCCGACGAGCATCTCCAGGATCTGGGGCTCTATTCAAAGCTGATGACCGACTGGAGCTTCCTGAACTGGCTGCGCGACGCCGGGCGCGAGGCGGCGGGGCGCTGGGTCGAGGAGAACATGCGGGCCGTCGGCGTCGGCAGTTCGGTGCGGACCCCGGCCCTGGCCTGACCCTCACTCTGCCGGATGCTGTTGGGCGTCTGGATCGCTGTGGGCGAACCAGCGTTTCATCCGGCGCGACAGCCCGTCGAGATAGGTCAGCGCCACCGGCACCACCAGCAGCGTCAGGATGGTGGAGGACAACAACCCGCCGATCACCGCATGGGCCATCGGCGCGCGCTGCTGCGCCCCCTCGCCGATGCCGAGCGCCAGCGGCAGCATGCCGAAGATCATCGCGGCGGTGGTCATCACGATGGGGCGCAGGCGGATGATGCCGGCCTCGACCAGCGCGTCGTGCAGGCCGGCGCCGCGCTTGCGCGCCTGATTGGCGAAATCGACCAGCAGGATGGCGTTCTTGGTCACCAGCCCCATCAGCATGATGAAGCCGATGGCGCTGAAGATGTTCAGCGTCGATCCCGCCGCCAGCAGCCCCAGGAAGACGCCGACCAGCGACAGCGGCAGCGAGGCCATGATGGCGAGCGGTTGCAGGAAGCTGCCGAACTGCGAGGCGAGGATCAGGTAGATCAGGATGACGGCAAGCGCCAGGGCCTGCATGGCATAGCCGCTGGTCTCGGCGATGTCCTTGGTCGAGCCGCCGAAGACGATGCGGTAGCCCGGCGGCAGCTCGATCTTGGCCAGCGCCGCCTGGAGGTCGCGGCCGGCATCGCCGGCGGCGCGGCCCTGGACGTTGGCCTGGACATTCACCTCGCGCTGCAAATCGCGCCGGTTGATCTGCGAGGCGCCGAGCGTCGTCACCACCTCCGCCACCTGGGACAGCGGGATCATGCGCGGCGTGCCGTTGGCATCGACCCCGCCGGAGAAATAAATGCGGTCGAGGTCGGCGCGGCCGGCGCGGTCGCCTTCGGGCAGGCGGACCAGCACGTCGTAGCTCTCGCCGTCCGGCGCCTTCCAGCTCGACACCGTGTCGCCGGCGAACAGCGGGCGCAGTGTGTCGGCCACCTTGGCGGTGCCGATGCCGAGATCGCTGGCGAGGTCGCGCTCCAGCCGGACCGCCAGCGTCGGCTTGGCCGCCTTCAGCGTGCTGTCGACATCGACGAAGCCGGGGATGGCGCGCATGGCGCCGATCACGGTCTGCGACAGCCGGTCCAGCTCGGCGATGTCGCGGCCCTGGACCGAAACCTGGATCTGCTTCTGCACGCCGCCGACGCCGGGGATGGCGATGCCGATGGTGACGCCGGGGATCGCCGACAGACGTTGCCGCAGCAGCGGGGCCAGGTCGTTGGGCGAGCGCTTGCGCTGGTCGATGGGGGTGTAGCGCAGATAGATGCTGCCGCGGTTGTGGCCGATGGAGACCCCGGTGTTGACCGTGCTGTAGGTGTAGGCGATCTCCGGGAACTCGCGGATCGCCGCCTCGACTTGGCGGGTCTTGGCGGTGGTGGTGGCGAGCGACGAGCCGACGGGGGATTCCACCTCGACGATCTGCTCGCCGAGGTCGGCGGCGGGGACGAACTCCACGCCGATGCGCGGCACCAGCAGGAAGCTGCCGAAGAAGATCGCCAGCGCCACGATCACGACAATCCAGCGCCGGCGCAGGCCCCAGCGCAGCAGCCGGCCATAGCCGTGCGAGAGCGCATCGAAGCCTCGCCCGAACCAGGCGGCGAAGCGGCCGAAGATCGAGCGGCCATGGCGGCCGTGGGCGGCCGGGTCGTACCAGATGCTGGACAGCATGGGGTCGAGCGTGAAGGACACGAACAGCGAGATCAGCACCGCCGCCGAGACGGTGATGCCGAATTGCAGGAAGAAGCGGCCGATGATGCCGCCCATGAAGGCGACCGGCAGGAACACCGCGACGATGGTCAGCGTGGTCGCCAGCACCGCGAGCCCGATCTCTGCCGTGCCGTCGAGTGCCGCCTGACGGTGGCCCTGGCCGCGGGCGAGGTGGCGCATGATGTTCTCGCGCACGACGATGGCGTCGTCGATCAGGATGCCGATGGCGAGCGACAGCGCCATCAGCGTCATCATGTTCAGCGTGAAGCCCATGGCGGCCAGCATGCCGAAGGTGCCGAGCACGGCAACCGGCAGGGTCAGCGCGGTGATGACCGTGCTGCGCCAGGACCCCAGGAACACCATGACGATCAGGATGGTCAGGATGCCGCCCTCGACCAGCGTCTCCTGCACGTTGCTGAGCGAGTTGGTGATGCCGCGGGAGCTGTCGCGCACCACCGCCAGCGTCACGTCCGCCGGCAGCGAGCCGTTGGTCCGCAGATCCTGGATCGCCCCATGCAGGCCGCGGGCGACCTCCACCGTGTTGGCGCCCTGGACCTTCACCACATCGACCGCCAGCGCCGGGTTGCCGTTCAGCAGGGCGGCCGAATCCTGCTCCTCCTGCCCGTCGATCACCTCGGCGACCTGGGAGAGGCGCACCGGGCTGCCGCCGCGCCGCGCGACGATTAGGTCCAGCAGGTCGCGCGGGTTGCGCACGCGCCCCTCCACCTGCACCACCCGCTCCCGTCCCTGGCCGGAGACGGTGCCGGCGGGCACGTCCTGGTTCTCGCTGGTGACGGTAGCGATCACCTCGTCGACGCCGACGTTGAGTGCTTCCAGCTTTTCCGGCTTCAGGCGGATCAGGATCTGCCGCTTGACCCCGCCGGCGATGGTGGCCTTGCCGACGCCGCGGACATTCTGCAAGCGCTTCAGGATGATCTGGTCGGTCAGCGTGGTGAGGTCGCGCAAGGACCGCAGGTCGGAGGTGACGGCGATGGACAGGATCGGCTGGTCGTCCGGGTTGAAGCGGGTGATCTGCGGATCCTTCACCTCGTCGCGGAAGCTGGCGCGGATGGCCGAGACCTTCTCGCGCACGTCCTGCAACGCCTGGACCGACGAGGTCTTCAGGTCGAACTCGGCGATCACCACCGACTGCCCCTCGTAGGAGCGCGAAGTCAGCGTCTTGATGCCGGCGATGGTGTTGATCGCATCCTCGACGGGCCGTGTGATGTCGGTCTCCACCGTCTCCGGGCTGGCGCCGGGATAGGCGGTGCTGACCACCACCACCGGGAAATCGACGTCGGGAAACAGGTCGACGCCCAGCCGGTTGTAGGAGAAGAGGCCGAGCACCATCAGCGCCACCATCATCATGGTGGCGAAGACCGGGTTGTCGACGCTGATGCGGGTGATCGGCATGGCTGCTGGTCCGTCCGGGTCAGGTGCCGGCGATCGAGACGCTGCGTCCGGCGGTCAGGCCGGGCAGGTTGCCGGTGACGACGCGCTCGCCCGGCGCCAGGCCGTCCACCTGCACCAGATCGCCGCGCGCCCACAGCGCCACCCGCGTGACCGGGCGGCGCACGGTGCGGCCGTCCGCAATCGCCAGGACGAACTCGCCCTGCTCGTCGTGGCGGATGGCGACCGGCGGCACGGCGATGGCGCCCGCCGCCTGCGCCACCAGAACCTCGCCGCTGGCGAACATGCCGCCGCGCAGCGCGCCGTCGCGATTGTCGATGGTCACATAGACCGGGATGGCGCGCGATCCCGCCCGCGCCATCGGGTTGATGCGGGCGACGCTGCCGGCGAACTCCCGTTCGCCGAACCCCTCCACCCGCAGGCTGGCGGTCTGGCCGACGGCGAGCCGGGCCACCTGCTCCGCCGGGACGGTCGCCTCGACCTCGACCCGCGACAGGTCGACCACGGTGAACATGGCGGCATTCACCGCCAGATTTTCCCCGGGATTGACGGTGCGGGTGGCGACCATGCCGTCGATGGGGCTGAGCACCACCGCGTCGCGCAAGGCCTTGCGCGCCAGTTCCACCTGCGCCGCCAGTGCGTCGACCTGGGCGCGCTGGAAGCCGAAGCTGCTTTCGGCCTGATCCAGGCTGGTGTCCGAGACGATGTTGCTGCGGTTCAGCGTGCGGTTCTTGGTCAGCGTCTTTTCGGCCAGCACCAGCTGAGCCCGCGCGCCCTCCAGGTTGGCCTGCTTCTCATTGAGGCGGGCGGTCAGCTCCACCGTGTCGAAGCGGGCCAGCATTTCGCCGCGGCGGACCGCCTGCCCCTCGCGCACCGCCACCTCGGCCAGACGGGCGGCGACCTCCGCCTTCACCGCCGACTGTTCCATCGGCGAGACGGAGCCGCTGAGCCGGACCGTCTCCGCCAGCGCGCGCGGGGCGACGGCCGTGACCTCAAGCGCGGTCAGCTCCACCGGGCGCTCCGCCGCCTGGCCGGCCGGGGTGGGGGAGGGAGGGGCCGGATTGCGGGCGCGCCACAGGGCAATACCGCCGCCTGCCGCAAGAAGAACCAGCAGGATCGCCAGCAGCCGGCCGAAGCGCCGGGGCTTGCGGGGCGGGGCGTCTTCCTGCGGCGGGGACGGCATCTGCGGCTGCGGTGTCTGCTGGGCCGGCGGGAAGGTCCGTTGGGGGGCGGTCATGATCGTCGATCCAGTTCGGCCGAGCCTGTCCGATCGGAACGGCATCGGTTGAGGGGGCGGCCGGCGCCCTCCATTAGGGGTGGCGTGGATGTTCCGTCAAGGTTCCCGTTGTCGCGCCTTGTGACGGCATGGTGATGTCCGGACGGAGAGAGAAGATAGGCATAGGGACATTTGCCCAAAATCCTAATTGCCGACCTCTTCACAAGGGATAAAGCGGGCATTTTTGAGGCATCTTCGGGACAGGATTCAAGAAACGGCCGTGATGTCGCTTGACAGGCGTGGGCTATACATTGAAAAGCGATCCATCTTTTGTCCCGCCTGCGCCAACAGCACGGAAATCCCCTCGTGGTCAAACGAAACCTCGCGACGATCCACGCCGCCGGAGCACTGCTGTGCCTTGCCCTCGGTCTGGCCGGCTGCGCCTCCGACGCGCCGCAGGTGCAGACGGCTCCGCCGGTCGAATCCGCTGCCTATGTCCCGGATCCGAACGATCCGCTGTCCCGCTGGGTCCCGCACATCCGCGAGGCTTCCCAGCGGTACGACATGCCGGAGAAATGGATCCGCGCGGTGATGATGCGCGAGAGCAACGGCCGGGCGACGACCAACAGCGGCAAGGTGCTGACCAGCTCCGCCGGGGCCATCGGCCTGATGCAGGTGATGCCCGGCACCTACGAGCTGATGCGGGCCAAGTATGGACTAGGGTCCGATCCCTCAGACCCGCACGAGAACATCATGGCCGGCACCGCCTACTTGCGCGAGATGTACGACCTGTTCGGCGCCCCCGGTTTCCTGGCCGCCTACAATTGCGGCCCGGCCTGCTACGCCCAGCATCTGGCCGGCAAGCAGCGGCTGCCGCGCGAGACGAAGATGTATCTGGCGGCGCTGACCCCGGTGCTGCGCGGCACCGGCCCGCGCGAACCGTCGCTGGCGGCCGGCGCCTCGGCCATCGAGGTCGCGGTGGTGCCGGACGACGCGCCGAAGCCGCGCGGCGGCCAGACGGCGTCCACGCAGCGGACGGAACCGGCGCCGGTCGTCGTCGCCTCCGCCGCTCCGGAAACCCGCGCGCCCGAATCCCGCGCTGTCGAGCCGCGGCGGATGGAGCCGCGCCCGGCCGAGCCGAAGCTCGCAGAACCGGCGCCCGCTCCGGCACCGGCTCCGGTGGTGGTGGCGTCGCTGCCCGAACCCGCGCCCGCTCCCGTCCCGGCTCCCGCCCCCGCGGTGGCTCCGGCAAGGCCGGTGCAGGTCGCCAGCCTCGACCCGGCGCCCGCACCGACGCACCGCGTCAGCCCGCAATTCACCACCCAGGTCGCCGAGGCGCTGTTGCCGCCGCAGTCGGTCGGCAAGGGTGAGCGCGTTGTGATGCGCTTTGTTTCCCAGCGCGCCGACGGCTGCGGCAGCCTCGCCGGCCGCGACCGCGCCTGCGTCGCACTGGCCGACGTGCGTTGACGGCATAGGGCTGCGCGGTCCTGTTCCCCCGCTGTGGGGAGCGGGGCCGCCGCTGTCCCCAGGTCCAGCGTGAGCGGAGCTATTTTTTCGCACTCTTGCGGTCCGATTTGATCCGCATCACTTACGGATCGCCTCGCCACTGGCATAACGGTGAGATGGACCGGTCCGAACACACATCCAGCCCATACCCTCCCTGCGCCTGTTGCGGCGAAGAGGTGCTGCTCGGCGAACCCATGTACTGGACGCCGGAGCGTCCGGGCCATGTCTGGCACGACCTGTGCGCGCAGAGGGAAGGCCTGCTTCCCGCCACCCCCAAGCCAGCCCGCGGCAAGCGGCGCAGCCCCAGGACGCAGACGGTCGAATCGCTGTTTTGAGCGACATCTGGGCAGGCAAAAGAAAAGGGGCGGTTTCCCGCCCCTTTGTCTTTCACCGGCAAAGCGTTTCCACTCGCCTCATTCCCACTCGATGGTCCCCGGCGGCTTCGACGTGATGTCGTAGACGACGCGGTTGACGCCGCGGACCTCGTTGACGATGCGGTTGGACACGCGCGCCAGGAAGTCGTGGGGGAAGGGGTACCAGTCGGCGGTCATGCCGTCGGTGGAGGTCACCGCGCGCAGGGCCAGCACATGGTCGTAGGTGCGGCCGTCGCCCATCACGCCGACGGTGCGGACCGGCAGCAGCACGGCGAAGGCCTGCCAGATCGCGTCGTAGAGGCCGGCGTTGCGGATTTCCTCCAGATAGACCGTATCGGCCTTGCGCAGGATCTCCAGCTTCTCCGGGGTGATCTCGCCGGGGACGCGGATGGCGAGGCCCGGGCCGGGGAAGGGGTGGCGGCCGATGAAGGCCGGCGGCAGGCCGAGTTCACGGCCCAAGGCACGGACCTCGTCCTTGAACAGTTCGCGCAGCGGCTCGACCAGCTTGAGCTTCATCCGCTCCGGCAGGCCGCCGACATTGTGGTGCGACTTGATGGTGACCGACGGGCCGCCGGTGAAGGAGACGCTCTCGATCACGTCGGGGTAGAGCGTGCCCTGGGCCAGGAACTCCGCACCGCCGACCTTCGCGCTCTCCTCGTCGAAGACCTCGATGAACAGGCCGCCGATGATTTTGCGCTTCTGCTCCGGATCGGTGACGCCGGCCAGCTTGCCCAGGAACAGGTCGGCCGCCTCGCGGTGGACCAGCGGGATGTTGTAGTGGTCGCGGAACAGCCGCACGACCTCTTCCAACTCGCCGGCGCGCATCAGGCCGGTGTCGACGAAGATGCAGGTCAGCTGGTCGCCGATGGCCTCATGGATCAGCACGGCCGCGACCGACGAATCGACGCCGCCCGACAGGCCACAGATCACCTTGCCGGTGCCGACCTGGGCGCGGATCTTCTCGATGGCCTGTTGCTTGAAGGCGGCCATCGTCCAGTCGCCCTCGATGCCGGCGACGCGGTGGACGAAGTTCGCCAGCAGCTGGGCGCCGTGCGGGGTGTGGACCACCTCCGGGTGGAACTGCACGCCGTAGATGCGGCGCTGGTCGTCGGCGATGGCGGCGAAGGGCGCGCCGTCGCTGACCGCCACGGCGCGGAAGCCGGGCGGCAGCGCGGTGACGCGGTCGCCGTGGCTCATCCACACCTGTTCCTTCGACCCGACCTCCCACAGCCCGTCGAACAGGGCGCAGGGCTCCTTGATCTCGATGAAGGCGCGGCCGAACTCGCGGTGGTCGGAGCCGGACACGGTGCCGCCCAGCTGGTGGCACATCGTCTGCTGGCCGTAGCAGATGCCGAGCACCGGGACCTTCAGGTCGAACACGGCCTGCGGGGCGCGCGGGCCGTTCGCCTCGGTGACCGAGGCCGGGCTGCCCGACAGGATGATCGCCTTCGGGTCATACTCGCGGATGCGCTCGTCGCTCATGCCGAAGGGGTGGATTTCGCAATAGACACCGCTCTCGCGCACACGGCGGGCGATGAGCTGGGTCACCTGCGACCCGAAATCGAGAATGAGGACCCGTTCGGCTGAAAGCGAGGCGGCGGAAAGGGAGGCGGCGCTGGACATCGGCGAATCCTGATGCGTGGGGACTCAAGTCCCCTCACTACCGCACCTCCGGCCCCGCCGACAAGCGTGCAAGCGGCGTCAGGTCGCGCCAGCCATAGGCGATTTCCACCAGATCGCTGCCGGCGAAGCGGATCGGCCGCTCCGCCACCTTGATTCCGCCCAACCTTTCGTAGAACCAGCGCGACGGGTTGTCGCGCAGGCACCAGACCGCCGCGGACCGGATGCCGGCGGCCAGGAAACGGTCGGCCATCGCCGCCATCAGCCGCCGACCGATGCCGTAACCCTTTGCGTCATCTAGCAAATAAAGCGCGTGGAACTCACCCGCATGCCCTTCCACCGTGACCCGCCGCGTGCCGAAGGAGGCGATGCCGACGATGGTGCCGGGACCGGCGATCCGGCCGGTGACATCCACCGCGACGAAGGCGCCCTGGCCGGGGCCGCGCGTCTCGGCGATGGCTGCCCAGCGCTGGGCGGCGGCCGGTTCGGACAGGTTGACCAGGAACTGCGCCGGGATCAGCCCGGGATAGGTGGAGCGCCAGCTTTGCACATGGACGCGGGCCATGCCGGCGGCGTCCGACCCGCGTGCCTGGCGGATTGCGAGCGTGGTGTCCGTCATCGACCGACCCTCCCGTGCAGCCTCTCTCCAACAGTTTGGAGTGCCCGCGCAGGAAGTCCAGATGGAAAAGGAGGGAGACGCACGACGCCGTCGATAGGCCTGCGGGCGACCGGCTTCGGCTCCGACCGAGGCTTCGGCCTCGGCTCCGGTTGTCATCGCGGCGCAACAGAGGTAAACAGCGGGACTTGTTCCGGCGGGGGCCCGCACCGATCCTTGATCGGGCGGGGCCGCGCCAGTCCGTCCCAGGTGCCATGGCGGCGCCGCGGGCGGGGCTCCGGAGACCGGACACCGCATGTATTCCTCGCCTACGCTTTCCCGCTACATCGGCCGGCAGTTCGTCGTGTGGTTCTGCCTGCTGATGGTGATCCTGCTCGCCATCGTGCTGCTGCTGGACACGGTGGAGCTTCTGCGCCGCGCCGGCACCAAGCCCCACGTCACCTTCGGGCTGGTGGTGGAGATGGCGCTGCTGAAGCTGCCGGAGATCGGGCAGCAGATCTTCCCCTTCGTCGTCCTGTTCGCGGGCATGTTCACCTTCTGGCGGCTGACGCGCAGCGCCGAGCTGGTGGTCGCCCGCGCGGTCGGCGTGTCGGCCTGGCAGTTCCTGATGCCGGTGATGTTCGCCGCCGCCGCCATCGGCGTGGTGAAGGTGACGCTGATCAACCCGGTCGGCGCCGTGTTCATCGCCAAGTACGAGCAGCTGCAGGACCGCTATCTCAAGCTCCAGTCCAGCACGCTGAACATCTCGCGCTCCGGCCTGTGGCTGCGCCAGACCAACGAGAACGAGCAGTTCTTCATCCATTCGGAGCTGGTGAACCCGGTGACCTTCGAGCTGTCGAACGTCATCGTCTTCCTGTTCGACGCCGACCAGAATTATCTGGGCCGCGTCGATGCGCCGAGCGCCGTGCTGAAGGACCGCAAGTGGGAATTGCAGGAGGCGATCCTGAACCGGGCCAAGAAGGACCCGGAGAAGCTGGACAGCTACACCATCCCGACCGAGCTGGACATGGCGACCATCGAGGAGAGCTTCGCCCCGCCGGAAACCATCTCCTTCTGGGAGCTGCCGCGCTTCATCCACACGCTGGAGACAACCGGTTTCCCGGCCGTGCGCCACCGGCTGCATTACCAGTCGCTGCTGGCCCAGCCCTTCCTGTTCCTGGCGATGGTGCTGTTCGCCGCCGCCTTCTCGCTGCGGCTGCCGCGTCGCGGCGGCACCATGGCGATGGTCACCGGCGGCGTGCTGACCGGCTTCGTGCTGTTCGTGATGACCGACGTGGTCCGCACCTTCGGAATGTCGGAAACCATTCCCATCCTCATGGCCGCCTGGAGTCCTGCCGGCATCAGCCTGCTGTTGGGCATCGCCGCCCTTCTGCATCTGGAAGACGGCTGACGGGACGGCTGCCGGGAGGGGGTGCTGGGACGGGACGCCGGGAAGGGACGGGGGTGGGACCATTCGCCGCAAAGCGGGCGGTTATCGCCATCGGTCATAATTCCGCCCACTTGGTTTAGCACTGGATTGCAGGGTCCGATTCCGTTTGCCAGGGGCACCGGCCCCACCGTAATAACGGGCGACCCGTTTTTGGAGCTTGAGCAGCATGTCGAGTTTGCGAGCCGTCCGGACCACCGTCGCCGTGGCGACCGCCTGTGCGCTTCTGGCCATGCCCGCCGTGGCGCAGTCCAGCAAGGCTGCCGCCGGTGCCGCCGCGCCGCGGACGGGGGACGAGAGCACGCGTCAGGCCCGCGCGCCGGGGTCGGAAGGCATCGCTGCGGTGGTGAATGACGAGGTCGTTTCGGTTTCGGACGTCAATGCCCGCATCCGCATGGCGCTGCTGAACGCCGGCGCCGCCGCCAATCCGGAAACGACCAAGCGGCTGATGCCGCAGGTGATGCGCCTGCTGATCGACGAGCGCCTGCAGATGCAGGAGGCCAAGCGCCAGGGCGTCACCGTCTCGGCGTCGGAGATCGACGACGCCGTCAAGCGCATCGCCGAGCAGAACCGCATGAACGGCCAGCAGCTTCAGGAGATGCTGAAGCGCCAGAACGTGCCGTACTCCACCCTGAAGGACCAGATCCGCGCCCTGCTCGCCTGGCAGAAGGTGATGCAGCGCCGCATCCGCCAGGAGGTCGTGGTCGGCGAGGACGAGGTCGACGCCGCGATGGAGCGGCTGAAGGCCAACATCGGCAAGCCCGAATATCTGGTCGCCGAGATCTTCCTGGCAGTGGACAGCCCCGACCAGGACGACGAGGTGCGCCGCAACGCCGAGCGTCTGGTGGAAGAGGTGAAGCGCGGCGGCAATTTCGCCGCACTCGCCCGCCAGTTCTCGCAGTCGGCCGGCGCCGCGTCGGGCGGCGACCTCGGCTGGGTGCGCAGCGGCGAACTGTCGTCGGAGGTGGACAAGGCGCTGTCGGGCATGCGCGGCGGCCAGCTGTCGGCGCCGGTCCGCACGGCGACCGGCTACCACATCCTGCTGGTGCGCGGCCAGCGGCCGTTCGGCAGCAGCGGCGGCGAGGTGCCGATGCCGGTCGCCCGTCCGGCGGCTCCCCGTCCGCAGCCGCGGCCGGACGTGGCCAAGGCCACGGTCAACATGAAGCAGATCATCCTCCCGATCGAGTCCAAGGAGCAGGCCAAGTCCGTCAAGGAACAGGCCGAGAAGCTGCGCAAGTCGATCAAGAGCTGCGCCGATTTCCAGGCCCGCGCCAAGGAGACCGGCATGCCGGAATCGGGCGACATGGGCACCATGCGGGTGAAGGACATGGCCCCCGGCCTGCAGAACCTCGCGCTCGGCATCCCGCTCGGCCAGGCCAGCCCGGTGCTGATGAGCCCGGCCGCCGCGGTGATCCTGATCGTCTGCAAGCGTGACATGCCGATGATCCAGCCGCCGCCGGAAGCCCAGCCGGCTCCGCCGCCGCCGCCGGCCCCGACCCCGGTTCAGGAAGCCAAGCTGCCCGGCCGCGACGAGATCGAGCGCGAACTGGTCAGCGAGCGGGCGGAACTGCTGTCGCGCCGGTACCTGCGCGACCTGCGCCGCACCGCCTTCATCGAGACCCGCCTGTGACCGCCGCCCCGCCGAACGACCTGCCGCTGGCCCTGACCATGGGGGAGCCGGCCGGCGTCGGCGGGGAGATCGGGCTGAAGGCGTGGCTGGCCCGCGACGAGGCCGGCCTGCGCCCCTTCGTCGTGCTGGACGATCCCGCGAGGCTGGCCGCGCTGGCGGCCTCGCTCGGGCTGCCGGTGCCGGTGCAGGCCGTCTCGTCTCCGCAGGAGGGGGCGGCGATCTTCGGCCGTGCCCTGCCGGTCCTGCCGGTCGCGCTCGGCAACCCGGTCGTCGCCGGCCGGCCCGATCCGGCCAATGGTGCCGCGGTGATCGCCAGCATCGACCGTGCCGTGGCGCTGCTGCAGGGTGGGCAGGCCGCGGCCGTTGTCACCAACCCGATCCAGAAATCGTCTCTCTATGCCGCCGGTTTTCGCCATCCCGGCCACACCGAATATCTGGCCCACCTCGCCGGGCTGGCCGGCGAGCCGATCATGATGCTGGCGGCGGCCGATCTGCGGGTGGTGCCGGTGACCATCCATGTGTCGGTGCGCGACGCGGTGAACCAGCTGACCGCCGACGCCATCGTCCATGCCGGCCGGGTCACCGCGGCGTCGCTGGCGCGCGACTTCGGCATCGACCGTCCGCGGTTGGCCGTCGCCGGCCTCAACCCGCATGCGGGGGAGGGCGGGGCGATGGGGCGTGAGGAGATCGACATCATCGAGCCCGCCATCGCGACGCTGCGCGCCGACGGCATCGACGTGTCCGGGCCGCGCCCGCCCGACACCATGTTCCATGCCGCCGCCCGCCGTGGATATGACGCGGCGCTGTGCATGTACCACGATCAGGCGCTGATCCCGGTGAAGACGGTGGATTTCGACAGCGGCGTGAACATCACGCTGGGCCTGCCCTTCGTCCGCACCTCTCCCGACCATGGGACGGCGCTGGACATTGCGGGCACTGGCAGGGCCAATGCGACCAGCCTGATCGCGGCGCTGAAGACGGCCGACCGGATGGCGCGGAACCGGCAGCGGACAGCCGGCCCCTGAGGTCGAAGTTCTCCAAACGAAAAAGGAGCGCCCGATGCGCTCCTTTTTTCATGCCGTCTGCTTTCGTTGCTTTCCGACCCGTGCCGTAAGCCTGGCCGTCAGCCCCGGTCATCGGGATCGTACATGGTCGGCCCGCCCTGCTGGTCATGGTGGGAGGGCATCTGATCGCGGTGATGGTGGGTGCGGGCGATGAAGGGTGCCAGCTCCTGCAACTCGATGAAGTTGTCGGCCTGCCGCCGCAACTCGTCGGCGACCATCGGCGGCTGCGAGCGGACGGTGCTGACGACGCTGATGCGGACGCCCTTGCGCTGCACGGCCTCCACCAGCCGGCGGAAGTCGCCGTCGCCGGAGAACAGCAGGATGTGGTCGACATGCTCGGCCATCTCCATCACGTCGATGGCCAGCTCGATGTCCATGTTGCCCTTGATCTTGCGCCGGCCCGATGCGTCGGTGAACTCCTTGGTCGGCTTGGTCACCATGGTGTAGCCGTTGTAGTCCAGCCAATCGACCAGCGGACGGATCGGGGAGTATTCCTGGTCCTCGACGAGGGCCGTGTAATAGAAGGCGCGCACAAGCCGGCCTTCCCCGGCGAAGCCGTCACGCAACCTTTTGTAATCAATATCGAAGCCGAGTGAACGCGCTGCGGCGTAGAGGTTGGCGCCATCGATAAAAAGTGCGAGACGCTCTTCTTTGTAAAACAACTTGCTGACATCACGCGGCAAAGTCGAATTTCGGTCCAATGCAAGGATCCTTCCATCGCTGCTTGTTGAAAATGTATTGGAACATGCGCAAAAGCTCGCGTTCCAATTTTGAAATCTAGTGTATTGCCGGCAGACATACAAGAGGCAGGGTTTGCCGACTGTTTCCAGGCATCGGGCCGGATAGATATTGAGATTGGACGGATGTGTTCCCCTGACGCAATGCAGCAGCGCTGTCGTTCGCGCTTGCACCTATCGGGCCACATCCATATAGTCTAGAGCCTCCTCTGAATCCGGAGTTCGTCTGGCATGGCCCGCGTTACCGTTGAAGATTGCGTCCTGAAGGTTCCGAACCGTTTCGAGCTGGTCATGATGGCTGCCCAGCGCGCCCGCGAAGTCGCGAGCGGCGCCCCGCTGTCGATCGACCGCGACAACGACAAGAATCCGGTCGTGGCGCTGCGCGAGATCGCGGACGAGACGGTGTCGCTGGAGTATCTGAAGAACGCCCTGATCAAGGGCCACCAGAAGCATGTTGAGCCGGACGAGCCCGAGGAAGAGATCGTCGAGCTGATGGCCGGCGAGAATGACTGGGCCGCCCGCGGCAACAACTCGCTGGGCGACGAAGACGGCATGAGCGAGAGCGACGGCGAAGAGCTGACCGAGGAAGACGACGTCGCCGCCGACATGGATGCGGAGCCGGGCGCCGGCTTCGCCATGACCGAGGATCCCGACGGAGACCTCTGATCCTGGACAACGACCGCAGGACCCGGAGGGGGCGCAACGCCCCCTCGCCGAACAAAAAACAGGAGGGCGTCCTGCTCTCCTTCGGTTCTTGCAGGACCGCCCTGAGAACCGCCACGAACACATTTGAGGCGCCGCGTGCGCCGGGTCGGGCCGCATGATCCGGCAGTACGAGCTTGTCGAGCGCGTCAAGGCGTATGATCCCTCCGCCGACGAGGATCTGCTCAACCGTGCCTACGTCTTTTCGATGAAGGCGCACGGGTCGCAGACGCGCGCGTCTGGCGATCCCTACTTCCTCCACCCGCTGGAGGTCGCCGGCATCCTCACCCAGATGAAGCTGGACGCCGGCACCATCGCCACGGCGCTGCTTCACGACACGGTCGAGGACACCGTCGCCACGCTCGAAGACATCGAGCGGGTGTTCGGCAAGGAGATCGCCCGTCTGGTCGACGGCGTCACCAAGCTGTCGCGGCTGGAGCTGAACAGCGAGCAGGCCAAGCAGGCGGAGAATTTCCGCAAGCTGGTCATCGCCATGTCGGAGGACATCCGCGTCCTGCTGGTGAAGCTGGCCGACCGGCTTCACAACATGCGCACGCTGTTCCACCTGAAGAAGCCGGAAAAGCGCCGCCGCATCGCCCGCGAGACCATCGAGATCTATTCGCCCTTGGCCGAACGCATCGGCATGCACAAGATCAAGGACGAGCTGGACGATCTTGCCTTCGCCGAACTGAACCCCGACGCGCGCGACAGCATACTGGCCCAGCTGGCCCGCCTGCGCAGCGAGGGCGAGAACCGCGTCCAGACCATCATCACCGAACTGCGCGAGCTGCTGGCCTCCGAAGGTCTGCCCGACGTGTCGGTGTCGGGGCGCGAGAAGTCGGCCTATTCGATCTGGCGCAAGCTCCAGCGCAAGAATGTCAGCTTCGAGCAGCTGTCCGACATCATGGCCTTCCGCATCACGGTCGGCTCGGTCGGTGAATGCTATCAGGCGCTGGGCATCGTGCACGCCCATTATCCGGTCGTGCCCGGGCGCTTCAAGGACTACATCTCCACGCCCAAGCCCAACGGCTACCGCAGCCTGCACACCGGCGTGATCGGTCCCGGCCGCAACCGGATCGAGGTGCAGATCCGCACCCAGGACATGCACGAGATCGCCGAGCTGGGCGTGGCCGCCCACTGGGCCTACAAGCAGGACCACCAGCCGCGCCCGACCGGCGGCGAATACCGCTGGCTGCGCGAGCTGCTGGACATCCTGGAGCATGCGCAGAAGCCGGAAGAGTTCCTGGAGCACACCAAGCTTGAGCTGTTCCAGGACCAGGTGTTCTGCTTCACGCCGAAGGGCGACCTGATCGCGCTGCCGCGCGGGGCGACGCCGGTCGACTTCGCCTATGCCGTGCACTCGCAGGTCGGCGACCATTGCGTCGGGGCGAAGATCAACGGCCGCATGTTGCCGCTGCGCACCCAGCTGCAGAACGGCGATCAGGTCGACATCGTCACGTCGAAGGCGCAGACGCCGGTTCCCGGCTGGGAGCGCTTCGTCGTCACCGGCAAGGCGCGCGCCCGCATCCGCAAGTTCCTGCGCACCCAGCAGCGCGCCCAGTATATGGAACTGGGCCGCGGCATGCTGATGCGGCAGTTCAAGTCGGAAGGCTACGAGTTCACCGAAAAGGCGCTGGAGGCCGCCACCAAGATCTTCCAGCAGCCGACGGTGGACGACCTGATGGCCGGTGTCGGCTCCGGCCTGCATTCGGTCCGCGAAGTCTTCCACGCCGTCTTCCCCGGCCACAAGGCCCAGACCGCTCCCGCCGTCCGCGAGCTGGAAGAGAGCGCGCCGAAGCCCAAGGCCAAGGCCCGCAAGGAATTGGCGCTGCCGATCCGCGGGCTGATCCCGGGCATGGCGGTCCATTACGCCCGCTGCTGCCACCCGCTGCCGGGCGACCGCATCGTCGGCATCGTCACCACCGGCAAGGGCGTGACGATCCACACCATCGATTGCGAGACGCTGGAAAGCTTCCATGAATTGCCGGAACGCTGGATCGACGTGTCGTGGGAGACCGGCCCGGATTCGCCGGAGGAGCATGTCGGCCGCATCAGCGTCGTCATCGCCAACGAACAGGGCTCGCTCGGCACGCTGTTCACGGTGATCGGCAAGAATCAGGGCAACGTCATCCATCAGAAGATCACGAACCGCAGCACCGATTATTTCGAGCTGCTGATCGACATCGACGTGAAGGATGCCAAGCACCTGACCAACATCATGGCCGCCCTGCGCGCCACCCCGGCCATCCATTCGGTGGAGCGGGCGCGGGGGCGGTGACGCTCCCGACGGCACGGAGCAGGGTCGCACCACAAAGACGCACCATGAAGGTGCGCGATGGGAGAACAGGACATGCGGCTCGCCAGGCTGCTCCTGCCGGTTTCGGTTGCTGCCGTCTGCCTGTCTCCACTTCATGGGGCCAGTGCGGACAACGGCGAGAGGTTGTTCGTGGAGAGATGCGCCATGTGCCACGGGACGGATGCGAAAGGCTCCGGTCCGTTGGCGCACAAGAGCAACCCTCCGACCCCCGATCTGACGACGGCGGCCTTCAGGAAGCGATTGGCGGACTATCCCGGCGTCATCGTGTCGTCGGTCATCCTGCGGCCAAACGGCGATCTGATCCCGAAGACACTGAAGGAGAACGGCTACCGGCTCCCGCCGCACGCCTGGACCGTCAAGGACTTCCGCGATCTGAACGACCACATGAACGGCCTGATCCAACGGTCGAAATAAGGACAATCCGCCGGGATCGCCGGTCCGGCCATTCGGTCGGGCAGGGGGCGGAGACGGTAAATTCCCTGTCATCCGCGATTGCGTCGGTCGGTTCGGCGTGACGGATGGCGGACGCACCGCTATATAGACGGAATCGCTCCCGCCCGTTCCGGCGGGCCGCGGCGCTTTGGAGTCCTTGCATGTCCCGTCCTCTCCGCCTCGGCGTGAACATCGACCATGTGGCGACCGTCCGCAACGCACGCGGCGGGGCGCATCCCGATCCGGTGCGCGCGGCGAAGCTGGCCATCGAGGCCGGTGCCGACGGGATCACCGCCCATCTGCGCGAGGACCGCCGCCACATCGTGGATCGCGACATCGAACGGCTGATGGCCGAGATCGACCGTCCGCTGAACTTCGAGATGGCGGCGACCGGCGAGATGCTGGGCATCGCGCTCCGCCACAAGCCGCACGCCGCCTGCCTCGTCCCGGAAAAGCGCACGGAGGTGACGACCGAGGGCGGGCTGGACGTGATCGGCCAGTACGACCATCTGGTCCGCCCGGTCGGCGAACTGGGTGCCGCCGGCATCCGCGTCTCGCTGTTCATCGATCCGGAGCCGGCGCAGCTCGACGCCGCCAAGCGCCTCGGCGCCCCGGTGGTGGAACTGCACACCGGCGCCTATTGCGACGCCCACAGCCCGGCGGAGCGCGAGGCGGAACTGGCGCGCATCGTCCGCGCCGCCGCCCATGCCGAGGCGATCGGGCTGGAATGCCATGCCGGCCACGGCCTGAGCTACGACACCGTCGGCCCCGTGGCGGCGATCCAGACCATCGTGGAGCTGAACATCGGCCATTTCCTGATCGGCGAGGCGATCTTCGTCGGGCTGACCAACTCCATCGCCCGCATGCGCAAGGCGATGGACAGGGCGCGCGCCGCCGGACTGCCGGCATGACGATATCCGGCACCATCCTCGGCATCGGCAACGACCTGATCGACATCCGGCGGGTCGAGAAGTCGCTGGAACGCTTCGGACAGCGCTTCATCGACCGCATCTTCACCGATGTCGAGCAGGCCAAGTCCGAGCGCCGCGCCGGCTCCGCCGCGAAGAACAACGCGCGGGCCTCCACCTACGCCAAGCGCTTCGCCGCCAAGGAGGCCTGTTCCAAGGCGCTGGGCACCGGCTTCCGCGACGGCGTCTTCTGGCGCGACATGGGGGTGGTCAACCTGCCGTCCGGCCAGCCGACGATGCGGTTGACCGGCGGCGCGCTGGCCCGGCTGGAGGCGATCACGCCGCCGGGCATGCGCGCGAAAATCCATGTGACGCTGACCGACGAATACCCGATGGCGGAAGCGTTCGTCGTCATCAGCGCCGAGCCTGTCCAGTCCGTCCCCAATTCGTCCACAACGCCCACCGAAACGGCGACCCCAGAATGACCTTTCAGAAAGAAACGGCGCCCACTGCCAAAGCCAAGGAATCCGGGTTCGCCGAAACCGTCAAGACGGTGATCTTCGCCGTGCTGATCGCCTTCGGCGTGCGGACCTTCGCCTTCGAGCCGTTCAACATCCCGTCGGGCTCGATGATCCCGACGCTGCTGATCGGCGATTACCTGTTCGTGTCGAAGTTCAGCTACGGCTACAGCAAATACACGGTCGGCTTCGGCCTGCCGCTGTTCGAGGGCCGCATCCTCGGCTCCGAGCCGGAGCGGGGCGACGTGGCGGTGTTCAAGCTGCCGCGCGACAACAAGACCGACTACATCAAGCGGGTGATCGGCCTGCCGGGCGACACCGTCCAGATGATCGGCGGCATCCTGCACATCAACGGCCAGCCGGTGAAGCGGGAGCGGATCGAGGATTACGTGACCACGGATTCGCTGGGCCGCAGCATCCGCACGGCGCAGTTCCTCGAAACGCTGCCCAACGGCCGCACCCACCGCATCATCGAGGAATTGGACAACGGCCCGCTCGACAACACGCCGGTGTTCAAGGTGCCGCCCGGCCATCTCTTCATGATGGGCGACAACCGCGACAACTCGCTCGACAGCCGCGTGCCGTCGCAGGTCGGGTTCGTCCCCATCGAAAACATGGTCGGCCGGGCCGAATTCCTGTTCTTCTCGCTCGACGAGGGCACGCGCTTCTACGAAATCTGGCGCTGGCCGGTCGACCTGCGCTTCAGCCGTCTGTTCAACGGAGTCCGGTAAGTGTCCACCGTCACCAAGGCGCCCGCCGATCCGGGCGCCGGCTCCGACATCCAGCCCGATGGCGCCGCCCGGTCCGCGGACGTCGCCAGCCTTGCGCAGGCGCTGGGGTATGAGTTTTCCGACCCGTCGCTCCTGCACGATGCCGTCACCCACCCCAGCCTGATGGGGCTGGAGCGGGTCGGCCGCAAGGGGCACAAGGGGCCGGGCATCGCCTATGAGCGGCTGGAGTTCCTGGGCGACCGCGTCGTCGGGCTGGTCGTCGCGCAATGGCTGCTCGAACGCTATCCGAACGAACGCGAGGGCGCGCTGGCCAAACGGCATGCCGCGCTGGTGCGCCGGGAATCGCTGGGCCGCGTCGCCGACGCCATCGGGCTGGGCGCCTATCTGCGCCTGTCGCCGGCGGAGGCGCAGAGCGGCGGGCGGGAGAACCGCACCATCCTGGGCGACGCCTGCGAAGCGGTGCTGGGCGCCATGTATCTCGATGGCGGGCTGGAGCCGGTGACGCGCTTCGTCCGCCAGGCTCTGGCCGGCGAGATCGACAAGGCGACGCCGCCGCCGCTGGACAGCAAGACGACGTTGCAGGAATGGGCGCAGGGCCGCGGCAAGCCGCTGCCACGCTATGAACAGATCGAACGCAGCGGCCCGGCGCACGAGCCGCTGTTCGTGGTTGCGGTGCATGTCGAGGGGATGGAGCCGGTCTCCGGTTCCGGCTCCTCGAAGCGCATCGCGGAAAAGAAGGCGGCCAGCGCGTTGCTGCGCCAGGTGGGAGTGCAAGTCGATGACTGACGGTCGCGACGACATCGACAAGACGAAGATCCAGCCCGGTTCCGAAGCTGCGGAGCCGACTCCGGAGCCCGTGGGGGAACCCGTGCCGGACGACGAGGCGCTCGAAGACGCCGGCCTCGAGGGTGAGGATGCCGCCGAAGAGGGCGACTTCGACGACGAAGAGGACGGCGAATACGAGGACGACGACTACGACGACGATGAGGACGCCCCGCGCGGGCAGCCCATCTCCGTCCTGCCGCCGTTGCCGACGATGCCGGACCATCCGCGCTGCGGCTTCATCGCGCTGGTCGGTGCGCCGAATGCCGGCAAGTCGACGCTGCTGAACGCGATGATCGGCAGCAAGGTGTCGATCGTCAGCCCGAAGGTGCAGACCACCCGCACCCGCGTGCTCGGCATCACCATCCAGGGCGATGCCCAGATGATCTTCGTCGACACCCCCGGCATCTTCAAGCCGAAGCGCCGGTTGGACCGCGCCATGGTGGCGGCTGCCTGGCAGGGGGCGGAGGATGCCGACGTGATCGGCGTGCTCTACGACGTGTCGCGCCGCTCCATCGACGAGGACACTCGCAGCATCGTCGCCCGGCTGAAGGAACAGGGGCGCGAAGCCATCCTGATCCTGAACAAGATCGATCTGGTGAAGCGCGACGTCCTGCTGGGCATCGCCGACGCCTTCCGGCAGGAGGGCATCTTCTCCGACATCTTCATGGTGTCGGCCTTCACCGAGGACGGCGTCGCCCATCTGAAGCAGTTCCTGGCCGACCGTCTGCCGGAAGGGCCGTGGCATTTCCCGGAGGACCAGATCTCCGACATGCCGATGCGCCTGCTGGCGGCGGAGATCACCCGCGAGAAGCTGTTCCTCCAGCTTCACCAGGAGCTTCCCTATTCCGCCACGGTCGAGACCGAGGTGTGGGAGGAGTTCGACGACGGCTCGGTCAAGATCTCGCAGGTCATCTTCGTGCAGCGCGAAAGCCAGAAGGCCATCGTGCTGGGCAAGGGCGGCCAGCGGATCAAGGCGCTGGGATCGGCCGCGCGCTCCGAGCTGACGCACATGCTGGAACGCCGCGTCCACCTGATCCTGTTCGTGAAGGTGCGCGAGGGCTGGGTCGACGATCCGGAACGCTACTCGGCCTGGGGCCTCGATTTCGGAGCGTCCTGACCTCGTGGCGTCCCGCCCCATGAAAAAGGCCCTCTCCTGCGGGAGAGGGCCTTTTCATTTGTCCGCCGTTGAGCGGTTTCGTCAGGCGGCGATCAGGCGCAGATGGCCGTCGAAATCGTCGAGCGCGCGCATCAGGTCCATCATCGCCTGATCGGCCTGGGCGCGGGCGAAGGGCCATGCGTCGTCATCGGCCATGTGGGCGGCCTCGATGCGGGCGATGGCGCGATTGTTCAGGCCGCGGAGACGGTCGAGCGTGCGTTCCCACGTCTCGCGCCGGTTGCTGTCCGCGCGCTCCACCATCGATCGCAGGGTTTCCATGCGGTCGGTGGCGCGCAGCACCAGATCACGGCTCAACGTGTCGAAAGCTTGCCGGTTGCGGCGGCTCATGAAGTGTCCTCCTTTGATCCTCAACCGTTTTTTGACTTCTTGGCGCTTTTGACCTCTCGGCCGGATGGAAAGATATCCCCGCGCCGACATGACGAAAACACGCCGGAAGCGCAGTCGGCACAGCCCGTTTGGGAGATGCCGCCCGGTTTTCGCGGTGCGATTTCGCAGTTGCGGAATACCTGTCCGAATCCAAATCCCGCCGGGCCGCCAAGCCCATCAAGGACAAGGCAAACCCGGTGGCCAAGGAAGTCATCCTGGTTGGATTGCGTTTCCTCCATGGCCGGTTTCATCCGGCCCGTTCCTGTTTTTATACGCCGTCATTTTGACGACGTTCTTTTGTTTTGGTGACGCTTTTGTGCCGGAATGCCGCTGTCGGGTCAATTCGCCCAAAAATCATAGTCGGCGCGCAATCTGTCGCAGCCTTAAGGCGAGGTTGTAGACCTGTTATTCAGCAGAAAGTCGGAAGTGGTAGACCTGGCGGGAGCGCGGTCCTGATCCTATGCGTGCGTGTTCACTCGGCCGCGACGGCATAGGCGGGGACGGCCTCGGCATTGGCCGGCTCAGGCAAGACGGAGCCGCAGCAGGGGGCGGCGGCCGGCGTCGCCACGACGGCTGCGGCAGCGGCGGCCTGCTGTGCGAAGATAGCGCGGTGTTCGCTGGCCATGCTGCGCATGGTCGGAACGCATTTGCCGCACTGGACCTGGCAATTGTGATGGCGGAACACCGAGGCCGGGGTCGTGGCGCCCTGATCGAGCGCAGCCTTGACCTTCTTATCGTTCAACGCGTGGCAGATGCAGACGAACATAAGCCCTCGGCGAAAATCGGTTTCGGATGAGGTGTCCTGAGCCCAGCAATAGCTGAGAGTGAGAATCGTTGTCAATGCAGCAATTGCGAGCCAATCGCATATAAGAAGTTTCGAGACGCTTTGTCACAGCCCCCTTCGCGTCACGCCGAAAGGGGTGAGCCGCATCCTTGCGCTTGCATTCGACGGCCGGCAGCGGTAGCCCGTGGGGCATGGACGACAGCACCCCCAAAACCGCCTCCCCGAATGCCCCCGGCACCGACCCGAAAGCCATTCCCGGCGCGGTGGTGACCCCGCTTGGCCAGACCATCTATCTGGCGGCGGACGGCTTCCTCGACGATCTGGTGGCGGAACTGGGGGATGTCGCATCGGTCGACGGCCGGCTGGTCTTCGTCGACGGTCCGGCCCGGCCGGCGGCCTGGGCGCAGAACATCTGGTACGACCCGGTCCGCATCGACTTCCCTTCGATCAAGGGCGGGGCAAAGGCTCTGCGCGGCATCCAGCGCAATTGGGCGCTGTGGTCGCAGCGCCATCACCGCCGCGCCGCCCTGATCCAGGAAAACCTGCCGCATGTGTCGGCCAAGCCGGTGGTCTTCCCGTCGCCCCTGCCGACGGCGCCGCTGGGCTCCTGGACGCTGGTGGACGAGTCCACCATCATCGCCGCGGCGCACTGTTCCAGCCCCTTCCGCAACGGCGAGGTGACCTTCGTCGAGAACCGCACGGCGCCGCCCAACCGGGCCTATCTGAAGCTGTGGGAGGCGCTGACCCTGTTCGGCGAGCAGCCGGGACCGGGCGACCGCTGTCTCGACCTCGGCGCCTGTCCCGGCGGCTGGACCTGGGTGCTGCACGAGCTGGGGGCGTCGGTGGTCAGCGTCGACAAGGCGCCGCTCGATCCGGCCATCGCCGCCCTGCCGCGGGTGGAGATCCGCCAGGAGAGCGCCTTCGGCCTGAAGCCGGCGACGGTCGGTCCGGTCGATTGGCTGTGCTGCGACGTGATCTGCTATCCGACCCGCCTGCTGCGGCTGGTGAAGGAGTGGATGGACAGCGGGCTGGCCAAGCGCTTCGTCTGCACGCTGAAGTTCCAGGCGGACACCGACCATGAGACCGCCCGCGCCTTCGCGGAGATCCCCGGCGGCCGGGTGCTCCACCTCCACCACAACAAGCACGAGCTGACCTGGATCTGGCCGGCGAAATAAGGGCCGGCAAAATAAGAGCCAGTACTGGGCTCAGGCCAGCGCCCGCCCCTCGGCATAGCCATAGCTGACGTAATGCTGCTTGGCGGCGGTCAGGTTGCCGCCGACGGCGGTGCGGACGTCCGGGTTCGCCGCCAGATAGGCGGCGGCGTTGAAGCGGGTCAGCGAACGGCCCTCCAGCCGGCCGCTGACGATGTAATGCAGTTCCACCGCTTCGCGGTTGTCGCCGAAGGCGGCGATCAGGTCGGGGTTGCTGGCCTCGTAGGACAGCGTGTCGAACAGGGTGGAGCTGCGGCCCTCGCGGTTGCCGGCCTCGATGTAATGGCGGGTGGCGGCGGCGACGTCGCTGCCGAAGCTGGTCAGCAGGTCGCCATAGCCGGCCAGATAATTGTAGGGATCGAAGCCGGTCAGGCTGCGGCCCTCATAGACGCCGGCACCGATCAGATGCTGGGTCGCCGCCGCGGCGTTGGTGCCGAGTGCTGCGATCAGGTCGCTGTTGGAGGCGACGTAGCGCAGCGCGTCGAAACTGCCGGACACCATCGACGACAGGGCGGTGCTGCCGTCGGCGAAGCGCAGATAGTCGATGTTGGTCAGCAGGTCGTTGCCGTCGGCGCCGCTGACGATGTAGCGGCCGGCGTCCAGCGACTGGACGCGGTACTGCGCACGGCGTCCGCTGAGCACCACGGTGTCGGTCCCGGCGCCGCCGTCGATGACGTTGCCCAGATCGTTGACGGTGAAGCTGTCGTTCCCGCTGCCGCCGGTCGCCAGCTGCACCCTGGTGCCATAGGCCAGAGCCAGGAAGGTCGTGCCGCCGGCGCTGCTGAACTGGCCGCTGCGCAAATCCAGCGACAGGTCGGCCGTCTGGGCGGCACCGTTCAGGCTGTTGTGGCCGGTGGGGTCCCACAGGGTGGTGAAGCTGGCGGTGTTCAGCGCATAGCCGGTGTCGCCGGCCCCGGTCGCCATGTTGGCGCCGTAGAGATACTGGATCGCGGCGATGTCGTAGAGGCTGGGGCCGGTCAGGTAGGTCCCCGACGGCAGCGCGGCGTTCTCGTTGTAGGACATGATGCTGAACGCATAATTGTCCGTCGCCGCCGGCAGATAGGGCCCCTCCGTTCCGTCGTCGGTGCCGGCGTTGTAGTTGCCGGGATGCTTCAGCCCCAGCGCATGGCCGATCTCGTGGATGACGGTCATGTAGCTGTAGCTGCCCGACGTCGGGTTGGTGTTCCCGGCGCTGTCGTTGGCCAGGAACACCTGTCCGCCCTGGATGCCGGTGGAGGGATAATAGGCGTAGGCCGCCGACTGGCCGCGCTGCCGGTTGGTCCCGAAGGCGACCGCCGCGCTCGCGGCGTCGGAAATCTCCACGAAGGTGACGTTGGCGACCGCGCTCCAGGCCGCCAGCGCCTGCCGGACGGCGGCGCGCTGGGCCGTGCTCATGGCGGCGAAACCGGTGGAGTTGGCGGAGGAGACCTGCCGCGCGCTGGTCAGGAAGCCATAGGTGACGGTGGCGGCGGCGCCGACGGAGCCGCCGTCCAGCACCGTGCCGTTGTTGCCCCAATGCGGTGTTCCGCTGGCGAGCAGGGTGGCGACGGTGTCGGACGGCGCAGACTGGCTCATGGACGCTGGCTCTCGCGGTGATCGGGGAGGGGCAAACAGGGAAGGGCAGGCGGGGACATGGCCCGGACGAACGCCGAGACACGAGGGATATATGGCTGATACGGAAGACGGGAACAGCCTCCAGCGCAACCGGTCAGGCGCGGCGCAGGGCCAGTTCGATGGAGGGGCGCAGCATGGAGGCGGCGGCATGGCCGATCTCCACCGCCTCGGCGGCGCGGTCGAACTCCAGGATGCCGATATGGGCCAGCCGCGGCGCGATCAGCACGTCGGGCGGTTCGCCGGCCAGACGGGACCGGGTGATGCGGTCCTGCATGATGTCGATGGAGCCGGCCATCACCTCCAGCGCGTTGGGCATATGCTTGTGGGCATGGGCGTCGTCGATCTGGTCGGCCAGGAACTGGGTGCGCCGGCTGGGCTTGCGGCCGAGCCATGTCGAGATCTGGCTGGTCAGGTGGGACAAGGCGGGGGAACCGGCGTCGCCGCCCGCCACCACCGGTTCCGGCGCCTTGACCGCGACCGTGTTGCCGCCGATTCCCTTGCCGCCAAGCCCTTTCCCGGTCAGCCCCTTGCCGGCGGTGCGGCCGGTCGGCCGGCCCAGCGGCGACAGCTCGCTGTTCAGGTTGACCGCGACCACGATGTCGGCCCCCAGCGCCCGGCAGAGCGAGACCGGCACCGGATTGACCAGGGCGCCGTCCACCAGCAGGTGATGGTCGCGCCGCACCGCGGGGAACAGGCCGGGCATGGCGGCCGAGGCCATCACCGCCGACATCAGCGGGCCGTCGCGCAGCCACATCTCGCGCCCCGTCGACAGGTCGGTGGCGACGGTGGCGAAGGGCATCGGCAGCTTTTCGATCAGGACGTTGCTGCGCTCGTTGTCGAAGCGGCCGAACGCCTTCTCGGCCGCCACCAGACCGCCGCGGCGGAAGGTGAGGTCGATGATGCCCAGCATGCCGAGCCAGCCCATCTTCTGCGCCCAGGCCTGAAGCTCGTCGAGCTGGTCTGTCAGATAGGCGGCCCCCACCGCGGCGCCGATCGAGGTGCCGCAGATAATGTCGGGCTTGATCCCGATCTCCTCCAGTGCGCGCAGGACGCCGATGTGCGCCCAGCCGCGCGCCGCACCGCTGCCCAGCGCAAGCCCGATCTTCAGGTCGGTTCCCTTCGCCATCCGCATCTCCCGTCGGCGCCCCCGGTGTCGGGGGCCAGATGCCCCCGGGCATCGGAGGCTGGATGCCTCCGGCATCGGAGGCTTGATCTAGAGCTTATCATCTAGGCATTACCGCCCGGTTTCGGAAGCGGCCGGAAGTGGCACGCCGCCGGAGACGACGGCATCGCCACCCGCGAGATGGGAAATGTCGAAAATTTGGCCGATGTTTGACCTGGATCAGAGGTTGGCTGGGCATGACTGTGGCAATTCTGTGCCACTGGTCGAGCATTGTCGTGGTGCCGGGTGATTTTAACCATGCGTCAACTGCCCGGGATGCAGTTTCGTTGCGTTGCAGTGTAGTTCCCGAACCCCGGAAGGTTTGTCATGGCCGACGAACTGAAAAGCTTCAGAAAAGACTGGAAGCGCTGGTCGCCGATGGAGCGGCTGGTTGCCGTCACCGTGCTGGCCCTGATCGCGCTCCTCGGTGCGCCGGCTGCCGCCAGCCTGTTCTGAACCACGCCGCCGGCGAGGCCGGCACCCATGCGGTTGCGCCGGCCACAGTGTGATGCGCGGGCAACTCGGGCACGGTGTCAGGACCCTTGGCGGGGTCATCTTTACGGGCTCTTAACCCTCGCGCCCTAGGCTTTGTCGGCTCGGACAGTTCCTTGGACGGTTGGGCGCCACAAGCGGTCGGAGCATCGAACCTCCGCCGTGGAAGGCACCGACGGTGCGCTCGCCGGAGGGCGCGAACCGGGGAGGTTCCGGCACTTTCCGCCAAGGCCTTGCCCCTCTCGCTGGACACGCCCGATGACCTTCTCCGCCCAATCCGCCGTGACGGAACAGAAGCTCCTGAGACAGCGCCTCGACACCGCCTTCGCGGAAGCCGCACAGCCGCTGTCGCGCGACGAGGTGACGGACATCGTCCGCAACATCCTGGGCAGCATGGACGGCGACATCTCCGCCACCGACCTGCGCCTGTACAAGGAGGTGGTGGACCTCGCCAAGTACATCGAGACGGCCAAGCAGGAGATCGCTGCGCTCCAGCCGGCCGAAATCCGCGACGAACACATCCGCACCGCGACGGACGAGCTGGACGCGGTGATCGGCGCGACGGAAAAGGCGACCTTCGCCATCTTCGACGCCTGCGACGCCATCGGCGCCGTCGCCGGACAGACGGATGCCGGCACCTCGGCCAAGCTGAACGACCAGATCACCGCGATCTACGAGGCCTGCAACTTCCAGGACATTACCGGCCAGCGCATCAGCAAGGTGGTGCGCACGCTGAAGCACATCGAATCGAAGGTGGACATGATCGTCGCCGCCTTCGGCAGCGAGGTGCGGCAGAACCACGCCCCGCGGCTGGCGAAGCTGGCGGCGGAGGAGGCGGAGGCCGCCGTGCATTTCGAGCCGATGAGCGCGGCGGAGGCCGATCAGCAGCTTCTGCATGGCCCGCAGCTGCCGGGCAACGCCATGGACCAGGACGAGATCGACCGTCTGCTGGCCAGTTTCGACTGACGCCATGCTGCCCGGCTCCCCCATCAGCAGGCCCGGCGGCGGGCACACGGCCCAGGGCATCGCCCCAGGGGCGGGAGGCGCCGGATTGCCGTTGCTGCTGCGGGCCGGGCGCGCCGGCGGTTCGGGCAGCCATGCCAATCCGAACAACGGCAGCATCCTGCTTCTGCTGTCGCTGTTCCTGCTGCTCCTGGTCTTCTTCATCGTGCTGAACGCCCATTCGGTGCAGACGGTGCAGAAGGTCAAGGCGGTCGCCGCCTCGCTGGAGCGGACCTTCCCCAGCTTCGTCATCGATCCGCGCCTGCGCGACGGATCCGAACCGGTGGCCTCGCGCGCCGGGACCGTCTTCGCCGTGCAGCGGCTGGAGGATGTCGGCACCCTGTTCGCCACCGCGGTCGCGGTCTCCAAGGTGGAGGTGGTCGCCCCCGGCCAGCTGCTGGAGGTGCGCCTGCCCGCCGACGATTTGTTCGTTCCCGGCACCATGACCCTGCGGCCGGACCGGCAGGGGCTGATCGACCGCATCGCCGACGCGCTCCGCCAGTCGCGCCAGGGCGAGCGGGTGGAGTTGGACGCGCTGCTCGGCATCGGCCCGACGGGAACGCCCAGCCAGCCGCCGGGGCCGGTCGCCCGTGCCGGCGTGCTGGCCCGCGCCCTGGTCGAGGATGGGGCGCCGGCCCGCAACGTCACCGTCGGTATCGAACGCGGCGAGCCCGGCGGGGTGCGGCTGCTGTTCTCCCTGCGCTGGGACGAGGACGGGGCGGCCCGTCCGGTCGCGAAGGCGGCACCGGCGAAGCCCACCACACCGACCAATACCGTCCCTGCGAATACGGCACCGGCGAAAGCCGAGGTGCGGAAATGATCCGCGTTCCCCGGATCGCCGGCAGGGCGGACGATGGCGGCGCCCAGCGCAAGACGCTGTGGCTGATCAGCTTCACAGACCTGATCTCACTCATGCTCGCCTTCTTCGTGCTGATGTATTCGATGAGCGAGCCGGAGGCGGAGCGCTGGACCCGTCTGGCGAAGGGCGTGTCGGAGTCGATCCCGGCCGCGCGCTCGACCGCGACGACCCCGTCGGACCGGCCGGCCGATCCCGGCGCCGCCTTCAACGCCATGGCGGTGGAGGCGAGGGCGGCCATCGACCTGCATTATCTGGCCGCCTTGCTGGGAAGCCAGCTGCGGTCGAACGCGGAGCTGGCGGTGGTCGATGTCCGGCGCGAAGATGACCGGGTGGTCATCCGCCTGCCGGGAGAGCGGATGTTCGACCCCACCGGTGCCGCCTTCACCGAGGAGGGGCGGCGGGTGCTGTTCCTGCTGGGTGCCGTCATCGGCCGCATCGGCAACCGCATCGAGCTGGTCGGCCATGCGGAGCATGAGGACACGACCGGCGGCGTCGCCTGGGAACGGGCGCTGACGCGGGCGGTCGCCGTCTCCGCCGCCCTGCGCGAGACCGGCTATCGCCGCGATCTGGTGGCGCGGGCGGTGATGATGCCGGTGGACGGGGTAGGGATTGGGGCAGGGATTGCCGGCGATGTGTCGGGCGGCGGGGGGCGCCTGCCGGTCGACATCGTGGTGCGCGAGGAAGGAGCGGATTGAGGTGACGGACGGCTCGGGCTATCGACGGAAGCGCTGGCTGCGCGGCTGTGCCGCCGCGGTGGCGCTGCTTGCCGTGCCGGTCCTGCTCTCCACCCTGCCGGCCGATGCCGCCAGCGTGCCGGTGCGCGGCGGCACCCACAAGGATTTCGGCCGTCTGGTCTTCGACTGGCCGGGCAAGGTCGATTTCACCGCGGCGGTCGAGGGCGACCGGCTGGTCATCGCCTTCACCGAACCCATCGACGCCCCGGTCGACCGGCTGGTGCGGGCGCTGCCCGACTATCTCGCCGCCGGGCGGGTGGAGGCCGATGGAAAGACGGTGTCCTTCGACCTGAAGCGCCCGGTTTCGCTGAAGAGCTTCCGCAACGGCAATGCCGTCGCCATCGACCTGTCGCCCGCGGCGGCGGGCGCCGCCCCGCAGCAGGCCAATGCCAATGCCGAGCCCGCGCCGCCGGCCCCCGCGAAGGCGGATGCCGCGAAGCCGGTGCCGTCCGCCGGCCGGCTGCGGGTGCAGGGGGGCGACCAGCCCGACCGGAGCCGCCTGACCTTCGATTGGCCGGCCCCGGTCGGCTACAAGGTGACCCGCGACGGCGCCGCGGTGACCGTCGCCTTCGACAAGGGCGGCACCGCCGACCTGTCGGCCCTGCCCAAGGCACCGCTGCGCAACATCCGCAACATTGAATCCTACCGCCAGCCCGACGGCTCGCTGGCGGTCACGCTCGCCGTGCCGCAGGACGCCGAGGTGAGCGACAGCGCGTCGGGCAAGTCGATGGTGCTGACCGTCGGCAATCCGGGATCGCGCGCCGGCCTGAAGAGCGACGGCGCCGCTCCGGCAGCCGTTGCGCCCGCTTCGGGCTCCCAAGGGACGCCGGCCGGGCCGGGCAGCCAGGGCGCCAGCGGCAACCAGGGCGCCAGCCAGCCTGCACCGGCGAAGGACGTAGCCAAGGAGGGCGGCAAGGACGCCCCCACCGTGGCGTCGGCCACCTCCGGCCGGTCGGCCGTCGCCGCGAACGCCGCCGCGGCCAACACTGCCGCCAACCCGGCTCCTGCCGCTCCGCCGGCCGAGGCCAAGGCGGCTCCGGCGGCTGCTGCCGATGCGAAGGCCCAGCTGGCGGCGGGGCCGAAGGGGCCGGTGCTGACCTTCGACACCGGCGGCCCTGCCTCCATCGCGGTCTATCCGCGGGCGGGACAGCTCTACATCGCCTTCGACCGGCCGATGCCGATCGGCGCCGGCAAGCTCAGCGGTCCCGGCGCCGAGCTGATGGGCGCGGTGGAGCCGGTGCCGGCGACCGGCGGCAGCGTCTTCCGCACCAAGATCGGCCCGATGGTGTGGCCGACGGTGGAGCGGCAGGGCACCACATGGCGCATCCTGTCCTCCGCCCGCCCCGCCAACATGGGCAGCACCGGCGACCTGCGGGTCGAGCCGGACCCCGATTTCCTGCTGGGCGCCCGGCTGCTGGTGCGGGCCCCCGATGCGGCCAACGTCGTGCAGTTCGCCGACCCGGACGTCGGCGACCGCATCCAGGTCGTTCCGCTTCCCAGCCCGGGGCAGGGGGTGCCCGAACCCCACCGCTATCCGGACCTTGAGGTCATGGCCTCCTACCAGGGCGTGGTGGTGCGGCCGATCTCCGACAATGTGACGGTGCGGGCGATCAAGGAGGGGGTGGAGCTGACCACCGCCGGCGGCCTGCACATCTCGCCCACCGCCGATTCCGGCAACGCGGCGTCACCGCCGCCGCCCGCCGCCGTCCCGCCGTCGGCCGCTCCGCAGCCGGTTCCGGCGCAGCTGGCCGCCGCGCCGATGCCGGCGCCACCGGCCGGCGGGTCGTCCGCCGCCATGGAGCCGCCCAAGGTCCAGCCCGCCCAAACGCCCGCCCAGATGCAGGGGCGCCGGCTGTTCAACCTGCCGGCCTGGAAGCGCGGCGAGCTCGACCATTTCACCGAGGCGCGGCAGGACCTCCAGCTCGCCGTCGTCAACGCGCCGGAATCGGAGCGGCCGAAGGCGCAGCTCGATCTCGCCCGCTTCTATTTCGCCAACGGGTTCGGGCAGGAGACGCTCGGCCTGCTGGACGTGCTGCAACAGAACCAGCCCGACCTGGAAGGCTGGCCGGAGTTCCGGGCCTTGCGCGGCGCCGCCCGCGTGCTGACCGGCGATCTCGACGGCGGCGAGGCCGACCTGTCGATCCCCTCGCTCGCCGGCAATCCGGAAGCCAATCTGTGGCGCGCCGCCATCGCCGCGGACCGCCGCGACTGGCCCAAGGCGATGGCCGGCTTCAAGGCGTCGGGCCAGATCCTGAACAGCTATCCCGATCCGATGCTGGGCAAGCTCGGGCTGCGGGCGGCGGAGGCGGCGCTGGAAACGCGCGACACCGCGACCGCCAAGCGGCTGTTCGACCGCGTCATCGAGCATGGCGGCCCGGATCAGGAGGAGAACCCGCAGACCCAGTATCTGCGCGGCCTGCTCTATGCCCAGACCGGCGAGATCGATCAGGCACGCCAGCAGCTGACCGCCGCCTACAACAGCTACGACCGCTTCTACCGTGCCAAGGCCGGGCTGGCGCTGACCAATCTGGAGCTGTCGGAAGGCAAGATGTCGCCGACCGCGGCGGCGGAGCAGCTGGCCGGCTTGACCTTCACCTGGCGCGGCGACGATCTGGAGATGCAGATCCGCTCGCGCATGGGCGAGGTGCTGATCGCCGGCGGTGAATATGCCAAGGGCTTCAACACGATGAAGGAGACGGCTGCCCTGGTCGCCGACACGCCGCGGGCCGAGGCGATCACCAAGGAGATGTCGCGCATCTTCGCCGACCTCTACAAGGACGGGGCGCAGCGCCTGCCCACGCTGGACGCCATGCAGCTCTACGACCAGTTCCGCGAGCTGACCCCGGTGGGCGAGGCCGGCGACGAGATCATCCGGCAACTGGCGGAACGGCTGATTTCCATCGACCTGCTGAACCGCGCCGCCGACCTGCTGCAGCATCAGGTCGAATACCGCCTGTCCGGGCTCGACAAGGCGCGGGTCGGCACCCGGCTGGCCTCGGTCCGGCTGCTCGACAACAAGCCGGAAGAGGCGTTGAAGGCGCTGGAACTGTCGAACGTCGCCGGGCTGCCGGCCGATCTGGCGGCGGAGCGGCGGCTGATGCAGGCCAAGGCGCTGGCGGAATTGAACCGCGGCGACGAGGCGATGCAGATTCTGGCCCAGGACGACAGCACCAACGCCAATCTGCTGCGCGTCGACATCGCCTGGAAGGGGCAGAAGTGGGATGCGGCGGCGCTGGCGCTGAACAAGGTGATCGGAGCGCCGCCAGCACCGGGCAAGCCGCTCGATCCCAACATGTCGCAGCTCGTGCTGAACCGTGCCGTCGCGCTGGCGCTGGCCGGCGACGGCAACGGGCTCAACCTGCTGAAAAAGGATTTTGAAGGGTCGATGAAGGGCGGGCCGAACGAGGATGCCTTCCGCATTCTGACCCGCCCCGAACAGGCGATGGGCCTGATCGACGTCGGCACGATCCGCTCCCGCGTCGCGGAAGTGGATATGTTCAAGAAGTTTTTGAAGCAGTATCGCGGCGGCAAGCAATCCGCGGACAAGCCGACCTCTTAAATCGGCGGAATGCCGGGCGGAAAACGCCGCCCGCCGCCGCCCGCATTCCTGCGGTTACTTCGGCAGTAGAACCTTGTCGATGACATGGACGACGCCGTTGGACTGCTGGACGTCGGCGATGGTGACGCGGGCGGTGTTGCCCGACGCGTCGGCGACCATCACGGCATCGCCGGACTGGGTGAAAGTCAGCGGCATGCCTTCCACCGTCTTCAGCATCGCCTTGCCGTTGCCCTTCTTGATGTCCGCCACGAGGTCCTTGGCGTCCAGCTTGCCCGGAATGACGTGGTAGGTCAGCACCTTGGTCAGCTGGCCCTTGTTCTCAGGCTTCAGCAGCGTGTCGACGGTGCCGGCGGGCAGTGCGGCGAAGGCCTCGTTGGTCGGGGCGAAGACGGTGAAGGGGCCCTTGCCGTTCAGCGTGTCGACCAGCCCGGCGGCCTTCACGGCGGCGACGAGGGTGGTGTGGTCCTTCGACTGGGATGCGTTCTCCACGATGGTCTTGCTGGGGTACATCGGCGCGCCCCCGACCATCTTTTCCATGGCGGCATTGGCGCAGCCGGCAAAAAGAAGGGTGGCGATCGCCACGGTGGCAACCTTCTTCATAGCATTTCCTCTTATCGGTGAAGGTCCGCTTCCCGCGGACACAACACCGATACGGAGGCTTCTTTCGCTCAGATCACCATTTTTTCTGTTGGTGGCGGCGATTTCCGCGAGAGCGAAGGAGGTAAGTCTTCGGTCGTGCCCAGCCGTCCTTCAACCGGCTACAGCTGTACCTGCGTGCCGAGTTCCACCACGCGGTTGGGCGGCAGCTTGAAGAAATCGGTGGCGCTGACCGAGGTGCGCGACATCACCACGAACAGCTTCTCCCGCCACAGCGCCATCTGGGAGTTCATCTGCGGGATCAGCGTCTCCCGGCCCAGGAAGAAGGAGGTCGCCATCACGTCGAACTCCAGCCCGAACGCCTTGCACAGGCGCAGGGCCTTGGGAATATTCGGCTCCTGCGAGAAGCCGTAGCGCACCGTGATGCGGTAGAAGCCGTCGGCCAGCCCCTCGACCAGCACGCGGTCCTTGGCCGGGACGCGCGGCACGTCGTCCACCACCACGGTGACGAAGACGACGCGCTCGTGCAGGACCTGATTGTGCTTCAAATTGTGCAGCAGGGCGATCGGCACGGTGTTGGAGCTGGAGGTCATGAAGACCGCCGTGCCCTTCACCCGATGGATGTCGCCCTTCTTCGCCTGCCGCTGGATGAAGGCGTCGAGCGGCAGCGATTCCTCGGCCAGCCGCTTGGTCAGCACCGCGCGGCCGCGGCGCCAGGTGGACATCAGGCCCAGCGTGACGCAGGCGATCACCAGCGGCACCCAGCCGCCATGGGGGATCTTCACCGCATTGGCGGCGAAGAAGGAGACCTCCACCGTCAGGAAGGCGGCGCCGACCCCGAAACAGACCGGCAGGCTCCAGTTCCAGCGGCGGCGGGCCACCACCAGGAACAGGCTGGTGGTGATGATCATGTCGCCGGTCACCGCGATGCCGTAGGCGGCGGCGAGGCGGCTGGAGGACTGGAACACCAGGACGAGGCCCAGCACCGCGGCCAGCAGGCCCCAGTTGGCGCGGGGGATGTAGATCTGCCCTTCCTCCTCGTTGGAGGTGTGGCGGATGTCGAGACGCGGGCAGAGCCCGAGCTGCACCGCCTGCCGGGTCAGCGAGAACACGCCGGAAATGACCGCCTGGCTGGCGATGACGGCGGCGGCGGTGGACAGGCCGATCAGCGGATAGAGCGCCCAATCCGGCGCCAGCAGGTAGAATGGGCTGCGCACCGCCGTCGGGTCGTTCAGCAGCAGCGCGCACTGGCCCAGATAGTTCAGCAGCAGCGCCGGCAGCACCACCGCCAGCCAGGCCACCTGGATGGGGCGGCGGCCGAAATGGCCCATGTCGGCATAGAGCGCCTCGCCGCCGGTCACCGCCAGCACCACGGCACCCAGCACCAGGAAACCGGCGATGCCGTGGTCGGCGAAGAAGGAGATGGCGTAGAGCGGGTTGAAGGCGACCAGCACGCTCGGCTGCTCGATCACCTCCAGCAGACCGAGGACGCCCAGCGTGGCGAACCAGGCCAGCATGATCGGACCGAACAGCGCCCCGACGCGCGAGGTGCCGTGGCTCTGGATGGCGAACAGGGCGATCACGATGGCGACGGTCAGCGGCACCACCGCCGATTCCAGCGCCGGCTCGGCCACGCCCAGGCCTTCCACCGCGGACAGCACGGACATCGCCGGGGTGATCATGCCGTCGCCGTAGAACAGCGCGGCACCGAACAGCCCCAGCGCCGTCAGCACGGTCAGCCGGCCCGAGGCGTCGGGCCGCGTCTTCGACGCCAGCGCCAGCAGGGAGAGGATGCCTCCCTCGCCCTTGTTGTCGGCCCGCATGACGAAGCCCACATATTTGACGGTGACGACCATCACCAGTGCCCAGAACACCAGCGACATGATGCCCAGCACGTTGTCGTGGGTCAGCGGCAGCCCATGCTCGCCGCCGAAGCATTCGCGCAGCGTGTAGAGCGGGCTGGTGCCGATGTCGCCGAAGACGACGCCCAGGGCACCGAGGGTCAGCGTCGCGAGCTTGCCGGTGTCGGGCTGCGCGGCCTTCAAAGCGGTATCAGTCATGCAGTGATTGCGGTCCGAAGTTGGTCCGTCGTTCAAAACGCCCGTTCGATGGCGCCCGTGGTGGCGGCGATGGTCGCCGGGCCGCCCATCCCGCCGTAAACGCGCATCGCCTTTCCTCATACGCGTTTACGGCGCCCGACGCCAGAGCGTGCTTGCGCGGCCCCTCCGGCGCCGGGGGGATGCGACGAAGTGCGCAGGACTTTTCCCGCTGTGCGTGTCGCCTCAGAGCGTTCCGAAACTGCGGGCAAGCGAGCCGGCGATCAGATACCACCCGTCGACCAGCACGAAGAAGATGATCTTGAACGGAATCGCCACCATGGTCGGCGGCAGCATCATCATGCCCATCGACATCAGGATCGACGACACCACCATGTCGATGATCAGGAAGGGCAGGAACAGCAGGAAGCCGATCTCGAAGCCGCGCTTGATCTCGGAAATCATGAAGGCCGGGACCAGCACATGCAGGGGCATGTCGTTCGCCTCCGGCACCGACTGGATGCGGGCCATGTCCATGAACAGGCGCAGGTCCTTCTCGGCGGTGTGGTGCAGCATGAAATCGCGGAGCGGCGCCATCGTGCGGCGGAACGCCTCCATCTCGTCGATTTCCTGATTCATCAGCGGCTGGATGCCCTGGGCGTAGCTGCGCTCGAACACCGGGGCCATGACGAAGAAGGTCAGAAACAGCGCCAGCGACATCATCACCGTGGTCGGCGGCACCTGCTGCACGCCCAGCGCGTTGCGCAGGAAGGACAGCACGATGACGATGCGGGTGAAGGCCGTCATCATGATTAGGATCGACGGCGCCAGCGACAGCACCGTGATCAGCCCGATGGTCTGGACGATGCGGCCGGTGGCGGTGCCGCCGGCGTCGCCCAGGTCGAAGGTCAGGCTCTGCGCCAGCGCCGGCCCGGCGCTCAGGCCCAGCGCCACGCCGACGGCGAGCGCCAGCGCCAGCCCGGCGGCGGCCGGCTTCCAGCAGGACCGGAGACGGCGGAGCATGGCCAGCCTCATCGCGGATCGCTCCCCGCCGGGCGGGGGGTGTCGCCCGGTGCGGCCTCCGCCCCGGCGAGCGCGCTGTCGAACCCGCCCGCCGGCGTGCTGTCGACCAGCAGGTCGCCGTTGGCGCCCAGCAGGATCAGATGCTCGCGGTCGTCGCGGCGGACCAGGACCAGCCGCCGCTTGGCGTCGATCGGCAGGGCCTCCACCACGCTCAGCCGGCGCTGGCGGGCGCGTCCGCGCACCGTTCCGCCGGCCATGCCGACCCGGCGCATCACCCAGGCGACGACCATGATCAGCGCCACGACGAAGACGAGCGCCATCAGGAATTTGATATACTGGTCGAGATCCATGGAAACGGCAGGCTTTCTCTGGTCAGGGCGTGTCGTCGGCCAGGCCGGTATCTGTCAGGCCGGTATCTGTCAGGCCGGGATCCGCCAGACCGGATCCGGCCGGGCCGGCGCTGCGGCCATAGGCGGCCGCCGCGCGCTGGCGGGCGGTGTGCGGATCGTCGCGGCCGGCCAGTGCGGCGGAGACGGCCTCCTCGCGTCCTTTCTGCTGGTCGGTCAGGGCGGCGGCGAGCGGACCCAGCGCCGCAACCAAATCGCCGAGCGGGCCGAGCAGCGTGCGCGCCTCGCCCCGCGGCAGCGTCTCCGCGGCAAGGCAGAGATGGGCGACGCGGTCCTCCAGCCCGGCGAGATCGATCAGGACGCCGGCCTCCGCCTGCGCCCGCGCGTCGTCGAGCGTGGCGCCCAGCGCTGCCGCCCGTTGCGCGATGCCGGCTGCCGACTCGGTGCCGTCTGGACCGGGAGGAGCGGGGGAGGGCGAAAGGGCGGATGGCGGCATGGATGGCGGACGGGTCACGGCTTGTCCTCCTCCGGACTCTCTTCGGATCGCGGCTCCGGCGGCAGGGTGCCGTTGGCGCGGTAGACATAGGCCAGGATTTCGGCCACCGCGGCGATGGCTTCGACCGGAATGTCGCTGTCGACCTCGATGGCGGACAGGATTTCGACCAGATCGGCGTCCTCGCGCACCTTCACGCCGTTGGCGAAGGCGACCTCCAGGATTCTGTTCCGCCACCGTGCCCTTGCCGGTGGCCACGATCCGCGGCAGGCTCTCGGTGCCCAGCTCGTACTTCAGCGCCACCGCGACCGGGCGTTGCGCCGGGCGCCGGGCGGCAGGCTGCCTCTTGCCGGCAGTCGGGCCGGCAGGCGACGGGGCGGGAGGGCGGGCTTGCGCGGACAACAGGCGGCCTTGGTCAGGGGGTCCTTCCTGCGCCGCATCCTGGACCGGTAGGCTTAACGAACTGTAAAGGCGGTTGTCCCGGCCGATTCTCGCAGGTAAGGATTCATCCTTCGTTAACGCAAACGGGCGACCATTGCACTCCATGGCGATATCCTTGCCGGACGCCGCCGTCAGGGCGGCATTCGGCGGGATCGGCGGCGGTATTGGTGGCGGGATCAGGGCGATGGACCTCGGAAATCTCGGACTCTTCAAACTGATGTCGCGCAAGATGGACTGGCTGACCCAACGCCAGGAAGTCCTGTCGCAGAACATCGCCAACGCCGACACGCCCGAATACAAGAGCCGGGACCTCAAGCCCTTCAGCTTCCGCGACGCGCTGAGCGACAGCCGGCGGCTGACCCCGGTGGCGACCAACGCGTCCCATCTGGCCGGCACCCGCGGCGCCGGCGGCATGGCCCAGGAACAGAAGGTGCGCGATCCGTACGAGACGGCGCCGGACGGCAACAACGTCGTGCTGGAAGACCAGATGATGCGGATGAGCCAGAGTTCGATGGATTACCAGACCATCACGAACCTGTATAAGAAGCAGGTGGCGATGATCAAGTCGGCGATCCGCTCGGGCAGCTGAGCGTCATTCCGGCCGATCTTTCCGGCCGGGTTTTGAGGAGGCGGTGCGATGGATCTCTACAAGTCGATGGCGGTGTCCGCCTCGGGCATGAAGGCGCAGGGCACGCGCCTGAAGGTCATCTCGGAGAATCTGGCCAACGCCAACACCACCGCCGAGACGCCCGGCGATCTGCCCTATCGCCGCAAGACCGTCATCTTCAAGAACGAGCTGGACCGGGCGATGGACGTCGACAAGGTCCGCGTCGCCAAGGTCGATGTGGACAAGAGCGACTTCCAGCGCAAGTACGACCCGTCGCACCCGTCGGCCGACGCCGACGGCTATGTCCTGATGCCCAACGTCAATTCGGTGGTGGAGGCGATGGACATGCGCGAGGCCCAGCGCAGCTACGAAGCCAACCTGTCGGCCATCGACACCGCGCGCCAGATGCTGACCCGCACGCTCGACCTTCTCCGCACCTGATTTTCGCCTGCTCAGCCGCAAACCCTCCTGACCGACCGGAACCGCCGCCATGATCAATCCGCTGAACGCCGCCGCGGCCTATGCCACCACCGCCGCCAAGACGACCGGCCCCGGCATGCCCGCGCGCGACGGCGCCTCCTTCGGCGACGTGCTGGAGCAGGCGGCCAAGGAGAGCATCGGCACCCTGAGGAAGAGCGAGGACATCTCGGCGATGGCGGCCGTCGGCAAGGCCGACCTGAACGACGTCGTCCAGGCGGTGACCAACGCCGAGGTGACGTTGCAGACCGTCACCGCCGTGCGCGACAAGGTGCTGAACGCCTACCAGGAAATCCTGCGCATGCCGATGTGACGGCCTGCGCCCGGTCCCAGCCGCCGTCATGCCCAGCTTGCAGTTATGAACGAGACCGAAGTCATCGAGCTTTGCCGCACCTCGATCGTCACGCTGGTGATCGTGTGCGGACCGATTCTGGTCATCATGATGGCGCTCGGCACCGTCATCTCCATCTTCCAGGCCGTCACCCAGATCAGCGAGCAGACCATCGCCATGGTGCCGAAGGTGATGCTGGTCTTCGGGCTCAGCATCCTGCTGATGCCCTTCATGCTGAGCAAGCTGACCGAGTTCTTCGAGCATGAGGTCGCCGACCGCATCGTCGCCATCGGCGTCGGCGCCAACGAGAATGGCGGCGCGCCCTTCACCCCCGGCACCGGCGTGACGCCCGCCCCGGCACCGACCGCCGCCGCGGCGGGCCAATGACCATCCTGCAGCAGCTGCTGGGCGAACAGATCTTCGTCTGGATGCTGGTCTTCATGCGGGTCGGCACCGCCTTCAGCGTGATGCCGACCATCGGCGACGCCTTCGTTCCCACCCGCGCACGGCTGCTGTTCGCGCTGGTGGTCAGCATGGTGGCGGCGCCGGCGATCCGGCCGATGCTGCCGCCGATGCCGGGCAACCCGTTCCAGCTGCTGGTGCTGGCCGCCGGCGAAATGACCATAGGCATCTTCATGGGCACCATCGCCCGGCTGCTGATGGGCGCGCTGGAGGTGGCCGGCACCATCATCAGCCTGCAGAGCGGGCTGGCCAACGCGCAGATCTTCAACCCGGCGCTGGCGTCCGCCGGGTCGCTGCCCGGTTCGCTGATGGGGTGGCTGGGACTGCTTCTGCTGTTCGTCACCGACCTGCACCATCTGCTGATCATGGCGGTGGTCGACAGCTATTCCACCTTCCCGCCCGGTGCCGCCATCCCGGTCGACGACATGGCGAACGTGGTCGGGCAGCTGGTGTCGAAGAGCTTCATGATGGGGGTGCAGATGGCAGCTCCCTTCCTGATCACCGGCATCCTGTTCGCGCTGGCGCTCGGGCTCCTGAACAAGCTGGCGCCGCAGGTGCAGGTGTTCCAGCTGTTCACCTCGGTCCAGGTGCTGCTTGGGCTGTTCATGTTCGCCCTGACGCTGGGGGCGATGATGCTGTTCTGGCTGTCGCGCTTCGAATCGACCTTCATCGAATTCCTGAAGCCGCTGTAGAAGGAGGACGCCGGTGTCGGAAGAAGCTGACGAGTTCCTCCAAAACAGAAGACCCGACGGGAAAAAAGCTCGACGAGGCCCACAAACAGGGCCAGTTCGCGATGACCCGCGAGGCCGCGAACTGGTTGATGGTCGCGGCGATGCTGGTGGTTCTGGTCTCCATCCTGCCCGGCACCTTGAAGGGGCTGGTCTTCCGCCTGAATTATTATTTCGAGAATCTGGACCGCATCACCTTCGACCGGGCCGGGGTCGGGGCGCTGTTGTTCCGGGTGATGACCGACGCCATGTGGGCGCTGTGGCTGCCCATCCTGCTGTTCGTGGTGGCCGGCGTCCTGTCGACCATCGGGCAGACCGGCTTCCACGTCTCGTGGGAGCTGATCTCGCCGAAGTTCGGCAAGCTGAACCCGCTGCCCGGCCTGATGAACATGTTCAAGGCCAACCAGGGCGTCGAGCTGCTGAAGAGCATCGTCAAGCTGGGGGTGGTCGGCGGCGTCGCCTATATGGCGCTGGTGCCGATGTTCGGCGGCATCGAGGCCTATATCGGCATCGACATCGTTGCCATGCTGTTGCAGATGGACGGGCTGGCCCATCGCCTGCTGGTCTGGGTCCTCGTCGTCCTGACCTTCATCGCCGCCGGCGACTTCCTGTGGCAGAAGCAGCAGTTCGACAAGAAGATGAAGATGACCAAGCAGGAGGTGAAGGACGAGCACAAGCAGCAGGAAGGCGACCCCGTGGTCAAGGGCCGCATCCGGCAGATCCGGTTCGAGCGCGCGCGCAAGCGCATGATGGCCGCGGTGCCGAATGCCGACGTGGTCGTCACCAACCCGACTCACTTTGCGGTTGCGCTGAAATACGATCCCACCCAGATGGGCGCGCCGATGGTGCTGGCGAAGGGTGTCGATCAGGTCGCCTTCAAGATTCGCGAGATCGCCGAATCGAACAATGTCCCGGTCATAGAAAACCCGCCCCTTGCCCGTGCGCTCTATGCCGCTTGCGATATCGACGAGGAAGTTCCATCCGAGCATTATCGGGCGGTCGCCGAAGTCATCACCTATGTCTTCAAGCTGAAAGGGCGGTCGCTGCGCAATTGATCCGGGGCAACCGATCCGGTTCAATCGATCCGGATTCATTCGATCTGGGTGCAACGGCTCCGGCCCCTTGACGGTTGAAGGGGCGGTTGACGGGATCGGCTGGATCGGCCGGCCATCGCAGGTGGTGTGACGGGCAAGTGCGGACCGGGGCATGTCCCGGCCGGACCGTGTGGGGTTTGGAGTATTGGTGGACGACGCAACTTCCCTTTCCGACACCGCGCGCGATGCAGTGAACCGCAAGGCTTCGTCCGGCGGGGTGTTGATGCTGGTGCAGTATGCGCTGGCGCCGGCCGGACTGCTGGTGCTGGCCGCCGGATTGCTGTTGGAGCACGATGCGGTCGGCTGGCTGGGGGCGGCGCTGGTGGCCTTGGGCGTGGCCCTGCTGATCGCCCGCAGCGTGTCGGTGGTGCGGCGGTCGGCCCACATCGGCGCGCTTCTCGGCGGCGCGCTGGAAGGGATGCCGGCCGGACAGCTGGTCTGCGACGGAACGGACGATGTGGTGTTCGTCAACGCCGCCTTCCGCGAGCTGTCGGGCTGGCGCCGCGGCGAACGGCCGCTGGACGCCCTGGCCCGCCAATTCTCCGGCGACCCCGACAGCGCGCGCGAATTCCGCCGCCTGCGCGAACGGGTGAAGGCGGGGGGGCTGCCTCGGCCGAGTTGGCGATCCCGGCGCTGGACGGGCACCCGCCGGAATGGCGCAAGGTGCAGGGCCAGCCGGTGGCCGGCTTCCCCGGCTCCGTCCACTGGCGGATCGAGGACATCACCGCGCGGCGCGAGCTGGAGCATGTCATGCTGCGCGAGCAGGCCAAGCTCGCCGACTTCATGGAACATGCGCCGGTCGGCTTCTTCTCGGTCGATCAGAACGGCCATTTCCTGTTCGTGAACGCCACCCTGGCCCAATGGCTGGAGGCCGCCCCCGGCGACCTGACCGACGGTGAATCGCGGCTGCACGGCATCCTGGCGGCTCCCCCGGTGTCCGCCGCCCCCTACGACCTGTTCGACCATGGCGGCGGCGAGCAGCGCGGCGAGCTGACCATGGTGGGTCTGCGCAGCCGGCGGTTCCAGGTCGCGGTGGCGCAGAGCGTGGTGCAGGCCGACGACGGCACCATCCACACCCGGTCGGTGGTGCGCGACCTGTCCCCGGAACGGGAATGGCAGGAGGCGCTGCGCCAGTCCGAGCAGCGGTTCCAGCGCTTCTTCGAGGATGCGCCCATCGGCATCGCGCTCGTCGACGAGACCGGGCAGCTGACCGAATGCAACGAGGCCTTCCTGGCGCTGATCGGCAGCGAGTCCGGCAGCGTCATCAACCGCCCGATGGCCGACCTGATCGTTCCGGCGGAGCGCGAGGCGGTGATCGCCCGGCTGCGGTCGGTGCAGGGCGGCGCCGACCCGGCCCACCCGCTGGAGGTCCGGCTGTCCGGCGGGCGCGAGCTGACCGCCCAGCTCTATGCCCGGCGCCTCGCCAACCCGGTGCGGACGGATGGCCGCGGCGAGGGTAGCAGGGGCGATGGTGCCAGGGGCGATGGGGCGCGCGGCGACGGTGTCGGCCTGATCCTGCACTTCATCGACATGACCGAGCGCAAGAGCCTGGAGGCCCAGTTCGCCCAGTCGCAGAAGATGCAGGCGGTCGGCCAGCTGGCCGGCGGCGTGGCGCACGACTTCAACAACCTGCTGACGGCGATGATCGGCTTCTGCGACCTGCTGCTGCTGCGGCACAAGCCGGGCGACCAGTCCTTCAGCGACATCATGCAGATCAAGCAGAACGCCAACCGCGCCGCCAACCTCGTGCGGCAGCTGCTGGCCTTCTCGCGCCAGCAGACCCTTCAGCCGCGCGTCATCAACGTGACCGACGTGCTGGCGGAGCTGGCGAACCTGCTGCGCCGGCTGATCGGCGAGAACATCGAACTGAAGATGATCCATGGCCGCGACCTGGGTCTGGTCAAGGTCGACCAGAATCAGCTGGAGCAGGTCATCATCAATCTGGTGGTCAATGCCCGCGACGCCATGGCCGGCGGCGGCAAGCTGATCGTCAACACCACCAACTACGTCGTCAGCCAGCCGGAGCGGCGGGAGCACGAGACGGTGCCGGCCGGCAGTTATGTCTCCATCGAGGTGATCGACACCGGCTGCGGCATCGCGCGGGAGAATCTCCAGCGCATCTTCGAGCCCTTCTATACGACCAAGGAGGTCGGGTCGGGCACCGGGCTCGGCCTGTCGACGGTCTACGGCATCGTGCGGCAGACCGGCGGCTTCGTGCTGGTCGATTCGGCCGTGGGGGAGGGAACCACCTTCACCATCCTGCTGCCCCACCACCAGGGCGAGCTGCGTCCGGTCGATACGGCGGAGCCGCGCGAGCGGCGCGGCAGCGACCTGACCGGCACCGGCATCATCCTGCTGGTGGAGGACGAGGATGCGGTGCGCGTCTTCTCCGCCCGCGCGCTGCGCAACAAGGGCTATCAGGTGCTGGAGGCCAAGAACGGCGAGGCGGCCTTGCAGCAGATCGAGACCAACGGCGCCTCCATCGACCTGCTGATCACCGACGTGGTGATGCCGCAGATGGACGGGCCGACGCTGGCCCGCCATGTCCGCAGGCTGCGCCCGGAGATGCGGGTCATCTTCATCTCCGGCTATGCCGAGGACCGGCTGGGCGAGATCGACGGCGTCGAAGTCGCCCATTTCCTGCCCAAGCCCTTCTCGCTGAAGCAGCTGGCCTCCAAGGTGAAGGAGGTCATCCGCGACGGGCGGTGAGGGGCAGCCGGGACAGCGGATGGGGGAGCGAATTCGTTCGCGAAAACGAGCCTGGACAACCCCGGAAAAATAGGAACGCACCGGCAACATCGGCGCTTGCAAACGAGAACGAAGAGAGTACATTCAGCCTCGTTGCAAGAGCGCCGACCGTGTGTTCTAAGAGAGGGGTACCGGGCATGTCGTCCGCACAGCTTCGTTTGGTCGAGAAGGATTCCATGGACAAGCAGAAGGCGCTCGATGCCGCCCTGAGCCAGATCGAACGCGCGTTCGGCAAGGGCTCGATCATGAAGCTCGGCGCCAAGGAGAACCTGGTCGAGACGGAGGTGATTTCCACCGGCTCGCTCGGTCTCGACATCGCGCTGGGCATCGGCGGCCTGCCGAAGGGCCGCATCGTCGAAATCTACGGGCCGGAAAGCTCGGGCAAGACGACGCTGGCCCTGCACGCCATCGCGCAGGCCCAGAAGGCCGGCGGCACCTGCGCCTTCGTCGATGCGGAGCATGCGCTCGACCCGTCCTATGCCCGCAAGCTGGGCGTCAACATCGACGAACTGCTGATCTCCCAGCCGGATGCCGGCGAGCAGGCGCTGGAGATCGCCGACACGCTGGTGCGCTCCGGCGCCATCGACGTGCTGGTGGTCGACTCGGTGGCGGCCCTGGTGCCGCGCGCCGAACTGGAAGGCGAGATGGGCGACAGCCATGTCGGCCTGCACGCCCGCCTGATGAGCCAGGCCCTGCGCAAGCTGACCGGCTCGATCTCCAAGTCGAACTGCCTGGTGATCTTCATCAACCAGATCCGCCTGAAGATCGGCGTGATGTTCGGCAACCCGGAGACGACGACCGGCGGCAACGCGCTGAAGTTCTACGCCTCCGTCCGCCTCGACATCCGCCGCATCGGCTCGATCAAGGACCGCGACACCGTCGTCGGCAACCAGACCCGCGTCAAGGTGGTGAAGAACAAGATGGCCCCGCCGTTCCGGGTGGTCGAGTTCGACATCATGTATGGCGAGGGCGTGTCGAAGGTCGGCGAGCTGCTCGACCTCGGCATCCAGGCCGGCGTGGTCGACAAGTCGGGCGCGTGGTTCAGCTATGACGGCACCCGCATCGGCCAGGGCCGCGAGAATGCCAAGACCTATCTGCGCAACAACCCGGAGATGGCCGACGCCATCGAGGCCAAGATCCGCGGCAACGCCGGTCTGGTCGCCGACGCGATGATGGGCACCCCGGAAGCCGACGGCGAAGCCTCCACGCCGGAGTGACACCGTCCGGTCATGCGTGACGAAAGGCCCCGCTTTCCGAAAGGAAGGTGGGGCTTTCTGTTTTTTGGCGGCTGGCGAATGCCCTCACCTACACATCCATCACCACATGCGGCCGGAACGCCCCCTCCAGCGTCAGCAGCAGGTGCAGATAGACCGCCACCTTGCGCGCGCGGTCGGTGTTGCGGGAGAGGCAGTCGCGTAGCTGTTCGGCCATCCGGGCGGTTTCCGCATCCTGCGCCGGCGCTGCCGCGGTGACGGCCTGGACGATGTGCTCGGCATCGACCGGGATCGGCGCCGCCGGGTCCTTCAGCAGGGCCTCGGCCAGCGCTTCCTCGTCATGGGGAACCGGCCCGGCTGGGAAATTGGCTGCGGCCTGAGGGGTAAGGGCAGCGGCACGGTGGGACAGGTGGCTGCGGAGATTGTCCTTCAGCCGGCTGCGCTGCCCGTCGTCGAGCCCCTCGAACTGGTCGACCTCATCGAACAGCAGGTCGTAGAGGCGGCGGCGCTGTGGGTTGGGCGGGCTCTGGTCGCGCCGCTCCTGCTCGCGCTCCTGCTGCTCCCGCCGTGGGTTGCGGCGGTGGTTGCGGTCGGTGGCGCTGCCGGTCCGCTCGACGCCGGCTGTGGTGCGGACACTGAACTCCGGTGGGCCGATGCCGCGTCCGGAGGTGAGATTGCCGGACATGAGCCGCCTCCCGGGACTGGTTACCCCTGGCGATCCAGTCTGGCAGAGCCGGCGCTTCCTTCCAAGCCGAAGCGCCGGCCTATGACCATCAGTCGCCGGCGCTGGCCACCGCATTGTCGGCCGGTTGCGGCTTGTTCCTGCCGAAGCCCAGCGTCGGGAAGACGTTGATCAGTGCGGTGATGAAGGCGGCCAGATAGGGCAGCGACTGCACCACCAGCAGGCCCGACCACATGAAGGCGTCGCGGTTCTCATGGCCGAAGACCATGACGATGGCGAGCGCCGCTCCCCACAGCGACACCAGCAGAACCAGTTCCTCCCGCGCCATCAGGAAGGCCTGCATCAGCGCCGGCTGGTTCTCGCATTTCGGCGTGCGGACGAAGGGACGGCCGGACGTGAACATACCGAGCCACATGGCGCGGCCGACCGTGTGGGTCAACGCCATGCCGGCCACCGCCGCGCCGACCTTGTCCCAGAAGCCGCACCTCACCCGCGCCTCGTAGAGCCAGAGCGAGGCGCCGACCTTGAAGGCGAAGACGCTGAGCGTCGGGATCATGAAGACGTTGGGCGGGAACTCGAAATATTTCGGGAAGGCCATCAGCCCGATGGACCACAGGATGCCGGCGATGCCGAACACCATGTGGGCGGCGTCGGCGAACCAGGGCAGCCAGCCGGTGATGAAGTGATACTTCTGGCCGGCGGTCAGCTCCTTGGCACCGGGCGACAGCTGGCGCCAATGATGCTTCAGGATCTGCACCGCACCATAGGCCCAGCGGAAGCGCTGCGTCTTGTAGGCGGAGAAGCTGTCGGGCACGAGGCCCTTGCCGTAGCTCTCCGGCATGTAGACGGCCTCATAGCCATGCTCGAACAGGCGCAGGCCGAGGTCGGCGTCCTCGGTGATGCACCATTCGCCCCAGCGGCCGACCTTTTCCAGGGCCGACTTGCGGATGATGGTCATGGTGCCGTGCTGGATGATCGCGTTGCGCTCGTTGCGCTGGATCATGCCGATGTGGAAGAAGCCGGCATATTCCCAGTTGGTCATGCGCTGGAACAGGTCGTGTTCCCACTCGCGATAATCCTGCGGCGACTGGACGAAGCCGACCTCCGGCCGGTTGAAGTGCGGGATGGTCGCCTTCAGCCAGTCGGGATGGACCTGATAGTCGCTGTCGATGACGGCGATGTGCTCGGCATCCGGGGCGGTCTGCGCCAGACCGAAGTTCAGCGCGCCGGCCTTGAAGCCCGGCCAGTTGTCGAGGTGGAAGAAGCGGAACTTCGGCCCCAGTTTCTTGCAATATTCCTCGATGGGCCGCCAGACCGCCGGATCCTTGGTGTTGTTGTCCAGCAGCAGGACTTCGTAGTTCGGGTAATCGAGGGCGGCCAGCGCGTCCAGCGTCTGCATGACCATGTGCGGCGGCTCGTTGTAGCAGGGCACATGGATCGACACCTTCGCCGCATTGGGCAGCGGGGCGGCGGAGCAGGGGATGAACTTGCGCTTGAACTTGTGCTGCCAGACGACCTCGGTCAGCTCCATGCCGTCGATCAGCATGACCGCGAACAGCACCAGCTGGCAGAAGATCAGCAGGCCCCAGGCGATTTCGGTGGTGAGTGCGAGGCCGGCGGCCGAGGCGGCGCTGACGGTGAAGACCAGCACGGAGGCGACCGCCTGGATCAGCGCGCCGTAGAAGATTTGCCCGCCGATCTTCAGGTCGCTGCGGCGCCACAGGAAGAACACCAGCGGCAGGAAGCCCAGCGCCACGGCGGTGGCGCACTTGATCTCCCAGTTGCGGATCTCGTGTACCCCGCCGATCATCGGGAATTTCGGGTTGCGCTGATAGTCCCACAGGCCCCAGCTGGTGCCCGCCGTGCCCTCAATCTCCCGCTTCCAGGGCTGGTCGAAGGCCTCCATGATGAAGTAGTCGAGCTTGTTCTGGGCGGCGACGTTCAGGAAGTTGCGGATGAACTTGGCCTGGTTGACCTGGCTCGCCTCGGCGCCGCGGCGCCACGGCCCGTCGGCCGGCCAGCCGATCTCGCCGATCAGGATGTGCTTGTTCGGGAACTTCGCCTTCAGCTCGTTGTAGCGGAACATGGCGTAATCGACCGACTGGTCGACCGGCACGCCTTCCCAGTAGGGCAGCAGATGGACGGCGAGGAAGTCCACCGCGTCGGCCAGCTCGGGGTTCTTCAGCCAGACGTGCCACGGCTCGGCGATGGAGACCGGGACGTTGACCTTCTTCTTCACCCGCTTGACGTACTCGATTGCCTGCGGGACCGTCAGGTCGGCGCGCAGGATCGCCTCGTTGCCGACCAGCACGCGGCGGACGTTGCTGTTGGCGCGGGCGAGCTTGATCAGGCCGGCCAGTTCAGGCTCGTCGATTTCCGGCTTGCCGGCGGTCCAGGCGCCGGCGGTCACCGGCAGGCCGTGCTTGGCGGCGATGGCCGCGACCATTTCCGAGCCGTCGGTGGTCGAATAGGTTCTGACCGCCTTTACAGCACCTTCCAGCGCCGTCATGTCCTTTTCGATGTCGTCGGCGGACGCCTTGTCGCCCTTCGAGGGGCTCTTGTCCGAATGGAAGGGGGTATAGGCGACGCCGGTGATGGCGCCGGCCCAGGACCGCTCGTCCACCGGACGGTTCCACAGCGCCCAGAAGGCGATGTTGCCGAGGATCACCAGGATCAGAACCGCAAAGGCCGATTTGCGCATGTGGGTCGTTCTCGCTCGCCGCACCAGAAAACATGGATACGGCCCGCGGAAATGGCGCAAGGGGATCGTTGCCGCCCCGACCATTGCCTCGGACCGAACTCTCTCAATCGTCCAACGAATGCCGCCCGTGCCGTATGGCCGGCGCGCACGGCCTTCTATACAAGCTTCGCGGTTGGCCCGCCACTGCCGGCTACAACAGGGCAGCCTCCGGATTATTCCCGGATGATGCTTCCGGTCAGTGCCAGACAGCGAGTGCCAGAGAGGAGTGAAGCATGTTTTCCCTTAACGAACGGCTACAGGCCGACACACTTCATGTGACCGATCTGGATCTTTGCCGGGTTCTGCTGATGAACAACCGGCTGTGGCCCTGGCTGATCCTGGTGCCGATGCGCGAGAGTGCCGTGGAAATCCACCGGCTCGGCGACGGGGACCAGGCGACGCTGATGCGGGAGATCGCGCGAGCCTCCCGCGTGGTGGAGCGGCTGTTCGCGCCGGACAAGATGAATGTCGGGGCGCTCGGCAACATGGTGCCGCAGCTGCACGTCCATGTGATCGGGCGGACGCGCGGCGATCCGGCATGGCCGGGTCCGGTCTGGGGAGCCGGCCATGCCGAGCCTTACCAGCCGGCGGCGGCGGCGGCCCTGGCGCAACGGCTGGCCGACGCGCTGCATGCGGAGGACTGACCGCCGGCCCGGTCGCGGGGACAGGCGTTACAGGGTCTTCAGATATTCCACCAGATCCCACCGCTCCTGTTCCGACAGGCCGCGGCCGATGATGCCGCTGCCGGCGACGCCGGACCCGACGAACTGGTGCCCGACATTGGTGTTGCCGGGGATCTTGGTGTCGAGGGTGAAGGTGCCGTCGGCGCAGTCGGTGCGGTAGCCGACCTTCACCGGATCGAAGCTGCGCAGGCCGAGGCAGAAGCTCTTCGGCCGCTCCTCCAGCGGCGACAGCAGGTCGTAGAGCGTCGGGACCGAGCCATTGTGCAGGTAGGGGCCGGCGGCCCAGATGCCGTCCAGCGGACGGGCCTTGTAGCCGGCTTCCGCCTGGAGGCAGTTCGGACGGAAGCCGTTCATCTCCTCCCGCTTGGCGGGCGGGATTTTGTTCTCGTCATAGGCGGTCTCGGCCGTCTTCTGGACGACGTAGCCCAGCGCCGCCGCGAAAGTCGTCTTCGTGACCGGCTCGCCCGGCTTGCCGTTGCACAGGCTGGCGGGATCGACCTTCAGGAAGGCCGGCAGCTGCACCGTCCGGGTTTGCAGGATGTTGGCCTGGGCCGGGTCGGTGCCGACATTGATCGGCGTGACCTTCAGATAGCTCTGCTTGGCGGCGTTCGGCTTGGTCCAGTATTTCGCATCCCAGAAGGCCGGGGTATCGACCGGCGGCAGGTGGCAGCCCTGGCACAGCTCCTGGTACAGGCCCGCGCCGCGTGCCCGCTTGGTCTCATCGACGGTGCCCAGAACGGCTTGCGGCCATTTCGGCGCGGTCAGCCCCTGGAACCCGGTCACGCTGCCGTCCGGCTTGCGGGCCAGCGGGTTCGGGCCGGCCAGCAGCTGTTCCATCTTGTAGAGATTGTCGACCGGCACGGAGGAGGCATAGAGCTTGCGGTCCGGGTTCGACAGGTTCACCCGCGCCGCCACGCCCATCGACTCGCCGGCGTTGCGCACCATCGGCTGCATGATCGAGGCGTCATACTGCACCCAGTCGAACCAGGACGCGTTCCAGATGTGCGGATACTTCACCGGCGCCGTGATGGCGGCGACGTTGGTGAAGGGGTCGAACTCCACCTTGCCGTTCAGCAGGTCATTGGTGAAGACGGTGTTGCCGATGCGGGTCAGCGCGTCCAGACGGTTGAAGCCCTCGGTGACCGCCGGATTGCCGCTCTGCGCCGCGCCGCGCTTCGCCAGGGTCTCCAGGGTGGTCAGCGTCTGCTCGAACTGCTCGCGCAGGGCGGCCGTCTGTTCGGCGGTGCGGGTGGGGCCGAGCACGCGGTCGGCGAAGCGGTCGAACCGGCCGGGCAGGACCTTGGTGTAGGCCAGCGAATAGCCCAGCGCCGCCGTCAGCGCATCGAGGTTGATGACGGCCGGCGCGCCGTCGATGCGCAGGCTGACGCCGTTATACTCGATGTGGCCGGTGTGACAGGCGGCGCAGGTCAGGCCGATCTGGTCGGGCAGCGACTGGCCGGTCGTCGGGTCGACATAGCCCTTGGTGCGGGCGAAGCCGACCGGCAGGCCGTCCGGGTTGACCTCGTCCTCCGACTGGTTGTAGGCGGCCAGCACCGCCTTGGCCGAGCCGGGCTCTGCCCCATAGCCGTAATCGCGCGCCGTGGCGCCGCCCAGCCGCTTCGGGCTGGGGATGAAGCCGAACTGCTGCAGGTACGATTCGTCCGCCAGCATCTTAGGCTCGCCGAAGACCCGGATGTCCGGCTGCTCCAGCGCCGTGAACCAGGAATAGGGGATCGGGAAGGTCGAGGTGCCCTGGCTGGCATGGTGATACCAATAGCGCTCGCCCGGCTTCCAGTTCTGGTCGAGCCAGACCGCCTCCTTGGTGGGGGCCGGTGTCGGCAGTGCCGGCGCACAGGCGCCGAGCAAAGTCAGCGGCAGCAGGCCGACCGCTGCCACAATCGACAGGCGAGACGCATTCATGGGCGTAACCTCCACGCGCGTGGGTTGATGGTCAATGACCCCACTGTCGCTGTGATAAATGAGCCCGAGCAACAGAAAAATTGTATTTCTTTTCTACATGCAATTTTTGAAACCGGAGCGGAACCGCCGGGCCGGCCATGCCGTTATCAGGACGGAACCGTTCGTGTGTTCAGCAAAAATCCGGAGATCGCCGCCATGGCCACCGAAGACCGCCCCGCCTCCCGCACCTCCGACGCCCAGTCTGACGCCCCTTCCGAAGCCGCCCAGCAGATCGAGGACAAGCTGGTCGATGAGACCGGCAAGGCCGCCGGCGATCCCGACAAGCCTGTCCAGAAGAAGTGGGAGGAGATGGGCGAGCGCGAGGAGATCGCCGAGCAAAGCCGGCGGGAGGGCGGCGGCGCCTGACGGCCGCCCCTACCGCTTCACCGTGCAGGTCAGCGCCAGCACGTCCGCCGCCTTGTCGAGGTCGTCGGCGCGGACCAGCACATAGTCGGTGTTGTAGGTGGAGATCGCGAAGATCGGCAGATGGGCCTGGGCCAGCGGCACGGCGATGCGGGCCAGGATGCCGAACAGGCTGAAATCGACCACGCCCTCCACCCGGAAGGCGCGCCAGCCGCGCTCGGCCTTCACCCCGTCGGGCACGCGCTCCTCCCGGCAGAGGATCGACAGCTCCTCGCCGGTGCGGGTGGCGCCGACCAGCGGGTCGGTCCAGTCGAGCCAGTCCGGCAGGCCGCTGCCCGGCGGCAACTGCGCCACCGCCAGCCGTTCCGGCAGGATCGACAGGGTCAGGCCGGTCTGCTCGCGCACCAGGGCCGCGGTCAGCGTCGCCTCGTCCACCTCGAAGGGCTTCAGGATGCGCCGCGCGCGGGCGGCCAACGACGGCACGCCGGAGCGCATGGCGCGGCCCAGCATCTCCGCCGAAGTGGCGCGCAAGTCCGCGTCCGATTCGGCCAGATCGACCACCGCCTGCAGGGCGCTGGTCTGGACGATGCGGCTCGGGCTGTTCTCGAACCAGTCGGCCAGCAGGACGGCGGCGCGGTGGCGCTGCTCCTCCGTCATGGTCAGGCGCGGCACGATCTGGGCGATGTGCCAGCGCACCTCCGCCTGCTCGATGGCGACGGCATCGGTCAGCAGATGCTCGACATAGGGGTCGAGCCAGCCGGCATTGCCGCGCGACACCCGTTCCAGCGCGTCGGCGGCGCGCATGCGCACGCTGGCGTTCCCGTCGAACAGGCAGCCGACCAGTTCCGCCAGCTTGCCGCGGTCGGCCGCCACCTCGTCGGCGACCGACGGGGCATCGCCCATTGCACGCCGGTCGCCGATGGCCAGACGGCGGGCCAGCGACACGGTGCGGATCAGCTCATCCATCTCAGCGCCGCCCGGTCGGACGGCCGAACCGCGACGGCGTGCCGAAGCGCGAGGCGATCTTCGCCCCGGTCGGCTTGGGCGGCGGCGGGGGAGGGGGCGGCGGCGGGGTCTCGCCGCGCGGCACGCCGCCGCCCGACGCCATCTCCGCCAGATCCTTGACCAGCTTCTGCACGCTGCGCACGCGGGCCTGCGGATCGGGCCATTCGCGGACATAGACCAGCTTGTGGTCGGGCCGCAGCTTCATCAGCGTCAGGTGTTGGGCGATGTAGGTCAGCAGCTTGGCGGGCTCGGCATAGAAATTGTCGTGGAAGGCCAGCACCAGCCCCTTCGGCCCGGCATCGACCCGGTCGATGTTGGCCTGCTTGCACCAGCGCTTGACGGTGACGACGTCCAGCAGGTTCTCCACCTCCTCCGGCAGCTTGCCGAAGCGGTCGATCAGCTCGGCGGCGAAGCCGTCCACCTCGGCCCGGTCGACCAGATCGGCGATGCGGCGGTAGAGCGACAGCCGCACCGTCAGGTCGGGGACGTAGCTTTCCGGGATCAGCACCGGGGTGCCCAGGTTGATCTGCGGCACCCACTCCTGCGCCGCCGCGGCGGCGACCGCCCCCTCCTGCATCGAGGCCCGCGCGCTGGCGACCGCCTCCTCCAGCATCTGCTGGTACAGCTCGACGCCGACCTCGCGCACCTGGCCCGACTGCTCCTCGCCCAGCAGGTTGCCGGCGCCTCGGATGTCCATGTCGTGGCTGGCGAGCTGGAAGCCGGCGCCCAGGCTGTCCAGCGTCTCGATGACGTGCAGGCGCTGCTGGGCAGTGGAACTCAGCGGCTTGTTCGGCGCATAGGTCAGATAGGCATAGCCGCGCTTCTTCGACCGGCCGACGCGCCCGCGGATCTGGTAGAGCTGAGCCAGCCCGAACAGGTCGGCGCGGTGGACGATCAGCGTGTTGGCGTTGGGAATGTCCAGGCCGCTTTCGATGATGTTGGTGGCGAGCAGCACCTCGAACTTGCCCTCGTCGAAGGCGGTCATCACGTCTTCCAGCTCGCTGGCCGGCATCTGGCCGTGGGCGGTGACGACCTTGACCTCGGGCACCAGCTCGCGCACCCGCTCGGCCACCTTCGCCAGATCCTCCACCCGCGGGCAGACATAGAAGCTCTGGCCGCCGCGGTAATGCTCGCGCAGGATCGCCTCGCGGATCACCACCGGGTCATAGGGCAGGACGAAGGTGCGCACCGCCAGACGGTCCACCGGCGGGGTGGCGATCAGCGACAGCTCGCGCACGCCGGACAGCGCCATCTGGAGCGTGCGCGGAATCGGCGTGGCGGTCAGCGTCAGCACATGGATGTCGGCGCGCAGCTCCTTCAGCCGCTCCTTCTGCTTCACGCCGAAATGCTGCTCCTCGTCGACGATGACCATGCCGAGCCGCTTGAAGTCGAGGCCCTTGGCGAGCAGGGCATGGGTGCCGACGACGATGTCGGCCGTGCCCTCCGCCAGCTCCTTCTTGACCAGAGTCTGTTCGCGCGCGGTGACCATGCGCGACAGCTGCACGACGCGCACCGGCAGCCCGTTGAACCGGGTCGAGAAGGTGCGGAAATGCTGGCGGGCGAGCAGGGTGGTCGGCACGACGACGGCGACCTGCTTGCCGCTCATCGCCACCATGAAGGCGGCGCGCAGAGCCACCTCGGTCTTGCCGAAGCCGACGTCGCCGCAGACCAGCCGGTCCATCGGCCGGCCGCTGCCGAGGTCGGTGAAGATGTCCTCGATGGCCTTCAGCTGGTCGTCGGTCTCGGGGTAGGGGAAGCGGGCGGCGAACTCCTGATAGACGCCCTCCGGCGTCAAAACCGGATCGGCCTTCTTCAGCATGCGCTCGGCCGCGATCTTCAGCAGCGCCTCCGCCATGTCCTTCAGGCGCTTCTTGACCCTGGCCTTGCGGCCCTGCCAACCGGCGCCGCCCAGCTTGTCGAGCTGGACATTGGCGTCCTCCGAGCCGTAGCGCGACAGCACCTCGATGTTCTCGACCGGGACATAGAGCTTGTCGCCGCCCTCATAGACCAGGCGCAGGCAGTCGTGCGGCGCGCCGGTGACCTCCAGCGTCTCCAGCCCATCGTAGCGGCCGATGCCGTGGTCCATATGGACGACGATGTCGCCCTCATGTAGGGCCGAATGCTCGGCGATGAAGTTGGCGGCCTTGCGCTTCTTCTTGGCCGGGCGGACCAGACGGTCGCCGAGGATGTCCTGCTCGGTGATGACGGCGAGGTCGGCGGAGGTGAAGCCATGCTCCATCCCCAGCACGATGGTGCCGATGATGCCGCGGTCGAAGCGGCGGACATCCTCCATGCTCTCCGCCGGTTCCAGGCCGGGGATGCCGTGGTCGGCCAGCACGTTGGACAGGCGGTCGCGCGACCCGGCGGAATATCCCGCGATCAGCACGCGGCGCCCGTCGGCGCGCAAGCTGCGGATATGGTCCTTCACCGCGTCGAAGACATTCACGTCGGGGCGGTTGCGCTCCTCGGCGAAGTCATGGCCGCGCTTGCCGCCGGCGTCCACCGTCCCCTTGATGCCGGGGGGCGTCGAGAAGATCTGGAGCTGCGCCACCGCGCGTTCCGCCAGCAGCGCGTCCCAGCCGGTGGCGTCGATGAACATCGAGGCGACCGGCACCGGCTTGTAGACCGGGGAGCCCGCCCGCTTCTCGATGGTCATCATGCCGTCGCGCGAGGCGTGGAAATCCACCACCTGGGCGATGCGGGCGTCGCGCGCCTCGTTGGCCTGATGGTCCAGGCCGACGATGCCGCGCGGCAGATAGTCCAGCACCGTGTCCATGCTCTCGTGGAACAGCGGCAGCCAATGCTCCATCCCGCCATAGCTGCGCCCGGCGGAGATCGCCTCGTAGAGCGGATCGTCGTCGGTCACCGCCCCGAACAGCTCGCGGTAGCCGGAGCGGAAGCGGGCGATCCCGGCCTCGTCGAGGAAGACCTCCGACATCGGCTTCAGCTCGACGCTGTCCCGCTTGTCGGTGGTGCGCTGGGTCATCGGATCGAAGGCGCGCACGCCCTCCAGCTCGTCGCCGAACAGGTCGAGGCGCAACGGCTCTTCCGTGCCGGGCGGAAACAGGTCGACGATGCCGCCGCGCACGGCGAACTCGCCGGGCTCCCGCACCGTCTGCGCGCGGGTGTAGCCGTTGCCGGCGAGGTAGCGCTGCAGCTTCTCCAGGTCGATCCGGTCGCGCAGCTTGGCGGAGAACACCGCATTCCTGAAGGCGCTGCGCGGCGGCACCTTCTGCACCACGGCGTTGACCGTGGTCAGCACGATCAGCGGCGCCAGGCCGTCGCGGTTCGCCGCCGCGTCGCGCCGGGCGATCAGGCGGGTCAGCGTGTCGATGCGCCGGGCGACGATGCCGCCGTTCGGCGACACCCGGTCATAGGGCAGGCAGTCCCAGGCCGGGAAGGTCAGCACCTCCAGCTTCGGCGCGAAGAAGGCCAGCGCCTCCGCCAGCAGGGCGCAGCGCGTGTCATCCAGCGCCACATGCAGCAGGCCGTAGCCGCCGGCCTTCTGCGCCAGCTCCGCCAGGATGCGGGCGTCATGACCCTCGGGCGCGCCGCCGATCAGGAGTCGGCCGGCGCGGCCGGGCTGGAGATCGTAACTGACCAAAGGAGGATGCCTCGGAGATGGGAAGTGCGTGTCGGGGAGCCTTGACCGGGCTCCGTCAGGAGCCTTGACGTGGTGTGTAACGGAACGCCGTCAACAGGCGCATCACGTCAGTGTCATGCTCCGCCGGGACCGGCTCGCGCCCCGACATCCAGTCGTAGAGGTCGGGATCGCCAAGCTCCAGCAGCGCCTCGAAGCGGTCGAGCATGGCGTGGTCGAAGTCGCCGACATGGGCGTCGGCGAAGCTGCCCATCAGCAGGTCCATCTCGCGCGTGCCGCGGTGCCAGGAGCGGAAGCGCAGCCGCTTGCGCCGGTTTTCGATCAATTCGGCCTTCTCGGGAGCCGGTGCGGTACCGTTTTCGGTCATTGCAGTCCAACGTCGAAAGCCCCCAGCGCCACCAGCGGCGAAGGGGGGAACCATTCAGGAACCCCATCCTGCACGGGCCGGCGTGGCGATGCAACATTCCCCGCCCGTCTTGACCCTGCCGTCTTGACTGGGCATGCCGCCTGTCCTATCTGCGGTCAGGCCCGCGGGGACGACCCCGCCGATTTGCAGAGGCCAACCGGGTGGGGACGACCCCGCCATTCCAGGACGGAGGGTACCGTCATGGCGTGGGTCACGCTGTTCTTCGCCGGTCTTTTTGAAATCGGTTGGGCCGTCGGCCTGAAATACACCGAAGGCTTCACCCGTCTGGTCCCCAGCGTGCTGACCGCCGCGGCGATGCTGGCAAGCATCCTGCTGCTGGGGGCGGCGCTCAAGACGCTGCCGCTCGGCACCGCCTATGCGGTGTGGACGGGCATCGGCACGGTCGGCACCGCCCTGCTCGGCATGATGCTGTTCGGCGAACCCGCCGGCGCGCTGCGTCTGCTGTGCATCGCAGCAATCGTCGGCGGGATCGTCGGGCTGAAAGTCCTGCATGGGTGAGGGGGCAGCCCCCTCACAGCGCCTCCGCCCGGCAGGTCAGCCCCAGCGTTTCCGCGGTGTTGGCCACCGCCGACAGGCAGACCTCCGCCCGCTCCGGCGGGATCGAGACCGAGAAGCGCAGGACATAGCGCTCGCCGGCGCGGTCGGGCAAGGTCTGCGCGTCCAGCCGCACGATGTTGGCGTCGAACTGGGTGAAGATCTCCGACAGGCGGGCGACGAGGCCGGGCTGGTCGCCGCCCGACACCTCGACGCGGTGGGTGACCATCGCCTGCGGGCCCGGCTGGGGATCGAAGGCGAAGGGGGTGACCTTCACCTCGGCGCCGGCCAGGACGCTCAGGGACGACAGGCTGGCCTGGACCTCCGCCACCGTCAGGCCGGCGGGCAGTTCACAGACGGCGGAGAACTCGGCCCCCGTGCCGAGCGAGGCGAAGGTGGCGTCGCGCAGGTTGATGCCCTGGTCGAACAGGTGGCTGGTGATGCCGGACACCAGCCCGACCCGGTCGGGGCAGAAGGTGGAAACCAGGGCCAGCCCAGCGGTCGATTCCGTCGCCATCGCACATCTCCCGTTTTGATCTTGTTCTCGAGGGGCACGGGTTCGGCCGTGCCGTCCGGAAGGGCGATCATCGAAGCGGGGTGCCGGGAACGCCAGCACAAAATGGCGCTCAGAAACCGAACAGGCGGCGGGTCGCGGCGCTGATGGTGTGAAGCTCCGCCGCCAGCGCCGGGTCGGCGTCGTCGACATAATGCGAGGCGAGCAGGCCGAAATTCAGCTCGTCGGCGTGGTCGAGCCGCTCGGCCCCATCCCGCGCCGCCCCGTCTACATAGTCAAGCTGGCGCTGGATGCTGGCCAGCCAGCTGCTGTCCGGTTCCCGCCGCGCCAGCACGGCAACCCCGGCCTGGGCCTGCGCGATGCGGCGGCGCAGTTCGTCGGTGGTGGCGATGTCGGACATGGCGGGGCTCCGGGTGCGATGGAAGGGGTTGCGATTGCGGCGGGGCGTTACTGTACCAGACCGCCGCTGGTGACGCCGGCCTTCACGCTGTTCGGCACCACGACCTGGGCGCAGCCGCCCGCCGTCTGCACGCTGGTGCCGGGGGTGGTCCAGCTGTCGACGATGGGGGCGGCAACCGACTTCAGCCCCTGGCCGGCGGGCAGGACCGCCTTGTACTCGGCCCGGCCGGCGCCGGAGATTCCGAGGCAGTCGGGCGTCGCCGTCACCACGGGCGAGAAGAAGTTGCCGAAGCGGACGCTGTCATAGCCGGTGCGGACATACTGGTACCAGCCGGTGCCGGCGGCGACGTCGATCACCTCCAGCGGCTTGGAGAAATCGATTCCCTTGGAATCGTCGGCATAGCGGGCGGAGGTGAGATCGGTGGAGGCGTAGAAATAGCTCGCCACCACGACGCGGGCGTTCAGCTGGTCGGCGCTGGCGCCCGGGGCCTTGGCGGCGGCCGCCTGTTCAACGGTCGGGGCGGTCTGGGCATGGCCGGGAAGGGTCGCGGCCAGCGCCAGCCCGAAAGCGAGCGTCGCGGCCTTTAAAATTCTCGAAAACGAATGCATGTGTGATCGTCCAATCCGGGAAGTTGAAAAACTCCTGATTGACGATACCAATGCAATCGGCGGCTCCAAGCCCGAAATACGAAAAGGGCCGGACCGCAGAAGCGATCCGGCCCTTCATCGAGGCTCGGAAAATGTCAGACGCCGCAGCGTCAGGCGGCGGTGCCGCCGACCGTCAGGCCTTCCAGCTTCAGCGTCGGCTGGCCGACGCCGACCGGCACGCCCTGGCCGTCCTTGCCGCAGGTGCCGACACCGGGGTCGAGCCGGCTGTCGTTGCCGATCATCGACACGCGGGTCAGGCTGTCCGGGCCGTTGCCGATCAGGGTGGCGCCCTTCACCGCCGGACCCAGCTTGCCGTCCTCGATCAGGTAGGCTTCGCTGGCCGAGAAGACGAACTTGCCGTTGGTGATGTCCACCTGGCCGCCGCCGAAATTCTTGGCGTAGATGCCCTTCTTGACCGAGGCGATGATCTCGTCCGGGCTGTGGTTGCCGTTGCGCATCACCGTGTTGGTCATGCGCGGCATCGGGTTGTAGGCGAAGCTCTGGCGCCGGCCGTTGCCGGTCGGGCGCATGCCCATCAGGCGGGCGTTCATGCGGTCCTGCATGAAGCCGACCAGGATGCCGTCCTCGATCAGCGTGGTGCACTGGCCGGGCGTGCCCTCGTCGTCGACGCTGATCGAGCCGCGCGAGTTCTCGATGGTGCCGTCATCGACGATGGTGACGCCGGGCGCGGCGATGCGCTGGCCCAGCAGGCCGGAGAAGGCCGAGGTCTTCTTGCGGTTGAAATCGCCCTCCAGCCCGTGGCCGATGGCCTCGTGCAGCAGGATGCCGGGCCAGCCGCTGCCCAGCACCACCGTCATCTCGCCGGCCGGGGCGGGGACCGAGGACAAATTGACCAGAGCCTGCCGCAGCGCCTCGTCGACGAAGCCGCGCCAGGTCTCCGGCTGGATGTAGTGTTCGTAGGTGACGCGGCCGCCGCCGCCATAGCCGCCGGTCTCCATCCGGTCGCCCTCGGCCACCACGACCGAGACGTTCAGGCGGACCAGCGGGCGCAGGTCGGCGACACGCACGCCGTCGGCGCGCATGATCTGCACCGCCTGCCATTCGCCGCTGATCGAGCAGCTGACCTGCCGGACGCGCTCGTCCTTGGCGCGGGCATAGGCGTCGATGTCGGCCAGCAGCTTCACCTTCTCCGCGAAGGGGACGAGGTGCAGGGGGTTGTCGGGGATGTAGAGCGCGCGGTTGGTGCCGGCCGGCGGCTCGGCCAGAGTGCCGGCGTGGCCGGCCTGCACGGCGCGCACGGTGGCGGCTGCGCGGCGGATCGCCTCTTCCGACAGGTTGCTGGCATGGGCGTAGCCGGTTGCCTCGCCGGCGATGGCGCGCAGGCCGAAGCCCTGGGTGGTGTCGAAGCTGGCGGATTTCAGCTTCCCATCGTCCCAGCCCAGCGACTCGCTCTGGGCGTATTCAAGATAAAGCTCCCCATCGTCGGCACTGTGCAGGGCGTCCTGCACGACGCCTTCCACGCGGGCGCGGTCCATGCCGGCGCGGTTGAAGAAGAGATCGTCGGTGACGGCAAGCGCGCTCATGAAAACTCCGAACCTGTGATGGGGCGGAACCCGGCCTGCCCGGCCCGCGGGGAGTAGCGGCCTTGTTCCATGGTAGGACACAGTGTCATAGCGGGCGATCTCGCGCCGCACCGTACGATGTGTTCTAACGGACAGACTATAGTGTGGCGACGCTGGCGCGATCCGGCAAGTTCGCCGATGCCCGATTGTGTAACCTGTCGGCGGACGGGCCAGGGAAGACCAGGGGATGGCCACGGAACGGCCAAGCGGGGGCGGTGCTGGGATGGCGGAGGGGATCATGACCGACGGTGCGGCGCGGACGACAGCCGATACCCTGAACCGCGCCGGGCCCGGTGGCTCCGGTGCGTCCATCTCCGGCCTGCGCCCGCTGCGCGATCATCCGCTGCGCCAGACGCTCACCAACGAGGTGCATGCCCGCCCGCCGGAGGCGCTGGCCGCCCCGGTGCGCGCCACCATGCTGGCGATGCTGTCGGGCGAAGGGGCGGCGGAGGCCGACCGCCGGCATCTGGAGGCGCTGTGCGACTGGGCCGGCGTTGTCCGTCCGCCGCAGGGCGCCACCCACCACAGCGCCTCCTTCGGCAGCTTCCACCTGAAGTGGGAACGCCATACCGAATTCTCGACCTGGACGGTCTTCCGTCCCAGCGCCATGCCGGCCGGCTCCGTCGTCGATCCCTTCGTCGATCCGGCGCTGCACGCCCTGCCGCGCGACTGGCTGGCCGGGCTGCCGGGCGAACTGCTGGTCGGCATCCATGTCGCCGTGCTCGATCCCGACACGCCCGAACCCTCGGCGAACATGATGGCGGCGATGTTCGGCTCCGAAAGCTATGTCGGCTCGCGAATCGCCGGCCGGTCGGCCACCGCCTGGACCGACTTCCGCATCCATGGCGACGGCTTCTCCCGCATGCTGGTCGCCGACCATTCGATGACGCCGCGCCAGACCGGCCGCGTCGTCCAGCGCCTGCTGGAGATCGAGACCTACCGCGTGCTGGCCCTGCTGGCCCTGCCGATGGCGCGCGGCGTGCTGCCCCGCATCGGCCCGATCGAGGCCGGGCTGGCCGAGGTCACCACCCGCATCGCCAGCCTGCGCGGCCTTCAGGACGAGCGCGACCTGCTCGACCGCCTGACCCTGCTGGCGGCGCAGACCGAGCAGATCGCCGCCGAGACCGCCTACCGATTCGGCGCCGCCCGCGCCTATCACGAGCTGGTGGAGCGGCGAATCGAGGAGCTGCGCGAGATCCGGATCGAGGGGTTGCAGACCGTCCAGGAGTTCATGGACCGCCGCCTGACCCCGGCGATCCGCACCTGCGAGGCGGTGGAGGAGCGGCTCGATTCGCTGTCGCAGCGCGTCGCGCGAGCCAGCACGCTGCTGCGCACCCGCGTCGAGATTGCGGTGGAAGGGCAGAATGCCGAGCTGCTCCAGTCGATGGACCGCCGCGCGCAGTTGCAGCTTCGCCTGCAGGAAACGGTCGAGGGGCTGTCGGTGGTGGCGATCAGCTACTACCTCGTCGGCATCGTCGGCTATGCGGCCAAGGGCTTGAAAGGCTTCGGCCTCAAGATCGACCCCGACCTGCTGGTCGGGCTGATGATCCCCATCGTCATCGCCTTCGTCTGGTCGGGTGTCAGGCGGATTCGCAAGGTGCTGGTCGGCGGGCATTGACCGGCGCGGTTGCCGCCCTGTCCGATCTGAATTGAAGGTGCCGCAAACCCTCCCTAGCCGGGCGGGGAAGGGTAGGGGCGCCGTCTATCACCTTCGCGCATCTGGCGGGACGCCCGGACCTTGCCCATCCTCAACTCCTGAGTCGCGCACCGCCGCCGCAACAATCCTGCGCGCCAGGGCTTGAGCGCTGGCATTCATGTCCCGAAGCCAATCCCGAGAAAATCAGCTGGTCCAACGGACTGCGGCGGAATGCCGCATGGCATGCCCCCTGTTTCCGCTCAACCTTTGTTCCCACGGCTCATCTGAATGTGAGGAAAAGTCTATGCAGTCGATGGGGCAATCGGTGGGCGAGAGGAAAGGCTTGTAACCCAGCGGGGCACGGGGATAAGCTCCGGCTGCGGGTATATGTCGCGCTAAGATGGCGTGATCCCTGCATAAACTGACGTTCGCTGATAAGCCCAACCATGGACCGCGCGAACAGAAACCGGTCCGGATCAACAGGGCGGAGGGAGCGTCGGCGGGAGAGACGACCGCGGGCCATGACGAGCGTCGCGGCTAAGAAGGGGTTGGGGATGAGAAGGCAAAGCCTGTACGCCGCCGGCCTGGCGGCGGTCCTGTCGATGGTGGGCGGCTGGAGCAGTGCCGCCCTGGCGAACGAGCCGCGACCGTGGGAAATGGGCATGCAGCCCTCCGCCTCGCCGGTCAAACACCTGATGACCTCGTTCAACGACCTGCTGACCGTCGTCATCACGCTGATCGTGATCTTCGTCGCGGGGCTGATGGCCTACTGCGTCGTCCGGTTCAACGCGAAGAGGAACCCGGTTCCGTCCAAGACCTCGCACCACACGCTGCTCGAGGTCGCCTGGACCGTGGTCCCGGTCATCATCCTGATCGTGATCGCCGTTCCGTCCTTCAAGCTGCTCTACGCGGCGGAACGCATCCCGCAGGCCGACATGACCATCAAGGTGATCGGCCACCAGTGGTACTGGGATTACGAATATCCCGACCACGGCAACATCACCTTCTCCAGCTACATGATCGCCGATGCCGACCTGAAGCCGGGCCAGAAGCGCCTGCTGGAGGTCGACAACCGAGTGGTCGTTCCGGTGAACACCACCATCCGCGTGCTGGTGACGGCCGGCGACGTGATCCATTCCTGGGCGGTTCCCGCCTTCGGCCTGAAGAAGGACGGCGTGCCCGGCCGCATCAACGAGACCTGGTTCAAGGCCGAGCGCGAAGGCGTCTATTACGGCCAGTGCTCCGAGATCTGCGGCACCAACCACGGCTTCATGCCGATCGCGGTTGAGGCCGTGTCTCGGGAAGCGTTCGACGCCTGGGTCGCCAAGGCCAAGACGGCCTACGCTCCTAAGGACGGTGACCGCGACGTGGCGCAGCGCCCGACCGGAACGCTGGTCGAATAAGCGGACTTCGCACAGCCCGCCACAGGGACGACGCGATAAGAAGAACCCAACCCAGCTGCCGGCGCTCCGCGACAGAGCGGAGCGGACGGCGGCCAGGGACAGCGACAAAGGGTAGAGACATGGCAAACGCCACACCGGGACATGGTGAGCATGTGGGAGACCATGGGCACGGGCATGACGATCATCACGTCCCCGGCTTCGTGCAGCGTTGGTTCTATTCGACCAACCACAAGGACATCGGCACGCTCTATCTGATCTTCTCGGTCATCGCCGGGCTGATCGGCGGCCTGTTCTCCGTCATCATGCGGGCGGAGCTTCAGTCGCCGGGGTTGCAGTTCGTCTCCGACGGCCAGATGTGGAACGTGCTGATCACGGCGCACGGCCTGATCATGGTGTTCTTCGTGGTGATGCCGGCGCTGATCGGCGGCTTCGGCAACTGGTTCGTGCCGCTCATGATCGGCGCGCCCGACATGGCCTTCCCGCGCATGAACAACATCAGCTTCTGGCTGATCGTGCCGGCCTTCCTGCTGCTGCTGGGCTCCGCCTTCGTCGGCACCGGTGCCGGCACGGGATGGACGATCTACCCGCCGCTGTCCTCGCCGCTGGGGCACAGCGGGCCGTCGGTCGACATGGCGATCTTCGCCCTGCATCTGGCCGGCGCCAGCTCGATCCTGGGCGCGGTGAACTTCATCACCACCATCTTCAACATGCGCGCCCCGGGCATGACGCTGCACAAGATGCCGCTGTTCGTCTGGGCGATGCTGGTGACGGCCTTCCTGCTGCTGCTGGCGGTGCCGGTTCTGGGCGGCGCCATCACCATGCTGCTGACCGACCGCAACTTCGGCACCACCTTCTTCAACCCCGAAGGCGGCGGCGACCCGATCCTGTTCCAGCACCTGTTCTGGTTCTTCGGCCACCCCGAAGTCTACATCATGATCCTGCCGGCCTTCGGCATCATCAGCCACATCGTGTCGACCTTCTCCAAGAAGCCGGTGTTCGGCTATCTCGGCATGGCCTACGCCATGGTCGCCATCGGCGTGGTCGGCTTCGTCGTGTGGGCGCACCACATGTACACGGTCGGTCTGGACGTCAACACCAAGGCCTACTTCACCGCCGCCACCATGATCATCGCGGTGCCGACCGGCGTGAAGATCTTCTCCTGGATCGCCACCATGTGGGGCGGCTCGATCGAGTTCCGGGTGCCGATGCTGTGGGCGCTGGGCTTCATCTTCCTGTTCACGGTCGGCGGCGTCACCGGCGTGGTGCTGGCGAACGGCGGTCTCGACAACTACATGCACGACACCTACTACGTCGTGGCGCACTTCCACTATGTGCTGTCGCTGGGTGCGGTGTTCTCGATTTTCGCCGGCTGGTACTATTGGATCGGCAAGATGTCGGGGCGGCAGTATCCGGAGTTCTGGGGCAAGGTCCATTTCTACACGACCTTCGTCGGCGTCAACCTGGTGTTCTTCCCGCAGCACTTCCTCGGCCTGTCGGGCATGCCCCGCCGCATCCCGGACTATCCGGATGCCTTCTGGGGCTGGAACATGATCTCGTCGCTGGGCGCCTACCTCTCCTTCGCCTCCACGCTGCTGTTCGTGTGGATCGCCTGGAAGACCCTGCGCAGCGGGGAGCGGGTGCCAGGCGCCTATTGGGGCCCGCAGGCCGGCACGCTGGAATGGACGGTCAGCTCGCCGCCCCCGTTCCATGCGTTCGAGACGTTGCCCCAGGTCAAGTAAGCGTGCTAACGGGCGGGCGTCGCCCAGAAGCAGGCGCCCGTCCGGGAAACAGGACCAGGCCGAGCAGCCCGAACATGGGCGCCGGTGGTGAGGGTGCCGGGGTGACGACTTTTTGTTGGAAGGCCCGGGGTTAGAAGACAAGGACATGATATGACGGACGTGACGAACGAACTGGCGCTCAACCACACAGGGGGCGCGTCGGCCGGTGACTTCATCGAGCTTCTCAAGCCGCGGGTCATGTCGCTTGTGGTCTTCACCGGGCTGGCCGGCATCGTGCTGGCGCCCGGTCACATCCACCCCTTCCTGGCATTGGTCGCCGTCCTGTGCATCGCCGTCGGCGCCGGGGCGTCGGGTGCCATCAACATGTGGTACGACCGCGACATCGACGCGGTGATGACCCGCACGGTGAAGCGTCCGATCCCGTCGGGCCGGGTCGAGCCGGCCGAGGCGCTGGGATTCGGCGTCACCCTGTCGGTGCTGTCGGTGGTGGTGATGGGGCTGGCGGTGAACTGGACCGCCTCGGCGCTGCTGGCGCTGACCATCGGCTTCTATGTTTTCGTCTACACCATGTGGCTGAAGCGCCGGACCCCGCAGAACATCGTGATCGGCGGGGCCGCCGGCGCGTTCCCGCCGATGATCGGCTGGGCCGCGGTGACCGGCAGCGTCGATTTGCCGTCGATTATGCTGTTCCTGCTGATCTTCCTGTGGACGCCGCCGCATTTCTGGGCGCTGGCCCTGTTCCGCAACGGCGACTACACCCGTGCCGGCGTGCCGATGATGCCGGTGGTGGCGGGCGAGGCGGCGACCAAGCGGCAGATGCTGCTCTACACGCTGATCCTGCTGCCGGTGGCGGCTGCGCCGTCCTTCCTCGGCATCGCCGGGCCGGTCTATCTGGCGGTTTCCGCGATCCTCGGCCTGATGTTCCTCGGCTGCGCCGTCCGCGTCCTGCGGGCCAGCGACGACAAGCCGGCCAAGAAGATGTTCGGTTTCTCGATCCTGTACCTGTTCCTGCTGTTCGCCGTGATGATGGGCGAGCGGCTTATCCTTGGAGGGTGGGCATGACGGTGATGGAACGCGATGACCTGACCGATACCCGCAACTCCGTCGAAGAGCAGCGCCGGCAGGAAGCCGCCCTGCGGGCCAAAAAGCTGCGCGGGCGCAATCTGGCCGTTCTGGCGGCTTTGCTGGCCCTGGTGGTCCTGTTCTATGCGATCACCGTGGTGCGGATGGGCGGGGCGCACTGATGATACCTCGTGACGGGATGAACGGGCGCGACGACAGCCTGCGCCGCCGCAACCGCCTCGTCCTCGGCACGCTGTTCGGGCTGGTGGCGGGGATGATCGGGCTGACCTATGCGTCGGTCCCGCTCTACAACCTGTTCTGCTCGGTCACCGGCTTCGGCGGCACCACCCAGCGGGCCGAACAGGCCGCGGCGCGTGTCGTCGGGCGCACGGTGACCGTCCGCTTCAACGCCGACACCAACTCCGCCCTTCCCTGGGGCTTCCGGCCGGAACAGAAGGATCTGGTGCTGAAGCTGGGAGAGACCGGTTTCGCCGCCTACCGGGCGGAGAATCGCGGGAAGGCGCCGACCGTCGGCACCGCCGTCTACAACGTCACGCCGGAAAAGGCGGGCGCCTATTTCAACAAGATGCAGTGCTTCTGCTTCACCGAGCAGGTTCTCGAACCTGGTCAGGTCGTGGACATGCCGGTGACCTTCTTCGTCGACCCGTCGATGGCCGACGATCCGAACATGGACGACGTGAGCACCATCACGCTGTCCTACACCTTCTTCCGCGCCAAGGACAGCGAGGCCAGGCTGGCACAGCACACGGCCGCCGCATCGACGTCCCCGGCTCCGGGGGCAAGCAAACAAAAGGCGGAGCCGGGGGCGACCGCCACAAACTGAACCATATGGGGTAGTGAGACGATGGCCGACATCACCCACGGGCAAATGCCGCACGCCGAACCGTCAGCCCATGAACCGGGCGCCGGCATCCCGCATCCCTACCATCTGCTGAAGCCGAGCCCCTGGCCGCTGATCGGCGCCTTTTCCGGCGGGCTTCTGGCGACCGGTCTGGTCATCTACATGCATGGCGGCGGCAAGCTGCTGATGATCCTGGGCGTGCTGGCCATCCTGGTGACGATGTTCGGCTGGTGGCGGTCGGTCATCCGCGAGTTGGTGGTGGAGCATGCCCACACCCCGGTGGTGAAGATCGGCCTGCGCTATGGCATGGCGCTGTTCATCGCGTCCGAGGTGATGTTCTTCGCCGCCTTCTTCTGGGCCTTCTTCCATGCGGCGCTGGAGCCGAAGGTGTCGCCGCTCAACCCCGACGCCATCTGGCCGCCGCCCAACGTGCATGTCATCGACGCCTTCGACATGCCGCTGATGATGACGCTGACCCTGCTGCTGTCGGGCGTCACCGTCACCTGGGCCCACCATGCAATCATTGAGGGACAGAACCGCGTGGCAGCGAAGGCGCTGGGCCTGACCGTTCTGCTCGGCGTCCTGTTCAGCTTCTTCCAGGTCTACGAGTACGTCCACGCGTCCTTCAAGTTCACCGACGGCATCTTCCCCTCGACCTTCTACATGGCGACCGGATTCCACGGCTTCCATGTGCTGGTCGGCACCATCTTCCTGGCTGTGTGCTGGTTCCGGACGAACAAGGGGCACTTCACCCCGGAAAGCCATTTCGGCTTCGAGGCGGCGGCCTGGTACTGGCACTTCGTCGACGTCGTCTGGCTGTTCCTGTTCGTGTCGGTCTACTGGTGGGGCGGTCATGGCGGCGTGGTCGCCGTCCACTGACGCGACCGGTGCCGAGCCGTTCCGGCGGCGGTCTGTATCGCTGCCGGAACGGTCCGGACTGGAGGTGATGGCGTGATCGATCTCTACCCGAGTGTTTCCCCCTTGTCGGCGGGCCTGCGCAGCGTATGCCCGCGCTGCGGCAAGGGGCGGCTGTACGACGGCTATTTGACCGTCGCGGAGCGCTGCAATGTCTGCGGCCTGGATTTCTCGCAGGTCGACAGCGGCGACGGCCCCGCCGTGTTCCTGATCTTCATCCTGGGCTTCCTCGTGGTTCCGGTCGCACTCTGGGTGTCGATGACGGTGGACTGGCCGCTGTGGCTGCATGCCATCGTCTGGAGCATCGTCGTGCTGGGCCTGACGCTGGGCATGTTGCGGCCGGCCAAGGCCGCTGTGATCGCCCTCCAGTACCGCTATCGCCGCAGCGAAGTGGAGAAGGGCTCTTGAGCGCGACCGCGGTCGAGACGTCAGGGCGGCGACATTTCCGCCCCACACTGGGAGCGACCTTGGTCACGCTGGCCGGGCTTGCGGTCACCATCGGGCTCGGCACATGGCAGCTGGAACGGCTGCAGTGGAAAGAGGAACTTATCGCCCGGATCGACCGCCAGATGGCCGCGCCGCCGGCACCGCTGCCTGCCCGGATCGACGACCCCGCCGCCTGGGAGTTCCGGCCGGTGACGCTCGCCGGGCATTTCCTGACCGACAAGGACCTGCTGGTGATCGCCCGCCCGCACCAGGGGCAGGTCGGCTATGAGGTGCTGACTCCGTTCGAGCGCGCCGATGGGGCCGGCATCCTGCTGGTCAACCGCGGCTTCGTGCCGATGGACCGCCGCGACCCGGCGGCCCGCACTGCCGCCCGGCTTGAGGGCGAGACGACCGTCAGGGGCATCGTCCGCGTGCCGCAGCCGCCCGGCCTGTTCCAGCCCGGCAACGGCACCCCGGCGCCCGGTTCCGCCTGGATGCGCGCCGATCCGCCGGCGATGGCCGCCGCGCTGTCGCTAAGCGGCGTGGCGCCGGTGGTGGTGGAGATGCTGCCGGGACAAGGGAGCGGTAATGGCGCCGGGCAGGGCGCCGGTTTGCTCGGTGCACCGGCCGGAACCCTGGCGGGGATCGAGCCGCGGGTGGAACTGCCGAACAACCACTTGCAGTATGCCTTGACCTGGTACGGGCTTGCGGTGACGCTCGCCGGGATCTACGTGCTGTCACAGCGCAAGCGCGCCGACACCGGAACCGACGGACGACCCGATGACCGCATATCAGGAGCTTGAACGCCGCCACGCCCGCATCGCCGCCATCGGCGACGCGCTGGGCATTCTCGGCTGGGATACCCAGACGATCATGCCGGAGGGGGCCAACGACGGCCGGGCGGAGCAGACCGCGACCCTGTCGGTGATCGCTCACGAACTGGCGACCGACCCGCGCATGGGCGATCTGCTGGCCGAGGCGGAGGGCGACGGCAGCCTCGACCTTTGGCAACGCGCCAACCTGCGCGAGATGCGCCGCCACCACATCCAGGCAACCGCCGTTCCCGCCGATCTGGTCGAGGCGACCAGCAAGGCGGTGTCGGTCTGCGAGATGACCTGGCGCGCCGCGCGGGCGGAAAGCGACTATGCCAAGCTGCTGCCCTCGTTGACAGAGGTTCTGGCCCGCGTCCGCGAGGGGGCGGAGGCGCTCGGCTCCGTGATGGGGATCAGCGCCTATGACGCGCTGCTCGACAGCCACGATCCGGGCGCGCGGGCGGAGCGGATCGACGCGCTGTTCGCCGACCTGTCCGGCTTCCTGCCCGACCTGATCGGCCGCGTCCTCGACAAGCAGTCGGCTGCCCCGGCGGTGACCGAGCCGCAGGGGCCGTTCCCGGTGGAGAAGCAGCGCGAGCTTGGCGTCCGCATGATGGAGCGGCTGGGCTTCGACTTCCGTCGCGGCCGGTTGGACGTGTCGCTGCATCCCTTCTGCGGCGGGGCGACCGGCGACGTGCGCATCACCACCCGCTACGACGAGGCGAACTTCACCGATGCGCTGATGGGCATCCTGCACGAGACCGGCCATGCGCTGTACGAGCAGAACCGCCCGGCCGCGTGGCTGACCCAGCCGGTCGGCCAGTCCCGCGGCATGGCGGTGCATGAGAGCCAGTCGCTGCTGATGGAGATGCAGGCCTGCCGCTCGGCGGAGTTCATCACCTGGCTGGCGCCGGTGGTGCGCGAGACCTTCGGCGGGGAGGGGCCGGCCTGGGAGGCCGACAATCTGCGCCGCCTCTACAGCCGGGTGGAGCGTGGCTTCATCCGCGTCAATGCCGACGAGGTGACCTATCCCGCCCACATCATCCTGCGCTACCGCCTGGAAAAGGCGCTGGTCGCCGGCGACCTGACCCTGCCGGACCTGCCGGGCGCCTGGAACGACGGCATGGCCGAACTCGTCGGCGTGGTCCCGCCGGACGACCGGCTCGGCTGCTTGCAGGACATCCACTGGCCCGGTGGCGGCTGGGGTTATTTCCCCAGCTACACGCTGGGCGCGATGACCGCGGCCCAGCTGTTCGACGCCGCCCGCAGCGCCGATCCGGAGATCGTCCCGGCATTGTCGCGTGGCGAGTTCGCGCCGCTGGTGAACTGGCTGCGGGTGAACGTCCATCAGACCGGCTGCTTCCATGCCTCCGGCGACGAGCTGCTGACCGCGGCGACCGGCCGGCCGCTCGACGCATCGGTGTTCAAGCGGCATCTGGAGCGGCGGTATCTCTGACCGCCACCTCGCGGAAGGCGTGCGGAAGCCTCTTGGCAAGAGCGGGAAATGGCTTATCTTTAGGGACAGGTGCGCCGGGGTGTGATCGACCCCGACGCACCCATCCGATCAGCGGTTCAGAAGATCAAGGCACGCCTTGATGATCTGCAACAGCAGGATCAGGAGTGTGAGGATTTTCTCCATCCTCTTCTCTCCCTTGTTCGTGTGCGGCGGTGGCGGCCTGTCCGCCACCCCGTTCACACACTCCCACTATAGATGCATGGTTGCAGATGTGTGCGGCGCTACCGTCCGGCAGCGTGCATTTTTCTGTGGATAATCCGATCCGATGGAATCTGCTTCACAGACTTTCAATTATCCACGCATGAAAAAGGCCGCCCCATGAGGCGGCCTGTCTTCGTTGAGAGTGGCTGTGACGATCACCCGCGCGCGGTCGTGCGCAGCGTCTCCTCGGCGGCGCGGATCAGCGCCATCGACTTGTTGACGGTCTCCTGATACTCGGATTCCGGGTCGCTGTCGGCGACGACGCCGCCGCCGGCCTGGACATACATCATGCCGTCCTTCAGCACGGCGGTGCGCAGCGCGATGCAGGTGTCCATGGCGCCCGACGCGCCGAAATAGCCGACGCAGCCGGCATAGACGCCGCGGCGGGCCTTCTCCAACTCGTCGATGATCTCCATGGCGCGGACCTTCGGCGCGCCGGACACCGTGCCGGCGGGGAAGCCGGCGACCAGCGCGTCGAGCGCATCGAACTTCGGATCGAGGTCGCCCTCGACGTTGGAGACGATGTGCATGACGTGGCTGTAAAGCTCCACGATCATCTTGGACGTCACCTTGACCGTGCCGACCTTCGCCACCCGGCCGACATCGTTGCGGCCGAGGTCGAGCAGCATCAGATGCTCGGCCAGCTCCTTCGGATCGCTCAGCAGATCGGCGGCCAGCGCCTCGTCCTCCGCCGTGGTGGCGCCGCGCTTGCGGGTGCCGGCGATGGGACGGACGGTGACCTTGCCGTCGCGCACGCGCACCAGGATCTCCGGGCTGGAGCCGACGACGGTCAGGTCGCCGAAGTCGCAATGGAACAGGAAGGGCGACGGGTTGAGGCGGCGCAGCGTGCGGTACAGCGCCAGCGGCGACGGCTTGAAGGGAAAGCGGATGCGCTGCGACGGCACGACCTGGAAGATGTCGCCGGCCCGGATGTACTCCTTCGCCTTCTCCACGATCGCGTGATACTCCTCGCGCGTCGTGTTGGAGGTCCAGGCCAGCGGCAGGCCGGTCTCCGCCCGCGGCTCCCGCCGGTAGGGCAGGGGGCGTTCCAGATCGGCCAGCGCGTCGGTCAGCCGCTCCCGCGCGTCGGCATAGGCGGTGGCGGCATCCTTGCCGGCCTTCGGCCACACCGGGGTCACCAGCGTGATCGAATCGGTGTGGCTGTCGAAGATGGCGACGATGCTGGGCCGGGTCAGGATGGCGTCCGGGATGTTCAGCTCGTCCGGATTGTTGTCCGGCAGCCGCTCCATCAGCCGGACCATGTCGTAGGTCATGTAGCCGAACAGGCCGGCGGCCATCGGCGGCAGCGCGTCCGGCAGGTCGATCCGGCTCTCGTTGATCAGCGCGCGCAACTCGTCCAGCGGTGCGTTGTCGAGCGGCTTGAAGGCCTCGCGATCGTGCAGCGCGTCGCGGTTGATCTCCGCCCGGTTGCCGCGCGACCGCCACACCACGTCCGGCTTGAAGCCGATCACCGAATAGCGGTCGCGCCGCGACCCCGCTCCGCGCTCCGCCGATTCCAGCAGGAAGCCGAAGGGACGGCCGTCCGCCAGCTTCATATAGGCGGAGACCGGGGTCTCCAGATCGCTGACCAGCGTGGTCCACACCACCTGCGGCCGACCGGCGGCGTAAGCGGCATCGAAGCTGGTGTTATCGGGCTGGACCTTCACGGCACGAGACCTCTCGGATTGCTGTCGGCTGCGCCGAAGCCTCAGTTGCTGGCGAAGAACTGGTCGATGCGCTGGCGATGGATGCGGACCGGATACTTGTCGCGCAGCGCGTTGGTGAACTCCGCCACCAGATCGCTTTCCATCCCCTGTTCGACCGCGGCGCGGACCGGCGCCAGATCGGCATCGGCGGCCTTCGGATCGGCCGGGATGATCTCCTTCAGGCGGGTGACCACCTGGGCATCGGCGGTGTTGCCGGTGACGACCTCGTTCGGCTTGGCGGCGAACAGCTTGGCGACCATCTCGGCCGGCAGACCCTGGACCGCCTGGGCGTCGCGGGTGAAGGGGCTGGTCATGGCAAAGGTGGCGCCGGACTGGGTGGCGATGTCCTGGGCCGCGGCCTCCGCACCCTGCTTCAGGCTGGCGGCGATCTCCTCCGCCTTCTTGGCGGCGCGCTCGGCGCGCTGCTCCTGCTGCCAGTCGGCGATGACCTGCTCGCGCACGTCGGCCAGCGGACGGACGGCGGCGGGGATCACGCTGTCGACGCGGACGGCGGTGAAGTTGCTTCCCTCGCCCTCGGTCAGGTTGGAGGAGGCCCCGGTCTTCAACTGGAAGGCGTTCGGCAGCAGCGCCTTCAGGCCGGGCAGGTCCGGCGCGGCGTCCTTGCCGTCCGGCGCCTTGCCGGTGCTGTCGATGGCGGCGACCTTGCTCAGCACCAGACCCTGGGCCTGGGCGACCTCGTCGAGCGATGCGCCGCTGGCCAGCTGGTCCTCGACCCGGTTGGCGATGGAGAAGACGGAGTCGAGCGCCTGCTCCTTCTTCAGCTCGGCCGCCAGCTGGTCGCGCACATCCTCGAAGCTCTTGGTCGAGGCCGGGGTGACGCCGGTGACGGCCATGACATGCCAGCCGAGCGCGCTCTTGATCGGGTCGGACGGCTTGCCCGGCTCCAGCGCGAAGGCGGCGTCGCCGATCTCCGGCAGGTCGGCCTTGGCGATGTTGTCGAGCGTCACCGGCTCGACGCCGGCATCCTTGGCGGCCTCGGCCAGGCCCTTGGCCTTGGCGGCCTCGGCGATCTGCTTGGCCTTCGCCTCGTCGTCGGTCACCACCATCTGGACCAAGCGCTTTTCCGGGGCGCCGAACTCGTTCGCGCGCTCTTCGTACGCCTTGCGGAGCTGGGCGTCGTCGATCTTGATGTCCTTCGCCAGCGCGTCGGGCGACAGGCGGGCGACCGTCAGGGCGCGGTATTCCGGGGCGGTGAAGCGGACCTGATGGTCGTCGTAAGCCTGCTTGACCGTCGCGTCGTCGGGCACGCCGACATCGCCGATGGAGGCGTTGGGCAGGGTCACCACTTCCGCCACGCGCTTTTCGCCGCGATAGCGGTAGAGGTCCTGCACCAGCGGCTGCGGCGGGGTCAGGCCGGCGGACACCGCACCGGCGACCAGCTGGCGGGCGGTCTCGCGCTGGATCATCGCGACATAGCCGTCTTCGGTCAGCTGGTTGTTGCGCAGCACGGACCGGAAGATGTTGGGGTCGAACTGGCCCTGCTGGTTGCGGAAGGCCGGCTCGTCGGCGATGCGCAGGCGGACCACCTCCGGGCCGACGGCGATGCCCATGTCGGCGGCGGCGAGGTCGAACAGCGAGCGCTGGATCAGCGATTGCAGCGACTGTTCCAGAAGGCCGAAGCGCTTGGCCTGCTCGGCGGTCAGGTTGCCGCCCAGCATCGGGCGCAGCCGTTCCATCTGCCGGCGGAATTCCTGGTCCAGCGCCTGCTGCCCGATCTCCACCTTGCCGACCTCGGCGACGGTGGTGGGGGTGGAGGAGCGGAACACGTCGCCGATCCCCCAGACGCCGAAGCTGAGGATCAACAGCACGAACAGGATCTTGACGACCCAGGAGCCGGCGAAATTGCGGATGAACTGGAGCATGGGACCCGAATCTAAGCGCGTCGTTCGGCCATCCGGCCGGGGCGGCGCATCATAGATAGGGGAAAGAGGGGGGCAACAGCCCATTTCCGGCTTGGGCGTTGCCGCTGGCGCCCGCCCGGCGGGGCCCGAGCATGCGAACGCCCCGGCCCTGCATGGAAATGCGGGGCCGGGGCGTCCGATGGTCACGTCGGATCGGCAAACCCTCGCGGGCGCCGGGATCGCGTCGGCGGTTACTTCAGCGCGTCGCGCACGGCATCCTTGGCGCCGCCGACGCTGTTCTGCACCTTGCCGGCGGCCTTTTCGCCGCGGCCCTCGGCCTCGGTCTTGGTGTCGCCGGTCAGCTTGCCGGCGGCTTCCTTGATGGCACCCTTGATGGAACGGGCAGCGCCTTCGATGCGATCCTTGTCCATGGTGGCAACCTCATCTGTGTTGGTTATGCCAGGACAACGGATCGGAAGGCAAAAGGGTCCATTAAAAATAATACACGAAAGGCAAGCGGCCCAGGCCCCACGCTTCCGTCCTGCTCACGCCCGGCGTGGTCCATCGACTCCGCGGCCGGCCGACCGCGCCGGCATGCCGCCATCGACGGGCAGGTCGCGGTGCATCGGCCCGGCGCTGTGACGGCGCAGGGCCGCCAGCTGGAGGGCGTGATGGGTGATCTGGTTGCGGAAATCGCGGTCGACCCGGCTGAAGGCGCTGAAGGCCAGCTTCACGGCCGCCGGGGATCGGGTGTGCAGGGCATCGTTCAGGGAATCGCGCAGGGTGCGCAGTTCGAGGATACCGGGAACGAAGGCCATTTCGACCGCCTCCGCCAGAATCTCGACGGAACACAGCGTGGCTTCGTCATCGAGCGTCAGGCGCATTCCGCGTTCTCCCCGCCCGTGGTCAGGAACCGAGCAGATCCAGCACCGCCGGCAGGCAGCGGCTGCGGGACGAGCACTCTTCGCAACGGCCCGCCATCGGACGCGGGTCCGGACAATGCCGGTCCCGCAACGCCTCCAGCCCCTGGAACAGGATGCGCTTCTTCGAGTCCGAAATCACGTCGGTGGCCCGGATCGTTTCGATGGCATCCCGCATCGGGTCGGTAGCGTCTATGAGCATCATAGTATGCCTCCTCCCAGCGAATTTATGCCGCACCCCCGGCCAAGTCCATGAATGCACTGTAATATTAGGGCGGCAAATTGAAACGAGCTGTGGCGCCTTGCAATGGAGTGCACCCTGTTGACGCCGAGGGGCACGGCCGTCAGCATCCTGCCGGTCTGAAGCGGGGCTGGGGTGGACGGGCGGATGGAGCGGACACAGGGCGCGACGCTGGCGCTGTATGGCGCGGCGGCGCTGGCGGAGATCGCCGGCTGCTTCGCCTTCTGGGCGTGGATAAGGCTGGACCGCAGCGCGTGGCTCGTCTTGCCGGGGGTGGCCAGCCTGTGCCTGTTCGCCTGGCTGCTGACGCGGGCCGACGCCGAATTCGCCGGGCGGGCCTATGCCGCCTACGGCGGCGTCTACATCGCGGCGTCGCTGCTGTGGCTGTGGCTGGTCGAGGGTGCGCGGCCCGACCGTTGGGATGCGGCCGGCGCGCTGATCTGTCTGGGCGGAGCGGCGCTTATTCTGGCCGGGCCGCGCGGGGGCTGAGCGCCGACGGGGCCAGCCGGCTGACCCACGGGTGCAGGGCAGGGCCGTTGACCAGCACAAGCCGGCCGTCATCCACCCGCAGATAGGCCCCGACGCGCACCCGGCGGCGCAGGATGTCGTCGTTGAGCATGATCTGCGCATCGGCCAGGGACAGCGGGGTGCCCTGGTAGTATGCACGGCCGTCGGTGTGTCGGATCTGGCTGAATGCGTTGGTCATGACGGAATGCTCCCAATCGTTTTTTCTCGAACCGCGGACCGTTGGCGGACCCGACGGGCCGGCGCCAGCCGACCTGGGGGTCGGTTGTTGCGGCCATTGTCAGGAAAAACGCCTGGGACCTGCGGTTTATTCCTCCATCAGGCACAAAGAGACGGGACTGGCTGAAAAAATGCCGGGACGGTTCCCGGACCGGCGATGCCGGCAACTGGTGTCGGCGAATATCTTGGGGTGTATACCGCCGAAGGTCCAGCACGCCGGACCCAATGCCCCCGAATTGTCGCAGACCACACGCGCGAAAGCTGTAGCGATGCGGCGGATGGTGCGCGTCCGTTTCCGAAACCGCGGCCTGAATTGAACCATGTCAATCGTGCTTCGGCTTCCAACCGTTAGAGTGCGAAAGCATCACGGCGGCGGGGTTGCGGAAATGTCCTGCATTTACGCGTCCGCTTGACGTTGGAAAAGATGCCGGACGGGGTCATAATACCACCGTCGGGTATCCGAATTCGGTCAGCCGGTATCCCGGCGATGTATCACGAGGTCCGTCTTTCGGGCCGGACAGAAGAAACGGATCGCTTCGTGAACCTACAACCGGCGGATCAGATGAACGGTTCCGAGTGCAGCGGGTCCGGCGCGGCGGACGCCGCCGGGATGCCGCGCGATCCGGCCTTCCTGGCCTCGCTGGCCGCCAGCCTGCTCGACGATGGGGGGATGGCGGGCGGAATGGCGGGTGGGATGGCGCTGGTCTATCTGGACCGCGACCGCGTGTGCCGGCATGCCGACCGCCATTTCGCAGCGGCGCTCGACCGTTCGCCGGCGGAGCTGGTCGGCCGCCCGCTCGCCGCCATCGACCATCCCGTGACGGCGGCGCTGGGGGCCGCCATCGCCGCCCTGGGTCAATCGCCGGCCCACGGCTCGGCCCCGGTCGATTGCCCGACGCTTGGCTGCGATGGCCGCCGCTCGATTCTCAGCGGCAGCGTGACCGCCCATCGCGACGGCGCCGGGACGATTCTCGGCTATCTCGGCACCTTTCACCAGACCGGCGATCCCGACCGCATCGCCCAGTTCGTGACCTGCCGCGACAGCTTCGTCGCCACCCTGCTGGACGCGGCGGTGGACGGCATCATCGTGTCCGACCGCAGCGGCACCATCCGCTCGATCAACCGCGCCTGCTGCCGCCTGTTCGGCTATGAGGACAGCGAGCTGGTCGGGCGCAGTATGACAATCCTGATGCCGCCGCCCTTCTCCCGCGACCACGCCCGCTATGTCGACACCTATATGCGGACCGAGCGGGCCAAGATCATCGGCATCGGCCGCGACACGCTGGGCCAGCGCAAGGACGGCACGGTGTTCCCCATCCATCTCAGCGTCGGCGAGGCGCGGATGGGCGACGACGTCACCTTCGTCGGCATCATCCGCGACATTTCCGACCGTCTGGCGGCGGAGCAGCGCGCCTCCTACCTTGCGCGGCACGACCCGCTGACCGGCGTTCTGACCCGCACCGCCTTCCTGGAGGAATGCGAGGCGCTGTTCGCCGGCCACCGCGCCGGCGGGCCGGAGGGCGGCAGCGCGGATGGCGGCGCAAATGGCGGGCTGTTCGCGCTGTTCGCGCTGGACGTCGACCAGTTCAGCGACGTGAACGAAGCCTTCGGCTTCCATGTCGGCGATGCCGCGCTGAAGGCGATGGTCAGCCGGGTGACCGAGGTGCTGCCACCCAACACCATCATCTGCCGCATCGCCGCCGACGAATTCGCAGCGCTGTCACGGGTGGCCGATGCCGATCAGGCGCGCACGCTGGCCGGGGTGCTGCATGACCGGCTGACCGCATCGATCTACGCCGACCGCCATTGGGTGCGGCTGCGGCTGTCGGTCGGCGCCGCGGTGCAGGACGACACGGTCGGCACGCTGGAGGACCTGAACGCCAAGGCCAAGCTCGCTTTGCAGGCGGTGCAGCACAATGGCGGCAACGCCATCTGCTTCTACACGCCGGAAATGGCGGCGGCGGCGACGCGCCGGATGATGCTGACCATGCATCTGACCCACGCCATCGAACGCAACGAACTGCGCCTCGTCTACCAGCCCATCGTCGACAGGGCCGGCCGGGTCCGCTCGGCGGAGGCGCTGCTGCGCTGGGACCATCACGCACTGGGTCCGGTGTCGCCGGGGGAGTTCATCCCGGTCGCCGAGGAAAGCGGCCTGATCGTGCCGATCACCGACTGGGTGCTGTCCACCGCCATCGCCCAGATGACGGCCTGGGAGGCGGAGGGCGTGCTGCCCGACCGCGTCTTCCTCAACATCTCCGGCCAGCAGTTCCTGCGCGGCAACCTGACCCTGCGCCTGGAGGAGTTGCTGGGCGAGCATCCGTCGCTGCGCAGCCATCTCGGGCTGGAGATCACCGAGCAGGCGGCGGTGCGCGACCTGAAGGTGGCGGTGCGGACGCTGGGCGAGTTGGCCGCTCTCGGCATCCAGGCGGCCATCGACGATTTCGGCTCCGGCTATTCCTCGCTCAGCTATGTGCAGCAGCTGCCGGTGGCGAAGCTGAAGATCGACCGCGCCTTCGTCATCGACGTGCCGGAGAACCCGAAGAGCAACGCGCTGGTCCGGGCCGCCGTCGGCATGGCGCACGGCCTTGGCCTGACCACCGTGGCGGAAGGGGTGGAGACGGCGGAACAGCGCGATTTCCTGGTGTCGGTCGGCTGCGACCTGATGCAGGGCTACCTGTTTGGCCGCCCGATGGCGCCCGAGGCGCTGGCCGACATGGTGCGCACGCAGGCCGCGCCGGCCATCGCCTGATCTCCCGGTCCGGTGCCGGGGCGATCCGTTGGGACGATCAAGCACTGAGCGATCCGGGCGAGGGGACGGTCACCCGCCCCTCACAGCTTTTCCGTCGGCTCCCATCCCTCCGGCGCCATCCGGAACCCGGCGAACTCGAAGGCCGGCGCCACGGTGCAGCTGACAAGCGACCAGCCCTCCGGCCCGTCGGCCAGACTGCGCGCCGCCTGCCAGGCTCCCACCGGCACCACCGCCTGCGGCCGCTCGCCGCCGGCGATGTCCATCCCCAGCCGGTGGCGTTCGACCGTTCCGCCCTCCTGATGAACCGACAGCTCCAGTGGCGCCCCGCCGTGCCAGAGCCAGATCTCCACGGCATCGACGGTGTGCCAGTGCGACCGCTGCCCGGCCTTCAGCAGGAAATAGATCGCCGTCACCGCCCCGCGCCCGCCGTCGCCCGGCGCACGGTAGGTCTCGGCGTAGAAGCCCCCCTCCGGATGCGGCTGCAACTCCAGCATTTCGATCAGCCGCTCGGCGGACAAGGCGTGTTCAGGCATTGTCGGTATCGCTCACAGGGATGGTCAGGTCGAAGGACACCCGCGTGTCCTCATAGATCGCCGCCAGCGGCAGCGTCACCTCCAGCGCCGGGATTGCCAGCAGGCCGTCGCGCCCGGACAGCAGCTCATGCGTCCAGCCGTCGCCGGCCCGGCGGAAGCTCTCGACCACCGCCACGCGCTGATGGATCAGCACATAGTGGGTCAGCGAGGGCAGGGTGCGGTAGGCGGCGCTTTTGGTGGTGTGGTCGTAGCTGGAGGTGCTGTCGGACAGAACCTCGACGATCAGGATCGGTTCGCGGGCCAGCCGATCGCGGTCGTCCAGCTTGGCGCAGGTGACGAAGACATCCGGATAGAACACCGACTCGTCGGCCCGGATGCGCATCGTCTCCTGGAACACCCGGCAGGGCGACCCGCGCAGCTCGCCGCGCAGGGCGGCATAGACGTTGCCGGCGATCTGGTTGTGGGCGACCGTGCCGCCGACCATGGCGACGATCTCGCCCTGGAGGAACTCGTGGCGGCCGTCCTGCCGCTCCTCCCAGGCGAGAAACTCGTCAAGCGTCATCCGGCGCTCTTTGCGCAGGGCCATGGCCGCCCTCCCGGTCGGTGAAAGGTCGCCCCGTCTTTCTACACCGACCGCGTCCGCGCCGCCATGCCCAGCCCCTCGCGCAGCTCCGGCAGCAGCATCGCCCCCAGCATGGCGATCACCGGCAGCACCGCATAGTCGCCCTGCGCCGCCGCGTCGATCAGCTCGCGCGCGCTGTGCAGCTCGATCCGCATGTCCTCCAGATCGCCCTGATCGGGTTCCGCCACCTTGCGGGCGCCCTTGGCGTGGAACATGTGGCAGGTGCTGCCCTTCGAGTTCGCCCCGACGACGAAGCCGCCCAGCGCCGTCCAGTCGTCGGCGGCATAGCCGGTTTCCTCCAGCAGCTCGCGTTTGGCGGCGGCCAGCGGATCCTCGCCGGGCTCGATGGCGCCGGCGGGGAAGGTCAGGCTGACGCGGCGCGGCCCGTGCTTGTAGGTGCGCAGCATCACGACCTTGCCGTCCTCGGTCTCCACATACATCAGGGCGAAGTCGGGCTGGTCGAGCTGGTAGAAATTATCCACTGTCCGCCCGTCCGGCAGCCGCACCGTCTCCGCCCGCACCTTCAGGTACGGGCTGGCGTCCAGCAGCTCACGGCTGCCGAGCACGTCCCAAGGCTTCTGTTCGCCCTGCTTCTGTTCGTCCTGCTTCCGGTCGTCGCTCATGCGGCGCTCCCGTAGGGCGGCTGGGTGTGGCCGGCGGGGGAGAGGGTGAAGATCTCGCAGCCGTCCTCGGTGATGCCGATCTGGTGCTCGAACTGCGCCGACAGCGAGCGGTCGCGGGTGACCGTGGTCCAGCCGTCGGACAGGATCTTCACCTCGGGACGGCCGGCGTTGATCATCGGCTCGACCGTGAAGACCATGCCGGGGCGCAGCTCCACGCCGGTGCCGGGCTTGCCGAAATGATCGACGTGCGGGGCGCCGTGGAACTCCCGCCCGATGCCGTGACCGCCGAAATCGCGCACGACCGAGCAGCGCGCCGCCTCCGCCATCGTCTGGATGGCATGGCCGATGTCGCCCAGATGATTGCCGGGCTTGGCCTGGGCGATGCCGGCCATCATGCAGCGGTAGGTCAGATCGACCAGCTTGCGCGCCTTCACGCCGACCTTCTCACCGACGAAATACATGCGGCTGCTGTCGCCGTACCAGCCGTCCAGGATCACGGTGACGTCGATGTTGACGATGTCGCCCTCGACCAGCTTCTTGTCGTCGCTGGGGATGCCGTGGTTGACGACATGGTTGGGCGAGATGCAGCTGCAGGCCGGATAGCCCTGGTAGCCCAGCGTCGCCGGGATGCCGCCACGGTCGCGCTGGAACTCCTCGATCAGCGTGTCGAGTCTCCCCGTGCTGACGCCCGGCACCACGAAGGGCGCGATGTAGTCCAGCGTCTCGGCCGCCAGCCGGCAGGCCTTGCGCAGCGCCGCGAACTCTTCCGGACCGTGCAGAACGATCCGCCGTCCATCCTTGTCCATCAAACCGTCATCCGTCACGTAAATCCTCTGACCAACCTTCGGCCGCTGCGACCATCCGCAGGCAGCGCAACAAGCTATCACGCCACCCGTCTGAAAAAAGCCCCTGCATTCCACCCCTGCAATCGTAGGATTCGGCGGAATGGCTTGCTATATGTGGCGGGCCCTATCCCCATTGGACTACCAGACCTTTGGCGAAGCCCACCACCCGATATGTCTGCCAGGCTTGCGGCGCCTCCTTCCCCAAATGGGCGGGCAAGTGCGACGCCTGCGGCGAATGGAACAGCCTCGTTGAGGAGGCCGCGCCCGACAGCGCGCCCAAGGGGCTGGGCGCGGCCCGCGGCCGCCGCATCGACTTCGTCGGGCTGCACGGCTCCAGCGAGGCGCCGCCCCGGCGCATGACCGGCATCGCCGAGTTCGACCGCGTCTGTGGCGGCGGGCTGGTCCCCGGCTCGGCCATCCTGATCGGCGGCGATCCCGGCATCGGCAAATCGACCCTGCTGCTCCAGGCGATGGCCCGGCTGTCGCAGGACCACCGCTGCGCCTATGTCTCGGGCGAGGAGGCGGTCGATCAGGTCCGTCTGCGCGCCCAGCGGCTGGGCTGCGCCACCGCCCCCGTCGATCTGGCCTCGGCCACCAGCGTGCGCGACATCGTCGCCTCGCTCGACGACGCCAAGGGTCCGGAGGTGATCGTCATCGATTCGATCCAGACCATGTACATGGACAATCTGGACAGCGCCCCCGGCACCGTCGCCCAGGTCCGCGCCAGCGCGCAGGAGCTGATCCGCGTCGCCAAGCGGCGCGGCGTCGTCCTGCTGCTGGTCGGCCATGTGACGAAGGAAGGCATGATCGCCGGTCCCCGCGTGCTGGAGCACATGGTGGACACGGTGCTCTATTTTGAAGGCGAGCGCGGCCACCAGTTCCGCATCCTGCGCGCGGTGAAGAACCGCTTCGGCCCGACCGACGAGATCGGCGTGTTCGAGATGGGCGACGCCGGGCTGGGCGAGGTCGCCAACCCGTCCGCCCTGTTCCTGGCCGAACGCCGCGGCGACGTGTCGGGGGCCGCCGTCTTCGCCGGGATGGAGGGCACCCGCCCCGTGCTGGTCGAGGTGCAGGCGCTGGTCGCCCCGTCGCCGCTCGGCACGCCGCGCCGCGCCGTGGTCGGCTGGGATTCGGCCCGCCTCGCTATGGTGCTGGCGGTGCTGGAGGCGCGCTGCGGCGTGCAGATCGGCGCCAACGACGTCTATCTGAGCGTGGCGGGCGGCCTGCGCATCACCGAACCGGCGGCCGATCTGGCGGTCGCCGCGGCGCTGGTGTCGTCGCTGACCGGGGAGCCGGTGCCGGCCGACACGGTGGTGTTCGGCGAACTCGGCCTGTCGGGCGAGGTCCGCGCCGTGAGCCAGACCGACACGCGGCTGAAGGAGGCGGCGAAGCTCGGCTTCTCCTCCGCCATCTTCCCGGCGCGGCGCGCCGGCAAGAAGGGCAGCCGCGGCGACAACGGCCTCAAGACCGTCGAACTCCAGCAGCTGGGCGAGCTGATGCCGCTGTTCCAGCCGCAGGGCTCCTCCGGCCGGCCGCCGTCCCGGCGCGGCCATGACGACAACGACACGCGCCGCTCGCGTGACGACGAATACATCTGACCGCAATTCCGCCTTCACTCGGCACATTCACCAATCGGCACCTCATCAATCCCTACAGGCAATCGGCACAGGGTCATGGACACTCTTCCCGTCAATCCGGTGGACATCGTCGTCTTCGCCGTGCTGCTCCTGGCTGCACTGCTCGCCTTCAGCCGCGGCCTCGTCGCCGAACTGGTGTCGGTCGCCGCCTGGGCCGGTGCGGCCATCGTCACGCTCTACGCGCTGCCCCATGTCCTGCCCTATGCGCAGATCTACATCCGCTTCGAGATGCTGGCCTACGCCGCCTCGGCGGTGGGCGTCTTCATCGTCGCGCTGATCGTGCTGTCGCTGCTGGGCCGCAGCCTGTCGCGCGGGGTGCAGGCCTCCGCCCTGTCGGCGCTGGACCGCACGCTGGGCTTCGCCTTCGGTCTGGTGAAGGGGGGGATTCTCGTTTCCATCGCCTACCTGTTCTTCCTGTGGCTGGTGCCGAACCAGGCCGAACAGCCGGTCTGGCTCCAGCAGGCGAAGACCCGGCCCTTCCTGGCGATGGGGGCGGAAACGCTCTACGCCTTCGTGCCGGAGAATTTGCGCAAGGAAGGTCTCGGCCAGATGGACATGGCGCGCGACCGTGCGCGTCAGGCGATGGAGGCCAAGCAGGCGCTCGACCGCCTGTCGACGCCGGTGCCCAGCCCCGCGAAGACCGGGGGTGCGCAGGCGCCCGATACCGGTTATAAGGACCGCGATCGCGCCGATCTTGAAAGGCTGATGCAGAACAACGCCCGCTGAGCTTGACCGCTCGGTTTTGGCGCGATTGACGTTTGTGGGACCGTGGTTTTTTCCGTTGCATGTGCTGACGCGCGCCGACGGCGCCTCTTGGACGAAGGACTTCTGGTGATGCTGACGACGCATCCGTTCGACGACGACAAGCTGCGCGAAGAGTGCGGCGTGTTCGGCATCTACGGCAACCCGCAGGCGGGCGCCATCACGGCGCTGGGCCTGCATGCCCTGCAGCACCGCGGGCAGGAGGCGGCGGGCATCGTCAGCTTCGACGGCGGCCGGTTCCACCTCCAGCACACGCTGGGCCTGGTCGGCGACCATTTCAGCTCCGAGGCGATCATCGCCAAGCTGAAGGGCGGCAGCGCCATCGGCCATGTGCGATACGCCACCACCGGCGACACCTCGATCCGCAACGTCCAGCCGCTCTACGCCGATTTCGAGTTCGGCGGCTTCGCGCTGGCGCACAACGGCAATCTGACCAACGCCCAGGTGCTGCGCCGCCAGCTGGTCCGCCGCGGCTGCCTGTTCCAGTCCTCGACCGACACCGAGGTCATCGTCCACCTGATGGCGACCGCCCGCGGCGGCTCGCCGGTCGACCGGCTGATCGAGGCGGTGCGGCAGGTCGAGGGCGCCTTCTCCCTGGTGGCGCTGTCCTCCAAGGAGGTCATCGGCGTGCGTGACGCGCTCGGCGTCCGTCCGCTGGTGCTGGGCAAGCTCGGCGACACCTACATCCTGGCCAGCGAGACCTGCGCCTTCGACATCGTCGGCGCCGACTATGTCCGCGACGTCGAGCCGGGCGAGATGATCGTCATCGACGACAGCGGCGTCCACAGCCTGCGCCCGTTCCAGCCGCAGCAGCGCCGCCTGTGCATCTTCGAATACATCTACTTCGCCCGCCCCGACAGCGTGATGGAGGGCACCTCCGTCTATGAGGCGCGCCAGCGCATCGGCCGCGAGCTGGCCCGCGAGGCCGGCGTGCCCGCCGACGTGATCGTGCCGGTGCCGGACAGCGGCGTGCCCGCGGCGCTGGGCTATGCCCAGGAAGCCGGCGTGCCCTTCGACCTCGGCATCATCCGCAACCATTATGTCGGCCGCACCTTCATCGAGCCGACCGACCAGATCCGCCATCTCGGCGTGAAGCTGAAGCACAACGCCAACCGCGCGATGATCGAGGGCAAGCGCGTCGTGCTCGTGGACGACAGCATCGTCCGCGGCACCACGTCGAAGAAGATCGTCGAGATGGTGCGCGCCGCCGGGGCCAAGGAGGTGCATATGCGCATCTCCAGCCCGCCGACCTCGCACCCCTGCTTCTACGGCATCGACACGCCGGAGCAGAGCAAGCTGCTGGCCCACCGCATGACGGTGGAACAGATGCGCGAGTTCATCCAGGCCGACAGCCTCGCCTTCATCTCGCTCGACGGCCTCTACCGCGCGATGGGCGACGAGAAGCGCGACCCGGCCAAGCTCGGCTACTGCGACGCCTGCTTCACCGGCGATTACCCGATCCCGCTGACCGACGCGCTGGACCAGCCGCCGGTCGAGTCGAACGTCCCGGTTCGCGCCTGACCTCGAAAAACCCTCTCCCATCCCAGGAGAGGGTTTTTCATATGTGAACGAACAATAATCCCAGGAAACGAGTCGTCCCCATGTCCCGTCTCTCCGGCCGCATCGCCCTCGTCACCGGCGCCTCGCGCGGCATCGGCGCCGCCGTCGCCAAGCGTTTCGCCGCCGAAGGCGCCCATCTGGTCCTGGTCGCCCGCACGGTCGGCGGGCTGGAGGAGACCGACGACGCCATCCAGAAGCTCTCCGGCCAGTCGGCGACGCTGGTGCCGATGGACCTGCGCGACTACGACAAGATCGACCAGCTCGGCCATGCGCTCTACCAGCGCTTCGGCAAGCTGGACGTGGTCGTCGGCAATGCCGGCGCGCTGGAGGCGCTGGGTCCGGTCGCCCAGTACGATCCGAAGCTGTGGTCGCGGGTGATGGACCTGAACGTGACGGCGAATTATCGGCTGATCCGTTCGATGGATCCGCTGCTGCGCGCGTCGGGCACCGGCCGCGCCATCTTCGTGACGTCGGCCGCCGCCAAGGCGCCGCACCATTACTGGATGCCTTACGGCGCCAGCAAGGCGGCGCTGGAGATGATCGTGAAGACCTATGCGATGGAGGTCGCCGGCTCGACCCTGCGCGTCAACCTGCTCGACCCCGGCGTGGTGGCGAGCAAGCTGCGCACCCAGGCCTTCCCCGGCGAGGACCCGACCAAGGTCGCCCAGCCCGACGACGTGACCGAGCGTTTCGTGGAATTGGCCGAGGCCGGGTGCGAGCGCCACGGGGAGTTGGTTCAGGCGCAATAGCGACTGCCTAAATCCCCTCTCCCCCCCGGGGAGAGGGTCGGGGTGAGGGGGAAGCACCTGCCGAATGTCTTCGGCTCCGCCGAACCCCCTCATCCTAACCTTCTCCCCGCTTTCGGCGGACCTATGGTCCGCCTGTCGCGTCAGCGCAAACGAAGTTTGCGCGTGAGCAGGGGGAGAAGGGATCTCCGAGAAATCAGCGCATCAATCCCCGCAGCCGGTACAGCTCCTCCAGTGCCTGCCGCGGCGTCAGGCTGTCCGGATCGATCCCCGCCAGCGCCACCTCCACCGCCGACGGCCCCGCCGGAGTAACCTCCACCACCTCAGCCCTCGGCGCCGGCCGCTTCAGCGCCGCGCTGAACAGCGGCAGATCCTCGGCCAGCCGGTGGATCGTCGCGTTCTGGTCGCCCGATTCCAGCAGCTTCAGCACCTCGTCGGCCCGCCCGACCACCGCCGGCGGCAGCCCGGCCAGCTTGGCGACGTGGATGCCATAGCTGCGGTCCGCCGCCCCCGCCGTCACCTCGTGCAGGAACACCACGTCGCCCTGCCATTCCTTGATGCGCATGGTGTGGCAGGACAGCGCCGGCAGCTTCGACGCCAGCATGGTCAACTCGTGATAGTGCGTCGCGAACAGCGCCCGGCAGCGGTTCACGTCGTGCAGATGTTCCACACAGGCCCAGGCGATCGACAGCCCGTCGAAGGTCGCCGTCCCGCGCCCGATCTCGTCGAGGATCACCAGCGCCCGCGTGCCCGACTGGTTCAGGATCGCCGCCGTCTCCACCATCTCCACCATGAAGGTGGAGCGCCCGCGCGCCAGATCGTCGGCGGCACCCACGCGGCTGTAGAGCCGGTCGACCACCCCGATATGGGCCTGCTCCGCCGGGACGAAGCCGCCCATCTGCGCCAGGATCGCGATCAGCGCGTTCTGCCGCAGGAAGGTCGATTTACCGGCCATGTTCGGACCGGTCAGCAGCCACAGCCGGTTGTCCGGCGCCAGGTCGCAATCGTTCGCCACGAACGGCCCGCCATGGGCGGCGTCCAGCACCGCCTCCACCACCGGATGCCGCCCGCCCTTGATCGAAAAGGCGAGGCTGTCGTCCACCTGCGGCCGGCTGTAGCGCCGCTCCTCCGCCAGTTCGGCCAGCGAGGTGGCGACGTCCAGCGCCGCCAGCGCATGGGCGGCTTGCGCGATGGCGTCGGCCTTGCCGGCGACCACCTCGACCAGCCCGGCGAACAGCTCCAGCTCCACCGCCAGCGCCCGGTCGGCGGCCTCCGAAATGCGGCGCTCCAGGTCCGACAGCTCCACCGTGCCGAAGCGCACGGCGTTCGCCATGGTCTGGCGGTGCATGAACACTTCGCGCCCCTTATCCGACATCAGCTTGTCGGCATGGGCAGCGGTGACCTCGATGTGATAGCCCAGCACGTTGTTGTGCTTGACCTTCAGCGACGGCACCCCGGCGATCTCGGCGTATTTCGTCTGCAAGCCGGCGATCAGCCGCCGGCTCTCGTCGCGCAGCGTCACCAGCTCGTCCAGCGCATAGCTGTAGTCGCGGGCGATGAAGCCGCCGTCGCGGGCCAGCAGCGGCAGCTCCGGCGCCAGCGCCTGGGTCAGCTGGTCGACCAGTTCCGAATGCGCGCCCAGCCGCTTGTCCAGCGCCGCCAGACCGTCCGGCAGCGGCATGGATCCTGCCAGCAGTTCCCTGATCAGCCCGGCCTGCCGCAGCCCGTCGCGGATCGCCGCCAGATCGCGCGGGCCCCCCCGGCCCAGCGTCAGCCGCGACAGAGCGCGCTCCAGATCGGGACAGCTCCGCAAGGCGCCGCGCAGCTCGCCGCGCAGCCGCTCGCCCGTAAGCGCGAATTCCACCATGTCGAGCCGGCGGCCGATTGCGGCGGGATCGGTCAGCGGCGAGGTCAGATGGGCGCAGAGCAGCCGCGCCCCGGCTCCGGTCACCGTACGGTCGATGGTGGCGAGCAGGCTGCCGCGCCGCTCCCCGCTCAACGTCCGCGTCAGTTCCAGGTTGCGCGCGGTGGAAGCGTCGATCTCCATCACCGCACCCGGCCCCAGCCGGCGCGGCGGCGACAGCCGGGGCACGCGCCCCTTCTGCGTCAGCTCGACATAGCCGACCAACGCACCGGCCGCCGCGACCTCCGCCCGCGTGAAGGTGCCGAAGGCGTCCAGCGTGCCGACGCCATACTGGTTCAGCAGCCGCTGCCTGCCGTTCTCACTGTCGAAACGCGGGGTGGGCTGGATGGTCAGCCGCGACTTCCATTCGCCCCACAGCTCGAACAGCTCCGGCGTTCTGGCTCAGCTTTTCCGAGACCAGCACCTCCTGCGGGTCGAGCCGCCCCAGCGCCGCGCCAAGTCCTGTGCGCTCCACCGGCTGCACCACCAGCTCGCCGGTCGACATCTCCAGCCAGGCCAGACCCAGCCCGCCGGCCGTCTCCGCCACCGCCGCCAGCCAGTTGGAGGAGCGGGCGTCGAGCAGGCTGTCCTCGGTCAGGGTGCCGGGGGTGACGATGCGGATGACGCCGCGCTTCACCACCGATTTGCCCCCGCGCTTCTTCGCCTCGGCCGGGTCTTCCATCTGCTCGCAGATGGCGACGCGGAAGCCCTGGCGGATCAGGCGCTGCAGGTAATTCTCGTGGGAATGCACCGGCACGCCGCACATCGGGATGTCCTCGCCCAGATGCTGGCCGCGCTTGGTCAATGCGATGTCCAGCGCCGCCGCGGCATTGACCGCATCCCCGAAGAACATCTCGTAGAAGTCGCCCATCCGGTAGAACAGCAGGCAATCGGGATGCGCCTGCTTGATCTCCAGATACTGCGCCATCATCGGGGTGGCGTCGGGCGGGATGACGATTTCTGCGATGTCGGACACGGGAACCACGGAGCCTTGGATGGGTGTTGTTTCGGATGCGCACCCTATCACGGGATATGCAGCCGCGGGATAGGCCGGATAGCCGAGCCTGGGACAATGGCATGTGGGACAATGGGACGCGCACGAACGACTCGGGTTCCCGTCCCTGTCGCGGTTGACGGGCGCTTGGAACCGGTCGCTACAATAGGGAAAGCTGAAAAATAGGGAGACGGCCATCATGACGCAATCGACCGGGCAGACCGTGCCCGCCGCCATCTCTTCCGCCACCTCTGCCGAGGTGCGGGAGGTCGTTGCCCTCTTCGCCACCCGCGCCGCGTTCGACCGCGCGGTGGAGGCCCTGCTGGCGGCGGATTTCGACCGCGCCGACCTGTCGGTGCTGGCCAGCCACACCTCGCTGGAGGCCGCCGATCCGAAATACCGGCCGCGCGACGAGGCGCTGACCGGTCTGGTGGGTGAGCTGAAATACGCCTTCCCCCTGACCACCGCCGGCCTGATCGCCATCGTCGGCGGCCCCATCGAGGCGGCGCTGGCGGCGCTGGTCGCGGCCGGCGTCGGCGGCGTGGCGATCAAGGATTATCTGGACGAGCTGACCAGCCATCCCAAGCCCGACGAGTTCTCCCGCGCGCTGGAGGCCGGCGGCATCATCCTGTGGGTGCGGGTGGAGACGGCGGAGCGCGAGGCCCAGGCTTCCGCCCTGCTGGATCGCGAGGGCGGCGGCAACGTGCATGTGAGCGTCCGCGACGCGTAACGGAAACGGCAGGGTCGGGCAGGGGATAAGGAGGCTGCGTCAGGCAGGCGGCGTCAGGCGGTCAGGTTCATCACGGCGCCGCGCTTGGCATCCTGCCCGGTCAGCTTCCGCTTCAGCTCCTCGGCGATTTCCTTCTCGACCGCCTCCCGCTTCTCCGACGGCATCGATTTGAGGTCGTCCTCGGTCATCTTGTGCCGGGCGAGCCAGTCGTCGCGGATCCGCTCGGCCGGCGTCTTCTTCGACTCCGTCAGGAAGGCGTTGACCGCGTCGGTGTCGGTGGTCGGTCCGGCACTGCTGCCCCAGCCCTTGCGGACGGCCGCCGTCTGCGACTGGGTGTGGAGCGCGCTCGAATAGCCGCTGTAGCCGTTGACTTGCATCGCGGTGGTCCCGCTGTCGGTTGCGCCGCCGCCGGACAGCACCTGCCGGCAGTGCGGTGCGCGATGCAATTTCAACGCCGAACGGGAAGTCTTTCCGTTCCAGGGGCTTGAGGCGCCCGCCAGGGCGGCGGAGCCTGCCGCCGGGCAAGGTTTGCCGGCCAGTTCCTGCCGGCTCCGGCCTGCGCGGACCCTTCACCTCACGCCGCGGCGGCCTGCCGGCGCTTCGGGGCGTCGACCATCCGCAGCCCGTGTGCCCGGTACTGCGCCTGGACGATGGACGCCCATCCCATGCGGATCAGCGTCAGCTTCACCCCGTCCGACAGGTCGTCGCCGGTGACGAGGTCGGTCACCTGCCACATCAGCGTGTCGTCCACCGAGCGCGGGAACATCGCCGCCACCCGCAGCAGCCGCGCCATCAGCGCCGCCACCGTCTGCCGTCCCAGCCCGCGTTCGGCCAGCGCCAGCGCGTCGTTCAGCGCCGCCAGCTCCCGCCGTCCCTTCAGCGACGTCTCCTTCGCCGATGTCTCCGCCGCGCGTCCCGTGCTCGTCCGGCCGGTCATGGCCCGTCTCCCGCATTACGCTCCACACGGGACCAGTTTGACGACGCGATGGCGGTGCCGCTGTGACGGCGGTCACAACCGGCGGCATCAGCGGCGCCGGTGGCGCTTTTTTCAGTGCGGGCGTTCGTGCCCGCCGATCCGGCGCCGAGGGTCGGGAACGCGGTCGCTTCCCCACACTCCTGACGCCGGGGCCGCACCCGTCGGCGTTTCGGTGGCATTTTCCGGAAACTGGCGGCAGTCCGCACCGCCAGCCCGAGGGGCGGCATCGAGTGAAATCCGGATCAATCCCCTGATCGGGCCCCTGATCGGGCCCCTGATCTGGATTCCCTCGTCCCATCACTTCAATCGGCGCGAGGACTCCCGATTTCGCCGGCCGCGAACGGATTATTTGTCCACGCCGAAATCGAAGTAGCTGTCCATGGCGCCGGCAGCGAACCCGACCGCGCGGACTTGGCTGTTGTAGAAGATCATCGCGTATTCGCCCTCGTTCAGGGGAGCGTTCACCGCCACCGCGTAGAGGATGGAGCCTTTCGGGGCCTTCGATTGATCCGGCATCTTCTCGACCGAGGTCGGAACGACGCGGTCCTTGTTCACGCCGGTCGAGTAGCTCATATAGCCGCCGCCGACGATGACCTCGCGGGTTCCGTTGTCGCGCACGGCGAAATTGGCCAGCGTGAAGTAGCTCTCGGGCTGGGCATTGCTGGGAACGGCGATCACGAACATCGGCTGCTTGCCGGTCAGGCGCAGCGTCGCGCGAACACCTCTCAGCACCGCATATTGTCCGACACCACCAAAACCCAAGGCCCGCACGGCCGTCCGCAACTGCGGCGTGAGGTACTGCATCGATTTTTGCTGGCCGTTGTCGATCAGGATGACTTCTTCGGGGTTGACGGTGTTCCTTAACTTGATGGCGGAGAAATTGATTTTCACCGGCGCTTGCGCGGCCGGGGTGGAATCGAGCGTGGTGTTGGCACGATTCTGATTGCAGGCCGAAAGGCCAACGACGAGAGCCAAGGAAAGCAGGGAGTTCTGCAAAAATTTCAGAGACATGCCATTCATCTTCCAATGACTCCGCGAAGTTGAGGAAAAGCGTCAGAACTGGAAAATCGATACGTAAATTGCGGGAACCTTCTCGTACGCAGCGAATTTTCTTACTAAAAAAGGGGGTATTGGTCCAGTGAAATCCTCCTCTAAAGCGATAGGCACCGTTAGGCGACAGCCAATGGATGATCGTCCTTGCAATGAGGCCGTCGCCGCGGTCGGCGCGCAACTTCTGCGGTCCGGTCGCCGCGCGGATCGGTCGGGCCGCGCCCTGCGCCGGGATTCGATCCTGGACGCGCTACCTGATCGTGCTACCTGATGGCTTTAACGCTATAGTGCGAACGGTGCGGCCCGTCCGGACCGCGCGAACGCCGAGGTTTTTCCTGACCGATGCTGTCCTCCCGCTCCAAGACGCCGGCCCCGCCAAAGTCGCCCGCGCCCGCCATCCCCAACAAGCGCGCCATCATCTCCCGCCGCAAGCTGTCGGGGGAGCTTGAGGATCTGGTCGCCGAGCACGGCACCGGCGACAAGCTGCGCCCGGCGCTGATCGCCTGCCTGCGCAAGTCGCTGGCCGAGGGCAGGGCGGAGGTGCGGCGGCGCTTCGATGCCGGCGGATCGGGCGAGCAGTGCGTGCGGGAGAACTGCTACCTCGCCGACCGCGTGGTCGGCACGCTGGCCGACTTCACCGTCCGCTTCATCTTCCCCACCGCCAACCCGACGTCGGGCGAGGTGTTCGACGTGGTGGCCACCGGCGGCTACGGCCGCGGCGAGCTGGCGCCCTTCTCCGACATCGACCTGCTGTTCCTGCTGCCCTACAAGCGCACGCCGCGGGTGGAGCAGGTGGTCGAATACATGCTCTACATCCTGTGGGATCTCGGGCTGAAGGTCGGCCATGCCGTGCGCAGCATCGACGAGTGCATCCGCCAGTCCAAGGCCGACGTCACCATCCGCACGGCGATCCTCGAATCCCGCTATCTCTGGGGGCCGGGCAAGCTGTTCGCCGAGCTGCGCAAGCGCTACGACAAGGAGGTCGTCGCAGGATCCGGTCCCGAATTCGTCGAGGCCAAGCTGGCCGAGCGCGACAACCGCCACCTGAAGATGGGCGACAGCCGCTATGTGCTGGAACCCAACCTGAAGGACGGCAAGGGCGGTTTGCGCGACCTCCAGACCCTGTTCTGGATCGCCAAGTATCTCTACCGGGTCGAAGGGGTGGACGAGCTGGTCGGCAAGCATGTGCTGACGCCGGAGGAGGCGCAGCGCTTCGCCAAGGCGCAGAACTTCCTGTGGACCGCGCGCTGCCACCTGCATTACCTGACCGGCCGTCTGGAAGACCGCCTGACCTTCGACGTCCAGACCAGCATCGGTGCCGCCATGGGCTACACCGACCATGCCGGCACCAAGGGCGTCGAGCGCTTCATGAAGCATTACTTCCTGGTCGCCAAGGATGTCGGCGACCTGACGCGCATCTTCTGCGCCGCACTCGAAGCGGAATCGAAGCGCCCGCCCAAGTTCAACCTGCTGCGCCTGGCCTCGGTCGCAAGGCGCAAGGACGTGGACGGCTTCATCGTCGACGGCGAGCGGCTGAACGCCCGCAACGACAAGCAGTTCAAGGAGCAGCCGATCGACATGATCCGGCTGTTCCACACCGCGCAGATGAACGACATCGACATCCACCCGGCCGCACTCCGGTCGATCACCCGGTCGCTGTCGGCCATCGGCCCGAAGCTGCGCAACGATCCGGATGCCAACCGGCTCTTCCTCGACATCCTGACCGGGCCGAAGGATCCGGAGATCACGCTGCGCCGGATGAACGAGGCCGGGGTGATGGCCCGCTTCATCCCCGACTTCGGCCGGGTCGTCGCGCAGATGCAGTATGACATGTACCATGTCTACACGGTGGACGAGCACACGCTGTTCGCGCTCGGCATCCTGCACAAGATCGCGTCCGGCGAGCATGCCGACGAGCTGCCGCTGTCCACCGAGGTGATCCACAAGGTGGTGTCGAAGCGGGCGCTCTATGTCGCCGTCCTGCTGCACGACATCGCCAAGGGCCGCGGCGGCGACCATTCGGTGCTGGGCGCCCGCGTCGCCGAGAAGCTCTGCCCGCGCCTGGGATTGACGGCGGAGGAGACGGAGACGGTGGCGTGGCTGGTGCGCTGGCACCTCGCCATGTCGCACACCGCCTTCAAGCGCGACCTGGAGGACGACAAGACCGTCCGTGACTTCGTGGCGCTGGTCCAGTCGCCGGAGCGCCTGCGCCTGCTGCTGGTGCTGACGGTCGCCGACATCCGCGCGGTGGGCCCGCAGCGCTGGAACAACTGGAAGGCCACGCTTCTCCGCGAACTCTACAACCGCTCCGAAGAGCTGATGTCCGGCGGCATGACGGTGGAGGGCCGCGGCCGGCGCATCCAGGCCGCCCAGGCTGCCCTGCGTGCCGAGCTGACCGACTTCGACGAGGCGGCTTTCGAGCATCACAAGGGGCTGGGCTATCCCGGCTACTGGCTGGCCTTCGACACCGACACGCTGGCCCATCAGGCCCGCATCGTCCGCGAGGCGGAGCGGGCGCAGCGCCCGCTGACGGTGGAGACCCGCGTCGACCGCGGCCGGGCGGTGACGGAGGTGACGATCTACGCCACCGACCACAGCGGCCTGTTCTCCCGCCTCGCCGGGGCGCTGGCCGCCTGCGGCGCCGACATCGTCGATGCCCGCATCTTCACCATGACCAACGGCATGGCGCTCGACGTCTTCTCGGTGCAGGACGCCGCCGGCGGCGGTGCCTTCGAGAGCGGCGACAAGCTCGCCAAGCTGTCGGTGATGATCGAGAAGGTGCTGTCGGGCCAGTTGAAGCCGCTGAACGAGCTGTCGACCCGCCGCACGCCCCATGCCAGCCGCACCCGTGTCTTCCATGTGCCGCCGCGCGTGCTGATCGACAACAACGCGTCGACCACCCACACGGTGATCGAGGTGAACGGCCGCGACCGTCCCGGCCTGCTCTACGACCTGACCCGTGCCCTGTCGAACCTGACCCTGCAGATCAGCTCGGCCAAGGTCTCGACCTTCGGCGAGAAGGCCATCGACGTCTTCTATGTGAAGGACGTCTTCGGCCTGAAGGTGACGCATGACGGCAAGCTGTCCAAGATCAAGGAACGGCTGCTGAGCGCGCTCGACGACCCCACCGGCGACGCTCCCCCGCCCGCGACGGTGAAGCGCACGCGGACGAAGGTGACGGGGGCGTAAAACACACCCTCTCCCTCGGAGCGGTAACCCTCTCCCCCCGGGGAGAGGGCATGGACCCCCGGAAACAGCCGTCTACGGCGCCATGAACACGCTGGCGTGCTTGCCGGCCTCGCCGCTGCCCAGATCCTTGGCGATCACCGCGACATCCGTCGACCCGGACTTCACCGCCGCCGCCGGCACCTTCACGAACACCCGGAAGGTCGCCACCGAATCCGCCTCCGCGGTCAGCGTCAGGCTGCCGCCGCTGCCGGCCGCTTCATCGCCGGCCACCGACAGATGCGCATCGCGCAAGCCCTCGAGACTCACCGCATAGCTGCGGGCGATGTGCGTCTTGTTCAGCACCTTGATGGTATAGGCGTTCTGCACCGACCCGTCCGACAGCATGACGAACAGCGGCGCCCGGTCGCGCAGCACGCTGACGTCCAGCGTCGGCCGCAGCATCAGCGCGATGCCCATGGCGCACAGCACGATCAGCATGATCAGCGAATAGATCACCGTGCGCGGCCGCACCAGCTTCACCCGCTCCGGCTTGCCGTCGATCTTGGCGATCTGGTTCGACTGGGTGTCGAAGCGGACGAGGTCGATGGGCCGGCCGATCTGCCGCATCACGTCGTTGCAGGCATCGACGCACAGGCCGCAGCCGATGCAGGAGATCTGCTGTCCCTCGCGGATGTCGGTGCCGGTCGGGCAGACATGGACGCACTGCTTGCAGTCGATGCAGTCGCCCAGGCCCGCCGCCTGCCGGTCGTCCCAGCCCTGCGACTTGCGCAGCGGCGCCCGGCCTTCGCCGCGCCAGTCCTCATAGGTGACGAGGAAGGTGTCCTCGTCCACCATCGCCGACTGGAAGCTGCGCCACGGGCAGACATAGATGCAGATCTGCTCGCGCGCCCAGCCGGCGAAGAAATATGTCGTGAAGCTGAACAGCGCGATGAAGGTCGCCACCCCGCTGGTGATCTGCCCGTGCAGCAGCTCGCCCATCAGCGTCGGCGCGTCGTTGAAATAGAACACCCAGGCGCCGCCGGTCAGCAGCGAGATGCCGACCCACGCCGCATGCTTGGCGGTCTTGCGCGCCAGCTTGGCCCCGGTCATCGGCGCCTTGTCCAGCCGGATGCGGGTGGTGCGCGGGCCTTCGATCTTGCGCTCCACCCACATGAACAGGTCGGTCCACACCGTCTGCGGGCAGGCATAGCCGCACCAGATGCGCCCGGCCAGCGTGGTGGCGAAGAAGATGCCGAAGGCGCCGAGGATCAGGAGGCCGGTCAGGTAATAGACCTCCTGCGGCCAAATCTCGATCCACAGGAAATAGGCGCGGCGCCCGACCATGTCGATCAGCACCGCCTGGTCCGGGATGCCCGGCCCGCGTTCCCAGCGCAGCCACGGCGTGATGTAGTAGACCGCCAGCAGGACGATCAGCACCGCCCATTTCAGCTGCCGGAAGCGGCCCTTCACGTCGGCGGCATAGACCTTGGGCCGGTTGATGAACCAGTGGCGTCCCGGCTCCTCATGCGGCTCGGCATGGGAGGACGCGGCCGGTTTGCCGGCAGGGTCCGGGCGGCGGGTGAGGGTGGTGTCTTCTTGGCGAAGGGACATGGCATCTTTCCTCGGCCGTCAGCGGCACGGGTGGCGTCAGCGTCGTCCCTTCTCCATAAGACTTCCGTGATGGAGCCGCATTGCGCAATGTCAATCCGGCCCGCTTAATCTGGCGAACGCCCGCTTGAACCCGACGCATCGGCGATGCCGGCAAGATCGACACGGATTTCACGGATTAAAAACGGATTTCACGGAACCTCCCCGGTTCAGCGCGCTCCATATCCGGACATTCCCTCCCAAGGAGCGGCCCGATCCGTGTAATCCGTGTCAAAATCCGTGTAATCCGTGTGAATCGTTGCCTGCGGCGACACGGCTCTGCGGTCGGGCGACCGCCCTTCCGCCTCACACCGTCTGCCCGCGCAGCTCCGCCAGCCCGTCGTGGTAGGCGCGGTCGAACAGCGCTTCCAGCCGGGCGTCGGTGCCGCGCAGGCCGGCGACCACCGCATGGGCCCATTCAAAATACTCGACCTTGCGCGACAGCGGCCAGTCGGCGGGCGGGCTGTGCGCCATGGAGCGCAGGTTCGACACCTTGTCGGCCAGCTTCACCAGCTTGGCGCGGGTCGAGGCCTTGGGGGCGGCGTCGATCTGGTGCTGCTTGCGCTCGGCCTTCGACATGCGCTTGTCGTCGGTGGTCTCGGCGACGACCTGCACCACCTCGGTGCCGAACAGCTGCTCGATCTCCTCATAGCTGGCGTCGGTGTCCTCCAGCGTGTCGTGCAGCAGCGCCGCGATCACCACGACGGAATCCTTGCCCGCCGTCGCCTCCGCCACCAGCAGGGCGACCTCCGACAGATGGTTGACGTAGGGTTCGGCGCGCACGCCCTTGCGGCGCTGGTCGATGTGCTTGTGCGCGGCGAAATCCAGCGCGCGGGCGAAATCGAGGAGGGGAGCGCCTGTCGGGGAGGCGTTTGGCAAGGTCATGCTGTTCTCTCGGCTGGGGCATTGCAGTATCCTCCGCCCCGGGGACCCCGATGCCGAAGGACTGCGCCCATGTTCACGTCATTCTTCTTCGATCTGCGCAAGGCCGGCGTGCCCGTCTCGCTGACGGAGTACCTGACGCTCATGGAGGCCATGAAGCAGGGCACCGCGTCCTTCCGCGTCGAGGATTTCTATTATCTCAGTCGTGCATGCTTGGTTAAGGACGAACGCAACCTCGACCGCTTCGACCGCGTCTTCGGCGCCACCTTCAAGGGCCTGACCGAGGAGATGCCGGCCGCCGACGAGGTCCCCGTCACCGACCTGCCGGAGGAGTGGCTGCGCAAGCTGGCCGAACGCTTCCTGACCGACGAGGAGAAGGCGCAGGTCGCAGCACTCGGCGGCTGGGACAAGTTGATGGAGACGCTGGCCCAGCGTCTGGCCGAGCAGAAGGGCCGGCACCAGGGCGGATCGAAATGGATCGGCACCGCCGGCACCTCACCGTTCGGCGCCTACGGCTACAACCCGGAGGGCGTGCGCATCGGCCAGCACGAGAGCCGGCACCGCCGCGCCGTCAAGGTCTGGGACCGCCGCGAGTTCAAGAACCTGGACGACCGGGTCGAGATCGGCACCCGCAACATCAAGGTGGCGCTGCGCCGTCTGCGCAAGTTCGCCCGCAGCGGGGCGGCCAGCGAGCTGGACCTGCCCGGCACCATCCGCGCCACCGCCAACAACGCCGGCTGGCTCGACCTGAAGATGGTCCCGGAGCGGCACAACACGATCAAAGTGCTGCTGTTCCTCGACATTGGCGGCTCGATGGACGACCACATCCGCCTCGTCGAGGAGCTGTTCTCCGCCGCCCGCAGCGAGTTCAAGCATCTGGAGCACTTCTACTTCCACAACTGCGTCTATGAGGGCGTCTGGCGCGACAACGCCCGCCGCCACACCGAGCGGCTGTCCACCTGGGACGTGCTGCACACCTATCCCGCAGACTACAAGCTGGTCTTCGTCGGCGACGCCGCCATGAGCCCCTACGAGATCGTCTATCCCGGCGGCAGCGTCGAGCACTGGAACGAGGAGGCCGGGCAGGTGTGGATGCAGCGCCTGCTGTCGGTCTACGCCAAGGCGGTGTGGCTGAACCCGACCCCGCCGCAATACTGGGACTACACGGAAAGCACCCGCCTGCTCCAGCGCCTGATGGGAGGACGGATGTTCCCACTGACGCTGGAGGGGCTGGACGGGGCTATGCGGGAGTTGGGGAGGTAGTCCCTTGCATCGTTATATGTTGATGAATTAGTCTTTTAATGCCCGCTATTTCTTATTATACAGCTAAAAGTAGAAAGAAAAATGAATATATACCTTGAAGATTTGAGTGCCATCCCCTCAGTAATGGCGTCTATGAAGGCATCTCTCGACAGAAATGTTGTGATAGAGAGGGATCGTACAAATTTGGAATGGATGGAATTGAAGAAAGTTATTCTGAAAATTGAAGAAATGAGAATTTCCTTTTTCCCTTACGTGAGGAAAGATCATTATGATCTTGATTATATTGGAGAAGGTGTATCTGAATTAACTGATGGTCTAGAAGATTTACTGAAGTCCAAAGAGTTTTCTAAATTTTCATCTGTTCCTTTTCGTCTATCTGCGCCTGCGCGTAAAGTAATGTTTATTCAAAATTTTATTGAAGAAATTAGTCCTATTCCCACTGTCGGCAGGGCGGCATTTGTATTATACGAGTCTCTCGCTACTGTTGATTTGCAAAAAAAGCAAACTGAATTTGAGTTTGATGCGACTGCTATTAGGAAAATGCTTCCGCCGCAGAAAGTCGCCCCGGTTCAGTTCGATATTGATAATGGGAAAATAGTTATTCTTAGATCTGGAAATGCAATCAATAAAGAAGATGAAAAAGGGATTGCACTTGGGAAAGAAGCGATTTTGAGCCAGGGTGCCAATTTAATAGAAAGGCTGGCAAAGTCGAATTGTGACAAGAGAATAATTGAGGGTTTGGAAAAACTAAATATGCAAATTGCAAACGAAGAAAATATTGTTCTGATTGGATTGTCAAATTTAACATGTGAAATGATAAGGAACTCTTCTGAAGGTGAGATGTCAGATGTAATTAATTCCATGTATCAGGCGCATACGCGTGGTGTCGATATGTATCTATCCCAATACCCAGATTGGAACAGATTTTTAGAGAATGCATCTTCTGCTCATCTCGATACCGATGACATTGAAAAGATTAAAGAGTCAGCTGAGTCTCTTGTTAACAAGCTTGAAAGGGATCCATCTATTTCGGAGCCGGAAGTTCCCGAGACCTTAAAACATATTAATGAGCTTTTGTCTAATCCCAGCAGTGCGTCCAAACGTGCGGCTTTTGCAATGATGAGAACTATAGAGAACTTTGTAAGCAGGGCATATTTGTATGGAATTGAATTAATAGATCAGACGGCTAAGAAGACTATCGAGAATGTTTCATCTGCTATATCAAAGGCAGCTGCAATTGGTATTTTAGGTTTGGCGCTAGGTGTTGCAACTCAAATAGGTCCAGCAACTTCGAAGATAGGTGAAATGGCGTGGTTAAAAAGCGTATCTACAATGGTTCAGAAGCAAATTGAGAAACTTTCAAATTAGCGCGCCTCTACATTTTATTTCCGTAAAAGCAGGCATTGAATGTCGTTTTTCATTAATTTTATTGGTGAATTTTTCGAAGTGGCAGATTTTTAATTTCAATCTGGTCAGACAAGAACTTGCGTGCTGTGCGATGACTCGGCGGGTGGCGGCTGATCTTACAGTAGACGAAGGTGTAAACGGTTCAACGATCTCCGGATCGTCGTCCTTAGAGCTCGTTTGACAACCGCTTCAGTGGCAAACTCATCGAAGTAGCAGGCTTGCCATGGCGAGCTGTATCATGTCGCCGGAGACGTCGATCCGAGCTTCATAGTCTCGAACCAAACGTCTCCAACGGGTCATTCTCACCCCACCACCCGCCGATACAGGTGCCACGTCGCGTGCCCCAGCACCGGCATGACCACCGCCAGCCCGACGAAGGCCGGCAGGCACCCGACCGCCAGCATCGCCACCACGATCACGCCCCACAGCATCATCGGGCCAGGGTTCGCCATCACCGCGCGCACCGAGGTCTGCATCGCGATGATCCAGTCCACCTCGCGATCCAGCATCATCGGGAAGGACACCACGCTCAGCGCCAGGGTCGCCATTGCGAAGATCAGGCCGACGGCGTTGCCCAGCACGATCATCTGCCAGCCCTCCGGCGTGGTGAACAGCAGATGGACGAAGGCGCCGACGCTTCCGGGCTCCAGCCGGCCCAGCGTGTGGTCGTAGACGATCTGCGCCGCCCCCAGCCACAGCACATAGAGCGTCAGCATCAGCAGCCCCAGCGCCGCGATCGACCAGATCGCCCGCGACCGGAAGACATCCAGCGCGTTGACCCAGGAAACCGGCTGTCCGCGTTCCCGCCGCCGGCTCAGCTCGTAGATGCCGACGGCGGCGAGCGGGCCGACGAAGGCGAGGCCGGCGACCAGCGGGTAGAACAGCGGCAGCAGATCGCCGCCATAGGCGATGCGCGCCGTGACCAGCCCGACGAGCGGATAGATGACACCCAGGAACAGCAGCTGCGTCGGTGCCGCCAGGAAGTCGCGCCATCCCAATGCCAGCGCCTCGCCCAGGCTGAGGGTGTCGATGGAACGGATGCGGACATCCTTGGGCACCACCAGCATGTCTGTCAGCGGGACCTTATGCTCGGGCATGTACCAGCGGTTCGCCATGGCGGGACTCCTCCCTCTTCCTTGACCGGCCCGGTGGGGGCGTGGACGGGCAGTCGGTGGTGTCGCGAGGGCGGTTCGATCCGGCGAACGGGCGGGGCGGCGTGAGACTGTGCCGGCGAGGCGGGGACGGGGGATCGGGCCGCGGTCCGGCAGAGGATACACCCGCTGCCGAAATCGGGCGCGACGAATGATGGGTATACATACATTTTCGGGGAATGAGTCCGCGCAGCCCTTCGGACCAAGGAACCAAAAAAGAGGGGTTTTTAAACCTATCATTGCCGAGGGATCGCGGTTGATTTAGGATTAATAGCCCATATCTCCAAGGAGACGCCCCATGCCCGACTGCCTGCCCCCCACCGCCTCCCACCCCGCCGACCGCTTCCCCCGCTGGGCCGAGGAGCCGCCGGTTCCGCCCGAGGGCTCGCTCGTCCCCGGTTCGCGCTTCCACGAGGAACAGTGGGTGATGGCCGCCGGCATGCTGGCGCGCGGCGCGTCCTTCCAGCAGGTCGCCCGCGCCATGGGGTGCAGCCGCACCACACTGTGGCGGGCCTATTACGGCTCGCAGGCCTTCCGCCATCGCGTCTGGTGGGAGCGGCAGGCGCTGAACCGGGAGTCGGAGCTTCGGCTCGGCTCGCTGCGCGCCCTGGTGACCGAGCAGATCGAGCGGCTGGTCTCCGCCGGCGATCCCTCCACCGTGCGCTGGCTGGCCGAGCGGCTCGGCCTGTTCAGGGACTTCGACGATCTTGCCGCCCGGCCGGCCGCCGACAAGCAGACCACCGACAAGCAGACCACCGACAAGCAGGCAGCCGCCCGGCAGGACCAGCCGGCGCCCCCGGCGACTGCGACTGAAGCCGCCGCCCCGCTCCCCGGTCTCGACGACGACAGCATCCCCGGCGCGATCCGCGAGCATACCCCGCCCGATCCCAAGGTTATCGCCGCCATCGTCGCCCGGCCGGAGGCGGAAGGGCCGAAGGGTGCCTATCCCTGGACCTTCAACCCCGACGATCCCTATCCCAATCTCGGCTCGGCCCTGGAGCGCCAGGGCGGGGCAGGGGCGTTTCCCCGCCGCCGCTGAGCGGATGCGACAGTGGAACGCCGCCCGGAAAGCGGTTCACGGCGTTTCACACGTTCCATCCGCCCCAAACCGCAACCCCAGACCGCCGCCTCACACCGCCGCCTGTTCGATCAGCCGGTTCGCCAGCGTCACCTTCTGCGCCAGCGTGGTCGCCAGGATACGGTGCAGGACCAGCGCAAGTTCCGGATCCTCGCGCTCCAGCCGGGCGAGCGTCGCCGCGGTCAGCCGGTGGATGGTGGCGGGGGTTTCCACCACCACGTCGGCGCCGCGGGTCTGGCCCAGCAGCAGGGCGATCTCGCCGACCACCGCCCCGGCGGTCATGGTGCGCAGGCGCAGGCTGCGGCCGTCGGGCAGGGCGATCTGCACCTTCACCCGGCCGCGCCCGATGATGAAGACGTCGCTGGCCGCCTCGCCGGCGCGGATCAGCACCTCGTCCGGCTCCAGATTCAGGGTGTCCAGCGCCGCCACCGCATCGGCCAGCCGGGGGTGCGGGCCGGTCATCGCCTCCAGATGGCGCAGCAGCGGCGCGTCGGCTCCGCCGCCATCCGCGCTACTCTGGGCCAGCAGCGCCTCCTCGCAGGATTCCAGCGCATGGTCGAGGTCGGGGGCGCGGCGCAGCACCGGGTCGCGGTCGGGATCCAGGCCGCAGCTGCGGAAGGCGTCCTCCACCGCGTCGGGCAGGGCGCTCAGCACCAGCGTGGCGCCGGCCGCCCCGATCAGGTTGCGGATGCGGCGGAACACCCCGGCGGCGGCCGAATCCATGCCCTTGATGTGGCGGAAGTCGATGATCAGGAAGCGCAGAGGCTGCGCACCGGTCTGTCCACCTATCTGCGCCCCCGTTCGCTCCAGCCGGTCGCGCACCGGCCCGACGATCTGCTCGGCGGTGCCGAAGAACAGATAGCCCTGCAGCTGCATCGCCTCGATGGCCGCACCGGCGCCGGTCAGATGCAGGCTGGCCGCCGGGCTGCGGTCGACCCGGCTGCGCAGCTCCGCCCCGCTGTGCCGGCCGCGGATCACCGGCAGCCGGGAATAGCTGTAGACGAACATCGCCAGCGACACCGCCAGACCCAGCGCCAACCCCTCCATGAAGCCGATCCCGGCAATCGCCAGCACCACGGCCAGCACGATCAGCCACTCCGTCCGCGGCAGCCGGCGGCGCGCGTCGATCAGCCATTCCTGCAACAGCTCGACGCCGAGGAACAGGATCAGCCCGGCGGTCAGGAACACCGGCGTCACCGACACCAGCCACCCCGCGACGAACAGCCCGCCCAGGATCACCGCCGCGGTCGCCAGCCCGGCGCCGCGTCCGCTGGCGCCCATCCGCCCGGCCAGCAGCGTCATGCCCAGCCCGACATAGCCGGACGGCCCGCCCAGCGCGCCCGCCAGCAAATTGGCCGCCCCGGTGCTGCGCAGCTCGGCATCGGCATCGATGTCGCGGCCCTGCGCCAATTCCCCCTGCGCCAGCTCGATCCCGCTGACATTCAGCAGAAGGCCCAGCATGCCCAGCACCGCGACCGAGACCATCGCCGGCAGCGCCGCCGCCACCCGGCCCCAATCGGCCAGCGCCAGCACCTCCGTCGGCACCGGCAGGCTGAACCCGCCGCCGCCGGCCACGCCGGGCAGCCAGCCCCAGCCGCGCGCCTCCTCCGCCGTCAGCCCCATCAGGGGCAGCCCGGCATGGAAGGCCAGCGCCGCGGCCAGCAGGACCAGCGGCATGGCGAAGGGGCTGTCGCTGCGCCGCATCGCCAGCACCAGCAGCCCGGCCAGCCCGACCGCCGCCGCCGCGGTGACCGCCACCATCGGCGCCGCCAGCCCGGCGATGCCGGCGCCCAGCCCATGGCGTCCGCTGACCATCGCCAGCGCGCCTTCCACCAGAAGCCAGCCCGACCCGGCGAGGAATCCCGCCACCACCGGGTGGGGAAAGAAGCGCACCAGCCGCCCCAGCCGAAGCCGTCCCACACTCCAGAACAGCAGCCCGGTCACCAGCGTGCTGCCGCCCAGGATGGCGAAGGCGGTGGCGATCCTCACCCCTTCCGGCGCGCTCTCCAGTCCGGCGGCCATGGTGGCGACGGTGGAGGCCAGGATGGCGACGCCGGTCTCCTGCACCAGCGCGACGGAATTCGGCTGCGTGCTGCGCAGGGCGACCAGCAGCGCCAGGATGGCGGCGCTCAGCAGCACCACCCCGACCCCGGCGCCCAGCCCGGCCGCCAGCGGCCCGGTGAACAGCAGTGCTGCAATCGCCAGCCCGTTGCCCAGATTGTCGATACCCGCGATCAGCCCGATCATCGCCGATGCGATCAGGCTCCGGCCGGGGTTTGGAACGGGGCCGGTGGAGGGCTTCCGAATGGGGGAGTCGCTCATGATGTCGCGTTCGGTCCGGCTGGTCGGGCGGGTCTTGCGCAAAACGCTGCGTCACTGCGGCGCTTCGCCGTCACGGTTGCAGCAATGAGCGGAATTCCGCGGCACAGGCAAGCAATAAGCGGTGATGAATTGTGCTGCGCCACCCTGCATTGCGCCAGCCGCTTCGTCCCCTGTCGATCCACGGCCCTCCGTTCCGGCCGCATCCGGGCGGGCCGGCATATGTTTATGCGTGTGTCATCGTTGCAAAAATCAATTATCAGGAATCATATCTCCCGATATAGGACGTTGAGGAGGGAGTATTTCATGAAACATGCATATTTGTTTGGCCTGTTGATGCCCTTGGCGCTGGGCGCCGCCTCAGGCGCGCTGGCCGCCACCGCCGCGAAGGACGGTGCGGAGCCGGCCGGCGAAGCCATCGGCAATCCGCCACTGCTGACCAATTCCGAATCGCCGCGCGTCGGCTCTCTCCTGATGCGCCAGCCGCAGGCGACTGCCCGTCCGCACACCGGGCAGGCGCGCAATTACGACCTGTTCGTGTCCTTCACCGACGGCTATATCCGCAACCCGGCCCAGGGCCGTCCCGACGCCGTGCGGCTGCGCAGCTATCGCGGCACCAACGTCGATCCCAACCATCCCTATGTCGCCCCGACCATCGAAGCGACGCCGGGCGACACTGTGCGCATCAAGCTGCACAACCAGCTGCCGGCCGATCCCAACTGCACCGACCAGCCGGCGGCGGACATCAACAAGCCGCACTGCTTCAATGGCACCAACCTGCACAGCCACGGCGTCTGGGTCAGCCCGACCGGCAACAGCGACAATGTGCTGATCTCGCTCAATCCGGGCGTCGATTTTGAATATGAGTACAACATTCCGGCCGATCATCCGGCCGGCACCTTCTGGTATCACCCGCACCGCCACGGCTCGACCGCCCTCCAGGTCGGCAGCGGCATGGCCGGCGCGCTGATCATCCGCGGCGACCGTCCGCCGACGCGCGAGGCGAACGGCGATCTCGACACCCTGCTGACCAGCCCCAAAGGCGTGGCGATGACCGACCGGGTCCTGCTGTTCGAGCAGATCCCCTATGCCTGCACCAAGGACGGCAAGCTGAAGACCAACGCCGACGGCTCCATCGACTGGAGCTGCGCGCCGGGCGAGGTGGGCGAGGTCGTGTCCTACGACCAGTTCGGTCCGGGCACCTGGGAGCAGTCCGGGCGCTTCACCACCGTCAACGGCCGCGTCCGTCCGATGTTCGCCAACGCCAGGACCGGCGAGCCGGAACGCTGGCGCCTGATCCATGGCGGCGTCCGCTCCCCCATCACGGTGGAGTTCCGCAAGCTCGACCCGACCGGCTTCTTCCAGAGCGAGAAGACCCTGTCGGCCACCGGCCAGGACCGCTTCGCCAAGGAGCGCTGCGTCGGGCAGCCGGTGCCCTACATCCTCGCGGCCTCCGACGGGCTGACCATGGAGGAAGGGCAGGTGCGCACCAGCGTGCCGATGCAGCCGGGCTACCGCGACGATCTGCTGGTCAACTTCCCCGAACCCGGCATCTACTGCGTCATCAACAAGCCGTCCGCCGCCAACGCCAGCCCGGACCAGACCGCCACCTCCACCGGCGTGCTCGGCTTCGTCCGGGTGAAGGGCGACCGCGTCGTCAAGGATCCGGTGAAGGAGACCATCCGCCGGCTGACGGTCAACGCGACCAAATACGCGCCGTCGGTCGCCAAGGAGGTCATCGACGGGCTGACCGCCCGCTGCTTCGCCAAGACGATGGCCGACACCCCCTATTGCCCGCGCTTCTCGAAGTTCACCGCCCACCGGCCGATCACCGAGCATGAGGTGATGCACCAGCCCAAGCAGGAGCTGACCTTCTTCATCAACCTGCCGCCGGACGGGGGCAAGCGCACCAACCCGCTGTTCCAGGTCGCCGACAGCTTCGAGGTGGTGGAGAATCCTGACGGCACCTATGGCCCGAAGGGGGCGGCCGCCTACCGGCCGAACGTGGACAACCGGCCGGTGGTGCTGGGCACCGCCCAGCAGTGGGAGCTGGCCTCCTACTTCGTCAGCCATCCCTTCCACATTCACGTCAACCCGTTCCAGATCGTCTCGGTCATCGGTCCGGACGGCCGCGACGTCAGCGAGCCCGGGTCCGGCGACCCGGACTATGCCGGCATGAAGGGGGTGTGGAAGGACACCATCTGGGTGAAGAGCGACAACAGCAGCGCGCTGACCTCCACCGAGCCGCCCAAGGGCGTCTACAAGGTGACGGTCCGCACCCGCTACGAGCGCTTCATCGGCGCGTATGTGCTGCACTGCCACATCCTCGACCATGAGGACCAGGGCATGATGCAGAATGTCAGCATCGGCGTGCCCGATGGCCGCGGCGGCGTCGCCGGGGCGCATCACTGACCGGACGCGCGCACTCCCCGCTTCGGCAAAGCCGGGCGCGGGGAGTGCGCCCCACCCGATGCTGCGATCCGTCGCTGCCTCCAACCATTGAAAAAGGCCCCTGTTTGCGTCTACGGTCGCGCGTCCCCTTGGAGTGAGTGCATGCGCGATATCACCCCCGTCACGGTCGCACGCGGCGACGGCATCGGCTCGGAGATCATGGATGCCGTGCTTTATGTGATGAACGCGGCCGGCGCGCGTCTGAAGGTGGAAGAGGTTCCGGCCGGCGAGGCCGTCTACAAGCGGGGGCATCCTGGCGGGCTGGATGCCGCCGGCTGGGGCTCGATCCGCCGCACGCGGGTCTTCCTCAAGGGGCCGATCACCATGCCCCAGGGATACGGCAACAAGTCGCTGAACGTCGTCGCCCGCACCACGCTGGGTCTGTTCGCCAATGTCCGTCCCTGCGTTTCCTACCACCCCTATGTGCGGACCCGGCATCCGCGCATGGACGTGGTCATCATCCGCGAGAACGAGGAGGACCTCTACGCCGGCATCGAGCATCGCCAGACCGACGACGTGATCCAGTCGGTGAAGCTGATCTCGCGGCCGGGGTCGGAGCGCATCGTCCGCTACGCCTTCGACTTCGCCCGCTCCAACCACCGGCAAAAGGTGACGGCCTTCGTCAAGGACAACGTCATGAAGATGACGGACGGGCTGTTCCTGAAGATCTTCTACGAGATCGCGGCCGATTATCCGGAGATCAAGGCCGACCACATGATCGTCGACATCGGCGCCGCCCGTCTGGCCGACCAGCCGGAGCGCTTCGACGTCATCGTCACCCTGAACCTCTACGGCGACATCGTCTCCGACATCGCCGCCCAGCTGACCGGCTCGGTCGGGCTGGCCGGTTCCGCCAACATCGGCGAGACCTGCGCCATGTTCGAGGCGATCCACGGCTCGGCCCCGATGATCGCCGGGCAGGGCATCGCCAACCCCTCGGGCCTGCTGATGGCCGCCGTGATGATGCTGGTCCATATCGGCCAGGGCGACATCGCCGCCCGCATCCACAATGCGTGGCTGAAGACCATCGAGGACGGCATCCACACCGCCGACATCTACGCCCGCGGGCTGGGCCGGGTCCGCGCCGGCACCGCCGCCTTCGCCGAAGCGGTGGTGGAGCGGCTGGGCCAGACCCCGGTCACCATGCCGCCGGTGGGCTATTCCACCGCAAGGCCGGCCTATGACGGCATCAACCGGCTGTCCCCGCGCGTCCGCGCGCTGAAGGAACTGGTCGGGGTGGACATCTTCCTGCAATGGTCCGGCGGCCTGCCCGACGATCTGGCGGAGCTGGTGCTGCCGCTGTCGACCGATGCGTTGAAGCTGACCAGCATCTCCAACCGCTCGCAACGGGTCTGGCCGGACGGCAATGCCGACGTCTTCTGCACCGATCATTGGCGCTGCCGCTTCCTGGCGCAGCACGGTCCGGTGCAGCATGGCGCCATCGTCGAGCTGCTGGGCCGCCTGGCCGAGGCCAAGATCGACTTCACCCAGACCGAGAATCTCAGCAATTTCGACGGCAAGGCCGGCTTCTCCTCGCCGGGCCAGTGATCCGATGGGCGGCGTGGGAATAAAGCGGCGGGGCAGGGCGTCATGACAGACGACGACGCCATCCCCGGACCCGACATGAGCCCGCCCGACATCGACGACCGCGCCATCGCCGCGCATGTGCCGCGGCTCCGGCGTTATGCCACCGCCCTGGTGGGCAACCGGCCGGACGCCGACGATCTGGTGCAGGACTGCGTGGAGAAGGCGCTGGCCAACCGCCATGCGCTGCGTGACCCGTCGAAGCTCGGCGGCTGGCTGATGACGATCCTGCACAACCTGCACATCTCCAGCCAACGCGGCCGGCGGCGGCGCGGGGCCGAGGTGCCGGTGGAGGATCTGGCCGACGATCTGGCGCTGAGCGCCCCGCCAGCCGACCGCGGGGCGGTGCGCGATTTCGTCCGCGCCTTCGCCCAGCTCACCGACGAACACCGCACCATCCTGTTGCTGACGGGAATGGAGGGGCTGTCCTACCGCGAGGTGGCGGAGGTATTGGAATTGCCGATCGGGACGGTGATGTCGCGGCTGGCCCGGGCGCGCGAAAAATTGAGGCTCCTGCTGGACGGTGGTACCCAGCAGGTCGTCAGGAGGATCAAGTGATGAGCGGCATCAGCAATCCCGTGACCGAAGCCGAGCTGCATGCCTGGCTGGACGGCGAATTGCCGGAGGAACGGCTGGCCGCCGTCGAACGCCACCTCGCCGACTATCCGGAGGTCGCCCAGCGCTTCGAACGCTACCGTGCCCAGCGCTCCCTGTTGGGGCAGAGCTTCGGTCCGCTGATCGACCAGCCTCTGCCCGACCGCCTGACCCCGCCCTTCACCGCCCGCGACCATTCCGAAAAGCCGCTCCCGTCCCGTGGCCGTGCCGTCTGGTGGGGAACGGCGATTGCCGCCTCCCTTCTGGTGTTCCTCGCCGGCGGCGCCAGCGGCTGGGTGATGCGCGACCGCATCGGCGTGCGGGCCGAGCCGCCGACCGCCGCCTTCATCGCCGACGCCGTCGCGGCTCACCGCGTTTTCTCCGTCGAGGTCCGCCATCCGGTCGAGATCGGCGTTGAGGAGGAAGCGCATCTGGTCAACTGGCTGTCCAAGCGGCTGGGCAAGAATATGCGTTGCCCAAAAGTCACACGAGGGGGGTACCAACTGATCGGCGGCCGGCTTTTGGCCGATTCCGCTGGACCTGTTGCAATGTACATGTACGAGGATGCGGCCGGGCGTCGCATTACGTTGTATATCCGCCCCTCTCCCAACACCTCCGGTTCAGCGTTCCGGTTCGCCCAGGATGGCGGCGTCCGCGCTTTGTATTGGCAGGACAATGGGTTGGCTCTGGCCGTCGCCGGGGAAACCGATCGGGATACTCTGTCCGGCGTCGCCGAGGAGGTCTATGGTGCGCTGAATTCGTGAGTCTACCCACGGACTTATCAACAGGAATGTTGCCGCGCCCCCCTATCGTCCGCGGCCGTCATCTGGTAGCTTCCTCACCGGCTGGCACAAAATGTTGCGGCTTATGGAAAACGGCACTAGACCGTGACCTGTTTGCCACAGCATAACCGGACACCGGATCGGGAGTACTCGGGGATGAGTTGGACGGACGAGCGGATTCAACAGCTCAAGGACCTCTGGTCCCAGGGTTTGAGCGCGAGCGAGATCGCCGACATTCTGGGAGACATCACCCGCAACGCGGTCATCGGCAAGGCCCATCGACTGGGCTTGTCGGGCCGGCCGTCGCCCATCAAGAAGAAGCCGACCCGTGGCGCCACCATCCTCGCTCTGACGGAGCGGATGTGCAAATGGCCGGTCGGCGACCCCAAGCACCAGGATTTCCACTTCTGCGGCAAGACCGCCCTGCCGGGCATGCCCTATTGCGCGGAGCATGCCGCCCTGGCCTATCAGCCGGCGTCGGGCAGCAAGAAGCGTGAGGAAGACCGCAACGTCGGCGCTGCCTGACAGTCCGGCAAGATACCCAACAAAAAAGCCCGCTCTCGGGGGAGAGACGGGCTTTTTTGTTGGGTGATTTGTGGGCCGGCTGGTTGCGTGGGGAGGAACCCTACCGGACCTCCGCCGCATCGCGCAGCACCAGAACCATCCCCTTATGGCCGGCGACCAGCATCGCCGCCCCGGCCGGCCGATCCGGTCCCTCGACCGACCACAACGTGTCGCCGACGAAAACCCGGCCCTGTCCGTTGACGATCGGTTCGCTCAGCGTCAACGCACGGCCGACCAGTTGACCGGCGCGGTCGTTGATCCGGGCGGCATCGCTGTCCGACGACGCATTGCGGCGGCGCGCATGGACCATGGCGACGGCAACGGCAGCCCCGGCGGCGACGGTGAAGAATCCGGCCTCGTTGACCAGTCCCCAATCATGCCACAGTGCGGTGACCAGCCCGGTCAGCATCGCCGCCCCGCCGAACCAGATCAGGAACAGGCCGGGGATCACCAGCTCGGCCGCGATCAGCACGGCGCCCAACGCTCCCCAAAGCAGAGGTGACATCCGTCACTCCCCATCCGCAGCGGATGCGGTCGGCGGCACCGACCAGGGATTGCGCTTGGTGGCGGCGGGAGGCTCCGGCGGTCTCGGCGGGGTCGCGTCGCGCAGCAACTCGCCCAGACCCGACAGGGCACCCGCCACGCCGGCCAGTTCCACCGGCAGGATCATCGTCTTCTGGTTGGGAGAGGCGGCGAATGCCTTTAACGCCTCCATGTATTTCTGGCCGAGGAAGTAGCCCAGCGCCTGGTTAGAACCCTGGGCCACCGCTTCCGAAACCAGCCGCGTCGCCTTGGCTTCGGCCTCCGCCAGCCGTTCGCGCGCCTCCGCCTCCAGCTTGGCGGCTTCCAGCTTGCCCTGCGCGATGCGGATCTGGCTTTCCTTCTCGGCGTCGGCCTCAAGAATCTGGGCGCGGCGAAGGCGTTCGGCCTTCAACTGCCGGCCCATCGCCTGGACGATGTCGTCGGGCGGGGTGATGTCGCGCAACTCGATGCGGGTCACCCGCACACCCCAGGAGGCGGTCGCCTCGTCCACGGCACGCAGCAGGTTGGCGTTGATCGCCTCGCGCTGGCTCAGCAACTCGTCGAGGTCCATGGAGCCCATCACTGTCCGGGTGGTGGTCATCGCCAGCGTCTGGATCGCCCGTTGCAGGTCGTTGACCTCGTAGGTCGCCTTCATCGGGTCGAGCACCTGGAAGTAGAGCACCCCGTCCGCGGTCACTGCGGCATTGTCCTTGGTGATGACGCTCTGTGACGGCACGTCCACCACGGTCTCGCGCATATCCACCTTGGCCCGGATCGAGCTGATGACAGGAAAGATCACGTTGAAGCCGGGATGCAGGGTCTCCTGATAGCGGCCCAGCCGCTCGACGATGAAGTTGAAGCCCTGGGGGACCGTGCGGACGCTCGTGATCGCCAGAATGACGACCAGCACGAACGCCGCGATGACCAGAATGCCGAGTTCCATCAATCGCCGCTCCTGACATGGACGGGCGTCGTCGCAGACGCCCTCGCACCCCATCATGAGCCAATTCGGAGAAGCTGCAAATCCCGCCCCTGCCTCGACAGCGTGCCTCAGTAATCCCGGGTGTCGTGCTTTAGCCGCACCAGTTCGCCGTTCAACAGCGACAACATCAACTGCACCACCATTTCATGGACGATCACGGTGTGGTGGTTGCCGGTCTCCTGCATCGCCTTGCGCAGCGATTCCCGCACCGCGGGCACGCCGGTGACATCGATCAGTACATCCAGACCATCGCCCAGTTCCGCCAGATCGTGGAAGTTGGTGGTGGTCTTCACGCCCCGGTGTTCGGCAAGGCGCATGCCCGGCGCCGCCGGATCGAGATCCGCCACACCCAGCAGTTCGACGAAGGGAGCGGCCAGCAGCTTGCGCAGCAGCGGCGTTCCGGTCTCGCCGGCACCGATGACGGCGACGCGGAACAGATCGTTGGGCATCGGGTTCATTCCTTTTTGAATTCGGACAAGAAAAAAGCGGGGAGTCGAAACTCCCCGCTCGAACCCTAGCCGAGCCGCGGTCCGGTTTGACCCGGACGCGGCGTCGCACCCTGTGAAGAAAGCGCCGGCTGAAGAAAGCGCCGACCTTACGACCAGGCGGCCATCTTCTTTTCCAGGTTGTCCGACAGCTTGTCCAGGAACTGCTTCGTGGTCAGCCACGGCTGCTGCGGGCCGATCAGGATGGCGAGATCCTTGGTCATGAAGCCGGACTCGACGGTCTCGACGCAGACGCGCTCCAGGGTCTGGGCGAACTTGATCACGTCCGGAGTGTCATCGAACTTGCCGCGATAGGCCAGGCCCTGGGTCCAGGCATAGATCGAGGCGATCGGGTTGGTCGAGGTCTCCTTGCCCTTCTGGTGCTCGCGGTAGTGGCGGGTCACCGTGCCGTGGGCGGCCTCGGCCTCGACGGTCTTGCCGTCCGGCGTGACCAGGACCGAGGTCATCAGGCCCAGCGAGCCGAAGCCCTGCGCCACGACGTCCGACTCCACGTCGCCGTCGTAGTTCTTGCAGGCCCAGACGAAGCCGCCTTCCCACTTCAGGGCCGACGCGACCATGTCGTCGATCAGGCGGTGCTCGTAGACCAGGCCCTTGGCCTTGAACTGGTCGGCATAGGTCTCGTCGAAGACCTTCTGGAAGATGTCCTTGAAGCGGCCGTCATAGGCCTTCAGGATCGTGTTCTTCGTCGACAGGTAGACCGAGTAGCCGCGCTCCAGCCCGTACATGAAGCTGGAGTGGGCGAAGCCCTCGATCGAATCGTCGAGGTTGTACATGCCCATCGCCACGCCGGCGCTGGGATAGTCGAACACCTCATGCTCGATCTTCTGGCTGCCGTCGGCCGCTTCCCACTTGATCGTCATCTTGCCCGGGCCGGGGACGACGAAGTCGGTGGCCTTGTACTGGTCGCCGAAGGCGTGACGGCCGATGATGATCGGCTTGGTCCAGCCCGGAACGTAGCGCGGGACGTTCGAGCAGACGATCGGCTCGCGGAAGACGGTGCCGCCCAGGATGTTGCGGATCGTGCCGTTCGGCGACTTCCACATCTTCTTGAGGTTGAATTCCGTCACCCGCGCTTCGTCCGGGGTGATTGTCGCGCACTTGACGCCGACGCCATACTGCTTGATGGCGTTCGCGGACTCGACGGTGACCTTGTCATCGGTCTTGTCGCGGTTCTCGATGCCGAGGTCGTAATACTTCAGGTCGATGTCGAGGTAGGGCAGGATCAGCTTGTCTTTGATGAACTGCCAGATGATGCGCGTCATCTCGTCGCCGTCGAGTTCGACGACCGGATTGGCTACCTTGATCTTGGTCATGGGTGCGAGATCTCCCCGAACGGGTAAGGGCGTTGTCATTCCTTGGGAGCCGGGCGCGTCGTCCAGCGGGCGCTTGTTGCCGGGGAGCATGCCGCATGGGTGGCTCCCCGGTACCCCGGGCGGAAATCAATCGCGGTTATATAGCATCGCCCCGTGACGGAAAGGAAGGCGCGGCGGTGGTTCAGGCGTCGATGTCGCACGATTCCGCTTGCAACACGGCCCTGCGCCCGGCCATGATGGTCAATTGGTATTACCGGTTGGCTGGATTGTGGCCCTTTGACGGCGGAATGCCGTGCCGGGGCCGCAAATCCGACGACTGGAGCGGTCAGGTTGCCGACTCCGGTGTGCGGGAGGGCCGCCGTTCCACCGGATGACCGGCCGACGCACCGGCAAGGTCGCGCTCCGCATTCAGCATGTAGTCGCGGGTCAGGGGCACCGCTCCCTGCGAGCGTGCAACCTGGACCTGGAACACCATGTGCCCCTGCAGGCGGAAGGCCAGCTCGGCACCGGCCAGATAGAATTCCCACATGCGGCAGAACCGCTCGTCGTACAGGGACTTGGCCTCCTCCCAGCGGTCGAGGAAGCGGGCACGCCAGTGGCGCAGCGTTTCGGCGTAATGCAGGCGCAGCACCTCCAGGTCGGTGGCGAACAGGCCGGACCGTTCGATGACCGGCAGCACCTCCGACAGGGCAGGGGAGTAGCCGCCGGGGAAGATGTATTTGCGGATCCAGGGGTTGGTGCTCGCCGGTCCGTCGAGCCGGCCGATGGAGTGGATCAGCGCCACCCCCTCGTCGTTCAGCATCTCGCGTACCGCCGAGAAGTAATCGCGGTAATGCGGCACGCCGACATGCTCGAACATGCCGACCGAGACGATACGGTCGAAGGCTCCCCGATGGGCGGCGGCGAATTCGCGATAGTCGCGCAAATCGAAGGTGACCCGGTCGGCCAACCCCGCTTCCTCCGCCCGACGGCGGGCGACCGCCAGCTGTTCGGACGACAGGGTGATGCCGGTCACCCGTGCCCCGGTGTGCCGCGCCAGAAAGAGCGCCATGCCGCCCCAGCCGCAGCCGATGTCGAGCACCCGCATGCCCGGCACGATCAGCAGCTTGGCCGCGATGTGCCGCTTCTTGGCCTCCTGCGCCTCGTCCAGCGATAGTCCCGGCTCCGGGAAATAGGCGCAGGAATACTGCATGTCCCGGTCGAGGAAGAGTTGATAGAACTGGCGTGACAGGTTGTAGTGGTGTTCCACATTCTGCCGCGACCGCTGCATCGGGTTGTATTGCTGCACACGGCGCAGCATTGGAGACAGCGTTTCCAACGCCCGGCCCAGCGCACCCTGCACCTCGGCGCCGCTCATCAGCATCGCCAGCAGGTCGTAGATGGTGCCGCCCTCGATTGAAAAGCGGCCGTCCATATAGGCTTCGCCAAAACGCAGGCGGGGATTGATCAGCAGGTCACGCTCGACCTTGCGGTCATGGAGGCGAAGGGTCAGATGTGGAGGGCCGGAGCCAATCCGGTGATGCTTTCCATCGGCCGTAACAAGATTCAGGGTTCCGTCGCCCTTGGCGGCGGCAAGCAGACGAACCAGCAGCATGCCGAACTCCTTCCGCGGTGCCGTCCAAGCATCGCGCGCAAGGCGGGGTGCGACAATTCGTCAATCGGTCAGAGCTGCTACCCAATTGGGCATTGCTGCCCTATGCGCTGAGTTATGTGCGGCGACGCTCGCCGAGGACCTGAATGCGGAAAACCGCCCGGCCCCTGGTGGGGCGGGCGGCTCCCGGACGAGCGGTGCGACGGTGCCGCGAAAACCCCGAAGACCTCTTCGGGACTGCCGCGGCAGAAGGGCTATCAGCCCTCCTCTTCCTCGGTCGCGGTCTCTTCGACGAAGGTCTCTTCTTCCTCGTCGTCGTCGCGCAGGTCGGCGGCGGTGATCATGCCGCCGCGCTGGGCCTGCAGCTCGGCCTCTTCAGCCGAACGGGCGACGTTGACCGTGACCGTGATCGACACTTCCGGGTGCAGGACCAGGCGCAGCTTGAACAGACCCAGGGTCTTGATCGGGGTGTCGATCTGGACCTGCTTGCGGTCGGTCTTGTAGCCGGCGGCGGTCAGCGCGTCGGAGACGTCGCGGGTGGTCACGGAGCCGTACAGGACGCCGGTCTCGGCGGCCTGACGGATCACGACGACCGTCACGTTGTCCATCTTGGTCGCGACATGCTCGGCGTCCTTGCGGCGCTCGAGGTTCACGGCCTCAAGGTGGGCCTTCTGCTTCTCGAAGACAGCCAGGTTCGCCTTGGTGGCGCGCATGGCCTTCCGCTGCGGCAGCAGATAGTTGCGGGCGAAGCCGGGGCGCACATTGACGACCTGGCCCATCTGGCCGAGCTTCTCGACCCGCTCCAGCAGAATAACTTCCATCACTCGTCCTCCTGACCGGGGGCCGCGGGGGAAAACCGGCGGCGCAGCCCGATCCATTGCTCGATCATGCCCAGGCCGACCAAAAGCAGGATCGGCCACCCGAAGAGAAACAGCATCATGTAGAAGCCAACCAGGATCAGCGTTCGCGCCGATTTGCTGCTGGCGAATACATGAACCACCGAAAGCCCGGCGAAGGCGAACGGGATTGCCAGGATCAGGGCCAGATTGACCGCCAGGAACCCGACGGTTCCCGGTACGGCCGATGCCGCCGCCACCGACACCGCGAACAGCGGCGCCAACCAGCTCGGCAGTTCCAGCTCTGCCAGACGCATGGCAGGGCGCCGGTTGCGGCCGAACCGCATCAGCGCCCCCTGCGCCAGCACCGCGTTGACGATCGTCATGACAAGCCATGAGACCGCAACCAGTCCTGGCAGGACGGCCGCCACCCAGAATGCCTCGGGATCCGGAGCCGGCTGGCCCTGCGAGCGGAACGCCGGCTCGACAACTCGGGCCAGGGTCTGCCGCATCAGCCCTTCCAACCCACCGGGCTGGTCGAGCGTCAGGATCACCGCGGCGAGCAACGCCGCCACGCCCATCCCGGTCAGGCCCATCAGGACCCGGCCGGGCGGATACCATTCAAGGGAACCATCCTCCCGCGAGCGCGCCAGCAGCGACTGCCGCACCACCAGGATCGCCGGGGCAGCCCCGGTCACCAGGTAGGACAGCGCAACCAGCATGCTGCCGGAGGTGCCCAGCATCACCGCGGCGGCACCGGCCAGACCGGCCAGCGCCACCACCGGAACCCCCAGCCACAGTCCCGTCAGGAACAGGGGCAGGGGGGCCAGATAGCCCAGGATCAGCGCACCCATCCCGCCGAACGTGACCGACAGGTAGAAGAACGCGCTCGCCAGACCGCCGCCGACGGCGACCACCAGCGGAACGGCCGGACCCAAGGCCATGGAAACCCCTTGAAGAACCTTCACCGAAACAATTCGGCCGTTGCCGGGCTTACTTCACCACGTAGGGGAGAAGGGCCAGGAAACGGGCGCGCTTGATGGCGCGGGCCAGTTCGCGCTGCTTCTTCGTCGAGACCGCGGTGATGCGGCTCGGGACGATCTTCCCGCGCTCGGAGATGAAGCGGGACAGCAGCTTGACGTCCTTGTAGTCGATCGCCGGGGCGTTCGCGCCCGAGAACGGGCAGGTCTTGCGGCGACGGAAGAACGGGCGGCGAGCGCCGCCGGTGCGGGCCGGAGCGCCCGTGGTCTGCTTGTCGGACATTTACGCGGACTCCCCTTCGGCGGCGGCAACGTTTTCCTGGCGACGCGGCGGACGCGGGCCACGGTCGTCGAAGCGACGCGGACCACGATCGCCACGCTCGCCGCGCTCACCACGCTCGTTGCGGCTCTGCATCATCGCCGACGGGTTGGCGTCGAGTTCGTCGACACGCACGGTCATGAAGCGCAGCACGTCTTCGCTGATGCTCATGTTCCGCTCCATCTCGGCGACGGCAGCGGCCGGCGCGTCGATGTTGAAGAGGGTGTAGTGACCCTTGCGGTTCTTCTTAATCTTGTAGGTGAGGGTCTTCAGACCCCAGTATTCGCTCTTGGCGATCGTGCCGCCGTTGTCGCGAACGATCTGGGCAAACTGCTCAGAGAGCTGCTCGGCCTGGGCGGCCGAAATGTCCTGGCGCGCGATCAGCACGCACTCATAAAGTGCCATTGCACTCCCCATGGCTGTTCATGGTCCGGCGCTGCGCCCCATCCCTCATGGATCGGATCAGCCGCCCGGGCCTAGCCGGCGGCGGACCGACGGCAAGGAGTTATGAAGCGGCGCAGTATGCACAGGCCGGCGGTGGTAGCAAGTGGAAAACCTTCCCACCTTTTGGAAAATCTATGTCGGCCATAGGGTGTTGTCCGGATGAACGGGGGTGCTGCCCGGATGAACACCGCTGCGCTTGCCGGGAATGGGCTGGGTAGGGGTGGGGCAAGGGTGGATATCGCGCGGGATACGGTCCGGCGCATTTGACCGAAGTGCAATACACTGCCCCAGGCGCCATGTTGCGACTGCCGTTCCCGGCGGAGCTATGCGTCGAATCGCCCACGCATGCTCCGCCGGCGGCATCACAGCCCGGTGCCTGGAGTAGCCATGCGCAAGAACATGTTGCCGTACCATGTCGTGGAACTGAGGGGGTTGGCCTGCATCCTGCTGGTCGCCTATCACGTGGTCGGCATTCCCGGATCCGGAATGCAGGTGGCGGAGGGGTCGATCTACCGCTACGCCACCGACAGCTTCGAGCTGATCCGTATGCCGCTCTTCACCTTCATCTCAGGCTTGGTCTATGCCCTGAACCCGGCCCGGAGCGACCGGCTGAAGACCTTCTTCGTCAAGAAGCTTCGCCGCCTGGGCTTCCCGTTCCTGGTGGTATCCGCCATCTTCTATTTCCTGCAGACGCATGCACCGGGCGCGAACGGAAGCTTCGTCCCCGAGTCGATGTGGCAGATCTACGTCTACCCCTATGCCCATTTCTGGTATTTGCAGGCGCTTTTCCTGATCTTCTCCGTCGTGGCGCTGCTCGACGCGCTCCATGCCATGGACAGGCCGGGCGGATTCGTGCTGGCAATGGCCGCAGCGGTGGCGGCCTGCCTGACGGTCCATGTCGAATCGAACATCCTTTCGATCAACGAGGCCTGCTTCCTGTTGCCGCACTTCCTGTTCGGGGTGGGCGTCACACGGTTCCGGGCGATGGTTCCGCGGCAGACGATGCAGGCGGCGGCCGGTGCTGCACTTGCCCTCGGTGTCGCGCTTCATCAGGCGTCGCTGTGGGGGTATCTGCCCCATTTCGGCTGGAACAGCGGCGTTGCCCTGTTGTGCGGCATGGGGGGAGCGGTGACGCTGCTGCATGCCATGCCGTCGAGCCGGATTTTCCGGACCGTCGGCGGCTCCTCCTATGCGATCTACCTGCATCATGCCCTGTTCGCCGCCGGCACGCGGGTGGTGCTGCACCATGTGGAGGCTCCGGACGGCGTGATTTTCTGGGGGGCTCTGCTTTCCGGCCTGATCGGCCCGATGGTGCTGGAGATGCTGGCGCAGGTCAGGCCATGGACCAGGGTGGCGCTGATGGGCAAGGCATGACCGCAGGCCTTTGATTTGCACTGCGGCAAACGGTGCAAGACCCGGTGGGCGGCACCTCTGTGCGAGCCCACGAACAACCCCTTCGGAATGGCGGTTTTTCGTGGGCTTTCTGCCTCAATACGTGGCGTTTTATCGCACCATTGTCGCTTTGGTCATCGCGCGTCGCTTGACTTGCTCAAAAGTGAGGGTATGACTGTCGCCCAATCCATGGTGCCGCCGCAGGGGCGGGGCGCATTCATCCAGGGTTTCACCGAAGCATGACCAGGGCGTTCGTCTTTCCGGGGCAGGGCAGCCAGGCCGTCGGCATGGGCCGCGAACTCGCCGAGGCGTTCGAAGTCGCTCGTCACACCTTTGAAGAGGTGGACGACGCGCTGAACCAGCGGCTGTCGCGCCTGATGGTCGAGGGCCCCGAGGCCGATCTGACCCTGACCGAAAACGCCCAGCCCGCCCTGATGGCGGTCAGCGTCGCGGTGATGCGGGTGCTGGCGAGCGAGGGCGGTGTCGATCTGTCCAAGCATGCCACCTTCGTCGCCGGCCATTCGCTGGGCGAGTATTCGGCGCTGTGCGCTGCCGGCGCCTTCTCGCTGGGCGACACCGCGCGCCTGCTGAAGCTGCGCGGCCAGGCGATGCAGAAGGCCGTTCCGGTCGGCAAGGGCGCCATGGCGGCCTTGCTGGGTGCCGATCTGGACCAGGCGCAGGGGATTGCCGCCGACGCGGCCCAGGGCGAGGTGTGCAGCATCGCCAACGACAATTCGGTCGGGCAGGTGGTGATTTCCGGCAGTGCCGACGCCATCGACCGTGCCATCGCGCTGGCGGCGGAACGTGGTCTGAAGCGCTCCGTGCGTCTGCCGGTGTCCGCTCCCTTCCATTGCTCGCTGATGCAGCCGGCCGCCGACGCGATGGCGGAGGCTCTGGCGAACGTCACGATTTCCGCGCCGGTGATTCCGGTGGTTGCCAACGTCACCGCTTCGGCGGTGTCCGATCCAAACGCCATCCGCCGCCTGCTGGTCGAGCAGGTAACCGGCATGGTCCGCTGGCGTGAATGCGTGCTCTATATGAAGGAGCAGGGCGTCGAACGGCTGGTCGAGGTCGGATCGGGCAAGGTGCTCGCCGGGCTGACCAAGCGCATCGACAAGGATATGGCGGCGGTGTCGGTCGGTACCCCGGCCGATGTCGAGTCGTTCCTGAAAACCCTGTGATTGTATCAGCACTCTGATAAATCAGCGTCATGAGGCCATCCATGTTTGACCTGACCGGCAAGTCGGCCCTCGTCACCGGCGCGTCCGGCGGCATCGGCGCGTCGATCGCCCGTGCGCTGCACGCCCAGGGCGCCGCCGTCGCGCTGTCCGGCACCCGCGTCGCCCCGCTGGAGGCCCTGGCCGCCGAACTGGGCGAGCGCGCCTTCGTCGTGCCCGGCAACCTGTCGGAAGCCGCCGCAACCGAGCAGCTGTTCAAGGACGCCGAGGCGGCGCTTGGCAAGGTCGACATCCTCGTCAACAATGCCGGCCTGACCCGCGACCAGATCGCCATGCGCCTGAAGGACGAGGACTGGCAGTCGGTGATCGACGTGAACCTGACGGCGGCCTTCCGCCTGTCGCGGGCCGCCATGCGCGGCATGATGAAGCGCCGCTGGGGCCGCATCATCAACATCACGTCGATCGTCGGCGTCACCGGCAACGCGGGGCAGGCGAACTACGCCGCCTCCAAGGCCGGCCTGATCGGCATGTCGAAATCGCTGGCGGCCGAACTGGGCTCGCGCAGCATCACCGTCAATTGCGTCGCGCCGGGCTTCATCGCCACGGCCATGACCGACGCCCTGAACGACGAGCAGAAGCAGAAGCTGCTCCCGTCTATCCCGGCCGGCCGCATGGGCCAGTCGGACGAGATCGCCGCCGGGGTCGTGTACCTCGCGAGCGAGGAGGCCGCCTACGTCACCGGCCAGACGCTGCATATCAACGGCGGCATGGCTATGATCTGATGAGGATCAGACGGGGCGGCATCGCCACGTGTGAAGAACGGCGCCAACCAGGGTCCCTCGCGGGTGCTGGTCAAGGCTGCTGAAATGTGTTATCGGACGGGGCTTTTCGCGGCAGGACGGCACGTTCTTCGCGTGTTGCTCCGACCGGATTATCCCGAGCGGTTTCAAGGATTGGAAGGTCTTAAAAGATGAGCGACATCGCCGAGCGCGTGAAGAAGATCGTTGTGGACCACCTGGGTGTCGAGGAGTCGAAGGTGGTGGAGAACGCCTCCTTCATCGACGATCTGGGCGCTGACAGCCTCGACACCGTCGAGCTGGTCATGGCCTTCGAGGAAGAGTTCGGTGTCGAGATCCCGGACGACGCCGCGGAGAAGATCCTGTCGGTGAAGGACGCCATCGACTTCATCAAGGCCAACGCCGCCGCCTGATCGGGCCGCGGGCATTGAGCCCCCGAGGGCCAGGCAAACCGCATTTGCAACACCAGCAGCGCGGGGCCTGGCCGTCGACGACCAGATCGTCGACAGTTTATTCGAGGAAAGGTCAAGGAACAGCCTCATGAGACGTGTCGTCGTCACCGGACTCGGTATGGTCACGCCGCTCGGCGTCGGCCACACGCTGAACTGGGAGCGGCTGATTTCCGCAACGTCGGGAATCCGCGGCATCACGGGGTTCGACGCTTCGGACCTGGCCTCCAAAGTCGCCGGGCAGGTCCCGCGCGGAAACGGTGAGGGCGAATTCAACGCCGACACCTTCATTCCGCCGAAGGACCAGCGGAAGATGGATGATTTCATCATCTTCGCCATCGCCGCGGCGCAGGAAGCAATCAAGGATTCGGGTTGGGTTCCCCAGACCGATGAGGAGCGCGAGCGGACCGGCGTCATGGTCGGTTCGGGCATCGGCGGCCTTCCGGGCATCGCCGACGGCGCCGTCACCCTGCACGAAAAGGGCCCGCGCCGCCTGTCGCCCTTCTTCATCCCGGCCTGCCTGATCAATCTGGCCTCCGGCCATATTTCGATCCAGCACGGCTTCAAGGGCCCCAACCATGCGGTCGTCACCGCCTGCTCGACCGGCGCGCACGCCATCGGCGACGCTGCCCGTCTGATCATGTGGGACGATGCCGACATCATGGTCGCCGGCGGTACGGAGGCGGCGGTCAGCCGTCTCGGCGTCGGCGGCTTCGCCGCCATGCGCGCGCTGTCCACCAACTTCAACGACACGCCCGAAAAGGCGTCGCGCCCTTATGACAAGGACCGCGACGGCTTCGTCATCGGCGAGGGTGCCGGTGTCGTCGTGCTGGAGGAACTGGAGCACGCGAAGAAGCGCGGCGCCACCATCTATGCCGAAGTCGTCGGTTACGGCATGTCCGGCGACGCGCACCACATCTCCGCTCCGGCGGAAGACGGCAATGGCGGTTTCCGCGCCATGAAGGCCGCGTTGAAGCGCGCCGGGATGAACCCGTCCGATGTGGATTACGTCAACGCCCACGGCACTTCGACGCCGCTCGGCGACGAGATCGAGCTGGGTGCGGTGAAGCGCCTGTTCGGCGACGCCATGGACAATCTGGCGATGTCCTCCACCAAGTCGGCCATCGGCCACCTGCTGGGGGCCGCCGGTGCGGTCGAAGCGATCTACTCGATCAAGGCGATCAACCACGGCATTGTGCCGCCCACGCTCAATCTGGAGAATCCGTCCGAGAGCTGCCTGGGCGTCAATCTGGTGCCGAAGGTGGCGCAGGAGCGCCGCGTGCGCGCCGCACTGTCGAACTCCTTCGGGTTCGGCGGCACCAATGCCTCGCTGGTGTTCAAGGAATTTGCGTAAACGAAGCGCCGCACCCGCGTTGCGGTCTGCAGTCTTCAAGAGGTGAGCGATGGGCTGGGGTCTCCGGATTTTTGCGGGGACGCTGGTCCTCGCTGTCGGTGCGGCGGGCGGAGTCGGCGTCTGGGGCTACCAGCGCTATTCGGCCCCCGGACCGTTGGAGCAATCCGAAACGGTCGTCATCCCGCGTGGCAGCGGGCTGGAGGCCATTGCCATCACGCTGGGCGACTCCGGCGTGATCGGTTCGCCGCTGGTGTTCGCCGCCGCGGCCAAGCTGTCCGGCACCTTCCGTGAACTGAAGGCCGGCGAATACCAGTTCCCCGCGGGAATCAGCATCGAAGGCGTCCTGGAGCAGATGCGCCAGGGCCGCACCGTTGTGCGTCGCTTCACCGTGCCGGAAGGGCTGACCTCCGCCCAGGTGGTCGCACTGCTCGCACGGGAAACCGGACTGACCGGCGATCTGCCCAAGCCGCCGAAGGAAGGCTCCCTTCTGCCGGAGACCTACCACTTCGCCTATGGCGACAGCCGCGCCGCTCTGATCGAGCGGATGCAGACGGCGATGACCCAGGCGCTTGCGGAGGCCTGGAAGAACCGCGACCAGAATTTGCCGTTCGAAACGCCGCAGCAGGCGTTGACTCTCGCCTCCATCGTCGAGAAGGAGACCGGCATCGCTGCGGAGCGGCCGCGGGTGGCGGGGGTTTTCGTCAACCGGCTGGAAGCCGGCATGAAGCTGCAGTCCGATCCGACGGTGATCTACGCGCTGACCGATGGCAGCGGCGAGCTGGGACGGGCACTGACCCGCAATGACTGGAAGTTCGAGTCGCCCTACAACACCTATGTCACCACCGGCCTGCCGCCGGGGCCCATCGCCAATCCGGGCAAGGCCTCGATCCAGGCGGTGATGAAGCCCGAACGGCACGAATTCCTGTATTTTGTCGCCGACGGCACCGGCGGCCACGTCTTCGCCAAGTCGCTGGCCGACCACAACCGCAACGTCACCAAATGGCGCGAGGTCCAGCAGAGCCGCCAGCCCGAGCACGGCGAAACGTCATCGGAGTGACGGCCGATTGATCGGGCGGAGGGCCGATAACGTTTCGCCTTGTTGCGCGCATTCGAGGAATTCGGCAGTCTTTGCATTGCAGCAAAACTGACCACCATTCCCCGGGGAGATGTAATGAGTGTGGATGTCGAAAAGCGCATCCGTGATCGCGCCTATGCGATCTGGCTGGAAGAGGGCTGTCCCCATGGCCGCGATGCCGACCATTGGGTCCAGGCAGAACGCGCGGTCCTGGCCGAAGCGGTTGCCGTTCCCGATCACGCGCCGGTCGTTGCCGTGGTGAAGGCTCCGCGCAAGACCACCAACGCCAAGCCGCGCGGTGTGGTGAAGCCCGCTGAAGCGGAAGCCGTGCCTGCCGAGCCCCCGAAGACGCGCAAGCCGCGGACCCGCAAGGCGGTCACCGCCTGATCTGTCGCGGCCTGACCGGTCGCAGGATGGCTTCCGGGGTCAGGCGGCGTTCGAAGCCTGCGGCAATTGCAGGTTGGAAATGACCATCACCCCGGCGGTCGTGCCGTAAGACTTGCGGGCGGCGCGCAGGGCCTCCAGCGCTTCCGCAAGGCTTTCCTCGGCGAAGCCCGGAGCCAGCCCGGCCAGTTCCCGCTCCGTCAAATCGATGAAGGCGTCCAGCAGGCGCGCGTGGATGCGGCTGGCCAGGCGGACTTCATCGGCGACCTTCTGTGCGGGCATGGGGAACTCCCTTGGTGTCGTGTGGGTCTAATGTTCGGTAGAGCGTCTTCTCGGGATCGAGCGTTCCCGCAAACCGATTAGGCATGGAATAGGGTTAAAAGAACTTTAAATGCCATGTAATCCCGGCTGGGATTAAGAATTACCACTTCGGAGACTGCGGCCAGGCGGGCCTGGGCAGAAGCATGCGGCGCCGGAAACGCTTCCCAGTCTCACTCCCTATTCAGAATTTCGGCAAAGGCCAAGCTTCAGCCGGCCTGAAAGCGCGACACCTGACGTCGTGTTTCATCGGCGAGGCGGGAGAGGTGCACCATCGTCGCGGCGATCTCCTCCGACGCGGCGGCATTCTTGGAGGCGACGGTACGCACGCTCTCAACCGACCGCTCGATCTCGCGGACGGAGGCCTGCTGTTCTTCCATGGCGACCGCAACCGACTGAAAGGCGCCGTCGATGCGGTCGACCCGTTCGGCCAGACCGTCCATCCGGCGCCGCGCCTGTTCGGTGACGGCTTTGCCCTCTTCGGCCAGTGCGGCGGCGGCCTCGACGATCTCGGCAATCTGGCGGGCGCTTTCGACGGCGTTGTCGGCGAGCTTGCCGACCTCTTCGGCGACCACCTCGAAGCCCTTGCCCTGCTCACCGGCGCGGGCGGCCTCGATGGAGGCATTGACCGACAGGATGTTGGTCTTCACTGCGATCTGGGTGATCGCCTCGGTGATGCGGCCGATGCGGCGGCTGTTGTCGGCGATGGTCTGCGAGACGCGCAGCAGCCGCGCCATGTCCTGCCGTCCACCGTCGGCGAAGTCGGCGGCATCCTTCACCATGTCGGACGCATCGCGTGTGCTGTCGGTGACATGGGCGATGGCGCGGGCCGATTGTCCGACCGCGGTCGCCACCTGATCCAGATCGTCGGTCTGTTCGGAGGCGCCGTCCGACACATGGGCGATGGCGGTGCTGGCCTGCCCGGCGGCGACGGCGACCTGGGTCGCCTGCTCGCCGATGGTGTGGAAGGCCGTGCCGGTTTCCTGCAGTAGGGCCACCATCTCGCCATACGCCCCATGAAAGTCCGGGGTTTGCTGCGCCCCGACCGTCTCGGGCGATCCCACCGGCTTGCCGGACAGCCTGTGCATCTCGCCATGCAGTCCGTGCAGCACCCGGATGACGGTGGCGACGGCACGGCCGATGGATCCCAGCTCGTCCTGCCGGCCGGTGTTCGGCACCGCCACCGTCAGATCGCCGTCCGACAGGCGCTGGACCGCCGCGGTGGTGGCGGCGATGGGGCCGGTCAGGCTGCGGGCGATCAGGATGGACAGGATCGTGCCGGCGGCCAGCGCGCCGAGCGCGCCGCTCCACAACAGCATGACTGCACGCGACCGCCCGGCCTCGCGCTCGGCCGTCTGGGCCGCCACCAGCTGCGTCACCTGATCGTTGACGATCCTGGCGGCGTCGCGCATGGCGTCCCGCGCGGCGTTGCGCCGTACGACGATGTCGGCCACCAGCAGGAACTCCGTCTCCACCCCCATGATGGCGGCGGTCAGCTTCTCCGACTCGCGCAGCGCTTCCCCGTCGTTGGCCGCCTTGCGGACATCGCCGACGACCGCCAGCAGCCGGTCGATGCTGGCGCTGAGGGAGTTGCGGCCTGAACCGCCATGGTCGATCAGGAACTGTTGCACATCCAGCAGAGCGCCACGGGTGTCCTGGATCAGCCGCCCGGCGATGGCGACCAGCAGCGCCGAGGATTCCAGCGCCGTCACCGCCGCACGGTCGCCGGGGTCCGCTTTCACCCGCGCCAGCGCGTCGGCATAGCGTGCCGATTGCTCGTGCGTCAGCGTCTGGGCGATCACCAGCAGGGCGGCGGTCTGCTTGCGCAGCTTTGCCAGGCTGGCGAAGCGGTCGACCTCCAGCCCGACCACCTCGTCGAAGGATTTGCGATAGGCCGCCAGCTTTTCCAACGCCTCGCGCAACGCTTCCGGGGGGACCGCGTGATCGGGCAGGGCCAGCAGAGCCTCGGCCTCCGTCCTCAACTGGTCCGTCAGTTGCCGTACCCGCCGGCTGGCCGAAGGGTCGACGTCCAGCAGGTAGCGCGATTCCTCCTGCCGGGCGCTGTACAGCAGGGTGTCCAGACGGGCGGTCTGGGCGGCGATCTCCACCCGCGAGGCGTAGGTGTTCAGCCCGCTCCAGCCGACGACGGCGACGGCGAGCGTCAGCAGCAGGACGGCGGCGAAGCCCAGGGCGATGCGGGTGGCGATGGACATGCCGGTGGGGGTCCGATCAAGGCCGCCCCTTGGGCGGCGCCGGGTTGAGCGATGGGCGGACGGCGGAAGCCCCGCGTGATCTGCGGCATCCCGGTCCATCTGCCGGATTCACCTTGCTTCGGTTGGGGTGCATCCGGCAAGTCATAAGGGTGGCGTGCGGTCTCCGCGAGATGTCGCGGGATGCCGCTGGTCGTTCGTAAGGAGTCTGTACCGCGATGTCCCTTCCGGCCAGCTTGCGGATCCTTCCCCGCTTCGGACTCGCCGTTCTTCTGCCCGCGGCAGCAGCGCTCGTTCCCCTTCTGCTTCCCCAGGCGGTTCCGGATGCCGCGCCGCAGACCGTCTGGCTCGCCACAGGCGGTACGCTCGCCCTGGCGCTGCTGATCGGCTGTGTCCTGGCGTTCGATCTGTCGGACGCGATGACGCGGCTGGAGGCGGCCGCGGACCGCCTCGCCGCCGGAACGCCGGACCCCGGGATGCCGGCTCTTGGGATGCGGAACGATGCATCCGCGTTGTCCGTCCGCGGCGACGAGGCCGGAGGCATTGCCGCGGCGCTCGCCCGTGTCGTGCGGACCCAGGACAGCCTGCATGCGACCCTCCGCCGCCTGACGCATGAGGCCGACGGCGACGCACCGGCCGCAACGCCTCTCCCCGGCCGCTATGGCGAGATGGCGGCGCTGGTGGAGGATGCTCGTGCCTCCTTCCGGAACATCGGCCAGCAGGCGGCCCAGGTCGCCGTCGCCGCCGGGCAGGCCAGCACCGCGGTGTCGCAGGTCGCCGACGGTGCCGCCATCCAGACCGAGGATCTCGACCGGGTGGTGAACGCGGTCGGCCGCTCCGTCCGGGCCATCGCCGACGTCACCGACAGCACCCGCGCCGCCTCCGACATGGTGCGGGTCACCGCCGGATTCGCCGACCGCGGCAAGGCGGAGATGGCGCGGCTGGTCCGTGTTTCCCAGACCATCGGGGACAACAGCCGCCGCATCGGCCGCATCACCGAGGCGATCACCCAGATCGCGGTGAAGACCAACATCCTGTCGGTCAACGCCTCCATCGAGGCCGCCCGCGCCGGCGAGCAGGGCAAGGGCTTCGAGGTGGTCGCCGAGGAGGTCGGCAAGCTCGCCGACAACGCCGTCGAGAGCGCCCGCCAGATCGCCGAGATCGTCGAGGCCGCCGCCGCGATGGCGGAGGAGGGGATGGCTGCCACGGCGGAAGTGGTGCAGATGATGGACGGCATCGCCGAACGGGTCACACAGATCGACCGCATGGTCCAGTCGGTCGCCGCGGCCATGGCCCACCAGCAGGACCATATCGTCGAGATCGAATCGAACGTCGGCAACATCCGCACCGTCGCCTCCAAGAACGCTGCCGCGTCGGAGGAGATCACCGCGACCATGGTCCATCTGTCCCGGCTGGCCGACGACACGCGGCGGCTGGCCGAACGCTTCCGGGCGTCGTGACCGGCGGCGCCGCTCCTCCTGAGTCCGGGTCGGATGGACCGCTGCACGATCTGGTGCGGCGGCTGCTGGAGGATGTCCGGCGCAAGGCGGGGATTCGCCACGACCGCCCGCTGGAGCGCAAGCTGGTGCGCATCCTGGCGGCGATGCCGCTGGCGGTGCTGGAGGACTGGGTGGCGCAGATCGAAGGGGCGCCGGCCGACAGCCCGGACTGGTTGAGCCTGATCGAGAATCTGACGATCCACGAAACCTATTTCTTCCGCGACCTGCCGCATCACGCCTATCTGCGCGGCCATCTGCTGCCGCGCCTGATCGCCGAACGCGCCACGACCCGAAATTTGCGGCTGTGGAGTGCCGGCTGCGCCACCGGGGAGGAAGCCTACGGTCTCGCCATCGTGACGCTGGAGGCCCTGGCCGACGCCGGGCAGGCACGCCGTACCGCACAGGGGCTGGAAACCGACTGGACCGTCGAGGTTCTCGGCACGGACCTCAGCCGCATCGCCGTGCGGCAGGCCGCCAATGCCTGCTATGGCGGCGAGGGGTTGGGGCCCTTCCGCGAAATGCCGTCGGACTATGAAAACTGGTTCGTCCCGCTGGGGGCGGAGGCGCCGCTGCACCGGCGGGTGCATGGCGATGCCCGCCGGGTGGTGCGCTTCGCCCGCCACAATCTGATGGACGCCGACTTGCCGGATGAGGTGCCGGCCGGTGGCTTCGATCTCGTGTCCTGCCGCAACGTCATGATCTATTTCGACGACGACAGCCGCGAACGGGCGCTCTCCCTGCTGACCGCGGCGGTGGCGCCGGGCGGCTGGCTGGTTCTCGGCACCACCGACCGGCTGCCGGACGACTGTTGCCGGAGCAATGGCTTCGAACGCCATCGCGGCGACCGCGCGCTCGCTTACCGGCGGAGAGAGGCGGCGGCATGACGACCTGCGGCTATCTCACCTTCGACATCGCCGGCACGCCCTTCGCCGTCGCCGCCGATCGGGTGGAGGAGGTGGCGGAGCCGACCGGCATCACCCGGCTGCCCTTCGCCCCGCCGCAGGTGGAGGGGCTGGCGAATGTCGCCGGTCGCATCCTGCCGGTGCTGGACGTCACCGGCTACCCGTCGCTGCGGCTGGCCTGGGGCGGCGGACGGCGCGGCGGACTGCTGATCGTGCTGCGCGCCGGAACCGGCGTGCTGGCACTCCGCGCCGGCCGCATCGGCGGCACGTTGACGGCGGAGCGGGTGGAGCTGTGCGCGGCGGAGCCGGAGGATTGCGGAACACCGGTGGCCGGCCGGCTGCGCCATGGCGACCGGTCCCTGCGGTTGCTCGATCCCGATCTGATGCGGCTGGGGCGCGGCGGGGCGCTCGCCGTTCCGGGGCTGGCGGATGCCGATGCGCTGTCCGGCGGTGCAGCGGAGCCGCCCGACCCGTCGCGCGAGCGCGCCAGCATCCGCCTGCTGATGGTGGAGGTCGCCGGCCAACCCCATGCGCTGGAAATGGACGATCTGCTGCTGGTCTTCCCCCTCGGCGACCTGCGTCCGCTACCCCATGCGCCGGCACTGGTGCGGGGCGTGGCGCGGGTGCAGAAGCGGTCGATCCTGGTCACCGATCCGCTCGGTGCCGGTGCCGGCGCCGGTATCGGGGATCGGCCCGGCGGCTACGCCGTCGTCCTGCGGACGCGGCGGGGGCCGGTGGGCGTCCGGGTGGACGGGGTGCGGGGCGTGGTGCGCGTGCCGCTGGACCGCCTGCGCGCGGGCGAGGCCGGGACGGCGGCCCGGATCTTGGATTACGATGGACTCTGGCTCGACGTGAGGAGCGTGGCGCGCATGCTGGGCGATCAACTCGACGACATCGGCCGCTTCGTACCCGAGGGTAGCGATCCCGACGACGATCTGGCGGAAAGCCGCCTGCCGCGCCGCTTCTACCGCCGCTTCCTCACCCTGGTGGTGGAGGCCCGCATCTATGCGCTGGAGTTCGAGAAGGTCCGCCGCGTGGTGGAGGTGTCCGACCGGCTGCGTTTGCCACAGGGCGCCGAAAGCTTCGACGGGCTGACCGATGTTGACGGCCGCATCCTCCCGGTTCTCGATCTCCGCCGGTTGCTGGCGCGGGCGCCGGTCGGCGCGCCTCCTGCCACGCCCGGCATCGCCGTTCTGGTAGAGATCGACGGCGGGACCGTGGCGGTGATCGCCGACGAGATCCAACGCATCCGCAAGATCGACAGCGAGGATGTCGACCCGCTGTCCGACCGCCTGACCGCCGCGGTGATCCGCCTGGACAATGCCCTGATCCCGGTTCTGCGGCCCGAGGGGTTGACCGCCGCCGCGGCTGCCGGCACCAGGGTGCTGCCCATCGGAGACGCCCGGAGCGAGGTTGCCGCGCCATGACCGACCCGCGCATCCGCCTGCTGGTGGTGGACGACCAGCAATTTCGTCCGCATCGCGCTGCGCAAGATGCTGGAGCCGGCGCCCGACATCGAGATCGTCGGCGAGGCGCGCAACGGTGCCGAGGCCTTGCGCCTGTCGCGGAAGCTGAAGCCGCATGTGGTGGCCATGGACCTGAACATGCCGGTCATGGACGGAATCGAATCGGTTCAGGCCATCGCCGCGGAAAAGGGCCCGCCCTGCATCATGGTTTCCAACGAAACGTCGGAGGGGGCGGCCGCCACCATCCGGGCGCTGGAAACCGGGGCGGTGGATTTCATCTGCAAGAACAGCTCCTTCATCACCTTCGACATGGCGTCCATCGAACGCCAGCTGACCGAGAAGGTGCGCCACTGGGGCCGCTGGCGCATGGCGCTGACGGGGGAGCGGGCCGCCGATTCCGTTCCGGCTTCCGTGGCCGAGCCCGCACCCGAACCGCCTCCGTCTCTGCGTCCGTCCGTCCGCGGACACCGCCCCGACCTCGTCGTCATCGGCGTGTCCACCGGCGGGCCGGTGGCGCTGGCGGAGTTGCTGGGCGCGCTCGGACCGCTGCCCTGTCCGCTGGTGGTGGCGCAGCACATGCCGGCCAGCTTCACCGCCGGTTTCGCCGCGTCGCTCGCCCGGTCGCTCGGCCGGCCGGTGGGGGAGGGGGCCGACGGTGAGACGCTCGACCCCGCGGCCGTCACCATCCTGCGTGGCGGCGGCGACTGGGCCGTGCGCCGCAGCACCTCCGGCCGCTTCACCCTGCATGCCGCCGACCCGGCCGGCGCCATCTACCACCCCTCGGCCGACCGGCTCTTCCGCAGCGCCGCGGAAGCGGCGGAGTCGCCGGTCGCCGTCGTCTTGACCGGCATGGGCGACGACGGCAGCAACGGTGCGACGGCCTTCGCGGAACGCCGCTTTCCCGTTCTGATCCAGGATCCGGCGACCTGCGCGGTCGACGGCATGCCCAGGGCGGCAATCCGTGCCGGTATCGCCACGGAGGTGTTGCCGGTTACGTCAATCGCCCGCAAGCTGAACGCTCTCTTCACACTCTCCTGACAATCGGGAAGACCCCGGAAGCCGACAGGCGCTGCAAACATAGGAAGTTTTTACTCATGGCGAAGCCGACGATCCTGCTGGTCGATGACTCGGTGCTGATGCGCACCATCATCGGCGACATCGTGCGCGCTGACGACGAGCTGTCCCTCGTCGGTGCGGCCGAAAACGGCAAGGTGGCTCTGGAGATGGTCAAGAGCCTGAAGCCCGACATCGTCCTGCTCGACATCGAAATGCCGGAGATGTCGGGTCTGGAGGTGATGGAGCATCTGTCGCTGATGTCGCGCGCCAAGGTGATCATCATCTCCTCCGTCGCGCAGGTCGGCTCGCCCGAAGCGAACGAGGCCCGAGCCCTGGGTGCGGTGGAGATCATCGCCAAGCCGTCCGGCACCATGAGCCTCGACCTTGCCCACAAGAAGGGCCACGACATCGTCGCCGCCATCCGCCGCGCCGCCGGCTTGCCCCCGCCCTTGAAGCCCTGAGTCTCCGGTTCGGCGCCTTCTTTTGTGAGCGGTGACCCATGACCAGCGAACTGATCGAGACCCTGTGGCGACAGTTCGGCGTCGAGGCCGGCGAACATTTCGACCTGCTGGAAAAGCTGCTGTCCGCCGGCCCCGGCGACGGGCCGGAGGCGGAACGGATCGCTGCCCTGTTCCGCTCCTTCCATTCGCTGAAGGGGGCCGCCCGCGCCATGGACCTCTTCGCGATGGAGGCGGTGGCGCACCGGGCGGAAACCATCCTCGGCCGTGTGCGCGGCGGTGCGCTGGCGCTGACGGAGGAGGTCGCCGCCCCGCTGCTGGAGGCTCTGGACGCGCTGCGCGGGCTTGCCGAGGCCGGCATGCGCGACCGCCGCGACGGGCAGGCGCCGGCCGACCTGCTGGCGCGGCTCGACGCGCTGGGCGGGGAGGGGCCCGCCGCCAAGCCCGTTCCCGCCCCGCCGCCGCCCCCGCCGGTGCGTCTGCACGAGAACGAGCGGATGCTCGGCCTGTTCGTCGGGCTGCTGCATGACGGGATGGCGACGCTGACCCGCGCGCTCGACCTAGACAGCCTGGACGAGGAGGGGCTCCGCAGCGTCGACGACACAGCCGACCGGCTGGAGCTGGCCTGCGAGCGGCTGAACTTCCTGCCCTTCGCCGACACGCTGCGCCGGTTCCGCGAGGCGCTGGCCGCCCGTGATGCCGACGCTATCCTGCGCGAGCTTCAGGCCGTCGCCACCGCCAGCGCCCGCATCGGGCGACTGACCGGCAAAGATGCCGGTGCGGCGATCCTGGCGACCCTGCTGGCCGACCACAACGCCCAGATCCTTGCCCAGGGCGGCGCCCGCGCCGATGCGCTGCTGGCCGATCCGTCGGTGCTGGCCGATGCGTCCGTTGCCGCCGAACTTGCCGGGCTGCTCGACCGTATGGCGGCGACGCTGGACATCGTCCGGCTGCCGCGCGGCTCCGCCCTGCTGCGGGTGCTGGCCGATGTGATGCGCCGTACACCCGCCGCCGACCATGCCGACTGGCCGATCCTGATGGCCGACGCCCGCACCATGATCGCCGATCTGGCGGCGCGGGCAGCGTGCGATCCGGCCGGGGATTTGGACGCGGACGGGGTGGCTGCGCTGGAAGGCCGCCTGCGCACCTTCGTCGATGCCGTCTCGGCCGAGCGGGAGGCGGGCGAGGCGCGCCGTCCGCTGAACGCCGACGATCTTTCGGCCCTTGGGCTCGATCCCGGCCTGCTGCGCTTCCTGTCGCCCGACAGCACCGCCGACCTGCGCGCCGCCATCGCCGATCCGGAGATGCGGCTCTACGAGGTCACCGCCTTTCTGGAAACCTCGCCGGAGGTCGCGTCCGGGTTCGTCCAGTGGATGGGCAGCAAGGTGCGCGCCATCACCAACTGGCCGGAGTTCATCGACGGCAAGACCTGGCTGCGTGTGCTGATCGCCTCCCCGCAGGAGCTTCCCGCCCTGGCGGACGCCCTCGCCGGCATCGACCCCGGCGGCGGCTTCCTGCGCATCCGCGCCTGCGCGCCGTCCGATCCGGCCGGGGATGGCGGGGAGCCGGTCACACCTGACCTGCCGGTCCCTGCCGATGCGCGGACCCTGCCTGCGGTGCAGTCCGCCGGTGCACCGGTGACGACCGCTGCCCCGCAGCCTGCCGCCCCATCCGCCCGCCCGGCGGCCCCCGCCGCTGGTGGCGTGCTGCGCGTGCCCGGCGAGGTGATCGACCGCTTCATGGCCCGCATCGACGGCATGGTCCTGCTGTCCGGCGACCTCAACGCCACGGCCAACGACCTGCGGCTGGAGTCGGCGCTCGCCGCCTTGACCGAGCGGCTGGGTGCCGGCGATCCCGACCTGCGTCTCCTGCGTGAGGCGGTCGAGCATCACCGCCGCGACCTGCTGGACCTCGACGCCCAGCTCAGCCGCTCCGTCGACCGGCTGCGCGAGGCGGCGCTGGACCTGCGCGTCGTTCCCATCGAGACCCTGTTCAACCAGTTTCCCCGCGTCGTGCGCGAACTGGCACGCGGGCAGGGCAAGTCGGTCCGCTTCGCCACCGAGGGCGGCGAGGTCCGCATCGACAAGAGCATGGTCGAGATGCTCTACGACCCGCTGATGCACATGGTGCGCAACGCCATCGACCACGGCATCGAGCCTGCCGCCGACCGTGAGGTGGCCGGCAAGCCGGCCCAGGCCACGCTTTCCCTGCGCGCCATCCAGCGCAACAGCCGCGTCGTGGTCGAGATCGTCGACGATGGCCGCGGCATCGCGACGGAGGCGGTGCGCGCCAAGGCGGTGAGCCAGGGCCTGATCGGCGAGGAGGACAGCCTGCACCTGTCGCCCGATGCGGTGCGGGAATTCATCTTCGCCCCCGGTTTCTCCACCGCCGACACGGTGACCGAGACGTCCGGCCGCGGTGTCGGCATGGATGTGGTGCGCAATGCCATCACCCGGCTGGGCGGCAGCATCGCCATCCGCACGCGGGACGGGGCGGGCACCGCCTTCGCCATCGACCTGCCGCTGTCGGCGGCGATCCTGCGCACCCTGCTGGTCCAGGTCGACGATCAGGTGCTGGCGATCCCCGACCGCTTCGTCGAGGAGGTCTGCGGCTTCACCGCCGACGATTTCCACCGCGTCTCCGGCTGCTGGACCGTCATGCGCCGCAAGCGGGTACTGCCGGTGGTCCGCCTCGCCGATGCGCTGGGCTTTCCCGCCGAGGGGGAGTGGCCGCTCTGCGGCCCCGGCCAGCGCCTCGTCGTCGTTCTGCGCCAGGGCGGCCGCCGCATCGGGCTGGAGATCGACAGGCTCCTGCGCCGCGGCGACCTGTTCGTCCGCGAAAGCCATCCCGGCCTCGCCGAGGTGCCCGGTGTCGGCGGCGTCTCCCTGCTGAACGACGGCCGCATCGTCATTATCCTGGACGGCGACGAACTCTATCGCCTCGCCGCGCTGGCCCAGCGGCGGGAGGCCGATGCGCCGGCCTGATGCACCCGTTCGGCTTGGCCGGTTCATGAAGGGAAATTCATGGTTGAGTCAGGTTGGGGACAGGGCGGACGGGCTAATGTCCTTCTTGTGACGCGGTCGGGCCAGCCCCCCTGAAACACCGGCCCGTCACAATTGAGCGTCTTCTTATCTGGTGTCTCTTCCCGATGGTTCCCTGCCATCGGACCCGACCGTCCGGTTCTCCCGTTTGCCTCCGGACGGTACCTATCGGCGGAGCGCGTCCAAGCCAATTTCCTGGCCGACGTTGCCCCCCACCATAGGCCCCCTGGCCTTGGGTGCGCTCCGCCGTCCCTTCTTTTCCCCGCCTTTTCCCCAATGCCGTTCAGCAGCCTTGACGCAGGAAGGCCCACCCGGCTTTCTGGTGGCCGTCGAAGGCTTTTCCGGTAGCGACCCGCCCGTGCGTCCCGCCATCCTGTTTCCGCTGTTCAAACCGGTCACGGCACTTCCCGGCCTCGGCCCCCGGCTGGGCAAGCTGGTGGAGAAGCTGGCCGGCGCCCATGTGGTCGACCTGCTGTGGCATCTGCCCTGCGGCGTGGTCGACCGCCGCTTCTCGCCGACGATCGCGCAGGCGCCGCATGGGCGCATCGCCACCCTGACCGTGCGCATCGATTCGCACGCGCCGCCGGTGAACCCGCGCCATCCCTACAAGATCCGCTGCACCGACGAGACCGGCGTGCTGGAGCTGGTCTACTTCCATATCCGCGGCGACTGGCTGTCGAAGCAGATCCCCGCCGGCACCACCATGGTGGTTTCCGGCAAGGTGGAGTGGTTCAACGACACCGCCCAGATCACCCACCCCGACGCCGTCGTCCCGGTCGACGCCAAGGAAGATCTGGAACTGGTCGAGCCGGTCTATCCGATGACCGCCGGCCTGCCGGCCAAGACCTTGCGCAAGGCGGTGCGCGCGGCGCTGAACGATGTCCCGCCGCTCGACGAATGGCAGGATCCGGCATGGCTGGCCCGCCGCCAGTGGCCGAGCTGGGCCGAGGCGCTGAAGCGCGCCCACACGCCGGAGGATGAGGGCGACCTCGCCGCCACGGCCCCCATCCGCTGTCGCCTCGCCTATGACGAACTGCTGGCGAACCAGCTCGCCCTGATGCTGGTGCGCGCCAGCCAGCGCCGGCTGGCCGGGCGGGCGACCCAGGGCGACGGCAGCCTGCGCCGCGCCGCGCTCGCGGCGCTGCCCTTCTCCCTGACCGGTTCGCAGGCCGGGTCGCTGGAGGAGATCTATGCCGACATGGCCGCCGAGCGGCGGATGCTGCGGCTTCTCCAGGGCGATGTCGGCAGCGGCAAGACCGTAGTCGCGCTGATGGCGATGCTGAACGCGGTGGAGACCGGCGCCCAGGCCGCGCTGATGGCGCCCACGGAAATCCTCGCCCGTCAGCATGCCGAGAGCCTGGCGCCGCTGTGCAGGGCGGCCGGCGTCGAGATCGGGCTGCTGACCGGGCGCGACAAGGGCAAGGCACGCCAGGCTGTGCTCGACCGGCTGGCCTCCGGCGAACTGCCGCTGCTGGTCGGCACCCATGCCCTGTTCCAGGAGGATGTCGCCTTCAAGGATCTGGCGCTGGCGGTGATCGACGAGCAGCACCAATTCGGCGTCCATCAGCGCCTTCAGCTGTCGGCCAAGGGGCGGGCGGTCGATGTGCTGGTGATGACCGCCACCCCGATCCCGCGCACTCTGACCCTGACCGCCTATGGCGACATGGACGTGTCGCGCCTGACCGAGAAGCCGGAGGGCCGCAAGCCGGTGCAGACCGTCACCATCGCGCTGGACCGGCTGGAGGAGGTCGTCCACGGCATCCAGCGCAAGGTGGCGGAGGGGGCGCGGGTCTATTGGGTTTGCCCGCTGGTCGACGAATCGGAGCAGAGCGACCTCGCCGCCGCGACCGAGCGCCATGCCTTCCTGCGCGCTACCTTCGGCGACCGTGTCGGGCTCGTCCATGGCAAGATGCGGGGGCCCGACAAGGACGCGGTGATGGCCGCCTTCGCCGAAGGCAGCCTGGACGTTCTGGTCGCCACCACGGTGATCGAGGTCGGCGTGAACGTGCCGGAAGCGACGGTGATGGTGATCGAGCATGCCGAACGCTTCGGCCTCGCCCAGCTTCACCAGCTGCGTGGCCGGGTCGGCCGTGGCGAGAAGCCGTCGAGCTGCCTGCTGATGTTCGAGTCGAACCTGACGGAGACGGCGCGGGCACGGCTGAAGACCCTGCGCGACACCGAGGACGGCTTCGTCATCGCCGAGGAGGACTTGCGCCTGCGTGGTGCCGGCGAGGTTCTGGGCACCCGCCAGTCGGGCCTGCCGGGCTTCCGGATGGCCGACCTCGCGGTGCATGGCGACCTGCTGGCGGTGGCGCGCGACGATGCCCGGCTGGTGGTGGAGCGCGACCCCGACCTCGCCAGCCCGCGCGGGGAGGCGCTGCGGACCCTGCTCTACCTCTTCGAACGCGATGCGGCGGCCAAGACCTTGCGGTCGGGCTGATCGCCGTCCAGATCCTCATCGTCGGGATCGGCCGGTATTTCCACCAGGGTGGGGCGGCGGTCGGGCGGGACGACGATGCCGCCGGACATCACCAGCTTCAGCCCATCCTCGACGGTCATGTTCAGCACGGTCACCTCGCGCCGCGGCACCATCGCCAGATAGCCGGCGGTGGGCGGCGCGCAGGGGATGAAGACGTTGACGATGTCGTCGGCTTCGCCGGCCAGCTTCACCTGCACCTCGGGGTGGGCGCTGCCGGTGATGAAGCCCAGCGACCACACGCCGGGGCGCGGATACTGGATCGCCACCACCTCGCGGAAGGCGTTCGACTTCTTGGCCAGCACCGTCTCGAAGATCTGCTTCACCCCGCCATAGACGGAGCGGACGACCGGCATGCGTCCGACCACCCCCTCGCCGACACCGAGCACCAGCCGGCCGACATAGCCGGCGGCGAAGGCGCCGATCAGGGTGACGGCGATGATCACCACCAGAACGCCGATGCCGGGGATCGAGAAGGGCAGGTAGTTTTCCGGATTGTAGACGCTGGGGATCAACGGTCGGATATAGCCGTCGATCAGCGACACGAACCACCATGCGATATAGACGGTGATGGCGATGGGGGCCGTCACCAGGATGCCGGCCAGGAAATAGGCCCGCAGCCGTCCCATCAACCCGATGCCCTCGCGGCGGTGCCGCGCCGGCTCCCCCATCTGGCCTTTCGCCTGGGGCTTGCCCTGGGACTTCGGGTCGGCCTTCACCTCGGCCTTCGGTTCAGTCTGATCTCCGCTCACGCCTGCCCATCCGCCCATCGTCCATCCGCGCCATAGTGGGGCAAGCGCCGTCCGCTCTCAACTGCCGCGTAAGGGAACGCGGGAATTGGGAAAAGCGTCAGCCGACCAGCGAGCTCGCGATCACGGACAGCAGCGTGACGGCCCCGGCGATGGCGGCGCCGTCGACATGGTTGGGGAAGGCGCGCCAGAACTCGTCCTTCGAGACTGGTTCCGGTGCGTCGTATTCGTCCATCGACAGGCCGGCGGCGAGGCTGCCGCAGGTGTGGTCGGCGATGGCGCCCGACAGATGCGCCATGGCGACGGCGAGATAGCAGAACTTCACGAAATCCAGCAGGAAGCCCAGCGTGCTGCTCGCCTCGCCCAGCGGGCTGGCGGTGAAGCCGGTGGCGGCGACCGTGCTCGCCATGGCGATGGCCGCCGCGAAGGGGATCAGGGCGACCGACAGCAGCCGTTGGCGGTCGATGCGGCGGGCGGTGGGCACGGGGAACAGGGTCGGCATGGTCGGCGCTCCGGGCAACGATGGGTTCGGCAAATGGGAAATTCGGCGAGGCGTCACCCCCTTCTGCGCGCTTGGCGTTAACGGAGGGTTGACACCGGCCAATAGTCACAGCGCCTTCCACCTTTGCGCAGGTCACGCTATCCTTCGGGGCAACATACAGTCCGGGGCGAAGCCGGAATCTTCCGCGCCAAAGACCGACATGACGAAACCAGAATGACCAAGCCCGACAGCCCGGCCGATGGGCTGGCCGAGGCATCCGCCGCCGGCCTGGACCGCATCGCGCTGCTTCGACCGCTGTCCGCCGACCAGCGCGCCGCGGTGGCGCGCCAATGCCGCTGGCGCCGCTTCGCTCCCGACGAGCAGCTGATCGACCATTGGGCCGAGACCCGCGACGTCGCCTTCCTGGTCGAAGGGCGGGTGCGGGTGCTTAGCCATTCGGCCGGTGGGCGCGAAATCAGCTTCAACGACATCGAGGCGGGGGAACTGGTGGGGGAAATGTCGGCGCTGGACGGCCGTCCGCGGTCGGCGTCGGTGGTGGCGCTGGGGGAGGGCGCCTTGGTCGCCTTCCTGCCGGCCAAGCCTTTCCAGGCTTTGGTGACCGTCCATCCGGAACTGGCGATGGCGACGATGCTGCGGCTGTGCGACAAGCTACGCGGGGCCACCGACCGCATCATGGAACTGTCGACGCTCGGCGCCAACAACCGCGTCCATGCCGAACTGCTGCGCCTTGCCAAGCGTGGCTCACGCCAGGGTGCCTCGGCGATCATTGCGCCGATTCCCGTCCATTCCGACATCGCCGCCCGCGTCAGCACCACGCGTGAAACCGTCGCCCGCGTTCTGAGCGACCTGACCCGCGACGGGCTGCTGGAACGCCGTCCCGACGCGCTGGTGGTGCGCGACCTGTCACGGCTGGAAATGCTGGTCGAGGATGTCCGCGGCGGCGCCTGAGAGCGCGGGCAGGGAAACGGACCCTGAGAACGGACCCTGAAAAAGAAAAGGCCGCGGCAGCCCGTATGGTCGGGCCGTGCCGCGGTCGCCTTTCAAACCCTCAAGACTTTTTTTGCTTTTTTGTACCGCGATCAGCGGTGCAGAGACCGGACCAGGATCGCCACCGGGGTGGCCAGGGCCCATTCGGTCAGGAACGCGGCAACCGGACGCAGCAGGATCGCCGCGGGCGTGGCCTCGAACCAGTCGGCGGCGAAATCGCGGACCGAATGCTGGGGCTGGGCGTCGCCATGGATGCCATGATCGCCATGATCGCCATGATGAAGGCTGAGGATGCTCATGATCGTCTCCGTCGGCTGAAAATGTCGGAAGGGGTGGCGGGGTGTCAGCGCTTCAGCAGGCCGAGCAGGTAGCCGGCCGGGGTGGCGGCAACCCATTCCTGCAGAAAGGCGCCGACCGGACGCAGGACCAGATAGGCCGGGGTGGCTTCAAACCAGGCCACCGGGAATTCGGCGACGGCATGCAGGGCATCGGTCGAAGCGTGGTGTTCGGTGCCGGGCTGGAAAGTGGTGGTGGTCATCGTTGTCTCCATCGGGCTGTTGAGGAGACTATATACTGGTATACCCAATGCCAAATACGCGGCCTTTGCATTGCTGGATGCTGCAAAAATTACAGCTATACAGAGGTTTCCTTTGGCAAATCGTCATTATACAAACCAATCAGCATTACGAACTATCAACCCACGGCGACGCCTTCCGGACTGTTCGCCCGCATCCCTAGGATGTTCGGCCGACCAACCAACATCTTGACAGTGCTGCCGGAAAAAACGACTTCAGGGGGATGGTTCAGTACATCGGCCCCGATCCGCTCCGCAGTCTCTACGACGCCGTCCAGACGATGCGGCGCGAACCGTCTGCCATTCCCGAGACTTCCCGCACCGGAAAGCTGCTGGCCCAAGGCCGCGCCCGCATGGCGCGCAAGGTGGGAGAGGAAGCGATCGAGGTGGCGATCGAGGCGATGCGCGGCGACCGCGGCGCGCTGGTGATGGAGGCGGCGGACCTGCTGTACAATCTGGTGGTCCTGCTGGCCGACCTCGATGTCGCCCCCGACGAGATCCTGGCGGAACTGCGGCGGCGCGAGCTGGCCTACGGCATAGCCGAGAAGCTGCCGAAATCGGACGACCCCATCAATGGTGTCGCCGCCGGCCATGACAGGCCGCTTTCCCCCAAATCCAATCCGGACAAATCCAGTTCGGACAAGTCCAATTCCGACAAGTCCAATCAGGCCAAACGCTGCAAGCGTTAGGCGGGGTCCGCCTCCCGCGGGAAGACCAGATCGAACCGCGTGCCCACTCCCCTGGCGAAATGGTATTCGCCGCGGATTTGCCGGCTGAAGGCCCGGATCAAATCCATGCCCATCGACCGCCGTCCGGGCGGGGCGGCATCCTCCGGTTCCGGCGCGCCGGTGCCGTCATCCTCGATGGTCAGGTGCAGCGATCCGTCTTCCGCCGTCACCGCGATGTCGATGGTGCCGGAGCAGCGGCCCGTGAAGGCATGCTTGTAGGCGTTCGACACCACCTCGTTCAGGATCAGGGCGAAGGGCACCACGCGGTTCAGGTCGAGGCTGACGGGCTCGACCCGGTGCCTGATGACGATGGTCCGGCCGGGGCGGCTGTGGAAGCTGTTGAGGTGCCCGGCCAGCGCCTCGACGAAATTGTCGAGCCGGACCGCCGACACGCCGGTGGAGCGGTAGATCTGCTCGTGGATCAGACCCATCGTGTTGATGCGCGTCAGGGCTTCGCTGAATGGCGCTTCCAGTTCGGGCGACCGTTGCGCCTGCAACTCCAGCAGGCTGAGAATGACCTGCAGGTTGTTCTTCACCCGGTGATGAATGTCGCGCAGCAGCACTTCCTTGTCGGCAAGTGCCTGATCGAGATGGCGGGTGCGCTCGGCTATGCGCCCCTCCAGCGCCTCGTTGGCGCGGCGCAGCGCCACCTGCGCATTGGCGGCCTGCCGCGACCGGTGCAACGCGATGCCGCCCAGCAGGCCCAGCAGGCCGAGCGCCGGGAAAGCCGTCAGGACATAGGGCAGCACCCGGTCGAGCCAGGCGGCCTCGATGGAGGCGACATCGGTGCCATAGACCACGTAGACGGGCAGGTCGGGCACCTTGCGGCGGGCCAACAACCGCTCCACCCCGTCGGAGGGGGTGACCGCGCGGAAGATGCCGTTCCTGTCGGGGGTGGAGATCAGCTCCGGGAAGCGTCCGATGGCGGCGCTGTCCTCCGGCGCGATCATCGGATTGCGGACCAGCACCTCGCCATCCTCGCGCATCAGCAGGATCACATCGCGGGACCCATGCAGGACCGAACGGTAGAAGTCGGTGAAATAGCTGGGAAGCAGCGAGATCTGCGCCACACCCTGGAACCGGTGGCCGGGCAGCTCCATCCGCCGGCTCAGGGTGAAGACGACCTCCGGCACGATCTTGCCGTTCAGCCGCGGGCCGATGTGAAGCATCGTGCCGGGATTCAGATGGGCGCGGAAATATTCGCGGTCTCCCGCGTTCAGCGGGCGCATCGGCCATTCGTAGCTGCTGGCGCGCACCCGCCCGGTCTCGTCGGTGATCCAATAGGACTGGACCTCCGGCGATTGCGCGGCCATCGCCTTCAGCCGCTCGAACAGCAGGGGAGTGCCGTCGATCCGGTCCCAGCCCAGATCGTCCACCATCCATTCCATGTGCGACAGGGTGGAGGCATGGATGCCCAGCGTCCTGGCCGCATGTTCCTCAAGAACGCGGGCGATGGCGATGCTGCGGTTCTCCGCCTCGGAGATCACTTGGTTGCGATACTGGTAGGCCGAAAACACCAGAAGGGCGCCGGTGAGGAGGAGCGACACCGCCAGCAATGCGCCCACAGCCAGGGACGCCGCCTTGCGCCCCCCCCGTTCCGCAACCCGGCTTCCCGCGGCATGTGAGTCCTGTTCGAGGCCGGCAGGGGTCATCGGGGCGAGGTGGTCCTTCCACTAAAGGGGATGGCCTTACAGGAGATGGCCTTAGAGGAGATGGGCTGGGCGCGAGAATAGCTCAACCGTTGCATTCCGTCATCCAACAACCATGTCGGGTTAAGAGTGGATACTATTTCCCCGAATGGTGGGCCTCGTCCAGCCTTCCGCCAGATCGGGTGGCCGTCCGGCATTCACGCCCTGGGGCTTCTGCCGGCGGAGCATCCCCGCAGCATGGACAAAGGAATCCTCCATCCTCTCTCCTGGTGGGCAACCATCCCGTGATCAGTGTCGCACCCGCTCCGTCCTTTGCACAGCTTCCGTTGTGTGTCTGGGCAATGAACTCTTGCAAAACATTGACGAACTGACACAGCGCTGTTCGCTCATATGCGACAAATTGAAACGAATGTTGTCGATTCGTCCGATCTGACTTGGAACAGGCACCGGACGGTGGTTCCATTGTGCTGCGGTGAGGGCGGTCATGCGCAGTGGTGTGGGGGCGGCGGATGATGGGGATGGTCGGTGGGCTGGACGACGAGCTGCTGTTCGGCCCGGAAGACAGCGCCGTAACGGTGGCGACGCCCCAGCGGCCCTCCGGGCTGCCCTGGCCCGTTCTGGTGGTGGACGACGATCCCCAGGTCCATGCCATGACCGCGGTTCTGCTGCGCGACTTTGATTTCGACGGACGCCCGTTCGAGGTGGTGAGCGCGCTGTCGGCGGAGGAGGCGAAGGCGGTCCTCGCCCGGCGGCCGGACCTGCCCATTGCCCTGCTCGACGTGGTGATGGAGACGGAGGATGCCGGCCTGAAACTGGTCCGCCACATCCGGGAGGAACTGGGCAACCACCGCATGCGCATCATCCTGCGCACAGGCCAGCCGGGACAGGCGCCGGAACGCGACGTCATCGTCGGCTATGACATCAACGATTACAAAGCCAAGAGCGAGCTGACCGCCCAGCGTCTTTTCACCACCCTGGTCAGCGCGTTGCGCGCCTGGCGCGACATCGTGACGATCGAGCGCAACAGGCAGGGGCTGGAACGGATCCTCAGCGCATCGGCCCCGCTGTTCGAGATGCGGCCGATGCGCAGCTTCGTCCAACGGCTGGCGGAGCAGATCGCCCGCGTCGTCGATCACGGCGCCGCGCCGGCGGTGCTGGCCTGCCGGCCGGTTGCGCGTGCCGACGGCGGCCTGACCGACGAAATCGTCGCCGGGCTGGGTCCGTTCGCCGACAGCATCGGCATGCCGGTGGGCGACGTCCTGACTGCCACCGCCGCCGCGGAGGTGGCAACTGCGCTCGCCACCCAGTCCAACCTCTACAGTGACGACCATTGCGTCCTGGTTTTCCGCACGCGCGAGCATGGCGTGACTGTCTTCCGGCTGGAACGGACGGAGCCCTATGTCGCCGACGAGCACCGCCTGCTGGAGCTGTTCTGCAACCGCGTCGCCATCGGGTTCGACAATGTCTGCCTGTATGAGGAACTGATGGCGCTGAACCGCTCGCTGGAACAGCGGGTGGAGGATCGCACGCTGGAACTGGCCGCCAACCAGAAGGCGCTGATCCTGGCGAAGGAGCGGGTGGAACGGGCGCTGGAGCGCGAACTGCTGGCGCGCGACCAGCAGCGCCAGTTCCTGGGCATGGTCAGCCACGAATTCCGCACGCCGCTCGCCATCATCGACAGCGCCGCCCAACTGCTGGCGATGCGGGCCGGGCAGGTGGAGCCGGAGATGCTGGAACGGCTGGCGGTGATCCGCGGCAGCGTGCAGCGCCTGACCGGCCTGATCGACTCCCATCTGACCGACGAGCGGCTGCAGAGCAACGCCCTCGTCGTGGAGCGGGCCGAAATCGATCTGCCGGACCTGATCCGCACCGTCGTCCAGCCTTTCCGCGTCGCCTACCCCGACCGCGAGTTCCGGCTGACCTTGGACCGCTTGCCGCCGCGGGCGGAGATCGACGCCAACCTGATCGGTCTGGTGATCAGCAATCTGGTCAACAACGCCCTCAAATATTCCGGACCGGGTGGGCCGATCCTCCTCAGCGGCGACACCGACGGCGCCATGGCGGTGATCGAGGTGACGGACCATGGCCGCGGCATTCCAGAGGTGGAGCTTCCGCGCCTGTTCGACCGCTTCTTCCGCGGGACCGGCGCCTCCGGAGTGCCGGGCACCGGCATCGGGCTGCACACCGTCCAGCAGATCGCCCTGCTGCATGGCGGCGCGGTCGCCGTCGACAGTGTGCCGGGGAAGGGCTCGACCTTCCGGATCGTGGTGCCGGTGTGATGCAACGCGTTGGCGCGCCTGCTTCCATGTCGCCTCTCCGAAAGTCTGTGGCCCTTTGTCATAGGAGGTGACATAGTCGGGCGGAACCCCGGTATCCGTGGAACCTCAGGCTACAGCCATGCTTGCCCAGCAATATGCGTCGATTAAGCGCGATCTCGACGACAAGGGGATCGTGTTCTCTTTCAGCGGTTATTTGTCGGAGGGGATACTTTATTCCCTGGGTGAGGCTCTGCGCGAGAAGATGGCCTTGGAAGCAGCCGACGGACCCACCATCCGCCGTGTCTTCTCCGTCTTCGTCGAGCAGATGCAGAACATCATCCGCTACTCGGCGGAGAAGGTGTCCGGCACCGCCGGCCGCGCGGTGGAACTCAGCGCCGGAATGGTCACCATCGGCATGGAACGCGGCAAGGTCTTCATCGTCTGCGGCAACACCGTGCGCAACAGCGAAGTGCCCCGTCTGAAGGAACGGCTCGACCATCTGAAGAGCCTGGATCGCGACGGCATCAAGACCTACTACCGCGAACAGCTTCGCGAGGAGCCGGACGACGGCAGCCGCGGCGCCACGCTGGGATTGATCGAGATCGCCCGGCGGGCCAGCGATCCCATCGATTACGATTTCAACGCGATGGACGCCGACCGCAGCTTCTTCTGCCTCAAGGTCAGCGTATGAACGTCCGGGCCGAGCACCACGCGATGGGCTGCCTGACCATTCCCGCCACCGGACGGACGCCGGGCGTGTCGTTCGATTTCGCCAGCGGCCATCTGCGGATGACCGGCGAGTCCTATCCCGACGATGTCGCAGCGTTCTTCGGCCCGGTATTCGAGGCGCTGCGCGGCTTTCTCGGCGATCCAGATGGCGGTCCCATCCGCTTCGACATGGAGCTTCTCTACTTCAACAGCTCCAGTGCCAAGGCGCTGATGAACATTTTCCAGATGCTCGAGACGGTGGCCAAGGGCGGGCGGCCGGTGACGCTGACATGGTGCGTCGAGGAGAGTGACGAGTCCATGCGCGAACTGGGCGAGGATTTCGCGGAGGATTTGCGGCACGTCGTCTTCCAGATGCGGGAGATGCCCGCCGGCGGCCCGCCATGAGCTTCAATCTCTTCGCCGCGGAGGAGGAGGCCCTCGCCAAGGCCCGCGCTCTGGAAACGAGGCTGGGCACGCTGGCGCCGGACTGCCTACCCGAATTCCGCGACCTGATCGCCGCCTTTGAGCTCAGCACGCGGGAGCAGCAGCGGCTTGTGCGGGTCAGCGACCGGTTGCAGGCCCAATTGAGCGACGCCATCCACGAGTTGGATCGCCAGCGCAGCGAGGCGGAGGCGGCACTCGATCACCTGCGCGAGGCGCAGGAGGCGATGGTCCAGTCGGAGAAGCTGGCGTCGCTCGGCGCGCTGGTCGCCGGCGTCGCCCATGAGATCAACACGCCGGTCGGCATCGCCGTGTCCTGCGCCTCGCATCTGGCCGACGCCACCCAGGCGATGCGCCGGCGCGCAGACGACGGGACCTTGGGCAAGGCGGAGTTCGCCCGCTACCTCGCGACGGCGGTCGACACCACCGATCTGATCCTCGGCAATTGCGAAAGGGCGTCTCAGTTGATCGCCGGCTTCAAGCAGGTGGCGGTGGACCGCGCCAGCGCGGTCCGGCGAACCGTCAATCTCGCCGCCTATATCCAGGACACGCTGGTCAGCCTTCAGCCCAAGTTCCGGCCATCGGGCCATGCGGTGGCGGTCTATTGCCCCGCCGACCTGGAACTGGACAGCTATCCCGGCGTGCTGTCGCAGATTTTGTCGAATCTGGTGATGAATGCGCTGACCCATGCCTTCGTCGACGGGCAGGCAGGGGGGATGGCGATCACGGTGGATTGTCCGGACGCCGACACCGTCCGCATGTGCTTCGCCGACAATGGCCGCGGCATGAGCGAGGAGCACAGTGCCCGGGTGTTCGAGCCCTTCTTCACCACCAGGCGCGGTCGCGGCGGCAGCGGGCTTGGGCTCCACATCGTCCACAATCTGGTGGTCGGTGTTCTGATGGGCTCGATCACGGTGTTAAGCGCGCCCGACCTGGGCACCAGTTTCACCCTGCAGTTCCCACGCCGGACACCCGACCGCGAACTGCCGGTCGAGGCTCTGACGATGTAGAGCCGGGACTCAGCCCTGGCCCGTCCCGACCACCCGGATCGGGGCGGAGAACACGTAACCGACGCCATGCACCGACTTCAGCGGCGCAGGACCGCCGATGGCGCCCTCCACCTTGTGGCGCAGGCGGCCGACAACGGTGTCGATGGAGCGGTCTTCCGGGTTCCAGCGGCGATTGTACAAGGCCTGCGAGATCTGGTCGCGGGTCGCCGGCTTGCGTGCCTGGGCGGCGAGCAGGCTGGTCAGCTTCATCTCCATGCTGGTCAGGCTGATGCGGATGCCGGCGGGGTTGGTCAGGCTCCATTCCGTCGGGTCCAGCGACCAGCGCGCCTCGTCCGCCCCGTCGCCGGCGGCCTCGCCGGACGCCACACCGTTGGCGGACTGGGCGGCCAACTCCGCGGCGCGCTCGCTCAGCCGCCGCAGCAGCGACTTCACCTGCGCTTCCAGTTCGCGAAGCTCGACCGGCTTCACCAGATAGGCGTCGGCGCCGATCTCCAGCCCGACGATGCGGTCGACCGTCGAACTGCGGGCGGTGACCATGATGATGCCGGCGCCATGATGGTCGCGCAGCCGGGCGGCGATCTTGAACCCATCCTCGTCGGGCAGATTGACATCCAGGATGACGATGGCGGCGGTGCGGGTCTGCAACAGCCGGTCCAGTTCCGTCCCGTCCCGTGCGCCGATGGCATCGAATCCGCAGCTCGACAGATACTCCACCATGTCGGACCGCAAAGAATTCTCATCTTCGACCACGACGATCGTCGGACCGGCCATGCCGTGTTCTCCCTATCACCACTCCAGCGGGTGCAACATACCCCGGAATGCCTAAATTTTAAAACAAACTTGAGAGGTAGCCGCTGCTCCCGCTGCTCCCGCTGCGTGTGCGTCACAACCCGTCACAATATATGACATGTCTGTAACAGATACGCACAATCGGTCCAGGACTTTTACGCCGCCCGGCGGCCGGACCCTGTGCTGGAGACGGCGACTGCGTCCGTCAGCCGCACGCGGAAACCGAACAGGGTGATGTCGTCACGCTGTTCGCGGCCGCACTGGAACCGGTCGAGCGAGCTTTCCACATCGGTCTTCAGACGGTCGAGTGGCGTGTGGGCGCCTTGGCTCAACAGCTCGTGCAGCCTGATTCGGCCAAAGCTGCGTCCCCGCTCCCCGCCATTCTGGTCGACCAGCCCGTCGGTGCTCATCAGGAAGGTCTGGCCGGGCCGCAGGGCAACGCTGTGGTTGGTGAAGGGCAACTCGGCGCCACCGCCGACCGGCTCTCTGCCGGTCGCGTGAAATGCGCTCGGACGATAGCCCAGGCTGCGGCGGTTGCCCCGCAGTTCCGTCACGCCGCAGTCCACCCCGCCGTCCACGCTGCCGTCCACGCCGCCCTCGGCAACGACCAGCAGCGGGATACGGGCGCCGGCAAAGACCAGTTTGCCCGCGGCCGGCCGGATGTGGCACAGCCCCAGGTCGAGGCCGTTGTCGAAGCAGTCGGCTCCGCCGCGCGCTTCCTCCTCTTGGTGCAGGGCGGCGCGGACCTTGCGGTCGACGGCGGCAAGCACCGCGGCCGGGTCCGCTGCGCCAAGCTGGTCCAGCACATTGTTGAGGATCGCGCTGGCGGTCATGGTCATGAAGGCGCCGGGGACGCCATGGCCGGTGCAGTCGGCCACCGCGACCACGAATCCGTCCTCGACCTCGCGGCAGACATAGAAGTCGCCGCTGACCACGTCGCGCGGGCGCCACAGAACGAAATGTTCGGTCAAGCCGGCCGACAGCGTGCCGGCTGACGGCAGGATGGCCGACTGGATCAGCTGGGCGTAGTTGATGCTGTCCATGATGGCGCGGTTGGTGGCGGCCAGCGCCTCCGTCCGGTCGCGGACCCGGCTTTCCAGGGTGCTGGTGTGGTCCTGCACCGTCGCCGCCATCCGGTTGAAGCCATCGGCAAGCACACCGATCTCGTCGCTCCGCCCGGCATCCATGCGGGCGCCGTATTCTCCGCGCGCCATGGCGCCGGCCAACTGCGTCAGGCGGCGCAGCGGACGCAGAACCATCCGGTTCAGCGTCAGCCCCAGCGCCGCCATCGCCCCCAGCAGCGACAGCAGAAGCAGCCCGGCGACCGGGATCAGCGCATCCAGCGTGGCTTGCCGCACCTCGGCCGTCGAATAGGCGATGCTGAGATGCCCGACCGTCTGCACCCGCCCTTCACGCCCGTGCAGAAGGATGGGGCGTTCGACGGTGACGATGCCGTCGGTATCCTCGGCCTTTCCTGTGGTTTTTCCGACCACGGTCCGTGCCAGCGGTTGCTCCCGGTCCGTCTCGAAGACGGAAATGGAGAGGATCGCCGGATCGCGGGCGGTCAGCGCCTCGATCATGCGCTGGGCGCTGCGGTTGTCCATTTCCCAGACGAAGCCGCTGAGCGCGTCGGCCTGGGTGGCGGCGACCAGCTCGGCCCGCCGCAGCAGATCCTGATGGCGCTGTCCTTCGACGATCTGCGCCGACAGCAGCATCGCGATGGTGCCGATGCTTGCCGTCGTCAGCAGGATGGCCCCGGCCACCCGCGCAAGCAGGGAGGATCGCCGTTTCAAGACAGGATTCCGCTGCGCCGCCAGAGGGTTTCCAGGCGCCCGTCCGCCTCCAGACGGTCGAGCAGCGCATTGAGCCAGCCGGTGGTGAGCGCCGCACCGTGCCGGATCAGGATGGTGTGCTCGTAAATCTGATCGGTGCGGTCGGAGACCAGGATCTGCCGGGCCAGATCCGGTTCGCGCTGCAGGAAACGGGTCAGGAAGGATCGGGTGACGATGGCCAGGTCGGCCCGCCCGGCGACGACGCTGCGGACATTGCCCTCATGCGTCACCGTGACGCGGGTGCGATAGCGCTGCTCCAGCCGCTTGGGGTCGGCATCGAAGCCGGCGAAGGCATAGTGATAGCCGAGCCGTCCGAGAATCGTCTTCCCGTTCAGATCGTCGAAATAATTCTGGTCGATCCCCGGCGCCGCCCTGGCGATGAACACCTCCGCGTCGCGCAGAAAGGGGCGGGTGGCGTCGACCGGACGGTCCTGCCAGCCCCAATTGCGGCACTCGAAGGCGATCATGTCGAACCGCCCCTGTTCCAGATCCTCGTAACGGCGCTGCGGGGCGGTCCTGACCGTCTCGAACCGGAATTCACCCTGCGCGCCGTTCAGCAGTTCCAGAAAGTCGCGGGTGATGCCGCCGCCGGTTTCGTCGACATAGGGCGGGAACTCATAGGCGCCGACCTGGACGACCGTGGCCGTCGCGTGTGCCGGGGCCGGCCGAAACCCGAGGAGCGGAAAGCTGCAGAGAAAGGGCAAGGCGGTTCCAAGAACCGTCCGGCGGGATATCGGCCCCGACATTGCGCCCCTCTCGTGCTACCTCGAACAGAACAGGGCTAGTCTACCCCGGTATGCACTCACCCCGCAATGCGGGACATTTCCTTATCAAGTCCGGGCAGATATTCGTTCCGGCTCGGTAACTTTCTCTCGGGGTCTTAAGCCGCCTCGGTGGCCCTTTCCGTCTGGGCGTCGGCCAGCGCGGCAATCTCGCCGCCGGTCAGGGTCTCGCGCTCCAGCAGGGCCTGGGCGATGCCGTCCAGGGCGGAGCGGTCGGTGCGCAGCAGGCGGCGGGCATGGTCCATGCCTTCGTCGGTGATGCGCCGGACCTCCTCATCGATGCGCCATGCCGTCCGTTCGGACCGGGCTCCGGGCTCCGCCGCCGCATGGGCGACGAAGCCGATCTCCTCGCTCATTCCCCAGGCGGTGACCATCCGCCGCGCCAGGTCGGTGGCGGCACGGAAGTCGGCCTCGGCCCCGGTGGTGACCTGATCGGCGCCGAAGGCGATCTCTTCCGCCGCGCGGCCGGCCATTGCGACGGCGATGTCGGCCATCAGCTTGGCGCGCGAGACCGAGACGCGGTCGCCCTCCGGCAGACGCACCACCATGCCCAGCGCGCCGCCGCGCGGGATGATGGTGGCCTTGTGGATCGGGTCGGCCTGCGGGCAGCGCAGCGACACCAGCGCGTGGCCGGCCTCATGCACCGCGATCAGCCGCCGCTCGTGCGCCGTCAGGGCGAGGCTGCGGCGCTCGGTGCCCATCAGCACGCGGTCCTTGGCGGCCTCGTAATCGGCCATGGTGACGATGACGCGGCCCTGGCGCGCCGCCGACAGCGCCGCCTCGTTGGTCAGGTTGGCCAACTCCGCGCCGGAGAAGCCCGGCGTGCCGCGCGCCACCGTGCGGGCGCAGACGTCGGGGGCCAGCGTCAGGCGCCCGGCATGAACGCCGAGGATGGCCTCGCGCCCGGCAACGTCGGGCAGGCTGACATGGATGTGGCGGTCGAAGCGGCCGGGGCGCAGCACGGCGGGGTCCAGCATCTCCGACCGGTTGGTGGCGGCGATCACCACCACCTCGCCACCCTCGACGATGCCGTCCATCTCGACCAGCAGCTGGTTCAGCGTCTGCTCGCGCTCGGAATGGCTGGTCGATTCGCCGCGCTTGCCGGCCAGCGCGTCGATCTCGTCGATGAACAGGATGCAGGGGGCGTTGGCACGGGCGGTCTTGAACAGGCTGCGCACGCGCGCAGCACCCAGCCCGACGAACATCTCGACGAAATCCGATCCCGACGCGGCGAAGAAGGGGACGCCGGCCTCGCCCGCCGCCGCCTTGGCCAGCATGGTCTTGCCGGTACCGGGCGGGCCGACCAGCAGGATGCCCTTCGGCACGCGCGCACCGGCCATGGCGAAGCGGCGCGGGTCCTTCAGGAACTGTACCGTCTCGCGCAGCTCCTCCTTGGCCTCGTCCACGCCGGCCACGTCGGCGAAGACGGTCTTGGTGTCCTCCGGCCGCACGCGGGTGGCGCGGCCCATGCCGAAGAACTGCCCGCCGCTCATCAGCAGCCCGCCGATCAGCAGCGCCACCACCACGAAGGGAGCGGTACGGTCCAGCACGCCCACCGTCTGCGCCATCAGCCCGCCGGGACCCTCGTCGAAGGCGATGGCGACCTTGTGGGCCCGCATCTCCTTCAGCAGATCGTCGGTCACCGGCATGACGACACGGTAGCGGCTGCCGTCCGTACCGACCGCATGGCCGGTGCCGTTGGCGAAGGTGATCGAGCCGAGTTCGCCGCGCCCGGCCTGTTCGATCAGCGCGCTGTAGGTGGCCGGCCGTTCATCCGCCCGCTGGTGGTGATCGTACCAGGCGGCGAAGCCGAGCCACACGGCAAGCAGGGCGGCCAGGACAGCAAGTGCGATCAACGGGCGTTTCGGCAGCGTGGGCATGTCGGCTCCGCAAAGGGAAAAGGACTGGCTTTCGATCTATGCCATTGATGCTGGAGGGCAGGGCATGGCGGCAACCGATAAGGCCCCGCGTCTCTTCTTTGACACCGTAAGCGGTGCATTTCCGGAATGGCTCCTTTCGGATTCTACGGAGATCTCAATCGGTTGCCGATAGGCTTCTCTTCGGACAGTATGGTCCTCCAACCAAAGCATACCGCCCGAACGATAAGGACCACACCGACATGGCCGAGGCCGCCGCCGCGGCGCCCGCCCTCCAGCTGGAAGGCGTGACCTGCACCTTTCCCTCACCCGACGGCCGGGGACGTTCCTACACCGCCGTCCAGGGCGCCAGCTTCACCGTGGCCGACGGGGAGTTCGTGTCGATCGTCGGCCCGACCGGCAGCGGCAAATCGACGATGCTCAACGTCGCCGCCGGCCTGCTGAAGCCCAGCGAGGGCCGCGCGCTCTCCTTCGGGCAGCCGGTGACCGGCATCAATCCCAAGGCCGGCTACATGTTCCAGGCCGAGGCGCTGATGCCCTGGAAGTCGGCGCTCGACAATGTCGCCGCCGGGCTGGAGTTCCGCGGCGTGTCGAAGGCGGAGGCGCGGGAGCGCGCGCTGCCCTGGCTGTCGCGCGTCGGGCTGGAAGGGTTCGGCAACCGCTTTCCGCACCAGCTTTCCGGCGGCATGCGCAAGCGCGTGGCGCTGGCCCAGACGCTGATCGTCGATCCGAAGATCATCCTGATGGACGAGCCTTTCTCGGCGCTCGACGTCCAGACCCGCCAGATGATGGAGAACGAGCTGCTCGACCTGTGGGCGGCCGACCGCAAGTCGGTGGTCTTCATCACCCACGACCTGGAGGAGGCCATCGCCATGTCCGACCGGGTGCTGGTGCTGTCTGCCGGGCCGGGATCGCGGCTGATCGGCGAATACCGCATCGGCCTCGACCGGCCGCGCGACGTGGCGGAAATCCGCATGACCCCGCAGTTCCTCGCCTTGCACCAGGAGATCTGGGCGCAACTGCGCGACGAGGTGCTGAAGGGCTACGCCCAGACCAAGCTGCGGTGACGACATCATGAGATCCCACGCCAAACGCCTGCCCAGCCGTCCGGTCATCCTGCTGCTGCAGCTGGCTGTCCTGATCGCTTTCTTCCTGATCTGGCATGTCCTGACAGACACCAAGATCCTCAGCCCCTTCTTCTTCGGCACGCCGGGGGCGGTGCTGGCCCGCACCTGGGCCGACTTCGCGTCGGGCGTCATCTGGTACCATCTCGGCATCACGCTGCTGGAGACCGCGCTGGCCTTCATCATCGGCACGGTGGCCGGCATCGCCTTCGGCTTCTGGTTCGCCCGCGCGCCGTTGGTCTCCGTCGTCTTCGACCCCTACATCAAGGCGGTCAACGCGCTGCCCCGCGTGGTGCTGGCGCCGATCTTCGCGCTGTGGCTCGGGCTCGGCATCTGGTCGAAGGTGGCGCTGGGGGTGACGCTGGTCTTCTTCATCGTCTTCTTCAACGTCTACCAGGGCGTGAAGGAGGTCAGCCCGGTGGTGCTGTCCAACGCCCGCATGCTGGGCGCCAGCTCCCGCGACCTGTTCCGCCATGTCTATCTGCCCTCGGCCCTGTCCTGGGTCTTCTCCTCACTGCACACCGCCGTCGGCTTCGCCATGGTCGGCGCGGTGGTGGGCGAGTATCTGGGCTCCGCCGCCGGACTCGGCTACCGCATCCATCAGGCGGAAGGCGTGTTCGACACGGTCGGCGTCTTCTCCGGCATGCTGGTGCTGACGATCTTCGTCGTCCTGATCGATGCCGCCGTCACCATGATCGAGAAACGGCTTTTGCACTGGCGCCCGCAGGACACCGGCGCCGGGCAGCATTGAAATTCAAAAGGGAGGAAACCCATGAAACTCAAATCGCTGATCGCGGCCGCCGCGGTCGCTCTCACTCTTGGGACGGCCGGGCTGGCCGCAGCCCAGCAGAAACTCGAAAAGACCGACATCAAGATCGCCGTCGGCGGCAAGCCGCTGCTTTATTACCTCCCGCTGACGCTGGCCGAGCGGCTGGGCTATTTCAAGGACGCCGGGCTTAACGTTGAGGTCAGCGACTTCGGCGGCGGGGCCAAGAGCCTCCAGGCCCTCGTCGGCGGCTCCGCCGATGTCGTGACCGGCGCCTACGACCACACCATCCAGATGCAGGCCAAGGGCCAGCCCATCGTCGCGGTGACGCAGCTCGGCCGCTATCCCGGCATCGTGCTGGCGTCGGTCAACAAGTCCGGCACCGTCAAGTCGGTGCAGGACCTGAAGGGCAAGAAGGTCGGCGTCACCGCTCCCGGCTCCTCGACCAACTTCATGCTGAACCATGTGCTGACTTCGCTCGGCTTGAAGCCTGAGGATGCCTCGGTCATCGGCGTCGGCGGCGGCCCCAGCGCCATCGCGGCGATCAAGCGCGGCGAGATCGACGCCATCGTCAATCTCGACCCGGTGATCAGCCAGGCCCAGGCCGACGGCGACATCACCATCCTGGCCGACACCCGGACCGAGAAGGGCACGATGGACGTCTATGGCGGCCCCTATCCCGCCGCCGTGCTCTACATGAAGCCGGACTTCATCAAGGAGAACCCGAAGACCACCCAGGCGCTGGCCGACGTCTTCGTCCGCACCATGCTGTGGCTGAACAAGGCCAGCACGGACGACGTGCTGAAGGTGCTGCCGGAGGAGTATTTCCTGGGCAACAAGTCGCTCTACGCCCAGGCCTTCGAGCATTCCAAGCCGACCTACTCGCCGGACGGCCGCTTCACCCAGGAGGGTGCCGACGCGGCCCTGAAGGTGCTGAAGGCCTTCGACCCGGCGGTTGCGTCCGCCAGCATCGACCTGTCCAAAACCTACACCAACCAGTATGTCGAGGATGCACTGAAGCGCCTCCAGAACTGAGTTGCCGGGCTCGCTCCGGAATACCCATAGGAAAAATGTGGGCGCGGCATTCTGTCGCGCCCTTTTTCATGCTGCGCCGCCGTTAGACTGGACGAAATCGGTCCTGATTGCTCCCGGATCAGGACCGCCCATCCAGCAGCGGAGTGTCCCATGGCCGAAGTGATTTTCTACGGACTGGCCGGTTGCCCGGCGAACGCCAAGCAGAAACAGCAGTTGGCCGCCGCCGGCCACACGCTGGTGGACCGCGACCTCGCCACTGCCGACCTGACTGCCGCGGAACTGCGTGCCTTCTTTGGCGGCAAGGAGGTCGATGCCTGGTTCAACCGCCGTGCCGCCGCGGTGAAATCCGGTGCCGTGACGCCCGGCGCCCTCGACGAGCCCGCCGCGCTGGCGGCGATGCTGGCCGACCGCGACCTGATCCGCCGTCCGCTGATCCAGGTCGGCGACCGCCGCGAGGCCGGTTTCGACCCCACCACTCTCCACGGCTGGATCGGCCTGACCTCCGCCGAAAGCTGCGACGACAAGCATGCCCGCGGCCAGTGCGACCACGGACACCAGCATTTCGTCAAGGCGCCGGCAGCCTGAGGCTGCTTACTCCGGCGGCACTTCGCGCGGCTTGCGGTCCTCGCCGATGGCGACATAGGTGAACATGCCCTCCGTCACCTTAATCGGGTCGGAGCCGGACCGTTCGCGCCGCACCCAGGTTTCGACGCGGATGCGGATCGAGGTGCGGCCGACCTTTTCGATCCGGGCGAAGCAGCTGACCTCGTCACCGACGAAGACCGGCTTGTGGAAGGTCATCGCCTCGATCCCGACGGTGGCGACGCGGCCATGGCTGCGCCGCACCGCCACCGTCCCGCCGGCCAGATCCATCTGCGCCAGCAGCCATCCGCCGAAGATGTCGCCGTTCGGATTGGTGTCCGCCGGCATCGCGATGGCCCGCAGGGCAGGGCCGTTGTCGAAGTCATATCCGTCCGCTGCGCTCATGCTTCCTCCGGCGTCAAAAAAATTTCGCCCACAAAACCATGTGGCGACGCAGTATAAGCGGCCCAGGATGCGCTTGCGCACCCCTGACGAAATTCCTATCATCCCGTCATGAGCGATCTTTTCGAGAACACGGCCCCCAAGGCCGACAGCTATTCCGCCCAGGACATCGAGGTTCTGGAGGGGCTGGAGCCTGTCCGGCGCCGGCCGGGCATGTATATCGGCGGCACCGACGACCGCGCGCTGCACCATCTGGTGGCCGAGGTCCTGGACAACGCCATGGACGAGGCGGTGGCCGGACATGCCAGCCGAATCGACCTGGAGCTGACCGCCGACTATACGGTGATGGTGCGCGACAACGGGCGCGGCATCCCCATCGACGACCACCCGAAATATCCGGGCAAGTCGGCGCTGGAGGTCATCATGACCACGCTGCACTCCGGCGGCAAATTCTCCAACAAGGTCTACCAGACCTCGGGCGGCCTGCACGGCGTCGGCCTGTCGGTGGTCAACGCTCTGTCGGACCGGCTGACCGTCGAGATCGCCCGCGAAAAGCAGCTCTACGTGCAGGAATACAGCCGCGGCCTGCCGCAGGGGCCGCTGGCCCATCGCGGCAACGTCAACCGGCGCGGCACCACCATCCGCTTCCACGCCGACCCGGAAATCTTCGGCGAGACCGCTCATTTCGAACCGCACCGGCTGTACCGGCTGGCGCGCTCCAAGGCCTATCTCTACCGCGGCGTGGAGATCCGGTGGAGCTGCGATCCGGCCCTGCTGTCGGTCGACGCCACCACCCCGGCCTCGGAAACGCTGCATTTCCCCGGCGGCCTTCAGGATTACCTGACCGCCGCGCTGAAGGACCGCAAGACGCTGACGCGCTTGCCCTTCTCCGGAGCGCTCGACTTCCCCAACGGCCAGGGCCGGGTGGAATGGGCGGTGGCGTGGCCCGACGATGACGAAGGCTTCTCGCACACCTACTGCAACACCGTGCCGACCCCGCAGGGCGGCACGCACGAGGCCGGCCTGCGCACCGCGCTGACCCGCGGCCTGAAGGCCTATGGCGAGCTGACCAATAACAAGCGGGCCGGACAGGTCACCGCCGACGACGTGATGGGCGACGCCTGCGTCCTGCTGTCCGTCTTCATCCGTGAACCGCATTTCCAGGGCCAAACCAAGGAAAAGCTGGTGACGGCGGAGGCGCAGCGCCTCGTCGAGACCGCGGTGAAGGACCATTTCGACCATTGGCTGTCCGGCGATCCCCAGAGCGCCAACGGCCTGCTGGAACGGCTGATCGAAAAGGCCGAGGAGCGGGCGCGGCGCAAGCAGTCCAAGGAGATGACGCGCAAGTCGGCGACCCGCCGCCTGCGCCTGCCCGGCAAGCTGGCCGACTGCTCGCGCAACTCGCCCGAGGGCACCGAGCTGTTCCTGGTGGAGGGCGATTCGGCCGGCGGTTCCGCCAAGCAGGCCCGCCAGCGCGAGACCCAGGCGATCCTGCCGCTCCGCGGCAAGATCCTGAACGTCGCCAGCGCGTCGGTCGACAAGATGAAGGCCAACCAGGAGCTGAACGACCTGACCCAGGCGCTCGGCTGCGGCATCGGCAAGGATTTTTCGACCGACAAGCTGCGCTACGAGCGGGTCATCATCATGACCGACGCCGACGTCGACGGCGCCCACATCGCCTCGCTGCTGATGACCTTCTTCTACCGCGAGATGCCGGGGCTGATCCAGGAGGGCCACCTCTACCTTGCCCTGCCGCCGCTCTACCGTCTCAGCCACGGCAACAAGCAGGTCTATGCCCGCGACGACGCCCACAAGGACGAGCTGCTGTCGAAGATGTTCAAGGGCAAGAAGCCCGACATCAGCCGATTCAAGGGCCTGGGCGAGATGATGCCGGCCCAGCTGCGCGACACGACGATGGACCCGTCCAAGCGTTCGCTGCTGCGCGTGGTCGTGCCCAACGCCGCCGACCCGGAGGAAAAGCCGGAATGCGAGCGCACGCGGTCGCTGGTCGAGGATCTGATGGGCAAGCGTCCGGAGCTGCGCTTCAAGTTCATCCAGGATAACGCCAAGTTCGTGAAGGCTGACGACATCGACGTGTGACGGGGGGAGGGTTAACTCCCTCCGCCCAAAAGCCGTCTTTCAAGCGTTCCAACCCGTATCGCGGCACGGGTTTCCGGTGGTAAATTCGGTGAAAAGTTCCCGGTTGAAGCGAGGTGCCACCGATATATCCTTCTGGAAATGGCTATTCCCGAGACTTTCTCTCGTCACTTAGCCAATTCCTCCAGGAGGCGCATGTATCCCTCGGAAACTGACGGAACACATATCCCGGTTGACGCCATCCCTCCCGAAATTCTGGCGGATGCGCTGGCTCCGCTGACTCCCTTCGTCACCGACTTGTTCATACCGCATTACCAATCCTGCGAGGTTGGACGCTGGCGGCTTCAGGTGGTTCCTCTCCTGCTGAGTCCCGGCTACTGGAATCCGGCCCGGCTGACCAGGAATACCGCGATTCTCAGCCGGCGCGAGGTCGGTCAGGACTATCGAACCTGGATGTCGATGACGCCGATGGAAATCGAAAGCCAGGAGATCGGTGTGCGCGCCGCCACCGGCCACACGGTGGTGATGGGGATGGGCATGGGCTGGGCGGCGGTGAACGCGGCGCTGAAGCCGGAGGTGACGAGGGTCACCGTTGTCGAACTGGACCCCGACGTCATCGAGATGAACCGGCTCATCGGTCTGTTCGACCAGCTTTCGGCCGACATCGTGGCGAAGATCGACGTGGTCAATGCCGACGCGATGGAATATCGCTCCGGCACCCCGGCCGACATGCTGATGACCGACATCTGGCTGCCAATCAACGGCGACGAGCGGATGGAGCAATCCCGGGTGATGGCGCGCAACACCGACGCGCGCCAGGTCTATGTTTGGGGGCAGGAACTCGCCATCGCCCGCCGCGCCCGCGTGCTGGGGCTGGAATTGACGGACGTGACGGTGGCGCGCATCGTTGCGGAGTTCGATCTTTCCCTTGTAGGTCCGGAACGTCCCGACTATCCGGGCCTGATCGCCCGCGCCGCCGAAAAGTGGTTGAGAGACGTGTGACGGCGCCTGTCGGCGGAGCAGGGGAGCACTCGCCCTTGTGGCAACTGCACCCCATATCCGGCCAAACGATACCGATGCCAGCCACATCAACGGACACCCCGATCATGCGCACGCTCCCGCCGCTCGCCGCCCTTCTGCTGGGCGTCTCCGCCCTCGCCGCCTGTACCAACGAGCGGGTGGTGGCGAGCGAGCCGACGCCGGCCTATACGCGCAGCGAGGTGGCTTATGCGGCGAGCGACCGCGATCTTCGGGTGGTCCTGCACGGCAACCCCTTCGGCCTGACGCCCGACCGCTTTGCCGAGAAGGTTCTGCCCCACATGCAGGACCGGGTGTTCGGCGTGAGGACCAACCTCACCACCACGCCCAACGACACGGCGCGGCGCGAGTACAAGGTGGTGCTGGCCTTCAACGTATCGGAAAACATGCTGAACTCGGCCCTCTGCACCGAAGGGCCGATCCCGACCGCACCGCCGGGCGGACCGATTATCGTCCAGGGGGCGTTCTGCCGGTCGGGTGGCGCGCTGACCTCCGCCACCGGCTGGCTCGACCGGCCGCAGGGCCCGGACGATCCGGATTTCCGCAGCCTGATCAGCGACATGACCTTCTCTCTGTTCCCGAGCCAGCGCTCGGATCTGCTCTGCGGCAGGCCGGACTGCTGAAAAAGTTCAGTCCCGCAGCAGCCAGTCGCGCATCAGGGCGGTGACCGCTTGCGGCTGCTCCATCGCCGACAGGTGGCCGCAGTCTTCGATCACCACCAGCCGCGCGCCGGGAATGGCCGCCGCCATCTCCTCGTGCAGGGCCGGCGGCGTCAGGATGTCCTGGCGGCCGCAGACGACCAGCGTCGGGCAGCGGATGGCGGCCAAGCCCGGCCGGCTGTCCGCCCGGTTGATGATCGCCTCCTGTTCCCGCGCATAGCCGTCGACGCCCACCCGTTCCATCTGCGCCAGGACGGAGCGGACGAAGCCCTCGTCGGCAAGCCGTTCGGGATGGATCAGGCGGGGCAGGGCGGCGCGGATGACCTGCCCGTAGCGGCCCTGGCGGGCGAGCGCCACCGCCTCCCGCCGCGTGGCCGTCGCCTCCGCCGTGTCGGGGCGGGCGTTGGTGTCGAGCAGGGCGAGCCGCTCCACCCGCTCCGGCGCCCGGCGCAGGATCTCCAGCGCCACATAGCCGCCCATCGACAGGCCGGCGACGGCGAAGCGGTCCGGCGCCTGGGCCAGCACCTTGCCGGCCATCGCCGCGATGCCGTCGCAGTCGGCCAGCTCGACCACCTGCGGATCCGCCAGCTCGCCGAGATGCCGGACTTGATGCTCCCACAATGCGGCGTCCAGCGGCATGCCGGGCAACAGCATCAGCGCGGGGCGACGGCCGGAGTTCGCAGAAGTGGAGGTCGGGGACATGGGATTTCTCCTGCGCTCACTTCACCAGCGCGCTGACGAGCTTGAAGACGGGGGTGCCGGCGCGCTCCATCCACTCGAACAGCACCATTTCGGTGGTGACGATGGTCACGCCGGCGGTGCGCATCCGTTCCAGCGCCATGGCGCGGTTGTCGGGCGTGCGCGACGATACGGCGTCGGCCACCAGATAGACCGCATGGCCCTGCTGGCGCAGTCCGAGCGCCGTCTGCATCACGCACACATGGGCTTCCGTCCCGCACAGCACGATCTGCGGGCGCTTCAATTCCGCCAGCGCGGCGTTGAAGGCCGGCTCGCCGGTGGAGCCGAAGGTGATCTTCTCGATCACCGGGGTTCCGGGCGGCAGGTCGGCGCGCACCGCTTCCACCGTCGGCCCCAGGCCGCGGGAATATTGCTCGGTCACCAGCACCGGCACCGACAGGGCGGCAGCGCCCTTCAGCAGCATTCCGGTATTGCGGACGACGCGGACGGCGTCGTGGATGGCCGGCAACAGCCGTTCCTGCACATCCACCACCACCAGCACCGAGTCCTGGGCACGAAGAATCATCAAATGCTCTCGACCGTTCCATTTGAAGCGGGCCACCCCGGTTCAGGGTGCCGGCAAGCGCCGCAACTCGCGGCATTGCCGGACGACAACCTAGCGCAGGGGAGCGATTTCGCCAACGCGGCGTATTTTCGCGTCAATTTTCGGCCTCCGAACATCGGATCTATTGACATGTAGCTTTGACTTCCTATTCTTCGGCCTCATCCAGGCATCGGGCGTCGAACGCTCGATTTGCGCACTCCAGAACAGAAACAGGTTGGATGCTTTTTTCGGAACTTGGGCTTGGCCCTGACGTCCTGCGCGCCATCGAGGACAAGGGTTACACCCAACCGACGCCCATTCAGGAACAGGCAATTCCCTGTGTCCTGCAACGCCGCGACGTGCTGGGCTGCGCGCAGACGGGCACTGGCAAGACGGCGAGCTTCACCTTGCCCATGATCGACATCTTGGCGTCGGGCCGTGCCCGCGCGCGGATGCCGCGGTCGCTGATCCTGGAGCCGACGCGCGAGTTGGCCGCCCAGGTGTCGGAAAGCTTCGAGACCTACGGCAAGTACCACAAGCTCAGCATGGCGCTGCTGATCGGCGGCGAGACCTTCACCGAACAGGTGAAGAAGCTCGACCGCGGCGTGGATGTTCTGATCGCGACTCCGGGTCGTCTCATCGACCTGTTCGAGCGCGGCAACATCATGCTGAACGACATCAAGGTCTTCGTCATCGACGAGGCCGACCGCATGCTCGACATGGGGTTCATCCCGGACATCGAGCGCATCGTCAGCAAGCTGCCGAAGAACCGCCAGACCCTGTTCTTCTCGGCGACCATGCCGCCGGAAATCCGCCGTCTGGCCGATGCCTTCCTGACCCAGCCGCTTGAGATCTCCGTTGCTCCGCCCGCTTCTCCGGCGGAAACGGTGACCCAGGCACTGACCCTCGTGCATGAGATGGACAAGCGCAAGGCGCTGCGCCATCTGCTGCAGACCGAGGACGTCAAGAACGCCTTCATCTTCTGCAACCGCAAGCGCGACATCGCCGTGCTGCAGAAGTCGCTGGAGCGCCACGGCTTCAATGTCGGCGCGCTGCATGGCGACATGGTGCAGTCCAAGCGGACCGAGACGCTGGAACGCTTCAAGCAGGGCGAGATCACGCTGCTGGTCTGTTCCGACGTCGCCGCCCGCGGCATCGACGTCCAGGGTCTGAGCCATGTCTTCAATTTCGACGTGCCGCTGACCCCCGACGACTATGTCCACCGGATCGGCCGCACCGGCCGCGCCGGCAAGCAGGGCCGCGCCTTCATGCTGGCGACGCCCGACGACACGAAACTGGTCGGCGCGATCACGCGCCTCATCAAGCGGGAGATCCCCATGATCGCCATCGACGGCCTGGAAACGGCCGAGTTCGGCGAGGAAGACAGCAGCTCCCGTGGCCGTGGCCGTGGCCGTGGCGGTCGTGGAGCCAAGACCGACTCCCGTTCGGAAGCCCGTCCGCCCCGTGGTGGCCGTGAAGAGCGCGCCCCGCGCGAGGAAGCTGCGCCCCGCGAAGAGCGCGCCGCCCGCGAGGAGCGTCCCGTCCGTGAGGAGCGCCCGATGCGTGAAGAGCGTCCGGTCCGTGAGGAGCGTCAGCCCCGCGAATCGCTGGCTGCCGCCGAATCCCGCCGCAGCAACGACCCGCGCCGGGATCGCGACCGTGACCGTGATCGCCGCCGTCGCCGTGACGACGACGAAGACGACGTGCCGGTGATCGGTTTCGGCGACCATATGCCGGCCTTCATGTTGCGTTCGGCCCGTCCGCGTCCGTCCAGCGAGACCTCGACCGATCCGTCGCAGGAGGGCTGAGCCCGTGCAGACCATCTTCGTCATGGTCAAATGCGATCTCGGACGCGCCTATGAGGTCGCCGATCAGGCTGTGCAGCTGATCGAACAGGTGTCGGAGGTGCATTCCATCTCCGGCCAGTACGATCTGCTGATGAAATGCTACCTGAAGCAGGACGACGATATCGGCCGCTTCGTGACAGAGCATGTGCAGACACTGCCCGGCGTGCGGGACACCTTCACGCTGATTGCGTACAAGGCGTTCGCATAGACGCTTTCGCACAGCCTGTTCCTGTGTGCGGATATGACAAGGCCGGGCAGTTGCCCGGCCTTTTTCGTTGTCGTGAAGCCCGGTCATTTGTCCGGACCACATCCAGGCCCGACGGCGGGATCGTTCGCGAAGCTGCCGTCAACGACCCGGCTGTCCGTCCCATAATCGGGATTGGTCCCTGCCGCCAGCGCCGCCAGCCGGTGGGCGGTCGCCACATGCGCTTCGCGTTCGACCGCACGGTAATGGTCGATCACCTGTTCGCCGAAGGCGGTCAGCACCGTGCCGCCGCCATGCTTGCCGCCGACCGCGGCGCTCACCACCGGTTCGCTGAAGATGCGGTTCAGGTCGTCCACCAGCAGCCACGCCCGCCGGTAGGACATGCCCAGCGCCCGTCCGGCGGCGGAGATGGAGCCGGTGTCGCGAATCTGCTCCAGCAGCGCGATCTTGCCCGGCCCGATCGAGCCGCCGCTCTCGAAATCGATGCGGATTCTCATGCGGGTCATGGCTGTCGGCTTCCCCCTCAACGCTCGGCCGAGTCCAGACCGTCGCCGCTCCAGGCGCCGGTGCGGAAGAAGGCGTCGATCCGCTCGCACCAGGGATCGATGTCCAGCCCGGCGGCCTCCAGCCAGTCGCGGTTGAAGTAGGTCCCCATATAGCGGTCGCCCGGGTCGCAGATCAGCGTGGCGACGCTGCCCTGCCGGCCCTCGCGCATCATTCCGGCGATCAGCTCGATGGCGCCCACCAGATTGGTGCCGGTGGAACCGCCGCAGGCGCGGCCCAGCCGGTCGCGCAGCACCCAGACGGCGGCGATGCTGGCGGCGTCGGGCACGCGGATCATCCGGTCGATCACCGTCGGCTGGAAGGACGGCTCCACCGTCGGGCGCCCGATGCCCTCGATGCCGGAGCCACGGCCGACGCCGGCCTTCGGATCGTTGTCGCGGAAGCCGGCGAAGAAGGCGGAATGCTCGGGATCGGCGACGCAAACCCGCGTCGGCAGCCGGCGATAGCGCACATAGCGCCCGAAGGTGGCCGAGGTGCCGCCGGTGCCGGCGCCGCAGACGATCCAGTCCGGCACCGGATGCGGCTCCTGTGCCAGCTGTTCGAAGATCGACTGGGCGATGTTGTTGTTGCCGCGCCAGTCGGTGGCGCGCTCTGCATAGGTGAACTGGTCCATGAAGTGGCCGTCGCAGTCGCGGGCCAGCCGCTGCGCCTCGGCGCAGACCTCCGACGCGCGCTCCACCATATGGCAGCGGCCGCCATAGAACTCGATCTGCGCGATCTTGGCCGGCGAGGTGTTGCGCGGCACCACGGCGACGAAAGGCAACTCCAGCAGCTGGGCGAAGTAGGCTTCCGACACCGCGGTGGAGCCGGACGAGGCCTCGATCACCGTCGTGCCGGCGCGCACCCAGCCATTGCAGATCGCGTAGAGGAACAGCGACCGCGCCAGCCGGTGCTTCAGGCTGCCAGTGGGATGGGTCGACTCGTCCTTCAGATACAGCGTGATCCCCTGCGCCGCCGGGATCGGCATCCGGAGCAGGTGGGTGTCGGCGGAGCGGTTCACGTCCGCCTCGATCCGGCGCAGAGCCTCGTCGAGCCAGCCCCGGCGGGCGACGGTGGGAGCGGCTGCGGCGGGGGAGGGGATGGTCATGGCGTCATATCCGGCGATTGGCTGCCCCATCCATAGCGCGGAATTTTACCGAATGCATCCGGTAGAATAACCCTCCCCGCCAGGGTGGAAAGTCAGCCCTGCCGGATGCGGGCAACGAAGGCCGACACCTCGCCCAGCATGCGGTCGGCACGCTCGCCCACCGCGCGGGCCGCGGCGGCCACTTCGGCGGAGGCCTGGCCGGTGGCGGTCGCGTGGCTGCACACCAGGTTCAGGCTGTCGGACACCGAGCTGACGCCCTGCGCCGCCTCGTTGACGTTCTGGCTGATGTCGCGGGTCGCCGCTCCCTGCTCCTCGATGGCGGCGGAGATGCTGGAGGCGACGTTGTTCACCGTCTCGATGGCGCCGCCGACGCCGCGCATCGCCTCGACAACGGACGACGTGGCGTCGGTCATCGCGGCGATCTGCGCCTGCACGTCGTCGGTCGCCTTGGCGGTCTGGTTGGCGAGATTCTTCACCTCGCTGGCAACCACCGCGAAGCCCTTGCCGGCCTCTCCGGCGCGGGCCGCCTCGATGGTCGCATTCAGCGCCAGCAGGTTGGTCTGCTCGGCGATGGAGCGGATCAGGTCCACCACCTCCACCGTGCGGCGGGCGACACCGTCCAGCTGTTCGATCAGGGCATAGGTGCGGCGTACGTCCTCGACGGCGCGGGCGGAGCCGGTCGTCGACTCGGCGATCTGCTGCGCGATCTCGCGGATGGAGGCGGCCAGCTCCTCGGTGGCGCCCGCCACCGCCTGGACGTTGCCGGAGGTGGTCCCGGCGGCGCGGGCGGCGCCGTCCATCAGCCGGGTGGTCTGCTCCGCCCCGCTGCTCATCGCGCCCGAGGTGTGGGTCAGCTGCCCGGCCAACTCGGCGACGGAATGGACCAGCGCACCGACCGTGCTCTCGAACTCGTCGGCCAGCCGCCGCATGGTGGCGCGGCGGCCTTCCTCGGCTTCCCGTTCCAGCGCGGCATGGCGGCGGCGCAAATCCTCGGCTTCGATGGCGCTGAGCCGCAGGGTCTCGACCGAGCGGGCCAGGGCCCCAACCTCGTCGGCCCGGTCGGCGCCGGCAACCTCGGCGGCCAGATCGCCCTTAGCGATGCGGTCGGTGGCGTGGGCGATGCCGTCCAGCCCCTTGCCGATGCGCGACACCAGACGGAAACCGAACAGCCCGAGCAGCAGGGCCGCCGCCAGCGTCACCAGCAGCGTCTTGATCAGCGTGGCACGGAAGGCGGCGTCGACATCGTCGATGTAGACGCCGGTGCCGATCATCCAGCCCCACGGCTCGTAGATCGCGGCGTAGGCCAGCTTCGGCATCGGCTCGGTCCCGCCGGCCTTGGGGAAATTGTAGATCAGGGTGCCGTCGCCGCTGCGGGCCGCATCGATCAGGCCGCGGATCACCAGCACGCCGTTGCTGTCCTTGAAGTCGGCGAGCTTGCGGGTGCCTTCCAGGTCGGCGCGGACGCCGTGGAACACGTTGGTGCCGTCGAATTCGTACCCGAACATGTATTCGTTGCCGAAGAAGCGCAGGGCCCGCAGCGCACCCTTGGCAAGGGTCTGTGCCTCCTCCCGGCTGAACTCGCCCTTGGCGGCACGGGCGTCATAGGACTTCATGATCGACAGCGAGGTCTGAACCACCGCCTGGATGGAGTTGCGGTAGCCCTCCACCATGGTTTCGCGCTTCGAGGTCGCCGACCAGATGCCGCCCACCAGAATGGCGACGAGGAACAGCCCCTGGAGGATCAGGAGCTTTGCCTTGATGCTGTGAAGTTTGCCGATCATCGCCCTGTTCCACCCCATGAGCGCGATGCCGCATCCGCCGCCCGATGGCGCGTGACGGTGCGGTCCGCTAATCAAAAGAACTCTAATACAACGGGTCGGTCATACTGGAGTACTGTCCGTCGACGCAATGCCCGACGTCGAGCCAGGGGTAGTCCGGATGGTCGCGAAACGGGTTGTGATCATTGGAGCATCAGGGTTACACCGGATAAAGAAGTCTGTCAGGATGCGACGCCATGACGCTGATCGCTTATCCCCTCTCGGGCGCGATGCCCGACATCCGCCCGGCCCGCCCGACCCGCGACTGGATCGACGCCCTGCCGGAACAGTATGGCTACCGCTGCCTGCCGCTGAACATCGCCAGCATGCATGGATGGGAGGTTTGCTGCCCTGTGCGGGCCACCGCCGTGTGGAACGGCGGAACGGGGCTGGATGCCATCACCGTCACGGCCGACGAGCAGCATCCCCTGCTGCCGGCCAGCCATTTCGGCAGCGGCGTCCTGACCTTCCATGTCGCGGCGCTGTTCCGCACGCCGCCGGGCATCAACCTGATGGTCACCGGCCCGCTGAACCATCCGAAACACGGGATCCTGGGTCTGTCGGGAATCATCGAGACCGACTGGTCGCCCTATCCCTTCACCATGAACTGGAAGTTCACCGCTGCCGGCGTTCCGGTGACCTGGGAAAAGGGCGAGCCCTTCGCCCATCTCATGCCGATCCAGCGCGGTCTGGTGGAAAGCCTGACGCCGGAGGTTCGCGACCTGGACAGCGATCCGGAGACCGCGGCTCAGTACCGTGCCTGGGCGACCTCGCGCAGCCAGTTCAACAGCGACCTGCAGACGCCGGGCAGCACCGCCGCGCAGGAACGCTGGCAGAAGGGCTATTACCGCGGCAGGAAGCCGGACGGAAGCGACGGCCCGCCCGACCATGAAATCAAGGTGCGGGCGAAGCCGTTTCCAAACAAATAGATATCAAACAAACAGTTACAGCGTGTCCTGAATGCTGCGCACGAACTCCGGCAGGCCGACCTGACGGCGGCGGCGCAGCCGTTCGGCATGCAGGATGGACTCAACCGCGGCGATGCTCTCGGTCACGTCGCTGTTGACGATGACATAGTCGTATTCCGGCCAGTGGCTGATCTCGTTGGACGCCTTCGCCATCCGGTTGGCGATGACCTCCTCGGAATCCTGGCCGCGGCCGCGCAGGCGGCGTTCCAGTTCGCTGACCGACGGCGGCAGGACGAAGACGCTGACCAGATCGTCGCGGGCGTTCTGCGCCAGCTGCTGCGCGCCCTGCCAGTCGATGGCGAACAGCACGTCGCGGCCGGCGCCCAGCGCGTCCTCCACTGCCACGCGGGGCGTGCCATAGCAGTTGCCGAAGACGCGGGCATGTTCCAGCAGGTCGCCGGTCTCCGCCATGCGGTCGAAGCGCGGCTGATCGATGAAGTAGTAATCCAGCCCTTCGACCTCGCCCGGACGCATCGCGCGGGTGGTCACCGACACCGACATGGTGATGCCGGCATCGCGGTCCAGCAGCCCGCGGGCGATGGTGGTCTTGCCGGCCCCCGACGGTGAGGACAGCACCAGCATCAGGCCGCGGCGGTGGATCGGGGATGTGTTGGACGCAGCCATGGCGGTCACTCGCAGTTGCCAGTCATTCGGGAACGATGGTCATTCGATGTTCTGCACCTGCTCGCGAAGCTGCTCGATGGAGGCTTTCAGCGACAGGCCGATGCGGGTCAGTTCGACGTCCGCCGATTTGGAGCAGAGCGTGTTGGCCTCGCGGTTGAACTCCTGGCACAGGAAGTCGAACCGGCGGCCGATGGCGCCGCCTTCCGCCATCATGTCGCGCGCGGCCTGGATATGGGCGCGCAGGCGGTCCAGCTCCTCGCGCACGTCGGCCTTGCCGATCAGGATCGCCGCCTCCTGGGCCAGCCGCTCCTCTGACAGGGCGGGGAAGGAGCCGAGGATCGCCGCGACCTGGGTGCGCAGCTTCTCGCGCAGCGCGTCCGGCTGGGTCGAGGCGCAGGCCGACGCCGCGTCGACCAGCCGGGCGATCTCGTCGAGATGGCCCTTCAGCACATCGGCGATGCGGGCACCCTCGGCGAGGCGGTTGACCGACAACTGGTCGATCAGCCTGGACAGGTCGCCCTTCAACGCCGACTCGACGCGCTCGCGCGCCTCGGTTTCATCCTCTTCGACCGGCTCGATGATGCCGCGGACAGCCAGCAGCGAATCCAGCCGCGGCGCGGCGGCCCCGGCCCCCTCGATCTCCCGCGCGATCTCCAGAACCTGGGCCAGAAGCTCGCGGTTGATGCGCAGCTGCGACACCGCCTGGGCGCGGTTGACGGTCAGCGTCAGGTTGACGTTGCCGCGGGCCAGCCGCTTCGGCACATCGGCCCGGGCCGCCGCCTCGACGCTGTCGAAGCCGGACGGCAGGCGGCACCGCAGATCCAGGCTGCGGCCATTGACGCTCTTGGCCTCGAAGGTCCAGGAATAGCCGTCGCCGTGCCCGTCGACGCGTGCGAAACCGGTCATGCTGGCAATGACGGGGCGATGGGCTGGCAACGGCGGCCTCACTTGAAAAGCGGTGTCGAATGATGTCGTGCTTATAAACGCGACATCACCCCACAACAAGCGTCGGCGCCATAGGGCAGCCGACGGTCAGGGCGGAAATCCCATGAAGCAGCCGCGGTCCATCGTCATCACCGGAGCCTCCAGTGGCATCGGCGAAGCCCTGGCTGTCCTCTACGCCGCCCCCGGAGTTCGACTTGCCCTGAGCGGCCGCGACTCCGCAAGGCTGGAGGGCGTGGCGCAACGCTGCCGCGCCGCCGGTGCCCTGGTCGAGACGACGGTGATCGATGTGTCCGACCGCAAGGCGATGGCGGACTGGTTGGCTCGGGTCGATGCGACCTCGCCGGTCGACCTGCTGATCGCCAATGCCGGCATGTCGGCTGGCACCGGCGATGGCGGGGAGACGGAGGAGCAGGCGCGGCGCATCCTGGCGGTGAACATCGACGGCGTTCTGAACAGCATCCACCCGCTGCTTCCGGCGATGCGGGAGCGGCGGAGCGGACAGATCGCCATCATGGCCTCGCTGGCCGGCTTCCGCGGCCTTCCCGGCGCGCCCGCCTATTGCGCCAGCAAGGCGATGGTCCGGGTCTATGGCGAGGCGCTGCGCGGTGATCTGGCCGGGGAGGGGATCGGTGTCTCGGTCATCTGTCCGGGCTTCGTCAAAAGCCGGATGACGGCGGTGAACCGCTTCCCGATGCCGTTTCTGATGGAGACCGATGCCGCGGCCAGGGTCATCCGCCGCGGGCTGGAGCGCAACCGGGCGCGAATCGCCTTCCCCTGGCCGATGATGGCCGCGGTCTGGCTGCTTGCCCTTCTTCCCCCAGCCTGGACCGATGGTCCGCTGCGGCAGGCTCCGCGCAAGACCTGAACGCGCGCTCAGTCCACCTTGGCGTGGGCGATGGCTTCGCGGACGCTGACGCCCTTGCGCATGATGTTGTCGACCGCACGGCCCTGGACCAGGTTGATCCCCATCTTGTGGGCATAGACCAGGCTGGTGACGCTGTCGCAGCGGGCCAGGATGAATTTGCAGCGGTCCTGTTCGGCGATGCGGTCGCGGAAATACTTCTCGAACGACGGGTCCATCTCCAGCATGTCGTTCGACCAGAAGATCTTGGCGTAGTCGGCGTTCAGATATTCCAGGTCGAAATTCGTCACCCAGAACGGGTTTAGCCCGTCGACCGCGATCTGGTAGCGGCGGTCCTGGGCGAACTCCACCACCTCGTTGAACAGCGACAGGTTTTCGATCAGGTCGCCCTTCGACACCTCAAGCACCACCTGCCCGCGGAAGTCGATCGGCAGCCGCTCGTCGAACTTCACGAATCCGGTCGAAATGACGGTGGACAGGTTGATGTTGATGCCGATCCGCCGCCCCCGCATGAAGCTGAGCCCATGGTTCAGGGCCCGCAGCACTGACTGGTCGAGATTGGCGGTGAAGTAGTTGAACAGCCACTTGTTGGCGGTGATGTCGTAATCCGGGCAGAGCCGTTCCTGAAGAAGCTTGATCGAGATGTAGAGCTCAAAATACTCCATCTCGGCTTCGCCGCTGCCGATGTTGGCAATGCCCTGGTTGAACAGGAAGGGCGACAGGTCGAACATCTGCATCGAGCGTTCGAGCTTGCCGAGTTCTTCCAGCGTGATCGGCGGCTTGGTCTCGGTGACGTGGCTGCCGGTTTCGTTCGCCTGCAATTCTTCGATGAAACGGATGACGTTGATGAAATTCAACGCCAGTTCCATGATCGAATAGAGCGAATATTCCTTGTAGGGGTTGGGGCCGGTCAGCGTCGTCTTCGACAGGAAGACCTGTTCGACCGTCTGGCAGACGTCGGTCACGCCGGTGAGCTTCAGCCCCTTGTAGAGGATGATGACGTCGCCGTTGGAAATGTTGAAGGACTGCAGATAGGACGCCTTGCTCGCCAGCTCCTGGATGATGGAGCGCACCATCATCTGGCTGCTGGGGTCGCGGTCCTTCAAAAGCGACAGGTGCATGTGGATCAGACGCATGCCCTGCAGCTCGTTCTTCGCCGACCGCAGCAGATTCAGCAGTTTGTCGTTGTCGAAGTCCGGCTTCTGATCCTTGGCGGCTGCGACGGCGGCCTGCTTCTCCGTGGTGGAAAGCCGGACACGGTCCCGTCCAATGGGTGGTCTGCCGCCAAACTTGCTCATACCTTGCTCACTCCCACAACAAGCGTCACGCCTGCCAACCACCCGTATCTACGGCCGCTCGTTGTTCGGCGGCCTTTTGCTTTCCATCCGGGCCTGTCTGCCCGGGTGGCGTTGTCGGCAGGCCGCCAGGCCGGGCATGCCCCGGTCGGCATACCCCGGTCCGCTCGATGCTGCGAAGCCGAACCGATCTTAACGGTAACTTTCTTTAAAAAGCCCTTAAGGCTGAAGTCCGGGCGCAGGAGGTACCCGGACCGCAGCAAAAGGCGTCACAGTCATCGAAGCGACGCCATCCGAAAAGGTCAAGTTTCCGGTTCCGGCGGAACCGCCGACGGGCGTGGTTCGCCAGCAGGAACGATGCGGACGCGACGATCTATGACCGCAAGTCCGATCTTTCCATGCTTCAAGGCAAGTGCATCATTGCCGAAGAGTTCGCGCCGCCATCCCTGCATCGCCGCAATGTCTGCGCCATCGTCGGCCGCCAGGGCCTCCAGATCGGCGGACGACGCCACCAGCTTCGCCGCGACATTGTTCTCGTCGCACTTCATCTTCAGCAGGACGCGCAGAAGCTCGACGATCGGTTGCAGGCCGGGCGGCGGCTCCTCGCGCGGTTCGACGCGGGGCAGGGCGCTGTCCGGCAGATCCAGCCCGCCCTTGACCGCGGCCAGCACGTCGGCGCCCTGCCGCCCCTCGGCGAAGCCCCGTCCCAGCCCGCGCGTGCGGGCGAGGTCATCGACGGTGGTCGGCGCATGGGCGGCGATTTCCAGCAGGGCCTCGTCGCGCAGGATGCGGGACCGCGGCTGGTCGCGGCGCTGGGCCTCGCGTTCGCGCCAGGCCGCCAGCTCCTTCAGGATCGCCATGAAGCGCGGCTTGTTGGTGCGCACCTTCAGCCGCAGGTAGGAGCTCTCCGGATCGACTTGGTAGGTGGCCGGATCGGTGAGGATCGCCATCTCCTCCTCCAGCCAGTGCGACCGGCCGGAGCGGGCGAGGCGGCGCTTCAGCTTCTCGTAGGCCGGGCGCAGATGGATGACGTCGGACAGGGCGTAGGTCAGCTGCCGCTCGGTCAGCGGGCGGTGCGACCAGTCGGTGAAGCGGCTGGACTTGTCGATGCGTGCGCCGGCCAGCTTGGTCACCAGCGTTTCGTAGCCCACGCTCTCGCCGAAGCCGCAGACCATCGCCGCGACCTGGGTATCGAACAGCGGATGCGGGATCTGGCCGGACAGATGCCAGAAGATCTCCACATCCTGCCGGGCGGCGTGGAACACCTTCAGGACCGTCGGGTCGCTCATCAGCGCGAACAGCGGCGCCAGGTCGATGCCCTCGGCCAGCGGGTCGATGGCGACCGCGCCGTCGGGCCCGCCGACCTGGACGAGACACAGTTGCGGCCAATAGGTCTTTTCCCGCAGGAACTCGGTATCGACCGTGATGTATTCGGTCCCTGCCAGCGACTGACAGAAGGCCTGGAGGGCGTCGGTTGTCGTGATGAGCGTCATGGTTGCTTCATACACGACCGAACGGGTGCTTGAAAGTCCGGCGAAGCGCGAAGGCGATGCGTTTTCCGGGACGGCCGGCCGGGCGGGCAGGGGGCGGATGGCTCCGGCCGGATTTTCCCGGTCCGCTTACCCCGCAGCCGCCAGAGTGTTAAACTGGCGGTCGACGACCCGAGCTCTGGCGGATGGAACAGGTGAACAGGGGCGCGCAGAGTGTTTCACAGCGTTCCAAATGTCGCGTTCCGGCCCTGTCCGCTGCACGCTCCGTCCTATCGCGGCTTGACTTTCGCCCGCGTCCGGTGTGGTGTGTCGGACCGCTTTTTCCGCCGGAATCCGCCCTTTTCAAGGTGTTTCGACCCATGCACCCCTACCGCACGCACACCTGCGGCCAGCTTCGTGAAGAGAATGCCGGTGAAACCGTCCGCCTGTCGGGCTGGATGAACCGGAAGCGCGACCATGGACAGCTGCTGTTCATCGACCTGCGCGACCATTACGGCCTGACGCAGTGCGTGGTCGATACTTCCAACCCGGCCTTCGAGGTCGCGAACCGGCTGAAGCTGGAATCGGTCATCACCGTCACCGGCAAGGTGGTGAAGCGCACGGCCGAGACCATCAACGACAAGCTGCCCACCGGCCGTATCGAGATGCAGATCGCCGAGCTGACCGTGGAAGGCGAGGCGGAGCAGATCCCGCTGCAGGTCAACCAGGACACCGATGCCGGCGAGGACGTCCGCCTGCGCTACCGCTTCCTCGACCTGCGCCGCGAGCGCATCCACGAGAACATCATGCTGCGCTCGCGCGTGATCGCCTCGGCGCGCCGCCGCATGATCGACCAGGGCTTCACCGAATTCCAGACGCCGATCCTCACCGCCTCCTCTCCGGAAGGCGCGCGTGACTATCTGGTGCCCAGCCGCAACCATCCCGGCAAGTTCTACGCCCTGCCGCAGGCGCCGCAGCAGTTCAAGCAGCTGCTGATGGTCGCCGGCTTCGACCGCTACTTCCAGATCGCCCCCTGCTTCCGCGACGAGGACGCCCGCGCCGACCGCAGCCCGGGCGAGTTCTACCAGCTCGATTTCGAGATGTCCTTCGTCACCCAGGAAGACGTCTTCGCCGCCATCGAGCCGGTTCTGCACGGCATCTTCGACGAGTTCGGCAGCTTCCGCCGCGACTCGAAGCCGGTCATCGACGGCCTGCCGTTCCGCCGCATCTCCTACGCCGAGTTGATGCTGAAGTACGGCAACGACAAGCCGGACCTGCGCAACCCGCTGGTCATCACCGACGTGACCGAGGTGTTCAAGCGCGACGACGTGGAATTCCGCGCCTTCAAGCAGACGCTGGAGAAAGGCGGCGTCGTCCGCGCCATCCGCGCGCCGAAGGTCTCCGACCGTCCGCGCAGCTTCTTCGACAAGCTGAACGACTGGGCCCGCGGGCTCGGTGCTCCCGGCCTCGGCTACATCGTCATGGAGGCCGGCGGCGGCAAGGGTCCGATCGCCAAGTTCGTGCCGGAAGCCGCCCAGGCCGCCCTGCGCGAGCTGGCCGGCCTCGAGGACGGCGACGCGATCTTCTTCGTCTGCGACCAGCCCGGCCCGGCGGCCAAGCTGGCCGGCTTCGCCCGCACTCGCATCGGCGAGGAGCTGGACCTGATCGAGAAGAACGCCTTCCGCTTCTGCTGGATCGTCGACTTCCCGATGTACGAGCTGGACGAGGAGACCAACAAGGTCATCTTCAGCCACAACCCGTTCTCCATGCCCCAGGGCGGCCTGAAGGCGTTGCAGGAGAAGAACCCGCTGGAGATCAACGCCTACCAGTACGACATCGTCTGCAACGGCGTGGAACTGTCCTCGGGCGCGATCCGCAACCATCTGCCCGAAGTGATGTACAAGGCCTTCGACATCGCCGGCTACCCGCCGGAGGAACTGGAAGCCCGATTCGGCGGCATGCTGAGCGCCTTCAAGCTGGGCGCCCCGCCGCACGGCGGTTCGGCCCCGGGCATCGACCGCATCGTCATGCTGCTGGCCGACGAGCCGAACATCCGCGAGGTCATCGCCTTCCCGCTGAACCAGCGGGCCGAAGATCTGCTGATGCAGGCCCCGGCTCCGGTCGACACTGCGCGTCTGCGCGAGCTTCACCTCAAGCTCGACCTGCCGAAGCCGAAGGTGGCCGCTCCGACGGCGCCTCAGGCGTAAAGGACGAGTATTCCCGAGAATTGGAGAGGCCGCGCCATTGAGGCGCGGCCTTTTTCAGTTACGGAAACATCCTCGACTTTCCGGCGATTTTCCTGGCTTTGATGCTATCGATGGCATCGATAAAGCTCTGCCGCGTTGCTTCCTGACCGAATTCGGCCTCGATGGGCTTCAGAGTGAACATGACGGCCGCCATCGATTGGTAGAAGGACATGTAGGTCAGGTTCAGCCCGGCGCCGGCCACGGCCCCGGCGATCGGTACCGATTGCGCCACGATCTTCGGCGACAGCGTTATCGCGAAGCGGCTGGCGATCTTCGTGATCATTTCAGCCAGCTTCGGCGCGGCAATGTTCGCTCCGACTCGCGAGGCAACGAAGAGGGCGTCCGCCTCGTCGTCATCGTCCAGGGGACCGCCAAGCGCGAAGACCTGGAGACAGGCGAGCTGTACCGCCGGGTCCTTCAAATCCGCACCCATGGAGCGGGCCACGTCGGCGATGGACCGAAGGATCGCTGTGGTGGTCACGGGCAATTCCGCCAGAATCCCCGGCGCCCCGAAAAAGCCACCCGCCGCACCGGTCGCGGCACCCAGCAACTTGTAGAGGCCTTTCGACGCCTCCTTGCCCGTCTCGCCATCCATGTTCAGGATCGCGACCTTGAACGCCTGGTCGAGCGCCGATCGAAGCGTATCGTGCAGGGAACTGCGAATGCCCTCGGGCAGCAGGTTCAACGTGCCGTCGACGGTGCTGCCCAGCTTGGCAACCGCGGACATCAGGATGCCCTGCGCCGCCATATATTGCTCTGCGGCGCCCTCCACCGCGGACAAGGCTTTCGAGTCCAAAGTCATCTGGTTCATCCACTGAAATAGACCGCGATACGCTGCGCCGCCGGTCTGACGGGAGCGGCCGAGGCTGAGCATCTGGCGCCCCTATAACGATGAGAATGCGGAGAGAGGATCACAACGACAAAAAGACTCTCCGTACCTGCGTGGCTGTTGCCAAAGTGATGCAAGAGAGCTATGTAAGCGCCGTCGTCAAAACCTCACGCGGGCTGGCGGACCCTCGGTTTTACCCCGATGGCCCGATCCGGTGTCTTCAGCCATGGTTTCCATGCGCTGTCGACAATGCCCGCGGCGGAGCAACCGGAAAAAGGGATTTTTTCCACATGACCATGCCCACCTTCACCATGCGCCAGCTGCTGGAAGCCGGTGTCCACTTCGGCCACCACACCCGCCGCTGGAACCCGAAGATGAACCAGTACATCTTCGGCGTGCGCAATGGCGTGCACATCATCGATCTCGAGCAGACCGTCCCGATGCTGCACCGCGCCCTGCAGGCCGTGCGTGACGTCGTCGCCGGCGGCGGCCGCGTCCTGTTCGTCGGCACCAAGCGCCAGGCCCAGGAGCGCATCGCCGAGGCCGCCGCCAAGTGCGGCCAGTACTACGTCAACCACCGCTGGCTCGGCGGCATGCTGACCAACTGGAAGACGATCTCCCAGTCGATCAAGCGCCTGCGCGAGATGGAAGAGCGTCTGGGCGGCGACACCTCGGGCCTGACCAAGCGCGAGATCCTGGAGCTGACCCGCGAGCGCGACAAGCTGGAGCGTGCGCTGGGCGGCATCAAGGAGATGGGCGGCCTGCCGGACGTCATCTTCATCATCGACACCAACAAGGAGTCGATTGCGGTCAAGGAAGCCAACAAGCTGGGCATCCCGGTCATCGCGGTCCTCGACAGCAACTCCGATCCGGACGGCGTGGCCTTCCCGATCCCGGGCAACGACGACGCGCTGCGCGCCATCGAGATGTACTGCGACCTGACGGTCGGCGCCGTGCTTGACGGCCTGCAGGCCGAGATGAGCGCCGCCGGCATCGACGTCGGCGCCGCCGAGGACGCCCCGGCCGAGCAGCTGCCGGAAGAAGAGACCGCCGAGACTGCCGCCCAGGCCTGACCCTGACGGTTGAAGGGCAGCCGGGCCTTATGACCTATGGCCCGGCTGCCTTTTTTATGGGCTGCCTTTTTGATGGGTTGCCACCCGTTTTGACTTTGTGACTCAATCCGATCCGCCTGCCGGATCGCTTGGAAGGAAGAGGGCGCAACATGGCCGAGATTACCGCCTCGCTCGTCAAGGAACTGCGCGAGAAGACCGGCGCGGGCATGATGGACTGCAAGAAGGCGCTGAACGAGACGCAGGGCGACCTCGAGGGCGCCGTCGACTGGCTGCGCAAGAAGGGCCTCGCCGCCGCCGCCAAGAAGTCGGGCCGCGTCGCCGCCGAAGGTCTGGTCGCCGTCGCCACCGCCGGCACCAAGGGTGCCGTCGTCGAGGTGAACGCCGAGACCGACTTCGTCGCCCGCAACGACAAGTTCCAGGCTTTCGCCGCCAAGTCCGCCGAGCTGGCCCTGGCCACCGGTGGCGATGTCGAGACCCTGAAGGCCGCCGCCTATCCGGGCACCTCGCACACCGCCCAGGACGAGCTGACCAGCCTGATCGCCACGGTCGGCGAGAACATGAACCTGCGCCGCGCCGTCACGCTGTCGGTTTCGGCCGGTGTCGTCGTCAGCTACGTCCACTCGGCCATCGCGCCGGGCCTGGGCAAGATCGGCGTTCTGGTCGCCCTGGAGTCGACCGGCGATGCCGGCAAGCTGGCCGACCTTGGCAAGCAGATCGCCATGCACATCGCCGCCGCCCGTCCGGACGCGCTGGACATCGCCGACGTCGACAGCTCGTCGCTGGAGCGTGAGCGCAGCGTGCTGGCCGAGCAGGCCCGTGCTTCGGGCAAGCCGGAAGCCATCATCGAGAAGATGGTGGAAGGCCGCGTCCGCAAGTACTACGAGGAAGTCTGCCTGCTGGAGCAGACCTATGTGATCGACGGCGAGACCAAGCTCCGCAAGGTGGTTGAGAACGCCGCCAAGGACATCGGCGCCCCGGTCAAGGTCACCGGCTTCACCCGCTTCGCGCTGGGCGAAGGCATCGAGAAGGCCCAGTCGGACTTCGCCGCCGAAGTTGCCGCCGCCGCCGGCGGTCAGGGCTGAGACCGGCAAGGTCGAACGCTTAGATCCGCAAGCCGTATTCTGAAACAGCAAGGGAGCGTTCCCCCCATGGTCGATACCACCGGGACCACCACGCCGGCCGGGAGCGCCCGCTACAAGCGCGTTCTCCTCAAGGTGTCGGGCGAAGCGCTGATGGGTCAGCGCGACTATGGCCTGGACCCGGAGATGGTCAACCGCATCGCCAACGAGGTGAAGGCGGTGATCGGGCTCGGCGTCCAGGTCTGTCTGGTCATCGGCGGGGGGAACATCTTCCGGGGTGTGAAGGGTGCGGCGAGCGGCATGGAGCGTGCCTCGGCCGACTATATCGGCATGCTCGCCACCGTGATGAACGCGCTCTCGATGCAGAGCGCGCTCGAGCGGATGGGCGTCAGCACGCGGGTGCAGTCGGCCATCCCCATGTCGACGGTCTGCGAGCCCTACATCCGGCGCCGCGCCGTCCGCCACATGGAAAAAGGCCGGGTGGTGATCTTCGCCGCCGGCACCGGCAATCCCTTCTTCACCACCGACACCGCTGCGGCGCTGCGCGCCTCGGAAATGGGTTGTGACGGTCTGCTGAAGGGGACGCAGGTCGATGGCGTCTATACCGCCGATCCGAAGAAGGATCCGACGGCCGAGCATTACGAACGCCTCACCTACATGGATGTCCTGACCAAGGAACTCCAGGTGATGGACGCTTCGGCGATCGCGCTGTCGCGCGAGAACCACATTCCCATTCTGGTCTTCTCGATCCACACGCCCGGCGCCTTCGCCGAAGTGATGCAGGGCCGTGGCAAGCACACCATCATAACGGAAGAAAGGGAGTAGGCCCGTGGCTGCGCCCGACCTATCGGATCTGAAGCGCCGCATGGAAGGCGCGCTTGAACTCGTTTCGCAAGGAACTGGGCGGCCTCCGTACCGGCCGCGCCTCTTCCAACCTGCTGGAACCGGTGATGGTGGAGGCCTATGGCAGCCGCATGCACCTGCGCGAGGTCGCGACGGTCTCCGTTCCGGAGCCTCGCCTGATCTCGGTCCAGGTCTGGGACCGCGGCATGACCAAGGCGGTCGAGAAGGCCATCCGCGACAGTGGACTGGGCCTGAACCCGCAGGCCGAAGGCCAGGTTATCCGCGTGCCGCTGCCGGATCTGACGCAGGAGCGCCGCGCCGAACTGGCGAAGGTCGCCCACAAGTATGCCGAGCAGTGCCGGGTCGCCATCCGCAACATCCGTCGCGACGGCATGGACGGCCTGAAGAAGGCGGAGAAGGCGAGCGAGATCACCCAGGACGAGCACAAGGTCCAATCGGACAAGGTGCAGGTTCTGACCGACCAGCACATCAAGCTGGTCGACGATTCGCTTGCGCAAAAAGAAAAGGAAATCATGCAGGTCTGATCCGGAATGCGCGACGCGGACGACAACCGGTCCAACACGGCTCCTGGGCACGTCGCCATCATCATGGATGGCAATGGGCGCTGGGCCAAGGCGCGCGGCTTGCCGCGCACCGCCGGGCACAAGAAGGGCGTGGACGCCGTCCGCCGCACCGTGGAAGCGGCGCGCGAACTTGGCATCGGCACTCTGACCATCTTCAGCTTCTCCTCGGAGAACTGGCGCAGGCCGGAAGAGGAGATCAGCGACCTGATGGGCCTGCTGCGCTTCTATCTGCGCAGCGAGGTTGCCGAACTGCACCGCGGCGGTGTCCGCCTGCGGGTGATCGGCGACCGGACCCGCCTGTCCGAGGACATCAACCGGCTGATCGACAATGCCGAGGCATTGACCCGCGACAACCGGACCATGACCCTCGTCGTGGCTCTCAGCTATGGTTCGCGCCTGGAGATCGTCCATGCGGCGCGCCGGCTTGCGGAAGAGGTCGCTGCCGGCCGCCTCTCGCCGGAGTCCATCGACGAGGACGCGCTGTCGGCCCGGCTCTACACGTCCGACATTCCCGACCCCGACCTGATCATCCGCACCAGCGGCGAGAAACGGATCAGCAATTTCCTGCTCTGGCAGGCGGCCTATGCCGAGTTGGTCTTCGTCGATACGCTCTGGCCCGATTTCACCAAGCGCGATCTGGAGGCGGCGATTGAAGAGTTCCACCGACGGGAACGCCGCTTCGGCGCCACCACCGCCGGGTCCCGCTGACAGCGCGGCGCCCGCCGCCGCGGCTCCGGTCAAGCCATCCAAGACAGGCGACCTCAAGGTCCGTGTCCTGTCGGCGCTGGTCATGGCGCCGGTTGTTCTTGGCGCCGTCTGGGCCGGCGGCTGGGTATTCCATGCCCTGATCGCCTTCGGATCGGTGATTGCCGTTTCCGAATGGACCAGCATCGTTCCCAGTTCCCGCCGGCTTCCCGCACGCCTGATGGCGAGCATCGGAATCCTGGTTGCGCTGATGGTGCAGATCGTCGCCGGTCCGGCTGCCGGGTTGGGAGCGGCGGCTGCCTTCGCGGTTTTGACCGCCATCGTCGGCGGCGGCTCCGACCGCGGCCTGCTCGGCTTCGGTGTGCTGTATGTCGCAGTCGGGATGGCCGGCCTGATGTGGCTGCGCGATCTGCCCGACAGCGGGCTCTCCCTGTTCCTCTTCGTCCTCATTGCCATCTGGGCTACCGATATCGGCGCCTACGCCGCCGGGCGCAGCATCGGCGGCCCGAAGCTGGCGCCGCGCATCAGCCCCAAGAAGACCTGGGCCGGCCTGATCGGCGGCATGGCTGCGTCCGCCCTGTTCGGCTGGCTGGTGGCGCTCGCCTTCGGGGCGGCACGTCCCGACATCGCTCTGGCGGTCGGCGCGGCCACCGCCGTGGTCGGGCAGGCCGGCGACCTGTTCGAATCGGCGGTCAAGCGGCGCTACAATGTGAAGGACAGCGGCCAGCTCATTCCCGGGCATGGCGGCATCCTCGACCGCATCGACGGGCTTCTGGCCGCTGCCCCGGTGCTGGCCTTGTTCCACGCGGCCGTTGGATCGGTTCTGTCATGGTGGTGAAAGCGGATGCGCCGCGCAGCGTGACGATTCTCGGGTCGACCGGCTCGGTCGGCACGCAAACCGTCGACCTCGTCTCCCGCGACCCGGAGCGCTTCCCGGTTGAGGCGCTGACCGCCAACCGCAACGTCACCCTTCTGGCGCAGCAGGCGCGGCAGTTGAATGCCCGCATGGCCGTGGTCGCCGATCCTGCTGCCTATGCCGAGTTGAAGCAGCTTCTATCCGGTACCGGCATCGAGGTCGCCGCCGGCTCCGAAGCGGTCGCCGCCGCGGCGGAACGGCCGGCCGACTGGGTGATGGCCGCCATCGTCGGCGCCGCCGGTCTGGAGCCGACGCTCGCCGCCATCCGGCGCGGCGCCATCGTCGCCTTCGCCAACAAGGAGGTGCTGGTCTGCGCCGGCGCCCTGATGATGGAGGAGGTCAAGGCGCACGGCGCTACGCTTCTGCCGGTCGACAGCGAGCACTCGGCGATCTACCAGGTCTTCGATTTCGAGCGCACCGACAGCGTTTCCCGCCTGATCCTGACCGCATCCGGCGGTCCCTTCCGCGCCAAGGACCGCGCCTTCATGGCGGCGGCGACGCGCGAGCAGGCGGTGGCCCATCCCACCTGGGACATGGGCGCCAAGATCTCGGTCGACAGCGCCACGATGATGAACAAGGGGCTGGAGCTGATCGAGGCCCATTTCCTGTTCGGCATTCCCGAAGAGCGCATCGATGTGCTGGTCCACCCGCAGTCGGTCATCCACTCCCTGGTGGAGTATGTCGACGGCTCGGTGCTGGCGCAGCTCGGCACGCCCGACATGCGCACGCCCATCGCCTATGCCCTCGGCTGGCCCGCCCGCATTGCCACCCCGGCGGAGCGGCTGGATCTGGTCAAGGCCGCGACGCTGACCTTCGAGGCGCCGGATCCCGTGCGATTCCCGGCACTTCGGCTGGCCCGGGCTGCCTTGCAAAGCGGTGGGGGCGCTCCTACTATACTCAGTGCCGCCAACGAGGTGGCCGTCCAGGCGTTTCTCGACCGCCGGATCGGCTTTCTCGACATCGAACGGATCGTCGAGGAGACGTTGACGGCGTTGCCCCACCGCCCGCTGCGCGATCTCGCCGCCGTGCGGGAGGCCGACGCGGATGCGAGGCGGGATGCCGCCGGCCGTGTTGCGGCCATCGGTGCGACGGCGGTTGGCAGCCGATGATCCGTGTTCGAGGCGCTGGAAGGCGCAAGGGTTGAAATGGACGTTATCGGCGGTTTCTGGACCTCGGTGTTGGCCTTCCTTCTGGTCCTCACCGTGCTCGTGTTCGTGCACGAGCTTGGTCACTATCTGGTCGCGCGGCGCAATGGCGTGCGGATCGAGACCTTCTCCATCGGCTTCGGGCCGGAGATCTTCGGCTTTACCGACCGTGCCGGCACGCGCTGGAAGTTCAGCGCTCTGCCGCTCGGCGGCTACGTCAAGATGTTCGGCGACGCCGATCCGGCCAGCACGCCGGGCGCGCATCTGACCGCAATGTCAGCGGAGGAGCGTGCGGTCTCCTTCCACCACAAGCGGGTGGGGCAGCGCGCGGCCATCGTCGCTGCCGGTCCGATTGCCAATTTCGTCTTTTCCATCGTCGTGCTGGCCCTGCTGTTCATGACGGCCGGCCAGTCCTTCACCCCGCCTGACGTCGGCGGCATCCAGCCAGGCAGTGCCGCGGAGCGGGCCGGCATCCAGCCGGGCGACCTGATCCTGTCGGTCGACGGCACCGGCGTCCAGCGATTCGAGGAAATCCGCCAGATCGTTTCGATCCGTCCCGGCCAGCCGCTGGCGGTCGAGTTGAAGCGCGATGGCCGGGTGATGACCCTGACCGCGACGCCGGATTCGCAGACCGTCACCGACCAACTCGGCAACGCCCATCAGATCGGGCTGCTCGGGATCAGCCGCGGCAGCGTCGGTATGATGCGCCACGATCCCCTGACCGCCGTCTGGCAGGCGGGACGAGAAGTCGCAGGCATGATCACCGGCACCTTCACCGCGCTGGGCCAGATGGTCCAGGGATCGCGCGGGACGGAGGAGCTGGGCGGGCCGCTCCGCATCGCCCAGATGTCGGGCGAGGTGGCCCAGTCCGGCTGGTATCCGCTGGTTTGGTTCATGACCTTCCTGTCGGTCAATCTGGGGCTGATCAACCTGTTCCCGGTCCCGATGCTCGATGGCGGACACCTGCTTTTTTACGGGATCGAAAAGCTGCTCGGCCGGCCGTTGGGAGCGCGAGCGCAAGAATACGGTTTCCGAATTGGATTGGCCTTGGTATTAACGCTCATGGTCTTCGCCACGTGGAACGACTTGGTTCAGTTGCGCGTGGTCGATTTCTTCCGGGGACTGGTTTCCTAAAGCCAGCCCCTTGCCAGGGAGCGTGATTTGCCGGTGTCGAGCAAAGTTCTGGTGGCGGGCCTGCTGGCCGGCTGCGCCATGACGACGGTGTCTGTCGCCCACGCCCAAACCGCATCCTCGCCCGGACGGGCGACGGGTGCCACGGGGTCCATGGTCGCCCAGGTGTTCAGTGGCGGTACGGTGCGCGACATCCGGGTCGAAGGCACCCAGCGAATCGAGCCCTCCACGGTCCGCTCCTATCTGACGATCCAGCCGGGCGACCCGTTCGATCCCGACCGGATCGATCAGTCGTTGAAGTCGCTGTTCAACACCGGCCTGTTCGCCGACGTCGTGCTGAAGCGCGAGGGCGATGCACTGGTCGTGACGGTCGCCGAAAACCCGATCATCAATCGCATCGCGTTCGAGGGGAACCGGCGCATCGACAAGGAGACGCTGGATAAGGAAATCCAGCTGCGTCCCCGCGTCGTCTACACGCGCACCCGTGTCCAGTCCGACGTCCAGCGCATCCAGGACATCTATCGCCGCCAGGGCCGCTTCGGCGCGACGGTCGAGCCGAAGATCATCCAGCTCGACCAGAACCGCGTTGATCTGGTGTTCGAGATCAACGAGGGCGTGCGCACCGGTGTGCGCGGCATCACCTTCATCGGCAACGAACATTTCTCGGACGGCACCCTGCGAGAGAACGTCCAGACGAAGGAATCGGCCTGGTGGCGCTTCCTGACGTCGGATGACAATTACGATCCCGACCGGTTGAGCTACGACCGCGACCTGCTGCGCCGATTCTATCTGAAGGAAGGCTATGCCGACTTCCGCGTGGTGTCTGCGGTCGCCGAGTTGACGCCGGACAAGTCGGACTTTTTCATCACCTTCACCATCGAGGAAGGTGAGCGTTACAAATTCGGCAAGGTCGACATCAACACCTCGCTGAAGCAGCTCGATCCGGCCGTTCTGCAGAACAGCGTGCTCACCACCGAGGGCGATTGGTACAACGCCCAGAAGGTTGAAGACACCATCACCAAGCTGACGAACGCTGTCGGCGATCTGCAATACGCTTTCGTCGATGTCCGGCCGCGGATCACGCGCAACCGCGAAACCCACACGATCGACATCACCTACGAGATCAACGAAGGGCCGCGCACCTTCGTCGACCGCATCGACATCTCGGGCAACGTCCGCACGCTCGACAAGGTGATCCGTCGCGAGATGCTGCTGTCCGAAGGCGACCCCTTCAACTCCTCGAAGTTGAAGCGCTCGGAACAGCGCATCAAGGATCTTGGTTTCTTCGAGCGCGTGAACATCACGACCGCCGAGAGCAGCGCGCCCGACCGCACCGTGGTCAATGTCGATGTCGCAGAGCAATCCACCGGTGAAATCTCCATCGGTGCCGGCTTCTCGACCTCCGACGGTCCGCTGGGTGACTTCTCGATCCGCGAGCGCAACCTGCTTGGCCGCGGTCAGGATCTGCGTCTGGGTGCGACCCTGTCGGGCCGGCGCCAGCTGTACGATATCTCCTTCACGGAGCCGTACTTCATGGACCGCGACCTGTCGGCCGGCGTCGACGTGTTCCGGACACGCTACAACTACCAGGATGAAAGCTCGTTCAACGAGAAGAACACCGGATTCGCCCTGCGCCTCGGCTATCCGCTGACCGAGCGCCTGCGCCAGCGCGTCTACTACCAGCTGCAGGACACGCTGATCGAGGAAGTGCCGACGACCGCGTCGAAGTACATCCAGGAGCAGCGCGGCGAACGGCTGACCTCGCTGATCGGCCAGGAGCTGACCTACGACGTCCGCAACAGCAAGCTGACGCCGACGGAAGGTTATTTCATCCGCCTGACCAACGACATTGCCGGCCTCGGCGGCTCGGTGCGCTTCCTGCGGAACAAGCTGGCCGGTGGATACTATCTGCCGCTCGGCGATGACCAGTGGGTGCTCAGCACGACCGGTGAGATCGGCTACATCCACGGTCTCGGCAAGAAGGTGGATCTCGGCGACCGCTTCTTCATCGGCGGCGATACCCTGCGCGGCTTCAACACCGCCGGCATCGGCCCCCGCGACGTTTCGACCGGCGACGCGCTGGGTGGTACGCGCTATGCCCGTGCGTCGGTGGAGATGAGCTTCCCGTTCGGCCTGCCGGAGGAATTCGGCCTGCTCGGGCATGCCTTCACCGACGTCGGCACCCTCGGCAAGGTCGACATCAAAGATTCCGAACGTGAAGGATGACGAGAGCATCCGCGTTTCCATCGGCACCGGTGTGTCGTGGAAGTCGCCGTTCGGCCCCATCCGGCTCGACGTTGCGCTGCCGATCCGCAAGGAAGGCTACGACAAGAAAGAGCTCGTCCGCTTCAGCTTCGGAACCAGGTTCTAAGATGCAATCCACGCTGTCCAAGACGCGGCTTCGCGTCGCCCTTCTGTCGGTCGTCACGGCTGCCGGTCTCGTTCTTACCGCAGGTGCTGTTCAGGCCCAGTCGGCGCCCAAGGCCGAGGCTCCCAAGGCGGAAGCTCCCAAGACCGATGTGCCGGCGCCGGGTGCGGAGCTGAAGGCTCCGGTCATTGCCGTGATCGACGTGCAGAAGATCATGCAGGAATTGAACGCGTCGAAGGGCATCACCAAGTCCTTCGAATCGCTGCGCGACTCCTACCAGAAGGAAATCTCCGCGCTGGAGGACAAGCTCCGCAAGAACGAGGACGAACTGCGCAAGCAGCAGACCGTTCTTTCGCCGGAAGCGCTCGCTACCAAGCGCCGCGACTTTGAAAAGCAGGTCGCCGACGTCCAGAAGACGGTGCAGACCCGCAAGCGCGCCCTGGAAACCAGCCTGAACGAGGCGATGGCCGTCGTTCACAAGACGATGGTCGAAGTGGTCGCCGACATTTCCCGTGAGCGGGGTGCCAATCTCGTCCTGGCCCGCCAGCAGTTCGTTCTGGTCGACACTCAACTCGACGTTACCGACATGGTGATGGAGCGGGTGAACAAGAAGCTGCCGCAGGTTGCACTGAACGTTCCGAAGCAGTGATGCAACTCTGACCGGGGCCGCTGCCATCCCGGGTGGAAGGCGGCGGCCCCGTTCTGTTTCCGGTCTCGGTGCTCTTCCGGGTTCGGCGTTGCGGTCGCCGCGGAAATGGGGCAAGAAGGCGGAGCAAACAAGAAGGTGCCGGTGGCCCCCATCGGGGCGGCGGTGCCCATTCCCTGAAACGGGGAAAACTGAACTCTATCGGTTGGTGGAAAGGCGGGCGGCCGGGCAATGGACGTGACGGCGGACAACAGCGCACAAAGCAACAAGATCGACGACATCGACATCCTGCGGATCATGAAGATGATTCCGCATCGCTACCCGATCCTGATGATCGACCGGGTGATCGATGTCACGCTGGGCGAAGGCGCCACCGGCGTGAAAAACGTCACGATCAACGAACCCTTCTTCCAGGGGCATTTCCCGTCGCGTCCCGTGATGCCGGGCGTGCTGATCATCGAGGCGATGGCCCAGACCTCCGCCGTTCTGGTGGTTGCCACGCTGGGTCCGGATGCCGAAGGCAAGCTGGTCTATTTCATGACCGTCGACGAGGCGCGTTTCCGCCGTCCCGTCACCCCCGGCGACACCATCCACATCCACGTCACCAAGCAGCGCCAGCGCGCCAACGTGTGGAAGTTCAAGGGCGAGGCCAAGGTCAACGGCGTCCTCGTCGCCGAAGCCGTCTATTCCGCCATGATTCTGGACGAAAAATGACCGTTACCATCCATCCGTCCGCCATCGTCGATCCCGCGGCCAAGCTGGGGGAAGGGGTCAGCGTCGGCCCCTTCTGCGTCGTTGGTCCCGACGTCACGCTGGGCGATGGCGTTCGGCTGGTTTCGCATGTGGCGGTCGCTGGGCGCACCAGCATCGGTGCGGACACCGTCATCTACCCCTTTGCGTCCATCGGCCATCGCCCGCAGGATCTGAAGTTCCATGGCGAGCCGTCGGAGCTTGTCATCGGTGCCCGCAACCAGATTCGCGAGCATGTGACGATGAACCCGGGCACCGAGGGCGGCGGCATGATCACCCGCGTCGGGGACGACGGGCTGTTCATGATGGGCTCGCATGTGGCCCATGACTGCGTCGTCGGCGATCATGTCATCATGGCCAACAACGCCACCCTGGGCGGCCATGTGACGCTGGGCGACTATGTCATCATCGGCGGGTTGTCGGCGGTGCGCCAGTTCGTGCGCATCGGCTCCCACGCCATGATCGGCGGCATGTCGGGCGTTGAGAACGACGTGATTCCCTTCGGTCTCGTGATGGGCGACCGGGCGCGGCTTGCCGGCCTGAACCTTGTGGGGCTGGAGCGTCGCGGCTTCAAGAAGGACGACATCCACGCCCTGCGTGCAGCCTATCGCATGCTGTTCGGTCCGGAAGGCACCTTCGCCGAGCGGGTCGACGGGGTCGGGCGCGATTTTGGCGAGCGGGCGCTGATTTCGGATGTTCTGTCTTTCATCCGGGCCAAGGAAGCCCGGTCTCTTTGCCAGCCGCGCGAGAGCTGAGGCAGCCGGCCGATGGCCGATACCGCGCAAAGCACAGGATCGCCGGCGGCTGGACCCAAGCTGGCGATCCTCGCCGGCGGCGGCACGCTGCCCGCCCGCATCGCCGAAGCGGTGCGTGGGCAGGGCCGTGAAGTCTTCATCATCGCCTTCGACGGTCATACCGATCCGCAGACGGTCGCGGGGCTTCCGCATCTCTGGAGCCGTTTCGGCGCTGCCGGCACGATCCTGCGCCGCCTTCACGAGGAAGGTGTCGGCGAGGTCGTGCTCGCCGGTCCCGTCAGGCGACCGTCCTTTACCGAACTGATGCCGGATTGGCGCACCGCGCGCTTTCTCGCCCGCGTCGGGACACGCGCTTTGGGCGACGACGGCCTGCTGCGCGCCGTCGTGCGCGAGGTCGAAGAGGACGGGTTCCGTGTGGTCGGTTTGCACGAACTGCTGAAGGATCTGCTGACCGTTGCGGGACCGGTCGGCCGGCTGATGCCCGATGCCGACGCGGAACGCGACATTGCCCGCGGGATCGAGGTTGCCCGTGCCCTTGGCGCGCTCGACGTGGGGCAGGGAGCGGTGGTTCAGCAAGGCATCGTCCTCGCGGTCGAGGCGATTGAGGGGACCGATGCGATGCTTGGCCGCTGCGCCGGAGTGATCCGGCCGGGCCTTGGCGGGGTGTTGGTCAAGGTGAAGAAGCCCCGGCAGGACCGCCGCATCGACCTGCCCACCATGGGTGTCACCACCGTGGAACGTGCTGCGGCCTCGGGGCTGCGTGGCATCGCGGTCGAAGCCGGCGGCAGCCTGCTGGTCGACCGTGCCGCGGTGGCCGAGGCGGCAGACCGTCTTGGCCTGTTCGTCGTCGGCATCGAGATTCCGCAATGACTGCCGGTGACATGGATGACGATGTTGTTGGCGATGCACCGACGCTGTTCCTGATTGCGGGCGAGCCGTCCGGCGATGCGCTTGGCGCCCGGTTGATGGCGGCGGCGAAGCGGCTGACCGGCGGCAAGGTGCGCTTCGTCGGCATCGGCGGCGAGCGGATGACGGCGGAAGGGCTGGTCAGCCTCTTTCCGATGGCGGAGCTGACACTGTTCGGCATTTTCGAACTGCTGCCCCATTTGCCGAACCTGATCCGTCGCATCGACCAGACGGTGGCTGAAATCCTGCGCATGCGTCCCGACGCGGTGGTCGGTATCGACTCGCCCGGATTCACGGTGCGCGTTGCGAAGAAGGTCCGTGCGGCCGATCCGGCAATTCCGTTGGTCCATTACGTGGCTCCGACGGTCTGGGCATGGAAGCCCAAGCGCGCGGCGAAGTATGCGGCCATCTACGATCACCTTCTTGCGGTGCTTCCGTTCGAGCCGCCCTATTTCGAGAAGGAGGGGCTTGCCTGCACCTTCGTCGGCCATTCGGTTGTCGAGGGTCGGGCGGGCAGGGGAGACGGTCCGGGATTCCGGCAACGCCATGGGATTGCCGCGACCGACCGTGTCGTGGCCGTGCTTCCAGGCAGCCGCAAGGGCGAGGTGTCGCGCTTGCTGCCGGATTTCCGAGCGACGTTGGAACTGCTGCGCCCGTCCCATCCCGATCTGGTGGCGGTGGTGCCGACTGTGGCGACGGTGCGCGACCGTGTTGCTGCCGCCATTGCTGACTGGCCGGTCCGAACCCTTCTTGTCGAGGGGGACACGGAGAAATACGACGCCTTCGCCGCGGCGGAGGTGGCGCTTGCCGCTTCCGGGACGGTGGCGTTGGAGTTGGCGCTTGCCCGGCTGCCGACGGTCATCGCCTATCGCCTCAACCCGGTGACGGTCGCGCTCTATCGGCGGCTGATCCGGGTCAAGTATGTGAACCTCGTCAACCTGATGCTCGACCGCATGCTGGTTCCGGAACTGCTGCAACAGGACTGCCGCCCCGATAAGCTGGCGGCCGAAGTGGGGCGCCTGCTGGACGATCCGAAGGCGCGCCAAGTGCAGGTCGACGGCGTCGCCGAGGTTGCCCGCTGGCTGGGGCAGGGAGATATCCCGCCGAGCGAACGGGCCGCGCGCGCCATTCTGGACGTTGTCGCAGAGCACCGCTCGATCAGGCCCCTAGAGGGCAAACCCCGAACGGGAGAACAGAGACCATGAGCGAATTCCGTCTGTTGCATACGATGCTGCGCGTGTTGGATCTGGAGAAGTCGCTGGACTTCTACACCCGGCTGCTGGGTATGAAATTGCTGCGCCGAAACGACTTTGAGGGCGGCCGTTTCACCCTCGCCTTCGTCGGCTATGGCGAAGAGTCCGACACCGCCGTCTTAGAACTGACCCACAACTGGGATCAGAAGGAGCCGTACGAGATCGGCACCGCCTATGGCCACATCGCGCTGGGCGTACCGGACATCTACGGCACCTGCGAGAAGCTGGCGGCCGAAGGCGTGAAAATCCCGCGTCCGCCCGGCCCGATGAAGCACGGAACCACGGTGATCGCCTTCATCGAGGATCCGGACGGCTATAAGGTCGAGCTGATCGAGCGGAAGTGACCGTTCGCGACATTACCGCTTTCGGGAAAGGGCGTGGTCGGTGACGGCCGCGCCCTTTTTCGATGCGGTCGGCTCATCGACAGGAATCCGGCGGAATCGCGTCCGGTAACTTGCCGGGCTGAGGCCCAGCCTTTGCCGGAAATGATGGCGCAGGGTGGAGGCGGAACCGAAGCCGGTCAAGGTCGCGACCTCCTCCACTGGCAGGCTGCTGCATTCCAGCACCTCGCGGGCGCGGGCGAGACGTTCGGTCAGCAGCCAGTCGCCGGGGGTGGTGCCGGTCATCGCCTGAAAGCGGCGCAGAAAGGTCCGCAGGCTCATGCCCGCCCGCGACGCCATGCTGGACAAGCTATGGTCCTCTGCCAGCGTTTCCCGCAGATGGTCGAGCAGGGGGGCCAGGCGCGCACCCTCGCGGGCAATCGGCACGGGCGTTTCGATGAACTGCGCTTGGCCGCCTTCGCGGTGGGGCTGCACCACCAAGCGGCGGGCGACGCTGTTCGCAGCCTCCGGGCCGAAATCGCGACGAACAAGATGCAAGCAGAGGTCGATGCCGGCCGCGCTGCCGGCCGAGGTCAGAATGTTGCCTTCGTCCACATACAGCACATCGGGCACCACCCGGATGTCGGGATAGAGGTCCGCAAGCGCTGCGGCATATCGCCAGTGAGTGGTCGCCCGGCGGCCGTTGAGCAGACCGGATGCGGCGAGAACGAAAGCCCCGGAGCAGATCGACAGGATGCGGGCGCCCCTGGCGTCGGCCTGTCGAAGGGCGGCAGTCAATGCAACGGGAACCGGCTCCAGTGCGCCGCGCCATCCGGGAATGACGATGATGTCGGCTTGGTCGAGCAGGTCGAGACCGCCATCCGCCTCGATGCGGATGCCTCCCATGGCACGCAACGGGCCGTCGTCGAGTGCCGCAACGGCGAAGCGATACCAATCCGGTCCCAACTCCGGACGGGGAAGGCCGAACACCTCGACGGCGACACCGAACTCGAAGGTGCACAGACCGTCATAGGCGAGTGCGACCGCCAGCGGGGAAATGGCTTTTGGCATGAACTGCACGATAGCTGGCAACCGCGCCACTTTCCAGCCGATGCCGTCACAGGGAAGATTGGATCCTCATCATTCATCGGGCAATTGCGAAGAGGATAGCATGGCCAGTCTCGTCAGCGAAATACCCGCCGCTCCTTCCGAACAGGCGGAGGCGCACTTTGCCAGGCGCCTGTCGCTGGAAACCGATTGCTGGGATGTTCACAACTCATCGAAGTCCGGGGCGCCGGATTTCGTCCTGCTCGATGTCCGCGGGCCGGCAGCTTACGCGCGTGGCCATGTGCCGGGTGCCTTGAACCTGCCACATGGCAAGATCACGGAGCGGCGGATGGCCGAGTGGCCTGATGGGACGCTGTTCGTGGTGTATTGCGCCGGCCCCCATTGCAACGGGGCGGATCGTGCGGCATTGCGTCTGGCACGGATCGGGCGGCCGGTCAAACTGATGATCGGCGGCGTGACCGGCTGGATCGACGAAGGCTTCGCGTTGGAAAGCGACGGCTGAGGGACTGCCTCAGACGAAGACGATCCCGGCGATCAGCGCCAGGATCAGCAGATAGACGATCAACCGGCGGACGCGCCAGCCAAGCGGCGCCCGATTGTCGTTGGCCGGCGGGCGCAGACGCACCCGCCGGGCCGGAACGATGTACGCAGTCGGGTCCTGGGCGGCTCCGTTGGAGCCGCCCATTCCGATATGGGCTGTGGGCCGGTTAGCCACGCTCGGCCAGCGGCACGAAGGGCCGCTTCACGTCGCCGGTGTAGAGCTGACGCGGACGGCCGATCTTCTGCACCGGGTCCTCGATCATCTCCTTCCACTGGCTGATCCAGCCGACGGTGCGGGCCAGCGCGAACAGCACGGTGAACATGCTGGTTGGGAAGCCCATCGCCTTCAGGATGATGCCCGAGTAGAAATCGACGTTCGGATAGAGCTTCTTCTCGATGAAGTACTCGTCCGACAGGGCGATCTTCTCCAGCTCCATCGCGATGTCCAGCAGCGGCTCGTCCTTGATGCCGAGCTCGCCGAGAACCTCGTGGCAGGTCTGGCGCATGACCTGGGCGCGCGGGTCGTAGTTCTTGTAGACCCGGTGGCCGAAGCCCATCAGGCGGAAGTTGTCGTTCTTGTCCTTGGCGCGGCGGACGAACTCGGGGATGCGCTCCACCGAGCCGATCTCCTCCAGCATCTTCAGCACGGCTTCGTTCGCACCGCCATGGGCCGGACCCCACAGCGAGGCGATGCCGGCGGCGATGCAGGCGAACGGGTTGGCGCCCGACGAACCCGCCAGACGGACGGTGGAGGTCGAGGCGTTCTGCTCGTGGTCGGCGTGCAGGATGAAGATCTTGTCCATCGCCTTGGACAGGATCGGGTTGACCTTGAACGGCTCGCAGGGCGTGCCGAAGGTCATGTAGAGGAAGTTTTCCGCGTAGGACAGGTCGTTGCGCGGATACATGAAGGGCTGGCCGGTCGAGTACTTGTAGGCCATCGCCGCGATCGTCGGCATCTTGGCGATCAGGCGGTGCGCGGCGATCTTGCGCGCGGTCGGATCGTTGATGTCCAGCGAGTCGTGGTAGAAGGCCGACAGGGCGCCGACGACGCCGCACATGATCGCCATCGGGTGGGCATCACGGCGGAAGCCGCTGTAGAACTTGGTCAGCTGCTCGTGCACCATCGAGTGGCGGCGCAGGATGTTCTCGAACTCCGTGCGCTCGGCCGCGGTCGGCAGGTGGTTGTTGAGCAGGAGGAAGCAGACTTCCGGGAAGGTCGAATGCTCGGCCAGCTCATCGATGGCGTAGCCGCGGTGCAGCAGCACACCCTCGTCGCCGTCGATGTAGGTGATGCCCGATTCGCAGCTGCCCGTGGAGGTGAAGCCCGGATCGTAGGTGAAATAGCCGGTCTCGGCGTAGAGCTTGCGGATGTCGATCACGCTCGGCCCGACGCTGCCGTGCATGATCGGCATCGTGACCTGCTTGCCCGTCTTATTGTCGATGAGGGTAACGGTGTCCTTGCCGTCCTCAGTCTGGGTCATCTCGGCACGTCCTTATCGTTGAGGGTCGGGCTTAGCGCCCTTTTTTCGTCGGCGCAGCATAGTTCCATGGCTGCCCGATGGCAACGCACGGAAATGACCATTATGCTGCACCCGCTGCATCGCGGATGCGAGAAAGCGTCGCTTCCCGACCCAGCAGTTCAGCCACCTCGAAGATCGGCGGCGATACCGTCGAACCGGTCAGCGCGGCGCGCAGCGGCTGCGCCACTTTGCCCAGCTTTTCGCCCCGTGCCTCGGCGAAGGCGCGGACCTGGGATTCGAGCGCGGCGGCGGTGAATTCCGGCTCGGCGGCGAAGGCTGCCGCCAGTTCCTTCAACAGAGTGCGGCCCTTTTCATCCAGCAGAGCGGTTGCTTTTTCGTCATAGCTGAGCGGCCGCGGCGCAACGTAGAAGCGTGCGCTCTGGGCCAGATCGACGACAGTGCGGGCGCGCTGCTTCAGCCCATTCATCGCCCGCGTCAGAAGGTCGCGTTCCGCCTCGGACAGGTTGCGGCCGAGATCGGCCTCCAGCCTCGGGGCGATCAGGCCGAGCAGGCGGGAATCATCGGCCAGACGCATATAATGGGCGTTCAGATTCTCCAGTTTGGCGAAGTCGAAGCGCGACGCCGACCGGCCGATGCTCTCCAGGTTGAACCACTCGATCGCCTGTTCGGTCGAGATGATCTCGTCATCGCCGTGCGACCAGCCGAGCCGCAGCAGATAGTTGCGGACCGCCTCCGGCAGATAGCCCATGTCGCGGTAGGCATCGACGCCCAGCGCGCCATGGCGCTTGGACAGCTTGGCGCCGTCCGGCCCGTGGATGAGCGGGATATGGCCGAAGCGCGGCAGGTCCCAACCCATGGAATTGAAGATCTGGATCTGGCGGAAGGTGTTGGTCAGATGATCGTCGCCGCGGATGACGTGGGTGACGCCCATGTCGTGGTCGTCCACCACCACCGCCAGCAGATAGGTCGGCGTGCCGTCGGCGCGCAGCAGGATCAGGTCGTCGAGCTGGGCGTTCTGCACCGTCACCTCGCCCTGGACGAGGTCGTTCAGGACGGTCTGGCCTTCCTGCGGCGCCTTCAGGCGGATCACCGGTGCCACGCCCGGAGGGGCGTCGGACTCGGGACGGTCACGCCAGCGGCCGTCGTAGCGCATCGGCTGGCCGGCGGCCTTCTGGGCGGCGCGCATCTCCTCCAGCTCTTCCGGGCTGCAATAGCAACGATAGGCCTTGCCGGCGGCCAGCATCTGGTGCGCGACCTCGGCATGACGGTCCTTGCGCCCGAACTGGCTGACGGCATCGCCGTCCCAATCCAGGCCCAGCCACTTCAGCCCGTCGATGATGGCGTCCACCGCCGCGTCGGTGGACCGTTGCCGGTCGGTGTCTTCGATCCGCAGCAGGAACTGACCGCCGGTGTTGCGGGCGTACAGCCAGTTGAACAGGGCGGTGCGGCCACCGCCGATGTGCAGAAAGCCGGTCGGCGACGGAGCGAAGCGGGTGACGACGGTCATCGGTCTCTCAATTTCCGGTTCGGCGCTGGTATGATGCGCCGGTGGTTCGACACCGTGGTTTAACACAGCCACCCGGCTTGGAGGCAATGCGATGCGCGCATGGACGGTCGTTGAGGGGCTCGCGGGTGGCATCGCTGCGCCCGGAATCCGTTACCGGTGACGGCCGCCGGCTGGCCGGAGGAGGAAACCGACGGCCCCCCGGCGCTCGGCGGAGGCTGGCGGCGCCTGCTGGCGCGCGTGGGTGGGCAACTCGTGGCGCTCGCGGAGGCGGAGGGCGAGCGCTGGGTGCTGTGGCTGCCCGTCGCCTTCGGGGCGGGGGTATCGTTCTATTTCGGCCTGCGGCAGGAGCCCGACTGGTGGATTGGCGCGGCTGCGGTCGGCGGCTGCGCGGTGCTGGTTCTGGCGCTGCGGCGATGGTTCGCCATGACCGGTGTGGCGATGGCGCTGTTGATGCTGGCGGCGGGGTTCCTGGTGGCGCAGGCGCACACCATCCGCATGGCGGCACCGGTGCTGAGCCGCAGCATCGCCGGGGCGACCGTCACCGGCCGGGTGATGGCGGTGGAACGGCGGCCGGGCGCGACGCGGATCACACTGCGGGAGGTGAGCGTCAGCAGGCTGGCGCCGGAACGGACGCCGGCCGCCGTGCGCATCCGCCTGTCGGACCGCTTTCCGGCACCAGCGCCCGGGTCGGTGGTGCGGCTGCGGGCGACGCTGCTGCCGCCGCAGGCGCCGGCCGAACCAGGCGCCTTCGACTTCCAGCGGCGGGCCTGGTTCATGGGGCTGGGCGGCACGGGCTTCGCCACCGGTGCGCCGGAACTGGTCGAGGCGCCGCCGGTGACGGGATGGAGCACGGTCGCCATCGCCTTCGAGAAGGCGCGCGGCGCGATTGCCGAGCGGGTGGCGGCAGCCATCGGCGACCCGGTGGAGGCGAGCGTCACCACGGCGCTGCTGAACGGCGAGGAGTTCGGCATCCCGGAAGCGACGATGGACGACTTCCGCAACAGCGGGTTGGCGCATCTGCTGTCGATCTCCGGCCTGCATGTCGGCATCGCCGCCGGCATCCTGTTCTATGTCGTGCGGGCGTTGCTGGCGTCGGTGCCCTACATCGCGCTGCGGTGGCCGATCAAGAAGATCGCCGCGCTGTTCGGCATCCTGTCGGCGCTTGGCTACACGCTCCTGGTCGGGGCGCCGCTGCCGACGGTGCGGTCGGTGCTGATGACCGGCATGGTGATGGGAGCGATCATGCTGGACCGTCACCCGTTGAGCATGCGGCTGGTCGCCTTCGCCGGGCTGGTCACCATGGCGATGGATCCGGAGGGGATGCTGGGCCCGAGCTTCCAGATGTCCTTTGCCGCGGTGGTGGCGCTGATCGCCGCCTTCGAGAAGGGCAGCGCCAGGCTGGCGGACTGGCGGCGCGATGCGGGATGGATCGTGCGCGGGCTGTTCTATGTCGGCGGGATCCTGCTGACCAGCGTGGTGGCGACGCTGGCGACCTTGCCCTTCTCGCTCTTCCATTTCCAGCAGATCGCCTTCTATGGCGTGCTGTCGAACCTGATCGCCATTCCCATCACGTCCTTCTGGGTCATGCCGTGGAGTTCTGATCGCCTACGCGCTGCTGCCCTTCGGACTGGAGGCGCCGGCGCTGATCGCCATGAACTGGGGCGACCGGGCGGTGATCTGGACGGCGGAATTCTTCGGCCGTCTCCCCTGGGCTTCGCTGACCGTGCCGGCGATGCCGGCGGAAGGCTTTGCGGTGCTGGTGATGGGAGGGATCTGGCTCTGTCTTTGGACGCGCTGGTGGCGGTGGCTGGGGATGCTGCCGGTCCTGGCCGGGCTGGCCTCGCCGATGCTGGCGGTGCGGCCGGATGTGCTGGTGGCCGGCGACGGGACGGTGATGGCGGTCAGGCTGCCGGACGGACGACTGAGCGCATCGGTCAAGGGCGGCGGCCGGATGACCGAAACCTGGCGGGAGCGCGATGGCGAGCGGTCGGTGGCCGATCCCTGGCCGGCCGACGGGGGATGGAGCGGGGGAGGGCGGTCGCTGGACTGCGACGCGTTTGGCTGCCTGTACCGGGTGCAGGGAAAGACAGTGGCGTTGCCGCGGCTGCCGGATGCGCTGGACGAGGACTGTGGGGCAGCTGATGCGGTGGTGACGGCGGAGGTGGCGCGGCGCTGCCGGGCGGATTCTGGTGGTGGACCGCTGGACCCTGCGCCATGAGGGCGCGCATACGCTGACGGTGACCGCCGAGGGGGTGACGGTGGAGACGGTGCGCGGGCTGCGGGGAGATCGGCCCTGGACCGGAGGAAAGTGAGAGGAACTTGGACATCGCCGATCCCATCCGCCGCGGGGACGGAGGAGAGGATCGGCGGTTGGGCTCGAAAAGCTCAGTACTTGCGCACGAGACCGACCAGCTTGCCCTGCACGCGGACGCGGTCGGCGCCGAAGATGCGGGTTTCATAGGCGGCGTTGGCGGGTTCCAGGGCGATGGTGTTGCCCTTGCGGCGCAGGCGCTTCAGCGTCACTTCGCCCTCGTCCACCAGAGCGACGACGATGGTGCCGTTCTCCGCCGCATCGCAGCGCTGGATGACGATGGTGTCGTGGTCGAGGATGCCGGCCTCGATCATCGAGTTGCCGGAAACCTCCAGCGCATAATGGTCGCCACCGGTCAGCATGGAGGCGGGGACATCGACGAAGGCGCTGTTGTCGCGCAGCGCCTCGATGGGCGTACCGGCGGCGATCCGGCCATAGAGCGGGAGCTGCACCGTCTCGTTCGCGGCGGCCGGCGTCGGTGCGGGGGGAGCGGCGTCGCGGCCGGCGAAGGCGAAATCGCCCTTGATGACGTTGGGCTGGAACTTCGGCTTGGGAGCCGCGGTCCGGTTGCGGGAAGCGTCGAGACCCTCGGGAAGGCGCAGAACCTCCAACGCACGGGCCCGGTGGGGCAGGCGGCGGATGAAGCCGCGCTCCTCGAGCCCGGTGATCAGGCGATGGATACCCGACTTGGACTTCAGGCCCAGGGCGTCCTTCATCTCGTCGAACGACGGCGAGACACCGCCCTGGCCAAGCCGTTCGTGGATGAACAGCAGCAATTCGTGCTGCTTGCGCGTGAGCATGGATGCCTCCCGGCCTCGGCCAGACTGAAGATGGAACAAAAACTAAACGTTGCTCCATGTTCTAGTTTGGTTCCTGCCGCGCGTCAAGCCCTCCATCGGCATCTTTTAGAACTTGAGGGGAACATCTGGAACGGCATGAAACAGTTTTCCGGGTGATGTTCAACTGTTCCAGCCGGCCGTTCCGGCGCTCTGCTCAGGCGCTCTGCTGAAGTCTAGATGCTGAGCGCCCCATCCGTCAAAGGAAGCACTGTCACCATCGCGCCGGCCGGTTCCGGGTCGGCATGGGGCGGGCGGGGGATCAGGCAATCGGCCTGGGCGTACAGGGTGGTGATGGCGCTGTCCTGCCGGGCGAAGGGTGTCACGGTCAGGACACCGTCCGGGCCGGCGGCCAGCGTGGCGCGCAGATACTCCTCGCGCCGGTCGTTGGCCCTCAACGGGCCGGTCAGGCGGGCGCGCAGCGGCAGACGGTCGTCCTCCGGCGGCAGGCCCTGCAGCACGCGCAGGACCGGGCGGAGGAACAGGAGCGCCGTGACGCCGGTGGACACCGGGTTGCCGGGCAATCCCAGCAGCGGCACAGACCCGGCACGGCCGAACATCAGCGCCTTGCCCGGACGCATCGCCACCGTCTGCACCTCCAGCGCCACGCCGCGTTCGGCAAGCACATCGCGCACGAGGTCGTAATCGCCCTGTGCCGCCCCTCCGGTGGTGACCAGCAGGTCGCAACCGGCCGCACCCTTCGCCAGTGCCGCCACGCTCTCCGCCGTGTCCCTGGCGACGCCCAGATTGTGGGCGATCCCACCCTGGGCGGTCACCAGGGCGCAGAGGCCAAGCGCATTGGTGCTGACGATCTGGCTCGGACCCAGCGGGTCGCCGGGCAGGGCGATCTCGTCGCCGGTGGCAAGCACGGCGATGCGCGGCCGGCGATGGACCGACAGCCAAGGCACGTTGCCGCCGGCGGCCAGCGCGATGTCGCGCGCGGTCAGGCGCCGGCCCTTTGGCAGAAGCTCCTGACCGGCCGTGAAGTCGAATCCGGCCTCGCGGACGAAGCGGCCGGCGGCCACGGCGCGGCCGATCCGCACGGTGGCGTCGTCGGCGCTGCAATCCTCCTGCATCACCACGGCGTCGGCACCGCCGGGCAGGGGCGCGCCGGTGAAGATGCGCACCGCCTCGCCCCGGCCGACGCTGCCGGTGAAGGCATGGCCGGCGGCGGATTCGCCGATGCGGCGCAGCGGGACGGGGGCCTCGGCGGTCGCAGCGGCGATGTCGGCGGCACGCACGGCCCAGCCATCCATGGCGGCGGCGTGAAAGGGCGGCTGGGTCAGCCGGGCGACCACCGGTTCGGCCAGCACACGGCCGAGCGCGTCGGGCAGGGCGACGGTTTCCGCCGGGAGGGCGGCGAAGGCCGACAGGATGCGGGCGCGCGCCTCGGCGACGGAGATCATCGCGTCAGGCTCCGGTGGAGGAGGATGTGGACGCGCCCCACTCGCCGCTCTTGCCGCCGGCCTTGTGCAGCAGGCGCACATCGGTGACGGTCATGCCGCGGTCCACCGCCTTGCACATGTCGTAGACCGTCAATGCTGCGATGGTGACGGCGGTCAACGCCTCCATCTCCACGCCGGTCTGGCCCTTCAGCTTGCAGGTCGCCGTCACGTCCACCGCGTTGCGGGCGGGGTCGCAGGACAGGTCGACCTTGACCGAGGTCAGCATCAGCGGGTGGCACAGCGGGATCAGGTCGGGCGTGCGCTTGGCCCCCATGATGCCGGCCAGCCGGGCGACCGACAGCACGTCGCCCTTCTTCACCCCGCCCTGCATGATGAGATCAAGGGTTTCCGGCTGCATCAGCACGGTCGCCGCGGCTGTCGCGGTGCGTTCGGTGTCGGCCTTGTCGGAGACGTCGACCATCACCGCCTTGCCCTCGGCGTCGAAATGGGTGAAGCCGGTCATCGGGCGGTCTCCGTCAGAAATTTTTCCATGAAGACGCTGACGCCATTGTCTTCGTAGCAGGCATAGGGGCCGCGGTCGGTGAAGCCGGCCTTGCGGTAGAGCGCCAGCGCTTCGGGCTGGTGGATGCCCGATTCGAGCAGCAGGGCGTCCAAGCCCTCCGCCCGCGCCAGATCCTCCAGCCGGGCGAGCAGACGGTCGCCGATGCGCTGTCCGCGGGTGGCGGGATCGACATACATCCGCTTGATCTCGCCATAGCCGGTCGGATCGACGCGGAGTGCGGCGCAGCCGACCGGAACGCCGTCCTTGCGGGCGACGAGGAAGCGCAGGTCCGGCGCTTCCAATTCGCCGATGTCGAGCAGGTGGCAGGTATCCGCCGGATAGAGATCCAGCAGATAGCGGTCGAGCGCCGCCACCAGCGCGATCACGGCATCCTGGCGCGGGCTCTCCGCAGCGATCAGCACATCGTCTGTCACATCGGCCACCATCTCGGTCATCGCATCACACCGGAGCCAGCAGGGCACGGGTGGCGGCGGTCACATCGGCCTGCCGCATCAGCGATTCGCCGACCAGGAAGCAGCGCGCCCCGACCTTCGCCATCCGCGCCAGATCGACGGGGTTGTAGAGCCCGCTTTCGGCCACCAGCATGCGGTCGGCCGGCACGTTGGCGGCCAGTTCCTCCGTCGTCGCAATATCGACCGCCAAGGTCTTGAGATTGCGGTTGTTGACGCCCAGCAGCGGCGTCCTCAGCAGCAGCGCGCGGTCCAGCTCGGCGCGGTCATGCACCTCGACCAGCACGTCCAGGCCCTGGGCGATGGCGGCGTCCTCGATCTCCGCCGCCTGGGCGTCGGACAAGGAGGCCATGATGATCAGGATGCAGTCGGCGCCCAGCGCGCGGGCTTCGACGATCTGGTAAGGATCGACCATGAAGTCCTTGCGCAGAACCGGCAAATCCACTGCGGCACGGGCCGCCACCAGATATTCGTCCCTGCCCTGGAAATAGGGCTCGTCGGTCAGCACCGACAGGCAGGTGGCACCGCCCTCGCGGTAGGCACGGGCCAGGGCCGGCGGGTCGAAGTCGGCGCGGATCAGGCCCTTGGACGGGCTCGCCTTCTTGATCTCGGCGATCAGCCCGTAACGCCCGGCCTCGACCGCGGCGCTCAGCGCCCGGATGAAGCCACGCGGCGGGTTGCTCTCGTTGGCGGCCCTGGCGGCGGCCTCCACCTCCGACAAAGGGCGGGCGGCCTTGCGGGAGGCCACCAGGGCGCGCTTGTCGTCGTTGATGCGGGTCAGAACGTCGCTCATCAGGCCACTGCCTCGTTGGTGATGGCGACCAGCCGGCGCAGCCGGTCGCGGGCGCCGCCGCTGTCGATGGCGTCGGCGGCCAGGGCGACACCGTCCTTCAGGGTCGCGGCCTTGCCGGCCACCAGCAGGGCGGCGGCGGCGTTCAACAGGACGATGTCGCGGTAGGGGCTGCGCACCCCGTCGAACAGGGCATGGATCGCCTCGGCGTTGACCTGGGCGTCGCCGCCCTTCAACTCCTCGATTCGGGCGCGGGGCAGGCCGGCATCCTCCGGCGTCACCTCGAACACCGTCACCTCGCCGTCCTTCAACTGGGCGACGGTGGTGGGGCCGGTGGTGGTGATCTCGTCCAGCCCGTCGGAGCCATGGACGACCCAGGCGGCCTCGGAACCCAGCCGCTTCAGCACCTGGGCCAGCGGCTCCACCCACTGCTTGGAGAAGACGCCAAGCACCTGCCGCCTGGCGGTCGCTGGGTTGGCGAGCGGACCCAGCAGATTGAAGACGGTGCGGGTGCCGAGCTCGACGCGGGTCGGGCCGACGTTGCGCATGGCGAGGTGGTGGCGCGGCGCCATCAGGAAGGCGATGCCGGCGTCCCACAGCGCCTTGCGGACCAGCGCGAAGTCGCAGTCGAGGTTGACGCCGAGCGAGCCGAGCACGTCGGCGGCACCGGACTTCGACGAGATGGCGCGGTTGCCGTGCTTGGCGACAGGCACGCCGCAGGACGACACCACCAGCGCGGCGGCGGTGGAGATGTTGTAGGTGCCCGCACCGTCGCCGCCGGTGCCGCAGGTGTCGATGGTGCCGGGAGGCGCTTCGACCGGGATCGCCTTGGCGCGCATGACGCGGGCGGCGCCGGTGATCTCGTCCACCGTCTCGCCGCGGACGCGCAGCGCCATCAGGAAGCCGCCCATCTGCGACGGGGTGGCGTTGCCGGACATGATGATGTCGAAGGCGAAGCCAGCCTCGGCCTCGGTCAGGGCGGCGCCGGTGGCGACCTTGCCCAGGATGGCCTTCATGTCGGACAGATCGCCGCTCATGCCGCGGTCTCCAGGCCCGCGTTCACCGGGCGGGGACGGGTCAGATCCAGGAAGTTCTGCAGGATCTGGTGGCCGTGCTCGCTCTCGATGCTTTCGGGATGGAACTGCACGCCGTGGATCGGCAGCTCGCGGTGGGCCAGCGCCATGATCAGGCCGTCGGCGGTCTCGCCGGTCACCTCCAGGCAGGCCGGCAGCGAGTCGCGCTCGACGATCAGCGAATGGTAGCGGGTGGCGCGGAACGGGCTGGGCAGGCCGGCGAGCACGCCGCGGCCCTCGTGCCGGATGTTGTCGACCTTGCCGTGCATGGGAACCGGCGCGCGGATCACCCGGCCGCCGAAGGCCTGCCCGATGGACTGGTGGCCGAGGCAGACGCCCATCAGAGGCAGGCGGGCCTTGGCGGCGGCGTCGATCAGGGGCAGGCAGATGCCGGCGCGGTCGGGATCGCAGGGGCCGGGGGACAGGACGATGCCGTCGGGGCGGAGCGCCATCGCCTCGTCCACCGTCAGGGCGTCGTTGCGGCGGACCTGCACGTCGGCGCCAAGCTCGCCGAGGTAATGGACGAGGTTGTAGGTAAAGCTGTCGTAGTTATCGATGAGCAGCAGCATGCGCCTTCCGCCTTCCACCTTTGCCCGGCCACCGTCGCCCGGGTCGTCCGGGCCGTTCCGGCCCCGTTCCAACGAGGGACACCCTAGCGGCTGAAAAGGGGGATTTCCAGCCTCCGCGCAGAACTTTGCCCCTGGGCCCCCGCGTCCTCACCGGCAGTCGAGCTGCGGCGGCGTCTTCGGCTCGTCCAGGACGTTGCCGCGGATGTCGGTTTCCAGCGTCAGGGTGCAGCGGCGGGTCTGGCGCGGCAGGTCGGCGGCGAGCGTCGCCTCGGTGCCGCGATACCGGCAGAGCACGAAGAGCTTGCCGCGCTGCGCGGCGTCGAACTCCCAGAGCTGGACCAGACGGCGCGCATGCCTGGTCTCGCTGTCGGGCGCCAGGGTGGTGCGCGCGGCGCTGGCCATCTGCTGGGCGCGGTCGCCCTCGATCAGGGTGATGCCGATGAAGCCGTGGCTGTCACGGCCCGGATAGGGCGCCCAGCCGCCGGGCGCCTCCGGCTGGGCGGTCACGCTGACGGTCGGCGGGCATTGCGGGCCGCCGGCAGCCAATGCCGGAGAGGCGGTGGCCAGCAGCAGCGGGACGATGACGAGGAAAGGGCGCATCGGGCGGTCTCCGGAGACTGGTCGGGCCAGTGGAAAGACGGTGCCGTTGCGGCGGCCGTCTTGTGTCGTTTGAGCAATTGCGGTCGCGGCGGCAGGGTGCCACTGTGCGCCGCCCCGGTCGCAGGATGGACATCGTCACCATGGCCCGCAAGGCGCCTTCGAAAGCCCGCAAGGTTCCGCTTCCCCCCTTTCTGTCGAATCCCTTCGTCCTGGCTCTGGCGGCAGTCGCCGCGGTGTTCGCTGTGGCGATCGGCGTGGCGACGCTGACCGGCGGACGGTCCGGCGGCGAGCGTGTCCAGCAGGCCTCCGTTCAGCAGAGTCCGGCCCAGCAGGCCCCACCCCAGCAGGCTGCCGTGCCGCCGGCTCCCCCCTCGCTGCCGGCGGCGAAGGCGGAGGCCCCGGCGCCCGCACAGCATGCGGCGGACGGCCCGGAGCATGCGGTGCCGGAAAAGCCGGCCCAGGCGGAAGCGCGTCCGCCCGCCACCACCGTGGCGATGCTGCCACCGCCGGTTCCCCCGGCCCAGCCGCCGGTGCAGGCGCCTTCGGGCAATGCGGCATTGTGGCGCAGGAATGCGCTGCCGGCCGAGGTTCCGCAGGGCCGGCCGATCATCGCCATCGTCATCGACGACATGGGGCTGGACCGCAAGCGCTCGTCCCGGATGGCCGGGCTTCACGGCCCGCTGACGCTGTCCTGGCTGCCCTATGCCCGCGACCTGTCGGCCCAGTCGAAGGCGGCCCGCGCCAACGGGCATGAGCTGATGCTGCACATGCCGATGGAGCCCAGCGTGAAGGCCGATCCCGGTCCGAACGCGCTGCTGGTCTCGCTGGACAAGGGCGAGATCGTGAAGCGGTTCCGCGCGGCTTTGGACAGCTTCGATGGCTATGTCGGGGTGAACAACCATATGGGCAGCCGATTTACCGCCGACCGCGCGGCTCTGGCGCCGGTGCTGACGGAACTGCACCGGCGCGGGCTGCTGTGGCTGGACAGCCGGACGACGCCCAACAGCGCCGGAATCGGGCTGGCGCAGGAACTGAAGATGCCCTGGATCGGGCGCGACGTGTTCCTCGACAATGTCGAAACCGTGGCGGCGGTGAAGGCCCAGCTGACCAAGACCGAACAGGTTGCGAAGCGTCAGGGCTACGCCGTCGCCATCGGCCACCCGCATGATGCGACAATCGAGGCTCTGGCGTCCTGGTTGCCGGATGTGCAAAAGCGTGGCTTCGTTCTTGTCCCGGTCAGCGCGGTGGTGCGGACGCACCATGCCGGAGGTTGACCCGACCCAAAGGAAGCCCGTGGCGATGCCTGTAACGATGACCGATGCGTACAAGGTGGATGGGATGACCTGTGGCGGCTGCGCCCGCTCCGTTTCCAACGCGATCACCAAGGCGGCCCCGAATGCCGCGGTGACCGTCGATCTCGCAACCGGCACAGTCGTGGTCGCCGGCAGCATCCCGGCCGAACTGGTGCAGCAGGCGGTCGAGGCTGCGGGATTCGATTTCGGCGGAGCGGCGGCCTGATCGTGCTGCTGTTGCGGCGCAACAAAACCGTTTTCTTGTTGTGGGTATTGCGGCATGCTCGGACCGATGCGATCCGTTCCGCGAGGGTGCGATGCCGCTCTATTCCTACCGTTGCCAGTCCTGCGGCCAGGGGTTCGAGACCCTGGTCCGCTCCGGTGAGATGCCTGCCTGCCCGTCCTGCGGCGGTGCAGATCTGACCCGCCAGCTGTCGAACGTGGCGCCGGAGGGCAAGTCCGGTGCCATCCTCCAGTCCGCCCGCCGGCAGGCTTCCAGGGAGGGGCATTTCAGCAACTATTCCCGGTCGGAACGGCCGAAGGTTTAGACAGGGGCGGGCAGGGTCAGACGGCCGAGCCGGACGGGGCGGTTTCGGCCGTCACGGTCGCTGCGATCCACGTCTCCAGACGCTCGGCCGCCGCCTGCCAGTCCTGTTCCAGCATCATCGCATGGCCCATGCCCGGCATGAACACCGGCTGGGTGCCCAGCGCTATGGCGGTGGCGACGATCTCGGCGGGCGGGAACAGCAGATCCTCCTCGGCCCCCATCACCAGCACCGGCATGTCGCGCGGCGGCAGGATTGGGAAGGGGATCCAGCCGCCGATGTCGAGCAGGACGCGGCGCGATTCCTCCTGAAGATAGCTCTCGTACTTGGCCGCTTCGGCGTGCGGCATCTTGTCGGAGAACATGGCCCGGCGGATGGCCTCGGGGTTGATTGCGGTCTCGCCGAAGGCCATCAGCATCGACATCTGCTGGAACACGTAGGGCGAACGCCAGGCCAGCCCCATGGTGGAGGTCAGCAGGCCGTAGGGCGGTGCCGACGCCATCAGCACGCCGGTCGGAAAGCGGCGCTTCGCCAGCGCGCGCTGCACCACCATGCCGCCCATCGAATGGCCGATCAGCACCGGGGGAGCGGACAGGCGGCCCGCCGCCTCCAGCACGTCGTCGACATAGTCGGCGATGCCGAACTCATGCAGCCGGTCGCGTCCTTCGCTGTTGCCGTGGCCGCGGAGCGAGACGGCATGCGCCTCCCATCCCCGTTCGGCGAACCAGGGCAGGAACTTGGCGTCCCAGATCCAGGCGCCGCTGAAGGCGCCATGGACGAACAGGAGCGGCGGCAACTTGGCAGTTCCGGAGGGGGCAGTTCCGGAGGGACGGCGGCTGATGATTTCCAGGCGGGACATCGGATCGCAGGTTGTTGTTTTGCACCGCAATAAGCATGGTGGGCGAAACGGCGCCTGTCCAGCGGCGGCACCGGCAACCCTGCTTTGTAAAGGCCTGCTTTGTAAGGGGACTTGGCAGCGTTTGACGCCGCCGGTCCGGTTTGCGACAGTCCGGACCCACAACACAGAGCCGGAGAGCGCCCGTGCCGAACCCACCGGTCCTCGACCCCGCGACGCTGACCGCCGAAACCGGCACCACCGACTATCCGCAGCCCTTCCGGCCGCAGGTCGCCGGGCGGCACCGGGTGGTGCTGGGCGATCCGCTGGGGCTGATCAATTTCGGCGTCAACCTGACCACGCTGGCGCCCGGCGCCTCCTCCGCCCTGCGCCACTGGCACAGCCGGCAGGACGAGTTCGTCTATGTGGTGGACGGCGACCTGACGCTGGTGACCGATGCGGGCGAGACGCTGCTGACCGCGGGCATGTGCGCAGGATTTCCGCATGGCGTCGCCGACGGGCACCGGCTGATCAACCGCAGCGACCGGCCCGCCAGCTATCTGGAGGTCGGCGACCGCAGCGGCGGCGACGAGATCGATTATTCCGACGAGGACATGGTCTGGCGCGACGGCGCCTACCACCACCGGGACGGGACCGTCTGGGAATGAGTGCCGACGTCACCCTGGTGCTGGGCGGCGCCCGCTCGGGCAAGAGCCGTTATGCCGAGGGGCTGGTGACGGCGCTGGGCGGGCCGCGCATTTACATCGCCACCTCGCAGGTGTGGGACGCCGAGATGGCCGAGCGGGTGGCGCAGCACCGCGACGACCGCGGCCCGGACTGGAGGACGGTGGAAGAGCCGCGCGACCTGACCGGAAGCTTGCGCCGGCAGGCCGCCGAGGGCACCGGCGTCCTCGTCGATTGCCTGACCCTGTGGCTGACCAACCTGATGATGGCTGAGGCCGACATCGCGGCGGAGACCGCGGCGCTGGTGGAACTGCTGCCGACGCTTCCCGGCCGGGTCGTGCTCGTTTCCAATGAGGTCGGGCTCGGCATCGTGCCCGACAACGCGCTGGCGCGCCGCTTTCGCGACCATGCCGGCCGCCTGCACCAATCCATCGCGGCCGTGGCGCCGCGCGTCGTGCTGACCGTCGCCGGTCTGCCGATGTTCGTGAAAGGGACTCCTGCATGACTGCCGATACAGACGAGCTGAACCGCCGCCACGCCGAGAAGATGAAGCGGCGCAAAGCGTTGCAGGAGCGGGCGCTCGCCTCCAAGACGGTGGAGAAGGGCCTGCTGATGGTCCACACCGGCAAGGGCAAGGGCAAATCGACAGCCGCGTTCGGCCTGATGATGCGCGCCGTCGGCCATGGCTTGCGCGTCGGCATGGTGCAGTTCGTCAAGGGCGCCTGGTCCACCGGCGAGACGGTGGCGCTGGAGCGCTTCGAGGATCTGGTCGATTTCCACACGATGGGCGAGGGCTTCACCTGGGACACCCAGGACCGCGCCCGCGACATCGCCGCCGCCGAAGCCGCCTGGACCAAGGCGAAGGAGCTGATGGCCGACCCGCGCTATCGCCTGATCGTGCTGGACGAGCTGAACATCGTGCTGCGCATGGATTATCTGCCGTTGGACGAGGTGCTGGCGACGCTGGCCGCCCGCCGGCCGGACCTGCATGTCTGCATCACCGGCCGCAACGCCAAGCCAGAACTGATCGCCGCCGCCGACCTCGTCACCGAGATGACGCTGGTCAAGCATCCGTTCGAGGCCGGGGTGAAGGCCCAGGCCGGCATCGAGTTCTGACGCCATGCCGTCACAGCCGATACGATCTAGGGCGATCATGCTGCAGGGCACCGGTTCCGACGTCGGCAAGTCGCTGCTGGTGGCCGGGCTGTGCCGGGCGCTGGTGCGGCGCGGGCTGAGCGTCCGGCCGTTCAAGCCGCAGAACATGTCCAACAACGCCGCGGTCACGGCGGACGGCGGCGAGATCGGCCGTGCCCAGGCGCTCCAGGCGCGGGCCTGCGGCGTGGCGCCCAGCGTCCACATGAACCCGGTGCTGCTGAAGCCGCAGTCGGACATCGGCAGTCAGGTGGTGGTGCGCGGCGTGGTGGTCGGCACCGCGCGCGCCGCCGACTATCAGGCCCGCAAGCGCGAACTGCTCGGCACCGTTCTGGACAGTTTCGAGCGGCTGCGGGGCGAGGCCGACATCGTGGTGGTCGAGGGGGCCGGCAGCCCGGCGGAGGTCAATCTGCGGGCCGGCGACATCGCCAACATGGGCTTCGCCACCGCCGCCGACGTGCCGGTCCTGCTGGTCGGAGACATCGACCGTGGCGGCGTGATCGCCAGTCTGGTGGGCACCCACGCACTTCTACCGAAATCTGAACAGGAGCGCATCAAGGGCTTTCTGATCAACAAGTTCCGCGGCGATGTTCGCCTGTTCGATGAAGGGCTGCGGATCATCGAGAGCCACACCGGCTGGCGCGGATTCGGCGTGGTGCCCTGGCTGAAGGAAGCGGCGACCCTGCCGGCCGAGGACGCGGTGGCGCTCGACCGGCCGCGGGAGGCCGGCAATGGGGCGCTGCGGATCGCCGTGCCGATGCTGTCGCGCATCGCCAACTTCGACGATTTCGATCCGCTGGCGCAGGAGCCGGGCGTCGCCCTGACCATGGTGCGTCCGGGTCAGCCGCTGCCCGGCGATTGCGATCTGGTGATCCTGCCCGGTACCAAGGCGACCGTCGCCGACCTTGCCTTCCTGCGGGCGCAGGGCTGGGACATCGACCTGATGGCCCATTGGCGGCGCGGCGGCCGGGTGCTGGGCATCTGCGGCGGCTACCAGATGCTGGGCCGGCGCATTGCCGATCCCGACGGCATCGAAGGCCCGCCCGGCGAGGCCGCCGGGCTCGGGCTGCTGGATGTCGAGACGGTGCTGAAAGGTCCCAAGGTGCTGGAGGAGGCCCGCGGCACGGAGCGGCGCACCGGTGCCGCGGTGGCGGGCTACGAGATGCATATGGGCCGCACCGAGGGGGCCGACCGGGCGCGGCCGATGCTGGAGCTTGCCGGCGGCGGAACCGATGGGGCGGAGTCGGCGGACGGGCGGGTGGCGGGCTGCTACCTGCACGGCCTGTTCACCGCCGACGGCTTCCGCTCGGCCTATCTGCGCCGGCTGGGAAGCGCCGGGTCGGATCTCGGCTATGGTGTGGCGGTCGAGCGGGCGCTGGACGCGGTTGCCGACCGGCTGGAGAGCGTGCTGGATGTGGACGGGCTGCTGACAGTTGCGCAGGGGTGAGGGAAGGGGGCGACGCCCCCTCAAACCGCCTCCTGCTCCACCGATAACGCGCGCGGCAGCTTGAAGACGATGTTCTCGGTCGCGGTGCGCAGTTCTTCCACCGTCACGTCGAAGCGGCTGCGGGCAGCCTCGATGACCTCCTCCACCAGCACTTCCGGGGCGGACGCGCCGGCGGTGATGCCGAGGCGGGCGACGCCGGCCAGCGCGCTCCAGTCGATGTCGGCGGCGCGCTGGACCAGCTGGGCGGCCGGGCAGCCATGGGTCTTCGCCACCTCGACCAGACGCTTGGAGTTGGAGGAGTTCGGCGCGCCCAGGACCAGCAGCGCCTCCACCTTCGGCGCGATGGCCTTCACCGCCGCCTGACGGTTGGTGGTGGCGTAGCAGATGTCCTCCTTCTTCGGCCCGGCGATGGCGGGGAAACGGGCCTGGAGCGCGGCCAGGATCTCCGTGGTCTCGTCGACCGACAGGGTGGTCTGGGTGGCGTAGGCGAGGTTTTCCGGGTCGCTCACCTCCAGCGTCGCGACGTCGGCCACCGTCTCCACCAGCACCACAGCGCCCGCGGGCAGCTGGCCCATGGTTCCGATGACCTCGGGATGGCCGGCATGGCCGATCAGGACGATCTGCTTGCCGTCCTCGTGATGGCGCTCGGCCTCGCGGTGGACCTTGCTGACCAGCGGGCAGGTGGCGTCGAGATAGAACAGCCCGCGCGCCTCCGCCGCCTGCGGCACCGATTTCGGCACGCCATGGGCGGAGAAGACCACCGGGCGGCCGTCCGGCACCTCGGTCAGCTCATCGACGAAGACGGCGCCCTTGGCCTCCAGGCTTTCGACCACGAAGCGGTTGTGGACGATCTCGTGCCGCACATAGACCGGCGCCCCGAAGCGCTCCAGCGCCGTCTCGACGATCTGGATCGCCCGGTCCACCCCGGCGCAGAAACCGCGCGGTGCCGCCAGCAGGATGGTCAGGGGCTGGCGGGTTGGGGAATTGGTCGTGGTCATATGCGCTGTACCGCCCTTGCGTGGATTGGGTCGCCCTTAGGTAATCCTGTGCTGAACGGTCACAAGGGATAGAACCGCCGCGCGGTCTTGTGCCGGTCAAGCTGGGACACTAAAGTCGCGATCCAACAGCCCGTTAACCGATCAGGCCGAACCGATGGACCGCCGCGACCGTAATATAGGAACCCCCGCCCGGAAAAGCCCGCTGGCGTCCCTCTTTGGGATGGGCCGCCCTGCGTTGCTCGCGGCCGGGGCCGTTCTGGTGCTTTCCGGCTGCTCCGGCATGGGGTTGGGGCCGACGAACCCGTCGGAAGCGGCGCTGGCCTGCCCGAAGGTCAACATCGTCCGCGACCTGCAGGAAGTGACGGTGTTCCGTCCCGGCGGCAAGGATCTGACCGATCTGGAGTCGCGCGCCGCCCTGACCGATTTCACCGGCAGCTGCGACTACACCAGCAGCGGCGTCACCGTGAACGTGAACGTCTATCTGGTGGCGGAACGCGGTCCGGCGCTCCAGGGCACCACGGCCAAGTACCAGTATTTCGTCGCCGTGGCCCAGCCGGACGACACGCTGGTGTCGAAGGCCTATTTCGACACCGACGTGACCTTCGTCCCCGGCCAGCCGCGCGCCGGCACCCGCGAGGAACTGACGCCGAAGATCCCGCTGCCCAAGGACGCCAACGCCAAGGACTGGAAGATCTATCTCGGCTTCCAGCTGACGCCCGAGCAGCTGAACTTCAACCGGACGCAGGTGAAGAAGTAAGCGCTTCTGCTCATCGGTGCCGGAACCTTCTCTTTCCGACTGTCATTCCCGTCTCAGAGGGGATGACGGTCGGGGCAGGGCGGGCGTGGAGCCCAATCCCTCCAATTGACAAACCTGTCCATTCGCGACAGTGTGCCGCCATCACGCCGATGATCCCTCGCGGGAGAGATCGCTTGTGAGTTTGTCGTAAATCGGCAGGTCCGCAGGCGGCGCCGAAGGAGCAACCGCCCCCGGAAACTCTCAGGCAAAAGGACCGCAAGGGGATAAGGCAACTCTGGAAAGCAGCCTCGGCGCCCAGTCGCCGCGACTCACCGAAGGAGTAAACCGGGTGCCCGGCTCGACCGGACGGCGGTGAATCTCTCAGGTCCAAGACAGAGGGGGCAGCTTCCTGCACCGATCCCGGTGCGGGTGCCGTAACCCTGTCGGAGGACCAGCGTGACCGAGGCCGCAACCGCTCTCAAGACCACCCCGCTGCACGCGCTCCATGTCGAGCTTGGCGCCCGCATGGTCCCCTTCGCCGGCTATGACATGCCGGTGCAGTATCCCCTGGGCATCCTCAAGGAACACCAGCACACCCGCGAGAAGGCCGGGCTGTTCGACGTGTCCCACATGGGGCAGGTCCGCCTGACCGGCGCCGATCCGGCCGCCGCATTGGAAACGCTGGTTCCCGGGGACATCAAGGGGCTGGCGCAGGGCCGCATGCGCTACACGCTGTTCCTGAACGAGCAGGGCGGCATCCTCGACGATTTGATGGTGACCAATGCCGGCGATCACCTTTTCCTGGTTGTGAATGCCGCCTGCAAGGAGCAGGACGTCGCCCACCTGCGCGAGAAGCTGGCCGGCAAGGCCGAGGTGGAGCTGCTGGACGATCTGGCGCTGATGGCGCTCCAGGGTCCGATGGCGGCCGAGGTGATGGCCCGCTTCGTCCCGGAAGCCGCCACCATGAAGTTCATGAGCTACCTGTCCGCCACCTTCAAGGGCGTGCCGGTGATCCTGACCCGCTCCGGCTACACCGGCGAGGACGGCTACGAGATCTCCTGCGACAAGGCGGACGCGGAGATGATCGCCCGTGCGCTGCTGGGCGAATCGGAGGTCGAGGCCATCGGTCTGGGCGCCCGCGACTCGCTGCGGCTGGAGGCCGGGCTCTGCCTCTACGGCCACGACATTGACACCACCACGACGCCGGTCGACGGTGCGCTGGAATGGACGCTGCCGAAGCGCCGCCGCGCCGAGGGCGGTTTCCCCGGCTACGACATCATCCACCGGCAGTTGACTGAGGGCGCCGCGCGCCGCCGCGTCGGCATCCAGCCGGAAGGCCGACAGCCGGCCCGCGAGCACACCGAAATCCAGGATGCCAAGGGTACCGTCATCGGCGAGATCACCAGCGGCGGCTTCGGCCCGACCGCCGGCGCGCCGGTCGCCATGGGCTATGTCGACATCGCGAACTCCGCGGTGGGCACGCCTCTGACTCTGATCGTGCGCGGCAAGCCGCTGCCCGCCCGCGTCGCCGCCACGCCCTTCGTGCCGCAACGCTATTACCGGGGCTAATGCCTCGGCGTTTCCAACCACAAGCAACCGTTTCGAACAGGGAAATCTTCAGATGACCAAGAAATTCACCAAGGACCACGAGTGGGTTCAGGTCGATGGCGATGTCGCCACCGTCGGCGTCACCGATTTCGCCCAGAGCCAGCTGGGAGACGTGGTGTTCGTCGAGCTGCCCGAGGCCGGCCGCGTGCTGGAGAAGGGCAAGGAAGCCGCCGTCGTCGAATCGGTGAAGGCCGCCAGCGACGTCTACGCCCCGGTGTCCGGCACCGTCGTGGAGGCCAACCAGGCCCTGGTGGACGACCCGTCGATGGTCAACAGCGCCGCCGAAACCGATGGTTGGTTCTTCAAGCTTCAGCTCAAGGACGCCTCCGAACTGGATGGTCTGATGGACGAAGCGGCCTACAAGGCCTTCGTGGAGGAATCCCACTAACATGCGCTATCTGCCCCTGACCGAGGCCGACCGGCAGTCGATGCTGGAGGCCATCCGCGCAACATCGGTCGAAGACCTGTTCCGCGACGTTCCAAAGGCGGCCCGTCTGGCCGGCCCGATCGGGGGCTTGCCCAACCATATGGGCGAGCTTGAGGTCGAACGGCTGCTCGGCTCCATGGCGGCCAAGAATGTGCCGGCGGGGTCGGTGCCGAGCTTCCTCGGCGCCGGCGCCTACCGTCATCATGTTCCGGCCACCGTCGACCATCTGGTCCAGCGCGGCGAGTTCCTGACCGCCTACACGCCGTACCAGCCGGAGGTGAGCCAGGGCACGCTTCAGGTCCTGTTCGAGTTCCAGACCCAGGTCGCGCTGCTGACCGGGATGGATGTGGCCAACGCCTCGATGTATGACGGCGCCACCTCCTGCGCCGAGGCCGTCATGATGGCCAACCGCGTCACCCGGCGGAAGAAGGCGATCCTATCCGGCGGCCTGCACCCGCATTACCGCGACGTGACCACCACCGACGCCCGCTTCATCGGCTTCGAGGCGGTGGCATTGCCGGCCGCCCCGACCGGCGGCGAGGATCTGCTGGCGCTGGTCGACGACAAGACATCCTGCGTCGTCGTGCAGAACCCGGACGTGTTCGGCCATGTCCGCGACTACACCGATCTGGCCGCCGCCTGCCAGGCCAAGGGCGCGCTGCTGATCGTCGTGGTGACCGAAGCGCTGTCGCTCGGCCTGCTGACGCCGCCGGGCGACATGGGCGCCGACATCGTCGCGGCGGAAGGACAGTCCTTCGGCAACGCGCTGAACTTCGGCGGCCCCTATGTCGGGCTGTTCGCGGTGAAGGACAAATATGTCCGCCAGATGCCGGGCCGCCTGTGCGGCGAGACGGTGGATGCCGACGGCCGCCGCGGCTTCGTGCTGACGCTCTCTACCCGCGAGCAGCACATCCGCCGCGAGAAGGCGACCTCGAACATCTGCACCAACTCCGGTCTGTGCGCGCTGGCCTTCTCGATCCATGTCAGCCTGCTGGGCGAAGCGGGGATCACGCAGCTGGCCCAGCTGAATCACGCCAAGGCGGTCCAGATGGCCGACAAGCTGGCGGCGGTTCCGGGTGTCGAGGTGCTGAACGACGGCTTCTTCAACGAATTCACCGTCAAGCTGCCGAAGCCGGCCGCCGCGGTGGTCGAGGAACTCGCCAAGCGCCGCATCCTCGGCGGCGTGCCGGTGTCGCGCCTTTATCCGGGCGAGATGGAAGACCTGCTGCTGGTCGCCGTCACCGAGACCAACACCGACGCCGACATGGACGCCTTCGCTGCCGCTCTGAGTGAGGTTCTGGCATGAGCATGAACAACCAGGGCCGTCCGTCGGCCATTCCGGCCGGTGCCGCCTCGTTCGACGGCGTGACCGGCACCGTCACCGGCAACCGCGGCCTCCAGATCGAAGAGCCGCTGATCTTCGAGCAGGACAGCGCAGGCCGCACCGGCGTCGATCTGCCCGAATTGCCGAAGGTGGCCTCGCGCCTGGGTGCGGTGAAGCCGCGCGCCAAGGTGGGGCTGCCCGGCCTCGCCGAGCCGCAGGTGGTCCGCCACTACACCCGCCTGTCGCAGAAGAACTACGCCATCGACAGCGGATTCTATCCGCTGGGCTCCTGCACGATGAAGCACAACCCGCGCCTGAACGAGAAGATGGCGCGGCTGCCGGGCTTCTCCGACGTGCACCCGATGCAGCCGGTCAGCACCGTGCAGGGTGCCCTGGAACTGATGGACCAGCTGGCCTATTGGCTGAAGACGCTGACCGGCATGGCCGCCGTGACGCTGGCGCCCGCCGCCGGTGCCCATGGCGAAATGTGCGGCATCATGGCGATCCGCTCCGCCCATGAGGCGAAGGGCGACAGCGGTCGCACCAAGATCCTGGTGCCGGAAAGCGCCCACGGCACCAACCCGGCGACCGCCGCCGCCTGCGGCTACAGCGTCGATGCCATCCCGGCGACCGCCGACGGCCGCGTCGATCTGGAGGCGCTGAAGGCCAAGCTCGGTCCCGACGTGGCCGGGCTGATGCTGACCAACCCGAACACCTGCGGCCTGTTCGAGCGCGATATCATCGAGATCGCCGAGGCGGTGCATGCGGCCGGCGGCTATTTCTACTGCGACGGCGCCAACTTCAATGCCATCGTCGGGCGGGTGCGTCCGGCTGACCTCGGCATCGACGTCATGCACATCAACCTGCACAAGACCTTCTCCACCCCGCATGGCGGCGGCGGTCCGGGGTCGGGGCCGGTGGTGTTCGCGGAGTCGCTGGCGCCCTACATCCCGGTGCCCTACGTCACCCACGGCAAGGACGGCTTCGCGCTGGTCGAGAACGCCGGCGAAGGCCCCGCCTTCGGCCGCATGAAAGCCTTCCACGGCCAGATGGGCATGTTCGTCCGCGCCCTGTCCTACATGCTGAGCCATGGTGCCGACGGGCTGTGGCAGGCGTCGGGCGATGCGGTGCTGAACGCCAACTACGTCATGGCGCGGCTGGAGGACGTCATGACGGCCTCCTTCGAGGGGCCGTGCATGCACGAGTGCCTGTTCGACGACCGCTTCCTGAAGGGGACGGGGGTCACCACGCTCGACATGGCGAAGGCGCTGATCGACGAGGGCTTCCACCCGATGACCATGTATTTCCCGCTGGTCGTCCACGGTGCCCTGCTGATCGAGCCGACCGAGACGGAAAGCAAGGCCAGCCTGGATCAGTTCGTCGATGCGCTGCGTGCGCTGGCCGAGCGGGCGAAGTCTGGCGATGTCGCCTATTTCCAGGCCGCGCCGCGTCTGACTCCGCGCCGTCGTCTGGACGAAACCGCTGCGGCCCGCAAGCCGGTGCTGCGCTGGACCCCGCCGGTGCCGGCGGAGGCTCTGGCGGCGGAGTAAGGGTGGAAACGACGCTCCCCCTTCCTGCATAGGAAGGGGGAGCGTCTTCCTGACGCTTACCTGTCGGACTTGTCGACGAACTTGTCGGCCTTCTTCTGATCCTCGGCGGCCTCGCGGGCCATTTCCTCGCCGATTTTCGGATCGATGCTCTTGGCTTCCTCGATCAGGTCGCGCGCCTTGCGGGCATCGCCGTCGGCGGCCTTGTCCAGCGCCTGCTCGGCCAGATCGTGGGCCTTCTTGTGTTCGGGGCTGTCTTCGTGGCGGGTGGCCATGGGGCGTTCTCCTTTGGCTTGAGCATTGAGAAAACTGTCGTTGTCCAACAGGAGCCGCCTGCCGGGGTTCCGCTCTCCGCACTGCACAAAAAATTTTTGGAAGTGACGGAATAGGGAAGTCGGTCCACCCGTTTGTGTGGCTGTCCGGTGGCGAGCGGCCACCCAGCAACAGGGCACGCGAACTCCCCATGAGCAACCCGAAGAACTCGATCCGGCGCGCAGCCATCGCCGCCGCCATGCTGGCCGTGACTGCGGGCCACGCGTCCTTCTGGTCCTGGCGCAATGCGCCGACGCCTGTGGAGGCGGAGCCGGGACGTATCGAATCGGTGTCCTATTCGCCGTCGGGCCGCAGCTATGACCCGAACCACCAGCCGGTGGTGCCGCGCAAGGACATTGAGAAGGACATGACCGCCATCGCCGGCTTCGCCGACGGCGTCCGTACCTACTCGACTCTCGGCTCGCAGGGCGAGGTGCCGGAGATCGCGGTGTCCAAGGGGCTGGACGTCACGCTCGGCATCTGGCTGAGCAAGGACAAGTCCCGGAACGAGCGGGAGGTGCTGCACGGCATCGCGCTCGCCAAGGAATTCCGCGGCATCAAGCGCATCGTCGTCGGCAACGAGACGCTGCTGCGCGCCGAACTGACCGATGCCGAACTGGCCTCCTACATCAAGCGCGTGCGCGCCGCCGTCCCGGCCAACATCAAGGTCGGCACCGCCGACGTGTGGTCGGAGATGGTCAAGGCCGACGCCACGGTGAAGGCGTCCGACTTCATGGGCGTCCACGTCCTGCCCTACTGGGAAGGCGTGCCGGTGTCCGATGCGCTGACCTGGATCCGCGACCGGCTCGACACCGTGCGCAAGGCCCATCCGGGCAAGGCGCTGTTCGTCGGCGAGGTCGGCTGGCCGTCGGGCGGCGAGAACTTCCATGACGCCTACCCGACGCCGGAGGCCCAGGCCGCCGTCGTCCGCGGCTTCGCGGCGGAAGCCAACGCGCTCGGCCTGCATTACAACGTCGTCGAGGCCTTCGACGGAATCTGGAAGTCGACCATCGAAGGCTCGCCCGGCCCGACCTGGGGCGTGCTGGATGCCGACCGCCAGCCGAAATGGTCGATGACCGGTGCCGTCGCCGCCCCCTATGGCGAGCGGGTCGCCGCGGGCGTCGCCATCGCCGTCGGCCTCGCCCTGTCGGCCTTCGCCGTGTTCCGCCGCCGGACCAATGCCGGCTTTGCACTGGCCGCCTCGCTGGGCGCCAACATCATCGGCTTCGCCATCGGCTCCGCCGTCGCCGGCGCCTTCTCGGAATATCTGACCTTCGGTGCGGTCACCACCTGGGGCTCGGCCTTCGCGCTCGGCACCCTGATGATGAGCGTCGCCTTCGCCGATCTGGTGGACGTCGCCCGCCGGTTGCTGACCGGCCGCGCCCCGGCCCTGCTGCCGCACGCGGTGCCGAGCACCGAGCACAAGCCGATGGTCTCGATCCACGTCGCCGCCTGCCGCGAGCAGCCGGACGTGCTGAACGCTACGCTGGCCTCGCTGTCGCGGCTCGACTACCCGAACTATGAGGTCGTCGTCCTGATCAACAACACCGAGGAGGAGCATCTTGTCCGCCCGGTGGAGGAGATGTGCCAAGCGCTGGGGCCGAAGTTCAAGTTCCACTGGTACAAGAAGATCTCCGGCTTCAAGGCCGGCGCCCTGAACGCCGCGCTGCGCCACACCGATCCGTCGGCCGAGATCGTCGCCGTGCTGGACGCCGACTACACCGTGTCGCCCGACTGGCTGTCGAAGCTGGCTCCGACCTTCGCCGATCCGTCGGTCGGGATCGTCCAGGCTCCGCAGGAACACCGCGACGGCCACGAGACGGTGCTGAAGTCGGCGATGACCGCCGAGTACCGTCCCTTCTTCGACGTCGGCATGCAGGAAGGCGTGTCGAGCCAAGCCTTCATCTGCCATGGCACGATGATCATGCTGCGCCGCTCGGCGATGGATCAGGTCGGCGGCTGGTCGGAAGCCGGCATCTGCGAGGACACCGAACTGGGCCTGCGCATCCTGTCGGCCGGCTACCGCGCCGCCTACACCGACGAGCGGCTCGGCGCCGGTCTGGCCCCGGACAACTTCATGCAGTTCCGCAAGCAGCGTGACCGCTGGGTGTTCGGCTCGACCCAGATCGTTCGCGCCCACTGGAAGAAGTTCCTGCCGGGTGCGGCCGAGCTGAGCGCGCGGCAGAAGCTGGGCTACGTCACCAACTGGATCCGCTGGTGGTCCGATGCCGTCGGCCTGTTCGCCGCCGCCGCCGCCGTGGTCTGGACCTTCGCCTCGCTGGTTCTGCCGCTGCACCTGCCGCCGGTGGCCGCCACCGCCGCCGTGCTGGGTGCGCTGGTCCTGCGCGCCGGTTCCAGCCTGCTGGCCTCGCGCTATGCCTCGGGCAACAGCTGGAAGGAAAGCCTGGGTGCCTGCGCCGTCGGCATGGCGCTGTCCACCACCGTCGCCCTGGCCGTTGTCCGCGGCCTGTTCCGCAAACAGGACGCCTTCCGGGTGACCGCCAAGGGTGGCAAGCGCACCGCCGGCCGCTTCTGCGCCAAGCCGGAAGCCTGGCTCTCGGCCGCTCTGGTCGCCTCGGCCGCCACCGCCGCCCTGGTCAACCCGCTGGGCACCCTGTCGCTGGAACTGTGGTCGGTGCTGCTCGCGGCCATGGCGGTGCCGAACCTGATGGCCGTCGCCTTCGGCATCGGTGACATGCTTCCGGTCCGCGAAGCCAAGCCGGCCCCGGTTCCGGCGGTCCAGCAGGGCAACACGGCCGGCCAGGAGCAGGGCACGAGCCACCCGGTCGCCGCGTAAGGCCTCTCCTCCTTCCCTCATGCAAAAACGGCCCCTTCCCCGCCTGACCGGTGGGGGAGGGGCCGACTTTTTTGGGGGTGGAATCGCTTTTCCCACCAAGGTGAAACTTGTCTGCAACAGCGCTTCGTGCCTACCATCGGCGGCTCAAACCGATAAAGACGCGCGAACCAACGCGCCCAGCCACCTTCGGAGGGAGAATGTCATGCACGTCGTGAAAGCGTCCGACCAGTCCCCGCCTTCGCTGTTGTCCGGCGACAACCGGGTTCGACTGGAGCAATGGCTGGCCGCGCAGGCCGGCGCATCCCGCGTCACGGTGACGGAGGATGGACGGCTCGGCGGCGGGGCGATCTCCCTGAATCTGGCAGTGACTCTGGATATTGTCGGCGGGCCGCTGGCCGGGCGCCATGCCTGCGTGCTGCGGGCCGAAGGTGGCGGGCGTATCTCGGCCAGCATCGGCAAGCTGCGGGAGTTCGTGGTGCTGCGCGCCGCCTTCGCGGCCGGAGTGATAGCGCCGGAGCCGCTGTTCGGCTGCGACGATCCGGCGGTGCTGGGCCATGACTTCTACATCATGCGGCGGGCCGAAGGGCTCGGTGCCGGCCATGCGGTGACGCGGTCGGATACGGCGCAGCCGGAACTGGCGCGCGAACTTGGGCGGCAGCTTGGCCTGCTGCACCGGATCAGGCCTGATACCGAGGGGCTGGAGCGGCTGGGCGAGGCGCCCGACTGCCCGGCGCAGGAGACGCTGGCGCAGTACCGCCGCTGGTTCGGCGATCTGGGACGGCGCGATCCGGTGATTGCCTGGGGGCTGCGCTGGCTGGAGGTCAACGCGCCGCAGCCGGGTGCGGTGGTGCTGTGCCACCGCGACTTCCGCACCGGCAATTATCTGGTCAAGGACGGCGCGCTGACCGCGATCCTGGATTGGGAGTTCGCCGGATTCAGCGACCCGATGGAGGATCTCGGCTGGTTCTGCGCCCGCTCCTGGCGGTTCCGCCGGCCCGACCGCGAGGCGGGCGGCATCGCCGACCGGGCCGACTTCTATGCCGGCTATGAGGAAACCTCAGGCCGCCGCGTCGATCCGGCGCGCGTCGCCTACTGGGAAACGGCGGCCTATCTGCGCTGGGCGGCGATCGCGGTGGAACAGGGGCTGCGCCACAGCTCGGGTGCCGAGCGCTCGCTGGAACTGGCGTTGACCGGACGGATGCTGCCGGAAATCGAGATGGACATGCTGCGCCATCTGCGTGCCATCAGCGCTCTCGGCGGCATGGCGGCGGGTGCCGTGGAGAAGGTGGCCTGATGCGCGCCAATCCCGATGCCCGCGGCCTGATGGAGATCGCCGCCTCAACCTTCCGTGCCGACGTGCTTCCCCATGTGGCGCCGGAGGCCCGGTTCGCCGCGCTGATGGTCGCCAACGCGCTGGAGATCGCCGAGCGCGAGTTGAAGGGGCTGGACGCTGCCGGCCATTCGATGCTGGGCGCGCTCGCCCTGCTCTATGGCGAGGATGCCGACGACGCGCTGTCCGGCGACGACCTGCGCAAGCGGGTGGAGGCCTTGCAGCACCGCCTGTGCATCGAGATCGCCGCCGGCGATTTCGACCAGGAGGGGCAGGACGTGCTGATGGACGCGCTGGAGGCCATCGTCGAAGCGCGGCTGGGCATCTCGAACCCGAAGGCGCTGGGGTAAAGGTACCGAGGGCGGGACGCTCCCGGCGCCCCGCTTCCCGGTCAGGCTCTCTGTGCCTTCCGTTCGCGCTTGACCTCATACATGGCGGCATCGGCCTTCCGCAACGCTGCGTCCACGGTGATGGTGCGTGGATCGACGGCGGTGGGGCCGAAGCTTGCGCCGGAATAGTGCAGGGTGACGCCCCGCAACTCGTAGTCGCCGATCAGCAGCGGCGCCAGACGGTTGCAGAGGGTCTCCGCTGCCGCCTGACCCGCAGCATCGTCGGATGGGCCAAGGCCGGTGACGATGAATTCGTCGCCGCCGAAGCGTCCGAGGATGTCCCCAGACCGGAGGCCTGCCGACAGGCGCGTGCCCACCTCGATCAGAAACGCATCGCCGACTTCATGGCCGTGACGGTCATTGATCGCCTTGAAGCCATCCAGATCGATGAAGGCGATCAGCACAGTCTGCCCTGTCGATTCGGCTCCGGCGAACAGACGGTCCATCTCCTTCAGAAGGAAGCGCCGGTTGGGCAATCCGGTCAGGACGTCGGTGAAGGAATGGGCCTCCAACGCGCTGTTGACCGATTGCAGGTTTTCGAGAAGTTGTTCCCGTTCCACATGCAGGCCGATCAGCGAGGAAAACAGGCGAAGAGTCTGTTCCCCCTTCGGGGTCAGCGGCTTGCGTTCCGAACCGGCCGCGCACAGCGTTCCAAACAGCGTGCCGTCATTCAGCCTGACCGGCGTGCTGACATAGGTCTGGATGCCGAGAGCCTTGGCGGCGTCGCAATCGCCCCACAGCGCCGGCACGTCTTCGGTATGGAATCTTCCTTCGTCGAGCGCGCGTTTGCACAGTGTTCCCTCCCAGGGGACGACAAGCCCTTCGGGGATCTGCATCGTCTTGGTGTTGTAGGCGAACAGAACGCGCTGTATGCCCATTTCCTGGTCGATGCAGGTCAGATAGGTGGCCTCCAGTTCCGTTACCGCTTCAAGCAGGCTCAGCAGCGGGCGGGTCAAATCCTCAACCGACCGAGCGGAGGACAGGGTCTCGGAAATCTCGGAGAAAAACTTGTCTGACATGGAGGATCCGTCGACTGCACGACAATAGTGGGTCTATGAAACGTTGTGGCCGTACATGAGGAAGGGCCAAATGCCGTCGGACCATCCCGGATACGCTTGGTGAACCGCCTCAACTTCATACTCTGAACAGTATGATGCCATAACCTAATGCAGCGTTCAAGTTGGGGCGTCTGTCCATGCCGTGTCATCAACTTCCAAGCCATTTGTCCGAGGCGTTGAAGTCCGGGCGAGTGCACCGCGGGCAAGCGCACCAGACCGTCGGAGGCGTGGCAGGGCATGGGCCCTATCGCAATTCCCGCCAAGCCTGCGCTCGACAGACGGGGGCAATGCAGCCATATAATCGGTTCCCGTTCCGTACCATTCCTTCGATCGGATCGCCGCCCCATGGCAAGCCCTGTCCTGTCCGCCATTCCCGCCAAGCCTCTCGCGAAGCTGGAAGCCGGAAAGCAATTCGTCATCGTGTCGGACTACACGCCTGCGGGCGACCAGCCCAACGCCATCGAGGAACTGACCGGCGGCCTGCGGCAGGGCGAGAAGGACCAGGTGCTGCTGGGCGTCACCGGGTCGGGCAAGACCTTCACCATTGCGCATGTCATCCAGACGGTGCAGCGCCCGACGCTGGTCCTTGCGCCCAACAAGACGCTGGCGGCACAGCTGTATGGCGAGATGAAATCCTTCTTCCCGAACAACGCGGTGGAATACTTCGTCTCCTACTACGACTACTACCAGCCGGAAGCCTACGTTCCGCGCACCGACACCTATATCGAGAAGGAATCGTCGATCAACGAGCAGATCGACCGCATGCGCCACTCGGCGACGCGGGCCCTGCTGGAACGCGACGACGTCATCATCGTCGCGTCGGTGTCCTGCATCTACGGCATCGGTTCGGTCGAGACCTACTCCGAGATGACGGTGGACCTGCGCAAGGGCGAGGTGATCGCCCAGCCGGAGCTGCTGCGCAAGCTGACCGAGCTTCAGTACAAGCGCAACGACGCCGCCTTCGGCCGCGGCCTGTTCCGCGTCCGCGGCGACACGGTGGAACTGTTCCCGGCCCACATGGAAGACCGGGCGTGGCGCATCTCGTTGTTCGGCGACGAGATCGAGGCCATCCACGAGATCGACCCGCTGACCGGCGAGAAGCTGGCGGCATTGGAGGCGGTGCGCGTCTATCCGAACAGCCACTATGTGACGCCGAAGCCGACACTGAATCAGGCGATCAGCCAGATCAAGAGGGACCTCAAGGAGCGGCTGGAGGAGTTCGCTGCCGAAGGCAAGCTGCTGGAGGCGCAACGGCTGGAGCAGCGCACGACCTTCGACATCGAGATGATGGCGGCGACCGGCTCCTGCGCCGGCATCGAGAACTATTCCCGCTACCTGACCGGCCGCGCCCCGGGCGATCCGCCGCCGACGCTGTTCGAATATCTGCCGGGCGACGCGCTGCTGATCGTCGACGAGAGCCATGTCATGGTGCCGCAGATCGGCGGCATGTACCGTGGCGACTTTATGCGCAAATCGACGCTGACCGACTACGGTTTCCGCCTGCCCAGCGCCAAGGACAACCGCCCGCTGAAGTTCGAGGAATGGGAGGGCATGCGGCCACAGACGGTCTTCGTCTCCGCCACGCCCGGTCCCTGGGAAATGGAGCGCACCGGCGGCGTCTTCACCGAGCAGCTGGTCCGCCCGACCGGCCTGATCGATCCGCCGGTGATCATCCGCCCGACCGAAACCCAGGTCGACGACCTGATCGGCGAGTGCAAGGAGGTGGTCGCCAAGGGCTATCGCGTTCTGGTCACCACCCTGACCAAGAAGATGGCGGAGGCGCTGACCGAATACATGCACGAGGCGGGATTGCGCGTGCGCTACATCCACTCCGATGTGGAGACGCTGGAGCGCATCGAGATCATCCGCGACCTGCGGCTGGGTGCTTATGACGTGCTGGTCGGCATCAACCTGCTGCGCGAGGGGCTGGACATCCCGGAATGCGCTCTGGTGGCGATCCTCGACGCTGACAAGGAAGGCTATCTGCGGTCCAGGACCTCGCTGATCCAGACCATCGGCCGTGCCGCCCGCAACGTCGACGGACGGGCGATCCTCTACGCCGACAAGATCACCGACAGCATGAAGTACGCCATCGACGAGACGGCACGCCGCCGCGAGAAACAGATGGCCTACAATCTGGAACACGGCATCACGCCGGAATCGGTGAAGAAGGCCATCGGCGACATTCTGGAAAGCGTGTACGAGCGCGGCGACCATGTGACGGTCAAGACCGGCCTGAACTCCAACGAACTGGTCGGGCACAACCTCAAGAGCGTCATCGCCGACCTGGAAAAGCGCATGCGGGCCGCCGCCGCCGACCTGGAGTTCGAGGAGGCCGCCCGTCTGCGCGACGAGTTGCGCCGGCTGGAAGCGATGGATCTGGGGCTGGAGACTCCCGGCAGCATCGGCATCAGCAGTGCCCGCCAGGGTCGCGGCATTCCGGAAGGGGCGCCGAAGAAGCAGGACAGGCGCCGGCGGGGGCCGTGATCCACCTGTTGTTGACCCACCCTTGTCCTGAACAGGTTGCAACACCATACTTCCGCTTCCCGTAGGGTGGCGCGGGATCGCAGGAGGGTCGTGGCTTGTTCGTTCGTCGTGTCGTGAGGGTGCCGCTGATTGCGCTGGCGCTGTGTGGCGTCGGCATCGGGTCGGCATCCATCGCCGCGGCGGCGGATGCGAAATCGGCGGCGAAGCCGAACGCAGTGGCCGAACTGCCGCCGCCGTCGCTCAAGACCAAGTCCGGCGATTGCGAACTGGCGGAGCAGGGCAACGCCGATGCGGCATTCCGGCTGGCCCGCCGTTATCTGTTCGGCAAGGGGGTGCGCAAGGATCGCCGGCTCGGCACCGCCTGGCTGCGCGCCGCCGCCTCGCGTGGACATCCGGAGGCGCGGCGGCTGGTCAATTATGTTCCCGGCCGCATGGGGCGCATCCGTCCCTGGTGCCGCCCCGGCGCTGGCCCGGTGCGGGAGATGGGGCCGCCCCCGGCGGATGTGGTGGCCCTGGTCAACGGCATCGCGCCGAAATACGGCATCGACCCGGCGCTGGTGCTGGCGGTGATCCAGGCGGAGAGCGCCTTCCGCACCGATGCGGTGTCGCCCAAGGACGCCGCCGGGCTGATGCAACTGATCCCCGACACGGCCGACCGTTTCGGCGTCGGCGATGTCTTCGACCCCAAGCAGAACATCACCGGAGGGGTGAAGTACCTGCGCTGGCTGCTGGCCTATTTCCAGGGCGACGTGACGCTGGCGCTGGCCGGCTACAATGCCGGGGAGGGGGCGGTGGACCGCTACAAGGGCGTTCCGCCCTATGACGAGACGCGCAACTACGTCCGCATCATCCGCCGCATCTATGAAAACACCCGCCATCCCTTCGACGGGTCGGTGGCGGAGCCGTCGTCGGCCATGCCAGCCATCCGTGCCGCGGCGGAACGCGCGGTCGAGGCGGAGTTGCCACGCGGCGCCAAATCGCCGAAAAAGGGATAGTCCCGTCAATTCTGAACAGGAGTGCCCGCCCGTGCCGATGTCCGAACGCAACGTCCTCGGCCTCAGCGCCGCCGGGTTCCACAGGATGGCCTACACCCAGTGGGGGCGTGACGATGCCGCGCGCACGGCGGTCTGCGTCCATGGGCTGACGCGCAACGGCCGGGATTTCGACCGGCTGGCGCTGGCCCTGGCGGATGGCTGGCGGGTGGCCTGCCCCGACGTGGTCGGGCGCGGCCGCAGCGACTGGCTGCCGGTGCCGGCGCTCTACGGCTATCCGCAATACTGCTCCGACATGGTGGCGCTGATCGCCCGCATGGGGGTGGAGACGGTCGATTGGATCGGTACCTCGATGGGCGGGCTGATCGGCATGACCCTGGCGGCGCAGGCGAACAGCCCGATCCGCCGCATGGTGATCAACGATGTCGGCCCCTTCATTGCCCAGGCCGGGTTGCAGCGGATCGCCGATTATGTCGGCAAGGACCCGGTGTTCGAGGATCTGCCGGCGCTGGAATCCTACCTGCGTTTCGTCCTGATGGGCTTCGGCACAATCGGTGACGAGTGCTGGCGCCATATGGCGCAGCACAGCGCCCGGCCGCTGCCCGACGGGCGGTTCCGCTTGGCCTACGATCCGGCCATCGGCGATGCGTTCAAGACCGCGCCCATCGGCGATGTCGATCTGTGGGCATTGTGGGATCGGGTGCGCTGCCCGGTCTTGGTCCTTCGCGGCGCGGACTCCGATCTGCTGAGCGCCGAAACGGCGGAGCGGATGGCGGAACGTGGACCGGGAGCCGCCGGTCTGGTGCAGGTGGTGGAGTTTGCCAACACCGGCCACGCCCCGTCCCTGATGACGGACGAACAGATCGCCATCGTCCGCAGCTTCCTGGCGGAGGGCTGAGCACCCTCCGGGGCAGGCAATCAATTCACCCGGCGCAGCACCGTGTCGAGCCGGCCATGGCCGTCCTTGTCGAGCCAGCTGGCGGCGACGCGGCCGTCGGGGCGTAGGCGGTAGCGCAGGATGTTGCGGCCCTTTTCGTCGAAGACCAGCTCGCCATTCTCGATGCGGCCCTTGCGGCGCACCCGTTCGGCGGGCTGGTCCGATTCCATGCCGGCGCCCAGCACATAGTCGGCATAGACGGCGTCGCCCTCGGCCTTCTCCACCGACAGGGCAACCTCGCGGCCATTGATGTAGCTGCCGTACCACATGCCCATGTAGGGGCGCAGCGTGGCCGTCGCGTCGTTGCCCCTGGCCGAGCCCGATGCGTTCGCGGGCAGAGCGGCCTGCAGCATCTCGGCACTCGGGCTGCGTCCCCAGGTCTCGTCGCAGGGCGGATCGTTGGGGGTTGGCGGCTCCTCCGCGAAGCGGACGATGCAGGCGCCGAAGCGGCGGACGAACAGCCCGGTGTTGGCGGCGCCATGGCCGGTCAGCAGCGACGGCTGGTCGACGATCAGGCTGCTCAACCCGCGCTGGGTCAGGATGTTGCGGGCCGGTTCGGCGCGCCCGCCCGGATCGAAATCGTCGCCGTGGAAGAAGAACATCATCACCCGCGCCCGGCGGACCTCGCGCAGGATCGGCCAGAGCTGGGCGGCGTTCTCGCGGTAGCTGTCGAACGCCTCGGTGAAGTTGCCGAAGGCGGCCGGTGCAGTGGCGATGACGGCGTCGATGGCGTTGGTCTGGCCGGCAGCGATCAGCGAGATAAAGGCGCCGAATGACTGGCCGGTCAGGGCGACCCGGCGATAGCCCTTGGCCTTCAGCGCCTCCGAATAGCCGGCGAGCGCGCGGGAGCTGTTGGGCAGGGTGTCGCTGACCCGCATGCGGTCCAGCCGGTACACGTCCCAGCCGGCGTCGCGCATCGCTTTCATGAAGAGCGGGGTGGGGGCTTCCGAATCTTCGGAGTCCACCGAGCGGCCGTGGCTCCAGACCACCGCGCCGCGGGCCTTTGCCGGACCGGCCAGCGAGGCCTCGCCGTAGGCGGATTTGAGAACGATCTGGGCCATTGCCGGGTGGGCGACCGTCAGGCCCCCGGCGACAGCCAATCCGATCGTCGCGACCAGTGCGAGAACACCCCCCCGAATCGTCCGCCTCATGCCCAGCGATCCCCCTGAACTGCTTAGTCGCTTCAGGATTGCCGCCGTTCGTTAACGCGACCTTTCCATGGTTTTCACTGTCACGCACGGACGCTTTTTGTCACAGGCTATTTTCGCAAATAAGAATGACTCGCAATTAGTGACGGGAAGCGGTAGGGTCTTCCTGCAACCGGATGAAGGAGTATCGGCATGTGCGGGACGGTGGATGAGGGGCGGTACTCGCCTTGGACGGTGGCGGACCTGACGACCGCCGAACGGGCATTGCTGACCGGCGTGCGCCAGTGGTTCCGTGCTGGCACCGCCGGGGCGATGGCATCGATGCGCATCGGTCTGAATGTGGCCGGCGTGCCGAACACCGCACTGCTGCCGCTCTTCGCCCTGCTCGGCACCTTTGCGGTTGCCGGCGCCCGCCGGCCGGAGATCCGCTGCCCGGCCTGCAGCCGGATCAGCATCGACGAAGCCGCCCTGCTGGACTCCCTCGCCGCGGTGCAGAGTGGCGATGCGGAGGTCGCGACACAACTGCTCGACCGCTGGCTGCCGCCGGTCGCACTGCTCATGGCGACCGACGCGATGGCTGAACTGGGCGGCGTGCTGGATGGCGCACGCATCTTCCTGCCGCGCCGACGGGCGGCACGGCTGGTGACGCCGGCAACCGGCCCGACCATGGGCGACATGGCGATGGCGGCCGAATAGAGAGTGGCGGAGCAGGGGTCAGTCGCCCGCCATCTTCAGGCTCTGGCTGCGGTCCGAGGGGGCGCCGGTCGCGCCACTGGCTTCGGGCAGCCGTTTGTGCAGAAGCCACTGGTCGATGGCGACGCGAACCAGCCGGCCTTCCGGCGTGTGGTAGAGAAAGTGCCCGCGCTCCCGCCCGCAATGGTCGTACCCCAGCCGTTCGTAGAAGGGCAGCACGCCGACATTGTCGCGGTCCACCCCCAGTTCGGCGAAGGGCACGCCACGCTGGAACACCACCCGTTCGGCTGCCCGCACCAGCCGGACACCGATGCCGATGCCACGGAAGGGCTGGAACACCCGCAGTGCCCATAGGGTCGCTCGGCCGCTCGGCCGCTTGCGCAGGAAATCGATGCAGATCTGGCCGACCGGAAAACCGTTGACGTCGGCCAGCAGCATGGCGCCGTCACCGCGTTCCTGAAGATGGAATGCGCCGGCGATGATTTCGCGATGGGGTGTGTGCAGGCCGTACCATTCGAGCGTCGACAAATCCTCCTGCCTTGCCGGACGGATGGTCAGCGGCAAATCGAGCGTCTCGCTGTTCCCGCCCTCACTGCCGTCCTCCTCTGCCGCATCCAGTCCGAAGTGAGCGTTGGTGGCTGTGCCGCGGATGCCGACGCGGCGCTGTGCTGTTGCCATGATGCCGATGCCTCGCAGGTTTTTCCCCGCACTGTGCCGCCGATGGATCGGATGGCGGCTTCGCTGACAACCCTACACGCCATGCGGACGTTCCCACGCTGCGCGGTTGGGATAAGGCTTTCGGTGGGACACCCCATTTTCGTGGTTTTATATAAAACAAATAAAATTTTACTATAATAAGAAATTACTGGGCGCTGCTTGTGTTGTGGAGAGGGTTTGTTCTCTGGGATGAAAGCTGATCTATGAAAACAGCAATGGGTTGAATGCCGGAAGTCTTATTGACGTTGTAAGACGCAGTTTGATAAATCTGTCGGAAGAGATTAACTCTCTCTTGCGTATGAAGAATAAAGCAATTTTACCTAAAATTCTCAACATCAGGCGGGGGATTGCATCATGACGAGAATCGTCAATCTGGGGCGTACCGGTTTGTTCGTGGCGATGCGCGGTGGAGTAATGACCAGCCTGGGCGGTCACAGCCATTGGCGCAGCGCCGACGAGGTTCGCCGCGCCGCGCTGGCGGAGAATGTTCCGGTCAGCGATCTCGTGGTCCGCACGCTGGCTTGAGCGGTCGCATCGCCGCAAAGCCCGGACATTAAAAAAAGGGCGCGTTCCTTGGGGGAGCGCGCCCTTTCCTCGAACCTGCACCGTGAAGCGGATCAGCCGGCGCGGACGCGGGTCAGGAAGCGCTCGACCTCGGACCTCAGGGTACCCGACTGGCGCGACAGTTCGTTGGTCGCCTCCAGAACCTGACGGGCCTCTTCACCGGCATTGTTGGCCGATGCGTTTACCGCGACGATGGTTTCGCTGACCTCGCGGGTGCCGATCGAAGCCTGCTGCACGTTGCGGGCGATCTCCGTCGTGGCGGCACCTTGCTCTTCCATGGCCGTGGCGATGGAGGTGGAGATCTCGTTGATGCGGGCGATGGTGCCGGAGATCGAGCGGATGGCCCCGACCGCCTCCTGCGTCGCCCCCTGGACGGCGCCGATCTGCGAGTTGATCTCCTCCGTCGCCTTGGCGGTCTGGTTGGCGAGGCTCTTGACCTCGCTCGCCACGACGGCGAAGCCCTTGCCGGCCTCCCCGGCACGTGCCGCCTCGATGGTGGCGTTCAAGGCAAGCAGGTTGGTCTGGCTGGCGATGTCATGGATCAGCTTGACCACCTGCCCGATCCGGCTGGCAGCATCTGCCAAGCCCTGAACGGTGGCGTTGGTCCGCTCGGCCTCGGTCATCGCGGCGTTGGCGATGGCCGCCGACTGGGTCACCTGATGGCTGATTTCGCCGATCGAGGCGGTCAGTTGCTCAGCCGCCGCGGCGACGGTCTGGATGTTGACCGAGGCCTCCTCGGCGGCGGCGGCGACCTGGGTCGACTGCTCGCTGGTGGTTTCCGCCGTGCGGCTCATCGCCTGGGCAGTGCCCTGCAACTGCTGGGCTGCACTGGCCACCGCCTGGACAACGCCCTTGACCTCGCGTTCAAAGCTGTCGGCAGTGCTGCCCAGTTCCCGCGCGATGATCGCCGCGGTGTTCAGGTCGATATAGACGGAGGTGGCGAGATCCATGTCCAGGAACACCGCCTTGTTGATCGCCTGGAGAAGCTGCGACAGCTTTTCCGGCTTCTTGCGGTAGATCTGGGTCGCCAGTTCAATCAGCTTGTTCAGGGTGAAGCAATAGGCGCCGGTGTACCAGCGCGGTTCGAGCCCGATGCGCTGGTGGGTCTGGCCGATTTTCAAAACCTGATTGACGTAGGCCTCGTCGAAGGTGCCGGTGAAGACGTTGCGCAGCCAATGCTGCTTCTGCAGGTCGCGGGCGCGGCCGGTCACCACGGGATTGACCAGCATCGGCGCCACCTGCGGCACGGCGCGCAGGTAGCCGTAGAACTCTTCCAGAATTTGATCGATGCGCTGCGCCAGATAAGGCTGGAACTCCCGCAGGGTTGCCTTCGTCGCTTCGTCGATGCGCAGGAAGGTGATGCGGTCGATAATCGATTGAGTCTGGGCAGCGTTCGACATGGAGCCCTCTCCCATATGTGATATGACTAGCGTACTATAAATTGGCGAAAATGCAATTTTCTCCGCGGGCCGCACATCATGCGCAAGCATTCCCAACTTTGAACCTGTCACTTTGTCGCATGGCATCTTCAAGCGGCAGCAAGGGCAACGGATCGCGGCCGGTTGGGATCGAAGCCGAAACAGTCCATAAAAGAAAAGGCCGGCGAGCCCAGGGGCACCGCCGGCGTGAAGGTTACAGGTCTGGAGGCAACAGGCGGGCCGACAACCCGCTGGAACGATGCGGAGCACGGCAAAGCCGGTCCCGCATATGTCCCGTCCGGCAGTGTGGCAGACGGACGGGAAAACGATGTCCGGTCAGGCCACCATGGGGGTGACCGGGCGGCGCAGGGCCTGTGCGGCGCTGAGCACCGCCTTCTGGAGCTTTTCGAAAGCCCGCACTTCGATCTGGCGAACCCGTTCGCGCGAAACCGAGAATTGCTGGCTCAGCGCTTCGAGGGTCGAAGGGTCGTCCTTCAGGCGGCGTTCAAAGAGGATGCGGCGTTCGCGGGCGTCCAACCGGTCCAGCGCCTGTCCGACCAGCCGGCGGCGCAGCGCCAGTTCGTCGGCCTCGGCCAGCATGGCATCCTGGGTGGGCCGGTCATCGGCCAGCAGTTCCAGCCAATTGGTTTCGCCATCCGACGAGAGGGTGGCGTCGAGCGAGCTGTCGTTGGCGGCGAGGCGGCGGTTCATTTCCACCACCTCGGTCTCCGGCACGTCCAGTTCGGCGGCGATGGTGGCGACGGTCTCCGGCGACAGGTCGCCCTGTTCCAGCTCGGCCATCTGGCTCTTCAGGCGGCGCAGGTTGAAGAACAGCTTCTTCTGCGCGGCGGTGGTGCCCATCTTCACCAGCGACCAGCTGTGCAGGATGTATTCCTGGATCGCCGCGCGGATCCACCAGGTGGCGTAGGTGGCGAAGCGGAACCCGCGCTGCGGATCGAATTTCTGGGCCGCCTGCATCAGGCCGACATTGCCCTCTGCCACCAGATCGACCAGCGGCAGGCCATAGCCGCCGAAGCCGCGGGCGATCTTGATGACGAGGCGGAGATGGCTGCCAACGAGCTGTTCCAGGGCCTGCGGATTGCCGCGCTCCCGCCAGGCGATGGCGAGGTCGCGCTCGACATCCGGGGCAAGGATCGGGAAGCGCTTCGACTCCTCGATGTAGCGGGTCAAGCTGGCGTTTTCACCGATCAGCAGTTTCTTCAGCACGTGTTTGCCTCCTCTCCAACGCTTCCCGAAACGGCCTCTTTCGCAAGGCCGGCCCGGTCGGGGCCCATGGCGGGGATCGCCTTAGAGGCGATGATCCATTGGCGGACGCAGGAATATCGTCCGTCTTTATCGGCTCTGGCCGGCTTTGGTTTGTATTGGGGTCTGTATTTGCTTGGCGTCTTAAGGAACTGCGTCCTTATGACACTGTTAATGTGGCCGCAGAAATGCGACGGATCAACCCTGTAAAGGGCGTGTTCCGGGTGTTTTTCGGCGTATACCCAGGCTCTTCTTCCACCCGCACCGGCAGTCTGGAGGAGGGGCATTTCTATGACCCCTGACCTTCGGCCGGGTGACGTACGGGCGAGCGGTTCATCCCCAATCGGCCGGCCGGACGTCGGACCGGACAACATCGCTATACCGCATCTGCGAAAGGGAACGGAGGCAGGCAGTTCCCGGGTCGACCGGATTGGCGGGAGGCGACTATGCCTCTGCGATGAGGATGGTGATAGAACCGCCCGTGGTTCCTCAACCATACCGGAACCCTAGATGGGAAGGCCGAGCCACTTCGCCACCAGAACATTGGTCATATGACAACAATGGGCAAGGAGGTAGCCCGGGGGGAGTGGGGCGGCGCCGGGCGGAGCCGGGGCCGGGCAAAGAAAAAGGCGCGTCCCGAAGGACGCGCCCGATCGAGCAGCGATGGACGGAGAGCCGTTATTCGGCCGCCGCACGCTTGCGGCCAAGCCCGAGCTTGGTCGCCATCTCCGAACGCGCCTTGGCATAGTTCGGGGCAACCATCGGGTATTCCGGCGGCAGGCCCCACTTGGCGCGGTATTCGTCCGGCGTCATGTCATAGACGGTCTTCAGATGCCGCTTGAGCATCTTCAGCTTCTTTCCGTCTTCCAGACAGACGATGAATTCCGGCGTGACCGACTTCTTGATCGCGACGGCCGGGACCAGTTCGGCCTTGGCCGGGGCCGGCTTGTCGTCGCCCAAATTGCGGAAGGCGATCTGGACGCTGTTGATCAGCGTGGGCAATTCCTGAACCGGCACTGAGTTGTTGCCGACATAGGCGGCAACGACCTTGGCGGTCAGCGATTGCAGTTCGGTTTGATCGATGGTCATGGCTGCGATCCCCTTGTGACGCGGATGCGGGCGGATCAGCCGTTCACCAGATCGCGCAGCTGCTTGGCCGGCTTGAACTTCGGAGCCTTGGAGGCGGCGATCGCCACGACTTCGCCGGTGCGCGGGTTGCGGCCTTCACGGGCGGCACGCTCGGCCACCTCGAAGATGCCGAAACCGGCCAGGCGCACATCTTCGCCGCGGCCCAGCGCGCCGGAGATGCCCTCGAACACAGCCTGAACGACCTTGGCCGCGTCGGCCTTCTTGATGCCGGCGTTGGTGGCGACGGTTTCGATCAGCTCGGCCTGGTTCATGCAAAACTCCATTTGTTCGGTTTGGTTTCGGTTTTTCGGAGTTATTGGCAGAACGGCACCATCCGCACAAGAGCGAACACAGATTGGGCAACCGTTGGTGTTTTTCTTGCGCATCATTCGTTCGCCATCTGTGGCGTCGCTGCATCAAGTAGCGGGTCCGGATGGCGTTTCGTTCGTCATCGCCGCAGATTTCCAGGGCTTTGGCATCTCAGGCACGCTGTCGGGACTGCAACTCGCAAAGGTCAGCGAAAGACGCTGAGCGCTGCTTTTGCTTGTCGGGTGCGTTCGCTCCTTATCGCGGTCTTGACCCGCGGCAGAGCGACACCATCTGCTGGCAAGTTCGGGTCCGGGCCCCTCTGACGATCGAGGCGTCGGTCGTGATGTCGGAACCGCTTGATCTCTCCGCTCACGCAGCGTCATCAAGTGGGTTTTACGATGGACAGTTTGTTAGCGACTGTTTTTCTCGAATTTATGGGAAAGCCGGTCTGGATTTGGTTGGTATTCGTCGGCATTGTCCTGACCCTTCTGGTCCTGGACCTTGGTGTTCTGAACCGCCGCGACCATGTCATCGGCGTCGGCGAAAGCCTGAAGCTCTCGGCCTTCTACATCGCGGTCGCTATGCTGTTCGGCGGCTGGGTCTGGTGGTCGATGGGCGGCGAAGCCGGCTTGCAGTATTACACGGGCTTTTTCGTCGAAAAGAGCCTGTCACTCGACAACGTCTTCGTCATATCGCTGATATTCAGCTACTTCGCGGTGCCGCGTGAATTGCAGCACCGGGTGCTTTTCTGGGGCATCCTGGGCGTCATCGTGCTGCGCGGCCTGATGATCGGCGCCGGCGCGGCGCTGGTGTCGGAATTCCACTGGATTCTCTATCTCTTCGGCGCCTTCCTGGTGCTGACCGGCATCAAGATGCTGTTCGCCAAGGACGAGGAGACCAACCTGGGCGAGAATGTCGCGCTCCGGTTCGTGAAGCGCCACATCCGCGTCACCGACCGCTTCCACGGCCATCACTTCCTGATCAAGGAGCCGGTGGGCGACAGCGGCACGATGCGCTGGACGGCGACGCCGCTGCTGCTGGCGCTGATCATGGTCGAACTGGCCGATCTGGTCTTCGCGGTGGACAGCGTGCCGGCGATCTTCGCCATCACCACCGACCCGTATCTGGTCTATACCAGCAACATCTTCGCCATCCTGGGCCTGCGCGCGCTGTATTTCGCCCTGGCCGCGATGGTCCACCGTTTCCGTTACCTGAAATATGCCCTGGCGCTGGTGCTGGTGTTCATCGGCGGCAAGATCTTCTACACGCAGGTCTTCGGCAAGCCCGACCCGCTGATCGCGCTTGGCGTGACCTTCGCTCTCATTGGCGGCGGCGTGGCGGTGTCGCTGTGGAAGACCAGCCGCGAAAACAAGGCGGTGGCGGCCGAGTAACCGCGACGGTCGACGCTGGGGGGCGGCACGCCGATGCCGCCCTTCCCGTCCGTCTCAGAACCCCAGCTTCGCCAGTTCGGCGATGCTGTCCGCGGCAGTGCGGTGGAGGATGAAGCGTCCGCCGGCCGTTTCCCAAGGCTCGCGGGCCTTCTCGCGGTCGTCGACCAGGATGGCGCCGGGAGTGGCATAGCGGGCCTTGTCCCGGGCCATGCAGGTGATGACCGGGATGTCGGCCCCCAGCATGCGGGCGACCCAGCGCGTCTTCTGCGCAGGCGCCCAACTGCCCAGCGGCAGGCCGGTCAGGATGGTCGGCCGGTGCGGTGCGCAGAAGCTCCAAAGCTCCTGCGCGTCGTGCATGAACTCCAGCGTGCCGAAGAAGTCGGCATGCCGGGACAGCGCCCGCCACATCTCCTTCATCGCCAGCTGTTCCGGCCGCTTGCCGGTGACCGCGACGACGCCGCGGTCGAAATCGGCAAGCACGCCGTCGAGGTCGAGGAACAGCGGCGGCGCCATGTCAGGCCCCGCTCAGTTCCGTCCGCTCGCGGAACTCGTCGAGCGCCTGTGGGTTGGACAGCGCCTCGGTGTTCTTGATCGGCCGGCCGTGGACGGCGTCGCGCACCGCCAGTTCGGTGATCTTTCCGGAGCGGGTGCGCGGGATGTCGGTGACCTGCACGATCTTCGCCGGGACATGGCGGGGCGAACAGTTGTCCTTGATCCGCTTGCGGATGGTGGCGGCAAGGGCCTCGTCCAGTGTCATCCCTTCGCGCAGAACGACGAACAGCACGACGCGCACGTCGCCGTCCCATTCCTGGCCGATGCAGACCGCCTCCATGATTTCCGGCAACTGTTCGACCTGGCGGTAGATCTCCGCCGTGCCGATGCGCACGCCCCCGGGGTTGAGCACCGCGTCCGACCGGCCGTAGATTACCCAGCCGCCATGCTCCGTCTGCTCGATGAAGTCGCCATGGACCCAGATGTTGGGGAAGCGGTCGAAATAGGCGGAGCGGTATTTCGACCCGTCCGGATCGGCCCAGAAGCCGATGGGCATGCTTGGGAAGGGGCGGGTGCAGACCAGTTCGCCCTTCTCGCCGCGGACGGCATGGCCGTTGTCATCGAAGGCTTCCACCGCCATGCCGAGGCCGCGCGTCTGGATCTCGCCCTTCCACACCGGAGAGATCGGGTTGCCCAGCACGAAGCAGGACATGATGTCGGTGCCGCCGCTGATCGAGGCGAGATGGAGGTCCTGCTTGATCGAGCGATAGACGAACTCGAAATTCTCTGGCATCAGCGGCGACCCGGTTGAGGCCAGGGCGCGGACGCTGGCCAGCGAATGGGTCTTCAGCGGCTCCAGCCCGGACTTTTCCAGCGACTGGATGAACTTGGCCGAGGTGCCGAACAGCGTCACCTGCTCCGCATCGGCATAGTCGAACAGGATGTTGCCGGTGGGAGCGAAGGGCGAGCCGTCATAGAGGACGAGCGTCGTGCCGCTGGCCAGTCCGGTCACCAGCCAGTTCCACATCATCCAGCCGCAGGTGGTGAAATAGAACAGCCGGTCGCCGGGCTTGAGGTCGCAGTGCAGCCGATGTTCCTTCACATGCTGAAGGATGGTGCCGCCGGTGCCGTGGACGATGCATTTCGGCTTTCCGGTGGTGCCGGACGAATAGAGGATGAACAGCGGGTGGTCGAATTCGACCCGTTCGAAGGTCGGCTCGGCCACCGGATGGGGCGCCATGAACTCCTGGAAGCCGACGGCGCCGGGGATCGCCGACAGGTCGGGCGCCTTGTCGACATAGGGGACGATGATGGTGGCGACGACGGTCGGCAAATCCTTGAGGACTTCGGCCACCTTGGCGCGGACGTCGTGGCTCTTGCCGTTGTACCAGTAGGCGTCGGGGGCGAAGACCACCTTCGGCTCGATCTGGCCGAAGCGGTCGGTGATACCCTGGATGCCGAAATCGGGCGAGCAGGAGGACCACACCGCGCCCAAGCTGGTGGTGGCGATCATCGCCGCCAGCGTTTCCGGCATGTTCGGCATGATGGCGGCGACACGGTCGCCCTTGCCGACGCCCTTGGCCTTCAGCGCCTGCTGCAGGCGGGAGACGGTGGCCTTCAGCTCCGCCCCGCTCCAGCGATACTTCACCTTGTCCTCGCCCCAGAAGACGACCGCAGTGTCGTCCGGCGCGCTGGCCAGCAGGTTCTCGGCATAGCTGAGGCGGGCTTCCGGGAACCAGCGGGCGCCCGGCATTTTGTCGCCGTCCAGCAGATCGACGCCACCGAGATCGCCGGTCAGCCCGGCCCATTCCCACAGGAAGCGCCAGAACCGTTCCTTCTCCGCGATCGACCAGTTGTAGAGCGCGTCGTAATCGTCCAGCCGCAGTCCGAATCGCGCATTCGCCGCCTCGCGGAAGACGGTCAGGTTGGCCTGCGCGATGCGCTCCTCACTCGGGCTCCACAGCGGAGTGTCCATTCTCGGTTCCCTCAGCGTCTCGTTTTCCGCCGGCCCCAGCGGCCGGCTCTCCTGCCGGGTTGCTTGTTCGTGCCCCGGATTGCCGTGCAGCATAGCGCATGGCCGCACCGGTTGTCTGCGTCCGGGTGGGCGAAATCGGATAGGGTGACGGAGGGCAACGGTAACGGAATCAAGGCGCTGCAAAAGAAAAAGGGCGGGGAGTTTCCTCCCCGCCCCCCGTGCCTTCGGTCAATCGGACCGCCGGTCAGGCGGCCTTCTTCTTGCCGGCGCCGATCTTCGGCTCCTCGCCTTTCAGCAGGCGCCGGATGTTCGCCTCGTGCCGGATGAAGACCAGCACGGCGATGAACAGGCAGAGGCCGGCGACCAGCGGTCCGCCGAAATACCAGCCGGTCAGCGGGCTGAGGCCGAGAGCCGTCAGCGCCGACAGCGACGAGATGCGGAACAGCGCCGCCATGACGATCCAGGTCAGGCAGGCCAGCAGCCCGACCGGCCAGGACACGGCCAGCAGGACGCCGATTGCCGTCGCGACACCCTTGCCGCCCTTGAAGCCCAGCCAGAACCGGGAAGCTGTGGCCCAGCATGGCGCCGCCGGCGGCCAGAACCGCCGCCTCCGGCCCGGCCCACCACAGAGCCAGCAGAGCCGCGATGGCGCCCTTGCCGCTGTCGAGCAGCAGGGTCGCCAGCGCCAGCGGCTTGTTGCCGGTGCGCAGCACGTTGGTGGCGCCGATGTTGCCGGAGCCGATCTGGCGGATGTCGCCCAGGCCGGCCATCCGGGTCAGCACCAGCCCGAAGGGGATCGAGCCCAGCAGGTAGCCCAGCAGGGCGGCAAGCACGCCAGCGATGGGAGTCAGCACCGGATCAGCCCTCCGCCTGCCAGACGGTGCGGCCGTCGACGATGGTGCGCAGCGGCCGGCCCTGGACCGGACGGTTCTCGAAGGGCGAGTTCTTCGACTTCGACTTGAAGCGGCTGACGTCGATCTGCCATGGCACGTCGGCATCGAAGACGACCAGATCGGCCGGCCCGCCCTTGACGATGCGGCCGAGCGGCAGGTCGAGGATCGCCGCCGGGTTGGCGGTGACGCAGGCCAGCGCCTTCAGGAGCGGCATCCTGCCCTTGTGCACCAGTTCCAGCGTCAGCGGGAACAGGGTCTCCAGCCCGATGACGCCGGGGGCGGCCTGGGCGAAGGGCAGGCGCTTCTGGTCCTGGTCCTGCGGCACATGGTCGGACGCGATGGCGTCGATGGTGCCGTCGGCCAGCCCCTCGACGATGGCGCGGCGGTCCATCTCGCCGCGCAGCGGCGGTGACACCTTGGCGTAGGTGCGGTAATCGCCGACGTCGGTCTCGGTCAGGGCGAAGTAATGCGGGGCGGTGTCGCAGGTCACCTTCAGCCCGCGCGCCTTGGCGCGGCGGATCAGGTCGACCAACTCGCTCGTGGTGACGTGGGCGAAGTGCAGGCGCCCGCCGGTCAGCTCGGCCAGCCGCAGGTCGCGCTCGATCATGATGATCTCGGCCTCGCGCGGGATGCCGACGAGGCCGAGGCGGGTGGCGATCTCGCCGGAGTTCATCATGCCGCCCGACGCCAGCGAGGGCTCTTCGGGGTGCTGGACGATCAGCTTGCCGAAGGTCTTGGCGTAGCTCAGTGCCCGGCGCATCGTTTTGGCGCTGACGATGGCCTTGATGCCGTCGGTGAAGGCGACCGCACCGGCTTGGCCCAGCAGGCCCATCTCGGTGATCTCGTTGCCTTCGGTGCCGCGGGTGGCGGAGCCGTAGGCGAAGACCTTGACCAGCTTCACCTCGCGGGCACGCCGCGCGATGAACTCCAGTCCCGCGACCTCGTCCAGCACCGGGTCGGTGTTGGGCAGCAGCGCCATGGCGGTGATGCCGCCGGCCGCCGCGGCGCGCGACGCGCTCTTGATCGTGTCCTTTTCTTCCTCACCCGGTTCGCCGATCAGCACGCGCATGTCGACGAGGCCGGGGGCGAGGCACTGGCCGGCAAGGTCGATCACCTCCGCGCCCTCGGGCGTGGAGTCGTTGAACAGGCCGGGGCCGAAATCGGCGATGGTCTCGCCATCGATCAGCAGGTCGCCGCGTTGGTCGAGGCCTGTTGCCGGATCGAGCAGGCGGGCGTTGCGGTAGACGGTACGCGCACTCATCAGACGGCTCCCGCAAGGTCGGACTGGCGGCGTTCACGGGTCAGCAGGTCGAGCACGGCCATGCGGACGGCCACGCCCAGCTCCACCTGATCGAGGATCATCGAGCGCTTGAGATCGTCTGCGACCTCCGAATCGATCTCCACGCCGCGGTTCATCGGACCGGGGTGCATGATGACCGCGTCGGGCTTCGCCACCTCCAGCTTCTCGTAATCGAGGCCGTAGAAGTAGAAGTACTCGCGGGTGGAGGGGACGTACTGGCCGCTCATCCGCTCGGTCTGAAGGCGCAGCATCATCACCACGTCGGCATCGCGCAGGCCGGCCTTCATCGAGTGATGGACCTCGACGCCCAGCCGTTCGATCTGCGAGGGCAGCAGGGTCGGCGGCGCCACGCAGCGCACGCGGGCACCCATGGCGTTCAGCAGGTGGATGTTGGAGCGCGCGACGCGGCTGTGCAGGATGTCTCCGCAGATCGCCACGATCAGCCCGTCCAGCCGGCCGAGGCGGCGGCGGATCGCCAGGGCGTCGAGCAGAGCCTGGGTCGGGTGTTCGTGGTGGCCGTCGCCCGCATTGATGACCGAGCAGTTGACCTTGTCGGCCAGCAGCTTGACGGCACCCGAATCGGCGTGGCGCACCACCAGCGCGTCGAGGTGCATGGCGTTCAGCGTCATCGCCGTGTCGATCAGGGTCTCGCCCTTCTTCACCGAACTGCTGTCGGTCGACATGTTGATGACATCGGCCCCCAGCCGCTTGCCGGCCAGCTCGAAGCTGGTGCGGGTGCGGGTGGAGTTCTCGAAGAACAGGTTCACCTGCGTGCGGCCGTCCAAAAGGTTGGACTTCTTCACGGGTCGGCGGTTCTGCTCGACATAGCCATCGGCGAGGTCGAGAATCCGGGTGATCTCGCCGGCCCGCAGCCCCTCGATTCCGAGAAGGTGGCGGTGCGGGAAGACCGTGTCGGGGGGCGGGTTCGCGCTCATGGGCGCGGACTATAGGAGCGGTCCGTTACGCCCGCAAGCCGCTCCATGCGAAGGGTTTCACACCGCTCCCGCTTCCTCGAACAACCAGTCGTAGAAGGCCTTCACCTTGGGCCGGGAAAAGTAATGCTGCGGTGCCACGACGTAATAGGCGAGGCTTCCCGGCAGCCGCACATCGAACAGGCGGACCAGCCGTCCGGCGGCGATGTCGTCGGCCACCAGCACGCCGCGGGCCAGCGCTATGCCATGGCCGTTGATCGCCGCCTGGAGCGTGAAGGACGAATCGTCGAAGCGCAGGCCGCGTTCGGTGTCCACCCCCTCGATCCCCGCCACCCGGCACCACACCGCCCAGGAAATGTTGTAGTCGTCGTGCAGCAGTGTGTGGTGCCGCAGATCCTCCGGATTGACCAGAGGCCGCTTGCCGGACAACAGGGACGGATGGCCGACCGGGAAGATGTCCTCGGTCAACAGCCGTTCGACCCGCAGATCCGGCCACAGTCCGTTGCCGAAGCGGATCGCCAGATCGACGTCGTGACGGGCGAAATCGACCACCTGCGCCGTGCTGTGGACCCGCACATCCATATCGGGATGACGCTTCTGGAAGCGGACCAGCCGCGGCACCAGCCATTTGGACGCGAAGCTGGGCATGGTGGAGATGGTCAGCGTGCCGCTGCTGTCGGCGCGGATCAGCCGGTCGGTCGCCTGGGACAACGTGTCCATCGCCTCGCGCACCGGCGGCAGGTAGCTCTGCCCCGCCTCGGTCAGCGCCAAAGCCCGGTTCATTCGGCGAAACAGCGGTAATCCGAGCCACTCCTCCAGAGCCTTGATCTGATGGCTGACGGCGGCTTGCGTCACATGCAGCTCTTCGGCGGCCTTTGTGAAGGAAAGATGGCGGGCGGCGGCTTCAAAGGCGCGCAGCGCGTTCAGCGGGGGCAGGCGGCGGGACATGGGGCGGTTCTGGGCCGGAGGTGGATTCGGATTAGCAGGGCTAATCAATTCTATGAGAAAGCGTCGTTTGTCGGCAAGCGTCCCGTGCCCCATCCTCAGTTCCACAAGCGATCACACTGAACGGAGCGGCGAGGCCGATGCCCCGCTCCCCCTCCAGCGAAGGAAAGAGGATCATGGCAAAGGGAACGCAGTCGCAGTTTTCCGCCGCAGAGCTGTTCGTCGCCAAGCCGGTGCAGGCCAACCCCGGTCTGGGCGAGCGCGTTGTGTCGCTGTTCGACCGTCTCGCAACCTGGAACGAGCGCCGCCGGCAGCGCCGTGCGCTGGAGGCATTGCCCGATCATCTGTTGTCGGACATCGGCATTTCCCGTGCCGATGCCGACCATGAGGCCGAGAAGCCGTTTTGGCGGGGTTGAGCGATGACCGACGCGACGGCAGGGGGAGAGCAGGTCTGGACCGGCGGTTGCCTGTGCGGCGGTGTGCGCTATGCCATCGACACGCATCCTGAGCCGATCTCCTTCTGCCACTGTTCCCAGTGCAGGCGCCAGCACAGCCATGTCGGCGCCTACACCGGCCTGCCGCGTGCGGCGTTGCGTCTGCTGAACGACGCCACGCTGACATGGTATGCCTCTTCCGACCGGGCGCGGCGCGGCTTCTGTGCGCGTTGCGGTGCCGGGCTGTTCTGGGAGGCGCTCAACCAGAGCGGCGCCGAGGATGGTCCGCGCATCACCGTGACCGCCGGCAGCCTGGACGATGCGTCGGGGCTCCGGGTCGAGCGCCACATCTTTGTCGACCACAAGGGCGCCTATTACGACATCGGCGACGACGGCGTCGAACGCCGGGCCAGCACGGGAGAGACGGTGGAATGAGCGAACAGGGCAGGGCACTTTCCGGGGGCTGCCTGTGCGGTGGCGTGCGCTTCCTGCTGGCCGAACGGCCGGACGGGGTGGTGACCTGCCATTGCGGGCAATGTCGCCGTTTCCATGGTCATATCGGCGCCTACATCACCGTGCCGCGCGACACGGTCGCCTTCGATGCCGACGCGACCCTGTCCTGGTACCGCTCGTCCGGCATCGCGGAGCGTGGATTCTGCGGCCGGTGTGGATCGTCGCTGTTCTGGAAGGGCGACGGCAAAAGCGAGATCGAAATCGCGGCCGGCAGCCTGGACCAGCCGACCGGGTTGACGACGCTCCGCCATGGCTATGTCGCCGGCAAGGCCGACTACTACGAGATCGCCGACGGGCTGGAACAGTTCCCGGGGTCGTCGGAACCGGAATAGACGGGCCGGGATTTCAAGCACGGAAAGTCAGCGAGGACAGTTGTTTGTGGACGGCCGCATTCCTGCCGGGTGCGCGTTTCCGTCGCAGGTGCGTTGCGGAGCCTGCGGGTGCCTTTTCATTTGACCCTCGGTGGTTGGGGTGAGAATGATTTTCAGAAGCAAAGGCCCCCAGCCCCCGAGGTTTTCCGCGAATGCGCCGTGTTTCCCTGCTCTCCGCCGCCTGCGCCATGGCTCTGTCCGGCGCTGCGTTCCTGAGCGCCGCTCCGGTCCGGGCCGACGATGCGATCACCATCGTCATCAAGGACCACAAGTTTGAACCGGCCGAGGTCAAGGTGCCTGCCAACAAGCGGGTGACCCTGCTGGTCGACAACCAGGACGCCACGTCGGAAGAGTTCGAGAGCGGCGAGATGAAGGTCGAGAAGATCGTCGGCGGCCGCAAGCAGATCAAGGTCATGGTCGGTCCGCTGAAGCCGGGGCGCTATCCCTTCTTCGGCGAGTTCCACGAGGCGACGGCGCAAGGTGCCGTGATCGCCGAGTGACGCAGTCTTAAGACCGTTCGATGCAGTCTTAGGGCGCAGTCTTAAGCCAGAGACCGCCCCGTACCGGAGACGACCATGCTCGCCAGTCTGATCATCGTCTTTCGCGAGGTCCTCGAAGCGGGCCTCATCGTCGGCATCGTGCTGGCCGCCACCCAGGGGGTGGCCGGGCGCGGCCGGTGGATCGCGCTCGGCATCGTCGGCGGCATCATCGGGTCCTGCATCGTCGCCGCCTTCGCCGACGGCATCAGCTCGCTGTTCGCCGACACCGGGCAGGAGCTGTTCAACGCCACCGTCCTGCTGATCGCCGTCGTCATGCTGGCTTGGCACAATGCCTGGATGGCGCAGCATGGCCGCGAGCTGGCGCGTGACATGAAGGCGGTCGGCCATGCGGTGCGGAGCGGCGAGAAATCGCTGGCCGCACTGGCCATCGTCATCGGCGTCGCCGTCCTCCGTGAAGGGTCGGAGATCGTGCTGTTCCTGACCGGAATCCTGGCCTCGGAGGAGGGCGGCATCGCCACTGTGGCCGCCGGTGGGCTTGGGGGCGTGGCGCTCGGTGGGCTTGTCTCGATCCTGCTCTATGCCGGGCTGGTGCAGATCCCGACGCGGCACCTGTTCGCCACAACCACCTGGCTGCTGACACTGCTGGCCGCCGGCATGGCCGCCACAGCGGTCAATTTCCTGGCGCAGGGCGGTATGCTGAATGCAGGCGGGACGGTGCTGTGGGACAGCTCGGCCATTCTGCGCGACAACAGCCTGATCGGGCAGGCGTTGCATGTTCTGGTCGGCTACACCGACCGTCCGACCGAGGCGCAGCTGATCGCCTATGTCGGCGTGGTCGTCGGCATTCTGCTGCTGACCCGCTGGGCGGCCGGCAATTCGCCGTCCAACCGGTCGCGGGTTGCGTCCGCCGCGGAATGATCAATAGCATGACGGTGTAGGGCCGGGCTGACGGTCAAGCGTCTGGCCTTGCCCGTTGAAATCGCGTCATAGTGCCGCTGCGACAGTCGAGCGGCGGGGAATATGGCGGAGCTTGTGACGTTGGTTGTGCTGCTGGCGGCGATGGTGGTCGCCGTGCCGGTGGCGAAAAGGTTCGGGTTCGGGGCGCCGCTCGGCTATCTCGCTGCCGGACTGGCGGTGGGGCCTGCGGGCCTTGGGCTGGTGACCAATGTGGGGGCGATCGCCCACGCCTCGGAACTCGGCGTCGTCATGCTGCTGTTCCTGATCGGGCTGGAGTTGCGGCCCGCCCGCCTGTGGGTCATGCGCAAATCGGTGCTGGGGCTGGGCGGTGCGCAGGTCGCCGTCACCGGTGCGGTAATCGCCGCGCTGTGCGGCTGGGGGCTGGGGCTCGCCTGGCCGACCGCGGTGGTGCTGGGCTTCGGTTTCGCCCTGTCCTCGACCGCCATGGCCCTGCCGATGATGGCGGAGCGCGGTCTGCTCGCCAACCAGTCCGGGCGCAACGCCTTTTCGATCCTGCTGTTCCAGGACCTCGCCATCATCCCGGCGGTGGCGCTGCTGCCGCTGCTGGGCAACGGCTCCGTTCCGCAGGCCGACGGCGCCTGGATGGCGGTGGCCAAGGCGGTGGTCGCGGTGGTGCTGGTTCTGATCGGCGGGCGCTATCTGCTGCGGCCGATCTTCCATGCCGTCGACCGGGCCGGCGCGCCGGAGATCTTCACCGCCACCGCCCTGCTGATCGTCATCGGCACCGCCGTGCTGATCCAGGAGGCCGGCCTGTCGATGTCGCTGGGCGCCTTCATGGCCGGCGTCCTGCTGTCGGATTCGGAATACCGGCACGAGGTGCAGGCGGACATCGAGCCGTTCGAGGGGCTTCTGCTCGGCCTGTTCTTCGTTTCGGTCGGGATGGGGGCTGACGTGCCGACGCTGATGGCGCACCCGATCCGCTTCCTCGGCCTTGCCGTGGCGTTGCTGGTGGTGAAGGGGGCGGTTCTGCTGGTTCTGGCCCGCATCGCCGGTGTGCCCTGGGCCGGGGCGGGGCGAATGGCGACGGTGCTGAGCCAGGGCGGCGAGTTCGGCTTCGTCCTGTTCGGGCTGGCGGTCGGCGGCGGCGCCATGGCGGGGGAACAGGCGTCGGCGGCCATGCTGGTGGTCACGCTTTCGATGCTGGCGACCCCCTTCCTGTTCGCCGCGGAAGAGCGCTGGCTCGCGCCGCGCCTGATGAGCGGCAAGCCCAAGCGGCCCTTCGACACCCCGCCCGACGAGAATCCGCCGGTCATCATCTGCGGCTTCGGCCGGGTCGGGCAGGTGGTCGGCCGCGTGCTGCGGATGCGCGGCATCGCCTTCACCGCGCTGGAGAGCAGTGCGGCGCAGGTCGACTTCGTTCGCAAGTTCGGCAGCAAGGCCTATTACGGCGACCCGACGCGCGTCGAGCTTCTGCGCGCCGCCGGGGCGGACAAGGCCAGGGTGCTGGTGGTGGCGCTGGACGACATGGAGCAGTCGCTGCGGGTGGTGGAGATGGCGACGCGCCATTTCCCCAACCTGACCATCTTCGCCCGCGCCCGCAACCGCCGCCATGTCCACCATCTGATGGACCGCGGCGTCACCCACATCGTGCGCGAGACCTTCGACAGCAGCATCCGGCTGACCGGCGACGTGCTGCGCCAGATGGGCATGCCGGAGGGTGAGGTCGGGCGGACGCTGGAGACCTTCCGCGCCCATGACGAGCGCACCCTGATCCGCCAGCATGCCGTCCACAATGACGAGACCAAGCTGATCCAGACCTCGCGCGATGCCGCCGCCGAGCTTCAGTCGCTGTTCGAGGCAGACCGCGAGGACGCCGTGCAGGGAGAGGCGGAACCGAGAACCGCCAGCGCCTAACCGATCAGCAGGCTGTCGTCGCTGATCTCCGCCCCGCCGCGCTGTTTGGCGAACAGCGCCAGCAGGTGCGGCACGTCCAGTCCGGCGCGCTCCTCTCCCGCCACGTCCAGCACGACGCGGCCCTCGTGCAGCATCAGCGTGCGGTCGCCATAGTCGAGCGCCTGCCGCATCGAATGTGTGACCATCAGCGTGGTCAGGCGGTTGTCGCGGACGATGCGGCGGGTCAGATCCAGCACGAAGTCGGCAGTGGCCGGGTCAAGTGCCGCCGTATGCTCGTCCAGCAGCAGGATCTTGGAACCGGCGAGCGTCGCCATCAGCAGGCTGACCGCCTGACGCTGGCCGCCGGACAGCAGGCCCATGCGGTCGTGCAGCCGGTTCTCCAGCCCCAGCCCTAGCGCAGCGATGCGGTCGCGGAAGCCCTTGCGGCGGTCGCCGCCCAGCGCCGGCGCCAGACCGCGGCGGCGTCCGCGGGCAGCGGCGAGTGCCATGTTCTCCTCGATGGTCAAGGTGGCGCAGCTGCCGGCCATCGGATCCTGGAAGACACGGGCCACCAGACCGGCGCGGCGCGGCGTGTCCCAGCGGGTGACGTCGGTGCCGTCGATAGCGATGCGCCCCTGCTCCGCCAGAACGTCGCCGGCCAGCGAGCCGAGGAAGGTCGACTTGCCGGCGCCGTTGGAGCCGATGACGGTGACGAACTGGCCTTCGGGAATGGTCAAATCGACGCCGCGCAGTGCATGCTTTTCCAGCGGCGTGCCGCGCCCGAAGGTGACATGGATGTCTTCGACGACGATCATCGGGCGGCTTTCGTGCTACGGCTGGCCTTCGCCTTCAGGCGCGGCAGGATCAGGGCGACGGCGACCAGCACCGCGGTCACCAGATTGAGGTCGGAGGCCTGCAGGCCGATGGCGTCGGCCGACAGCGCCAGCTGGACCGCGAGACGGTAGAGGATCGACCCGGCGACGCAGCCGATCAGCGCCAGGGCCAGGGCGCGGGCGGGTAGAACGGTCTCGCCGACGATCACGGCGGCCAGCCCGACGACGATGGTGCCGATGCCGGTGGTGACGTCGGCGAAGCCGTTGGTCTGGGCGAACAGGGCGCCGGCCAGACCGGTCAGGGCGTTCGACAGGGCGATGCCGGCATAGACATGGGCATCGGTGTCGACCCCCTGCGCCCGCGCCATCCGCGCATTCACGCCGGTGGCCCGCATCGCCAGCCCGAACTCGCTGCCCAGGAAGCGGGCGAGCAGCAGGACGACCGCCGCGACGATGACGCCGACCACCAGCGGACGGACGATGTGGTCGGGAATCCCCAGCCCATAGAAGGGCGTCAGCACGGTGTCCTGCATCAGCAGCGCGACGTTCGGCCGGCCCATGACCCGCAGGTTGACCGAGAACAGCGCGATCATCGTCAGGATGCTGGCGAGCAGATGCAGGATCTTGAAGCGGACGTTCAGCGTCGCCGTGACCAGCCCGGCCGCCGCACCGGCAAGTGCCGCCGCGAGGCTGGCCAGCCACGGGTTGACCCCGGCGATCAGCAGCACCGCGCAGACGGCCGCCCCCAGCGGAAAGCTTCCGTCCACCGTCAGGTCGGGGAAGTCCAGGATGCGGAAGGACAGATAGACGCCAATGGCGACCAGCGCGTAAACGAGGCCGATCTCGATGGCGCCGAACAGGGCGATTTCAGTCATTGCGGTGCTTTTGAAAGGGCTTGGCGGGGGAAGCGTTCCGCTCCCCCTGATGTTCGCTTACTGCCCGACAACCTTCGTCGCGCGCTTCACCACCGCGTCGGGCAGGGTGACGCCCATGGCGGCGGCGGACTTGGGATTGACGAACAGGTCGGTGCCCTTGGCGAGCGCCACCGGGATGTCGCCCGGCTTCTCGCCCTTCAGGACGCGGGCGACGATGGCGCCGGTCTGCTTGCCGACCTGGAAATAATCGAAGCCGACCGAGGCGACCGTGCCGCGCGCGACGCTGTCGGTGTCGGCGGAGAAGATCGGCAGCTTCGCCTGCTGGCCGACCGCGATCACGCTTTCCAGGGCCGAGACGACGGTGTTGTCGAGCGGGATGTAGACGGCATCGGCCTTGCCGACGAGGCTGCGCACCGCCTGCTGGGCATCGGACGATTTCGGCACGGAGGCCTCGACGACGCTCAGGCCAACCTTGGCCGCCTCGTCCTTCAGCGCCTTGACCAGCACGATGGAGTTGGGCTCACCGGGGTTGTACAGCACGCCGATGCGCTTGACCTGCGGCAGGATCTCGCGGATCAGCGCCACATGCTCGCCCACCGGGGCCATGTCGGACAGGCCGGTGATGTTGGCGCCGGGCTTCTCCATCGACTTCACCATCTGGGCCGAGATCGGATCGGTCACCGCAGTGAAGACGACGGGGATGTCGCGGGTCGCCGCCGCCACCGCCTGGGCCGAAGGAGTGGAGATCGGCACGATCACGTCCGGGCGGGATCCCACGAACTGGCGGGCGATCTGCGCGGCGGTGGCCGGATTGCCCTGCGCGCTCTGGTATTCCACCTTCAGGGTCTGGCCCTGGACGAAGCCGGCGTCCTTCAATGCCTCCACGATGCCGTCGCGGGTGGCGTCGAGCGCCGGGTGCTGGACGATGGCGGTGATGGCGACGGTCTTGCTCTGCGCCATGGCCGAAACCGGCGCGGCGATCGGACCGACGAAGGCGGCGAGTGCCGCCGCGGCGCACAACAGGCGGGTGAAGGACATGGCTTGGAAATCTCCGCAACGGAAAGGTCTTCCCCTAGACCGCGCGGGCGCCGCCGTCAACTCGGCAGCAGGGGCGTCCAGGCCAGGATAGGGCGGCATGCCGGCCCTGCCCGCAATCGGGAGTGTGGTTTGCCGAAGAAGAGCCTATATTGTGGGCAACACGGAAGGAGTGGCCATGATCGCAGGGACCGGAACGGCTCCGTCGAAGTTTCTCGCCTCCTTCCGCGGCCTGATCGGCTGCTGCCCCAATTGCGGGCGCGGCCGGCTGCTGCGGAACTTCCTCAAGCCGGTCGACCGGTGTTCGGCCTGCGGCGAGGCCTATGGCCATCTGCGTGCCGACGACGCACCGCCCTGGATGACGATCCTGATCGTCGGCCACATCGTCATTCCCGCCCTGCTGTCGGTTGAGCAGAGCTACGAGCCCCCGACCTGGGTGCATTTGACGATCTGGCCGTCGCTGACCCTGTTGCTGACGCTGCTTCTGCTGCCGCGCTGCAAGGGGCTGGTGCTGGCGCTGCTGTGGAGCACCGGCGCACCGGGGTCGGAACATGGCGAAGGAGTCGGTTGACGGGAATTCCCGCCAGGATCAAGCTTGCTACCGATCATTGCGGTGATGGGTGGTCAAGTGTGGATCATGAACAGGCCATCAGGTATCGGCAGCCTTCTCATCGGCTTGAATCCGTCGTTGGCGGAAAGGATCGGCCCTTTGGGACTGGGAACGGTTTGCGGCGCCATCGTTGCGACCGCAGGTCAGGCAATTGTGTGGGGTTTCGCCCATGCCGGGATTCTTGAGGGCAGCCGGTGGTTCCTGGGCTTTCCTGTGCTGATCGGAGCCTATTGCGGCGCTCTGAATGGATGGAAGGGCTGGAGACAGAGTTTCGACGGTACCAGCCGTTTTTGAGCGGGTTTTAGAGTGTCCGGACATGAAAACGGCACCGTGCGGTTCAGGCGCGGTGCCGTAACTCTATGTGCAAACAGCCTCCCGCCGCTCGCGGCAGGGCAGCCTGCCGTCAGCGCGCGCTCGGCAGGGCGGTGCCATGGTCGGCGCGGGCGCCGGACAGGCTGGCGCGCAGACGGCCGAACAGCTCGCGCAGGTACTCGGCGCGCATCCGGCGGGCGGCCAGCATGATTTCGTCGTGGCTCCGGGGATCGCGGACTTCGTTGATTGACATGGTCATGGCTCTGGGAATCTCCACGTGAGGTGAGAGACGTCCACTCCCTTTGGCATTGTTTGCTTTGTGAAGATCAAGATAGGGCAGAGCCGCTGTCCCATGAAGCGCGGTCCGTGCAAGGCCGACCGACGTTTTCCGTATCAGCTTCCTCAATCAACGGAGGTGCGAACTATTGCCGCAGGACACGGTTCGCAGCGGACTGCGGGCAACAGTTCGCCTGTCCGGTCACTCGCGGTCGCGCGCGCCGTCCACCGCGACGTTGCGGTCGGAGACGATGCGGTCGCTGTGGCGTTCTCCCGCCTGCCCCTGCGGCCGGTCGGGCTGGCGCGGCGGCAGCGGGCCGGTGCCGAGACCGCCGGCCTCCTCGCTGCCGGGGATGCCGAAATCCTCGTCGGGCTGGTCGACAGGGCCGTCGGCGCCGGGACCGATGATGCGCTGAAAGCCTTCGATCTCCTCGTCAACGTCCAGATGATCGCGCGTCTCGCGGATGTCGAGCGGGATGTCGCGCTCGTCGATGCCGCCGTTGTCACCGGGAGCATTGTCGCCGGGGCCGGTGGCGTTGCCGGTCTTGCGGCCGTCATTGCGGTCATTGGTGGCCATGGGTGCTCTCCCGTCTGCTGTGTCGAGGTTTCGCTTTCCTCAACAGGGCGGAAGGGCACTTGTCACCGACCGCACGTCGAACCAGCCGCCGACGCTGTGGCGCAGATCGTGCCGACGGTCCTGCTCGGGCGCCGGGGCGATGTCCCACAGCCAGGACATGTCGGGGGCGGGAAGGGCAAGGCCCCAGGTCGAATCCTCCACCTCGGTCACGGTGCCGCCATGGATCCAGGAGGCATCGATGTCGGTGAACAGTGCCGCATGTTCGGCGATGGCTGTCAGCCAGCACAGATGGCCATGGACCATGCGCTGGGCGAAGGCCATCCGCTCCGCCGCCGGGATCTTCGGCGCACGGCGTTCCACCGCCTCCAGCGGCAGCAGGGGCAACTGGGACAGCAGGTTGCAGGAGAGAGCGAAACGGAAGGGGGCTTCCTCCGGCAACGGCGCAACGAAGCCGGTCGGCAGCGGGCTGCGGCTGTCGAGCGCCGCCGCAAGCGGAGCCAGGGCGCCGCTGACGTCCATCTCGACCAGCCGGACGTTGGGCAGGGCCGCGGCCCGGCGGCGGACGGCGCGGCTGTGCAGGATGTCGACCAGCACCACCTCGTCGAAGCGGGCCGTCAGCCTTTCCAGCGGGATCTCGATCAGCAGCCCGGACCCGGCGACCAGCGCCCGCCCCCCCGGAGTCGCCCATTCCATGGCCTGTTCGACGAAACGGTGGCAGGCGGCGACGTGCGGCGCCCATGCCCGTCTCTGCCGCCGGTAGCGGGCGCCCAGCGCCACCATCTCCGACAGATAGCCGAACCTGCGGGCCAGTGGCGGGCAGGGTGTGGTCAGATATTCCAAGGCTTCGCGCAACATCGCCGGCCAATTCCCTCCAGTCGGTCTTTCCCTGGCGCCTCGCTTTTTGGCCCTCTCACCCCTTGACCCGCGAGGGTGGCAAGGTACCTATGGCGCCATGGTCGAGATCAAGAGGAAAGCGGCCCTTGTCACTGGGGCCGGCAAGCGCATCGGGCGGGCCATCGCGCTCGATCTGGCGGGGCAGGGATGGGACGTCGCCGTCCATTACCGAAGCTCCCGCGCGGAGGCCGACGCCGTCGTGGCGGAGATCGAACGGGCGGGCGGACGGGCCGTGGCCTTCGCTGCCGATCTGGACCGCGAGGCCGAGGTGAAGACCCTGGTGCCGGCGGTGACGGAGCAGCTCGGTCCACTGACCCTGCTGGTCAACAACGCATCCCGGTTCGAACGCGACGAGGTTCCCGACGTGACCCGCGAATCGTGGGACGCGCATATGGAGGCCAACCTGCGGGCGCCCTTCGTGCTGTCGCAGGACTTCGCGTCGCGGTTGCCGGAGAGCGAGAGCGGGCTGATCGTCAACATCATCGATCAACGCGTCTGGAACCCCACGCCGCATTTCGTCTCCTACACCCTGTCGAAGATGGGGCTGTGGGCGCTGACCCGGACGATGGCGCTGGCGCTTGCCCCGCGGATCCGCGTCAATGGCATTGGTCCCGGTCCGACCCTGCGCAACGACCGCCAGACGGTGGAGGAGTTCGCCGAACAGTGGGACTCGACCCCGCTGCGGCGCGGCACCACGCCCGAGGAGGTTTGCGCCGCCATCCGCTTCATGATCGCCGCCCCGGCGATGACCGGACAGATGATCGCGCTGGACGGTGGGGAGCATCTGGGATGGGCGCAGCCGGCGCATGGCTTCGTGCCCACCGAATGACGGCGTGTTACAGCGCCTGAACATGGGTGGACGCACCAGCCCCGGTGCCGGACGGTGGGCGGGATCGAGGCGGTCGATGGCGGGGGCGAGGAAAAGGACCGCGCGTTTTACACAGGTGCCCCACCCCGCGCAAGAGGCGCCTGCGCCGCAGCGACGATTTTGTGTCAGCGCGTCAATTCCCGCCATTGACTTGAAGCTGCCCTAGTGAAATCAATGACTTAGCAAAAATGCTCAAAAAATAGGCATAAGCATGCGATCCCTTGCGGCGCCTAGCTCCGGGCGGGCTACTCCCTCCGTTATCGACAAACTTATCCACAGGTTTCGTGGATATTCTTTCGGAGGGGTGAGTCGATCCACATGCGACCTCCCTGTGCCCAACAGTTGACCCGCGGCGGCCGCTCGACGACATTCTGGTCATGTCCGAAACGCATTCCTCACACCCCCTGGATTCCCCCTCGGCCGACGATGCCGCAGCTGGTTTCGCTGAAGATCGCTCGGCCGAAGACGGTTCGACCGATTTGGCCGCCCCGACCGACGCGGTGCCGGCAGGGGAGGGTGCCGTCGCGCGCCCGAAGCGGCGCCCGGCCGACATCGACCGGGGCGTCGAGACCATCCGGGAGCATCTGAAGACCCTGCCGCAGACGCCGGGCGTCTATCGGATGCTGGCAGGCGACGGGGCGGTCCTGTATGTCGGCAAGGCGCGCAACCTCAAGCGCCGGGTGACCAACTACACCCAGGTGGGAAAGCTGCCGGTCAGGCTCCAGCGCATGGTCGCGGAGACCGAGACGATGGAGTTCGTCAACACCCACACCGAGGTGGAGGCGCTGCTTCTCGAATCGAACCTGATCAAGAAGCTGATGCCGCGGTACAATGTGCTGTTGCGGGACGACAAGACGTTTCCGCACATCATGATCACCAAGGACCACGACTATCCGCAGCTGACCAAGCATCGCGGCGCCCGTGGGCGCGACGCCGATTATTTCGGTCCCTTCGCCTCGGCCGGGGCGGTGAACCGCACGATCACGGCTCTGCAGCGCGCCTTCCTGCTGCGCAACTGCGCCGACACGGTGTTCGCCGCCCGCACCAGGCCCTGCCTGCAATTCCAGATCAAGCGCTGCACGGCGCCCTGCGTCGGCCGCGTCACCCCGGAGGAATACCAGGCCCAGGTCAATCAGGCGCGCGCCTTCCTGTCGGGAAAGAGCCGGGACATCCAGACGGAGTTCGCGGACCGGATGATGGCCGCCTCCGATGCGATGGATTTCGAGACGGCGGCGCGCTACCGCGACCGTATCCGCGCCCTGACGGCGATCCAGGCCCACCAGGACATCAATGTCGAGGGGGTGGTGGAGGATGCCGATGTCATCGCCGCCTATGCCGAGGGCGGGGTGACCTGCATCCAGGTCTTCTTCTTCCGCGGCGGCCGCAACTATGGCAACCGCGCCTACTTCCCCAGCCACGACAAGGCGGCGGATACCGACGAGGTTCTCGCCGCCTTCATCGCCCAGTTCTACGAGAACAAGGCGGCGCCGCCGCTGGTGCTGGTCAGCCACGCCCTGCCGGAACTGGACCTGCTGAGCGAGGCGCTGGCGGTCCGTGCCGGGCACAAGGTGGAGTTGGCGGAGCCCAAGCGCGGCGAGAAGCGCCGGATCGTCGAGCATGCGCTGACCAACGCGCGCGAGGCGCATGGCCGCCGGCTGGCCGAAAGCTCCAGCCAGGCGCGTCTGCTGGAGGGGGTGGCCGCCGCCTTCGGGATGGATTCGCCGCCGGAGCGGGTGGAGGTCTACGACAACTCCCACATCCAGGGCGCGCACGCCATCGGCGGGATGATCGTCGCCGGTCCGGACGGCTTCATCAAGAACGCCTACCGCAAGTTCAACATCCGCACGGAGGGTGCCGCCGGCGACGACTTCGCCATGATGCGCGAGGTGCTGACCCGCCGATTCGGCCGGGCGGTGAAGGAGGATCCGGAACGCAGCCTGGGAAGCTGGCCCGATCTGGTGCTGATCGACGGCGGTCTCGGCCAGTTGAACGTCGCGCTTGAGGTGTTCGCGGAGCTTGGCATCGACGATGTGACGCTGGTCGGCATCGCCAAGGGGCCGGACCGCGATGCGGGGCGCGAGCATTTCTTCATGGAGAACCGTCCGCCTTTCCAGATGGAGATGCGCGATCCGGTGCTGTACTTCCTGCAACGGCTGCGCGACGAGGCGCACCGCTTCGCCATCGGCACACACCGGGCCAAGCGGACCAAGGCCATCGGCAAATCGCCCATCGACGAGATCGCCGGCATCGGTCCCGCCCGGAAGAAGGCCCTGCTGCACCATTTCGGCAGCGGTGCCGCCGTGTCGCGCGCCGGGCTTGCCGATCTGGAGGCGGTGGAAGGGATCAATCGGACCGTTGCGAAAAAGATATACGATCACTTCCATCCCGATGGTTAGAATGCAGGCACACGAATTCAGCCGGCTCTCTCACGGGCGCCGTGCGGCGACATCCTCCAGCGGTTCGAGTTCTCCGTCATGCTGACCAGCCTGCCCAACCTGCTGACCCTGTCGCGCATCGCGGTGATCCCGGTGGTGGTCGGGCTGTTCTATGTGCCGGAGGCGTGGGCCGCCTACACCGCCTGCTCGCTCTATGCGGCGGCTTGCATCACCGACTGGTTCGACGGCTATCTGGCGCGCGCCTGGGCGCAGGAAAGCGTGATCGGCAAGTTCCTGGACCCCATCGCCGACAAGCTGCTGGTGGCGGCGACGCTGATCATGCTGGCGGGCTTCCACCGGCTGACCGGCCTGTCGATCCTGCCGGCGGTGGTGATCCTGCTGCGCGAGGTTCTGGTGTCGGGCCTGCGCGAGTATCTGGCCGGCCTGCATGTCGGCGTGCCGGTGACCTGGCTGGCGAAATGGAAGACGACGATCCAGATGATCGCGCTGGGCTTCCTGATCGTCGGCGACTATGGTCCGGCCGAACTGCCGGTGACCTTCATCGGCACGGTCGGCCTGTGGATCGCCGCGGCGCTGACCTTCTACACCGGGTGGGATTACATGCGCGCCGGGTTGACCCACATGATGGCGGAGCAGCCGGCCAAGCCCGGTGCCGCCCGTTCGGCCCGAAGCGCCGGTTGAAAGTTTCCGACATGAAGATTTTCGGGCTGACCGGCTGGAGCGGCAGCGGCAAGACCTCGCTGATGGTACGCCTCATTCCCGCGCTGACGGCGCGTGGCCTGCGGGTTTCGACGGTCAAGCATGCACACAAGGGCTTCGACATCGACCATCCCGGCAAGGACAGCCACAACCATCGCATGGCCGGCGCCACGGAGGTTCTGGTCAGCTCTCCCCGCCGCTGGGCGTTGATGCACGAACTGCGCGACGCCGAACCGGAACTGACGCTGGACCAACTGATCGGCAAGATCGCTCCGGTCGATCTGCTGCTGATCGAGGGATTCAAGCGCGACCGGCACGAGAAGATCGAGGTCTGGCGGGCCGATGTGGACAAGGCGCTGATCGCACCGGACGACCCTACCATCGTCGCGGTGGCGAGCGACAGCGCGGTTCCGGGATGCCCGGTTCCGGTGCTGGACCTCAACGATGCGGATGCGGTCGCGGCCTTCATCGTTGCGCGTTGCGGGTTGGAGTGAGGCTGAGCCTTCACGCGGTCAGACGGTAATATGGGCGGCATTTCCTCCTTCACCCGGCGGGCGCCCGGCCCTGATGTCTATCGGCTCGCCATCTTCGATTTCGACGGGACGCTGGCCAACTCCTTTCCCTGGTTCGTCGGCGTTCTGAACGGTGTCGCCGACCGCTATGGCTTCAACCGCGTACAGGCGGACGAGGTCGACCTGCTCCGTGGTTATGACGCGCGGCAGATCATGCGGCACCTGCGGGTGCCCGGCTGGAAGCTTCCTTTCATCGCCAACCACATGCGCCGGCTGATGGCGAGCGACATCGACGGCATACGGCTGTTCGACGGCGTGCCGGATATGCTGTGGGCGCTGACCGACCGGGGGGTGACGGTCACCATCGTCAGTTCCAATTCCGTCGAGAACGTCCGCCGCATCCTGGGGCCGGAGGCGGCGGGGCTGGTCGTTCATTACGGCTGCGGCGCCTCGCTGTTCGGCAAGGCGGCGAAGTTCCGCAGGATGCTGCGCATCACCGGCGTTCCGGCGTCCCAAGCCATCACGATTGGCGATGAGCTGCGCGACATCGAGGCGGCCCGGACGGTGGGTATCGCCTGTGCCGCTGTCGCCTGGGGCTACACGCGCGGCGATGCGCTGGCGGCGCTGCGGCCGGATCGGCTGCTAAGTCGGGTCGATGAGATCCCCCGGCTGTTCGGCGGCTGAATGCCACGTCCCGGAAAGCGCGCCTTTTCCCTCTTCGCACCCGGCGTCGCAACGGACTAGAGTGGCGGCCATGGTGCAACTCGACAATGACTGCTTCGCCTTCGGCGGACCGATGATGGCGCTGGAGCCGGCGCTGGCGCTGCTGGCCGGACGGGTCGGGCCGGTGACGGCGACCGAAGCCGTGCCGCTGTCCGATGCGTTGGGACGGGTTCTGGCTGCCGATCTGGTGGCGCCCTTCAATGTGCCGCCGCACGACAACGCCGCGGTGGATGGCTATGCCGTGTTCTTCGACGACCTCGACGCCGATGCCTCCACCACTCTGCCGGTGACGGCGCGGGTGGCGGCCGGGCAGTGGCTCGGCCGGCCGGCGGCGCGGGGGGAGGCGGTGCGGATTTTCACCGGCGCGCCGATGCCCACCGGCATGGACACCGTCTTCATGCAGGAGGATTGCCGCAGCGCCGGGACCGGACGCGATGCAACCGTCACCCTGCCACCCGGCATCCGCCGTGGCGTGAACCGTCGGCTGGCGGGAGAGGATGTGCGCGAGGGCTCGGTCGTGCTCTCGGCCGGACGCCGCCTGCGGCCGGAGGACATCGCGCTCGCCGCTTCGCTCGGCCATGCGGTGCTGGGCGTGCGCTGCCGCCTGCGGGTGGCGGTGTTCTCCACCGGCGACGAGCTGCGGCAGCCAGGGCAGGCGCTGGAGCCCGGTGCCGTCTATGACGCCAACCGCTTCGCCCTGATCGCGCTGCTGACCCGGCTGGGCTGCGCCGTCACCGATCTCGGTATTCTGCCCGACCGGTTCGAGGCGATCCGCGACGCTCTGGCGGAGGCCGCGGCCGGCCATGACGCGCTCATCACCTCCGGCGGCATGTCAACCGGCGAGGAGGATCACGTCAAGCCGGCGGTCGAGGCGAACGGGCGGCTCGATTTCTGGCGGTTGGCGATCAAGCCGGGACGGCCGGTGGCGCTGGGGCGGGTGCGCGATGCCGTGTTCGTCGGCTTGCCCGGCAATCCGGTCGCGGTGGTGGTGACCTTCCTGCGCATCGCCCGGCCAATTCTGCTGACGCTGATGGGGGCATCCGGTGAGGCGCCAAGGCCGATCCCGGTGCGCGCGGGCTTTGCCCACAAGAAGAAGCCCGGCCGGCGCGAGTTTCTGCGCGGGTCGCTGATGCGCGGCGTAGACGGTACGTTGGAGGCGACCAAATACCCGCGCGATGGGGCCGGCGTGCTCTCGTCGCTGGTGGAGTCCGAGGGGTTGATCGAACTGCCCGAGGATCTGGCGCGGGTCGAGCCCGGCATGACCGTCGATTTCCTGCCTTTCAAAGAATTCCTGTAGAGGTCGCGTGATGAAGATTCTCTATTTCGCCTGGCTGCGCAGCAAGATCGGCGTGCCGACCGAGACGGTGGACCTGCCGGCGGAGGTCGCAACGGCCGGCGATCTCGTCGAATGGCTGAAAACCCGCAGCCCCCGTCATGCCGAGGCGCTGGCCAACAGCAAGGTGGTCAAGGTGGCGGTGAACCAGGAGCATGTGCCCTACGACCACCCGATCTCGGCCACCGACGAGGTGGCGCTGTTCCCGCCGGTGACGGGAGGCTGACAGATGGCGATCCGCGTCCAGGCCGGGGATTTCGATGTCGGCGCCGAATATGCCGCCTTCACCGCCGGCCGCACCAGCGTTGGCGGGGTGGCGATGTTCGTCGGGCTGGTGCGCGACGTCGCCGGCGGTGCCGCCGTCAGCGCCATGACGCTGGAACATTACCCCGGCATGACCGAGAAGCAGTTGGAGACCATCGAGGAGGAGGCGCGCCGCCGCTGGCCGCTGGACGATGTGCTGGTGATCCACCGCCATGGCCGGTTGGAGCCGGGCGACCGCATCGTGATGGTCGCCACCGCGTCGGCCCACCGGGACGCTGCCTTCGAGTCCTGCCGCTTCCTGATGGACTGGCTGAAGACCAGGGCGCCCTTCTGGAAGCTGGAAGCCACGCCGGAGGGCGAGCGCTGGGTCGAGGCCAAGGACAGCGACGACGCAGCGGCAGCGCGGTGGGCGACGTAAAGGATCGCCGGGAGGCCGGGCGCGCTCAGGCGTGCCCGGCTTCGCCCGACAGCATGGAGACGCTGACACCCAGCTTGCCGATGGCGCGTTCCCATTTGGCGTCCAGGTCGGTATCGAACAGCAGCTTCTCGTCGCAGGGCACGTTCAGCCAGCCGTTCGCTTGGAATTCGGCGTCGAGCTGCCCCGGACCCCAGCCGGCATAGCCGAGCAGCAGCAGGTTGCGGCGCGGGCCGCGGTCTTCGGAAATGGCGCGCAGGATGTCGATGGTGGCGGTCAGGGCCACGTCGTCGTTCACCACCAGGGTGCCGTCGCGGACATAGTCGGTCGAATGCAGGACGAAGCCACGGCCCAACTCGACGGGGCCGCCGTAATGCACCGGCAGGTTGTTGACCGGCTGCGCGATGTCCATGTCGAGCTGTTCCAGCAGATCCTCGAACGTGATCGACCCGAACAGCCGGTTGACCACCAGCCCCATTGCGCCGTCTTCATTGTGGGCGCAGACATAGATGACCGTACGCTGGAAACGCGGGTCCTCCATTCCGGGCATGGCGATCAGCAGCTGGCCGGTCAGCGATTCCGTGGTCTTGGAGTCCGGAGACTTGGTCAGGCGCGGCATGGGCGATTATCCTTGTCGTCGGTCCGGTGCGGGAAACCGCTGCCCGTACCCACGTGCGGTTGTGGTTGGCGCTCTGGCGACGCTTTCACCGGAGTGTGACAGCACCGGCCGAGCTTTGTCACCATTATATGGGCTATCATATAGGGTGTCGGGGACGCGGATGCGCCCCTTCCAGGGAAGAGAACAGTGCGCGCGATGAAAAGACATGCCCTCGCCCTTCTGCTGAGTCTGGCCGCGCTTGCCGGTGGCGGTACCCCTGTTTTTGCGCAGGATGCGGTCGGGGCCTGGACCAAGGCAGGACCGGTGGAGGCGCGTCTGGTGTCGGCGGTGCGCGGCACCGGCGATCTGGCGGCGCTGCCGTTGGGACTGGAACTGCGGCTGGAGCCGGGATGGAAGACCTATTGGCGCTCCCCCGGCGATGCCGGCTTTGCGCCGCGCCTGGACTGGAGCCGCTCCGGCAATCTGGGGGAGGCGACGCTGTCCTATCCGGCGCCGCACCGCTTCTCGGTTCTGGGATTTGAAACGGCGGGCTATGACACGGCGGTTCTCTTCCCGATCGAGGGCAAGCCGGCGACGCCCGGAAAGCCGGTCGATCTGGCGCTGACCGCCGAACTGCTGGTCTGCTCGGAAATCTGCGTGCCGCAAACTCTGGAGCTTGCCCTTGCTCTTCCGGCCGGGCCGGCCGAGCCCAGCGACGTCGCCAACGACGTGGCGCGTGCGCAGGCGCTGGTGCCGAAGGGGCCGAACGGTCTGCTGCGCATCGACTCCGTGCAGGGCAAGGGGGGCGCCCTGGAGGTCGAGGCGACCGCCGCCGATGGCTTCGTCTCCCCCGATCTGTTCGTTGAGACGGACCCGCCGCTGACCTTTTCCGCCCCCAAGACGGTCTTTTCCGACAATGACCGCCATGTCCGCCTGACCCTGACGGTGACCGATCCGCAGCAGGGCCTCGATCTCGCCGGGCGCGCGATGACGCTGACCCTGGTCGACGGCGACAAGGCGGTCGAAGCACCGGCAACCGCGTCGGCCGGCGGCGCCGCGTCGGTGCCCGGTGGTGTGGGTCTGCTGGCGATGCTGGGGGTGGCCCTGCTAGGCGGCCTGATCCTGAACCTGATGCCCTGCGTGCTGCCGGTGCTGTCGCTGAAGCTGATATCGGTGGTCAAGCATGGCGGGCAGGCGCCGGCCGCCGTGCGTGCCGGCTTCCTGGCGAGTGCCGCCGGTATCCTGACCTCGTTCCTGCTGATGGCTTCTGTACTGGTCGGGGTCAAGGCGGCGGGCGGGGCGGTCGGCTGGGGCATCCAGTTCCAGCAGCCGCTGTTCCTGGTCTTCATGGTCGTGCTGGTCACGCTGTTCTCGGCCAACCTGTGGGGCCTGTTCGAGGTGCCGTTGCCGCGCGCCATGGCCGACCGGCTGGGCGGCGACGGGCTGGCCGGGCCGTTCGCCACCGGCATGTTCGCGACCCTGCTGGCGACACCCTGTTCCGCGCCCTTCCTGGGCACGGCGGTGGGATTCGCCCTGTCGAAGGGGCCGGTGGAGATCTACGCGATCTTCGCGACTCTGGGCGTCGGGTTGGCTCTGCCCTATCTGGCTGTCGCGGCATGGCCGCGGGTGGCGGGCTGGCTGCCGCGTCCGGGGAGCTGGATGGCGACGCTGAAGGCGGTTCTGGGGTTCGCGATGATGCTGACGGCGCTTTGGCTGCTGTCGGTGCTGACCGCGCAGATCGGCGATGTGGCCGCGGCCACGGTCGGGCTGATGATGGCGGCGCTGGTGCTGTCACTGTGGGTCGGGCGGAGCGCGCGGGGCGCCGCGCGGACGGCGGGGCCGGCGCTGGCCGGCGTACTGGCGGTCACCGCCTTCGCCATGCCGGCGGCGGTCGGTCCGTCGGCCGGTGCGGCGCCGGTGCTTGCCGAGTCCAAGGCACGCTGGGTCCCCTTTGCCGAAGCCACGATCCGCGAGCATGTCGCCGCCGGACGCACGGTGTTCGTCGACGTGACCGCCGATTGGTGCATCACCTGCCAGGCAAACAAGAAGCTGGTGCTGAATCGCGGCGAGGTTGCCCAGCGGATGGACGACCCGGCCGTCGTGGCGATGCGCGCCGACTGGACCCGCCCGGACGCGACGATCGCGAAGTTCCTGTCCGACCATGGCCGTTACGGCATTCCCTTCAACATCGTCTATGGCCCCGGCGCACCGGACGGCCTCGCTCTGCCGGAATTGCTGAGCGAAGGCGCGGTGTTGGAGGCGTTGAGCAAGGCGGCGGGCAAGTCAGCAGGCAAGGGTGTCTGAGCAGGGTCCGGAAAAGGCCTATGGCCGTTGCGGCTATTCTGCGGTAACAGGGCGGCTCCGGGAGAGCATCCCGCGCCAAGAGGACGATGATGGACGATCAGATCAACTGCCCGCAGTGCAGCTCCGAAAACGCCTACAATGACGGCAGCCTGTGGAACTGCCCGGACTGCGGGCATGAGTGGAACCCCGACACGGCTGCCGCGGCCGTGGATGGCGAAGCCGGGCAGGGCGTGCGCGATGCCAACGGCAACCCGCTGGCCGACGGCGACAGCGTCACCGTCATCAAGGACCTGAAGGTCAAGGGATCGTCGCTGGTGGTCAAGGGCGGGACCAAGGTGAAGAACATCCGTCTGGTGGACGGGGCCGACGGGCACAACATCGCCTGCAAGATTGACGGCATCGGCGCGATGAATCTGAAGTCGGAGTTCGTGAAGAAGGCTTGATCACGGTTGTGCCGTCTGGTCAGCCGCGCCTTGCGGGCGCTCGCCGCGAGGGATAGAAGGGATGCAGGGCCGGGCTCCGCAAAGAGGGTCCGGCCGGACCCGAAAACGGGCCAAACCCAAAAACCGGAAGGGTTAGAGACGATGAGCATCCAGGTTGGCGATACCATTCCGTCCGTCACGCTGAAGTGGCTGACCGACAACGGCATGCAGGAAGTCACCACGGACGAGCTGTTCAAGGGCAAGAAGGTCGTCCTGTTCTCCGTTCCCGGCGCCTTCACCCCGACCTGCTCCGCCAAGCACCTGCCGGGCTTCGTCCAGCAGGCCGACGCGCTGAAGGCCAAGGGCGTGGACAGCATCATCTGCCTCGCCGTCAACGATCCCTTCGTGATGCGCGCCTGGGGTGACAAGGGCAGCGTCGGCGACAAGGTCAAGATGCTGCCCGACGGCAACGCCACCTTCACCACCGCTCTCGGCCTGACCATGGACGGCTCGGCCCATGGCCTGGGCACCCGCGGCCAGCGCTTCGCCCTGGTGGCCGAGGACGGCAAGGTCACCCATGTCGCCGTCGAGGCCCCCGGCAAGTTCGAGGTGTCGTCGGCCGAAGCCGTGCTGGAAAAGGTCTGATCGTAAAGCGCCCCCTCCTCGGGAAGGTCCGGGGAGGGGGCGCCTGTTCAGCTTCTGGCCCGCACGTCGGCCACGCCGCGCCGCGCCAGTTCGTCGGCACGTTCGTTTTCGGGGTGGCCGGCGTGTCCGCGCACCCAGTGGAACTCGATCTCGTGCTGCCGTTTCGCCTCTTCCAGGCGCTGCCACAGATCGACGTTCTTCACCGGCTTCCTGTCGGCGGTCATCCAGCCCTTGGCCTTCCAGCCATGGATCCACTTGGTGATGCCGTTCTTCACATATTCGCTGTCGGTGAAGAGACGGACGGTCACCGGCTTCTTGAGGGCCTCCAGCGCCATGATGGCCGCCATCAGTTCCATGCGGTTGTTGGTGGTCGCCGGCTCGCCGCCGTAAAGCTCCTTCTCCACCTCGCCATAGCGCAGGATGGCGCCCCAGCCGCCGGGGCCGGGATTGCCGCTGCAGGCGCCGTCGGTGAAGATGTCGACGGTCTTGCCGCCGGCTTCGGGCGAAATGGTGCTGTCCGTCATGCCGTCAGCTCCTGCCCGCATCCGAGTCGTCGAGGAAATAGTCGCCCAGACCGCGGACCGACTGGTGGAAGCGCAGCTTGCGCAGATATTCCAGCGGATCCTTCGGCCGCACGAAGGCGCCCGGCGGGTGGTTTAGCCAGTCATAGAGACGGGTCAGCAGGAAGCGCACGGCGCTGCCGCGGCAGAGCCAGGGCAGGGCGTCCAGCTCCTCGCGGGACAGCGGCCGGACCTTGCGGTAGTTGGACAGCAGCAGCCGGGCCTTGGTGGCGTTGAACGAGCCGTCGATCTCGAAACACCAGGCATTGATGCAGATCGCCACGTCATAGACGAGGAAGTCGTTGCAGGCGAAATAGAAGTCGATCAGGCCGGACAGGCTGTCGCCGCGGAAGAAGACGTTGTCCGGGAACAGGTCGGCGTGGATGACGCCCGAAGGCAGACCGACCGGCCAGTTGGCCTCCAGCGCCGCCAGTTCGGCATCCAGGGTGGCGCGCAGGCCGGGGGCCACCTCATCGGCGCGCTCGGCCGACTTGGCGAACAGATCCTTCCAGCCGGGCAGGGCCAGCGCGTTCGGCCGCTCCATGCGGAAATCGCCGACCGCCAGATGCAGCCGCGCCAGTGCTTCGCCCAACTGGGCGCAATGCTGCGGCGTGATCCGGCGCGGCCACATGCCGGCCAGGAAGGTGACGATCACCGCCGGGCGGCCGCACAGCTCGCGCAGAGCCACGCCGTCGCGCGCCGCCACCGGCAGCGGGCAGGCGATGCCCTTGTCCGCCAGATGCTCCATCAGGCCGAGGAAGAAGGGCAGATCCTCCTTCCGCGTGCGCTTTTCATAGAGCGTCAGGATGTAGGGTCCGCGTTCGGTCACCAGCAGGAAGTTGGAATTCTCCACCCCCTCCGCGATGCCCTTGCACGACAGCACCGCGCCCAGATCGTACTGGGCGGCGAAGGTGCTGAGATCCTCGTCGGTGACTTCGGTGTATACGGCCATGATATGCAGCGCCTTACCGGGTTTCCGGCTTGCGGTCAATTTCGGGAGTGATCGGCTCGTAATATTCCGGGCCGAAGCCGGCCAATTGACGGCTGGCGGTGTTGAACGGGCGCTTCAGCCCGCCGCGGAAATGGCGGCCGACCAGCTCCTGCCACAGGGCGACCGGCTCCGCCCCGCGGTCGGCACAGAGATGGACGAACCATCGGCGGCCGGCGGCGACGTGGCCGATCTCCTCGTCATGGATGGTCTGGAGCAAATCGGCACTCTCCGCGTCGCCGAAATCGCGCAGGCGGCGCACGGTCTCCGGCGTCACGTCCAGTCCCCGCGCCTCCAGCACCATCGGCACCACCGCCAGCCGGGCGGCGAGGTCGTGGGCGGTCTCGGTCGCCGCCTGCCACAGCCCGTCATGGGCCGGCAGGTCGCCATAGGAGGACCCCAGCGCGTTCAGCCGGGTTTCCAGCATCTGGAAATGCCGAGCCTCGTCGTCGGCCACCTGGATCCAGTCGTCGGTGAAGCCCTTCGGCAGGCCGAGAGGCGCGAATCGGGCGACGATGTCCCAGGCGAGATCGATGGCGTTCAGTTCGATGTGCGCCAGCGCATGCAGCAGGGCGATGCGGTTCTGGGCACTGCCGCCGCGCCCGCGCTTGGGCATGTCGCGAGGCAGCTTCAGCTCCGGCCGGTCGGGACGGGCAGGGCGGTCGGGCGGCGGTGCCGGCACGTCGGGCGACAGAAGACCGTCGCGCCATGCGGCGGCGTGACGGCGGGTCAGGCGCACTTTCTCCAGCGGCGCCGCGGTGGTGAGCACCGCGGTCGCCGCTTCACCCAGGCACGATACGGAAGATGTCATTTCCAGCCGTAGGCGACGAAGTTCGGATTCAGGATGTCGTCCTTGCCATAGACCAGGGGCGAGCCGTCCGGCTGTTCCACCCGGCCGCCGGCACCGATCAGCACGGCGTGGCCGGCGGCGGTGTCCCATTCGCTGGTCGGTCCGAAGCGCGGGTAGAGGTCGGCCTTGCCGCTCGCCACGGTGCAGAATTTCAGCGAGCTGCCGCAGGATACCCGGTCCTTCACCGCATAGTTGCCGAGGAACTCGTCCAGCACCGACCCGCTGCCGTGGGACCGGCTGGCGACGACGGTCAGCCCGTCGGCCGGCGGGTTGCGGACGGAGATCGCGTGGTCGTGGCGGCCTTCCGCGCAATGGACGGCGGTGCCTGGGCCGGCCGCGGCATAGAGGTCGCCGGTGGCGGGAGCGTAGACGACGCCCAGCACTGGGGCGCCATTCTCGATCAGGGCGATGTTCACGGTGAACTCGCCGTTGCGGGAAATGAACTCCTTGGTGCCGTCGAGCGGATCGACCAGCCAGAACCGGCCGCCGGAGATGTCGGGCTTATGGCCGGCGGCCATCGCCTCCTCCGCGACAACCGGGACGCCGGGCAGCAGATGGTGCAGCGCCGGAACGATCACCGCCTCCGCCGCATGGTCGGCCTGCGTGACAGGGCTGCCGTCGACCTTGGTGGCGACGTCGATGCCGTCGTTGTAGAAGCGCAGGATGACCTGACCGGCCTCGTGAGCGATGGTGCGGACCGTCGGCAGCAGGCGCGCCACAGCGGCATCGGGCATGGGGTGAACTCCCTATGGTATGAAGAGTCAGCATACCGTGCCCGATGGCGGGCCGGAAGCTCTTGAACGGGTGTGGAACGGAGAAGGCGGATGACGGCCGGGTTACAGTCGCACGGTGAACGGGGAGAGGGCCGCGGAGCATCGGCCCTATGGCGTGCTATGACCGCGGCCGATCTGGATCGGGTCCTCGCCATCGCGGACATCGTGCATCCGGCCTATCCCGAGGAGCGCAGCGTGTTCGAGGAACGGCTGGCGCTTTACCCCGCCGGCTGCCGTGTGGCCGAGCGCGGCGGAGAGGCCATCGGCTACGGCGTCATGCATCCCGGCAGGCTCGGCGTGCCGCCGCCCCTCGATACGCCGCTCGGCAGCCTGCCGGCCGATGCGGACTGCCTGTATCTGCATGACATCGCGCTGCTGCCGGAGTCGCGCGGCACCGGCCTGGGGGCGGCGGTTCTGGGCTATGCGCACGGGCTGGCGGCGCGGGAGGGCTGGCGGTGGCTGGCGCTGACCTCCACGCCGGGCGCGCGGAGCTATTGGGACCGGGCCGGTTTCACGCCCTATGCGGACGGTGGGCCGGCGCTGGAGGCCAAGCTGGCCAGCTATGGCGGGGGAATGAGCTACATGACCGCACCGGTTCGGGCGTGGGAGTGAGGCTCAGGCGGCCAGCATCGCCATTTCCGGATCGGTCACCACGGCCTGGAAAGCCGGCTTGGCGAACAGGTAGCCCTGCATCAGGGTGACGCCAAGATCGCGCAGGGTCTTGGCCTCGTCCGCCGTCTCGATGCCCTCGGCGATGGGCGTGATGGCGAGATCCTCGCACACCGCCAGGATGGCCTTGACGATGCTGCGCCGTGCCCGCTCGGTGTCGATGTTGCGGGTCAGCTCCATGTCCAGCTTGATGATGTCGGGCTGGAACTCGGCCAGCAGGTTCAGGCCGGAATAGCCGGAGCCGAAATCGTCGATGGCGGTCAGGAAGCCCTGGCGCTTGTATTCGTTGAAGATGCTTTTCAGATGGTCGTGGTCCACCACCCGCTCGTTCTCCGTCACCTCGAAGATGATGCGGTCGGTGGGGAAGCCGGTGCGGCGGGCGGCGGCCAGCGTGGCGCGGATGCAGGCTTCCGCCTTGTAGACGGCGTTCGGCAGGAAATTGATCGACAGGCGGGCGCCGTTCATCGGCAGGGACGATGCCAGTTCGATGGCCTTGATGCGGCAGGACTGGTCGAAGGCATAGCGGGTGGAATTGGTCACCTGTCCCAGGACCCAGCCTGCGCCCTGACCCTCAAGACCGCGCACCAGCGCCTCATGCGCCCAGACACCGCCATTGGCGACGTCGACGATGGGCTGGAACGCCATCGTGAAGTCCAGATCGAGACGGTCAGCACATTGTCCGCCACACCCACCGTCACCAAACGCCATCGCCCTACCCCTGCCAGTCAATAGATTGCCACCTTTAGGTAAGGAACAATGCCATGGATTTCATCCGACGGAGGTGTGGCAAGTGCCGCACCTTCCGACTAGGACTTTCCCTTACCGTTCCGGTAAGCCTCGCTAAACAGCCTACTCCGCAGCCATCCGGGTTTCGGCACGGCGGATTGCCGCCCACACGGTTTCCGGCGTCGCCGGCATGTCGATGTGGGTGATGCCGAGGTCGGACAGCGCATCGACCACCGCGTTGATGATGGCTGGCGGCGCGCCGATGGCGCCGGCCTCGCCGGCGCCCTTCATGCCCAGCATGTTGGTGGTGCTGGGCACGCTGTTCAGCTTCACCTCGATCGGCGGCATGTCGACCGCCCGCGGCATCTGATAGTCCATGAAGGAACCGGACAGAAGCTGGCCGCTGTCGGGATCGAACACCACGCGCTCCTGCAACGCCTGACCCAGCCCTTGCGCCACGCCGCCATGGATCTGGCCGATCACCAGCATTGGGTTGATGACCGTGCCGAAATCGTCGACGACGCTGTAGCGCAGAACCTCGACGATGCCGGTGGCGGGATCGATCTCCACCTCGGCAATGTGGCAGCCGTTGGGGAAGGTGCTGGCCGGTGGGGTCCAGCGCGCCATCTCGGAGAAGGCGATGCCGCCGGTGCCGCCGTCTGCCGCCTTCGCCGCCACCTCCTTCAGAGACACCGAGCGGTCGGTGCCGACGATGGTGAAGCGGCCTTCGGCGAACTCCACATCGACCTCCGCGGTTTCCAGCAGGTCGGCAGCAACGGCGGTCGCGGCCTTCACCACCTTGGCCGCCCCCTCCGCCAATGCCGAGCCGCCGACCGGGACCGAGCGGGAACCGCCGGTGCCGGACCCCCAGCTGACTCGGTCGGTGTCGCCCTGCACCACCTCCACATCTTCCGGCGGGACGCCGAGCCGGTCGGCGAGGATTTGCTTGTAGGCGGTCTCGTGCCCCTGGCCGTTGGTCTGGGTGCCGATCATCAGGACGACCTTGCCGTCTCCGTTGACCTGGACGGTCGCCTGCTCCGGCCCGCCGCCCGAACAGGCCTCGATGTAGGTGGCCAGGCCGGCACCACGCAGCTTGCCGCGGGCCTTCGCCTCCGTCTTGCGGGCGGGCAGGCCGGCCATGTCGGCAAGGATCAGCCCGTCCTCAAGATTCTGGACGAATTCGCCGGTGTCGTAGACCTGCCCCATCGGCGTGGCATAGGGCATGGCGCTGGCCGGAATGAAGTTGCGCCGCCGGATCTCCGCCGGACCGAGGCCGGTGACGCGGCCGGCATGATCGATCAGCCGCTCCAGCAGATAGGCCGCTTCCGGCCGCCCGGCGCCGCGATAGGCGTCCACCGGCTGGGTGTTGGTGAAGACGCCCTTCACCCGGACATAGACGGCAGGCGTCCTGTAGGAGCCGACCAGCATCGCCGATCCGGCATCGGTCGGAATGAAGGGGCCGTAGTTGGACAGGTAGGCGCCGAGATTGGCGACGGTATCGACCCGCAGCCCGAGGAAATGCCCGTCGGCATCGAGCGCGAGGCGTGCCGTGCTGACATGATCGCGGCCATGGTCGTCGCTGATGAAGCCCTCGATCCGGTCGGCCGCCCATTTCACCGCGCGGTTCAGACGGCGGGCGGCGAACAGGCAGGCGACATATTCGGGATAGTTGAACAGCTTCATGCCGAACCCGCCGCCGACATCGGTGGTCAGCACGCGGATGCGCTGTTCCGGTTCGTTCAGGATCTTGGCGAACTGCTTCTGCAGGCCATGCACGCCCTGGCTGGTGACATAGATCAGCAGCCGGCCGGGTGCGCCGTCCGCCCCGGATTCGACGCCGGCGACGCAGGCGCGGCCCTCCATCGGATTGGCGACGACGCGGTTGTTGACCAGTTCCAGCTCGATCACGCGGTGGGCGCCGGCCAGTGCGGCCTCCACTGCCGCCTCGTCGCCGGTGTCCCAGTCGAAACAGAGGTTGTCCGGCGCCTCGTCCCACACCAGCGGGCGGCCGGGCTCCAGCGCCTCCAGCGTGCCGGTGACGGACTGGCGGTCTTCGTAATCGATCATCACCAGCTCGGCGGCCTCGCGCGCGGCCTCCAGCGTTTCCGCCACCACCATTGCGACCGGGTCGCCGACATGGCGGGCGAAGCCGCGGGCCAGCGCCGGGCGGGGCGTCTGGACATAGTCCGACCCGTCGCGCTGCTTCAGCGCCGCCTGGCAGGGGATCATGCCGATCTTCTCGGTATCAAGATCGGCGACGGTGTAGACCGCCAGCACGCCGGGCTGCGCCAGCGCTTCCGACGCATCGACCGCGCCGATGGCGGCGAAGGCATGGGGCGAGCGGACGAAGGCCGCATAGGCCTGTCCGGGAAGAGACACGTCGTCGGTATAGCGGCCGCCGCCGGTCAGCAACCGGGCGTCTTCGGTGCGCGGAACCGCCTGTCCGATGCCGAACTTCATGGGTGAACTCCCGCCTTCCGGTGCGATGCGATTGGTCTGCCCCGCGAAGATAGGCCGGCTTGAGCGCCAGGGAAACCCCGGCCGCCGGTATGGGTGACGGTTGTCCGTTGCAAGGATTGTCGGTGGAACGCAGCGACGTTTGGGAATGCGGCTGGCGCACGGAACCTTCCGGGGCCATATTCCAGGGCATGTGTGGACGAATGCTTCTCACCACCCCGGTCAGCGAGGTCCAGCGACTGTTCGGCGTTCCCGAACGGCTGAACCTGATGCCGCGGTGGAATATCGCCCCGACCCAGGACATTCCCATCATCCGGCGGGAGGAGGACGGCCGCCATCTGGCAATGGTCCGCTGGGGGCTGGTGCCGCCCTGGGCCGACGATGCCGCCATCGGTGGCCGCATGATCAACGCGCGCGGCGAATCGGTGGCTGACAAGCCGGCCTTCCGCGATGCTTTCCGCAAGCGCCGCTGCCTGGTCCCGCTGGACGGATTCTATGAATGGACCAGCGTGGGGGAGGGGGCCAAGCCGCGCAAGCAGGGCCATGTCATCCGCCGCCGCGACCGCGGCCTGTTCGCGCTCGCGGGCTTGTGGGAACGCTGGCGCGGACCGAAGGGCGCCGCTCCGCTCGATCCGCCGCTGGAAACCGCGACGGTGGTGACGACAGCTACCAATGCCACACTGTCATTCCTGCATGACCGCATGCCGGTGGTGCTCGACCCCGCCGACTGGGATGCCTGGCTGGACCCGGCCACCCCGCTGCCGGTGCTGGAGCGGCTGATCCGCTCGGCACCGGAGGAGTGGCTGGACGTCGTGCCGGTGGGGCCGAAGGTCAACAGCGTCCGCAACGACGACTGCTCCTGCCTCGACCCGCCGCAGGAGACCGTGCCGGCGAAAGCGAAGGACAAGCGGGGCGATGACCAGCCGAGCCTGTTCTGAGGCGATGGCGCTGGCGGCGGCCATGAGGGTTGCGGCGGTCGTTGCGGTGCTGTTGCTGGCCGGCTCCGCCGCGGCGCAGACCAACCAGTCGGCCAAGAGCCGCGGCCCGATTGCCAACACACCGGACCAGACGATCAAGGGCACCGCCATGGCGGTGGAGGGCGATCTGTTGACCGTCAATGGGACGGCGGTGCGGCTGATGGGCATCGATGCGCCCGATCCGGGGCAGAAGTGCAAGAACCGCTACGGCCACGAGTTGGACTGTTTCAAGGTCGCCACCGCGGTGCTTGCCAACATGGTGAAGGGCGAGGAGGTGACCTGTACCGTCACCGAACAGGACCGCACCGGCGAGAAGAAGGGCGAATGCCGCGTGCGCGGTGTCGATCTGGGGGCTGCGATGGTGGCGCGCGGCTGGGCCTTCCAATATGCCAGCCTGTCGCCCGCCTATCAGAAGGGCGAGGCCTATGCCCAGAGCAAGCGGCTGGGGCTGTGGGCCGGGCAGGTGGAAAAGCCCTGGCAATGGCGCAGCAGGCAGATTCGCCAAAACGCCAAGTGATGCGTGCGCCAAGTGACACGTGCGTAAAGTGACCGGAAGCCAAGCGACCGGCCGGCTCGACCCTGATCGGAGCTTACTGACCGGGCGATGACCGCCCACACCCCCATTTCCCAGTCGACCCCTCCGCCGGTCGTGGTAGGATCCGGAAAAGACGACGGACGATCATCAAGCAGGTTCTGTGGCCCGATTGGACAGGGCCGGCGCGATTCCAGAGCGGCAACTCCCACCGGGGAGCGGAGTCACGGGTATGCTCGTTTACGAATGCGAACTGTTCGAGGTGGTTCCGGTGCTGCGCCGCTATGCGCGCGCATTGACCGGCGCCACAGACCGTGGCGACGCGCTGGTAACCCGCTGTGTCGAGGCTGCGGTGATGGCACCCACCCGTTTCGGGCTGGACCGCGGCGGCGACGGCGCCCGCCTGTCGATGTACGCCCTGTTGAACCTGCTGTTCGACCGCTCTCCTGAGGAATTCGGGCCGCCCGGCCGCCCGTTGCCCTCTCCCCATCCCATCGAACGTGCCCTGGCCGAACTGCCGGAGCCCGACCGTCGCCTGTATCTGCTCACCGCACTGGAGGGGCTGTCCCTGCCGCAGGCGGCGAAGGTCCTGCAATTGAGGACGGGGGAGGCGATTGCGCGGCTGAAATCGGCCCGCGCGCGGGTGCGCAGCACCATGGTGCAGCGGGTCATGGTGGTCGAGGACAATGTCCTGCTGGCGATGGAACTGGGGGCGCTGGTCGCGGAAATGGGCCATGTCGTCTGTGGCACCGCCGGCAACGAGCCGGAGGCGCTGGCGCTGCTGGATGCCGAAAAGCCGACATTGGCCCTGCTGGACGTCCGGCTGGCCGATGGCGGCAGCGGGATCGAGATCGCCCGGCGGCTGAAACGCGTGCGCGACCTGCGCACCATCTTCGTCACTGCGTTCGACGATGACATCCTGGCCCGCGATGCCCGCCATCTGGGGCAGATCGTGCGCAAGCCCTTCACCAATGCGGGCATCCAGGCCGCCATCTCCCGCGCCATCTTCATGCCGCAGCCGGTGGCGTTGGCCTGATGCCGATCACGCAATGAAAAAGGGACCGCCGGTCGTCCCGCGGTCCCTTTTTCATGTCCGACCTGCAGGCAGGCCGGCATTTCTCTGAACCGTCCTTACACCGTCGTGCGGCGGCCGGCGATCATGCGGTAGATGGCCAGGATGATGATCGCGCCGACGATGGCGCCGATGAAGCCAGCACCTTCACCCGGCCGGTACCAACCGACGGCAGCACCCAGATAGGTGGCGACGAAGGCGCCGGCGATGCCCAGCAGGGTGGTGATGATGAAGCCGCCCGGATCGCGACCCGGCATCAGGAACTTGGCGACGATGCCGGCGAGAAAGCCGATGATGATCGTCCAGAGAATGCCCATGGTGATTTCCCTTCCGTTGCGGGACCGTCTTCCCATGCCCAATAACGGGCAAAGAGGGATTTGGTTCTCGCCACCGGCGGATCTTTTGGACTGGTATTCTTTCGGTAGGGCAGAACCTGCCGGCCCTACGCCGTATCCTCCCGACCGCCTCTCCGAACGAAAACAGTCCCGAAAGCGCTCCCTGATCGGGGGCGCTTTCGGGGCCGCAGTCATTCTGACCGGGTCAGCGCAGCGCGCTGATGTTGGCGGCGTACTGCTCCGGCCCACCGGTGAAGGTGGCGGTACCGGCCACCAGCACGTCGGCGCCGGCCTCGATGGCCAGACGCGCGGTTTCCGGGTTGATGCCGCCGTCCACCTCAAGGTCGATCTGCTTGCCGAGCGCGTCGATGCGGGCGCGCAGGTCACGGATCTTCGGAAGCTGGCTCTTGATGAAGCTCTGGCCGCCGAAGCCGGGATTGACCGTCATCACCAGGACGAGGTCGATGTCCTCCAGCACATGCTGGATGGCGTCCACCGGCGTGGCAGGGTTCAGCGACACGCCGGCCTTCTTGCCCAGTGACTTGATCAACTGGATGGTGCGGTGCAGGTGCGGACCGGCCTCCGGATGGACGGTGATGATGTCAGCACCGGCCTTGGCGAAGTCCGGAACGAAGAGATCCACCGGCGAGATCATCAGATGGACGTCGAAGACCTTGGCGGTGTGGGGACGCAGCGCCTTCACCACGCCCGGCCCGATGGTCAGGTTCGGCACGAAATGGCCGTCCATCACGTCGATATGGATGTAGTCGGCGCCGGCGGCATCGACCGCGCGGACCTCCTCGCCCAGCCGGGCGAAATCGGCGGAGAGAATCGAGGGGGAAATCTTGACGGCGCGCATGGGGCTTTCCTGGTGCGGGAGGTGGCTTGGACCGGGTCCGATCAGCCGAACTTCCTATCACGGCGTAGCAAGGCAAGTCATGACATGATGTGAACGCCCGATATGCGTGCACAGGTTCGGCGTTTGAGATCCGGATCCAGCGTCGGCCAAACCGTTTGCGCTTTACCGCAAATGCGAAGCGCTGTATCCGTTGGAATATAGATGAAATGTCTAATCCGGCAGGAGGTGGCGATGGTTGGGTTGCATGGGGCTCTTGGGCGCGGCCGATTCAGGTCGGCGATGTCGGCGGTCATTCTCGGTGTCGGGCTGACGCTCGCGGCACCGGCGGCGATGGCGCAGGATGTGCTGGTGCTGGCGGCGGCCTCCACCAAGAATGCGGTGGAAAAGCTGGCCTCGCAGTTCAAGGCGAAGACCGGGGCCACCGTGACCTCCTCCTTCGCCGCTTCGTCGGCACTGGCCAAGCAGATCGAGAACGGCGCTCCGGCGGACATCTTCATCTCGGCCGATCTCGACTGGATGGACTATCTCCAGCAGCGCAGCCTGATCAAGACCGACAGCCGGGTGAATCTGCTCGGCAACGAGCTGGTGGTTGTGGTGCCCAAGGGATCGACTCTGAAGCCCGACCTGTCCAAGGGCGGCAAGCTGGCGGAGCAACTGGGCGACGGGCGGCTCGCCACCGGCGACCCGTCGAACGTTCCGGTCGGGAAGTACGCCAAGGCCGCGCTGGAGAAGCTGGGCCAGTGGGCGGCGGTCGAACCGAAGCTGGCGCGGGCCGACAGCGTGCGCGCGGCCCTGGTTCTGGTCAGCCGCGGCGAGGTGCCGGTCGGCATCGTCTATCGCACCGATGCCGCCGTCGATCCGGGGGTGGAGGTCGCGGCAGCCTTTCCGCCCGACAGCTATCCGCCGATCACCTATCCGGCGGCGCTGGTTGCGTCCTCGAAGAATGCAGCTGCCGCGTCCTTCCTCGACTACATGAAGTCGCCGGACGGCATGGCGGTCTGGACGGAATTCGGCTTCGTCCCGGCACCCAAAGCACCGTAAGCTCAGCGGCATGGAAATCCTGACGCCGATGGAGACCACCGCGTTGCTGCTGAGCCTGCGTGTCGCGGGCGTCGCCATCGCGTTGGGATTGCCGCTCGCCGTGCTCGCCGCCTGGGTGCTCGGCCGTTATTCCTTTCCGGGCAAGACGCTGTTCGACGGGCTTGTCCATCTGCCGCTGGTCCTGCCGCCAGTTGTCACCGGCTATATCCTGCTGGTGACGATGGGGACGAAGGGAGTGGTCGGCGGCTGGCTGTACCACACCTTCGGGATCAAGCTGATCTTCACCGCCGAAGGCGCCTCGCTGGCGGTGGCGGTGACGTCCTTCCCCCTGATGGTGCGGGCGATCCGCCTGTCGGTGGAGGCGATCGACGGTGGGCTGGAGGCGGCGGCGCGCACGCTTGGCGCCGGGCCGGTCGACCGTTTCTTCACCATTCTGCTGCCGCTGATGGCGCCCGGACTGCTGTCCGGCGCCATCGTGGCCTTCGCCGCGGCGATGGGCGAGTTCGGAGCGGTGATCACCTTCGTGTCCAACATCCCCGGCAAGACGCAGACCCTGCCGCTGGCGATCTACGCCGCGACGCAGGAACCCGGCGGCGATGCGGTGGCCGCAAGGCTGGCGGCGATCTCCTTCACCGTGGCTTTGCTGGCGCTGATGCTGTCTGAATTCCTGGCGAACCGGGTTCGCCGCCTGATCGGGCAGGTCTGATCATGCTCGACCTGCAAATCCGCCAGAGGCTGGGCGCCTTCACGCTCGACGTCGCCTTTGCCGCCGAGGAACGCGGCGTGACGGCGCTGTTCGGCCGCTCCGGGTCCGGCAAGACCTCTGTCATCAATGCGATTGCCGGGCTGACCCGGCCGGACGAGGGGCATATCCGCGTCGGCGACACCGTGTTCTTCGACAGCGCCCGGCGCATCGACGTGCCGGTGGAGAAGCGGCGCATCGGTTACGTCTTCCAGGATTCCCGGCTGTTTCCGCACATGACCGTCCGCAGCAATCTTGAATACGGCCTGCGCCGTGTGCCGGTAGCGGAGCGGCGCATCGCCTTCGGCCCGGTGGTGGATCTGCTAGGGCTCGGCCATCTGCTGGACCGCCGGCTGCGCGGCCTGTCCGGCGGCGAGCGGCAGCGCGTCGCCTTCGGCCGCGCCCTGCTGGCGCAGCCGCGCCTTCTGCTGATGGACGAGCCGATGGCCTCGCTCGACGCCGCCCGCAAGGCGGAGATCATGCCCTACATCGAGCGGCTGCGCGACGAGATGAACATTCCGATCGTCATGGTCAGCCACGCGCTGGACGAGGTGGTGCGGCTCGCCACCACCATGGTGCTGATCGGGGAGGGCAGGGTGCGTGCGTCCGGACCGGTCGGAACGGTGATGGGCCGGCTGGACCTGTCGGCGGTGACCGGCGCGCAGCATGCCGGTGCCGTGCTGGACCTGACGGTCGAGGCCCATGTTCCGGAAGACGGTCTGTCGGTGCTGGCCTTCGACGGCGGACGGCTGACCGTGCCGCAGATCGACCGCCTGCCCGGATCCCCAGTGCGGCTGCACATCCATGCCCGCGACGTGATCGTCGCATTGCAGCCGCTGGCCGGCGTCAGTCTGCGCAATGCGCTGGCCGCGACGGTGATCGAGTTGGCGGAAGCCGGCCCCTCCTCCGCCGACGTGCGGCTGGCGGTGGGCGGTTCTTTCCTGATCGCGCGCATCACCCGTGCGGCGGTGCGCGAGTTGGGACTGATGCCGGGCCGCGAAGTGGTGGCGCTGGTCAAGGGCGTCGCCTTCGAGCCTGACAGCGGCGGTGCCGTGTCGGACCGGCACGGGCGGGTGGTGGACGTATAAGCGGACGGCCCCTCACCCGCGAACGGGAGAGGGGCCGCAAATTCACAGTTTTTAGTGGCCGCCGATTTTACTGCCCGCCCGAGGGGGTGGCGGATCCGCCGGTGCTGCCGCCGCCGCCGGCCGACCCGCCGGCGGTCGATCCGCCCGGCACGGTTTGGGTGGCACCGGTGGTCTCGTTCATCGAGTTGCCGGAGGTGCCGCCCTGCACCGGCACGCCGGTCGAAGGCGGCGGGACGGTGGTGGAACCGCTGCTCGACCCGCTGCTGGTGGTCGGGCTGGTCTGGTTTGACGCGTTGGAATTCTGGGCATTGTGGTCGTCGCAGGCGGCCAGACCCAGAAGCAGGGCGGGCAGGGCCACGATCAGAAACTTGCTGCGCATGAGTGTTGCTCCTCAGCCAGTGGGCGGCGCCATCGACGGGACTTGCTGTGCGAGTACGAGGCGGACTCGGTACGGCCCCGGTGATGTCGTATGCGTCCAAACACGCCACCGCCGGTTTCATTCCATGGACCTTGGTGCTATGCCGGGTGGGTGCCTGTTCCGATGAACAGGTTCCGGTCACCGGATGCTTACGGTGACTGATGAGAACTTTACGGGAACATCGTCGCGACTTGTGGCCTGGGCGCCACGGATGTCCATTATTGGGTTGCGCAAAGAACACGAACCTTTTGCGACTTGGTTTTTCCATCTTTTTCGTTTGACCGGTGGAAAGTCGCTGTGATTCCATCATGCCACCATGACGATGATCGCCGATCTCACCGACACACTCGCCCGCGCCGCCAAAAGCGCGATCCGCCAAGCAATCATGCCGGCGCTGTGCGCCTGCGTGGTCGCCTACTTCGCCTACTACGCGGTCCATGGCGACCGCGGGCTGGTGGCGATGAAGCAGATCCAGGGGGAGATCGCCCAGGCCGAAGGGGTCCTCAACCAGCTCCGCACCGAGCGGGAGGACATGGAACGCCGTGCGCAGCTGCTGCGCGGCGACGGCCTCGACCGCGACATGCTGGAGGAGCGGGCGCGCCTTATGCTGAACTTCGCGAACGCGCGCGACGTCATCGTAAAGCTGCCGAAGCTGGCGGAACAGGAAGGGTCCGGCCAGCAGAAGTAAGGGGATATCAGCCGATTAACCGTTTCGCGGTTAATCTGAAATAGCGCTGCAAAAACAGACGTTTGCGCGCCTCCTGAAGCTCGTGTACTGTGCGCGCCATATTCGCTTCCGGTGCGGGCTCTCGTATGCCCGCAACGCGCGGCGGCAAAAGGTTTTGTCAATGACCTTTGCCGCTTGAACCCTGGGGAGGAATCATGGCCGCGTCCCGACGCCGTTCCACCAAGGCGCTGACCGACACCGCGCCCGCTCAAGCCGTCTCTTCCGAAGAGCTTCTTCATTATTATCGCGAGATGCTGCTGATCCGCCGCTTTGAAGAAAAGGCGGGCCAGCTGTACGGCATGGGTCTGATCGGCGGCTTCTGCCACCTCTACATCGGCCAGGAAGCCGTCGTGGTCGGCGTGCAGGCCGCCCTGAAGGATGGCGACAGCGTCATCACCAGCTACCGCGACCATGGCCACATGCTGGCCTGCGGCATGGAAGCCAAGGGCGTGATGGCCGAGCTGACCGGCCGCATTGGAGGCTACTCCAAGGGCAAGGGCGGCTCGATGCACATGTTCAGCCAGGAGAAGAACTTCTTCGGCGGCCATGGCATCGTCGGCGGGCAGGTCCCGCTCGGCACCGGTCTGGCCTTCGCGCACAAGTACAGCAACGACGGCGGCGTGGCCGCCGTGTATTGCGGCGACGGCGCCATCAACCAGGGCCAGGTCTACGAGAGCTTCAACATGGCAGCGCTGTGGAAGCTGCCGGTGCTCTTCATCATCGAGAACAACAAGTACGCCATGGGCACCTCGCAGGAGCGCGCCTCCGCCGGCGAGCTGCACCAGCGCGGCGCCGCCTACGGCATCCCCGGCTATCAGGTCAACGGCATGGACGTGCTGGAGGTCAAGGCCGCGGCGGACCAGTGGGTGCCGCACATCCGCGGCGGCAACGGCCCCGTCATCCTCGAGATGAAGACCTACCGCTACCGCGGCCACTCGATGTCCGACCCGGCCAAGTACCGGACGAAGGAAGAAGTCGAGAAGATGCGGTCGGAATCCGATCCCATCGATCAGCTGAAGGCGAAGATCCTGTCCGGCAACCACGCCGACGAGGACAAGCTGAAGGAGATCGACCGCGAGGTGAAGGCGATCGTCACCGAATTGGCCGAATTCGCCCAGCAGAGCCCGGAGCCCGATCCGTCGGAGCTGTGGACCGACATTCTCGTCTGATCCTGACGTCAACGATAAGCGGGAGCGGCGCCTTGTGGGACGGGAAACCGGACTCCCCGCGCCGCCGGAGGTTGAGGAATGCCGATCGAAGTGCTGATGCCGGCCCTGTCGCCCACGATGACCGAGGGCAAACTGGCGAAATGGCTGAAGAAGGAAGGTGACCAGGTGAAGTCCGGCGATGTCCTCGCCGAGATCGAAACCGACAAGGCGACCATGGAGGTCGAGGCGGTCGATGAAGGCCGCGTCGGCAAGATTCTGATCGCCGAGGGCACCGACAACGTCGCCGTGAACACCCCCATCGCCGTCCTGCTGGAAGAGGGCGAGGACGAGAGCGCGCTGAGCAAGGGCGGCAACGCCCCGACTGCCGCCGCTCCGGCCGCCCCCGCTCCTGCCCCGGTGGCGGAAGCCGCTCCGGCTCCGGCACCCACGGTGCCGGCGGCTCCGGTCGCGGCGCCCGCGTCGGACGAGGACAAATTCATGGCCAAGACCGTCAAGAAGACGGTCCGCGAAGCGTTGCGCGACGCGATGGCCGAGGAAATGCGCCGTGACGACAAGGTGTTCGTCATGGGTGAGGAGGTCGCACAGTACCAGGGCGCCTACAAGGTGACCCAGGGCCTGCTGCAGGAGTTCGGCGAGCGTCGCGTCATCGACACGCCGATCACCGAGATCGGTTTCGCCGGTCTTGGCGTCGGCGCCGCCTTCAAGGGCCTGAAGCCGGTCGTCGAGTTTATGACCTTCAATTTCGCCATGCAGGCGATCGACCACATCATCAACTCGGCCGCCAAGACGCTGTACATGTCGGGCGGACAGATGAGCAACTCGATCGTGTTCCGCGGCCCCAACGGCGCCGCTGCCCGCGTCGGCGCCCAGCACTCGCAGTGCTACGCCTCGTGGTACGCGCACTGCCCGGGCCTGAAGGTCGTGTCGCCCTGGTCGGCGGCCGACGCGAAGGGCCTGCTGAAGGCGGCGATCCGTGACGCCAACCCGATCGTCTTCCTCGAGAACGAGATTCTCTACGGCCAGAGCTTCGAGGTTCCGGAGGACGAGGAGTTCGTGCTGCCGATCGGCAAGGCCAAGATCGAGCGCGCCGGCAAGGACGTGACGATCACCGCCTTCTCGATCATGGTCGGCCATGCCCTGGCCGCCGCGGAGATCCTGGCCAAGGAAGGCATCGACGCGGAGGTCATCAACCTGCGCACGATCCGTCCGTTGGACACCGAGACCATCGTCAACAGCGTCAAGAAGACCAACCGCCTCGTCTCCGTCGAGGAGGGCTGGCCCTTCGCCGGCATCGGTTCGGAAATGTGCGCTCTGATGATGGAGCAGGCGTTCGATTATCTCGATGCGCCGGTGGCCCGCGTGGCCGGCCTGGACGTGCCGATGCCCTACGCCGCCAACCTGGAAAAGCTGGCGCTGCCGCAGGTCGATCACATCGTCAAGGCCGCCAAGCAAGCCTGCTACCGCTGAGAGGAGGGCTGATAGGATGACCGTTCAGATTCTGATGCCTGCCCTCTCGCCCACGATGACCGAGGGCAACCTCGCCAAGTGGCTGAAGAAGGAAGGCGACACGGTGAAGTCCGGCGACGTGCTCGCCGAGATCGAGACCGACAAGGCCACCATGGAAGTCGAAGCGGTCGATGAGGGCCGCATCGGCAAGATCCTGATCCCGGCCGGCAGCCAGGGCGTGGCGGTGAACACCCCCATCGCCATCCTGCTGGAAGAGGGCGAGGACGAGAGCGCGCTGGCGTCCGCCGGTTCCGCTCCGGCCCCGGCAGCTGCCGCTCCGGCCGCTGTGCCGGCGCCCGCGGCAGCTCCGGTTGCCGCCGCTGCTCCGGCCGCTCCTGCTGCCGCTCCGGCGGCAGGTGGCGAGCGCGTGTTCGCCAGCCCGCTGGCCCGCCGTATCGCCGAGCAGGCCGGCGTCGACCTGAAGACCGTCAAGGGCACCGGCCCGCACGGCCGCATCGTCAAGGCCGACGTCGAGGCCGCCAAGGCCGCCGGCCCGGCCAAGGCCGCTGCCGCCCCGGCCCCTGCTTCGGCTCCGGCTGCCGCCGCTCCGGCTCCCGCAGCGGCTCCGGCCCCGGCGAAGGCCGAAGGCGTGGATGCCAAGGCGCTCGCCGACAAGCTCGGCATGGCCTACACCGCCGTGCCGAACAGCGGCATGCGCAAGACCATCGCCAAGCGTCTGGGCGAGGTGAAGCGCACGGTTCCCGACTACTTCCTGACGGTGGATGTCGAGATCGACGCGCTGATGAAGGTCCGTGCCGAGCTGAACGGCCGGTCCGACGCCTACAAGCTGTCGGTGAACGACTTCATCATCCGCGCCGTGGCTCTGGCGCTGAAGAAGGTCCCGGCGCTGAACGCCGCCTGGACCGACGAGGCGATGCTGCAGTACAGCCACGCCGACATCTCGGTCGCCGTCGCCACCCCGACCGGGCTGATCACCCCGATCGTCAAGAAGGCGGAGACCAAGGGGCTGGCCGACATCTCCAACGAGATGAAGTCGCTGGCCAAGAAGGCGCGCGACAACGCGCTGAAGCCGGAAGAGTATCAGGGCGGCACCATCTCCATCTCCAACCTGGGCATGATGGGGATCAAGCAGTTCCAGGCGATCATCAACCCGCCGCAGGCCTGCATCCTGGCGGTCGGCGCCAGCGAGCAGCGCCCGGTGGTGAAGGACGGCGCTCTGGCCATCGCCACGGTGATGAGCCTGACCGGCACCTTCGATCACCGCGTGGCCGATGGCGCCGTCGGTGCGGAATTCCTTGGAGCGGTGAAGAAGCTGCTCGAGGATCCGCTCTCGATGCTGCTCTGACGGCTGGAGGACCGGTTCCATGTCGAAAAGCCTTGCCCCGCTCCGCGCCGAGATCGACGCCATCGACGACGAGATCGTCGCGTTGCTGGGCAAGCGCCTGTCCGTCGTCCACCGCGTCGCAGCGGTGAAGATGGCGGAGAACCTGCCGGCCGTCCTGCCCGACCGCGTCGAAGCGGTCAAACGGCGGGCGGCCGAGGCAGGCAAGGCCTACGGCCTGGATCTGGACTTCATGGCCACCCTGTACCAGACGATCATCGACGAGGCGTGCCGGGTCGAGGAAGGCATCTTTGCCGCCGGCCGCGAGGATGCGCCTCGCTCCTGAATGGGGAGAACACCCTTGGCCGACATCAATTACGACGTCATCGTCATCGGCGGCGGACCGGGCGGTTACGTGGCGGCGATCCGCGCCGCGCAGCTGGGCCTGCACACCGCGGTCATCGAGCGTGAAAACCTGGGCGGCATCTGCCTGAACTGGGGCTGCATCCCGACCAAGGCGCTGCTGCGCTCGGCCGAGGTGCTGCATCTCGCCAAGCACGCGTCCGATTATGGTCTGGTCATCCAGAACCCGTCCTTCGACCTCGACAAGGTCGTCGCCCGCTCGCGCAAGGTCGCCGGGCAGCTGAACGGCGGCGTCAAGCACCTGCTGAAGAAGAACAAGGTCGCGGTGATCGAAGGCTCGGCCAAGCTGCTCGGCAAGGGGCAGGTGGCGGTTTCCAAGGGCGAAGCCCCGGTCGGCACCTTCGGCGCCAAGCACATCATCATCGCCACCGGTGCGCGCGCCCGCACGCTGCCGGGCCTGGAGGATGACGGCAAGCTGGTCTGGACCTACCGCAAGGCGATGACCCCGGACAGCATGCCGAAGTCGCTGCTGGTCATCGGCTCCGGCGCCATCGGCATCGAGTTCGCCAGCTTCTACAACGCGCTCGGCGCCAAGGTCACCGTTGTCGAAGTGATGGACCGCATCCTTCCGGTGGAGGATGAGGAAATCTCCGGAATGGCCCGGAAGGCCTTTGAGAAGCAGGGCATGCGCATCATCACCGGCGGCAAGGCCGGCAACCTGCGCAAGGCCGCCGACAGCGTGACCGTGGCCGTCGAAGCCGGCGGCAAGACCGAGGACATCACGGTCGACCGCGTCATCGTCGCCGTCGGCATCAGCCCGAACACCGAAGGCCTCGGCCTGGAGAACACCAAGGTCAAGACCGACCGCGGCCACATCCAGACCAACGGCATGTGCGAGACCGACGAGCCGGGCGTGTACGCCATCGGCGACGTGACCGGCGCGCCCTGGCTCGCCCACAAGGCCAGCCATGAAGGCGTGATCGTCGCCGAGCACATCGCCGGCAAGCATCCGCATGCGCTGAACGTCCGCAACATCCCGGGCTGCACCTATTCGCACCCGCAGATCGCGTCGGTCGGCCTGACGGAGAAGAAGGCGAAGGAAGCCGGCTACGAGATCAAGGTCGGCCGCTTCCCGTTCGTCGGCAACGGCAAGGCCATCGCGCTCGGCGAGCCGGAAGGCCTGATCAAGACCATCTTCGACGCCAAGACCGGCGAGATGCTGGGTGCCCACATGATCGGTGCGGAAGTGACCGAGCTGATCCAGGGCTACGGCATCGCCAAGTCGTCGGAGCTGACCGAGGCCGAGCTGATGCACACGGTGTTCCCGCACCCGACCTTGTCGGAAATGATGCATGAGTCGGTCCTTGATGCCTATGGCCGGGCGATCCACTTTTAACTGATGTTTCCGAGGTGACGTTCTTCCCAGCCGGATGGGGCCATGGACCGCAGCAGCGCCGCGTATGACGAGGATTTCTATGCCTGGACCCAAGCCCAGGCGCAGGAGCTTCGCCGTGCCGGCGCCGAGCGGAACAATGCCCCGGTCGACTGGGGGAACGTCGCCGAGGAGATCGAGAGCATGGGCCGCAGCCAGAAGTCCGAGATCGACAGCCGGCTGCGGGTCCTAATGACCCATTTGCTGAAGTGGTTGTTTTGTCAGGATCTGCGCGAGCGGTGCGAACGCGGCTGGCGTCGAACGATACGCGAGCGGCGCGACCGACTGGTGGATGAGATTGCTGCCAGCCCCAGCTTGCGGCCCTATATCGCCGCTGTGTTCGAGAAGATCTATCGCAAAGCCCGGCTGGATGCCGCCGACGAGGCGGATACCCCTGACGGCCATTTCCCGGTCGAGCCGCCTTTCACGCTTGACCAGGCGCTCGATCCGTCCTATCCGGCCGAACTGTTTCCGCCGGAATGGCGGGTTTGACATCCTCATCGCACCTATTGTCGGGGCCGGGCATCGCGTCGGCCATCGGGAGCTTTAGACCATGACCCTCGTCGACCAGACCGAGAAGCTGCGCCACCCCGAGAAGGCCCACAAGCCCGACAACCCTATCCAGCGCAAACCGGCCTGGATCCGGGTCAAGGCCCCGATGAGCCAGGAATACAACGAGACCCGCCAGTTGATGCGCGGTCTGAAGCTGAACACCGTGTGCGAAGAGGCCGCCTGCCCGAACATTGGGGAGTGCTGGAAGCAGAAGCACGCCACCTTCATGATCCTGGGCTCCATCTGCACGCGCGGCTGCGCGTTCTGCAATGTCGAGACCGGGCGTCCGGATCTGCTCGACCCGCATGAGCCGGAGAAAGTCGCGGAGGCCGTCGGTCAGCTGAAGCTGTCCCACGTCGTCATCACCTCGGTCGACCGCGACGATCTGACCGACGGCGGTGCGGAGCATTTCGCCCGCACCATCCGCGCCATCCGTGCGGCGTCGCCGACGACCACCATCGAAATCCTGACCCCCGACTTCCAGAAGAAGAAGGGTGCGGTCGAGGTGGTGGTGGAGGCCAAGCCGGACGTGTTCAACCACAATCTGGAAACCGCGCCGCGCCTCTACCCTACGATCCGTCCCGGCGCGCGCTACTTCGCCTCGCTGCAGCTGCTGGCGCGGGTGAAGGAGCTGGATCCGACGATCTTCACCAAGTCCGGTCTGATGGTTGGCCTGGGCGAGACGAAGGAGGAGATCGGGCAGGTGATGGACGATCTTCGCTCCGCCGATGTGGACTTTCTGACGATTGGGCAGTATCTCCAGCCCACGCCCAAGCATGCGGCGGTGGATCGCTTCGTGACTCCTGAGGAGTTCGACGGTTATTCCACTGTTGGCCGCGGCAAGGGCTTCCTGCTGGTGGCCTCGTCGCCGCTGACGCGCTCGTCCTATCATGCGGGTGCGGATTTCGAGAAGCTGCGCGAAGCCCGGCTGCGCAAGCTGGGGGTCGCGGCCGCCTGATCCAGGCGGCTCAATAAGAAAGGACACGATACGGGCATGCCGACGCACGCGGAGAAGAAGGTTCTTCCCTACACGCCCCAGCAGATGTACGACCTGGTCGCCGATGTGGAGAAGTATCCGGAGTTTCTGCCCTGGTGCCTGGCGGCCCGCATCCGCAAGCGCGAAGACAACGTGATGTTCGCGGACCTGATCATCGGCTTCAAGATGGTCCGCGAACGCTTCACCTCGCGGGTGGAGCTGCACGAGCCCGACTGCCGGATCAACGTTCAGTACACCGACGGGCCGTTCCAGTATCTGAACAATCACTGGATCTTCAACGAGCATCCCGGTGGCTGCTGCGTCGACTTCTTCGTCGATTTCGAGTTCCGCTCGAAGATGCTGCAGAAGATCATGGGGCTGCTGTTCAACGAGGCTGTCCGCCGCATGGTCCAGGCCTTTGAAACGCGCGCGGCCCAGCTTTACGGGCCGGGCCGGGCGACGCAGCCGGCCTGACGCCGGCCGCGGACGATTGAGACGGGTGGTCGGTCAGCTCTTGTCCGACCACAGCTCCCCGCCGCTCGCCCAATCGCTCTTCTTCACATCCTGAAAGATAATGTCCACCGCGGACGGCGAGCAGCCGAGGACCTTCACGGTCGCCTCGGTCAACGCCTTGGCATAGTCGCGCTTCTGTTCGACGGTGCGTCCTTCGAACAGCTGGATGTTGATGGTCGGCATCGGGTCTTTTTCCCTCATTGTGAAGAGTTTGTCGGCGAGTCTTCAGCGCAGGCTTCCGGTCGGCCGGGCGAGCCGAAGCCGCTCCAGCGCCGCCTGGACCGTCGCCATCCTCACGGCGTCGCGGTCGCCGGGGAAGGTGTATTCCTTGGCCTTGGCGGCTCCGCCGCGCACGGCCGTCGCGACATAGACCCGGCCCACCGGCTTGGTTTCCGTGGCCCCGCCGGGGCCGGCGATTCCCGTCACCGCCACCGTCACGTCGGCGCGCGATTTCGCCAGCGCGCCGACCGCCATGGCGACCGCCACCTCGGGACTGACGGCGCCATGGGCATGCAGCAGGCTGGCGGGGACGGCCAGCACTTCGGTCTTGGCGATGTTGGTGTAGGTGACGAAGCCGCGGTCGACCACCTTGGACGAGCCGGCGATATCGGTCAGGGCACCGGCGATCAGGCCGCCGGTGCAGGATTCGGCGGTCGCCAGCATAAAGCCGGCGAGGCCGTATTCGGCGAGAGTTTGGGCGGCGAGGTCGCGGATGATCTCGGGAAACATGACGGCCTCTCCCGGTTCGTGTCGTCGGACAGGATGTTAGCCCGGAAGTCGGACGGTCGCCACAGCCTGGGCCGCAATGCCCTCGCGCCGGCCGGTGAAGCCCAACTGCTCGGTGGTCGTCGCCTTGACGCTGACCCGTCCGACCTCGATGCCCAGAATCTGGGCAATACGTTCCGCCATGGCGGCGCGGTGGGGTCCCACCTTCGGCCGCTCGCAGATGACGGTCACGTCGGCATGGGCGATGACGCCGCCGCGCTCCGCCACCAGATCGGCGGCATGGCGCAGGAACTTGGCGCTGTCGGCACCGCGCCAGCGCGGATCGGTCGGCGGAAAGTGGCTGCCGATGTCGCCGGCAGCCATCGCCCCGAGGATGGCGTCTGTCAGGGCATGCAATCCGACATCCGCATCCGAATGGCCTTCCAGCCCATGGCTGTGCGGCACCCGCAGGCCGCAGAGCGTCACGAAATCGCCGTCGGTGAAGCGGTGGACATCGAACCCGCTGCCGGTCCGCACGTCCCACAGGCTGCTCATGATCGCGCGGGTGGCGCGGCTCAGGTCGTCGGGGGTGGTCACCTTGAAATTGTCCTCCTTGGATGGAACTAGCGCCACGGCCAGCCCGGCGCGCTCCGCCACTGCGGCATCGTCGGTCAGCGACAGGCCGGCGGCGGCGCGGTGGGCTTCGAGAATGGCGGGGAAGCGGAAGCCCTGCGGTGTCTGCGCCCGCCACAGCCCGTCGCGGTCCACGGTGCCGGCGATGGCGTCACCGCTCCCGCGCTTGAGCGTATCGGCCACCGGAACCGCAGCGATGGCGCCGGGCGAGCTGTCCAGCGCCGCGATCACCGCAGCGATGGTGTCGGCATCGATCAGGGGGCGGGCGGCGTCATGGATCAGGACGAGGTCGGGCGCGCCGTCGGCAGCCAAGGCCTCCAGCCCATTGCGGACCGAGTCCTGACGGCTGGCGCCGCCGGCAACCGGGTCGGGCAGGGCAAGCCCGGACAGGACGGCGTCATAGGCATCGCGCCATGTCGGGTCGATGACCACGCGCACGCCGGTGACCTGCGGATGGCCCAGGAAGGCCTCCACCGTCCGGCGCAGCACCGGTTTGCCGGCGAGGTCGAGATACTGCTTCGGCCGCTCGGCCCCGAACCGCTGTCCGGATCCTCCGGCCACGATCAAAGCAATACAGCTGGGGGCGATGCAGGTGGGCATAAGGCAAACCGTAAGATATGATAGCCACTTGACGGAAACGTCGCGGAGCCTAGCCTGTCGCCGTGGTTCCGCCAAGTGCCGAGCCTTGCCGCCGAGACGCTCCGGACAATGTCAGGGAGCCGGCCGGCACGCTCGGCAGCATGATGGCGGGAAGACGGGAGTGCATTCGGGTCCATGTCGCAGAACATTCTTTTGAGCCTGACGGCGTTGGTGGCCCTGGTGCCTGCCGCCCTCTACCCCTACCGGCGCATCGCGGGGCAGGGCGTGGACGGGCGTGGCTGGGCCTTCTGGGGCGCGTTGTTGCTCGCCGCCGCCGGGCCCGGCATGTGGGCGATCCTCCAGGTCGCCGGCCAGTGGCAGACTGGATTTTCGACGGCATTGTGGGTGACGACGGCCGCCTGCATGGCCCTGTTCATCGGGCTTAGCCTGTTCCATGCCACCGCCTGGAGGCTGGCGCCGCTGCTGCTGCCCTATCTGCTGGTGGTCTGCCTGCTCGCGACCCTGACCGAGGATGCGCCAGCGCCGATTCTACGCGGCAACGCGCCGGGCGTGTGGATCGACCTGCACATCGCCGTGTCGGTCTTCACCTATGCCCTGCTGACGCTCAGCGCCGTGTCGTCCTTCGCCGCGGTGATCCAAACCCGGGCGCTGAAGTCCAAGCGGCCGACCCCGCTCAGCCGCTTCCTGCCGCCGGTGGCGGAGAGCGAGCGGCTGCAACTGCGCCTGCTGATCGCGTCCGAAGTGGTGCTGGGTGCCGGCCTCGCCACCGGCATGGCGGTGCTCTATTTCGAGCAGGGTTTGCTGTTCCGCACCGACCACAAGAGCCTGCTGTCGCTGGCGACCTTCATCGTGATCGGCGTGCTGCTGCTTGCCGAATACCGGACCGGGGTTCGCGGAAAGACGGCGGCGCGCACCATGCTGATCGTCTACCTGCTGGCGACGCTTGCCTATCCCGGCGTCAAGTTCGTCTCGAACGTACTGATCGGCCAGTGGACCTGGAGCTGAGCCGGAAGTCGGCACAAGCCGATGCAAGATCATGGGTTTAGGGCAGGGCCTGAGAGTGGCGGTGGGGCTTCGCCCTTGCGCACGACTGTCGCCGCGTGATAACTTGCCCAAATTGACGGCACTTTGTTGATTTGCCCATCAATCGGGCAGGTGAGAATGACCATACAAATCGGACCCATCACGCTCGCCGGACCGGTGATCCTGGCGCCCATGTCGGGTGTCTCCGACCTGCCGTTCCGCCGTCTGGTGAAGCGCGCGGGCTGCGGCCTCGTCGTGTCTGAGATGATCGCCAGCCAGGCGATGATCCGCGAGAACCGCCAGACCCTGCGCATGGTGGAAACCGAGCCGGAAGAGTTTCCGATGGCGGTCCAGCTCGCCGGCTGCGAGCCCGTGGTGATGGCCGAGGCGGCGAAGCTGAACGAGGATCGCGGCGCCGCGGTCGTCGACATCAATTTCGGCTGCCCGGTCAAGAAGGTGGTGAACGGCCATGCCGGCTCGTCCCTGATGCGGGACGAGGCACTGGCCGGCCGCATCTTGGAGGCGGTGGTGAAGGCCGTCGGCATTCCGGTCACGCTGAAGATGCGGCTGGGCTGGGACGAGACCAACCGGAACGCCCCCAACCTCGCCCGCATCGCCGAGCAGTGCGGCATCAGGATGGTGACGGTCCATGGCCGCACCCGCATGCAGTTCTATACCGGCACCGCCGACTGGACCTATGTCCGCCATGTGAAGGAGGCGGTGAAGATCCCCATCGTCGTCAACGGCGACATCGCCAGCTTCGAGGCGGTGGACCGTGCGCTTGCCGAATCCGGCGCCGACGGCGTGATGATCGGGCGCGGCAGCTATGGGCGTCCCTGGTTCCCGTCTCAGGTCATGCATTACATGCGCACCGGCGAAATGCTGCCTGACCCGCCGCTGCCCGAGCAGATGGACACGCTGCTGGAGCATTTCGACAGCATGCTGAGCCATTACGGCACGGACGGCGGCATCAAGGTCGCCCGCAAGCATGTCTCCTGGTACTCGACCGGCCTGCGCGGCTCCAACGAGTTCCGGCAGGAGATCAACCAGCTGGGCGATCCCGGCGCGGTGCGCGACCGCATCCGTGCCTTCTATGAACCGGCAATCGAAAGGATGGCCGCCTGATGGATCCCGTACCGATGACCGCTCCGGGCCAACGTGGCCGCAACCGGTCGGGTGCCGCCAGGGCGCCGCGGCTGGACTCGCTGGTGGTGCTGAACAGCCTGCCCGATCCAGTGCTGGTGGTGGACGGCAACGGCGACATCCGCTTCGTCAATCTGGAAGGGCAGGAGTTCTTCGACCTGTCGGCCAACGCCATGGAAGGCATGCCGCTGCCCGACCTGCTGCCGCCGGACAGCCCGGTGATGGGTCTGATCGAACAGGTGCGCCGGGGCAGCCGCCGGGTGTCGCAGGACGGTGTCATCATCGATACGCCCCGCATCGGCCCGCACCATGTGACGGTGCAGGTGGCGACCATGGGCGACCCGCCCGACCATGTGGTGCTGACCATCCATGAGCGGTCGCTCGCCCGCAAGATCGACCACTCGCTGACCCACCGTCATGCCGCGCGCTCCGTCACCGCCATGGCGGCGATGCTGGCCCATGAGGTGAAGAACCCGCTGTCCGGCATCCGCGGCGCCGCCCAGCTGCTGGAGGAGAACGCCAGCGACCAGGACCGGGTGCTGACCCGCCTGATCTGCGACGAGGCCGACCGCATCGTCGCGCTGGTCAACCGGATGGAGGTGTTCTCCGACGAACGGCCGCTGGAGCGGGCCGCGGTGAACATCCACACCGTTCTGGAACATGTGCGGAAAGTGGCCCAGAGCGGCTTTGCCCGAAAAATACGCTTTGTCGAGCGCTACGACCCGTCATTGCCTCCTGTTTACGGCAATCGCGACCAACTTGTGCAGGTTTTCCTGAATCTGGTTAAAAATGCGGCAGAGGCTGCACCGGAATCGGGCGGCGAGATCACGCTGACGACCTCCTACCAGCATGGTGTGCGTATGGCGCTGCCCGGCGGGGATGTGCGCCGGCACCTGCCCCTGCTGGTGACGGTTCAGGATAACGGCGACGGTATTCCGGAAGACCTTCAGTCCAACCTGTTCGATCCGTTCGTGACCAGCAAAGTGAACGGGACTGGCCTTGGTCTTGCATTGGTGGCGAAACTGATAGGCGACCATGGCGGAACCATCGAGTTCGACAGCCAGCCTCGCCGGACCGTCTTCAAGGTGTCGCTGCCGATGTACGATGATTCGAAATACGATGAACCGAAACTTTCCGGGGACTCGAAGATTTCTGACGCTGGCTTGCAGTCCAAGGGCGGCCGGGGAACTCGTTGATGAGCGCAGCGACCATTCTCATCGCGGATGACGACCGCGCCATCCGCACCGTCCTGACCCAGGCCCTGGCCCGGCTCGGGCACGAGGTCCGCACCACCGGCAACGCCGCGACGCTGTGGCGCTGGGTGGCGGACGGGCAGGGCGATCTGGTCATCACCGACGTTGTGATGCCGGACGAAAACGGCCTGGACCTGATCCCGCGCATCAAGAAGCTGCGTCCCGAAATGCGCGTCATCGTGATGAGCGCGCAGAACACGCTGATCACCGCGGTTAAGGCGGCGGAGCGTGGGGCCTTTGAATATCTGCCCAAGCCCTTCGACCTGAAGGAACTGGTTTCCGTCGTCGAACGGGCACTGAACACCAACACCCCGCCGGCCGCCATGCCGGGCGGCGACGTGGAGGGCGAGGAACAGCTGCCGCTGATCGGCCGCTCGCCCGCCATGCAGGAAATCTACCGGGTGCTGGCCCGCCTGATGGGCACCGACCTGACGGTGATGATCACCGGCGAGTCCGGGACCGGCAAGGAGCTGGTCGCCCGCGCGCTGCACGATTACGGCAAGCGGCGCAACGGCGCCTTTGTCGCCATCAACATGGCCGCCATCCCGCGCGAACTGATCGAATCCGAACTGTTCGGCCACGAGAAGGGCGCCTTCACCGGCGCGACCAACCGGTCGACCGGCCGGTTCGAGCAGGCGCAGGGCGGAACGCTGTTCCTGGACGAGATCGGCGACATGCCGCTCGACGCCCAGACCCGGCTGCTGCGCGTGCTGCAGGAGGGCGAATACACCACCGTCGGCGGGCGCACCGCGATCAAGACCGACGTGCGCATCATCGCGGCGACCCACCGTGACCTGCGCACCCTGATCCGCCAGGGGCTGTTCCGTGAGGATTTGTTCTACCGCCTGTGCGTGGTGCCGATCCGCCTGCCGCCGCTGCGCGAGCGGACGGAAGACATCCCGCTGCTGGTCCGCCATTTCCTGAATCTCGGCATCAGCCAGGGACTTCCGGCCAAGAGCATCGACCAGGCGGCGATGGACCGGCTGAAGCGCTATCGCTGGCCCGGCAACGTCCGCGAGCTGGAGAATCTCGTCCGCCGCCTTGCCGCGCTCTATTCGCAGGAGGTAATCGGGCTGGATGTCGTGGAGGCGGAACTCGCCGACGCCACCCCGGCCGCCCAGCCGGTGGAGGAGCCGCAGAGCGAGGGCCTGTCCTCGGCCGTCGAGCGCCACCTCAAGGACTATTTCGCCGCCCACAAGGACGGCATGCCGTCCAACGGCCTGTATGACCGGGTGCTGCGCGAAATCGAACGGCCGCTGATCTCGCTGAGCCTGTCGGCGACCCGCGGCAACCAGATCAAGGCGGCACAACTGCTCGGCCTGAACCGCAACACGTTGCGCAAGAAGATCCGCGACCTCGATATCCAGGTGATGCGCGGCATCAAGTAGGCCGCATCCGGCAGCGCGTGCGGGGAGGCTCGGCATCGCAGCCGATCCGTGCCAAAATTGTGACACAGCGCAGTCAGGGGCGGCGGGCAAACCGCCGCCCATTCACCACTTGGCGCCTTCTGCACCTTTTCTGACGCCGTCCGGCGTAGACTATGCTGTCCGAAAGGCAGATTCGTTGAGGCTTGGCAGGGCCGCAACAGAGGTGTATCTTTCCGGCAACAGATTAGCGCCGGACCATGCCACCGAATTCCGACATCGCAGCAGCCGGCCAAAGGCCGGTCTGGCAGAAGATTCTTCAATGGTCCAGGCGGGTCGGCCTGGGCAAGCGGTTGGCCTTTGCCCTGTCGCTGGCGGCCCTGGCCGCCGGCTTCGCCACCTACGCGGCGATGACGGAAAGCGCGCCGTTCGGACAGGCCAACCCGCGGACCGTCACGCTTCTGCTGACGCTCGACCTTGCGATCCTGCTGACGCTGGGCGTGCTGATCGCCCGGCGCATCGTCGCCATCCTGATCGGGCGGCGGCGCGGGCTCGCGGGCTCGCGGCTGCACACCCGTCTGGTGCTGGTGTTCAGCGTGCTGGCGGTGGCGCCGGCCATCATCATGACCGTCTTTTCCACCTTGTTCTTCTATGTCGGGGTGCAGAGTTGGTTCAGCGACCGTGTCCGCACGGCGGTGAATGAATCCCTGGTCGTCGCCAGCGCCTACCTGCACGAGCACCAGCAGAACATCCGCGCCGACGCACTGGCGATGGCCAACGACCTGTCGCAGGAGGCGCGTTTCTCCAGCGACCCCGAGCGGTTCGAGCAGGTCGTCGCCACCCAGGCGATGCTGCGCGCGCTGTCGGAGGCGATCGTCTTCAACGGCACCACCGGCGCCATCGTCGCGCGGGCCGGCTACACCTTCACCCTGGAATTCGAGCCCATTCCGGAAGACAAGATCCAGCAGGCCCGCACCGGCGAGGTCGCGCTGATCGTCAAGGAATCCGACGACCGCGTCCGTGCCCTGGTCAGCCTGGACCGGGTGTCGGACACCTTCCTCTATGTCGGCCGCATGGTGGAGCCGCGGGTGCTCCAGCACATGGCCTCGGCCGAAGGGGCGGTGAAGGAATACACCGCGCTGGAGAACCAGCGCGGCAGCCTGCAGGTCACCTTCACGCTGATCTTCCTGGTGGTGGCAATGCTGCTGCTGCTGGCGGCGGTGTGGGCCGGGCTGAATTTCGCCACCCGTCTGGTCCGCCCGATCAGCGCTCTGATCGGTGCCGCCGAGCGGGTGCGCGCCGGCGACCTGACCGTCCGCGTGTCGGAACCGCCGGGCGAGGACGAGTTCGTCCTGCTGTCGCGCGCGTTCAACCGCATGACCACCGAGATCGAGGGGCAGCGGCGGGAGCTGCTGTCGACCAACCGCCTGCTCGACGAGCGCCGCCGCTTCACCGAGACGGTGCTGTCCGGCGTGTCGGCCGGTGTGCTGGGTGTCGATGCCGACGGCGTCATCAACCTGCCGAACCTGTCCGCCGCCCGCCTGCTGGGCGAAGAGGATCCGGAGCGGATGATCGGCATGTCGCTGGTCGAGCTGCTGCCGGACATCGGCGACCTGCTGGAAAACGCGCCGAAGAAGCCCGGCCGCGTGGTGCAGGACCAGATCCAGATCCGGCGTCCGGGCAAGACGACGCTGACGCTGCTGGTCCGCATCGCGGCGGAGGTGCGCGACGGCACCGTGCGCGGCTATGTCGTCACCTTCGACGACATCACCGAACTGGTGTCGGCGCAGCGCAAGGCGGCCTGGGCCGACGTGGCACGCCGCATTGCACACGAGATCAAGAACCCGCTGACGCCGATCCAGCTGTCGGCTGAGCGGCTGCGCCGCAAATATCTGAAGGAGATCTCCAGCGATACGGAGGTCTTCACCATGTGCACAGACACCATCGTCCGGCAGGTCGACGACATCCGCCGCATGGTGGACGAATTCTCCGCCTTCGCGCGGATGCCGCAGCCGGTGATGAAGCCGGTCAACATCAACGATCTGGTCCGGCAAGCGGTGTTCCTGCAATCGAGCGCGCACTCCGGCAGGATCCGCTTCGACACCCGGCTGCCGTCGGGGCCGCTGACGGTGGCCTGCGACAGCCGGCAGATCTCGCAGGCGCTGACCAACCTGTTGCAGAACGCGGCCGACGCAATCGAGGGTCGTACGCCTCCAGCGGACGGGTCGGACCTGCCGCCCGGAGAGGTGGCGATTGCGGTGGAGGACGACGGCGAGAAGGTCGTCGTCACCGTTCAGGACAACGGGAAGGGCCTGCCCGGCGGCGAACAGCGCGACCGGCTGACCGAACCCTATGTGACGACGCGGGCCAAGGGCACCGGGCTGGGGCTCGCCATCGTCAAGAAGATCATGGAGGACCATGGCGGCGTGCTGACCCTTGAGGACCGCGAAGGCGGATCCGGGGCGCGCGTGACCCTGGTCATTCCACACCCGGTTACGGTCGCGAACGACGCGGGCGGCCGTGACGACAGGCCGGCGGAGACCGGCGGAGAGATGAGGCACGAAGCCCATGGCGCATGACATTCTGATCGTCGACGACGAAGCCGATATCCGGATGCTGATAGCCGGCATCCTGAACGACGAAGGCATCAAGACGCGCGAAGCCGCCGACGCCGATCAGGCCTTCGCCCAGGTGGCGGCGCGTCGGCCGAGCCTCGTCGTGCTCGACATCTGGCTCCAGGGCAGCAGGCTGGACGGCTTGCAAATCCTGGAACAGCTGATGCGGGATCATGGCAACCTGCCGGTGATCATGATCTCCGGCCACGGCAACATCGAAACCGCGGTCCAGGCGATCAAGGTCGGCGCCTACGACTTCATCGAAAAGCCGTTCAAGGCCGACCGCCTGCTGCTGATGGTGGACCGCGCCATCGAGGCGGCACGGCTGAAGCGCGAGAACCAGGAACTGAAGCTGCGCGCCGGCGGCGACGCGGAATTGATCGGCAAGTCTTCGGCGGTCAATCAGGTGCGCCAGTCCATCGACAAGGTGGCGCCCACCGGCAGCCGCGTCCTGATCTCCGGCCCTCCCGGTGCCGGCAAGGAGGTGGTGGCGCGGCTGATCCACGCCCGCTCGCGCCGGGCCGGCGGTCCCTTCGTCGGACTGAACTGCGCCACCATGCGGCCGGAACGGCTGGAGATGGAGCTGTTCGGCACCGAGGCCGGCGTCGATGGTCCCGGCCGCAAGATCGGCACCTTCGAGCAGGCCCATGGCGGCACGCTGCTGCTGGACGAAGTCGCCGACATGCCGCTGGAGACCCAGGGCAAGATCGTCCGCGCCCTTCAGGAACAGGTGTTCGAGCGCGTCGGCGGCGGACAGCGGGTCGAGGTCGACGTGCGCGTCATCGCCACCTCCAACCGTGACCTCCAGGCGGAAATCGAGCAGGGGCGCTTCCGCCAGGATTCTGTTCTACCGTCTGTCGGTGGTGCCGATCCGCGTGCCGTCGCTGGCCGAGCGGCGCGAGGACATCCCGGTGCTGGCCCGCCATTTCATGCAGCGGTCCGCCGAAGCGTCCGGCCTGCCGACCCGCGAGTTCGGCGAGGACGCCATGGCCGCCCTCCAGGCCTATGACTGGCCGGGCAACGTGCGCCAGTTGCGCAACGTGGTGGACTGGCTGCTGATCATGGCCCATGGCGATCCCAAGGAGCCGATCCGCGCCGACACCCTGCCGCCGGAGATCGGCGCCATCACCCCGACGGTCCTGAAATGGGACAAGGGCGGCGAGATCATGGGCCTGCCGCTGCGCGAGGCCCGCGAGGTGTTCGAGCGCGAATATCTGCTGGCCCAGGTCACCCGCTTCGGCGGCAACATCTCCCGCACCGCGTCCTTCGTCGGCATGGAACGCTCGGCCCTTCACCGCAAGCTGAAGTCGCTGGGCGTCCATGGCAGCGAGAAGGGGAAGATGTTCCTCGAGTGATCGGTGCAATCGCTCGACGCCAATGGCTTCTCCGTCCGTCCGTCATTCCCGCGACGGCGGGAATCCAGCGTCTGCACAGAAGTTGCTGTGGGGCAACCTGGATCCCCGCCGTCACGGGGATGACCTCCAGGTGAGGGCGGCCTCGTGCCGCCCTTCCCACGTCTACCGGAGCATCTCCTTGTCCTCCCCCATCACCCTGCCGCGCGCCGTCCTCTATGACTGGGACAATACCCTGGTCAGCAATTGGGACACGGTGCGCGAGGCGCTGAACCATGCGCTGGTGTCCTTCGGTCTCGCCCCCTGGAGTGCGGAGGAGGCGCGCGAGCGGATCAAGGCATCGCTGCGCGACAGCTTCCCGCGCATTTTCGGCGAGCGCTGGACCGAGGCGCGCGACCTGTTCTACGCCTATTTCGCCGCCCACCATCTGGACGGGCTGACGCCGTTGCCGGGTGCCGAGACGCTGCTGCGCCATTTCCACGAGCAGGGCGTCTATCAGGCCGTCGTCTCCAACAAGAACGGCAGGTTCCTGAGGGCGGAGGCCGATGCGCTGGGCTGGACCCGCTATTTCGGCAAACTGGTCGGCGCCCAGGATGCCGAGTTCGACAAGCCGCACATCGCCCCGGTGCGGATGGCGCTGGAGCCGGCGGGGATCGCGCCGGGTGGGGATGTCTGGTTTCTCGGCGATGCCGACATCGATATGGAATGCGCCCATGGCGCCGGTCTCGTTCCGGTGCTAATAGGGCTGGGCGAGGGGAGTGGCTTCGACCGCTTCCCGCCCGCCCATCGCCACACCGACTGTACGGCGCTTCACCGCGTCCTGTATGGCTTGGTGGACGGCAATGGTGATACCATATCCCTGCAGACGGCTGTCGAGACGGTACCGACGCGGACCACACCTACACCGTGAAACGGGGAGCGGACCGCCTAGCAAAGGGGTCCCAAGAACATTGAAGAAGGGGGCATGAAAAATGTCTGAAAAAAGCCAGAACGTGCAGGACGTGTTTCTCAATCACGTCCGTAAGAACAAGACTCCCGTAACCGTCTTTCTCGTGAACGGCGTGAAACTCCAGGGCATCATTACTTGGTTCGACAACTTCTCGGTACTTCTGCGGCGCGACGCGCATTCCCAGCTCGTCTACAAGCACGCAATCTCCACGGTCATGCCGGCCCATCCCATTCAACTTTTCGAGCCGCCCAAGGAAGGTGAAAGCGTCTGATCCCTTGACCAATGGTAACGGCGCGGCCCCTGACGGCGCCGCGCGGGCCATCGTGGTCCACCCCGTCCTCCGCAGTGAGGCGGACGGGGACATGCGCCCTCCCGAATCGCGGCTTGAGGAGGCGGTCGGTCTTGCCCAGGCCATTCAGCTGGACGTCGTCCATGCGGAATGCGCCAAGGTGAACCGGCCGCAACCGTCGACCCTGCTTGGCTCCGGCACGGTGGAGCATCTGGCACAGGTGGTGGAAGAGGCCGAGGCTTCGCTCGTCATCCTCGACCACGCCCTGTCGCCGGTTCAGCAGCGCAACCTCGAGCGGTCGCTGAAGGCGAAGGTCATCGACCGCACGGGCCTGATCCTGGAGATCTTCGGTGCCCGCGCCCGGACGCGTGAGGGCATGCTCCAGGTCGAGCTGGCCTCCCTGACCTACCAGAAATCCCGGCTGGTGCGGTCCTGGACCCACTTGGAACGGCAGCGCGGCGGCTTCGGCTTTCTCGGCGGCCCCGGCGAATCGCAGCTTGAGCTTGACCGCCGCCTGATCGGCGACCGGATCATCAAGATCAAGAAGGAACTGGAGGAGGTGCGGCGCACCCGCGGCCTTCACCGCAAGGCACGTGCGAAGGTGCCTTATCCCGTGGTGGCCCTGGTCGGCTATACCAACGCCGGCAAATCGACGCTGTTCAACCGGTTGGCGAATGCCGACGTCTTCGCCCAGAACCTGCTGTTCGCGACACTCGATCCCACCATGCGGCAGGTGACCCTGCCGTCGGGGCGCAAGGTGATCCTGTCGGACACGGTCGGCTTCATCTCCGACCTGCCGCACGGCCTCGTCGCCGCCTTCCGCGCCACGCTGGAGGAGGTTGACGCCGCCGACATCATCCTGCATGTCCGCGACATCGCCCATATCGACAGCGACGCCCAGAAGGCCGACGTCCATGAGGTGCTGTCCGACATGGGCATCGACCCGGAAGCGGACGACCGGGTGATCGAGGTGCTGAACAAGATCGACGCGCTGGACGAGGAAAGCCGCGCGGCGATCCTGGCCCAGACCGGCCGCAATCCGCGGGCGGTGGCGGTCTCCGCCCTGTCCGGCGAGGGGATCGACAACCTCGACCGCCTGCTGGACCAGCGGATGAACGTCAACCGGCAGGTCGTCGACCTTTCGGTCGACCTTGGCGACGGGGCGGCGCTCGCCTGGCTTTACGCCAAGGGCGAAGTGCTGGACCGGCGCGACGACGAGGAGCATGCGCATCTGCATGTCTCCATCGACCCTGTCGATCTTGCCCGGTTTGAAAAGCGGTTCCAGCCCGACAGTCAGCCTGAGCCGCAACCTTAGGCGGTACGTCCGGGTATCCTGGCTAAACGGAAAGGGGTGCAGAGAGGCCTATGACCTGTTGCACCCCACTCCGGTCTTAAGACGAATGCGGCGTGGTTATTTCCCCGTTGGGGTCCGATGATGGGAATGGAGCGGTCGTGCTCCCCCTTGAGGAGGACTGCCAATGCGGTTGCAAACCGATCCGTCGTGCTTCTCGATTACGGCATTTCTCGCCGATCAGGTAGCTCTCGTCGCCCGTCAGGAAAATCTGCCGCCGGGTGCGGCCCTTCTGCGTCTGCAGGAGCTTTCGCGTACGCCGGAAGGCCGTGCCACCCTGATGCATCTGATCGAGGCCGCCGGCGAACGGGAACCGAATGCCGATGAGGCAGCGAAGATTTCGGCGATTTGCCGTGAACTGACCGCCTGGGGCTATGGCGGCTTCACCGGCGGGCCCCGCCATGAGCCTCGCCACGATCAGCGCGCCGCGGCATGATGCGGCATGACGGTGATTTGACACATGCTTGAGGGATGACGGCGCCTGCGATGGCAGGTCATAATGAGCCGTTCGCCATCGCCGCGGTCCCGAATTGCTCCGTTCCCCTTCACGAACCATCCTGACCGGTGCCGGCCGTCTGATGCCGGCGCTGCCGTTGTTGCTGGCGTTCGTCCAGCCACTGGCGGCGGCGGAGCCGTTGCGACCGGGAACGCCGCTGCCTCCCGGCTATGTGGAAGAACCGGAAACCCCGCCTGAAGACCCGCTTCCTCCGCCGCCGAAGCCGCTGTCGGTGGCGCCCGACGAACCGCAGGTCGTCGCCCCCGATGCCGCCGGTCTGCTGAAGGAGTGCAAGCAGCAGACCTTCACCGACTGTTTCCGCCTGTGGCAACCGCCTCCTCCTCCTCCTCCACCGCCGCCGCCGGAGCCCGAGAAGGATACCGCCGCGGCGCCTCCGCCACCGCCGCCACCCGACCCCAAGGCGCCACGCCAACCGGCGCAGGGCGGACCGGTGCCGCCTCCGCCAGCCGATGCGGCCAAGGAAGCCGCCGCCGCCGCGGCCGACCGTGCCACCTTCGATGCGCTGTCGAAGGCGCTGAAGGACAGCGGACTGGACGGCAAGGTGCTGCTGACCGATCCGAAGGGCGGCGATCCTATGTTGAAGCTGGACAGCGTGCCCGGCAGCAAGCCGGCGGCAAAGCGCTGACCCTCTCCGAACTCAAGCCGTAAAGGGCCAATCGACCATGACGGGTTTCCCGCTTCCCGACATTGACTGCGTCGCGGATCTGATCCGCTCCGTCGCCCGGACGGAGATCATGCCCTATTTCCAGAAGCTCGACGCCGCCGGCATCCGGCAGAAGACCGGCCCGACCGACCTCGTCACGCTGGCGGACGAGGCGGCGGAGCGGGCCTTGACCCCGGCGCTGTCGGCGCTGCTGCCGGGCAGCCGCGTCGTCGGGGAGGAGGCCGCATCCGAGGACGAGCGCGTGCTCGAACGCATCCATGGCGACGACCCGGTCTGGATCATCGACCCGGTGGATGGCACGATCAACTTCGCCCAGGGACGGCCGATGTTCGCGGTGATCGTCGCGCTTGCCTGCAAGGGTGAGACGATCGCCGGCTGGATTCACGATCCGGTCGACGGCCGGATGGCGACGGCGGTGAAGGGGCAGGGGGCTTGGCTCGACGGGCGCCGCGTCCATGTCGCGCCGGCCGTGCCGTTGCGGCAGATGGTGGGCGCACTGTCCACGCGCTTCTGCAGCGAGGAGATGAGGCTCAGATTGGAGGAGCGCAGCGTCGGGCTGGCGGAGCGCGTCTGCCTGTCGAGCGCCGCCCAGGAGTATCTGCGGCTGTTGGAGGGACGGGCGCAGTATTCGCTCTATCACCGGCTGATGCCCTGGGACCATGCGGCCGGCGTTCTGCTGCATGCCGAGGCGGGCGGCCATTCGGCGCTGATCGACGGGACACCCTACCGGCCTGGACTGTTGAACGGCAGCATCCTGCTGGCGCCCGACCGCGAAAGCTGGCAGGCGCTGCACGGACAGCTTTTCGGCTGAGTGCGTCCTTGGGGCAGGAGGGCGACAGCCCTCCCGCGCCCCTTCAATGTGCCAGCAACGCCGGCAGGGCCAGCCCGTCCAGCACCGTGCGGGTCGCCCCGCCCAGAACCAGTTCGCGCAGGCGGGAGTGGCCGTAGGCGCCCATCACCAGCAGGTCGGCGCCCTGGTCGGTGCAGCAGGACAGGATCATGTCGCCGACCTCGCCGCCGGACGCGATGACCGATTGCGGACGTGCGGCGATGCCGTGGCGGTGCAGCCACTCGACCAGGGTCGCGGCTTCCCTGCTCTGTTGCCCGAGCGGCTCCACGGTCAGCACGGTGACGGATTCCGCAGTTTCCAGAAAGGGCATGGCGGCGCGGACCGCACGGGTGGATTCGCGCGTGTTCTTCCAGGCGATCAGCACATGGCGGCCGATGGGCGCCGCCGCCGGCTGCTTCGGCGGCAGGACCAGGACCGGCGTGGCGGTCTCCAGCGGCAAACGGTCGGGGATGTGGTGCAGAGACACCCGCTCGCCGGCCCGCACCGCCGCGGATTGCGCGACCACGATCAGGTCGGCATAGGCGGCGCGCTCTGCCAGCAGATCGACGTGGTCACCCTCTTCGACCGTCCAGTCGTAGGGCAGCCCGTCAAGCGACTTGCGGACCTCCTGCTCGATCCGCTCGGCATTCTCATGGGCGATTGCGGTCGCCTCCGCCATGAAGCCATAAGACGCGGCGCGGCCGGTGGCGCCCGCCGGCATCGACACCGGGGTGGCGATGTAGAGCGCCTGGATATGTGCGGAGAAACGCTTGGCCAAAGCCGCGGCCACCGCCAGACGGCTGGCGTGGGCGTCGTCGTTGGCCATGTGCAGCAGGATGGTCTTGATCGGCATGCCCTCGCGTCTCCCAACATTATGATCGGTCCACCATCAGCCGGCGGAGCGGTTTCCCTCTAGGTAACGCTCCGCCGGGGTCGATGGCAACGCCGGTCAAGGGAAAGGCAGGCGGTTACTTCACAACCACCGCATATTGGTCGATCGGCGCCACGGCCTTGATCAGACCGCGGGCCTTGAGGAACTCGGCGAAGCGGGTGTAGCGCTCGGCATCCAGGGCGGCCGGGCTGTGGGCGAAGCGCGGTAGCGTGTCGGCCCAGGCGCGGCGGTTCAGCTCGTCGTTCAGTTCGGGCCGGCCCTTGACGAAGGCGGCCTGCGACTCCTCCGGATGGTTCAGGATGTAGAGCGTCGCCCGCTCCACCGCCGCCAGGAAGCGCTTGAAGCGGGGATCGTTCGCCTTGTCCTTGCGGGCGACCAGAATCAGCTCGTCATAGGGCGGAACGCCCTCTTCCTCGGGATAGAAGGCACGGCCAGGGTGTTTCTCGATCTCCATCTGGTTCAGTTCAAAGTTGCGGAAAGCACCGACCACCGCATCGACCTGGCCCGACAGCAGCGACGGCGACAGGGAGAAGTTGACGTTCACCAGCTCGACATCCTTCAGGCTCAGCCCCTGCTTCTCCAGCATGGCGCCCAGCAGAGCGTCCTCGAAACCGGCGATGGAGTAGCCGACCTTGCGGCCCTTCAGATCCTTCAGCGTCTTCACCGGCCCGTCGCGCAGCACGACGACGGAGTTCAGCGGCGTGGACACCAGCGTGCCGATGCGGACCAGGGGCAGTTCCTCGGCCACCTGCAGGATCAGCTGCGGCTGGTAGGAGACGGCGATGTCGGTCCCGCCGGCGGCCACCAGCTTCGGCGGGTCGTTGGGATCGGCCGGGGCGGTCAAGGTGACCTCGAGACCGGCATCCTTGAAGAAGCCCTTCTCCTGCGCCACCACCAGCGGGGCGTGGTCCGGGTTGACGAACCAGTCCAGCATCACGGACAGCTTGTCCTGGGCCAGCGCGGGAAGCGAGGTCATCAGGCCGGCGGCGATCAGGCCGGCGGTGAAAAGATGCTTCATCGAGTGTCTCTCCCCCTTCAAGGGTTGGCGTCTTCGGCAGGTTGGGTATCGGGTTGCCAGGGCAGGGCACGGCGGGCGAGCGCATCGACGGCGGCATAAAGCGAGACGGCGAAAAGTCCCAGCACCAGCACGGCGGCGAACAGAAGGTCGATCTGCATGCGGGCATTGGCGTGCAGCATCAGGTAGCCGAGACCGGAGGACGACCCCACCCATTCGCCGATCACCGCCCCGATGGGCGCCACCGCGGCGGCGACCCGCACGCCGGACCAGAAGGCGGGCAGGGCGGCCGGCAGGCGGATGCTCCACAGGATCGCGGCGGGCGAGGCGCCCATGGTGCGGGCAAGGTCGAGCCAGCCGGGATCGGTGCGCCGCAGCCCGTCGAACAGCGCGGTCGTCACCGGGAAATAGATGACCAGCACCGCCATGGCGATCTTGGACGCCATGCCGTAGCCGAGCCACAGCACCAGCAGCGGCGCCAGTGCGAAGACCGGGATGGCCTGACTGACCAGAAGCAGCGGCATCAGCCAGCGCCGCGCCGTGCGGAACCGCGCGAGCAGCAAAGCGCTAACCCCGCCCAGCACGACGCCGGCCACGAGCCCGATCAGAATCTCGGCCAGCGTGGTCAGGCCATGGGTCAACAGCAGGGGAGCCTGCCGCTGCATGGCGTCCGCCACCGCCAGCGGACCGGGCAGCAGGTAGCGCGGCAGCCCGGTGGCCCAGACCAGCGCCTGCCAGCCGGCGACCAGCACCAGCAGGGTGATCGCGCCGCGCAGCAGCGCCTTCATTCCGCCAGCCTCCGCAACAGTTCGGCCTGATGCGCCAGCAGGTCCTGATCGTCGACGCGGCGCGGCACCGGGCCGGAGGGCTCCAGCGCCGGTCCCATGATGGCCGGCCGGCCGGTCATCACATGCAGTCGGTCGCCGATGCGCAGCGCCTCCAGCGGGTCGTGGGTGACCATCAGGACGGTGCGGCCGGCCAGCGTCTCCGCCGCGGTTTCCTGCAAACGCAGCCGGGTGATGGCGTCGAGCGCGGAGAAGGGCTCGTCCATCAGGACCAGCGGTCTGTCCTCCATCAGGGTGCGGGCCAGCGCCACGCGCTGCTTCTGCCCGCCGGACAGGGCGGCCGGACGGTCGCGCTCGCGCCCCGCCAAACCGACGCGGTCCAGCAGCGCACGGGCCTGCTCCACCCGTGCCGGGTCGGGACGGCGATGGCGCAGCCGGTCGCCCAGCAGGACATTGTCGAGCACGGTCAGCCAGGGCAGCAGCAGGTCCTGCTGCGCCATGTAGGCGATCCGGCCGGCCAGCGGCTGCCAGTCGCCGGTGACCACCTCGGTCGGCGGCTCCGGCTCGGCCAAGCCGGCGAGGATGCGCAGGAGCGTGGTCTTGCCGACGCCGCTCGGCCCCAGCAGGCAGGTGGTCCGCCCGGCCGGCAGCTCCAGCGTCAGCTCGGAGAACAGCAGTGTGCCGCCATAGGTCAGCCGCGCGCGCGAGATGGTCACCGAAAGCGGCGTCATCGCAGGCACGCGGGCATGCATCGTGGACTGGCGGAGATGGAGAGGGTGCGGTCCCGCATCACTGATCCCTACGCCGGCATGAACCGGATCAGGTTCCAGGGGTCGTCCCGCAACAGGACCTCTCAGCCGCCCATCGGCTCCCCCCAGTGAAGGCGGCGACTATAGGCGCGGACGATCCGTGACCGCAAGCATTGCCGGATGCAGCTTCCGGGATGCGGAAGCGGGCTGCTTGACCGCACCGCCGCAGCGCCTAGTTTCTGACGGGCATCTAAGCAGGTTTTCCGAACTCCGCCCACAGGCGGGCGGGCTCGGGAAACCTGCAAAACCATAAAGTCCGCAGGTTTCTCCAGGCCGGGCCTGTTGCCCGATCTGGAGAAACCTGATTAGGAGTGCCCGTCCTGACCACGCCCTTCCGCACACCGTTGTTCATCGGCGGGGAAATCTACCGCGGCTCGACCTATGGGCCGAAGCATCCGCTGGCGATTCCGCGCGTGTCGACCGCCATCGACCTCAGCCGCGCCATGGGCTGGCTGCCGGACGAGGTCTATCTCGACACCCATGTGGCGAGCGAACGCGAACTGGCGCGCTTCCACACATCCGACTACATCGCCGCGCTGAAGAGGGCGGAGGCCGAGCAGCGGGTCGACGAGGCGACCGCCGCCCGCCACAATCTCGGCAAGCTGGAGAATCCCATTTTCGCCGAGATGTACCGGCGGCCGGCCCACAGCAGCGGATCGGCGTTGCAGGCGGCCAGGATTCTCGGCGACCGGCCCGCCGGTCTGGTCTATGCGCCGGCCGCCGGGACGCATCATGCGCGGCGGGACCGGGCAAGCGGCTTTTGCTATTTCAACGCGCCGGTACTGGGCATTCTGGAATTGCTGGACCATGGGCTGGAGCGGGTCCTCTATGTCGATCTCGACGCCCATCATGGCGATGGGGTGGAGGAAGCCTTCGCCGACGACGACCGGGTGCTGACCGTGTCCATCCACGAGGACGGACGTTGGCCCTACACCGGCAAGGTGGAGGACCGCGCCGGCGGCATGGCTCGCAACCTGCCGGTCCCGCCGGGCTTCAACGACAGCGAGATGGAGCATGTGATGGAGGCGGCGGTCCTGCCTCTCGCCCGTGCCTTCCGACCGCAGGCGATGGTGATCCAGACCGGCGCCGATGCCTTGGCCGAGGATCCGTTGAGCCGGCTGGAGCTGTCCAACCTTGCCCTGTGGGACGCCGTCGCGGCGCTGCTTCCCCTGGCGCCGCGGGTGCTGGTGGTCGGAGGAGGCGGCTATAACCCGTGGTCGGTCGGGCGTTGCTGGGCCGGGATCTGGGCGGTGATGAACGACATCGATCCCGCCGTGCGTCCGACCGCGGAGGCGGAGGCGGTGCTGCGCGCCCTGACCTGGAACCGTGCCGCCGGCCGCAACCCGCCGGAACATTGGTTCACCACGCTGGGCGACGAACGGCGTCCCGGTCCGGTGCGGGATGCTGTGAAGCGGGTGGTGGAGATTGCAATGTCCTGAAGGGTGGAGGTGTCCTGCCCCGCAGCCGACCAACTCATTCCGACGAAATTCGAACCAACCTGTGACGATTCGTTGACGGGGTCGGATTGTTCGTTGATTCTTACTTCTGCTGCGCCGGTGCAGCTTCCGCATCGGGTGATGCGGGCTTCGGCGGGATTTGCGGTAGGAGAACGGGCGGGCGGATGTCGAACACCACGCTGTTCCTGATCGCCATCGTCATCATCATGCTGGCTGCCGTCCCGGTCGCCATGATGCTGAAGGATTTCCTGCCGAACATCATGGAAAAGAGCAACGGCCTGGACCAGATCGAGAACCGCATCTACGTCCTTCATGCCGAGGCGCAGGAGCTTCAAAACCGGGTGAACCATCTGGTCCAGCGTCGGAACAGCCAGTCTTCCGACCGCAACCGGCTGGAAAGCGATATCCGCAAGGCGGAAAAACAGGTTCGGGACCTGTCGGACCAGCCGCCGATGTTCGTGCATGAGGTCGGCGACCCGCAGGCCGGACTGATGAAATTCGTCGCGACGGTGACGCAGGAAAAGGCATCGGCCGCTGCCCGCGCCGCCGGCGAGCGGGCGCAGGTCAACCCCATCTGGCGCTGCACGAACGTGGCCGAGGTCTGGGCGTCGAGCTTCGACGAGGCCAAGCAGATGTGCGACGTGGCCTTTCCGTTCAAAATGGGTTTCCAGAAGACGTTCATGCGCGGCGATGCGCGGGCCGGTGGGATGGCCGGAGGCAGGGCCGCCGGCAAGGGGGTGCCGACGCCGCCCGCAACCGCCCGGGCGAAGGCGGGTGCCGCCACATGATGATCAACTTCATCATCGTCCTGGCCATCGTCGCCATCGGCGCCTGGCTCGGCAACATCTTGATGAGCGTCGAGCAGCGGGTCTCGCAGGCGCGCCAGCGCGTCCGCGGTGTCCGCAACAACCTCGACAAGCTGGATGCCACCATCCACCGCCTGCATCGGGAGGAGGAGACTCTCCATGCCGAGATCGAGGAGCTGACCCGGGAGATGGTGGAACTGTGCAAGAAGCAGGTGGAGGTGCAACAGCGCCTGACCGAAGCGCAGTCGAAGCGTCGCCCCCAAATCCTGATCCTGACCGACCGGCGCAATCCCGGCGACAAGGAATGGCTGGTCACCGTGGTGAACCAGCAGATCGGCGAGATCGATGCCGCCCACCCGTTGGCCGTCGAATGGGCACGTGGGCGCCAGTATCTGGTCTGGGCGGAGTCGGACCGCGAGGCCGGCGAACGTGCCAACCGCCGCTTCAGCGCCCGGCCCGGCTATCAGGTGCGGTCGGTGGCCCCGGTGAAGGACGATCTCTACAACGCCAGCCCGGCCCAAAGCGCGGCTTAGAGCACGGCGGAAACAAGCACCGCCCAGTCTTCGGAAAAAGCAAAAGGCCCTTCTTCCGGTCGCGGAAGAAGGGCCTTTGCGCTGCTCGGTCTACTCCGAACCCGGACGTCAGCGCGCCTTGGCGGTGGCCGGGGTCTGGCGGAAGGCGTCGTGCAGGTAGGGCGACAGCGACTGGCGCATGTTGCGCAGCCATTCATGGATGATGATCAGCGAACGGGAGGCGACCGGCGGGGTCATGCCCAGCTTCACCAGATCCTCGCGGGTCATCGTCGCCACCTGATCCAGCCGGTGGCCGGTCAGGCGCGCCCAGGCCGGGGCGGTGCAGGGCTGCATGGAGATCACCTGCAGGCCCTCGCGTTCCACCATCTCCGCCTTGCGGCGGGCATACTGGCTGTCCTCCAGCTGGGAGAACGGGCCGGAGAAGCCGTTTTCCACAAGGACGCGCTTGGCCTTCGGGGCGATGGTCGCCACCCGCTCCAGCGTCGTCATGCCGGTGGACAGCGAGGCGAGGTCGACGGTCACCGGGACCATGAAGGTCAGCCGTTCGCCTTCGCCAACGTAATAGTCGAAGCCCGACACCTCGGCCCAATTGAAGAACCACTGCGAGATGTTGCCGCCGAAGTCGTACAGGCGGCCACCGCGCTGCAATTCCGGCCCGATCAGGTCCCAGAACTCGTAGAAGCCGTCGCCCGAGCCCATCATGTTCATGAAGTCCTGGGTGATGCGGCGGTGTTCGACCACGTCCGGGCCGAACAGGCGGGCGAGACGCTCGTTCACCTCGTACTCGACGACCTTCAGCTGCAGGCCTTCCAGCATGGCGGTCGCCATCAGGTGATGGGACAGCAGCGTCTTGCCGACGCCGCCGCGGTCATTGAGGACGAAGATCGTGCCCAGCATGCGATCGCCTTTCCAGTATGCGTTTGTTGAGTCGTCTTGGGTCATCGTGGCAGGCATCGGCGGGAATACAGGAGAGCCGGTGCCCGGCGCAACCGCCGTGGACGTCTGATGGGAAGCCGGCTGCGGTTCCGGCCTGGTCATTGCGGGTTCGGGAGGCGTTTCATCCTCCCCGGTTCCGGTCTCGTCCTCCGCCGGCCGGTCTTCGGCAACGGCGGTCGCCGGTGCGAGAAGGTCCAGGGCAGGGGAGGCGGGTTGTGAGGGTTCCTCGACTGCCTTCGGGGCCGGTTTGCCCTCTTCGGCGGGCGCAGGCTCTTCCTGAGTTGGCGGCTCATCCGCGACAGCGTTCGCCCGGGCATCCTCGCCGTCAAGCTCGCTATCAGGATCTGTCGTCTCGGTCAGCAGTTCCGCATCGGAGTCGGCAGCCTCCGTCACGGGCTCGACGGCGGAATCGCTCCCGCCATCCTTCCCGTCTTCCTTCTCGGGGCCATCCTCATCCGGGCCGTGCTCATCCGCATCTGCCGCTTCGTCCTTCAGGCCGGCGGACAGGGCGGCTTCATGCACGGCTGCCAGGGTTTCGGCGGGAAGGGCTGCGGCGCCATGGTCGCCGGCGGCCTCGCCGCGTCCTTCGTTTCCGACGAGGAAGAAGGCGGAGCGCAGGGTAACGGGAGAGATCGGCTGGTTGTCGCGGGCAGTCACCCCCAGCTTGGCCAGCAGATCGGAGATCTCGGCCCAGGACAGGCCGCGCTCGCGCATCAGCCCGATGTCGGCATAGCTTTCGCGCACCGCCTGCATGGCGCTGCGGTTGCCAGCCGGGCGATCGGCAAGGAGCCGTTCAAGTTCCGAGCGGTCGATCGACACCGTATGGGATTCCGGCAAGATGAAATGGCGACGGGGAAGCGCCTGGATGTTGGATCGCAAGGAATCCATTCCCCTGGGGCCGAAAAAATAGTACAAGCGGCCATCACGCGCAAACGGTTTCCAAACGACATCAACGGCGCTAAACAGTGTTGCCCGATCGTGAACCCATCGGTGACGCCGGGCAACTTCGCCGACGCTCCGGCAAATGGCGCCATGACGTTGGCTTTTGGAACCGCCTGCCGGTTGCGCGGGTTGCCATAAGGGTGGGCGCCGCCGTTTCCGACGGATCGGACGTCTTCATCGGGCTGGGCTTGGAACCGGGGTAAGGCCAGGATGCCTCACGATTTTGGTTCGTCACGCGACCGGCGATCCGCACCCTTGCCGGGGGCGGGCATCGGCTTTCACGAGTTGCGGCAAGCGTGCGAAATCTCTGCATTGCGCGAGGATCTGGAGCGGCTGGCCCACGAGGCCGGCGCCCTGCGTGATGGCGTGGAGCAGGCCGTGGAGACGGTACGCGACCGTTTTGCCGCGCTCACCGCCGAGGAAATGGCCGACCCGATGGTGCTGGCGCCGCTGCTGCAACTGGCGGTCACCACCCTGCTGGAAATTCGCGAGCAGGCCCGGCAATTGAACACCCAAACCGGCCCGTTGTCTGACGACGAGCGTCCGTCCTGGTTGGGAGCCGCCGACGCTCCCCGCCTGCGACAGCCTGCCGCGATGGCCTGGGGGAAGGCGGCCGAAGAGGGAATGTCCGACGAAGGAATGTCCGGCGGCCGGGGCGGCGATGATGGGCTGGAGCGGAACGACGAACCGCTTCAGGCCGTTGGCGCGCCGCCGCGTCCGGCCGATTTGCCGGTGGCCGATTTGCCGGTCCGGCCGTCCCGGCCGGCTCTGGCTCCGCCGGCTTCGCAAGCGTCTCCATCTCCCGGCCCCCTGGAACCGGCCCTGCCGCAGGCTGCGGCGGTAAAGCCATCCAGCCCAGCCTCTCCGTCGTCGGCCCCGGCGCTTGCCCGACCGGCCGAAGGGCAGGCACCCTGGCTTGCCAGAGAACCGGCGCCACCACCGCCGCCATCCCGTGCGGCAACGGTGCGGGCCACCGCCAACGCTGGCCAAAGACCCAAGGGTGGAATCGACTGGCTGGGTCCGGCCGGACGCTGACATCGGCTAAAAGCCCGATTCTGACAGGCGTCGGACGCGCTGCAATTCGCGGCGCCCTCGCCCCCTTCTGCGCTCCACGCGAAAGGTCAGATTCTGAACGATTGAGCTTGCAAATTCGGGGAGGTTCTAGTACAAACGGCGTATCGGTAAACGAAATTTTACCAAGATTTGCCGCATACCGCGCAACAGTTGCAAAGTCCGAGGTCGGTCGCATGCTCCGGGTCGACGCCATCGCCAAGCAGCATCTGCCCCACCGCACCCGTACGCCAGGGCAGCCGTTGCGCGTCATTCTGGTGGAGCATGACCCCGCCATCGCCGACGCCCTGTCGGTGGCGATGGCGGATTTGGGGCACACCGTCTGCGGCATTGCCCGGACAGAGTGTGAGGCGGTCGAACTGGCACTGCGCGAACGGCCGGACCTTGCAATGACCGATGCGCATCTCGGCGGCGGGGACGGCATCGCAGTGGCGCGCCGGCTGAATCTGGACCACGGATTGCGGTCCATCTTCCTGTCGGGCAACAGCGACCATGGCACCATGGCGCGCATCACCGAAACCTATCCGCTGGGCGTGGTGCACAGGCCCTTTTCGCATGCACAGCTGAAGATCGCCCTGGATCTGGCGGCGCGCCGCCTGCGCTGATCACAGCGTCGACTGCCGGGTTTCCTGCGCTAAGCCGAAGGATTCGGTTTTCCCGCGCCTGTTCCTCTGCTATATTTGTTCATGGAGTGTTCTGGTGCGGAGCGGCAGGGCGAGTGCGCCGGTCCGAACATCGCCGGAGCATTTCCGACGGCGGTTGACCGGCGTCGGTCCCTCGTGCTTCGTTGCGCGGGACCGGGGGGATGGTCGCCATTGAACAGCCGGCCCTGCGAATGGGAACCCTCGGCATCTGGGTGCCTCCGCCGGGCATCCTGACGGGTCGGCATGGATGCTGGGACACTCGCGCTTAGGAGCAACGAGCGATGAATGTTTGGACGTTTACGGGACGCCTGGGCGCGGACGGCGAATTGCGCACGACCCAGAGCGGCGAAAAGGTGCTGGGTTTCCGCGTCGCCAACGATGTCGGCTTTGGCGAGCGCAAGACGACTCAATGGGTCGATTGCTCGATATGGGGTCGCCGCGCCGAGTCGCTGGCTCAGCACCTGACCAAGGGCAAGAGCGTCGTCGTTTCGGGCGAAGTGACCCTGCGCGAGTATGAGAAGCGTGATGGCACCCGCGGCGCCGGCCTGTCGGTGCGCGTGGCCGAAATCGACTTCACCGGCGGCGCCCGTGAAGAGGGTGGCGGCGGCAGCTTCGGCGGCGGCGGTGGCGGCTACGAATCGCGTGGCGGCGGAAGCGGCGGCGGCTATGGCGGCGGCAGCGGTGGTGGTGGCAATTACGGCGGCGGCTCCTCGGGCGGCAACCGTGGCGGCGGTGGCGCTCCGCCCCGTCACGAGGATCTCGACGACGAGATCCCGTTCTGACGCAATCCGCCGAAGCGGTGCGTTCCATCGGCCGGATGCCAGTCATCCGGCCGATTTCTTTTTCGGCATCCGGCAAGTCAGTTCGGCAAGTCAGCCGGCCAGCATCGCGCGCAAGCGCGGGGCCATATGGTCGAGAAAGGCCCGGACACGGCGTGGCGCACGGTCGCGGCCGGTATAGACGGCGTGGATTTCCTCGGTGTCGACCAGCGTGTCGTCCAGCACCGCGACCAGCCGTCCCTCGCGCAAATCGTCTCTGACGTGGTATTCGGCGAGCCGCGCCAGCCCCAACCCCAGCAACGCCATATGGCGAACCGTCTCGCCATTGTTGGCCAGGATGCGGGTCGGCACCTCGCGGTCCACCAGCCGTCCGCCGGACTTCAGCGGCCAGACCGCGGCGGCACGGCGGAAGTTGAAGCCCAGACAGTCATGCGCCTCCAGATCCGCGGCGGTCATCGGTACGCCTTTGCGGTCCAGATAAGCGGGGGAGGCGACGATCCTGCGCCGGACGACGCCCAGCCGCTGGGCCAGAAGCGCCGAATCGCTCAAGGGGCCGGCACGGAAGGCGACATCGACACGGGCGGCATAGAGATCCACCACCTCGTCGGTCATCGTCACGTCCATCGTGATGCCGGGATGGTCGCGCAGGAACTCGGGCAGCAGCGGCAGCAGGCAGTGCTGGCCGAACGGCACCGAGGCGTTGGCGCGGATCAGGCCGGTCGGCGCGCGGGCGCCGCCAGCAATCTCCGCATCCAGCGCGTCCAGCTCTCCCAGCAGCGTCTGTGCCCGCTCCCGATACAGTTCTCCCTCGGCGGTCAGGCGCAGCTTCCTGGTAGAACGTTCGACCAGCCGCACTCCCAGCCGTTCCTCCAACCGACCGACCAGCTTCGCCGTGGATGACGGCGTCATGCCGACATCGCGCCCGGCGGCGCTGAAGCTGCCCTGGGCGGCAACCCGCAGGAAAACCCGCATTTCCCAGGCGCGCGGATCGCTCATTCCGGCATCTCCATCCTTGCCTTATCCCTGAATGACAAAATCATGCGAACTGGGCTGGTATTCCCCTTCCTGACCTTATGGCGCACATCGTCTCCCCAGCACAGTCCTTCTTGGAATGGAGACCTTGGAAATGCCACTTGCACTGCTGGCGCTGGCGATCAGCGCCTATGCGATCGGGACAACGGAGTTCGTGATCGTCGGCCTGCTCCCCACCGTGGCGAGCGACCTGGACGTCAGCCTGCCGCTGGCCGGCATGGTGGTCAGCGTCTATGCGCTGGGCGTCACGTTCGGCGCGCCCATCCTGACCGCGCTGACCGGCCGGGTGCCGCGCAAACCGCTGCTGCTCGGATTGATGGGGGTGTTCGTCGCCGGTAACCTGCTGGCCGGCATCAGCCCCAATTACGAGACGCTGCTGGTGGCACGGGTGCTGAGCGCCTTCGCCCATGGCGTCTTCTTTTCGGTCGGTTCGACCATTGCCGCCGATCTGGTGCCGGAGGACCGGCGCGCCTCGGCCATCGCCATGATGTTCTCCGGCCTGACCATCGCCATCGTCACCGGCGTGCCGCTGGGCACTTGGATTGGACAGACCTTCGGCTGGCGCGCCACCTTCCTGGCGGTGTCGGCGCTTGGCGTCGTCGGCGGGCTGGGCGTCGCGGCGCTGGTGCCGGCACGGCTCAGCCAGCCGCCGGCCGCCGGACTGGGCACGCAGTTGGGCGTATTGACGAAGCCGCGGCTTCTGCTGGCCTTCGCCATCACCGCACTCGGCTATGGCGGCACCTTCGTCGCCTTCACCTTCCTGGCGCCGATCCTCGAGACGATCACCGGCTTCTCGAACTCGACCGTCAGCCTCGTCCTGGTTCTGTACGGTGCCGCCATCGCGGTCGGCAATGTCGTCGGCGGCCGGCTCGCCAACCGTCGGCCGGTCCGGGCGCTCGCCTGGCTGTTCGCCTTGCAGGCTCTGGTTCTGATCGTCTTCACCTTCACTGCGGACGCCAAGGTTCCGGCGCTGGTCACGCTGGCCGGCATGGGGGCGTTGGCCTTCGCCAATGTCCCGGGCCTTCAGCTTTATGTCGTTCAGCTGGCGCAGCGTCACGCGCCGGAGGCGGTCGATGTCGCGTCGGCGCTGAACATCGCCGCCTTCAACCTGGGCATCGCGGCTGGCGCCTTCTTCGGTGGGCAGGTTGTTTCCTCCCCGCTCGGTCTCGGCGCCACGCCCTGGGTCGGTGGGCTGTTCGTTCTGGGCGGTCTCGTCCTGACGCTGGCGAGCGGTGCGCTCGACAGGCGGGAGACCGACCGCCGGGCGACTGTTCCGGCGACCTGCTGAACCGGCCTGTCAAACCGGGTCCGCCTCCAGCGTCAGCGTGTCGAGCAGGAAGCTGCCGTCATCGGTGATGTCGAAATGGGAGCGGACCTCTGCCGCCGCACTGCGCTGGAGCGAGCGGATGGCCTGGGCGTGGAGGTCCGGGGTGCGGGTGCGGGCGGTCCACACCGGGAACTCCATGCGCAGGCGACGCGGCGTCAGCGACCGGACGGCGAAGCCCGCCCGCGCCAACGCCGCCATCCATTCAGCCGCCGTATAGTTGCGGACATGCGACGGGTCGCGCAGCACCTCGACCACCTGCAAGTGGGTGTCCAGCATGGCGGCGGCCGGAGCGATGCAGTCGATGAAGACCGCAATCCCACCCGGTGCCAGCACCCGCCGCGCCTCCCGCAGTCCGGCCTCGAAATCACGCCAATGATGGGCGGTGAAGCGGCAGAGCACGACGTCGAACCGGCCATCCTCGAAGGGCAGCCGTTCGGCGGGCGCCTGCCGGGTGGCGATGTTGGACAGGCCGCGCTCCGTGGCGGTGCGGGCGACCACCTCCAGCATCTCCGGCGTCAGGTCGACGGCCACGACCTCCGCCACATAGGGAGCGGCGCGGTAGCTGACATGGCCGCCGCCGCAGCCCAGGTCCAGAACCCGCGCATCGGATCGGCCCTGCAAGGCCTGCTCGATCTGGTCCAGGTCGGCGCCACCGGCATGAACTGCGCTGGACACATAGGCATCGGCCCGTGGACCGTAATTCTCGGCAACAACGCCATGGTGATTCCGGGTCATCGAGGGCTTCCTTGTAATTCGGTGGCTGATTTGGCGAGCGTTGCGCCATTCGTAACCGGGTACAAGGCAGGTGGTTATCCTGGTATAAGCACTGCCACCATGATCCGCACATCCGCCCCCACCGGTCAGGCTCCCGCCGATCCAATGGCCGACCGCCGCCGCCTGCTTGCCTCCTTTCTGCGGCGTCACCGCGAACGACTGACTCCGGCAGAGGCCGGCGTTCGAGCCGGTTCCGCCCGCCGTAGGACGCCCGGCCTGAGGCGGGAGGAACTGGCGCAGCTCTGCGGCATCAGTCCGACCTGGTACACATGGCTGGAACAGGGCCGCGACGTTTCGGTTTCTCCCGCGGCATTGGCGCGTCTGTCGAATGCGCTGCACCTGACCCCGGCTGAACGGGCCTATCTGTTTGAACTGACCCGCAAGCGCGACCCGGACATGCCGAGAGCGGGGCAGGCGGACGGCCCCCCGGCGTCGCTGCTTGCGGCGCTGGCGGCGATGACCGCGCCAGCCTATCTTCTCGACCGGTGTTGGAGCGCCGTCGGTTGGAATTCCCGGGCGGAGCGGCTTTTCTCCGGTTGGCTGGGCAGCGTCGAAACCAATCTGTTGCGCTATGTCTTCCTCGACCCGTCGGCCCGCGATTTCATTCAGGATTGGGAGAATCGTTGCCGCCGGCTGCTGGCGGAGTTTCGTGCCGAAACGGCCCGGCACCCGGACGACCCGACGCTTCGGCAACTGGTCGAGGAACTGCGGCAGGCCAGCCCGCTGTTCGCCCGGTTGTGGGAAGACCAGAGTGTTCTGGAGCGCGAAGGAGGCCTGCGCCAATTCAATCATCCGCTGGATGGCGCCCTGACGTTGGAGCAGGTGACCCTGCGTCCGGGTGACCGGTCCGCATTCACCTTGGTGATGCTGGTCGAGCCTTCCACGAACGAGTTCGCGGAGATCCAGGAGTAGGGCTGCCGATCCGACTGCCCTGCGCCGTTTGGCACCGGTTCACGAGCGGTCCGGGAGAACGGGTCGCAATTTTCTGCCGCAAGCCATTGCAGAAAAATGCAGTTGCATGTTTTTCGTACCCTGAGGTTGTGCTACCCTGAGGCTGTTTTCGTTCAGCTTGAGCGACCTTGAAATCATCATACGAATAAAACGCATCAAGCTGAAGGCGAACGTAACAAAAATCAGGGGAAGGCCTATGGCACGCTTTATCGCGGGTGGTGCGACCGGGGTTAACACCGACAATATCTATATCGCCGATCTTCTGTTTGCGCAGATATCGGGTGCAAACAGCACTTATATTGCAGCGAATTACGGCGGTGGTGCAGTCACCGAGTTCTATGGAAATTTCGCCTACAATTCGACCGGTACCAATGTGGTGGGGGGAACGATCTCCACCATACGCTCCCTGTCGAACGGCACGCCGACCTATACGGTCGATAATCTGGCGGTGCCCGCGACGACCTTCCTCGGATGGCTGTCGAGCGGCGGGAGCAGCACCGCACGCTCCTCGATCCTGTCCGGTGCCGACACGATGTTCGGCTCGGAGTTCAATGATACATTGCGGGGTTATGCGGGGAACGACACCATTCTCGGTGGCGGCGGATCGGATCTTTTGGATGGCGGGTCCGGCAACAACATCATAGACGGTGGGGCCGGTACCGACACCGTCCAGCGCAGCGGGAGCACGACGTCCAGCACCGGCTTCAGCTATGGCGGGTCGGTCTATGTCTACGACTCCAGCGGTTACGATCAGTTGATCGGGGTCGAATTCATCCGATTTACTGACCGGACGGTTGCAACCTCAAGCGTTTCCGCGTTCGATCCGCTGTCCTACCTTGCGGCCAATCCCGACCTTGCGGCAGCATTTGGCGGAAACACCGCGCCGGTGCTGAGCCATTATCTGAGCGCCGGCATCCGCGAGCGCCGCTCGACGACATTCGATGCCGCAGGCTACCTTGCGGCTAATCCCGATCTGGCCGCCGCATTCGGTGCGAACACTGTCGCCGCCACCCAGCATTATATCAATGCCGGACGTCTGGAGGGTCGCAGCACCAGCTTCAACGCGATGAGCTACATCGCCGCCAATCCGGATCTCATCCAGGTATTTGGAACCAACACGACAGCTGCGGCGCTCCACTATGCCACCGCAGGACGGCTTGAAGGCAGGTCGACGAGTTTCAACGCGTCTGCCTATCTTGCGCGGTACTCGGACCTTCGGTGGATGTATGGCACCAGCGAACTCGGCGCCGCGACGCATTATGTGACGTCGGGGTACCGTGAGGGACGGTCTGCCGCACCGTTGACGACATCCACCAGCCGTTCGGCGCAGTTCCTGGCGTCCGAACAGGCTTCGGCTTCGCTGGCCGCCGCTCTTTAAGGAAAGATTGGCTCGGGAGGTACGGAACGCCTCGCGTTCCGTACCTCGTGGCCAGTGCCGATCTCGAAAGGGGGCGGTGCTGGTCCGGCCGCCGGAAACGCGAAAACCCGCCGAAGGGCGGGCTTAAAGTTTACTGATTTAAAAATTGGGAGAGTTGGCTGGGGCGGCAGGATTCGAACCTGCGGATGGCGGTACCAAAAACCGCTGCCTTACCACTTGGCGACGCCCCAACCGGCGCGGCGATCTCTCGTATCGCCGGAAGGAGCGGCACCTTAATCGGAAGCCCGGCCGAACGCAACAGGCTGTTTTCAGAAAATTTTCGCGGTCAATCGGCCCTCCGCGACGGCGCTCAGCGGCCCTCCCTGCGCCATGCCATCAGCAGCCCACCCAGCACCAGGGCCAGCACCGCACCAACGGGCAGCAGCGGCACGTCGGTCACGCCGGTGACCGTATAGTCGCCGTTGGCGCGCAGGCCGATCCAGCCGGACCCGGTCTGGCTGCGGTCGGGCTGGGTGCGGCGCACATCGATGCCGGGATTGGCGCCGGTGTCGGTGTCGGTCACCCAGTGGATGCCGCCGCCGGTCGCCTCCGCCACCGGCTGCATGCGGTCGCCGGTTGACCGCACATCGGCCAGTTCCGGCGTATTCACCGCGCCTACCACCGCCAGCGTCGTCCGATCCCCATCGGAGATGCGGTAGATGCCAGGGGCTGCGGCGGTCACGGTGGCGACGGCCCGGCCGGTGCGGTCGTCGGTCAACTGCAGCGTGCTGGTCCGGTCGGACGGATCGGTGATGGTGACGGAACGCGGATCTGGAGTCAGGGACCGGCGTTCGACCGTGATGCGGTTGCCGTCCACATGGGCGCGCAGGTCGTTCTCCTCCAGCTCCGGCTCCTTCATCAGCCAGTGGGCGAGACGGCGCAGAAGCTCCGCCTGCGGACCGCCGCCCTCGAAGCCGCGGCTCCACAGCCAGATCTGGTCGGAAGCGAGCTGCGCCACCCGACCCTTGCCGACGCGGTCCAGCACCAGAAGCGGGCGGTTGCCGGCACCCTGCATCACCACCGTGCCGCTGTTGGGCGTCACATCCACCTGATGGAACCAGCGGCCCCAGCTCGGCGCCGCGTCCAGCCGGTCGCCGGGCAGTCCGGCGGTCACCGGATGGCGGCGGCCGACATCGGTGACGGTCGGCAGGAACGGGCTGTCCACCGTCTGGCCGCTGGGCGCCGCCGGCAGGATCGATCCCAGCGGCGTACGGTACAGAGACAGCGGCCCGGCATAGCCCTGGCCGGAGGTTTCCAGCAGGGCGCCGCCCTTGCGGACATAGTCGGCGATGTTCTCCAGATACATCTGCGGCAGCACGCCACGGCGGCGGTAGCGGTCGAAGATGATCAGGTCGAACTCGTCCAGCTTCACCTCGAACAGCTCGCGGATCGGGAAGGCGATCAGCGACAACTCACGGATCGGCGTGCCGTCCTGCTTCTCCGGCGGGCGCAGGATGGTGAAATGGACCAGATCGACGGCCGGATCGGCCTTCAGCAGATTGCGCCATGTGCGCTCGCCGGCATGGGGTTCGCCGGAAACCAGCAGCACGCGCAGCCGGTCGCGCACACCGTTCACCACCACCGCCGCGCGGTTGTTGGCGAGGGTCAGCTCCTGCTTCGCCGGCTCGACCTCCAGTTCCAGGACATTCTGGCCGCCATGGGTGATCGGCAGGTCGACGCGCACGTCGCGGCCGACCGGCACGCGGATGGTGCTGGGGGCGCCGCCGTCCTGGCGCAACGTGACCGCAGCGTCGGCGGACTGGCGGCCGGGCATGTCGTCGACACGGATGGTCAATTCGACCGGCTTGCCGACAAGGCCGTAGTTCGGCGCCTGCACGATGGCGATGCGGCGGTCGCCCTCATCGCGGTCGCCGGTCAGCAGCGTGTGGATCGGGCCGATGTCGGCCAGTTTGCCCGGCACCTGCGGAACGTCATGCACCTGACCGTCGGTGATGAAGACGGCACCGGCCATGCGGCGGCGCGGCACATCGGCCATGGCACGGTTCAACGCATCGAACAGATGGGTCTCGTTGATGGTGCCGCCGGTCTCGCCGCCCTCGGCGCTGCGGACGACGCGCACCTCAAGGTCGTTGAAGCGTTTCAGCCGCTCGGTCAGCTGTTCCGCCGCCCGTTCGGTGCGGGCGCGGCGGTCGCCGATCGCCTGGCTCGGCGAATCGTCGATCACCACGATGGCGACATCCTTGATCGGGTCGCGCTTCTCCTGGACAAGCGAGGGATTGATCAATGCCAGGGCCAGCACCGCCACCGCCAGCAGGCGCAGCCATATGCCGCGGGCCCGGCGCAGTGCGGCGATCAGCACCACAAGCAGGGAAAATCCGAAAAGAACGCCCAGCACCGGCCAGGGCAGCAGCGGCGCCAGCGCCACCGAAAGTCCGGAGAGCAGATCGACGGGCATCACTGGCCGAGCCTTTCCAGGATGGCGGGCACATGGACCTGATCGGCCTTGTAGTTGCCGGTCAGCGCGTACATCACGAGGTTGACGCCGAAGCGATAGGCGATTTCGCGCTGACGCTCGCCGCCGGGGATGACCGCGAACATCGGCTGGCCGTTGCGGCCGACCGCCCAGGCCGAGGCCCAGTCGTTGCCGCCGATAACGACGGACGACACGCCGTCATTCGCCGGCCCCTCGCGTGCTTCGATCCACAACTGCCCGCCGGCATAGCGTCCGGGAAAGTCGGTCAGCAGGTAGAAGGACTTGCGCAGCACATGATCCTGCGGCACCGGGGCGAGCGGCGGGATGTCCAGGCCCTGCACCAGCTGTTGCAAAACGGCCGGGCCGCCTCCCGGCGCCTGATCGCGGGTGTCGAACAGGATGGTGCCGCCGCTGCGCATATACTCGTTCACCCGCTGGCGCGCCTGATCGGACAGGGCTTTCTGCCGATCCGACACCGGCCAGTAGAGCAGGGGATAGAAGGCCAGCTCGTCCTGTTCGGGGTTGACGCCGACCGCTCCGGCCGCTTCGACGGCGGTGCGCAGGCCGAGCACGCTGACCAGCCCCTCAAGCCCGGCGCGGGCGGTGTCGTCGACGCTGCTGTCGCCGGTCTGGACATAGGCGAGGTAGGTCTCCGCCGTCACCTTGACCGCCTTGTCCTGATCGAGCGCGCGGGCGGGCTGCGGTGCCGAAGACAGGGCGAGTGCCAGCAGCAGGCCGGCCGCCGCGCCGCCGGCCCCGCGCCGCAGGCTGGGCGGGCGCAGCAGGCCGCGCAGGGCCAGCGCGATCAGCAGGTCGATGGACAGCAGGGCCAGGGCCGCCGCCAGCAGCGACGGCTTCAGCGGAACCTCGCCGCGGCCGCCATAGCCGTCGCGGCCGATACCGGCCGGCATCGGCGGCAGCGGGTCGATGGCGGTGACGGCGGCGGACAGGTTCAGCGCACGCCGGGCGTCGTCAGTGCCATAGAATCCCGGCGGATGGCGCGGTCCAATGACATCGGCTGTGGCGTTGCCGGGGATGGGGAAGGCGGTGGGCGGCGGCGGGACCAGCCGGCCGGTGCCGTCCAGCACCTCGACGGGATCGAGCGAGGCGGTGGCCGCCGTCCCCGTCACGCCGCCGCTGAGTGCCACCAGCCGGCGCAGCATGTCGACGAACAGGCCCGACAGCGGCAGGTTCGACCAGTCCGGGCTGGCGGTGGTGTGGACCAGCACGATCCAGCCGTCGCCGCGCTTCTGCGAGGTGACCAGTGGCGTGCCGTCGGCCAGCCGCGCCCAGGTGCGGTCCGCCAGATCCAGGGCGGGTTCGGCGAGCACCTGCCGGTTCACCTGGACATCGGGCGGAATGGTCAACCCCTCGAAGGGCGATTTCGGTGGGAAGGGCTGGAGTTTTGCCGGCTCGGACCAGGACAGGGCACCGCCCAGCGCGCGGTCGCCGATGCGCAGCCGCTCCGGCACCAGCGTGTCGGCATGTTGGGCCAGACGCGGACCGGCGAAGCGGACCAGCACGCCGCCCTTCTTCACCCAATCCTCGATGTCCTGAACCTCGGTCCCGGTCAGGGCGCCGATGTCGGACAGGATCAGCACAGCCAGATCGCGCTTCAGCAGATCCAGCGTCTCGCCGCGCCGCACCTCGTTGTAGGGCGACAGCGCGCGTTCGAGATAATAGAGATCGGACAGCAGCGGCTGGCTTTCCCCCTCCGCCCGGCCGGATGCGAGACCGACGGGGCGGCGGCGCCAGCGCTCGTCCAGCAGGACGGTGGCGCCGGCGGTGGTGTCGCCTTCGACCCGCAGGCTGGCGGCGTCGTTGCGCAGCTCGGTCGGCACGTCCAGCCGCACCTCCCGCATCTTCTGGCCCGGCTCGAAGGTGACGGTCTGGCGGGTCAGCAGCCGGCCGTCGGCGGCGGCGAGGCGGACGGTCACCGGCTCCGGCTTGGACGGATCGGCGCGGACGATTCGGGCGGTCAGTGCCGTGCCCTCGCTGGAGGGCGGCAGCAGCAGGTGGGGGGGATGTTCGGCGGAATCGTCGAGGACATCGGCGGAGCCCAGCCGCTGCAATCCGGCGGCGAGAGCGGCGGCCTGTTTGTCGCCGACGCCGTCGCTGAGCCACACCGCATGGATGGAACCGCGCCCGTTGGCCTGTGTCGCCACCGCCTTCAGGGCCTCCAGCGCCGCGGCACGGTCGGTCGGCCAGGGCAGGGGGGCCATCGCTTGGGCCACGCGGCGCGCTTCGGGTGCCGGCAGTACGGCGCTTGCATGGATCGGCTGTCCGTCGGCGGCCGGGGCGGTGGGCAGCAGGATCACCGGCCGCTGCTGGCGGTCGGCCTGGGCGATCAATTCGTCCATCGTGCGCTTGCGGGTCGGCCAGTCACGTCCGGCGGCCCAACCATTGTCCACCACCAGCAGCAGCGGCCCGCCGCCGGGCAGTGCCGCCCGCGGGTTCAGCAATGGACCGGCCAGGGCCAGGATGATCAGCGCCGCCACGATCAGCCGCAGAAGCAGCAGCCACCACGGCGTCCGGGCCGGCGTCTCCTCCCGCGCGGTCAGGTCGCGCAGCAGACGGATGGCGGAAAACTGGATCGCACGCGGGGCCGGCGGCGTCACTCGCAGCAGCCACCAGAGGACCGGCAGGGCTGCCAGTGCGGTCAAGACCCAGGGGGCGGCGAAGGCGATCGGTCCGAGACCCAGCATTGGCGCGTCTTCACGAGGGGGAGGGGCGAGAAAGGGTAGACCGGCGCGTCACACCGCCTCCATCGCCATCGCACCCCAGAGGGTGAGCAGCGCGGATTGCGGCGAACGGTCGGTGCGATGAACGGCGAAACTCCAGCCGGCGGTGCGGGCAAGCGCCGCCAGCCCGTCCTGCTGTGCCTTCAGACGCTCGCGATAGGCGTCGCGGACGGCCTCGACACGGGGAACCAGCAGATTTTGTTCGCCCTCCAGGCCGTGAAAATCGACACGGCCGTCATAGGGCAGCGTCTCTTCCGCCGGATCGAGGATCTGGACCAGATGGCCGCGCAGGCCCCGGCCGGTGAGGCCGGCGACGATGGCGTGGATCTCCGGCAGGGGGGACAGCAGGTCGCCGAACAGAACCGTCTGCGCATGGCGGGGCAGGGGCTCCACCCGCGGCAAAGGGTCGGGTGCGGCAGCGGCGCGCGGGTCGGTCATCAGACGGGCGATGCGGTCGATGGCGGTCTTGCCGTGGTCGGGCCGCACCCCGCTGTTCAGCAGGGCCACCCGCTCGCCGCCACGGGCCAGCAGCACGGCGGTGGCGAGCGTCAGAAGATCGGCGCGCTCCCGCTTGGTCGGCAGCCCGGCAGCGGAGCGGAAATCCATGGAGGCGGAGCGGTCGCGCCACAGCCAGACGCTCTGCGCCGCCTCCCATTCATTTTCGCGGACATAGACCGGCTGCGTCTTGGCCGACTGGCGCCAGTCGATCATCGACGGCGCATCGCCCGGCTGATAGCGACGGAACTGCCAGAAGGTCTCGCCCAGACCGACACGGCGGCGGCCGTGCACCCCCTGGGCAACGGTCGCCGCCACCCGTTCCGCCGCGACCAGAAGCGGGGGCAGGGCGGATGCCAACTCCTCCGCGCGATGCCGCGCCAACAGGGTGTTCGACAGCTGACCCGACGGCTGGTTCTTCTGCGGGGAGGTTGGGCTTCGCGGCATTGCGGCTCCGCTTCGAGGGGTCAGGCCAGGGGCGCGCAGAGGCGGTCGATGACGTCGTCCAGCGTCACCCCGTCGGCCCGCGCTGCGAAGTTCAGCGCCATGCGGTGCTTCAGGATCGGCTTGGCCAGCGCCACCACATCGTCCAGCGACGGCGACAGGCGGCCGTCCAGCACCGCACGGGCACGGGCGGCGAGCATCAGCGACTGGCTGGCGCGCGGGCCGGGGCCCCAGGCGACATGCTGGCGCACCTCCATCAGTTCCGACGTCTCCGGCCGGCCACGGCGGACGAGGTCGAGGATGCCGTCCACCACCCCTTCGCCGACCGGCACGCGGCGGACGAGGCGCTGTGCCGTCTGCAGATCGGCGGCGGACAGCACCGTCACAGCGCGCTCGTCGGTCGAGCCGGTGGTGGCGATCATCATCCGCCGTTCGGCCTCGCGGTCGGGATAATCGACGTCGATCTGCATCAGGAAGCGGTCGAGCTGGGCTTCCGGCAGCGGATAGGTGCCTTCCTGCTCCAGCGGATTTTGGGTGGCCAGAACATGAAAGGGCTGGGGCAGGGGGTGGTACTGGCCGGCGACCGACACCCGGTGCTCCTGCATCGCCTGGAGCAGGGCCGACTGGGTGCGCGGGCTGGCACGGTTGATCTCGTCGGCCATCAGCAGCTGGCTGAACACCGGACCGGGCAGGAAGCGGAAGGACCGGCGTCCGTTGTCGCCCTCCTCCAGCACTTCGGAGCCCAGGATGTCGGCGGGCATCAGGTCGGGCGTGCACTGGATTCGCTTTTCGGCGAGGCCCAGCACGGTGCCCAGCGTTTCCACCAGCCGCGTCTTGGCAAGGCCGGGAACGCCGATCAGCAGGACATGGCCGCCGGCCAGCAGCGTGACTAGCGTGCGGTCGATCACCTCCTGCTGGCCGAAGATCACGCGGCCGATGCGGTCGCGGACGGAGGCAAGGCGGTCGCCCAGCGCCTCGATCTCTTCCATCAGCCGTTGCGGGTCCTCCGGCACGGGAGGCTGCCCCCTCAGGATGTCCTGTGCGCTCAAGGTCTGCTGCTCCCCGATGGTGGGCCGATCGGTGTCATGGTCGCAGGATTCCGCGACGCGAAACACGGGATCCGCATGGTTGGCCCTGTTCCGGCACCTTGTCGACACCCATTTTCCGAATCCCGCCGGCGGATGTGCCGCCGGACGGGTGGTGGCGCCAGGACCATTGGAGTGGACCTAGCGGCCGAGTGTGGCGAAAATGCGCATGTCCGGGGACAAAACGGTTCCCAATTCCATGAAAGTCGGTAACGCGATGGCGAATGACAAGCGCTCAGATGGGCAAACCGGTTCGGAGACGGCGCCGGACCTGCCGTCCGGCTTGCCGGTGGCGCTGGGACGGACGCCGACGCTGGAGCAGTACGACATCCGCATTGCGCGCGACGGCACCTGGTTCCACAATGGCGATCCCATCCGCCGGATCGAACTGGCGAAGCTGTTCTCCACCGTCCTGAGGCGCGACGACGACGGCGATTACTGGCTGATCACGCCTGTCGAGCGCGGCCGGATCGTCGTGGACGACGCTCCCTTCGTCGCGGTGGAGATGACCGTGGCGGGCAGCGGGGCCGATCAGGTCCTGTCCTTCCGCAGCAACCTCGATCATTGGGTGGAGGCTGGCCCCGAACATCCGATCCGCGTCGCCGTGAACCCTGAAACCGGGGAGCCGGCACCCTACATCGAAATCAGAAGCCGGCTTGAGGCGAGAATCCTGCGCCCCGTGTTCTACGACATGGTGGAGCGCAGCGAGACGCGCCGCACCGAAACCGGCGAGTCCGAGGTGGGTCTATGGAGCAACAAGGTCTTCTTCACGCTGGGCAGGCTGCCTGGCGACTGAGCCTGGAGGAAGTCCGCCGACGTTTGCCGGCGATGAGCACCGATGCGGCGGTGGAAAGTGCCGTCCGGTCGAACCGGATGGCGCCGAAGCACGCCGCCAAAATCCGGGGCGACCACGACCTCAATCCGGAAATGGGCCCGCCCTCCACCCTGCGCGAGGCGGCGGTGCTGGTTCCGCTGGTCGACCGGCCGGAGGAACTGACCGTCATCTTCACCCAGCGCACCGCGACGCTGAGTGCCCATGCCGGCCAGATCAGCTTCCCCGGCGGGCGGATGGAACCGGAGGACGGCACTCCGGAGGAAACCGCGCTGCGCGAAACGGCGGAGGAGATCGGGCTGGAGCGCGGCCGGATCGAGATCGTCGGCCGGCTGGACACTTACGTCACGCGCACTGGATTCCGGGTGACGCCGGTGGTGGGGGTGGTGACGCCGCCCTTCATCCTGACGCCCGACCCGACCGAGGTGGCGGAGGTGTTCGAGGTGCCGCTGTCCTTCATCCTCGACCCGTCGAACCCGCAGCGCCACAGCCGCGAGTTCCTGGGCAAGCCGCGCTGGTTCTACGCCTTCCCTTACCCGCAGCGCTATATCTGGGGGGCGACCGCGGGCATGCTGGTGAACCTGCGCGACGTGCTGGGTGCCGCCGCCGGCAAAACGGGGGAGGGGGCGGATTGACGCCTCCGAACCCGAAGGCCAATCAAAAGGCCCGGAACCCGACAGCGGTGGAATGGGGGCCGGGAATCGGATAGCGTCGCGCGCCATGACCGTTGCCGCTCGCCTGTCGCCCCAGCCCTGGATGACCGCCCCCGAAAGCCTTGCGCTGTTCGCTGCCCTGGCCTCGGGCGGTGCCGACGCGCGATTCGTCGGCGGCTGCGTGCGCGATGCGTGGCTCGGCCGGCCGGTGAAGGACATCGACATCGCCACCCATGCGCCGCCCGAACGGGTCATGGAACTGCTGGAGGCAGCGGGGATCCGCGTCATCCCGACCGGCCTCGCCCATGGCACCGTCACCGCGCTGTGCGGCGGCAAGCCCTATGAGATCACGACGCTGCGACGCGACGTGGAGACCTTCGGCCGCCATGCCCGTGTCGAATTCACCGACGACTGGATCGAGGACGCCGCCCGCCGCGACCTGACCATGAACGCGCTGAGCTGCACGCCGGACGGCGCGATGTTCGACCCGTTCGGCGGTCTGGCCGATCTCGCCGCCGGACGTGTGCGCTTCGTAGGCGAAGCCCACCGGCGGATCGAGGAGGATGTGCTGCGCCTGCTGCGTTTCTTCCGCTTCCACGCCCATTACGGCCGCGGCGAGCCGGATGCCGAGGCACTGGCCGCCTGCCGCGATCTGGCGCCGCGCTTGCCGGCGCTGTCGGGCGAGCGGGTGCGGGGAGAGCTGTTCCGCCTGCTGACCGCCCCCTGCGCCGCTTCGGTCTGGCGGTTGATGATGGGGCAGGGGATCATGGTCCATCTGCTGCCGGAGGCGATGGACACGGACCGGCTGGAGCGGCTGATCGCGGTGGAACGCGATCTTGGGGTGACTCCCGACCCCACCCGCCGTCTGGCCGCCGTGCTGGACAGCGACCGGCCGGGCGCGCTCAGGGCTGCCGACGCTCTGCGCCTGTCCAACCACGAACGGGACCGCCTGCTGGCCCTGGTCGAGCCGCCGGTCGCTGTGGCGCCGGCGGACGACCGCAAGGCCCTGCGTCAGGCGCTGTACCGCGTCAACGATGCGGAACTGTTCGGCGACCTGCTGCTGATCGCCGCCGCCAGCCATGACGGTCCGCTGGACCTGGGCGCGTTGCGCAAGGCCCTTGCGGTGGCCGAAGACCTGCCGGGCTTGAAGCTGCCGATTGCCGGTCGCGACCTGCTGGAGCTTGGCGTTCCACGCGGCCCGCTGGTCGGCCAAACGCTGAAGCGCGTCGAGGCCTGGTGGATCGCCGAGGATTTCCAGCCGGGTCGCGACGCCTGCCTGGAGATGGCGCGTCGCCTTCCCGATCAGGCGTCGGGCCGTTCGGCGTAGCGGCGGCAATGCTCCAGATAGGCCGCTTCGTGACCGACGACTAGGTCAACGATGCTGGACCACAGCCAGGACGGCGCATCCAGGCTCTTGGTCCGGTTGCGGGCCAGTTCACCGCGCCATGACTTGCGCGTCGCCTCGTCCATCTGGCGGGCATGCGCCTTGCCGACCACGGCGGCCAGATAGAAGGCGACACGGGTCGCTTCCTCGCGCGTCAGATGATCGAAGTCGAGCTTGATGTCCTGCGGCAGCAGTTCGCGCAGGAAGACGGCGCGGTCGAGCAGGCGGGCAGGGCGCATGCGGTCGCCGAGATAGGGCGAGAGATTCTGCGCGCCGGTCACCACGCGTTCTGCATTGTCGCGCGGCATGCCGTTCTTGGCGGCACGCGGTGCTGCGGCCTGGACCGCCTCCTTGATGTCGATCAGGCTGAGGCCGCCCTCGTCGTAATGCCCCTCGCCGACGCCGAGAAGCACCGCGATCCGCAACCGGCCGAGCGAACTGCAGCCCTTCACCCAATAGGCCGCATCCAGAAGCTCGATCCGGTCGTTGTCGTCGCGGGAATGCAGGGCGGTCACCAGGCGGCGGACCTGATCCTTTGCGAACAGCTCCTCGACGGCGGCGCGCTCCTCGTCGGTCAGCGGCCAGAACCGCTTGCCGAGCGGGATGGTCGGCCGGATGTCCTTGATGCGGTCCCGGGCCAGATGCTTCCAGGTGCGGCCGATGGCCTGACGCATGCCCAGGCGGACGACCGATGGCCTCTTCCGCACCGCATCGCCACCCAGCTCGCCGTCGAGGGTCATCATGTAGCCCTCGATCATCCGTTCCAGCATCAGCGCCGTGGTGACGCCGGGCAGGTCGGACCCGCGTGCCGCGGTGGCGAGCGACAGGCCGAGCCGGATCAGGTCATGGGCGGGGTTGCCGACCACCGTCTGGTCGACATCGCGAATCTGGATGCCGATCCGGCCCTTGGCATTGGCGACCGGCCCGAGGTTGCCGACATGGCAATCGCCGCAGATCCAGACCGGCGGACCGTCGGGGACCTTGCCGCTGGACTGCTCCAGCCATTCGTAGAATTTCACGGTGCTGCCACGCACATAGGCGTGAGCGGATTCGGCCATCTTGAGATTTCGGCGCTGGGACAGGACCGCTTGGCGCTGATCGGGCGGGGTGGGCTGGTTTTTCGACGACATCATCCATCCGGATCCGAAGTTGCGACGACGGAAATGGGCAACGCATCGGTCATCCGCCATGCCGCAACCGGTCAACCCACAACGACCCAGCCATGCATGCTTACGGGGCATGTTCGGGAGAGCGTCCCATGCGAGCGACTAATGTTACGACCGTTTAGAGCCGCTCGCTCAAACCCAAAACCGAAGCCGCCGACCCGACCCCGCGGCGACCGCTCAGCACATCGCCGAGAACCTCGACGCGTTGCAAGTCCCGTTCGCTCATCGTGATCCAGCCTATCGCCAGCCTCCCAGCCGTCGCAAACCCGACGGAAAACTGACAGTTCTATGTTGCGAGGGACTGACAGTTTCACATTGCGCCTACAGAACAAAGACACATAAGTTAGGTTATGGAAAACAATTCCGCAACCGTCCGCTTCGGTCTTGCGAATTCGAAAGCAAGAATCGGATAGCCTTAACCTGACCGGTTTCGCGACTTTCGGGCCGTTCATCACATGGGAGAATGGCAATGAAACAGCTGGACGGAAAGATTGCAATCGTCACGGGCGCCAGTTCCGGGATCGGGCGCGAGGCGGCGCTGCTGTTCGCCGAGCACGGCGCGCAACTCGTTCTGGTGGCACGGCGGCGTGACGAGTTGGAACGGTTGGCGGATGAGATTCGGGGCAAAGGCGGCGATGCCGTCGCCGTGGCCGGCACCGTCGCGGATGCCGACGTCGCACGCGATGCCGTCCAAACCGCCATCCGCCGGTTCGGCGGACTGGACGTCGCTTTCAACAATGCCGGCACCACCGGCATGCAGGTTCCGCTTCCCGATATGACGGCTGAGATGTGGCACGAGGTGATCGATACCAACCTGACCAGCGCCTTCCATGCTGCCAAGCACCAGATTCCGGCGATGCTCTCCCGCGGCGGCGGATCGCTGATCTTCACCTCGACCTTTGTCGGCCACACCGTCGGCTTTCCCGGAATGGCCGCCTATGCCGCCAGCAAGGCCGGATTGATCGGCCTGACGCAGGTGATCGCGGCGGAATACGGGCCGCAAGGCATCCGCGCCAACGCCCTGCTGCCGGGTGGTACCGATACGCCGATGGGACGGGCGGTGTCGAACACACCGGAGGCGCTGGCCTTCGTGCAGGGGCTTCACGCCCTGAAACGCCTCGCGACGCCGCGGGAAATCGCACAGTCGGCGCTCTATCTGGCGTCGGACGCGTCCAGTTTCACCACAGGAACCGCGCTGCTGGTAGACGGAGGCGTGTCGATCACCCGGACCTGACACGAACGGGCAGGGCCGCACGCCATTCACCGGCGTCCGGCCCTGCCCTATCCCTCCTGCCCTATTCCGCCGCCTGAGGCCGCAGCGGCTGGACCACGTCGCCCTTGAGATTCATCGCCTTGGCCAACGCATCGATGCGGCGCTGGACCGCTTCGCCGGCCGGGACGCTGCCGTCGTCGGGCAGGGTCAGCACGATACGGCCATCGCCGACCTTCAGGCTCGTCCGCTCCAGCAAGGCCGTGGCGCCGCCCGACAGCGTGTGGGCAAGGCGCAGGGCCAGCCCCAGCACCAGCGCCTTCATGCCCTGCCCTTCGCTCACCAGCGTCCGCACCGGCGCGGTCAGCGGCATATCGATGGTGCCGGCATAGCGGGCATGGGCGGCAAGCGCGAGGAAGGCACGCTCGTCATGGTCCAGCGCCGGAAACGGATAACGCAGCACGCGCAGGAAGGCATGCTCCGCCCGGTAGTCGGGATGGTCGGCCCAGCCGACGTCGCTCAGCAGGCAGGCGGCATGGCGCAGCCGGATGGCGTTGTCGTCCTCGCCGGCGAAAAGCCCGGCGGTCCAGGACATCAGCAGGGCCGGATCGCCCATCCGCACGAAACGCCGCGCCCAATCGGCGGCCGACGCCATCAGCGGATCCTCACGCTGCCCCTCCGGCGAGAGCAGAGAATAGAGATGCCCTTCGCGCAGGCCGTAGGCGGAGAAGACCAGCTTCGACGGTTGGGCGATGCGCAGCAGCCGTTCCAGCACCAGCCCGGCGAGAGGCAGCGTGTCGAGCCGGCGGCGCGATCCCGCCATCTTCTCCAGCGACGAGCGGCTCTGCCGGCCGATCAGGCCGGTGAACTCCCGCGCGTCGGCGGATGGAATGGTGTAGTGGTGGATGATGTGCAGCGGGTGGCCGGACTGCTCCATATGCAGCTTGGCGATGGCGCGCCAGCTGCCGCCGACCGGGTAGAAGGGCCGTCCCTTCATCGCCGGCAGCCAGGGCAGCGATTCCAGATGCTGGTCGATCAGCTTGGCCGGGCCGCCCTTGGTCGAGCCGACCTCCATCAGCCGCAGCGGGCCGAGCGGCAGCGTCACCTGCTTGCCGATCACCCCGCGGTCGAGCGTCACCAACTCCAGGCTGCCGCCGCCGAGATCGCCGACGAGACCGTCCGCGCCGGGGGTGCCCGACAGCACGCCCATGGCCGACAGCCGCGCCTCCTCCTCGCCACTGATGACGCGGACGGTCAGGCCGGCCCGGCGCCGGATGGCATCGACGAAGGCGGCACCGTCGCGGGCATCGCGCACGGCGGCGGTGGCGATCACGTCGAGCCGGCCGACGCGCATGCCCTGGGCCAGGGTCGCAAACCGCTCCAGCGCCGCCAGCCCCTGGGCGACACCGTCGGGGTTCAGCACGCCGGCCTTCTCGACGCCGCGCCCCAGACCGCACAGCACCTTCTCGTTGAACAGGGCAAGCGGCGAGCGGGTCAGCCCATCATAGACGACGAGACGGATGGAGTTCGACCCGATGTCGATCACGCCCACCCGCTCTCCGACGCGCTCACCGGCGGTCGCAACGCCCGAAGCGCCGACGCCAAAAGATCCGACACCCGCCTGCCCCAGCTCGCCGAAATTGGCGGCGGCGCGTTTCTCCATGCTCATACTCTCACTCCCGTCACCCGCCCTCAGGACACCGTGTGCAGCATCAGCCGCGGCGGCGTGCGCTTATTGCTGAGCGCGCTGCCCCGGCCGGACAGGCTGGGGTTGGTCATGAAGTAATTATGGGCACTGAACGCATCGGGGCCAGCCTTGATGCGATGGTACACGCCATCGGGCCCCAGCTTCCAGGTGCTCGCGTCGTCCTTCATGTTGGCGACCATGATCTGGTCGAGCACCTGTTCGTGCACCGTCGGATTCTCGATCGGCACCAGCGTCTCGATGCGGCGGTCCAGGTTGCGGGTCATCCAGTCGGCGGAGGAGATGAAGATCTTGGCCTGGTTGCTCGGCATGGGATGGCCGTTGCCGAAGCAGATGACGCGGCCATGCTCAAGGAAGCGGCCGACGATGCTGCGCACCCGGATGTTTTCCGACAGCCCCTTCACCCCTGGCCGCAGGCAGCAGATGCCGCGGATGATCATGTCGATCTGCACGCCCGCCTGCGAGGCCTTGTACAGCTTGTCGATGATGACAGGATCGACCAGGGAGTTCAGCTTCACCCAGATGGACGCCGGACGCCCGGCGGCGGCATGGGCGATCTCCGCCTCGATCAGGTCCGAAAGCCGCTGGCGCAGCGTGATCGGCGCTATGGCGATCTTCTCCAGCACCTTCGGCGTGGCGTAGCCGGTCATGAAGTTGAACATCACGGCGGCGTCGTGGCACAGCGCCGGGTCGCAGGTGAAGAAGGAGAGGTCGGTGTAGACCTTGGCGGTGATCGGGTGGTAATTGCCGGTGCCGAAATGGACGTAGCTGCGCAGCGCCTTCTTCTCGCGCCGCACCACCAGCGACACCTTGGCGTGGGTCTTCAGATCGACGAAGCCGTAGACGACCTGGGCGCCGGCACGTTCAAGATCGCGCGCCCAACGGATGTTCGCCTCCTCGTCGAAGCGGGCCTTCAGCTCGACCAGAGCCGTGACCGACTTGCCGGCCTCCGCCGCCTCGATCAGCGCGGCGACGATGGGGCTGTCCTTGCTGGTGCGGTAGAGCGTCTGCTTGATCGCCACCACCTGCGGGTCGCGCGCCGCCTGCCGGATGAACTGCACCACCACGTCGAACGACTCGTACGGGTGGTGGACGACAATGTCCTTGTGGCGGATCGCCGCGAAGCAGTCGCCGCCGAAATCGCGGATCCGTTCAGGGAAGCGGGCGTTGAAGGGACGGAAGACCAGGTCCGGCCGCTCGTCGACGATCAGCAGCTTGGTGTCGGTCAGGCCGATCAGCCCGTCCAGGATGAAGACGTCGTCCGACGCGACGTTCAGTTCATGCCGCAGGAACTCACGCAGGTCGGCCGCCATGCCGCTGTCGGTGGCGAGCCGGATGACGCTGCCGCGGCGGCGGCGCTTCAGCGCGCTTTCAAAGGTGCGGACAAGGTCTTCCGCCTCTTCCTCGATTTCGATCTCGCTGTCGCGCAGCACGCGGAAAACGCCATGCGCCTTGACCTGGAACGGAGGGAACAGGCGGTCGATGAACTGCATCACCACCTTTTCCAGCTGGATGAAGCGGATGTCCGATCCCGGCAGGCGCAGGAACCGCTCAAGCTGGGTCGGCAGCGGCACCAGCGCGTCGATGTGCCGGCCCTTGACCGGGTCGTGCAGCTGGAGCGCCAGCGAAAAGCCCAAATTCGGCAGGAACGGGAAGGGGTGGGCCGGATCGACGGCAATGGGCGTCAGGATCGGGAAGATATCGTCCAGGAACTTGGCTTCCAGCCAGTCCAGTTCGCCTTCGCTGAGGTCGGCCGGATCGACGACCGAGATGCCGGCACCACGCAGTTCACCTTTCAGCGAACGCCACGTGGCCTGCTGGCTCTCCATCAGGGCGGCGATGCGCTGCTTCACCGCGACCAGCTGCTGGGCGGGCGTCAGATTCTCAGGGCTGGGCGTTTTCACGCCGGCGGCGACCTGCCCTTTCAGGCCGGCAACGCGGACCATGTAGAATTCGTCGAGGTTGCTGGCGGAGATCGACAGGAAGCGCAGTCGCTCCAGAAGCGGGTGATTCGGGTTGGCCGCCTCGTCCAGGACGCGCTGGTTGAAGGCCAGCCACGAAAGCTCCCGATTGATGAAGCGTTCCGGGGCGTTTGGCTCGATACCGACCGAATCGAGTTCCTGGAGATGCGTCACGTCGACCTCTGAAATCGTGAAATCCCGAACGCCGGCGCTTGGCTTTGAACCATGCCGACGACGGTTATATGGTGGGCAGACAGAGTATCCCATATGCGTTACGGTTTCAGGACTCCCATTTGGTTAAACACTGCGACTTCTTCCCGCTTCGCCCTGCCCCACCCCTCGCCCCTCCCCTGCCGGTCGATTTCCGCCATGAAGACGCTGTTTCTGCTGCGCCATGCCAAATCCTCCTGGGACGATCCGTCGCTGGGCGACCATGACCGCCCGTTGAACGCCCGCGGAGAAAAGGCGGCCACCCTGGTCGGCGCCTATCTGGCCAAGCACAACGCGCACATCGACCTCGTGCTCTGTTCCACCGCCGTGCGGGCCGTGGAGACGCGCAAGCGGGTGATGACGGCGATGGGTGCACCCTATCCGCCGGTGGAGCATGAACGCGGCCTGTATCTGTGCGGCGCCCACACGCTGCTGGAGCGCCTGCGCGACGCACCCGATTCCGCGACCGGGCTGATGCTGGTGGCGCACAATCCCGACCTGCACGAACTGGCGAACGCCCTGACCGGCAGCGGCGATCATGGCCTCCGCCACGATCTGGCCGACAAATTCCCGACCGGCGCCTGCGCCGTTCTGGTCTTCGAGACGCTGCATTGGGCCGACCTGGAGATGGGCGCCGGCAGGCTGGCGGATTTTGTGCAGCCGCGTAAACTCTCTTAACCTGCGGCGGCGGTTGGGGTATCCACGGATCCACCTGATACGCTCCAGGCCGGTTCGGCCGCAAGGCCGCGCCCCGGCCGGATTCGGGAGGAAGCCGACCCTTGACCCCCGTCAGCCCGCCCACGGCACCGCCCGTCAGCCCGCAGTCCGGCCCCGACGCCCAGCCGGCCGCCTCGACGTTCCGCGAGGTGGAGTTGAAGCTGCATGCGGCGACGGCGGATCTGGCGCGGGTGGCGGCGCTGCCGGGGCTGTTGGCGATTGCCGACGGTCCGGCAGCGACCCAAAGGCTGCGAACCGCCTATTTCGACACGCCCGACTTCAAGCTCGCCGCCAACGGGGTGGCGTTGCGCGTGCGGCAGGAGGGGGACCGTTTCCTCCAGACCCTGAAGACGGTCAACAGCGCCAGCCCCGGCGATTCGGCCGCCGTCGCCGTGCGGCGGGAGTGGGAATGGGTCGTCGCCGGCGAGGCCGTCGATGTCGGCGCGTTGACGGATCCCAGCGTCGCCGGGCTGGTGCCGTCGGCGGCGCTCGATGCGCTGGATTGCCTGTTCATCACCGATTTCCGGCGCACCACCCTGCTGCTGCGCCCCGATCCGCTGACCGCGGTCGAGCTGGCCGTCGATGACGGCGGCGTCTATGCCGGCGGCAACTCCCTGCCGATCAGCGAAGTGGAACTGGAGCTGAAAGCCGGCAAGGTCGCCAGCCTGTTCGATCTGGCGCTGATGCTGCAGGCTGCCATTCCCATGCGCATCGGCACCGAAAGCAAGGCGGAGGCCGGCCTGCGGATGGTCACCGGCAGGGCGCCGGGACCGGCGGAAGCCGAACCGCTCGGCCTGTCGCCGCTGACCACCGTGGCGGAAGCCTATCGCCACATTCTGCGTCAGGCGCTGCGCCAGTTCCTGGCCAACGAGTCCTGCGCGCTGGCCGGCGGCGACGTGGAGGGGCTGCATCGCATGCGCGTGGCTCTTCGCCGGCTGCGCACCGCCCACCGCCTCTTCGCTCCGCTGATCGCCGCGCCGGAGGCCGACCGGCTGGTCGAGGAAAGCCGCGGGCTCGCCAAGCGGCTGGGACCGGCACGCGGCTGGGACGTGCTGATGTCCGGCGTCCTCGCTCCCCTCCTTGCCGACCCGACGGCGGCTCCGGGCATCGACCGTGCGGAGTTGGGACGGCTGGAATCGCTGGCCCGCTCCGCCGGTGCCGGTCCGGCACGCGAAGCGATGGCGGCGATTCTGGCGCCCGGCTGCACCACCACGGTCCTCGGCCTCGCCGCGTGGCTGGAGCATGGCCTTTGGATGTCGGAGGCGGAGGGCGACCGGCGGGCCATGCTGTCGGCGCCGGTCACCACGCTTGCCGGCGGCTGGCTGTCTGCCCGCATGGCAAAGCTCGGCAAAGCGGCGAAACCGCCGGAGGATGCCAAGGGGCGCGACAAGCTGCGCCGGCGGCTGCGCACGCTGCGCTATACCGCCGATTTCTTCCGGGGACTGTATCCAGAGGCGGCCACCCTGCCCTTCTTCGCGGCGCTGGAACAGTTGCAGGCGGCGCTGGACGCCGATCAGGACGCCGTCACCGGCACCCGCATGCTCGCATCGCTGTCCGGCGCCGACCCGAAGACGGTCGGCGCGGTCGCCGCCTGGATCGAGCGCCAATCCGAAAAGCGGCGCAAGGCTCTGCCCGAGCTGTGGAAGCGGTTCCGGGCCGTTCCGCCCTTCTGGTCATGACCGACCCGCGCGGGGCGCCGGTGGCAATACCGCGCCTGGCGCATATATCGTCAGCCGACCGGCGGGAGGGGGCCAATTGAGCCATTTCCTCTGCCGGCCGATTTTCGTCATGCGTCGCGGCGCCTTGCCGCTTTCCATCCGGAAAAGCTTCGGGTAAAAGAACACTCCATGAACAAGTACATCAGCGTCCGCGGCGCGCGGGAACATAACCTGAAGAACGTCGATGTGGATCTGCCGCGCGACGAGCTGATCGTCATCACCGGCCTGTCGGGATCGGGCAAGTCGTCGCTCGCCTTCGACACGATCTATGCCGAGGGGCAGCGGCGCTATGTGGAGAGCCTGTCGGCCTACGCGCGCCAGTTCCTCGAGCTGATGCAGAAGCCGGACGTCGATTCCATCGAGGGCCTGTCGCCGGCCATCTCCATCGAACAGAAGACGACCTCCAAGAATCCGCGCTCCACCGTCGGCACGGTGACGGAAATCTACGACTATATGCGCCTGCTCTGGGCGCGCGTCGGCATCCCCTATTCGCCGGCCACCGGCCTGCCGATCGAAAGCCAGACGGTCAGCCAGATGGTCGACCGCATCATGGCGATGCCGGAGGGCACGCGCCTGCTGCTGCTGGCGCCCTTCGTCCGCGGCCGCAAGGGCGAGTACAAGAAGGAAATCCAGGACCTGCGCAAGCGCGGCTTCCAGCGCGTGCGGGTCGACGGGACCATGTACGAGATCGACGAGGTGCCGGCGCTCAACAAGAAGCTGAAGCACGACATCGAGGTGGTGGTCGACCGCATCGTGGTCCGCGAGGGGCTGGGCAACCGTCTGGCCAATTCGCTGGAGACCGCGCTGGGGCTGGCCGACGGCATCGTCTGGGTCGAGAATGCCGAGACCAACGAGCAGACCGTCTTCTCGCAGAAATTCGCCTGCCCGGTCAGCGGCTTCACCATTCCGGAGATCGAGCCGCGGCTGTTCTCCTTCAACAACCCGTTCGGCGCTTGCCCGGCTTGCGACGGGCTGGGCAGCAAGATCTATTTCGACCCGATGCTGGTGGTCCCGGACGAGCGGCTGTCGCTGTCCAAGGGAGCCATCGCGCCGTGGGCTGGGTCCACCTCCAAATACTATGACCAGACGCTCGAGAGCATCTGCGAGCATTTCGATGCGTCGATGACAACGCCCTGGCAGGATCTGCCGGAGAAGGTGCGCAAGACGATCCTGTTCGGCTCGGACGGGTCGGCCATCACCATGACCTATGACGACGGCCTGCGGCGCTATGAGACCAACAAGGCGTTCGAAGGCATCGTCAACAATCTGGAGCGGCGTTTCCGCGAGACCGACAGCGCCTGGACGCGCGACGAGCTGTCGAAATACCAGTCCTCCCAGCCCTGCGAGGTTTGCAAGGGCGCCCGCCTGAAGCCGGAGGCGCTGGCGGTCAAGATCCGCGGCCGCAACATTTCCGAAGCGGCGGAACTGTCCATCGCCGGCGCCGGTGCCTGGTTCAGCGAACTGAACGAGCATCTGCGCCCGAAAGACCGCGAGATCGCCTACCGAATCCTCAAGGAGATCAACGAGCGCCTCGGTTTCCTCAATGCGGTGGGGCTTGAGTACCTGACGCTCAGCCGCGGGTCGGGCACGCTGTCGGGCGGCGAGAGCCAGCGGATCCGGCTCGCCTCGCAGATCGGCTCCGGCCTGACCGGCGTACTGTATGTGCTGGACGAACCGTCCATCGGCCTGCACCAGCGCGACAATGACCGGCTGCTGGAGACCCTGAAGCGCCTGCGCGACATCGGCAACACCGTGGTCGTCGTCGAACATGACGAGGATGCGATCCGCAGCGCCGACTATCTGGTCGACATGGGACCCGGCGCCGGCCAGCATGGCGGTTCGGTCATCGCGCAGGGGACACCGGAGGAGGTTCAGAAGAACCCCGACAGCATCACCGCCCAGTATCTGAACGGCACCCGCTTCGTTCCGGTGCCCGACACCCGCCGGCCCGGCCATCCCGGCCAGTTCCTGGAGGTGCAGGGCGCGCGGGCCAACAATTTGCAGAACGTCTCGACCAAAATTCCGCTCGGCACCTTCACCTGCGTGACCGGCGTGTCCGGCGGCGGCAAGTCCACGCTGATCATCGAGACGCTGTACAAGGCGGTCGCGCGCAAGCTGATGGGCGCCCGCGAGCATCCGGCCGAACATGACGCCGTGCTTGGGCTGGAGCATCTGGACAAGGTCATCGACATCGACCAGTCGCCGATCGGCCGCACCCCGCGCTCCAACCCGGCGACCTATACCGGGGCCTTCACGCCGATGCGCGACTGGTTTGCCGGACTGCCGGAGGCAAAGGCGCGCGGCTACGGTCCGGGCCGCTTCTCCTTCAACGTCAAGGGCGGGCGCTGCGAGGCCTGCCAGGGCGACGGTGTCATCAAGATCGAGATGCACTTCCTGCCCGACGTCTATGTCACCTGCGATGTCTGCCACGGCAAGCGCTACAACCGCGAGACGCTGGAAGTCACCTACCGCGACAAGACCATCGCCGACGTGCTGGACATGACGGTCGAGGAGGGCAAGGAGTTCTTCAAGGCGGTTCCCGGCATCCGCGACAAGCTGGACACGCTGGAACGCGTCGGCCTTGGCTACATCCACATCGGGCAGGCGGCAACCACCCTGTCGGGCGGCGAGGCGCAGCGCGTCAAGCTGTCCAAGGAATTGAGCCGCCGCGCCACCGGCCGCACGCTGTACATCCTCGACGAACCGACCACCGGCCTGCATTTCGCCGACGTCGAAAAGCTGATGGAGGTGCTGCACGCGCTGGTCGACCAGGGCAACACGGTGCTGGTTATCGAGCACAATCTGGAGGTTATCAAGACCGCCGACTGGATCATCGACCTGGGGCCGGAGGGCGGGACCGGCGGCGGCGAGATCGTCGCCGAGGGCACGCCGGAGGAAGTCGCCAAGGTCGAGCGCAGCTATACCGGCCGCTATCTCGCCCCCTACCTAAAGGCGAAGCCGGCGGTGCGGAAATCGGCAACCCGAAAGAGGGCGTGAACAAACGCAAGCTGCGCCTTGTTCTTGCAGGCAGACTTCGCACTGCATGGGAGACGAGGGGCATGAGCAAGACGCTTCTGACCGGTGTGGGGGCCGCCCTTGGTGCGGCCCTGCTGCTGGCGGCCTGCGGGTCCGACAAATCCACCACCAGCACGACCACCACGACGACGACGACCCCCAGCTATGGCTCGACCACCGTGGCGCCGGCTCCGACCGGCTCCACCACCGTCGAACGCAGCACGACGACGAAGAGCGAGTGAGCCACTGCTTGGTTGACGCCCCAGGCTCACTGTTCCGCTTGGCTCGATGTTCTGACTGACTCCTGATCGACTTGCAGCCGGCCTTCCCCGTGAAGGCCGGCTGATCTGTGTCTGACGGCAGCCGTTTGAGGACTGTCGTTTTGGAAGCGGACAGCCTAGATTGCGCGTCAATCATCCGCAGTCTTCTGTTTGGAAAATCGCTTCTATGACCGACACCCTTCGCCCCGTCCATGTCATCGGCGGCGGTCTCGCCGGCTCGGAAGCCGCTTGGCAGCTCGCCTCCCGCGGCGTGCCCGTCGTGCTGCACGAGATGCGGCCAGTCCGCAAGACCGAGGCCCATGATACCGACAAGCTTGCGGAGCTGGTCTGTTCCAACTCCTTCCGGTCGGACGATGCCGAATACAATGCGGTCGGGCTGCTGCATGAGGAGATGCGGCGCTGCGGCTCGCTGATCCTGCGCTGCGCCGACGCGCACAAGGTGCCGGCCGGCGGCGCGCTGGCCATGGACCGCGACGGCTTTGCCGATGCGGTGACGGAAGCCGTCTCCACCCATCCGCTGATCACCATCCAGCGCGAGGAAGTTGCCGGCCTGCCGCCGGAGGAGTGGGACAGCGTCATCGTCGCCACCGGCCCCCTCACCTCCCCCGCCCTTGCAGAGGCGGTGCGCGACCAGACCGGCGAGGAGTCGCTGGCCTTCTTCGACGCCATCGCCCCCATCGTCTATCTGGAGAGTGTGGACCTGTCCAAGGCATGGTTCCAGTCGCGCTACGACAAGCCCGGTCCCGGCGGCACCGGCAAGGACTACATCAATTGCGCCTTCGAGAAGGACGAGTACCGCGCCTTCATCGCCGCGCTGATCGAGGGCGAGAAGCTCGACTTCAAGGAGTGGGAGAAGAACACTCCCTACTTTGAAGGCTGCCTGCCGATCGAGGTGATGGCGGAGCGCGGCGTCGATACCCTGCGCTACGGCCCGATGAAGCCGGTCGGCCTGACCAACCCGCACAAGCCGGAACGCCGCCCCTATGCGGTGGTCCAGCTGCGCCAGGACAATGCGCTGGGCACGCTGTACAACCTCGTCGGCTTCCAGACCAAGCTGCGCCATGCCGAACAGGCCCGCATCTTCCGCATGATCCCCGGCCTGGAGAATGCCGAGTTCGCCCGGCTCGGCGGCATGCACCGCAACACCTTCCTGAACAGTCCGCGCATCCTGGACGGCGCCCTGCGGCTGAAGTCGCTGCCGCGCCTGCGCTTCGCCGGTCAGGTCACCGGCTGCGAAGGCTATGTGGAGAGTGCGGCGGTCGGCCTGCTCGCCGGCCGTTTCGCCGCGGCGGAGCGTCTGGGGCAAGAGATCAGCGCTCCCCCGGTGACCACGGCGCTCGGCGCCATCCTCGGCCACATCACCGGCGGGGCGGAGGCGGAAACCTACCAGCCGATGAACGTCAATTTCGGCCTGTTCCCGCCGGTGGACGACAAGATCCGCGGCCGCGACCGCAAGCTGGCCTACACCCGCCGGGCGATGGCCGACCTTGACGGCTGGCTGCACGGCTGACCGGCGGGTTTCCGCGATGCCCGGGCGTCAGTAGCGCCCGCGCATCGCCGCCCAGCCCATCCGAAGCTGACGGAATGGATTGGCCAACAGGACGCGCGGGGCGAACACGTCGTTGCCCTCGCGCGCGATCACGCCCAGATGCAGGTCGGCCAGCGTCGCCGGTAGCAGCGCCGGAACCGCGGCCTTCGGCAATTCGCGGCGCAGCTTGCGGGCCTCGGCCAGATGCCCGCGCGCCACATCGGCGATCTCGCCCACCACCGGCCGCAATTCCGGCGTCGAGCGTCCGGCGAACAGATCCTCAGCTTTGGCACCATGGCGCTGCATCAAATCGTCCGGCAGGCGCAGACGGTGCTGACGCGCCAGGAACGGCACCGCGCGCAGGATGCCGGACAGGGCATAGGCGATGCCGACATGGCGCCCGGCCGCCATCGCCGCCGCATCCCGCGCGCCCAGGATCTCCAGCGCCAACTGGACCAGCGGCGCCCCGGTCACTTCGGCATAATTGACCAGACAGGTCAGGTCGGCCGGCGGCGTGTCGTCCAGATCGGCTTCCCGGGCGTCGACCAGCCGGTCGAACAGGGCACGGCTCAATCCCAGCCCGCGCGCCGCCTGCGCCAGGGGCTCCATCACCTCATGCCGGGGTACGGGTCCATCCTCATAGACGGCTTCGATCCCGTCGCGCCAGAATTGAAGTCTCATCTGGCCAAGGATCGGTTCACTGACCACCTCGCGCGTCTTCGCGATCTCAAGGTTGAAGGCGTAGAGTGCGAACGTCGCCTCGCGCCTGTCGGCGGGGGTGAACAGACCTGCCAAAAAGTGGTCGTTGTCATATTTCCGAACCTCCCGTCCGCAATAGGACAGGTCGGTCGCAGCCTTCACCATGGGATGCCCGATTGGAAAAAGAGGGGAGGAGCGATGGAAGGACGGGCCAAAGCCTGTTGCTACGCCTATATGAAGCACACACGGTCGCACCGCCAGCCCCGACGCGCAGCAGGCAGGGATCCCATGACGGATTTCAACATCGCCCCGACGAAACCCCGCAAGACCGGTCCGGTCGCACGCAAGGACGAATCGGGAGAGAATTTCCCCGTCGCGTCCCGGCTGATACCGAAGCACCTGCGTCCGCATGTGATCGCCTTCTACCGCTTCGTGCGCTTGGCCGACGACATCGCCGATGATGCGGATCTCGAACCGGAGACCAAGCTGGCTTACCTGGAGGCGCTTGAACGGGCGCTGACCTCGGGCCAGGCCAAGCATGCCTATCTGAAGCCGGCCACCGATCTGCGGGAGAGCCTGCAGAAGACCGGCGTCAGCGACCGCCATGCCCGCCAAATTCTGCGCGCCTTTCGCCGCGATTCGGTCGGTGCCCGCTGCCACAGCTGGAGCGACCTGCTTCTCTACTGCCGCTTCTCGGCCAATCCGGTCGGCCGCTACCTGCTGGAGCTGCATGGCGAGGGTGTGGCCGCCGGGCCGGCGTCCGACGCGCTCTGCTCCGCCCTGCAGGTGCTGAACCATCTCCAGGATGCACGGGAGGACTGGACGCAGCTCGGGCGCTGCTACATCCCGCTGGCCTGGTTCGACGAGGCGGGAATCAGCGTCGAGCGCCTTGTGGAGGGTGAGAGCGACGCGCGCATGCGCGCCATCTTCGATCAGGCGCTGGAGCATACCGACCGCCTGCTGGAACGCGCCGCTGCCCTGCCCGGCCTGATCCAGCATCGCGGCCTCCGCATGGAGGCGGCGGTGATCCTCAGCCTCGCCGAATTGCTGTCACGGCGCCTGAAGTCCCGCGACCCGATGAAGACGCGGGTGACGCTGGGTGCCCACCACAAGCTGGCCGCCGTGGCGCGGGGGCTGGCGCGGAGCTTCTCCGCCGCATAAACTCCGGGGCCACACGTCGCGACGTGCACCGTCAGGCACGTCACGACGTGCAATGCCCAGGATGCTACAGATGACCCCTCCGCCGCTGGAGACGGCCCCGCTGGAACCGGTATCCACGACGTCGCCGGACAGGAATGCGCCGGATAGGAAGGTGTCCGATACGGCGACGTCCGTCACCGCCAAGTCGGGCAGCACCTTCTATTGGCCGATGCGTCTGCTGCCCGCCTCCAAGAGGGCGGCGATGTTCGCCATTTATGCCTTCTGCCGCAGGATCGACGACATTGCCGACGAACCGGGCGAGCCTGCCGACAAGCGGGCCGCCCTTGACTCCTGGCGGCGCGACATCCGCGACCTTTATGTCGGCGGCGTCCCCGGCAGCCCTCTGACCGCTGCGCTGAAAGGCGCCATCGAGCGCTACGGACTGCCGCGGGCCGAGCTTGAGGCGCTGATCGACGGCATGGCGATGGATGTTGCCGGCGAGGAGGCCGGCGGCTTCCAGGCGCCCGATCTCGACACTCTGCGGCTCTATTGCCGGCGCGTCGCCGGCGCCGTCGGCATGCTGGCGATCCGTGTCTTCGACCGTGCCGACCCAGACACGGAGCGCTTTGCCCTGGCGCTGGGCGAAGCCCTGCAACTCACCAACATCCTGCGCGATCTGGCCGAGGATGCGGAATTGCACCGGCTGTACCTGCCGCGCGAACTGCTGCGGGCCGCCGGGATCGACGCCACCGACCCGGAGACGGTGTTGGCCCACCCCGCCCTGCCAAAAGCTTGTGAGGCGCTGGCCGATCTCGCGGAAGCCCGCTTCGCCGAGGCACGCTCCGCCATTGCCGGGCAGGCGCGCGGGTCACTGTGGGCCGCAACCGCCATGATGGTGCTGTACCACCGCCTGCTGAAGCGCCTGCGGGCGGCCGGCTGGCGCGACCTGAAGGCTCGAGTCCGCGTCGGCCGGCGGGAAAGCGCCTGGGTGGCGGTGCGTTGCATGCTCGGCATCCCTCCGGCCGGCTGATGAGCGGCACCGGAACCGTCCATGTCATCGGCGCCGGGCTCGCCGGGCTGGCAGCCGCTGTCCGGCTGGTGGAGGCGGGGCGATGCGTGGCGCTCTACGATCAGGCACCGCAGGCCGGCGGCCGCTGCCGGAGCTTCCATGACGCGACGCTTGGCCGGCTGATCGACAACGGCAACCATATGGTGCTCAGCGGCAACCGGGCTTTGCTCGACTACGCCCGGCGGACCGGTGGAACGGATGCGCTGGAGGAACTGCGGCCGGCGGCCTTTCCCTTCCTCGATCTGCGCGACGGCGCCGCCTGGACCCTGCGCCCGGGAGGGCTGTGGCTGTTCGACCCGGCGCGCCGGGTGCCGGGCAGCCGGCCGCTCGACTATCTCGCCGCCCTGCGCTGCCTGACGGCCGGGCGAGCGCACTCCGTCGCCGACCGCCTTCCTCCCGGTGGAGCGCTGTTCGAGCCGCTGTGGCGCCCTCTGGCGGTGTCTGCGCTGAACGGGCCGATGGAGCGCATCTCGGCCCGCCTGTTCGGCGCGGTGCTGCGGGAGACGCTGCTGCGCGGTGAGGCCGCCTGCCGGCCGGTTCTGGCGCCTCGCGGCCTGTCCGCCGCCTTCGTCGAGCCGGCCCTGGCGCGCTTGCGGTCGGCCGGTGCGGCGCTGCATCTCGGCGCCCGGGTCGATGGGCTGACCTTCGATCAGCACCGCGTGAGCGGATTTGCCGCCGCTGGCAGCGCCGTGACGCTCGGACCGCTCGACAGCATGATCGTCGCGGCACCGGCCTGGGTGGCGGAACGACTGGTTCCGGGGTTGACCGTGCCGCCGCCGGGGCCAGCCATCGTCAATCTGCATTTCCAGCTCGATGGGCCGGTGCGGCTGCCGGGCGGCCTGCCCTTCGTCGGGCTGGTCGGCGGGACCGCGGAATGGCTGTTCGCCCGCGATGACCTGCTGTCGGTCACCGTCAGCGATGCGGATGCGCTGGCCGATCTTCCGGCCGGGGAGATCGCCGGCCGGCTGTGGGCGGAGATCGCTCCCCACCTTTGCCCGGCACCGCGACTCGGGGGCCCGATTCCGCCCTTCCGCGTGGTGAAGGAGCGGCGGGCGACCCCCGACCAGTCTCCCGAATCGGTGACGCGTCGACCGGTGACGCGCACGCGGCGGAGCAACCTGACGCTGGCCGGCGACTGGACGGAAACGGGACTTCCCGCCACCTTGGAAGCCGCCGTGCGCTCGGGAAACCGGGCGGCGGAGGCGACTTTGTCGAATGGAAATAACCCTATACGACGTTCGAGAGTGTTTCCGGCCTTCACAAGCTTCCGTCATCGGCCTATTTGGACGGACGGAGGTGCCGTGCTCGCAAGGCCCGGCCCGGAAGGACAATCAAAGAAGAGAGGGTAAATCAAATGGCGTTCGAACTTCCGCCGCTTCCGTATGCGTACGACGCTCTGGCTCCGTATATCTCGTCGGAGACCCTGCACCTGCACCATGACAAGCACCACCAGACCTACGTCACCAACCTGAACAACCTGACCAAGGACACCCCGCTGGCCGACGCCAGCCTGGAGGAGGTCATCAAGGCCTCTGCCGGCGATTCGTCCAAGGTCGGCATCTTCAACAACGCCGCCCAGGTGTGGAACCACACCTTCTTCTGGCAGTGCCTGAAGAAGGACGGCGGCAAGATGCCGGCGGCCCTGGAGCAGCGCATCGTCGCCGACTTCGGCAGCGTCGAGAAGTTCAAGGAAGAGCTGACCCAGGCCGCCCTGACCCAGTTCGGCTCGGGCTGGGCCTGGCTGTACCTGGACGGCGGCAAGCTGAAGGTCGGCAAGACCGGGAACGCCGACACCCCGCTGGCTCACGGCCAGAAGCCGCTGTTCACCATCGACGTGTGGGAGCATGCCTATTACGTCGATTTCCAGAACCGCCGCGCCGACTTCGTGAAGGCGGTCATCGACAATCTCGCCAACTGGGACTTCGCCGCCGAGCAGTTGGCTGCGTAAGGTTCCCTGTCGAGGGATGAAAAAGCAAAGGCGCCCGAAAGGGCGCCTTTGTCGTTTCTGGAGAGGATGACCGGCCTTAAACCGGCAGCATCGCCGCCGCCACCCGCCGGCCCTCAGCCAGCAGGACATTGTAGGTCCGGCACACCGCACGGCTGTCCATCAGCTCCACCACGACGCCCTGCTCGCGCAGTTCGAGACGCAGCGCCTTCGGGATCATGCGCATGGTGCCGCCGGTGCCGAGCAGCAGGATCTCCACCTTCGGCTCAGCCGCCAGCACCGGAGCGAAGTCGCCCACCGACAGGGAGGCGACGTCGGTCGCGTCCCATGCCAGGGTGCGGTCCGGCAGGACAATCACCGAGCCGACGCGCCACTGGCCGGAAATGCAGAACTGTCCCGGACCGTAGCCGTCGATGACCTGACGGTCCGACGGGATCATCGGCATGATGTCGGCCATGCTGCCCTCTCCTTCCCCAAACGTCCGGCGTTACGGTGTGGTCGCCGGGGTGTTGCCCGCCGAAGCGGCGTCGGGAGAACCGCGCCGCAGGCGGTTCTCGCCGAGGAACAGCAAGATGGGGGCGGCAATGAACACCGACGAGCTGGTCGCAAGGATAACGCCGAAAATCAGCACGATGCCGAAGTCCTGCAACGCCTCGCCGCCGAACAGTGCCAGCGGAATGATCGACAGCAGGGTGCAGACGGAGGTGCCGACGGTGCGGTTCAGCGTCTCGTTGATCGACATGTCGATCAGGTCGCGCAGCGGCATCTTCTTGTAGATGCGCAGATTCTCGCGCATGCGGTCATAAACGACGACCTTGTCGTTCACCGAATAGCCCATGACGGTCAGGATCGCCGCCACGGCCGTCAGGTTGAACTGGATATCGGTGATGGCGTAGAAGCCGACGATCTTGGTGATGTCGAGGATCAGCGTCACCACCGCGCCGAAGCCGAACTGCCATTCAAAGCGGAACCAGATGTAGACCAGCATCGCCAGCATGGCGAGGCCCAGCGCCAGCATGCCGTTGGCGAACAGCTCGCCGCTGACCGACGCGCCGACCGCTTCGACACGGCGGACCTGGGTGCCGGGGATGGACTGGGCCAGCGTGTTGCGCACCTTGTCGGCAGCGACCTGCTGGGCGGCGTCATCGCCGGGCTGCCGCTCGAGACGGATCAGCACGTCCTGAGGCGACCCGAACTCCTGCAATGCCACCTGCCCCATGCCGAGGCCGGACAGCGTGTGGCGCAGCGAGGCGAAGTCGGCGGCCTGCGGCGTGCGGGCCTCGATGACGATGCCGCCACGGAAGTCGATGCCGTAATTCAGGCCGGGGTGGAAGAACAGGATGACGGACGCGATGGACAGGATCGCCGACACGACGAGGCCGGCGATGCGGCCGTTCATGAAGGGGATCTTGGTGTTGTCGGGGACGAGGCGGAGATGGAACATCGGATGACCTCTCAGACCGGCAACACGGCCGGACGCGTCCGGCGCAGCCACGTCACCATCATCAGGCGCACAAGCACCGTGGCGGTGAACATGGAGATGAGGATGCCGAAGGTGATGGTGACGGCGAAGCCCTTGATGGTGCCGGTGCCGAAGACGAACAGCAGCGCCATCTTGATGGCCGTCGTCAGGTTGCTGTCGACGATGGTGCTGTAGGCGCGGCTGAAGCCGGCCTCCATCGAGGCGAAGACCCCGCGGCCCTTCTTCGTCTCCTCGCGGATGCGCTCGTTGATCAGGATGTTGGCATCGACCGCCAGGCCGAGCGACAGCAGCACGCCGGCAATGCCCGGCAGCGTCAACGTGGCCTGCAGCAGCGACAGCGCCGCGAGCGTCAGCACGAGGTTGATGAACAGCGCCGAGCAGGCGAAGGCGCCGAACAGCCCGTAGCAGGCGATCATATAGACGCAGACCATCACGAAACCGACGACGACGGCAGTCAGGCCGGCACGGATCGAATCGGCGCCCAGGTCGGGACCGACGGTCCGCTCCTCGATCACCTTCAGCGGGGCCGGCAGAGCGCCAGCACGCAGCAGGACGGCGAGGTCGTTGGCGTTGGCGGCGGTGAAGTTGCCGCTGATCTGGCCGCGGCCACCGGTGATCGGCTCGCGGATCACCGGGGCGCTGATGACCTTGTTGTCGAGCACGATGGCGAAGGGTCGGCCGACATTCTGCTTGGTCACCTCGGCGAACCGGTTGGCGCCGGCGGTGTTGAACTCGAAGTTCACCACCCATTCGCCGGTCTGCGGGTTGGTGCCGGCCGACGCGTTCTGCAGCGTGGCGCCGTCGACCTCGACCTTCTTGCGGATGACGTATTTGGACTGGTAGCGGTCGCCCTCGGTCGACGGCAGGATCTCGGATCCCGGAGGGGCGCGGCCGGTGCTGGGATCGGCGTTCACGTCGACCAGGCGGAAGGTCATCTTGGCGGTGGTGCCGAGCAGCCGCTTGATGCGGTCGGGATCCTCGACGCCGGGCAACTGGACCAGGATGCGGTCGTTGCCCTGGCGGGCGATGGTCGGCTCGTTCACGCCGGTCTCGTCGATGCGGCGGCGGACGATCTCGATCGACTGCTCGATGGCCTGGGTGGCGCGGTCGCGCAGCGCGACCTCGCTCAGCGCCACGGTCACCGTGCCGCCGTTGACGGTCACGTCAAGGTCCGGCTGCCCACCACCCAGAGCCGTGCGGCCCACCGGGCTGGAGAGCTGGCGCAGGGCCTTCACGGCTTCCTCAGCCTGGGCCGGGTCGCGCAGCTGGACGGTGACGGCGCGCTCGCCGGCGTTCAGCGCGGTGTAGCCGACATTGGCGGTGCGCAGCTGCTGCCGTGCGCCGTCCACCAGACCTTCCACGCGGTCGCGGATGACGGTGGCCATGTCGACTTCAAGCAACAGATGCGATCCGCCGCGCAGGTCGAGACCCAGCGACACCCGGGTGTTGGCGTACCAGGACGGCAGCGCCGCCAGCGTGTCGCGGCCCATGAAGTTGGGCAGCATCAGGATGAACCCGGCGATGCAGGTCGCCAGGATCAGGTAAATCTTCCAGCGCGAAAAATAGAGCATGCGTCACTCGAATCCGATCAGACACCCGGTCCGGGCGACCGGCCCGCCCCGTCGACGGGGCGAGCGGCCGGACCGGACGGGAAGCGCCTTCGGGCCGACCCGTGGAAGAGGGGCCCGGCTACGGCTTACTTGCGGCCGAACAGCTTGCCGATCCCGCCGGCGGCGGTGGTGTCGGCCGGCTTGACTTCACCCTCGGCGGCCGGAGCGGCGTCGCCACCGGACTTGCCGGCCGGCTCGGTCTTGGCGAGCACCAGATTGACGGTCGAGCGCAGGCAGCGCACGCGCACATTCTCCGCGATCTCGACGGTGATCTCGTCGTCGGTGCCGACCTTGGTGACGATGCCGATGATGCCGCCGCCGGTCACGACGCGGTCGCCGCGGCGGATGGCCGACAGCATCGCCTTATGCTCTTTCATCTTTTTCTGCTGCGGACGGATCAGCAGGAAGTAGAAGACGACGAAGATCAGGATCAGCGGCGCGAACTGGACGAGCATGTCACCGCCGCCGCCAGCCGGGGCCGCCGTCTGTGCATAAGCCGTCGAAACGAACATCTGGAAGCTCCTTACAGGTTTGGTCTCGGCACCGGATCGGCGTTCCGCCGGGACGCCGCGACTATAGCCGCCCATGACCGGGATGCAATGGTGATGCGCCACAATCCGCGGGCGCACCACAGCTTGTGTGCTTGCCTTGCTGTGTTACGGTGCGAAGGCGTCGGAAAGATGGCTGCGCGGGCACCCACTTTCCATGGAACATCCAGAAAAAATTTCCGGAAAATTATGTCGCAATCCATCGAAAAGTCCGGTGCCGATCAGGCGCTCGTCCCTTTGCTGACCCGCATCGCCGAGGCGCTGGAACGTCTCGCCCCGCCGCCGGACCGGCCGCTGGACTTCGGTGCGGCGGACGCCTTCGTCTGGCATCCCGATCCCGACCGCCTGGAAGGGGTTCCGGTGGTCAACCGCGTCGACATCATGCTTCTTCAGGGCATCGAGCGGCAGCGGGAGATCCTGCTGGACAACACCCGCCGCTTCGCCGCCGGCCTGCCGGCCAACAACGCCCTGCTATGGGGGGCCCGCGGCACCGGCAAAAGCTCGCTGGTCAAGGCCGCCCACGCCGCCATCTGCACAGAGCGGCCGGGCGAACTGGCGCTGGTGGAAATCCACCGCGAGGACATTCCCACTCTGCCCCGCCTGCTGAGCCGGCTGAAGGGCGAGGCACGCCGCTTCATCCTGTTCTGCGACGACCTGTCCTTCGACCATGACGACGCCCATTACAAGTCGCTGAAGGCGGTGCTGGACGGCGGCATCGAGGGGCGGCCGGACAATGTGGTGTTCTACGCCACCTCCAACCGCCGGCACCTGATGCCGCGTGACATGATCGAGAACGAGCGGTCGACCGCCATCAACCCGGCGGAAGCGGTCGAGGAGAAGGTGTCGCTGTCGGACCGCTTCGGTCTGTGGCTCGGCTTCCACAACTGCGACCAGGACACCTACTTCGCGATGATCGAGGGCTATGTCCGCCATTTCGGCCTGGAGATCCCGGAAGACCGCCTGCGCGCCGAGGCCGTCGAATGGTCGGTCACGCGCGGAAGCCGGTCGGGCCGGGTCGCCTGGCAGTTCATCCAGGACTTGGCTGGCCGCCTCGGGAAGCCCCTTCGCTGACCTTGCGGTCCATCTGGTCGCTCGGGTCGACGGCCTGGCTGCCCTTGCGCAGCTCGAAATGCAGCTGGGGCGAGGACACGCCGCCGGTCTGGCCGACCCGGGCGATCACCTGCCCCCGCTTCACCGAGGCGCCGCGCTCCACCTCGATCTTGTCGAGGTGGGCGTAGGCGGTGATCCAGCCGTCGGAATGCTTCAGCAGCAGCAGGTTGCCGAAGCCGCGCAGCTCGTTGCCGGCATAGGCGACAACACCGTTGTCGGCGGCGACCACGGCGGTGCCCTTCGGGGCGGCGATGTTCAGCCCGTCATTGTGCAGCCCGTCCGGCTTCGGCCCATAGCCGGAGAGCAGCTTGCCCTTCACCGGCCACAGGAAGCGGGCGCCGCCGCGCGGTGGCGGGGCGCCGACCTCGGCCTTCGGTTCCGGCTTGGGCGGCGCGGCTGCGGCAACCTCCTGCTGCGGAGCGGCGGCAGGCGGAGCGGCTTGTGGGGCTGGTGCCGGAATCGGCGTTGCCGCCGGCTTGCTGCCGGGCGGACGCAGCATGGTCGGCGCCTGGCCCGGCTGATAGGCGGCGTCGCCGGTTGCGGCAGGAGGCGCCGCGGCCGGTTCCGACGCGGCCCCAGGCTTGGACGGCGGCGGCAGCGGCGTTGCGGCGATGCTGCCGGAGGAGGACGCGCCGGGCGGCGGAAGCTCCGCCGCTTGTACCGACCCGCGACCGGCAGGCGAGCCCTGCGGCGTCAGCGGAACGGCACCGCCGGAAGCGACCATGGTTCCATTGCTGTCGTTGCTGCCCGGCAGGCGCAGGGGCTGGCCGACCTGCACCGCATAGGGCGGGGTCAGGTTGTTCAGACGGCTCAGTTCGCTGACGTCTACATTGTGCATCCGGGAGATGCTGTAGAGGCTGTCACCCTTCTGCACGATGTATTGACGCGAGGTCGGCAGCACCAGCCGCTGGCCGACCTCCAGCCGGTAGGGCGGAGCCAGCCTGTTGGCCTCGATCAGGTCGCGCAGCGGAACATTGTAGCGGCGCGACAGGCTATAGGCGCTGTCGCCCTTCTGCACGCTGATGGCGCCACCGGCCGAATCCGGCACCTCGGAAACCGTGGTGAAGGGGGCAAGCCCCCCCACCCGCTCGCAGGCGCCGAGCGCCAGGACGGCGGTGGACAGGACCAGGGCGGGCAGGACGCGCTTGGAAAATGCGGGTTTCATGCGGAACGGACCGATTGCGGCGGGTCGGACAGCAGCGGAACGAAACGGACGGGCCACAGGTCCTCCCGGATAAGGCCAGCTTCGGAGCGCCGGAAACGCACGACCCTCTGGTCGCGGTGATCGGTCCCCAACGGAATGACCAAGACACCATCAATGGCGAGTTGATCCGTCAAGTCTTTTGGCGGCTCCGGCCCGCCCGCGGCTGTGACCAGTATACGGGCGAAGGGCGCCTGCTCCGGCCAGCCCCGCGTCCCGTCGCCGAGCCGCGTGGTGATGGTGCCGATGTCGAGCGCCCTGAACCGCCCCTCGGCCTCACGCAGAAGCGGCTTCAGCCGCTCGATGGTGAAGACCCGGCGGCAGAGCCGCGACAGCACCGCCGCCTGATAGCCGGAGCCGGTGCCGACCTCCAGGACAAGATGTCGCGGGAGCAGTTCCAGCGCCTGGGTCATCAGGCCGACCACCAGCGGCTGGCTGATGGTCTGGCCCTGATCGATCGGCAGCGCCGTGTCCTCCCACGCCCTGTCCTGGAAAGCCTCCGGGACGAACAGCTCGCGCGGGATCCGCTCGATGGCCGCCAACACCCGTGTGTCGGTGACGCCGGCCCCGCGAAGGGCCATCAGCAAGCGGATCTTGCGCGGGTTGTATGTCACACGAAGGCCTGCCTCAACGTCTGCAACGTCGGCGTATGGGTGAGGTCGAGATAGACGGGCGTCACCGAGATGCCGCCGTTGAAGACCACATGGATGTCGGTGTCGTCCGCCACGTCGGCTTCGCCGCGCAGCGTGCCGATCCAGATATAGGGCTTGCCACGCGGGTCGACACGCTCGAACAGCTCGTCGCCGATCTTGCGCTTGCCGTGGCGCACCACCTGGATGCCGGTCACTTCCGCGGCCGGGCGGGCCGGGAAGTTGACGTTCAGCAGCACGTTCTTCGGCCAGGCCACCGTCACCGCCTTGCGCACCACGTCGGCGCCATGGGCGGCGGCGGCGGACCAGTCGATCGGCTGGCCCGGCTCGTAATGCTGGCTCATGGCGATGGCCGGCACGTTCAGCAGCGTCGCCTCCATCGCCGCGGCGATGGTGCCGGAATAGGTCACGTCCTCGCCGATGTTGGAGCCCTGGTTGACGCCGGACAGGACCAGCGTCGGACGGGCGTCCTTCATCACATGGTTGACCGCCAGCAGCACGCAGTCGGTCGGCGTGCCGTCGACGGTGAAGCGGCGATCATCCAGTTTGCGCAGGCGCAGCGGCCGGTTGATGGTCAGCGAATGGCTGGCCGCCGACTGCTCCATCTCCGGCGCCACGACCCAGACGTCGTCGGACAGTTCGCGCGCGATGGCTTCCAGGACCTTCAATCCCTGGGCATGGATGCCGTCGTCGTTGGTGACGAGGATCCGCGTGCGGGACAGGTCGAGCGGCAGGTCGAACATCAGATGGAAATCCTCTCCACTCCGCGCATGTAGGGGCGGAGCGCTTCAGGAACCAGGATCGAACCGTCGGGCTGCTGGTAATTCTCCAGAACCGCGATCAGGCAGCGCCCGACCGCCACACCCGATCCATTGAGGGTGTGCACGAATTGAGTTTGCTTCTCGCCCTTGGCCCGGCAACGGGCTTTCATCCGCCGGGCCTGGAAATCGCCGCAATTGGAAATGCTGGAGATCTCGCGGTAGGCGTTCTGGCCCGGCAGCCACACCTCGACGTCATAGGTCTTGCGCGAGGAGAAGCCCATGTCGCCGGTGCACAGCACGATGGTGCGGTAAGGCAGGCCCAGCCGCTCCAGGATCGTCTCGGCACAGCGGGTCATGCGCTGATGCTCGTCCTCCGACTGTTCCGGGGCGGTGATGGCGACCATCTCCACCTTCCAGAACTGGTGCTGGCGGATCATCCCGCGGGTGTCGCGCCCGGCCGATCCGGCTTCCGCCCGGAAGCAGGGGGTCAGCGCGGTGTAGCGCAGCGGCAGCTCCTCCGACGCGACGATCTGGTCGTTGACCAGATTGGTCAGCGGCACCTCGCTGGTCGGGATCAGGTAATGGTCGGACGAGGTGGTCTTGAACAGAATCCTCCTCGAACTTCGGCAACTGGCCGGTGCCGAACAGGGCGGTGTCGCGCACCATCAGCGGCGGCGCGATCTCGGTGAAGCCGTGCTCGCCGGTGTGGATGTCCAGCATGAAGTCGGCGAGCGCGCGCTCCAGACGGGCCAGCCCGCCCTTCAGCACGGTGAAGCGGGCGCCGGACATGCGGGCCGCCGCCTCGAAATCCATCAGGCCCAGCGCCTCGCCCAGCTCGTAATGCTGCTTGGGATTGGCGATGTCGGCCGGCGTGCCCCAACGGCGGACCTCGACGTTGGCGGTCTCGTCGGGTCCGTCCGGCACGTCGTCGGCCGGGATGTTGGGGATGCCGGCCAGGATGGCGTCGAGTTCGGCGCCGAGCGCGCGTTCCTCCTCCTCCACCTGGGGCAGGCGGTCCTTCAGGGTCGCCATCTCGTCGAGGATCGGTTGGGCATCGCGCCCTTCGCGCTTGGCGAGGCCGACTTCCTTCGCCGCCTCGTTCCGACGGGCCTGCATCTCCTGCATCTGGGTCTGCGCGGCGCGGCGGCGGCCGTCGAGGTCGAGCACGGAGGACGACATCGGCGCCAGTCCACGACGGCCAAGGCCGCGGTCGAAGGCTTCGGGATTCTCACGGATGGCGCGAAGGTCGTGCATGGCTCGAACAATCAACGAATTGTGTGGGGCACTGGTTATACGGCGCGACCCCGCCAAGGTCCAGTGCGAGGCCATCTCAGCACCTCCCCTGATACGGATATGAAGGCGGCCTCCAAGGCGACTTGCGCGGACGGCATGGCGGCTGCGCCCCGGCAATGGTTGGAATGGGCAGGCACGGCAGGGCAATGTCCATATTGCGCCGCAACCAGCGGCGAAGGATCGAAGCAGGAGCCGAGCGCGTGCGCGACGAGATCGAGACCGGTGGCGAGGCCCCCTATCTACAGGCCGGAACGCCCGCCTATCGCCGTGCCAGCCGCATCCTGTTCGTCGCCGGCTTCTCCACCTTCGCCACGCTCTATTGCGTCCAGCCGCTGCTGCCCGACTTCGTGCGGGAGTTCGGGGTGACACCGGCGGAGTCGAGCCTGTCGCTCTCCCTGACCACCGGTATCCTGGCGGTGGCGCTGCTGGTGGCCGGCGCCATTTCCGACGGCATCGGCCGCAAGCCGGTGATGGTCGCAGCACTGCTCGGCGCCGGCATTCTCGGGATTGTCGGCGCGCTGATGCCGGGCTGGCATGGTTTCCTGGCGGTGCGGGCGCTGGAGGGGCTGGCGCTCAGCGGCCTGCCGGCGGTGGCGATGGCCTATGTCTCCGAAGAGGTCGATCCGAAATCGGCGGGCGTCGCCATGGGGCTCTATATCGGCGGGACGGCCATCGGCGGCATGTCGGGCCGGGTGCTGACCGCCATCGTCACCGACCTCGGCAGTTGGCGGCTGGCGGTCGGGATTGTCGGTGCGCTGGCGGTTGCAGCAGCCGTCACGGTCTGGTTCGCCCTGCCGCCGTCGCGGCACTTCGTCCGCCGCGCCGCCGGGCTGCCGGCCCTGATGCGGGCATGGCGCGGATTGCTGACCGATCCGTCTCTGCTCGGGCTCTTCTCGCTCGGCTTCCTGCTGATGGGCGGCTTCGTCACCATCTTCAACTATATCGGCTTCCGCCTGAGCGAGCCGCCGTTCGACCTGCGCCCGGCCATCGTCGGCGCGGTGTTCCTGGTCTACAGCTTCGGCGTCGTCAGTTCCCCTCTGTTCGGCGGCTGGTCTGGCCGATTCGGGTCGAACCGCACGCTGGCGGCGGCCGTTGCCCTGATGGTGGCCGGGCTGGCGCTGATGGAGATCGACAGCCTGTTCGCCATCGCCTTCGGCATCGCCCTGTTCACCTTCGCCTTCTTCGGCGCCCATTCCATCGTGTCGGCCTGGATCGGCCGCCGCGCCGCGGTGGCGCGCGGCCAAGCCTCCTCCATCTATCTGTTCTGCTATTATCTAGGCTCGACGCTCGCCGGGACGCTCGGCGGATTGTTCTGGCACGGCTATGGCTGGACGGGGGTGGCGGCCTTCGTCGGCCTATTGCTGGCGGTCGCGGTGGCGGTGACGGTCGGCCTGCAACGCGGCCGCTGACGGTCGAGCTGCGGCGCTACCGTCGATGCGCGGCGAACGGTCGCTGCTGCGATTCGGCTTATTGCGCTGCGTCGGCCGGAACTTCACGTTGTACGCGTCCATTCGGCGGGAGTGCGCGCGGTGAGCGATCTGACGGTATATCTGGAAAGCGATGCCCACCGGCCGGAACTCCGCACCGCCGATGCGGCCCTGATCGCGGCTCATCTCGCCCATGCCGGTATTCTCTATGAACGCTGGAATGCCGATACCTCCCTGCCCGACGACAGCGATGAACAAGCCGTGCTGCAAGCCTATGCCGTCCCCATCGAGCGGTTGAAGCAGGCGCGCCGTTTCCTCAGGGCGGATGTCGTCCGCGTCACCCCGCAGACGGGCGGCATCGCCGCACTGCGTGCCAAATTCCTCGATGAACACACCCATGGGGAGGACGAGGCGCGCTTCTTCGTCGAGGGTGCCGGCGCCTTCTATATCCACCTGAAGGCCCGCGTCTTCCGCGTGGTGTGCGAGGCCGGCGACCTGCTGAGCATTCCCGCCGGCACGCCGCACTGGTTCGACATGGGGCCGACGCCGCGCTTCACCACGATCCGGTTCTTCGGCCGTCCCGATGGCTGGGTGGCCGCCCTTACCGGCGACGCCATTGCCGCGCGCTTCCCGCCCTTCGAGCCGGACGCTGTGCCGGCGGCCTGAATCCGCCCTATTCCCGCCTCAAAAAATTCACTTGAATCACGGGCGGAAAAGCGTAAATCAATCGGCACGACGCACCCGCACGTGCCTATGGCCCTCTGTGGTTATGCTACGACGTACCGCGTCCTTTTTGGCAGAACCGACCATTCCAGTGGGTCGGTCCCGAGAGGGAGGTCAGTATGTACGCTGCCCACGGTGGGGCTGTGAGACGGTAGCCCTTTAGCCGGTAAACGACGCGCTGTTGCCTGGAGCTTCACAGCCCGGGGCCGCTGCTCGCACCGGCTTTTTCCGTCTCCCCCCTTCCCAAATCCGATCAATCGGCGATTCCGCTGCGCCACCTGCGCCCAGTCTTGTGCTGGGCAGCTCGTGACGCGGCCGGGGATCGCCGTCTGCTCACCGGACCGGCCTGCATGCCGCCGTCCGGGGATAGGAGTGCGCCATGGGTTTCCTGCGTTCCCGTTCCGCCGTCACCCCGCTCCGCCGCGTCGGCCTGAACGACAGCAGCGCCGTTTCGCTGTCCACCGGCCGCCGTTCGACCGTGACGCAGGCCGTCGCCCTGCACCGCCCGGAAGAGCCTATGCACTGCATCCGCCCCGGCGTGCTGGCCGACACCGCCGACAGCTTCCTGAAGGCATTCGCCGGTGCGACCGAGGCCGTCGGCCGTGGCGGCGACGTGCTCTATGCCGTGAAGTGCAACCCCGAGCCGGCGGTGCTGCGTGCACTGTGGGCCTGTGGCGTGCGCCATTTCGATGTCGCCTCCCCCGGCGAGATCCGCCTGATCCGCCAGATGTTCCCGGACGCCGTCCTGCATTACATGCACCCGGTCAAGGGCCGTCAGGCGATCCGCAACGCCTATCACCAGTATGGCGTCCGCGACTTCGTCCTCGACAGCCGGGAAGAGCTGGACAAGATCCTGGAGGAGACGGACTGCGCAGGCGACCTCGGCCTCGTCGTGCGGCTGTCGCTGCCGAAGGGCAACGCGGTCTACGACCTGTCGGGCAAGTTCGGCGCCGCCATCACCGATGCGGTGGAGCTGCTGCGTGCCGCCCGCGCCGTGGCTCCGAAGCTCGGGCTGTCCTTCCATGTCGGCTCGCAGATGCTGGATCCGTCGGCCTACGAGCGCGCCATCGCGCTGGCCGGCTATGTCATCGCCGAGAGCGGCGTCGACCTCGACGTTCTGGATGTCGGCGGCGGCTTCCCCGTGTCCTATCCGGGAGTCACCCCGCCGCCGCTCGGCGACTTCATGGCCGCCATCGCCCGCGGCGTTGCCGCCATCGACCTGCCGGCGCACTGCCGCCTGTGGTGCGAGCCCGGCCGCGCGCTGGTTGCCCCCGGCGTCTCGCTGGTCGTTCAGGTGGTGAAGCGGCGCGGCAGCGAGCTGTTCATCAATGACGGCGTCTATGGCGCGCTGTCGGACGCCGGCGTGCCCGGCTTCCGCTTCCCGGCGCGGCTGATCCGCCCGTTCGAAGCCATGACCGATGCCGGGGACGAGGCCTTCAGCTTCTACGGCCCAACCTGCGACAGTGCCGACAAGATGGCCGGTCCCTTCCACCTGCCGGCCGACGTCAAGGCCGGGGACTGGATCGAGCTTGGCCAGCTCGGCGCCTATGGCTCCTGCCTGCGCACGGCCTTCAACGGCTTCGACCAGGCACGCGTCGTCGAGGTGTCGGACGCCCCCCTGCTCGCCACTCCCGGTTACGAGCTTCGCTCCTGCGCTGCCTGAACGCGAAGCCGGTTTCTGTGGATAAAGCGTAAAGACATCCGTAACATTCAGTCGCCCGGCGCGTCCCGTTTCCGCTTCTCCGAAGTGGGCGGGAGCGCCGGCTTATGTCGTCGGCCTAAACTACCTCGGGGAGACAAAAAATCATGGCCCTGGACACGAAGCTCTGCACGTTCACAGGCCGCATGGTCATCGTTGGATTCGGTTCGATTGGCCAGGGTGTCTTGCCGCTGCTTCTCCGTCACATCGACGGACTTACGGCCGACCGGATCACCATCGTCACCGCCGAGGAGCGCGGGCGCGAGGAAGCGGAGCTTTACGGCGTCGCCTTCCACAACAACCCGCTCGACAACGACAATTTCTTCCAGGTTCTGAAGCCGCTGATCGACAAGGGCGATTTCCTGGTCAACCTGTCGGTCGACGTCTCGTCGCTTGCGTTGATCGAGTTCTGCCAGCGGGTCGGCGCCTTCTACACCGACACCTGCACCGAACCGTGGGCGGGTGGCTACACCGATTCCAGCCTGTCACCGTCGCTGCGCTCCAACTATGCGCTGCGCGAATCGGCGCTGGCGCTGCGCGGCCGTTACGAGGGCGGCCCGACCGCGTTGATCACCCATGGGGCGAATCCGGGTCTGGTGTCGCATTTCGTCAAGCAGGCGCTGCTGAACATCGCCGCCGACACCGGCGTGGAAACCGATGTCCCGACCGACCGCGACGGCTGGGGCCGGCTGGCGCAGAGGCTTGGCATCAAGACCATCCATGTGGCCGAGCGCGACACCCAGGTGTCGAACCAGCCCAAGCAGATCGGCGAGTTCGTCAACACCTGGTCGATCGACGGTTTCGTCAGCGAAGGCTGCCAACCGGCCGAGCTGGGCTGGGGCACGCACGAGAAGGACTTGCCGCCCGACGGCCGCCGGCACGAATTCGGCTGCGACGCCGCCATCTACCTGATGCGCCCCGGTGCTGCGACCCGCGTGCGCACCTGGACCCCGCTGGAGGGGCCGTTCCACGGCTTTCTCATCACCCACAGCGAGGCGATCTCGATCTCCGACTATTTCACCGTGCGCGACGGCGACCGCGTCGTCTACCGGCCGACCTGCCACTATGCCTATCACCCTTGCGACGACGGGGTGATGTCGCTGCATGAGCTGGCCGGCAAGAACTACAACATGCAGGCTGAGCAGCGGCTGATGATGCATGAGATCACCGGCGGCATGGACGAGCTGGGTGTCCTGCTGATGGGCCATCCCAAGGGCGCCTACTGGTACGGCTCGCGGCTGGACATCGACACGGCGCGCTCGCTGGCGCCCTACAACAACGCCACCTCGATGCAGGTGACCTCCACCGTTCTCGGCGGCATCGTCTGGACGCTGGAGAACCCGAATCGGGGGTTGGTGGAACCGGACGAAGTCGACTTCCGCCGGGTGCTGGACATCGCCACCCCCTATCTCGGCGAGGTTGTCGGCGCCTATGGCGACTGGACTCCGCTGCAGGACCGCAACGTCCTGTTCCCGGAAGACATCGACGAGGACGATCCCTGGCAGTTCAAGAACTTCCGGGTGAATTGAGAGAGCTTGGATGAAGCGCCGCAGCCGCAGCCGTCAGTTCAGGCGCACCGGCTGCGGCAGCGCTGCCACAGGGGGGACGGCGACACGGTGACATTGCCCGCGCAAGGGTCTTGAAACCGTTGACTTGGGCTTTCGCTTCCCCCAATCGTTCCGACATGCCCAAGCACGTCTCCCGGCGCGCCCGCGCCAAAGCTCCGACCGTCGCCAACCCCATTCTGCGCTCCGGCATCGTCGGGCTGATGGTGGCGTGTGGGGTCGCCGCCGTGGATCTCGCCCTCCCGGAGTCGGCCAATGCCCAGACTCCGGCCAAGCAGGCGCTGACTCCGAAGCCGACTCCCAAGCCGGCCGACGGACCGCTTCCGGGCAGCAAGCCTGCCGCTCCGGCCCAGGCCGGCGCGACCGGCACCGAATCCAAACAGGACCCTGTCCTGCTGACGGCCGATCAGGTCACCTTCGACGAGGTGAACAGCGTCGTCACCGCCAGCGGCAATGTCGAGCTGGCCCAGGGCAAGCGCAGCGTCCACGCCGACAAGATCACCTACAACCAGAAGACCAAGGTCGTCACCGCAACCGGCAAGATCCGGCTGGTAGAGCCGTCGGGCGACATCGTCTTCGCCGATTACGCCGAGCTGACCGACGATCTGAAGGACGTGTTCATCGAGAACATCCGCGTCCTGATGACCGACAATGGCCGCATGGCCGGCAACGAGGGCGAGCGGCGTGAGGGCCGCCTGACGCGCGTCAACCGCGGCGTCTACAGCCCTTGCGACCTGTGCAAGGAAGACCCCACCCGTCCGCCGCTGTGGCAGATCCGCGCCGTGCGCATCGTGCACGACAACGAGGAGCACGAGGTCCGCTACCGCGACGCGACGATGGAGATCTTCGGCATCCCCGTCGCCTACACGCCCTATCTGTCGCACCCCGATCCGTCCGTCGACCGCAAGAGCGGGTTCCTGACGCCGTCCTTCGGCAACAACTCCAATCTCGGCGCGATCCTCAAGACCCACTATTACTGGGACATCGCGCCGGACCAGGACGCCACCTTCGACCTGCATTACTACTCGCAGCAGGGGCCGCTGCTGGGCGGCCAATACCGCAAGCGGTTCGAGAGCGGACGGCTGGAGCTGGAAGGCGCCATCACCCGCGGCGACGTGGCCAACACCACCATCGTGCCGAAGGAAACGCGCACCCGTGGCTATGTCGCGGCGCGCGGCCTGTTCGACATCGACGAGACGTGGCGCGCCGGCTTCGACATCAAGCGGGCCAGCGACCCGACCTTCCTGCGGCGCTATTACGATTTCCGCGAGGATTACCTGACCAGCAAGGCCTTCGTCGAAGGTTTCCATGGCCGGAACTATGCGGCGATCACCGGCTACAGCTTCCAGGACATGCGCTACGGGAACCCGATCCCGGAGCCGGTCACCCTGCCCTATGCGCAGTACAACGCGCTGGGCGAGCCGGGCAGCCTGCTGGGGGGCCGCTGGTCGTTCGATACGAGCTTGCTGGCGGTGTCGCGCTTCAGGAATGCCGGCCCCGACACCCAGCGCGTCATGGTCCAGCCGGGGTGGGAGCGCAACATCGTCTCCAACGCCGGTTTCGTGACGACCCTGTCGGGCAGCGTGCTGGTCGCCGGCTACAAGGCGCAGCAGTTCAACTACAACGACCCGACGGTCCGCGGCGACGACAATATCAGCCGCTTCCGCTTCTTCCCGCAGGGGCAGGCCACCGTCCGCTATCCGTTCGTCCGCTACGGCGAAAGCTCGTCCCAGCTGGTGGAGCCCATCGGCCAGTTGACCTTTGCGCCGAAGCTGCCGAACGGCCGGCTCTTCCCGAACGAAGACAGCCTGGACGTCGAGTTCGACGATGTGAACCTGCTGCAGCCCAACCAATTCACCGGCATCGACCGGCTGGACGACGGCATGCGCTTCACCTACGGCTTGCGCGGAGCGATCTACGGCTACACCCAGGGATCGGCCAGCCTGTTCCTGGGCCAGAGCATTCGCCTGAGCGACAGCAGCGCCGGTTTCTCCGGCGATTCGGGCCTGGAGGAGCGGGTGTCCGATTATGTCGGCCGCCTGGATCTGCAGCCCGCCGACTGGCTGGACGTCAATTACGGCTTCCGCGTCGATCACGAGACCTTCCGTCCGCGCCGTCACTCGCTGAACGCCTCGGCCGGCGTGCCGCTGCTGCGGCTGTCGACCTCCTACACCTACGTCGACCAGACGACATCCCGCAACGCGGTCACCCGCAACCGGGTGGAGCAGGCGAACTTTGGCGTTTCGTCGCAGTTCACCGATCGCTGGAACATCGGCATCGCCCACACCCAGGCGATGGAACCGCAGCCGGGTCCGCGCTCCAGCCTCGCCGTGCTGACCTATGGCGACGAATGCCTGCTGTTCCAGACCATCGCCCGGCGCGACTACACGATCAGCACCACCGGCGAGAAGGACGGCAACACCATCTTCTTCCGTCTGGTCTTCAAGAATGTCGGCGAGTTCAAGAGCCCGGGCATCAACGCAGGCTTCCTGGGCGGCGGGTCGGCCAACCAGTAGTCGCCTTCGGGAAAAGACGGCACAAACCAACGGCCAGGGGGTTGCATCCCCTGGCCGTTGCCATTAGCCATTGAGGTCCGACGAGACAGCCCGCCACGATCGAAATCATGACCCTGGGACGTTACGACTACGAAAGACGGTACCGCAAACGCATGCGGGCCGGCGTGATCAAGTTCATGCTGCTGGCGGCACTCGTGCTGGGGGTCGGGCTTTTCTCCTACCAGATGGGAATCGAGCAGCTGAAGGGCCGCGACGTGACCCTGCGCGAGGAGATCGCCACGCTGTCGCGCCAGAAGGCGGAGCTGGAGCTGCTGGCCAGCCAGATGCAGCATGCCGCCCGCACCGCCGAGGCGCGCGCGGCCGAACTGGAAGGCCGCCTTCAGCGCGAGGTGCCGACCGGCGATCTCGCCAAGCTGAGCCAGCTGGTGGGGGAGCGGCTGAAAAGCGGACTGGACGCCAACCGCCTCGCCTTCGTCATCTCGCAGGCCCAGGTTCCGCGCAACTGCCAGCCGACCGACACCAAGCGCTTCACGCTGAGCACCCCGCTGCTGAAGGGCGGCGCACGCGGCGTCACCTTCGGCAACGGCACCGTCACGGTCACCGGCGAGGGGCAATCGGCGCACAACCCGCAAGGCAATGCTGAAAGCTGGTTCGATCCCGGCCAGCCGGTAACGATCCGCATCGCCGGCATGGGTGGCAAGGGCACCACGGTCAGCGGCGTCCTGCCTCTGCACCAGTCCCTGGTGGTCGACAACAGCGAATACCGCTTCACCATCGCCGCGGCCCAGCGCTCCTTCGTCGAGGTGACCGCCGACCGCTGCGCCTATCCCTGAGGCGGAACGGCGAATCCGCGCGGCGGCTCTCCCGCCGCGTGGATGTCCCACATGGTCGTGAAAGCCGATTCGATGGAACGGGCGAACCGGTCGGTGTCGAATAGGGGAGCGGTGGCGCGAGCCCGCTCCAGCCGCAGCTTGAGAGTGGCCAGTTCGGCAGGCTGCACCGCCAGTCGCTGCGCCGTCGCTTCATAGGCGTCCCAATCCGCCACAGCCAGTTCGGGCAAACCGGCCGCGTGCAGCAGGCTGGCGGCAACCCGCCCGGCAAAGGACCGGCCGGGGGCCGTCAGCACCGGCAGCCCGGCCCACAGCGCGTCGCTCGCCGTGGTATGGGCACCGACTGGGGCTGAATCGAGGAACAGGTCAGCCAGCCGGTGGCGCGCGAGATGCGCCGGTCCCGGAAGGCGCGGGGCGAAGACCAGGCGTTCCGGCGCGACACCGCGGTCCTCAGCAACACCCCGCAGGTTGGCGGCGACCTCGGCCGGCCCGTCGAGCAGCCACAGGACCGATCCCGGCACGCGTTGCAGAATCCGGCACCAGCGACCGAACAGGTCCGGCCCGATCTTGTAGGACGCATTGAAGGCGCAGAAAACAACGGCCTCGGCCGGCAGCCCGCAGTCGGCGCGGCTTGGCATCGGCCCGATGGCGCGGTGCCGGTCGTTCGGCTGGTAGCTGTCGGGCAGATGGACGATGCGCTCGCTGTAGAAGCGCTGATGATCGGCTGGCGCCACCACCGGGTCGGCGATGACGTAATCGATGGCCGTGCTGCCCAGCGTGCCCGGATAGCCGAGCCACTGCGCCTGCACCGGTGCCGGCCGGTATGCCGCAATCCCCGGACGGGCATTCTGGGTGTGGCCTTTCAGATCGACCAGAATGTCGATGCCTGCCTCATGGATCAGCCGGGCTGCCGCCTCGTCGGTCAGGGCCGACAGGTCGAGAAGGCGGTCGAATGCGGCGACCAGCCGCCTGCGCAACGGCCCGCCGTCGTTGGGGCCGTGGGAGCAGCCAATGATCTCGAAGCGGTCGCGGTCGTGCCGTTCGATCAGCTCGGCGATCAGCACGGCGGTGGCGTGCTCGTGGAAATCGGCGGACAGATAGCCGATCCGCAGCTTTGCACCGCGGTCGGTGCGCTTCGGGAAGCCGGGCCGGATGCCCCGCGTCTTCCAGCCGGAATAACGCTCGGCACAGGCACGCTCCAGCGCCGGCCCTGCCCCTTCCCCCAGGAAGATCCAGGGGTGTGCCTGCTGCGTCCGCCCCTCCCGCACCAGATCGACCAGCCGGGCGGACAATGCCGGCAGCCCATCCCAGCGGCAGAGATGGCGGCGTTGCTGCACCAGCTGCGCCAGAACGCCACCGGCATCGGGCAGGCCGATGCGCAGCGCGCGGTCGAAGCCGACGATGCTTGCTGGCGCGTCCTCCACCGGACCGCCGCGCTGGCCGCGCTCCTTCAACGCAAGGGCAAGGTTGGCCTGTCCCTCTGCCAGATCGGGCCGCAGGCACAGGCAGGTACGGAAACCGGCGGCGGCGCGCTCCAGGTCGCCGCGGTCGCGGTGCAGGGCGGCCAGGGCCAGCCGGGCCGGCACCAGCTTATGGTCAAGTTCCAACGCCCGGCGCAGAGCCGCTTCCGCCTCGTCCAGCCGGCCAAGCTCGCGCAGGAGCACACCCTGGTTGCACGGCGCCGGTGCGAAGCCGGGCATCAGCCGGGCGGCTTCGCCATAGGCCGCGGCGGCCTCCGCCGGACGGCCGAGCGCCTGCAGGGTCACGCCCCAATTGTAATGGTTGCCGCCGAAATCGGGAAGCCAATCCAGCGCCTTGCGGTGATGCGCCTCCGCCTCCGCAAGGCGGCCCTGACGCCGCAACGCCTCGCCGAGGTTGGAGCGGGCGACCGCCTCCTCGGGCGTGCCGGCCTGCCCCAGCGTGTCGAGTGCGGCGAACAGGGCCGACAGCAACGCCGCGTCGCCCGCCTTGCCGGCAAGGCGGCGGCGCAGATCGCCGATGGCGCCCTTGCCGCTTTCCTTTCCGGCCTCCTTCAGGGTCGGCGGCGGCGAGGTCACTTGCGCTGCCACTCGCCCGCGGCGGTCATCACGAATTGTCCGGCCGGAGTGCGCTCGATCAACTGCTGGCCGGCAACCGCCTGGACCTTGTCCAGCGCCGTGCCGTTGCCCTTGGCGATCTCCTGATAGCGGGCGAGGCGCTGGGCGTTCACCTGCTGGGCCAGCGCCTGAGCGGAAGCAGGCGCGCCCGGAACCACGCCGACCATCCCGTCCGGGCGTTCGCCCAGCTGACCGGCGGCTTTGGCGGCGGCCAGCGCATCCTGGGCCAGCACCAGTTGCGGCATCGCGACCGCCAGCAGGCCGGCGGCGAGTGTGGAGAGGGCAAGCCGGTTGAAATGCCGGCGGCTGAGGGGGCTTCTCGTCATCACTTCTTCCCCTTCGTCGAAGAAGGCGCGGTATCGGTGGGAAGGCCGAACAGGGCGGGGTCGTTGCGGATCGCGTCGTCGACGTCGCGCTCCAGCTTGACCCGCACCTCCTGCTCGATCCGGACATTCAGGTTGATCTCGATGGGCTTGTCGGGCGCCTCGATCTTCACCGTCGGGGCGCAGGCGGCAACGGCGGTGGAGATCAGCAGGGCGGCCGTCAGGCCGATGTGGGAAAGTCTGGTAACCATGGTGGCGATCAGTGGTCCTTCTGGTCGGAGCCGGTCATCCGCTCCCGCACTGTGTCGGGAATCCGGTAGACGTCGAGGTTCTGGCGCAGAATCCGGTCGAGCGCGCCGGACAGCTTAAGGTTAAGCGCAACCGGATAGCCATCGTAGAATGACGGGTTGGCCCCGCGCAGGGAAAAGCCGGCGCTGAGTTCGCCGCCGGCCTGCCCGTCGATGGTGATCCGCAGGGTTTCGTAATGGAAGTCGGTCAGGGCGCCCATCAGCATGGCGGTCGGGCTGCCTTTCTCCCCCTTCAGGCCGGATGGCGGCTGGGCGGGGTCGTAACGCAGCGTGCCGGGGCCCGCCGATTCGAGGACACCGCCGTTCAACGTGACGGTATCGCCGGCAAGGACCACAGGGAGGGTGCCGGCCAGCTTGCCGCTTGCCTCCAGCCCATCCACGGCGATCAACTCCAGCAGCTTTGCCGCATCGATGCCGTCGGCATGCAGGGTGACAGTTCCCTTCGGCTTGTCGGGTGACAGTTCGAACGGGTCGGCATGGAGCGTGCCGCCGGCCCAACGCCACTCGGCCCGGTCGACATCGAGACGCCCGTCACGGCCATAACCGAACAGAAGCGTCCCATCGGTCAGCGGAATGCCGACATCCAGCAGGCCGATGGACAGCTTCTGTCCGTCCGGGATCACCGGGGGCGACAGGCTGGACAGGGCGACCGTACCGCTGACACCGGCAACCGTCACCGGACCGGCGGCGCCGGCCAAGCCCTTGACCACCGCTTGACCGGCCGTGGTCAAGCCCTTGGGGGTCAGGGAAAGCGTGGCCTTCCCGGACAGCGTGCCGGACGCTTTCTCCAGGAAGGTCGCGCCCAACGGCGAAATGGCGACGAGACCGGGTCCGTTCCCGGCGAGTCGGATCGGCTTCGCCACCGCCTCCAGCCGCCCGGTGCCGGCGGTCTGGTCATAGGTACCGTTAAGCGTAACCGTGAGAAGGCCGTTTGCGCCCTTGGCGGTGCCGTCGATGGTCCACGGAGCTTCCCCCGCCTGAACCGCCTGCATGGTGACGGCCAGAGGCACGACGGGCGCCGGCTTGGCCGTATTGGTCAGCCGTACGACGGTGCCATCCGCCCGCCGTCCGGTGCCGTCCTGCCCCAGCCGCAGCACGACCTGCTCGGCCCGCAGACTGCTCGTCGGCATGTCGAGGCGCGGCGCTTGCAACTCTGCCGCGACGGTCATGGAACCGGGCGCCCAGCGCAGAAGCTCACCCTTCCGCGCGGCGCACAGCGTCGCTCCCTGCGGCAGGTCGAGACGCTGGCCGGAAACCGTCAGTCCGTCCGCCTTGGCCGGCAGGCAACCGTCGGGGGTCACGGTCACGGCGCCGCCATCCGTCCCGACTACCAGCGCGCCGAACAGGACCAGCCGTCCCGACATCGGCAAATCCAGCGCCTTGGCCGCCGCTTCGAGCGGGCCGCTGTCGCCGGTGATTTCGAGCCGCAGCCCCTGCCACCCGTCGGCGATGCGCAGTCCGGTGACGGTCACACTGGCACCGGTGAAGCCGGTCCCACGCAGCACTTCGGTCGCGGTGGCGCCGATCAGCGCCGGTCCGGCCAGGATCACCCCGCCCAGCCCGACGACGCCAAGCGTCACCGCCACCGCCACCGTCCCCGCTATCGCCCTCCCCAGCCTCAATGTTCCTGCCCCTTCCCGTCTGCTCGTCAGGACCGGCATGCCACGTCCACGCCCGGATGAACACCCGGACGAGCGGCCGTCATCCGTGACCTTTGGCGGATCTTTCGGGTGTCAGACCGACCGGCCCGTCTATCGATTGGCCGACCGGTCGAACTCCCCGCCAGCGCGGCTTTGCATTCCGCCGCTTTTCCCCTATGGTCCGGGGCGCGGATTTCGGCTCATCGGAGTGTTTCGCATGAAGCGGTGGACCCGCGCATTGCTGGCGGCTCTGTTCGCCACAATCTTCACAGTCTCGTTCTTTACAGTTTCTCAAGGGGAGGCGAAGGCCTTGGATCCGGAAAACACCATTTACCTCGACCTGAAGGACGGTCGCGTGGTGATCGAACTGCGGCCCGACCTGGCGCCGAACCACGTCGCCCGCATCAAGGAACTGACCCGCCAGGGCTTCTACAACGGCGTCGTCTTCCACCGCGTCATCGACGGCTTCATGGCCCAGACCGGCGATCCGACCGGCACCGGCATGGGCGGCTCCGGGCAGAAGCTGAAGGCCGAGTTCTCCAGCACCCCGCACATCCGCGGCACCCTGTCGATGGCCCGTGCGCAGGATCCGAACAGCGCCGACAGCCAGTTCTTCATCTGCTTCGCCCCGTCCCAGTTCCTGGACCGCCAGTACACCGTCTGGGGCCGGGTGGTCGAGGGCATGGAGTTCGTCGACATGATCAAGAAGGGCGATCAGGCCCGCAACGGTCAGGTCTCGAACCCGGACAAGATCATCAAGATGCAGGTCGCTGCCGACGCGAAATAACGTCGCCGGATCAGCCGATCAGAAAAAGGGGACCGGTTCGCCGGTCCCCTTTTTCTTGCGCGCCGATTCCGAACCCGGAGTCCGGCCTCAGCCGCCGGACAGCGCGTTGGTCATGGCCCGAAGCAAATCCTTCATCGATTGCGGCCGGTTCTGCCAGCGCATGGACAGCCCCGACAGAAGCACCTTCTCGAATCCGGGCGCCAGCGCCACGCCCAGTTCCGACGGCTTCGGCACCCTGTCGTTCATGAAACGGGCAGTGGCGTCGGGCGGCGTACGGCCGGTCAGCGCCAGATAGATGGTGGCGCAAAGCGCATAGACGTCGGACCAGGGGCCTTGCCGCCCCTCATTGGAATATTGCTCCGGCGGGGCATAGCCCGGCTTGAGGATCACGGTCATGCCGGCCCCCGGACGGGCGGTCTGACGCGCGGCACCGAAGTCCAGCAGCTTGCGGTCGCCGCCATTGGTCAGGAAGATGTTGTCCGGGCTGATGTCGCGATGGATCAGCCCCTGGTCGTGGATGGCCTGCAAGGCCTTGGCGATCGGCATCACCACGGCCAGGGTCCGCTTCACGTCGATGCGTCCGCCGCTGTCGACCAGATACTTCTTCATGGTGCGGCCCTCCAGCAGCTCCATGACCAGATAGGCGGTGCCGTTCTCCTCGAAGAAATCCTGGACGCCAACGATCTCGCGCACGTCGCGCAGCCGGGCGAGCGTCCGCGCCTCCTCCAGAAACTTCTCCAGACCGGCGGCGAAGGTCTCCGCATGTTCGTCCGAGAAGGGGGAGACCGCGGCGGCGTTGGGAACCCGGGCGATCAGGTTGGCCGGATAATATTCCTTGATCGCCACCTTCACCTGCAACCGGTCGTCCCAGCCCAGATAGGTGGCGCCGAATCCGCCCTGCCCCAGCACCCTCCCGGCCCGGTAGCGGCCATGCAGCAGCGTGCCGGGCACAAGATGCACGCCCGGCCGGTTGTCGGACTTTTCGGGGAAACCGCAGGCGGCGCAGGTGCCGACACTTCCTTGGGCACCTTTTGGGGGGCTTCCTTGTGCCGTGTAGCAGCTTGGGCACAGGCCGGGCCTGCCGGAGGAGGCCGGCTTCGACACCGCTGTGCCTGTCGGCTGCTGGCTGACCGGGTGAAGGATTGTCTCGGCGCCGCGCATGCCTTTTGGGAGAAGCGCGGGGGCCGGAAGCTGTGGCACCTCCACGGTGTGCTGCACCGCCGCCTGAGGAAAAGGCGGCAGAACGGGAGGCGGGGCGGGCGAGGTCGCCAACTGGCGCAGCCGGTCCAGCAGTTCCAACAGACGCCGGACCTCGGCCTGGGCGACTTCGCTCTCCGGCTGGGCAAGTTCGGCCTGGAACTGCGGTTGGCGGACGATCTCGAGGATGTGCTGGCGGATCAGCGGCAGCGCCCCGTCCTCGCGGATCAGACCGGAGCAGGCGACCTCCGCCAGCCGGACGGTACGGCGGCGCAGGACCGGTTCCACCTGCCTCAGGCGGACGGCGAGCTGGCCGGTCTTCACATAATCGTCCACCGCCCGTTCGGCCCTTGCGGCGATCCGCTCGCAGGTGTCGGCCGGCAGCGGAGCGGAGCGGATCGCCGCCAGAGCACGGAGGAAGTCCCGCTCCAGCAGAGCCGTGTCGGGCGTCTGCACCAGCATGTTCTCGATCAGCAGCTCGTTGCAGACGGCGGCCTCCAGCGAGGCGAGGATCTCGTCGGCATGCCGTTCGGCGGCGGAGACCGCGGCGACGCGGGTCAGGTAATGGATGCGGCAGATCAGGTCCGATTGCCCCTCGCCAAGCCCGACGATCGACCGGCGATAGGCGCTGGCTCCCCCCTGCTCCAGCCGGCGCGAATAGCGTACAGTCAATGCATCGGCCATCGCCGCGCCGCCGATCAGCCCGTCGCGGGTCAGCAGATGGCCGACCAGCGTCTTCAGCATCTCCGCCTCCTGATCGAAGGCGCCACGTCCCAGCGGCTGGGGCGCCTTCAACTGGCGGCGGATGCGGTCGAGCACCGCGGCCTTCGCCTGGGGAAGCTTGTTCTGGCGGAACAGGGCGTTCAGCACGCCGACGCGGTTCGGTCCGATGGCTTCCATGCCGATCCGGCCGAACAGCAGGTCGCACAGGGTTCCCAACAGCGCGCCGGGCAGCAGGTTGGAGCCGAACAGCTCCGCACCCGCCGCGGACGAGGCCAGGATGTCGCCGATCACCCCATCGACCGCCGCGGCCAGCCGTTCATCCCGATCCCGCTGGTGCAGTTCCAGCAGCCGGTCCAACTTGCCGTTCCAGCTCTTGAGCTCGACAAGCTCCAGGCCGATGGCGACGCGCAGGTCATAATCCGCATCGCCGGTTGGTGTCTTGCTCCCCTGGGACAGCAGCCAGTCGACGGAGGTGCGGCCGCGCGGCATGGCGGCGAAGGCAACCTGGGCGACCCGGGCTTTTGCCCAGCTCTCGTCCACCGCGGCACGGATGGCGCGGCGGCGAACCTGAAGATCCTGCCCCGGCGAGCGTGCCTGGATCGTCGCGATCCTGGTGATGGCCGCCTCGACCAGGGAGCCCTGCTCCAGGCAGGATTTCAGTGGCTTGGCGAGATGGATCAGCTCCGTCGGCGTCAGAAGCAGCGGGTCCAGATACGACCGCATCGCCACCCCGATCACCAGACGCGCCGGCAGCGCATGGTAATCCGCCAGCGCGCCGCACAGCTCCGCCTCATCGAGCATGGCCATGGCCGGCTGGGGTGTCGGCGTTGCGCGGCTGAGCTGGGGACTGGACACTCAGGGCCTTTCCATCAGATGGCGGATGGTTGCAGCCGGGACGCAACAACAGCGCCGCGCCTGCGTTGTCGATCGAACCGGCGCGCCGCGCCGGTCAGGGCACACCGCCGGAACATACCGCCCGGGAAGCATGGTTGCGCAGCGAGTGTAAATGACGGGTGTACGATACCTGCATTTTTCATCAAAAACACAAGAGTTGTGTCAGCATTGCGCCATGCTGGCCGTTGACTGCGGGGGCCGTTCCCTTCGCTCTTCGCATGTGCGATAAAAAATGGAACGCTGACGATGGGGGAAACGCATGATCCGGAACGGCACCATCATCGCGTTGCGACACGGGCCGATGACTCTCACGGCGGCCCCCCACTGCGGTGGCTCGCTGGCGAGTTGGAGCCTGTCCACCGCCGATGGTCCGGTAGAGCTGTTCCGTCGGGCGTCCGACCAGGCGCTGGCCGGCGATTTCGCCCCCGACATGGCCTGTTTTCCCCTGGTTCCCTTTTCCAACCGCATCGGCGGCGGCCGGTTCGTCTTCCAGGGGCGCGAGGTGAGACTGGCGACCGATCCCGGATCGCCGCACCGCATCCACGGCCATGGCTGGTCCACCCCGTGGAGTGTCGAGGCTGTGACCGACGATGCCTTGCGGATGGGCTTCACCCACCGGGCGGACGATTGGCCCTGGAGCTATCGCGCGGCGCAAACGGTGGCGCTGGACGGCGAGGGCTTGACCGTCACCTTGGATCTCATCAACGAGGCCGACAGCGACATGCCGGCCGGACTGGGGCTGCACCCCTATTTCGTCAAGACGCCGGGCAGCCGGGTGACCGCCGATGTGAATGGCGTGTGGGAGAATGACGAGACCATCCTGCCCTGCCGCAAGCGCCCGCTGCCCCCGGCCTGGGATTTCCGCCACGGCGTGACGATGGACCGTGTGGCGCTGGACAATGGCTTCACCGGTTGGAGCGGTTCGGCGACGCTCGACCGCCCGCAGGAGCGGCTGCGCCTGACCATGCTCGCCGACGGGCCGGCCGCCCACCTGATCGTCTATGTTCCGGCGGAAGAGCCTTACCTGTGCCTGGAGCCGGTCACCCACATGACCGATGCGCTGAATCATCCGCAGGAGCCCGATGCCGGCGTCATCGCCCTGCCGCCGGGCGAACGGCTGTCCCTGACCGTCCGCTTCCTGCTGTCGCGGCTTTAGCGGCAGCGCACGAATTCTGCGGCGAAGGTCGCCGGCGGCTGCATGCGCAGGACCAGCCGGTCGAGGCGCGGCGAATCGGCCGGCAACAGACGCAAGGTCGCCAGGGGTGCCGGTGTGCCTTCCGCCGGACCGGCGGGCAGGAGTGCCACCCCCCGGAGCGGATCGCCGTCGGTCGCCAGCGTACCGTTCAGCGGAAACTGCGGCAGCCGCGCATCCACCGCGTGCAGGCCGCGATCTGCCCCGATCTCCAGATAGGAGCTGCGGCAATCGTCGATGGCGGCGCGGTCGGTCGGATCGGCCTTGGCCCAGCGCCCGGTGAGTGTCGACAGCGCCACCTTGCGGCTGAAGGGCGGGAGGTGCGGCTCGGGTGGGTCGAACCGGCGGGCGGCGGCACCGGCGACGGACAGCGGCAGGTCGCCGACCGGATGCGAGCGCGCCTGCCGCTCCGTCTCCAGCGCGGCCGTGCGCTGGCGAAGAACGCGCAACAGGCAGTCGCTGCGGGTCTTGCCGGCCTTCGAGTCGGCAAGATCGGCCGCGGTCACCTGACAGGCCTCGTCCCGGCGCGCCCGCCAGACGGTCTGGGCGTCCGCAATTGCCGCACGCCCGGTGTCGTCGGTGGTGGCCCCCAGCGCCGCCAGCGCGGCGTCCATCGCCGCACTGGCCTCCGCAAGCTTCGGATCGCGACAGGTCAGCTGCGCCACCGGCGTCTCCGCCGTTTCGCAGCCGGGCGCAGCCGGCGCCGCCGCTTCGGGCGACGGGGTATCCGCCGAAGCCGAAAGGGCGGGGACCGCGGTCATGACCGAGAGCAGGGAGCCGGCAGCCAGAAAACCGCCAACCAGGGACAGGGCGCGCATCGCAGGAAACCTTGGATGGGGAAACGGGACGTCACGAAGCGGGGAAAGCCTCCAGCACGGCCTTGACCTGACGCTGGAAATCCTGGTCGGTGCGATAGCGCGTCACGACCGACTTGTCACGCTCCACGAAAAACAGCATGTCGTCGCGGCTGGGCAGCATGCGCGGGTTGGGCTTGTCCAGCAGCTCGCCATTCCAGTCGACTCGGGCCATGAAATAGACGGCTCGGGCGAACAGCATGAACAGCTTGTTGTCGGGCGCCAGCTTTTCCCGCCGCAGCAGAGCGAAATAGTAGTAATTGCGTCCGTGGAAATAGCTGGTGTGGATGGCTTGCAACGCGGCGAAGCGCTCGTCGGGACTGTTGACCTTCTTGATCTGCTTTTCCAGCCGGAAGCCGGCGAAAAAGTATTCTCGCGCCTCATGCTCGAAGGAGAAGGGGCTGCCTTTGATCAGCGCCATCTGCTCACCGTAGCGCTTCAGCGCACGGGTCATCAGCAACTCGAGAAAACGCCGTTCCGCCGCATGGGTGTCGGGGATGTTCGGCAGCATCTCGAACACATGGCGCAGATGATAGGGGTGGCGCACGACGACGATGGGAACCGACAGCGTCTTGCTCTTTGCCGGCGCCCGCTTCTCCGCAACCAGCGTGACGGCGGGCGACAGCGACGCCATCGTCGCCTGGATGGTGTCGTACAGTTTCCAGCGTAGGCGGGTCTCCGCCGACTGGCTTCCCAGATTCATCCGGGCAAGAAACCGCTTCACCCGGCTGCCGAAGGTCTCCTTCGGCAGCTTGTGCGTCGGCAGGTTGGGTACGACCAGCGGGTTGCCGAGGATGTCGGCCGGAGGAGGCAGCGGCTTGAAGTTGAAGTATTTGCCGGTGACGACGCCCCGCCCGGCGCCGCCCAAGCCTGCGTCGCCCATACCGCCGGACCCCCGGTTGCTGCCCGTTGATGAAAAAGCCGCCACCGACACCATCCAGACGCGAATCCCCGCCGCAACGCCAGCCCGTTCGCTTAGGATATAAAGGGTAACGCGAACGGAAGAAAGCCGCAGCGCGCGTCACAGGCAACTTCGTGACTTTTTCGCAACTGCGGTAGGGTCGGCGCCGGGGCACCCTGTCGGGGCGGATTTATCGGTGTTACCGTTGCGGTGGCGACCCTGGACCTAACCATGGCGCGAACATCATCGAACAGGCATGAGGCGGGGTTTTCAATGGCGATCCACGTCGCGCTGAACCACAAGACGATCTATCGCTACGACCGGCCGGTCTCCCTCGGCCCTCAGATCATCCGGCTGCGCCCGGCGCCCCATTGCCGGACACCGATCCTCAGCTATTCCCTGAAGGTCACGCCCAAGCAGCATTTCCTGAACTGGCAGCAGGACCCGCAATCGAATTTCCAGGCCCGATTCGTTTTCCCGGAAAAGACCCGCGAGTTCGTTGTCGAAGTCGATCTCGTCGCCGAGATCGCCGCGATCAACCCGTTCGACTTTTTCCTTGAGGAGAAGGCGAGCCACATCCCCTTCGCCTACGAGGACTGGCTGCAGCGCGAGTTGCGCCCCTATCTGGAGACGGAGGTGCCGGGTCCCGAGCTGGCCGCCTACCTGACGGACATCCCGCGGGACAAGACGCCGACTATCGACTTCCTGGTGGCGGTGAACCAGCGGCTTCAGCAGGACATCGGCTACGTCATCCGGCTGGAGCCCGGCATCCAGAGCTGTGAGGAAACGCTGACCAAGCGCACCGGGTCCTGCCGCGATTCGGCATGGCTGCTGGTGCAGATTCTGCGTCACCTGGGGCTGGCCACCCGCTTCGTCTCCGGCTACCTGATCCAGCTGACCGCCGACCAGAAGGCGCTGGACGGCCCGTCCGGTCCGGAAAGCGACTTCACCGACCTGCATGCCTGGGTGGAGGTGTTCCTCCCCGGCGCCGGCTGGGTCGGGCTCGATCCCACCTCCGGCCTGCTGGCGGGCGAAGGGCACATCCCGCTGGCCTGCACCCCCGATGCGTCTTCCGCCGCCCCCATCTCCGGCCTCGTCGACGAGGCGGAGGTCGAGTTCGGCCATGAGATGTCGGTCACCCGCATCTACGAGGCGCCGCGCGTCACCAAGCCCTACAGCCCCCATCAATGGGCGGCCATCGAGGCGCTGGGCCACCGCGTCGACGAGGTTCTGAAGGCCGAGGATGTCCGCCTGACCATGGGCGGCGAGCCGACCTTCGTGTCCATCGACGACATGGACGGCGCCGAGTGGAACACGACGGCGCTCGGTCCGCAAAAGCGCAGGATGGCCGCCGACCTGATCCATCGGCTGATGGCGCGCTTCGCCCCCGGGGGCCTCCTGCATTTCGGCCAGGGCAAATGGTATCCCGGCGAATCGCTGCCGCGCTGGGCGATGACCGTCTATTGGCGCCGCGACGGCGAGGCGCTGTGGGCGAACAGCGACCTGCTGGCGCGCGAGGACACCGATTACGGCCACACGGCGCAGGATGCCGGCGTCTTCCTGATGGCGCTGGCAAAGCGGCTGGGCCTCGACCCGAACCTCGTGCTCGGCGCCTATGAGGATCCCTGGCACTACCTGCGCAAGGAATCGCAGCTTCCCATCAATGTCGATCCACTGAACAGCAGGCTGGAGGACAAGGAGGAGCGAGAGCGGCTGGCGCATGTCTTCACCCGCGGCTTGGCGGAGCCGGTTGGCTTCGTCCTGCCGATCAACCGGCGCATGACCCAGCAGGGCCCGGTCTGGCTCTCCAGCACATGGCCGCTGCGCCAGGAAAAGCTGCTGCTGATCCCCGGCGACAGCCCGGTCGGCTACCGCCTGCCGCTGGGGTCCCTGCCCTGGGTGTCCAAGACCGACTATCCCTATGCCTGGGAAACCGACCCGTTCGAGGATCGCGGCCCCTTGCCGCCGCATCCGGTGCAGCGCCGGCAGGAGATCCGCGGCGCCGTTCAGGAATCCGACCGCGGCGTCCATACCGACAAGCGGATCGCGCAACGCCAGCGCATCATGGCGGAAATCCGCGACGAACTGCCGGAGGACGGCAAGTCGGCCTGGTGGGTGGTGCGCACCGCCCTGAGCTGCGAGGCTCGCAACGGGCGCCTGCACCTGTTCATGCCGCCGATGAGCACGCTGGAAGACTATCTGGCGATGCTGGCGGAGATCGAGGCGACGGCGGTCGAGTTGGACATGCCGGTGGTCATCGAGGGTTACCAGCCGCCGAAGGACCCGCGGCTGAACTCGCTGGCCGTCACCCCGGACCCCGGTGTGATCGAGGTGAACATCCACCCGGCCCACAGCTGGGACGATCTGGTGCGCAACACCGTCACCCTGTACGAGGATGCGCGCCAGTCCCGCCTGGGTGCAGAGAAGTTCATGATCGACGGGCGCCATTGCGGCACCGGCGGCGGCAACCATGTGGTGATGGGCGGCGCCACCGCGGCCGACAGCCCCTTCCTGCGCCGCCCCGACCTGCTGCGCAGCCTGATCACCTACTGGCAGAACCACCCTGCCCTGTCCTACGTCTTCTCCGGCCTGTTCATCGGCCCGACCAGCCAGGCGCCGCGGGTGGACGAGGCGCGCGACGACCAGCTCTATGAGCTGGAGATCGCCTTCAACCAGATCGATCAGGCGGCGGCGAGCGGCAATTGCCCGCCCTGGCTGGTCGACCGGGTGCTGCGCAACCTGCTGGTCGACGTGCAGGGCAACACCCACCGGGCGGAGTTCTGCATCGACAAGCTCTATTCGCCTGACAGCTCCACCGGCCGCCTCGGCCTTGTCGAGTTCCGCGCCTTCGAGATGCCGCCGCATGCGGAGATGAGCCTGACCCAGCAGCTTCTGATGCGGGCGCTGGTCGCACGCTTCTGGAAGCACCCCTACAAAGGCCGTCTGGTGCGCTGGGGCACCGACCTGCACGATCGCTTCATGCTGCCGCACTTCCTCCAGCAGGACATGGCCGACGTGCTTCTGGATCTGCGCGACCATGGCTATCCGCTGGAGGACAGCTGGTTCGCGCCGCACTTCAACTTCCGCTTCCCGGTCTACGGACATGTCAACCAGCGCGGCATCACCATGGAACTGCGCATGGCGCTGGAGCCCTGGCACGTCCTGGGCGAGGAACCGGGCGGCGGCGGCACGGTGCGCTATGTCGACAGCTCGGTGGAGCGGGTGCAGGTCCGCGTCACCGGCCTGATCGACGCCCGCCATGTCATCACCTGCAACGGCCGGCGCGTGCCGCTGATCCCGACCGGGGTGGAGGGCGAGTTCGTCGGCGGCGTGCGGTACCGCGCGTGGCAACCGCCCTCCTGTCTGCATCCGACGATCCCGGTCCATACCCCGCTGATCTTCGACATCCTGGACAGCTGGGCCGGCCGGTCCATCGGCGGCTGCACCTATCACGTCATGCATCCGGGCGGACGCAACTACGAGACCTTCCCGGTCAATGCCAACGAGGCGGAGGGGCGCCGTCTGGCCCGCTTCTTCCCCTTCGGCCACACCCCCGGCCCGATGGACAGCCCGGCGGAGGAACGCAACCCGCAATTCCCGATGACGCTGGATCTGCGGCGGGGCTGAGTCCCGACGACCCGACGGCGTCGGATCGGTCTGCAATTTCCGGCAAGCCGGAGCGTCGCATTGCGCGGCGCTCCGGTTTTTTCGTTTCAGGACATCGGCCTGCGATCATCCATCAATGACGGGATCGCCACGGAATCTTTCCTCTTTCGGATGGATCCCCGGCCCACCGGCCTTGCATCGACGGGCTGGGACGTTCAGACTGTTGCTTCCTTCATAGGCAATACGCACCAGTCAGACCTTGTCCCAGCCCGATCAGCCATTCCGCGCGCCGGCATCCGTGGTCCCGTCCGGGATGCCGCCGGTCCCTTTCACCCAGGGATCGCTGTTCGGCGAGGCCGATGCCATCGGCTATGGTTCCGGACAGGTCTATGACGAGATGGTGAACGGCCAGGGCCGGCTGCGGCCGCACTGGCAGACCTTCATGAGTTCGCTGGGGCCGCTCGATTCCGAACAGATGGCGCAACGCTGGGAGGAAGCGCGGCGGCTTCTGCACCAGAACGGCGTCACCTACAACATCTACGGCGATCCCAACGGGATGGAGCGGCCCTGGCCGCTCGACATGATGCCGCTTCTGCTGCCGGCCCATGAATGGAAGGCCATCGAATCGGGGCTGATCCAGCGGGCGTCGCTGCTGAACGCCATCCTGACCGACATCTATGGACCGCAGACGCTGACCCGCTATGGCCGGCTGCCGCCGTCGGTAATCCATGCCGACCCCGGCTTCCGCCGCGCGGTCCATGGCATCCGGGTTCCGAACGACGTCCATCTGCATTTCTACGCCGTCGACCTCGCCCGTGCACCCGACGGTCGCTGGTGGGTGCTGTCCGACCGTACCCAGGCACCGAGCGGCAGCGGCTATGCGCTGGAAAACCGCGCGGTGATCGCCAAGGTCCTGCCCGACAGCTTCCGCCATTGCCAGGTGGAGCGGCTGAGCGGATTCTTCGACACCTTCAAGGAAACGCTTTTCTCCATCGCGCCGCGGACCAGCGCCGCTGGGCGGTTGCCGCGCGTGGTGCTGCTGACCCCCGGCCCCTACAACGAAACCTACTTCGAGCATGTCTATCTCGCCCGCTATCTCGGCCTGACCCTGGTGGAAGGGGCGGACCTGACGGTGCGCGACCGGACGGTCTATCTGAAGACTTTGTCCGGGCTGGAGCAGGTGGACGTGATCCTGCGCCGGCTCGACGCCGATTTCGCCGACCCGCTGGAGATGCGCGCCGACAGTTCGCTCGGCGTCGCCGGGCTGATCGAGGCGGTTCGGGCCGGCACCGTCGTGATGGCCAATGCGCTCGGCTCCGGCCTGATGGAATCGATGGCGATGAAATCGTCGCTGCCAACGCTGTGCCGCCATCTGCTGGGGGAAGAGCTGCGGTTGCCCGGCGTCGCCAGCTGGTGGTGCGGCAACGATGCGGAACGCGCCTACGTCATCGACCATCTCGACGGCCTGGTGATCAAGCCGGCTTTCCCATCGCTGTCCTTCGAGCCGATCTTCGGCGCCCAGCTGTCGGCCGCCGAACGCTCCGCCCTGACCGAGCGGATCAAGCGCCGCCCCTGGTATTTCGTGGCGCAGGAGCAGATGGCGCTCTCCACCGCCCCGGTCTGGCAGGATGGCCGGCTCCAGCCGCGCCCGCTGGTGCTGCGCGTCTTCCTCTGCGCCACCCCCAGCGGCGGCTATGCGGTGATGCCCGGCGGCCTGACCCGCGTGTCCAGCGAATCGGGACGGCTGGTCGTGTCGATGCAGAGCGGCGGCGGCAGCAAGGATACCTGGATCCTGGCGCCGCGGCGTGCCGACGTGGCAGCCAACCAACCTCGTCCGTCGGCGCTGGCAATGGAGCCGACGGCAAGCGGTGCGCGACCGTCCGCCAACGACTTGCCCAGCCGCGTCGCCGATGGCCTCTATTGGCTCGGCCGCTATGCCGAACGGGCGGAGGGGGCGCTGCGCCTGCTGCGCGCGACGCAAAGCCGTCTGATCGACAGCAACATGCCGGGCGCCACCTTGCAGCAACGCCCGCTGCTCGACCTGCTCGGCTCGCTCGGCATGATCCCCGCGGAACTGGCGCGGGTGACGGAAAGCGGCACCAGCCGCGGCCTGCGCGACGCGCTGCACGCGGCGGTGACGGACCCGGACCATCCGAACAGCCTGCGCGCCCAGGTTCTGAGGCTGCACCGCACCGCCTATTCGGTGCGCGACCGTCTGTCGATGGACATGTGGCGGGTGGTGTCGGCAATCGACCGCCAGACCCAGCAGCCGAAGGGACGCATGGACGCGGCCTCGCTGCTACTGCGGCTGGACGACGCGATGATCATGCTGGCCGCCTTCTCCGGCCTTGAACAGGATAGCATGACGCGGGGGGCCGGCTGGCGCTTCCTCGACATCGGCCGGCGGATCGAGCGGTCGCTGCATATGGTCGCGCTGATGCGCGGGGTCCATGTCGCCGATCTCGACCGCCAGGACGAGCCAATGCAGGCCGCCACCCTGTCGGTGCTGCTGGAGTTGGGCGAGAGCGTGATGACCTATCGCGCCCGCCACCTGACCAGCGTGCTGCGCACGCCTGTGCTGGACCTGCTGTTGGGCGAAGAAGCCAATCCCCGCGCGCTGGCGTTCCAGCTGGCGGCACTCGACCGGCACATGCGGGCGCTGCCCAGCCAGGGCGTCGGCACCGGGACGGACCCGACCGGCGGCGCGCTGGCCATCGTCGCCGCCGCGCGCAACAGCCTGGAACGCACCGACGCCATGGCCTCCAGCGAGGCGCTGCGCACGCTGCTGGACACGTTGGCGATGACGCTGCCGGACGTGTCGAATTTCCTGGCTCACGCCTATTTCAGCCATGCCTTCGCAAGATCGGCCTGACGCGATGACGCCTCCGCCCTCCGCTCCCGCTTCCGGCAGCAGCGGTCTTTCCACCCGCTATCGCCTGCGCCATGCCACAGCCTACGACTATGGCGAGGATGTGCCGATCTCCCACCATCTGCTGCACCTGACCGCCCGGCCGCACCCGCGCCAGCGTATCCGGCGCAGCCTGATGACCATCGACCCGGTCCCGGCCGTGCGGACGGAGCGGGTCGATTATTTCGGCAACACCGTCACCTACGTCGCCGTGCAGGAGCCGCACCGGACTTTCTCCGTCATCGCCGAAAGCGAGGTGGAAGTGTTCGATCCGCCCGCATTGGTGCCCGACGATTCGCCAGCGTGGGAGCATGTGCGCGACAGCCTGCGTGGCCTGACCGGGCCGGACGACGGCGCGGAGATCACGCAATACTGCTTCGACAGCGCGCTGGTCGCTTCCAGCCCCGAACTGCTGGATTATGTCCGGGGCAGCTTCACGCCGGCCCGTCCGGCGGTCGCGGCGGCCATCAGCCTGATGAACCGCATCAACCATGAGTTCGCCTTCGATCCCACGGCCACGACGGTCGCGACTCCGCTGGCGGCCGTGATGCGCAACCGCCGCGGCGTCTGCCAGGACTTCGCCCATATCGCCGTCGGCTGCGCCCGCGCCATCGGATTGCCGGCGCGCTATGTCTCGGGTTATTTGCGCACCCTGCCCCCGCCCGGCCAGCCGCGGCTGGTGGGCGCGGACGTCAGCCATGCCTGGGCCTCTGTCTGGTGCGGGGCAAGCGCCGGCTGGCTCGACATCTGCCCGACCAATGCCTGCGTCGCCAACCGCGACTTCATCACGATGGCCTGGGGACGCGATTACGACGATGTCAGCCCGGCCCGCGGCGTCCTGCTTGGCGGCGCCGGGCATGGCCTGACCGTCAGCGTGGACGTCGAACCGCTGGAAGACTGAAGGGAAACGCCTCAGGCCTCTAGGTCGGATCGACAATCACCTCAGCCAAATTGAGATGCTTGCGAGGCTGAGAAAGCCATTGAAGTGTATTTTCCTGCGGTCGTAGCGAGTGGCGAATCGCCTGAAGTGCTTGAGGCGGTTGAAACATCGCTCGATGCGGTTTCGATGTCTGTAGGCTTCGGCATCATGAGGAATGATGAGCTTGCGAGAGCGGTTGGAGGGGATGACGGCTTTGGCATTCATGGCGGCAATCGTCTCCCGCAAGGCATTGCTGTCATAGGCTTTGTCGGCGAGGACAGCGGCGCCGGACTGCCCTTCCAACAAGGCTTCGGCCTGAGTGATGTCGCCGACCTGTCCGGCGGTGACAATCAAGCGCAGAGGTCGGCCGAGCGCATCGGCCAGCATGTGGATCTTGGTGGTCAATCCTCCTCGGGAACGCCCCAGCGCCTGATCCTTGGCCCCCCTTTTCCGCTCGCCGCCTGCTGATGCGCACGCACGATCGTGCTATCGATCATCAGGTACTGGTTATCCCGGTCGGCAGTCAGCGCCTCGAACACCCGCTCCCAGACCCCGGCGTGGCACCAGCGGCTGAAACGGCGGTGGACCGTCTTCCACTTGCCATATCGTTCAGGCAGATCGCACCAGTGGGCGCCGGAACGGAGAACCCACAGGCAGCCATTGACGAACAGACGATTATCGCCACCCGAGCGGCCGGGATCGCCAACCTTGCCGGGCAGCAATCCTGAAATCCGTGCCCATTGGGAATCCGTCAGTTCGTAGCGTTTGATCCCCATCGACAGCTCCGCCTCAAAATAGCGGAAACCCATGAATCACAACTCAGTCCCGATGGGAACCATGAATGTCGATTGGGCCTAGCGGTATGCCCAGCATACGGTGCAGCGTGGTGCAGATGGTGCGCGGGTTGACCGGCTTGCTGAAGATCTCCAACGGCTTCCAGCGCTCCTGCTTCAGGTCGCTGTCCTCCGTCAGGTAGCCGGTCATCACCACCACCGGCAGGGTGGTGTCGCGTTCACGGATTTCCCGGATCAGCGTCTCGCCATCCATGCGCGGCATGCGCAGGTCGGTCACCAGCGCGTGGATCCGCTCGCTGGCAAAGCGCTCCAGCGCCTCCGCCCCATTGGCGGCGACGGTCACCCGGAAGCCCTTGAAGGACAGGAAGTCCTCCAGCGCCATGGCTGCCAGCACCTCGTCCTCCGCGATCAGGATATGGAACCGATCAGGCATGCGAGAACTCCCTGTCGACTGAGGAGACCGGCTGGCTCGGCAGCGTGATGGTGAAGCGGACGCCGCGGCCTCCCCCCTCCAGATCGACGTTGCGCGCTTCGATCCGCCCACCCATGCTGTCGATGATTCCATAGCCGATCGACAGCCCCAGGCCGGATCCCTTGCCGACCTCCTTGGTGGTGAAGAAGGGATCGAATATCTGTGGCAGCACCGCGGGATCGATCCCACCGCCATCGTCGGTCACCTGGATGACCACGCTATGCCCGTTGGGATCGTCGCCGACCGCCACCATGATGCGTCCCGCTGCTCCACCCGTTGCACGAAGCGCGATGATCGCATCGCGCGCGTTCGAAAACAGGTTGAGGATCACCTGCTCCAATTCAAGTGGCCGTCCGGATACCGCCAGTTGCGCCGCCCAGCCTTTCTCGACGATCTCGATGTCTTCCTGACGATATTGATGGCGGACAAGCTCGACCGCACTCTGAACGCAGTCGGCGGGATGGAAGGAGCGCATGCTGCCGCCGTCCCGCCGGCCAAAGGTGCGGACATGGTCGATCAGCTTGCCCATGCGCTCGGTCTGCTCGATCACCAGCTTCAACGCCTTCTCCGCGCGAGCGGGTTCGAGCAGATTGTCATGCAGCCGGGCCAGGGTGTTTTCCGTCCACAGACGGATGATGTTCAACGGCTGGCTCATCTCGTGCGCCATGCCGGCAGCCAGCGTGCCCAGCGTCGCCAGCTTGGAGGTTTGGATCACCTCTTCCTGCAAGCGCTTGCGTTCGGTCACGTCGCGGCCGCTGCCGAGGATCTGGACGACCCGGCCGGCGGCGTCCTTGACCGGCACCAGCATGGTGTGGAAGACGCGCTGGCCGGCCGGCATGTCCAGCGTCTCTTCGTAATCGATGGCTTTGCCGCTGTCGCGGCAGGAGGTGTAGCGGGGAATGACCAGATCGGCCAGTTCCGGCTTCACCGCATCCCGGACACGGCGATCGCGCATCTGTTCGGGGTCCAATCCGCCGATCCGCGCCAATGCCGGGTTGATGGCTTCATAGGCGAAGTCACCGTCGGGAAGAACCTGGACGATGAACAGCGCCTCGCCCAGGTTGTTGAAGAAGCCCGAATAGCGGGCCTCCATTTCGCGCCGGGTCGCCACCTCCAGCGCCAGCGCGCGGTTGCTGGCCTCAAGCTCCCGCGGGCTGGGCAGGGCCAGCAGGCGCGGCATCAACCACCAGAGCGCCGCCGCCGTCGCCAGCGACGCGAAGGCGGTAATCAGCTTCACCAGACCTTCGAGCACATAGTCGGGTGTCCACAAGGTCCAGACCGACAGGAAATGGGTGGTGCCGCAGGCGATGATGAACAGCGCAAACAGCAGCGCCATCCAGCCGAAGGCCACGTCGCGGCGGCGCATCACGAAATAGATCAGGGCCACCGGAATCGAGAAATAGGACAGGCCGATCAGTACATCCGACGCGACATGCAGCATCAGGATGTCGGGGCGCCAGAGCAGGCAGACCCCATGGGGAACGAAACCGCCGGTGTCCAGAAGCTCTTCCAATCCCACGGCCATGTCCGCCTCTTTCCCAACGGTGCCCGTCCGACGGAGGACGTTGATTATGCGTCGAAACCATCTGACACATCGGCACACGTTCCGCCACCGGACCAACTCCGTCAAGCCGTCAATCCGCTAGGGTGGGTCTTTGAGATTTCTCTACTGAAAGGACGCCCGCTCCGCGGCCAAGGCCACGTGAGCGGGCGTTCGCGTCACGCGGCGGTGTGGACCTTGCGGTTCTGCTCGCGTGTCTTCAGGAAGCGCAGCGCCGGGAAATCCTCCTGTGCGCGGTTCAGGTGCCAGGCGTTGCGGGCGAGGAACACCAGCGCGCCGTCATGGTCCTCGGCCAGGGCCGAGCGGTTCAGCTCGATGAACTTTTCCAGCTGAACCTTGTCGTCGGTCTCGACCCAGCGGGCGGCGTCCAGCCCGGCACCCTCGAATCGAGCGGCGATGCCGTACTCCGCCTCGATGCGCGAGGCCAGAACCTCGAACTGCAGCTGGCCGACGACACCGACGACCCAGTCGGCGCCGGTCAACGGCTTGAACACCTGCGACGCGCCCTCTTCGGCGAAATGCTCCAGCGCCTTGCGCAGGTGCTTCACCCGCATCGGATCGTCGGGGCGGACACGCTGCAACAGTTCCGGCGCGAAGCTCGGCACGCCGGTGAAGCGCAAATCCTCGCCCTCGGTCAGCGTATCGCCGATGCGAAGGCTGCCATGGTTGGGGATGCCCATGATGTCGCCGGGCCAAGCCTCCTCCGCAACCTCGCGGTCGCGGGCAAGGAACAGGACGGCGTTGTTCACCGCCATCAGCTTGCCGGAGCGGATGTGCTTCAGCTTGGCACCGCGCTTGTAACGGCCGGAGCAGAGACGGACGAAAGCAATGCGGTCGCGATGGTTCGGGTCCATGTTGGCCTGGACCTTGAACACGAAGCCGGTGACCTTCTCCTCGTCCGGCTCGACGGTGCGCGGATCGGCGGGCTGCGGGCGCGGCGGCGGGGCATTCTCCGCCAGGCCCGACAGCAGCTCGCGCACGCCGAAATTATTGATGGCGGAGCCGAAATAGATCGGAGTCAGATGGCCGGCGCGATAAGCCTCCAGATCGAAGGCCGGCATCAGGCCGCGCGCCATCTCCACCTCTTCGCGCAGCTTGGCGACGGCGTGGGCGGGAAGCAGTTCGTCCAGACGGGGATCGTCCAGGCCGTTGCACTCGATGCCCTCGTCGATCTCGTCGCCCTTGCTGCGGTCCATCAGGATCAGCCGGTCGCGGATCAGGTCGTAGCAGCCCAGGAAATCGCGGCCCATGCCGATGGGCCAGCTTGCCGGCGTGACCTCCAGCGCTAGCGCGCTCTCGATCTCCGAGATCAGGTCGAAGGGATCGCGCGCCTCGCGGTCCATCTTGTTGCAGAAGGTCATGATCGGCACGTCGCGCAGACGGCAGACCTCGAACAGCTTCAGCGTCTGCGCCTCGATGCCCTTCGCGCCGTCGATCACCATCACCGCACTGTCGACCGCGGTCAGCGTGCGGTAGGTGTCCTCCGAGAAGTCCTCGTGGCCCGGCGTGTCGAGCAGGTTGAATGTACGCCCGTCGAAATCGAATGTCATGACGGAGGCGGTCACCGAGATGCCGCGCTCGCGCTCCACCTTCATCCAGTCCGACTTGGCGCGCCGCTGCTCGCCGCGCGCCTTGACGGCACCGGCCATCTGGATGGCACCGCCGAACAGCAGCAGCTTTTCCGTGAGCGTGGTCTTACCGGCGTCGGGGTGCGCGATGATGGCGAAGGTCCGACGGCGGGAGACGGCGTCCTGAAGTTCGGACATGCGCAGAATCCCGTGACTTGAAGGCGTTATACGGTACGAACGGCGAAAGGGCCGGCAGGCGAAACACGCCCATCGGCCCCCGTCGCATTACATAGCAGTGACTGCCCTGGGATTCCAGAGCCTTGGGATCGGCCCCTGGGATCGACCTTGGCCGGTCGCCTTACAGCGCCAGCTCGGCGATCTGCACCGCGTTCAGGGCGGCGCCCTTCAGCAGCTGGTCGCCGCAGACGAACAGGTCCAGGCCATGGTCGCCGAAGACGATGTTGGTGCGGATGCGGCCGACCTCGACGTCATACTGGCCGGTGGCGTTCAGCGGCATCGGGTAGGCGCCGTTGGCCGGATCGTCCACCACCTTCACGCCGGCGGCATCGGCCAGGACGGCACGCGCGGCGTCGGGCGTGACCGGCTGGATGGTCTCCAGCGTGATGGCCTCGGAATGGGCGCGGTAGGTCGGGATGCGGACGGCGGTGCAGCTGAGCGGCAGATCCGGAACCTCCATGATCTTCCGCGTCTCCCACGTCACCTTCATCTCCTCCTTCGTGTAGCCGTTCTCCTGGAAGGCGTCGATCTGGGGGATCAGGTTGAAGGGGATCGGGTGGCGGAACACGCTGTTGGTGACCGGCTTGCCGTCCAGCTGGTTGCGCGTCTGCTCTTCCAGCTCGGCCATGCCCTCGGCGCCGGCGCCGCTGGTCGCCTGATAGGTGGAGACGATGGCGCGCTTGATGCCGAAGGCCTTGTGCAGCGGACCGAGCGCCACGACGGCGATGGCCGTGGTGCAGTTCGGGTTGGCGATCAGGCGCGACCCGGCGGCGTACGCCTCGCGGAAGACGTGGGCGTTGATTTCCGGAACGATCAGCGGGATGTCGGCGTCGTAGCGGAAGGCGGAGCTGTTGTCGATCACCAGCGCGCCGGCCGAGGCCAGATCCTTGGCATGCGCCTTGGCGAAATCGCCCGACACAGCCAGCAGGACAACGTCGTACCCCTTCACCACCGCGGCATCGAAAGCCGTCAGGGTCAGGGCGCCATAGGGGGTGTCCTGAACCTTGCCGGCGGACCGCTCGGAGGCGAACAGGCCGAGTTCGGCGACAGGGAAGTTGCGGTCGTGAAGGACCTTGACCATCTCGCGGCCGACGGCGCCGGTGGCGCCGACCACGGCGACGCGGAGGGACTTGGAAGAAGCGGAGGCGTTGCTGCTGCTCATGGCGGGGTTCCGTCCTGTCTATCGCACTGTTGATCGGACCGGCCTATCGGTCGTTCGGACAGCGGACCCCGGATACGACGAGGCCCCGTCCGTTGTCCGGCGGGGCCTGCCTCGTGGAAGAAACGCTGGTCGATCCGATCAGCACGCACCACGACGCTGCCCGCCGAAGCGAGTCGCTTTTTTGGTCGTAGTGGTGGTGATGGCCTTGCGGTTCATGACGCCTTCTTATCCGAACGCGCAGGCATTGTAAAGCGCCTGCGCGTTCGCCCTTTCAGAAATTACCGGCTTTACCGGAAGCCCTCGCCGTCATGGCTCGGCTTGACCGGGTGTACGTCCCAGACCTCTCCGGCATACTCGTTGACCGTACGGTCGGACGAGAACCAGCCCATGCTGGCGGTGTTCAGGATGGCCTTGCGGGTCCATTCCTCCGGGTCGCGGTACAGCTGCATCGCCGCGTCCTGCGCCCGGCAATAGTCGGCGAAGTCCGCCGTCACCAGGAAATGGTCGCCGCCGTCGGTCAGCGCCTGGACGATGGGGTGGTAGCGGTTGCGGTCGTCCGGCGAGAAGGCGCCGGTCGAGATCATGTCGAGCGCCCGCTTCAGGCTGGGGTTCGACGCGATCACCTCGCGCGGGTTGAAGCCGCCGCTGGCGCGCAGGTCGTTCACCTCATCCGCGGTCATGCCGAAGATGAAGATGTTGTCCGCCCCTACATGCTCGCGGATCTCGACGTTGGCGCCGTCCAGCGTGCCGATGGTCAGCGCGCCGTTCAGGGCCAGCTTCATGTTGCCGGTGCCCGACGCCTCCATGCCGGCGGTGGATATCTGCTCCGACAGGTCGGCGGCCGGGATGATGATTTCCGCTGCGGTGACGTTGTAGTTCGGCAGCAGCACGACCTTCAGGTTGTCGTGCACCGATGGGTCGTGGTTCACCACCTTGGCGACGTCGTTGATCAGTTTGATGATCAGCTTGGCCATGTGATAGGACGGCGCCGCCTTGCCGGCGAACACCTTGGTCACTGGAACCCAGCTGACCGTCGGATTGTCGCGCATCTCGTTGTAAAGCGCGATGGTGTGCAGCACGTTCAGCAGCTGGCGCTTGTACTCGTGCATGCGCTTGACCTGCACGTCGAAGATGCTGTCGACCAGCACCTCCTCGCCGGTCTGGCGGGCGATGTAGGCGGCCAGACGCTTCTTGTTCTTGCGCTTGGCCCGGCGGAATTCCTCGCGGAACACCATGTCGTCGGCCTTCTCGCGCAGTGCCGCGATCTGCGACAGGTCGGAGATCCAGCCCTCGCCGATGCGGGTGGTGATCAGCTCCGACAGGGCCGGGTTGGCCTGCTTCAGCCAGCGGCGCGGGGTGATGCCGTTGGTCTTGTTGTTGATGCGGTCCGGGAATTCCTCGTGGAAGTCGGCGAACACCGTCTGCTTCATCAGATCGGTGTGCAGGGCCGACACGCCGTTGACCTTGTGCGAACCGAGGAAGGCCAGGTTGCCCATGCGGACGCGGCGCTCGCCGCGCTCATCGATCAGCGACAGGCGCGACAGCTTGGCGTTGTCGCCTGCGGCCTTGGCCTTGGTGCGGTTCAGGAACTTGGCGTTGATCTCGTAGATGATCTGCATGTGGCGCGGCAGCACCCGCTCGATCATCCGCACCGGCCAGGCTTCCAGCGCCTCGGGCAGCAGCGTGTGGTTGGTGTAGGCAAAGGTGGCGCGGGTGATCTCCCACGCGTCGTCCCAGCGCAGGGCGTGCTGATCGACCAGCAGGCGCATCAGTTCGGCGATGCCAATGGCCGGGTGGGTGTCGTTCAGCTGGATCGCCGCCTTGTTGGGCAGGTTCTCGAAGGTGGTGTGGTGCTGCAGATAACGGCGCAGGATGTCCTGCAAGGACGCGGAGGTGAAGAAATACTCCTGCTTCAGCCGCAGTTCCTTGCCGGTCTCCGTCGCATCGTTGGGATAGAGGACGCGGCTGAGATTCTCCGACAGGATCTTCTGCTCGACCGCCTTCATATAGGCGCCGTCGTTGAAGTGGCCGAAGTTGAAGTCGCGGGTGGCGCGGGCCGACCACAGGCGCAGCGTGTTGATCGTCTCGCCGCCGAACCCGACGACCGGCGTGTCATAGGCCATCGCCAGCACGCGGTCGGCATCGACCCAGCGGTAGGCGCGCTCGCCGACGCTGTCGCGGAACTCCTCGACGCGGCCGTAGAACTGGACCGGATACAGCACCTCCGGACGGGCAAATTCCCAAGGGTTGCCGAATTGCAGCCACTGTTCGGGATATTCGACCTGCCAGCCGTTCTCGAAGCGCTGCTCGAACAGGCCGAACTCGTAGCGGATGCCGTAGCCGTAGCCCGGCAGGCCCTGCGAGGCCATGCTGTCGAGGAAACAGGCGGCCAGGCGGCCGAGGCCGCCGTTGCCGAGCGCCGCATCCGGCTCGGCGTCGACCACATCCTCCATCGACAGGCCGAGGCGGTCGAGCGCCTGACGGCACTCGTCCACGATTCCCAGGTTCGACAGGCTGTTGGTCAGCAGGCGCCCGATCAGGAATTCCAGGGAAAGGTAATAAACGCGCTTGGCGTCTTCATGGTAATAGCTGCGGGTCGTGTCCATCCAGCGGTCGACGACGCGGTCGCGCACGGCCAGCGCCACGGTGTGGAACCAGTCGCGGCGCGTGGCGGCGCGGGCATCCTTGCCGACCGAATAAACCAGCCATTCCAGGAACGACCGTTTGAGGCCATCGACATCAAGGCTGCGGCGTTCGATGTCGCGAGATTTGAACCGAGCGTCCATGTCCTGACTTTCTGCGTGAAAGGCCAATAGGAGCGGGCGGCTGGAAGGACGGCGCTCCGTATATGGGGGAAGTGTCTGCCCTGTTGGTTAAGCAAAGCTTTCCCAGATGGAGCATACCGTCGTTTCGCTGTGGTAAAAGGGAGTAGGTTGTCATCCCCTCCCCTATTTCCCACCAACGATGCGTCACGAATCCGATCCTGTCCACTGCGATGCAGCATGCATCGGCATCCGCCGCGCCGAAATGGCCGATATTCCTGCGCTGCTGGCGATCGAGGAGCAGAGCTTCGCGACCGACCGGATGACGCAGCGCAACTTCCGTTACGCGATCCGGCAAGCAAAAGGTATGGTGCTTGTGGCATACCGCCAAGTACCGAAGGTGCAGGAAGCGTCGCTTGCCCATCAGCCCGGTGACTATGGGCCCAGTGCCTATGGTGTTGTCGGTTTCCACGCCGGGACGCCCTTCGCCCGGCTGACCTCCTTCGCCGTGGCCCCCGACAAACGCGGGCAGGGACTCGGCCGCAGCCTGCTCGCCGCCCTGGAGAAAGCCACCGCCAACCATGGCTGCCGCGGCATGAGGCTGGAGGTGCGGGCGGACAATGCTGCGGCAATCGCCCTCTATACTGCCGCCGGCTACCGCCGTTTCTCCGTCTATCCGGATTATTACGAGGACGGAATGGCGGCGCTGCGCTTGGAAAAGCTGCTGAGTCCCGGCCACTGACTGTTGCAGGGTCGCACCGGCATCCGCATTCGATGGTGGTAAGCCCGGCAAGCTGAACCTGGACCGGAATCGCTGGATTCTGCCACCGATGTCACTCTTTCCGAATCCTGCGGTGGAACATCCCCGGCGCACGGTGCGTTTAGCTCCCGACACGATCAACGACGGGCAACAACGGGACCGCCTCAATGACGCCACCGCCGACCGGATCGTTCCGCAACACCCCGCAGGGGCAGCCGACCCGCGCCGGATGACGGGCCGGCCCCTGGGCAGCCGGGAGACCATCCCCAGGATGCCCTGAACGCCCGCACCCTGAACGCTCAAGATCGAAAAAGCACTGTCAGCCCTTCGAACCGGCGCCGCCGCCCGTGCGCGCCGGAAAGCCCAACGCCGTCCCCGCTCCGCGCCCCGCCTGACCGCGACGGGTGCCGCCGCCGACCAGGCCGGCGGGAGACGCACACAGACCGTGGAGGAAGGAAAGACCATGGCGTACTCGTTCGAGAACGAACTGATCCGCTGCATGCCGAACCTGCAGCGCTATGCCTGCAAACTGACCCGTGACGCCAACGCCGCAGAGGACCTGCTGCAGGACTGCTTGGCCCGCGCCTTGTCGCGCCAGCATCGTTTCGAACCCGGCACCAACATGCAGGCATGGCTGACCACCATGCTGAAGAACCTGCACTTCAACAACCTGCAGCGCGACCGCCATGTGACGAAGGTGGAGCTGTGGGACGGCGCCATGTCGGTCGATGCGGCGCAGATGTCGAGGTTGGTTTTCCGCGATGTCGACCGCGCTTTTTCCTCCCTCACCCCCAGCCAGCGCAAGGTCGTCAAGCTGGTCGCCATCGAAGGGCGTCCTTATCAGGAAGCGGCGGAGACGCTGAATGTGTCGATCGGCACCATCCGCTCGCGCCTGTGCCGGGCGCGGGAACGGTTGAACAACCTGATGACCGCCTGATCCACCGGAAATCCTCCACGTCGGCGCCACGTCAGCGCCAAATCGGTCATGAACGCCCTCCGCAGTCCCCTGCGGGGGGCGTTCGCGTATACCCGCCGGGGCCTGGAGACACCGACAGCGTCGGATGACCAGGGGGAAGCTCCGGTGCCGCTGGCGTCGAGGCCTTCCACCTGCTGTCCGTCAGCCATTCACAACGGTGCCGCCATTCGGGTGCAGCACCTGACCGGACATATAAGAAGAGTCATCGGACGCCAGGAACACATAAGCCGGCGCCACCTCGTCCGGTTGGCCGGCGCGCTTCATCGGCACGTTGCTGCCGAACTTCTCCACCTTCTCCTCGTCGAAGGTGGATGGGATCAGCGGGGTCCAGATCGGACCGGGCGCCACCGCGTTGACGCGGATGCCGCGGTCGGCCAGCGACATCGACAGCGACCGGGTGAAGGCGACGATGGCCCCCTTGGTCGCGGAGTAGTCCAGCAACTCCGGACTGCCCTTGTAGGCCGTGACCGACGTGGTGTTGATGATGCAGCCTCCCTCGCGCATGTGCGGCAGCGCGGCCTTCACCATATGGAATTGGCCGAAGATGTTGGTGCGGAAGGTGCGCTCCAGCTGTTCGGCGGTGATGTTCTCGATCGATTTCTGCGGATGCTGTTCGGCCGCGTTGTTGATGACGATGTCGATGCGGCCATGCTCGCCGACAAGCTGCTCCACCGCCTTGCGGCAGATCTCCTCGTCGCCGACGTCGCCGCTCAGGATGGTGCAGGGTTGACCTTCGGCTTCGACCAGCCGGCGGGTCTCACGGGCGTCGTCATCCTCGTTCAGGTACAGGATGCCGACCTTCGCACCCTCACGGGCGTACAGCACGGCGATGGCCCGTCCGATGCCGCTGTCGCCGCCGGTGATCAGCGCAACCTTGTCACGCAGCTTGCCACTGCCGCGATAGCCGGGCCGGGTTTCGGAGGGCTGCGGTACCATGGGACCTTGATGGCCGGGCCGGGTGTCCTGATGCTGGGGCGGCTGCCTGCTTTCCTGTTGAGCCATAGGGATTCTCCTTGGTTGGCAAGCCGTTCGGGTATGGATGGGATGAGTTGCACATTCACAACAAACCCCAATGCACGGCGTTCCTCACAGAAGAGCGCCGGAACAATCGGCGACATTGCCTTGTTACTTGGCCGGGCGACGCGAAAGAGGATGGCAGTGCCGGATTGCTCGCCTCGAAAGTGAGCAATGATCGCGCCGTTTGTCGGACTGGTATGGCGGAGGATCATGCCCATAAGATGGGATAGGGGTCCTTTCGGCCGAACCGTCCGCCAGCGGTGGAGCCACCGGACGTGTCACGGTTGATCGTGTCCCAGGGGAGAACCCCGGCGACCCATCCGGGAACGACAGAGATGAAGCGTGTAACGATGACCGATATAAACGCCTATCTGGACGGCGCCCTGGACGACCGGGAGCGTGCCGAATTCGAGAGCGTGGTCGAGAGCGATCCCGACGCCAAGGCGCTGCTCGCTCAGCATCGCCAGCATGTCGAGGAGCTTCATCGCCTTTACGACCCAGTCCTGAGCGAAGAGGTGCCCTCCCGAATGCTGGAGCTGCTGCGCAAGCGGAACGGCTGACGGCCCTCCGGCGCGCCCCGCGTTATTTTCTCTCCGTCCGGCAGCACATTGCGCTATTGCATGCGGCAGGCCCATCTTTGGGGGAGGGGCCGGTTCGGACGGATGAAGCATGGCGCCCAGACGAGCGGAGCCGAGCATCCTGCTCGGCCCAATCCTGTACTTCCGTGGAGAACAGCGCGACCGCTGGTGGCTGTCGGCGCTGTTCGTTCTGGATGGGGATGTCGAGCCCGACGATCTGCGGGTGGACGGTGTCACCCTGCCCGTCCCGCCGCGTCACCTGATGGTCTGGCGCCGCCGCCAAGTCTGGCGCTTCGACTTCGCCGTTCCCCGCGGCATGCGCGACACCGATGTCACATACGGTTTCCCTGGCGGTCCCCGCTGGAACGTGATCGTTCCGGGCCGTCATTCATTTCCCCGCCTCGCTATTCTTTACGGAAGCGGAACGAGTGAAGATGCCGGTCCCGACGCCAATGCGCCGACCGCTCTCTGGCCGGACCTGATCTCCCGGCATACCGCCGACCGCTATCACCTGTTGGTTCAGGCAGGCGGGCAGATCGATGGCGACGCGGTGATGTCAGCCTCCGCCCAGGCCCGGGGATTGCTGACGGATGCCTCCCGACGGCTCGGCCCCGCCCTGCCCGGTGTGGCGGAGGAGCTGATGACCGCCGGCTTCGACCGGATGCTTCGGGTCTGGAGCGGTGCCGCCGCGGCGTCGGCGCTGGCCTCCATTCCGTCGGTGATGATGTGGGATGGCGCCGATCTCGGCCGTCTGCTGGCGGGCGCCTGGAGCGGCCGGGATGAGGGCGACTCCACATCGCGCAGCCTGCGTCCGTTGCTGATGGCGGTGCGGCGTCAGGTCCAGCTGTTCCAGACCGGGTCGGTGGCGGACAACCCGCCGGATTGCCTGTGGGGGTCCGCCTGCGGAACGCTGGCGCAGGGCTTCGTCCTGGGCGAAGCCGGCCTTCTTGCCCTCGATCTGTGGACCGACCGCAACAGCCGGCGCCTGCTGTCCGAACGGGACTGGAGCCTGCTGCCCGATTGGCTCGACCGCTTCGCCGGATGCCGGCATCTGATCCTGGTCAGCGGTGGGCCGCTTTTGTCTCCAGCCGCCGCCTTGCTCGACCGCCTGGGAAGCGCAATCCCGGACCGGATGCGCAACCGACTTGGCGACCGGCTGGGAGACCGTTTGTCGTCGACCGGACGCCATGCCGATTGGGAGCGGATGCTGCGCACCCTGGGCGATTTTTCCCGGCGAAGTGGCTGCCGAATCACCGTCGCATCGCGTGGCCTTGCAGACGGAGCGGGAGCGCGGGGCGTGCTGCGCGGTGGCGGGCTGGAGATGTGGCAGCTCTTTACCCCCACATTCACCGCAACCGGCCGGCCGGTCGGCTGGCGCTCGCGGCTTGCGGAACCACTGGCGATCCGCCCCGACCATCCCCTGCCGGCCCACCGATTCGAGATGCCGCCCTTTGCGGAAAACGGGCGACGCCTGCTGCGGGGGGCCGGATGGATCGCATGCAGCTTCGATTCGAAGGGTCAGCTGCATGTCCGCTGGTGCCTGCCCGGCGATGGCGGCCGGTACACCCAAGCCATCTGATTAGGGGCATCCGCCAAAGAGAATGTCGAGGTTTGCGGCGCCTCTCCTACGGCGCCGCCCGCTCCACCACGAACAGCAGGCCGGGAACCGGCACGCCTTTCTCCCGGCGCGGAGTGCAGGACTCCATCAGGCGGATCGTGAACCCGGCCATGCCCGCAGTTTCCCGGACATAGCCCTCGGCATGGGCATACCGCCGGGTGGCGCCGAGGACAAAGGGATCGACCGCCGCTTCGTCGGCCAGACGCTCCACGGTCGCGGCGAAACGGCCTCCCGGCGCCAAAGCGCGGGCCGCCGCGGCGAAGACGGCTGCGAGATCGCCGATATAGACAAGGACATCGGCGGCGACCAGCAGGTCCCAGCCGCCGGGCGTCCGCTCCATCGCCTCCACCACGTCGCCGACACTCAACTCATCATAGAGCATGCGCTGGCGCGCCTTCTCGACCATCCTCGGCGACAGATCGACCCCGGCCAGATGTGCGGCAAGCGGTTTGAAGGTCACCCCCGCCAGCCCGGTGCCACAGCCGAGATCGAGAATCCGCAATGCCGCGGCCCCGGGCATCGCCCGGTCGACCGCAGAGCGCAGCAGGTCCGGCGCCGCATAACCGAGCTTGCCGACCAGATCCTGATCGAAGCGGTCGGCATAGCGGTCGAACAGGGCGCGGACATAGGCGGCCGACAGGTCGGCTCCCTCCCCGGCTTCCAGGGCGGCGATCGACCGTTCGATCGCCGCCGCCTCTTCCCCCTCCGCGCGGTCCCGGGCGTGACGGAGGGCATCCAGGGCCTTCACCGGTTCACGAAGGACAAGCCAGCTGCGCCCCAACGCATGATGGACAGCCGGATCGCCCTCGTACCGGCGGGCGAGCGGCTGAAGCAGTTCGACCGCCGCCAGTGCATCGCCGGAAGCGGTCAGTGCGTCGGCCAGTGCCAGCACGGCATCGCGGTCGTTGGGGCGCAGAGCCACTGCCTCCCGGAACTCCTCCAACGCCTCGTCTGACCGGCCAAGTTCAGCGAGGCAGCGGCCGAGCCCGAGTCGGACCTGCGCCGAATCGCTGCGCTCCGCCGCCAGACTGTGGAAAAGCGCATGTGCAGCATTGATTTCGCCGCACTGCCGCAGCGCATCGGCAAGCATCGACCGCCATCCCCAGTTCCCCGGCTCAAGCGTGACGGCGCGCCGGAAACAGGCTGCGGCCTGCCCCGCCGGACCATGTCCGCCTTCGGCTTCGGCCAGTGCGGACCATGCTTCGCCGTTGGCGGGGTCGACAATGACGGTGGTACGGAATGCCAGCCCGGCACCGGCATGATCCCCGGCATAGAGCCGGTCATATCCATCCCGGAACATTTGATCGAGATTGTAGATTTGCGGCTCGTCGCCGAAGGAGGGATCCGCTGACACGGATGAATGTCCTCTGGTGTCGGGCTTCGGCCAGGGAGATGCCGCCGGCCCGGAGAACCCGCCTCCGCCCGCCATCGGGCCGTCCCGGGCGACGCTGCGGCTCCGCCAATCCCCAGGCATCCGAGTCCCGGGAAATAAGGCGGCGGAGTTTACTGCCGCAACATGCTGCGCTGCGCAAGGGGGGAACGAAAATCCTTCCGAAGTGTGATTCCGGCGACACGCGGTCGCAGTAGCCCTATTTGCGGACCCTGTTCAAAAGGATAGCGGACCCAGCTTGGCTAACCCTATCGTTATCGCCGGGAAATGTGGCAATTCAATGGCTTATTACCCATGTCGAAGGGCCTAAGCCGTCCGTTTCGGAGCCCGGCGTGACATCTGCCGGACGAAAGCTGTGGTATTACCAGGGTGCAAGCGGGTTGACGATGGATCAAATTTTTGGAAGTGTGGCCCCGGCGCCCAATTGGGAGGCGCTGAACATCTGGGTAGGAGGCGGTCGCCGTAAGCGACTCGGTGACCGGAACAACGGCCCCGCGCGGGGGGTCAAACAGCCGCCGTAGAACACGGGGCGACAGCAGAAGGAGGTTTGGGATGCGGGGACGAAATCAGCGCGTAGGCGCCACAGGGTGTGGACGCTTCGCACTGGCTGCGGGACTGCTGACGGCTTCCATGGCTGTCCTGACCGTTTCCGGCACGGCCCAGGCCCAAAGCGCGACCCAGTCGAAGGAAAGCTGCGTCACCCACGCAGTGGAAGCCGAGCAGAAGCTGGGCATTCCGTCCGGCATGCTGGTCGCCATCGCCCTGATTGAGAGCGGCCAGGACGGCGCGCCCCACCCCTTCGCGATGAGCGTCCAGGGTCGCCCCTATTATGCCCGCAACGTCAGCGACGCTGCCCGCCACCTGCGCGACCATCGCGGCCAGCTTCGCAGCAACACCTATGTCGGTTGCATGCAGCTTTCGGTCGCGTCTCACCGAGGCGAGTTCCAGCCGCTGGAAAAGATCGTCGAGCCGCGTGACAACGTGTTTTACGCCGGCCAGCTTCTCGTCCGCTTCCACGGCGAGGAAGGCAACTGGAAGACCGCGCTGACCCGCTACAACGGCAGCTCGGGCCGCCGCGCCCAGGCTTATGTCTGCAAGATCTGGCAGAGCCTGTCCGAACTGGACACGCAGAGCGCCAAGCTGCTCGCCTCCTCCCGTTGTGAAGACAGCGATCCCGTCAGTGTCGCCCCGCGCACCCGCCGCAGCTTCCGCAATGCCCAGCAGGTCGCGGCCATCAACTGACAGCCGACCAACCGATAGCCGTGCTGCGTGAAGGCAGCCGTGAGAGCGCTGGCGCGGCGCTGTCGGATCGGGTAAACCCCGACGCATGAACTACCGCCATATCTTCCACGCCGGCAACCCGGCCGACGTGATGAAGCACGCCGTCCTGGCGCTGATCCTGGATCATCTGCGCGCCAAGCCGGCGCCTTTCTGCGTGCTCGACACTCACGCCGGGATCGGCCGCTACGACCTGACGTCCGAAGCGGCCCGCAAGACGGCGGAGAGCGACGAGGGCATTGGCCGGCTGTTCGGCCATTCCCTTCCGCACCCTGCCCTGGCACCCTATCTCGGCGCCGTGCAGGCGCTGAACCCGGACGGGGCTCTGCGCTGGTACCCCGGTTCCCCCCGCGTCGCCCGCGCGGCCCTGCGCCCGCAGGACCGCATGGTGCTGGTGGAGCTGCACCCTGACGACGCCCACACACTGAAGGCCGAATTCGCCGGAGACCGCGCCGTCGCCGTCCATCAGTCGGATGCCTACGCAGCGCTGAAGGCCCATCTTCCGCCCAAGGAAAAGCGCGGGCTGGTCCTGATCGACCCGCCCTTCGAGCAGCCAGACGAGTTCGCCCGCATGGCGGAAGGGCTGGCGCTGGCGCACCGCCGCTGGTCCACCGGCATCTTCGCCCTGTGGTATCCGATCAAGGAACGCGCGGCTGTCTGGCGGTTCCAGGATGCGGTGGAGAAGACCGGCATTCCGAAAGTGCTGATCGCCGAACTGACCTGGCACCCCGAAGACACCCATCTTCGGCTGAACGGCTCCGGTCTCCTGATCGTCAATCCGCCCTGGCAACTCGACGAGACGCTCAAGGCGATGCTGCCGGCCCTGCACGACGCCCTGCCTTCCACCGGCGGCGGCACGGCGGTCAGCTGGCTGACGCCCGAGGCGTCGTAAGGAAAGCCAATTCGGGGGAAAGCCGGTCCAAGCGCAGAAAAAACCCCGGTCTTGTCGGGCCGGGGTTCAGTCAGGATGGAGACCGTTCGTTATCGATGACGTGCCGTCATCGGCGGCGCGGTGGTCAGAACCGGCGCTCCGCCTGCTGTGCCGCACCTTCCAGTCGGGCATTCAGCTTGCCGATGGCGGTGTTGGCGGTGTTGGCCGACAATTCGGAGATTTTCACGCTGCGGCTGAGGACCAGTTGCATGTTGTCCTTCAGCATGCGGCTCTGCGCGGCGTAGAAATCGGGGACGCTCCGGCTGCGCATCAGGGCGTTCATGCCCTCCGCGTTGCGGGAAGCGACCTCCTGGGCCAACCCCATCCATTCACGCCAGGCATTTTGGAGACCGTCGGCCAGCACGCTGCTGCACTGGGCCATGACGTCCATGGTCTCACGAGTTTGGCTCGCGACCTCGCCCTGGGCTTCCTTGGACAGGCCCAGAGCGCGCTGGAACTGCTCCGACGTACGGCCGGCGGCATCGGTGGCGGAACCCATCGCCGACCTGGCGGCTTCCGCGCCACGGCGGGTCATGTCGGCCCCGGCATCCATCGCCCTCTGTCCGGCATCCAGACCGGCATCGGCAGCGTGGACTCCCGTTTCCGTCGCGGCTCCACCGATCGAGCGCGCGGCATCGGCGGCGCGGCGGGTGGTGGTCTCGCCGGCGCGCGTCAGATCGTCGAGCGCGCCCCTCGCCAGATCGGCGGTGTCGCGCACACCGGGTGTGGTGTCCTTGTCCATAGCCATGCGGGATGCTCCTCGAATATTTTCGTCCGGGATGACGCTTCGTCCCATATCTCGCGTCGGCCATTTATGCTGCACCGCCGAACGAGTTCATTCCTATAACACCAGGAAAACAGAACGTTCCAGGACGCAAAATAATATCGCCGCACACTTTCTTTCGAGGTATGCGATATTTTGAAATCGAACTGTCTTTTGTGTGAAACAGTTCTTATTCGATTTGATCCATCTTAATCAGCGCCGTTATCCGGAGCGGCTCTGCTTTCCAAACCGCGCCTGAATTTCCCCGGCAATGCCGCGGCGGAAGACCAGCACGCAAACGACGAAGATGCAACCGATCACCACCGGCACGGGAAGGCTTGTCGCCGCCAGATAATTCTCCAGTGTCACCACCAGAGCAGCTCCGATCACCGGCCCGGTCAGCGTGCCCATGCCGCCCAGCAGCGTCATCAGCACCACCTCGCCCGACATCTGCCACGTGACGTCGGTCAGCGTCGCCAATTGGAACACAATCGCCTTGGTGCCACCGGCCAGCCCGGCCAGCGTCGCCGACAGGACGAAGGCCATCAGCTTGTAACGCTCGGTGCGGTAGCCCAGGGAAATCGCGCGCGGTTCGTTTTCGCGGATCGCCTTCAGCACCTGCCCGAAGGGCGAATGCACGGTCCGCCAGATGATGGCAAAGCCGATCAGGAAAACGCCCAGCACCGTATAGTACATCGCCAGCGGGTTGTTCAGGTCGAAGACTTCGAACAGCACGCCGCGCGGAACCGCCTGGATGCCATCCTCGCCATGGGTAAAGGGCAATTGCAGGGCGAGGAAGAACACCATCTGGCTCAGCGCCAGCGTGATCATGGCGAAATAGATGCCCTGGCGACGGATCGCGATGCTGCCGAACAGGATGCCGAGGAACGCCGAGGCCGCGGTGCCAAGCAGAATCCCCAGTTCCGGCGACAGTCCCCACACCTTTACCGTATGGGCTGTGACATAGGCGGCGCTTCCGAAGAAGGCGGCGTGACCGAAGCTGAGCAGACCGCCGAAGCCGATCAGCAGGTTGAAGGCACAGGCGAACAGGGCGAAACACAGCACCTTCATCAGGAAGACGGGATAGAGCAGAAAGGGAACCGCCAGCAGCGCCACCAGCACGGCAAGGGCGCCGACCCGCGCCAGCGTCGACCCTGCAGCCGGCGCATGCACGGCCTTCCCGGATGCCTGGACGCCGCTTTGCGAATGAAGGCTCATGCGCTCACCTCTCCCGTCCGAACAAGCCGGCTGGCTTGATCATCAGCACCACCGCCATGATGACGAAGACCACGATGTTGGAGGCCTCCGGGTAGAACACCTTGGTCAGCCCCTCCAGCAGGCCAAGCCCATAACCGGTCAGCACGGCACCCAGGATCGACCCCATGCCGCCGATCACCACCACGGCGAAGACCACGATGATCAGGTTCGATCCCATCAGCGGTGACACTTGGTAGATCGGCGCCGCCAGCACGCCGGCAAGCCCGGCCAACGCCACGCCGAAGGCGTAGGTCAGCGTGATCATCCGCGGGACATTGATGCCGAAGGCCTGGACCAGCACCGGATTTTCCGTCGCCGCGCGCAGATAGGCGCCCAGCTTCGTCTTCTCGATGGCGATCCAGGTGCTGATACAGACAATCAGGGAGGCGACGACCACCCAGCCGCGATAGTTGGGCAGGAACATGAAGCCGAGATTCTGCCCGCCCTTCAGCGCGTCGGGGATAGGGTAAGGCTGCCCCGAGACGCCATACTGGTGGCGGAACGCGCCCTCGACGATCAGCGCCAGCCCGAAGGTCAGCAGCAGGCCGTAGAGATGGTCCAGCTTGTAAAGCCGCGACAGCAGCGTTTTTTCCAGAACCACCCCGAACAGCCCGACGACAAGCGGCGCCAGCAGCAGCGCCCACCAGTAACCGATGCCAAGCTGGGTCAGCAGCAGCCACGCGACGAAAGCGCCCATCATATAAAGCGCGCCATGGGCGAAGTTGATGACGTTCAACATGCCGAAGATCACCGCCAGCCCAAGGCTGAGCAGCGCGTAAAACGATCCGTTGATCAACCCCAGCAGAAGCTGGCCGAACAGCGCCTGGGGCGGAATGCCGAAAATCGTTCCCATCATGAGCGTCGCTCTCCCCAACGGCATCCCCGCCGAACCGGTCCCCCAGGACCGCCGCGGCGGGGATCCCGCTCCGTCACGTCATGGCTTTGTACCGGCCGGCCATCAGTTCGGCACCGTCATTTCGGCAGCTTGCAGCCGCTCTCCTCGAAGCTTGCGAAGGCTTCCTTGCCGGGGATGGTGCGCAGGATCTGGTAATAGTCCCAAGCACCCTTCGATTCGGACGGCTTCTTCACGCGGGCCAGATACATATCGTGGACCATGCGGCCGTTCGGCAGGATGGTGCCGTTCTTGGCGAACATGTCGTTGACCGGCATCTCCTTCATCTTGGCGGCGACGGCCGGGCCGTCGTCGGTCCCTGCGGCCTCGATGGCTTTCAGATAATGACGGACGGCGGAATAGCTGCCGGCCTGCACCATCGTCGGCATCTTGCCGTAGCGGTCGAAGAACTTCTTGGACCAGGCGCGCGATTCGTCGTCGCGGTCCCAATAGAAGCCGGTGGTCAGCACCAGATCCTGGGCGACCTGAAGCCCCAGCGCGTGCACGTCGGACAGGAAGATCAGCAGGCCGGCAAGCTTCTGCTGGCCGCCCTGAGTCAGGCCGAACTCCGACGCCTGCTTGATCGAGGTGATGGTGTCGCCGCCGGCATTGGCGAGGCCGACGATCTTGGCGCCCGACGCCTGCGCCTGGAGCAGGAAGGAGGAGAAGTCGGCGGAGTTCAGCGGCGCCTTCACCGAACCGACCACCTTGCCGCCCGCCTTCTTCACCTCGACCGAGGTGTCGGCCTCCAGCTGATGGCCGAAGGCGTAATCGGCGGTGATGAAGAACCAGCTGTCGCCGCCTTCCTTCACCATCGCCTGACCGGTGCCGACGGCCAGAGCGTGGGTGTCGTAGGGCCAGTGGAAGCCGGTGGGGGAACAGGCGTCGCCGGTCAGACGCGAAGTGGCAGGACCTTCCATCAGGAAGATCTTCTTCTTCTCCTTGGTCACTTCCTGTACGGCCAGTGCCACGCCGGAATTGGGCACGTCGACGATCACATCGACGCCGTCCTGGTCGATCCATTGGCGGGCGAGGTTGGCACCGATGTCCGGCTTGTTCTGGTGGTCGGCAGAGATGATCTCGATGGGCTTTCCGAGAATCTTGTTGCCGAACTCCTCCGCCGCCATGCGGGCGGCAATGACCGATCCCTCACCGCCGAGGTCGGCATAGAGGCCCGAACGGTCATTCAGCACACCGATCTTGACCATGTCACCGGACAGCTTGCCCTGCTGGGCCAAGGCAGGCCCGGTGGACGCGACACCGATCGTCAGGGCAGCAAGGGCGGCACCGGCCAGAAGACGTGCGATCATGCGTGAATTCCTCCCCCTCAGCGTTGCATTGCGCATAGTGCGGGCGCCCGTCCGGATTGGATCGCTCGGATCTTTTTGTCCGGCGGGTCCCGGACGGTCGTTCCGGCCTGTCCATTTGGTTTCATCGGAAACCGTCAGACCGTGCGCGCCGTCCATTCCCGTCCACTATGCAGGGGCATCGTCTTGTACGGAAAGCTGAATTTCAGCTTCACAAACAATTTTCATCAAGGATCGGCCGAAACACCCGCTTTTTCCATTCGGCGGTGTATGGAGGCGTCCGGCGACGGTTCGGCGGACTGCCGGCGGCGGTCGATCCGCTGCATGATCGGCGTCACCGTGGTGCCGTGAACGAGAATCGAGAGCAGCACGATCAACCCGGTGATCGCCCACAGCGCGTTCGGCACATCGAATTCCGCAGCGTTCAGCGCATAGGCGATGTAATAGATGCTGCCCATGCCGCGGATGCCGAAGAAACCGATGGCCAGCTTCTCGCCGACCGGCATCTCCACGCCTGTCAGCCCGACCACCCCTGCCACCGGACGCACCAGAAGCAGGATGACCACCGCCGCACCCACGGCGCTCCAGGACAGGGCGTCGATCAGGCCATGCGCAATCGTCCCGCCGAACAGCACCAGCATGATCATCATCATAAGTCGCTCGGTCTGCTCGACGAAGTCGTGCAGGCGCTCGTGATATTCACTGTTGCGCTCCGCGTCGCGCAGGGCGAGCGCGGCGACGAAGACGGCGACGAAACCGTATCCGCTGGCCAGCTCCGTCAGGCCATAGGCGATCAGCGTGATGCCGAGCGATACGAACCCGTCACCGGTCCGTGACAGGTTGGCACGGTTCGGCACCCGAAAAGTGACATAGCCGAGGAACCGCCCGACCAGCCAACCGACACCGACTCCGGCAATCAGCTTCCAGATCACATCCAGCAGCACCCAATGTTCCAGCAGGTTCCAGGGCGGGTTCCCGTTGAGCAGAGCCACGCCGATGGCGAGATGGACGAAGGGAAAGGCCAGACCGTCATTCAGCCCGGCTTCGGACGTCAGGCTGAACCGGATCTCGTCCTCCTCCCCTGATTTCGGCGGGCCGACCTGGATGTCGGAGGCGAGGACCGGATCGGTCGGCGCCAAAGCCGCCCCCAGCAGAATCGAGGCCGGGAGTGGAAAATCGAGCCAGTACCAGCCGATCAGGGCGATCATGAGAATCGACAAGGGCATGGTGATGCCCAGCAGGCGCCACGTGATGATCCAGCGCCGCCAACCGATGCGGCGGTCCAGCTTCAGCCCCGCACCCATTAGGGAAATGATGACGATCAGTTCCGTCAGCCGCTCGGTCGCTTCCGGAAAGGCCAGCGGCTCGGGGTTTTCCAGTTCCAGCGTTCCGAAGACCAGAAAGCCCAAACCGACGCAGATGATCGGCAGGGAAAGCGGCAATTCCCTCAGGACCATCGGCAGCCACGCCACCAGCAGGATCAGGAATCCCAGCCCCACCAACATGACCGTGTAAGACATGCGCCGCCCATTGCCATGATCGCTCCGGCACGGCAAGAGGGCCGCGCCAAGGCCAATCCACGACAACGCATGAAGTCGCGAATGGGTTCAGCTCACACGCAAGAAGGCTTGCGGAATGGACGGTGAAGGTGCCGGCTCAATCGGTCTCGCTTCCCTGCCCCGACTGTAAGGCCGCAATGGGAAGCTTGAACCCGATGCCGCCCGCGGGAGCCGGAACCGCGGGGGCCGTCGCAAAATCGGCCGGTCAGGCCGCCGAGGTCATCGGAAAGCCGCTGTAGTCGAGCGAGGCCGACCAGAACCGTTCCAGCTTGCGCAGGGTCTCGTTCGCCTTGGTCAGTTCCTCGTCGCTGAAGCCGGCCTTTTCCAGGGCGGTCAGATGACGTTCAAACATGACGCTGATCTTCTCGCGCAGATCCAGGCCCTTCTCCGACAGGCGGACACGGACCGAACGGCGGTCGTGCGGGGAGCGTTCCTGGCCGAGATAGCCGTTCTCGACCATCTTCTTGACGTTATAGGAGACGTTGGAGCCCAGATAGTAACCGCGCGCGGTCAGTTCGCCGACCGTCATCTCGTCTTCGCCGATGTTGTACAGGATCAGGCTCTGGACGTTGTTGATGTCCTGGATGCCGAGCCTGTCCAACTCAGTCTTGAGCACTTCAAGAAAGTGGCGGTGAAGCCGCTCGATCAACAGAATGCTCTCATAATAAGGTTTGCGCACCGCGGTCTCCTTTGGCTCTAACCGGCCGTTCCCCGCGCAAGGACGATACCGGGACCTTAAGGCGAGATTAACCGATCATTCGTCGGCAATCATCTTAATAATTCCAGAAAAAGTCTGGCACAACCCGTCTGTACAGGCCCCTTTCGCAGAGTGCCCCCGGCGAAAGGCTTTCTACCGGGCGGCAGGTCCCGCATAAGCAAAAAGGGGAAGACCACGCAATCGGTGCGTGACCTTCATCCCTTCGACATCGCCTATGGTCAGTCCCGGAACACGAGATCGCCGCCCGACGGTTCGGCGAAGTGACGCTCGACATCCGACGGACCCACATCGGTCAGTTCGGCCGGCTTCCATTTCGGGTTCTTGTCCTTGTCGACCAGGACGGCGCGGATGCCCTCATAGAAATCGTCGCCGGCCAGGCAGGCGAGGCTGAGGCGCAGTTCCTGCACCATGCAGCCTTCAAAATCCAATTTGGCGCCACGGCGCAGGGCAGCCAGCGTCACCTTCAGGCTGGTCGGCGACACCCGGCGCAGGATGGCGATCTGACCGGCCGCCCACTCGGTTCCCTCGGCTTCCAGTGCCTTGACGATGGCTTCGACGCTGTCGAAGGCGTAGCAGCGGTCGACCGCCGCGCGGATGCCGCTCACAGCCGCATCGCCCGCTTCGCCCCGGTGGGCGGCGACGGCTTCGTCGGCAGGGACTCCTGCCGCCAGATCGTCGATCAGCGCGTCGATCCGGGCGCTCGGCACGAAGGCGTCGGCGGCACCGATGGCAAGCAGGTCGGCCGCCTTCAGACGGTCGCCGGTCAGCCCCAGCCAGATGCCGACCTGCCCCGGCAGGCGCGGCAGGAAATAGGTGCCGCCGACGTCGGGATAGAGGCCGATGCCGGTCTCCGGCATGGCGAACAGGGTGCGCTCGGTGACGATGCGGTGGGTGCCGTGCACCGACAGTCCGACGCCGCCGCCCATCGAGATGCCGTCGATCAGCGCGACATAGGGCTTGGACAGGCGCTTGATCAGCCGGTTCAGCACATATTCCTCGCTGAAGAAGGCGCGGACCGGCCCGGTGTCGCCACGCCCCTCCCTGGCGGCCTTGCCAGCCTCATACAGGCTGACGACGTCGCCGCCGGCGCAGAAGGCCTTTTCGCCGGCACCGCGAATCACGACGGCCTTGACCTCCGGATCGGCGTTCCAGGCCCGCAACTGCGGATCGAACAGCCTGATCATGCCCAGCGTCAGCGCATTCAGCGCCTTGGGCCGGTTGAGCGTGACGAGGCCGATGGCGCCCCGACGTTCGAACAGAATCTCAGCAGCGTCGCTCATCGTCTTGTATTTTCTCAATTATCGTTACGAATCGGGCGGTGGCGGGCCTCCTGCGCCATCCCTGCCGTGCATCCTTTTGCGCGTCAGGACGGCAGCGTTGGCCAACAGCGATGATACGGGAGCGGGCGGCGCTGTCAAACCCACCATACGGATCCGGATGTTCGCCCGTGACGGTCCGGCACAGCCAATCAGGAACATCACCGCTCTTGGACCGTTGCGCTCACGCTCTCATCTGAAGACGAGACACCATTCGACTTCTCAGGGAAGGTTAGATGCCGATGCCGCTCAACAGCCTGCCGGGTGCGCCATGAAGATCGGAATCGTCCTGAACCGGCAGGCGGGCTCACTGGTCGATCGGCCTATCGACCGCGCCGAGGCGGCGATCCGCACGGCGTTCGAACGGCATGGTGCGACCGTAGACCTCCATACCGTCGACGGCGCGCAATGCACCGATACGATCCAACGGGTGCTGGACTCCGATGCCGAGGCCGTTGTGGTCGGCGGCGGCGACGGCACGCTGCACAGCGCGGCGAAGCTGGCACTCCCGAAGGGCAAGACGCTGGGCGTGATTCCGCTGGGCACTCTCAATCTATTGGCTCGTGATCTTCATGTTCCGCTGGAACTGGAGGATGCGGCGGAGGCACTGGCCGCGGGGCGAGTCCGCGCCATCGACATTGCCGAGGTGAACGGAGAGCCCTACCTCAACAGTTCGGTTCTGGGCTTCTATCCGCAGGTGGTCCAGGAACGTGAGCGCCAGCGCAAGCAGCACCGGCTGCTGAAATGGCCCGGTGCCGCCGTGGCCCTGGCGAAGACGCTGTACCGCCTTCCGATGCTGGATGTGCGGCTGGAGTGGGGCGAGGGTCCGCGGCGGATGCGCACGCCGATTCTGGTGGTTTCCAACAATGTCTATGACGACGGGTTCGGGCTGGTCCTCTCCCGCCAGGCGCTCGATGCCGGAAAACTCGGGGTTTATGTGGCCCGCGAACGGAACGCCTTTGCAATGTTGCGGTTGATGGGACGTCTGGTTGCGGGTTCGTGGAAGCAGGACGAAGGGCTGGAGACCTATGCGGTCACCAGCCTCACGGTCCACAGCCGCAGGCACCACCTGAAGATGGTCAACGATGGTGAGATCCGGAAACTGCACACCCCGCTGCATTATCGGATTCTCCCCGGTGCACTGAAGGTTCTGGCGCCCGGCTGAGAGAAAGGATGAGGATGGCGTGAAACGGCTCGCTCACATTTCCGACCTGCATTTCGGGCGGATCGATCCGCGCGTTGTCGATGGCCTGCTGGCCGACCTGACCATGCAGGCTCCCGACCTGATCGTCATTTCAGGCGACTTCGTCCAACGGGCCAAGCCGCGCCATTTCGAGGAGGCGCGGGCCTTCCTGCAGAAATTGCCGTTTCCCTACATGGCCGTACCGGGCAATCATGACATCCCGGTTTACAATGTGTTCAAGCGCTTCACCGACCCGTTCGGCCATTACCGGCGCTACATCACCAGCGACTTCAGTCCGCTGCACATCGACGACGAGATCGCGGTGCTGGGCATCAACACCGCCCGCCCCGTGATCATGGATTTTTCCGAAGGGAGGATGAACAAGCGGCAGATCGCGCGGGTCCGCGAGGTATTCTGCGGAATGCCGGACAGGATGTTCAAGGTGCTGTTCACTCACCATCCCTTCCTGCCGCCGCCCGACCTGCCCAAGACCCAGCTGGTCGGTCGCCACAAGCTGGCGCTGCCGGCGTTGGAAAGCTGCGGTGTCGACTTGCTGCTGGCCGGGCATCTGCACAAGGCCTATTCCGGCGACATCATGAGTTTTCACACCCAGGTCGCCCGGTCCATCCTGGTTGCGCAGGCCTCCACCGCCACCTCGACCCGTCTGCGGAACGAGGCGAACGCCTATAACCTGATCACCGTCGCCCATCCCAATGTGACGTTCGAAGTGCGGTCCTGGGAGGGCGCGGCCTTTACCGGCGGACTGGTGTCCAGTTACCGCAAGGAAGGCAATCGCTGGGCTCTACAGACACAGGACACCGGTTTCCGCCCGGTCGGCGCCGACGATTCCGCCGTTGCCGATCCGATGGCGGCGCAATGGGAGTCGGTTGCGCGACAGGCAGGCGGCGAAGCCCATGGCGGGGCATGAACCCTGCGCAAGGCTCATGCCCGGTCCCCAGGGACTGGAACGGCCCCCGCGGCTTGAGTTCACTATGAGGGAAGGCGTAGGATCGCCGCACTCGTTCTAAGTGCGTGGTTCTCCCGATGCCGATCACCCTGCCCGCCGCCTTCCCGCGCACCCGACTGCGCCGCAACCGCGCCGATGCCTGGACCCGCCGTCTGGTCGCCGAGAACACGCTGACCGCCGACGACCTGATCTGGCCGGTCTTCGTGATCGAAGGCGAGAACCGGCGGGAGCCGGTCGCCTCAATGCCCGGCGTGGAGCGCCTGACCATCGACCTGCTGTGCGAGGCAGTGGTGGAAGCCGGTGCGCTGGGCATTCCCTGCATTGCGCTGTTTCCGGTCGTCGGTTCGGAGGGCAAGTCGGAGGATGCGGCGGAAGCCTACAATCCCAAGAATCTGATGAACCGCGCCATCCGCGCGGTGAAGGCCGCCGCCCCCGATGTCGGCATCCTGGGCGACGTGGCGCTGGACCCCTACACGACGCATGGGCATGACGGCCTCCTGCGGAACGGTTACATCCAGAATGACGAAACGGTCGAGGTTCTGATCCGTCAGGCCCTGTCGCAGGCCGAGGCCGGTGTCGACATCGTCGCCCCGTCCGACATGATGGACGGCCGCATCGGCGCCATCCGCGACACGCTGGATGCGGAGGGGTATCAGCTGACCCGCGTCTGCTCCTACGCCGCCAAATATGCCTCCGCCTTCTATGGCCCGTTCCGCGACGCGGTGAATTCCGGCGGCTTCCTGAAGGGCGACAAGACCACCTACCAGATGGACCCCGCCAACACCGACGAGGCCCTGCGCGAGGTCGCCTGCGACCTGCAGGAGGGTGCGGACATGGTGATGGTGAAGCCGGGCCTGCCTTATCTCGACGTCATCCGGCGTGTGAAGGACCAGTTCGCGGTTCCGACCTTCGCCTACCACGTGTCGGGCGAATACGCGATGCTGCGCGCCGCGTCGGGCAACGGCTGGCTGAACTACGACAAGGCTCTGCTGGAAACGCTGATGGGTTTCAAGCGCGCCGGATGCGATGCCATCCTCACCTATGGCGCGGTGGATGCGGCGAGGCTGCTCAAGCAGGGCTGAGCAGGTCGGGATCGTCTTTGAGCCGTTCGGGGCCGCGGAGTGATCCGCGGCCCTTTATCGTCAGGGCATCCCGAACGACGGAGATGCCCGATGACCGCCAAATTTCCCGCCCGCATGGCTCTGCTGGCCGCCCTGCTGCTGGCCGCATCGCCCGCCGCGGCATTCGACCTGCACAGCCCCGACTTCACCGACAAGTCGCTGATCCCCGAGCGCAATGTCTTCGCCGGATTCGGCTGTACCGGCGGCAACCAGTCGCCGGCCTTGAGCTGGACGGCGCCGCCGGCCGGCACGCGCAGCCTGGCCGTCACCATCTACGATCCGGATGCGCCGACCGGCAGTGGCTGGTGGCATTGGCTGGTGTTCAATCTGCCGCCCGACAGCCGTGGCCTACCGGCCGGTGCCGGCGATGCTGCCAAGCCGAACCTGCCCGCCGGTGCCATGCAGAGCCGCACCGACTTCGGCATCTCCGGCTACGGTGGTCCCTGCCCGCCGCAGGGCGACAAGCCGCACCGCTATGTCGTCACCGTCCATGCGCTGAAGGTCGACAGCCTGCCCCTGCCCGCCGACGCATCGGGCGCCATGGTCGGCTTCAACCTGAACGCCGCCAGTTTGGGCAAGGCGACGCTGACGGCCCGTTACGGCCGTTGATCGCCCAAGCCGACCGGCCCTAGAACTCGGCCGAGGCCGAAGGATGAATGCCATGGGTCCCGATCTGCTCGCCCGCCTGTCCCGCTTCGCCGCCCGCGATCTCCGTCCCGGCGGCGGCGATCGGCCACACCAGCCGGAACTGTGGGCCTTCATCGCCCACGACCGTGAGCGTCTGGCCGAGGTGCAAATCGAGCGCACCGCCCTGATCGCGGTGCTGGAAGGCACCAAGGAACTGACCGACCAATCCGGCGCAACCCACCGCTTCCCGGCCGGCAGCGCCATGCTGCTGCCGCCGGGCTGGTCCGGGGCGGTGGTGAACGATCCCAGCTACGGCGGACGTTACCGTGCGCTGGTGCTGGAGTTCCCGGCGGAGATGGTCCGGCGCCTTCTGCGTGCCCATGGCACGGACGGGCTGACGCAGCGCAGCCGGCCCGGCGATTGGCATGTCATCCTGACGCCATCCCTGACCGACGCCATCCACCATGCCGCCGCCGGTCTCACCGCCGACCCGCCACTCTCGCCCAAGCTGGCGGAGCATCGCTGCATGGAGGTGTTGCTGGCCTTGCTGGAGGATGGTGTCTGGTGGCTGGGACCGGTGGCGCCGACCGGGACCACCGACGCGGTGCGCCAGTTGCTGCGGACCCAGCCTGACATTCCCTGGACCGCGGAGCGTGTGGCCGGGGCGCTCAACCTCAGCACCGGCACGCTGCGCCGCCGCTTGAGCGATGAGGGGTGTTCGGTCCGCAGCATCCTGACGGAAGAACGGGTTGCCCATGCCCGCGACCTGCTGCAAAGCGAGGGACTGAGCGTGCAGGAAGCGGCGGAGGCCTGCGGTTATGCCAACCGCTCCCACTTCGCCCGCCGCATTAGGGAAGCGATGGGCGTCAATCCGTCGAACCTGCGGGGACGCTGATCGGCGCAGCACCGTAGGCGCGGATCAGGGCTGCGACCGAATCGGCGATCACCGTCTCCGGGTCGGCGGTGACCGGCAGGCCCAGCATGGTCGGCCAGAACAGAACCTCCTTCATGCCGCCCAGCAACTGGGTCGCCACCACATGCGGATCCGGCGCGTTCAATCGGCCGCGGGCATGCTGGGCGGCGATATAGTCGTCGAGCAGTGCATAGGCCTGGCTCTTGCCGCCCTCCAGATAGTCCTGCGACAGCTCGGGAAAGCGCTGGTGCTCGGCGATCACCAGGCGCAGGAGGCCACGCACCTCCGGCCGGCCGGTATGCACCAGCAAGGAGCGCAGGAAAGCCGGCAATGCCTTCTCCGGCGGTTGGTCGTGGCGCAGCAGGCTTTGTCCGTCCTCGCTGCGGAACCCCTCGTAGAGTTCCGATACAACGGCCTGGAACAGCTCCCGCTTGCCGGGAAAGTGGTTGTAAACGGTACGTTTCGACACATTGGCGTCAGCGGCGATGGCGTCCATCGACGAAGCCTCGTAGCCATGTGTGAGGAAAGCGCGTGTCGCCGCTTCCACCACCGCATCCCGTTTGACCGAACCGCGCGCGGCCCCCCCCGCCTGAGACGTTGACATTCCCCACCCTCAAAGTACACTGCACAGTGTAGTGTAGTTGTTGCCGCAGGCTTCCAGGGTAATCCGCCCGGCCGCGGCACGGGAGGGGTAAAGCGATGAAACAGCGCAACATCGGTGGCATTCTCTCGGTTTCCGAAATCGGCCTCGGTTGCATGGGCATGTCGGAGTTTTATGGCCCGACCGACGATGCCCAGTCGCTCACCACGCTGGACCGGGCATTGGAGCTTGGCGTCACCCACTACGACACCGCCGACATGTATGGCAGTGGACACAATGAAACGCTGCTCGCCCGTTTCCTGGCCGGCAAGCGCGACCGGGTGACGCTCGCCACCAAGTTCGGCATCGTCCGCCAGCCCGGCGAGTATGCCCGCCGGGTCGATACCAGCGCGGCTTATGTGGCCCAGGCCTGCGATGCTTCGCTGAAGCGGCTGGGGGTGGAGACCATCGACCTCTATTATGCGCACCGCATCAACCCGGACATTCCGGTGGAAGAGACGGTCGGCGCCATGGCCGATCTGGTCAAGGCGGGCAAGGTCCGCGCGCTCGGCCTGTCGGAGGTGTCCGCGGCCACCCTGCGCCGCGCACACGCCGTCCATCCCATTGCCGCGGTGCAGAGCGAATATTCGCTGTGGACCCGCGATGTGGAGGCTGGGGTGCTGCCGACCTGCCGCGAGTTGGGCGTCTCGCTGGTCGCCTACGCACCGCTCGGCCGCGGCATGTTAACCGGTGCGGTCAGCAGTCCCGACCAGTTTGCCGAGAACGATTTCCGCCGCGTGGCACCACGCTTTGCTGGAGACAATTTCGACCGCAATCTGGCGCTGGTCGAGCAGGTGAAGGCACTGGCGGCACAGAAGGGCTGCACCCCGGGACAAGTGGCGCTGGCATGGCTGCTGGCCCAGGGGCCAGACATTTTGCCGATTCCAGGCACCAAGCGGATCAAATATCTGGAGGAAAATGTCGGCGCCGCAGCGGTGACGCTGACCGTTGCGGAGGTCAAGGCGCTGAGCGATGCGCTGCCTCCGGGAGTGGCGGCAGGGGACCGCTATACAGCTGAAGGGATGCGCGGCGTGAATGTGTAGGACGCGATGACGGAAGATGGGAGGAGGCATCGTCTGCCGCCTCCCATGTCCACATGTCCTACTTCGGCGTTCCCGACCACACTTGGAACTGTGTGGTCTCCATCAACATGTCGCTGTGGCCGAACGCCGCCTTGAACAGCTTGCCGACGCCGGCAGTCCGTTGTGTCACCGCCACCAGGGTGCCGCGCAGCTTCAGATACTGCTTCGTCCCCGCCACCAGCGCGTCGAGCATGCCGAAATCCTCGTCCTTGCCGCGGTGGAGCGGCGGGTTGGACAGGATCAGGCCGAAACGTTCGCGGGCGCCCAGCCCGGCCAAGCCGTCGCTCAGCACCAGTTCGGCGTCCGGCACATTCTGACGGGCGGCGTGCAGGGCCACCGCGTCGATGTCCAGCAGGGTCAGCGGCGCGTCAGGCTGCTGCTCACGCACGGCCCGTGCGATCACCCCGGCGCCGCAGCCGAAATCCAGCACGCGGGTGCCGGCCGCCACCTCCGGCAGCACCTTCAGCAGGCATTCGGTGCCGGCATCCAGATGGCCGTGGGCGAACAGGCCCGGATAGGACACCAGCTCCAGCGTCCGGTCGGGCAGAGTGAGGGTGACGGTCTGCCGCCAATCCTCCAGGGCCCCTTTGGCCGGTGCATCGGTGCGCCGGGTCAGCAGCAGCCGGGCGCGCCGCTTGATGATCAGCGTTTCCGGCTCTTCCGCCAGCCCGTCCAGATGCTTCGCGGCACTGGTCACGCCTTCGTCGTTGCCGCCGGCGATCCACAGCGGGGCACCGGGGGCAAGGCGAGAGGCGAGCGCATGAAGCGCCATCTCGAATCCGGCCCAGCCGCGCGGCAGGCGCAGAACGGCGCCGTTGAACGGCCCCTCCGCCGGCCAGGGCGTGGCAGCCTGCCCGCCTGTGGCGAGACGGTTCCACACCACCACGTCCGCACCGCCATCACGGAGTGCGTCGGCGATGGCGCCGTCACTGTCGAAGGCGACGAGAATCCGGCCCTGCGGCCGGATTTCGGACAGGGCTTCGGCGGCCACGGCGGCGACGGTGGAGTCGCGGTCCGTGGCCCGATTGTCGAGGCGTGCCACCGTATCAACCCTTGTCGCGCATCAGCCGCGCCTTGTCGCGCTGCCAACTGCGTTCCTTCTCGCTCTCGCGCTTGTCATGTTTCTTCTTGCCGGTGGCGAGGCCGATCTCGACCTTGGCATAGCCGCGGTCGTTGAAATAGACCGACATCGGCACCAGCGTGACGCCCTTCTGCTTGATCCCGGCCGCGAGCTTGTCCAGCTCGCGGCGACGGACCAGCAGCTTGCGCGGCCGCTTCGGCTCGTGCTGATCGATGCGGCCGGCCTGGAGATATTCGGGGATGTACGCGTTGAACAGGTACAGCTCCCCGCCCTTCAGACCGGCATAGGCCTCGTTCACACTGGCGCGGCCGCCGCGCAACGACTTCACCTCCGACCCGGTCAACATGATCCCGGCTTCGAGGACATCATCGATGAAGAAGTCGAACCGCGCGCGGCGGTTCTGCGCCGCATATTTTTTTGCTTCCTCGCGCGTCGCCAAATCTCTCTCCTATACGGCCTGTTCCGTCACTCAGGACAACAGGCCGGCTTTGGTCATGGCTCCACGCACGGCGGTACGGGCGGTCTCGGTCGCCGGAACCAGCGGCAGGCGCACCTCGTCGCTGCCGAGGCCGAGCAGGCTGGCGGCGAACTTGACCGGCGCCGGGCTGGTCTCGACGAACATCGAATCGTGGACCGGCGACAGCACGTCGCGCAGGCGGAAGGCCTCCTTCAGGTCGCCCTTGGCCCAGGCGGTCTGCATGGCGGAGCACAGCGCGGGCGCGATGTTCGCGGTGACGGAGATGCACCCCACCCCACCCTGCGCGTTGAAGGCCAGAGCCGTGGCATCTTCGCCCGACAGCTGGATGAAGTCGGGACCGACCTCCTGCAGCAGGCGGGACGGGCGGGACAGATCGGCGGTCGCGTCCTTCACACCGACGATGTTGGGCAGCTTTGCAAGCCGCGCCATCGTCGCCACAGACATATCCACGACACTGCGGCCCGGAATGTTGTAAATGAAGATCGGCAAATCCGCCGCGTCATGGATCGCCTTGAAATGCTGGTACAGACCCTCTTGAGACGGCTTGTTGTAGTAGGGCGTGACCACGAGCGCCGCCTGCGCGCCAGCCTGCTTGGCATGGCGGGTCAGGGCGATGGCTTCGTCGGTCGAGTTGGAACCGGTTCCGGCCATCACCGGAACCTTGCCGCCGGCCGCCTCGATGCACAGCTCCACGACGCGGTTGTGTTCTTCATGGGACAGGGTCGGCGACTCGCCGGTGGTGCCGCAGGGCACAAGACCGTGCGTGCCCTGCGCGACCTGCCACTCCACGAAGGACTGGAAGGCCTTCTCGTCCACTTTCCCGCCCTTGAACGGAGTCAGAAGGGCGACGATGGAACCGTGGAACATGGCTGCCTCCTCAGTCGGCTTAGCTGGAAAAAAGAGTTGCGCACATTATCCCTCCCCGCCGCCCTCGGCAAGAGCGCCCGAACCTCTGTTTTCGCGGGTCTCCTCACCCTTTTCGCGGCGCTTCCCGGCGCCCTTCCCGCCGCGGCGCTGAGCCCGCAGGACATCGCGATCTACCGCGAGGCCTTCAGGCTCGCGAATGACGAGCGTCTTTCGGAAGCGCTAGCCTCGGCGTCGAGCGCGCAAGACCCGTTACCGGCGAAGGTTCTGCGCTGGATCGCGCTCGCCAACCCGGGCGGCGGCAGCTTCACCGACATCGCCGCCTTCATCCGCGAGAACCCGGACTGGCCGAACATGGCGGCGCTGCGCCGTCAGGCGGAAATGGCGATGCCCGACATCCCGCCGGCCGACGTGGTGGAGTGGTTTCGCCAGAGCCCGCCGCAGACCAACGACGGCTTCGTCCGCTATGCCGACGCGCTGATCGCGACCGGCAGCGTGGAGCGTGCGACCACCCTGATCCGCAAGCAGTGGGCCGACGCCACCTTCACGGCGGACGAGGAGGCCACCTTCCTCTCCCATTACACGCCTTATCTGCGCCAGCAGGACCATAAGGCGCGCATCGACCGGCTGCTCTGGGCCAAGCAGGAGGCTCCGGTCCGCCGGATGCTGCCCTTCTTCGACGAAGCCTATGACGCGCTGATCGAGGCGCGCATCGCGCTGGACGGCGACAGTGCGGGCGCCGAGGCGATCCTGTCGCGCGTGCCGCCCAGCCTGCTCAACGACCCGGGCCTGATGTTTGACCGTGCCCGCTATTTGCGGCGCAAGGGCGATGATGCCGGCGCGCTGGAAATCATCGCCCAGGCCGGCACCGACATGGGCCGTCCGCAATCCTGGTGGTCGGAACGGCATCTGCTGGCCCGCCGGGCCATGGAGCGCGGCGACTACAACCTCGCCTACCGGCTGGTCAGCGCCAACGGGATGAGCGAGGGCAGTTCCTTCGCCGATGCGGAGTTCCTGTCGGGCTTCCTGGCGCTCCGCTTCCTCGACAAGCCGTCGGAAGCGTTCACCCACTTCCACAAGCTGTACCGCTCCGTCACCGCGCCGATCAGCAAGGCGCGCGGCGCCTACTGGTGCGGCCGTGCCGCGGAGGCGCTGGGCCAGACCGGGCCGGCACGCGACTGGTACGCCAAGGCGGCGACCTACCCCACCACCTTCTACGGCCAGTTGGCCTTCCGCCATGTCTCCGGGGGTGCCGTAACCCTGCCGACGCCACCGACCGTGTCGAGCGCCGAGACGGCCGCCTTCAACAGGCGCGAGGTGGTGCGCGTTGCCCGCCTGCTGGCGGAGATCGGCGGCAACGCCTCCGATCAGGTGACCGGGTTCGTCCGCCGACTGAGCCTAGACGCCAAGACGCCTGCCGATTACGTGCTCACCGCCCGGCTGGCCAGCGACGTCGGCCGGCGCGATCTGGCCGTTGCCGCCGCCAAGGACGCTGCCCAGAACGAGGTGTTCCTGGTCGAGGCCGGCTATCCGATGATCGATGCCCGTCCGGCCGCACCGGAACTGGCACTGATCCACGGCATCATCCGGCAGGAAAGCACCTTCAACCCCACCATCGTCTCGTCCGCCGGTGCGCGCGGGTTGATGCAGCTGATGCCGACGACGGCGCAGCTGGTGGCGGGGAAGCTGGGGCTGAAGCACACCAACGCGCGGCTGACCTCCGACCCTGGCTACAACGTCACGCTGGGGTCGGCCTATCTGGCCGAGCTGATCGACCGCTTCAACGGATCGTGGGTGCTGGCCATCGCCGGCTACAACGCCGGTCCGAACCGGGTGCGCCAGTGGCTGCAGACCTATGGCGATCCCCGCACGGAGACCATCGACGTGGTCGATTGGATCGAACTGATTCCGATCTCCGAAACCCGCAACTATGTCCAGCGCGTGCTGGAGGCCGTGCAGGTCTATCGTGCCCGCCTGAACGGCGACCGGGCCGAGCCGAACCTGGACAAGGATTTGCGGCGGTAGGCAGGTTTCGTTCGGGGAGGGGAGCGGCGACAAGCCCCCTCCCCCGGACCTTTTACATTACAGCGACACCGTCACGCCGTCGTCGGGTTCGGCATGCCCGGCATCGGCTCGTCGGCCGGCGGAGGGACTTCCGGCAGGATGCCGGGGTTGTCGGGCACCGGATAGGGATCGGGCGTCGTCGGACGGTCGGGCTGCGGCGGGTTCGGGTTGGACGGCGGCGGAATCTCGCCGGGGGTGGACGGCTTCTGCGGTTCGCTCATACGGGAACTCCTTCGCGAGGGTGGTCCAGGGGGTGGCCCTGGGATAACGCGTCAGTCGACGGTCCGTTCAATCGCCCGGCCTCCGGCCTGGACGTCCTGCCCAGCGCCCTCGACCGTGTTGCAGCCGGTCAGCATGGCTGCCAGAGCCATAAGGAAAGTCAGGATCACCATCTCGCGCGCGGGGAACGGGATGGCGCGGGCGGTGGCGCGCTGCCGGCGGTTCTTGGCGTGCTGCATGGTGTCTCTCCGGTCTGGGATGGGGCTGGGAGAAGGGGATGAGCGATTGCGATTGGGCGATGGCCGGGGCGTCGTTGGTCTCTGTTTCTGACAACGCAATGACAGCGGCTTGGTTCCGCACCCCACCTCGCCGCCATGCAGTGAATGCAACCGTCCTTTCGAGGCGACCGAAAACCTTGACGCGGTACGCCCACCGGGCAAGATGACCAGCTTTTGCGCAGTCTGCCCGCTTTCCGGTCAAGCCTTACGGTCCGGCGGCATGGCTCAGGCCGCGACACCACCATCTTCCACCACAGGTTTCGTCATGAGCACCGCCACCCTGCCCGCCCCGGAGCCGTTGCGCGCGCGCCTTGCCGCCCACATCGGCGAACTGCTGCGGCTGGCGGCGCCGGTCATCGTTTCCCGAGCCGGACTGATGGTGATGATGGCGGTCGACACCGCCATCGTCGGCCGTTTCTCCGCCCAGGAACTGGCCTATTACGGGCTGGCCCACCTGCCCGGCAACATCATGGTCGGCACCGGGGTCGGGCTGCTGATGGGCACCGTGATGATCACCGCCCACGCCTTCGGCGCCGGCAGCGATGCAGACTGTGGGCGGGCATGGCGGCGGTCGGTCCCCTATGCACTGCTGCTGGGAGTGCTGTTCGCCCTGGTCTCGCTGCTGGGTGTTCCGCTCTTCCAGGCCGGCGGCCAGACCGCGGAGATGTCCGCCGGCGGCGCCCATGTGTTGGCGGTTCTGGGCCTTGGCGCGCCGGGCATGATGCTCTACATCACCACCGGATTCTTCCTGGAGGGCATCAAACGCCCATGGCCGGGCATGGTCGCCATGGTGATCGGCAACATCGTCAATGCGGCACTGGCCTGGGTGCTGGTGTGGGGCCATGTCGGGCTGGAGCCGCTGGGCGCGGTCGGCTCCGCCTGGGCGACCACCATCGTGCGCTGGGCCATGGGGCTGGGGCTCGTCGCCTATGTCTGGTGGATGCGCGACCATGACCGCTGGCAGGTCCGCCGGCCAGTCGCCGACTGGTGGAGCGGAGCCGCGCGCCAGCGTCACCTCGGCTATGCCGCCGGGCTCAGCATCGGGGTGGAGAGCGGGGCTTTCGGTGGGCTCGGCCTGTTCGCCGGCATGATCTCCCCGCTGGCGCTCGGTGCCTACACGGTCGGGCTGAACCTGACCGCCCTGCCCTTCATGGCGGCGGTCGGACTTGCCTCGGCCACCGCGGTGCGGGTCGGCGTCGCCTATGGCCGCGGCGACCGCAGCGACATGGCGCTGGCCGGCTGGACCGGCCTCGGCGTCACCAGCGCCATCCTGGCCTGCGTCGGCATTCTCTATCGCAGCGTGCCCGACGCGCTGGGGGCCATCTACTCCAACGATCCGCAGTTGCTGGAAGCGGTGGTGCCGCTGATCTCCTTCACCGCCTGGATCCTGATCGCCGACGGTGGGCAGACGGTGATGGCGAACGCGCTGCGCGGCCGGCACGACGCCTGGATCCCGACGGCGCTGCACTTCTTCTCCTACGCGGTGGTGATGATTCCGGTGTCGGCCTTCCTGGTCTTCGGTCTCGGCCACGGTGCCCACGGGCTGTTCGAGGGAATCCTGATCGCCAGTCTGGTATCGGTCACCATCCTCTCGCTCCGATTCGCGTATCTGAGCCGGGGCTGAGCCGGCTTTTCAGCCCCGAATCGTTGTGTGCAATTGCGAGAGTTGCTATATTTCCTGGGCAAAACCTTCGGCCCGCAAGGCCAGTGACTGCCGCGGATTCGTCAAGCGGCGGCGCATACGAAGAATGAGTGTCCTGCTTGAGCAATACGCCCCTTCCTCCCGCCTCCGACATCGCGCCGATCAACATCGAAGACGAGATGCGGAAATCGTATCTCGACTACGCGATGAGCGTGATCGTGAGCCGTGCCCTGCCCGACGTCCGCGACGGGCTGAAGCCGGTGCACCGGCGCATCCTCTACGCGATGAAGGAGGGCGGGTACGACTCGACCAAGCCCTATAAGAAGTCGGCGCGCATCGTCGGCGACGTGATGGGTAAATACCATCCGCACGGCGACAGCGCGATCTACGACGCCATGGTCCGCATGGCGCAGGACTTCTCGATGCGCCTGCCGCTGATCGACGGCCAGGGCAATTTCGGTTCGATGGACGGCGATCCGCCGGCGGCGATGCGCTACACCGAGGCGCGTCTGGCCAAGGCGGCGGAAGCCCTGCTGGACGACATCGACAAGGACACCATCGACTTCCAGGCCAGCTACGACGATTCGGGCCGTGAGCCCACCGTCGTCCCGGCCCGCTTCCCGAACCTGCTGGTGAACGGCGCCGGCGGCATCGCCGTCGGCATGGCGACCAACATCCCGACCCACAATCTGGGTGAGGTGATCGACGCCTGCTGCGCCTACATCGACAATCCCGACGTCACGCTCGAAGAGCTGATGGAGCATGTGCCCGGCCCCGACTTCCCGACGGGCGGCCTGATCCTCGGCCGCTCGGGCAGCCGGGCGGCGCTGCAGACCGGGCGCGGCTCGATCATCCTGCGCGCCAAGACCCATTTCGAGGAGGTGCGCAAGGACCGCACCGCCATCGTCGCGACCGAGATCCCCTATCAGGTCAACAAGGCCAAGCTGATGGAGCGCATCGGCGAGGTCGTGAACGAAAAGATCATCGAGGGCATCGCCGACCTGCGCGACGAATCCGACCGCGACGGCGTCCGCGTGGTGGTCGAGCTGAAGCGCGACGCGGTACCAGACGTCGTGCTGGCGCAGCTGTTCCGCCACACCCAGCTCCAGACCTCCTTCGGCGTCAACATGCTGGCGCTGAACGGCGGACGTCCGGAGCTGATGCATCTGTTGCAGATCATCACCGCCTTCGTCCGCTTCCGTGAGCAGGTCATCACCCGCCGGACGGAGTTCCTGCTGGGCAAGGCCCGCGAGCGGGCGCACACCTTGGTCGGTCTGGCGGTTGCCGTCGCCAACCTGGATGCGATGATCGAGCTGATCCGCAGCGCCCCCGACCCGGTCTGGGCGCGCGAGGAGATGATGAACCGCGAGTGGCCGGTCCATGACGTCGGCCCGCTGATCGAACTGATCGACGAACCGGGCCGCGGCGTCAGCGAACAGGGCACCTACCGGCTGTCGGAAGTCCAGGCCCGCGCCATTCTCGACCTGCGCCTGCACCGCCTGACCGGGCTGGAGCGCGACAAGATCGGCGCCGAGCTGACCGACGTCACCGACCAGATCGCCGATTTCCTCGCCACGCTCGCCAACCGGCCGAAGCTGATGGGGATCCTGCGCGACGAACTGGTCGAGATGAAGGAGCGGTTCGGCACCCCGCGCCGCACCGAAATCCAGGATCTGGAATTCGAGGCCGACATCGAGGACCTGATCCAGCGCGAGGACATGGTCGTCACCGTCAGCCAGTCCGGCTATGTGAAGCGGGTACCGCTGTCGACCTATCGGGCGCAGAAGCGCGGCGGCAAGGGCCGTTCCGGCATGTCGATGAAGGCGGAAGATGCGGTCAGCGACCTGTTCGTCGCCAACACCCACACGCCGCTGCTGCTCTTCTCGAACCGCGGCATGGTCTACAAGCTGAAGGTCTACCGGCTGCCGCTGGGCAACCCGCAGGCGCGCGGCAAGGCCTTCGTCAACCTGCTGCCACTGATCGACGGCGAGACCATCACCACCGTCCTGCCGTTGCCGGAGGACGAGGCCGCCTGGTCCGACCTGCACGTCGTCTTCGCCACGTCGAAGGGCAACGTGCGCCGCAACCGTATGTCCGACTTCGCCAACATCCGCTCCAACGGCCTGATCGCCATGAAGCTGGAGGAAGAGGGCGAGCGGCTGATCGGTGTCCACACCTGTTCGGAAACCGACGACATCCTGCTGGCGACCCGCGGCGGCAAGTGCATCCGATTCCCGGTCGACGACGTGCGCGTCTTCGCCGGCCGCACCTCCACCGGCGTGCGCGGCATCAAGCTGGCCGACGGGGACGAGGTGGTGTCGCTGTCGATCCTGGCCCATGTCGACGCCACGCCCGAGGAACGCGCCGCCTTTTTCAAGATGAAGCGCGACGAAGGGCTGGAGATGGAGGGCGAGGCCGCTCCGGAAGCCGATGAGGTGCCGACCGACAGCGTCACCCTGTCGCAGGAGCGGTACGAGGATTTGAAACAAAAGGAACAGTATATTCTCACCGTCTCCGACCGCGGCTATGGCAAGCGCAGCTCGTCCTACGAGTATCGCACCGCCGGACGCGGGGGCCAGGGCATCTGGAACATGGAGATGGGCGAGCGTAACGGCTCCATCGTCGCCGCCTTCCCCGTCGAATCGAACCATCAGGTGATGATGGTCACCAACGGCGGCCAAGTGATCCGCATGCCGCTGCACGATGTGCGGGTGGCAGGCCGCAAGACGCTGGGCGTCACGCTGTTCCGCGTGGGGGCGGACGAGCGTGTGGTGTCCGTCGCCACCATCGCCGAGGAAGAAGGCGAGAATGGCGTGGGTGAGAACGGCGTCGGGGAGACTGGGGTCGAGGACGGCGGTGACGCCAACGGTTCGGTCGGGTCGGTCGGCGATGCTGGCGACGCTTCCGGGCCGAACGAATAACGGACGGGCCTAAAGGGGAACCCATGGCGACCAGCCAGACCGAGACCAGCAAGGCCGAGATCAGCAAGGGTCATCGAATCGGTGTCTATCCGGGCACCTTCGATCCGATCACCAACGGTCACATGGACATCATTCAGCGCGCCGCCCGACAGGTCGACCACCTGATCATCGGCGTCGCCCGGAATGCCGGCAAAGGGCCGCTCTATTCCACGGACGAGCGGGTCGCCATGGTTCGCGAGGATGTGGCCGCGCTGAATGCCGGCGGGGCCAGCATCGAGGTGCGGGCGTTCGACAATCTGCTGATGCATTTCGCCATCGAGATGAACGCCCGCGTCATCATCCGCGGCCTGCGCGCCGTCTCGGACTTCGAATATGAATTCCAGATGGCGGGCATGAATGCCCGGCTGAACCCGAAGGTCGAGACGATCTTCCTGATGTCGTCGGAGAAGCACCAGTTCATCTCCTCGCGCTTCGTCAAGGAGATCGGGCGCCTGGGCGGCGACATCCGCCACTTCGTATCTGCCCGTGTCGCCGAACGGCTGGCCGAACGCTTCGCTCTGGAGGCCGGCAACGGCACGGTTCCGACGACCAGCCAGACCTGAACCTTACGACCACGGGCTTGATGCAAAATCCTGCATTTTCCATCAAGCCCGTGGTTGACCTTTCAGGCGCGTCTTTCTATGGTGCGCCCACTTCCGGCGGGGGCCAGTTTCCCACCGCCGCGCTGGATGATCCGGTAGCTCAGTTGGTAGAGCACGTGACTTTTAATCATGTGGCCGTGGGTTCGAATCCCACCCGGATCACCACCCCTTGAAATTTTCATCATGCGCGATCACCGATTTCTCTCAAGCCACATAAACGTGGCATTTTGAGCCGCGCATCGGAAAAATTCGATCCCCCTTCCAGCGTTTCCCTTCATAGGCCATGAAAGGAAATCGATAAGGGTAAGCCCCAATTTAATCTCCTTGTGATTCTATTAAGACTCACAATGATTAGAGATTAAAGGGTTCAGCCATGGATCGGTTGGTGAACGCATCTGTCCGGACGAAGGTGATTGCGGCCTTCTTGGTGCTCTTGATCGGCACTGCGCTGCTTGGTCTGTTTGCGATCAACCGCATGTCATCGGTGAATGACGAAGCGGCGGAGATACGCGACAATTGGTTGCCTTCGGTCGTCGCCGTCTCCGATCTCTATTCGACCTTCTATTCCTACCGGACCGGTGAAGGCGCCTTGATTGCGGTACAGGACGAGTCCGAGATCCGCAAGGAAGAGGAAAGCCTGGAAAAAGTCATCCGATTGATCGAACAAAAGCGCTCAGTGTATGAGAGCATGCTGACACCGGGCTGGGAAACCGAGACCTATCGAAAGCTTGTCGATTCGTTCAATCGGTATTTCACCATCAGTCGGGACAGGTTGCGCCCTCTTGCGCGCAAGAACGACACGGTTGCGATCTCCGGACTGTTTATCGGTGAGTCGCGGCAGGAATTCCGCACTGCCGTGGCGATTCTGGAAGAGCTGGTGAACTTCAACCGGGTCGAGGGAGTGAAGGCTGCGGACAACGGCGCCAAGATTTACGACGTCTCCCGCAACTGGATCATCGCTGCAATCCTCGTGGCGGCTATGACCGGCGTCGGTGCTGCCCTGCTGATCCTCACCGCGGTCGTGAAGCCGCTCCACACGCTGACCGGCACCATGGGCCGGTTGGCGAACCGGGAGATGACCACCGAGATCCCCGGAACGGCCCGCCAGGACGAGTTGGGCTCCATGGCCCGCGCGGTCCAGGTGTTCAAGGACAACATGATCGAGGCCGACCGCCTCGCTGCCGTCGAAGCCGCCGAACAGCAGGCCAAGACACGCCGCGCCCAAGCCATCGAGCAATTGCTCACCGGCTTTGAGAATTCGTCGACCACCGCTTTGCGCACCGTGGCAGCGGCCGCTTCCGAACTGGACGCCACCGCGCACAGCATGTCGGCGATGGCGCAGCAGACCAGCACCCAGGCCACCGTCGTGGCGTCGGCCGCTGAACAGACCAGCGCCAATGTCCAGACCGTCGCCACCGCCACCGAGGAGATGGCCAGTTCGATCCGCGAGATCGGCACCCAGATCGCCCGCTCCGCCGACATCGCCGGCAAGGCGGTGAACGAGGCCTCCCAAACAAGTGACGCGGTCCGCAGCCTCGCAGAAGCAGCGCAGAAGATCGGCGAGGTCGTCGGCCTGATCACCGACATCGCAAGTCAGACCAACCTGCTCGCTCTGAACGCCACCATTGAAGCGGCACGGGCGGGAGAGGCCGGCAAGGGCTTTGCGGTGGTCGCAAGCGAGGTGAAGAGCCTTGCCGGCCAGACCGCCAAGGCGACGGAGGAGATCGCCAGCCAGATCGGCGCCATCCAGCAGACGACGCAGGGGGTCGTGACGGCGATCACCGGCATCGGCGGCACCATCGGCAGCATCAACGACATCACCACCGCCATCGCTGCCGCCATCGAGGAGCAGAGTGCCGCCACCAACGAAATCTCCCGCAACGTCCAGCAGGCCGCAGCCGGGACGCAGGAAGTGACTGGAAGCATCGTTCAGGTGACGCAGGCGGCAGGCGAGGCCGGCAACGCCGCCGGTCAGGTGCTGACCGCTGCCGGCGAGTTGTCCCGGCAGGCAGAACTGATGCGCCGGGATGTCGAATCCTTCCTGGGAGACATCAAGGCCGCCTGACCGCCGGCCTCGCAACCCCAATCAAAAAAGCCCCGCTTGAGCGGGGCTTTTCTTGTTCTGCAACAGACTGCCGAGATGGCGACCCCAGCTGGATTCGAACCAGCGACCTGCCGCTTAGAAGGCGGCTGCTCTATCCAACTGAGCTATGGGGCCTTATCCCGGTTTTCCAGCCGCTTGCCAGTGGCAACTCGAACCGACGCCGACTTCGCGCTGTCGATCAGAAGCGCGGACGGTCGGTGCGGAAGTTGTCGGCGTAATTGCGCGGACGGACGCGGCGGACAGCAGCCTCCTGGACGGTATAGCTCCAGCCCTCACGCTTCGCGAACGCAATGGCCTCTTCCTTCGTCTCGAAGGACAAGCGCACCTGGTTCAGCGTATCGCCCGAGCTGGTCCAGCCCATCAGCGGCTCCGGACGGCGCGGCGTCTCGATCTCGTAATCCAGCATCCAACGGTGAGTCTTGGCCCGGCCGGATTGCATGGCCGTCTTGCTCGGCTGATAGATCCGGACGTTCATGGCTCGCTCGTCTCCCCAAATGCCTGCCGTTGCGTCCTGGCACCATGGCTTGGACGCGGATTTGTCCTCTGGCGATGGTCGGGGCGCCCGGATTCGAACCGGGGGCCTCCAGTACCCAAAACTGGCGCGCTGACCAGACTGCGCTACGCCCCGTCGCCGCGTTGTGAGATACACGAACGCCACGCCCACGGCAAGCGGACGGGCACTGCTTTCGCGGTCTTTTCCATCCCGCCTGCCTTGTTGGTCGTTCAGTGCGGCATTCGGTCGCTCAACAGCCTGTCGTCAACACCGTTCCGGATCCGTTTCGTTGCCGTCACTCACCCTCGCACCGCTCGCCATCATCCTGTTCGTGCCGGACCTTGCCGACCGGCCGCACCGCCGCTCCGCCATCGACCTCGCCCACGAACTGCTGCGAATGGGTGCGGCGGTGGATGTGGTGGCGCCGATGGGCGGCGGACCGCTCCGCGCGGAACTGGACCCCGCCGTCGGGCAGATCGACCTTGCCAAGCGCCATGCCGCCACATCCCCGCTCGCCCTGGCGCGCATGGTGGCGGAGCGGCAACCGGCGCTGCTGGCGGTTCCGCGGGAGGTGGGCTGGGTCGGCCGGCTGGCGTTGTGGCTGGCACGCAGCACGGTGCCGCTGGTCATATTGAAGGGCGAAGTTGAGGCCGACCTCGCGGCTATTCGTGCCGCAACGCCTCGATCGGGTTGAGGCGGGCAGCCCGTCGGGCGGGGTACAGGCCGAAGAACACGCCGACGATGCCGCTGACCACCACCGCCAGGATGACGGAGTCGATCTGGATCAGCGTCGGCCATCCGGCCAGAGTCGCGACGCCCATGGCGGTGCCGATGCCGAGCGCCACGCCGACTGCGGCGCCGATCAGCGACAGGGTGGTCAATTCGATCAGGAACTGCACCAGGATGTCGCGCCGCCGCGCCCCGATGGCAAGCCGCAGCCCGATCTCCCGCGTGCGCTCGGTCACCGACACCAGCATGATGTTCATGATGCCGATACCGCCGACCAGCAGCGAGACCGCCGCCACGGCGGCCAGCAGGAAGGACAGGGCGCGTGACGAGGCATCGCGGGTCGCCGACACCTCCGACAGGTCGCGCATCCAGAAATCGTCGTCCTGACCGGCAACCAGCCGGTGACGCTGGCGCAGCAGGTCTCGGATCTGCGCTTGGGCCCCGGCCATGTCGGTGCCGTCGCGCATCTTCACCACCATGGTGTGGATGAAGCGCGGGTTGCTTTTCGCCATGCCCGGAATGTTGCGCTTGGCGGTGGACAGCGGCACGAAGATGACATCGTCCTGGTCCTGGCCTTGCGTGTTCTGCCCTTTCTCCGCCAGCACGCCGACGACGGTCAGCGGGGTGGAAAAGACCCGCACCGGCTCCCCGATGGGGTCGCCGCCGCCGAACAGGGTGCGCACCACCGTCTGGCCCAGTACCACCACCTTGTTGGCCTGCGCCACATCCTCGTCCGACAGGCCGCGCCCCGCCGCGACACTCCAGTCGCGGGCATCCATATAGTCGGGCGTGATGCCGAACAGCACGGTACCCCAATTCTGGTTGCCGGCGACGATCTGCAATCCCCAGCGCACCGACGGCGCCGTCACCACCACCCCGGGGATATCCGCCAGCACCGCCAGCGCATCGTCCTCCGTCAGGGAAGAGGCGGTGCCGGCCCCCAGCTTGACCCCGCCGCGGGCGATGCTGCCCTGCCCCACCATGATCAGGTTGGTGCCCAGGCTGGCGATCTGGCGCAGCACCTGATCGCGCGCACCGGCCCCCACCGCGACCATGGCGATCACGGCGGCCACGCCGATGACGATGCCCAGCATGGTCAGCGCGCTGCGCAATGGATTGGCCCGCAGCGAATCGAGTGCTGCACGCAAGGCATCCCAGGCGGTCATGCCGCGACCTCCGGCGTCTGGTTCAGGTCGCCGATCAGCCGGCCGTCACGGAAATGCAGGACTCGGGACGCGAAGCGCGCCACCTCCGGCTCATGCGTCACCAGCACGATTGTGATGCCGCGCCGGTTCAGACGCTGGAACAGGCCGATGATCTCCAGGCTGGTGGAAGTGTCGAGCGCGCCTGTCGGCTCGTCGGCCAGCAGCAGCAGAGGGTCGTTGACCAGCGCGCGGGCGATGGCGACACGCTGCTGCTGCCCGCCGGAGAGCTGGGTCGGCCGGTGCCTTGCCCGCTCGCGCAGCCCGACCGCCTCCAGGGCGGCGAGCGCCCGCTCGACCCGCTGGGCGTGGCCGACGCCGGCGTAGACCATCGGCAGCATGACGTTGTCGAGCGCCGTCTGGCGCGGCAGCAGGTTGAAGGATTGGAAGACGAAGCCGATGCTGCGGTTCCGCACCGCCGCCAGCGCGTCGGAAGATAGTCCGGCGCCCTCTTGGCCCGCCACCTCCTGACGATCCAGCCGGTAGGTGCCCGAATCCGGACGATCCAGGCAGCCCAGCAGGTTCATGAAGGTGGATTTGCCGGACCCCGACGGCCCCATCACCGCAACGAACTCGCCACGCTGGATGACGACGGAGACATCGTCCAGCGCATGGACGATCTGCGGCCCCATGCGGTAATGGCGGGTCAGGCGCTCGACCGCGATCAGAGGCACGGCCTCAGGCTCGGCCGGTTCAGAAGCCAAGGCGCGGTCCCCGGCGGGTGTCGCGGTCGGCGGCGAGGATACCGGTGATGACCTCCTGCCCCGCCCGCAGATCGCCGGACACCACCTCGGTGAAGCTGCCGTCGCCGATGCCAAGCCGAACCGGCACCCCGACAGGGCTCCCATTGCCGGGGCTGGGCACCCAGACGGTCCGCGTCGCTTCGGCTGCCCTGCCGGGATCGACCAGCGACTCGAAGCGGTCGCGCTGCGCCGGGTCGAGCAGTCCGGCCATCCGCTCGAGCGTCGCGGTGCGGATGGCGTTGGCCTCCACCCTGCGGCGTTCCGGATCGCCGCCGTCCGCATCCAGCGCCGCGAAGCGCTCGCGGGCCTCGGCGACCAGGGCGGCGATGTCGCGCCGCTTGGTCTCGTCCAGCTTCAGCCCGTCCGTCACCCGTTTGGCGGAAGCCTCCAGCGCCGCGGCGCCGCGCCCGCCATTCAGGCCGCCGGTGGTCGGTGCCGGCGCCTCGGCGGAAGAATCGACGCCCGGCGGACGAAAGCGCAGGGCGGCATTCGGCAGTTTCACCGCTGATGGCCGCTCGTCCACGGTGATGCGCAGGTTGGCGGTCATGCCGGGCAGCAGGCGCAGCTCCGGATTCTCCACCGTGATGACGACGATGTAGGTGACGACGGTCTGATCCTCCTTCGGCGCCAGCCGCACCTGCGCCACCCGGCCGGTGAAGCTGTCGCCGGGGAAGGCGTTGACGGTGAAGCGCACCGCCATGCCTTCGCGGACCCGGCCGATGTCCGCCTCGTCGATGTTGGCAAGCACCTCCATCTGCCGCAGATCCTGGGCGATGGTGAACAGGGTGGGCGCCGACAGGCTGGCCGCCACCGTCTGGCCGGTGCTGACCGCCCGGTTCACCACCACGCCGTCGATGGGCGAGCGGATGACCGAGCGGTTCAAATCGACACGGACCAGCTGCAAGGCCGCCTCGCGCTGGGCCACCTGGGCACGGGCGACATCCACCTGGGCGGCGGCAACCGCCAGCGATGCTTCGGCTGATGCCGCCGCCGCTTCCGCCTGCCGCTTCTGCGCGCGGGCGGCGATCAGCTGGGCCTGGGCGCTGTGGGCTGCGGTTTCCGCCTTTTCCAGATCGGCGGCGGCGACCACGCCACGGCCCTGCAGGTCACGCCGCCGACGCAGATCACGCTCCGCATCGCGCTGGGCAAGGTCGGCGCGGACGATCTGCGCATCGGCATTGGCGATGCTGGCCTCCGCATTGGCAAGATCGGCCCGTGCCTTGTCGAGCAGGGCCTGCTGCTGGATCAGCGCGGCCTTGGCGGAATCGACATCGGCACCGGCCTGGGCCAGCCGCGCGGCAAGCTGGTCGCCGTTCAGCCGGGCAAGGATCTGCCCGCTGGTGACCCGGCTGTTGAAATCGGCATAAAGCTCGGCGATCTGGCCGGAAAGTTGGGAGCTGACCTCCACCGTCACCAGGGCGCTCATGGTGCCGGTGGCGGTGATGGCACTGACCAGCGGGCCTTGCTCGACCCGCGCCAGACGATATGAGGGACTGGGCTCGGCCCGCGCCAGCACGACATAGGCGGACAGGCCGGCCGCGGCGCTGAGCGCCAGTCCGAGAAAAATCGCCGCCCGCCTGCCCATTGCGCCCCTCCGCACCGCGCCACCCACGCGATGAATCTGGGGGAGTTTACGCGAAAGTCATGGGCTGCGAGCCCTCTTTCAACGGCGGGGCTTTGGCCTCAAGGCTTGGCGATGTCCGGCGAGACCACCCGGTCGCCGGGACGGATGCCGAGCCGCGAGGCCATGCCGCCGTTCAGCTCCAGGATCGCCTTGACCGGACCGTCGGAGTTGACGGAGTCCAACGATTCCGGCACCGCCCGCTCATGGATGTTCACGATGCGGCCGTCGGCGGCGATGAACAGCATGTCGAGCGGGATCAGGGTGTTCTTCATCCAGAAGCTGGCGGGCTGCACCCGATCGTATATGAACAGCATGCCGGCATCGGCGGCCATCGACTGGCGGAACATCAGCCCCTGCGCCTGCTGGCCCGGTGTCAGCGCCAGCTCGATATCGAAGCGGAACTTGCCGCCGCCGGCCGTCTCGACGGTCAGCTTGGATTTCTGGAAGCTCTCCAATGCCAGGGCCGGAAAAGCGACCACCAGCAGCAGGAGTGCGGCAATCACACCCCGAAAACTCCGACCGACCATCATGCATGTCCCCGAAGGCTGACCCGACCCGTGGATGCGGGAGAGGCGCCAGTGAAGCACGGCGCCCCGCCCCAGCCAAATTAAGCCTGTTTAGGACTTCGCCAGACGGTCGAAGGCCTGGAGCTTCGCCAGCAGCGCCGGCATATCCTTAAGCGGGACCATGTTGGGGCCGTCGCTGGGGGCGCAGTCGGGGTTCTCGTGCGTCTCCATGAAGACGGCGGCGACGCCGACGGCGATGGCGGCACGGGCCAGGACCGGCACGAATTCCCGCTGGCCGCCCGAAGTGGTGCCCTGCCCGCCCGGCTGCTGGACGGAATGGGTGGCGTCGAACACCACCGGGAAGCCGGTCTCCGCCATGATCGGCAGCGATCGCATGTCCGACACCAGCGTGTTGTAGCCGAAGCTGGCGCCGCGCTCGCACAGCAGCACGCGCTCGTTGCCGGACGCGACCAGCTTGGCGGCGACGTTCTTCATGTCCCACGGCGCCAGGAACTGGCCCTTCTTGACGTTCACCGCACGGCCGGTCTCCGCCGCGGCGATCAGCAGGTCGGTCTGGCGGCAGAGGAAGGCCGGGATCTGCAGCACGTCCACCGCCTCGGCGACCGGGGCGCACTGGGTCGATTCATGCACGTCGGTGATGACCGGGCAGCCGAACCGCTCGCGGATTTCCGCGAAGATCGGCAGGGCCTTGTCCATGCCCAGACCGCGCGCGGTGGTGATGGAGGTGCGGTTGGCCTTGTCAAAGCTCGACTTGTAGATCAGCCCCATGCCCAGCGCGCGGGTCATCTCCACCAGCGCGGACGCGGTCTCCATCGCATGGTCGCGGCTTTCCATCTGGCAGGGGCCGGCGATCAGGACGAAGGGACGGTCGTTGGCAATGGTCAGGTCGCCGACCTGAACGGCGCGCGGCGTGGTCATCGGAGTGCTCCAAAACAAATCGAGGCGAGAGGGCGCCGCCCTCCCGCGCTCACCCGACAGGGGTTCGGGCAAGGGTCGGAAGACCCTTGCATCCCACTATTCAGGAAATCGGTCAACGGCGCTGGCGTCAGGCCAGATGCGTCCGGAAGAACTCCACCGTCAGCCGGTTCGCCTCGTCGGCCGCATCCCGGTCGTAATGCTCGCCGCCCGGCCGGGCAAAGGCATGGTCCATGCCCGGATAGACCTTGGCGGTCACCCACGTGTTGTCCTTCACCCCGGCGACCACCGCGTCGCGCTTCTCGGGGCTGGAGAACTTGTCGTTCTCGGCGATGTGCAGCAGCAGCGGCTTGGCGATCTTGTCGGCCTCACCCAGTAGCCCCTCCAGCCCGACGCCGTAATAGCCGACATTGGCATCGGCGTCCGACCGCGTCGCCATCATGAAGGCAAGCCGGCCGCCCAGGCAGTAGCCGACGCTGCCGGCCTTGCCGGTGCAGCCATCCTGCCCGCGCACCCAGGCCAGCGCTGCTTTGAGGTCGTCCACCGCCTTGTCCTGATCCATGCCGTTCAGCAGGGCGAAGGCCTGGTTCCACTCCTCTTGCGTCTTGTCGGTCAGTTGCACGCCCGGCTTCTGGCGCCAGAACAGGTCCGGGCACACCGCCAGGAAGCCCTGCGAGGCGTACCAGTCGCACATCTCGCGCATCACCGCGTTGACGCCGAAGATTTCCTGAATCACGACAAGCCCGCCGGCGGGGGCCACCGTGGGCTTGGCGACATAGGCTGAGAAACGGCCACCATCGGCGGCATCGATCATCACGTCTGACATGGCGCTGCTATCCTCCCGTTGGCAAATCCGCCCCTGATATGGAGCGGACTTGTCCCCGGTCACCTGTCTTTCGTCAGAAACCGACGCTGACGCCGACGAAGCCGCCGTAATCGCGGCGGTTCTCCTCGCCCAGCCTGGCATTCAGGCCCAGCGTGCCGGTCACCGACTCCGCCAGCTTGAAGGAGGCGCCCGCCGTCAGGTCGACATAGCTGCGGTCCGGCTTCGCCACCGCCACATCATAGGCCAGCGTGGAAATGCTGCGGCTTTCCACCGTGATGGAGCGCTGGTCGTCCTTGAACTCCCGGTTCAGCGTCACCTTGGCATAGGGCAGGACGCTGCCGAAATCGTAGGCCGCCTGATAGCCGATGCTGCCGACCAGCGAATTGCGGGTCTGCGAGCGGTAGGTGAAGCCGAACAGGCTGTTGTCCTCACTGAATCCCTCGACCTCGACATGCTGGTATCGCAGGCCCAGCACCGGACCATGGGTCAGCCCGCCGGTCATGAACTCGTAACCGCCCTCGGCACCGATGGAGGCGTTGATGCCCTCGGTGTTGCCGCTGGTGGAATGGTCGGTGCCGTTGATGCTGACGCCACGGCGCAGGTCGTAGTCGGCGAAGCCGATGGAGCCGACGCCGTTCACGAAGGCACCGCCCATGCGGTAGACGCCGTAGCCGCTCAGCACATACTCCCGCTGCTTGTAATCGCCGCCGGTGGAGAAGCTGCCGCGGTAATGCGACGCCGTGCCGGCCACGCCGAGCAGAAGATTCTCGGTGAAGCGCTTATCGATGCCGACGCTGACCGACAGCGGCGTGCCGCGCACCTCCGCCTGACCGCCGGCCCCAGGGTCGCCAGTGCGATCGCTGGTCAGCCGGCCGACCCCGCCGCTGATCCAGGCGCCACTGGTGCCGGGCTTGCGGCTCCACAGGCTGGTCGCCGCCTGGGCCAGGATGGTCGAGGTCAGCCGGTCGCGGGTGTGGATCGGCAATTCGGCGAGCTGGGCGACATTGCCGGGAGCGGTCAGCGCGTTCAGCACAAAGTCCGATACCGCGCGATGCCCGGCGGTGGTCGGATGGACACCATCGGCGAACAGATAGGTCTGCGCCGCGTTGGGCGCCGCCAGCGTCCCGGAGGTGCAGAGCAGCGAACTGCTGGTGGTGCAGGCGGTGCCGGTCACATTGGTGAAGCCGTAGGCCGCCGGATCGGCCACCGCCGCCCGCAGCAGGGAATAGGTGTCGATGGGAATGACCGATACGCCGGCATTCGCCAGCCCCAGCGTGACCAGCTGGTTATAGCCACTGACCAGCTGCGTGATCTGTGCCGCCGCGGCTGAGCCCTGCGCCCGCCCGAACGGCGTCGATCCAATGTCCGGCACCGTCGGTACCAAGATCGTGCGCGCCCCGGCGGCGCGCAGACGCGCCACCTGCGTCACCAGATCGCCGGCGGCCTGCGTCGCCGTCGCCTGTGCGGTGGCGGGGTTGGTGAGTGCCGTGAAGATGTCGTTCGCTCCACCCCAGACGGTGTAGAGCGCATTCGGATCGGCCCGGCCGCCGCTGGAGGCCAGATAGCCGGAGATCTGTGTCGCCACGCTGGGGGCGAGCGCCGTCGGGCCGGTCGCTGGAAAGCCGACCGAGGTATTCACCCGCGCGCCGCCGACCGCATAGTCGGTGCCGCCCCGCGCCGCCGTGGTGGCTGAGGTCCCGAGCGTCCCGGCGACGGTCTCCGCCCACACCGGCCCCGGGTTGGTGGTGAACTTGCCGCCGACGGGCAGGAGCGACTGGAACGCGCCGCTGTCGGTCAGGCTGTCGCCGAAGAAGATGGTGGAGGAGTAATCCGCCGCAACGGCCGGAACCGCGGCGACCGCGGTCAGACAGGTGGCGAGCGCGGCGATCCTGACGCGGTTCATAGCCCTTCCCCGATCATATTGTTTGATTGTCCGATTTTCAGACGATCGTCGCACAAGGGTACCGAACGCGCAAGAAACATGACGTATAGGGAAGGTTGCCGGCAGCAAAAAGCCCCGCCTGTGAGGACGGGGCTTTCCGTAACTGAGGACGGTCGATCTGAAACGGTCAGACCAGCCGGCTCTGATCGATGGCCGCCTTGATGAAGGCGGTGAACAGCGGGTGCGGCTCGAACGGCTTGGACTTCAGTTCCGGGTGGAACTGCACGCCGATGAACCAGGGATGGTCGGGGATCTCGACGATCTCCGGCAGTTCCCCGTCCGGCGACAGGCCGCTGAACCGCATGCCGCAGCGCTCCAGACGCTCCTTGTAGTACACGTTCACCTCATAGCGGTGACGGTGCCGTTCGGAGATATCGGTGGTGCCGTAGACCTCGGCGACCTTGCTGCCGTCCAGCAGCTTGGCCGGATAGGCGCCCAGACGCATGGTGCCGCCCAGATCGCCTACTTCGGCACGGCGTTCCAGCGTGTTGCCGCGCATCCACTCCGTCATCAGCCCGACGACCGGATTGCCCGGCTTGCCCAACTCGGTGGAGCCGGCATCCTCGATCTTCGCCATGTTGCGGGCGGCTTCGATCACCGCCATCTGCATGCCGAAGCAAATGCCGAAGTACGGCACCTTGCGCTCACGCGCAAACTGGGCAGCCCGGATCTTGCCTTCCGTGCCACGGGAGCCGAAACCGCCCGGCACCAGGATGCCGTGGACGTTTTCCAGCCGCTTCACCGCCGCGTCGTCATCCTCGAAGATCTCCGAATCGATCCAGTCGAGGTTGACCTTGACGTTGTTGGCGATGCCACCATGGGTCAGCGCCTCGGCCAGCGACTTGTAGCTGTCGAGCAGGCTGATGTACTTGCCGACTACCGCAATGGTGACCTCGCCCTGCGGCTTGCGCACCCGGTCCATGATGCGGGTCCAGCGCGACAGGTCCGGCTCCTTGTCGGTCGGCAGGCCGAAATAGCTCAGGACCTGGGTGTCGAAGCCTTCCTCGTGGTAGCTGATCGGCACCTGGTAGATCGAGTCGACGTCGAGCGCCGCGATCACCCGCTCCGGACGGATGTTGCAGAACAGCGCGATCTTCTTGCGCTCGTTCTCCGGAATTGGACGGTCGGCACGGCACAGCAGGATGTTGGCCTGGATGCCGACGCTCAGCAGTTCTTTGACCGAATGCTGGGTCGGCTTGGTCTTCAGCTCGCCGGCGGTCGGGATGTAGGGCAGCAGCGTCAGGTGGATGTAGAGCACATTCTCCTGGCCGACCTCGTTGCCGAACTGGCGGATCGCCTCCAGGAAGGGCAGCGACTCGATATCGCCCACCGTGCCGCCGATCTCGATGAGGACGAAGTCCTCGTCGGTGGCGTCGGCGCGGATGAACTCCTTGATCTCGTCGGTGATGTGCGGAATGACTTGGACGGTGCCGCCCAGGTAATCGCCGCGACGTTCCTTCGCGATCACGGTGGAGTAGATGCGGCCGGTGGTGATGTTGTCGCCCTTGCGGGCAGACACGCCGGTGAAGCGCTCGTAATGGCCGAGGTCAAGGTCCGTCTCGGCCCCGTCGTCGGTCACGAAGACCTCGCCGTGCTGATACGGGCTCATCGTGCCGGGATCGACGTTCAGGTACGGGTCCAGCTTGCGCAGCCGCACCTTGTAGCCGCGGGTCTGGAGAAGCGCCCCAAGCGCCGCCGATGCCAGACCTTTGCCCAGCGAAGAAACGACGCCACCGGTGATGAAGATGTAGCGAGTCATGTCCGTCCGAAGAGCTTGAGAGCTGTTCCATGTCCCCTGAGGGGACGGATTTGCCATGTCCCCTTAGGGGGCGGAGTTTTCACGCCCCCCGATGGAGGCGAATGTTCCAGTCCCCGGAGAGCCGCAGCGGCGCCAGCCGCAATCAGCCCTCAAAAGAAAGAGGCGGCTTCGGGGAGGCCGCCTCGCTGTCCGCTTCGCACCCGTGCGCTGGGAACTGTCCCGTTACTGGGACACCGGCGGCGCAGGTTGGGCCGGAGCGGCCGGCTGGGCCGGGGCCGTCGAAGCCGCCGGGCTCGCCGGCAGCGTGTCGATGATCGACGCCGGCCGCGAATGACCGCCGGCCAGGATCGCCAGCACGATGCTGGTGGCGAAGAAGCAGCCCGCCAGAATGCCGGTGGTCCGCGTCAGCAGGTTGGCCGTGCCGCGGGTGCTCATCATGCCGCCCATCGTGCCGCCGCCGATGCCGAGCCCGCCGCCTTCCGACCGCTGGATCAGGATCACACCGACCAGCCCGACGGCGATCAGCAGGTGAATGACCAGAATCACCGATTCCATGCGATGCTCACCCCACACCATCCCAAAAATCGAATAGCGCGCCACAGGCCGTCTTAAGGGCCCGTGGCGCGCGCCCATTGTTTGTACCGCGCCATCGCGCGATATGCCAGCGCCAAAATACCTGAGCCTTATCCGTTGGCGGCATGGCTGACACCGCTTGCGCGCCATGCCGCCAGCGAAGTCCGGCGTCAGCGGCAGGCGGTGCCGATGGCCCAGAAATCGTCGGCCTTCAGCGATGCACCGCCGACCAGGGCGCCATCGACATTCTCCACCGCCATCAGTTCCGCCGCGTTCCCCGGCTTGACCGAACCGCCATAGAGGATGCGGACCTTGGCGGACTCCGCGATCTTGCCGTCCAGCTCGGCGCGGATATGGGCGTGCATCGCCTTCACGTCGTCCGGAGTCGCGGTCTTGCCGGTGCCGATGGCCCAGACCGGCTCATAGGCGATGACAGTGTTGTCGGCCGTCGCATCGGCGGGGATGGAGCCGGACAGTTGCCCCGACACCACGGCGTTGGCTTGGCCGGCATCGCGCTGAGCTTCGGTCTCGCCGACGCAGATGATGGCGACGAGGCCCTCCTTGTGGGCGGCCACCGCCTTGGCGTTCACCACGGCGTCGCTCTCGCCATGGTCGGCGCGGCGCTCCGAATGGCCGAGGATGACGAAGCGGCAGCCGGCGTCCTTCAGCATGGTCGGCGCGACGTCGCCGGTGTGGGCGCCGGACGTCTTCGGCGCGCAATCCTGACCGCCCAGCGCCAGCGGGCTGTCGGCGATCGCCTCGCCCACCGGGAACAGCAGCGGAAAGGGCGGGCAGACCAGCATGTCGAAAGCGACCGGCCCGGCGCCCTTCAGCCGCCCGGCGAGGTCGGAGGCGAGGTCCAGCCCGTCGGCCTTCAACCCGTTCATCTTCCAGTTTCCGGCGATCAGCTTCCGGTTGGCGGTCATGGTCGTTTCCTTCTTGTCTCGGCTTTATATGGGAACTTGTGGAACGTTCTTGGCCTCTCGTGGTCAAAGCCCATAGCAAGCCCGCCGCGGAATTTCCACTCACCCGACCGGCACATCTCCCCCCGAAAGCCATAAGAGACATCTTGTAGCAGTCCCCGGCAGAGGCCGGCCAGACGCCCTCCGGCAAGGCCGGATCACATCCTCGGCGGAGCCGCACCATACGAAGTGCCATGTTGCGGATGCCCCTTTCCGGAATAGCATCATTTGCAGCGCACCAACTCCCCGCGGCGAAGGCCTGACCACGATGAAAAACTTCTCGGACCTGACGGAAAAGGAACTGCTGGCACTCGCCATCGCGCTGGAGGAGGAGGACAGCCGCATCTACGACGAGTTCGCCCACGGTCTTGCCGACAAATACCCGGACACGGCGAAGCTGTTCCGCGCGATGGCGTCGGAGGAAAGCGGGCACCGTCATCGGCTGCTTGAACTGTTCCAGGGACAATTCGGCGACCACATCCCGCTGATCCGCCGCCAGGACGTGAAGGGCTTCGTCGAGCGCAAGCCGGTCTGGCTGACCCGCCCGCTGGGACTCGACACCGTGCGGCGGCAGGCCGAACTGATGGAGGCGGAAACCAAGCGCTTCTACACCCGCGCCGCCGAACGGTCGCAGGACACCGCAATCCGCCAGCTTCTGGGCGACCTGGCGGAAGAGGAACGGCGGCACGAGGCCAAGGCCGAGCGGCTGGAGGCGAAATACGTCTCGCCCCAGGTGCGGGAGCAGGAGCACGAATCGGAACGGCGTCTGTTCCTCCTGCAGATCGTGCAACCGGGTCTCGCCGGGCTGATGGACGGGTCGGTGTCCACGCTGGCCCCGCTGTTCGCCGCCGCCTTCGCCACCCAAAGCAGCCACGAGACCTTTCTGGTCGGCCTCGCCGCCTCCATCGGCGCCGGGATCTCAATGGGGTTCGCCGAGGCACTGTCCGACAACGGGTCGCTGACCGGGCGCGGCAGCCCCTGGCTGCGCGGGCTGGTCTGCGGCGCCATGACCACGCTTGGCGGGCTCGGCCACGCCCTGCCCTATCTGATCCCGCATTTCTGGACGGCGACCGCCGTCGCCATCGCCGTGGTGGCGGTGGAACTGGCCGTCATCGCCTGGATCCGCAACCGTTATATGGACACGCCGCTGTTGTCCGCCGCCTTCCAGGTGGTGGTCGGCGGGCTGCTCGTCTTCGGCACCGGCATCCTGATCGGCAGCGCCTGAGTGCGGGAGGAAAAGCCGTTTTCGGGAACGAGCTTGTTCTTGTAACCGGACGCACGATTGTTTATGTCTGAGTTGCTGTCCTAATTAGAACAAATCGAACCGACCGCGTCGCCATGGCTGACCTTAAAGCGGGTGTGAACCAGCTCTTTCTCCGTGAGGAGGAACTCCGAACCGGGATGGAGCTGCTTTTCTACGCCTATCGCGAATTCACCGCCGAGCCGGACGAAATTCTGGCCGAGATCGGCTTCGGCCGCGCGCATCACCGCGTGATCTACTTCGTCGGCCGTTATCCGAAGATCACGGTGTCGGAACTGCTGGCGATCCTGAAGATCACCAAGCAGAGCCTGTCGCGCGTGCTGGGCGAACTGGTCCGCCAGGGCTTCATCGACCAGCAGACCGGTGCCCGCGACCGAAGGCAGCGGCTGCTGGAGTTGACGGAAAAGGGCGTGGAGCTGGAGCGCCAGCTGTCCGAAACCCAACGCCAGCGCATCGCCCGCGCCTATCGCATGGCGGGCGCCGAGGCGGTGGAGGGGTTCCGCAAGGTGATGATGGGCATGCTGGACGAGGAGGACCGGGCAAAATTCGCGCCGCCCGTTCCCCCTGCCCGTCTTGCCGTCAAACGCTGATCCGGAAAACGTCGAAGCGGATCAGCCGGCTTTCGATTCGATGGTCTCCACCGGAGCTGCGGTTTGGGCCTCCGCCGGGGTTGCCTCGGTCGGCTTGGCTTCGGTTGCGCCGTCGGCCGGCTTTTCAGCGGCCGTCTTCGCCTCGTTGGGATTGCGGCGGCGGAAACCACCCTTGCGGTAAACCACGTTTTCGGAAGCGCCCGGTGGGCATTGAACGATATTCCCGCCCTTTGCCAGGAAGGCACGGGTCATGTCGGCGAGGTCTTGGGCGTCCAGGTCCCGGGGGTCGTTGGACCTGTTGTGGTCGGCCATCGTGATCGCTCCTCGTGTCTCTCGGCCCTCAGCGGAGGGCACATGGAGATTAACACGGATCAAGGCCAAAACGGCCAAGCGCTTACACGACTGCCCGCCATGCATACCCAAGATATGTTCCGCAGGCGCCTCTATGTCGATTGCGGGGAGCCGCGTTATAGTCCGGCCATGACCGAAGATCAGCCCCACATCCTGGTCGTCGACGACGACACCCGCCTGCGCGAACTCTTGCGCAAATACCTCGCCGGCAACGGCTTTCTGGTCAGCACCGCCCGCGACGCCGCCGACGCGCGGGCACAGCTGGGCGGGCTGGCCTTCGACCTGCTGGTGCTCGACATCATGATGCCGGGCGAATCGGGGCTGTCGCTGACCGAATCGCTCCGGCGCGAGCGGGACCTGCCGATCCTGCTGCTGACCGCGCGGGACGAGCCGGACGACCGCATCGCCGGACTGGAGGCCGGAGCCGACGACTATCTCGCCAAGCCCTTCAACCCGCGCGAGCTGCTGCTGCGCATCAACTCCATCCTGCGCCGGCAGGCGGCACGCCCGCCAGAACCGACGGCGCCGCCAGCTGCTCCGGTCCGGCTCGGTCCCCTCACCTACATGCCCGACCGGGACGAGTTGCGCCAGGGCGACGAGGTGATCCGCCTGACCACGGCGGAGGCCAGCCTGCTGCGCATCCTCGCCACCTCGCCCGGCATCACCTTCACGCGCGACGAACTGACCGAACGCAGCAAGGTCGCCGGCAATGCCCGCACCGTCGACGTCCAGGTCACGCGTTTGCGCCGCAAGATCGAGGCCGACCCGCGCGAGCCGCGTTACCTCCACACTGTCCGCGGCGAGGGGTATGTGCTGAGGCCCGATCCGTGACCGCGAGCGGACAGGCCGGAGCCGACAATGCTGCGGCTAGGCGGGCGGCGGCCCGCCGGGCCGAGCGGCGGCGGCGTACACCGTTTCTGAAGAGGTTCCTGCCGCGCACCCTGTTCGGCCGGTCCCTGCTGATCATCGTCACGCCGGTGATATTGGCCCAGGCGGTGGCGACCTGGATCTTCTATGACCGCCATTGGGACACGGTGACGAACCGGCTTGCCTATGCGGTCGCCGGCGACATCGCCACCGTCATCGCCGTGCTGGAACACGACCCGACGCCGGAGGGTCGCGACTGGACGCTGGCCACCGCCGCCCGCACCACCGACCTGATCGTCACCCTGGAGCCTAGCCAGATCCTGCCGGAGCAGCGCCGCCAGCAGAGCGGCCTGCTCGGCGGCCTGCTGGAACGTACGCTGGGCAAGGCGCTGGAGGACCGGGTCGGCCGTCCCTTCACCATCAACACCCGCGTTGCCCATGAATGGTACGAGATCCGGGTGCAGATGGCCGACGGCGTGCTGTCGGTGATGTCGCCGGAGCGCCGGCTGTTCACGCCCACCAGCTACATCTTCATCCTTTGGATGGTCGGATCGGCCATCGTGCTGTTCGCCGTTGCCATCCTGTTCATGCGCAACCAGATCAGGCCGATCAAGCGGCTGGCAATCGCCGCCGATGCGCTGGGCAAGGGCCGCGACGTCTCGAACTTCAAGATGGAAGGGGCGACGGAGGTACGGCAGGCTGCATCCGCCTTCCTGCTGATGCGCGAGCGCATCCAGCGGCAGATCAACCAGCGCACCGAGATGCTGGCCGGCGTCAGCCACGACCTGCGCACGCCGCTGACCCGGATGAAGCTGGCGCTCGACATGATCGAGGATCCCGACCTCGACCCCGAGGTGGAGGAGTTGAAGGCCGACGTCGCCGAGATGGAGGAGATGATCGAGGGCTACCTCGCCTTCGCCCGCGGCGAGGGGACCGAGGCGGTGCAGCCGACCGACCTGACCCGCCTGCTGAACGAGGTCGCCGCCGGTGCCCGGCGCGAAGGAACCGAGGTGACGCTGACCGCACCGGAGGGACTGTCCCTCCCGCTGCGGCCCAATGCGGTCCGACGCTGCATCGCCAACCTGCTGGTGAATGCCGGCCGCCATGCCGGCAGCGCCTGGGTCAAGGCGGACCGGAAGGATGGCGTGATCGAAATCACCGTGGACGACGACGGCCCCGGCATTCCCGCCTATCTGCGCGACGACGTGTTCAAGCCCTTCTTCCGCGTCGACAGCAGCCGCAACCTCGACACCGGCGGATCCGGCCTGGGGCTGACCATCGCGCGAGACGTGGCGCGCAGCCACGGCGGCGACATCACGCTGGACGACAGCCCTTACGGCGGCCTGCGCGCGGTGATCCGGCTGCCGATCTGATGCGATGGGGTGTTTCCATGAAAAAGCCCGCCTTCATTCAGGCGGGCAATTCATGTCATGCAATGACTGCCTCGTCCCCCACCCTCCCTACGTGCAGTAATGCGCAGGCAGGAAAGGTGGGAACGGGGGCAATGGACGAGCGCGTGGTTACTGGTTCGCCGCCGCCGCGACGACATTGGCGCCGGCAAGCTCGCCGCCGATGCCGTTGTTCAGCGCCCAGATGGCGGCCTGGGTGCGGTTGGAGGCGTTGATCTTGCGCAGCAGGCTCTTCAGGTGAACCTTCACGGTGGCTTCCGTGATGTTCAGATGATTGGCAATCATCTTGTTGCTGTCGCCGTTGAGCAGGCAGCGCAGGATCTGCACTTCGCGCTGCGACAAGCCCTTGCGCGACACCGGCATCTCGGTGCCGTTGCCGTTGACGCGGCCGGAGATCAGCAGAGCCGCCAGATGGGTCGGGAACACCTTCTCGCCCATCATCACCAGCTTCAGCGACTGGGCCAGTGCGTCGGACGACAAATCCTTCATCAGATAGCCGTCGGCACCGGCTTCCAGCGCGTTCGCCAGGCGGCGGGTGCACAGGTCGCTGGTCAGAATGACCAGCCGGGTTTCCGGCAGCAGAGCGCGCAGGCGGCGCATGCCGTCGGCTTCCTCGTCGCCGCCATTCTGCAGGTCAAGAAGGACCAGCTGGGGCCGAATGCCGTTCTCAACCGAACCCAGCGCCTCCCGCAGGTTTCCCGCCTCGGCGACGATCTGGAAGGGCGAATCGTCGAGCAGGCGCTTCAGCCCCTCGCGAAACAGCTTGTTCGAGTCGATAAGAAAAGCGCGCACTGAGTCCATCGTCCGCTCCCGCAATTTTGGTCGATCGTCATGACGTCGTGGCCAGGGTGAAGGCCGTTGTACAGAGGAAGGTCCCGACGCATTGGCAATTCGGCGATTACCCCTCGATAGCTTCGGCAGGCCGTTATTTAGGGGGAGGTTACCCCCGTGTCGTGTCCTACGGTACCACTCTCCGGAGTTAAAAGAAGAACGCATTGGGCATATGCGCAAAGCCTCTCCAAGATTTCCGGATCCAAAGATATCACAGCAGCGAACATTGTTATGCGCAAAGGAATTAACTGTTTTGTTAACCACCACTTATTTGCGTATGAGCGTATCTCCTAAGCAATCAATGCCGCAAAATTCTCACACCGGGTTGCTCCGCTCTCTGCCGAGAGGATGACGCCAACAGATACCCCGGATGGAGCATCCGTACTTTCGGCATAGAAGATGCCGCCGCCATCGTCGTAGCCTTGACCCTGCCCGGTCGCGCATGCGCATTTCCGCCGGCTTCCGCCACCCGGCGGAGAGAGGATGAGGACAGGATGGGCTGGCAGATCATCGCCGCCGCCATGGCGGGCTATCTGGTGCTGCTGGGACGCAGTGCCTGGAAACAGGGCGAGTTCCGCCAGTACCTGCGCAGCCTCGCCATCGTCGCCACCCTGTGCGCCCTGCTCGCCGGCGCCGTCGCCCTGGCGATGCTGCTGGACGGAGCATAGGGCACATCGCCAGCCCCTTCTCCGACGGTCCACAAACGAAAAGGGCGCCGGCGGTTTCCCGCCGGCGCCCTTTTGTTGCCCGCAGCCGATCAGCTGAGCGGGATCGCCACGAAGCGCAGGTCGCCCTTTCGGTCGACCAGCAGCAGCACCGACTTCTTGCTCTGCTCCTTGGCCTTCTGGACCTTGGCGGTCACGTCCTCGGGCTTGCGGACCTCTTCCTGGCCGACCTCGATGATGACGTCGCCGGCGCGCAGACCCTTTTCCGCCGCGGTGGAGTTGCCCGCCACGTCGGTGATGACCACGCCCTTCATGTCGGGCTTGATCTCGTACTGCTGGCGCAGCTCCGGGGTGATGGCGGTCAGCTTCATGCCAAGGGATTCGGTCGGCTTCTGGGCCGGGGCCTTGTCCTTCGGCTGCTGCTTCTCGTCCGGACCGGCGGCGAGCAGACCCTGCTCCTCCGCGGCCTCAAGCTCGCCGACCTTGACCTGGACGGTCTGCGACTTGCCCTTGCGCCAGACTTCGACCGGAACAGCCTTGTCGATGGAGGTTTCGGCGACGACGCGCGGCAGGCGGCGCATCTCGTCGATTTCGCGGCCGTCGAACTTGGTCACGACGTCGCCGGCCTGGATGCCGCCCTTGGCGGCCGGGCCGTCGGGGGTGACGGAGGCGACCAGAGCGCCCTTGTGGCCGGGCAGGCCCAGGCTTTCGGCGATCTCCGGCGTGACCGCCTGGATGCGCACACCCAGCCAGCCGCGGCGGGTCTTGCCGTAATCCTTCAGCTGCGCCACCACCTGCTTGGCGAGGTTGGACGGAATGGCGAAGCCGATGCCGACCGACCCGCCCGACGGCGAGAAGATGGCGGTGTTGATGCCGATGACCTCGCCGTTCAGGTTGAACATCGGGCCGCCGGAATTGCCGCGGTTGATCGAGGCGTCGGTCTGGAGGAAATCGTCGTACGGGCCGGCGTCGATGTTGCGCTGGCGCGCCGAGATGATGCCGGCGGTGACCGACCCGCCCAGGCCGAACGGATTGCCGATGGCCAACACCCAGTCGCCGACGCGCATGGCGTCGCTGTCGCCGAAGGGAACGGCGACCAGCGGATGGCTGGTCTTGATCTTCAGCAGGGCGAGATCGGTCTTGCTGTCCTTGCCGACCAGTTCCGCCTTGATGTTGGTGTCGTCCTGCAGGATGACGGTGATCTCGTCGGCGTCCTGAACGACGTGGTTGTTGGTGACCACATAGCCGTTCTTGGCGTCGATGATGAAGCCGGAACCGAGCGACGTCGCCTTGCGTTGCGGCTGGTCCTGCTGCTGCTGGCGGTCGAAGAAGTCCTTGAAGAAATCCTCGAAGGGCGAGCCCGGCGGGAACTGCGGAATCTCCGGCCGCTGGCCCTGCGGACGCTGCGGCGCGTTCTGGCTGGTGGAGATGTTGACGACCGCCGGCAGCAGCTTTTCCGCCAGATCGGCGAAGCTGCCCGGCGCATTGCGGTTCGGCGTTGCAGCTTGAGCCTGGGCCGGAGCGGCAGCGATGCCGCCCATCACGGCGCCGCCGGCCATGACCGACGTCATGCCCCAGACGATGGCTGCGACCAGCGGCCGGACGCCCGCCTTGCGAGGCCGGGCCTCGGCCACGGCGCCGCGCGTGGCGGGTTCGAAGTTGGGTATGCGAATCAACGTGCTCTCCCTACCAGACGTCCGGCCAATTCCATGGACGGGAGCGGCCGCCCAGTTCTGGGCCATATATGTGTTGGGCCAAGAGTATGGCCGCAAGATGGCGTGCCGGTCCAGTCGGCACCAGTGGAAAACTTAAGGCCTGAGTTTTCTTTTGAACTCTTGCTGCGGACCGTCGGTCCAGTGGCTCGCCCGGCCCGACAGCACTGCGGCCGGACCGGGAGAAACCCCGGTCCGGCCGCAAGCCGTTTCGACCCTGTCGCGCGGCGTTACTGCGCCGGAGCGGCCGGAGCAGGGGCCGGAGCCGGTGCGGCAGCAGGTGCCGGGGCACCACCGCCGACCTGCGGGCCGGCGCCGTTGAAGTAACGGAAGAATTCGCCGGTCGGCGACAGCACCATGGTGGTGTCGTTGCCGTTCAGCGACTTCCGATAGGCTTCGAGCGACCGGTAGAAGCCGTAGAAGGCGGGGTCCTGCGAGGTCGCCTCGGCGATCAGCTTCAATGCGCTGTTGTCGCCTTCACCGCGCAGGATCTGCGCATCGCGCTGGGCCTCGGCGATGATGACCGTGCGTTCGCGTTCGGCGCGCGACTTGATCTGCTGCGACTGTTCCTGGCCCTGGGCGCGGGCCTCGGACGCTTCGCGTTCGCGTTCGGAGCGCATGCGGGCGAAGATCGACTGGCTCGTCTCTTCCGGCAGATCGGCGCGGCGGATGCGGACATCGACGATCTCGATGCCGAAGCGCTTGGCCTCGTCGTTCACCTGCCCCTTGATGTCCGTCATGATGCGGGCACGCTCGTCCGACAGGACGGCCAGCACCGTGACGTTGCCGAGCACGCGGCGCAGGGCGGAGTTGACGATGGAGTTCAGGCGGGTTTCTGCCACCGCCTCGGTCCCGGCGGTCTGGTAGAAGCGCAGCGGATCGTGGATGCGGTAGCGGGCGAAGGCATCGACATCCAGGCGCTTCTGGTCGGCCAGGATGACCTGCTCCACCGGCGGGTCGAGGTCGAGGACGCGGCGGTCGAGCAGCCGGACCTCCTGGATGAAGGGGATCTTCATCTTAAGGCCCGGATCCTGGATCACCCGGCGCGGCTCGCCGAACTGCAGGACGAGCGCCTGCTGGGCCTCGTTGACGGTGAACAGGGCGGACGACGCGACGACGCCGAGGGCGACGATGGCGATACCGGCGATGGCGAGGGTGCGTTTCATGATGCGATCCTCCTCACTGGCCGGACATTGACGGATTCTGGGGCAGCGCGGACAGCGGCTGCGTCTGCGTGCCGGAGCGCGCCCCCCCTGGCTGGACGGGGCCTGGCGCGGCGCCTGCTGCTGCGGAGCCGGCGTAGCGTTCGGGGCCAACTGGTTCAGCGGCAGGTAGGGCACGACGTTCTGCGCCGAACCCTCGATGATGATCTTGTTCCGGCCGCGGAAGATCTCCTCCATGGTCTCCAGATACATGCGCTTGGAGGTGACGTCCTTGCTCAGCGCATAGGCCTCGTAAACCTTGCGGAAGCGGTCGGCGTCGCCCTGCGCCAGGCTGACAACCTGCTCGCGGTAGGCCGAGGCCTCCTGCACCAGCCGCTCCGCCTCGCCGCGGGCGCGCGGGATGATGTCGTTGCGGTAGGCTTCCGCCTCGTTGCGGGCGCGTTCGCGGTCGGCACGGGCACGCTGCACGTCGTTGAACGCGTCGATGACCGGCTGCGGCGGGTCGGCCTTCTGCAACTGTACCTGGGTGATCTCGATGCCGGCCTGATACTCGTCCAGCATGGTCTGGAGAAGCTGGCGGGTCGAGGTTTCGATCTGCTGGCGGGCCTCGGTCAAAGCGGGCTGCAGGTCGGTGCGGCCGATGACTTCGCGCATGGCGCTCTCGGCGGCCTTCTTCACCGTCACTTCCGGCTCGCGGATCTTGAACAGGAAGTTGCCGGCGTCCTTGATGACCCAGAACACCGTGAAGTCGATGTCGACGATGTTCTCGTCGCCGGTCAGCATCAGCGACTCGTCCGGCACGTCGCGGTCGTTGCGACCGCCGCCGACGGAGGACCGGTAACCGACCTCGATGCGGTTGACGCGCGTCACCTTGGGCAGCAGCACCGTCTCGATCGGCGACGGCAGGCGATAGCGCAGGCCGGGCTGTTCGGTGCGGGTCCACTCGCCGAAGCGCATGACCACGCCCTGCTCGTCCGCCTCGACGCGGTAGATGCCGCTGGCGAGCCAGATCAGGCCGAGCACGCCGGCGACCAGCGCCACGCCGCGGCCGCTGCCGAAGCCGCCGGGCATGGCACGCCGCAGGCGGTCCTGGCTCCGCCGCAGAAGATCCTCAAGGTCGGGAGGCTGCGGGCCACCGCCACCGCCGCCATTTCCTCCGCCCTGGGGACGGCCCCACGGGTTGCCCGGGCCATTGTTGCCCGGCGGGGGACCCCAGGGGCCGCCACCTCCGCCCCCACCTTGATTGTTCCACGGCATCCAACTCAGTCCCCCTCTGCAATTCGTCCCATCATGTGGAAGCGCAATGGCTTAAGGCCCGCGCATCCCTTTACCGATCTCGTCCGTCGGTCCTATAGTCCCCCATACCCTTCGGCAAGGATTCCACCAACGGATATCCGCCAATATCGGGAAGACAGCGGAGTTTTCAACCATGGCGCAGATCAGCGAAGCTCAAGTCATGCAGGCGCTGAAGACCGTCATCGACCCGGACCGGGGCGGCGACATCGTCAGTTTGGGCATGTTGTCGGGCCTCGTGGTGCGCGACGGGCATGTCGCTTTTTCCATCGAAGTGGACCCCAAGCGCGGCGCGCAGGCCGAGCCCCTGCGCCATGCCGCCGAGAAAGCGGTCGATGCTTTGCCCGGCGTCCTTTCGGTCACCGCGGTACTGACCGCCCATCGCGCGGCGCCGCAGGGTGCGGCACAGAGCCACACGCATTCGCATGGTGGGCAGCACAGCCACTCCCATGGTCATTCCCATGGAGGGGCACCGCAGGGTGCCCCGCAGAACGATCCGCAGAAGCCGCTGGTCCCCGGCGTGAAGGCCATTGTCGCGGTGGCGTCCGGCAAGGGCGGCGTCGGCAAATCGACCACCTCGGCCAATCTGGCGCTGGCGCTGGCGGCGAACGGGCTGAAGGTCGGCCTGCTCGACGCCGACATCTACGGCCCGTCGATGCCGCGCATGATGGGCATTGCCGGCCGGCCGAACAGCCCCGACGGCAAGCGGCTGGAGCCGATGGAGAATTTCGGCATCAAGGTGATGTCCATGGGCTTCCTGGTCGCCGAGGACACGCCGATGATCTGGCGCGGGCCGATGGTGATGAGCGCGTTGCAGCAGATGCTGCGCGACGTGAACTGGGGCACGCTCGACGTGCTGGTGGTTGACATGCCGCCCGGCACCGGCGATGCCCAGCTGACCATGGCCCAGCAGGTTCCGCTGGCGGGTGCGGTGATCGTCTCCACCCCGCAGGACATAGCCTTGCTGGACGCCCGCAAGGGGCTGAACATGTTCCGCCGCGTCGATGTACCCGTGCTGGGCATCATCGAGAACATGAGCTATTTCTGCTGCCCCAACTGCGGCCACCGCACCGACATCTTCAGCCACGGCGGCGCCCGCAAGGAAGCCGACGATCTGGGCATGGAGTTCCTCGGCGAAATCCCGCTTCACCTGTCGATCCGCGAGACCTCCGACCAGGGCCAGCCCATCGTGGTGTCGCAGCCGGACTCCGAGCATGCCCAGGCCTATCGCCGGATCGCGACGCGCCTGTGGGAGAAGATCGGCGGCGGCACCGGCGGCCGTGCGGCACCGCGCATCGTCGTGCAGTGACCGGTCAGGGGTGGGGGGTCGCCTCCCACCCTGTCCCGTTCATCCGTAGCGCCGCAACGCCTCCACCGTCAGCCCCAGGCCGACGGAGCCGAAGATGTTGCCCTCCACCACCCGTGCCCCCGGCGCCTCGGCCAGGATCGCCGCGCGCACCTGGGGCAGAAGCGTGGAGCCGCCGGTCAGGAACACCGCGTCGATGCGGTCGGCGGTCACGCCCGCGTCGGCCAGACAGTCGCGGATGCGCGTGCCGATGCGCGCCGCCAACGAGCCGGTGGCGCGGTTCAGCGCCGGACGGTCCACTGCCAGCGACAGATCGCCGTCGCCCCAATCCAGCGCCAGCTGCGTCGCCTCATGGTCGGACAGGGCGATCTTGGTACGCTCCACTGCCATCGCCAACGCATGGCCCTGGCGATGTTCGACCACGCCGATCAGGCGCCCGATCTTCTCCGGCTCGGCGGAATCGCGATGCAGGCGCTCCAGTTCGGCCATCGCCTTGGCGGTGTAAAGGAAGTTGATCTTCGACCAGGTCGCAAGGTCGAAATAGATGCTCTTCGGCGCCAGCAGCCCGGCACGCTTCATGGCGCTGCCCAGCCCCAGCTCCGGCATGGCGGTGGCGAGGCTGAGGTCGCGGTCGAAATCGGTGCCGCCGACGCGGATGCCGTCGTTGGCCAGGATGTCGCCGGCCCGGTCGGCCTTGCCGCGCCGCTCCGGCCCGATGCGCACGACCGAGAAGTCGGAGGTGCCGCCGCCGATGTCGGCGATCAGCGCCAGTTCCTCGCCTGCCACCTGCTGCTCGTAATCGAGGGCGGCGGCGATGGGCTCGAACTGGAAGGAGACGTTGCGGAAGCCGGCGGCCCGCGCGATCTGGCCCAGCGTCTCTTCCGCCGCGGCATCGCCGGCCGGGTCGCCATCGACGAAATGGACCGGGCGGCCGACCACGACGTCGCCCAACTCGCCGCCCAGCGCCTCCTCCGCCCGCTTCTTCACCAGATCGAGGAAGGTGCCGATCACCGCGCGGAAGCTGATGCGGCCCTTGCGGAGTGCCGTGTCGGCATCGATCAGGTCGGTGCCGAGCATCGACTTGATCGACCGCATCAGACGCCCCTCCACGCCGGACACATAGCCGTCGATGGCGGCCTGTCCGATGGTGGTGCGATCATGTTCAAAGTCGAAGAACACCGCGGTCGGCAGGGTCGTCCGCGTACCGTCCAGCGCCAGCAGCCGGAAGCCGTCCGCATCCTGCACGCCCAGCGTCGTGTTCGAGGTGCCGAAATCGAGCCCGCACGCCGTCATGTCCCGCCTCCTGCCCGGATGACCGGTGCGGCCAGCCGCCGCACCGGAAAAGGGGCGAGCGTATAACGGCTCCCGACCGCCGGATCAAGCACCCTGCCGATCGATCGTCACATCTGGCGCATCGCCCTGCCCGCCAGAGGACGGCTGGCCAGCACCACCGGCAACAGGAACAGGGTCAGGTTGGTCCAGGAGAAGGCATGCCCCTGCCCCTCCACCCTGCCCCGGCCTCTCCCCCTGCCGCGCTCCGGCTGCCGCTCCATCCAGCCGCCGCTTGCGCCCTGAAATTCGGGCATGGCCGCCAGCACGCCGCCAGCCGTGTCGGGGGCGGAGCGGTTCTCGAACATGTCGCGCTCGATGGTGTGAGCGAGCGCCCGCTCGGTCATCTGCGGCGCCATGGCGTTGCCGACGGCGGCGAGACGCCCCTCGGCGCCGACGAACAGCTCGCGCTGGGGATTGGCCGCCAGCGACAGGATGGCCGCGGCGACCTCCTCCGGCGGATGGATCGGGTTCAGCGGCTTGATTGCCCGGCCGGTGTAGTTGGCGGCATGCTGCCACAGCGGGGTGTCGATGGAGGCCGGCATGACCATGCAGACATGGATGTCAGGCTCGTCCACCAGTTCCTGCCGCAGGGATTCGGAGAAGCCGCGCACGGCGAATTTCGCCGCGGTGTAGGGGGTGGCATAGCGCTGGCCGATGTTGGACACCATCGACGCGGTGTTGATGACGATGCCCTCCCCGCGGTCGAGGAAATGGGGCAGCACGGCGCGGCAGCCATGGACCATGCCGAAGAAGTCGGTGCGCACCACCTGCTCGAACACTTCGTCGGGGATGTCCTCGAAACGGCCGAAGGCGATGACGCCGGCATTGTTCACCCAGACGTCGATGCCGCCGAAGGCCTGGATGGCACGGTCGGCGAGAGCCTGCATCGCGCGCTGGTCGGTCACGTCGGTCGGCACCACCATGGCCCGGCCGCCGGCTTCGATGCACTCCTCCGCCACCTCGTGCAGGGCCGCCATCCGCCGGGCGGCCAGGATCACGGCTGCCCCCTGGCTGGCGAACTCCAGCGCGGTCGCCCGGCCGATGCCGCTGGAGGCGCCCGTGATGACAACCACCTTGTCGCTCATAACGCTGCCCGGCCGCTTCGCCATGACCGCCGTCCTTTCATCAAAGTTTCTCAGGGCAAATTCCTTGCTGTTGCGCCGTACAACAGCGCCGGGGCCGGAAAATTTCGGACGTGGGTCGACCGCAGCGCATGCGAATTCCCCGCTGCCGGTGTGGAGATGCGGAGGCGAACCGGCTACAGTCACATGTCCTTGTTAAGGATTTCGTCCTCAACCAGTGTGGAGCGGGCGCGGTGCCGGCGAGAGAGCTTGACGTGAAGGGGCTGCATTGCCCGTTGCCCATCCTGCGCACCCGCGCCCTGCTGAACGGAATGGCCGCCGGGGAGGAGCTGGTGGTCTACGCGACCGACCCGGCCTCCGTCATCGACTTCAAGCATTTCTGCAACACGACCGACAACGCTTTGCTGTCGCATGAAACCCAGCCCGACGAAATCCACAAGACGGTCTTCGTCTACCGCATCCGCCGCGGCGTCTGAGGCGTCCCTCGCCGCCCGTCCGCCGTCCCGCGAAAGGTCCATGCCCAGATGCCGCTTCCCCCCGCCATTCTGCCGCCCCTGCGTCCCGGCGCCGTCATCCATGGGCCCGGCTCCCATGGCGTCGACACGCTGCTGGACGGCTTTTCGGCGGAGTTGAAGCGGCGCGGATTCCGCGTCGGCGGGCTGGTCCAGCGCAACCACGGGCCGGGCGACGATTGCGCCGAGCGGATGGAACTGGTCGATGTCGCCACCGGCCACGCCTATGACATCACCCAGAAGCTGGGCCGGGAATCGCAATCCTGCCGCGTCGATCCGACCGGCGTGGCGGAGGCCAGCCAAGCGATCCGCAATGCCGTCGCGTCGGGTGTCGACCTGCTGGTGGTCAACAAGTTCGCCGGGCTGGAATCGCATGGCGACGGGCTGTCGGACGAGCTGCTGGCCGCCATCGCCGAGGGCATTCCCGTGCTGACCAGCGTCGGCAGCCGCTATCTCAACGAATGGCAGACCGCGACCGGCGGCTTCTGCGACCTGCTCTCCCCGGTGGCCGATGCGCTGTGGCGCTGGTGGGGACCGCAGCGGATGTACCAGGATCTGGTGCAGGGCGTCGCCGATGCCGACGTCCGCCGCGTCGTCACCGGCGACAAATGGGTGGTGGTGGAAACCGCCGATGGCCTCGGCGTCGCCGCAAGGCAGGCGCCGGCGGCAAAGGGCGCAGCAGCGGGCGCTGCAGAGGACAATGCGCAGCGCTGGACCGGGCGGGGCCTGCGCGACCTCGCCGCCATGGCCGCTCAGTCCTGGGATCCGCTGGAGATCGCCGTCGGCGTCGCCGCACTGAACGCGCATTACAACCGGCCAGACGTGACCGGCGTCCCCGGCAACGGGCTGGACCTGTTCGCCTCGGTCGAGGGCCGGGTCGTGGTGATCGGCGGCTTCCCGCAGCTTGCCCGCCGCCTGCCCCGAGCCAAGGTGATCGACATGAACCCGCAGGAGGGCGAATACCCCGAGGCTGCCTGCGACTGGCTGCTGCCGGGCGCCGATGCGGTGGCCATCACGGCGTCGGCCTTCGCCAACCGCACCCTGCCCCGCCTGCTGCGGGTTTCGGCGGGAGCGGAGGTGGCGATGGTCGGCCCCGGAACGCCGCTGACCCCGCGCCTGTTCGATTACGGGATCCGATCGCTGGCCGGTTTCGTCGCCATCGACCGCGAGGCGGTGGTGCGCACCATCGCCGGCGGCGGCGGTTCGCGCGATTTTCATCCCCATGGCCGGATGGTCACGCTGCACCGGCCACCCCACTCTTAACTGAACAAGAATACCGGAGGAGTTGAGATCCCATGGCCGATCTGGACCACCAGACCCGCATCGAACTGGAAGCCGCCGCCTTCCGCGGTCTGGTCGAACATCTGCGCAAGCGCACCGACGTGCAGAACATCGACCTGATGAACCTCGCCGGCTTCTGCCGCAACTGCCTGTCCAAGTGGTATGCGGCGGCTGCCAAGGAGCGCGGTGTCGAGCTGTCCGACGAGGATGCCCGCATCGCCGTCTACGGCATGCCCTATTCCGAATGGAAGCAGAAGCACCAGAAGGAAGCCTCGCCCGAACAGCAGAAGGCGTTCGAGGATACCAAGCCGCTGCACGCCGAGATCAGCGGCCACCGGTAAGTCCCCATATCCTTCACCATGCCCCCTTCCCGCGCCGATGCACGGAGAAGGGGGCAACGCCTCAGGCGTTCACCGAAAAAGGCTGCACCACCGCCTTGAACTCCGCCATCGCCTCGCAGGCGTGGGAGTGGGCGGCGAGCGCCGGCCAGCGGGAGCGGTCGAACACGGCCGGGTGGGCTTCGCCGACGAAGCGCAGGGCGCAGCCGGCGGCGATGTCGGCATGGCCGATGCGGTCGCCGAACCACCAGGGACCGGCGGCGGCGGCGCGGTCGGCCTCCAGCACGTCGAGGACGGCACCGATCTGGCCGGTGCAGCGCTCCATCCACAGATCGGACCGTTCCTTGTGCAGGACGCGTTCGTAGACGAGACTGACCGCCTTGTCGGCCAATCCCGTCGCCAGCGCTGAGAGCTTCAGCGACCGCCGGCGCTCCGGCCCCTGGCGGGCGATGAGCGCGCGGTCCGGTCCGGCGATCTCGTCCAGATGATCGAGGATGGCACCGCTTTCGATCAGCACCTCCCCATCCGCCAGCACCAGCGTCGGCACCCGTTTCAGCGGGTTGAAGCGCGCGACCTCCGCCGCGTCGGAAAAGACCGACCAGGGCCGATGCTCGTACGCCATGCCGTAGAGTCGCAAGGCGACGGCGACGCGGCGCACGAAGGGCGAGTCATACTGTCCGATCAGAATCATCGATTGTTTCCTTGATGATGGCCCTGACGATGGCCCTGACGATGGATGGGCCGCTGGCTGAATATCCGCATCCATCCTATACCGGATTTGTCCCGATACCGCATTCGTTCAACGCGGTTCAGTCCCGCGCCACGATCGGGGTCAGTTTGTAGCGGGCGGCGATGCTCTCCAGCCGACCATCCGCCTTGATCGCGGCAACGAAGGCGTTGACCCGGTCCAGCCAGCCTGCATCGCCCGGCGCCACCGCATAGGCGTAAGGGGTCGGCTGCACCGGCACGTCCGGCACGATCAGCCGCGCCCAGGGGTGGAAGGCCAGCATGCGCTGTCCATAGGGATAATCGGTCAGGAAAGCATCGGCACGGCCGGACTGCACCTCCTCCTCCCGTTCCTGCGCGCGGGTCACGGCGACGATTCGCGCAGCCTTCATGGCGGAGCGGGCATAGCCGTCCATGTAGGTGTCCTTTTGCACCGCCACGACATTGCCGGTGCGGTCGAGATCCTCCCACCGCTGGATGCCGCCGTTGGTCTGGGTGGTCACCGCATAGATGCCGCTGCGCAGATAGGGTTGGCTGAAGGCGACATGCTGCGCCCGTGCCGGAGTGGCGCCGATGGCGAACATGCCGATGTCGCAGCGGTCGGCCAGCAAATCCTCGATGAAGCGGGGAAAGCTGCTTTCCACCACCGTCAGGCGAACGCCCATATCCTTGGCGAATTCCTGCGCCAACTCCGCATCCAGCCCCTCAAGCGCGCCGGTGCGTGGATTCCGGAACGAGATCGCATAGTAATCGGGCCAGGAGCAGACACGAAGTTGCTTTTGTTCTGCAATTTTCTGAAGTCTCCCGTCCACCGCCATGGTCGGTGACACGATTCCGACCGACAGAATCGACAGAATTGAGAAGCTGACCGCCCAAAGGCCCCGCGTCGCCATGTCACACCTTTCGTTAACCAACCATCGCTGTTCTTTGCGACCTGGAAGCAAGGCCGCAAAACCGCGGCGGTATCTTAGCATCGACCGGTTCACGACGGCAGCGGATGCTTGGCGTCGGGTGTGGGTAGCTGCTATTGTCCCAGGCGCAAACTTCGACCAAGAGGTTGGGCCCAGCGCATTGATCCGACTGCGATCCGGTCGCGGACCGCAGATGACGGACGGGCTCGGACCCATGCAACCTGCGGCTTGGTCGCTCCACCACTTCTGACCGTCCGGAACGAACGTCCTGTCCCCGTCCCCAGTCAAAGCGGATCTGAAGGGTCTCTTCGAAAAGCGGGGCGGAATCATCGCCTTCGCCCTTCTTGCGGTTTTCGCCCTGCTGATCAACCAGGGCCAGCAGTTGATCACAGCGCGCCAGACAGCTCTCGACTCGGCCGAGGCCAGCCTCACCAGCCTTGCCGCGGCGCTGGAGGTCTCGACCACCCGCACGGTGCAATCGGTCGATGTGACCCTGTCCTCCATCGTCGATTCGCTGTCGGACGCCAACTGGACGGGGGAGGACGGCGCACCCGGTCCCGACCTGACGGCCATGCTGACGGACCGGCTGCGCCGGTCGCCCCACCTGCGCGGGCTGACCCTGCTCGACCGCACCGGCCGGATCGTCGCCACCACCGAAGGTGCTTACCCCGCCGCCACCTACCTGACTGAACTGGACGTGTTCCACCAGCAGGCGGCCGCCCAGGGCAACGGGCTGGTGATCGGCGATCCACGCCCGGGACGCAGCCTGATCGACCGCACGCCGGCAGGCGAACGGTCCGGCCGCTGGCTGCTGCCCATGAGCCGCGCCCTGCGCGAGGCAGACGGCACGCTCCAGGCGGTCGTCGTCGCCACCGTCAATCCGGATTACTTCCAGGGCCTGTACCGGGCTGTGCAGGGTGGCGCGGGCGCGGGAATGGGCGACCGGATCGCGCTGTACCGCTATGACGGTACGCTGCTGACGGTCCAGCCGCAGACCGGGACCGAGATCGCCAAATCCTTCGCCGCCACCCCGCTGTTCCGCCATTATCTGCCGCAGGCGGAATATGGCGTGTTCCGCCACTCCGGGGCGGATGTCGACGCCGGCCCGGGAACGCGAATCGTCGCCTACCGGACGACACCGGTCTGGCCGCTGATCCTGACCGTCAGCGTGCGCACGGACACGGTTCTGGCTCCCTGGCGCGACAATCTGCGGATGGCATCGCTGCTGTCCGGCGGCATGATCCTGCTGCTCGGCCTGTTCGGGCTGCTGCTGGCGCGCTCCCTTGCGGCACAGCGCGAACAGGGCAAGGAGCTGGAAGAGACCAATGCCCGCCTGTCCGCCATCGTCGATACCGCGGCGGAGGGCATCGTCACCGCGCGGCCGGACGGTGTGATCGAAGCGGCTAACCCGGCCGCCCATGCCATCTTCCGCTGCGCACCGGGCGAGCTTGTCGGTCGGCTGGTGGTGGATTTCCTGCCGGCGGACAGGCGGGCCGACGTTTCCCGCATGCTGGAAGAGATCGCGCGCGGCCGCCGCACCATGGATCTCGCCACCCGCGGCGAGATCATGGCGCTGCGGGTGGCGGCCGACGAAGCCGGGGATCGGACGGAAGGCTTCCCGCTGGCCTACTCCATGGCCTTGGTGAAGACCGCCGCTGGCCCGCTTTATGCCGCAATCCTGCGCGACCTGACCGAGGAGAAGCGGCTGGAGCACACGTTGCGCGACGCCAAGGAGCGGGCGGAGGACGGCCAGCGCATCAAGATGGAATTCCTCGCGACGATGAGTCACGAGAATCCGCACCCCGATGAACGGGGTGATCGGCATGGCCGGGCTGCTGCTCGATACGCCGATGGAGGCCGAACAGCGCACATATGCCGAGACGATCCGCGATTCCGCCGAATCGCTGCTGGTCATCATCAACGACATCCTCGACTTCTCGAAGATCGACGCCGGCCGGCTGGATTTGGAGGTTGGAGAGTTTGAACTGGTGCCGATGGTCGAGAGCGTCGCGGAGATTCTGGCGCCGCGCGCCGCGGCCAAGGGACTGGACCTTGCCAGCTTCGTGCCGCCGGGGCTGCGCGGTCCCCTGCTGGGCGATGCCGGGCGGCTGAGGCAGATCCTGTTGAACCTTGCCGGCAACGCTGTGAAATTCACCGATTCCGGCAGCGTCACCATCCTGTTGAGCGAGGAGCCCGACGAGCGGCAGGACGCGGACGGTCCCGATTCCGGCAAGGCGGAAGACGGCGTCCGTGTCCGGTTCGAGGTGCGCGATACCGGCATCGGCATCCCGGAGGAGGAGCGGCCGCGCCTGTTCGCCATGTTCACCCAGGTCGATTCGTCTCCCGCGCGGCGCCATGGCGGCACCGGCCTGGGGCTGGCGATCTGCAAGCGGTTGGCCGAGTTGATGGGCGGTCGGATCGGCGTGGACAGCGAGCCGGGGACGGGAAGCGTCTTCTGGGTGTCCGTCCCGTTGAAACGCAGTGTCGGCAGCGCCCATCCGCCGTCCCCCATCGGCAATTGGGCCGGGCGGCGCCTTCTGCTGGTCGATGACATCGCCGTCAACCGCGACCTGCTGACCCGGCAGATCGACGGCTTCGGCATCGTCGTCGAGACGGCGGAGAGCGGAGAGCAGGCGCTCGACCGGCTGGTCGCCGCCGCCCGTCTCGGCACGCCCTTCGACGCGGCGATCCTCGATCACCGCATGCCCGGCCTGACCGGACCGGACGTGGCACGGCGTATCCGCGCCATCCCGGAACTGGCCGGCATCCGGCTGGCGCTCGCCTCCTCGCAAAGGCTGGAGGGGCAGGAGCAGGAACGCGCGCCGGTGGACACCCACCTGCCCAAGCCGATCCGTTTCAGCACCCTCTGCCAATGTCTCGCCCGCCTGCTGGAACGGCCCGCGCTGTCGCTGGCTGGCGCCCCGCCTGCGTCCTGGCCCGATGCTGCGCCGGGGAGCGGTCCGGCCGCCGGGACCGTCATTCCGCGTCCGAGCGACAGCACGGCAGCGGTGCCGCCGACCGCCGCAAGAATCGAGCCGGTCTCCAACGGCCAACCGACGCCGCGCGTCCGCGTTCTGGTGGCGGAAGACAATCCGGTCAATCAGCAGCTGACGCTGGCCCTGCTGCGCCGGGCCGGGGTCAGCGCGGAAGCGGTGTCCAACGGCGAGGAGGCGGTGGAGGCGGTGACCGCCCGGCCCTACGACCTCGTCCTGATGGACGTGCAGATGCCGGTGATGGACGGGCTGACGGCGACGCGGCGGATCCGCCGGCTGTCCGGAGCGGTGGCCCGGATTCCCGTCGTGGCGCTGACCGCCAACGCCATGCAGGGCGATGCCGCCATCTGTCTGGAGGCCGGCATGGATGACTATCTGTCCAAGCCGATCAACGCCCGCAAGCTGCTGGACACCATCGCCCGCTTCATCCCTCCGTCGGAGGACGACAAGAGCGACGGCGGGGGCCCAGCCGCATCGCCACCTAAGGCGACCCCCGGACCCGCCACCGTCAACACCGAGAAGATCGAAGAACTGCGCGACGCGCTGGGCAAGGACGGCTTTGCCCTGCTTCTCGAAACCTTCTTCGGCGACAGCCCGCAGCACCTCGATCTGCTGCGCGCGGCCATTGCACGAAGCGACCGTACCGGCATCGAGCGGGAGGCGCACATCCTGAAGGGCTCGGCCGCAAATGTCGGCTTCGACCGGCTGGCGGGGACCGCTCACATCCTGGTCGACGCCGCCCGCCGTGGCGACCTCGATGCCCTGACCGCCACCGCCGGCGAACGCGTCGCCGACGAACTGTCGGCGGCACGGAAAGCAGCTGTGGCGCTTGTTGCGACTGACGATTGATATCCACAACTGGTAATGCTGCGACGCAGTGCCGCCGGTGATTGTACGATTGCGGCGGTTTCGGTAAAATGCCATGAAATTTCCCCAATCGTGCCCCGAACCGCTGGAGTACACGCCGACCATGGCCGATGCCGTCACCGCTCTGGTCGTCGATGACGAGGAAATGACCCGCGCCATCGTCGCCGGCTATCTGTCCCGCATCGGCTATCGAACGCTGGAGGCGGAGACGAAGGCGCAGGCCTGGGAGATCCTGTCGGCCAGCGGATCGACCATCCATGTCGTGCTGCTCGACCGCCGGCTGTCCGACGGCGATGGGCTGGAACTGTATGAGCGGATGAAGCGCGAGCCGCATCTGGCCGACATCCCCGTCATCGTCCAGACCATCTCCGACAGCAGTTCCGAAATCGCAGCGGCAATCCGTGCCGGCGTCTTTTACTACCTGATCAAGCCCTATGACGGTGCCCTGCTGCGCTCCGTCGTCCGTGCGGCGGAGGAGACGACCGGAAGGCTGAAGAGCCTGCAAGGAGACCTGCGGTCACGCTCCGACGCCATCGGTCTGCTGCGCGACGGGCGCTTCCGCTTCCGCACCCCGCAGGAGGCGCAGAATCTGGCCATCACCCTATCGTCGGTCGCCGCCACCGCTCACAGCCTGACCTTCGGCCTGTCGGAGATACTGGTGAACGCAGTGGAGCACGGCAACCTCGGCATCGGCTTCGAGGCGAAGGGGCGGCTGAAGGCCAGCGGCATGCTGGCGCGCGAGATCGAGGCGCGGCTGGCCGCGGCCGAACATCGCGAAAAATACGCCACCTTGCATGTCGAGCGCACCGACAGCCGCGTGATTTTCACCGTCACCGACATGGGGTCGGGCTTCGATTTCAACCGCTACCTGTCGGTCGATGCCTCGCAGTCGGATGCCACCCACGGCCGCGGCATCGCGCTGGCCCGCATGGTCGGTTTCGACCAGCTCACCTATGTCGGCAACGGCAACCGCGTGGTCGGCATCGTCAATCTGGGCCGGACCGCGGACGGACGCTCCGACTGATCCACAGCACCGTCAGATCGTCGGCCAGCAGCCGGGGCACGGTCGCGAAATAGCGGTCGAGCATAAGGTCCAGCGGCCGCTCCAGCTCATCGTCACCGAGCCCCCGCACCAGATCGGTCACGCCGCCATAGCCAAACATTTCGCCGTCCCAGCCACGCGCCTCGTACAGCGCGTCGCTGAACAGCAGCAGGGTCGAGCCGGGCGGGAAATCCAGGCTGTGGTTGCGGTACCGCGCCCCGCCCGCCAAGCCCAAGGGCAAACCGCAACTCGGCCCCACCTCCAACCCACCGTCCCTCTGGCGGACCAGCGGTTTCGGCGCGCCGGCGGTGGCGTAGACCAGCCGGTCGGCACTGACATCGACCACGGCATAGATCATCGCGGCGAACTGCGCCTCCGGCAAAAGCCCGACCAGCAAACCGTTCAGCGTGCGCAGCGTCTCGGCCGGATCGTCGGCCGGCAGGTCGGTGCGGGCCAGCAGCGTGTGCAGCCGGAAGGTGTTCAGCGCGGCCGCCACCCCGTGGCCGGTGAAGTCGCACAGGAACAGGGCGAAGCGCCGGTCATCGAGTGGACGCGCGCCCCACAGATCGCCGCCCAACTCCGAACTCGATTCGAAGTGGCTGTCCATCGCGATGCCATAGCGCCCTTCCAGCGACCGGCAGGCAGCGGCAGCGGGCAGCAGTCCCAACTGCATCTGCCGCGCCAGCGCCATCCGCTGCATGGCGCCGTGATGGTAGGCGTGCAGGCTGCGGATAACCTCCTGAAGGGAGCGGTCGAGGCGACGCCTTTCCAAATGCACCGACAGGCGGGCGGCCAGTTCTGCCAAAGTCAGCGGACGCGCCAGCAGGTCGGTCGCCCCTGCCCGCATCAGCTCCGCCCGGCGGGAGCCGCTGGCAAAGCGGCCGAGGACGAGGATGGGCACGTCGCGCAGTTGCGCCATCTCCCGCAATCCCACCAGGAGATCGGGGCCGAATCCTGGCAGCCCGGCATGCAGAAGGAGAAGCTGAGGGGGATCGGCCGTGGCTTCGGCGACGGCCTGCGCCAGCCCGTCGCCATCCACCACGGCGACGCGGCGAACCCCCAGCCGGCCCAGGACATCACGCAGCGGCCCGGCGGCGGATGGACGAGGGTGGCCGATGACGACCGGCGGACCGCCGCTCACCGGTTAGAACTCGCAGGGGATGATGGTGTGGAACTCGGAAATCTCGATCAGGTCGCGGACCTGACCGCGCGGATGCTTCAGGCGGAAGGTAATGCCGGCCTGTCTGGCAGCGTTGTTCGCCATCACCAGAAGCCCCAGCCCGGCGGAATCCATGTAATCGACGGCGGACAGGTTGAGGACGCAATCCGCGATGCCTGCCGTCTCCCACTCCCCGAGGATCGTCCGGAAATCGGTGTCGGCTTCGAAGGTGATCTGCCCGCGCATCTCCAGTTCGCGCAGGGTGCCGCTGTCATGCACCGTGTAGTCCATCGCCGCATCCCACCTTGCCAGCCGTCAACCCGACGGCCCGGGCATCGGCGCGTCTCCGCGATCAAGGATAGCATAACGCAGAACAGGAACCAGCCTTCAGGCTACATTCCAGGCTCGAACACCGCCACAAGGTTGCGGCCGAGATGCTTGGCGCGATAAAGCGCGAGGTCGGCACGATGGATCGCCCGCTCCAGCGTGTCGGTCGCCCCCTCCAGCCCGGCGATGCCGATGCTGACCGTCAGGCGGAAGGTGCCGTCCGGCGCCTCGATCGGCATGCGGGCCAGATGGCGGCGCACCCGTTCGGCCACCACACGGCTTTCATCGGCGGTCGCACCGGGCAGGACCACCACGAACTCCTCCCCGCCCAGCCGGCCGAGGATGTCGTATTCCCGCAGGATGGCCTGACAGCCGGCCGCCACCATGCGCAGCGCATCGTCGCCGGTAGCATGGCCGAAGCTGTCGTTGATGCGCTTGAAATGGTCGACGTCGAGGACGAAGACCGACAGCGGTTCGTGGAAGCGATGGGCGCGGGCCAGTTGGGCGCGGGCCATGTCCATGAAGGACCGCCGGTTGAAAATTCCGGTCAGCGGATCGCGCGACGCCATGTCGCGCAGCGCCTCTTCCATGCTGCGGCGTTCGGTGTAGTCGTAGATCCAGGCCAGATTGACCGCCGTGCCCTGGATCACCGCCTGATTGACCGTGAACAGGGTCCAGAAGGGCGACCCGTCGGCCCGCCTGAACTGAACCTCCATGTTGGTGACGCCGCCGCCGCCGCGCAGCCTCTCCAGCACGCGCAGGCGCTGGTGGCTGTCGAGGTAGTAATCACGGGCGCGGCTGCCGATCAGCCTCTCGCGCGGCAGGCCGATCAATTCGGCGAAGCGGGTGTTGACGAAGATGATGCAGCCGTCGTCGCGGCGGGACACCGAAACGCCGATGGGGCTCTGTTCGAGGATGGCTTCAAGCCGTTCCTCGTTCGGATGCAGGTCATTCAATTCCCGGGTGACACCGGCAATACCCGACTCGTCACGGAAGGCGTCCTTGGCCGGGAAGCGGGTCGCCCCCTCCGCCACAAGGACCGGTGCCTCGTACCGGACATTGCCGCCATAGTCCCGCAACGTTCCGGCAGCCGGACTCCCGGCCTGCGATGCATCCTCGTCCGCAAGGATGGCCTGCCGATACACCGCATCGACGTCCGTCACCGTCACCAGCCGCAGGCTTTCCGCCCCTCCTTCGGCCTTCGTGCCGGATGGAAGCGCGGTCCAGGGCGCATCCGCCACCGTCACCCGGCAGACGGATCCGTCGTTCCGCAGCACCCGGTGCGCCCGCGCCGGATCGGCGACCGGACCGCCGCCATCGCAGCTGTCCAGCCCGAACTCGCACAAGCTACGTCCCGGCAACCCGCCCGGTTCGCAGGCCAACAGCGCATGGAGCGCCGGATTCGCGTGATGAATGATCCCCGAAGCCGCAACAACGCAAACCCCGACCGGAAGGCGGTCGAGGATCGACAACGCGGCATCGCGTCCGTCATGCGCATCACGGCCTGAGATCATTGCCATGCAACCCGGAACCGGCATGGCCGAGAGTGTCTCATTGACTTTTGATTCCTCGCAGCGCCGGTGGTTTCCGACAAGGTCGAACTGGAAGGGCCGGACTTCTAAGAACGGTTGAGTGTATAAAATTTTCGGCGATTGTTCAAGACGCGGACATTTTACAAGGTTGCATCGCCCAAACTTGTTTCCGGACAAGTGCGCCATCAAGACGACTCCATGCCGCATCGTCTCCCGGCAGTCCGAAGCGCAGCCAATCCGGCCGGTGCTCGAACCGGCGCACCAGGATCCCGGCCTCGCCCAATGCCCGATAGAGCGCCGGTGCCCGATCGTCCTCGACAAGACGGAACAGCTCCGTCCCGCCGGCCACCTGCAATCCGGCTGCCGCCAGCAGCCGGTCCAACTGCGCGGCGGCAGCGGTCAGGCGGTCGCGCGTGGCAGCGATCCAGCCGCGGTCGGCGAGAGCCGCGGTGGCGATGTTCAATCCCGGACCGGACACCGCCCAGGGTCCGATGGACTCGCGCATTGCCGCCGCCAGATCGATCGGGGCCAGCGCTATGCCGAGGCGCAGCCCCGCCAGCCCGAAGAACTTGCCGAAGGAGCGCAGGATGACCAGTCCCGGCCGGCCGGCATGCGCGGCGGCACTGTCTTCGGGCCGCATATCGGCGAAGGCCTCGTCCACCACCAGCCAGCCGCCGCGCGCGGCCTGCGCCGCGGCAAGCTCCAGCAGCCGGACGACAGGCCAGCGCCGGCCATCGGGGTTGTTGGGGTTGACGACGACCAGCACGTCGGCCTCAACCACGTCCGCCGCCATCCGCACATCGTGGCCGGCCAGCGCCCAGCAACGGGCATGCTCGGCATAGGTGGGTCCCAGCACCGCCACGCTGCCCGGTGCACGCAGCCGCGGCAACAACTGGATCAGCGCTTGCGAACCGGAGGCCGCGGCAACCAGCTCCGCCGATGGCACGCCATAGCAATCGGCCGCCGCCGCACGCAATGCCGCCTCCTCGCCGCGGCCGGGCAGCCGGGTCCAGGCGTCCTGCGGCACCGGCGGCAGCGGATAGGGCCAGGGGTTGATGCCGGTGGACAGGTCGACCCACGGCAGCAGCGCACCGGGAAAGGCGGCACGGGCACCGTCCAGGTCGCCACCATGCAGAAGGACGCCTTCGGTCGCGTCACCCTGCCTCCACGGGTCCGCCACAGGCAGGTCCGACCCAAGCGGGTCCGCCATGTGCGGCTTGGTCGCCGGGCTGTCTTCGGCCATGATCGCGCTCCTCATTTCCCCGTCGCGCGGCCAGCGGGCCGCCCCAATCCTGGAACGTCCCTGCCGTGCCGCTGCATCCTTTCCTGCTCGCCACCGCGCTGATCGTCGAGGCGGCGGTCGGCTATCCCGACCCACTCTACGCCCGCATCCGTCACCCGGTCGTATGGATCGGAGCGCTTATCGCCCAGTTGGACGGCGCACTCAACCGTGAGACCGACGGCTTCGACCGCCGCAAGGCGTTCGGCGTCCTGGCCGTGCTGGTGCTTCTGCTGACGGTCGGCGGAGTCGCGGTGGCGGTGGCCTGGGCCTGCCGGCTCCTGCCCTTCGGCTGGCTGGTTGAGGCGGCGCTGGCGTCCACCCTGCTGGCCCAGCGAAGCCTGCACGACCATGTGGCGGCGGTCGCCAAGGGGTTCCGCACCGCCGGGCTGGAGGGCGCGCGCAAGGCGGTGGCGATGATCGTCGGCCGCAACCCGGCCACGCTGGACGAACCCGCCGTCGCCCGTGCCGCCATCGAAAGCCTTGCCGAGAATTTTTCCGACGGGGTGGTGGCGCCGGCTTTCTGGCTGCTGGTCGGCGGGTTGCCGGGTCTGGCGCTCTACAAGACGATCAACACGGCGGACAGCATGATCGGCCACCGCACCCCGCGGCACGAAGCCTTCGGCTGGGCAGCGGCGCGGCTGGACGATCTGGTCAACCTGCCGGGATCGCGCCTGACCGCCCTTCTGCTGGTCGGTGCCGCCTGGATGACGGGAGGGACGGATGCGCGGCAGGCCTTGGCGTCGGTGAGGCAGGATGCCCACCGTCACCGCTCTCCCAACGCCGGCTGGCCGGAGGCGGCGATGGCTGGCGCGCTCGACCTGCGGCTGGGCGGGCCCCGGGTCTATGGCGACACCCGAATCGAGGATGTCTGGCTCGGCGCGGGACGGACCGCCGCCACGCCGGACGACATCGGCCGGGCGCTGGCGCTCTACCGCCGCGCCTGCGTGCTGCTGATCGCCGGGGCGCTGGTGCTGGCCGTGCTGGGGTGACCGGTCATCCCCGCCCCGCCCGCCGCACCATCAAGGACAGGCGCCGGCCGACCCGGCGCGCGAACTGACGGACTGCGATCAGCAGCCGGCGCGCGGCGCGGGCGGGAGCGGTCTCCTTCAGCCAGGTGAGCCAGGCCGTTACCCGCACATAGCCCCAGGCGAACCAGCCGATGGTCAGCAGCTTCGGCTTGGCGATGTGGAACAGCCGCTCCACCAGGGTGATCTTGACCAGTTCCGCCCCGATAATCACGGCGGCGCCGGCCATGGGGCGGCCCGTCGCGAACAGCCAGGCGCCGACCGGCTTCGCCGGCTCCAGCAGAGCCAAAGGCACAAGCACGAGGACCAGCGACGGATAAGGTCCAAGCCCCGCCACCCATTCTCCGAATCGCGCGAACGGCGGCAGCCGCGCGATCCGGCGGGCGACCGGACGCACCACCCAATAGGCCAATGCGTCCAGCAGGAAATACGCGATCGCGAACAGTGTCGCGACCGGACGCAGCAGGCGGGACAGCAGCCGGCGCGGCGGCGATGACGGCGGCGATGGCGGCGGCAATGGCGGCGGCGGTTCGGGGGAGGCAGGACGGTTCTGCGCCCCGGGAGGGGGAGTGCTGTTCATTGGAAATATTCCGCCGGAGGTCTTAGGTCCCTTCTACCACGAAGGCGAGCCTTTCGTTCGTGGGAAGGGACTGGCACCTTCATCCAAATTGGTTCTGTAAACGCACAATCGAGTCCGCTCCTTCCCCGAACGACCCCATACAACAGCCGAATCGACCGTGCCCGGCCATTATGACCCCCTCCTCGTCGCGTTATCCTATGTGATCGCCGTGTTCGGCGGTTATGTGGCGCTGGACCTCGCCCATCACTCCCGCAGCGGTACGGCAGGCCGATCCCTCGCGTCGGCCCTGGGGAACACGACCGGAAACGGTCCGGGCGACAAACGGCGATTGGCCGGTGCGGCGCTGGCGCTCGGTGCCGGAATTTGGTCGATGCATTTCATCGGCATGCTCGCCTACCGCAGCGACGTGCCCATCGGCTATGATGCCGGACTGACCGCACTGTCCTTCCTGCTGGCCGTCGGCGTTTCGGGAGCCGGCCTGTTTGCGGTAGCGCGCAACCGTGGCAACAACTATTTTAAATTGCCGATTGCGGGCACCCTGACCGGGCTCGGCATCGTCAGCATGCATTATGTGGGAATGGCGGGAATGCGCATGGACATGGACCTGTCCTATGACGTGGTTCTGGTCGCTGTTTCGGTGATCGTCGCCATCGCCGCATCGACCGCGGCCCTGTGGCTGGCCTTCCGGACCAGCCGCCCGCTCCAGCGCGCCGCCGGTGCCGTCCTGCTGGGGCTGGGGGTGGTGACGATGCACTATACCGGCATGGCGGCCGCCGGGATGGAGCCGATCACGGAGCTGAGCGCCGCCGCAATCGGAAGTGCTGACGCCAGCCGCGCCGCCCTTCCCCATGCGGCGTCCCACTCCGGTCATGGCATCGCGCTCTCCTCGTCCCTGCTGGCGATCATGACCGGGATGGGGACGCTGCTTCTGCTGTCGCTGGCGATGCTGTCGTCGCTGCTCGACCGCCGGCAGCAGGCCGAGCGGTCGGCGGAGCAGGAAGCGCGCTACCGTGCCATCGTCGACACCGCGGTGGACCCCATCGTCCTGATCGACGACCAGGGCATCGTGGAGTCCTTCAACCACGCGGCGGAGAAGACCTTCGGCTACCGGGCCGAGGAGGTGATCGGGCGCAACATCAGCATGCTGATGCCGGAGCCCTACCGCAGCGCCCATGACGGATATCTCGACCGCTACCGCCGAACGGGCGAGCGGCGGATCGTCGGGATCGGCCGCGAGGTGGACGGGTTGCGCAAGGACGGCACCACCTTCCCGCTCGACCTTTCGGTCGGCGAATGGAAGGTCGGCAAGCGGCGCATGTACACCGGTATCATGCGCGACATCACCGCCCGCAGAGCATCGGAGGACGCGATCCTGCGCGCCCGCGACGAGGCGGAGGCCGCGAGGGTCGAGGCCTTGCAGGCCCGCGACGATGCCCAACGCGCCGACCGCGCCAAGACCAAGTTCCTGGCCGCCGCCAGCCACGACCTGCGCCAGCCGCTGCAATCGCTGTTCTTCTTCGCCCATGCCCTGTCGGACAAGCTGGAGGATCATCCGGCCGCCCCCCTGCTGGCCAGCATGACCAATTCGCTGAACGGGCTGCGGGTGATGCTGGACAGCCTGCTGGATGTCTCCCGCCTCGATGCCGGGGTGGTGAAGCCCAGCGTCACCGACTTCGCGCTCGGCCCCCTGCTGGAGCGGCTGGCGGAGGAATACCGCATCCGCGCCGCCGAGGCGGGCCTGACGCTGCGCCATGTCCCGACGTCCGCCTGGACCCGCAGCGATCCCGCCCTGCTGGAACGCATCCTGCGCAACCTGATCGAGAACGCCATCCGCTACACAGAACATGGCGACATCCTGGTCGGCTGCCGTCACCGTGGCGGCACGTTGCGGCTGGCGGTGCTGGACCAGGGCATCGGCATCCCCGCCGACAAGACCCAGGACATCTTCCAGGAGTTCACCCAGCTCGCCAATCCCGAGCGCGACCGCCGCAAGGGCCTTGGGCTGGGGCTCGCCATCGTTCGGCGGCTGGCCGGGCTGCTGGAGCATGGGGTGACGGTGCAATCCGCACCGGGACGCGGCAGCGGCTTCTTCCTCGATGTGCCGACAGCGGTTCCGCGCCCAATCCCGAAGCCGGTGCGCGTCCCCGCGGAATTGCCGGACGCCAAGGGGCTGATCGTGGTCGTCGACGACGACACCATCATCCTGCTGAGCATGCGGGCGATGCTGGAGGAATGGGGATACGAGGTGGTCGCCGCGGTGTCCGCCGACGAGGCCATCGCCTCGCTGCTGAATCTCGGCCGGCAGCCGGCGATGATCGTCGCCGACTATCGCCTGCGCGAAGGACGGACGGGGGTGGAGGCGATCCGCGACATCTACGGCGTCTGCGGCGTGCGCGTTCCCGCCGTTGTGCTGACCGGCGACACCGATCCCGCCCGCATCGCCGAGGTCCAGCGCAGCGGCCACCGGCTGATCCACAAGCCAGTCTCCGCCCCGATGCTGCGCGAGATCCTGAACACCGCCGCATAGGGCGGCAGATCGTCCACCCGAATCGGCGGCGGCGGTGCTAAAAAGCGCCCGACTCCACCGAAGCAACCCTGGACGGGCCGGCGGCCGGAAGACTAGCATCCGCCGCCGACCGAGCCTCCCGGCAGCCCCCGCCCGTTGCCGCCCCCCTTTCTCTCCCACGGACCGTGATGCTGCGCCGTTCCCTGATCCGCGCCGGCGAGACCTGCGCTTTCCAACTCCGCGCCGCCCTGGCGCGTGCGATGTCCCGCCCGGCCCCGCCCGTTGCCCCGCCTGCCGCTCCGCCCTATGACGGTTATCCACCGCCGTCCCACCAGACGCAGCAACCCGTCCAGTATCCAGGCACGCCCTATCCAGGCGCCCCCTACCCGCAGGCGCCGCAACAGCCGGTCTATCCGCCCAGCGCTTATCCACCGAACGCTTACCCACCCGGCACTTATCCGCCGGGTAGCTATCCCCCCGCAGCCCATCCGATGGCTGCGCAGCCGCCCGGCCAGCCCTATCCTCAGCAGCCGGTGCCGCCCTACGGCGTGCATCCGCAACCGGTGCCGCCCCCTCGCAACTCCCGGCGCCCACGCCTGCGCCTGCCGCGCGGTCGCTGGGGCAAGGTCGCTGCCGTCGCCGGCGTGCTCGTGCTGCTGCCGCCGGCGGGTCTGCTCGGCACCTATGTGTGGATGCGGGCCCAGCAGCCACAGACCAGCGGCGCGGTCGCCATCCCCGGCAACGGCGCACCGGCCGAGGTCGTGCGGGACAAGCAGGGTGTGGTCCATATCTTCGCCGCGACCGAGCGCGATGCTTACCGCGCGCTGGGCTATGCCCACGCCCAGGACCGCTTGTGGCAGATGGAGACGATGCGCCGGGCCGGGGCCGGCCGGCTGGCCGAGCTGATCGGCACAAAGTACGGCGACTTCGCGCTCCGCACCGACCGGCTGATGCGCACGCTGGGCGTCCGCCGTGCGGAGGAGGCGATGGCCGCCACCCTGTCGCCCGACGCCCGCACCGCCTTCGACGCCTATGCCGAGGGCGTGAACGCCTATCTCGCCACCCGGTCGGAGGCGTTGCCGGTCGAATTCCAACTGTTGCGCCACACGCCGGAGCCCTGGACTGTCGCCGACAGCCTGGTTTGGGCCAAGCTGATGGCGCTGCAACTGTCGGCCAACTACCGCGACGAGCTGTTCCGCTCCCGCATTCTGGAACGGTTGTCGCCGCAACAGGTCGATGATCTGTTTCCGTCGGACGTTCCCGGGTCTCCCACCACGCTGGCGAGCGACCTGCGCGGCATGGATCTGCGGGAAACGGTGCGCCGCACCCTGGCGGCCCTGCCGCAGATGGGCTTCGACACCGCGTCGAACGAATGGGTCCTGACCGGTGCCCGCACCACGACCGGCAAGCCGATCCTCGCCAACGATCCGCATCTGGGGCTGGAGGCGCCGATCCTCTGGTATCTCGCCCGCATCGTGACGCCGGACTTCACCGTCACCGGCGCCACCGTGCCGGGCGTGCCGCTGACCATCCTCGGCCACAACGGCAAGGTCGCCTGGGGCTTCACCACCACCCACAGCGACACCCAGGACCTGTTCGTCGAAAAGCCCGACCCGCAGGACCCGGCGCGCTACCTGACCCCCGACGGCACCCAACCCTTCGAGACGCGTGCCGAGACCATCGGCATCGCAGGCGAGGCGTCGCAGACGCTGACCGTCCGCAGCACGCGGCATGGCCCCATCATCTCCGATCTGGACGCCCCGTCCCTTGACGGCAAGGCGCCCGGTCCGGTGCTGGCGCTGTCCTTCCCCGGTCTTGCCGACGACGATACCAGTGCGGAGGCGCTCTACCGCCTGAACCATGCCGGATCGGCGGAGGGCGTGCGCGACGCCCTGCGCCTGCATGTCGCCCCGCAGCAGAACGTCGTCTATGCCGACGTGAGCGGAGAGGTCGGCTTCATCACCCCCGGCCGGGTGCCGATCCGCCGCAAGGGCGATGGCCGCGTGCCGGTTCCCGGCTGGACCGGCGAGTATGACTGGACCGGCTTCCTGCCCTATTACGCCCTGCCGCAGGCGGTAAACCCTCCGACCGGCCAGTTCGTCAACGCCAACAACGCGGTGGTCGGGCGCGACTATCCCTATCGCCTCGCCACCGAATGGCCGGATCCCTCGCGCGCCAAGCGCATCGTCGAGATGCTGGGCGGTGGGCGCCATTCGGTCGAGGATGTGGCGCGCCAGCAGATGGACATCGTCTCCCTGCCCGCCCGCGACTTCCTGCCGGACCTGCTGAAATACCCGACGCCGCCCGGCCTCGCCAGCGACGCGGCGGCCCTGCTGCGCGGTTGGGACGGCCGGATCGACCGTAACCGGCCGGAACCGCTGATCTTCGACATGTGGCTGCGGGAACTGGTCCGTGCGGTCTTCGCCGACGAGTTGGGTGCCGACTTCGCCTCCTACTGGGACCTGCGGCCGGAGGCGTTGCGCCATGTCCTGAACAACCGGCCGGAATGGTGCGACGACGTTACCACGCCGCAGAAGGAAAGCTGCGCCGACGTGATCGGACGCTCGCTGGAAACGGCGGTCAAGGCGCTGGCCGAACGCCATGGGTCCAGCATGAAGAGCTGGCGCTGGGGCGACGACCACACCGTCGCGCTGGTCCACCGCATGCTGAGCCGCCTGCCGCTGATCGGCGGCAAGGCCGACCTGTCGGTGGAGACCGACGGCGATTTCTTCACCGTCAACCGCGGATCGACCACCATCCGCGACCCCGCCAACCCGTTCCGCCATGTCCAGGGCGCCGGGTTCCGCGCGGTCTACGATCTGGCTGACCTCGACAATTCCCGGTTCGTGATCGCCACCGGCCAGTCCGGCAATATCTGGTCCCGCCACTGGGGCGATCTGGTGACCCTGTGGCGCGATGGCGGTTCGTTGCGTATGGCCGGCGACCGTGGCACGCTGGTCTCGGCAGGGGCGGAGGTGCTGACACTCACACCACGCAACACCGGGACAAACACGAAATGACCATCACGCTGGAGGACGTGCGCGCCGCGGCGGCGCGCATCGCGGGACACCTGCCGCGAACGCCCACGGTTCCGGCTTCCCGCCTGGGGGACATGGCGGATTGCCGGATGCACGTGAAGCTGGAGAACCAGCATGCCACCAGCTCCTTCAAGGAGCGGGGTGCGTTGAACAAGCTGCTGTCGCTGGGCGAGGCGGAGCGCCGCGCCGGCGTCATCGCCATGTCCGCCGGCAACCACGCCCAGGCGGTGGCCTGCCACGCGACGCGGCTGGGCATCCGCTCGACCATCGTCATGCCGGCCTTCACCCCCTTCACCAAGGTGGAGCGGACCGAGAATCTGGGCGCCACCGTCGAACTGCATGGCGAGACGCTGAGCGAGGCAGCCGCCTTCGCCCATGACCTGGCGGCGCGCGACGGACTGACCTTCGTCCATCCCTATGACGACCCGCTGGTGGCCGCCGGCCAGGGCACTGCGGCGCTGGAACTGCTGGAGGATGTGCCGGACCTCGACGTGCTGGTGGTGCCCATCGGCGGCGGCGGGCTGATCTCCGGCATGGCGACGGCGGCCAAGGCGCTGCGGCCGGATCTGGAGATCGTCGGGGTGCAGTGCAGCCTCTACCCGGCGGTGCGTCAGGCGCTGGCTGGCCAGCCGATCACCTGCGGCGGGGCGACCGTGGCGGAAGGCATCGCGGTGAAGGCGCCCGGCGCCCTGACCCTGCCGATCATCCGCGCCCTGGTCGACGACGTGGTGGAGGTGGGAGAGGCCCGGCTGGAGGAAGCGGTCTACCGCCTCGCCACCGTGCAGAAGCTGGTCGCCGAGGGAGCCGGGGCGGCGGCGCTCGCCGCGGTTCTGGAGGATCCGCAGCGCTACCGCGGCCGCAGGGTCGGCATCGTGCTGTCGGGCGGCAACATCAACTCCCGCATCATGGCGCAGGTGCTGATGCGCGGGCTGGTCTATGAGGGCCGCATCGTCCGCCTGCGCATCGGCATCACCGACGCCCCCGGCGCGCTCGCCCGCGTCACCCGCCTGCTGGGCGAGGCCGGCGCCAACATCGTCGAGGTCCACCACCAGCGCCTGTTCCACAATGTGCCGGTGAAGATGGCAGAGGTGGATGTGGTGCTTGAAACCCGCAACCAGACGCATGTCGACGCGCTGATCGCCCGGATGAAGGACGCCGGCTATCCGACCAGCCTGATGATGGAGGTGGGGTAAGTCCCCACCCCGTCAGATGCTGTAATTGTCGGCGATCTCGGAGCGCAGTTGCTCCACCTGATCGCGGAACACCGCCCCATCCCGGCCGGCGCTGTTGCGCACGTCGCGCACCACGCGGGCCGGGGTGCCGCCCAGCACGATGATGCGGTCGGCCAGATGCACCGCCTCTTCCAGATCGTGGGTGACGAACAGAACCGTCTTGCCCGTCTCCTGATGGATGCGGCGAAGCTCGTCCTGCAAATTGTGGCGGGTGATGGCGTCGAGCGCGCCGAACGGCTCGTCCATCAGCAGGATGTCCGGGTCGACCGCCATGGCACGGGCGATGCCGATGCGCTGGCGCTGGCCGCCCGACAGCTCATAGGGCCAGCGGCGGGCATAGCCGTCGAGCCGCACGAGCTTCAACGCGGCTTCCGCCCGGTGCCGCCGCTCGTCGCGGCTGACCGGCAGGCCTTCCAGCCCGAATTCCACATTGCGGATCACCCGACGCCAGGGCAGCAGACGCGAGTCCTGGAACACCAGCCCGACCGGTCGATGGCCGGGGCGCTGGTCCTGGTGGATCGTGACGCCGCCGCTGCGCGCAGTGTGCAGCCCGGCGACGACGCGCAACAGGGTCGACTTGCCGACACCGGACGGGCCGACGATGGCGACGAAGCTGCCGCGCTCGACCGACAGGTTGACGTCGACCAGAACCGGCGGCGCATCCTTGCCGTAGCCGATGGACACGTCCTCGAGGTCGATGACGGAGGCGGTTGCGGTCTTGGAGAGGGTCACCGCTGCCATGAGAGCACCCGCGACTGAACTTGCATGAACAGGAAATCAGACACGCCGTAGAGCAGCGCGATGGTGACCATGTAGAGCACGACGATGTGGGTCGCCAGCAGGCCCGACGCCTCCATCATCCGCATGCCGAGGCCGGAGATGCCGAACAGTTCGGCCGCGACCACGGTCATCCAGCCCTGCCCCAGCCCGGCACGCAGGCCGGACAGGACGCCCGGCAGGGCGCCCGGCAGGATAATCTTGAACAGGCGCGGGATCAGCCCGCCCTGGCCGAAGGCATAGCCAAGCTCGATCAGGTCCTTGTCTACCCCGCGCACCGCGGCGTAGCTGGCGTAGTAGTTGATCCAGAACACCGTCAGCGCGATCAGGAAGGACGCCGCCCCCTCGCTGACGCCGAACCAGATGATGGCGAAGGGAATCCAGGCAATGGCCGGGATCGGGCGCAGCATGCGCACGACCCAGGCCTGGAAGGCGTCCCACTTGCCCCACAGCGCAGCGGCAGTGCCGAACGACACGCCGAGGAAGGTGCCCAGCGACAAGCCGACCAGATAGTGCGACAGGCTGGCCAGCACCATCGCCTGCCAGGTACCGCTCTTGAACTCGGCCAGGAAGGCGGCAGGCACCGCGCTCGGCGACGGCAGCAGCCGGGCCGGCACGACGCCGCTGCGCGCCACCGCTTCCCACGCCAGCAGGAAGACGACGACGCCCAGCGCCGACAGGGCGATCTTGTTATAGGTCTTCATCGGCTTGTCGATGTCCCTCACACGGCCGCCTTACTTGACGGCAGCGTCGTAGAAGCTGAAGTCGAAGGCCTCGGCCACCGGAACGGTTTCGGAAGCCGAACCGATCTCCTTGGTGTAGGCCATCATCTGTTCGACCGCCGGGACGACCGTGTGCGGATCGGCGACGAACTTCGACCCCGGCCCCTTGAAGGCGGCTTCCAGCGTCGCCGGCTCCATCAGGCCCTTGCCGAGATAATTGTTCACGATCTTGGCGGAACCGGCCGGATCCCTGGCGATCAGTTCGACCGCGCGGATGTGGGCCTTGACCAGCGCCTTGATGGCGTCGGGATTCTTCTTCAGCACCTCGGCGCGTGCGGAAACCACGGTGCCGGGCTGGTCCGGGAACATCTGCGCGCCGGTGGCGACCAGCATGACGTTCGGATCCATCTGCTGGGTGACGGTCACCGTCGGCTCGCGGATGGTGGCGGCGTCGAGCGCACCGGCCAGCAGGGCCTGCTGCGTCTTCTCGATGCCCATCGGCACCAGCTCGACATCGGCGGGATCGACCTTCACCACCTTGAACAGCCAGTGCTTCAGCACGGTATCGGGAACCGAGCCCGGCGGCTGGGTGCCGATCTTCGGCTTGCGGCCGGTGTCGGCGGCGAATTTCTTGAAGGACTCCGCGGTCGGCGTGGTGCCCACCGCCTTGGCGAAGGGGCCGCGGGCGGCGACCACCATCTCTTCCACCGCTGAATTGGCGATGACCGAGATGTCGGCACCCTTGGTGCGGGCGACCAGCACGGGAGCGACACCGGCATAGAGCAGGTCGATCTGGCCGGCGGCCATTGCCTGGATCGCGTGCGGGCCGGATTCGAAGCGGGTCAGCTTCAGCGCAATCCCGGCATCCTTGGCCCAGCCCTGCCCATCGATGATGAACAGCGGCGACGCTGCGAGAATGGGAATATAGCCGATTTCCAGCTTCACCGGGTCGGCGGCGTGTGCGGTGCCCGGCATGACGGCAGCGGTCGACGCGGCAGCCGACGCGAGGGCGACCAGGGCGGCAAGGGTGGAGCGACGGGTCAAGCGGAGCATCGGATCGTCCTCGGCTAAGGTTCCGAAGCTATTTAGCACGGTTGCCCGAATGGGGAAGAGAGATTTTCACATAACAGGAAAAGGGAATTAGCAATTTAACACGTTATCATCGTATTATCCTTGGGCCGAAACCGCCTGGAACCGCGGAAAATGTGGGTTCGGCGCGGCGCTGGCGGTTCGGCTTCAGGTCTCGGTCAGCAGGTAGAGCGACACGCCGCAGAGCGAGACTCCCACCATCAGGATCGCCATGGCGATGCGCGTCCAGAGCGTGATGTGCGAATCGAGCGGGTCGCAGAGATCGTCGTCATCCATGGTCGGGTTTCCGTCACTATGAGGAAGCCGGCGTAAGGCAGCCGCCGGCTTTCGGTGACGGTAAGCGTTAGCGGTGCCGTGTTGCGGCGATGTGTCCCGCGGACGGTTCTGTGTAACGCTTGGTAACGGCTTCCCTGATGGCTACAGGGTGCAGGTTACAGCCCCTCCACCACGATCATCTTGAAATCGGCGGCATCGCGCCGGGCCTCGCGGGCCTTGCGGTATTCCGGGCTGTCGTAAAAGGCCTTGGCAGCCGCCACGTCGGGGAATTCGAGGATGACGATGCGGTTGGGCTGCCACCCACCTTCCAGCACCGCCGTCTCGCCGCCACGGCTGAGGAAGCGTCCGCCGTTCTTGGCGATCGCGTCGGGGGTCAGCGACTTGTAGACCTCATAAGCGACCGGATCGGTCACACGCACGTCGGCGATGATGTAGGCGGTCATCGGTTCCACACCCTCATTGATGGTCTTTGAGCCCAAAAGGAACGGGCGCGGGAAGCCTCGCCTCCCGCGCCCGTTCCGGTCAACCGCTTGATGTGCCGGTCAGGCTTCCATCGCCTTCACCACCTCTTCGGTGACTTTCTTGGCGTCGCCGAACAGCATCATGGTGTTGGGGCGGAAGAACAGCTCGTTCTCGACACCGGCATAGCCGGCGGCCATGCCGCGCTTGATGAAGAACACCGTCTTGGCCTTCTCCACGTCCAGGATCGGCATGCCGTAGATCGGGCTGGTCGGATCGGTCTTGGCGGCCGGGTTGGTCACGTCGTTGGCGCCGATGACGAAGGCGACATCCGCCGTGCCGAAGTCACGGTTGATGTCCTCCAGCTCGAACACCTCGTCGTACGGCACGTTGGCCTCGGCCAGCAGCACGTTCATGTGACCGGGCATGCGGCCCGCCACCGGGTGGATGGCGTACTTCACGTCGACGCCCTCGTGCTTCAGCACATCGGCCATCTCGCGGAGCGCATGCTGGGCCTGGGCCACCGCCATGCCGTAGCCGGGGACGATGATGACCGACTGGGCGTTCTTCATGATGTAGGCGGCATCTTCGGCCGAGCCGGCCTTGACCGAACCCTGCGGGCCCTTGGCAGGACCGCCGGCCGCGGCACTCTCGCCGCCGAAGCCGCCGAGGATGACGTTGAAGATCGAGCGGTTCATGCCCTTGCACATGATGTAGGACAGGATCGCGCCCGAGGAACCGACCAGCGCGCCGGTGATGATCAGCAGGTTGTTCTGCAGCGTGAAGCCGATGCCGCAGGCCGCCCAGCCCGAATAGCTGTTCAGCATCGAGATGACCACCGGCATGTCGGCGCCACCGATCGGCAGGATCAGCAGGAAGCCCAGCGCCAGCGCCACGACGACGATCAGCCACATCGCGACATCGGCGTTCGACTGTACCAGCCAAATGATCAGGATGACGGTCAGCACGCCCAGCGCCGCATTGAGCGGGTGCTGCATCGGGAAGACCAGCGGCTTGCCGGTGACCAGCCCCTGGAGCTTGGCGAAGGCGACGATGGAGCCGGTGAAGGTGATCGCACCGACCGCGGTGCCGAGCGCCATCTCGATCAGCGAGCCCTTGGCGATGGCGCCGCGCAGGCCGATGCCGTAGGCCTCCGGCGAGTAGAAGGCGGCGAGCGCAACGAACACCGCGGCGAGGCCGACCAGCGAGTGGAAGGCGGCGACGAGCTGCGGCAGCGCCGTCATCTCGATCTTCTTGGCGACGACGTAACCGATGGCGCCGCCGATGGCGATGCCGAGCACGATCATCCAGTAGGACTGGACGATGGGCGAGGCCAGCGTGGTCAGGATGGCGATGGTCATGCCGACCATGCCGTAGATGTTGCCCTGGCGCGAGGTCTCCGGGCTGGAGAGCCCGCGCAGCGCCATGATGAAGCAGATGGAGGCGACGAGATAGAGAAGGGCGGACAAGGTTTCCATGGTCTTACTTGCCCTTCTTCTTGAACATGGAGAGCATGCGCTGGGTCACCAGGAAGCCGCCGAAGATATTGACGGACGCCAGGATGACGGCGAGGAATCCCAGGACCTTGGAGAAGCCGAAGCCGGCCGGGCCGGCGGCGACGAGCGCGCCGACGATGATGACCGACGACACGGCGTTGGTGACGGCCATCAGCGGCGAATGCAGGGCCGGGGTGACGCGCCAGACGACGTAGTAGCCGACGAAGCAGGCCAGCACGAGCACCGTCAGGCCGGTGACGAAGAAGCTGCCATGACCGCCGGCGGCCTCCGCGGCGGGCTGCGCCGCGTGCGCGACCTGGGCGGCCAGTTGGTCGGCCTGCTGGCCGAGCGCCGCGAGGTTCGCCTTCAGCTCGGCAATACGGGCGGACAGTTGGGTCTGATCCATTGCGGTAAGTCTCCTCGGGCGCCCGGTCAGCCGGCGAAGGCGGGGTGAACGACGGCGCCGTCGCGGGTCAGCGCGATGGCCTTGACGATCTCGTCGTCCCAGTTGACGACGATGCCAGTGTCCTTGCCGTGCAGCGACGTCAGCAGCGCCAGCAGGTTCTTGGCGTAGAGCAGCGACGCGCTCTCGGCGATGCGGCTGGCATAGTTGGCGTGGCCGACGATCTTCACGCCGTTGGCCGTGGTCACCACCTCGCCCAGCTTGGCGCCCTCGACGTTGCCGCCCTGCTCCACCGCCAGATCGACGATCACCGAGCCCGGCTTCATCGACGCCACATGCTCCGCCGTCACCAGGATCGGCGCCTTGCGGCCGGGGATCAGTGCTGTGGTGATGACGAGGTCCTGCTTCTTGATGTGCTCGGCGACCAGGGCTGCCTGCTGGCGCTTGTAGTCGTCGGACATCTCCTTGGCATAGCCGCCGGCGGTCTCGGCCTGCTTGAACTCGTCGTTCTCCACTGCGACGAAGCTGCCGCCCAGCGACTGAACCTGCTCCTTCACCGCCGGGCGCACGTCGGTGGCCGAGACGATGGCGCCGAGGCGCTTGGCGGTGGCGATGGCCTGGAGGCCGGCGACACCGACGCCCATGATGAAGGCTCTCGCCGGCGGCACGGTGCCGGCGGCGGTCATCATCATCGGAAAGGCGCGGCCATATTCCGAGGCGGCATCGACGACGGCCTTGTAGCCGGCGAGGTTGGCCTGGGAGGACAGCACGTCCATGACCTGGGCACGGGTGATGCGCGGCATGAACTCCATGGCGAAGGCGTTCACGCCGGCATCGGCGTAGGCCTTCACATGGTCGCGGCTGTTGTAGGGATTGAGGATGGCGAACAGCAGCGCGCCCTTGCGGATCAGCGCCAGTTCGTCCTCACCACCTTCCGCAGCGATCAGAGGGCGCTGGACCTTCAGCACGATGTCGGCATCGGCCAGCGCCGAAGCCTGGTCGGCGGCGATGACGGCCCCCGCCGCCTCAAAGGCTGCGTCGGTGATGCTGGAGCCGAGACCGGCCCCGCTCTCCACCACCACGTCCAGTCCCAACCCCTTCAGTTTCTTCACCGTTTCCGGTGAGGCGGCCACGCGAAGTTCGCCCGCACGTCGCTCCTTTGGAATGGCGACTTTCATTAGATAAAACTCCCCTGCCTCAAATACGCCGATCCCGGCATCCCCCATGGGTTATCGGCACAGACGACGCGCATACATGCCGGATCCATGTGACTTTGTGAAGCCGAACCCACCGATGGTAATACCAGCCTATTGGGTGCGCCGCAACAAAGGGAATGGCTGCGTAGGCCTATCGTACGATTGTTTCATCGGAACAGACAAATCAGCCACGGGCTGTTCAAATTCCGGCGACGCTTTCGCTTGTACGAAGGAATTGCCGCGACGCGATGACGCAGCCGTGCCCCTGCCGTGCACCGGCGCGGCACATCGCCGGCTTGCCATTCTCCCCGCCCGCCGATATTGTCCCGCCCCGTTCACGAACACCCCCATCGTTTGAGGTTTTGCCATGTCCGACGTCGGCGGCATCGCGGCGGATCGCCTGAAGTCCTTTGTCGAGCGCATCGAGCGTCTCGAAGAGGAAAAGCGCGGTCTGCAGGAAGACATCAAGGAAGTCTACGCCGAGGCGAAGGGCACCGGTTTCGACACCAAGATCATCCGGCAGATCATTCGCCTGCGGAAGATGGACAAGGCCGACCGCCAGGAGCAGGAAGCCATCCTCGAACTCTACAAGGAAGCGCTGGGCATGGTGGAGTGACGGGTTTCCGCCACTCGCCCAAGCCACAGGATTTACCGAAGCGGCGGCCCCATCAGGCCGCCGCTTCGCGTTCAAGCGCCTCGCCGGCACGCCCCGCCAACGTCCCCATGACGTTGGCGATCAACGCCAGACCGGCCCCGCCGCCAGCACCATCCAAAGTCAGGATCGATTCGGGGTGGAACTGCACGGCAGCCAGCGGCAGCGACCGGTGCTCGATCGCCATCACCGTCCCGTCCTCCGTCTCCGCCGTCACCCGCAGGTCCGGCGGCAGGCTGTCGCGCCGCGCCACCAGCGAATGATACCGGCCGGCCCGCATCCCCTGCGGCAGCCCGTCGAAGAGCCCGCTCCCCTGATGACGCAAGCTTGAAGCCTTGCCATGCATCGGCTCCGGCAGGCGGTCCAGCGTCGCACCGAAATGCTCGACCATGCCCTGCAGTCCCAGGCAGACGCCGAACACCGGCACACCGAGATCGAGCGCTGCCTGCACGCTGCCGCCGACATCGAAATCGGCCGGCCGCCCCGGTCCCGGCGACAGCACCAGCAGGTCGGGCGGATCGTTGCGCAGGGCGGCACGCGCGTGGGTGTGACGCAGCGTCGTGACGCTGGCGCCGGTCTGCCGGAAATAGTCGGCCAGCGTATGGACGAAGCTGTCGTCATGATCGACCAGCAGCACCCGCTTGCCCTCGCCACTCCCTTGCCCGCTCCACCGGACACCGCTCTCAACCACCGACAGCCGGGGGCCGGCACCGCGCACCGCGTCGAGGAAGGCCGACGCCTTCAGCCGGCACTCGGCGTCCTCGGCATCCGGATCGCTGTCGGACAGCAGGGTGGCGCCGGCGCGGACGAAGGCAACCCCGTCCTTCATGCGGATGGTGCGCAGGGTCAGCCCGGTGTCCATCCCGCCGTCGAAGCCGATGCGTCCGAACGCCCCGCCGTACCAGCGGCGCGGCGAATGTTCGGTATCCTCCAGGAACTGCATGGCCCAGCGCTTGGGCGCACCGGTCACCGTCACCGCCCAGGTGTGGGTGAGGAAGGCATCCAGCGCGTCGAAACCCTCGCGCAGCCGCCCTTCCACATGATCGACGGTGTGGATCAGGCGGGAATACAGCTCGATCATCCGCCGGCCGATCACGCGGACGGAGCCGGGTTCGCACACCCGCGCCTTGTCGTTGCGGTCGACGTCGGTGCACATGGTCAGCTCCGCCGCATCCTTGGCCGAGTTCAGCAGCGTCAGGATCTGCGTCGCGTCGGTCAGCGCATTGCTTCCGCGTGCCACAGTGCCGGAGATCGGACAGGTCTCCACCCGCCCCTGGCCGACACGCACATACATTTCCGGGCTGGCGGCGACCAGGAACTCGCCGTCGCCGAGGTTAATCAACGCCTCGTAGGGGGCGGGGTTGGCAGTGCGCAGACGGCGGAAGATCGTGGCGGGGCTGTCGGCGCAGGGTTCGGCGAAGGTCTGGCCGGGGACCACCTCGAACAGGTCGCCGAGGTTGAAGGCCTCCTTGGCCGCCCGCACCACCTGCTGGTACTCGCCGGGGGCATGGTCGCACTCCGCGGCGGCGTTGGTGTCGGGTCGGTAGCCATGGGCCCTCCCGCCACCCGCGACACCCTCAGTCGAGACGCCGTCCACCACGAACTCGTAGGCGAAGCGGCGCGCCACCCCGGCGGCATGGTCGACCACCAGCAGCCGGTCGGGCAGATACAGCACAAGGTCGCGCTGGTCGTCCGGCCGTACCAGCCGGCGGCGGATCGGCTCGAACTGGAAAGCGAGATCGTAGCCGAAGGCACCATAAAGCCCCAGGAACGGCTCGTCCGGGCAGGCGAACAGTGCCATCAGCGCCCGCAGCACGCTGAAAACGGAAGGCTGGCGACTGCGCTCCTCCTCGGCAAAGACCCCGGCCGGACGGCGCACCAGGGCGGTGACCCGGCCGGCAGTGATCTCCAGCCCGACGAGCGCCTCATGCCCGTCCAACGCCCCGGCCACGGCCGGCAGCAGCAGGCGCCCACGCGGATTCAACGCATCGATGCGCACGGTCCGGCCGCGGGCGGTCACCGACAGCGGCGGATCGACGAAGCCCAGCGCCTGGCGCCGGTAGCGGCCGGGCGCCTCCACCCCGCCGGACAGCAGCAGCCCGCGCCGCTCGTCGAGCGCAGTGACCAGCGCATCGACCGCCTCGGCCGGCACCACCGGCTCGGCGGTGCGGTGCAGGCCGAGGCCACCACCGGTCGTGGCCGCGAACGGATCGAGGAAGGCAGGATCGGCAAGGAACAGGTGGGACGGGATCATGACGGCGGTGCTCCGGTTCGGGCGTCTTTTCGGTGACGCCACCCGGTGCTTCCGCCTGCCTGTCCGTTCTTCCGCTGGGCGACCCGCTGTGACGGGTCAGGAAAAAAGGCCGCTCCGGATGCACCGGGCGGCCTTTTGTTTTCAATCCACGCTCACGCGCGTCGCCAGGCCGGCCCGTTGGAGACGGGCCACCACCAATGCTGCGACAGGAGGGGCGAGGACATGTTCATGACCGCAACCGCAACACAGGGCGGGCTGCCTGTCAAGTGCTCCCTTTCAAGCGTTCCCTGTCACACCCGATCCTGCGGCGGGGCGACGGCGTAGCTGCTGAGGTCCTCCTTGCGGCGCTCGTCCGACGGCAGACGGCCCTTGACCAGGAAGCTGATGTTCTCCGCCACGTTGGTGGCATGGTCGCCGATGCGCTCGATCGACTTGGCGGCGAACAGCAGGTGGGTGCAGCCGGTGATCTGCGCCGGCGTCTCCATCATGTAGGTCAGGAACTCGCGGAACAGCGCGGTGTAGGCGGCGTCCACCTCCCCGTCGCGGTCACGGACGGAGGTGGCAAGCTCCGGATTCTGTTCGGTATAGGCGCGGCGCATGTCGCCGATCATCGCCTGCACCATCCGCCCCATGCGGACCAGCGAGGCAACCGGCGGAGCCACCGGCAGGGTCGACAGCGTGACCGCGCGCTTGGCGACCGAGCCGGCGAAATCGCCCATGCGCTCAAGGTTGGAGGCGATCTTCAAAGCGGCGACGATCTCGCGCAGATCCTTCGCCATCGGCTGGCGGAGGGCCAGCAGACGGACGGTCATCGCCTCCACCTCCGCCTCCAGCCGGTCGATCTCGGCGTCGCCTTTCAGCACTTCGCCGGCGATATCGGCATCGGGGCCGGCCAGCGAATCGAGCGCCAGCCCGACCTGCCGCTCCACCAGTATGCCCATGCGGTCGATGGCGCTGCGCAGCGCCGCCAGTTCGGTATCGAAAGCAGCAAGCGTGTGTCCACCCGACATAATCCCCAACTCCTTGTTCTCACTTGGCTGCGACCGGCGTTTCCGCGCCCGGCGCCCCGCAGATGGGGCCTGACGCCGTCGACGCCAAGCCACCGCAGCACTGGAAGCGGCATTAACCTTTGGCATAGATTATTTCGGAACACTGGTCTATCGATGGACCACGCAACCATGCAGACCGGACAGGATCGATGACACCGCACGAGTTGGTTGCCGTGCTGGAAAAGCACGAGCGCTGGCTGAAGAGCAAGTCGGGCGGTTCGCGCGCCAACCTGACCATGGCGAACATGGAAGGGTCGAACCTGTCCGGGGTCAATCTGGCCCAGGGCAAGCTGTCCGGCGCCAACCTGTCCCATTGCGACCTGTCGAACGCCAATCTCAGCACCGCCGACCTGTTCGCCGCGCACCTGACGAAGGCCGACCTGTCGGGCTGCAACCTCTATCGCGCCGACCTGCGCGGCGCCCATATGCGTGGTGCCAAGCTGAAGCGCGCGATCCTCAAGGAGGCCGACCTGCGCGGCGGCGCCCTGCTGTATGGCGGACATGGCGGCAAGAATGGCAAGGGGCTCGATTTCGTCCGCTCCGACCTGTCGGGCACGGATTTCGACGATGCGTCCCTGAACAACGCCAACCTGTCGGGCGCCGACCTGACCGACGTGTCGATGAATGGCGCCGATTGCGAGGGTGCGCTGCTGACCGGCGCCACGCTGATGCGCGCCAGCATGAAAAGCTGCAATCTCGCCCGCGCCGACCTGCGCGGCAGCAACCTGTCGGGCGTGAATTTGCAGGGAGCGGTGCTGCGCGACGCCAACCTGACCGGCGCCATGCTGGCCGGAGCCAACCTGCGCAACGCCGACCTCCAGGGGGCGAAGCTGGAGGGTGCCGATCTGGCCGGAGCCGACACCACCGGCGCCAATCTGGCGCGGTCGGCCGATAATTTCTCGGTCCAGATCCAGCAAGCGCTGCACAGCCATTACACCTGGATCAACACCAATGGGACAATGGGCGCCAGGGCCGACCTGACCGCTGCCGACCTCAGCCACATCGACCTGACGGGGGTCAACCTGTCGGGCGCCAATCTGAAGCGGGCCAATCTCAGCGGCGCCAAGATGCGCGAGGCGCTGCTGATCATGTGCGACATCTCCGAAGCGGTGCTGGACGGCGCCGATTTCAGCGGAGCGATCCTGGACGGCGCCAATCTGCGCGGCGCCAACATGACCGGGATCCGGCTGGACGGGGCAGGAGTCGGCTGGGTCGATATAAAGGGACCGGATGGCCAGCCGACCGGTCGCCTGTGGGCGGCGAACCTGACCGGTGCAAAGCTGACCGGCAGTTCCTGCGTCCGTACCAATCTGCGCGGGGCCAATCTGTCCGACTGCGATTTCAGCAACGCCAACCTGACCGGGGCGATCCTGAGCGACGCCAACATCCGCGACGCGAAATTCACCGGTGCCAACCTGACGGGTGCCAGCCTGCCGCCGCCACCGGACCCGGACGACGATTGACCCGAGAGGCGGCTGATCGAAAGGACGGCCGCTCCGGGCAGGTGTTCCGAGATCGACTGAAACGGGACGGAGGGAGCGGAGGTCCGAAGCGGCCGAGCGCTACCTCTCGTCCCGTCCGCCGCCGTCTTCGCCGTCACGGGCAGCCGCACAGGCGGCGTTGAGGTTGGCGCCGACACGGCGCAGAACCTCCAGAGTCAGGTCCAGATCTGCCGGCGCAATGCCGTCGATGGCGATCTGGGCGATCTCCGACGCGCTGGGCATCATGGTCTGACGCAGGGCCCGGCCCTTGTCGGTCAGAAAGACGTTCATCTTGCGGCGGTCATGGCTGTTGCGCACGCGCTGAACCAGCCCCTGGCTCTCCATCACGTTGACCGCGGTGACCGTGGTCGGCTCCATCATGCCCACGCGGTGACTTAGCTCCCGCTGGGTCAATCCGTCCTCTTCCCACAGGGCACGCAGAAAGAACCATTGCCCCATGCTGACCCCCGACCGCGCGATGCGTGTCTGGAGGGCGCGGGCGAAGGCGCGATTCACGTCCCGGACGACGAACGATAAAGCACCGTCGGCCGAACCGGCCGCGTCTTCCGACTCGCCGGGGCGTTCCGACTCCCACCCCTTGACAGACGCCTCCATACCGACAATCTCTCTGCCGTCGTTCCCGTGCCCACAGCCACCCCAGCCCGCCGGCTGCATTGGACGGACAGCCGCCTGTCGAGGCGACGCCGCCGCAGTGCATCCACCGGGTCCATGCCTGTCTGGTAACACCACCTTGACACGAGTGGGCATGGCTGCGTCATCCAATCATAACGTGTTGTGTGCAAAGCGCAAATCAATTGCGCAGCCACCTGTCACCGGCATGCAATGATATGTCGGTTTTGGTCATCCAAATCACCGGCGGAGTAAGCAGAACACATTCACCGACTCTTCGCATGGCCGACTTGTGTCACGTCCATCTTTTTGGTGCCGTCGGTAGACACCATATCCGCATATGATGATCGATATGATCATTGCCAATTGGATCGTTTTTATTTGGCAATTCGTACAGCACCAGAGCGTTAAATGAATATTTCGCTAAATTGTTGATAATTTCCTTCCGACCACTTGCAACTGCCGCGACCTTTGGTCACACAAGCCCCGAACCGCCCGTTACAGGAGCCGTGAGCCCGCAATGACCGCTTCGCCAACCGCCCCTTCGTCCCGTACCGTCACCGTCGCCGCCACCCAGATGGCCTGCAGCTGGGACCGTGCCGCCAACGTCGATGGCGTCGAATCGCTGATTCGCGAGGCTGCCGCCATGGGCGCGCAGATCATCCTGCCGCAGGAGCTGTTCGAGACCCCCTATTTCTGCAAGGACCAGAAGCAATCGTTGTTCGAACTGGCTGCGCCGGCCGACGGTCACCCGGTGATCGAACGGATGCAAGCCCTTGCGCGGGAGCTGTCGGTGGTCATCCCCATCAGCTTCTTCGAGAGGGCCCGCAACGCCTATTACAACTCGATGGCCATGGTCGATGCCGACGGCAGCCTGCTGGGCATCTATCGCAAGTCCCACATTCCCGACGGTCCCGGCTATCAGGAAAAGTTCTATTTCAGCCCCGGCGACAGCGGCATCCAGGTGTTCAAGACCCGCTACGCCACGGTCGGCTGCGCCATCTGCTGGGACCAATGGTTCCCGGAGACGGCGCGTGTCATGGCGCTGAAAGGGGCGGAGATCCTGCTCTACCCCACCGCCATCGGATCGGAACCGCAGGACTCCTCCATCGACAGCCAGGGCCATTGGACCAGGGTGATGCAGGGCCATGCCGGCGCCAACCTGATGCCGCTCGTGGCCTCCAACCGAGTCGGGGTTGAGCAGGGGGAAAGCTGCGCGCTGACCTTCTATGGCTCGTCCTTCATCGCTGGCCCGCAGGGGGAGATCGTGGCGCAGGCCGACCGCGAGAGCCGGACGGTCCTGACCGCCAGCTTCGACCTCGACCGCATCGCGGCGCAGCGTGCCTCCTGGGGCGTCTTCCGCGACCGCCGGCCAGAGCTGTATGGCGCCCTGCTGACGCTGGACGGCGAAACGAACCCGCGTCGCTGACCGGTCGAGAGGGGAGCTGACACTGGCGACCGGCACCGGCCGCAGCGGCGTCAGACCGTCAGCCCCCTCGCCGTTCCCGAATTGCGTCCGGCATTGCCGAGCCCCTGTACCGCGCCATAGGCGGCGGCAGCGCGTGCGGATGCCGTATCGCCACCTTGCTGGCGCTGTTCCGATTGGGCTTGCAGCTTCGCCGCATCGGCCTGTGCAGCGACTCGCAAATCCTGAGGCGAGGGATCGGCCGGAGCGAGCGCCGCGGCCTTGACCTGCTCCATCTTGGCGACGGTGGCCGCCGGTTCCGATTCGGCGCTGACATCGATCGGCACCTCGCCCGCGGTGGCGTAGTTCTTGCCGTCCGGACCGCGGGTGAAGGTGAAGGAGGCGCCGCCGGCATGGGCACCGCCTGCCGCCTGATGCGCCGCCTCATGCTGGCGGACGCTGGTGTCGGCCTGCTTGAGTTTCTGGACCTGCTGCCGGGCTGCGTCGGACAGGGTGACGCTGTCGGCGGAGCCGCTCTCGCCATCCTGAGTGCCGGATGCTTGAGCACCGGATGCGCCCTTCCCATCCCGCCGCAGCGGTACGCTGCGCGGGGTGGAATAGGGTCCGATCGACGGGCTGGAGATGGAAAGGTCGGCAGCCACCGCCCGCATCCTCACTCAGATGCCGAACTTCCCATCAATTTAGGACGATTCGTCCGCACCGGCAACGGTATGACCATCCCCGCAGCCGTCCCGCTGCCTCAGTTCTGCTCGAAGCCGGTCAGGACATTGGCGACATTGACGCCCAGATCGTCGACGGCATAGCCGCCTTCCAGCACGAACAGGGTCGGCAGGCCGATTCCGGCGATGGCGGCGCCCATGCGCAGGAAATCCTCCGACAACAGGCGGAAGCGGGAAATCGGGTCGCCGCCATAGGTGTCCGCACCCAGCGACAGCACCAGCGCGTCGGCGCCGAACTCGCGGATGCATGCCGCCGCGACGGCCAGCGCCTGGGCGTAGCCGTTCCAGTCGGTCCCCCAGGGCAGCGTCAGGTTCAGGTTGGCACCTTCCCCGGCGCCTGCCCCGGTCTCATCGGCATGACCGCAGAAATAGGGGAACTCGTCGGCCGGATCGGCATGGATCGACAAGAACAGCACATCGCCGCGCTCCCAGAAGATCTCCTGGGTGCCGTTGCCATGGTGATAATCGACGTCCAGCACCGCCACGCGCGCAGCCCCGCCGTCACGCAGGGATTGCGCCGCGATGGCCGCGTTGTTCAGGAAGCAATAGCCGCCGTAGAAGGCGTGGCCGGCATGGTGGCCGGGGGACGGCACAGCGCAAAGGCGCTGCGGTCACCGGCCCGCAGCCGGTCGGCGCCTGTCAGTGCGCTGTCGGCTGCGGATGTCGCGGCCCGCCACGTGCCCGCGGTGATCGGCGTCCCCGCATCGAAAGAGTAGAAGCCGAGCCGCCCGTCGATGGACCGGGGCACCCGCCGCCGCGACATTCCCGGCGCCACCCAGTTCAGCGGCAGCGCGTCGATGTCGGCACCATGCTCCGCCACCCAATCGTCCCAGGCGGTCCGGAGAAAGCCGAGGTAGCCGGCGTCATGCACCCGTTCCAGCGGGTCGATGCCGTGACGGGTGGGCTCCACGACCGGCCCCAGCCCGACCGCCTCAATCCGCGCCCGGACGATGTCGGCACGCGCGGGCTTCTCGTAACAGGGAACGAGTTGGCCGTCGTTGAGTTCGGACCGGCCGGCCTGCAGCCGGTGCTCTTCGCTGTGGATGACGATCACGCCGTTGACTTTCTTGACTGTTTCGCCGCCCCGGAAAGGTTCGGACCGGCGGAAGGCGGCCTCATCATAGCGCCGCCCCGCCATCCATGGATGCCACCCTTTTGCATGGCGCCCCGGACGCAGGCCATTGCCATTCGGCCTATTGCACGCGATAGTGTTCAGCGTCGATCACTCGCGCTGTGCGGGTGATTGCTGGGGTTGTTGGACATCCATGTTGGCTGCTGCGTGCAGGATATTCGCCCGAATTGCGCCCGGGTCGGCGTTGATTCTGTGGGCGTGCGCCGTGTCGGCCGCCGGGCCTGCGCGGAGCGATCCACTATTGCCGCGTCCTCAGCCGGCATCGACGGACTCCCCCCTGGAGGCGGCCTTCTCCATACGTGCGGGAGAACCGTTGCGCCAATTCGGCTATGACCTGTTTGCTTCTGCAACCGATGCGGATTCGACGGCCGAGGCCGCGCCCGGCGCCATCCAGGGCGACTATGTCCTGAACACCGGCGACACCGTCCTGGTCACCCTGCGCGGGCAGAAATCCTTCAGCAAACGCTTCACCGTCGACCGAAACGGCCAGCTGGTGGTGGACGACCTGCGGCCGCTGACGGCTGCCGGCCTGACGCTGGACGTCCTGCGACGTGACCTGTCCGCCACCGTCGCCGCCACCTGGCCCAGCACCGATGCCTTCGCGTCGCTGGCGGAGGTGCGGCGGATCGGCGTGCTGGTCACCGGCGCCGTCCGCCGCCCCGGCCGGCAGGAGATCAGCGCCTTCGCCACCGTGCTCGATGCGCTGTCGGCCGCCGGCGGCGTGGATCGCGGCGGCAGCCTGCGCGCGGTCAGGCTGATGCGGTCCGGCGGTGCGGTCATGGTCGACCTCTATGCCCTGCAAATCGCCGGTGCGACCGGCAATGCGGATATGCCGGTGCGTGACGGCGACCGCCTGTTCGTCCCGCCGCTCGGCGCCACCGTCGCAATTGCCGGACCGGTGAAGCGGCCGGGCATTTATGAATTGCCGCCGGGTGGCGGCCCCTTGTCGGCGTCGGAGATGCGCGACCTTGCCGGTGGCGCGCTGCGGCCCGGCCGCGGCCGGCTTGTGCGATTCGGCATCGGGCCGTCGGGCGAGGAAACGGCGGAGGAGATCGCCGACGCCGACGCCAAGCGGTTCGGTGACGGCGACCTGCTGTTGATCGTGCCGGAACGGGAAGACCGCCGCGGCGAGGTTCGGCTCGACGGACATGTCCTGCGTCCCGGCCCCCGTGCGCTCACCCGGGTTAAATCCTTGCCCGGACTGCTTTCCCGTGCGGACCTGGGCCCATCGGCCTATTTTCCCTTCGCCGCCCTGGAGAGCACTGCCCCAACGACGGCGGCGCGCAGCCTGCGGCCGGTCGACCTGTCGGCCGTTCTGAACGGACGCGACCGCCGACAGCTTTCGGACGGCGACACGCTCTATGTCCTGGGGACTGCCGACGTCGATTTCCTGACGTCGGAGGCGGTGCTGGCTCTGCTGCGCGGCGAACGCCAGCCGCCGCCGGATGCCTGTCCCGGTCTGGTGGCGCTGGCCCGCATCCTGGCGGCGGAGCCGGCCGGTCCCCTCGCCACCGGTCCGCAGGCGCGCGCCGCCGCCACGCTGACCGGTTCCCGCACACCCTGCCCGCCCCTGTTCGCAACGGTGCCGGACCTGCTGCCGCTGGCCCTGCGCCATTCCGTTCTGCGGCTTACCGGTGCGCCGCGGCCCGGTTTCTATCCCGTGGCCGATGGGCCGGAGAGCGCCGGCGCGCGCGAGACCATCGTCGAATCGGAAGCGCCTCACTATGAGCTGCTCGGCCATGTCCGCCGGCCCGGCACCCGCCGTTTGCCGGCCGGTGCCACGCTGCGTCAGGCGCTGGCGGAGGGCAAGGCGCTGAAGCGGGACGTGTATCCGCTGCTCGGCATCGTCGAACGCTATGACCGGCGGACCTTGACCCGCGTCTATCTGCCCTTCTCCCCACAGGAGGTGGCTGCCGGACGCGCCGACCGTGCCATGAGCGACGGAGACCGCATTCACCTGTTCGCCGCCGACGACATCCGCGGCTTGGTGAAGCCCGCCGAATTGAGGACGGACGGCAAGGCGGACGACGAGTCCGAACCGCCGATGCTGGCGGCGGTACTCGATCCGGCCATCGTCGCGGTGATTGGCGAGCGGACCGTCCAGCTGCGTGGCGCCGTGCGCGATCCCGGCGGCTATCCGGTCGCCGACCTCACGCCGCTGGCGGCCTTGGTCGCGGCGGCAGGCGGGCTCTCCACCGACGCCGACCCCACGGTGGCGGAACTGACGGCCGCCAACGGCACGCGTAGCGCCATCGACCTGACCCGCGACGGCGCCCGCAGGATCGGCCCTGGAGATGCGCTGCGGATCAACCCGCGCCCGCAGGCGCTGGAGGCCCGCGCGGTCGCCATCGAAGGGGCGGTGCGCCGTCCCGGCCGCTACGACATCGGCCGCGGTGAGACGCTGTCCTCCCTGATCGCGCGGGCCGGCGGCCTGATCGACGATGCCTATCCGGCTGGGGCCGTGCTGACCCGCGAGAGCGAACGCCGCCGCGAGAGGGAGCAGTTCCAGCTGCAAGCGCGTGAACTGGAGCGCGCGCTGGCGCTGGAGGTGGAGAAGGGCGAGCCGGTGAAGGCGGAGAATGTCGCACTGGCCCGCCAGCTCGCCGCCCAGCTCCGTGCAGCCGAACCGCTCGGCCGCGTGGTGGTGGAAGCGGACCCGGCTGTCCTGCGCAGCCGCCCGGCTCTCGACCCGCTGCTGGAACCCGATGACCGGATCGTGATCCCGAAACGACCGCTGACCGTGGCGGTGTCGGGCGAGGTTCTTCACCCGACCGCGGCACAGTTCGTCAGCGGCAAGGGTGCCGAGGATTACCTGAACGAGGCGGGCGGCCCGACCCGCGATGCCGACACCGGTCGCAGCTTCCTGGTTCTGCCGGACGGACGGGCACGGCCGCTGGCGCTGTCCTCCTGGAACCATCGGGTGGACGTTATCCCGCCCGGGTCGATCCTGGTGGTGCCGCGCGACCCCCGCCCCTTCGACGGGCTGGACGCCACCAAGGCCATCGGCAACATCCTGAGCCAATTGGCGATCACGGCGGCCTCGATTTCGGTGATCACGCGATGACGGCGCCCGCCCCGCTCCGACTCGCCATGCTGACCGTGGTCCGCAACGACCGCGCCGGACTGGCCGACACCTATGACAGCCTGCGCGGGCAGCTCGGTCCCGGCATCGTCTGGCTGGTCGCCGATGGCGCCTCCACCGATGGAACGGCAGAGTGGCTGGCGGACCATGCCGATGTCCCGCTGTGGTGGCGCTCAGCCCGCGACTCGGGGCTGTACGATGCGATGAACGATGCGCTCGCCGCCGCGGGCCGGCTGGGGTGCAGCCATGTGCTGTTCCTGAATGCCGGCGACCGGCTGGCGGAGCCGGACAGCGGCATCCGGCTTTTGCAAGCGATTGCCCGGCATCCCGACTGCGCCCTTCTCTATGGCGATGCGCTGGAGCGGCTGGGTGACGGACGTATCCTGCTGAAGCGTGCCCGCTCCCACCGTTGGGCATCGCTGGGCATGTTCACCCACCATCAGGCGATGATCTACTCCGTGTCGGCACTGGCAGGGCTGCGCTTCGACTCCGGGTACCGGATCGCGGCCGATTATGACTTCACCTTGTCGGTGCTGAAGCGCGGACGGGCCGAACGGCTGCACTGGCCGGTCTGCCTGTTCGCGGCCGGCGGCCTGTCGCAGCGCGACGCAACCGCTGGCAGGCATGAGCAGACAGCGATTCGACAACGGCATTTCGGCCATGGGGCCGCACACGCGGCAATGATCGTCCTGGCTCAACGAGTTGCACTGGCATTGCGCCACCATCTTCCCGCTCTATACGCGAAATTACGTTTCCGATGCCCTGAAACTTAATGTCTTTCGCACTCTTCCTCCCCCTTCCACCCAAACGGACCGTTGATACGCACAAATGGTTGCATAGAATTTACTTTCTGAACTAAGCATTCCCGCGGCGCCTTCCCTCTGGCTTTCCTTTTGAGGTACGACTTATGAGCGCGACCAAGACCAAACTCGCCCCCGCCCACACCCTGTCGCGCCGCGGCGAAGGTCCCAACCCCATCGACATCCATGTCGGAGCCCGCTTGCGGCTTCGCCGGACCCTGCTTGGCCTGAGCCAGGAAAAGCTGGGCGAAGCGGTTGGGATCACCTTCCAGCAGCTCCAGAAATACGAGCGTGGGTCGAACCGCATCAGCGCCAGCCGCCTTTACAACCTCTCCCAGGTTCTCGGTGTGCCGGTCAGCTACTTCTTCGACGACATGCCGTCGCCCGACCAGATTGCCGCGGAAGTTCCGTCCGAAGCGATGAGCGAGACGGACGAGTTCGAATTGATGGCCCGCCGCGAGACGCTGGAACTGGTGCGCGCCTATTACCGGATCGAGGATCCGGGCGTGCGCAAGCGGACCTTCGACCTGCTGAAGGCGCTGGGTGGCGACCGGATCGCGCTGCTCGAAGAATAAGGGTCGCCCGCCGGACGGACAGTCCGGACAGGCTCGGAAGCGGCGCGGATGGACGGGAAACGGTCGAACGCTCCCGGTCCCATTGCCGCCGACCGCATCTTGAGCCCGACCTGCCAATAGTAGAACGCGCGCGCCAGCGCGTGGTCGAGCCCGGCTGCGCCATCGAGGACGCCAAGGCGCAGCACATAGGCATGCAGAAATGCCAAGAGCGGCCGGCCCGGCAGGCGCTGGAAAAGCCGCTTCTGCATACGCCGGCCAAGAAGGGCGCGGAGGCTATGAGGGGCACTGGAGCCGCCATCCGGTTCACCCGTTATCAGCCGCTCCATCCGGCCGTCGGCACGAATCGCCGCCTCCCAGTCGGAATACCGGTTGTGGCGGTCGAACCAGGCCGAGAGCGGCTTGGCATCCTCATGGTCCATCGGGTGGCGAAGCCGGCCGGTCGTTCCGGACACCTGCGGCTGGTAATGCCCCTCGACCTCCCACATCGCGGCGATATCCAGGTCGGGTTGATCGGGAAAGCGCGCGCGCCGACGGTCCAGCAGAGCAAGCTTGCGATTCCAGCAGCCGAAACGCAGCCGCCGGCCGCGGACGACCGGCCTGCCGTCGATCCAGTATGCTGCGCAGGCAGGGCCAGCCGCCATCAGCCGGGCGATCTCCTCAACCAGCTCCGCCGTCAGCCGCTCGTCGGCGTCGACGAACAGAACCCAGTCATGGGCGAATGGCAGAGTATCCAGGCACCACTGCTTCTTCTTGGGATAGCGGCCATTCCAGCGGAAGGGGATCAGGCGGGCGCCATGTGACCGTGCGATGTCCGGCGTGCCGTCATCGCTGCCGCTGTCGACCACGAAACACTCGGCGAATCGGGCGAGCGGCGGCAGGCACTGCGGCAGGTTCGCAGCCTCGTTGCGCGTCATCACCACCACGGAGACCGGGATGGCGGTCATGGCGGGCGCAGGCATGGTGGAAATCCTCATGGCGCCGCCTCCACCCCCGTCGTCCGTTCCCGCAGGGCGTGGGAGACGGACAGGGCGAATCCGGCGGCGACAAGCCCGACCAGTCCGGCCAGCGGAATCACCACGGCCGGGTTCGGCCAGTCCGGCAGGGTGGAGGCAGCCGGCGGCTGGATCATGTCGGCGGCAAAGGGCAGATCGACGCCGATCATCATCGCCACCCGCTCCTGGTCCAGCAGCAGGTCGCTCAGCGCCTGCCGGTGTTCCGCCACGGTGACGGCGCCGAGACGAAGCTTGATATGGGCGATCTGGGCGGCACTGCGCCGCGCCGCCTCCGCCCGCAGATGGGCGTCGGTGGCCGCGGCAATCCGCCCGAGCAACTCCACTGCAATCGCCCGGTCGGGATGGCGGAAGGTGATCCGCCGCATCGGACCCGACCGCAGCATGTCGACAACCAGCCGATCACGCAGGGCGCGCGCCACGCGGTCGCCGTCCGGCTCAACCCAATCCTCGCGGCCGACCATCGCCAGCAATGCCCGCTTCAGCGTCGGGAACAGTCCGGGTGGCGGACTCCAACGCTCCGCCTCCGCGTCCCAGCGCTCGGCAAACAGGGCGCGCAGGATGGCCGGGTCCGCAGCCAGACGGTCGGCCACCGGTCCCGAACCGAACAGCTCAAGATAGCGGGCGAAGTCGGACAGCGATTCATCTCCCGCCCCCGGCTCGGCAACACCGGCGGAGTCACGGCCGTTGAGCGTCGGCACCCGTGCCCCCATCGCGGCGGAGCCGACCCGGGCCGTCGGTCCGATCACCATTGCCGCGGTGTAAGCCGGCGCCACCAGCCACAGAGCCGCCACCGCCAGCGCCAGACCGCCCAACCAACCGCCGAGCAACCAGCACCAGCCGGTCCGCAGGGTGCGAACGAAGCCGCGAAAATCACCCTCCCCTCCGGCCATCGGCAGAGCGAGCGTCATCGCATGCGGCCGAGGCTGGGTGTGACGCGGGGCGATGACGCCGTCAGGCATGGGGCAACGGCCTCCCCAACAGGGGCCGGACGGCGCGGCGTGCCTCGACCAGACGTTGGGCCAACCCGACGAAGGCCGCGGCGGCACGGTCGGCGCTCCAGGCTTCAGCCCTTCTGGCAGCGCACGCCCCCTCCGCTGTGCAGCGGTCGGGGGCGGCGGCATAGGCGCGCACGGCTTCGGCAATGGCGACCCCATCGAACGGGTCGATCACCATGCCGCATCCATCCATATGGGCCGCTGCCTCGCTTCCCTCTGGTCCCAGGAAGAGGCAAGGCCGGCCGGCCGCCTGCACCCCGGCCAGCTTGCTCGGCACCAGAAGCCCCTGCGCCGCCGGGTCCATCGCCACCAGATGCAGGTCGGCGGCGGACAGACACTCCGCCAGCCGGTCGGCGGGCTGCCAGGGAAGCCGGTGCAGGTTGCGCAAACCCGTGAGGCGTGCGGCCTCTTCCACCGCGGCGAATCCCCTGCCCTCGCCGACCAGCAGGAAAATCACGGATGGATCGCTGTGCTGCAGCCGGGCCGCCGCCTCCAGCACGCCGTCCATCGGATGGGCAAGGCCCAACGTTCCGGAATAGGCCACCAGAAAGCGTCCGTCCCCCTCCGTCAAACCCAGTGAGCGGCGGAGGCTGTTGCCGGCCTTCTCCAGGGGACGGATTGCCGGATCGGGCCAGTTCGGCAACAGGGTCACGCGATCCGCAGCCACGCCGGATGCGACGATGCGTTCGCGCATGCAGCGGCCGATCGCGATCACCCCATCCTGCCGCCGCAATGCCCGCGCCATGCCATCCCCGGCGACGCGGAGGAGCAGTTCCGGCATCCGCACGCCCAGCACCGGAAGAAGGTCCGGGTAAAGATCCTGGCACCAGTGCAGCGACGCCGCACCATGGCGCGCAGCCAGAACCGGACCGGCCAGCGCCAGCATCGGCGGATCGGTCATCGTGACGACGAGGTCGTGGCGCGGCAGGCGCAGAGCCCGAGCCGTGAGTTGGCAAAGCGAATCGAGATAGGCGCGCGTGTCGGGCCGCTCACCCTTCCTTACCCCGCGGCCGGTGCGGACAAGCGTGACCCCGTCCGGAACGGCGCGGTTCGGCACCTCAACGCTGCCCTGCTCGCCATCCGTCACCACCGTCACCCGCCAGCCGGCAGCCGCGATCCGCGCGGACAAATCCGACAGGCAACGGCCGGTCGCCCCGCGGTCAGGCGGGAACACCCGGTTGACGAAAATGATGGACGGTTGGTCGAGCGGCACGGCGCACCGAAGCATGAATTACACGCGAAAGTATGAAGATCCTCTACGGATCAGACAACCCCTTCCTGCACTCGGCCGCCAAAAGCATCAGCGTCAGGATGACGCCGGTGTCGAGGTACTTGAAGCTGGTGTGGAGGCAGAGCGCCATCGCCAGCGGAGGCACCACCGCCAGGGCCAGCGGCGGATCGGCAGCCAGCAGACCGCACCAGGGCCTGACCAGCGCGCCAAGATAGGCCGCCAGCGCCATCATGCCGCACAGTCCGGTCTTCAGCAGGCTGTAGCTCGCCAGCGTGTGGGTATAGCTGACCCGCCAGCCGCCGACCGCCGGGTTGGCGATCCGCGCGCCCCAGCCGTCGCCGAACAGCAGCACCCAGGGAGAGGCGACGGCATGCTCGATCACCGCCGCCGCCTCTTCCCACCGGGCATTGATTCCGGTCAGCCGCGTCTTCTCCGCCGCCTGCTGCCACGCACCGAACAATGCATCCCCACCGACGGCGACCGCCAACCCCAGACCGATCAGCAGAGGCAGGGCCAGCCACGCCTGCCGCCGTGCCCACCACAGGGCGATCAGCGCCAGCGACAGCAGCGCCAGTCCCAGCGCGGTGCGGTGGACCGCTCCGGCCAGCGCGGAAAGGCAGAGAGCCCCGCCGACGGCACCGGGGATCGCGGCAAGCCACCAGCGGAACCGGCCGCCGATGCCGACCAGCGACAAGGCCGTAGCCGGCAGCACCACGGCGGCGAACAGCACCGCAGGCGCATTGAGCAGATAGGCGCCACCATCGGCCATTGCCCGCTGTCCGATGGCGCCGAAACCCCAATCCGCCTGCCGCCACCAGCGCAAGGCCAGCAGCAGGCCGGCAATGGCAAGCCCACCGATCAAGGCCCGCACGGCGGTCCGCCCCGCGGCGCGCAACGCCGGCACCAGAAGCACGGGAAGAAACAGGTACAAGAGGGGCACGACGTCGCGAAGGATATCGACCGGGTCCGACCCCAGCGCCGCCCCGCGCAGCAGCGGCACCCACAGCAGCCAGGCGAATGCCGCAACTGCCACCGGCATCCATTCCATGCCGGACGACATCCATCCAGCGCCGGGGGGCGTCCGCAGCGCATGGCCGCTCGCCACCGCCAGCGGCCATTTCCAACCGATCGACAGCAGGATCAGAAGGCCGATGGACAGTTCCGCCCCTCGCAGTGCCGGCGGCGCCGGCACGCTGAGGCCGCCATACAGAAGCAGGGCTGCCGCCATCGACAGCGCGCCCATCCGTGCGGCGGCCACCGTCATGGCCGCCCCTCGCGGAAATCGGCCGCCTGGGTCAGGCCCAGCGCTGCTCGGCACGGTCCAGACGATAGAACAATCCCTCCTGCGGGCGCAGCCGCAATGTTCCGGTCAGGGTCAGCGGTTCCCGCGTCGCCGGCAGGGCGATGGATGTGTGGACATGCATCATGGTCGCCGGTCCGGGGCTTTCGCAGGCGGGACAGCCCATCGGATTGGCGGACAGAATGAAGCGGTTGTGGCTGGCTCCGTCGGTCAGCGGCACCATGAAACCGCGCACGGTGACCGGACGGCCGTCCAACGCCGATACCTTCACCGGAAATTGCGGATCGCCGGCCAGACCGCCCATCCGCACGGCGCCCAGGTCGCGCCAGATCGCGGTTGACTTGTCCAGCGGCAGATGGAAGGGACTGGCGGGATGGCTCGGCGCCTCCGGCGTCCCGGCAGCCCAAACGGCCCAGCCGGCAATGGGGGCAAGCGCAAGCGGCAACAAAAACTGGCGCCGGCCGGGCATGGCCGTGCCAAGACGGGTGGCGGTGGTCATGGTCGCTTCTCCCCTGCTGCGTTGCTTCGTCACCGGGGCTGCGAAATCGGGGCGCCGTATGTTGTCGAAGTCTTTTGTCCGGTCGCCTGGGAACTATCCGAGGAACAGCTTTGTCCGGTGCGGGGCGACGCCTTCTGCCGGGCGGTCGCCGATTGCGCGAAAGTCTCCGGCAAGCGCAGCTCAAGGTCAACCGGCAATTCTGCCGGGCGCAGCAGGAAATGGAACGCGTAAGGATAGGTTTCCACCGCACCGGCATCCCAACTCTTTCAAAAAAACGCAATCTGTTTGACGGGGTGCGGCACCGCCCGTCATAGTCCCACCGCTGGCCCTGCCGCACTGCACACAGTGTGGCGCAAGCCGTTCCGATGACGAGACGAGCCATGGAAACCTTCCGCTTCCAGCCGGGCGAAACCCCGGTCCTGCTCAGCATTCCGCATGTCGGGACCATGATTCCGCCGGACATCGCCGCAACGATGACGCCGGAGGGACTGGCGCAGCCCGACGTCGACCGTCATCTGGACCGGTTGTACCACTTCGCACCCGCACTCGGAATCGGTTTCCTGACGGCGCTCTGCTCGCGCTATGTGGTGGACCTCAACCGCGATCCCGACGGCGTCGTGCCGCATCCGGGGCAGGATCCCACCGAAATCTGTCCCCTGACGACGTTCGACCGCGCACCGATCTATCGACCGGGACTGGAACCCGGCCGTGCGGAGATCGACCGGCGGGTCGGCGCCTATTGGCGTCCGTATCATGAGCAGATGCGCAGCGAGCTGCGCGCCTTGCGCGACCGCTATGGCGTGGCGATCCTGTTCGACGCCCATTCGGTGCGCAGCGCGGTTCCACGCTTCTTCGACGGCACCCTGCCCGACTTCAACCTCGGCACCGGCGAGGGCAGCAGCGCCGCCCAGCCGCTGGTCGTCCGGCTGATGAACGTGCTTTCGGCATCGGAGCGCTATTCAGCCGCGCTGAACGGCCGTCTGCGCGGCGGTTTCATCATCCGCAGCTATGGCCAGCCGGAAGAGAACATCCACGCCATCCAGCTCGAACTGACCCAGTCGACCTATATGGACGAGGCCTCCCCTTATCACTTCCGCCCGACACTGGCGGCAGAGGTGAAGCCGTCGCTTGAGCGTCTGCTGAGCGTCGTGGTCGAGTGGGCGTGGCAGAAGGCCAGCGGCCAGCGGCGGGCGGCGTTCCTGTAACGCCCCACCGCCTGCCAAAAGACCCGCCATGCAAAAGGGTCCACCATGAAAGAGTGGCCCTCCCCCGTCGCCGGGGAAGGGCCGAAGGACGGCCTGATCGGGGATGGATCAGATCTGGCCGCGCTCGCTGGCCTGACGCATCAGGACATATTGGCGCATCATCTGGTTGCGGAAGCGGTAGCGCTCCATTCCTGGCTCGACCACCGGGGCCAGGACGCCGCCATGGTCCTCACGCGTCAGGCGCTTCAGCAGGTCGAGCGTCGAGGCGCTCGGCAATTCTCCGCTGTCACCAGCCAAGTCCTTGGGATCGAACACGCCATAGGCATCGGCCGGACACAGCGCCGCAGCCAGCAATGCATCCTCCAGCTCGGCCCGGCGGTCGGCAGCCAGCGCACGGGCATAGCTTTCGACAATGCCGCGCTCGGCTTCCTGCAGGCAGCGGGCGACGGCATAGGCCAGATCCGGCCGCTCCACCAGCTTGCTTCCGCGGCTGACGGCGCTGCGCGCCGCATGCAGGCCGAGAAGCTGGGCGTAGTACGGCAGGCCGCGCACGAACTCGGCGATCCGCCGCACGACGTCGGGGGCGAACTCGATGCCGGCATTCTGCGCACCGGCCTGGATCAGGCGGCCGATCTCCTGATCGGTCATCAGCGGCAGATGAACCGGAACAAGCGAGCGCTGGATCGACGGATGCTTACCCAGCAGCTGGTCGAGATTCTCGGCGACGCCGACCACCAGCAGGGTGACCGGGATCGAGCTGTCGGTCAGGTTTTTGAACAGCTCCGCCAGCTTGTTGCGGAAATCCTCGTCCTGGACGCGGTCGTACTCGTCCAGGATCAGCAGCACATGGGTGGCGTGGATGCCCGACAGAACCTCGTTCAGCTCGGTGACGCTGAAGGTGCCGTCCGGCAGCAGCTCGTTCAGGCTGGCGAAGTTGCGCCGCGCCGCGAACGGATTGTCGAGCGCGGAACGGTAGTAGGTCGACGGGATTTTCTTCAGGAAGTGCCTGAAGATGTCCTCGAAACTCAGTTCTCCGCTGCAGGTCAGCTTCAGCGACAGATAGCCTGCCTGCCCCGCGATCTTTTCGATCGCGTTGGCGACGGAGGTCTTTCCGCGGCCGCGGTCGCCATAGAGGATGACGTGCGCCCGCTCCTCTTCGATGGCCGAGATGATGCGGCGCAGCGTGTCGTTGCGGCCGATGAACAGACCGTTCAGTTGTTGCTTCGGCCGGGTCGGCGTGAAGGCTTCGCGCAGAAGGCCGTTCAGCTCCGGCGTCAGGCCCTTCAGCATGGCCGGCGCATTGGCGCCCATGCCGCCGCGATAGCCGCCGTTGACGGACATCGTAAAGCGCGGCAGGTCGTGCTCGCCCTCGGCATCCCTGCCGCCCGGCTGCGGGAACATGTGGCCGCGGCGGTCGCCGGTGGCCTCGTTGTCGATGATGTCGGGCAGCCGCGGCGCGGCCGGACCGCGCATCGTGTCGAATCCGGCACGGGCACCGATGCCGGTGCCGATGCCGCCACCCATGTTTCCGTCCACCGGACGCAGGTGAGCCCCACCGGGCCGGGCAAATCCCGGTCCGTTGGAGAGGCCACCGGCCCCGGCATTGCCCATCCCAGGCCCCGCAACGCCGGGACCGCCCATGCCCGGTCCGCCGGTCAGCGGGTTAGATCCAAGGCCGCCACCGGCGGCCGGCATGCGCTCGTCGGCCACAGCGGCCGAACGACGCTTTCGAAAGAAATTCCGCATCCGTCCCAATCCCCACGCGTTGTCGGCGTTCGCGGAACCGCCCCCCTTTCGGCTTCTCGAATGGGCCGGGGACGGGTCCGCGTGTTCCCGATGTAAGCGCTGCGCCGGCCGGGGTGGGCTGGGATTTCGGATATAATACCGACGCGGCATTCCCCCTTTGGGGACCTCTTCCGAAGGGATGCGCCCCCGAAACCCACGGGCGCATCCCGGCCAACCTCAGCCGATCAGAATTGGCCCGACCGTGGCCCAGCCGTAGAGCACCGCCAGGAAAAAGGCGAGGGTCATGCATTCGCGCAGGAAAGCCAGAACCGACATGCCAACCTCCGTTGTTCGCGTCTTGTTCCAATAGAGCTATCAGAACGGACGAAGAACGGCAACCGGCTAGTTCTGCCTATGTTCCCGTTACGGACTCCAATGTTCCATTCCGGACACAGATCGAACGGACAGGTGGTTAGAAAGTTACGTGTCGAATGCAGGAATTTGTCAGCCCGGATCGGCATCGTCGTAGCGGATCAGATCGGTCCAAGCGCGCTCCAGCCTGCGCAGCGTGCGATAGGTGGTTTCGAAGTCGGCACCGTCGCTGTCGGTGCGCAGCAGCGTATCTGCGCGCGTCGCTTCCAGCTTCTTCAGCGCTTCGCAGGCGGCCAGCCCCTGGGCGGAGAGCTTGAGCCGGGCGGCCCGCCGGTCGCGCTGGGACGGGCTGCGGTCGACATAGCCCGCCTCCACCAGATGCTTCAGATTGTAAGACGCGTTGGAGCCCAGATAGTAGCCGCGCTCCAGCAGGTCGCGGACCGACAGCTCCTCGGTGCCTATGTGCAGCAGCATCAGCGCCTGTGTCGGGCTGAGGTCGGTCACACCGATGCGGGCCAGTTCCATCCGAAGCACGTCGAGGAAGCGCCGGGTGATGCTTTCCATGACGCGGCCAAGGTCGGTGTAGACCGCGGGGGCCGCCACACTCTGCTGCATGCTCATCGTTCCTGTGCCAGTGGCTCGCAAAAGCCGTTGTCCGGTCGCCGCGGCACTGCCGCGTTTTGCCGACCGGCGGACCGGGGAAGCGGCGCCCGAGCCGATGCTCGAGCTCCCCTTCCCGTCGCCGTTTCTTAATGGCCTGTGACGATGGGCGGATTTTATTGCGAATTGGAGAGACAAACTTGAGACGCGGCGGCGTCCCGTCTTCCAATACCGCAGGTTACATCGTGCCGGGGAAGGCTCCACCATCCAGAAGGATGTTCTGTCCGGTCATGAAACCGGAGCTTGCGGCACAAAGAAAGGCACAGGCAGCCCCGAATTCCTCCGGATCGCCGAATCGGCCGGAGGGATTCGACTTGCGCCGCAGTTCCATCTCTTCGTCGATGCTGCGTCCGCCGGCCTTCGCACCGCCTTCCATCGTCTTGCGCAGGCGGTCGGTTTCAAAGGGACCGGGCAGCAAGTTGTTGATGGTGACGTTGTGCTTCACCGTCTGGCGCGACAGGCCGGCGACGAAGCCGGTCAGGCCGGTGCGGGCACCGTTCGACAGGCCCAGAATCGGGATCGGCGCCTTGACGGCGGCCGAGGTAATGTTGACGATCCGGCCGAACCCCCGGGACATCATGCCGTCCACCGTCGCCTTGATCAGGAAGATCGGCGTCAGCATGTTGGCGTCCAGCGCGCGGATCCAGTCCTCGCGGTCCCAGTCATGAAAGTCGCCGGGCGGCGGACCGCCGGCATTGTTGATCAGGATGTCCGGCTCCGGGCAGGCGGCGAGCGCCGCGGCCCGCCCCTCCTCCGTCGAGATGTCTCCGGCGGCGGTGGTGACCGTAACGCCGGTCGCCTTGCGGATCTCCTCGGCGGTCGCCTCCAGCGCATCGGCACTGCGGGCGGTCAGGGTGACATGCACGCCCTCGCGGGCCAGCGCGAAGGCGCAGGCGCGGCCCAGCCCCTTGCTGGCGGCGCAGACGATGGCGCGGCGGCCGGCGATACCCAAATCCATGATCGTCTCTTCCCTTGTCGGTGTCAGAGGGTCGTTTTGGAACCGGATCGTTGCGGTTCCATCCGTTGCAGGTCCGAAAGGACTTCCCGCGCCAAAGGCACGGTCACGCCACGATGGGCGGCCAGCGACGCATGGTCCAGCGCCGCCACCAGACGGCGGGCAAAATCGAGCGACCGCTCCATCCGTGCCAGCAGATAAGTGACGACTTCCATCCCCGGCCGCAACTGGCGGTCGGCGAACAGCTTGACCAACACCGCGGCGAGCAGCGCGTCGTCGGGCGCCCGGACCTCGACCGCCGGCGCGCCCTTGATGCGCGACCGCAGGTCGGGAAGCGTCGTCCGCCAACGCGACGGCGCCTTGCGCGACAGAAGCAGAAGATGGCCCTGTTGTTCACGGGCGAGGTTGTACAGGTGGAACAATGCCTCTTCCCGCTCCGGTCGGCCGGCGACCATGTCGGCATCCTCGACGACCACGGCGTTGGCAGGCACCAGCAGGGACGGGACGACAGCCGTATCGAGGGCATCGCCGCGGGTCACCAGGGCATGGCTGCGGGCGCGCCAGACCTGTGACAGGTGGGTCTTGCCGCAACCCGCGGGTCCGTACAGCGTCAGTGCCGGGGCGGGCCAGGATGGCCAGCGGTCCAGCCACGCCACAGCATCGGCGTTGCTGGGTGCGACAAGGAAATCCTCGCAGCCCATCGCCGTCCGGTGCCCTAGATCGAGCGGTATCTGCGCCGGCAAGCTCATGCGGACACACCCATCAGCGTTCCGCGTCGGTGCCGCGGTAGTACGGGCTCGAGAGATACTGGCGCAAGGCGAAGCGGGTCAACACGCCGATCACCGCGGCGACCGGAACCGCCAGCAGCACGCCGACGAATCCGAACAGGCTGCCGCCGGCCAGCAGGGCGAACATCACCCACACCGCATGCAGCCCGACCTTGTCGCCCACCAGCTTCGGCGTCAGGACATTGCCTTCCACCGCCTGCCCGAACAGGAAGATGCCGATGACAATGGCGACGCGCCAGAACTCGTCGAACTGCAGCAGGGCAAGGCCAGTGCTGGCGACGAAGCCGAACAGGGTGCCGACATAAGGGATGAAGGACAAGAGCCCGGCCATCAGACCGATCACCAGTCCGAAATCCAGCCCTGCCGCCGACAGCGCCAGCGCATAGAAGACGCCGAGCACGACGCAGACAGTCGCCTGCCCGCGCACGAAGCCTGACAGGGTGACGTTCACCTCACGGGCCTGCTCGCGCACCGTCTCGGCATGTTGGCGCGGCAGCCACGAATTGACCTTCCCCACCATCAGGTCCCAGTCGCGCATCATATAGAAGGCGACGACGGGGGTGATGAACATCAGGGTGACGATGTCGAACAGCGCCAGCCCGCCCGACAGGATGCGGGTGACGACGCGGCCGACCAGCCCCGCCAATTCACCCGCGTAGTTGCCGGCGGCGGCACGAAGCCGCTCGACATCGTCGGCCGGCAGGCGGTGGATGAAGCGGTTCAGCGCCGGGATCAACCGCTCCTTCGCCAGCGTCGCATAGTTCGGCAGCACTTCCAGCAGGTGGGAGACCTGCCCCTGCACCAGCGGCAACAGGAGCAGCGCCATCAGCACCATGACCAGCACGAAACCCAGCAGCACCAGCGTGGTGCCGAGCCAACGCGGCAGCCGTGCCGCCTCCAGACGGTCGACTGCCGGGTCGAGCAGATAGGCGATGGCCAGCCCGACCACGAAGGGAAGCAGCATGTCGGCCAGCAGCCACAGCGCCAGCACGAACAGCCCCAGCCCGACCAGCCAGAAGCGGAGCTGCTTCGCCGGCGTCACGGAACGCCGCCGAGCCGGTTGAACAGCAGGGCTCCACGCCGTGCGTACATCACGCCGGACAGCACCGTCGTCACCGTGCAGACATACACCAGCACATCGACCAGCTCCCAGCCATTCAGATGGATGTCCGGCAGCCCCAGCGCCGGCGGCGCCAGCACGGCGGCGGCCAGCGCGATCTGCACCACCGTGTTCACCTTGCTGATGTAGAGCGGCTGCATCGCCAGCGTCTCCTTCAGCGTGAACAGCAGGATGACGCCGCCGATGATCATGATGTCGCGGAACACAACCATCATCGCCAGCCACAAGGGGATGGTGCCGACCCAGGCCAGGGCGATGTAGACCCCGACGATCAGCGCCTTGTCGGCCAGCGGATCGAGATAGCCGCCCAGCACCGTACGCGCGCGGAACATGCGGGCGATGGCGCCGTCCAGCGCATCGGACAGACCCGCGGCGACGAAGAGGGCGAAGGCCCACTCCATCCTGCCGGTGAGGATCATGTACATCGCGGCCGGAACCGCCACGATGCGCAGGAAGGTGATGATGTTGGGTACGCTCACGGTGCGCTCTTCGCCGGCAGCGTTCCCAGGTTGCGCGGCGGGGCGCCCATCGTGCCCACGGCACCCGCATCCATCGGCGCCGACGGCGCCAGCGACGTCGGGGAGGCCATCGGCGCGGCGGAGGACGGAACGGCACCGGCCGACGCGGCACCCGACCCGCGCGGCAGCAGCGTCAATTGCCAGTCAGCCGACGGCACCGGAGCACCGGGATAGCCGGCGGCAACCGGGGTTGCGACGGGAGGCGCGGCATGCGCGAAGCCCAGATCCTGGCGGGCAAGCGCCTGGGCCAGCTGCTCGGGCGCACCGCGATAGGTCAGGGTGATCAGCGCCTCGCTGCGGGTCATCGACATCAGGGTGTTGCGGGTCACCGCATTGACGGCGGACAGGCGCTTGCGCGTTTCCACCCAGTCGTTCACCGCGGTCAGCGGCACGCGGACGAGGGTGTTCTGCTCGGGACCGGTGGCGGTGGTGTGCTCGCGCTTCCACGACTCATCCACCTGGGATCCGACCGATGCGACGGCGCGGTTCAGCAGTTCGTCGGCAGTTCCGCCGCCCTTGACCTGAACCGTCTGGCTCTCGCGCGTCCCGTCCACCCCGTAGCGGGTGACGTCAACCGTCAGGCCGCGGGCCGGATCGGGGCCGTTGGCCGGAAGATCGGTTCGGGCGACCACCACTCCGCCCGCCTTGTAGGCCTGGGCGATGCGGGCGAGCGCGTCGGCGTTGCCGGCGACAGCGTCCTCGCCGCTGATCGCCTGGGCATCTGACAGCTCGCCGTCCGGTACCACCAGCGGCACCAGCGATGCGGCGGGCTGCCGCGCCTCCCAGGCCGCGCGCCAGGGGGTGCGATCCTGCCACAGGATGGTGCGCCCGTCGGTCAGCGTCACCGGCAGGATGACGAAGGGCCGCGACGGCGGCTCCACATACTGGGCGGCACCGCCGCTCTGGCCGAGGGCGTCGCGCACTGCATTGGGCCGGAACCGCACGGTGATGGCGCCGACATAGCGGCTGGCCGACACCTTCTCCTCGTCGATCTCGAAGCCCTGGACCAGCTTGGCGATCTCGCCGTCGGACAGGCGCGGAGGATTGCCGCCGCCGGGAACGAGCCGGCGGTACAGCTCCACCCAGGCCTTGGCCTGCGCCTCGCGGATCGCCTGATCGCGTACGGTGGTCGGGTTGCTGCCGTTGATGTCGACCCGGACGCCGGACACCGCGAAGGGGTCTGCAGCGGACGGAGCGGCGGCAGCGGAAGCGGCGGCCGGCGGCGGGGAACCGGTCTGCGCCCCGGCCGGCCCGGTCATCGTCACGACCAGAGCGGTGGACATGGCAGCAAGACCGGCGAGGAGCGGCGCGCGGCGGCGGTGGAGCATTGCAAAGCCTTCCGATTCGAGTATGTTCGGCCCGAGCCCAAGGCCCGGTATATAGCTCAGCCCAAGCGAGGATACCATCAGCACCCAGTCCTATAACATGTCCGACGCCTACAAGCAGGCCGGTGTGGACATCGATGCGGGCAACGCGCTTGTCGAAGCGATCAAGCCGCTTGCCCGCTCCACCGCGCGTTCAGGCTCCGACGCGGGCCTGGGCGGTTTCGGCGCGCTGTTCGATCTGCGCGCCGCCGGCTACCAGGATCCGCTTCTGGTCGCGACGACCGACGGCGTCGGCACCAAGCTGAAGGTGGCGATTCTCGCCAACCGTCACGACACGGTCGGCATCGATCTCGTCGCCATGTGCGTCAACGATCTGGTGGTGCAGGGCGCCGAGCCGCTGCTGTTCCTGGATTACTATGCCACCGGCAAGCTCGACGTGGCGGCCGGCCGCGACATCGTCGCCGGCATCGCCGAAGGCTGCCGTCAGGCCGGCTGCGCGCTGGTCGGCGGCGAGACCGCCGAGATGCCCGGCATGTATTCCGAGGGCGATTACGACCTCGCCGGATTCTCCGTCGGTGCGGTGGAACGCCAACACGCCCTGACCGGTTCCGCCGTGCAGGCGGGAGACGTGGTTCTCGGCCTCGCCTCCACCGGCGTGCATTCCAACGGCTATTCGCTGGTGCGCAAGCTGGTCGAGAAATCGGGCCTCGGCTACAACTCCGCCTGCCCGTGGGACGCGTCGAAGACGTTGGGCGAAGCGCTGCTGACGCCGACCCGCATCTATGTGAAGAGCACGCTGAAGGCGGTGCGCGCCGGCACGGTCCGTGCCATGGCCCACATCACCGGCGGCGGCCTGATCGAGAACATTCCGCGCGTCCTGCCGGACGGGCTGGGTGTCGTTCTCGACGCCTCGACCTGGACCCTGCCCCCCGTCTTCTCCTGGCTGATGAAGACCGGCGGCATCGCCCCGTACGAGATGGCGCGCACCTTCAACGTCGGCCTCGGCATGGTCGTCGTGGTTCCGGCTGACAAAGCGGCCGAGGCCATCGACATCCTGCGCGAGGGCGGCGAGACGGTCTTCACCGTCGGCACCGTCACCGCCCTGAAGGACGGCGATGCCCGCGTGACCGTCACTGGCATGGACGCGGCCTGGACCGCCTAAGGGACGCCTCAAGGATTCGTTGATGAGCAAGTTGAAGCTCGGCGTCCTGATCTCGGGGCGCGGCAGCAATCTGCAGGCGTTGATCGACGCCTGCGCTGCGCCGGAATTCCCGGCCGAGATCGCGCTGGTGCTGTCCAACAAGGCCGAAGCGTTCGGCCTTGAGCGTGCATCCGGCGCCGGGATCGCCACCGCGGTGGTCGACCACCGCCGCTATCCCGGCGACAAGCCGGCCTTCGAGGCGGCGATGGATGCCGCTCTTCGCGAGGCCGGCGTCGAACTGGTCTGCCTTGCCGGCTTCATGCGCCTGCTATCGCCCTGGTTCGTCGGGCAATGGCACAACGCGCTCATCAACATCCACCCGTCCCTGCTGCCCTCCTTCAAGGGCTTGGACACCCATGAGCGGGCGCTGGCCGCCGGCGTCCGCTTCCATGGCTGCACCGTGCATTACGTGCGTCCGGAAATGGACGAGGGCCCGATCATCGCCCAGGCGGCGGTGCCGGTCCTGCCCGGCGACGACGGCCACAGCCTGGCCGACCGAGTCCTTTTGTCGGAACACAGGCTCTATCCGCATGCCGTCCGTCTGATCGCCGCGGGCCGTGCCCGAGTTGATGGCGATCTGGTGCGGATCGACGGTCCGGTTCCGGACCTTGCGGCCTTGGTGAACCCGCCGCTTTAGGACCCTGTCCTTTCCGATCACCACCCATCCGGCATGGTTGACGGTTCCACTCGGAATCTGTTGCGTTTCTGTGCGTCCGCGTCAAAATTTGCGGGCAAAAGAAACTGTTGGAGGGTTGATCGATATGGCGGCCGTGAGTCCCAACCCGGTCAGTGCGGAGACCGTCCGCTCACATCAGGCGACCTGGATCGCCTTCACCAAGTTCATGAAGCTCAGCATCGCCGGGGTCATCGCGGTGCTCGTGCTGCTGGCGATCTTCACGCTGTAGCGGACGGATGGGAAGGGGGCCTGTAACAAGCCCCCTTCCCCCACACATCAGCCGGCCAGCATCTCCAGCGCCTTCTGCAGCTTGTCGCGGGCCTGATCGGCGGCCTCGCGGCGGTCGCGCTGCTCCTCGATCACCTCTTCCGGAGCCTTGGCCACGAATTGCTCGTTCGACAGCTTGGTGTCGATCTTCTTGATCTCGCCGGTCAGCTTGTCGATCTCCTTGGACAGGCGCGCCTTCTCCTTGTCGAGATCGACGATGCCTTCCAGCGGCAGAACCAGCGTCGTCTCGTCCAGCACCGCCTGGACGCTGCTCTTCGGAACATCGCCCTGGAGCGGCTCGACGCTCGACAGGCGGGCCATGCGCAGGATCAGGTCGCGGTGGGTGTCCAGCCGCTTCAGGCTAACCGCGTTCGGATCCTTCAGCTTCAGCTCGATCTGCGCAGCCGGCGGGACGTTCATCTCCGACCGCATGGAGCGGACCGAGGTGATCAGGCGCACAACCCAATCCATCTCGTCGCGCGACGCCGGATCGACGCTGTCGGCGGCGAACTCCGGCCATTCAGCCGAGATCAGCCGGTTGGCACGCGCCGGCGACAGCTGCTCCCACAGCTCTTCGGTGATGAAGGGCATCAGCGGATGCAGGATGTGCAGGATCTGGTCGAGCACCCAGGCGGTGGTCGCCCGCGTTTCCGCCTTCGCCGCTTCGTCGGTGCCGGCGAGGATCGGCTTGGTGAACTCCATGTACCAGTCGCAGAAGGTGCCCCAGGTGAACTGGTAGGCGGCACCGGCGGCCTCGTTGAACTTGTAGGCGTCGATCGATTCGGCAACCTTCTTCGCCGCATCGGCCAGCGCGCCGACGATCCAACGGTTGACCGTCTGGGTCAGACCGACCGGCTTGTAGCCGGCGACCGGATCGCAGCCGTTCATCTGGCAATAGCGGGCAGCGTTCCACAGCTTGGTGGCGAAGTTGCGGTAGCCCTCGACCCGGTTCACCGCCAGCTTGATGTCGCGGCCTTGGGCTGCCATCGCCGACAGGGTGAAGCGCAGCGCATCGGTGCCGTACTGGTCGATGATCTCCAGCGGGTCGATGACGTTGCCCTTCGACTTCGACATCTTCTGGCCCTTCTCGTCACGGACAAGGGCGTGGATGTAGACGGTGCGGAAGGGCACGTCCTTCATGAAGTGCAGGCCCATCATCATCATCCGGGCGACCCAGAAGAAGATGATGTCGAAGCCGGTCACCAGCACGTCGGTCGGGTAGTAGCGGTCCAGCTCCGGCGTTCTGGTCCGGCCAGCCGAGCGTCGAGAAAGGCCACAGCGCCGACGAGAACCACGTGTCGAGCACGTCGGCGTCGCGCGTCAGTTCGACATCGCTGCCGTAATGGATCTTCGCGGCAGCGCGCGCCTCCTCCTCGGTCTCCTCGACGAAGAAGGTGCCGTCCGGACCGTACCAGGCCGGAATCTGATGGCCCCACCAGATCTGGCGGCTGATGCACCAGGGCTGGATGTTGCGCATCCATTCGAAATAGGTGTTCTCCCACTGCTTGGGCACGAACACCGTCTTGCCGGTCTCCACCGCCTCGATGGCGGGCTTCGCCAGGGTCGCGGCATCGACATACCACTGATCGGTGAGCCACGGCTCGATGGCGACGCCGGAGCGGTCGCCGTGCGGGACCATGTGGGTGTGCGGCTCAATCTTCTCCAGAAGCTCAAGGGCTTCCAGCTCGGCGACGATTTTTTTGCGCGCCTCGTAGCGATCCAGCCCGCGATAGGCCTCGGGAACGTTGTCGTTCAGCCGGGCATCGCGATCCATGATGTTGATCTGCTCGAGCCCACAGCGCTTGCCGACCTCGAAGTCGTTGAAGTCGTGGGCCGGCGTGATCTTCACGGCACCCGAACCGGTCTCCGGATCGGCATACTCGTCGCCGACGATGGGGATCAGGCGGCCGACCAGCGGCAGGCGGACCATCTTGCCGATCAGGTCCTTGTAGCGCTCATCCTCCGGATGCACCGCCACGCCGGTGTCGCCCAGCATGGTTTCCGGACGGGTGGTGGCGACCACGATGAAGCGGCCCTCTTCCCCGTCGATGGGGTAGCGGAAGTGCCAGAGGTTGCCCTTGATCTCCTTCTGCTCGACCTCGAGGTCGGAGATGGCGGTGTGCAGCTTCGGGTCCCAGTTGACCAGCCGCTTGTCCTTGTAGATCAGGCCCTGGCGGTGCAGTTCGACGAACACCTTGCGGACGGCGCGGCTCAGCCCCTCGTCCATGGTGAAGCGTTCGCGCGGCCAGTCGGGCGAGGCACCCAGGCGGCGCAGCTGGCGGGTGATGGTCCCGCCCGATTCGGCCTTCCACTCCCAAACCTTGTCGATGAAGGCATCACGGCCGAAATCGTGGCGGGTCTTGCCGTCCTTCGCCAGATTGCGCTCGACCACCATCTGGGTGGCGATGCCTGCATGGTCGGTGCCGGGCTGCCACAGGGCGTCGCGGCCGCGCATGCGGTTGTAGCGGGTCAGCACGTCCTGGATGGTGAAGGTCAGCGCATGGCCCATGTGCAGGCTGCCGGTGACGTTCGGCGGCGGCATCATGATGGTGTAGGGCTTGCCGTTCCCCTGCGGCTGGGCGGCAAAGGCGCCAGACTCCTCCCACAGGCGGTAGTGCTTCTCCTCGACCTCGGCGGGCCGGTACGTCTTTTCCAACATCACCACGAACTTTCGCTAGAAACGTCTCAACCAGGGCTCAAAAAAGCGGGTCTCGGAAAGACAGGATCAGAACTTCTGTGACCGCCGGATCATGCGGTCGATCTCCTGCTGGACCAGCCGCTCGACCACCGTCGGCAGATTCTCGTCCAGCCACTCCTTCAACAGCGGCTTCAGCAGTTCGCGCACCACCTCTTCCACCGTGCGGATGCCGATGGGCATCGGGCCGATGGACAGGTCGTCGCCCAACTCGCGCGCCAGATGGGTCAGGTGGTGCGAGGCATCCTCCGCCGTCCGGCGGGAGATCAGCCCGGCATCCGGATCGACCGCGCGGCGGCGCGGACGCGGCGGGGGCGGCGGCTCGTCATCCTCGAAATCGTCGAAGGCCGGCATCGGCCGCCGGGCGGCAGGACGCGGCGGCGGCATCGGTTCGGGCTCCGGCTCTTCCCAGCGCGGCGAGGGCGGAGGGGGAGGTGACGGCTCCGGAAAGGCCGGTTCCTCCGGCCAGGGGTCGGGATCGGGCTGGCCGAAGTCGGGCCGCTCGTCCGGTTCATCCTCCACCATCTGGGTCAGTTCCAGAACGTCGTCGTCCTCCTCCACCATCGGGGGTGGCGGGGGCGGCGGCGGAGGGGGCGGCGGAGGTGGAGGCGGCGAAGGCGCCTGAGTTTCCGATTTGGCAGGCTCGCCGTCCTCGGAAATGATCCGCCTGATGGAGGCGAGGATTTCCTCCATCGAAGGTTCTTGCTGGCCCTTATCGCTCATCTTGGCAACCCGAGACGTCAACCTGCCCCAAACCTAGGGCAGGGCTGGCAAAAAAGCCATAATACAAAAACGGCCCGCTTTCGCGGGCCGCTGCATTCATTCGGTCACCGAAGTTCCGAACCACTTGCCCCGCGTCTTGTCGTAATTCGCGGTCGGGTCGTATTTCTGAACCGGCAGGTTCAGCCGGTCCGCCGTCAACTGTCCGCTGGATGCCAGTACATTGAAGGCCGCGACCATTTCGTCGTGCTGGGCACGGACAAGGAAGACGCGGGCGTTCAGCAGTTCCTGTTCCTGGTTCAGCACGTCGAGCACGGTGCGCGAGCCGACCTGCGCCTCCTGACGGACGCCTTCCAGGGCGATCTGGGCCGCCTTGATCTGCGCCGAGTAGGACTCGATGCTGGCGCGGGCCGTCTGCAGGGCCTGCCAGGCGCTGACCGCCGATTCGGTCACCTGGCGGCGGGACTCCTCGATCTGCAGGCGGGCCTGGTTGGCGGTCTGCTTGGCCTCGCGGACCAGGGCTTCCGGCTGGCCGGCCTGATAGAGCGGGATGGTCACCTGGGCGGTGACCTGCGCACTGTCGGAGCGGTTCAGGTCGATGCCGGAAGAGCGGCCCGGATCGTATGTGCGGGTGCCGCTGGCCGAGAGATTAACCGACGGCAGCAGGCGGCCGTACTGCTGGTCCACCGCCTCGCGCTGCGCCGCCTCGGTGTAGGAGGCGGACAGGACGTTCGGGTTGTTGGCACGGGCAAGCTCGACCAGCTCGTCCAGGTTCTTCGGCAGGCGGAAGGCTGGCTTCGGCGCCTTCAGCTCGCCGGGAGCGGCGCCGACCAGACGTTCGTAGGTGGCGCGGGAGGCGCGCAGCGTGCCTTCGGCCGAAATCTTGGAGGCGATGGCGGCCGACAGGCGCGACTCGGACTGGCTGACGTCGGTGCGGGTGTATTCACCGACGCGGAAGCGGTCACGGGCGGCGTCCAGCTGGCGGCGCAGCACCTGCTCGTTGTTTGTCTGCAACTGCAGGATGGCCTGGTTCTGGACGATGTCCAGATAGGCCTGGGCGGCGGCCAGCAGAACCGACTGTTCCGAGGCGATCAGGGTGGCGCGCTGCGCCTCGACCAGCCGCTCGGCGCGGCGGACGGCCGGGGCGACGGTGGCGTCGTAGATCGGCTGGGTGGCGGTGACGCCGACGCTCTTGGCGTTGGCTTCCGAGCCGGTCGAACCGCCGTCGAACTTGCTCTCGCCCATCGAGCGGGAGATGCCGGCGGTCACGCGGGCGGTCGGACGGTAGCCGGACAGCGCCTGGGGCACGCCTTCGTCGACGGCGCGCAGGCGGGCGCGCTGGGCGCCGATCGTCGGGTTGTTGGCATAGGCCTGGGCGAGGGCCTGTTCGAGGGACTGGGCCTGGGCCGTACCACCGCCGGTCACTGCTGTGCCCATCGTAGCGGTCAGGGTCAGGGCCGTAGCCAGCAGCCAGCGGCGCGCAAAACGGCTTCGCACGGTCATGTTCAGTAGACCTTCATGTTCGGGTCGATTCGGCGCGCCCAGGCATCGACACCGCCATCCAGGTTGATGGCGCGGTCGAAGCCCCTGGAACGCAGCCACATGGTGACCTGCGCGCTGCGGCCACCGTGGTGACACACGACGACGACATCGCGGTCCTTCGGCAGCTCGTCCACCCGACCGGGAAGCCCGTTCATCGGGATGTGCAGGCTGCCGTCGATGGCGCACAGCGCAAACTCCCACGGTTCGCGCACGTCGAGGACGACCGGTTCGTCGCCGGCCTGGCGGCGGCGGTCCAGTTCTTCCACCTCGATCTCAAACGGTGCGGCCATGGTTGCTCACTTTCGTGCAAGGGCGACGGCGACGGTAGCGCAGAACCGCGCAGAGGTAAACTGCACGGTTCAGTTCAAGACCACTCCAACCGGCGAATCCGGTCAGAACACGAAGGAGGCCTTCTTTTCAAAGCCCGGCAGGGCATGCGGCTGGGCCTCGAACAGGATGCGGCTGGACACCACGCCGGCGGTGCGCTGGAACAGCCGGACCTCGCCGACGCTGCCCTTGCCCTGGACGATGGCGACCAGACGCCCGCCTTCCGCCAGCTGGTCGGTCAGCGAAGCCGGCACCTCCGGAACGGTACCCTCGAGGACGATCACGTCGTAAGGGGCGTTTTGGGCGTACCCCTCCGCCAGCGGACCGGTGACGGTCTTGGCATTGGCGATCCCCTGCCCGGCCAGCGCCGCGGCCGCGGCCGCGGTCAGCTCTTCGTCGCAATCCAGGCCGACCACCGACGAGGCGAGCCGCCCCAGCACCGCGGTGGAATAGCCGCCTGCGGCCCCGACGTCGAGCACGCGGTCGGTTTCCTGCACGGCAGCAGCCTGCAGCATACGGGCGAAGACCATCGGTTCCAGCAGGAAGCGGCCCTTGCCGATGGGGAGATCGTCGTCGACATAAGCGACGCCGCGCGCCGACGAAGGAACGAAGGCTTCGCGCGGAAGCTCAGACAGGACATCGACGAGACGTTGATCCGTCACCTTGTTGGGGCGGATTCGTCCCTCGACCATGAAATAGCGTGCGGCGGCGAAATCGGTCATGGCGGTCGCTTATTGATGTGTTGTGACGACACCGGCACCAAGCCGCACAGCGAACGGCTTTCTGCCATGGCGGTATATAGCCGCAAAGGCTTGGCGAACACAACGTCACGAGCGATAGGCGGGCGGGCTTTGCCGAAGGCCGGGAAAACGGCAGGCCGGGACGTCGACTAAGGAGCGGTCATGCCGGTCCGATCGACGATGTTCAAAAATCGTCACCATTCGCCTTGACCGCTCCGTTCCAGGCCGCTATACCACCGCTCCACACCGAGGGCGCACCGGAAACGGCGCGCCGGTGCCGGTCAGGATGGCGCGGTGGCAGAGTGGTGATGCAGCGGACTGCAAATCCGTGTACGTGGGTTCGATTCCCGCCCGTGCCTCCATACCTGACAGCAGTATAGATTACGACCGGAACAGTCGAACGCAGCCCCGCTCCCAGCGGGGCTTTTTGCGTTTGGGCCTTGTTTTCCTTTGCAGAATGGCCGTCGGCCACCCCTTTGCCCGCCGCCGAAAGAAAATTCACTTTTCTGTCGGAATTGGCTTGGCAGGTCCGAATGGTTCGGCTATACACCCGCCACGCCAACAACGGCGGCGGCCGAAAGGTCAGTCACCGATCCCGGTTAGCTCAGTTGGTAGAGCAGCGGACTGTTAATCCGCTTGTCGCTGGTTCGAGTCCAGCACCGGGAGCCAGATCGAAAAGGCCGGATGCCACACGCATCCGGCCTTTTTGTCTTTCTACACTCTTGCAGCTTGACTGTGGCCCTTAAGTAACCGAATTCGGTTTAAAGCAGTTGGGCTAGGACTGACGGTGCCCCGCCACGGCATGAACTAGTCCCAAAAGACGATCCTGCCCTGCCGGAAGCGAAATGCCGCGCGCGTCTGCACAGGGTTAGACTTGATAACAATCCGGGCCGAGCCTTGGGCCGGGCGTCTCCAGCCGATGGAGGACCGCCGTGCTTCTGCCATTCCAATCCGAACATTTCCGCACCGCCCCTCCGGTCGGCAGCACCGGCAACCGCTCGTCGGAATCCGACGAGCGTCCGGTCCGGACAATTGACTGCGTCACGGCAATGCTGCTGTTCCTGGTTGCCGTGCTGGTCGCCCTGCTGGCTTTCAGCGCCGATTGGACCGGGCCTGCCGCCGACCGCAATCCGCAGGCCTACGAGAACACCCCGGTTCTGGTGATCCCGCCAAATCCGCGCTGAACGCTCGGGAGCAAGGCACCGGTCATCGAGGCGCCCTACTCCACCAGATCGTCATAGATGCTGTCGTCGGACTCCGATGGGTCGCCCCCCACCGCGGCAACCGCCACCCGCTTCCATTCCCCGCACCAGTCGGTGGACAGGGTGATCGGGAAGTCGCCTTCCGGACTTCGCGGGGTCACCACCGGCGGATAGCGCCGGCAGGTTCCCTTCGGCCCGCGCTGGCGGAGCCCCTGCCCCTCCCAGAAGCGGCAGGTGTAGCAGGTGTCGAGTTGCTTCATCGCGGACCGCTCTCCTTAATGATGGCCGGCTTCAGGTCGGTCGGCCATTCGGGCCCGCTTCGCCCTCCGTCAGCCGGTGGAGGGCGGCTTGGCAGGCCGCATCGTGTCTGCGCATCTGGCGTAGTACGACTTGATGTCCGCGTCCAGAACGCTGCGGCGGCGTCCCTCCTCGGACCCCTCCGGTGCATCGCTCAGGCGCTGGAACTCCTGGACGGCCTGTTCCAGCTCCTGTTCGCTTTCGATGGGCATGTTGTCTCCTTTCCCCGTTGATTGCGGGACCCGGACAAGACAACAGCGACCGACGGCGGTATGTTTCCATCACCATGGTCGCGCTTGTGGTGGACGACCGTGCGATGACGGCTTGATGAGCCGCGACTCGAACGCAATGTCATGCTTGTGTCACCCGAGTCGCGACGGACAGGGCCGCGCGGCGCCGGGGGTGCCCTTGGCCCTGCCTTGCGCGGGAGTGCGGCGTCATGCGGGTCGTCTCAACACCGGTTGTGCCGCGTCTGGCGGCGACCGTCCTTTTCCTGATCGGCCTGCAATTGGCCGTCCCCGGCATTTCCCCGGCCGAAGCGGCGGAGTCCGCGCAGCTCGACCCGGAACGTGTCGTCCGTTCCGTCGTCGGCATCACCGCGACCGTGCCGGCGGACAGCCAGAGCGCCCGCACCCTGGGCACCGACCGCGAGGGCAGCGGGGTCGTCATCGACGGTTCCGGCCTGATCCTGACCATCGGCTATACGGTGATGGAGGCGTCGCAGATTCAGGTCATTGCCGCCGACGGACGCAGCTATCCCGCCAACATGGTGGCCTACGACCCCGTCAGCGGCTTCGGGCTGCTGCGGGCGGAGATGGGGTTTTCGGCCCCCTGGCTGCGGCTGGCCGGTCCGGGCGCGGTGAAGGAGGGGGATACCCTGCTGGCGCTCAGCGGCGGCGGCAATCGCGGAGCCACCGCCGTGAAGGTGGTCGGAAAGCGGGAGTTCGCCGGCTATTGGGAATATCTGCTGGACGAGGCGCTGTTCACCTTCCCGCCGATCCGCGCCTTCAACGGCGCCGCCCTGGTCAATCGCGACGGCCGGCTCGTCGGCATCGGATCGCTGCTGGTGGCGGAGGCGGTGGAGGGGCGCAGCCTGCCCGGCAACATGTTCGTGCCGGTATCGGCGCTTGAGCCGATTCTGGCCGACCTTCTGGCTTACGGACGACGGCAGGAGCCCGCCCGTCCCTGGCTGGGTGTCACCCTGCGCGAAGAGATGGGGCGGTTGCTGGTGGAAAAGGTTTCGCCTCGCAGCCCGGCCGAGTTGGCCGGCCTGCGCACCGGCGATTGGATCGTCGGCGTCGGCGGGCAGCGCTTCAATGGACTGGCGGATTTCTACCGCAAGCTCTGGGGGCTGGGGCCGGCCGGCATCGTCGTTCCGCTCGAGGTGATGCGCGGTTCCACCCTGACCCCGGTTCCGGTGACCTCGGCCGACCGCGTGCGGTTCCTCAGGCTGAACCCGACCCTGTGATGCCTGCCCCTGAGCTGCCCCACCAAGGGCCGGGTGCCTTCCCGGGTGCTTGTGGATGGCGTGCCGGCGTAGCACCTTGTGGGAAACAGCCATCCATGGACCCACGCCGATCATGAACCATCCCGACATCGAGATCCTCGACAAGAAGACCCCCTACAAGGGCTTTCTGACCATTGACGTCTACCGCCTGCGCCACAAGAAGTTCGACGGCACCTGGACCGACGTGCTGCCCCCGCGCGAGGTGTGCGACCGCGGGGCCGCGGTGGGCGTCCTGCTCTACGATCCCGATCTCGACAGCGTGGTGATGATCGAGCAGTTCCGCGTCGGCTCCGCCGCGGCCGGCGGCCCGGCCTGGATGACCGAGATCGTCGCCGGCATGGTCGGCGAAGGCGAGAGCCCGGAGGAGGTTGCGCGCCGCGAATCGATGGAGGAGGCCGGCTGCGCCATCCGGGAGATCGAGCAGCTCTGCGATTATTACGTCAGCCCGGGCGCCTTCACCGAGGTCGTCACCGTCTTCTGCGGCCGGGTCGACAGCCGCAACCTCGCCGCGACCGGCGGCCTGGAGGAGGAACATGAGGACATCCGCATCATGGCCCTGCCGGCCGACGAGGCGATCCGCCTGATGGACGAGAACCGTCTGCGCAATTCCGTCGCCATCATCGCCATCGGCTGGCTCGCCCGCCACCGCGAATCCCTGCGCAAGCGCTGGCTGGGTCAGGGGTAGGGCGCGGGGCGTTCTAGGCTCCCAGGCTCCACCGCTTAATTCACGCACATATCTCGTTCAATGCAGCATTTCACACTCCTCGCCTTGAAAGCGAAGCCCTGTGCCCTGATAGTATCGGCAGCAATCCACACCTGACTTTGGGAGTACTCGCCTTGGACATCCGCAACGGCTTCATCGGCGCCATCGGCAACACGCCGCTGATTCGCCTGGAAGGGCCATCGAAGGCGACGGGCTGCGAAATCCTGGGCAAGGCGGAGTTCCTGAACCCCGGCGGGTCGGTGAAGGACCGTGCCGCTCTCGCCATCGTCCGCGACGCGGAAGAGCGCGGGCTGCTGCGACCCGGCGGCACCATCGTCGAGGGCACGGCGGGCAACACCGGCATCGGGCTGGCGCTGGTCGGCAATGCGCTCGGCTATCGCACCGTCATCGTGATGCCGGAAACGCAGAGTCAGGAAAAGAAGGACATGTTGCGCCTGATCGGCGCCGACCTGCGGCTGGTCCCGGCAGTCCCCTATTCCAACCCCGACAATTACGTCCGCTATTCCGGCCGTCTGGCCGAGGAGTTGGCGAAGACCGAGCCGAACGGCGTCGTCTGGGCCAACCAGTTCGACAACACCGCCAACCGCGAGGGTCACCGCACCACCACCGGACCGGAAATCTGGGACCAGACCGGCGGCAAGCTCGACGCCTTCACCTGTGCGGTGGGAAGCGGCGGCACGCTGGCCGGCATCGCGCTGGCCCTGAAGGAGCGGAACCCGAACATCCGCATCACGCTGGCCGACCCGATGGGCGCCGCCCTGTTCAGCTACTACACCAACGGTGAGCTGAAGTCGGAAGGCAGTTCCATCACCGAGGGCATCGGCCAGGGCCGCATCACCGCCAACCTGGAAGACGCGCCGATCGACGATGCCGTGCAGATCCCCGACGAGGAGGCGCTGCCGATCGTCTTCGACCTGATCAAGACCCAGGGTCTGGTGCTGGGCGGCTCATCGGGCATCAACATCGCCGCGGCCATGCGGGTGGCGCGCGACCTCGGCCCCGGCCACACGGTGGTGACCATCCTGTGCGACGGGGGTCAGCGTTACCAATCGAAGCTCTTCAATCCTGACTTCCTCCGTGAGAAGAATCTTCCTGTGCCAGACTGGCTGGCCTGACTCTCTTCGAGGGGGATATGGACGCGCTTTTCCGTGAGGACGCCTACGCCCGCAACTGCGTCGCCACCGTTACGACGGTGGACGAGCGTGGCATCCGGCTCGACCGCACCGTCTTCTATCCGACCGGCGGCGGCCAGCCGGGCGATACCGGCGTCCTGCGTTTCGACGGTTTCGAAGTCCGCATCAAGGACACGGTGAAGGGCGACGGCGGTCCCGACGACGTCATCCATGTGCCGGAAGACGGGCAGGAGCTGCCCGGCCCCGGCACCGCGGTGGAGGCGGAGATCGATTGGGAGCGCCGCCACCGCCACATGCGCATGCACACTGCCCTGCACCTGCTGTGCGCGGTGGTGCCGGGCTCGGTCACCGGCGGGCAGATCGGCGCGGACAAGAGCCGGCTGGACTTCAACGTCCCCGCCGAAGCGCTGGACAAGGACGCCATCACCGAGGCTGTGAACCGGCTGATCGCCGCCGACACTCCCGTCGGCACCCGCTGGATCACCGACGATGAGATGGCGGCGCAGCCGGACCTGGTCCGCACCATGTCGGTGAAGCCGCCGACCGGCAGCGGCCGGGTGCGCCTGCTGGATGTGGAGGGCGTCGATTTGCAGCCCTGCGGCGGCACCCATGTCGCCCGCACCGGCGAGATCGGCGGAATCGAGGTGACGAAGATCGAAAACAAGGGCAAGCAGAACCGGCGCGTCGTCATCGCGCTGAAGGATTGAGCCCATTTCGCCGATCCGTTGCCCGACAGCCCCCTCTTCAAGGACGCGCAGCATGAGCGACAGCATTGTTGAAGCGCTGACCGGCCCCGTCATCTCCACCGACTGGCTGGCCCGCAATCTCGGCCGGCAGGGCCTGAAGGTTCTCGACGGGTCCTGGCACATGCCGGCCCTGAAGCGCGATATCCGGGCGGAGTTCGCGGCGTCCCATATCCCGGGCGCGCGTCTGTGCGACGTCGATGAGGTGGCGGCGCCGAACACCGCCCCCATGCCCCACATGGTCCCGGACGAGGAGAGCTTCGCCGCGAAGATCGGCGCGCTGGGCATCGGCGACGGCGACAGCGTCGTCGTCTATGACAGCGCCGGCATGGCGACCGCCGCGGCGCGTGTCTGGTGGCTGTTCCGCCTGTTCGGTTTCGACCGGGTGGCGGTTCTGGACGGCGGCCTGCCGAAATGGCTGGCGGAAAACCGCCCGGCCGAATCGGGCGAAGCCGCTGCGGTCCAGCCGGTAGTCTTCACGGCGCACAAGCGGCCGGACCTGATCCGCAGCGCCGATCAGGTGCTCGCCAACATCGATGCACAGGCCGATCAGGTCGCCGACGCCCGTGCCCAGCCGCGATTCGAAGGTGCAGTGGCCGAACCCTGGCCCGGACGGCGCAGCGGCCGCATTCCCGGCAGCTTTAACCTGCCCCACACCGACCTGATCGACGCCGACAGCAAGACCCTGCTGCCACCGGAGATCATCGTGCAGAAGGCGCGCGCAGCGGGGCTGGACCTCGACCGTCCGGTGGTCGCCTCCTGCGGCAGCGGCATCACCGCCTGCGTCATCGCGTTGGGGCTCGCCACCGCCGGCAAGCCGGACGTGGCGATCTATGACGGCTCCTGGGCCGAATGGGGTCTGCGGGAGGATCTGCCTCTGGAGACGGGGCCGCGGCAGCCGTGAGCGGGTCTATCACTGTCAGGTCCTGCGCAGCGGAGGATCGCGACGCCGTCGTCGCGCTATGGACGGCCTGCGGCCTCGTGGTGCCGTGGAACGACCCGGCAGCCGATTTCGCGCTGGCACTGTCGAAGAGCAGTTCGACGGTGCTGGCCGCCATCGAGAGCGGGCGGATCGTCGCCACCGCCATGGTTGGGCAGGACGGGCATCGCGGCTGGATCTATTACGTCGCCGTCGATCCGGCGTTGCAGGGCCGGGGACTCGGTCGCCGGATGGTTGCGGAGGCGGAGGGTTGGCTGGCCGCGGCCGGCATGCCCAAGGTCCAGCTGCTCGTCCGCGAGACCAACCAACGGGTGCTGGCCTTCTATGAGAGGTTGGGCTATGCCAGATCGCCCGTCACGATGATGCAGAAATGGCTGACCAACCCTTCTCCCTGACCCGCCCCGCCGTGCCCGCCGCCAGCCGGCCGGGCCATCTGCCGGTGATCGTCACCTATCTGGAGATGACGGCGCCGCCGGCCCATGCGCCGGTGCGCCAGCCGTCCGGCAACCTCACGCTGGTGCGCTCCAATCCGCCGAGCTGGTCCTTCTACCGCTATCTCTACGACACGGTGGGCGAGCCCTGGCTGTGGCACGAACGCCGCCGCATGCCGCGCAAGGAGCTGGAGCGCTCGATCCTCGACCCGCGGGTGGAGGTGTGGGTGCTGTATGTCGACGGCACGCCGGCCGGTTACGGCGAACTGGACCGGCGGACACAGGAAACCGACCTCGCCTATTTCGGGCTGATCCCCGACTTCATCGGCCACAAGCTGGGCCCCTGGCTGCTCGACACCATCATCCGCAAGGCGTGGGACGGCGGCGCGACGAAGCTGGTCGTCAACACCTGCACCTTCGACCATCCAAAGGCCCTGCCGCTCTACCAGAGCATGGGTTTCGTCCCCACCCGCCATGTCGCCCGCGAGGTTCGCGACCCGCGGCTGGACGGTGTGCTGCCGCGCAGCACGGGGGATCATATTCCGCTGGCGGGGTGAGGCCGGGGAAGCCGGCACACCTCTCCCCTTGACCACCCCGACCAACGCGCCCCATCTACCGCGGAACGCCGGAACCCCGTGACGGACCGGCGCGTTCCTTCAGACAGGCGGAAGCTCCGCCATGACGAGCGTGAGGTGGGGCCTTGATGGGTTGGATCATTCGGACGCTGGTGTTGTGCTTCATCGTCGGCTTCGTGCTGTCGTTCCTGCGCATCGATCCGGCCAGCATCCTGACGAACAGCTGGCAGACGGTGCAGGACATCGCAGCACTGGTCATCGAAGCCGGGAGTTGGGCCCTGCCCTACATCCTGATCGGTGCGGTCGTGGTGGTGCCGCTGTCGCTGATCGGGCTGGTCATGCGCTGGAACCGCTCGCGCCCGCCTTCCTGAATCCGGACAAAAAAACAGGAGGCACCGGAACCGGAGCCTCCTGTGAAACAGGGAGGGTTAGAGACAGCCACAGGTCTACGCCCGATCACCCCGTCCTGCGTTGATGCAGGTCAACCGACCGGCACTTTCCCGGACCCTGACTGAAACTTCCGGCCGAAAAAGAAAAAGCCGGAGCCATCCATGCGGATGCTCCGGCTCAGTGATACAGGGAGGTTTAGAGACAAGAGGGACCTTATGTCGAAACGCATAGGTCGTTCGTTGATCTGAATCAAAATCCCTGAATTTTTTTGTAAGCCACCCGCATCGTCCGCCGCTGTGCTCAGCCGAGAATCTCCGCCAGCGCCACCACCAGCGCCTTGTTCTCCTCCTCGCGGCCGACGGTGATGCGCAGGCAGTCCGACAGACCATATTCGGTCACTGCCTTCACCAGGATGCCGCGGTGGGCGAGATGGTCGATGACCGCCTGGGTGCCCAGCGACGGATCGGTCGGCACGCGGGCCAGCACAAAATTGCAGACGCTGGGATAGACGCGCAAGCCCACCCGTTCCAGTTCGCGCGACAACCAGGGCAGCCATTGCGCATTGTGGGCGAAGGTCGCCTCTTCATGCCCGGCGTCGCTCAGCGCGGCGGCGGCGGTCAGCTGAGCGGGCAGCGAGACGTTGAAGGTGCCGCGGATGGCGTTCACCGCCTCGATCACCGTCGCCGGACCATAACCCCAGCCGACCCGCAAGCCCGCCAAGCCATGCATCTTGGAGAAGGTGCGGATCAGCATGACGTTGTCGCAATTCTCGACGATCTCGGTCCCGTCGCTGTAGTCCGGCAGGCGGCAGTAATCGGCATAGGCCGAATCCAGAACCAGCAGCGTGTGCGACGGCAGCCCGGCGCGCAGCCGCTGCACCGCGTCGGCCGGGATGTAGGTGCCGGTCGGGTTGTTCGGGTTGGCGAGGAAGCAGATCTTGGTGCGCTCGCTGGCGCGGTCGATCAGCGCCTCGACATCCACCACCATGTCGCGCTCCGCCGCGATGACCGCGGTGGCGCCGGCGGCGCGAATCGCCTTGAGGAAGCCGCGATAGCCACGTTCGTGGCACAGCACCTCGTCACCGGGCCCGGCGAAGGCCTGTGCTACCAGATGGATCAGTTCCTCCGATCCGGCGGTGCAGACGACGTGATCGAAATCGATGGAATGGCGGCGCGCAATGGCGTGGCGCAGCGGTTCCTGGTCCCAGTCGGGATAACAGTGGATGCGGGTCGCCGCCTCGCAATAGGCGTCCAACGCCAGCGGGCTCGGGCCTAGCGGATTGTGGGTCAGCGAGAGGTCGATCCACCGGCGGCCGTCGCGTGGAGGGCGAGCGGGACGGTACGGCTTGATCTGGCCAACGCTGGGACGGGGGCTGAGCAGGTCCATAACCTCGGTCTCCGGTAGCGGATCGGTCGAACAGCACGTCAGGCGACCGATTGAACCGCAAACCGGTGCGCGACGCCACAGGACATTGCGCCGCGCACCCTAAGTCGAGGTGTTTTGTTTCCGGATGGCAGGCCGAACGGAACCGCCGGCCTGCCGACCGTCTCAGTGGTTTAGAATTTGGCTGAGGAAGAGGCGCGTGCGGTCCGATTTCGGATTGGAGAAGAACGCGTCCGGCGTGTCCTGCTCCACGATCTCGCCGCGATCCATGAAGATCACGCGGTCGGCGACCGACTTGGCGAAGCCCATCTCGTGCGTCACGCACAGCATGGTCATGCCGTCCTCGGCCAGGCCGATCATGACGTCCAGCACCTCCTTGACCATTTCGGGGTCAAGCGCGGAGGTCGGCTCGTCGAACAGCATCACCTTCGGGCTCATGCACAGCGACCGCGCGATGGCGACGCGCTGCTGCTGGCCGCCCGACAGCTGGCCGGGATACTTCTTGGCCTGCTCGGCGATGCGCACCCGCTTCAGGTAGCTCATCGCCCGCTCTTCCGCTTCGGCCTTCGGCATCTTGCGGACCCAGATCGGCGCCAGCGTGCAGTTCTCCAGCACGGTCAGGTGTGGGAACAGGTTGAAGTGCTGGAACACCATGCCGACTTCGCGGCGGACCAGCTCGATGTTCTTGAGGTTGTTGGTCAGCTCGATCCCGTCGATGACGATCGTGCCCTTCTGATGCTCCTCAAGCCGGTTCAGGCAGCGGATCATCGTCGATTTGCCCGACCCGGACGGGCCGCAGACGACGATGCGTTCGCCCTTCTGGACGCTGAGGTTGATGTTCTTCAGGACGTGGAACTCGCCGTACCACTTGTTGACGCCCGTGCAGCGGATGATTTCCTCGCCGCTGAGGGCGTGCTTCGGCTTAGCTGCCTGGGACATGGCCTGGGACATGGGTTCTCGTGTCTCCCTTGACGGCGAGGATCAGCGGCGGTGGCCGCGATTGAGATCGCGTTCGAGCTTCTGGCTGTACTTCGACATGCTGAAGCAGAAGATCCAGTAGATCACGCCGATGAACAGATAGGCCTCGCGGTAGAAACCGCGCCAGGACGGATCGGACAGCGCGGCCTTCGCCGTGCCGAGCAGATCGTACAGGCCGATGATGATGACCAGCGAGGTGTCCTTGAAGAAGCTGATGAAGGTGTTCACCAGCGGCGGGATGGCGACGGCCAGCGCCTGCGGCAGGATGATCTTGCGCATCTTCTGCCAATAGCCGAGGCCCAGCCCGTCCGCCGCCTCATACTGCCCCTTCGGGATCGCCTGCAGGCCGCCGCGGATCGCTTCCGCCATATAGGCGGCGGCGAACATGATGAAGGCGATCTGCGCACGCAGCAGCTTGTCGATGGACACGCCGTTCGGCAGGAACAGCGGCAGCATCACCGACGCCATGAACAGCAGGCTGATCAGCGGCACGCCGCGGATCAGCTCGATGTAGGTGACGCACAGCACCTTGACCGCCGGCATGTTCGACCGCCGGCCCAGCGCCAGCAGGATCGACACCGGGAAGGCCACGGCCAGACCGATTACCGACAGGATGATGGTCAGCGGCAGGCCGCCCCACAGCGTGTTCTCGACATAGGTCAGGCCAAAGACGCCGCCCCACATCAGGACCGCCACCAGCGCCAGCCCGGCGGCCCAGACCAGCCCGAACCACGGCTTCCAGAAGCGGCGGTCACAGCTGGCCACCAGCAGGGCGATGAAGACGGCGATGGTCACCAGCGGCCGCCACTGCTGTTCCCACGGGAACATGCCGAACATGATGAAGCGCAGCTTCTCGCTGATGAAGCCCCAGCAGGCGCCGCCGGCATCCTGACGGCAGACGGTCGATGTCGCGTCGAAGCCGTGGGCGCGGAACAGCAGCCAGTTCATGAAGGGCGGGATCGCCGACGCCAGCAGCCCCAGGACCAGAATGGTCAGGATGGCGTTGTACCAGCTGTTGAACAGGTTGTTGCGCAGCCACGCAATCGGGCCGACGGTGTTGGCCGGCGGACGTTCGTCCGGCAGGCCGACGCTTTGCACGTTGTCGGTCATGGCCGTTACCGCTCCACCAGCGCGATGCGCTTGTTGTACCAGTTCATGAAGATCGAGATGCTGAGGCTGATGACCAGATAGGTGCCCATGATCATCGTCACGCCTTCGATCGCCTGGCCGGTCTGGTTCAGCGTCGTGTTGGCGATGGACACCAGATCCGGATAGCCGATGGCCAGCGCCAGCGAACTGTTCTTCGTCAGGTTCAGATACTGGCTGGTCAGCGGCGGCACGATCACGCGCAGCGCCTGGGGCAGGATCACCAGACGCAGCGTCGGGCTGCCCGGCAGGCCGAGGGCACGCGCCGCCTCGGTCTGGCCCCAGTTGACCGCCTTGATGCCGCTGCGCACCACCTCGGCGATGAAGGCCGCAGTGTAGAGCGTCAGGCCGGTCAGGATGGCGAAGAATTCCGGAGAGATGGAGGCGCCGCCGGTGAAGTTGAAGCCTGCCAGCTTCGGGACGTCCATCGCGAGCGGCGCGCCGCCGGCGAGCCAGGTCAGGATGGGCAGGCCGATGATCAGGCCGAGGCCGGCCCAGCCCGCCGGGAACGGCTGCCCGGTGCGCGCCTGCCGTGCCCTGGCCCAGCGCGACACGCCCCACGCGGCGACGATGCCGACCAGCAGGGCGATGCCCATGTTGGTCCAGACCGGATCGGGCGCGGGCACCGGCACGCGCAGACCGCGCTGCGACAGGAAGACGCCCGGAATCGGGTTCAGCGCCTGGCGCACCGGCGGCAGGCCGTCGGACACCAGCGCGTACCAGAAGAACAGCTGCAGCAGCGGCGGGATGTTGCGGATGATCTCGACATAGGTCGAGGCCAGCTTGGCGATCAGCCAGTTGCTGGACAGGCGGGCGACGCCGATGATCGTGCCGATGATCGTCGCCAGGATGACGCCGATGATCGACACCTTCAGCGTGTTCAGCACGCCGACCAGAAAGGCCCGGCCATAGGTGTCCTTCGGCGAATAGTCGATCAGCGACTCGCCGATGCCGAAGGCCGCTTCACGCTCCAGGAAATGGTACCCGGTCGCGATCGAGCGCCGCGCGAGGTTGTCGAGCGTGTTTGAAATCAGGAACCAGCCGACCAGGACGACCGCGCCGACCACCAGGATCTGGTAGACGATGGCACGGAACGTCGGGTCGCTGAGGGAAAACGATACGCCACCCGGCGGCGGAGCGCCTTGGGTGGTCCGGGTCTCGGTCGCCACGGACTACTCTCCCCCAACCATCGCGCCCCACACGGTGCCCACGCGGTCCCGGACGTTCTTCCGGGCATTTCCCACACCGTAGGGGATGCGACATGTCTCCCAAATGCGGCCCCCTGCGCAGGCGCTTCGCTGGCGCCTTTCGCGACCGCTCCCAAAAGAACCGGAAGGCCGCCCCCGGCAAAGGGCTGCGAGCGGCCTTCAGACGGTGACGTGCCTTACCGGAACGGCTGCGCGTACATCAGGCCGCCCTTGGTCCACAGCGCGTTCAGGCCGCGCTCCAGCTTCAGCGGGGTGCCCGGGCCGACGTTGCGGTCGAAGATCTCGGCATAGTTGCCGACTTTCTTCACGACGTTGTAGGCCCACTTCTCATCCAGGCCCAGGGCCTTGCCCATGCCCGGCGAGGTGCCGAGGAAGCGCTGGATGTCCGGGTTCTTCGAGTTGGTGAACTCGTCGACATTCTTGGAGGTGATGCCGAACTCTTCCGCCTGGATGGTGGCGAAGACGGTCCACTTCACGATGTCGAACCACTGGTCGTCGCCATGGCGCACGGCCGGGGCCAGCGGCTCCTTGGAGATGACTTCCGGCAGGATGACGTGGTCGTCGGGAACCGGGGCGACGCCGGCGCGGGTACCGGCCAGGCCGGACACGTCGGTCGTCAGCACGTCGCAGCGGCCGGCGAAGTAGGCGGCGTTCACCTCGTCGTTCGACTCGATGACGACCGGGTTGTAGGTCATGTTGTTGGCGCGGAAATAGTCCGCGAGGTTCAGTTCGGTCGTGGTGCCGGACTGGACGCAGACGGTGGCGCCGTTCAGCTCCTTGGCGCTCTTCACGCCCAGCTTCTTCGGAACCATGAAGCCCTGGCCGTCGTAATAGGTGACGGGGGCGAAGTTCAGGCCGACCGAGGTGTCACGGGTCAGCGTGGCGGTGGTGTTGCGCGAAAGCAGGTCGACTTCGCCCGACTGGATGGCGGGGAAGCGCTGCTGGGCGGACAGCGGGGTAAACTTGACCTTGTTGGCATCGCCGAAGATGGCGACGGCGACGGCACGGCAGTAATCGACGTCCAGGCCGGTCCAGTTGCCGGCGCTGTCGGGGTTGCCGAAGCCCGGAAGGCCGGCGTTCACGCCGCACTGCACGAAACCGCGCTGCTTGACGGTGTCCAGCGTGGCAGCACCGGCAACGGCGCTGGCGGAAACGACCACGGCCGCTGCGGCGGCGGCCAGGAACCCTGACTTCATATTATGAACTCCACCCTGTTCTTGCGTTCTTCGCTTTGAGCGGTCTGATGACGCGCTTGGTCACGCCGGCTCCATAATCCAACCGGAACGACCCTGCCGGACCGATCCGCCTGACAATCCGGCGGACCGATCCCCATTGGAGCCGTCCTGTGAGGATCGCGACGCAGCCATGCGCGTGGGACAAGAGTGTATCAACTTGATCCGGCTTGTCGAATCCTCTGTGCATTGGTGGTGTTACCAGAACATCCCGTCCGATGACGGCCGTTGCGCGCAATCCGCGATGGCGGCTGGGCGTCCGGGGTGACACAATGTTCGGCCGCGCCCTCCCCGCCCGCCCCGGGGTTCTCCCGGCAACGGCGGACTCGGACGGGACGGATTGCCGCTCCAGCCAAACGGACAGTCGATGAAGGACGTCACCAAGGACACGATTCTCGTGCATGCCGGCCGCGACCCGCGGAACAACCACGGCATCGTCAACCCGCCGGTCTATCATTGCTCGACCGTGCTGTTCCCGACCTTGGACGCGCTGGAGGAAAGCGACCGCAACACGCTGGAAGGCGTGCATTACGGTCGCATGGGCACGCCCACCACCTTCGCCTTCGAGGAGGCCGCGGCCGAGCTGGAAGGCGGCTACAGGTCGGTGAATACCGGCTCCGGCCTCGCCGCCATCGCCATCGCGCTGTCCGCCTTCACCAAGGCCGGCGACCATGTGCTGATCACCGACAGCGCCTATGGCCCGACCCGCCGCTTCGCCAAGGAGACACTGATCCCCTATGGCGTGGATGTGGAATTCTACGATCCCTGCATCGGCGCCGGCATTTCCGCCCTGCTGCGGCCCAACACCAGCGTGGTCTTCCTCGAATCGCCGGGCTCCCTGACCTTCGAGGTGCAGGACGTTCCGGCCATTGCCGCCGCCGCCAAGACGGTCGGCGCCACGGTGATGATCGACAACACCTGGGCGACCCCGCTGTTCTTCCGCCCTTTCGACCATGGCGTCGATCTGTCGATCCATGCCGCGACGAAGTACATGGTCGGCCATGCCGATGCGATGCTGGGTGTCGTCACCTGCCGCGACGAGGAAAGCTGGACCGCGGTGAAGAAGACCGCCACCCGCTTCGGCGTCTGCGGCGGGCCGGACGACCTCTATCTCGGCCTGCGCGGCCTGCGCACCCTGTCGGTGCGCATGCGCCAGCATCAGGAGAGCGCGCTGGCGCTCGCCGACTGGCTGGCGGCCCGGCCGGAGGTAACGCGGGTGCTGCATCCCGCCCGTCCCGAATTTCCCGGTCACGAGCTGTGGAAGCGCGACTTCACCGGCTCCAGTGGACTGTTCTCGGTGATCGTCAATCAGGTGCCGCGCAAGGCGCTGGCGGCGATGCTGGACGGGATGGAGCTGTTCGGCATGGGCTACAGCTGGGGCGGCTTCGAGAGCCTGATCCTGCCGACGCGGCCGGCGGCGGTGCGTTCCGCCACCCGTTGGACCGATCCGGGCCAGGTTCTGCGCCTGCACGCCGGGCTTGAGAGCCCCGACGACCTGATCCGCGATCTTGAGGCCGGCTTCCGGCGGATGGCCGCCGCCCTTTGAGCGCGGCGGACAGTTGAGGAGTGATTTGCCATGACGGATACACCGTCGACCGGGTCCGGCCCCTTTGAAGAGGTGCTGGCCGCCATCCGCTTCACCGACGATGGGTTGGTGCCAGCCATCGCCCAGGCCGAGGGCAGCGGCGAGATCCTGATGATGGCCTGGATGAACCGCGATGCGGTGGTCGAGACCCTGTCAACCGGCCGCGTCTGCTACTGGTCGCGGTCGCGCGGCGGGCTGTGGCGCAAGGGAGAGACCTCCGGACAGGTGCAGCGGCTGAAGGATTTCCGGGTGGATTGCGACGGCGACACCCTGCTGCTGATCGTCGAGCAGGACGGCGTCGCCTGCCACACCGGCCGGCGCAGCTGCTTCTATCGTGCTTGGCGAGACGGAAAGCTGGAGACGATCCAGGCGGTAGAAACCGATCCTTCCATCCTCTATGGCGGTCATTCGCACAGCCACGGCTGAGAGACCCGCTTTGAAGGGAGGGCCTGGAAGGAAGCCGATTCGCCACGGCGGGTGCGATTGTTGATCCACATCAAGGCGACACCCCTGCCGAAGGGTATACACACCTTCTTGTCTCTAACCCTCCCTGTATATGACTGCACCGGGCGCTCCTTTGGACGCCCGGTTATTTTTTGCCATGAGGGCTGCATCCGAAACTTCGGACGGCGACTGGCGCGTTTGCGCCAAGGATCCTCTTTCGGACGATCCGTTCCGACAGCCCGTTCGGTCGGTGGCCTATCGCCTCTCCTCCCTCTGCATCGCCTTCGTCAGCCGAACCTGTGCCGTTCCGCAGCTCAAAACCTGTCCATATGGGAGAGAAAGTCTTTATTCAGTCACAGAAAGATCCTGCTTTCGGCCACAAAAACAACGAATGAAGAAACAGTTCATTTCTTTAATTCGATCAAGTTTCAATTATCTGTGTCATCTCATCCAACCCCCTTTGTATTGCCCCTTTATCGCTTTTCGACCGCCCGGGGCCCATGGTTAACATCTGGTTAATCGTTAACAGCACGTTAACGGCACTGATGGAGAGACGCCATGCGCCAGTTCTGGGGGACTTCGAACAACGACACCATGACCGGCACCGCCTTTGATGACCGTCTCGACGGTCTGGATGGCGACGACCGTATCAACGGCGCCGGCGGAAACGACCAGCTGTATGGCGAACGGGGAAATGACTCGCTGATCGGCGGCCTGGGCAACGACCAGCTGCATGGCGGAGACGGCAACGACTGGCTCGGCGATCCCTATGGCGGCAACGAGGCCGGCAACGATTCGATGTGGGGCGATGCCGGCAACGACCAGCTGTTCGGCGGTGACGGCAACGACTGGCTGGACGGCGGCACCGGCGACGACATCCTGAAGGGGATGCGCGGCGACGACACCATGATCGGCGGCGCCGGCAACGACACGCTGTATGACAGCTATCGCGACGGCGGTGCCGACCTGTTCCGACCGGGCACCGGCGACGACACGATGGTCAGCTACACCGACGGCCAGGTCGACCGCTTCCTGATGGAGCAGGCGACCGGCGGCTTTGGCCACGACACCATCAGTTACTTCGAGCGGGGGATCGACCAGATTGAATTCCATGGCTACACCGCGGGCCAGATGTCGCTGACCTCGAGCGGCTTCCAATCGACCTTCACCTTCGCTGACGGCTCGTCTCTGACCGTCGATCAGGTCGGGCTGACCGCCGGCCACGATTTCATCTTCACCTGACCTGTCCGGCTCCCCCTGTCCGGAAGGAGGTCTCCCGTGGGCGATGGGGTCACCCCGTCGGCGCGGGGGACCTCCGGCCACGCTCGTGTTGTTGTGGGAGCGGACACTTCCGCGCCGTCAGCAAAAAGGCCAAGAACGATGGACCACCGCCGCCTTTCCCTGCGCACACTCTTCCCCGCCCTGCCGGCCCTGGCTCTCCTGCCGGTTCTGGCGTTGGGTGCCTGCGCCAGTTCCGACATGGGCGGCGTCCCGTCGGCAGAGGTCGCGACCCAGCCTCCGGTGGAACTGGTCGGGCTGACCGTGCAGACGCCGGATGGCCGCCGCATCCTCGGCAACGTCACAGACCTCGTGATCGGGCCGACAAACCGGGTAGAGCAGGCGATCATCACCGTCGGCGCCCCCCGTTTCCCGAACGAGCACAAGGTGACGGTCGCCAGCGACAATCTGCGCTATGCCCGCAACCGTCAGGCGGTGATCCTCACCGGCATGACGGCGGAACAGTTCGCAGCGCTGCCTCCCACCGCGGGAAGCGACCGCATGGTGTCGCTCGGCAACGCCGGGGTGGTTCTGCCCGCCGGCACCGCCCCGACCAACTGGGCCGGGGCGACGACCCCGACGCGCTGACCCTTTCCCAATCGGAAACGCACAATAAGAAAGGGGGCCGGACGAACCGGCCCCCCTTTTGCTGCCCAGATTTCACTGTCTGGCTTTTGCGACGCTTCCCACTACTTGCCCTGAAGCTGCTTCATGATGTCGTCCGCCGGGCTCTGCTCCGATTGGCCAGGAGCGCCGAAGGGCGGAGCCACATCCTGATTGTCGAAGGCCGGAATCTCGATCTTCACGTCGTTCAGGTTGATCACCGGTCCCTTGTCGCGGCCGGCATCGACCAACTGCGGGAAGCCGATGACGAGACCGACCATGATGATCTGGATGATCACGAAGGGCACCGCACCCCAGTAGATCTGGCCGGTGGTGATCTTCCCGATCTTCCTGCCGGTGACCTTGTCGATGTAGTCCATCTTCGGCGCCACCGACCGCAGGAAGAACAGCGCGAAGCCGAAGGGCGGATGCATGAAGCTGGTCTGCATGTTGACGCCCAGCAGGACACCGAACCAGATCAGGTCGATGCCAAGCTTGTCCGCCACCGGTCCCAGCAGGGGGACGATGATGAAGGCCAGCTCGAAGAAATCGAGGAAGAAGGCCAGGACGAAGACCAGGATGTTGCAGACGATCAGGAAGCCCAGCTCGCCGCCCGGCAGGCCGATCAGCAGATGCTCCACCCAGAGGTCGCCGTTGACGGCACGGAACACCAGGCCGAACACGGTCGAGCCGATCAGGATGAACACCACGAAGGACGACAGCTTGGCAGTCGCGTCCATCGCCTGACGCATCAGGTCCCAGCCGAGTTGCCGCTTGGCCAGCGCCAGCAGGATGGCGCCGGCGGCCCCCATGGCGCCGCCCTCCGTCGGGGTGGCGATGCCGATGAAGATGGTGCCCAGCACCAGGAAGATCAGAACCAGCGGCGGAACCAGCGAGGTGATAACCCGCAGCAGCAGCTTGCCGCCGCGCAGCGTACGGGCTTCCGGCGGCAGGGCCGGAACCATCTCCGGCTTGATGATGCTGGTCAGCAGGATGTAGCCGGCATAGAGCGCGGTCAGCACCAGGCCGGGGATCAGGGCGCCGGCATACATGTCGCCGACCGACCGGCCAAGCTGGTCGGCCAGCACGATCAGCACCAGCGACGGCGGAATGATCTGGGCCAGCGTGCCCGACGCCGCAATGACGCCCGACGCGATCCGGCGGTCATAGCCGTAGCGCAGCATGATCGGCAGCGAGATCAGACCCATGGAGATGACCGAGGCCGCGACCACGCCGGTGGTCGCCGCCAGCAGCGCGCCGACGAAGATCACCGCATAGGCCAGTCCGCCGCGGATCGGACCGAACAGTTGCCCGATGGTGTCGAGCAGATCCTCGGCCATCCCGGATCGCTCCAGAATCAGGCCCATGAAGGTGAAGAAGGGAATCGCCAGCAGCGTGTCGTTGCGCATGATGCCGAACACGCGTTCCGGCAGCGCCTGCATCAGCGCCGGGGTCAGCAGACCCAGCTCAATGCCGATCAGGCCGAACACCAGACCGTTGGCCGCCAGGGCGAAGGCGACCGGAAATCCCATCAACAGGAAAATCACCAGGGCGCCGAACATGACCGGCGCCAAATTGGCGGATATGAACTCTACCATCTGGGGGGCGCTCCCGGTCCTTAGGAATGGCTGTGCATCTTCTCGCCGGGCTCGTCACGATGGCCGGTGAGGAAGGCGATGCGCTTGATCAGTTCCGACACACCCTGTGCGGTGAGCAGGAAGAAGCCGACCGGGATCAAAAGCTTCGCGGGCCAGCGGATCAGGCCGCCGGCATCGCTCGACATTTCGTTGGTGTGGAAGCTGTCCCAGAACATCGGAAGCGACAGCTTCAGGATCAGGATCGTCATCGGGAACATGAAGACCAGGATGCCGAAGATGTCGACCCAGGCCTGGACGCGGCGGGAGAAACGCCCCAGCACGATGTCGATGCGAATGTGTTCGTTGCGCAGGAAGGTGTAGCCGGCGCACAGCAGGAACACCGCCGCGAACAGGTACCATTGCAGCTCCAGCCAGGCATTGGAGCTGATGTTGAAGGCATAGCGGATGACCGCGTTGACCGAGCTGACCACCACGGCGACCAGCACAAGCCAGTAGGCGAGCTTTCCGATGCCTTCGTTCACGGCATCGATCAGCCCGCTTAGTCTGAGCAGACCTCTCAAAGGAGAAACCTCCCTGTTGCGGGGGCGCGGCCTTCGCCGTCCCCTTTTGCTTTTGTTGCAGCCGCATAGGCACGGCAGGTCGCAACCCTCTCTCGTTCGGAGGGTATATCAAAAGATAGGATTTGAAGGGACTATTCCTTTCCCGCCCTCCAGCGGCAAGGGCTACGTTGGAGCTACGTATAATCCCGTAGATCTCTGTCTTCCAAGTTGGGGCCGGACCGTGTCCAAGGCACGGAAACCGCAGGCGTTTTGCAAAATGCAATCCGCATATTGCCAAATCGCGATAATCCAAGACGCATCCCGTGATCAAGGGAAGCAGATAGAATATTGGATTCAAACAATATTTGATCCACAGGCATTGCAATGCCTTGTGGCGCGCCTTTTGCTCAATTTGCGGAGAAGGCGAGCGCACACGCCTCACTTCCGTAAGGGTTGAGAATCCAGGCGAACCAGACCCTCTTATTCGGACGAAATGAAGGTCGAGAGAAACCTCAGATCAGGAGCACCAGCCATGGCATTGATTTCGAACATTTCAGTTAAGTCACGGACGATTCTTGCGATCCTAATCCTTCTGCTATGCACGGCTGGTCTCGGCGTCTTTTCTTTGACCAAGCTCTCGACAATCAACGAAGAAGCCGCTGATGTACGCGACAATTGGCTGCCATCGGTCTCAGCAATTTCCAGACTTTACACAACCTTTGACTACTATCGCACATTGGAAGGCGCTCATCTGATCGCATCCACCGATGACGATATTAGGAGTGAGGATAAGGCGCTTCTGGAAATCGCCGACAGGATCGAACAGCGGCGGATGGACTACCAAAAGCTTTTGACACCGGGCTGGGAAACCGAGACCTACCAGAAATTCGTCACGAGCTATCAAACCTACATGAAAATCAGCCGGGAGCAGCTTCTGCCGTTGTCGCGCAAGAACGACAATGATGGTGCCGGCGCCATATATCGTGGTTCGTCGCGGGATGAGTTCCGGACCTCCAAAGATATTCTTCAGTCTCTGATGGACTTCAACACAGCGGAAGGCAAACGTGCGGCCGACCGCGGTGAACAGGTCTACCAAACCAGCAAGCTGTGGGTCACCGGCATCCTTGTGCTGGTCGTTGTCATCTGCGCAGGCGTGGCCTGGATGATAGTCAGCACGGTGATCCGCCCGATTCAGGAGATCACGTCGATGATGGGGCGCCTTGCCGACCGCGACATGACAGTTTCCATCGACGGGACCGGTCGTGGCGACGAGTTGGGCGCCATGGCACGCGCGGTCCAGGTGTTCAAGGACAACATGGTCGAGGCCGACCGCCTCGCTGCCGTCGAAGCCGCCGAACAGCAGGCCAAGACACGCCGCGCCCAAGCCATCGAGCAATTGCTCACCGGCTTTGAGAACTCGTCGTCCACCGCTTTGCGCACCGTGGCAGCGGCCGCTTCCGAACTGGACGCCACCGCGCACAGCATGTCGGCGATGGCGCAGCAGACCAGCACCCAGGCCACCGTCGTGGCGTCGGCCGCTGAACAGACCAGCGCCAATGTCCAGACCGTCGCCACCGCCACCGAAGAGATGGCCAGTTCCATCCGCGAGATCGGCACCCAGATCGCCCGCTCCGCCGACATCGCCGGCAAGGCGGTGAGCGAAGCCGGCCAAACCAGCGACGCGGTCCGCAGCCTCGCCGAAGCCGCGCAGAAGATCGGCGAGGTGGTCGGCCTGATCACCGACATCGCAAGTCAGACCAACCTGCTCGCCTTGAACGCCACCATCGAGGCAGCACGGGCCGGTGAAGCCGGCAAGGGCTTTGCGGTGGTTGCAAGCGAGGTGAAGAGCCTTGCCGGCCAGACCGCCAAGGCGACGGAGGAGATCGCCAGCCAGATCGGCGCCATCCAGCAGACGACGCAGGGTGTCGTGACGGCGATCACCGGCATCGGCGGCACCATCGGCAGCATCAACGACATCACCACCGCCATCGCTGCCGCCATCGAGGAGCAGGGTGCCGCGACCAACGAGATCTCCCGCAACGTCCAGCAGGCCGCAGCCGGGACGCAGGAAGTGACTGGAAGCATCGTTCAGGTGACGCAGGCGGCAGGCGAGGCCGGCGACGCTGCCGGTCAGGTGCTGAGCGCCGCCGGTGACCTGTCCCAGCAGGCGGAACTGATGCGCCGGGATGTCGAAAAGTTCCTGAGCGACATCAAGGCCGCCTGACGGCAGGTGTCAAAGGACATCGCCGCCGAAACGGACGCCGGCGATGTCCTTACTCCGCGTCACCGTCGGGCACGATGTCGAACTCGGCGCCAGCCATCCTCACCCAGGCATTCCAGCGGGTGGAACTTCGCCTTGTAGGCCATCTTGCGGCTGTGGGCGATCCAATAACCCAGGTAGACATAGGGCATGCCAGCCAGCCGCGCCCGTTCGATCAGGCCCAGGATCAGGAAGGTGCCCAGGCTGCGGCGATCCTGGGCCGCGTCGTAGAAGCTGTAGACCGCAGAATAGCCGTCCGACAGCCGATCGGTCAGCATGCAGCCAACCAGCTGTCCACGCTCGTCGCGCGCCTCCAGCAGGTTGGTGTCCGCCCTGCCCTCGTCGACCATGGCGGCGAAATCGCCCATCGCCATGCGGGCCATGTCCGAGTTGCCATGCCGGGAATTCTGGTACAGAGAGAACAGCCGGTACTGCTCCGACGTGGCGTAGGCCGGCCTTTCGCTCAGCGTCACCCCGTCATTCAGCTTCAGCACCCGGCGCTGCGACCGCGTCGGCACGAAATCCGAGACCGGCACGCGCACCGGCACGCAGGCTTGGCAGTTGGGGCAGACCGGGCGATAGATGATGTCGTGGCTGCGGCGAAAGCCGGCCCGCGACAGGGTGGAGTTCACCTCGGTCGCATAGGGACCGATCAGGCGGGTGAACAGCTTGCGCTCCACACGTCCGGGCAGATAGGGGCAGGGCATCGGCCCCGACCGGAAGAATTGCTGCAATGGACGCTGCGGCGGCTGGATGACCGACATTCTGAGCGACAACCACCACGACGGTGACGAGGAGGCGGAGGAGCGCGAAGCTCCCCCGCCGGACCCGAGCTTACTGCGACTGGCTCTGAACTGCCAGAGGAGGCTGGACGCCGAAGAAGGCTTGCGCGATCTCCGTGGTGACGACGCTCAGCTGCAGCTGTATCCAGTCGAGGTACTCGTGCAGCCCGTCGCGCAGCACCGCATCGATCGGACGGGACAGCAGGGCGGCCAGCAACTCGTCCACCCGCTCCATCGCCGCCGACCCGCCGCGCAGATCGTAGCGCGAGCGCATCCGCGTCAGCACGCCGTCGATCTGCCGCACGCACATCACCACCGAGCGCGGGAACCCCTCGTTGAACAGCATGAAGCCGGCGACGGTGGCCGGCGACATGCCGCGGGGATAGACCCGGCGGAAGGCGTGATAGCCGGCGGTGCAGCGCAGGACCGTCGTCCACTGGCTGACGTCCAGGGTGGAACCGACCTCCACCGGCGACGGAAGCAGTGTGTGGTACTTGATGTCGAGCAGGCGCGTTGTCTGGTCCGCCCGCTCGATATACTTGCCCATCTGATAGAAGTACCAGCCCTGGTCGCGGTAGAAGGTGCCCTCGGTGATGCCGGTGTGGGTCTGGCACTCTTCCTTGATCCAGGTGCAGACCTTGGACAGGTTCTGTGTCGCCACGTCCTTGACCGACATCTCCAGCAGCTTGTTGTGGAACACGTTGATCTGCGTCCACATCTCCGTCGAGATCCAGGGGCGCAGCGTCCGCGCGTTCTCCCGGGCCATCCGCAGCATCGACAGCAGCGAATTCCGGTTCTGCGGATCGAACATGTAATAGTGGATCACCGCCTCCGCCGTTGGGCGGTCATGGCGGCTGAAGAAGTCCTTCTCGTCGGCGTTCAGCTGGACGATGGAGAACCAGTTGGTGGCCCCGCGGGTGTCGCGCGCGAAGGTCTCGTGCACGTCGAGGATGCGAGCGAGATTCTCGGCCCGCTCCATGTAACGGGCCATCCAGAAAATGCACTCGGCGTAACGGGACAGCAGGTTCATGCCGCACCACCTTCCAGAACCCAGGTGTCCTTCGAGCCGCCGCCCTGGGACGAATTGACGATCAGCGTGCCCTTCTTCAACGCCACGCGCGACAGGCCGCCGGGCAGGACCCAGCTGCTCTTGCCGGTGATGGCGAAGGGGCGGAGATCGACGTGGCGCGGTTCGATGGCGTCGTCGCAGACGGTCGGGCACACCGACAGGTCGACGACCGGCTGGCTGATGTAGTTGGACGGATCGGCCAGCAGCTTGGCCCGGCAATCCTCCAGTTCCGCCCTGCTGGCGCGCGGGCCGATGGTGATGCCGTAGCCACCGGCCTCGCCCACCGGCTTCACCACCAGATCGGCCAGATTGTCGAGCGTGTATTGCAGGGCATCCGGCTCGCGGCAGATGCGGGTGTCGACGTTGGGGATGATCGGATCCTGGTCCAGGTAATATTTGATCATCCGCGGCACGTAGCAGTAGACCGCCTTGTCGTCGGCGACGCCGGTGCCGATAGCGTTCGCCAGCGCGACGTTGCCCTTGCGGTAGGCCTCCAGGATGCCGGGCACGCCCAGCAGGCTGTCGGGGTTGAAGGCCTTGGGATCGAGGAAGGCATCGTCCAGCCGGCGGTAGATCGAATGGACCGGGGCCAGGCCGTTGGTCGTCTTCATGAAGACGCGGTCGTTGTCGACCACGAGGTCGCGGCCCTCGACCAGCGGCACACCCATCTCGCGCGCCAGGAAGATATGCTCGAAATAGGCGGAGTTGTAGGTGCCCGGCGACAGCAGGACCACCTGCGGATCGTCGACCGGCGCGATCTCCACCATGGCGTCCAGCAGCTTGTGGCCGTAATTGTCCACCGGCCGGATGCCGATGTCCTGCATCAGGTCGGGGAAGACCCGCTGCATCATGTGGCGGTTCTCCACGACATAGGAGACGCCGGACGGAACGCGGCCGTTGTCCTCCAGCACGCGGAAGGTGCCGTGGCGGTCGCGCACCAGATCGGTGCCCATGATGTGGATGTAGGTGTTGAAGGGAACGTCCAGCCCGATCATCTGCGGGCGGAAATTATGGTTCCCTTCGACCAGATCCCGGGGGATCACCCCGTCCTTCAGGATCTTCTGGTCGTGATAGATATCGTGCAGGAACAGGTTCAGCGCGGTGACCCGCTGCTTGACGCCCGCCTCCAGATGCTTCCATTCCGGTGCGGAGATCACCCGCGGGATGACGTCGAACGGCAGGATGCGGTCGACGGCGTCCTTGTCGGAATAGACGATGAATGTGATGCCGAGATTGTAAAGCTCCCGCTCCGCATCCTGCGCGCGGCGGCGCAGTTCATCGAAATCGAGTGCGGCCAGCCTTTGGCGGATGAGCGCCGTATGTTCGGCCGGCAAATCCATGGCTCCGAACAACTCGTCGAAGTACAGGCCAGGATTGTATGATGACAACAGGTCGGACGGTTTGCCCTCGGGTACGCTCACAGACTCCCCCGCGCTTGTATCTGACCGATCATCGCGGGCCGGGCGGCATCGCCCCGGCCATGTCGCATTGTGCAGGAAGTATGACGCATCGCCGCGCGCTTTGAACAGGGCAAACGCGCGTACCGTTGTGCGACGCAGTGACAAAGCAAGAATTCGGACGCGAACGCTTCCGGAAATTAGCGCCAAAGTACCGGCGGTGCAGAAGTCTTATCGTGCTTTGGTGGGGGCACCGCCGCCGCCGGACTGGCCGCCGGCCGAAGGCGCCGCCTGGGTCTCGCGCAGCAGGACCATGGTGATGCGCCGGTTGCGCGGGCTGTTGGGCTGATCGGCGACAAGCGGGTCGCGGTCGGCCTTGCCGACGACGTCCTGGATTCGCGTCGGATCGATGCCGCCGGCCAGCAAGGCGCGGCGGGTGGCGTTTGCCCGCTCGGTCGACAAATCCCAGTTGTCGCGGCCGGAGCCGGCGGGGAACGGCGAACTGTCGGTATGGCCGCTGATCGACAGCTTGTTGGGCAGCTTGGACAGCGCCTTCGCCACCTGCTGCACCAGCTGGCGGGTCTGTGGGTACATCTGGCCGGAACCGCCGGGGAACATCGACACGCGGTCCTGATCGACGATCTGGATGCGCAGCCCCTCCGGGGTCTGGTCTATCATCAGGTTCTGCGCCAGTGGTTCCAGTTCCGGCACCGACTGGATGGCCTGCCGGATCTCCGTGGCGGCCTGCTGGAACTGGCGGGCCTCCTTGGCGGCGCCCTGGAGGCTGTCCATCGCCTCCTTCACCCGCTCTCCGAAGTCGGACAGCTTTTCGCCGGGCTTCTGGCCGGGGATGCCCAACTGCTTGGCCATCTCCTCCATCCGCTTCTGGAATTCGGCGCGGGTTTCGTTCGGCTTCTGGTCGGCGACGTCGGCGTCGGGTGCCGCACCGCTGGCCGACTTGCCGGGACCGGTGCCCTGGCCGGGGCCGGAGGTCGATTCGGTCGGGTCGTCGGCATCCTCGGTCTGCTGCGCCGAATAGCCCGGCGGCCCGGACACCGGCACGTCCGCCGACATCGGCGAGCTGGGAGAGACCTGCGCCCCAGGCACGGTTATGGTCTTGCCGCCCAGCATGCCGCCGGAGCCGGACTGCTCGCGGCTGACCGAGACCGGCGAGAAATAGTCGGCGATGCCCTTGCGCTGATCCGAGGTGGTGACGTTCAGCAGCCACAGCAGCAGGAAGAAGGCCATCATCGCGGTGACGAAGTCGGCATAGGCCACCTTCCACGCGCCACCATGGTGGCCGCCGTGCCCGCCCTTCTTCTTCTTGATGATGATCGGCCGCTCGTCGCCGCCGGAATTCCCGCTCATGCCCTGGCCGTGGCGAATGGTTCACAGCCCGAAGGCCGATTTCCCGTATGCGATTTCTGGGCGCGGCGCCGCGGTGAAAGCAGCGGCCGGCCACTGCGGCAGAACCCTGACCGGGTTTCATTAAGATCCGTTTAACGACGTTGTCGGGGCCGGAGATGCCGTGGAGATGCAACGGAGGTGAGGTGGAGATGCGGCTTGCACCGGGTGACGTGCTGGATTAATTCCCGGTATTTCCTACCTTGTGTGTCACCTTCACCGCCACCGGAGGCGTGTGCCCCACGCCGGCCCTCCTGCCCACGCTGCTCCTCCACCCTGCCCCATCCAGGCCCACACGACAGGACGTCATGATCACCGACCAGCCGATCGATCCCCTTGCGTTCCGTTCCGCCCTCGGCTGCTTCGCGACCGGGATCGCCGTCATCACGACCATCGCGCCCGACGGGCTGCCGCTGGGGGTCACGGTGAATTCCTTCTCGTCCGTGTCGCTCGACCCGCCGCTGGTGCAGTTCTGCCTGGGCCGCGCCGCGATGTCCTTCGAGGCATTCAAGCTCGCTCCGCATTTCGCGGTGAACATCCTGGCCGCCGATCAGGAGGAGCTGTCCAACCGCTTCTCCCGCCGCGACCTGCAGGAGCGCTGGACCGGCCTGGAGACGACCACCGGCCGCGGCGGCGTGCGCCTGCTGACCGGCTGCCTCGCCACGCTGGAATGCGACCGCGAGCATCTGCTGGACGGCGGCGACCATGTCATCGTGCTGGGCCGCGTCCGCAAGCTGACCTCGCGCGACAGCGGCGACCCGCTGCTGTATTTCCGCGGCCGCTACGCCCGCCTGGGCTGAGCGCGTTTCTCAGCCGGCCGCGACCTACCCCGCCGCGCGGTGCAGGTCGCGGCCGGTGAGGTGGATGTTGGCATCGGGGTCGAGCGCGCGGGACATGATCCGCTGCTCCGTCGCCCGCTCGAACAGCGGACGGTTCATGCAGACCTGCTGAACCGCCTCGTCCGGCTTGGGCGTGTGGCCGACGATGCCCTGCAAGGTGCGGCGGGTGACGAAGACCCGGCCCTGATACTCCCCGACCTGCACCGCAAATTCCACGGCGTCGGCCTCCTCGTTCCAGATGGGGTCGTCGGGAAACAGGAAGATGGGCATCGGGTCCTCAATCGGCGTGAATCACTTCAGGACATAGGTGATATCATAGCCGCTGCGTTTGAAGCGGGTCTTCAGCAGCGTGCCGTCCGCCGCATACCAAAGATCGCGTTCCACATCGCCCTCGATGCGGTGATGGGCGGCCTCCAGCGCCTTGCCGCCGGCTTCCACCGTCTCCGCCCCGACCTTGCGCGCCGCCACCTTGTAGGGCGCCGCATCGATCACCGACAGCAACTCCCTGTGCTTCAGCACATCCGGCGTCCACAGGGTCAGCGGCAGGACGCCGGCCGGCACCTGCTGGACCTTGCCGTCCACCGTCAGGCGATAGCCGCCGGCATCGCGCGCCATCTCGATCTTGTGCGGCGTGCCGTCATCGTCGGTGGTGGCGGTCATCGATTCGAGCACCGCGCCCTTCCACATCTCCTCCCGCTTGTGGTCGTAGCGGAAGTTGATGAACAGCACCTTCACCCGCGTGGTGGCGGTGACGGTGACCCTGGTGCGGTCGCCCCCCTGGGGCTCGATCTTCACCTGCTCGCTGCCGATGGGATCCTCGCCCATCAGGATCTGGTAATTCAGCGTGCGTGCCGCACCCTGCGCGCAGGCGGAGCCTGGCAGGCCGGTCAGCAAGGTGGCCGCCATCAGGGCAGCCGACAGGGTGGCGCATTTCGTGCGCGTCGTCGTCATGTGGGTTTCCTCCCGGTTGGTCTTTCTGGCGGCTCTTCCGGCCTGCTCAGTCGTCCAGCAACTGCGCCAGCTTCATCGCGACGCCCATCGAGCCCTCGACCTTCAGCTTGCCCATGGTGAAGGCCAGCATCGGGTTCAGCTTGCCGTTGATCAGCTTCTGCAGGTTCTCCGGCGAGATGCGGATGGTGCAGTCGGCCTCGGCATCCTCGCGGCTGATGCTGATCGGGCTGGCACGGCCATCGACCCGGATCACCTCGCCCTCCTTGCCCAGCAGGAAGCGGACCGAGGCGTTGAGCGAGCGCAGATCGCCGCTGCGGCTGCGCAGTTCCTGCAGAATGTCGTCGACCATGAAAGCGTGCCCTCAGGATTGTTCGTAGGACTGGCCTTGACAGTAGGCGCGCATTACGTTTACGTCAACGTCATAACGAAAGCGTTTCAGACGCCCGACGCCCCGTTTGCCGCCTTTTGGTGCAGGCTGCCAGGCGATCCGGAACGCGCCACCGCCAAGGGGAGCGAACCATGCCCGAGCCGCTTGCGCAGAGCGCCAACCTGCCCACCGCAGCCGTAGACGTTGCCGCCGATGATGCCGCCCATCCCTGGCTGACGCACTATCCGAACGGGATCGCCTGGGACCAGCAGTTCACGCCGATGCCGCTGCACATGCTGTTCGAAGAGGCGGCCGGGCGCTATGCTGATCGTCCCTGCCTGGACTTCCTGGGCCGCCGCTACAGCTATGCCGAGGTTCTGGATCTGGTGAACCGCGCCGCCCGCGGCTTCCAGGATCTCGGCGTCGGGCCGGGGGTGCGGGTGGGCCTGTGCCTGCCGAACTGCCCGACCTACGTCATCTCCTATTTTGCGGTGCTGAAGGCCGGCGGGACCGTCGTCAACTACAACCCGCTCTATGTCGAGCGGGAACTGGAGCACCAGATCACCAACTCGCAGACCGAGATCATGGTGACGCTGGACCTGAAGCAGATCTACCCGCGCGTCGCCGCGATGCTGGCGCGCACGCCGATGAAGCGCATCGTCGTCTGCCGCATGGCGACCATCCTGCCGGCGGTGAAGAAGGCGCTGTTCAGCGTGCTGAAGCGCGGCGAACTTGCCGCCGTGCCGCGCGACGACCGCCATGTCGACTTCAACAGCCTGCTGGCCAATGACGGCAAACTGCGTCCGGTGCGCATCGACGGGCTGCGCGACGTCGCCGTGCTGCAATACACCGGCGGCACCACCGGCGTGCCGAAGGGCGCGATGCTGACCCACCACAACCTGCTGTCCAACGCCAGGCAGGTGCAGGCCTGGTTCCCCACCGTGGCGCTGGGCCAGGAGCGCATGCTCGCCGTGCTGCCCTTCTTCCATGTCTTCGCCATGACGGTGGTGCTGAACATGGGGCTGGCCTGCGGTGCGGAACTGATCATGCTGCCGCGGTTCGAGACCGAGCAGGTCCTGAAGACCATCGCCAAGCGCAAGCCGACTCTCGTCCCCGGCGTGCCCACCATGTACAAGGCGCTGCTGGGCCACCCGCAGGTCGCCCGCTATCCGATGACCTCGATCCGCTACTGCATCTCCGGCGGCGCGCCGCTGCCGATGGAACTGAAGCGCCAGTTCGAGACGGCGACCGGCTGCGTGCTGATCGAAGGCTACGGCCTGTCGGAAGCCTCGCCGGTCTGCGCCGCCAACCCGCTGAGCGGCGTCAACAAGGAAGGGTCCATCGGCCTGCCGCTGCCCGGCATCTCCATCGAGATCCGCGATCTGGAAGACCCGACCCGCAGGCTCGGCATCGGCGAGAAGGGCCAGGTGGCGATTGCCGGCCCCAACGTGATGGCCGGCTATTGGGGCCGGGCGGAGGAGAGCGACCGCACCGTGATCGACGGCTTCCTGCTGACCGGCGATGTCGGGACGATGGATGAGGACGGCTACGTCTTCCTGCTCGACCGCTTGAAGGACCTGATCATCTGCAGCGGCTACAACGTCTATCCGCGCGTGATCGAGGAAGCGATCTACCAGCATCCCGACGTCGTTGCCGCCTGCGTCATCGGCCTTCCCGACGATTATCGCGGCCAGACGCCGAAAGCCTTCGTGCAGTTGAAGCCGGGCGCCAGCATGACGGTTGAGGCGCTGCGCGACTTCCTGCGCGACAAGATCTCCCGCATCGAGATGCCGACGGCCATCGAGTTCCGCGACGAGCTGCCCAAGACCGCCGTCGGCAAGCTGTCGAAGAAGGAGCTGATCGCCGAGGCTCAACAGGCCCTGTCGAACGGAGCATGACCCCAACTTCCAGCTGCGTTGCCACCATGACATGGACGTAAAGGGAAGCCTTATCACGCGACGGCAGCTGTGCTACCAAACGGAAGGCGCACTGTGCCGAACACGAACAAAAAGGCCTTCCCAGGGATGGAACAGCTCTACACGGTCAACCAGCTTGCGGAGGAGCTGGGCATCACTCCGCGGGCCCTGCGCTTTTACGAGGTCAAGGGACTGCTGGCGCCCAACCGCGTCGGCAACAACCGGGTCTATACGAAGCGCGACCGCGCCAGGCTGAAGCTCATCCTGCGGGGCAAGCGCCTGGGCTTCTCGCTGGCGGAAATCCGCGAATATCTCGACCTCTACAACGTCAATGGCGGGGTCGAGCAACAGAAGAACCTGTTGAAGCGCGTGCAGAAACGGCTGAAGGACCTCGCCCAGCAGCGCGAGGACTTGGAAACCACCGTGCAGGAACTGCGCGACATCGAAGAGCAGGTCAACAACACCCTGGCGGAGCAGAAGTCCGCCGTGAAGGACAGCTGACCGGCCGGGCGCCCCCAGGCGCTCCGGTCGGCCCTATGAGGGGGATCGGAGCATGATGGGACAGCAATGGCTGCGGGCGGCCTGCGATGCCCTCGGGGTGAAGGGCGCGACGAATGGCGGGACGGGAGACGGGGGATGAACCTGATCTTCCGCCTGCTGACGGTTGTCGTCGCCGCCATTGTCGCCGCATGGCGCGGCCGCCGCGCCGGGCTGCTGGATCCGTCGGCGCTGCGCTTCCGGGTCTGGCCGACCGACCTCGACATCAACCTGCACATGACCAACGCGCGCTATTTCAGCGTGATGGATCTGGGCCGCACCGACCTGATGATCCGGGTCGGGCTGGGGCCGGCGATCCTGCGCAACCGCTGGCAGCCGGTGCTGGGCGGAGCGACCATCCGCTACCGCCGCTCGCTGCGTCCGTTCCAGCGCTTCACCCTGGTCAGCCGGGTTCTGTGCTGGGACGACAAATACATCTTCATCGAACACCGCATGGAAACGCGGGGCGGGCTGGCGGCGCTGGCCGTCGTCCAGGGTGCTTTCGTCGACGCGACCGGCGTGGTCGCCCCGGCCGAGGTGCTGGCCGCACTCGGCACCACGGCGGCCTCCCCGCCGTTCCCCGATGCGGTCGCGGCTTTGCGCGGACAGGTCCTGTCCGCTGTTGCATGAGCCTTAACAAGAACACCATCCGAGAGGAGACACGTCATCATGAAGGTGCTGGTGCCCGTGAAGCGGGTCGTCGACTACAACGTCAAGATCCGGGTGAAGACCGACCAGTCCGGCGTCGAGACGTCGAACGTGAAGTTTTCGATGAACCCCTTCGACGAGATCGCCGTCGAAGAGGCGGTTCGTCTCAAGGAAGCCGGCAAGGCGACCGAGATCGTGGTGGTGTCCATCGGCCCGGCCCAGGCCCAGGAGACGCTGCGCACGGCGCTGGCCATGGGTGCCGACCGCGCCATCCTGGTGCAGACCGACGTGACGACCGAACCGCTGGCCGTCGCCAAGGTCCTCAAGGCGCTGGTCGAGAAGGAGGCCCCCAGCCTCGTCATCCTCGGCAAGCAGGCCATCGACGACGACTGCAACCAGACCGGCCAGATGCTGGCGGCGCTGCTCGGCTGGGGCCAGGGCACCTTCGCCTCGAAGATCGCCGCCGGTGACGGCACGGTCGCCGTGACGCGCGAGATCGACGGCGGGCTGGAGACGGTGAATCTCAAGCTGCCGGCGGTGGTCACCGCCGATTTGCGCCTGAACGAGCCGCGCTATGCCTCGCTGCCGAACATCATGAAGGCGAAGAAGAAGCCGCTGGAGACCGTCACGCCGGACAGCCTGGGCGTCGACGTCACGCCGCGGCTGAAGACGGTGAAGGTCGCCGAGCCGCCGAAGCGTCAGGCCGGCATCAAGGTACCGGACGTCGCCACGCTGGTCGACAAGCTCAAGACCGAAGCCCGCGTGATCTGAGGGGAATGAACTGACCATGGCCAACATTCTCGTCATCGCTGACCACGACGGCGTCTCGCTGAAGCCCGCCACGCTGAACGCCGTCACCGCCGCCGGCCAGATCTCCAAGGGGATCGGGGGCGATGTCCATATCCTGGTCGCCGGCAAGGGCGCGCGAGGTCCCGCCGAGGCAGCATCGAAGGTGGCCGGCGTCGCCAAGGTGCTGCTGGCCGACGATGCCGCCTACGAGCATCAGCTGCCGGAAGACGTCGCCCCGCTGGTGGTGTCGGTTACCAAGACTGGCTACGGCCATGTGCTGGCCGGCGCCACCTCGGTCGGCAAGAACCTCCTGCCGCGCGTCGCCGCACTGCTGGACGTCGCCGCCATCTCCGACATCACCGCCGTGGTCTCCGCCGATACGTTCGAGCGGCCGATCTACGCCGGCAACGCGATTGCCACCGTGCAGTCGGCCGATGCGGTCAAGGTGATCACCGTCCGCACCACCGCCTTCGAGACCGCAGCATCCGAAGGCGGTTCGGCCGCCGTCGAGCAGATCGCGGGTGCCGGTGCCGCCGGGCTGTCGAGCTTCGTCTCGGCCGAGCTGACCAAGTCGGAGCGTCCGGAGCTGACCGCCGCCCGCGTGGTGGTGTCGGGCGGGCGCGGCATGCAGTCGGGCGAGAACTTCCCGCTGCTGGAGGCCCTGGCCGACAAGCTGGGTGCCGCGGTCGGTGCGTCGCGCGCCGCCGTGGACGCGGGTTTCGTGCCGAACGACTATCAGGTCGGGCAAACCGGCAAGATCGTGGCGCCGGAGCTGTACATCGCCGTCGGCATCTCGGGTGCGATCCAGCATCTGGCCGGCATGAAGGACAGCAAGGTCATCGTCGCGATCAACAAGGATGAGGAAGCGCCCATCTTCCAGGTCGCCGATTACGGCCTCGTCGCGGACCTCTTCAAGGCCGTGCCGGAGCTCCAGCAAGCGCTGTGACCGAAGGGCCGGGCCTTCCGCTCGGGAAGCCCGGCCGCTTCGCGCTTGCCGCGGCGGGCCGGCTGTTCTATCGCTGGCGGAAGAGAAACCCGACAGCGGCAGGACGCCATGAGCATCGACGGCATCACCGGACTGGACCATCTGGTCATCGCGACCCGCGACCTGGACGCGGCGCGCGACGCCTACGCCCGGCTTGGCTTCACCGTGACGCCGCGCGGCCACCACACCCAGTTGAAGTCGGCCAACCACACCATCCTGTTCCCGACCGGCACCTATCTGGAGTTGCTAGGCATCGAGGAACAGAGGCCGGTCAACGCCCATTACTCCGCCTTCCTGCGTCAGCGCGAGGGCATCGCCGCCATTGCACTGAAGACGCCGGACGCCCGCGCCGCCGTCGGGCCGCTGACCGCCGCCGGCTTCCCGGTGTCGGATCCCGTCGATTTCGGCCGGCCGGTGGAGTTGCCGGGCGGCAGCCGCGATGCAACCTTCACCATCACCCAGATCGACCCGGCCACGACCCCGGCCGGCCGAATCTTCCTATGCCAGCACCACACGCCCGATCTGGTCTGGCGTCCCGACCAGCTGGAGCATGCCAACAGCGCCACCGGGCTGGAGGCGCTGGTCATCGCCGCCGCCGATCCCGATGCGGTCGCCGCGACCTATGCCACACTGCTGGGCGGCACCGTCACCGTCCGCGGCTCCGCCCGCATGGTGGTGCCGGCCGGGTCCGGTGACGGTCAGGTGCCCGTTCTGGTCGCCACGCCCGACCGCCTGCATTGGGCCTGGACCGCCGATCCCGCCTTCGCCACGGCCACCCTGCCCTTCTTCGCCGGCTTCGTCGTGCGCGTCGCCGATCCGGTGAAGGCCCAGCAGGCGTTGCAGAAAAGCAAGTTCCCGACGGTGGTCGGAGAGGGCGTGATGCGGGTCGGATCGGGCAGCGCCTGCGGCGCCATGATCGCCTTCGCCCAGGGCTTCGACCTCGACAGCCTGATACCCTGAAATTCGCGACGATTTGCGCCGAATTGGGCATAGGTCCCGCTGAATTGCTTGTGTAGTGTCCGCCGACAGTTGCGCCCATGGATCGGGCGCGGACTGTGGAGATGCACATGACGACAGCGGGTCAGGCGATGGACGTGACGGGGGCTCCGGAGCAGGAGACCGGTTCCGTACCGGCGACGCCCGGCCCATCCTCCGCATCATCCTCCGTGCTCCCGCTTTTCGATGCCCTGCCCGTCGCCGCCCTGCTCCGCGAGCCCGACGGGCGGCTGAGCGGCAATCGCCGCTTTCTCGACCGCTACGGTAACACCGATGCCTTCACCGCCGACCTTTCCGATGCCGTCCCCGGCGACGAGCGGGACGTCAGCGTCCAGTCAGCTGGCGGCGAGCCCCGCGACCTGCTGGTCCGCGTCGGCGGTCCGCCCTGGATCGCGACGGTGGAGGACGTCACCGAGCAGCGCCGCACCGCCCGCGGACTGGAGCTGGCAACCGAGAATCTCGAAGAGGCCTGTCACACCGCCAAGCTCGGCTACTGGGAATACGGCATCCAGTCCGGCGAACTGGTGCTGAGCAACGCCGGGCTGGCGGTGCTGGGCCATGAGCGCGACCGCTTCGCCGGGGGATTCGACGGCCTGCTGGGCATCCTGCACCCCGACGACCGGCCGCGCTTCGGCAACATGCTGGAAAGTGTGGTCGGCAATCCCCAGCGCGTCTATGTCGAATACCGCGTCCACGACCGTGACGGCCGCGTCCGCTACGTCTCCGCCTCCTGCGCGCCGCGGCTGGATGCGCAGCAGCGGCTGACCCATGTCTTCGGCGTGCTTATGGACAGCACCGAGCGGGCGGAGGCCGCGGCCCAGCTCGAGGCCGCCAAGCTGCGCCTGGAGGAGGCCTACCGCACCGGCCATCTCGGCTATTGGGAGTATGGCATCCACAACGGCACTCTGGTGTGGAACCGCGAGGCCTTCGGCATCTACGGCCAGGATGCGGACCGGTTCGAGCCGACCTTCGACAATCTGCTGGGCATCCTGCATCCCGACGACCGCATGTCCTTCGGCAACATGCTGGAAAGCGTGATCGGCAACTCGCGCCGCGTCTATGTCGAATACCGGGTGATCGATCCGGCGGGAGAAATCCGCTACGTCTCCTCCTCCTGCGCACCGCGCTTCGATCTGGACGGGCGCCTGACCCACCTGTTCGGCGTCATGCTGGACACCACGGAGCGGGCGCGGGCCGCCGACGCCCTGCGCGCGGCCAAGGACCGGGTGGAGCAGGCCTATCGCGAGTTGCAGGCCGCCCAGGACAGTCTGGTCCAGACCGAGAAGATGGCATCCCTCGGCCAACTCGTCGCCGGCGTGGCGCACGAAGTGAACGGGCCGGTCGGCGTGGCGCTGACCACCGCCTCCCACCTGCTGAGCCGGGCGGAGGACGTGAAGCGCCAGTTCGCCGCCAGCGCCCTGACCCGCTCGGCCCTGGCCGGCTTCCTGGAGGTGGCGCAGGAGGCCGGGCAACTGCTGGTCGGCAACACCGAACGCATCGCCGCGCTGGTCCACATGTTCAAGCAGGTGGCGGCCGACCAGACCGGAGACGAGCGCCGCACCTTCTACCTGCGCGAATACACCGAGGACGTGCTGCTGAGCCTGCACACACAGATCGGCTCCTCCGGCCACCGGGTGGAGCTGGCCTGTCCGGAGGCGCTGCAACTGGAAAGCTTCCCCGGCGCCTTCGCCCGCGTGCTGACACATCTGGTGCGCAATTCGCTGACGCATGCCTTCCGGCCGGAGCAGAGCGGACGTATCACCATCGACATCCATGCCGACGGCGACGACTGGATCGAGGTGGTTCACAGCGATGACGGGCAAGGGATCCTGGAAGCAGACCTGCCCCGGATATTCGACCCCTTCTTCACCACCGCGCGCCATGCCGGATGCGTCGGGCTGGGACTGCACATCGCCTACAATCTGGCGACACAGACGCTCGGCGGCCAGTTGAGCGTCCGCAACAGCCCCAGCCACGGCGCCGTCTTCACCCTGCGGGTGCCGCGACAGGCACCGGATCTCGGCTGATCCCGGCTGCCGCCCGCCGCCGGTCAGGCGACGGTCTGGCGTTCGCGCCGCAGCGGTTCCAGCGCCTCGGCCACCGCGCGGCGCAGATCCGCGGCGATCACCGGCTTGTGCATCACGCGGAAATTGCCGGCCTCCGCCTCCTGCGCGCGGGCGGGGGCGGTGTCGCCGGTGACGAGGATGCCCGGCAGGATGCGGCCCAAGGCCAGCCGCACCTCGCGGATGGCCTCCGTTCCGGTGCGGCCGTCGCGCAGGCGGTAATCGGCGACGATCAGGTCGGGCGCCGGCCCGCGGTTGGCGAGGTCCAGGGCCTCGGCGCAGGATTCGGCCGCCATGACGCCATAGCCCCACTCGGCCAGCATGGCCCGCAGCCCTTCACGGACGATCATGTCATCCTCGATCACCAGCACCGTCGTGGCGAAAGCCGGACAGGGAGAGCATGGAGCGGGGGCCGGTTTCGCCGCCGGGGGATCGGCAACGGGAAGCTCGACCGCAAAGACCGACCCTTCTCCGGGTGTCGACCGCACCGTCACCTGATGGCCCAGCATGACCGACAGCCGCCGCACCACCGCCAGCCCAAGTCCCAGCCCCTGGTCGCGGTTGCGGCTGGCGTTGCCGACCTGCACGAACTCCTGGAAGATGTCCTCCTGTTGGTCGGCGGGAATGCCGATGCCGGTGTCCCACACCTCTATGCGCAGCATGTGGCCGCGGCGGCGGCAGCCGATCAGGATGCGGCCCCTGTCGGTGTAGCGCAGGGCGTTTTCCACCAGATTCTGCAGGATGCGGCCGAGCAGCATCGGGTCGCTGCGCACATGGATGCTGCTCGGCACGATGTGCAGGAGCAGTCCCTTCTGGACGGCGACCGGCCGGCTGTTGGCGGCGACGCGGTCCATCACCTCCGCCAGCGCGAAGACCTCGACCTCCGGCACCACCGCGCCCGCCTCCAGCCGGGAGACGTCCAGCAGTCCGTCGAGCAGCATCTTCAAGGCGCCGAGCGCCCGCTCCATCGTGCCCAGGACATTGCGGGTCATCGGGTCGCTGACGCGGCTCGACAGCACCTCCATCAGCAGCATCAGCGACTGCACCGGCTGGCGCAGATCGTGGCTGGCGGCGGCCAGGAACTTGGACTTGGCGACATTCGCCCGGTCGGCCTCCCGCCTCGCATCGGTCAGCGCCGCCTGGGCACGCTTGTGTTCGGAGATGTCGCGGACGGTGGCGATCAGGCTGACCAGCCGGTTGTCATGATCGCGGACCGGCGACGCGCTCAGCTCCAGGCAGCGCGGCCCTTTCGGGTCCGCCCCCTCCCCGTCCGGGTCGGACCGGGTCAGTTCCACCCGCGCATCGCGTCCGACGACGATGGCGTCGCGCAAGGGCTGCAAGGCAGCACGGTCCCTGGTCGCCCGTTCCAGCGCGGTCAGGGCGCCGCTGCCCATCAGGGCGGAAATCGGCGCACCCAGCAACTGTTCGAGCGCCGGATTGACATAGACGATGGGCATGCCCGGCTGGGTAGCGTCGGCGATCATGATGCCGTCGTTGCTCCAGGCCAGCGCCCGGTTGCGCACGCGCAGCGCCCGGTCGGTGTGGCGGCGCCATTGCAACTCGACAATGAAGGCGATGACGAACAGCAGGATCACCACCGTGGTGGCGACCGCCCAGCCGATGTAGAGGCGGGCATTGTCGCGCCAGGGACCGAACACGGTCTCCACCGATTCACCGACGATGGCGACCACCGGATAGTCGGGCGCCGACCGGAAGGCGGTGATCCGCTCCACCCCGTCGACCGGACTGACCATGCGGATGTGGCCGACGGGTTGCTGCCTGATCGCCTGCCACAGTTCTGTGTTGGTGGTTCCCCGCCCCGTGACGCTGGTGGCCCCCGCGTTGCGGGCGATGATGACGCCGTCCGTCCGCAGCAGCGTCGCCGCACCGTCGGCCGGCAAGCCGAGCACGCGGTAGTAGCGGGCGAAGGATTCGACCGGAATGTCGGCGACCGCAATCCCGGCGAATGTGCCGTCGGCATTCTCCAGCCGGCGCGAAACCGGGATCAGCGGATCCTGCGTTTCGGACGATGCGTAGGGCATGCCGATCACCAGCCCGCGCGGCGCGGCGTCGCGGGCGATGCGGAACTCGTCGCGGTCGGTGATGGCACCCTGGAAGGTGGCCCGCCCCCCGCCCATGGTCAGCAGGCCCGAAGTGTCATAGACGCGAACCCCGACCACCAGGCCCTCTTCAAAGGCCCGCCGGGAATCCAGGCGCATGGAGCGGTTGCGCTCGGTGTTGGCGATCAGGTCCAGCAGCAGGTCGTCGACGCGGCGGAAGGTGGAGACCGCATGCTCCTCCACCAGACGGGCCACGACGGCGGTCTTCTCATGGGCGGTCAGGTCGAGCAAACGCTCTTCCCGATGGAGGCGGTCGAGCAGAATCCACCACAGGGCGGCGATGGCCAGCGCAACCGCCATGGCGGGCAGGACCAGACGCCCGCCGAAACCGGAAAAAAGCCAGAGCGCCCGCTTCACGTATACCCCGAACGCAGTGGATCGTCCGCCGGCCGTGTCCATCGCCAGGAAAGCGGACGCCCGCGGCAGGCGGACGCAAGCATGCCGCAACGCAGATGCCGACGCAACGCCGTAACCGGCAAGGTGGCACCGGTGGACAGTTGCTCCACCCATGCAGGCCACCCCCCAATTTCTCTCGTCTACAGCGTTCCGAGACACGCTCCGGCGCACCGGACCGCTGGGGCGCTGGGCATGCCCGGCGGCGCCAACCGCGCCGAAAAGCTGGCTTTGCCGCGCTGCCGCAGCCGGCTATACCGCCGCGATGAGCTTCGCACGCGCCATCGCCACCGTCGGCGGACTGACCCTGTTGAGCCGGCTGGCCGGCTTCGCACGCGACATTTTGACCGCGGCGGTGCTGGGCGCCGGCCCGGTGGCCGACGCCTTCTTCGTCGCGCTGAAGCTGCCCAACCTGTTCCGCCGACTGTTCGCGGAGGGCGCCTTCGGCGTCGCCTTCGTCCCGCTGTTCGCCGCTGAGCTTCAGACCCGCGGGCGCAGCGCCGCCATCCGTTTCGCGGAGGAAGCGCTGGCAATGTTGCTGGCCATGCTGCTGCCCTTCACGCTGGCGGCCATCGTCGCCATGCCCTGGTTGATGCACGGGCTCGCCCCCGGCTTCGTCGACGAACCGGCCAAGTTCGCCCTGGCGGTTGATATGGCGCGGCTGACCTTTCCCTACCTGGCGCTGATCTCGCTGGTGGCTCTGCTGGGCGGGGTTCTGAATGCGCTCGACCGTTTCGGACCGTTCGCCGCGGCGCCCATCGCCTTCAACCTGACGCTGGTGGCCGCCCTGCTGATCGCCCCGCGGCTGGGTCTGGAACCCGGCACCGCCATGGCGGCGGCGGTGACGCTGTCGGGGGTGGTCCAGGTCGCCTGGATGGCCTGGGCCTGCGCCAAGGCCGGGGTGGTGCTGACGCTGCGCCCGCCGCGGATGACGGAGGGGATGCGGCGGCTGTTCCGGCTGATCGGCCCGGGCGCCATCGGTGCCGGGGTCATGCAGATCAACCTGTTCCTGAACATCGTGCTCGCCTCGCTGCTGCCGTCGGGCGCGGTGTCGTTCCTCTATTATGCCGACCGGCTGAACCAGATGCCGCTGGGCGTCATCGGCATCGCCATCGGCACCGCCCTTCTGCCGGTGCTGGCCCGCCATGTCGCCGCCGGGGACGAGCGGATGGTCCGCCATTACCTAAGCCGCGCGCTGGAGTTCAGCCTGCTGCTCGGCCTCCCGGCCGCGGTGGCACTCGGCGTGGCGGGGACGCCCATCGTCGCCGTCCTGTTCCAGCGCGGCGCCTTCGGTCCGGAGGAGGCGCACGCCACGGCGATGGCGCTCGCCGCCTATGCCATCGGCATCCCGGCCTATGTGATCGTGAAGTCGCTGAACGCCGCCTTCTTCGCCCGCCACGACACGGTCACCCCGGTGCGCGTCGCCGTCATCGTGACGGTGGCGACCGCCCTGCTGGCTCTGGTTCTGATGCCCTGGCTGGGCCATGTCGGAATCGCGCTGTCCACCGGGCTGACGGCCTGGCTGGATGTCGCCCTGCTGGTGGCGGCGATGCGCAAGCGCAGCCTGTTCGACCTGGATGAGCGCCTGAAGCGCCGCGCGCCCCGGATCGCGGCGGCTGCGGCCGGCATGGGGGCCGCCCTTCTGGCGGGCGGGCATGTGCTGGCCCCCTGGCTGGACGCGCCTTCCACCGCAGTGCGGTTCCTGGCGCTGGCCTTGCTCGTCTCTGGCGGCGCTGCGGCTTTCGGCGCGCTGGCGACGCTGCTGGGCGGGGCCAATCCGGGAGACGTTAAAAGTATGCTGTCGAAATCCTCCTCCCCACAAGGGGCAGAGGAGACGGCACGTCATGGCTAGCCCCTCTTGACGACGGTCATAGGCAGTCGTACAAGCGGATCCACGTGGTGATTTGGTCGACCGGCTTGCGGGCCACGTAAAACAACCCGCTAAAAAGGTCCGAGCCGCGTCCGCGCCTCGACCCGATCGGTCGGGGCTTTTTTTGTTTGCGGCCGGCCTTGCCCCACCGGCGATCATCAGGGGAGAGTCGCGGAATGTCGCGCACCGATCATCGCAATCCGAACGTCACGGGGCTGCGCCCCCGCTCCAAGCTGGTCCATGGCGGCATCCGCCGCTCGCAGTTCGACGAAACCTGCGAGGCGCTGTACCAGACCTCCGGCTTCGTCTACGGCTCGGCGGAAGAGGCGGAGAACGCCTTCGCCAACGACGGCGCGCGCCACGTCTATTCCCGATTCCGCAACCCGACCTCGGCGATGTTCGAGGACCGGCTGGCCGAATATGAGGGTGCGGAATGGGCCTATGCCACCGCCAGCGGCATGGCCGCGGTGCATGGTGCCCTGATGAGCGGCCTGCGCACCGGCGACCGGGTGGTGGCTCCGCGGGCGCTCTTCATCTCCTGCTACTGGATCCTGAAGGATCTGTGTAGCCGCTACGGCATCGAAACGGTGTTCGTCGACGGCACCAACCTGGCGGAGTGGGAAGAGGCGCTGTCGAAGCCGGCCAAGGCGGTCTTCCTGGAAACCCCGTCCAACCCCGGGCTCGAGGTCGTCGATCTCCGGGCGGTCTGCGATCTCGCCCATAAGGCGGGCGCGGTGGTCGTCGTCGACAATGCCTTCGCCACGCCGGTGCTCCAGCGTCCGTTCGACTTCGGCGCCGACGTCATCATCTATTCGGCGACCAAGCACATCGACGGCCAAGGCCGCTGCCTGGGCGGCGTCATCCTGGCCAAGGACAAGAAATACGCCTCGGAGGTCATCCATCCCTTCCTGCGCAACACCGGGCCGACCATCTCCCCCTTCAATTCCTGGCTGCTGCTGAAGGGGATGGAGACGCTGGAGCTGCGCGTCCATGCCCAGTCGGCCGCCGGGCTCCAGGTCGCGGAGTTCCTGGAAAGCCACCCGAAGGTGGCCCAGGTGCTGTACCCGCTGCTGCCCAGCCACCCGCAATACGATCTGGTGCGCAAGCAGATGACCGGCGGCGGCAACATGCTGTCGGTCTTCCTCAAGGGTGGCAAGACCGAGGCGTTCAACACGCTGAACGGCCTGCGCATGGTGATGATCTCCAACAATCTGGGCGATTCGAAGAGCCTGATCACCCATCCCGCCACCACCACCCATTGCAAGCTTACGGATGAGGAGAAGGCCGCCGCCCGGATCGAACCCGGCCTGCTGCGCCTGTCCGTTGGTCTAGAGGATCCCCAGGACATCATGGAAGATCTCGACCGCGCGCTCGCCGAGGCGTAAAGATCGTGCCGGAACTTATGTTGCAGTGCAGCGTTGACCCTGCAGTCAGGTTCCGGCAACTATTTCTTCAGAGAGGCGACGCCCATGTCACGAGAGAATGCCGGCAATGGCCACCCCACCGACAGGCTGATGGCGGTGGCGGGCCAGCTCACCAAGACCGGCCTTCGCGGTGGCGAAATGGGCGTCGCGGCGGCGCAGACCATCGGATACCGCACCGCGATGATGACCGCGGCGCTGTCGAACCCCATCGACTTCGCCAATCCGGAATTCATCCGCATGGGTGCTGAAAAGGTGGAGGCGGCAGTGGAAGCCTTCCACGCCGTCGCCACCGGCATCGGCGAGTTCGGACAGGCCTGGATCACCATGATCACCAAGCAGACCCAGGCAGCCGCCACCACCATCGGCGGCCTCGCCAGTTGCAAGAACCCGGTAGAGATCATCGATGTCCAGCAGCGCCTGCTGGCGGATGTCGTCGATGCCGGCATCCATGCCAACCTGCGCCTGATCGAGGCGACGGCCTCCCTCGCCGCCGCCGGCATGAACCCCGCTTATCGCAAGGTGCGCGCCAACGCCCGCCGCCTTGCCCGCGAACAGGCCTGACCGATCAAACCACGTCCGCGGGAGCAAGACGGCAACAGCTGCCGTCATGCTCCACCTGGATGGTAGCGTGGCCGATGCCGAAGCGGTCCTTCAGCACCGTCGAGATGCCCAGCAGCAGCGCGTCGTCCTGCCCAATGCCTGGACGGACGAGATGGGCGGTCAGGGCGGTTTCGGTCGTGCTGATCGGCCATATGTGCAGGTCATGCACGGCGGTGACGCCGGGCAGTCCGGCCAGATAGCGCTCCACCCCCGTCCGGTCGACGCCGTCCGGCACCGCGCCCATCGCCAAGCGCACCGAATCACGCAGCAATCCCCAGGTGCCGCCAACGATGACCAGGGCGATGAGGATGCTGGTTACCGGATCCAGCCACAGCCAGCCGGTGAAGCGGATTAGCAGCGCCGCCACCACCACGCCCAGCGACACCGCCGCGTCGGCCGCCATGTGCAGATAGGCGCCGCGCAGATTGATGTCGTGCTTCTGCCCGCCCATGAACAGCCAGGCGGTCCAGCCATTGATGACGATTCCGACCGCCGCAACCACCATCACCGTCGTTTCTCCGACCGGTTCCGGATCGGCAAGGCGGTTGACCGCCTCCAGCAGGATGGCGCCGACGGCGATCAGCAGGATCATGGCATTCAGCAGCGATGCCAGGATCGAGGCGTTGCCGAAGCCGTAAGTATAGCGTCCCTGCGGAATTCGCCGCCCGAGCCACACCGCTCCCCAGGCCAGGAGCAGTCCCATCACGTCGCTGAGATTGTGCCCGGCGTCGGCGATCAGGGCGGTGGAGTTGGCGATCAGCCCATAGACCGCTTCCACCACCACGAAGCCGATGTTCAGCAGCGCCCCCAGAGCGAAAGAGCGGTCGTAGCGCACCGGCCCGTGATGGTGTTGATGGCCGGCATGGCCGTGATCGGAATGGCCGTGATCGGGGTTGTCATGCCCTGCATGATCATGGTCGAGGTTGGTCGAACCGCCATAGGAATGGCCGTGCGGCATGATGATGGGTCCCGTCGTCGGATTGTGCATCGCAGCGCACCGGAGTTTGGGCGCTCATGGTCCCTTGGACAAGCCCGACATGGAAGGCACGCCCCCTTGCACGGAACGGCGCAGTGCGCCTCTTGCGCAGATCCATCGCGGCGCCTAGCTTCGCGCGGTCACTCACGATCAACAGTGAACGAAGGAAATGGTCATGAAGGCGCGCGTCACCTGGGTGGACGGCAAGATGTTCGTCGGCGAATCCGGCAGCGGCCATGCCGTGGTGATGGATGGCGCCGTCGAAGCCGGTGGCCGCAACGCCGGCATCCGGCCGATGGAAATGCTGCTGATCGGCATGGGCGGCTGCACCTGCTTCGACGTGGTAATGATCCTGGAAAAGGGCCGCCAGCAGATCACCGACTGCGTCGCCGCCATCGAGGCGGAGCGGGCGGAAACCGACCCGAAGGTCTTCACCAAGATTCACGTCCACTTCACCGTGACCGGCCGCAAGCTGGATCCGGCGAAGGTCGAGCGCGCCATCGCCCTGTCGGCGGAAAAATACTGCTCGGCTTCCATCATGCTGGGCCAGACCGCGGCCATCACCCACGACTTCGACGTGGTAGAGGCGCCGTAAGGAGGCGACTCCATAGCTTTTCAGTTGCATCCATACGCATGACTCGCGAAGGATCGGGCACCTGCTCCGAACTTTCGCGATCATCGCGTGCGCCCCTTCCTTATCGCTTTCCTTCTTCCAATGCTCACCTCCCCCGCTTTCGCCGGAGAGACAGGGGTCAGCCTGTCCGACTGGGGTGGGATCGGGCTGTTGCAGATGCCGAACGCCCGGATGGCGCCCGACGGGTCGATGAGCGGCGGGTTGACCGCGCTCGGCGATCTGCATCGCCATTACTCGATCTCGGCCCAGCTGCTGCCCTGGTTGGAGGTCACCGGCCGCAATAGCGCTTATCCCGGCTATTACGGCCTCAGCGAACCCGGCCTGGACCTGAAACTCCGCCTGCGGCGGGAGGATGAGCATGGGCCGGCAGTCGTGGTCGGCGGACGCGACGTCACCGGCTCGGGGTTGGACCTGCCGGGCAAGGGCCGCTTCGCCGGCGAATACCTCGCCCTGTCGCGCCGCTGGTGGGATGTGGACCTGACGCTGGGCATGGGTTGGGGGACGCTGGGAGAGGCCGGCCAGCTGCGCAACCCGCTGCGTTTTCTGGGCGGCCGGTTCCGCCGTGACCGCGACCCCTCCGCCTGGCCGATAACCCGCGGCCCCAAGGTATGGTTCAGCGGCGAGCGGGTGGCGCTGTTCGGCGGTGCCGAGTGGCATTTGCCGGTCGACGGTCTGAGCCTGAAGCTGGAATCCTCCGGCGACCACTTCCGCGCCCAGCGGCAGGATGAACCGGGCTTCGATCCCGGCAGCCGCTACAGCGTGGGCCTGTCCTGGCGTCCCACATCCTGGGCCGATCTGGGCGCGGCCTACGAGCAGGGACGCCGCTTGATGCTGCGGCTGTCGGTCCGCTTCGATCCGGCGGTGGATGCCGACAAACCCGACCGCCCTCCCCCTACCATCGGCCCGCGCCCCTCCGCCGGCTCGGCCTTGTCCGCCGATGCCATCGCCCTGGTGGCCCGCAGCCGGGGCCTTCCCGTCCGCTCGGCCCGGATCGAGGGAGAGCTGGCGACCCTGTGGCTCGACCCGGCCGGGAGCGGACGGATGCCGTTGGCACGCGAGGTCGGCGATGCCGCCCGCCTGCTTGCCGATCTCGCTCCGCCCGGAGTCGAACGGCTCCGCATCGTCACCGGCGCCATAGGTCTCGACGCGGCGGCCGTGACCTTGTTCCGCCGCGACCTGGAACGGGCCGCAAACCATCGCGGCAGCGCCGAGGAGATCTGGCAAACCACGCAACTTGCCCCGGCAGCCGAACCGCCGCCCGACTGGCACCCCTCCCTCGATCTCTCGACCCGGCTCGTCGCCACCTTCGATCTGGCGGAGCTGGGAACGCCATTGGCCCAACGCACCCACACGGACGTGATGCTGCGGGCGGAGCCGATGCGCGGGCTGGTGCTGGGCGGCGGGCTGCGCATCAACGCGCCGAGCGATCTGCAACTGCTGGACACCAATGCCCTGCCGGCGGAACAGCCCGTGCGCAGCGATCTGCCGCGTTACGCCGACCGTCGGATGTCGCTCGACCATGCCTATGGGGCTTGGCTCGCCCGCCCGGCGGATGGACTGACCACCCGGCTGTCCGCCGGCCATCTGGAGGAGATGTATGCCGGCATCGGTGCCGAGGCGCTGGTGCAGCCGCTCGCCGCCCGCTGGGCGCTGGGCCTCGACCTCAACCATGTGTGGAAGCGGCGGCCGGACAGCCTGCTCGGCTTCGACCGCACCGACGCCCGCGGCACCGGCCATGCCAGCGTCTATTGGGAATCGCCGGGGGCCGACACCACGACCGCGCTTCGGCTCGGCCGCTATCTCGGCGGCGACTGGGGTGGCACGGTGGAGGTGATGCGCCGCTTCGACGGCGGCATCGGCCTGAAAGCCCATGCCACCTGGACAGAAGGGCCGGACGGCGCGCAAAGCCGGTTCGGCGGAAGGATGGATTGGGGATTGGCGCTGGTGGTGCCCATCGCCGCTTCAGGCTGGCTTCCGGTCGGCGGCACGGTGGAGACGGCGGTGCGTACGCTGGGCCGCGATGCCGGGCAACGCCTGCAACAGCCGCTGCCGCTCTACGATCTCCGTGTGCCGGGAGGCGTCGGCCGCCTCGCCGGCACATGGGCGCGACTGCTCAACTAGATCAACGGATCGGCTTGCTGCCCGGTGTTACGACTGGATTGGCGGCCGGCGTTGTCGAAGAGTTGCGCGGGTCGAGCACCACCGTCGTCCATTGCCCCTGCGGGGTCATTGCGTTGGCGACATAGCGGTCCCCGTCCTTGCGGAAGTCGCGCACCGAGACATAGCCGGCGGCACTGAGCTGGTTGAGCAGCGTCGTCTGTTGCAGTTCGATCGGCTTCTGTCCCCGGCCGCGGCGTCCGGCGAGATCGGATGAGCTTCCTCCCGCGGAGCCGGTCAGGCTGGAAAGATCGCTGCCGGTGCTGCCCGAATGGTTCTGGCTCGAATAGGTGGAATAGCTTTGCGAATAGGTCTGCTGCGCCATCGCCACCGGAACCATAGCGACTGAGGCGGCCATTGCCGCCAGGATCAATCCGGTCTTCATCGGGTCCTCGCTCGTTGTCGTCCCCCATGGCCGGCGGGTGCCGGACCTCTCATCAAACGGAAACGCGCAGACAGCCCCGTTGTTGCATAAATGCCAGTCCGCACCAGCCCTGCGGCGCTACGATACTCCGGCCGATCAGATACAGGGAACATCGTGCCTACGGCGTTGTTCTGATCTTCGAATGCCGCCGCACCGGCTCTGCTTACCTTCACCCCGCCCCGACTTGCATGCCCAAGCAGAGGCCAGGAGATGGAGACGACGGGACGGCGGATGCGGCCACGACTTGTCTCATGCGTGACGCCGGCGGTCCTTGGTGACTATTCGGCCGAGCGAGGGAGGGTATGATGCTCTATTGGGCTCTCGTTTTCTTCGTCATCGCGCTGATCGCCGGCGCGCTCGGGTTCGGTGGAATTGCGTCGGCCAGTTCCGGTATCGCGCAAATCCTGTTCTTCCTGTTCCTGGTCCTGTTCGCCATCAGCCTGATCATGGGTCTGGTCCGGCGACGTTAGACAGGCTGCCGAACCGGCCGGCCTAAGGTTCCCGCGGTACGGAACCTCCTTCGGGCCGGCCGGTTGATCGCAGTATCTCCTGAGGCTGCAAGACTTTCTCCTCCAGAGATGCCGTCGGTGCAGCTATGCCCCGACATCGTCTCGATCGTCCCCGCCTCCGGCGGCGTCCGTAAGGGCGCCGCCGTTCTTTTTTGCTTGCGGTCTTCCATCCACGGCCGACTGCGACGGACAGAAGACGGACAGACATGGAAACGGGACGCCCGGCCACCGGGCGCCCCGCAGAAATCAACACATGCCGGAAGTTGACGAAGACGCGCCCGCCACGATCACGCGTTGGGCAATCAGGCGTCGGGCAATCAGGCGTCAGCCGCGTCCGACGGGCTTTCCCCTTCCATCAGCAGGCGGAGGGCGCGGCGGCCGCGCGACAGGCGCGACTTTACCGTGCCGATGGAAATGCCCAGGATGTCGGCCGCCTCGTTGTAGGAGATCCCTTCCAGCCCGATCAGCAGAACCACCTCGCGCTGCTCGTTCGGCAGCAGGGCCAGCGCCCGGCGGAGGTCGCGCAGCTCCATCCGCACAAACTGCGATCCCGGGGCGGCACCGATCGCGGCCTGCGCCTCCGCATCGATATCGACGACCGGCTGGCGGCGGCGCACACCGTTGATGTGCAGGTTGCGCAGGATGGTGAACAGCCAAGCCCGCAGGTTGGTGCCGGGGCGCCACAGATGCAGGCGCGACAGGGCGCGTTCAAGGCATTCCTGCACCAGATCGTCGGCCAGGGTGGCGTCGCGCACCATCGCACGGGCGAAGCGGCGCAGGCGCGGGATTTCCTCCTCGATCTGGCGGATCACCGCCGGGTCGGGCGGTGCGTTGGGGTCGGGGCGGAAATCGTCCTCCGCGGCGGCCTGGACAACCGTGTCGGCGGTGTCGGCACGATCAACATCGGTATCGACATCGGCCGGGGCTTCGTCGATTTCGGTGTTGGCTTCGGCCATCTCGGCCTCCGCATGGGCAGTCAAATGGGTCTCCATCCCGGCATCGGCTGTGTTTTGGTCAAGATATGTCGGCAGGCGGTCCGAACGGGTCCGGCCAACGGCCTCGGCGCCGAAGGGCACCGGCCCGGCCGGGACCAGCTGTCGGTGGCTCAAGGTGGTCGCGACGTGGTTCGCCATCGGTGAAACGATGCCTCCTTCAATGCCGTTCGCCACGGCTGCTCTCCGCGTCTTCATGCGGATGGCTTTGCCGGGGCCTCCGGCGCGACGGCCCCGGACAATGGATGGTCTCCGTCGTCCGGGGTCGTCGAATTCGCAGCCGATTATCTGGCCCGATCCGTACTTAATGAGCGCACAAAGGAGCTGCCAGTTGGGAAAAAGGCTAATGGGTCATACAATGGAGACAGCTAACCCCTAGAGTACCCCCGCTATCCCACACCAATCACCGTTAGGGCATTGGCTTAAAACATGGTCGTTCGTTATTTCTCCAATTCGATTGGAGGACGCATGACCAACGCGAAAAGAAAAAGACCGACCGACAGCAGTCGATCGGCCTATGTATTTTTTATTGGCGGCGCCACATCAACCTCTTACGGTGATGTATTCTCCGGCAGCCGCCCTTCCGTTTCGGCTTATGCCGCTATGCCTGGCACCCGGCCAATTGGGTGCGGCAGCGTCCTCCCTGAAAACTCTGCTTTTGACCTTTTGATGGTCTCCGAAAGCTCGAAGAAAATCATACAGGGGGGTCCGGTGGAAGACCACACGAACCTTTGCGGTACACCGTCCGCGTTTCGCGCTTCATCTCCCCTGCAGGGCAATGCCAGCCGGCGACCCCGCGGTGCGCGCATGTCGGCACTTGCCGCAGCAGTACTCCTGCCTTGCCTGCTGGCCTCGGCACCGGCCAGCGCCGGGATTGCAGAGAAAACGGTCGCCGCCCTGGAGGCGTTGGCCAACAAGGGCAGCGCGCGTGCCCAGTATGAACTGGCACAGCATTACGAACGTGCCGACGGGGTGAAGGCCGATCCGCGGCTGGCCTTATCGCTCTATTGCCGGGCTGCCCGCCAGGATTACTCCGATGCCGCGCTGATGGCCGGGCGCATGCACATGGCCGGCCTGGGCGGCGTGTCCAAGGACGCCGACCTCGGCCGTGCCTGGCTGCGCAAGGCCGCGGCACTGGGCAACGAGCAGGCGGAACGTCTGGTCGGAAGCGCCGGAGGCACGGTGAAGACGCCCGACCGCTGCGAGCCGCCCAATCTGCGCTGGGGCATCATCCGCAAGCCGCCGGCGGAAATCCGCGCGATGGTTCAGAAGATGGCGCCGACCTACGGCCTCGATCCCGATCTGGTACTCGCCGTCATCGCGGTGGAATCCGGCTATCGCGTCGATGTCGTCTCGAACAAGAACGCCCAGGGGCTGATGCAGCTGATCCCGGAGACGGCGGAGCGCTTCGGCGTGTCCGACCCGTTCAATGCGGAACAGAACATGCGCGGCGGCATGAAGTACCTGCGCTGGCTGCTGGCCTACTTCAACGGCAACGTCGCCTATGCGCTGGCGGGCTACAACGCCGGAGAAGGCGCCGTGCTGCAATACAAGGGCATCCCGCCCTACCGCGAGACGCAGGATTACGTGACCAAGATCCGCGGGATCTACGCACAGACCTATCACCCATTCAACCGCGACATCGTACAGTCGGCCGGCCTCGTCAGCAGCGCGCGAGAGGAAGTGGCCGAGCTGTCGCTTTCGACCAAGGCGCGCAGCAGCGGAAAACGATGAGAACGGAAGATTGCGACTCGGAAAAATGCGACTCGGGCGACTCGGGCAGCGCTTGGTTAACACTTTGGTTATAAACTGACGATTACCCTCGGGGAACGACGGATTTCGCAAGCGCTGGCGCCCTTCGGGACGCCTTCCCGCGTCACCCGCCAGTGTCTCACCCGCAACGTTTCATCCGAACGTTTCCCGAGGACCTGCCCGATGCCCATGGCCGCCGACGTCGACACCATCGAACGCACCTCCATCGTCGCCTACACCCTGCTGAACGAGCTTCATGAAGTCCTGGCCCTGCCCAAGGCTCCGGACGACGTCACGCTGGGCATCCTGATGGGCATGGCCATGTTCCTCGACGACAAGGTCGGTCCGATGCGCGCCAAGCGCCTGATGGCCGAGGCGCCGACCATCGTGCTGAAGACGGATGCCCACGTCACCGCCGACCAGACCCAGCGGATCATGCCGGTCCTGCGCGCCTTCGGCGATCACCTGAAGGAACTGCGCATGAAGGCGGAACGCCCGGTCACCGGCTCCGTCGGCTGACCGCAGCTGCCTCCCCGGTTGTTTCTTCGACAGCGGACCCGGCGCCAGCTCGGCGCCGGGTCCGTTGCGTCCATGGATTGTCAGACTGCTTGACCATCGGGTGAAATGGGCGGAAGCTTTGCGCCCATGGACTGGTTCACCGGGATCAGCATCGTCGCCATCGCGGCCGGCGTGACCGTCAGCCTTGTCGTGCTGGTGGCCGTCGGATCGATCCGCCGCAGCCAGAACGAGGCGGCGGCCCGCCAGTCCCAGCAAATCCGCAAGCTGACGGAGACGGTGGCGACCCTGTCCCAGCAGCAGCAGGCGGCGCAGACCCGCATCCAACAATTGACCGACGCAAACCGCAAGCTGTCCGACGAGCTGTCGGCCCTGGGCGAGCGGTTGAGCGATGCCGACACGGTCCAGCGTGTGGCCGGCACGGCGAGGCTTCTCCATTGACCGCAACCACCCGTCCCGATGCCGCCATGCCTGATGCCGGTCGCGAGCGCGACCGCTGGGCCGCCAGTGCCGATGCCTGGGACCGCTGGGCCGATCCGATGGCCGATCTGGCCGACAAGCTGAACCGCTCGCTGCTCGATGCGGCGGGGCTGGTCGAGGGGAACCGCCTGCTCGACCTTGCGTCGGGTGCGGGGGAGCCCGCCTTGAGCGCCGCGCGCCGGGCCGGTGCCGATGGGTTGGTGGTCGGAAGCGATCTGGTGCCAGGCATGATGGCCGGCGCCGTCCGCCGCGCCCGGAGCGTGGAGGGGCCGGCACCCGCCTTCACCGCCGCCGACATTACCACCCTGCCCTTCGCCGACGCCGCTTTCGACGGAGTAACCTGCCGCTTCGGCATCATGTTCGTGCCGGCGGTGGACTCTGCCCTGCGCGAGGTGCGGCGTGTCCTGCGTCCCGGTGGCAAGGCGGCCTTCATGGTGTGGGGAACGCGCGCCGGGAACGGCCTGTTCGCGGAGATCGGCGACGCGGTGGCCGACCATCTCGGCGACGATGGCAGCCTGGATCCGCTGTTCCGCTTCGCGGCACCGGACCTTCTGTCCGACCTGATGCGCGCCGCCGGCTTTGCAGAGACATCGGAAACAGAGCTGACCCCGGTGCGCAAGGCGCCGGCCAGCCAGCCCTTCTGGCGTGCCGCCCTCGACATGAGCTTCGGCCACCGGCTCGGCGGATTGACTGCGGAGCAGCGAAATGCGCTGGAGACCGACATCGCCCGTCGCTTCGACGCCAGGGCGGTGGACGGCATCGTGCCGGTGCCGTCGCATGCGCGGATCGTGGTCGGGGTGGCGGGTTAGCGCCGCCCCCTCCCGTCAGTAATCCTTCTCGTAGACCACGCCGAACTTCGTCTCGGAGTTGGCGCCGACGGATGCCGTGCCCTTGAGGTTCTTGGTGATGTCGACCTCGACCTTCGCCCGGCTCTGGTTGGCGCCGATTCCCTGCTCGACACCGACATAGACGCGGTCGCTGACATAGCGGCCGGCCTGCACCGCTCCGCCCTTGCCGTTCTCACCCTGGGTGAAGTCCAGCCGGTCGACGCCCAGGCCGCGGCGCACCTTGTCCAGGATGCCGCCGCCTCCGCCGCCGACTCCCGCCAGCGCCGCCGCGGACTGGGCAAGCTGCACCGCCTCCGCCGCGCTCAGATCGCCCACCGACTTGCCGAAGAGCACGCCGGCCAGCACCTCGTCCTGCGGCAGTCCCTGGGGCGAGGTCAGCTCGATCTTCGGCTGGCGGGCGGTGCCGCTGACCACCACGTCGGCGGTGATGCCGTTGGCGGTCGCCTCGGCCAGCAGGTCGAGCCGCGGGTCGATGGGCTGGGTCCCGTCGAAGTCGAAGATGCCGCGCTTGAACTCGAAATTCTTGGCCAGCAGGTTCAGGCTGCCTTTGAGGATGTTGAAGCGGCCGGTCACCTCCGGCGCCGCAGCCGTTCCCTTGACGCGCAGATTGCCGGCAAGCTCCGCGTCCAGCCCACGGCCGCGGACGAAGATCTGGTTCGGCGCGTTCACCGTCATGTCCAGCGCCAGGACAAAGGGTGTCGCGGCCGGCGGCGCTTCCGCCGGCTGGGGCACGCGGCGGGTGCCGCCGGCGGTGGACACCTGGGTGGTCCCACGGGCGCGACGGCCCTTGCCGACCTCCGTCACCTTCAGGTCGACGACGTTTGCCGGCATGCGGTCGGGCACTTGGATCTCGGCGCGGCGGATGTCCAGCGGCCCCGCCAGCCGGGCGTTGGCGAAGCCGCCGGTCAGGGTCAGGTTCGCCCCGATCTCCGCAGTCACCAGATCGATCTCCACCAGCCGGGCATTGTCGGCCTGGACCGCGATGTCGAGCTGGCGGTCGGCGGGAGCACCCGGACGGATGACACCGCTGGCGCTGATCGCACCACCGTTGCGCGTCCGGCCGCGGAAGCTCTGGATGGTGAAGACGTCACCGTCGCCGACCAGCCTCGCCTCGATGTTGGTGATCACCGCACCCGATGCCCGGTTCTCGTAGCGTCCGTTCGCCAGCACCACCGACCCGCCAAGCGACGGCTTGCCCACCGTCCCGCCGGCCCGCACGTCGAGCTGCAGCGATCCGCGCGCCCGGTCGCCGGAGGCGGCGAGCAGGTCGTTCGCCAGCGACAGATCCACCGTGCCGTTCACCGTCGCCTCAAGCGCCCCATTGGACGGCACGCTGACGGCATAGCTGTCGGGGTTCATCACCAACGGAAGCGCGGCGCTGGCGGTCAGCGTGCCGGCATTCTTCGGCATGGCGATCCGGCTGTTCAGCGACAGCCGGCGGTCGCGCCATTGGGCGTCCAGCGTCGCGTCGATGCCCGGAAGCCCGGCCTGCGTCGTCTGCTGCGCTTTCAACCCGCTGACCCGCAGGGTGGCGTCGGCGCGCGGGTTGCGCAGGGTGCCGCCCAGCGACGCCCGCGCGTTGGCGACGCCGTCCAGCGCCAGCGTCGGGCTCGCCAGCTTCGCCAGGGCGAGCGGCAGGCGGTCGATGGTCAGCTCGCCGCTCAGCCGGTCGCCGTTCAGGCCGAGGTCGGCGGCCAGCCGGGCATTGCCCGACGACAGCCGCAGCTCCTTCACCTCATACCGGCGGTCGGCCAGCAGGATGGTCGCCGGGGCGGTGGTCCGCAGATCCTCTCCGGCATAGCGCGCCTGCAGGCGGTCGAGCCGGATACGCGTCACCTGCCCTTCCCGCGTCAGATTGCCGGCAAGATCGAGCGCAACGGGCTGGGCGCCCGCTCCGGCGGCATTGGCCTGGAAGCCGGCCTTCGCCAGCGACCCATCGAGAGAGGCCGTGACGCTGCGCAGCTCGGTGCCGGCGGCATTGCCGTCGGTCATCTCCACCCGTGCCTTGCCGCTCGGGGTGCCGAGCGCATCGGCCACATCGGCCTTGGCCGTCAGCCGGCGGGCGGTGAGCAGTGGTCCGCCTTCCCCCTCGACCCGCAGATCGCTGGCGTCGGCGGTCAGGTTGGCCGCCTGCTTGCCGCCCTTGCCGTCCAGCGCCAGGGTGAAGCTCGCCCCGCCGCCCAGCGGCATGCCAGCCAAAGCCGACAGGCCGTTCAGGTTGGGCAGCTTGCCCTCCAGCCGCCCGGTCGCGAGCAGCGTGTCGAGCGCCACCTGCGCCTGTCCGGTGATGCGGTTGTTCCCGTTGGCGACGGTCAGCCCGTCAAGCCGCAGCGTCTGCTCCCGCAAGGCATAGCGCCCGTCCACCGACAGCGGCGTCTTGTCCAGGTTGGTCCGCGCCGAAACCGTGCCGTTCGGCGTTGCCGGCAGTCCGGCGGCGGTCGCCTTGACCTCCGTGGCGCCCAGCCGGCGCCCCTGCACCACGAGGTCGCGGGCGGTCAGCGTCGCCTGCGCCTCGATGGCGTCGAGCGGGCCGCGGGCGGTCGCCTCCAGAGTCGCCGCTCCCTCCATGGGTGTGCCGAGCGCGCCGCCCAGCGGCTCCAGCTTCGCCACGGTCAGGGTGGTGCGGGCATCGACCTTGTTGTCGGCCAGCGCCGCGTTGCCGGTCAGCTTGCCGTTGCGGCCATCGACCGTCAGGTCGGTCAGGCGCATGGCGCCGTCCGGCTCCATCCTGGCGGCCAGCGCCAGCGTCGCCTTGTCGCCCAGCACCGCATCGGCAGGCGTGCCGGTGGACAGCCGGTCGAGGCTGCCGGTCAACTCGGCGGTCAGCGTGCCATCTGCCCCGCGCTTCACCGGCCCCGACAGCGCCACCGCACCGGCCAGCGGCCGGCCGGCGAGGCCCGACAGCGGGGCGAGGTCGTCGGCGTTCGCGCCCAGCGTCAGGTCGACCGTCTGGCCCCAGCCGCCGACGGTACCTTTCGCTTCGGCCCGTGCCGCCGCAGCGGTCACCGCCAGCGTCTCCAAGCCGATCCGGCCGCTGCCGGTGTCGAGCTGTGCCTTGGCAACCAGAGTCGTCTCCGGTCCGGTCAGGCGGGACAGCGCCGGATCGTCGGCAGCAAGGTCGCGCAAGGTGGCGTTCACCGCGACGTTCAGCGCACTCAGCGCCCCTTCCGCCGAGCCTTCCACCACGCCTTCGCGCCAGGACAGCGGCACCAGCGGATGCAGGGTGGAGTCCGGCCCGGCCTGCAAGGTCCAGCGCAGGTTCAGGTTCTTGTAATCGGCGGCGACATCGCCGTTCACCGTCGCGTTCGCCGCGGCGACGGTCAGCGCCAGCGGACGCAGGCTGATGGCCCCGGACGGCGCCCGCAGGACGGTCGCGTTCAGCGTCGGGCTGGGGCCGATCAGCGGCACCACCGTATCGCCGGTCAGCCCGGCGATCAGCGGCGCGACGTTGCCGCCGGCCGCCAGCGTCAGTGCATGCCCTTCCGGCCCCTTCTTGATGGTCGCATCGGCATTCAGCGTGCCGGTGGGCGATGCCGCCTCGCCAGCCATGGCGGTCAGCTTGCCCGCCCAATCGTCCAGCGTGCCGTCACCCTTCAGCGTCAGTTCGACCGGCGGCAGGCCGGGAATCGACAGCGCACGGGCCATGACGCCGCCTGCGGGTTCGGACGCATCGACCGACAGGTTCAGCGTGTTCTTGCCGGGGTCGAAGACGGCGACCAGATCGGCCTTGCCCGGCTTGTCGTCGATGCGCGCCACGGACAGGTTGGTGTTCAGCGCTCCGCCACTGTGCTCCAGAGCCAAAGCCCCGGCGATGCGCAGCACCGCCGGCTCGCCAAGCAGCGCCGGCGCCAGCTCCAGCCGCTCCACCACCAGCTTCTTCAGATCGATGTCGACAGGCAGGCTGGGCAGCAGCGGGGCGTTGGGATCGGACGGTGCGGCCGGCTGGGTGCTGACCGGCGCGCGGGTCACCACCACGGACGCCGCCTCCAGCGCGTCGATCCTGGCGCTGCGCAGGAACAGGGCGGACGGCGACATCACCACATGCAGCCTGTCGATGGTCAGCCAGAACTCCCTGGCTGTCGGACAGCGTGACGGTCGCAATGGTGAAATCGGTGGGGATGCTGCCTTCGATGGCGCCCAGCTTCAGATGCATGTCCGGCGATTCTACGGCACCCTCGATCTTCTCGACCAGCCAGTCGCGGGCGGTATCGCCGGCGAACAGCGAGAAGGCCCGAGCGGGCTGCGAGCCGGCCAGCAGGCCGGCAAGGATCGTCAGACCGACCAAGAATAAGCGAACCGCCGTCACACCATGCCCTTTCACCAGCACCATCTTCGTCTCAACCGCAATAAACGCTCATCGTCCCAAAGGATTGGGACGAAAATGCGCCATCAGAACGCCTGACCCAGGCTGAGATACAGCTGCCAGCGCGAATCGCCGCTGGCGGGATTGAGCGGAACGCCGACATCGACGCGCAGCGGGCCGAAGTCGGTGTAGTAGCGCAGCCCCAGTCCGGCGCCGACGCGCAACGGCTCGCTGAAGTCGGGATAGGCCTTGTCATAGACGGTGCCGGCATCGACGAAGGGCACCACGCCGATGCTCTCCGTCACCTTGATGCGCAGTTCCGCCCCGACCTCGAACAGCGACCGGCCGCCGACCGGATCGTCGTAGCGGTCGCGCGGCCCCGCCTTCTGGAAACCGTAGCCGCGCACCGAACCGCCGCCGCCGGCATAGAAGCGGTGATCCGGCGGAATGTCGCTCAGCGACGTGCCGAGGATGCTGCCCAGACCGATCCGGCCCGCGGCGACATAGCGCCCATCCTTGCCGAGATCGTAGTAGGTGGAGCCGTTCAGCAATATCGAGGTGAAGGGCGACTTGGTGTCGCCGCCCACCGGGAACCAGGGCGTCACCTGCAACGACGCCCGCTGGCCGGAGGTCGGGTTCAGCAGATTGTCGGTGCCGTTCCAGGCCGCCCCCAGCGGCACGCCGATGAAGGAGGTCTGATAGGTGGTGTCCTCCGTCCGCACCCGGCCGCGCTCGCCGGCCACGCCATAGCTGACGGTCAGCTGGTCGGTTAAAGGCCGCTCCAGCTTCACCGTCAGTTCGGACGCGACGCGGCTGTAGGCCGGCGGCTGGTCGTTCACCACGGCGAAATTGACCACCAGCGACTGCTTCACCGCCAGGAAGTCGGGCTTGCGGAAGTTGACGCTGAAGCGCAGGTCCGGCAGGTCGTTGCCTTTGCTCGACGTACCGCCGCTTGAGCCGGCGACGCGGCCGACATCGACGCCGACGCGAAGCTGCTCCGCCCCGCCGAACAGGTTGCGGTGGCCCCAATAGGCGTTGGCGCCCACCCCGTCCTGCGTCGAATAGGTGACGCCGCCGCCGATGAAGCGGCGCTTGCGCTCACTGACCGAGACGATGACCGGCGTCACGCCGTCCGGCCCCGGCTCGTCCGCCATCCGCACCCGCACGGTGTCGAAGACCTGGAGGGCGGCGATGTCCTGACGCGCCCGGTCGGTGGCTCCGGGGTCGTAGACCTGCCCCTCCTTCCAGGCGAGACGCCCGCGCACCAGATCCTCGTCGACCTTCTCCAGCCCTTCGACGCGGGTGGCGCCATAACGGGTGAGCGGACCGGGATCGACGCTGTAGGTGACATCCATCGTGCGGTCGGAATGGTCGACCACCACCTCGCGGTCGGGCACCTTGGCGAAGGCATAGCCGCGCTTGCTCAGCCGGCCGACCAGTTCCGATTCGGCGTCCAGCACTTTCTGCGCGATTGCGGGGGCACCGGCGACGAGGCCGAGATCGTCGGTCGCGACCTCCTTCGGCAGGGTAGAAGCACCCGTGGCGTTGGCCGCGCCGCGCACCGTCACCGACTTTATGTGATAGAGCGGCCCCGGCGTCACCGCGACCGTGACCTTGACCGGGGGAGCCTGTCCGCCCGCAGGCAGGGTGCCCGCCGCCGGATCGTCGATGCGGATGTCCAGCTTGGCGTCATAATAGCCGGCGGAGCGCAGCGCCGTCTGCAGACGGTCGCGGTCGCTGTCGGCCCGCCGCTCCAGCCCGATGAGCGAGGGCGGATGGTCGTCCTTCAGCTCCACCAGGGTCGAGGCGTCGCGCAGCGTGCCGCGCAACCCCTCATCCTCGACGCCCGTGATCTCCACCTCATAGGCGATGCCAGCCGGCCTCACCTCCTCGTCCGGCGGCACGGCGTCCGGCAGGGCACCCTCAGGCGGCGCCGCGGGCACGGCGCCGGGGACGCTGTCGGGCGGCGAATCCTGGGCATAGCCGGCGTCGGCCGGGCCCAGCATCAGCAGGGCGGCGACCAACGGTGCGGCGATCGGGGCCTTGAGCGGAGCGGCTGCAATCCTCGTTGCAGCGGCCGCGCGGCGGCGGGAAGCGGAAGCGAAGCGGATCATCGTCCCCAATGTAAGGGCCATTGACGCATGGCTCCATCCCGGAAATTCGCCCTAGACCAAAGGGTACAACGCTTGCGTTTTTGCCACGGATCCATATATTGCGCCGCAACAGTTTCCCCGACAGCGCCCACCGATTTCTTTCGGCGGGCCTTTTTGTTGTTTGTGGCATGACGCTGCTGCGTGTCGGGGGTGCCCTTGCGAGACCGAAGGCTCCATGAATCTCCGTAACGTCGCTATCATCGCCCACGTCGACCACGGCAAGACCACGCTGGTCGATCAGCTCCTCAAGCAGGCCGGCTCGTTCCGCGAGAACCAGCAGGTCGCCGAACGCGCCATGGACTCCAACGACCTGGAGCGTGAGCGCGGCATCACCATCCTGGCCAAGTGCACGTCCGTTCTGTGGAACGACCTGCGCATCAACATCGTCGACACCCCGGGCCACGCCGATTTCGGCGGCGAGGTGGAGCGCATCCTCTCCATGGTCGACGGCGTCGTCCTGCTCTGCGACGCGGCCGAAGGCCCGCTGCCGCAGACCAAGTTCGTGCTGGGCAAGGCCCTGAAGCTCGGCCTGCGTCCCATCGTCGTCATCAACAAGGTGGACCGTCCCGACGGCCGTCCGCACGAGGTGCATGACGAGGTGTTCGACCTGTTCGCCTCGCTCGACGCCTCGAACGAGCAGCTGGACTTCCCGACCCTGTTCGCCTCGGGCCGCAACGGCTGGGCGACCACGGATCTGGAGAACGGCGCCCGCGAGACGCTGACCCCGCTGTTCGAGCTGATCCGCGACCATGTCCCGGCCCCGAAGGTCGAGGAAGACCTGCCCTTCAGCATGCTGGCGACCACGCTGGAAGCGAACCCGTATCTGGGCCGCATCCTGACCGGCCGCATCCTGACCGGTTCGGTCAAGGTCAACATGGCCGTCAAGTCGATGAGCCGCGACGGCAAGCTGATCGAGAACGCCCGCATCAGCAAGGTGCTGGCCTTCCGCGGCCTGGAGCGCGTTCCGGTGGACGAGGCGCATGCCGGCGACATCGTCGCTCTGGCCGGCATGACCAACACCACGGTTGCCGACACCATCTGCGCGCCTGAAGTAGCCGAGCCGCTGTCGGCCCAGCCAATCGACCCGCCGACCCTGGCGATGACCTTCTCGGTCAACGACAGCCCGCTGGCCGGCCGCGAGGGTGACAAGGTCACCAGCCGCATGATCCGCGACCGCCTGTTCCGCGAGGCCGAAGGCAACGTGGCGCTGCGCATCTCCGACACCGAGGGCGGCGACGCCTTCGAGGTGGCCGGCCGCGGCGAACTGCAGCTGGGCATCCTGATCGAGACGATGCGCCGCGAGGGCTACGAGCTGGCGATCAGCCGTCCGCGCGTGCTGTTCAAGACCGATCCGCTGAACGGCCAGCGCCTGGAGCCGATTGAGGAAGTCGTCGTCGACGTCGACGAGGAGTTCTCGGGCACCGTCGTCCAGAAGATGTCGGAGCGCAAGGCCGACCTGATCGAGATGCGCCCGTCGGGCGGCAACAAGACCCGCATCGTCTTCCATGCGCCGTCGCGCGGCCTGATCGGTTATCAGGGCGAGTTCCTGACCGACACCCGCGGCACCGGCATCATGAACCGCCTGTTCCATGGCTACGCCCCGTTCAAGGGCGCCATTGCGGCTCGCCGCACCGGTGTCCTGATCTCCAACAGCGACGGCACCGCGGTGGCTTACGCCCTGTGGAACCTGGAAGATCGCGGCCCGATGCTGATCGATCCGGGCGTGCCGGTCTATCAGGGCATGATTATCGGCGAGCACACCCGCGGCAACGACCTTGAGGTCAATGTCATCAAGGGCAAGCAGCTGACGAACATCCGCACCACCAGCAAGGACGAGGCTGTCCGCCTGACCCCGCCGATCCAGATGACCCTGGAAAAGGCGCTGTCCTACATCTCCGACGACGAGCTGGTGGAAGTGACGCCGAAGTCGATCCGCCTGCGCAAGCGCTACCTCGATCCGAACGAGCGCAAGCGCCACTCGCGCGCCGCCGAAGCCAGCTGATAACCGTTCGCATATAGGTTAGAGTACCGGCGGCGCTTGCCCCCTGACAGGGAGCAGGCGCCGTCTTCTTTTTGCACCCTGATTTTTTGAACCGATGCGAGGATGTTTCCGCATGGCGATGGCGACAGACGCGAAGTCCCCCGGCTCCCCGTCCTTCTCACCCCGCCATCTCTGGGCACGCATCGGCACGACGGGGCTGTTCGCCCTGATCCTCGCGCTGCTGATCGCCCTGCCGATCCTTGCCGTCTTCGTCCAGTCCGCCGGCGTCTCCACCGATCTGTGGGGTCACATGGCGCGGACGGTGCTTCCCGGCTATATCTTCAACACGGTGATCCTGCTGGGCATCGTCGGGATCGTCACGCTGGTGACCGGCGTGGCCTGCGCCTGGACCGTCACCATGCACGACTTCCGCGGACGCGGGGTCCTGCAATGGCTGCTGCTGCTGCCGCTCGCCATGCCGGCCTATGTGCTGGCCTACACCTACACCGACTTCCTGCAATTTGCCGGACCGTTGCAGTCCTTCCTGCGCGCCAGTTTCGGCTGGCGGCGCGGCGACTATTGGTTCCCGGACATCCACACCGCCTGGGGTGCGGGGCTGGTGCTGTCGTCGGTGCTGTATCCTTACGTCTATGTCCTGACCCGCGCCGCCTTCCTCGAACAGTCGGTCTGCGTGCTGGAGGCCAGTCGCACGCTGGGCTGCACTGCCTTCGGCGCCTTCCGCCGCGTCGCATTGCCGCTGGCCCGGCCGGCGCTGGTGGCCGGGGTCGGCTATGCGCTGATGGAGACGCTGGCCGACTTCGGTGCGGTCCGCTATTTCGGCATCGACACCTTCACCGTCGGCATCTACCGCACATGGTTCGCGCTGGGCGATCCGGCCGCGGCGGCGCAGTTGGCGGCCGTCCTGCTGCTGGTGGTGCTGGCGCTGGTCGGGCTGGAACGGCTGTCGCGCGGCAAGATGCGCTTCCACCAGACCACCGGCCGCTACCGCGCCCTGCCCGCCCCGCGCCTGTCGGCCCGCGGCACAACGGTGGCGTGGATCGTTTGCCTGACGCCGGTGCTGTTCGGCTTCCTGCTGCCGGGTGCCGTGCTGATCCGCATGATCCTGCGCGGCGGCATCGAACTGACGCTTGCCCGCTTCACCGACCTGACCGTGAACACCTTCATCCTGGGCGCCAGCGGCGCGGCTCTGGTCGTCGCGGTGGCGCTGATGGTGATCCATGGCGTGCGCCATGACCGCAGCGGCTTCGCCACCGGCGCCGCACGCCTCGCTTCGCTCGGCTATGCCACGCCGGGCACGGTGATCGCCGTCGGCATCCTCATCACCGTCGGTCTGACGCGCGACTGGACCGGTTGGCCGATGGGGGCGATCCTCGGCACCACCATCGCCGGCATCCTCTACGGCTACCTGATCCGCTTCTTCGTCGTCGCCTATGGGCCGCTGGAGTCGGGCTTCGCCAAGATCGGCCCGAATCTGGAAGGGGCGGCGCGCTCGCTCGGGCACACGCCGTTGCAGGTGTTGCGCCGGGTCCATCTGCCGCTGCTGCGCCCCAGCCTGCTGAGCGCCGCCATGCTGGTCTTCGTCGACATCACGAAGGAGCTGCCGGCGACGATGATCCTGCGGCCCTTCAACTTCGACACGCTGGCGATCGAGGCCTTCCGCATGGCCTCAACGGAGCGTTTGGACGATGCCGCCCTGCCCGCCCTGGTGATCGTTCTGGTCGGCCTCGCCCCGGTCATCTATCTCAGCCGCACCATCGCGGCGTCGCGGCCTGGGCACCGCGACTGACCGTCAGACCTCCGTGCGGCTTTCCACCCGCTCTTCGTGACGAGCCTCCGCCGCCGGGATGCCCGTCCGGCACGCCCGCTGCTTTTCGCGTTCCTTCCAGCGGCGAAAGGACTGCTCGTTCCACCAGCCGCGCAGCCGCCCGCCGATATCGATGAGCCGCTGATAGAGCGGCCGGCGGCGGCTGGTCACGCGGGCCGGCTCCAGCGCCAAGCCGACGGAGGTGATGATGTTGTCCTCCATGTCGCGCACGATCAGCTCGACGCCGCCCATGCGTACCCGGTCGCCCAACTCGCAGGAACCGCCGAACTCGTTGCGCAGCAAGTCGCTCAGCGTCAACCGAGCGTTGGGCAGCGACAGCGGCAGCCCGTACATCTCGGCGATCTGCTCTACGGTCGCGTCCGGGCTCAGCACCAGATCGCCGTAGAATTCCCGGTCGTTCTGGTCGAGCGCCCGGCTGCCGCCATAGAGCCTGTCGATCAGGGTCAGCCGATGCTGCGGCGTGAAGAGATAAACATGGTCGCCGGGCTGCAACGGCTTCGCCTTGTGCAGTGGCACCACGGCACCCGAGCGGATGACCAGCGACGGCCTGGCCCAGCGCGGCATGCGCTGCCCCCTGGCCGCCGGGCTCTTGGCGTGGACGGTGTAGGCCACCAGCTCCTGGTCGGCATTGCCGGGAAGCTCCAGTTCCACGCGCTCCACCGGGCCGCGGCGCGGGGGAACGATCAGTTCCAGCGCCCGCGCCATCGTGCCGATGGTCGAGCCCTGCACCAGCAGCGACACCACCACGACGATGAAGGCGGTATTGAAGATCAACTGCCCGTTCTCCAGCCCGCCCAGCACCGGCACCAGCGCCAGCAGGAGCGATACCGCACCGCGCAAGCCGACCCAGGCGATGAAGCTGGTCTCCCGCACCGAGAAGCGGAAGGGCAGCAGGCACATCCACACCGCGGCAGGGCGGGCGACGACGATCAGGACGAAGGCCACACCCAGCGCCGGCAGGATCATCCCGGCGAATTCCCGCGGCGTGGCGAGCAGCCCCAGCATCACGAACATGACGATCTGGCTGAGCCAGGTCAGCCCGGCATGGAAACGCCGCAGCTCAAGCGCACCGCGCAGCTTGACGTTGCCGGCATAGAGCCCGGCGGCATAGACGGCGAGATAGCCGCTGCCGCCCATGACGTTGGTGACGGCGAAGATGAACAGGGCGAAGGTCAGCGTCACCACCGGATTCAGCCCGGCTTCGAAATTCGCCTTGTTGATGAAGGTCACCAGCAGCCAGCCGCCGGCCAGCCCCATCACCCCGCCCAGCGAAAAGGCCAGCACCAGTTCGCCGACGATGGCGATGGGGGACGCCAGACCGTGGGTCGCCGCCTCCACCAGCAGGATGGTCACCATGATGGCGACCGGGTCGTTGCTGCCCGATTCGATTTCCAGGGTGGAGCGGACGCGGTCGCGGAGCGTGATGCCGCCGACGCGCAGCAGGAAGAAGACCGCCGCCGCATCGGTGGAACTGCACGCCGCCCCGACCAGCAGCGCCTCCCCCCAGGCCAGCCCCATCAGGTAATGGGCGGCGATCCCCACCACGCCGGTGGTCACCGCCACCCCGACCGTCGCCAGCGTCATCGCCGGCCAAGCTGCGGCCTTGTAGCTGGCGAGCTTGGTATCGAACCCACTTTCGAATAGGATCACGGCCAGCGCCATCGATCCGATCAGGAAGGCGGAGCCGGCATCGTTGAAGGAGATGTGGCCGATCCCATCCTCGCCGGCCAGCAGGCCGATGCCGAGGAAGATCAGCAGCAGCGGCGCACCGACCCGCAAAGCAAGATAGCTGGTCAGCACACTGACGATCAGCAGGGTCGATCCGATGAGGATGATGTAGCTGACCGCCTCCATAAGCCCCGCACGCCGTTCTTATTGGGCCGCCATCCGGCGGAACTCCTTGATTTTGACGGCAACTCCCCACATCCGCAAGGAGTAGGACCCGGAGGCGGTCATTCGGATAGGCTGTACGCTTACGATACCAGTCTCCAGCTTCCGTCAGCCTGACGGCAGGCCGTGCCGCGCGCGACCTCGGTCCTGCCCTCGATAACGACCGTATGATTGTAGTCGCGGCAGGTCTGGCCGTCGGTGCCCTGATAGGTCCTCACCGGCTGGATGGTGCCGCTGTTGCCGGACTGCGGGTTGTTCCAGGTGATGGTCTGGTTGTTGGCGACCGCGCGCTCCTCCGCGTCCGACGCGCGGTTCTGGTCGGCAGGACTGAAGTGCCGGGCCAGCTGCTGGCCGGCATAGGCGCCGACCAGCGTGCCGATGGCCGTCGTCGCCAGCTTGCCCGCGCCGCCGCCGAAGCGCGAGCCGAGCAGGCCGCCGGCGACGGCGCCACCCAGCGTGCCGACGGTCTCCGACGTGTTCATCCCGCCGATGCCGCCGCCGCTGTTGTTGCCGGTCTGGCAGGCGCCGAGCGACAGAGCCGCGACCGCGGCGATGGCCGTGACGCGCAACCTGTTGGTCATGGTCCGCATGGTGGTTCCCCCGTATCAACGTTTCACGGTTAAAGTCCGGTCAACGCTTATGGAGAGAAGAAGTTCCCCCAAAGAAGCAGGACCAAAAGATCAGGGGGCGATGGAAGCAAAATGCGTTTTCGCGTGTTTAGAGACCGAACAGTCAACACGTGGAGGGTAGTATGATGTCCCGTTTGCGTCTGATCGGTGCGGTGTTCGCGCTCCTTTCCGTCACCGCCTGCTCGACTGGCGGCGTGGTCGGCGGTGCGGCCGGTGCGGCCGGCGGATACGCCGTGGACGGTACCCGCGGCGCCGTGATCGGCGGTCTGGGCGGTGCGGCGCTGGGCACCGCCATCGATCACTAAGACTGGCCGCCAAAAGGCCTCAGTCGCGCACCGGTGCACGCGTCGATTCGCGCGGACCGGTGGCGAAGACGGCGAGCGCGTCGTGCAGTTCCGGCAAGACGCGCTCCACTGCCGCCTCACCCTCGCGGATGCAATCGTCGGCCCGGTCGAACTCGGTCAGCCCGATGTGACCCAGCCGCGGCACGATGTGCACGTCCGGCGGATCGCCGGCAAGCCGTGACCGGGTGATGCGGTCGGTGACGATGCTGAGCGACGAGACCATCACGCCGAACAGGCTCGGCCCCTCATAGTCGCGGCGGAAGATCCGACGCGTCAGGGCGCCGATGCCGCTCGGCGCGCGATGGTCCGGCGTCTCGTCCTCGACCAGCCGCAACAGGTCGAATCCTGCGGCGGTCGGCACGCTCGATCCGGGCTTGCGCGCCTTGCCGAGGATATCGCCGGCCAGATTGACGGCGATCACCATCTGCGCGCCCAGCGCCCGGCAGGCCGACACCGGCACCGGGTTGACCAGCGCACCGTCGATCATCCAGCGCCCGTCGATGGACGCCGGCGGAAACACCCCCGGCAGCGAGAAGGACGCCCGCATGGCGTCGACCAGTTCGCCGCGTTGCAGCCACACCTCGTGGCCGGTCACCAGATCGGTGGTGACGGCGGCATAGGGGCATGGCAGTTCCTCGATCCGCACGTCGCCCAGATGCAGGCGCAATTCGGCCAGCAGCCGGTCGCCGCTGATCAGTCCGCCGCTCTGGCGCAGCCGCAGATCCAGATAGCCGACGATCTTCATCCGGGTCAGCGTGCGCACCCACTCTTCCAGCGTGTCGAGCTTTCCCGCCAGATGGACGCCGCCCACAAGCGCCCCGACCGAGGAACCGCAGACGATGTCGGCCTCGATGCCATAGCGCTTCAGCGCCCGCAGCACCCCGATATGCGCCCAACCGCGCGCCACGCCGCCGCCCAGCGCAAGACCGATGCGCGGACGCCGCGCGCTCCCGCCACCATTGTTACCGGCAGTGTTGACGCCATTGATGCCGCCATTCAGGCTGGTTCCATTCGGCATTGGCCTTCCCCCCATCCCCGGCGGCACCGATGTTCGCCGCCCCGATCGTCAGCATCCTCGTACGGAATCGGTAAAGGAAGCCTGTGACCAGCACCGGCGGCGGCACGTCGACCGGTGGACAAAGCCGAAGCCCATGGGCTAAGCCATCCCCATCGGACAAGATGATCGGATGCGACCGTGACGAACAAGAGCGGCAAGCCCCTGCGCCTGGATGCGGCGACCGAACGGCTGGCGGCCCGGATGTGGCGCGAATGGGTGCGCCCCTATCGCGGCAAGCTGCTGATGTCCTTCGTACTGATGGCGGTGGTGGCGGCGACCACCGGCGCCTATCCGCTGCTGATCGACCGGTCCTATGCCATGTTCTCCGCCCAGGACCGCGGCATGCTGCTGGTGATCCCGCTCGCCATCGTGGCGGTGACGATCATCAAGGGCGTGTCGCTCTATTCCCAGACGGTGGTGACCAGCGACATCGTCCAGCGCATCATCGCCGACGTCCGGCTGGCGATGTTCACGCACCTGCAAACCGCCGACATGGCGCAGCTTCACGCCACGCCCACCGGGTCGCTGACCTCGCGCTTCATCAACGACGTCGATCTGATCCGCAATGCGCTGACCCGGACGCTGACCGGGCTGGTGCGTGACATCCTGACGGTGATCGCGCTCGTCGGGTCGATGTTCTATCTCGACTGGCTGCTGTCGCTGATCGTCTTCATCATCTATCCCATTGCCGCCGTTCCCATCGTGCGGATCGGCAAGCGCCTGCGCCGTGTCTCCCGCGACACCCAGGCGCAGATGGGCGACATGACCTCGCTGCTGACCGAAAGCCTGTCGGGCGCGCGCATGGTCAAGACCTACAACCTCGAAGACTATGAGCGCGCCCGCGCCGGCCGCGCCTTCCACGAGAACTATCTGCTGACGATGAAGGCGGTGCGCGCCCGGTCGCGCATCGACCCGATGATGGAGGTGCTGGGCGGCGTCGCGGTGGCCGGCGTGATCGCCTTCGCCGGCTATCGCATGACGATGGGCGAAGGCTCGGTCGGCGCCTTCTCCGGCTTCGTCGGCGCGCTGCTGATGGCGGCCCAGCCGGTGCGCGCCATCGGCACGCTGAACGCCGCGTTGCAGGAAGGGCTTGCCGCCGCCCAGCGCATCTTCGAGCTGCTGGACCAGCAGCCGACCATCGTCGAGCAGCCGGGCGCCAAGCCGCTCTCCGTCTCCACGGGCGCCGTTGCGCTCCGCGGCGTCCGCTTCTCCTACGAGGCCGGGGCCGACACGCTGAAGGGGATCGACCTCGACGTGCCGGCCGGCAGCACGGTGGCGCTGGTCGGGCGCAGCGGCGCCGGCAAATCGACTGTCTTCAACCTGATCCCCCGCCTCTACGACGTGACGGGGGGCGAGGTGCTGATCGATGGCCAGGATGTCCGCGGCGCCACCCTGCGCAGCCTGCGCGGTGCCGTGTCCATCGTCAGCCAGGACACGGTCCTGTTCAACGACACGGTGCGGGCGAACATCTGCTTCGGCCGGCTCGATGCCGGGATGGATGACGTGATCGCCGCCGCCAAGGCAGCCGCCGCGCACGACTTCGTGTCGAAGCTGCCGGAGGGCTATGACACGGTGATCGGCGACCGCGGCGTGAAGCTGTCGGGCGGCGAGCGCCAGCGTCTGGCGCTGGCCCGCGCCTTCCTGAAGGACGCGCCGATCCTGCTGCTGGACGAGGCGACCAGCGCGCTGGACAGCGAATTGGAACGTCTGGTGCAGGCGGCGCTTGAACGTCTGACGGAGGGGCGCACGACGCTGGTGATCGCCCACCGTCTGGCGACGGTGCGCAATGCCGACCGGATCGTGGTGATGGAAGGCGGCCGCATCATCGAACAGGGCCCGCACGAGGCGCTGCTGGCCGCCGACGGGGCCTATGCCCGGCTGTGCCGGCTGCAATTCGGCGAGGACGAGGTGCGGGCGGGGGCCTGAGGCCTCCCGCCCACATCCCCGTTACCCTGCCGGAAACACCATCGCCCGCTCGGCGGCCATCGCGGCGGACAATTCCTCGCCGGCCCGCACGTCGACATGGCCGGGCAGGCGCGCATGGATCTCCGATCCGGCCAGATCCAGGCACACCCGCGTCGCCGGCCCGAGGAAGCTGGAATGGCGCACCCGCACCGGAACGGCGTCGGGCCGGGTGCCCGGTGGAAGCAGTTCCAGATCCTCGACCCGGCAGGCGACCTCGACCTTCGTTCCACCGGGCAGGCCGGGGGCCATGATCCGGCCGAGCGGTGTGACGATCTGCCCGTCGCGCACCGTCGCTTCGAAACGGTTCACTTCGCCGAACAGGCGGGCGACGAAGCTGTTGGCCGGGCGCTGATAGAGGGTCACCGGCGTGTCGGCCTGGACGATGCGCCCGGCCTCCATCACCACGACGCGGTTGCCCATCTCCATCGCCTCTTCCGGGTCGTGGGTGACGACGACGGTGGCGATGCCGCTGGCGCGGATGATCCGCACCACCTCCTCCCGCACCGACCGGCGAAGCTGCTCGTCCAGTGCGGAGAACGGCTCGTCCAGCAGCAGGACCTTGGGGTCGCGCGCCATGGCGCGGGCCAGCGCGACCCGCTGCTGCTGGCCGCCCGACAGGGTGTGCGGGTAGGCGTCGGCATAGCGGGTCAGCGCCATGGTCTCCAGCAACTCGTCCACCCGGCGGCGCCGTTCGGCGCGCGGCCGGTCGGTCTGGCCGAAGGCGATGTTGCCCGCCACCGTCAGGTGCGGGAACAGCGCGAAGTCCTGGAACATCATGCCGACCGGCCGCTTTTCCGGCGGCAGCGACCGGCCCGCGGTGGCGAGCACCTGCCCGTCCACCGCGATCTCGCCCTTCTGAACCGCCTCGAGCCCACTGATCAGGCGCAGCAAGGTCGACTTGCCGCAACCGGACGGGCCGACGATGCACACCACCTCGCGCGGGGCGACCGACAGCGAGACGCCGTCGACCGCCGTCACGCCGCTGTCGGCGCGACCGTAACGGTGGGTGATGCCGGAGAGGACGACCGAGGGGGACAGGGCGGACGGGGAAAGGGCTTCTGTCATCTTACTTCCAGCCGGCACGGTCCATGATGCGCAGCGCCTGCGGCGTGTGGGCGGCGAAGGAGGCGGCGTTCACCTCAGCCGCCTTGAAGCTGCCGAGTTTCACCAGTTCCGGATGCGGCTGAACCGCCGGGTTGACCGGATATTCCATGTTGCCGTCGGCGAACTGGCGCTGGGCCTCCGGGCTCAGCAGATATTCCAGCAGCTTGCGGGCGTTCTCCTGGTTCTTGGAGGTCTTCACCACGCCGGCGCCGCTGAGGTTCACATGGGTGCCGCGGTTGCCCTGGTTGGGGAAGATCACGCCGATCTTGGACGCGACCTCACGGTCCTCCTGCTTGGCCGAGGTGATCATCTTGCCGACATAATAGGTGTTGGCGATGGCGAGATCGCCTTCGCCGACCGCGACCGCCTTGATCTGGTCGGTGTCGCCGCCCTGCGGCGGGCGGGCGAGGTTGGCGACGAGGCCCTTCACCCACTCCTCCGTCTTCTCCTCGCCCAGCGCTTCGATCATCGAGGCGGTCAGGGCCAGGCTGTAGGGATGGGTGCCGCTGCGGGTCAGCACGCGGTGCTTCCATTCCGGCTTGGCGAGATCCTCGTAGTCCTTGATCTGCTCCGGCTTCACCCGGTCACGGGCATAGACGACGATGCGGGCGCGGCTGGACAGGCCCCACCAGGCGCCGTTCGGGTCGCGCAGGTTGGCCGGGACCTTGATCGCATCGAGCTGAGGCGAGGTGACGGAGCCGAGCAGCCCTTCCTTGGCGGCAGCGGCCAGACGGCCGGCATCGACGGTGATGAACAGATCGGCCGGGCTGCTGGCGCCTTCCGACTTCATGCGCTGGATCAGTTCGTCGTGGTTGCCTTCAATAATGTTGACCTTGATGCCGGTCGACTTGGTGAAGGTTTCATAGATCGCGCGGTCGGTATTGTAATGTCGGGAATTGTAGACATTGACTTCCTGCGCTTGCACGGAAAAGGCGGTCAAGGCACCGACGGCAAAAGCGACCCCAGCGATCTTATCGATGAACATCCATCACTCCCGGACTGCGAATGGCTCTCAATTTCATGAGAATGGATATCAGTTGCAGGCTTCGCTGTCGAGACGGGATTTATCCTGGGGACGGGCAATCGCATGGCGCGATGCCGGCCCCCCCATCACTGAGGGCCGCTATCAAATCAATTGTAGCGATGATCGATGGCGAGGCCCGGACGGCCTGGCGACCGCAATGAAGGGGTTGGATCGGGCGATTGAGGCGGCGGCGTCCAAATTTCAGGAGCAGGCCGGCGGACAATCGCCTTTGGGTAGCCGGGACTGGGCGGATACCAGCGCCTGCCCAATCAACGGGGACGCTTCCCATCGACACCATGTAATGCCGCCCTACAGGCGGACGCAGGTCATCGCGACACTTTGTGTGGAGCGTGACCGTATCAGATCGCGCTCCACAACTTTACCAGTGCTGGTCGTAGCCCTCTTCCCATCGGGAAAAAGGGAACATCGGGATCAATCGTCCGCGTACGGATTCTTGCCCTTGCGCAGCAGCAGGCGCACCGGCACACCGGGCATGTCGAAGCTCTCGCGCAGATGCGTCGTCAGGTAACGCTGGTAGCTTTCCGGCAGGTCCAGCGGCTTGTTGACGAAGAGTGCGAAGGTCGGCGGACGCGTCTTCACCTGGGTGACGTAACGGATCTTCACCCGGCGGCCTTCCACCAGGGGCGGCGGATGGTGGTCCAGAACGCCCTCGATCCAGCGGTTCAGCTGGGCGGTCGGAATGCGGCGGTTCCAGACCGTATAGGTCTCCAGCACACCGTCCAGCAGCGTGTCGAGCTTGTGGCCCTTCAGCGCCGAGATGGTGACGACCTTCACGCCCTTGATGTAGCCGAGCGCTGCCTCAAGCTTGTCCTCGACCTGACGCAGCGCCATGGCGCGGTCCTCGACCGCATCCCACTTGTTGACGGCGATCACCAGGGCGCGGCCCTCGGAGATCACCAGCCGGGCGATGGTCAGGTCCTGCTTGTCGAGGATGGCGGCGGCATCGACGACCAGCACCACGACATTCGCCATGCGGATGACGCGCAGGCTGTCGGCGACCGCCAGCTTTTCCACCTTCTCGTCGACGCGGGCGCGGCGGCGCATGCCGGCGGTATCGACCAGCTTGAAGCGCCGGTCGCGCCACTCCCAGTCGACGGCGATGGCGTCGCGGGTCATGCCGGCTTCGGGACCGGTCAGCACGCGTTCCTCGCCGAGCAGGCTGTTCAGAAGCGTCGACTTGCCGACGTTCGGACGGCCGACGATGGCGATCTGGATCGGCTTGCTGCGATCCTCCTCCGGCTCGGGCTGGTCGCCGATGGGGATGGAGGGGTCGAAGCCGTCATCGGCATCCTCGGCCTCGTCGGACTCCTCCGGCGGAGCGTAGGGCAGCAGGGCCTCGACCAGATCGGCCATGCCCTCGCCATGCTCGGCGGACAGCGGGATCGGATCGCCCAGGCCGAGTTCGTAGGATTCGAACATGCCGGGCTGGCTGGCCTTGCCCTCGGTCTTGTTGGCGACCAGCAGCACCGGGGTCTTGCCCCGGCGCAGCAGCTTGGCGAAATGGCGGTCCAGCGGGGTGATGCCGGCGCGGGCGTCGATGATGAACAGCGCGACATCGGCACGGGCCAGGGCCTGCTCGGTCTGGCGGCGCATACGCGCCTCCAGGCTGTCGTCGGTCACATCCTCCAGACCGGCGGTATCGACCACCGTGAAGGACAAGCCGCCGACATGGGCCGGGGCCGAGCGCCAGTCACGGGTGACGCCCGGCGTATCGTCCACCAGGGCCAGCTTCTTGCCGGCCAGACGGTTGAAGAGGGTCGATTTGCCGACATTCGGCCGACCGACGAGGACCACGGTGAACGACATGGGGCCAAAGGCCTTTCACAACAGACGGAGGAAATCCGCGATCAGCGGAACGCGACGAGCGTTCCGTTGTCGCACAGCACATAGAGAGTGTTGTTGGCAACGACCGGAGACAAGTAGGAACCGGTGGGCAGCGAACGGGTCACCTCGACCTTGCCGTCGGACGGCGACAGGCCGAGCAGCTGGCCGTTGGAACCGGCGACCCACAGGCGGCCGCCCGCCATCACCGGGCCGGACCAGACGATCGGACCGGACCTGTCCTCCGGATCCTTGAAGCGGGCGAGCGGCGCCACCCAACGGACCTTGCCGTTCTGGCGGGCCACAGCGACAACTTCCTGGTCGTTGGTGACGGTGAACAGGTAATCGCCGGCCAGCCAGGGGGTTCGGACGCCGCCGATCTCCGTTTCCCAGATGCGGGCGCCGATGCGCTCGTCGATGGCGACCATGCGGCCGGAATGGCCGATGGCATAGACGGCGCCGCGGTCGACCACTGGCAGGCCGCGGATGTCGGCCAGATTGCTCAGCGCACCGGTGCGGCGGATGTTGGCGAGGCTGTCCTGCCAGGCGACACGGCCGTTTTCCGGACGCAGGCCGAACAGCTCGCCCGAGGAATAGGGGGAGACGACCAGTGTGCCGGTCGCGGCCGGGCTGGCGGCGCCGAGCAGGCCGGCGGTCTCCAGGATGCCCTGCTGCGACCACTGCACCGCACCATCATCGGTGGACAGCGCGATGGTTTGGTTGTCCAGCGTGATGACAAGTACACGGCCGCCAGCAACCGTCGGCGCACCGCGGACCGGGCCGGCGATGCGCTTGCGCCACAGCACCTTGCCGCTGCCGGCGTCGAAGGCCAGCACCTCGGCGAAGCCGGTGGCGGCGTAGACGCGGCCGTCGGCATAGGCGACGCCGCCGCCGGTGGCACCGCCGCGCTCGTTCTCCGGACGGGTGTCGAAGCGCCACAGCGACTGGCCGCTGCGCTCGTTCAGCGCGGTGACGTGCGAATCGGCATCCATCGCGAAGATGCGGCCGTCGGCGATCACCGGCGTGCCGAGCAGAGCGCGCGAGCTGCTGGACCCGGCGCCGATATCGGCGCGCCAGGCGTCGGACGGGCTGGCCGACAAGGCGAGATTGCCCAGCACATGGTCCGATGTGCCGCCCGGCTGCGCCCAGGCCGCATTGGCGACCGGCGGCGGCACGGTGACGGCGGTGGCGGCGAGCTGAGCGTCCGGTTCCACCTTCCGCTCGCGCTGGAGCACGGCGACCCGCTTGCCCGGCAGGGGAGGATCGGGCGTTTTGCCCATCCAGCTGTCGATGGTATCGCAGCCGGCGAGCAGGACGGTCAGCAGCGATGCCGAGAGCAGCGCGGCGCGGCGGATCGAACCGGCCATCGCGGTCTTCTCGGTCTTGGTCTTCTCGGTCTTGGTCTTCATGGCGCGGGTCAGCCCTTGCCGTAGAGGGAGGCGAGATCGGCGGCGCGGCCGCGCACGCCCGACGGGGCCTGCTGGTCATCCGCCAGTTGCTTGTAGAGCGTGCGCGCCTTCTCGGTGTCGCCGGCACGGGCGGCCAGCATCGCCGTCAGCTCGCGCGCCGAGAAGCGCCAGGGGCTGGTGTCGGCGGTCAGCGGCTGCAGCTTCGCGGTCAGCTGCGCCGGGTCGCCGCTGTCGGCACGCTGCATCACCCCCATCAGGGTGGCGAGGTCGCGGTACTGGGCAGGCACGGAGGCGTTGCCGGCGATGCCGTCATAGACGGTCGCGGCATCGGCGCCCTTGCCCTGACGGATCATCAGCGCCGCGGCGTTGAACTGGGCGATGGCGGCGAGGCTGGGATCGGCGGAACCGGCGAACGCGGCAAGCGCGTCGATACCCTTCTCCGGCCCCTGGCCGCTCTGCGAGATGGCGGTGACGAGGGCGGCGGTCTGCTCCTGCTTCTTCTGTGCCTGCCAATGGCGCCAGAAGCTGTAGCCGCCGGTGCCGGCGACGACCAGGACGGCCGCGGCGATCATGGCGCCGCCATACTTTTTGAACAGGTGCTCCGCGCGGTCCCGGCGCAGATCCTCGTCGACTTCGCGGAAAATATCGCTCATGGCGCTGCGGTGGCGTCCTTGCGGTGGCGGCTTCGCGCACGGCCCGGATGGCGGCGCGGGTCAGGCGGAACCCTGCCGGACGGCAAGCCGGACGGACGATTCCACGAGATCAAGAGGGGCGGATAGCATCGGGCAACCCGCCCGGTCAAGAGGCAGGCTGTCTCGCGGGCCGGGGATGAGGTCGCAGGCAAAAGAAAATGGGCCGCGAAGGCGATGCCCCGCAGCCCAGTCCCACGATCCGGACGTGCCCCGGACCGGTCGATTCCCATTGGAACGCTTCGGTGCGGCCTACGCCGACCTGATCTTGACGGCTTACGCCGACATGGCGGCGGCGGCGATGACGGCCTGGGTGCGGTTCTTGACGCCCAGCGACTTGAAGATGGCGGTGACGTGGATCTTCACCGTGCCTTCCGACAGGCCCAGCTCATAGGCGATCTGCTTGTTCGACTTGCCGAGGCGCAGGCATTCCAGCACTTCGCGCTGGCGCTGGGTCAGGCCGTAGCCGGCGTTGCGGTCGGACATGTCGACGGTCCGGCGGCGCGGGGCGGCGTCCATGCTGGCGGTCAAGGCGCCAGGCGGCAGGTAGATGCCGCCCGAGAACACGAGGTTCAGGGCACCCATCATGACCTTCACGCTGCTCGACTTCGGGATGTAGCCGGTCGCGCCATGGTCGAGCGCGCCGCGGATGTCGCCCAGCGCTTCCGACGCGGAGATCACAACCACCGGCACACCCGGCTGCAGAGCCTGGATCTCGCGCAGGCCGTCGAAGCCCGGCCAGTTCGGCATATGCAGATCCATCAGGATGATGTCGAAGGTGCCGCTGGTGCGGCACTGCTGCAGAACCTCGTCGAAGGTGCCGGCTTCCACGAAGCTGGCATCGCCCTGCAGTTGTTCCAACAGACGCCGCAGGCCTTCGCGGAACAGCAGATGGTCGTCCCCGATCAGAATCTTCATGGTCCCCGTCATCCTCGCTCGCCGGCCCTTGCCGGTGCCGTCCGCTTTGCGGACGACCGCCCGTCAGGGCTTGTTGTCAATCTCGGCCCGGTGCGCCCCCGCGGCACCCGGGTAACCGATTTCATTCCGCCTGCACGGCTTGGTGGCCGATTTTTGCTGCATCCCCTTCGGGCATCGGCCGGAAGGCTGTCTGCCGTTGTGGGGCTGTTCTTCTCTGTGTTGAGTATCTGATACCACGATCGGAAGGGGCGCTGTATCCCGACAAGGGCCATAGGTCATTCGAAGCCGCCACCTTCCTTCGAGGCACCGTTCGTCATGCGACCCACAAGAAACGGCTCTGCCTAAGGTCATAGAGTCTATTGCGTCTGCGAATAGAGTTATCGCGCACATCCATTGGATTCATTCGATCCGGACGGGTTCATTCAAACAGAGACCCGCTCTCTCCATTATCGACGGGAATTTATCTGGAACCTTGCCATCTTTGCGGCGTTCGTGTGGCAGGGATGCGGCTAATCCCAATTCGAGCACGCAATAGAGGAGGAAAAAGCGGTTGCGAAACCGAAAGGATAGTCCTGAAGGATGCCTGTACCAACGCGCATTCCCGTGTGACCCGGCCAGCACACATCATTCCATAGGTGTTACCGTTTCGAAACCTGAGACGACCAACAAGGAGACGGGAAGCGATCTTGGCTGATCATCCATCGCCTGATTTACGAAGAGCACCAATCATTTCTAAATCACGCGGTGCGAACAGGACTTCCCGAACCCCGACAAGGAGGGAGTGTGCAGTCCGCACGCAAATACTTTCATCCCTGCAATATTCCCCAACGACGTGACCCAATCCATGACGTGCCTGGGCCAACCGGCCGGTTCCTCATCAACCCTTAGACGCAGGCGGCAATGCCCTGAGCCGGGCCGGCCGTGGATGCCTCCTCCAGACAGAGCTGACCCATGCACACACACCATGAGTACGCCCATGAGAAAGCATCTCACCAGACCCGCAACGCGGTGACTCCCATGCATGTCTGCCTGATCCTCGACAACAACGCGCTGACCGAGAACGTGGTCCAGCAGCTCGACCGGGGCGGCCGCCATCGCGTCACGGTCCTGCACGACATCGGGGAGCTGACCCAGAGCGCACTGACGCCGGATGCGATCCTGATCGGGTTGCAGCAGTTCACGGCGCTGCGCGAGAATGAACCGATGGTCTATCTGCGGCTGTCGCGCCGCTCACGGATCGTCGTCGTGCTGTCTTCCCGCGAGCTGCTGGACGCCGCCCATATCCTGGCCTTCGCCGACGCCTGGGTGTTCGAGGATCTCAACGTCGACCGCATCAACGAATTGCTGGACCTCGGGCTGGAAGGCCATTGCCTGATGCCCAAGCAGTTCCTGTCGCGCCTGGGCGTGGACGAGATCCGGCTGACGCTACTGCCGCGCCTGTCCGATCCGGAATTCGAGACTCTGCGCCTGCTGGGCGAGGGCATGAACAACCGGACCATCGCCAACGCGCTGGACCTTTCGGAAGCGGTCATCAAGTCGATGGTGCGCAGCGTGCTGTCCAAGCTGCATTTCCGCAACCGCACGGAGGCGGGCGTCTTCGCCGCCCGTCAGCAAGCCGCCCTCGAGCAGGCGCGGACCGGCATGACCCCGCCGCACGTCCACGCCGCCGTCCGCCGGGCCGGGGCCTGACTGCCCCCGAAACTGAGATCGGAACCGCGCCGGTGCCGTCAGGGATCCGCGCGGTCCGTCACCGCTCCCCGGGCGCGACCCATCCGGACAGCCGGCATCAGGCCGTCAGGCGGCGCCCGGCCATCGCCCCTTCGAAGCGGTCGAAGCGGGCATCGAAGGCCTGCCGGTCGATCTCCGACAGCCGGAAGCGGATGCGCACCACCCCCTCCTCACGGTTGAAAGCCTCGAAGGGCAAGGCCACGCCCAGGCTGTCGAATAGTAGGGTGCCGCGTGTGCCGACCGCATCGGCCTCGGCAAGCGCAGCACCATGGCGGGAGATGTCCAGCAGCCTGACGGTCAAACGGCCCTCCGGCGCCTCCACGGTGCAGGGCGCCTCGACGCGGTAGCGCGGCAGGCTGCGGCGATCGACATCGTCGGTCGCCGTGCGCACGGCGCGGACCAGCACATGCATCAGCTCGTCGATGCTGTGGGTCACCTCCGACGCGCCGGCGCGCAGCACGTCGGCCCGCTCCTCCGTCACCTTGGCCTCGCGCGACACCTCGTCGATGCGGGTCGACACATCGGTTGCGGCACCGGCGGTCTGGGCGACGTTGCGCGAAATCTCCTGAGTGGCGGACGCCTGCTGCTCCACCGCGGCGGCGACCGTGCCGGAAATGGCGTCGATCTCGCCGATGGTGCGGCTGATGTCGCGCACCTCCTCAACGCTGCGGGCAGTGACCGACTGGATCTCGGCGATCAGGCGCGAGATCTCCTCGGTCGACCGAGAGGTCTGGTTGGCGAGATTCTTTACCTCTCCCGCCACGACGGCGAAGCCCTTGCCCGCCTCCCCTGCCCGCGCCGCCTCGATGGTGGCGTTCAGCGCCAGCAGGTTGGTCTGGGCGGCGATGCCCTGGATCAGTTCGGCCACATCACCGATGCGGCCGACGGCCGAAGACAGCGACTCGATGGTGGCCTCGGTCCGGTCGCTGGCGGCGACGGCGGCGCGGGTGACCCCGGCCGCATGGCCGACCTGGGTGCCGATCTCCTCGATGGAGGCGGAAAGCTGCTCGGCGGCCGACGACACCGCCTGGGCGTTGCTGAGCGCCTGGGCCGCGGCGGCGGCGACGTTCTGGGCGTTGGCGCCGACCAGCCCGGCCGACTTCGCCATGGCGCCGGCATTGTGGTCCATCTCCTGGGTGCGGGCGGCGACCCGCTCCACCGCATGGCGGCTTTCCGACTCCACCGTATCGGCCATCGACTGCAGGGCCCTGCGCTTCTGTGCCTCCCCTTCGACGCGCTGGCGCTCCTGTTCGGCGCGCAGGCGCTCGGCCTCGGCCATGCCGTCACGGAAGACCAGGACCGAGCGCGACATGGCACCGATCTCGTCCAGCCGGTCGGCGCCCGCCACCGTGGCGGTCAGGTCGCCCGACGACAGGGCGGTCATCACATGGCTGAGCTGGCCCAGCGGACGCAGCAGTCGGCGCGACACCAGATAGCCCGGAACAGCCAGCACGACGGCGCACATCACCACAAGCATGGTGGCGAAGCGCATGCTGTCGTCAAAGGTCTTGAAAACCTCCGCCTTCTTGATGCCGACATAGAGGATGCCGACCGGGTTGCCGGACGCATCCTTGATCGGATCATAGGCGGCATAGTAGGGCTCGCCCAGGATCTCGACCATGCCGCGGAAAGGGGTCCCCCGGCGCAGCACCGAATCGTAGGCCGGCCCCTGCGCCAGCGTCGTGCCGACGGCACGGCTGCCATCGGCGGCGGTGACGTTGGTGGCAATCCGGCGGTCGCCCAGGAACAGCGTGGCGGTGCCGCCGGTGATGCGCTTGATTTTGTCGACCACCAGATTGTTGTCGTTCATCACGACACCGTCCAGCAGCAGCTTCCCGTCCGCGACGGAGAATCGGCCGCCGCGCTCCTGCAACGACGACCAGGCGATGTCCATGCTGAGACGCTGCATCTCGATCGCCTGCCGTTCCAGATCGCGGACGATCACCTGTCCGATGGCGAACAGGATCGCAGTGCTGAGGACCAGCATGCCGACAAGATTCAACACGGTGACTTTCGTGGAAATCGAAAGCCGGCCGACGAAGGAGCGCATGACGTTCATCATTACCAACCACCGGATGATCATGTTGCAAATGCTGGTTCACAGTCACGTGCAGCATGTCATCCGGAATTGGATTGGCGTCATATGATTTAAATCAAATGCAGCACTTCGCCTGTCACGATTATGTCATATATCTGCGAGCCGCCGCCGTTCGGTTCTTTCTAACCCACATGCTTTGCAAAAATGACTTAACCGGTTTCAGAACAGCCGGGCTCCGTCCGGCACCGCGTGATCCGGGCCGACCAGAACCACTGCACCCTCGGCATCGGGCAGGCCGAGGCACAGCACTTCGCTGGTGAAGGGGCCGATGCGTTTGGGCGGAAAGTTCACCACGGCCAGCACCTGCCGGCCGACCAGGGCATTGGCTTGATAGTGGCTGGTGATCTGGGCCGAACTGCGCTTGGTGCCGATCTCGCCGCCGAAATCGATGGTCAGCTTGTAGGCCGGCTTGCGCGCCTCAGGAAAGGCTTCGACGGCGCGGACGGTGCCGACGCGGATGTCGACCTTGGCGAAATCGTCGTAGCTGATGGTCATGACGGGTCCGATGCGGTTCTGGCAATCCGCGCCAGGGTAGCGCGCCAGGGCCGGCATCGGAATGGGCAAGCGCACGCGGCCTCCATCAAACCAAAGCGGAGGCCGACCGAGACTTACGCCGCGAACGAAAAAGGGGCCGCCGATGGCGACCCCTCTTCGTGGAAATCCGGCTGACCGGAAAGGATCAGGCCTTCGCCTTGGCGATGGCGGCCTTGACCTCGTCCAGGCTGTCCGAGACGCGCTTGGTCAGGATCTCAGCGGCTTCGGTGTTCGACTTGGCGATCATCTCGCTCAGCTCGCGAATGTTCGACAGAGACTTCTCGAAAGCGGCCTTCACCAGATCGGCCTGCTTGGCGGCCTTCTCTTCCGGGGTACCGGCAGCCGTCAGCTCGCCGACGGCGCGGTTCACGTCCTCGGCGACGGTGCGCAGAACCTCGGCCTGACGGCGGACGATGGCCTGGAAGCCTTCGAAGGCGAGCTGGTTGGCGGCGGTAACCGCCTCGATGTTGCGACGCTGGCTGGCGATGATGGACTCGACGTCCACACCCGGAACCTTCAGGTCGCCCATCAGCTTGGACGGATCGAATTCGAGGAAGGGGTTACCGCTGATCTTGGCCATGTTTCTCATCCCAGCATCGGTGTTTGCTGCCCGCATCTGAATACGGGCATGTTGCGTCGCAACATTACAGAAGCAGACTATGCAGAGTGCCGAAAAGTTAGTCAATCCGCTTTTTTGCGCCGCAGCATAACCTTGGCGGGAAAAACTCCCCGCCTCGGATCGCCGCACCGTTGCTAAATGCCTGATGCCATAGACTCTGTTCCCGCTTGCTTGCCGAGCGGCCCGGGCCGCTTGGTCCAGCGGCAGAAGGTCGCGCCCCAGCGTTCCGCCCCGCGCAGGGCGTTGTCCAGCGCCGCCATGGTGCGCGAGAGGTCGGCGGTGTCGTCGTCGAGAAACACCCGCATGACGCGGGCATGGACGGTGCCGAGGCCGGCCACGAGTGCCGCCCCGCCACGCCGGTCGGGATCGATCCCCGCCGCACGCAGCATCCAGGCCATGGAGCGGCCGAAGGTGCAGGTGAAGGCAAGTGCCGCCGCCGGATCGGCCGGCAGGTCGCGCACGACGGACCGCAAACCCTCACGGTACGGACGAAGCGCGTCGAAGCGGCGCATCATCACGTCGAACAAGCGGTCGCGGGCCGATTCGGTCGGATCGACGGGAGTGTCGCCGGCCAGAACGGTGGCGTCGGCGACGCGCGATACCGCCGCCAGCACGTCGGAGCGCCCACGATAGCGATGATGGAATCGGGACAGCGGGATGCCGGCGGTATGCGCGACCTCCAGCAGGCCGACGCGCCGCCAGCCCTTCTCGGCCGCCAGCCCCATCGCCGCCGCCGCAACAGAGCGGTCGAGCGCATCGGAGTCCGCCAGATCGACTGTTGGATCGGAGCGGAAGCTGTTGTCTTCAGGCTTGTCGGACGACATGTCGGACATGGCACCACCTCCAGGCGACAGGGATTGCCTTATAAGGTGGTGCGTGGACGGGCGAACGTCACCCGTCCAACCGTTCAATCATGCCTTGCGGACAGCTTCCACCCGGCCACCGGTCATGCTGACCAGATCGGCGGGGGTCAGGCGGAAAACTGCATTGGGCGTACCGGCTGCTGCCCAGATGATTTCCAGCCGCAGCAGGTCGTCATCGATCATCACCAGCGGCGGCACGGCATGGCCGATGGGCGGAACGCCGCCGATGGCGAAGCCGGTCGAACTCGCGGACGAACTCCGGATCGGCACGCTCGATCTTCTCGCCGATCAGCCGGCCGACCGCCTTCTCGTCCACCCGGTTGGCGCCGCTGGCGACGATCAGAACCGGGCGACCGGTCTCCTTCGTGCGGAAGATCAGCGATTTGGCGATCTGCGCCACCGTGCAGCCGACGGCGTTGGCGGCATCCTCCGACGTGCGGGTGCTGCCTTCATGCTCGACCACGCGATGGCCGAGGCCGATGCTGTCGAGCAGGGCCTGGACGCGGGCGGCGGACGGGCTGAGCGCCGTCATGGCCGCGCCTCTCAACCGGCCAGTTCGCGCGACCGCCGGGCGGCGGCAGCGATGGCGGCGGTCATCACCGGCTGCACGCCCTCCGGCGCCATCAGCACCTCCAACGCGGCCTGTGTGGTGCCGTTCGGGCTGGTCACCGCCTTGCGCAGATCGGCGGCCTCCTGCTGCGGCGAGGCGTCGAGCAGGGCGCCGGCACCCGACACGGTGGCGCGGGCCAGCCGCATCGCCAGATCGGCCGGCAGTCCGGCGGCCTCGCCGGCCTTGGCCATCGCCTCGACTAGGAAGAAGACATAGGCCGGGCCGCTGCCCGACACGGCGGTGACGGGATCCAGCAGCCCCTCGTCCTCCACCCAGGCGACATCGCCGACGGCCCGCAGCAGGCGGTCGGACAGGGCGCGCTGGCCGGTACTGACCCGGGCATTGGCGACGGCGACGGTCATGCCGCGGCCGATGGCGGCCGGCGTGTTGGGCATGGAGCGGACGACGACCGCCTCCTCCCCCAGCAGCCGTTCGAAATATGCGATGGTCTTGCCGGCGGCGACCGACAGGAAGACCGTGCCGGGGCCGACCAGGGCGCGGTAGGACGGCAGCGCATCCTCCATCACCTGCGGCTTCACCGCCAGGACGACCACATCGGGAATGAAGCCGTCCGGCAAGGCGTCAGCGGCGGATGCCAGGGTGACACGGGTGTCGCCCGCCACCGATTGCGGCAGGCCGGCGCGGTCGACCACCACGACGCGCGACGCGATCCCGGCGGCGAGCCAGCCGTCCAGCATCGCCCCACCCATCTTCCCGCAGCCGACCAACAGCAGCGACGCACCCGATTCCGCCGTCATGACCCCTGCCCCTCTCCGGTTCGCCAGGGCTTTCCCGCCCAGGCTTCTTGTCTTGTCACGCTTCGCCCATGGTGTCGAGAATGGCGGCGGACACCGCCTCCGACGCCGACTTTCCGCCCCAGATCACGAACTGGAAGGCGGGATAGAAGCGCTCGCATTCCGACAGGGCGATCTCCACCAGATCCTCCAGCTGCTCCACCGCAGCGCCGCGCGCCCCGCGCAGCAGCATGGTCTGGCGGAACATCGGCGTATGCTCCTCCGAGCAGACGTCGAAATGGCCCAGCCACATGCGGCCGTTGACCTCGGCCAGTAGCTCGGCGACGGCGGTGCGGCGGGCGGCCTGGACCTTCATGTCGAACTGGCAGGAGAACTGCATCGCGGCAACGTCCGGCTGCCAGACGAAATAGAGCCGGTAATCGCACCAGCGCCCGCCGATCTCGACGACCAGCTCGTCGTCGGTGGCGCGGTCGAAGGGCCATTCGTTGGCAGTGACGATTTCCTCGACCACGTCGAGCGGATTGTGGGCGGAAGTGGTGGTCTCTACGGCGACTGCCGACATGTCCGCGTCCTCCTGTGAAGGCGCTATGGGCGGTACCGTTCACCCGGACCGAAGAGACGCGCCGACGATAGCGCGCGGTCCGGGCCAATACCCCAAGATGATGAAAAAACGGGCTGAATCGAGGGCGAGACTGGCGCCGGCGCACACCCATCCGGCCGCGGGACGCGGCGCGGACAGGGACGACGGGAGGGGGCGTCGGGTATGCGGACGGCGGCGGCGACGCTCAGGCGGCCGGGGTGGCCTTGCTGCCGGGCTTGCCCTCTTCCGGCGTGACACCGGCCGGATCGGCCTCGACCACGGCAGGGACACCGGCGGCCTCGACGGCGACCGGCAGCGGTGCCTTCGCGGCGCTCAGCGATGCTACGGTCGCCTCAAGGGCGGCCAGCCGCTCGGCCATCACCTCCTGCTCCTCGCGGGCCTTGGCGGCCATGGCGCGGACAGCCTCGTATTCCTCGCGGCTGACGACGTCCATCCGCGACAGAATACGTTCGAGCTGGGCACGGAGCTGGCCTTCGGCCTCTTCGCGCAAGGACGAAAAGGCGCCGAGCGCGCCACCCGCCACACGGGCGAGATCGTCCAAAATCCTGTTGTCCACCTGCATCGCTCTGACTTCCGGTTACCGTTCGTTCATTATGGACGCCGCACGCGGCGACTTCAACGCCCTTGGCCGTGTGGGCAGGCCGTCAATTTCGCTGGGGCATTACTCGCGCCGGCCGTCATTTCGCAGGCGCCGCGTTGAAGCGGTCGCGCAGCGCCTTCAGGTCCAGGGTCTGGGTCGGGGCAGCCCAGGGGCCGGTCATGCGCAGGGTGAGCGGCGGCAGGTCGCCGTCCGTCTTTACCTTCAGGGTTAAACCCAGATCCACCTGCTCCTCGGCCAGCGAGACGGTGCCGGCCAGCGTGCCGTCGGCCGGCGCGGTGGTCAGACGGGCGTCCTCGGTGCGGATCACCCCGTTGTCGATGGCGAAACGGGCGTCGAGCCGGTCGAGCTTCGTTTCCCCACCCTGGAGCGCACCGGCGACCGCGGTCAGCACCTCCTGCGTGCGTTCCACCCCGGCAAGGCGGCTGCGCAACGCCGCAAGGTCGACGCCGCGCAGCACGCCACCCGACGCCACCGCCCGGCCGCGGCCGGTCAGGCTGCGCAGCAGCGCGTCGCCATGGCCGCTGCCCGACAGGGTCACGTCGAGGTCGACGGTGCCGCCACTGAGGCCGAGCCCGGAAAGGCCGGACAGCGCATTGCCCGTGTCGGCCTTGATGACGGTGAGATCGGCGTCGAGCTTGGGCGCCTGCCCGGCCGCGGTGGCGAGACGGCCGCTGAGACCGATCTGGCCGCCCTGCCACTCGCCGTCCAGCTGTTCCAGGGTCGCGACGCCCTTGGACAGGGTTGCCCGCAGCGCCGGCTGGGCGATGCGCTGCCCGCCCACCGTCAGGGAGGTGGAGGTCAAGCCGAGGCGGCCGTCCAGCGACTGCATCCAGGCGAGGTTGGACAGCGGGTCTGCCGGCGTTGCGGCGGGATCGGCAGCGGCGTTGGCGGGACGCCCGGCACCGTCGCCGACCAGCGGGGCGTTGCGCAGCCGGTCGAGGTCGAGGTCGCCGGTCTGGATGTCGGCCTGGAAGGCAGGGCGTTCAGCCTTGTGGTCCAGCACCAGCTTGCCGCGCAGGGGCACGCCGGCGACCAGCCCCTGGAGGTTGTTCAGGGCAGGAGACGCCGCCGAACCCGACAACTCGCCGTAAAGATCGAGCGGGCCATAGGCACGGGCCAGCCCGGTGTCAGTGAACAGGGCGGCGATCCGCCCCATCTCCGGATGGGTGAGGCGGAGCTTGAGGTCGGCGCTGGGCGTGCGGTCCAGCCCGAGCAGAACGCCGCCGGCCTCCAGCGTGCCGCCGAGCATGCCGGCCGAGGCCTCCACCGCCAGCCGCTCGCCGTCGCCGGCCAGCCGCGCCTTGGCGCTGACGGCGCCCAGCCGCTCCGGCACCGGCAGGCCGCGCGGCCAGGACACGGCGCTGGGCAGGCCGCCCAGCGACTTGGCGTCGGCCGTCAGGGCGAGGTTCACGCCGCGCAACGGGATCAGGCTGGCGACCTGGCCGTCGATGCGGGCCTGGAGACCGGCGATGTCGTCCACCTTGGCCTCGCGCACCGTCAGGGCGCCGGAGGCGACCGTGGCGTCGAGGCGCAGCCCCTGCACCGGCAGTCCGCCCACCGTCAGCTGCCCGACCCGCAGGTCGAGGTTGGCGTCGGCAATGCCGATCATGCGCTGCGGCGTCTGGGCGGAACCGGCAGAGCCGTTTGCGCTCCCATTGCGCGGGCCGACGGCGCGATTGGTCGGCTGGGCAGCGGTCTGGGAGGGCGCCAGCGAGGGCGCCTGGGCGGTCGCGGGATCGGCCGGCAGGTAGCCGTCCAGATTGAGGCGGTCGAGTTCCAGCCGGGCGCCGAAGGCGGGACGGCCGCGGTCGACATAGGCGATGGCACCGCTGAGGCGGCTGCTGTCGAAGCGGAAATCGAGGCCCGACAGCTCGAAGCGGTCGGCATGGCCCTGGAGACGGCCCGACAGCGAGGCGCGGCGCAGCCGGTCGGCCGGAACGCCATGCAGGTCGAGCTTCGCCCAGTCCAGCAGGGCGCGCAGGTTGTCGGCGTTCGCCTCCATCCGCACGTCCAGCGTCGGCTGCCCCCCCGGCGTCGTCACCTCTCCCGCCGCGACGAAGTCGGAGCCGCCGGGCAGCAGCGCGCTGATCCGGTCGATGTTCAGCCGGCCACCGGACAGGCTGGCCTCGATCCGGCCCTGGCGCACCACGCCGCGGTTGTAGGCGATGGCATCGACGGCGACGTCCAGCTTGGCCTCCACCCCGGCCGGCAGCACGACGGACAGGGCCGGTGCCTTGGCGGCGCCGGACGAGTTCGCGGTGCCGGACGCGGCGGATGGGGTGGAGGCGGTTTTGCCGCCGTTGCGCGCGCCCTGGGCCAGCCAGGCATCGAGGTCGAGGCGGTTGACGGCGAGGGTCAGTTCGGTGCGCGGCTCCTCGCGCTTGGCTGGATCGCCGGCGCGGAGCGTTGCGTTGCCGGTGGCGCGCGTGTCGCCAAGCTGCGCTTCCAGCCCGGAGAAGGTGGCGAGGCTGGTCCCCGCTTCCACCGTCGAGCGCAGGCTGAAGGGCTGGGCCAGCGCCGCCGGAGCCCAGGAGGATTTCTGGGAGTCGATCAGCTTGGCGAAGTCGCTGCCCTCGGCGCGCAGATCGCCCTGGACCTTCGACCCGCCTCCGCCACTGCCCCCGCTGTTGCCGCCGCCGGTCAGAATGCCGGCGAAGCGCAGGGTGGCGTCGGTGTGCGGCATCGACAGGGTGGCGCGCACCGGCACCGCCGCTCCTTCGGTGAAGCGGCCGGCGGTCGCCTCGCCATGCAGGGGCAGGCCGCGCAGGCGAAAATCGCCCTGAATCTGGAAAGGGCCGTTCAGGCTGCCGGCGGCGATGCGGGCGCTGAGGCCCGCCACCGTCTCGGTCCGGCCGTTGCGGTCGTCACGGTAGATGATCGTGCCGTTGTCGATCAGCACCTGATCGAAGCTGACGGCGGAGACCAGCCCCTCGGCCGCCCCCAGCCCGTCGCCGCCGCGGGTACCGGCGGTGGACAGGTCCCAGTTGATGCGGCCGTCCTTCAGCACCTCGACCACGAAGATAGGTTCGACCAAAGCGATGCTTTCGACCTGGATGCGGCCGCCCAGCAGCGGGCCGAGCGCCACCCGGGCGTCGAGCTTCTTCAGGCGCACCATGTCAGGTTCGGCGGCGCCGGCGGCGTTGGCGAGCCGGGCGTCGCGCACCGTCAGCGCCGGCGACGGCAGCAGGGTGAAGCCGACGTCGCCCCGCAACTCCACCTGCCGGCCGGTCGCCTGCGACACCCGTTCGGCGATGATGCCCTTGTAGGCGTTCCAGTCGATGAGGCTCGGCGCCGCCAGCAGCAGACCGGCCGTAACCGCCAGTCCGGCCAGTGCAGCGATCAGGATCTTCTTCACCGGGTTTCCGCCTTCCCTGCGACCGGCCCTGTCGTCGGCCGCGCCCCTTTGCCACGTCTATACAAAGACCAGTTCCCCCACCCACCGCACCGTCCGCTTCCGGTGCGCGCCATCCTTCGGTAAGCTAGCGCCCGCAGAAGAAACAAGCAATTTGGGCAATCCCACGGCCAAGTCGGGATCTGCCCGGATTTTTCGCAAAGTTTTTTCGTCCCGCCGCCCGCCGGAATCGGCCGTGCGGCGCCGAACCCCCTGAAAACAGCCACCGGAGACCGTGCCATGGGCGACGTGGTCAACCTCAACCGTTTCCGCAAGACCCGCGACAAGGCGGAACGCACCAGGGAAGCGGAGGCGAATCGGGCCCGATTCGGCCGCACCAAGGCGGAGAAGGAGCGCGACCGCAAGGATGCCGAGCGACGCACTCAGGCTTTGGATGGGCATAAGCTGGATGGGGAGGACTGACCGCATAAGCCGAAAGCGCGGTAAAGACCAAGCTGGGGAGTGGGAATAACCTCCGCTTTTTTGTTACTATTGGATATGCCGATAGTTCCCTATTGCGACTATCAGGGCGGCTGTGTGACAGTGCCGGTCATGGGCGCCGGCGGGCGCTTTCCTAGGGTGATGGGGAGGGCCGTCTTCATGGTCGACATGACGTCTTTTCGCGGTTCGGTGCAGACGCCTCAGACGCAAACCCCCAACTGGCTGCCGGCGATCCGCTCGGTCGAGATGGACCGGCCCTGGGTCTGGCTGGCGTCGGCTTGGCAGGACATGATGGCCGCCCCCGGCATCAGCTTCGCCTACGGCGCTCTGGCGGTGATCTCCAGCCTGGTGCTGGTGGTCGGGCTGGCGACGCTGGACATGGAATATCTGCTGCTGCCGATGGCGGCGGGCTTCATGCTGGTCGGGCCGCTGTTCGCCGTCGGGCTCTATGAGACCAGCCGCCTGCTGGAACTGGGGGAACGGCCGACCTTCGGCAAGGTTGTCGCCGCCTATCGCCGCAACGGGGTCCAGATCGCCGGGATCGGCATGGTGCTGATGCTGGCGCTGCTGGCCTGGATCCGTGTCGCCTTCCTGATCTTCGCCCTGTTCTTCTCCGGCGAACCGCCGGCGCTGGACCAGCTGGTCGACCGCATCTTCTTCTCGGCGGAGACCATCCCCTTCCTGCTGACCGGAACAGTGTTCGGCGGGATCATCGCGACGGCGGTGTTCTCCATCGCCGTAGTGTCGGTGCCGATGCTGCTGGACCGCGAGACCGACGTCTTCACCGCCATGGCAACCAGCATCGCGGTGGTGCGTGCCAACGCCAAAGCGATGATCGCCTGGGGCTTCCTGATCGCCTTGTTCATGAGCGCCGGGATGGTCACCGGCTTCCTCGGGCTGGCCATCGCCCTGCCGGTCGTCGGGCATGCCTCCTGGCATTGCTACCGCGATCTGGTCGGCATCGGGCGGTAAAGTGGGGCAACCCTCTCCGCAAGCAGGCAAAGCCCCTCTCCCCCGGCGGGAGAGGGGCTTTTTTCACCCCTTCTTGAAGAAGGCCTCGGCCGCGGATTTCTGCGCCTGCTTGGCGGCGATGGCCGCGCGGGCCCGGGTGATTTCCGCTTCCAGCGCGGCGATGTAGGCCTCGATCTCGGCCACGCCCATCACGGTCAGGTCCTTGGGTGCCGGCTTGGCCTTGCGCGGCTCCAGATCCTCGAAACGCTCGTCGATGGCCATGATCGGGCCCCTCCCCCTGCCGTGTTCTCAGCTCTTGGTCCGGCTTGTCAGGCCGGTTGCGCAAATCTACCTTTCGGGCCTGACATTGCCAAACAGACAAAAACGGAAGGGACGACCGCCATGGGTCTAAGCTTGCCCGACAGCATGCGCTGCGTCGAGATCACCCAGCCCGGCGGGCCGGAGGTTCTGCGCCCCGCCCGCCGGCCCGCCCCGGTGCCCGGCCCCGGCGAAATCCTGGTGGAAGTCGCCGCAGCCGGCGTGAACCGCCCAGACACGCTGCAGCGCCAGGGCCGCTACGACCCGCCGCCGGGTGCATCCGACCTGCCGGGGCTGGAACTGTCCGGCACGGTGATCGCCATCGGCGACGGGGTGGAGAGCTGGGCCAGCGGCGACAGGGTCTGCGCGCTGGTTGCCGGCGGCGGCTATGCCGAATATTGCGTGGTGCCGGCGGTGCAGGCCCTGCCCGTCCCAAGCCCGCTGTCGATGGTCGAGGCGGCGGCAGTCCCTGAAACCTTCTTCACCGTCTGGACCAACGTGTTCGAGCGCGGTGCCCTGAAGCGTGGCGAGACCCTGCTGATCCATGGTGGATCGAGCGGCATCGGCACGACCGCCATCCAGCTGGCCAAAGCCTTCGGCGCGACGGTGTTCACCACCGCCGGCAGCGACGACAAGTGCCGCGCCTGCGAGGAGTTGGGGGCCGACCGCGCCATCAACTACAAGACCGAGGATTTCGTCGCGGTCATCCGCGAAGCGACCGGCGGTCGCGGCGTCGATGTCGTTCTGGACATGGTCGGCGGCGACTACATCGCCCGCGACATCGACATCATGGCGGTGGACGGCCGTCACGTTTCCATCGCCTTCCTGCAGGGGGCGAAGGTGTCGCTGAACATGGCGCCGGTGATGACCAAGCGGCTGACGCTGACCGGATCGACGCTGCGCGCCCGCCCGGTGGCGGAGAAGGGCCGCATCGCCACGGCGCTCCGCGAGCATGTCTGGCCGCTGCTGGAGACCGGCGGCATCAAGCCGCAGATCCACGCCACATTCCCGCTGGACCAGGCGGACGAGGCGCACCGGCTGATGGAAAGCAGCGCGCATATCGGCAAGATCGTGCTGACGGTGGGACCGGACGCCGCCTGATTTTGCGCTTTTCTTCGCCGCTGCGGCGCCGTCGGGCTTGCCATCCGCTGCCAAGACAGGTTAGCAGAGGCGAGCGGGCGGCCGGGATTTCCCGGTGCGCCTGCGCAAGCATGCTTACGCGGACCGGTATTCGCCCTATATCGTGGTGACGAGAATGGGGCGGCCGCCCCCGGAGTCGCGAAGCCGGGTCGCGAAGCCGCCCCCGCGCCGCATAACCAGTTAGAACGGCCGGCCGCACCACCCGCCAGCGGGTGCGGCCGGTAAAGAAGTTTGTCAGGAGGGATGATGGCTCTGCCCTTGATGCCGAAAGCGACAGCCGTCTGGCTGGTCGAGAACACGTCCTTGTCCTTCGAGCAGATCGCCGCCTTCTGCGGCATGCATTCGCTGGAAGTCCAGGCCATCGCCGACGGCGAGGTCGCGGTCGGCATGGTGGGGCTGGACCCCATCGCCAACGGCCAGCTGACCAAGCAGGAGATCGAGCGCTGCGAGAAGAATCAGGATCTGCGCCTGAAGCTTCTGGTCGCCGACCTGCCGCAGGTCGCCTCCCGCTCCAAGGGTCCGCGCTACACCCCGATCACCAAGCGCGGCGACAAGCCCGACGCCATCGCCTGGCTTCTGAAGCACCATCCGGAGCTGTCGGATGCCCAGGTTTGCCGCCTGATCGGCACCACCAAGCCGACCATCGCCGCGGTGCGCGACCGCACCCACTGGAACGTCGCCAACATCAAGCCGCGCGGCCCGGTGATGCTGGGCCTCTGCTCCCAGCGCGAGCTGGAAGAGGCGCTGGCCCTGGCGATCCGCCGCGGCGGCGTGCCGCGCGCGCCGGAGGATGCCGCCGAGGACTTCTACGGCGAAGGTCGCGAGGACGACCGCTATTCCGAACAGGAAGACGCGCACTGAGGGGGGTGTCCCTCTCCCCGGGCGGGAGAGGGAATACCGCTTGAAGAGAGCTTGGAATCCGGCCATGACCGATCCCACCATCCCGCCGCCCCGGCTCGTCGTCGGCATCAGCGGCGCGTCGGGAGTGATCTACGGCATCCGCATGCTGCAGACGCTGCGGCGGATCGGCGTCGAATCGCATCTGGTGGTCAGCCGGTCGGCCGAGGTCACGCTGGCGCACGAAACCGCCATGAAGGTGGCCGAGCTGCGGGCGCTGGCCGATGTCAGCTATGCCGCCGCCGACATCGGCGCGGCCGTGTCCAGCGGCAGCTTCCGCACGCTGGGCATGGTGGTCGCCCCCTGCTCCGTCCGGACGATGAGCGAGATCGCCAGCGGCGTCACCTCCACCCTGCTGACGCGGGCGGCGGATGTGGCGCTGAAGGAACGGCGCCGGCTGGTGCTGATGGTTCGGGAGACGCCGCTGCATCTCGGTCACCTGCGCACCATGACCGCGCTGGCCGAAATGGGGGCGGTGATCGCGCCACCTGTCCCGGCCTTCTACGCCAAGCCGCAGGGCATCGACGATCTGGTCGACCATTCCGTTGGCCGGGTGCTCGACCTGTTCGGGCTGGACGCCGGCAACCTGCGGCGCTGGGGCGAGGAATAGCTGAGACACCTGACCCGCGGCGGTCGCCCAACAGGTGGCTTGGAGCGCGGGCACAATGCCGTTATACCGCTGTCGATGCACCACGACGCGGAACCGGCATCGCCGCCGGCCGGCGCCAAAGGGGAAAAGCCCATTATGCCCTTCAGCAGCAAACCGTCCGAGCCCATCCGCCAGCTTCTGGCCGGCATCAAGGCATTCCGCGCCCGCTATTATGAGCGGCGCCCCGACAGCATGCGGCAACTGGCGACCGAAGGGCAGCACCCGGAGGTCCTTCTGATCGGTTGCTCCGACAGCCGCGTCGACCCGGCGCTGCTGACGATGGCCGAACCCGGCGAGATGTTCGTCGTGCGCAACGTCGCCAACCTCGTCCCGCCCTACCAGCCCGACGGCGCCTATCACGGCACCTCGGCCGCCATCGAATATGCGGTCAAGGCGCTGAAGGTGTCGGAGATCATCGTGCTGGGCCATGCCAAGTGCGGCGGCATCCAGGGCCTGATCCGGCTGCGCGCCGGGCAGAAGGCGGAGGATGATTTCGTCTCTCCCTGGGTGTCCATCGCCGGCTCCGCGCTCGACCCCTATGTCGGGCCGGAAGGCTCCGAACAGGCGCGCGCCGATGCGGAGAAGCTGCAGAACACCCCGGCGGTGATCGAACGCGCCGCAGTGCGCGCGTCGGTCGAGAACCTGATGACCTTCCCCTTCGTGCGCGAAGGGGTGGAGGCCGGCACGCTGAACATCCATGGCTGGTGGTTCGACATCGAGTCGGGCGAGATGTGGGCGATCCATCCCGTCACCCGACTGTTCCAGCCGGTCGAGTGAGCGGCTCGGCGAGCCGTTTCAGGCCAGGAAGCGTTAACCCGAGCGCCGGCACGGGATTTGCTGGCCCCCTGCCCTGTTGAGGGCGAAGGAAAAACTCTCCTTCGCAATCCTCATAAGGGAAAGGGACTGCCATGAAGACCGCGCTCCGCTTCGTGATCGTCGCCGCCGTGCCGCTGGCGCTCGCCGCCTGCAACCAGACCAGCAGCAACAGTGGCGGTGGACTGTTCGGCAACAGCGGCGGCGGCGGGCTGTTCGGATCGGGAAATTCCGACTCCTACGCCCGCAACGGCCGCTGCGACGACCCGCGCTACAACACCTCCAACGGCGGCCACGCCGAGGCCGGGACCGACGATTACGACTGCTCCCGCTACGGCAACGGCCTGAAGCGCTGAGCCAGCGCCGCCAGCTCGGCGGCCATGCGCCTGGCGACCGCAGGCCAGTCGCCGGGCGCCGGCTGCCGGAACAGGCGGGCTGTCGGATACCAGGGGCTGTCGTCACGGCCGGTCAGCCAGCGCCAGTCCGCCGAGAAGGGCAGCGCCACCCACAGCGGCACGCCCAGCGCGCCGGCGAGATGGGCCGGCCCGGTGCAGGACGACACCACCAGATCCAGGTTCGCCATGATCGCCGCGGTGTCGGCGAAGTCCGAGATGGCGGTCCCCAGATCGGTGAAGCTGTCCGGCAGGACGCTCTCGGCAAGGCCGGCGCGTCCCGGCCCCATCTGCAATCCATAGAACCGGCAGCCCGGCACATCGAACAGGCCGCGCAGTCCGGCGAGCCTCGGCGAGCGCTCCTCGTCGCCGGGGAAGCGCGGGTTGCCGGCCCAGACGACGCCGACGCGCAGCCCGTCCCGCCGCCCCAGCCGCTCCCGCCAACGGGCGATCCGCGCCGGGTCAGGGCGCAGGTAGGGGGTGTCGGCGGGCACGCTGTCGAGATCGGTGGCGAAGGCGCGCGGCAGGCTCATCAGCGGAGATTCGAGATCGAAAGGCGGCAGCGGATCGCCACGCGCGATGATCTCCGCCGCCCCCTCAAGCCCGGCCATCAGGGGCATCAACGGCCGCTGCACCTCCAGCACCACCCGGCCGCCGCGGGCCGCCACCAGCGGGACATAGCGCAGGAACTGCAGCGTGTCGCCCAGCCCCTGCTCGGCATAGAGCAGGATGCTGCGGCCGTTCAGCGGCTCGCCCTGCCACAGCGGCTGAGGGAACGGCCGCCAGGGCGGATCGGCATGGGCGTCACGGCGGCGCCAGTCGAACTCTGGCCAGCCGCCCCGGTAATCGCCGGCCATCAGCCGGGCGAAGCCGAGATTCCAGTGCAGACCGACATCCTCCGGCCGGTCGGCCAGCGCACGCTCGAACTCGACGGCAGCCTGCGCCGGGCGGGCCATGGCGACCAGGGCGATGCCCCGCGCCGCATGGACCGACGGGCCCGGTCTCAGGCTCTCCGCCGCGGCGAAGGCCTCCAGCGACTCCGGGAAGCGGGCGAGCTTGGCCAGGACGGCGCCCAACACCTCCCACGGCTCGGCGGCAGTGCGGTCAATGGTCAGCGAGTCACGGGCGGCGGACTCGGCCTCCATCCGCCGACGTTGGACTGCCAGGGCGGCGGCAAGGGTCGCAAGTGCAACAGCAGACCGGGCGTTCAGGCCCAACGAGCGGCGGGCACAGCGTTCGGCCGCCCTTGCATCGCCGCAGGACAGCAAGGCGGCGGCCCGGTTCGCCAGCGCATCGGCATGATCGGGCGCCAGGGCCAGCGCAAGGCCGGCGGCCGTCAGCGCGGCCGGCACCTGTCCCAGCCGGCGCAACGCGCCGGCGCGGCTGGCATGGGCATCGGCGAGGTCCGGCATCAGGCGCAGCGCCCGGCCATAGTGCCGCACGGCGGCGTCGAGGGCGCCGGCGGACTGCTCGACTCCGGCGAGGTTCGACAGCCCGCCGGCCCCGTCGGGACGCAGCGCCACGGCAAGGCGCAGGCACCGGTGCGCCGCCGCCTGACGGCCAGTCTGCGCGGCGAGCACCCCCAGAAGCTGCATGGCGTCGGCATATTCGGGGTCGGCGCCGAGGATTCGGCGGTAGATGTCCTCCGCCTCCGCCACGCGGCCCGCCTGATGGTGGTCCAGCGCGATCAGCAGAGCCTGTGACAAAGTAACCATCGGGTCTCTTATAAGATGACGGGCTTGCTACCGGGATCCGGATCATGCCCTTCCGGCACCCGGCCGGTCCAGCCGGGCCTACGTCTGAAATCGTCGCAAACGGTCACAGAATTGGGTTTTTCCCTGGATTGTCATGATGCTGACCCATCGTTATTGTCCGCGCCGTTCTTCGAGGAGCGGATCATGACCACCCGCCCAATCCGGGCACTCTGCCACTCCGGCCTCCGCCGGGTTACTCTCGCCGCCGCCCTGACCGTCTGTTTCGGGATCGCCGCCGCGCAGGCCAATGAGGGCGCCAAGCCGAACGGCTGCCCATGGGCCCAGGATGTGACGCTGGAAATCAACGGCAAGACACTGACCCTGAAGCAGGATGCCTTCACCACCACCAGCCCCGAACCGCTGGAGATCGAGCAGTTCAAGGTGTTCCCGTTGATTGACCAGTTGAAGCTGCGCATCATCGGACCGAAGGGACGCGAATGGGAGGCGGCGCTGACCCGCCTGGTCAGCGGCAAGCGGTGCAGCGCCTTCTATGCCGGCAAGCCGGTGCTGGTGTCCAACACCGTGCGCGATCCGAACGAACTGATCCTGAACCGTTAGATCAGTCCCCCAGCATTCCCAGCAGGTCATCCAATGCCGGGTCGCCGCCGGGCACCAGCAGCGCCATGTTGGCGGCGGCAAGCTCAACGCCGCCGCCCGGTTGCGGGATGAAGCCCGCCGTGGCGAACAATCGGTCCTGCTGGACCCGCTCGGCCTCCAGTTCCGCGGCCTTCATGCGCCGGTAGAAGACCTCGTCCTCCGCTTTGGCACGGCGGCGCAGGGCGCGGAGCGGACGCACCACCTCGTCGCGCCAGCCGGCGACCGCCTCGTCGAGGCGAACCAACTCCTCGGCCGACAGGCGGATGCCGCACTCCAGGCCGGCCCAGGCGGCGAACAGCAGCACATTCACGTCGACCCCGCGCCGGTCCTGAAGGGACAGGCAGCAGGCCGGTACCCCCGGCCGCCCATAGACGGCCAGGGAAAAGTCCCAGAAGGGATTTGCGGACATTCCGCCCATCGCCACAAGGATCAGTCGCCGAAGCTGATGTTCAGGCCGCGGGCCGTCTTCACCAGCGCGCCGTCCAGCTCGACGCAGGAATAATGCTCGATCGCCTCGGTGATCGGCACGTCGATGACGCCGCGGTTGGACCAGGCGACCATGCGGTTGAACTTGCCCTCCGCGATCAGATCGACGGCATGGACGCCGAAGGCCGACGCGATCAGGCGGTCGCGCGGGCTGGGCATGCTGCCGCGCTGGACGTGGCCCAGCACGGTGACGCGGGTTTCAGCCCCGGTGGCGTCGGCGATCTTCTCGCCGATATAGTCGCCGATGCCGCCATAGCGCTTCTCACCGCCCTGAAGGATCTTCTTGACCCCGGTGCCTTCCAGCGTCTTCACCGCTTCCGACACCACGACCAGGGCGAAGTTGCGGCCGGAGTCGCGCACGCTCTGGATCTTGGCGGCGATGCTTTCGATGGAATAGGGGATCTCCGGGATCAGGATCACGTCGGCCCCGCCGGCGATGCCGGCCGCCAGCGCGATGTGTCCGGCATCGCGGCCCATCACCTCCAGCACCATCACGCGGTGGTGGCTGGCCGCGGTCGGCTGCAGGCGGTCCAGCGCCTCCACCGCCACGGCGACGGCGGTGTCGTAACCGACCGACACCTCGGTCTTGCCCAGGTCGTTGTCAATGGTCTTGGGCACGCCCACCATCGGGAAGCCGCCCTTCTGCGCCAGCTTGTGCAGGATGGCGAAGCTGCCGTCGCCGCCGATGCCGATCAGCGCGTCCAGCCCGAGTTCGCGGTAGCCGCCAATGATCTCGTCGGAACGGTCCTTCAGCGTGCCGTCGGGCATCGGATAGGCGAAGGGGTCGCCGCGGTTGGTCGTGCCCAGGATGGTGCCACCCTGGCGCATCATGTGGCCGTCGACAGAGCCGAGATCGAGCGTCTGGTACTGCACCGGGCGCTGGAGAAGGCCTTGGGTGCCTTCCTTGATGCCCAGCACCTGCCAGCCATAGCCGGTGGCGCGGTGGACCACCGCACGGATGACCGCGTTCAGCCCGGCGCAATCGCCGCCGCTGGTCAGGATGCCGATGCGCTTGCCGGCTTTATTAGGGGCAGTCATTGAGGGTTTCCCGTCCCGTTCGCCTGTTCATTGAAATGGACCACCATGTTACCGGATCAGAACTTTCCCGCAATCGTTGCCCGCATCCGCAAAGGGGGCATTGCGCCCGCGGCACCCATCCGCAACTACTTCAGGCATGCCAAAGGTCCGAGCCAGCGGTTTGGCGGTGCGGTACCGCCGGAAATCTGGTATAGTCCGGCCCGCCCAGCCAAAGGGTCACCCGCAAGAGCACCCCCGACCCACCCGGGGCAACGGCCATTCCTAACGGGCGCGATGAACGAGCAAGAGATTTTGAAGGAAAAGCTGGCGAGCTTGCGCAGCGAGCACCGCGACCTGGACGATGTCATCGCCCGGCTGGTCGAACGTGCGCCCTACGACCAGTTGCAGATGCAACGGCTGAAGAAGCGCAAGCTGATGCTGAAGGACCAGATCATGGTCCTAGAGAGCCGGCTGCTGCCGGACATCATCGCTTAATCATTCCCTCTCCCAGGACGGGAGAGGGAGAACCTCGTCACCCCTTCTTGGGCACGGTGAAGAACTGGATGCCCATCTGGAAGCTGCGGGCGATGTTCTCGGCCTTGCCGATCAGGAAATTGGCGCCTTCGGCCGGCAGGACCTCGTGGGCGGTCTGGCGGAACAGGCCCAGCCAGCGTTCAAAATGCGGCGGCTCCAGCCCCAGCGAGATGTGGACCGGCATCGGACGCCCGTCGTAGCGCTGGGTCAGCAGGGCGATGGACGACCAGAAATCCATCATCTTGCGCAGGTGCGGCTCCCAATCGGTGATGGCACGGCCAAAGATCGGGCCAAGCTCCTCGTCCTTCATGATCTTGCCGTAGAAGGTCCGCACCAGCGTCTCGATCGACGCCTCGTCGATGCCGACGGCGGCCATCCGTTCCTCCGCCATGGCGGTGCGGATGTCGCGGTGTTCCTTGCGCTGGGTGTCGCCGAGGTCTTCGCCGGAAACGGGGTCGGTCATGCGATGGGTCCGCCGAGTGAATTGAGCAGGGTCTATCCGGTCCATATAAGGCGGCACCATAAAGTGGAACCATGTTCCGCCGGAAGGGCCGGAATGTCGCAGCCGCAGGGTGGGATTCGTGGCACGCAGGCGCTGAGGAACGGCGCCGCCTCTGGACAGAAGCCCGACTCTTCCTATAATGCGCCGCTTTCCGGACCTTGAGGAAAGCGCCAGGCCGTGACCGCCGACCACTCCCCCAACAGCACCGCTTCGGCTGCCGGCGTCCAGCCGCTGGTCGGCATCATCATGGGCAGCCAGTCCGACTGGACGACGATGAAACACGCCGCCGACACGCTGGCGGCGCTGGGCGTCCCGCACGAGGTCCGCATCGTTTCCGCCCACCGCACCCCGCACCGGCTGGTGGAATACGCCACCACCGCCAAGGCGCGCGGGCTGAAGGTGGTGATCGCCGGGGCCGGTGGCGCCGCCCATCTGCCGGGCATGGCCGCGTCGATGACGCCGCTGCCGGTCTTGGGCGTGCCGGTCGAAAGCCACGCGCTGAAGGGCATGGACAGCCTGCTGTCCATCGTGCAGATGCCGGGCGGCGTGCCGGTCGGCACGCTGGCCATCGGCAAGGCCGGCGCCATCAACGCCGCCTTGCTGGCCGGCTCTGTCATAGCATTGATGGACCCGGCGGTGGCCGACGCGCTGGACGGTTGGCGCGCCCGCCAGACCGCCGCGGTCGCCGAAGCCCCCGTCGACGATCCTGCCTGATAACTGGCCTGATCACTGGCCCGGACAACTTGAAAGCCTCACCGTCATGACCGGCACCCCATCCGGCACTCCCCTGCCCCGCCTCGCCCCCGGCTCCACCATCGGCATGCTGGGTGCCGGACAGCTCGGCCGGATGACGGCGCTGGCCGCGGCACGTCTGGGCTACAAGACCCATGTCTACGCCCCCGACGCGTCCGACAGCCCGGCGGCGCAGGTCAGCGCCGCCGCGACCGTCGCCGGCTGGGACGATCTGGAGGCGCTGGAGCGCTTCGCCCGCTCGGTCGATGCGGTGACGCTGGAGTGGGAGAATGTGCCGGTCGCCACGGCCGAGCATCTGCGCCGCTTCACCAACCTGAACCCAGGCCCGAACGTGCTGTCGGTGGCGCAGGATCGCATCGCGGAAAAGAGCTTCGTCAACGCGCTGGGCATCGCCACCGCTCCCTGGCGCGCCGCCAACAGCGCCGAGGAGGTCGCCCGCGCGGTGGCCGAAGTCGGTCCGCGCTGCGTGCTGAAATCGACGCGGCTCGGCTATGACGGCAAGGGCCAGGCCCGGCTGGACAGCGGCAGCGATCCGGCTGCCGCCTGGGCTAGCATCGGCGGCGGCAAACCCGGCGTGGAGGGCATCGTCGAGGGCTTTGTCACCTTCGCCTGCGAAGTGTCGGTGATCGTCGCCCGCGGCGCCGACGGCGCGATGGTCGCCTATCCGGCGGTGGAGAACCGGCACAAGGACGGCATCCTCGACGTCACCATAGCACCCGCCGCGCCGGAAAAGGTGTCGGCGGCAACCGCGGCGGAGGCCGACCGCATCGCGCGGCGCATCGCCGAGGCCCTGGATCTGGTCGGTGTGCTGGCGGTGGAGATGTTCGTCACCGCCGATGGCGCCGTGCTGGTCAACGAGATGGCGCCGCGCCCGCACAATTCCGGCCACTGGACCATGGACGCCTGCGCCACCTGCCAGTTCGAACAGCTCGTCCGCGCCGTCTGTGGCCTGCCGCTGGGCTCGGTGGAGCGGGTGGCCGATGCCGAGATGACCAACCTGATCGGCGACGACGTGCTGAGCTGGCCGGAATTGCTGGCCGAGCCCGGCGCCCGGCTGCACCTGTACGGCAAGGCGGAAGCCCGGCCCGGCCGCAAGATGGGCCACGTCAACCGGCTGTTCCCACGGCGCTGACGCCGGCACCGTGGCAGAAGCCGAAAGGCCCCGCGACCGGCACGGTCGGCGGGGCCTTTTCTATTTGGACGGAGGCTCGGTCCCGTCGCCACCGACGTGCAGCCACTGCACGCGCTGCGCCGGCGGATGGACATCACCGGTTTCTCGGCCGCGACGGGACGGCTGGAGAATGGCGGTTGAGCCTGCCCGGCTCAAGGCCGAAAGAGCGCAACCTGAAGGCGCAAGCAGCGTACCGCTTCCAAGACAATCAAACGGTGTTTCAGGCTCCAGCCAGATATGGTGCCGCTCACAACGGGTAGGGCCGCCCGCGGCCGGACAAATCCGCGGTCCTCAGGAAGCGGGCATTCCATCGCCACAACCTTTCGGAGGTAATCACCGGCTGGCGTTCGGAATAAGCCTGATTTCCGCTTTTTGGTTGCGGTTCCGACATTTACGTTCAGCCAACGGTAATCGGGCGAATAATCCCCATCGCCAAGCAAATATCACCTTTTGCAGCAAAAATATCGGCAGCCAGCGTGAAATGGTTGAGACAATACGCCAATCTGGAGATCCGAAATGCGCTTTCCAGTTCTCGACGGCTGGCGCGGCTTATGCGCCGTGTTCGTCGCATTATTTCACTTCAACGCTTCAGGACATTTCTACCTCGTTCCGTTCGTTCGCGGTAGTTATTTGTTTGTGGATTTCTTTTTTGTCCTCAGCGGTTTCGTCATCACCCACGCGTATATCCACCGCTTAAACTCGACCGCGGACGGCAGGAATTTTCTGGTCAGACGCCTTGGCCGGGTCTGGCCGCTGCATGCCGCCACCCTGATCGCCTTCATTCCGCTGGAGATCGTGAAGGCATTGGCGGTCAGCGGCGAGACGGCTGCCTTCACCGCCCGCTTCGCGCCTTCCTCCATTCTCAGCAACCTGTTCCTTGTGCATTCCCTAGGCATCGAGGACGGGTTGACCTGGAACATTCCGAGCTGGTCGATCAGCGCCGAGTTCCTCGCTTACGTCACCTTCGCAGCGCTCTGCCTGCTGGCCCGCCGCACATGGCTGGTGACGATGTCGGCGGTGGCGCTGTCGGCAGCCGGAGCCTTCGTGGTCATGGGATGGTCCGACCAATACATAGACACCAGCTTCGACTTTGGATATTTCCGCTGCCTCTATGGTTTCTTCACCGGCCACGTGGCGTATCGGCTGTTCCAGGCGGCCCGCGGCACCGGACTGTCCAGGCTGTCGTTGCGGTGCCCGACAGCCGGGTCGCCGATAGCCGGACTGAGCGAGGGGCTCAGCCTTGCCGCGGTGATCGTCTTCGTTGCAACGGCGCGCGGGAATGCCCTGTCCTATGCCTCCCCCCTGCTGTTCGGTTTGGTCGTTTGGGTGTTCGCCTTTGAAGGCGGGGTGATTTCCCGGCTGCTGGCGATGCGGCCTTTCCAATGGCTGGGCGCCCGCTCCTATTCCGTCTACATGGTGCATGCGCTGGTCATCGCGCTGTACGAGAAGGCGGCGGTCGCAATGCAGAGGCTGTCGGGCCAGCCGATGTTCATCGAACAGGCGGCCGACGGCGCTGAAGACCGGCTGATCTTCTTCGGTGCCACCTGGATGATGGATCTTCTGGCGCTCGCCTATCTGGGGACGGTGGTCGCGGTCGCCAGCCTGACCCACCGCTTCGTGGAGATACCCGGACAATCCAGCTTCAACGCCTTGCTGCTGAAGCGGCGCAAGCCTGCGGTCCGGCCGGCGACGGTGGAAGTTGCCTGACCTGCTTAACCATGTTGCATGACGAGGCGACTCTGGATCAAAGACCCGATGGGGTCGCCTGTTCATGCCTGACGCCATCGACAAATATCATTTCGACACCGGAACGATTCAGTCAATTTCTTGGTGACGTTGCCAATCGCAGTCATGAGCATCCGGCAAAGTTACTTCGGGTATTTTGCATTTACGAAATAGATGTCTCAAATTGCCGCGTTCGAGCCGGACGAAGGTCATTTCCCATCGATGCGGCTTTTATCTCGTATCAATATTGGTTACTCTCTGTTGCATTCAGGAAGAAACTCTCTAAACTTTGATGTAATTTGTAGTCGGATGACGATGCCCTTGTCGCAGGAAAGCGCAGGTCGCTCCCCTCCCCCGATCGGACCGGCCGTCACCCCGGCCTCCGGTGCGGCCGGCCATCGCCGTCCACAGTCCAGCCGCGACCGCGACCGCTTCGTCGGTTTTGCCTTCGCCGCCGCCGATCTGCTGATCGAATCGGACCCCCACGGCAACATCCTGTTTTCCGCCGGCGCCCGCTGCCGGCTGACCAGGGGCGAGGTCGGCGGGCTGGTCGGCAGCAACCTGATGGAGGTGGTGGCCCCCGGCGACCGCAAATACGTCCATGTCCTGTTCGACCGCATCCGCGAAAAGGCGCGGATCAAGCCATCGCGCGTGATGTTCCAGGCCTTCGACGGTCAGCAGTTCCCGGCACTGCTCGGCGGCTGCCGGCTCGATTCCTGTCCCGGTTCCCTGTTCCTCACCGTGCTGCTGACCGCTCCGGCCCGTGGCAACGGCGGCAGTGGGTCGGTGACGGCGGCCCAGGGTGAACTGCTCGACCAGTGCGGCTTCGCCGGCATCCTGGAGGAGCGCATCCACGCTGCGCGCGAACGGGGACTGGAGCAGGGGCTGACCCTGCTGCTGGTCGAAGGCTTGCAGGCGATGGTGGACTCGATGCCGGAGGGAGCGGCGGCGGAGGTGCGCGAGGGCATCGATGCCTATCTGCGCGGCATCTCCGCCGACGGCGACAGTGCCGGACAGCTGACCGGCGACCGCTACGGCATCGTGCATGCCGCCGACATCGACGGGCGCGAGGTCCAGGGCCACATCGCCCAGATCATCGAGGCGGCGGGCGGTGCCCTACCCGGCGGCATCCGGTCCTGGACGCTGGACATGGCCGACGACCGGCTGGACGCCGCGGATGCCGCCCGCGCGCTGGTCTACACCGTGCAGGCCTTCGCCTCTGCGCAAGGCGGCGAGTTCACCATCTCCAGCCTGGAGGATGGTGCCAACCGCCTGATGGCTGGGGCGGTGGAGCGGATCGGGCAGCTGCGGGCCACCATCGACAACCGCGACTTCGTCGTCGTTTACCAGCCGATCGTCGACATCGGCACCGGTGCCGTCCACCATCTGGAGGCGCTGACCCGGGTCGAGGGGATGAGTTCGCCGGCCGACTTCATCACCTTCGCCGAGGATGTCGGGCTGATCTACGACTTCGACCTGCTGCTGACCCGCACGGTGCTGGACACGCTGCAGCAATTCCGCAAGGAACCGAAGCTGCCCGATGTGGCGATCAACCTGTCGGCCAAGACGCTGATGAGCCCGATCTTCTTCAAGCAGTTCCAGTCGGTCGTCGCCCCATACGGCGATCTGGCCTCGAAGCTGCTCATCGAAGTGACGGAAACCGTCGTCGTCACCGACATCGCCAAGCTGAACGAGGTGTTGCAGAAGCTGCGCGAAAGCGGCTTCCGCATCTGCCTGGACGATGTCGGCGCCGGCTCCACCAGCTTCCAGTCGCTGTACGGCATCCAGGCCGACTATGCAAAGATCGACGGCAAGTTCGTCCGCGGCGCCGTGAACAGCCCGCGCGACATGGCAATGCTGCGCAGCATGGTCGATGTCTGCCGCCAGCTGGGACTGGAGCTGATCGGCGAGCAGGTGGAGGAGACGGTGCACGCCGAGCTGCTGAACGGCTTGGGCGTGTCCTTTGCCCAGGGCTTCCTGTTCAGCCGGCCGTCGAGCGACTTCGCCTATTTCGCCAAGGACTGGTCGAAGGTGCGCGGCGGCGGCAAGGTGCTGCTGAAGGGCTGAGGCGGAGGGACTGGCGGGCGCGGACCTGCCGGACCGCCGGTCCGGCCTCAGGCGAGAACCGCCGACCGGCTGAAGCCGCTGAACACGCCCATTTCCTCGATGCTGTGGACTTGGTCGAGCCGATGACGGGCCGCGTTCAGAAGCTCCCGGTTGCGCGCCAGCGTGTCGCGGCCGGCATAACCGTCGCGCAGATGCACACGGTTCAGCAAGGCTTCCGCCTGGTCCAGGGCTTCCATAATGGTCACTGCAGTATCGGCGTCCATCGTCGTTCCCTTGTTCGCTGCGTCGCACCGGCAAGCTGTCGTGCGCTCCTCAATGACCCGACCTTAGCCGCCGCAACTCGCCGCCAGGTAGAGGACGTTTGGTCGCATGTACAAGATAACGTGTTGGATTTTATTCGTTATTTTGCTTTGCTTGACTCGTTTCTCTCCAACCATTGGGTCTGCACGCGGATGACCTTCTCGGTTGCGGAAAACGCCTGCCGGCGGGTGAGAACGAAAACGACGCCGCTGGACGCGGCGATCAGCGGAATCGGGCCGATGATCCAGACCAGGGCCGCCAATGCGAAGTAATAGGCGCGGATGCCCCCGTTCAGCGCGACGATGGCCAGGGTCAGCGCCTCGCTGATGGTCCGGGCGATCTCCCGGCGGTCCTGCGGCGGCACCGGCGGCATCGGCGCGGAGCCGATCAGGGCGCAGCAGTAATTGTACTGGCGCAGCGCCCAGGTGAACTTGAAGAAGCCGAAGGTGAAGATCACCACCATCAGCAGCATCTTGATCTCGAACATCTGGTGCGAGGTCGGGACGGCGAAGGACAGGTCCGAAATCACCTGCTGCGCCCGCTCCGCCGCACCGAAGGTGCCGATCAACCCGGCCAACACCAGCATGTTGGTGGAGGCGAAGAAGGTGCAGCTGTGCATGGTATGGCCGAACAGCTGCGCGTCCATGATGCGGTTGTCGCGCTCCAGCATCCGCTCGATCCAGTGGCGGCGCACGATCCGCAGATGCCGGTTCACAACGTTGCGGTTGGACAGCAGATGGTCCTGGGTGACGGTGAAGCCGACCCAGGAGCCGATGAACCAGACGAAGGCGACGATGTCGAGCGTGGTGACGTCTGGCGGCATGGCGGCGGGGTCTTGGCAAGGTGACGGGGGGAGCAGGCACCCGTGTACGCCGGCAATGGGCGGGTGTCCACCTGCGGGTATCCGAGAGGCCCCCCTACTCCCCGCGCGCCTGCACCGCTTTCAGCACGTGGACACGGATGGCGCTAGACAGGTTGCCGGTCCGGGTCTGGTCGATCTCCTCGATCAGGGCATTGACCGACAGGCCGCGGGACTGCGCCACCGATTTCAGGGAGTCCCAGAACTCTTCCTCGAGGGAGACGCTGGTGGGATGGCCGGCGATCAGGACCGAACGCTTCTTCATGGTCACTCAACGCATCGCAGTGGGAGATGGGGGTGGTCAGAGGAAGGCCGGCGCGGCCGGGATAACTCACCCCCACCCTAACCCCAAGCTTAGCCTGGACCAACCATCCGTTCGGGGCGAACCCATTGATCGAATTGCTCATCCGTCAGGAGTCCGAGTTCCCGCCCGGCCTCCTTTAGACTTGTCCCTTCCTTGTGGGCCTTCTTGGCGATCTTCGCCGCATTGTCATAGCCGATGTGCGGGTTCAGCGCCGTCACCAGCATCAGGCTGTCCGACACCAGCTTGGCGATGCGCTCGCGGTTGGCCTCGATTCCCACCACGCAATTGTCGGTGAAGCTGGTCGCGGCGTCGGCCAGCAGGCGGATCGACTGCAGGACGTTGAAGGCGATCACCGGCTTGAACACGTTCAGCTCGAAATGGCCGGTGGCGCCGGCGACGGTCACGGTGGTGTGGTTGCCCATAACCTGGGCACAGACCATCGTCATCGCCTCCGACTGGGTCGGGTTGACCTTGCCCGGCATGATGGAGGATCCCGGCTCGTTCTCCGGCAGCGACAGCTCGCCGATGCCCGAGCGCGGACCGGATCCCAGGAGGCGGATGTCGTTGGCGATCTTCATCAGAGACACTGCCAGCGTGTTCAGGTGGCCGTGCACGTCGACCAGCGAATTGTGGGTTGCCAGCGCCTCGAACTTGTTCTCTGCGGTGACGAAGGGAAGGCCGGTGAAGGCCGCCACCTCCTTGGCGAAGGCTTCGGCGAAGCCCGGCTTGGCATTCAGGCCGGTGCCGACCGCGGTGCCGCCCTGGGCCAGCCGGTAGAGCTGCGGCAGCGCGCCCTTCACCCGGCCGATGCCGTAGGAGATCTGGGCGGCATAGCCGGAGAACTCCTGCCCCAGCGTCAGCGGCGTGGCATCCTGGAGATGGGTGCGACCGATCTTGACGATGTCCTGGAAGGCGTCGGCCTTGGCGTCGAGCGCCGTGCGCAGATGCTCCAGCGCCGGGATCAGGCTGTGCACGATCTCGTCGGCCGCCGCGATGTGCATGGCGGTGGGGAAGCTGTCGTTCGACGACTGCCCCATGTTGACATGGTCGTTGGGATGGATCGGGGTCTTCGCTCCCATGGTGCCGCCCAGCCGCTCGATGGCGCGGTTGGCGATCACCTCGTTGGCGTTCATGTTGGTCTGGGTGCCGGACCCGGTCTGCCAGACCACCAGCGGGAAGTGATCGGCCAGCCGGCCGTCGATCACCTCGTCCGCCGCCTCCATGATGGCGGCGCCGAGTTTCGGATCGAGCACGCCCAGCTTCATGTTGGCGGCGGCGGAGGCACGCTTCTGGATGCCCAATGCGCGCACCAGCGGCACCGGCATGCGCTCCCCGCCGATGCGGAAATTCTGAAGCGAGCGCTGGGTCTGAGCGCCCCAGTAACGGTCGGCCGGAACGTCTATGGGGCCGAAGCTGTCGGTTTCGGTGCGGACACCGCTCATGGTCGGACCTTTCCTGATCGCCGCTTTTCACGGGTGGAACGGGTTGCAACTGCCCCCGCCCCGCCTGATCTTTGCGGTGGACACCGGAACGGCAAGGGCCGGGACTGCGCAGGCCAGGGACACGTTCAAAGCGGGAGCTTGAGCGACTCGGCGGAAATCCTCGCTGTTCACTCGAATTTGTTCTTGTTGCGTTCGCCGTTCTTCCGTACGCTTTCTTTAACGATCCGCCGCAGGACCAGCGGCTGTCGACAGCGATTGGGGGAACAGGATGGACGATCTGGCACACGACCATATCCGCGCCTTCATTGCCCGGACGCGCGTTGCGGAGATGAAGAGCCGCGGCTGGCGGGTTCTCGGCCCCGGCGAGGAAGGCTCCCTGCTGATGGAAGGCCCGATGCCGACCGGCCGGGCCGTGATGCTGGAGGAGCCCATCGGCGGGCTTTTCGGCGATCTGATCGCCCGCGCCATGGCGCGCGCCGACGCCCGCGACCGCACCGCCACACGCCGCGCCGCCTGATCGACTTTTTCGGGAATTAGCATTTTCAGGGGGTTGTGACTGTCCAACCGGATGGGCGGGACTGCACCCTTTGGTGGTCCCTCCCTCCAATTCCCTCGGGCGGTCTGAGCAACCGGACATAGCGGTGCGTGTTGTCATCATGCATGCTACCCGCCGGGGCATCCGACGGGGATCATTGCAGCAGGACTTCAGACGGCGTCATAGACGTTTTGAGGTAACTCTTCGGGGCTGCCTTAGATAACGCGACCATAGATCGGAAGTACCCCCGAAGATACTACCTGCCGCATAGTCCCGTTAGGAAGTCTTTAACTCACTCAATGGCTTGATAGGGCCATCGGGAACGCTCAGGCCTAGGGAGATTTACATGATCGGCGCCGTCAACTCGAAGAAGATCACCTCCTCCTCCGCGGCCCATATCGCGCTTCTCGACCAATTCATTCGACTGACGCAAGACACCATCGTCGAACAGGACGATGCCTTCGTCCGCGACAGCTTGGTCGATCTTCTATCGAACCTGCGCAGCGAGCGTGCCGATTATGCCGAGATCATCGGCGCGTCCGCTCTGAACCGCGCCGTCTGATCCCCGCCTTTCAATCTTCCCTGGCACCGTCTTCCGCTGCGAGGTTGGACAGGGCCTCCCCGGTCAGGCGGTAGGGAAGCCATTCCCTCATCTGGCGGAAGCCGACCCGGTCGTAGAATCCACGAGCCGGGTTCCAGTCCAGAACGCTGAGATCCACCCGGCGGTAGCCGCGCTCCACCGCGCTTTTCGCCACGGCGGCCAGCAGCTTGCGGCCGACGCCGTAGCGCCGGGCGTCCGGCGTGACATAGAGATCCTCGACATAGAGACCGGGCCGCCCCTCCCAGGTGGAGAAGTTGCGGAAGGCCAGCGCGAAGCCGACCGGCGCGCCGTCCAACTCGGCGATCAGCGCCTCGAACACCGGCTGCGGCCCCCAGCCGTCTCGGCGGAAATCCTCCTCGGTCGCCTTGACCGCATCGGCCTCGCGCTCGAACTCCGCCAGTTCGCGGACGAAGCGCAGGATGGTCGTGCAATCCTCCTCGACGGCGGGGCGGATGGTGACGGTCGGCAACGAAGGCGGCATCGGAGGCGGGCTCCCTGAAAATTTGCCAAATGGCATTGGGCGCAAAACGAAACGGGGAGCGGACCATAGCCCGCTCCCCGCATTTTCGCACTCCCGATAAACCGGAAGCCGTCAATCGTCGCCGCCGCCCTTAAGGTCCAGGATGCTGCGCAGTTCCTGCACACGCCGTTCGGCGCTGTGTTCGGCCAGCACCCGCTTGCGCGCCCGGCGGCCGAGGTCGGTCAGGTGGTTGCGCGGCAGCATCATCGCCGTGGTCACGTCGTCGGTCTGCGCCGCCACCAGAATCTCACGGCCGGGCTCGAAGAAGCTGTCCAACCCCTCCCACCGGTCGGCGACGATGGCGGCCCCGCAGGCGGCGGCCAGGAACAGCCGGGGCGACGGGCACCAGCCGATCCGTCGCTCGTCGTCGCGGGCCAGCGTCAGCGCGAGGCTGGCCGAAGCCAGCACATCGGCATGACGCACCGGGTCGAGATCGGGGAAGGTCAGGATGTTGGTGGTGCGCGGCACCCCGTCGGGCAGATCGGCACCGACCAGTGCGAAGCGCCGGCGGGTCAGCCGTTGGGCCGGGTCGATGAAGAATTTGTCCAGACCCTCGCGGATGCCGTCCGGCCCGCCGACGATGCAGCAGAGATCGGCCAGATACTCTCGCTTGAAGTCGCCGGGCTTGTCCTCCTCCGGCACGACCCAGGGGTAGAGCGGCGCCACCGACTCCGCCCCCGCCTTGGCACGATAACGGTCCAGCGCCGGCCCGCCGCAGGAGGCGAGCACCATGTCGAAGCCGGCCAGCCCGTCGGCCGGCAGATGCTCCACCGCCTCTCCCGCCTCCAGCGCCGTCAGGCTGACCGCAGCCTCCGGATCGTAGAGCACGCGGCGCGGGGTCCTGGACTGGCGGACGAGGTCGGCGGCGGTACGGGCGTCCGGCCCCTGCGCCACCACCAGCGCCACGCCGGCATCGTCGGCCTGGGCCGCAGCCGCCACCGCCACCTCGTCCCAGGCGCCGTAGGACAGCACCTCGCCGCCGGGAATGGTCCAGGGGACGGAGGGGCCGGGGCCGGTGCGCTCAACCGCGACGACGCGATGGCCGCGGATCGCCAACCCATGGATCAGCGCGCGCCAGCGCATGCTGTGCCCGCCATCCTGGCGGTACCCGCTGGTCAAGCCTCTGTTGGTCAAGCCCCCGTTGGTCAAGCCGAGGATCACGATTTTCATGGCTTCGGCACCCTTGGCGTTCCGCGGCGGGAAGCCGCTTCCCGATGGAAGCGCTCCCGGATCAACGCGATTGGAGAAGGTGGTGTTCCGGCTTCCGGTCCCGTCCCGGCAGCCCTGCCCAAGACGAACTCAACCTGGACAAATCCGGCCGGGTTCGGCGCCTGGAGACAGGGCTTTGCCGGACGGGATTTGCGAAAGCGTTGCATTGAAATTTGATATGGACCGGTCCGGCGGCCCTGCAAGCGTATACCCCTCGCAATAGGCGTTTCCCCGATAGGGCTGCCCATTTGACGGTTGAGCCTTGCGGCCGGGGGCCTTAGGGTCACGGCCCGGTTTCCCCTCCGATCACGGTCGAGCGCATGCGACTTCCGTTCCGTCATCCCGCCCGCCTCCTTCTCGCCACGCTGCTGATGGCCGGCTGCCAGAGCACCGGTGCCACCGCACCGGTCGCAACCGGAGCCGCAACCTCGGCGTCCGGTACCGCGACGGCGGCCGTCCAGCCCGTGGCGCAGCAGCCCGCCTCCTTCCCCGAATGGCTGGCGGCGCTTCGTGCCGAGGCGCTGGGCCAGGGCATCCGTCCGCAGACCTTCGACCGCGCTTTCCAGCGGGTGAAGCTGTCCGACCGAGTCGTAGAGCTGGATGGCGCACAGCCCGAGTTCACCCGGCAAGTGTGGCAGTATTTGGACAGCGCCGTGAATGAAAAGCGCGTCCAGGACGGCCGTCAGAAGTTGCAGGAGCATGCGGCGTTGCTTTCCCGCATCACCCGCCGCACCGGCGTTCCGGGAGAGATCCTGGTCGCCTTCTGGGGGGTGGAATTGGACTTCGGCAAGTCGACCGGCAACTTCTCGGTCATCGACGCGCTGACGACGCTGGCCTTTGAAGGCCGCCGCGCCGCCTATTTCCGGTCGGAGCTGCTGGCAGCCCTGCGCATCCTCGACTCCGGCGACATCGCGCCGGAGCGGATGACCGGTTCCTGGGCCGGCGCCATGGGCCAGACCCAGTTCATGCCGACCGTCTTCCTGCGCAACGCGGTGGACGAGGATGGCGACGGCCACCGCGACATCTGGGGCAGCATGCCCGACGTGCTGGCCTCCACCGCCAAGTTCGTGCTGGCGAATGGCTGGCGGCAGGGAGAGTCCTGGGGACAGGAGGTGCGGCTGCCCGACGGCTTCGCTTACGATCAGGCGGAGCTGAGCATCACCAAGCCGCTGTCGGAATGGCGCCGGTTGGGTGTGCGTCCGCTGGACGGCGGCGATCTGGGCGGCGAGGGATCGGCGGCGATCCTGGTGCTGGCCGGGCATCGCGGCCCTGCCTTCCTTGTGCGGGACAATTTCCGCGCGATCATGCGCTACAACCCGTCGACCAGCTATTCGCTGGCCGTCGCCATGCTGGCCGACCGCATGACCGGCAAGCCCGGCGTCCGCGGCCCCTGGCCGCGCGAGGAACAGGCGCTGAGCCGCGACGAGCGCATCGACCTGCAACAGCGGCTTGCATCGCTAGGGCTGGAGCCGGGTGCCGCCGACGGCATTGTCGGGGCGAACACCCGCAACGCGGTGCGGCGCTTCCAGGCGTCTGTCGGCGAGATCCCGGACGGCTTCGCCACCAAGGCCCTGCTGGAGCGGCTGCGCCAGCGGTCGTGAGGATAAGGCCGTGACGGGTGGCTGAGGCTATTGTCCAGCTACCCCCTCGCCCCCCATGCCGCCGCGCAGCAGGCCCCAGGCGGCCGGCAGCAGGAACGCTGCAATCCCGGCGCCGACCAGCGCGTCGGGCGCTCCGTCCAGCAGCAGCCAGCTTGCCGCCAGCCCCAAGAGGCCGGCGCCGAGCGGCAGGACATCCTTGCGCGAACACAGCCAGATCGCCCGCAGGCTCAGCCTGCCGCGCCGGCCGGCGAACAGCAGGGTCGCGGTCGCCACCGTCACGCCGATGGCCAGCAGCAGGGCCAGACTGGCGAGCGGCACGTCGGGGATCGCCATGCCGGCGATGCTGCGCCCGGCCGTTACCACCAGCGCAACCGCCGCAACACCCATCGCCGCCCCGTGCAGCATCGACAGGCGCGCATGCCAGTCCGGCCGGCGCCCGAGCCCGACCAGCGTCACCGCATGACCGGCGGCATGGTTCAGCACCAGCAGGGCCGCACCCCACAGGGTGACCGCCTGCGTCGCGTTGGCGGAGGCGAGCAGCAGGGCGCCGAGCAGCCCGTTCACCACCATCGCCATCCGCATGGTGTGCTTCAGATCACCCGATCCGCCGGAAAGACGGGATGTTCCACCGCCACAGGATCCACCACCGCATCCGCCGCTCATCGCACGCCCCATTTTGAAACCCGACAGGGAAATCATAGGAGCGGCGGAAGCGTGCGTCCATCACCATCAGAGATTTCTGATATGTGCCGATCTCACCCGTCCGGTATCGAAAGAGGTGTCCGACCGCGCGGGCTACCCATTCGAACTGCGGCGGGGATAACCCGGCCCACCCAACGGTGCATGGGCTGTCTCATTGGGCGCTTACCCGTCCCCCTCCATGAAAAGCGGGCCGTCGAGGCGGATATCGGGACAGACACAGCCGCATCATCGGAACCACTCCATGACGAAGCGTCCCGCCTCCCCCATCAAGATCCTGATTGTCGACGACAACCCGCTGTTGCAGCGGGCGTTGAAGGACATGCTGGGGCTGTGGGGCGTCGGCCAGATCACCGCGGTCGGCAACGGGCAGGAGGCCAAGGACGCGCTGCGCCGCGAGGTCTACGACCTGATGGTGACGGACTGGGTGATGGAACCGGTCGGTGGCGCGCAGCTGGTCCAGTGGATCCGACAGTCTCCGGGCAGCCTGCGGCCCGGCATGCCGATCATCGTGCTGACCGCCAACGCCGACCTCGCCACCGTGCGCAGCGCCTGGGATGCCGGCGCCGATTCCGTGCTGGCGAAGCCGGTGCCGGCCGCGACCCTGGCCCGCCGCATCGACGCGGTGCTGAACCGTCGCGACGGCTCCCTCCGGACGGGAACTGCCGAGCCGGGACGCGATGCCGCCCGTCCGGCGGCCAACCCGGCCGGTCAGGGCAGCCCGTCGACCACCAGCCTGCCTTCCCCGCGGCCGGCCACGCCGCGCCCGGCGGCGAGCGGGATGGCGCATCTGCCCCCTCCCGCAACGCCACCCACGACACCGACGAACCCGGTGCCGCCGACCCCGGTACCGCCGACTGCGGTTCCGGCCTCCGCCATGCCGCCCGACCGTGGCGCCGCCACCATGCGCAGCGACGACCCCAAGCGGATGCGGATGCTGCTGGCGCTCGACAAGCTGGAGGCGGCAATCGAGCGGCCCGACCCGATCGGCAGCCGGCTGCGCCATGCCCTGTCGGATGTGCAGATCGCCACAGCCGGAGATTCCGCCGCGTCCTCGGTCGTCGCGTCGCTGTCCACCTGCGTCACCTGGGTGGAACCGGACATCGAAGGCTATGTCGATGCGCTCCAGGCCCATGCCGCGGCCCTGCGCTGGCTGGCGGGTTCGGACGGCGGCGCCCAGTCGATGGCGGTGGCGCTTTGCCTGATCCGCACCCTGCGGGCCAGCGTCCGCACGCTGGCGGCCCGAGGCCAGAGCGACTTCGGCAATTGGCCGGAAGGCGGCAGCCCGACCCCTCCGGGCAAGTCCCCCCTGACGGGGCGCTGAGTCCCTTCCCATATCGTCTGGTGACGATCTGGGCGAGAGAGGGACGGAGAGGGAATTTCCGCAAGGCAGGGCATTCCATACGCTCCGTTACGGAAGACCGGCGGTTGCCGCGCCGTTCCTTGCTTTTTGCAGGACGGCCGGCCGCAGCCGTTGCGATATAAGACAGCCTTCATTACCTTTTTGCCCAGCGAACAAATCGGTTCCCCAGCACTCCGTCCAGGAGTTTGCCAGGCTGCCGACCGATGGGAGGAAATGAAGAATGGCGCTCGCAACAGTGTCTCTCGAAGACAAGTACGCGCTCGAACAGGGGCGTGTTTACCTCACCGGCACCCAGGCGCTGGTGCGCCTGCCGATGATGCAGCGCCAGCGCGACCTTGCCGCCGGGCTGAACACCGGCTGCTTCATTTCCGGCTATCGCGGCTCGCCGCTGGGCGGCTTCGACCAGAATCTGTGGAACGCCCGCAAATTCCTGGAAAAGAACCACATCCAGTTCCAGCCCGGCGTGAACGAGGAGCTGGGCGCCACCGCGGTCTGGGGCAGCCAGCAGGTCGGCATGTTCAAGGGCGCCAAGTATGACGGCGTCTTCGCCATGTGGTACGGCAAGGGCCCCGGCGTCGACCGGTCGGGCGACGTGTTCAAGCATGCCAACGCCGCCGGCACCTCCCGCCACGGCGGCGTGCTGGTGCTGACCGGCGACGACCACAACTGCAAGTCCTCCACCTTCCCGCACCAGTCCGAACACGCCTACATGCACTCGATGATCCCGGTGCTGAACCCGTCGGGGGTGCAGGAGATCCTGGATTACGGCCTGATCGGCTGGCAGATGAGCCGCTATTCCGGTTGCTGGATCGCGATGAAGACCATCGCCGAGACGGTGGACACCTCGGCGTCGGTCTACATCGACCCGCACCGCGTCTCCCCCATCGTCCCTGCCGACTTCCCGATGCCGCCGGGCGGCCTGAACATCCGCTGGCCCGACCCGCCGCTGGAGCAGGAATACCGGCTGATGAAGCACAAGCTGTACGCCGCCCTGGCGTTCGCGCGTGCCAACAAGCTGGACCGGGTGGTGATGGAGAGCCCGCGTCCGCGCTTCGGCATCGTCACCACCGGCAAGAGCTATCTCGATGTCCGTCAGGCCTTCGACGAGCTTGGCATCACCGAGGAGATGGCGGCCGACTGGGGCATCACCGTCTACAAGGTCGGCATGCCCTGGCCGCTGGAGCGCGACGGCGTCCGCCACTTCGCCGAGGGTCTGGAAGAGATCGTCGTGGTCGAGGAGAAGCGTGCGGTCATCGAGAACCAGTTGAAGGAACAGCTCTACAACTGGAACCCCGACGTCCGCCCCAAGGTGGTCGGCAAGTTCGACGAGCAGGGCGAATGGATCCTGCCGAGCGCCGGCGAGCTGACGCCGGCGCAGATCGCCGTGGTGATCGGCCGCCGCCTGCAGCGCTTCATCGAGAACGAGAACCTCGCCCGCCGCATCGCCTTCCTCGACGCGCAGGAGAAGCAGAAGGCCCATGTGGCGCGCGTGGTGCGCAAGCCGACCTTCTGCTCCGGCTGCCCGCACAACACCTCCACCGTCGTGCCGGAGGGCAGCCGGGCGCTGGGCGGCATCGGCTGCCATTACATGGCAACGTGGCTCGACCGCTCGACCGACACCTTCACCCAGATGGGCGGCGAGGGCGTGCCGTGGGTCGGCCAGGCCGCTTTCACCGACGAGAAGCACATCTTCGCCAATCTCGGCGACGGTACCTATTTCCATTCCGGCATCCTGGCGATCCGGCAGGCCATCGCCGCCAAGGTGAACATCACCTACAAGATTCTGTTCAACGACGCGGTCGCCATGACCGGCGGCCAGCCCTTCGACGGCACGCTGACGGTGCAGTCAATCGCCAACGTCCTGCGGGCGGAAGGCGTGCAGCGCATCACCGTCGTCAGCGACGAGCCGGAGAAGTACGGCATCGGCAACGGCCTGCCGCAATTCACCACCGTCGAGCATCGCGACGATCTCGACCGCGTGCAGAAGGAGATGCGCGAGGTCCCTGGCGTCAGCATCCTGATCTATGACCAGACCTGCGCCACCGAGAAGCGCCGCCGCCGCAAGCGCGGCAAGATGGTCGACCCGGCCAAGCGCGTGGTGATCAACGAGCTGGTCTGCGAAGGCTGCGGCGACTGCTCCGCCAAGTCGTCCTGCGTGTCGGTGATCCCGCAGGAGACCGAGTTCGGCCGCAAGCGCCAGATCGACCAGTCGAGCTGCAACAAGGATTACTCCTGCACCAAGGGCTTCTGCCCCAGCTTCGTGACGGTGGAAGGCGGGTCCTTGCGCAAGCCGAAGCCGGCCGCAGCGAAGTCGGCCGACGCCACAGCCCTGCCCGCCCCCGCCGTCCCGGCCTTCGACAAGACCTGGAGCCTGTATGTCACCGGGGTCGGCGGCACCGGCGTCGTCACCATCGGCGCGCTTCTGGGTATGGCCGCGCATATCGAGGGCAAGGGCGTCGGCGTGCTCGACATGACCGGGCTGGCGCAGAAGGGCGGTGCGGTCACCAGCCACATCCGCATCGCCAACACGCCGGAGGACATCCACTCCGTCCGCATCGCCGCCGGCGGGGCCGACGCGGTGCTGGGCTGCGACCTGATCGTCGCGGCGGCAGGCGACGGCCTGTCGAAGATGACCGCCGGACGCACCCGCGCCGTCATCAACACCCATGACAGCATCACCGCCGACTTCATCAAGAAACCGGACATGGTGATCCCGGTCCGCGATCTGGTCGGCGACATCCGCAAGGCCTGCGGCGGCGAAGCCAATGTCGATGCCTTCGACGCGACCAAGCTCGCCACGGCGTTGCTGGGCGACAGCCTCTACGCCAACCCGTTCCTGATGGGCTATGCTTGGCAGAAGGGTCTGATCCCGCTGAGCGAGGAGTCGATCATCAAAGCCATCGAGCTGAACGGCGTGGCGGTGAAGCTGAACCTCGACGCCTTCCAATGGGGCCGCCGCGCCGCCGTCGATCTGGCGTCGGTGGAAGCCGCTGCGAAGCCTCAGGAGGTGGCGCAGGCCGTGCAGTCGCTGCTGCTCGATCAGCGCCGCCAGTCCGGCAGCCTGGACGAGGTGATCGAGCGCCGCCACCGCTTCCTGGTCGATTACCAGGACGCCGCCTATGCCGCCCGCTACCACGCGCTGGTCGATTGGACCCGCCGGACCGAGCAGCAGAAGGTGCCCGGCTCCACCGCGCTGACGGAGGCGGTCGCACGCGCCCACTTCAAGCTGATGGCCTACAAGGACGAGTATGAGGTGGCGCGGCTCTACACCGACAGCGGCTTCGTCGAGAATGTCCAGCGCATGTTCGAAGGCGACTGGAAACTGACCTTCCACATGGCCCCGCCGGCGATGGGCGAGACCGGAGAGGACGGCGGCGAACCGAAGAAGAAGAGCTTCGGTCCGTGGATGCTGCCGGTCCTGCGCCTGCTGGCCAAGGGCAAGCGTCTGCGCGGCACCCGGCTCGACCCGTTCGGCCGCACCGCCGAGCGGCGCCAGGAACGCCAGCTGATCGCCGACTATGAGGCGGTGGTGGGCGAGCTGCTGAACGGCCTGACCCGCGAGAAGCTGGATCTGGCGGTGGAGATCGCCAGGGTGCCGATGGAGATGCGTGGCTACGGCCCGGTGAAGGCCCGCAACGTCACGGCGGCGAAGGCGAAGGAGGCCAAGCTGCTGGCCGACTTCCGCGCCCCGGTCGCCGCCCCGCAGCCGCTGGCGGCAGAGTGAGGCAGTCCTGAGGCGGTGCAGGCAAACAAATGAAGTTTGGAGAAGCCCAAGCGATTGGGCTTCTCCGCACAATGCTTTACCTACCAACCCGTCAGCCACGACCAAAGTCTCATAGCGAAAGCCGCAGTATCTGCTAATGTTGGAAATGCGAGTAGCGTCGCAACCCCATTTCAGAAACGTCACGGGTTTCGGGTTGAAGTGACGAAATGCGGCATAGCCATTAAATACTTCTGAAATTCCCGGACGGAATTCGCTGCTGCAAGGCGATTTCCGACCGAATTCGCTGCAACTTGGCTCGATAAGCTCAAAGGCATACTACAGTATGGTGAGGGGAATATTCCTCCCGCCAAAAACGAGCCGGCCCATGGGCACCCTGCTAACCCGCATCAGCATCAGCCGCAAAATCTCCGCCATCGTCATCTTGATGGCGTTGATCGCGTCCGTAATCGGCACCATCGGCTTCCTCGCGATCCAGACCTTCGGCGGCAGGGTCGATGACATCCAGATCCGCTCGCAGCGGGCGCTGCTCGCCGAACAGGTCAGCAGCCTGATCTACAAGACGGTGATGGACAGCCGCGGCCTCTATGCCGTCAAGTCGAAGGACGACGCCCAGCTGTTCAGCAAGGGGATCAGGGAGTCGACTGAATCGATCGGCAAGCGGATGGCGGAGTGGGAACGTCTGCTGACGCCCGACCGCAAGGCCGACTTCCAGAAGATGGTGGCCAGCGCCAACGAGTTCGTCGCCATCCGCAACGAGGTCGCCCGGCTCGGCGTCGAAGTCTCTCCGGAGGCGGCGCAGAAGCACGGCGACACACCGGAAAGCCGGGCCAGCCGCACCGCGCTGGGCAAGTCCCTGGAGGCGGCGGCACAGCGGAACATCGACAGCATCCAGCAGGCGAACGACGAACTCGACGCCTTCAGCACCCACATGATCACCCTGATGCTTGTCGTCGGCATCGGCGGCATCGGCCTGGCGGTCGTGGTCAGCGTCGCCGTGTCGCGCTCCGGCATCGTCAAGCCGATCACCGGCATCACCGGGACGATGTCCCGCCTCGCGGATGGCGACCTGTCGGTCGAGGTGGCCGGCAAGGACCGTGACGACGAGATCGGCGGCATGGCCCGCGCTGTCGAGGTCTTCCGCCAGAACGCGCTTGACCGTGCCCGCATGGCGGCGGCCGAGGAGGCGGAACGGCTGGACAAGGAGCGGCGCACCGCCGCGGTGGAACGGCTGGTCGCCGGCTTCGACAGCAGCATGTCGGGCATCCTGCGCACCGTGAGCGCCGCCGCCACTGAACTGGACGCCACTGCACAGAGCATGTCTCACACCGCCGAACAGACCAACAGCCAGGCCGCCAGCACGGCCGCCGCCGCGGAGCAGGCCTCGGTCAACGTGCAGACGGTGGCGTCGGCGACCGACGAACTGACGGCGTCGATCTCGGAAATCAGCGCGCAGGTTTCGCGCTCCACCACCATCGCTGCCCAGGCGGTCAGCGAGGCGGACGCGACCAACCGGCAGGTCCAGGGGCTGGTCGAGGCGGCCCAGCGCATCGGCGACGTGGTGAAGCTGATCACCGACATCGCCAGCCAGACCAACCTTCTGGCACTGAACGCCACCATCGAGGCGGCCCGTGCCGGCGAGGCCGGCAAGGGCTTCGCCGTGGTGGCCAGCGAAGTAAAGAATCTCGCCACCCAGACCGCCAAGGCGACGGAAGAGATTGCCGGCCAGATCCAGGCGATGCAGCAGGCGACCGGCGAAGCCGCAAACGCCATCACCGGGATCGGCGGCACCATCACCACGATCAACGATATCGCCACCTCCATCGCGTCGGCCATCGAGGAACAGGGGGCCGCGACCGGCGAGATCGCCCGCAACGTCCAGGAGGCGGCGCGGGGAACCGAGGTGGTGACGGCGAACATCGCCGAGGTCAGCCAGGGCGCCACCCAGACCGGCAGTGCGGCGACCCAGGTGCTGGGGGCCGCGGGCCAACTGTCGCGGCAATCCGAACAGATGAAGATCGAGGTCGAACGCTTCCTGGCCGGTATCCGCGCGGCGTGAGGGCATTGCAGAGGACGGGAGAATGTGCCCGCATCCTCCACCGCCGATGGGACAGGTGAGTAAAAACGCGAACTTCCAGTCTTGAAAAAAGGGCAGCTTCGGCTGCCCTTCCGCTTCGGGAAATGGAACGGTCGGAGCGGCCGCCCAATGCCTCTGCGGTTGCATATCCCTGAGCAGTTTTTTCCCGGAGACTGCGCCATTGCATGGGGCATCTGTCCCAACCCATAGTCTGCCGGGGGATTATCCTTTTCGCATATTTATTACGTCGAATTGCTCTCGAGCGCCTGCCGGCCGATAGAACAGGGCGCCGGAGCTTGTGGGTCCGGCGGGACGAGGGAGAGTCGAGTGGCGGAACATCGGTTGACGTCTGAGCTGTCGGACCGGAGCGAGGACCGGTATCGCGCTCTGTTCAACGCTCTGGACGACGGGTTCTGCATCATCGAGTTCAGCGAGGATGCCGACGGCAACCTCACCGATTACATCCACATCGAGGCCAACGACGGGTACGAACGCCAGACCGGCATCCGCAACATCGTCGGCATGGCGGTGCGCGATCTGGCGCCGGCCGAGGCGGATGGCTGGATCGAGCTGTACGGCAATGTCCTGCGCACCGGCGAGCCCATCCGATTCGAGCGCCATTTTGCACTGGTGGATCGTTACATCGAGGTGTCGGCGGCAAGGCTGGAACCGGCCAGCCTGCGCCAGGTCTCCGTCCTGTTCCGCAACATCACCGCGCGGCGCCACGCGGAAGAGGCGTTGCGCGTCAGCGAGGCGCTGGCGCGGGAGAATGTGCAGCGCGTCCAGCTGGCACTGGCGGCCGGCGCCATCATCGGCACCTGGAATTGGGACCTGCCCGCCAATCGTTTCACAGTGGACAAGCCGTTCGCCGAATCCTTCGGTCTCGACCCCTCGCTGGGCCGCGACGGGCTCAGCCTGGAGCAGGTGGTCACCAGCGTCCACCCGGACGACAAGCCGGGGCTGCTCGCTGCCATCCAGGAGGTCATCGCCCGCGGCGGCGCCTATGCCCATCAGTATCGGGTCAAGCGGTCGGACGGGAACTATTACTGGATCGAGGCGAACGGACGGGTCGAGCACGGGCCCGACGGCACGCCATTGAGTTTCCCCGGCGTGCTGCTGGACGTCGAGGAGCGCCGCGCGGTTGAGGCCGAGCGCGACAGGGCGACGGCGGCGCTGCGCGCGCTGAACGAAACGCTGGAACAGCGCGTCGCCGAACGCACCGCCGAACTGATGCGCGCCGAGGAGCAGCTGCGCCAGTCGCAGAAGATGGAAGCGGTCGGACAGCTGACCGGCGGGTTGGCGCACGACTTCAACAACTTGCTGGCCGGCATCTCGGGCGCCCTGGAACGCATTGCCGCCCGCGTCGATCAGGGCCGCGTAAACGAGCTGGACAAGTTCATCATCGCCGCCCAGGGCGCGGTGCGGCGTGCGGCGGCGCTGACCCACCGGCTGCTCGCCTTCTCCCGCCAGCAGACCCTGGCACCGAAGGCGGTCAACATGAACCGGCTGGTCGGCGGCATGCTGGATCTCGTCCAGCGCACGGTGGGACCGGGCATCCAGGTGGAGATGGTCGGCATGTCCGGGCTGTGGGCGACGATGGTCGATCCCTCCCAATTGGAAAACTCGCTGCTGAACCTCTGCATCAACGCGCGCGACGCCATGCCGAAGGGCGGCCGGATCACCATCGAGACCGGCAACCGCTGGATCGACCATGAAGGGGCGCGGCAGCAGGACATGCAGCCCGGCCAGTATGTCTCGCTCTGCGTGTCGGACAACGGTACCGGCATGACGCCGGACGTGATCGAGAAGGCCTTCGACCCCTTCTTCACCACCAAGCCCATCGGCCAGGGGACCGGGCTGGGTCTGTCGATGATCTATGGTTTCGCCAAGCAGTCGGGCGGGCATGTGAAGATCTATTCGGAGGTCGGCGAGGGCACCATGGTGTGCCTGTATCTGCCCCGCCACCGCGGCGAAGCGGAAGAGGAGGAGATGCGCGAGGAGCCGGCCACGACCCTGCCGGCACGGCAGGGCGAGACCGTTCTGGTGGTGGACGACGAGCCGAGCCTGCGCCTGATGGTGATGGACCTGTTGAGCGACCTGGGTTATGCGGCAATCGAGGCGGCGGACGGTGCAGCCGGCCTGCGGGTTCTGCAATCGGGCGCGCGCATCGATCTGGTGGTGACCGATGTCGGCCTGCCCGGCGGCATGAACGGCCGCCAGATGATCGATCTCGCCCGCGTCGGCCGCCCGAAGCTGAAGACGCTGTTCATCACCGGCTTCGCCGAGAACGCGCTGCTGAACAACGGCCAGCTCGAACCCGGCATGTCGGTGCTGACCAAGCCCTTCGCCATGGATGTGCTGGCGGCGCGGATCCGGGAACTGATCGCGGGGTGAGGCTGCCGGACAGTCAAACCGGAAGCGTGTGGTTTCCCTCAACCATGGAGCGATTGCGACCACCGCGCTTTGCGGCGTAAAGCGCATGGTCGGCATTGTTCAAGATATCGCTCACCGAAGCCGAGTCTCTGTGTGAGCAGGCGATTCCAATGCTGACCGTTAACGAGACCGTCCGCCCCTCCCCTGCATCGATGCATGTCCTCGATACCGCCTGCCGCATGTCTTCGGCCAGGGAGAGAGCCCCGTTCACATCGGTTTCGGGAAGAAAGACGGCAAACTCCTCGCCACCGATCCGGGCGAATGTGTCCGTCTCGCGCAGACGCGTCTTGATTGTATTGGCAAGGGCCACGAGCACCGCATCGCCGACACCATGGCCATGCGTGTCGTTGATTGCCTTGAAGTGATCGACATCAAGAATCAGCAGGCTGAAAATTCTCCTGTAACGCCGATGCCGGATCAATTCGGCATCGGCTACGGTCATGAAACGGCGTCGATTGGCGATTCGGCAAAGCGGATCGGTTTCAGACAGGACAACCAGTTCCTCTTCCCTCATTTTCAGGCACGCGTGCGCAACCGCCAATTCATCATGGGCAGTCCGCAATTCGGCGTTCATCGTCTGCTCGATTACATATTCATGCAGGACCGCGCGTATCGCCAAGGCGGACGCCAGGGACGCCAGCGCCAACAGGAACGTCCCGGCGCCGACGATCAGATAGGCGGTCGACAGCGCTTGATCCGACCGGGCGAATGCCGCTTCCTTATCGAAAAGTGCGACGGCGACCAATCCATAGTCGCGAAGCTTCTGGTAGCCTACGAAGCGCTGAACCCCGTCGACGGGACTTTCTGCCTCGTACACGCCGGCGTCGGGAGCAAGTGCGCTCATGTAAGGGCGCGAACCGATCACGGTGCCGAAATATTGCTCCTGGTAGATTCCCCCAACCACCCTGGACAGGATCGCTCCGTCGTACCGCGACAAGCCGATCGCGTCTCTTTCTCCGAGCAGGACGCTGTTTGAAAAATTCGCGAGATAGGAAGGATCGACGGACAGAACGATCACCCCATCGAATTCCCCTTGTTTGTTGATGATCTTGCGGGTGAATTGGATCGACCATTTACGGGACACACGCCCGAGAACCGGCTTGCTAATGTACAGAAAGTCGCGCTTGTCCTCCAGATGGATCCGAAAATGCTCTCTGTCAGACAAGTCAATCGGCTCGGTAACTTTACTCAAGTTTGAAAATATCAGGAACCCGTTTTTGTTCACTACCGAAACCTGAAATAGATATTCTGGCATAATGATGGAAGATGCGCTCTTTACGATCGAATCCAGAGGAGCATGCCCCTCTCTATATTCGCTTAATATTATCTGAGATGTCTGATCGATTTTCTGGATGATCCTGAGCACATACTCACTATACGCCTTCGACGTCATGAGGACGTTGCTCTCAGCCATCTTCTGATCAAGATTCCGGTAATCCCTGACATTGTCGAAGGTGATAATACACAAAGATGACGCCGAAAAAACGAAGGCAATCGCAATCACGGAGATCCATACCCTCAGATGGAAACGAGCTTTCCCTCTCGCCGGCAAGATTTTTCCTCTCTAGAAAATCAATCAATCACATCTTATTAATATTTATGGAATCAGGTGCGTTTCAATAAGGGAGGTCACCAATTTTATTTATATAATTCTCATGAAAACATACTCTGGATACATTTTCATTCATGCTTTGAATTTTTTGTTTTTCGATGCAGGTAATTTTCCACCCGGCCATGCCCTGCATCTACATCCAAAGACTGAAATCAGATCATTGTTCTTTAATGAATTTCAACCTCGCGAACGTCGCGCTTCAGTTCTTCCAAGCATCCGACCGGCATAGGAAGCACGTCGCTGCCTGAATTTCCTCAACAGCGGCCGTCCGCAAAATCAGAGAACGGGCTAACCGTCGAACCGCACCGGAAAACGCAGCACGAACCGCGTTCCCGTCCCGCCGTCATCCTCCAGCGAGATGCTGCCGCGCATCGTGCCGGTCATGATGTTGGCGCAGATGCTGAGGCCCAGCCCGCTGGCGCCCATGCCGCGCTTGGTGGTGAAGAAGGGCTCGAAAATGCGGGGGCGGTTCTCGGCGGGGATGCCCTTGCCGTCGTCGGCATAATGCATCTCGATCCAGCCGGACGGCTGTTCGCGGGCGGTGAGCAGGATGCGGCCGGTCTCGCCCTCGTCATAGGCATGGACCAGGGCATTGATGATCAGGTTCGACAGCACCTGCGCGAAGGAGCCGGGATAGCCGTCGACGATCAGGCCGGCGGGAATGTCGAGGTCGACCGTCACGCGGGTCCGGCGCAGGCGGGGCCTCAGGCTCAGCAGCACCTCGTCGACATAGGCGGCGAGGTCGAAGGGGCGGCGCTCGCCGCTCGCCTGGTCGGAGGCGACCTGCTTGAAGCTCTGGATCAGGCCGGTGGCGCGCTCGACGTTCGACAGGATCATCCGCGTCGATTCCCAGGCGACGTCCAGGAAATCCTGGAAATCGCTGCGGCGGATGCGGTTCTCCTCGAACAGGGCGCGGATGCGGCCGACCTCCTCGCCCAGATGGGAAATGGCGGTCAGGGTGACGCCGATGGGCGTGTTCACCTCATGCGCGACGCCGGCGACCAGTTGGGCCAGCGAAGACAGCTTCTCCGCCTGGATCAGGCTGGCCTGGGCATCGCGCAGTTCGGCCTCCGCCCGCTTGCGCGCGGTGATGTCCAGCGCCACCGTGACGATGTGGGTGACCTCGCCCCCCTCGTCGGTCAGCGGCATCTTGGTGGTCAGCCAATCGCGCATCGCGCCGTCGCCGTCGGGGGCGCGGTCCTCGTGGAAAGGAACGCCCTGGCTGCTGTCCACCACCAGCCGGTCGAGCGCCGTTGCACGCTCGCTCGCAGGGCCGGGAGGCGGGGCGGCGGCGGGACCGTAGGTCTCGCGGTAGAAACGGTTGGTCAGCCGGACCGTGCCGTCGCGATCCTTCACGTCGATCAGCGCCGGGATGGCGTCAATCACCCCGGTCAGGATTTCGCGGCTCTGGCGCAGCGCCTCATCGGCGATGACGCGGTCGGTGATGTCGGTGAAGGTCCGCACCTGCCCGCCGTCCGGCAACGGCACCACCCGCACCTCGATGAAGCGGCCGTCACCCTGGGGGCGGGCATAGACGAACTCCTGCTCAGGCCGCCCCAGACGGTCCATCAGATAGCGGGTCTTGGCGTCCAGATCGTGGCCGAAATCGGGGGCTCCCACCGGCATGGCGACCAGACCCGAAGCGATCTGATGGCGCACGATGTCGGACAGCGCCGGCTTGCCGCACATCACCTCCTCCGACACGCCGAGGATGTCCAGCGCATGGCGGTTCCAGGCAATGTAGTGCAGGTCGCGGTCCAGCAGGACGATGCCCTGCCCCATATTCTCCAGCGTCAGACGCAGCATGTGGCGCTGCGTCGCAAGGTCATCCTCCGCCCGGCGGCGCTCGGTCACGTCGGAATAGGTGCGGACGAATCCGCCGGCGGAGGTCCGGCGGGTCCGCACCTCCAGCACGCGGCCGTCGGGGCGGCGATGCTCATAGAGCGGCGGATCGGCCCGGCGCGTCCGTTCAAGATGACCGGCCGCGAGGACATCGGGGTCGCCCGGTCCATACTCGCCGCGGCGGGCGAGGTAATGGACCATGCGGGCATAGTCGTCGCCCGGCATATAGCCCGTCGGCACGTCGAACATCTCGTAGAGCCGGGGGTTGATCACGCGAACCCGGAGGTCGGGATCGACCAGCATCACGCCCTGGTCCATCTGGTCCAGCGCAAGCACCGCAAGATCGTCGCCGGCAACGGGTTCCTGTCCGGGCAAATCAACCGCAGGTGAATGGTTCGTCGGGAGGTCGGGGATCCGGGCTGGCAAGGTCGGCGCGCCATCCATCGTTACGCGTGTCCACAATCGAACGTCCCACTGTAACAGCCACGGCCCATCCTGCCGAGCCTTCGTCTGCATCACCGCATCACAACCACGCAACATTTATGGGACATTTTAAGTATTTCGGAACCTTTGCCGCACTAGCCTGTTTCGGGTGGCGACAGGTTTGTGCAAGATCGTCCGATGAGCGATACTATGCCGCCCTGCATTCCGCTCACCCCGCGTTTCCTGCTCCCGTGAGGTAACCGCCCCTTGTCCGGATTGGCCGCCCTTCCCGCACCGACCAGCGCGATGCCCAGTTCGGGCCTTGCGAAGCTGCGTCAGATGCTGGCGAGCGATGCTGCGGCGGTCCAGCCGATCCGGCGCGTCTCTGGTGATGAGGAACGCAAGCGCGGCAAAGAGGGCACCGAGGCGACCGGCGACGCCCTGCAGGGCAGCGGCCGCGCCGACGGAGAGTCGACGGCGACACGGGCGCGGAAGGCTGCCGGTTCGTCCGGTGGGTTTGCCATCGGCGGTGCGGCGGAGGAATCCAGCCCGGTCAATGGCGGCCCGGTTCCGCTGAACGCTCTTCCCAACGCCGGCTATGTCGCCCAGAGCATCCATCAGGAGGCCATGGGCAGCGGCCTGACCATCGAACCCTGGTCCGAAGCCATCGACGCCTACCGCCGCGCCGATGCCGGGGTCAACACGCCGATGGTCACCCAGATCGCGGTGTGAACGCCCCTCTCCCAAGGCGGGAGAGGGAAATCCACGCGCCCCTCAGTCGTCGCCGCCCGCCGGCATCGGGCCATGGGGAATGTCCGCCTTGCGGCCGCGGAACAGGTTGCTCATGAAGTGACCGAAATCCTCCATGTAGAGGTAGAGCGACGGCGTGATGTAGAGCGTCAGAACCTGCGACACGCACAGCCCGCCGACGACGGCGAGCCCCAGCGGCTGGCGTAGTTCCGCTGCCGCGCCATGGGCGATGGCGATGGGCAGGGTGCCCATGATCGCCGCCATCGTCGTCATGATGATCGGGCGGAAGCGCAGCAGGCAGGCCTGCTCGATGGCGTCGCGCGCCGACATGCCGTTGCGCCGGGCATCCACCGCGAAGTCGATCATCATGATCGCGTTCTTCTTAACGATGCCGATCAGCATCAGGATGCCGATGATGGCGATGACGCTGAGTTCGACATCGAACAGCATCAGCGTGGCCAGCGCGCCGATGGCCGCCGACGGCAGGCCGGACAGGATGGTCAGCGGGTGGATGAAGCTCTCGTACAGCACGCCCAGCACGATGTAGATCACCAGCACCGCCGCGGAGAGCAGCAGCGCCTGACCGGCCTGGGCATCCTGGAACACCTGGGCGGTGCCGGCGAAGCCGGTGGTGATGGTGGGCGGCAGCCCCATCTCCCGCTCCGACGCGCGGATCAGGTCGACCGCCTGCCCCAGCGAGGCGCCGGGCGCCAGGTTGAAGGACAGGGTGACGGCCGGAAGCTGTCCCTGGTGCGCCACTGCCAGCGGGCCGGCGGTGCGCTCCACCCGCGCGAAGGCGTCGAGCGGAACCAGCTTGCTGGTGGTGGTGGAGCGGACATAGATGCGCGACAGCGAACTGTCGTCGCCCTGGTATTTCGGCTCCAGTTCGATCAGCACCTGATAGTCGTTGCTGGGGGTATAGATGGTCGAGACCTGCCGCTGGCCGAAGGCGCTGTACAGGGTCGAGCGCACCTGATCGACGCCGAGGCCCAGCGTCGCCGCCTTCTCGCGGTCGATGTGGACGTAGGCCTGCGGGTTGTTGAGCTGAAGGTCGCTGGTCACGTCCTGCAGGATGGGGATGCCGCGCAGCGTCTGTTCCAGACGGCCCGACCACTGGTACAACTCGTCGAGGTCGAGGCCCTGGATTGTGTACTGGTAGAGGCTCTTCGACGCGCGGCCGCCGATGCGCAGGTTCTGCACCGGCTGCATGTAGACCGCCATGCCGGGGATGCCGTTGACCTGCCGACGAATCTGCTGGATCACCTCGGTCGCCGACGGACGCTCGTCACGCGGTTTCAGGGTGATGAACATGCGGCCCTGGTTGCCAGTGCTGCCGCCGACGCCGACGGAGGAGATGACGTCGACAACCGCCGGATTGGCCTTGATGATGGCGGCGACCTGCTGCTGCCGCTCCGCCATCGACGGGAAGGCAATGTCAGCCCGCGCCTCGGTCGTCACCTGGATCTGGCCGATGTCCTCGGTCGGGAAGAAGCCCTTCGGGATCGCCTGGTAGAGCAGCGCCGTGCCGATGACGGTGCCGATCATCACCAGCCCCATCAGCGGGCGGTGGCGCAGGGTCCAGCGCAGCGTGCGGGCATAGCCGTTCAGCACCGCGGAGAAGCCGCCCTCCAGCATGCGGCCGAACCAGCCCTCCTTCTGGTCATGGGCATGGGTGAGGAAGCGCGAGCACATCATCGGCGTCAGCGTCAGCGACACGAAGGCCGAGGCGCCGATGGACATGGTGACGACCAGGGCGAACTCGTGGAACAGCCGCCCGACCACGCCGCCCATCAGCAGGATCGGGATGAAGACCGCGACCAGCGACAGGGTGATCGACAGGATGGTGAAGCCGATCTCGCGCGAGCCCTTGATGGCGGCCTCGAACGGCTTCATTCCCTCTTCGACGTAGCGGACGATGTTCTCCATCATGACGATGGCGTCGTCGACCACGAGGCCGACCGCCAGCGTCAGCGCCATCAGCGAGATGTTGTCGACTGAGAAGCCCAGCAGATGCATGCCGCCGGCCGTCGCGATCAGCGAGATCGGCACGGCCAGCGCCGGGATCAGCGTCGCCGACAGCCGGCGCAGGAACAGGAAGATCACCATGACGACCAGCACGATGGTCAGGCCCAGCGTGAACTGCACGTCCTCCACCGCCTGACGGATCGATTCGGAGCGGTCGTTGACCACCTGGATGGCGGCGGCGGCGGGAAGCTGGGTCTGGAAGACCGGCACCAGTTCGCGCACGCGGTCGACCACGTCGACGGTGTTGGCGTCGGGCTGGCGCTGGACCGCCAGCATGATGCTGCGGGTGCCGTTCAGCCAGCTGGCGGTGCGGTCGTTCTCGACGCTGTCCAGCACCTGCGCCACGTCGCCCAGGCGGACGGGCGCGCTGTTCCGGTAGGCGACGATCAGCTGGCGGAAGGCGGCGGCGTCGGGAAGCTGCGGGTTGGCGGCGATGACCAGCTGCTGCTGCTGGCCGGTCAGGGTGCCGACCGGCGTGTTGGCGTTGGCGGCGGCCAGCGCCTTCTGCAACTCGTCGATGCCGATGCCGCGCAGGGCCAGGGCGTTGGGGTTGACCTGCACCCGCACCGCGTATTTCTGCGAGCCGTAGATCTGCACCTGGGCGACGCCCGGCAGGGTGGCGACCTTGGGCTGGATCAGCGTTTCGGCGATGTCGTTCAGCTGCGCCAGCGGCAGGGTCGGCGAGTTCAGCGACAGGAACAGGATCGGCTGGTCGGCCGGGTTGACCTTGCGGTAGCTGGGCGGGGTCGTCATCTCCGCCGGCAGTCGGCGCTGGGTGCGGGCGATGGCCGCCTGCACGTCTGCCGCCGCCGCGTCGATGTCGCGTTCCAGCACGAACTGGATGGTGATGCTGGTGTTGCCGAGCGTGCTGTTCGACGTGATGGTGTCGATGCCGGCGATTGTCGAGAACTCGCGCTCCAGCGGGCTGGCGACCGACGCCGCCATGGTCTCCGGCGAGGCGCCCGGCAGGGTGGCGGTGACGCTGACCACCGGGAAATCGACCCGCGGCAGCGCCGCGGTGGGCAGCTGGCGGTAGGCCGCCAGACCGCTGAGAACCAGGGCCGCCGTCAGGAGAATGGTCATCACCGGACGGCGGATGCAGAGTTCGGAGAGGTTCACGTGGCACCCCCGGTGCTCTTGCCCTCGGCGGACTGGCCGCTGGCCGCCCCGTTGGTTGCCGTGCTGCGGGCGGCGTCCTGGGTGGCGGAACCCTGCTGGCGTCCGCCCTCGGCGGTCTCGCCGCCGCCAGGAGAGCCGGCTGGGGCGGCGGGCTTGCCGCCGGCCTTCTCGGTGATCTTCGCGCCGGGGAACAGGCGCGACTGGCCATCGACCACCACCCGCTCGCCCGCCTTCAGGCCGGAGGCGACGACGCTGAGGCCGCCATGGCTGCGCTCGACGGTGACCGGGCGGACCTCGACCGTTTCGTCGGCCTTGACGACATAGACGAAGCGGCCCTTCTGCCCGGTCTGGACGGCAAGGTCGGCGACGGTCAGGGCGTTCTGCTCAACGCGCAGCGTCAGGACGGTGTCGACGAACTGGCCGGGCCACAGGCGGGTGTCGGCGTTCGGAAACTCGCCCTTCACCAGGATGGTGCCGGTTTGCTGGTCGACCTGGCTGTCGACGAAGGACAGCTTGCCTTCCGCCTTATCGCCCCCCGGATTTTGGCCATGGCCGCCGGCGATGGTGGCGGTCACGGGAAGCGAGCCGCTGGCCATCGCGGCGCGGATCGCCGGCAGATGCTTTTCCGGGACGTTGAAGGAGACGTTGATCGGGCGCAGCTGTGTCAGGGTGACCAGCGGGTTGGTGTCGGCGGCGCGGACCATGGTGCCGACCTTGGCGGCGACGGTGCCGGTGCGGCCGTCCATCGGGGCGGCGATTCGGGTGAAGCTGAGCGAGACCTTCGCCGCCTCGATCGCCGCGAGGTCGGCCTTGACCGTCCCCTCCAGCGCGTCGGCGGTGGCGACCGCGGCGTCATAGGTGGTGCGGGAGATGGCGCTGGTCCGCACCAGCTCCGCATAGCGCTTCACGTCGCCCTTGGCCTTTTCCAGATTGGCGCGGTCGCGCTCCAGATTGGCCTGGGCCTGACGCAGCTGGGCGTCGAGCGACCGGCTGTCCAGGGTGAAGAGCGTATCGCCGGTCTTCACCTCCTGCCCTTCGGTGAAGTTGACGGTTTCTACCGCGCTGTCGACGCGGGCCTTGATGGCGATGGCGGCGATGGGCTGGACGCTGCCGATGGTGACGATCTGTTCGGGCACCGCCTGAGCCGCCACCGTCTGCGTCACCACGGGAACCGCCCGGCCGGCACCGGCCGGAGCCGCCCCCTTGGCTTGCGGCTTCTGGCCGTCCGCAGCCGTCCTGCCATCCGCCCCGGCATTGTGGGTCGCATACCAATAGTACCCGCCGCCGCCGATCACAGCGGCCAGCAGCAGGACCAGGAAAAACCGTCTCATCCGATGGGACTCCAAACGCCGGAGCCAGGGGCCGGCACAGGCTTAGATAAAGGGGGGCAGATTGGTGATGCCGGACATCAGGATATCGATGACGGAGCGCTCCAGCGCCTCACGCGGGCGTTCGCCCAGCTGCATGATGCCGCCGCGGACCATGCCGATGATCAGCAGCGGCACGACCTCCAGGTCGATCTTGCGGAACTCGCCGGACGCCATGCCGTCGGCCAGCACCTGCTGCAACGCGGTGGCGGTGCGCTGGCTGCGGCGGCGCAGGATGCGCCGGGTGCGGTCGGCCAGATCGGACTGGTCGCCGCCCAGCAGCTTCAGCGTCTGCAACTGCTCGCTCAAGGTGTCGACCAGGGCCGAGACCATGGCGGACAGCCGGACCGACGCCGGCACCTGCTGCGGCGCCAGTTCGGCGTTCAGCTTGTGCTCCAGCCCGCCAAGCGCGCGTTCCAGCGATTCCAGATAAAGCTCTTCCTTGGAGGGGAAGTAGCGATAGAGCGTGGCCTTGCCCACGCCCGCCCGTTTCGCCACCTCTTCCACCTGGACCGAGGCATAATCGCGGCCGGCGAAAAGCTCCGCCGCGGCATTGAGGATCACCTCGCGCCGCCGAGCGCGCCAGTCGGGTATCTCTTCCGCATCAAGAGGCATGAATGGAACTCACGGGTTTCAAAAACTGACGATAGTCGAGATCCTTAGAGTGTCAAGGAACCTGTTTCCAATAAAAATGAATTCGGCGTCATGTGGTGGAACTGTTTCCTTTCCATGACCGGATCGGGCGGATTGACGGCCCCGAGACCGTAAAAAAGCGCGAAGCCCGACCTGCCCAGGGGGGAATTACCTGGGAGGCCGGGCTTCGCGCCCATTCAATCCAAAGCGGTGACGGGAGGCGTCAGCTCCGCGTGGTGGGGGTGCGGCCGATGCCGGTCGAGCCGGTCACGCCGGTGGTCGAGCCTGCCATCGAACCGGTGCCCGCCGATGCGCCGGCCGGGCCGCCGCTGGTTCCGGCGCCGACGCCGGCAGCAGTGCCGGCGCTGGTGGTGTCGGAACCCTGGAGGCCGCCTGTCGTCCCGCCCATCGACGACGAGGTGCCGCCGGGGGTTGAGCCGGTGCCACCGGCATTCGCCATCGCCGAGGCGCCGGCGCCGGTCGAACTGCCCCAGTTGGAACCACCCTGGCTTCCGGCCTGAACACGGACGCGCAGGTTGTTCTGCACATGCGACACGCCGGAGACGGACTCGGCAACATCTTCTGCCCGGCGCTTGGTGTTGCGGTCGGGGACCATGCCGGTCAGCGTCACCTCGCCGCCACTGACCGCCACCTCGATGTCGGAGGCGTCGATGTAGGCATCGTCGGTCAGCCGGTCGCTGACATCCTCGCGCACACGCTCGTCGGACCGGCTGTAGCCCCGCGGGCCACGGCCGCGATGCTGGGAGGCACGCGCTTGGTCCTCGTGCCGGCGGCGTTCCGCGTCGTCATCGCCGAACCAGGAGGCGATCTCGTCGCCGGCCTGTTCCCAGAAGCCGCGCTGTTCGCCCCGGGAGCGACTGCGGTAATTGTCGCGCTCATAGCCTGCGCCATAGCTGGTGGCGGAACTGCCGCCGAGATCGCGCCGGCTCCAGTCGCCGCGGTTCCAATCGCCACGGTCCCGGCCGGAGTCGTAACCGCCGCCATAACCGCTGGATTGGGGACCGTAAGGGCGGGATCCATAATCGCGGTAGCGCTGGTCGCTGCTTTCGGAGCTGCGGCCGCCGTAATTCCGCTCGCCATAGGGGCGGACGCCATAATCGCGGTCGCGGTAATCGGCGCTGCCGACATCACGGCTGGTGTAGTTGCCTTCGGTTCCGGCGTTGCCGGCCCCGGCATAACCGCCATAGCCGCCGGAGCCCGACCGGCCGCCATAGCCGGCCTCATAGCCGCCGCGGCTCATGTCGCGCCCGCCGCCGAAGTTGCGATCATAGACCCGCTCCATCTCGCGGGAATTGTCGCGGCGGTTGTCTTCGTAATGGGAATCGCGGCCGTAACCGCCCGATTCGTTGCCGACACGTCCGCCATAGCCGGCGTCGCGGTAGTCACGGCCCTGCTCGTCCTGATGGCGGTGGGCCTGGGTGCGATACATGCTCTCGCGCTGTCGGCTGTCTTCCCCGCCCTGGGCGCGGTTCCAGTCCCCTTCCTGTTCACGGCTCCGGTCCTGACCATAGATGCCGGTGCGGCTCGGCCCCTCGCCCCAATCGCGGTGCCGGTTGGGTTCACGGTCCTCGTCGCGCCAGTCGCGGCCCTCGCCACGCCACCGATTCTCGTACTGCGCCATCGTGGTCGGCTCCCTCTTTTCAGGATTCTTGAATGGGCGGGGCGGCGTCACGCATGGCGTCGCCACGCCCGTCTGTCCCGAACAACAGGGGCGGTCAAACGGCGTTCCGGAAATTCAGTGGCCGATCACAGGGAAAAGGGAGAGTTCTGGCACGGGGCTTGCGGAGGGGAGCACGGTTGGTTCCACGCATCACTTACGGCTTCGGCGCTTCATGCACCGAAGCCGTTTTCTTTTGCGCCCTTTTATTGGGCAAAGACTTCAATCTGCTTAATTTGGCAGCGACTGGTCGAGCAGACGGGCAACCGCGGCCCCCAACTCCTCGTTGAGGAAAGGTTTGTATATGATCTCATCCGCATTGAACATGCGGGTCATCTTCAGCAGATAGCCGGCCGGCATGTTGGGCGCACCGCCGGACATGGCGAGGATCTTCACGTCCGGCTGGGTGCTGCGGGCAGCCTTGATCAGTTCGATCCCGTCCACCTCCGGCATCAGCACGTCGGTGACGATCAGGTCGAAACTGCGGCGGTCGAGGGCGCGGATCGCCGCCCGCCCGTTCTCCGCTTCCGTAACGTCGAAACCGCGCCCCTCGAGATATCCGGCGACGGACAGCCGCACGGCCGGCGAATCCTCGACGACCAGGATGTTGGGGCGATTGGCACTTCCCATCATGCACCCGGCTCCTTTTGGGAACCGCCTTATCGAAAAGCCGGCCGCGGCCGGCGGAAGTCTGCGCGCGCCCCTCACCCACCCACTGCCGCAACGGCCGCAGCCGCATCGGCATGGATCTGGAACAGGGACGAAAATCCGCTGACATCGAACATCTCGCGGATATTCGGCGCCATCGCGGACAGGACGATCGAGCCGCGCTTCGCCCGGGCCGCCTTGGCGGCGACCAGCAGGGAGCGAAGCCCGGCCGAACTGATGTAGGCAAGCTGGGCCATATCGACAACAATCCGCGTGCCCTCATCGCCGATAACGGACATCAGAACGCGTTCAAATTCGCCTGTGCTGCCGCTATCGATACGTCCGACCGGGTGCAACACAATGACGCCATTTTCCGTTCGCTCGGCAATGTGCATACCCGGCTCCCGCCATATCCTTCCAGGCCTCCGGTTATAGCATGTCGGCGGAGTGCCGACGATGCCTTCGCAGCGCAGCAGGAACCGCACTTATCGCGCCTCTCCGCCATCGGCAGGCCCAGCGCGTCATAGGCGACCAAGGCCGTCTTGCGAAAGATGTGGGCGAGCAGGTCCCAGTCCTCCGGGTCCAGCAGGCGGACGGCAGCCACCGCGCGCCGCACCGCCATCCAGGGAAATGGCGTCATATGGCGGGGCTGCGGGAGGTGGGACGCTCATGACTCGATGATTTCGGCGAAGTTCAGCAGGCCGATGGGTGGGTAACAGTCGAGAGCCCGCGCGGTGGCCATGTTGATGATGACGGAGAAGCGCTTCAGCGTTTCCACCGGGATGTCCGCCGGGTCGGTCTGGTCGATCAGAATCTGCGCCGCCTTGAAGGCGGTGAAGTGGCCGATGCCGTAGGCGCTGTTGGCCAGCGCCAGCATCGCCTTGTCGGTGCGCACGATCAGTTCGGTCGCCGAGAAGGTCGGCAGCCGCAGGCGCAGCGCTTCGGCCGCGACGACAGAGCGGTTGTGAAAGGCGATGAAGGTGTCGGGGCCGATATACAGCACCTCCGCCCCGCGGCCCGCCACCCGGGCCAGCGCATCGGGAACGGCGGCAGCGACCGGCTCGCCACGGTCGTTCAGCGGCACCGGTTCCTCCACCAGGTCCAACCCGCGCAACGCCATCTCCGCGCGCAGCCCCTCGATGGTGAGGACGGAATTGCGTTCCTGCGGGTTGTAGACGATGCCCAGCCGCCTGATCGGGCGATAGGCAAGAATGGTGCTCAACTGCACTGCGATGGGTGCGATGTGGATGGTGCCGGTGACGTTGCGCCCCGGCCGGCCGAGGTCGGGCACGATCTTCGCGTCCACCGGTGCGGCGACGAAAGTGAAGACCACCGGAATATCGGTGACGTGGCGGCGCGGATCGGCATCGTCGAAGGGACCGACGATGCCACGGGTCTGGGGCGTGCCGAAGCTGTAGACCAGATCGGGGCGGGTGTCCTTGATCTCCTCCACGATGGCCGGCAGGCGGGCGGGATCGCCGCCGGTGTCGCGGATGGTATAATCGACCTTCAGCCCATGGCGGTCCAGATAGTCCTTGAAGCCGTATTCGTTGTCGCTCTCGCCCCGGCCAAGAACCATGGTGATGCGGAAGGCCGGCACCGCCGCCGCGAGGGGAAAGGCCGGCAGCAGCAGACCGCCGGCGGCAAGGCCCAGGAGAGAGCGGCGGCGGATGCCGTGAAATTCGTCTCCGAAACGCCTCATGGTCATGCCTCCTGCGGCCGGACCGCGGGAGCGGCCCTGCCGGGCGCGCCGTCCGGCCTCATGGCACGCCGCCGTCATGAAACGCCGATGCATCAGCCACGAGCCGACCGAAGCTCCATCGTCATCCGCCCGGCGTCCCTTCGCAGGGCGCTACCCCTCAGATGAACCGCGATTCCGGCGGAGCTTGCAAGCGGTTTCCCAGATTATTCTAATATATCAGATCGGCGGCCATCCTGACGGCCTCAGCCGGGCGGCATCGCGTCGGCATGGGCGTTCCGCATGGGGATTTCCTGCATGCGGCGCTGTTCCGGCCGCCATGGTGCCGCATCGTCCTCATCCTCCGCGGCGTCCAAGTCCTGGGACATGTCCGGGCGCAGGTCGGGGAGGACGGTTTGCCGCAGTTCGGCCAGTGCCAACAGCGCGTCGCGGTCACCGGCCGCTGCCGCCGCCTGAAGCCAAAGGGCAGCTTCGGCCGGATCGCGGGCGGCGCCGACTCCCTCACGCAGACACAGGCCAAGGCGGTATTGCGCGGCTGGGTGCCCCTGTTCGGCGGCGGCACGCAGCCAGCGAACCGCTTCGGTCTCGTCACGGTCAATTCCGCGGCCGTCGAGCAGCAGCAGGGCGAGGTTGACCTGGGCGGGAGCGGAGTGCTGGAGCGCGGCAAGCCGGTACCACAGTGCCGCCTTGGCCGGATCGCAGGGCACGCCGGCGCCATGTTCGTGCATGTAGCCCAGATTGTTCTGCGCGCCGACATCGCCCTTGGCGGCGGCGCGGCGATACCAGGAGACCGCCCGGCGCGGGTCGGGCGGTACGCCGATGCCGTTGGCGAGCAGGAAGGCAAGCATGGTCTGCGCCGCGACATGGCCCTGGCGGGCGGCCCGGCGGTACCAGATAACCGAAGCGGCGACATCGGCCGTCCGCACGGCCTCCGCCAGCCGGTATTGCGCGTCGCTGTCGCCCAGTTCGGCCTTCATCCGGGTCCAGAGCGTGGGCGTGGCAAGCATGGGTGTGGCAAGCATGGACATGGCGCCGGCACCTTCGTCGATTGTCCCCCGGGGTTCCGTTCCACCAACACCGCGCGAACCGGCTTTATTCCGGTCGCCGCAGCGTTGTGGCCGAACCCCTTCACCCGAGTTTGTCCCCCTGCCGCCGCCCGTTCAACCTCCCCAGCCGGCGGTCGAGGAATTGTCACGCCGACGCCATCGGTTAAGAATGACCATCCCTTCGCGCCCCCGCGATACCCGGAGGCATAGGGGAAAAAGTGGGGCCGGGAGGCGGAGCGGATGGATGGTGCAGCGGCGAACCGCCTGGAGATGGTCCTGCGCAGCGACCTGTCGGAACTCGGCCGGCTGGCCGCCGCGGTGGAAAGCTTCATCGCGCGCAACCGGTTGTCCCCTGACCTCGCCTTCCGCTTCACGCTCTGCCTCGATGAACTCGTCACCAACATTGTTTCGCATGGCCGCGGCGGTGGCGGCGGGCATGGAATCCGTGTGCGGCTGGAAACCGATGGGCTGGAACTGCGGGCTGAGGTGGAGGACGATGCCGACGCCTTCGATCCCTTCGCCGAGGCCCCTTCGCCGGACCTAGGCGGCGATCTGGAGAGCCGGCGGATCGGCGGGCTGGGCGTTTTTCTGGTCGGCAAATTGATGGACCGCGCCAGCCACCGGCGGGAAGGCGGCCTTAACCTGACGGTGCTCGCCAAGCGCATCGCCTGACGGCCGGCGGCGGAGCGCAACCGAGAAGGGCAGCCTGGGAACAGTCCCGTTTCAAAAAAACTTCATGGAAGCCTTATCCGCCTGGGACTCCGATCCGGGCAACGCCCTGATCGCCAAGTCCCCAATGTTGTCGGGGGCATATAGATGGATTGGCGAACCTTACACGCTTTTCATCAAATGCCGGCGAGTTGCCTTCCATGACAATCCGGCAAAGCAGAGCGTTTCGCTCTGCAACAAACCGACACATGACAAGGGGATCAAATTCTTGCACTATTGTGGATAGCCCCAGGTTGCGGCCGGGACCGACCGTTCGGGTAAGCCGATGCGGACCGGGGCAGGAGCATGGAAGGCGGACGCTAACGTGTGGAGTCGACGCATCATGACAGGGACGCAGTGCCAAGAGGCACGGCTGCGCCTTGGCTGGTCGACACGGATGCTGGCGAACAAGGCTGGCGTTCCGTGGTACGCCGTGATGAACCTCGATTACGGCACGGGTGAAGTCGACCCGGCCATCGTCGACGCGCTCGCCCGAGCCTTCAAGCAGGCGGGGCTGGAGCTGCGGTGACGGAAAGCCCCTCTCCCGGGAAGGGAGAGGGACCGGTCTCCACTCCGCCAACCCGTTCCCTCAGCTCGTTTTCCCGGCCTTGCCCTTCTCCGCCGGACGGTCGATGTGCTTGGCCAATTCGGTATCGGGGGTGATCGGCTTGCCGGTATCGGACACCTCCCTGGCCGCCTCGAGCGGGTCGGCGATGTCGCGGTCGGGCTCGTTGGACAAGATCTTGCCGCTGTCGGGTTTCCGGTCTGCCATGGGATCGCTCCTTCCGTCGGATGGTTCCATCACAACAGGCGGCTGCCGACATTCGTCCCGGATACACTCTGTTACCGAATCCATCACCGCCGGACACAGGCCGGCAACGAAGGTCAGCCATCCTGATCGCCATGGACGCCCCCGGCCGAGACCGGGGAGCGCCGGACGCGATAGGATGGACAGCATGAAAAAGACCCTGCTCGCCGTGGCCGCCGTTATCCTCGCCGTAACCGCGGCGACCGGAACGCCCGCAATGGCCCAGGGATGGCAGCCCGGCCCGGACGACCGCCCGGCCGGCCACCAGTACCCGCAGCCGCAGCAGCCCCGCGGGTACGATCATGGCCCGCGGTACGAGCACCCCGGCCGTCAGCCGGTCCATCGCCCCGGTCCGCCGAAGGCATATGGCTGGCGGGCCGGCGAGCGTCTGCCGCAGGAGTGGCGCGCGCCCCGTCATGTGATCGCACGCCCCGCCGCCTATCACCTGCACCGCCCGCCGCGGGGCCATCGCTGGGTCCGCGCCAACCATGATGCCGTGCTGGTCGTTTCCGCCAGCGGCATCATCGTGGAGATCATGCCCGGCCTGTTCCGCTGACCGGAGCACTCGCCCCTAATCGCCAAAACCCTTCTGCGCCAGGACCAGGAAGATCTTCTCCTCCAGCTGGTCGGGCGTGAAGGGCTTGGCGATGTAGCCGCTGACCTGATGGGCAAGCGCCTTCTTCACCGCATCCAGCGTCGCCAGCGCCGTGACCATCAGGAAAGGCAGGTCGCCGCGGGTCTCGCGCACCTGCTTCAGCAGGTCGAGGCCGCTCAGCCGCGGCATCATCCAGTCGCAGACGATCAGGTCATAGGCCGCACCGTCGGCCTGGAAGCGCTCCAGCGCCTCCTGGCCGTCGGCGGCGGTGACGATGTGGCCGATGCCCAGTTCCTGGAGGACGGAGGTGACGAAGGCTCGCGGCCCGGCCTCGTCATCCACCACCAGGACGCGGTGGGAGGACAGGTCGATGAAGGGCACGCCGACCATGCCCAGCGCCTGCCGCAGCCAGTTGGCACGCGCCAGCCGTTCCTTCGGCCCCGGCGCGTTCAGAAGCACATGGCGGACGAAGCGCGGCCGGTGGCAATGGCGGTAGAGCACGCGGGCCACCGCCAGCCGGCTCTTGCCGGAGCAGAAGGCCCCCTCCCCGGCCAGCCGGACGATGTCGAGAACGGTGTCGGCCGGCGGATCGTCCTTGGCCTGGATCAGCGGGGTCAGCACGCGCTGGGTGCGCAGGAAGGCGTTCTGGATGTCGTCGAGCTGGCCGCCGAGATACTCGCGCTCCTCGTCGGGGAAGGCGCTGGACAGCACGAGGCGCTGAACCTCCGCAAGCCCCTTCAGCTTCTCGTTCCGGTCCTTCCAGCAGTCCAGCAGCCGGCCGGCGAAGTCGCGGCTGTCGAAGAAGCTCTTCAGGTAATCGGCCACCGCCTTGGCTGCGGTGGGTGACAGCGGCATCTTCTGGAGCACGAACAGGATGCGCAGCTTCTGCACGAAGTTGCGGCCACGGGTGATCTCCGGGACCGTGTCCTCGTTGACCAGCAGGGCGGTGCGGCGTTGCAGCGCCGCCTCCGTCCGCGCACCGCCGACATAGGCGCCCTCGCGGTCGCGCAGGCGGGCGGACAGGTCGCTCAGCGCCAGAATCTCGCGCTGCACCGCCTCGATGCCGAACATGTCGCCGGCGCTGGCGATGGTGAAGCAGGCGGGCTTGGCCATCTCGCGGCGGAAGGCGGCGGCCAGCGCGTCGCGCAGGCCCGGCATCGGCACCCGGCGCATCACCGCATCCAGCCGGCGGAACACCGATGGGGCGTCGTCCGCCATTGGCCGGTCGGTGGCGATCAGCGTCACGATCAGGTCGATCAGGGTGGTGAAGGGCGCATCCCGCGCACAGGACGCGGTGCCGGCGTCGCTCAGCAGGATCTCTCCCAGCAGCCGCTCCACCGGCGCCAGCGCGTCGGGATGCTCGGTGGTCTCGGCGAGGTTCAGCAGCGCCTCAGCCTTCTCGGCGAAGTTGCGGCAGACGGCGATATGCTGGGTGACGGCGGCGTCGAGAAGGAAACGGCCGAGGAAGCCGCCGACGGACAGCAGTTCCGCCGCCGTGCCGGGATAATCGGCGGACAGGAAATCGGGCGGCGGATGTTCCTTCACCCGCTCGCGCGTCAGCCGGGCGATCTCGTTGACCAGCGGCGTCATGCCGCCCTTCCGGTCCATCGCCCGCTCGGCCTGCGTCAGGATGGCGACGAAGGTGGCGGTGTTGGACAGCCCGGTCTGGTGGCGCGGGTGGTGCAGCAGCTCCGTGGCGGTCAGCGCGTTCTCGTCGAGGAAGCGGCGGCAGAAGCGGCCAACTCCGTCCCGGCCGGCCGGCGTGTAGAAGTCGGCCGGCTCGCGGCAGGCGGCAGGGGCCGAACCCTCCGCCTCCTCCAGGACCGGTTCCGCAGCGGGGATGTCGTGGCGGGACTCCTCCATCTCCGCCCTCACAGGGCCAGCAGGTCGCGGAGCGCGCCGAGCAGCCGCTCGGGCGCCACCGGCTTCATCACGATCTGCCGCCCCTCCTGCGCCGTCAGCCCGGCCGCCGTCTCGCGCGAGGCGTAGCCGGTCAGGAACAGGATGGGCAGAAGCTGGTTGCGGGTCTCCAATTCGCGGGCAAGCTCCAGCCCGTTCATCCGCGGCATCGACACGTCGCTGACCACCGCATCGAACAGACCGCCGGCCTCGTCATAGCGGGTCAGCGCCTCCTGCCCGTCGGATGCCTCCACCACCGTGCAGCCGGCCTCCTCCAGCACGAGGCGGAGGTAGCGGCGCACCGAGTCCTCGTCATCGACCAGCAGGATGACCGCGCCCTCCCCCTCCGCGACCTGCAGGGGGTCGAGCCCAACCGGCGATGCCGGCGGTTCGATGGCGGGCAGATAGAGCGCGAAGGTGGCACCCTGCCCCTCCTCGCCCTCCAGTTCGACCGAGCCGCCTGACTGCTGCGCCGTGCCGTAGACCATCCACAGGCCGAGTCCTGTGCCCTTCCCCGGTTCCTTGGTGGTGAAGAAGGGCTCCCAGACACGGTCGCGGATCTCCGCCGGCACGCCCGTCCCCTGATCGCTGACGCGGATCGCGACGTAGCGGCCCGGCTTCAGGCCGCGGTGACGCGCAAAGAAGGCGTCGTCCGGCGTCTCCACTGCCAGGGCGATGGTCAGGGTTCCGCCATGGGGCATGGCATCGCGCCCGTTGAGCGCGAGGTTCAGCAGAGCCTGGTTCAGCGTCACCGGGTTGACCAGCGCGTGCGCGCTTTCGTCATCGGCCGAAATCGTCACGTCGATGCCGGCGCTGAGCAGGGGTTTCAGGAAGACGCGCAGGTCGCGCACCAGCGGAGCGACGGCGACCACCTCGCGCTCGTCGGTCACCCGGCGATGGGAGAAGTCCAAGAGCTGCGCAGTCAGCGCCGCCGCCCGCTCGGACGCCTTGGCGATCTCCTGCACGCAGGTCAGAACGCGGTCGGGATCGGCCGGATTGCGCTCCGCCAGCCGGGCGAAGCCGCCGATGGCGGTCAGCATGTTGTTGAATTCATGGGCGATGCCACCGGCCATGCGCCCCACCGCCTCCATCTTCTGGGCGCGCTGAAGCTCGCCCTCCACCCGGCGGCGGTCGGTGATGTCGTTCAGCACCAGCAGCACCGCCGGCCCGCCGCCATAGACGGCCTGACTGGCCGCGACCTCCAGCCGGCGGCGTTCGCCGGTCGGGCGCAGGGCGTCGCATTCCAGCCGGCGCTCCTCCCCCTCGGCAGCGGCGGCGAGCGTCGCGGCCAGCGCCTCGCCCCCCGTCCCATCGTTTTCCAGAAATCCGGCCAGCAATTGGCCTTCCAGCGCATATGCCGCGGTGCCGAGGATCGCCGCGGCGGCCCCGTTGGCGAAGCGGATGGCGGCGCGGTCCCAGATGACGATGCCGTAGGGGGCCAGCTCGACGAGCTGGCGGTAGCGCAGCTCGCTCTCGCGCAGGGCGCCGACGGTCTGTTCCAACCGGGCGGTCTGGCCGGCCAGCTCCTCTTCCCGCGTCTTCAACTCGGTGATGTCCATCAGGATCTTCACCACGCCGCCGGTGCCGGTGGCATGCTCGCTGATGCGGTACCAGCGCCCGTCGGACAGCCGGCCGTCGACCGGGGTGGAGTGCTGGAGATGACGGGTCAGCCGCTGCTCCACCCAGGCGCCGATGTCGCCGCCGCCCTCGTAGCCGCCACGCTCGGCGGCGGCGTGCAGAATCTCGGAGAAGCTGCGGCCGGGGGTCAGCATGTCGGCGATGGTGGGATAGGCGCGGCGATACTGCTCGTTGCAGATCAGCAGCCGGCCGTCGGCGCTGAACAGCACGAATCCTTCCGACACGCTGTCGATGGCGTCATGCACCACCGCCTGCATGAAGCGCGCCTCCACCAGAGCCAGTGTCTCGGCGGTGGCATCGACACCGCAGCCGCGATAGCCGCGGAAGCGCCCGTCGGCCCCGCGCACCGGTACGGCGCTGAGCCGCAGCACGAGGTCGCGCCCATCCACCCCCTCAAAGCTCACCTCGAGATCGCGGAAGGACCGGCCGGCCTCGATGTCGGTACGGTATTCCGCCCAGGTCGCCTCGTCGGTGACCAGAAGCCCGAGGTCGAGAAGGGAATCGCCGAACACCGTCCGCGGATCGCAGCCGAGCAGCGTGGTAAGCCCGCCCGACAGCGAGAGATAGCGATGGTCCGACCCGGTTTCCCAGAACCAGCCGGGCGTCACGGCGGAGAAGTCGCGGAAGCGGTCGCGCAGCACCTCCAGCTCGTCCGTTGCGCGACGCAGAGCGGCGTCGGAGCGTGCCAGAGCGGTGGCGGTGGCTCCGGCACGCCGGGCGCTCCACAGGGCCAGACCGCCGGCGGCGGCCAGCGCGGCGGCGACCGGCCAGCCGACCTGCCCGCCCGCAGACAGCGCGGCCAGGGCGCCGATGCCGGTCAGCCCGGCCAGCAGGCCGGGAAACGAGGCGGAAAGACCCGACGGACCGGACACCGGTCTGGCGGCACCCCCGGTGGGATGCGGTCGGTCGGTGCCTGCAACGTCCACGGGGCCTCCGTCGGTCCGAAAGGGTGGCGGAAGAGTAGTTGTCCGGTGACATCATCACCGGATCGTCCCGTCTTAGGCTGTCAGGCGTTAACAGCAGGTTTAGTAGCTAAGCTTTCGTACAGCCACGACGGCCTGAAGCGGTAGCGGCGAAGGAGAGGAGATCCGGGAGGCCGCAAAACACGTAAAAACCGGTTGCCGTTCCAAAGCCGGCCGGTTTCAAGAGGACCATGCCATGCCGCCCATGACGACTGGGACCACTCCCGAGGGGCCCCCGAAGGCAGACGTGATTACGTGGAGCAACCTTCCGGCCCAGACCGCCGAAGGGGTGGAGCGCCGCAGCCTTCCCGGCACCGGCGCATCGCTGAAGCACATCGTCATCAAGGCCGGCACGGCCGCCCCCCGCCACAACCACCCGCAAGAACAGTTCGTCATCGTCGTGGAGGGCCGCGCCCTGCTGACCTGCGAAGCGGGACCGGTGGATCTGCGGCCGGGCATGGTCATCCGTTTCGACCCCGGCGCCTGGCACAGCGCCGATTTCGTCGAGGATACCGTCCTGATCGAGGTGACTTTGAACCCGGCGGGGTGAGGTCAGACGCCGATATCGATGTCGATCTCGTCGTCGTCTTCCGGCGCCCGGCCCAGCAGCAGGTCGGCGGCGTCGAGCGTCAGCGCTTCGACCTCCTCGTTGCGCTCCTCGTCGGGCAGGCGCAGCGCGTGCATCAGCTGGGTCGCCAGATGGATCAGCATGGCGCGGACGCAATCGTCTTCGGGATACTCCAGCGCCACCACGTCCTTCAGGAAGGCGCCGAGCTGGTCCGGCGAATTCCAGGGATGGGCGATGACGCTATCGAAGCCGCTGGTGCCGAGGAAGACGGAGTTGAGCGCGATGGCCTGACGGTTGATGCCGTCGACCGCCTCGTCCTGGTCGAGATTGCCCTGGAGAACCTGATTGAACGCGTCCAGGCTGAGGTCGATGAACTGGCGGACCAGCAGCTGCACCACGGACTCGTCGGACAGGTCGTTGCGGGCCTGCGGCTGGGTCAGCACCGGCAGCGGTTGCAGCAGCGCCGCGATGATCGGCTTTGCGGATTGGGATTCCATCGCGGGCAACTCCTGTCGGGATCGACCCCGGCAATCGGCGGGGCAAAAGGTTCACGGCTCCCGATACTGCCAGAGCCTGACGCAAAACGCAAAAAAGGCCGCCCCCTCGCGGGAGCGGCCCTTTCGCCAAGCCTGACGGGAAGTCAGGCCCGAAAGATCAGCCCACCAGCTCGATGCCGGCGAAGAAGAAGGCGATCTCCTGGGCGGCGGTCTCCGGGGCGTCCGAACCGTGGACCGAGTTGGCCTCGATCGACTCGGCGAACTCCTTGCGGATGGTGCCCTCGGCGGCGTTGGCCGGGTTGGTGGCGCCCATGATCTCGCGGTTGCGGGCGATGGCGTTCTCGCCTTCCAGGACCTGCAGGACCACCGGGCCGGAGATCATGAAGGAGACCAGATCGCCGAAGAACGGACGCTCGCGGTGCACGCCGTAGAACTGCTCGGCCTGGGCCTTCGACAGCTGGACGCGCTTCTGGGCAACAATGCGCAGGCCGCCGTCTTCGAACTTGGCGTTGATCTTGCCGGTCAGATTGCGGCGGGTGGCATCGGGCTTGATGATCGAGAGGGTCCGTTCGACGGCCATGGTGGTGACTCCTGCGGGAATGGGGCTTTTCGCCGATTGAAAAACACGCAGGCGCCGCCGGATGACCGGGGCGCCGGATGGGCGGCTTTATAGAGGCGCTTTTACGGCGCGGCAAGGCGTTCGTTTGGGGCCGGGTTCCCCCATCCCCGCAAAAATACGGCCGCGATGGCATCCCAACGCGGCCGGAGTCGAGGAGGCTTTGGAAATGCAGGCGTCAGGTCAGGACTTGGCAGCCCCCAGCTTGGCCTGCGCGGCGGCCAGACCGTCCTTGCCGTCCAGCGTGGTGACGCCGGACAGCCAGGTCTTCAGAATGCCGGGATTCTTCTTCAAGTAATCGGTCGCCACCGCTTCCGGCTTGCGGCCGCCGTTCATGATGCCGTCCATCACCGCATTCTCCATGTCCACGGTGAAGACCAGATTGGACAGGAACTTGCCGATGTTCGGACAGTCGGCGGCATAGCCCTTGCGCACATTGGTGCTGACGGTGGCACCACCGTAATTCGGGCCGAACCAGTCGTCGCCGTCGGACAGATAGGTGATGTCCATCGTCTTGTTCATCGGATGCGGCGCCCAGCCCAGGAAGGCGATCCACTTCTTGGCCCGCACCGCGCGCTTGACCTCGGCCAGCATGCCGGCCTCGCTGGACTCCACCATCTTGAAGTCCTTCAGCCCGAAGGCGTCGGCTTTCAGCATCTTGTCGATGATCAGGTTGCCGTCGTTGCCGGCCTCGATGCCATAGATCTTGCCGTCCAGCTTGTCCTTGTACTTCGCCAGATCCTTGAAGCTCCTCAGCCCGGCCTCGGCGGCGTAGGTGGGAACCGCCAGCGTATATTTGGCGCCCTCCAGGTTGACGCGCGTCACCTCGACCGAGCCGTCCTCCAGCACCGGCTTGATGAAGGTCTCCATGGTGGGCATCCAGTTGCCGAGGAAGACGTCCAGCGATTTGGTCTTCAACCCGAGATAGACGACCGGCACCGACGAGACGCTGGTGGTCGGCTTGTAGCCCAGCGCGTCGAGCGTGACGGAGGCGAGCGCCGTCGTCGCCGCGATGTCGGTCCATCCCACGTCGCCGAAACGCACCGCCTTGCAGGATGCCGGATCGGCGGCCTGTGCCGTCCCCGCCGTCAGGGTGGCGGACCCGGCCGCCAGCATCAGGCCGACGGCAAATGTGGAGAATTTGGCGGCGGAGAATTTACCGGCAGAGAATTTACCGAATGTCTTGGCCATGTCCCTGTTCTCCTTGCTTGTGGTTATCGTTGCCGTCTTTGTCGTGGGGCGCGCGGGTCTCAGGCCCGCAGCCGCTGGTCCTTCCGAATCTCCTTCTGCGTCATGGCGGCCTCTGCGACGTAATAGGGCACGTCGGCGCGCGGCAGCGGCGGTCGGCCGCGCACCGCGTCGGCCAGCTTCTCCGCCATCATGATGGTGGGCGCGTTCAGGTTGCCGGTGACGATGCGCGGCATGATCGAGGCGTCGATGACACGCAACCCTTCCAGCCCATGCACCCGGCCCTGCCCGTCCACCACCGCGCCATCGTCGGTCCCCATCCGGCAGGTGCCGCAGGGGTGATAGGCGGTCTCGGCGTGATGACGGACGAAGGCGTCGAGGTCGGCGTCGGTGACGCAATCGGCGCCGGGGCTGATCTCCTCGCCGCGATAGGGCGCCAGGGCGCGCTGCCGCATGATGTCGCGGGTGATACGGATGCCGGCGCGGAACTCCTGCCAGTCCTGCGGGTCGGCCATGTAGTTGAACAGGATGCTGGGCGCCTGCCCCGGATCGCGCGAGCGGGCATGGACGCGCCCCTTGCTGGGCGAACGCATGGAGCCGACATGGGCCTGGAAGCCGTGCGCCTCCACCGCGTTGGTGCCGTTGTAGCTGATGGCGACGGGGAGGAAATGGTACTGGATGTTGGGCCAGGGCACATCGTCGCCGGTGCGGATGAAGCCGCCGGCCTCGAACTGGTTGCTGGCGCCGATGCCGGTGCCCAGGAACAGCCATTCGGCGCCGATGGCCGGCTGGTTCCACCATTTCAGCGCCGGGTAGAGCGACACCGGCTGGCGGCAGTGATACTGGATGTACATCTCCAGATGGTCCTGGAGATCGCCGCCGACGCCCGGCAGGTCGATCACCGTCTCCACCCCCAGCTCGCGCAGCAGCGGCGACGGCCCGACGCCCGACCGTTGCAGGATCGCCGGCGAGGCGATGGCCCCGGCGCATAGCAGCACTTCCCGCCGCACCCGCACCGTGACCGGCGTGCCGTTGCGCAGATAGGCGACTCCGACAGCACGCCGTCCGTCGAACAGGATGCGGTCGGTCAGCGCGTGGGTGACGATGGTCAGCCCCGGCCGTCCCCGCGCCCGGTCGAGATAGCCACGGGCCGTGCTGCACCGCCGCCCCTGCGCCGTCACCGTCCGGTCCATCGGGCCGAAGCCCTCCTGGCGGTAGCCGTTCAGGTCGTCGGTACGGCCATAGCCGGCCTGCGCCCCGGCCTCCACCATTGCCTCATACAGCGGGTTGACGCCGGGCTTGGCGGTGGTGACGAACAGCGGACCGTCGCCGCCATGGTAGGCGTTGGGGCCGACGTCGCGCGTCTCCGCCTTGCGGAAATAGGGCAGGCAGTCGAGATAGCTCCAGTCCTCCAGACCCGGCAGCCCGGCCCAGCCGTCATAGTCCAGCGCATTGCCGCGGATGTAGCACATGCCGTTGATCAGCGACGACCCGCCCAGCCCCTTGCCGCGCCCGCACTCCATCCGGCGGTTGTCCATGTGCGGTTCGGGTTCGGTCTCGTAGGCCCAATTGTAGCGGCGGCCCTGGAGCGGGAAGGCCAGCGCCGCCGGCATCTGGGTGCGGTAGTCCAGCCGGTGATCGGGCCCGCCCGCCTCCAGCAGCAGGACGCTGACGCCGGCATCCTCGGTCAGGCGGCAGGCCAGCACGTTGCCCGCCGACCCGGCGCCGACGATGATGTAGTCATACTCGCGCACCGCAGAGGCGATGGAGGGCATGGCATCGGGCATGGCGGTGCCGTTCTCCGGCGCAGCGGCCCCGGAGGTCGGTTGGTTCGACATCGAACACCCCTTCTATAAAAAGCGGGCTTCCGTGAAAGACGGTCTCAGAACACCGAGGCGTAGGGTCCCAACTCGACCTGGACCGACTTGAGGCGGGTGTAATGGTCGAGCGTTTCGACCCCGTTCTCGCGGCCGACGCCCGACTGCTTGTAGCCGCCGACCGGCATCTCCGGCGGCGATTCGCCCCAGGCGTTGATCCAGCAGATGCCGGCCTCCAGCCGGTGGATCACCCGGTGGGCGCGGGCCAGATCGTTGGTGACCAGCCCGGCGGCGAGGCCGTAGCTGGTGGCGTTGGCCCGCCGGATGACCTCCTCCTCCTCGTCGAAGGTCAGGATCGACAGGACCGGGCCGAAGATCTCCTCGCGCACGATGGTCATGCCGTCGTGGCAATCGGTGAAGACGGTTGGAGCCACATAGGCGCCGCGTGCAAAGACGGCGCCGTCCGGAACCCCGCCGCCGGCCAGCAGCCGCGCCCCCTCCGCCTTGCCGGCCTCGATATAGCGCAGCACCTTGTCGCGGTGGGGGAAGCTGGCGAGCGGGCCGAAATTGGTGGCGAGTTCCAGCGGATCGCCCATGCGGATGCGGCGCACGCGGGCCAGCAGCCGCTCCTCGAACGCCGCCGCGATGCTGCGGTGGACGAAGACGCGGGTGCCGTTGGTGCAGACCTGGCCGGAGCTGTAGAAGTTGGCCATCATGGCGATGTCGGCGGCGCGGTCGAGGTCGGCATCGGCGAACACGATCAGCGGCGATTTGCCGCCAAGCTCCATCGTCACCTCCTTCAGGGTCGAGCCGCCGGCCGCCGCCATCACCCGCTTGCCGGTCTCCACCCCGCCGGTGAAGGACAGCTTCTCGATGCCGGGATGGGCGGCCAGCAGGGCGCCGACCCGGCCGTCGCCCTGGACGACGTTGAACACGCCGTCGGGCAGCCCGGCCTCGCTGTAGATCGCCGCCAGATGCAGGGCGGTCAGCGGCGTGACCTCGCTCGGCTTGAAGATCATGGCGTTGCCGGCGGCCAGCGCCGGTGCCGATTTCCACAGCGCGATCTGGATCGGGTAGTTCCAGGCACCGATCCCGGCCACCACCCCCAGCGGCTCGCGCCGGGTGTAGACGAAGGAACTGGGACGCAGCGGGATCTGCCGCCCCTCCAGCGCCGGGGCGAGGCCGGCGTAATATTCCAGCACGTCGGCCCCGGTGACGATGTCGACCGCGCGGGTCTCGCTCAGAGGCTTGCCGGTGTCGAGCGTCTCGATCTCGGCCAGCGCGTCGTTGCGCTCGCGCAGCAGGGATACCGCCCGGCGCAGCACCCGCGCCCGCTCCATCGCCGTCATCGCCGCCCACACCGACTGCCCGGCGCGGGCGCTGTCGACAGCGCGGTCCACGTCCGCGGAAGTCGCCTGCGCGACCTCGGCCAGCACCTCCCCGGTCGCCGGGTTGACGGTGGCGAAGCGTTCAGCCGCCCCGTCCTCGACGGGACGACCATGGATGTGATGGGCCAGACGTCCGAACCGCGTCATGTCGCGTCTCCCTGATCCGAGATCCCGAAGGTGCAGTGGATCGCAGCAATTCGATTGCCCGATGCAGCGTGATTTTTATTGATTGAACGTTCAATTAAAAAAGAGCCGGTGGCGATTCCGTTCCTTGAATTGGTCGTGTTCAAACAAACCGGATGGCCGGCACCAGGCCGAAGCAGGTCGGAACGCGCCGCCCTGCGCGGGACAAAGCCGTGCCATTCGCGCGCCATTCGCCCTGCCCCGCTTCAAATCGGCGGCCCCTCGTGCTACATCCTCGCGCGCTATGCTGCACATCAATGACCTGACCTTCCGCTTCGGCGGCCGAGTGTTGTTCGACCATGCGACGGCGGTGGTGTCCAAGGGACACCGCGTGGCGCTGGTGGGACGCAACGGCACCGGGAAATCGACCCTGCTGAAGCTGATCTCGGGACAGCTGCAAACGGATGCCGGCGCCATCACCCTGCCGGCCGGCATGCGGATGGGCATGGTGGCGCAGGAGGCCCCCAGCGGGCCGACCACCCTGATCGACGCCGTGCTGGCGGCCGACACCGAACGCACCGCCCTGCTGGCGGAAGCCGAGACGGCGACCGACCCGATGCGCATCGGCGAAATCCACGCCCGACTCGCCGACATCGAGGCGCATTCCGCCCCGTCGCGCGCCGCGCAGGTGCTGTCCGGCCTGGGCTTCGACGCCGAGGCGCAGCAACGGCCCTGCTCCGACTTCTCCGGCGGCTGGCGCATGCGCGTGGCGCTGGCCGGCGTGCTGTTCTCCCGCCCCGACCTGCTGCTGCTGGACGAGCCGACCAACCACCTCGACCTCGAAGCGACCATCTGGCTCGAGGGCTATCTGAAGAACTACCCGCACACCATCCTGCTGGTCAGCCACGACCGCGAGCTGCTGAACGCGGTGCCGAACACGACGATCCACATCGACCAGGGCAAGCTCGTCACCTACAGCGGAAACTACGACCAGTTCCTGGCGCAGCGCCGCGCCAACCAGGAACGGCTGGCCTCGATGGCGGCCAAGCAGGATGCGCGGCGCAAGCACATGATGGCCTATGTCGACCGCTTCCGCTTCAAGGCCAGCAAGGCCCGTCAGGCGCAAAGCCGCCTGAAGCTGCTGGAGAAGATGCAGTCGATCACGCTGATGGAGGACGATCCCGAGGTCGTCTTCAACTTCCCCGCCCCGGACGAGCTGGCGCCGCCGCTGATCGCGCTGGAAGGGGTCAGCATCGGCTATGGCGAGAAGGTGATCCTGCGGCGGGTCAACCTGCGCATCGACATGGAGGATCGCATCGGCCTGCTGGGTGCCAACGGCAACGGCAAGTCGACGCTGGTCAAGCTGCTGGCCAACCGGCTCCAGCCGATGGCCGGCGAGATGCGGCGGCCGTCCAAGCTGCGCATCGGCTATTTCGCCCAGCATCAGGCCGAGGAGCTGGACCTGTCGCTGACGCCGATCCAGCAGACCCAGCGCATCATGCCGCTGGCGCTGGAGGAAAAGGTGCGTGCCCATCTCGGCCGCTTCGGCTTCCCCCAGGTGAAGGCGGAGACCAAGATCGCCAGCCTGTCCGGCGGCGAGAAGGCGCGGCTTCTGCTGGCGCTGATGAGCCGGGAAGTCCCGCACATCCTGATGCTGGACGAACCGACCAACCATCTGGACATCGACAGCCGCGAAGCCCTGATCGAGGCGATCAACGATTTCCCCGGTGCCGTCATCGTCATCAGCCACGATCCCCATCTGATCGAGATGACGGTGGACCGGCTGCTGCTGGTCGCCGACGGCACCGTGCAGGCCTATGACGGCGATCTGGACGACTACCGCCGCTATCTGCTCGACCGTGCCAAGGCGGAGCGGGCTGTTGCCAAGGCGGGCACGGATCGCGACACCGGGCCGAACAAGAAGGACCAGCGCCGCGCCGCCGCCGAGGCGCGGACTGCTCTCGCCCCGCTGAAGCGCAAGGCGACCGACGCCGAGGCGCTGGTGACCAAGCTTGCCGAGGAGAAGCGCAAGATCGAGGCGAAGATGTCCGACCCGGCGCTCTACACCGGCCCGTCCGACAAGCTGACCAAGCTGCAGATCGAGCTTGGCACGGTGGAGAAGAAGCTGGCGACCGCCGAGGAGACCTGGCTGGAGGCGCTCGAACTCTACGAGAGCGCCGCGGCGGAGGCCGGCGTTTGAACGCCCACAGGCACATCGACAACTCCGACGGCAACGCCCAGGCGGAAATGGAGCGGTCCGGGATGGAGCGTGACGGCACGATTGCCCTGCCCACCGTCTGCGATGGGGAGGAGGAGGAGCGCACGTCGGACGTGCTGGCCCGCTTCCGTGCCAATCTGCCGGCGGGACGGGTCACGCTGGGCGACCTGATCCGGGCGCTGGGCGACCGCTCGCTCGGCACCATCCTGCTGGCGCTGTCGCTGCCCACCATCGCCCCGGTGCCGCTCGGCGTCTCCTGCCTGTTCGACCTGCCCATCGTGCTCTACACCGCGCAGATGGCCTTCGGCCGGCGCGGGGCCGGGCTGCCGGACTGGCTGCTGCGCCGCTCCATCGGCACCAGGCTGGCGGCGCGGACGCTGGACGCCGCCATGCCGCGGCTGGTGTGGATCGAGCGGATGCTGAAACCGCGGCTGCACCGCCTCGCCCGCATCGACCAGGAGCGCTGGTTCGGGCTTCTGCTGTTCATCCTGACGCTGACCTGCATCGTGCCGCTGCCGCTGACCGGCTGGCTGCCGGGCTTCGCGCTGGTGCTGATCTCGCTGGGGCTGATCGAGCGCGACGGCGGCGCCATCGGCATCGGGCTCGGGCTGACCGCCGCGGCGCTGGTATTTTTGACCCTGGTGGCGAGCAGCCTGTCATACGCAGGTCACCAACTTCTGGCAGCAACTCTGCATTAGGACGGCTGCATCGGAACCATGGGTGCAGGCCGTCCCGATCCAGGGAGGCCCCATGACCGAAACGGCACCCGCCACGCTTTCCGAATCCTGGCTGTTCTTCCGCCGCTGGCTGGCCGATCCCTGGGCAATGGGGTCGGTCGCCCCCTCCTCCCAGGCCCTGCGCCGCCGAATCATCCGCGAGATCCGGCGCGAGCCGGACGAAGCGGTGGTTGAGTTCGGCGGCGGTACCGGCCCGATCACCGCAGCGATGCTGGAGGCCGGCATCCCGCCCGACAGGCTCTACAGCTTCGAGATCGACCCCGACCTCGCCCGCCATCTGCGCGTCCGCTGCCCCGCCGTCACCGTCATCGCCGACGATTGCCGCAAGGCGCCGGAACTGCTGGGCGAGGCGCTGTGCGGCAAGATCGGCACGGTGGTGATCGGCATTCCGATGATCACCTTCCCGCTGGAGTTCCAGCGCGAGGTGCTGGATGCCACCTTCCGCATCCTGCGGCCGGGCGGGCGCTTCCTGCTCTACAGCTTCATGCCGCACTCGCCGCTGAACCGCAAGGCGCTGGGGCTGACCGGGGAGCGGCTGGGCTTCACTTTGCAAAATCTGCCGCCGGCATCGGTATGGGGATACCGCCGCGCCGGAGAGTGATAGGGTCCTCCGCCCGGCAACCCACAACCAGCGAGAGCCTCCATGAAGTTCGGCTACACGATCCTCTATGTTCCCGACGTCGCGGCGTCGCTGGCCTTCTTCGAGAAGGCCTTCGGCCTGAGCCGGCGCTTCCTTGCCGAGACGGGGGATTACGGTGAGCTGGACACCGGCTCCACCACCCTGTCCTTCGCCAGCCAGGAACTGGCGCTGTCGCACCACCCGGCCGGCTATGTGTTCGCCAGCGCCAGCGAGAAGCCGCTGGGCGTCGAGATCGCGCTGGTCACCGGCGACGTGGAGGCGGCGCACGCCACGGCGCTGGCCGCCGGCGCCACCGAACTGGCGCCGCCGAAAGCCATGCCGTGGGGCCAGACGGTGTCCTTCCTCCGCTGCCCCGACGGCACGTTGGTGGAGCTGTGCACGCCGGTCGGCGGCTGACGGCAGCGGGGCCGGCGCGGTTGCCCCGCCCCGGCCGCCGCGCTTATGGTCCGCCCTCCCGTCCACCATCATGAGCCTGCCGGCGATGTCCTTCATCCTGTCGAAGCTGCTGTGGGGCGTCTTCGCGCCCGGCAATGCCCTGGTGCTGGCGGTGGCGCTGGGCGCGCTGATGCTGCGGACGCGGCGCTGGCAGCGCGCCGGACGACGGCTGGTCACGCTGGCGGCGGTGCTGCTTCTGCTGGTGATGTACACCGGTCTCGGTGCGCTGGTCGCCCTGCCGCTGGAGAACCGCTTCCCGCGGGCGGAGCCGGAGGGGCGGGTCGACGGCATCGTCATGCTGGGCGGCGCCCTCAATCCGCCGATCACCGCCGACCGCAGCGACCCGTCGCTGAACGACGCGGCCGAGCGGATCCTGGGCTTCGCCGACCTCGTTCGCCGCCATCCGGAGGCCAAGGCAGTCTTCACCGGCGGATCGGGCCGGCTGCTGGCGCCGGACCTGAAGGAGGACGTCACCGCCCGCGCCGCCCTGCTCCAGGCCGGCATCCCCGCCGACCGCGTGCTCTACGAGGATCAGTCCCGCAATACCTGGGAGAATGCGGTCTTCAGCAAGGAGATGGTCAAGCCGGCGCCGGGCGAACGCTGGATCCTCGTCACGTCGGCCATGCACATGCCGCGGTCGGTCGGCATCTTCCGCGCCGTCGGGTGGGAGGTGATCCCCTACCCCGTCGATTACCGCACCAAGCATGACGCCACACCCTGGCTGCGCTTCGAGTTCGGACAGAATCTGGTGATCCTCGACGACGCGGTGCGGGAATGGATCGGGCTGACCGCCTATTGGCTGATGGGCCGCACCGACAGCCTGTTCCCCGGCCCCTGACGGTTCGGCACCCGCCCGGCGCAAGTCGGGCCGGAGTCCGGGCTGTGTCATCGTACCGCCGCCGCGTTCGAGCCATTGGCGCGGCGGTGCCACTCCGCTAGAGTGCCGCCGCCCTGGCGGTCGGGCCGGGTTGGGGAAAGAAGGAAATTGGCGGATGCGTCGCTGGCGCGGGGTGAGCAGGGTCGTCGTGCTGGTCGGCGTGACAGCGCTCGCCGCCTGCGCGCAGAAGCCCGCCGGCACCGGCCCGGGCCTTCCGACCAGCGGCATCTACAAGGTGGGAAAGCCTTATCAGATCAACGGCGTCTGGTATTATCCCAAGGAAGATTTCAGCTACGACGAGACCGGCATCGCCTCGTGGTACGGCCCCGGCTTCCATGAGAAGAACACCGCCAACGGCGAGATCTACGACCAGAACGAATTGACCGCCGCTCACAAGACGCTGCCGATGCCGAGCCTGGTGCGCGTCACCAACCTCGACAACGGCCGGTCCATCGTGGTGCGGGTCAACGACCGCGGCCCTTACGCCAACGGCCGCATCATCGACATGTCGCGGCGCGGCGCCCAGTTGCTGGGCTTCGACGGTCCCGGCACCGCCAAGGTGCGCGTGCAGATCCTGGCGGAGGAAAGCCGGGCAATCGCCGCCGCCGCGCGCCAGGGCACGCCCGCCCCGCTGCTGGCCGAGGTCGACGGCCCGCCGCCGAAGGCCGCTCCGCGCGGCCGGATCGAGGTGAGCGGACAGTCCACGGCGCTGGCCGCCTCCCTCTCCCCCTCCGCCGGCACTCCCCGTGCGCCGGTGGTCGGCGCTCCCGTTCCGCCGCCGGCCACCGTCGCCGGCAGCATGGCCGAGGGCCGCTTCGTGCCGGCCCCGGTGGTGGCTCAATTGCCGGTGAAGGCGCATGAGGCGATCTATGTGCAGGTCGGCGCCTTCGGCAGCGAGGAGAATGTGGCGAAGGCCCGCGCCCGCCTGTCCTCCATCGGCCAGCGCGCCAGCGTCAGCCAGACGCGGACAGCCGGCCTGACCCTGCACCGTGTCCGCGTCGGACCGCTGGACAGCGTCGACAGGGCGGATACCCTGTTGAACCAGATCATCCAGGCCGGCCTTACGGAGGCCAAAATCGTGGTGGATTGATCCGGCCACCCGACTTCACCCCCGGCGTTCCCTATGAGCGCCAGCGACCCTATGCCTGTACCGAGTGCCCTTGGAGGATTGTTGCCATGAACGCTGTTGTCGTCCCCCTGTGTGCCGTTTTCGGCCGTTCCGTTGCTGCCTCGATCGGAATGGCGGCCGGAATAGCGATGGCCGGGGCCACGATTGGCGCCGGCTTCACCGCGGTCCCGGTCCAGGCCGCGACCCTCGACACCATCGCCAAGCAGGCGATCCTGGTCGATCTGACCTCTGATACCGTGCTGTTCGAGAAGAACGCCGACGAACGCATGGCGCCCTCGTCGATGAGCAAGATCATGACCGCCTACATGGTGTTCGAGGCGATCAAGGGCGGCCGCCTGACGCTGGAGAGCACCCTGCCGGTCAGCGAGCGGGCCTGGCGGATGCAGGGCTCCAAGATGTTCGTGGAGCTTCACAACAACATCAAGGTCGACGACCTTCTGAAGGGCATGATCGTCCAGTCCGGCAACGACGCCTGCATCGTGCTGGCCGAGGGGCTGGCCGGGTCGGAGCAGTCCTTCGCCGAACAGGCGACCAAGCGCGCGAAGGAGCTGGGGCTGAAGAGCAGCAACTTCGCCAATGCCACCGGCTGGCCCGACCCCAACCACTACATGACCGCCCGCGATCTTGCGATCCTGGCCGAACGGCTGATCAAGGACTTCCCCGAATTCTACAAGTACGATTCGATCCGGGAGTTCAGGTATCACGGCATCACCCAGGGCAACCGCAACCCGCTGCTCTACCGCAACATGAACGTCGACGGGCTGAAGACCGGCCACACCGATGCAGGCGGCTACGGCCTGACGGCGTCGGGCGAACGCGAGGGGCGCCGGCTGCTGCTGGTGGTCAACGGCCTGCCCAGCATGCAGGCGCGCGCCGACGAATCGGCCCGGCTGATCGAGTGGGGCTTCCGCGAATTCGCCTCCTACACCCTCTACAAGGGCGGCGAGACCATCGAGCAGGTGCCGGTCTGGCTGGGCGAGCAGGACATGGTGCCGGTCGCCGTGCCGCAGAACCTGAGCGTCACCATGGCCCGCGCCGACCGCCCCGGCATGAAGGTGTCGCTGGTCAGCAACGCCCCGGTCGCCGCGCCGATCAAGAAGGGCGACACGGTGGGCAAGCTGGTGATCTCCGCCCCCGGCTTCCCGGGCAAGGAGGTGCCGGTGGTGGCCGCCCAGGATGTGCCGAAGGCCGGCATCTTCGGCCGCGCCTTCGCCGCCGCCAAGTATCTCGTGTTCGGCAACAGCCTGTGACCGTGACGACGATGCCGACCGCTCCGGCCCCCTCCGCCAAGCGCGGCCGCTTCATCACGCTGGAAGGCGGCGAAGGGGCCGGCAAGTCGACGCAGCTACGCCGGCTGGCCGAGACCTTGCGGGACTCCCTCCGCGTCCGCGGCGTCGAGCTGGTGCCGACGCGCGAGCCGGGCGGATCGCCGGGTGCGGAGGAGATCCGCGGGCTGCTGGTGACCGGCGAGACCGGCCGCTGGAGTGCCACCACCGAGGCGCTGTTGCACACCGCCGCCCGCCGCGACCATCTGGAGCGCACGGTGTGGCCGGCGCTGGAGGCCGGGCATTGGGTGCTGTGCGACCGCTTCTTCGACAGCACCATGGCCTATCAGGGCTATGGGCTGGGGCTGGGGCGCGATCTGATCGAGACCTTGCAGACGGCGGCGCTCGGCGGCTTCCGTCCCGACCTGACGCTGATCCTCGACATCAAGGTGGAGACCGGCCTCCGCCGTGCCGTGGCGCGCCATGGCGGCGAGGACCGCTATGAGCGGATGGACGTCGGCTTCCACCAGCGGCTGCGTGACGGCTTCCTCGACATCGCGCGGCGGGAACCGGAGCGCTGTGCGGTGATCGATGCCGATGCCGACCTCGATACCGTGCAGGCACGCATCCGGGACACCGTCGCCACCCGCCTGGGACTGGCCCAAGGGCTGGCGTCGTGAGCAAGGCGCGCACCCCGGCTCCGGCAGGCCCTGCCGCGGAAGAGGCGCTCGCCCCGCGGCGCAACCCGGATCTCGTCGGGCATGAGGAGGCGGAGCGGCTGCTGCTTGAGGCGTGGAACTCCGGCCGGCTGCCGCACGCCTGGCTGATCGGCGGCACGCCGGGCATCGGCAAGGCGACGCTGGCCTTCCGCTTCGCCCGCTTCGTCCTGGCCCAGGATCCGCCCGGCGACAGCCTCTTCGGCGGAAGCGCCCCGGTCACCTCGCTTCACATCGGTCTCGACCATCCGGTGTTCCGCCGGGTGGCGTCGGGCGGCCATGCCGACATGCTGACCATCGAACGCCAGCGCGACGAGAAAAAGGGCCGGCTGAAGCGTGACATCGCCGTCGACGACGTGCGTAAGATCGGCCCCTTCCTGCGCCGCACCTCGGCGGAAGGCGGCTGGCGCGTCGCGGTGATCGACGGCGCCGACCGCATGAATCTCAGCGGCCTGAACGCGATCCTGAAGATCCTGGAGGAGCCGCCGCCCGGCGCCCTGCTGCTGCTGGTCAGCGACAATCCCGGCGGCATGCTGCCGACCATCCGCTCGCGCTGCCGCAAGCTGACGCTGAAGCCGCTGGCCGAAGACACGGTGATCGACCTGCTGGGCCAGCACCGGCCCGACATCGCCGCCGACGACCGCCCGGCGCTGGCCCGCCTGTCGGAGGGCAGCGTCGGCCGCGCCATCGACCTTGCCGATGCCGGTGGCCTTGCGCTCTACCGCGAGATGATCGGGCTGCTGTCGGACCTGCCGCGCATCGACATCGTCGCGGCGCACGCCTTCGGCGACAAGCTGACCCGCAAACAGGATGACGGGATGTTCGAGACGGCGACCGAGCTGCTGGTCTGGTGGCTGGCCCGCTTCGCCCGCTCGCTCGCCCGCGGCTCCTGGCCGGCGGAAGTGGTGCCGGGCGAAGCCGCCCTGATGACCCGATTGGCGAACGCCCGCGGTCTTGAACGTTGGGTGGAGGTGTGGGAAAAGGTTCAGCGTCTTTTCGCGCGCGCGGAATCCGCAAACCTGGACCGCAAGCAGGTGGTCCTGAACGCCCTGTCGGCGCTGGAAGCGGCAGCCGCCTAGCGTTATTTCAGAACCTGCCGGTTGACCCTGACTTGAAAGAAAGTGCCGCAAATGGCCGGGCCGAAGACCTTCTACCTGACGACGCCGATCTATTACGTGAACGACGTGCCGCACATCGGCCACGCCTACACGACGCTTGCCTGCGACGTCCTTGCCCGGTTCATGCGCCTCGACGGCTATGACGTGAAGTTTCTGACCGGCACCGACGAGCACGGCCAGAAGGTGGAGAAGTCGGCGGAGAAGGCCGGCATAGCGCCGCAGGAGTTCACCGACCGGGTGTCGCAGAACTTCCGCGATCTCGTCTCGCTGATGAACTATTCCAACGACGACTTCATCCGCACCACCGAGCCGCGCCACGTCAAGTCGGTGCAGGCACTGTGGACGGTTCTGAAGGATCGCGGCGAGATCTATCTCGGCTCCTACGCCGGCTGGTATTCGGTCCGCGACGAGGCCTTCTACGGCGAAGACGAGCTGACCACCAATGCCGAGGGCAAGAAGATCGCCCCGACCGGCGCCGAGTGCGAATGGGTCGAGGAGCCGTCCTACTTCTTCAAGCTCTCGGCTTGGCAGGACCGGCTGCTCGAGTTCTACGAGCAGAACCCGGATTTCATCGCGCCGGCCGGCAAGCGCAACGAGGTGATGTCCTTCGTCAAGTCCGGCCTGAAGGACCTGTCGGTCAGCCGCACCACCTTCAAGTGGGGCATCCCGGTGCCGGGCGACGACGCCCACATCATGTATGTCTGGCTCGACGCGCTGGCGAACTACATCACCGCCGTCGGCTATCCCGACACCACCGGCGACTATGCCAAATACTGGCCGGCCGACCTGCACATGGTCGGCAAGGACATCCTGCGCTTCCACGCCGTCTACTGGCCGGCCTTCCTGATGGCCGCCGGCCTGCAGCCGCCCCGCCGCGTGTTCGCCCATGGCTGGTGGACCATCGAAGGCCAGAAGATGTCGAAGTCCTTGGGCAACGTCATCGCCCCGGACTCGCTGGTCAACACCTATGGCCTCGACCAGACCCGCTATTTCCTGCTGCGCGAAGTGCCGTTCGGCAATGACGGCGACTTCTCGCACAAGCAGATGGTCAACCGGATCAACGGCAACCTCGCCAACGATTACGGCAATCTGGTGCAGCGCGTCCTGTCGATGATCGGCAAGAACTGCGCCGCCGCCGTGCCGACGCCGGGTGCGTTCACCGAGGCCGACAACGTCCTGCTCGGTGCCGCTTATGGCATGCTCGACATCGTCCGGGCGGAAATCAGGGCGCAGGCCTTCCACAAGGCGCTCGACGCCATCTGGGCCGTGGTCGGCGACGCCAACCGCTATGTCGACGAACAGGCCCCGTGGGCGTTGAAGAAGACCGACCCGGCGCGCATGGCGACCGTGCTCTATGTGCTGGCCGAGACGATCCGCCATCTGGCGATCCTGACCCAGCCGGTGATGCCCGACGCCTCCGCCAAGATCCTCGACCTGCTGGCGCTGGGTCCGGATGCGCGCGGCTTCGGCACGCTGGGTCCGTCGGGGGCGCTGGCAGCCGGCACGCCGTTGCCGACGCCGCAGGGCGTCTTCCCGCGTTACGTCGAAGAACCGAAGGCCTGAGTTCCCCTGATGCTTGTCGACAGCCATTGCCATCTCGACTTTCCCGATTTCGCCGAAGAGCTGGACGCGGTCGTCGACCGCGCCCGGCAGGCCGGCATCGGGCGGATGGTCACCATCTGCACCTACATCAGCCGCTTCGACCGCATCCTGGCGGTGGCGGAACGCTATGACGACATCCTCTGCACGGTGGGGGTCCATCCCCACCAGGCGGCGGAAGAGTTCGCCATCACCACCGTCGACAAGTTGGTCGAGCTGTCGCGCCATCCCAAGGTGATCGGGCTGGGCGAAACCGGGCTCGACTATTTCTACGACAAGAGCCCGCGCGACCAGCAGCAGGAGTGTTTCCGCCGGCACATCCGCGCCAGCCTGGAGACCGGCCTGCCGCTGATCATCCACACCCGCGACGCCGACGACGACACCATGCGCATCGTCAAGGAGGAAGCGGCCGGCCAGCCGGTGAAGGGGCTGCTGCACTGCTTCAGCTCCGGCCGGGCGCTGGCGGAGGAGGCGGTGGAGTACGGCTTCACCCTGTCGCTGTCGGGGATCGTCACCTTCAAGAAGTCGGAAGAACTGCGCGCCATCGTGAAGGACGTGCCGCTCGACCGCATCCTGGTGGAGACGGACGCGCCCTATCTGGCGCCGATCCCCTTCCGCGGCAAGCGCAACGAGCCGGCCTATGTCGCCCACACCGCGGCCTGCGTGGCGGAGGTGAAGGGCGTGTCGGCGGAGGAACTGGCCCGCGTCACCACCGACAACTTCTTCCGCCTGTTCGCCAAGGCCGCCCAGCACACGGCCGCTGCATGAGCGAAGCCGGCGCATCACCCGGTGCTGCGCGCGTAACCGTCCTTGGCTGCGGCGGATCGCGCGGCGTGCCGGTGATCGCCGGTGTGCCCGGCGGCCAGTGGGGCCGTTGCGACCCCGCCAATCCGAAGAACCGGCGCATGCGCCCGTCGGTTCTGGTCGAGCGGGACGGCGTTTCGGTGTTGGTCGATACCTCCCCCGACCTGCGGCAGCAGTTGCTCGACAGCGGCTGTGCGCGGCTGGACGCCGTGCTGTGGACGCACCAGCATGCCGACCATTGCCACGGCATCGACGAGCTGCGCGAGATCTGCCGCAACATGCATGCGCCGATCGACGCCTATGGCTGGGACGAGCATCTGCGCGACATCGAGGTCCGCTTCCCCTACTGCTTCGATCCTCTGCCGGAGGGCTATCCCTTCTACCGGCCGGTGTTGAACAGTCACCGGATCGACGGGCCGTTCAGCGTCAGAGGGATGGAGATCACGCCGTTCGAGCAGGACCACGGCTATATGCGGACGGTCGGCTACCGGTTCGGCAGCTTCGCCTATTCGACCGACGTGGTGCGGCTGGACGACCGGGCCTTTGACGCGCTGGCCGGCGTGGACACCTGGATGGTCGATTGCGGGCGGATCGAGCCGCCGCATCCGGTGCACGCGCATCTGGCGCTGACGCTGGAGTGGATCGAGCGAGTGCAGCCGCGGCGGGCCTATCTGACCCACATGGACAACACGATGGACTATGACAGCCTGCGGCGGATTCTGCCGGAGGGGGTCGAGCCGGCATATGATGGGCTGGTGATCGAGGTCTAGGTCTCGCACGGGAGGGGGCGGAAATTCACCCCCTCCCAGCGATGCTTACTTCTTCTTCTCAAGCGGCGGGGCCGCATAGACGAAGCGGTCGAAGCTGTATTCGGCGACGCGGAACCACAGATACTCTTCCTCGCGGAACTTCTTCCACGCGTCGTAGATCTTGCGGAACTTCTCGTTCTTCGCCGCTTCGTCCTCGTACACCTCGATGGCGGCCTGATAGCAGGCCTGCATCACCTCGTTCGGGAAGGGACGCAGCTGGGTGCCGCTGGCGACCAGGCGCTTCAGCGCGGTCATGTTCTGGACGTCGTACTTGCCCAGCATGTCCAGCGTCGCGTCGGCGCAGGCCGCCTGCAGAGCCGCCTTGTAGGTGGGCGGCAGCGATTCGAACTTCTCCTTGCCGAACAGCATGGAGACCTGCGGGCCGCCTTCCCACCAGCCGGGATAGTAGTAGTATTTGGCGACCTTCTGGAAGCCGAGCTTCTCGTCGTCATAGGGGCCGACGAACTCGGCGCCGTCGATAGTGCCCTTTTCCAGCGCCGGATAGATGTCGCCGCCGCCGATCTGCTGCGGCACGACGCCGAGCTTGGCCATGATGGTGCCGGCATAGCCGCCGATGCGGAACTTCAGGCCCTTCAGATCCTCGACCGTCTTGATTTCCTTGCGGAACCAGCCGCCCATCTGGGTCCCGGTGTTGCCGGCGCCGATGGAGACGAGATTGTGGCCGGCGAAGAACTCCGCCATCAGCTCCTTGCCGCCGCCATGGGTCATCCAGGCGTTCTGCTGGCGGGCGTTCAGGCCGAACGGCATCGCCGCATCGAAGGCGAAGGTCGGATCCTTGCCGACATAATAGTAGGAAACGGTGTGGCCGCACTCGATGGTGTTGTCCTTCACCGCGTCCAGAACCTGGAGCGCCGGAACGATTTCGCCAGCCGCGAAGACGCGGATCTGGAACTTGCCGTCCGTCAGCTCGGCCACGCGCTTCGCCACGAACTCAGCACCGCCATAGATGGTGTCGAGGCTCTTGGGGAAGCTGGAGGCGCAGCGCCACTTGATCTCGGGCGCGGACTGGGCGATGGCGGGGGCGGCAAGCGTGCTGGCGGCGACGCCCACACCGGCGGAGGTCAGAAATGCACGACGTTTCATCCGGAAGCTCCCTTGTCCATTCTCGTTATGTGTTCTTGTCGCCGGACCGGCGGACACCCCGCGCTGGGGGCGGCCGGGCCGCACCCGTCAAGGCCCGGTCCCTCACGGGACAGGACGAAACCGGGTGAGCGGGGAAAGCGGGAATGAGTGGGATGCACGCTCGACCAGCCCGGACAGCGCACCGCGGGGAACCGCGGAACCGGCGGACCCCGGCGCAAAGCGCCCCCGTCCAGTCCCGCGGCTTCCCGTCGTTGGTGTGCGTTTCCTCCCGTCCATCCGGGTTTGCCGCCGGCCTTCCGGCCGATCCGCCCCAGCTTTCTTTTGCTGTCCGGATTATGCAGGAAGCAAACGGTCCGGATCAAGTGCGAACGGGAATTGAGGTCTGTATTTCAGAGGTTTAAGGCTGCGGCGCGAAGCCGCGGGTTCCATTCAACCATCGGCCCCGACAATGGCGCTATCCCATTCCCGACCCGCTCGGCACTTAATGTCTCGACTCCGGCGGCCGCACCCCCATCTTTTGCAAGGCGCGCCCCGGGAACCGGGCCCGGCTGAATTGTTGATGAGGGCGGAGCAGACACTTGCGGGTAGAACGGCCATGAAAGGCGCGGCCATGAGGGAAGGAACTGCGGCGCAGAGCGGGAACGAGACGGCGGCACGCGACCTCCGGCTGGACTTCTTCCGCGGTCTGGCCCTGTGGTTCATCTTCGTGAACCACATTCCGGCCAACCAGATCTCGTGGGCGACGCCGCGGAATTTCGGGCTGAGCGACGCCACGGAGATCTTCGTCTTCATCTCCGGCTACACCGCCGCCCTGGTCTATGGCCGCACGCTGGACCGGCAGGGAATGCCGATGGCGGCGGCACAGGTGCTGCACCGCTGCTGGACGCTGTACGCCACCTACATCATCCTGTTCTTCGCCTACACCGCGCAGATCGCCTACACCGCCCGCGCCTTCGACAGCCCGCTTTTCGCGGAGGAGATGGGCATCGCTGGCTATTTCCAGGACCCGGTCACCGCCCTGACCCAGGCCATCCTGCTGAAATTCCGGCCGGCGAACTTGGATGTGCTGCCGCTCTACATCGTGCTTCTGCTGGCGATGGCGCTTCTCCTGCCGGCGCTGCGCCGCCGGCCGCTGGGGGTGCTGGCGGGATCGGCGGCGCTCTATCTGGCAGCGCGGCAATGGGGGTGGAACCTGCCGACCTACCCGGACGGCGGCGTTTGGTACTTCAACCCCTTCACCTGGCAGTTCCTGTTCGTGCTGGGCGCGTCGCTGCAGTTCCAACCGGATCTTCGGACGGTGCTGACCCGCTTCCGCCGTCCGGTGGCGGTCGCCGCCGGTGCGGTCCTGCTGGCCGGCCTGTTCCTGACGCTGTCCTGGAAATTCGCCCCGCTGCATGCGCTGATCCCGGTGTGGCTGACCGAGATCCTCTATCCCATCAGCAAGACCGACCTCGATCCGCTGCGCCTGCTGCATTTCTTCGCGCTGGCCTATCTGGTGCTGTGGCTCGTGCCGGCTGGGGCGTCCTGGCTGCGGGGATCGCTGGCCGCCCCGGTGCTCGCCTGCGGGAAGCAGTCGCTGCATGTGTTCTGCCTGGGCGTGCTGTTGTCCTTCGCCGGCCAGACGGTGCTGGTCCATGTCAGCGGCTCGCTTTCCGCCCAGTTCCTTGTTACGGTGCTGGGCATCGCCATGATGGTGCTGATGGCGCGCTTCCTGAACTGGTACCAGTCGGCGGAGCGGGCGCGGCGCCACCGGGTTGCCGCCACGACGAAGATGGGCACATGAGGGGTGCATGGCGAGAAGGCAGGGGCAAGGGCGGGGACGGCGATTGCTGACCGTCACGGCGATCCTGCTGGCGGCAGCGCTGTTCGTTTCGCCCGATCGCACTCTGGCTGGCCAATCCGCCGCACCGTCCGTCGATCCCGCCTGTGCCGTGCCGGAGTCAATCCTCGCTCCCGGCGGCGTGCTGCCGCGGGTCTCGGCGCAGCTTGCCGCCGGCCGGCCTTTGTCGGTCCTGGTCGTCCATTCCGCGAAATCCCCGCCCAAGCCCGGCATCCCCGGCTATCCCGCCCGGCTTGAAGGCGAATTGAAGCGCCGCCTGCCCGGCCGCGAGGTCAGCACCGCCGTGCTGAGCCTGCCCGGCGAGGCGGCCCCGGCGATGGTCGCCCCACTGACCCAGGCGGTGGAGAACCAGAGGCCGGCGCTGGTCGTCTGGCAGACCGGCACGGTCGACGCCATGCGCAGCCTGGATCTGGAGAGTTTCGGCACTGCGCTCCAGTCAGGCATCGCCGAGGTCCAGCGCCGCGGTGCCGACATCGTCATCATGGACATGCAATACAGCATGCACACCGCGCAGCTGATCGATTTCACACCCTACGTATCCTACATGTCCTGGCTGTCCCAGAGTTCCGACGTTTTCCACTTTCCCCGCTACGACATCATGCGGCATTGGGTGGAGGACGGCCGGGTCGATTTCGCCGACGAATCGGACGAGGCGAAACGGCGTTCTTATGAATTCGTTCACCAATGCATCGGACAATTGCTGGCACAAAGCGTCGCGACGATGATCGACCCTCTGTCGATCGGCCGGCGCACCGGAGCGAGCAATTGAGGTCTGTCCTGCCGTCCGCCGTCCGCATGCTGTCGCTGATCGCCACTCTGACCGCCACCAGCTTGGCCGCCGCCAACCTGGCCGTCCCCGGTCCGGCCCAGGCGGCTGAGTCCGCGGCCCCCGCCAACTGCCAGCTTCCGCGGAGCGAGTCCGCCCTGACGATCCCGCTGACGCAGCTGTCGCAGCGCATCGCGACGGGAGCGCCGATCCGCATCGTCGCCATCGGCTCCTCCTCCACCGCCGGGGCAGGGGCGAGTGCGCCGGACATGGCCTATCCGGCCCGGCTCGACCATTACCTGAGCGAGCGGTTCCGCAACGCCGACATCGTGGTGCTGAACCGCGGCATCAACGGTGAGACCGACGACCAGACCGAAAAGCGGATCGAGGCCGACGCGCTGGGCGCCAAGCCCGATCTGGTGATCTGGCAGGTGGGGGCGAACACGGTGCTGCGCGACGGCGACCAGTCCTTGAGCGAGCAGTCGGTCCGCCAGGGGGTGGCGCAACTGCGCGCCGCCGGGGTCGAGGTGGTGCTGATGGACCTGCAATATTCCCCGAAGATGCTGGAAAAGACCGGCGTCGCCCCGATGCTGACCCGCATCGCCGGGATCGCCAGCGACAACCGCGTCGGGCTCTTCCACCGCTTCGATGTGATGAAGTCTCTGGTGGAGACTCGCGGGATGACCATGGCCGATCTGATCGGGCCGGACGGCGTCCATGGGAACGACGCCGGATACGACTGCGTCGCCCGCATGCTGGCGGTCGGGATCGAGGACGCGGTGAGCGTCCACAACAGCGGGCTTCAGCGGTAACCGAAGCGGGGCGGACCTCCGCCCTGCAGCGCTCCCCCTTCAGCGCTGCATCATCGCGCTTTCCTTGCCGCAGAGGAAAAACACCTTCGAGTAGACCTTCAGCAGCGCATCGGTCAGCGCCTGCACCTCGGGGCTGCCCATGGCGCGCGGCTTTGCAGGGTCGACATGCAGGACGCAGCTATCCTTCACGTCGTTGAAGGCGGCCAGCGCATGGATGCGGTCGGGGCGGAACTCGTCGGGGAAATTCTCGTCCATCAGCCAGAAGCACTGGAAGTTCCGGCAGGATTGCGGCCGCTCCTCGTAGATCGAACAGCCCTTGCCCTGGTCGCAGGACGCGCACCACTTGGCGGAGGGCTTCTTCAGCTCGGGCACGCCCATCAGCTTGCAGCACAGGGTGCATTCACCGCAGGTGCGGTCGGACATCAGGCAAACTCCAAATAACGACGGCTCGCAGCGGCTCTACGCCGGTGCTGGCAGGGCGACGTGCTCATCCTCGGCGGCCAGAAGCCGCTCCACCGAGTCCGGCAGGGCGGGACGGGCGAAGTGGTAGCCTTGGGCGTATTGGCACAGACCGCGCAAATACACCGCTTCGTCCGCCGTTTCCACCCCTTCCGCCACGCAATCCAGCCGCAAAATGGTGGCAAGGCCGGCAATGACCTGGACGATGGCGGCGTTGCCCTCCCCCGTCGACACCGCGCGGACGAAGCTGCGGTCGATCTTCAGCACATCCACCGGCAGCTTGTGCAGATAGGCCAGCGACGAATAGCCGGTGCCGAAATCGTCAATCGACAGCCGAACGTCCATGTCGCGCAGGCTCTGCATCAGCATCCGGCATTCGTCCGGATCCTGGACCAGCAGGCTCTCGGTCAGCTCCAGCTTCAGGCTGGAGGGCGGGATCGCCACCGCGTCCAGCAGATCGCGAACGGCGCCGACGATGTCGTCGTCACGGAACTGGCGGGTTGAGACGTTGACGCTCATGAACAGCGGCACGGGCCTGGGAAAGCGCGCCTGCCACGCCGCCAGCTGCCGCACCGCCTCTCCCAGCGCCCAGCGGCCCATCGGCGCGATCAGCCCGGTCTCCTCGGCCAGCGGGATGAACTCCAGCGGAGACACCAGGCCGCGGTCTGGATGGTTCCAGCGCATCAGCGCCTCGAAACCGGCGATGGCACCACTCTCCAGCAGGACGATGGGCTGGTAATGCAGGCAGAGCTGCCCCTGTTCCAGCGCGGCGCGCAGGTCGGCCTCCATGCGCATCGCGGCCATCGCCTGCCGGCGCAGGTTGGCGTCGAACACGTCGATGCGCGCCCGCCCGCCGCTCTTGGCGCGGTACATGGCGAGGCTGGCGTCGCGCAGCATGTCCTCCGCCCGCTCGTAGCCGGTCTGGCTCAGGGCCACGCCGATGGAGGCGGTCAGCACCACGTCATGCCCCTCGGCCAGCGTCACCGGGCGGGAGATGGCGCGGGCCATCCGCTCCGCCGCCTCCAGCGCGTCACCGGCATCGTCCATCTCGTCCACCAGCACGGCGAACTCGTCGGCGGACAGGCGGGCCAGCGTATCGCCGACGCGGCGGCTGACGTCCAGCCGCTCGGCGACGATGCGCAGCATGCGGTCGCCGGCGCTGGTGCCGAGCGCGTCGTTGATCGCCTTGAAACGGTCGAGGTCGATGATGATCGTGGCGAAGGGACGGGAGCCGGCACGGCGGTTGCGGTCGAGCGCCTGCCCGATGCGGTCCAGCAGAAGCGTGCGGTTCGGCAGGCCGGTCATGCTGTCGTGGACGGCGTTGAACAGGATTTGCTGTTCGGCCTTCTTGCGCGCCGTGATGTCGGTCATCGAGCCGGCCATGCGGACGGCAAAGCCTTTGTCATTGCGGACGGCCAGCCCGCGCACCAGCATCCACATCTCCTGGCCACCCTTGCCGCGGATGCGGAACTCCTGCTGCAGGTGCGGGCGCTCGCCGACCAGGTGCAGGCCGATCGCGGTGCGCAGCCCGTCGAGGTCGCCCGGCATGACCCGGCTGAACCATTCGTCGACGGAGCCGGCGATCTCCGCCTCCTCGAAGCCGAGCATCGCCTTCCAGCGCGGCGAGTAGTAGACCTCGCCGCTGTCGATGTGCCAGTCCCACAGCCCGTCGGCGGCCCCTGCCGCGGCGAGGGCGTAGCGCTCCTCGCTCTGGCGCAGGCGCTGCTCGGCGGTCTTGCGGTCGGTCACGTCGGCCTGGCTGCCGACGAGGCGGATCGGCTTGCCCGCGGCGTCCAGAACGGCGATGCCGCGGCAGGCCATCCAGCGGATCGCCCCGGCGGCGTTGCGCATGCGGTATTCGACTTGGAAGGCCGCTTCCGCCTCGCTTTCCGATTCTGGCCCTGCCCGGCCGAGGGAGGCCATCGCATCGGTCAGGATGGCGCGGTCGGCCGCCAGGATGCGGCCCAGCCACTCCTGCGGCTCGTCGGTCAGATCCGCCGGCGAGAGCCCGAGAAGCGAGGCCCATCGCGGCGAGTAATAGACGCGGTCGGTGACCAGATCCCAGTCATAGAGCCCGTCATTGCTGGCCGCGGCGGCGAGCGCGTAGCGTTCCTCGCTGCGGCGCAGCTCCTGTTCGGCATGCTTGCGGTCGGTGATGTCGGCGACCGACCCGACCAGCCGGATCGGCTCGCCCGAATTGTCCATCACCGCCATGCCGCGGCAGACCAGCCAGCGCCAATGCGGCTTTGCCGCAGCGGACGCATCGGCGCGGCGGACGCGGTGTTCGATCTGGAAGGGGACGGACAGCCCGACCATCTGCGCCTCGAACGAGGCATGCAGCCAGTCGACGTCCTCCGGATGGACCAGCGAAAGCCAGTCGTTCGGCCGGTTGGACTCGCGGCTGGGATCGCCCTGCGGCAGCCCGAGGAAATCCTTGAAGCGGGGGAGAGGTACAGCGTGTCGCTGCGCAGGTCCCAATCCCAGACGCCTTCGGTTCCGGCCTTTTCCGCCAGCAGATATCGGTCGATGTTGGTGTTCAAGACCCCTCGTCGGACCCGTCGGCGGTCAGCGATTGGTGGGGCCTCCCACCGTTGAGGGTCCGATGGTATGGGCTTTTTGGTGAAGAAACCATAAATGCTCCAAGCACGCCGTTATCGCGGTTGCCGAGGGTTCCTTCCGCGAAATTTTTTCCTATATTAGGATAGCTCGCCACTTCTTCCGAAACCGGCACCGATGGATTGGTCCGATCAGGGAATCGTTCTGTCCTCCCGTCCCCAGGGGGAAGGGTCCGCCGTCGCGACTTTGCTGACGCGCGAACACGGCCGCCATGCCGGGATGGTTATGGGCGGACGCTCGGTGCGCCAGCGCGGCACGCTGGAACCGGGAACGCTGGTCCATGCCCGCTGGCGCGGCCGGCTGCCTGAGCATCTCGGCCATTTCACGCTGGAGTCGGTGAAGGGCTATGCCGCCAATTTCTTCGACGATGCCCAGGCGCTGGCCGCCCTGATCAGCGCCTGCGCGCTGGTGGAGGCGGCGCTGCCGGAGCGGGAGGCGCACCCTGCCCTGTTCGACGGGCTGCTCGCCCTGTTCGGCCTGCTGGACGGGCCGGCCTGGGCGGAGACCTATGTACGGTGGGAGATCGGACTGCTGGCCGAGCTTGGATTCGGCCTCGACCTCGACCGCTGTGCGGTGTCGGGGGCCAACGACTATCTCGCCTATGTCAGTCCGCGCACCGGCCGCGCCGTGACCGCATCGGTGGGAGAGCCCTACCGCGACCGTCTGCTTCCCCTGCCCGATTTCCTGGCCGGGCGCGGCGGCGGCGGGCCGGCGGCTGTGGCCGACGGGCTGCGCCTGACCGCTCATTTCCTGGAACGCCACGTGCTGAACGGGCCGCTGCCGCCCGCGCGTGAACGCTTAAGAGAACGTTACGCGAACGCGGTAGCGCGTTCGGCCTGAAACTGCTAGACCCCATCATCATGAAGCCGCAAAATCCCGCCTCCGAAATCCTGGAAAAGCCGCTGGCCGACGCGCTCGGCGAGCGGTATCTCAGCTACGCGCTGTCCACCATCATGTCCCGCTCGCTGCCCGACGTGCGCGACGGGCTGAAGCCGGTGCACAGACGCCTGCTGTTCGCTATGAGCCAGCTCCGGCTGGAACCGACGACGCCGCCCAAGAAATCGGCCCGCGTCGTCGGCGACGTGATCGGCAAGTTCCATCCGCACGGCGACACCTCCGTCTACGACGCGCTGGTGCGGCTGGCGCAGGACTTCTCCGTCCGCTACCCGCTGGTCGACGGCCAGGGCAATTTCGGCAACATCGACGGCGATAACGCCGCGGCGATGCGATACACCGAAGCCCGCCTGACCGAGGTCGCCAAGGCGCTGCTGGAGGGCATCGACGAGGACGCCGTCGATTTCCGCCCGACCTATGACGGCGACGGCGACGAGCCGGCGGTGCTGCCCGCCAACTTCCCCAACCTTCTGGCCAACGGGTCGAGCGGCATCGCCGTCGGCATGGCCACCAACATCCCGCCGCACAATGTCGGCGAGATCTGCGACGCGCTGCGCCACCTGATCAAGCACCGCGACGCCAGCATCGAGACGCTGGTCGGCTTCATGCCCGGCCCGGATTTCCCCACCGGCGGCGTACTGGTCGAGTCGCCGCAGAATGTGATCGAGGCCTACCGCACCGGCCGCGGTGCCTTCCGCCTGCGCGCCCGCTGGGAGGTGGAGAAGCTCGCCCAGGGCACCTGGCAGATCGTCGTCACCGAAATGCCCTATCAGGTGCAGAAGGCGCGGCTGGTCGAGAAGATCGCCGAGCTGCTGCTGGCCAAGAAGCTGATCCTGCTGGACGACGTGCGCGACGAATCGGCGGAGGACGTGCGTCTCGTCCTGGTGCCAAAGACCCGCAACGTGGATCCCGAGGTGCTGATGGCCTCGCTGTTCCAGGCCACCGACCTGGAAATCCGCTTCTCGATGAACATGAATGTGCTGGGCGCCGACCATGTGCCGCGGGTGATGAACCTGCGCGAGGTGCTCCAGGCCTTCCTCGACCACCGGCACGAGGTGCTGGTCCGCCGCTCCAACCACCGGCTGAAGCAGATCGACCATCGCCTCGAGGTTCTCGGCGGCTATCTCGCCGCGTACCTGAACCTCGACGAGGTCATCCGCATCATCCGCGAGGAGGACGAGCCGAAGCAGGAGCTGATCCGCGCCTTCACCCTGACCGACGTGCAGGCCGACGCCATCCTCAACATGCGCCTGCGCAACCTGCGCAAGCTGGAGGAGATGGAGATCCGGCGCGAGCACGAGGCGCTGACCACCGAGAAGAATGGCCTGCTGGAGCTGCTGGGCGACGAGACCCTGCGCTGGAAGCGGATCGCCGAGGGCGTGGCCGAGATCAAGAAGAAGTTCGGCGCCGGCGCGCTCGGCAAGCGGCGCACCGACGTGGCCGACGCGCCGACGGTGATCGAGGTGCCGCTGGACGCGCTGGTGGAACGCGAGCCGGTGACCGTGATTTGCTCGGCCAAGGGCTGGATCCGCACGGTGCGCGGCCACCTGACCGACGCCGAGGCGGAGGATGTGAAGTACAAGGACGGCGACGCGCGCGGCTTCATCGAGCGGTGCGAGACGACTGACAAGCTTCTGGTCTTCGCCAGCAACGGCAAGTTCTTCACCATCGGCGTCGACAAGCTGCCGCGCGGCCGCGGCTTCGGCGAGCCGGTCCGGCTGATGATCGACCTCGGCAACGACGTCGACATCGTCGACCTGTTCCGCCACCAGCCCGGCCGCACCCTGCTGGTGGTGTCGGAGGATGGCCGCGGCTTCCGCGTCGAGGAGGCTGAGGTGCTGGCGCAGACCCGCGCCGGCAAGCAGGTGCTGAACCTGGAGGACGGCAAGTCCGCCCGCATCTGCCAGCCGGTGAGCGGCGATACGCTCGCCATCATCGGCAACAATAGGAAGATGCTGGTCTTCCCGCTGGAGCAGGTGCCGGTGATGACCCGCGGCAAGGGCGTCCAGCTTCAGAAGTACAAGGACGCCAGCGTCGCCGACGTGAAGACCTTCACGCTGGCCGAGGGACTGAGCTGGAAGAACGGCGAGCGCAACTTCACCGTCAGCGACCTGACCGGCTGGATGGGCGACCGCGCCGGCCAGGGCAAGATGCCGCCGAACGGCTTCCCCAAGAACAACCGGTTCCTGTAAGAGCTGTAACTGGAAAAAAGCGCCCTCTCCCACCGCGGGAGAGGGCGTCTTTGTTTTTACTTCGGCGTCGTGACCGTCGCCGTCAGCGGCACGCGGCGTTCGACCAGGGCCGAGGTGACCTCCTTGGCCTTCACCGGATCCATGGCGGCCAGGATCGGCGCGGTCTTCTGTTCCTTCATCTTCTGGATGACGCCCAGCAGCACCGGCATGTCGAGTTCCTCGAAGATGCGGGCGGCTTCCTTCGGCTTCATCGTCTCGTAGATCTTCACCAGGCTTTCCAGCTGGGCCGACTGCTTCTCGTCGCCCTGGGCCATCAGCTTCTGGATGTCGGAACGGGTCTTCTCCATTTCCGCCACCTTCTGGTCGATCCGCTTCTCGGCAGCAGCCAGCAAGGCCTCACGCTGCTCCATCTCCTTGGTGCGGCGCTCGATCTCGGCGCGGCGTTCGGCGAAATGCTGGAGCAGTTCCTGATTGTCGATAGGACCGAGCGGTGCCAGCGGCGCATTGGCCGCCGGTGCGTTGGCCGGACCGCTGGAGCCGCCGGGAGCCGGGGGAGCGTCCTTGCCGGCCGGCTTGGTGGTCGCGGCGGGAGTCTGCCCGGCCGCCGTCTGCCCAGCCGCCATCTGGATGGGCGGCGTCGCCGGGGTGGAGCCCTGCGGCCCCTGGGCAAGGCTGACCGGGAAGTCGGGCAGGCGGGCGTCATGGGTGGCGAGGCGCCACAGATCGCCGACCCGCACGCCCAGCATCAGCACCGCGACGAAGATGGTCAGCGGCAGCAGACGGAAACGGGCGCCGCGCATCCGCGCCCTCAGCCGCTGGGTCAAAGGCACCCGCGGCGTCGCCGGCTTGCGCGCCTTGGCCTTCGCCTTGCCCTTCTTCGCCGGCACCTTTCCCGCCGCAGAGCGGACGGCCGGCAGTTGCGCCTGCTGGGCCTGTTGGGCGGCCAGCGTGGGAGAGGTGCGGACGCCGGTCGGGGCGGCGCCAGCCGGGCGGATCACGACCTTGGGTTCGCCGCCCGCCGCAGCGGGCCTGCCGTCACTGGTGCGCATGGTCATCCAAGCCCCTTGCCGGCGTTCTCGATAGCCTGAAGCAGTTCGCGTTCGGCCCGCGACAGGCTCTCCCCGTCACGAGTAATGGGGTCACGGGCGATGGGCTCGCGTGCCTCGGCCGGCGGTTCGGCGCGGGCGGCGGCCCGGCGCGGCGGCGCGTCCAGCCGAGGCGGCGGCGGGGCGTGGTCGTCATGGTCGTGGTCATCCTCGACCGGCAGGCTGCGCAGGGCAGGACGCGGCGCCACCAGCGGCGCCTTTGCCGGGCTGCGCGCGGCTAGAACCGGGGCAACCGCCACGGAACGGCCGCCATCACGCCCGCTGTCGCGGCGACCGCCATCGCGACCGCCGTCACGCTCGCCGACGCCGCCCAGCCGGTTGGCCAGCGTGTCGCCCGCCTCGATCATGAATTGCAGCTCATCACGCAGGGCCTGTGCCTTGATCACCGTGCGCTGGAGATCCTCGCCGGTGTCGCCCGCCGCCTTCTTCAGCGTGCGCACGCCGGTCTCTGCCCGCCCCATCGCGTCGTTCAGGCCCTGGATCAGTTCGGCCATCTCGCCGCGGCTCTCGCGCAGCGCGATGATCTGCCGGTTCAGGATGATCGCATAGGCGATGGTGGCGGCCAGCAGGCCGACCATCACGACGTCGATGATGATGGAGACCAGCGGACTCATAACCTCATGACCTCCTGCTTGGGCAGTTCCTTTTCCAGGCGGACGGCGATGTGCCCGCCCTTGCGCCCCATCCGCCCCTGGAACATCGACACGTCGCCGCAGCGCAGTTCTATCGCGCCGTCGGGGGTGGCGTTCAGCAGGATGCGGGTGCCGACGCGCCAGTTCAGCACGTCGTGCAGCGTCATCGTCACCTCGTCCAGCACGGCCGACAGATCGACGTCCGTCACCATCAGCTCGGAAGCCAAGTGGGTTTCCCAGATCGAGTCACGGCCGAACTTCTCGCCCATGAACATCTGAAGCAGCAGCTCACGCACCGGCTCCAGCGTCGCGTAGGGGATCATCAGCTCCAGCCGGCCGCCGCGATCCTCCATGTCGATGCGCAGCTTGACCAGCACGGCGGCGTTGGCGGGACGCGCGATGGTGGCGAAGCGCGGGTTGGTTTCCAGCCGGTCGAAGCGGAAGGTGACGGGTGACAGCGGATCGAAGGCGGCGGACAGGTCGGACAGCACCACATGGACCATGCGTTCCACGAGGTTGCGTTCGATGGTGGTGTAGGGACGGCCTTCGATGCGCATCGCCGCCGTGCCGCGCCGGCCGCCGAGCAGCACGTCGACGATGGAATAGATCAGCGCGGAGTCGACGACCATCAGGCCATAATTGTCCCACTCCTCCGCCTTGAACACCGACAGCATCGCCGGCAGCGGGATGGAGTTCAGGTAATCGCCGAAACGCACCGAGGAAATCTGGTCGAGGCTGACCTCGACGTTGTCGGAGGTGAAGTTGCGGAGGCTGGTGGACATCATGCGGACGAGGCGGTCGAAGACCACCTCCAGCATGGGCAGGCGTTCGTAGTTGACCAGCGCCGAGTTGACCAGCGCCATGATGCCGGAGTTGTCGCCGTCGCCGGCGCCACCCTGGTCGAAGCCCAGCAGGCTGTCGATCTCGTCCTGGTTCAGGACGCGGGTCGACCCGCCGCCGCCCATGTCGCCGACATCGCCGCTGTCCTCGGCCAATGCGGCCCATTCGGCGGCAAGCCGTTCTTCTTCGCTCAGTTCACCGGTGTCGCTCATCGGCCCCTATCCCCACCTGACCGGGCCCTCACTGGACCAGCATTTCCTTGAACAGCACGTCCTTCACCTTCACCGGGAACGCGGCGGCGGTGATGCGCAGAAGCAGTTCCTGGCGCAGCCGGTACATGCCGGCCGACCCGCGCAGATCCTCCAGGCGCAGCTCGCGCAGGTAGACCTGGAAATTGTCGATGATGCGCGGCAGCACATGCTCCACCGCCCCGACATCCTCCGGCTTCGACAGCTGGATGGAGATCTTGATCTTCAGGAAGGCCGGACGCTTGTTGCCGGTGTTCAGGTTCACCAGCATGTCCGGCAGGTCATAGAAGATCGGGGAGGCATGGGCGGCGTCGCCCTTGCCGGCCTCGGCCCCATGTTCGCCTTCCGCAGACGCGGCATGCTCCCCCTCCTCCGCCGGCTTCTCCTTGCCCAGCAGCCCGTCGAGCAGACCGGAGAAGTAAACGCCGGCACCGGCACCGATCAGCAGGACCAGGGGCAGAACGACGAACAGCACCAGCTTCTTGCCGCTGAATTTCTTCCGGGGCAGGCCGTCGGTCAATTCACCGGCATCGGTTTCGGCAGCCATGACATCCTGGGATCGTTCGAGGTACGCAACGGCTCAGGCATGCGCCGCCTGACAGGCTCAAAGCTACTTTTGGGATAGTTAATAACTCCTTTCGAGTGGGGAATGGACCGCCCCGGACGGGCAGGTTTCCCCCATCTGTCACCATTTCGGCACGGTTCTTGATTGGGACTGCCCGGCGATCCGCGCCCGCAGTGCATCCGCCTTCCGGTCGGAGCGCAGCCGCGCCCGGAGTCCGCCCCCGGCAGCCCGCCGTCCCCATTGGTATTGCCCTTGGGATTGCAGGCCCGCCCCACTATCGCCCCGCCGCCCCATCGTGCGGCGGGAACGGGAGAGTCTTGCCCGGCGACACCCGGCAAGGAACGCCTTCCCCCCGGCAGATTCTGCCCGGCATCCCCTACCCCACCCGGCGGGAACGCTTCCCCCTTGTCCGTATTCCGCAGATTCCAAGGCTTCGGCGAAATTGGCACGGCGCCTGCAATACCCCTTTCGCCGGTCGGACGCTGTCGTTCGATCCGTTCGCAAGGTGAAGAGGCCGCAAGATGGAAAATTCGATCTACGTCGCCCTGTCGCGCCAGATGGCGCTGCAACGCCAGCTGGACGTTACGTCGAACAACATCGCGAACATGAACACGACCGGCTACAAGAACCAGCGGATGCTGTTCACCGAATATCTGGAAAAGCCCGGCCTGCACGAGAAGGTCAGCTTCGTCCAGGACCGCGCGGTGGTGCGCGACCTGTCCAACGGCCCGATGACGCAGACCGGCAACCCGCTGGATCTGGCGCTGACCGGCCAGGGCTACTTCACCGTCGATACCGCCAGCGGCCCGCGCTACACCCGCGCCGGCAATTTCCGCCTGAACGACCAGCGCCAGCTGGTGGATGCCGGCGGCTTGCCGGTGCTGTCCAACAACGGCCAGCCCATCACCATTCCGGCCGGCACCAGCGACGTGAAGGTCAGCGGCGACGGCACCGTCGCCACCGAGCTGGGCCCGGTCGCCAAGCTGAACATCGTCACCTTCAAGACCGAGCAGCTGATGACCGAGGTCGGCAACGGCCTGTACGTCACCGACGAGCAGCCGCAGCCGGCCCCGGTCGAGACGAAAGTGGCACAGGGCTTGCTAGAAGGTTCCAACGTGAAGCCCGTGGTCGAGATGACGCAGATGATCGACATCCAGCGTCAGTACATGTCCGCTCAGAAGATGATGGACAACGAACACGAGCGCATCCGCACGATGCTTCAGCGTCTGGGCCGCACCGCCTGATCCAGACCGACGACGAGAGGAGAAGACCAGAATGCGCAGCCTCGCCATCGGCGCCACCGGCATGATCGCCCAGCAGCTCAACGTCGAGACGATCTCCAACAACATCGCCAACTCGACCACCACCGGCTACAAGAAGCAGCGGGCCGAGTTCCAGGACCTGCTGTACCAGAACTTCCGCCGCATCGGCTCGACCTCGTCGGATGCCGGCACCGTGGTGCCGACCGGCGTGCAGGTTGGTGCCGGCGTGCGTGTCGCCGCGGTGGCCCGCGTGCTGGAACAGGGCAACCTGAACATCACCGACAACAAGCTGGACGTTGCGATCAACGGCTCGGGCTACTTCCAGGTGACGCTGCCCAGCGGCGACACCGCCTACACCCGCGCCGGCAACTTCAAGCTGTCGCCGGAAGGCATGATCGTCACCGCCGACGGCTATCCGATCCAGCCGAACATCACCGTCCCGACCAACGCGGTGGACATCTCCATCAACTCGTCGGGCGAGGTGCTGATCAAACTGGACGGCCAGACCGCCACCCAGAATGTCGGCCAGATCCAGCTCGCCACCTTCGCCAACGCCGCCGGCCTGGAAGCCACCGGCGACAACCTGTTCATGGAGTCCGGCGCGTCCGGCCAGGCGGTGACCGGCAACCCCGGCGCTCCCGGCTTCGGCCGCGTCACCCAGGGTGCGCTGGAGACCTCCAACGTCAACGTCGTGCAGGAGATCACCACCCTGATCACCGCACAGCGCGCCTACGAGATGAACTCCAAGGTCATCAAGACCACCGACGAGATGATGCAGCAGGCCAGCCAGATGAAGTAACGCCGCCGACATCGCCGGCGCCTCGCTTCAGCCTCCACATCGGGAACCACCGCCATGATCCGCCCCCTCGCCACCCGCCGCCTGCCCGCCCTGCTCCTCGGTGCCGCCCTGCTGACCGGTCCGGTCATGGGGTTCGGCATCGGGCCGGCCGACGCAGCCTCGGCGATGGCTCCGGCTTCGGCCGGTCAGGGACTGGCGCCCGACGTGGTGTACGGGATGCCGCATGTGGAAGCGGTCCTGTCGGATGCGCTGTCGCGGGTCATCACCGCCGGCCGGCTGCAGATGGAGCTGGACAGCCGCGCGGTGGAGCTGCGCGCCCCCCAGGGCGCCGGCGGGCTGGCGGTGGAGAACCTCTATTACAGCCCGGTCCAGGGCCGTTTCGCCGCCGAGATCGTGGTGACCGGCAGCCAGGTCCGCCTGCCGGTGTCGGGCCGCGCCTTCGGCGTCGTGCAAATCCCGGTGCTGTCGCGCCGGATCATCCCCGGCGACGTCATCGGCCCGGGCGACATCGACTGGCAGGATGTGCGCGCCGACCAGACCACCAGCGACACCGCCGCCACCGACGCGCAGCTGATCGGCATGACGCCGAAGCGCGGCGTGTCGACGAACCAGCCCGTCCGCCTGCGCGATCTGCAATCGCCGCGCATGGTCGACAAGGGCTCGATGGTCACCATCACCCTGACCACCCAGTCGATGACGCTGACGACCCAGGGCAAGGCCCTGCAGGACGGCGGCAAGGGCGAGGTCATCCGCGTCGTGAACACCCAATCCAACCGCATCGTCGAAGCGACGGTCGCGGGCCCCAACGTCGTCGCCGTGGCAAAGCCCGGCATCATCGCGCAGTAAGGAGAAAGCTCCAATGTCCGCCACCCTGACCGCCCGCCTGATCCGCCTCGCGATGATCGCCACCGCTGCCACCTCGCTGACCGCCTGCGGCGCCGCGTCGCGCATCGCCGACATCGGCAAGGCTCCCGAGATGAGCGGCATCCAGGACCCGCAGGCCCGCACCGGCTACCAGCCGGTCAGCCTGCCGATGCCGACCCCGCTGCCGACGGAGCGCAACCCGAACTCGCTGTGGCGGACCGGTGCCAAGGCCTTCTTCAAGGACCAGCGTGCGGCCAAGGTCGGCGACATCCTGACCATCAACATTTCCATCGCCGATCAGGCCAAGCTGTCGAACGAGAGCAAGCGGTCGCGCGCCAACACCGAAAAGGCCGGCATGCCGAGCCTGTTCGGCCTGGAAGGCGCCACACTGAGCCGCGTCCTGCCGGCCGGCGCCTCGGCCGCCAGCCTGGTGGATTTGTCGAGCGACACCAACAACGACGGCAAGGGCTCGGTCGACCGCAACGAGAAGATCGAGCTGAAGGTGGCGGCGCTGGTGACCCAGACCCTGCCCAACGGCAATCTGGTCATCCAGGGCCACCAGGAGGTCCGCGTGAACTACGAGCTGCGCGACCTGCAGATCCATGGCGTGATCCGTCCCGAGGACATCACCGCGCAGAACACCATCAGCTACGAGAAGATCGCCGAAGCCCGCATTTCCTACGGCGGCCGCGGCCAGATCAGCGACGTCCAGCAGCCGCGCTACGGCCAGCAGCTGTACGACATCATCATGCCGTTCTGAGGATTGTCGGGGTAACGGCGACGCATCCGAGGGCCATGGCGGGAGGCACCCCTCCGTGGCCCTGGGGTGCGTCAGGAACCGCCGCGGTCCCTGCGATGCGCTGCTGCCGGATGGGAAATTGCTGCCGGCCGGAGGGTTGTGCCGGGCCGATGTTGCCGGGCCGCCATTTCCTGCAAAGCCGATGCGCTGCGCCGCTTCAGCCTTCCAGCGACCGCGGCGATCCCGCAGTGAATCCATCCATCGTGCCGATGGCCATGTTGCCGCCGACCCGCGCCAAAGCCGGACCGATGAGTTCGGTGGCGCGGCGGTAAGCCTCGCGCTGGGCGACACAGTCGATCAGGTCCGCCGCGTTGGTAGCGCTCTGGGACAGGGTGAGGCCGCTCGTCATGGGTCGTCTCCCTCATCCCGGCCATGATCGGCCGGTCGAGGATGACCATAGGCTCCACTCAAACCGCCCGCTGTTGCGTGCATCACGTTTCCGGCGCGACACCGTCAAACGAAACGGCCCGGCCCCTCATCGGGAGCCGGGCCGTCTCATCGCCGGTCGTCCGCTTATTGGTAGCCGCCTTCGCGGGCACGGTCCTTGGCGGCTTCCTCCTGCGCCTTCACGGTCTCGCTGCTGATCGTGCCGCCCCCCTCCTTGTTGGCATCGGCGGGCTTCTGCGGTTGGTCGTCGCGGGCGGCGTCGGCGGGTCGCTGGTTCGGCTGGTCGACCATGATGCTGCTCCTCAATGAGTCTCGTCTGGCGATGACGAGGACAACAGCAAAGTCGGAAGATCGTCGCGGACTGGTCCGACCGCCTCAGCCAGCGGGAGACTCGGGCTTGGCATCGGCATCGGCATCGGCATCGGCGCGCTCCAGGGCGGCGTTGATCTGATCCAGCGTGCGGCCGCAACCGGTACAGACATCGCCGTCGATGGCGCACATGCCCAGGCAGTCGGGATCGTCGCTCATGGAACTGGCTTCCTTCGGGATTGGCGCTCAGCGGCCATCCCTAACCGAAAGGCTGCTTTGCCTCAAGCGGTCCGGTTCTAGGACAGCGGCTGCCAAAACAGGGGGTTTCCCATTCCTCGCATGCCTGTTGAGACAATGTACGATGTCGGCAGCAGTGTCGATTGCCGATAAAACGATCAGGCTTTAAACCACCATCCTGTTTTCTCCCACGCGAAGGTGTGCATGCCCACGGCATTGCTGGTGTCCTGCGCGATGTATCGTTACGGTACCGCGAGAATGCCTGCCGCGTTGAAGGCGGCAGGGTTTCGTGTGTTCGTCATCTGCCCGAAGAACTCCCTGCTCGAGTTCTGCGACCAGATCGACGGCCGGCATTGCTTCTCTTCCGAATTGGCAGCAGACGACCTGACCGTGATCGCCGCGCGGGCGGCGGCACAGTTCCGGGCCGACATCGTCATCGGCTGCGAGGAATCCGCCGTCCGCGTGCTCGGCTTGGCGGGACGGTTGCAGGAACGGGTAAAGGTGGACAGCGCCGACGCCCGCAATCTGCGGTTCGTCCAGGCTTGGTGCAGCGACGACTCCTGGGAAGAGAAGCGGTCTCGCTGTGTTGAAATGGCGGCGGCGGCGGGCATCCGGACACCGCGTCAGGTCGCCGTCGATCCGCAGCGTACCGCTGCGGCCGATCTGGCCGGGCTTGGCGAACCGCTTCTGCTGAAATACGACGGCAGTTCGGCCGGCCGCGGGGTGTTTTTCGCATCCTCCACCAAACAGGCGATGGCCCTGGCGGCAAGCCGGTCGGCGGAACACCCGGACCAGCAGGCGGTCGCACAGGAATTCTTGCGCGGACGCGCAGCGTCGGTATCATTCTGCGCGCTGGGCGGGAAAATGCTGGAAGCCTTTGCCTACACGGTCCTGCGTCATGAGCCGGCCCCCTTCGGCCCGGCATCCGTGATCGAACTGACCCCCCATTCCGGGCTGATCGACATGGCCCGCCGGATGGTGGACATGACGGGCTATTCCGGATTCGGCGGCATCGACGCCATTCTACCGGACGATGGCGGCCCGCCGGTTTTCCTGGAGTTCAATGCCCGGCCGACCCAGACAACCCATCTCGGCAACCTGGCCGGCAGCGACCTGTGCCGGGCGATGGCCTGCGCCCTGGCTGGGGAACCCTATGACGCGGTCCTCGGCCGAACCTCAGGCCGGCAGGTTGCGCTGTTCCCGAGCGAATGGGTCCGCGATCCCAACAGTCCCTACCTGACCTCGGCCCACCACGATGTGCCATGGACCGAACGCCGGCTGACCGCCGCGATCCTGACCGTTACCCCGCATCTCCATGGCACCCGGGCCATCACTCCGGCGGCTGTTCAAGCGACAGCTCACCCGTAACTTCGTGCGTCAAGTCGATACCATCGACCGTCAGCACCATGCGGGCCGACAGAGACTTCACCCCGTCCAGCCGGCCTTCGGCCAGCGCGCGGCCGACCGCAAGCTCGATCTCCCGCTGCGAGGTGACGCCGACCTGCTTCAGGAACTTACGCAGGTCGAGGTTTAGGGTCTCGTTGTCCATGGCTGCCCTCCCGGCTGGGAACCGTCGTTTCGAATGACGTTCCGAACCCCGTGAGGACGGCTTGGTTCCATCGCCGGCCCTGATGCCAACGGATGCAAGGCGGCGGCAACAGGCCAGAAACGACGAAAGCGCCGGTCGGGACCTGCGCTTTCCATCCGTTCGGTGCCATCCGTCCCATGCAGTGCCGACGCGACGCACCGCCCTGCCCCCGGTGAGCGGCACTGTGCTGATCGTCTGCGGGACCGGAAAACGGCGCGGCGTCAGTCGTCGCGCTGGGTCCGTTCCATCCGCTCGTGACGCTCCTGGGCTTCAAGGCTCAGCGTCGCGATCGGTCGGGCATCGAGCCGGCGAACGGAGATGGGATCGCCCGTCTCCTCGCAATAGCCGTAGCTGCCGTCGACCAGACGCTCCAGCGCGGCGTCGATCTTGGAGATCAGTTTGCGTTCGCGATCACGCGTCCGCAGCTCCAGCGCACGGTCGGTCTCGGCCGAGGCGCGGTCGGCGATATCCGGTTCCTGGATACCGCCTTCCTGGAGGCTGTTCAACGTGCCGGTGGATTCCGCCAGCAGTTCCGCGCGCCAGCGCAGCAGCTTCTGGCGGAAATACTCCCGCATGATCGGGTTCATGAACTCCTCGTCTTCCGACGGGGAATAGTTCTGGGGCAGAAGCGGCGACGTCATCCGAAAGCATCCAGCGAAAAAGGGGTGATCCGGGCGGCGCGGAGTATAGGCACGCCACGGCACGACCGCAACCCATTGGTTCGCCCCCGCAACGACCAAACAAGCCCTTGGAATAAAAAAGATTTGTCAGCGTTGCAGATTCGCCGCCACCTGCTGGCGGCCATGCACGGGCGAATCCGGCCACCGCATGGCTCTCTCATCGGCGGCTCCCCGCCCCACAGGCGCTCGCGCCCGAATCAACGCTTGAAGCGGCCGCAAAAGCGACCGGTCAATTCAGGAGGTCAGCTTCGCCAGTTCGACCTGGGCGCGCAGGTCGATCTCGTCGAGGATTTCGGCCAGCCCCGGATCGTCGACCTGGGCACGGCGCGTCTGCACCACCTTCGCCAGATCGGCCAGCTTCTGCACCGACAGCGTGCCGGACAGCAGCCCGTGCTGGATTTCCTCCAGACGGTCAAGCATCTCCTCCGCCCGCATCTTGCCGCGGGACGCGCGCGCGGTGGCGTCGTCGGTGACGTCAACCTCCTGCAAGGCCAGCACGCCCGAAACACCGGCGGAGGCGGCGGTGCCGCTGACGCCGTGGGCCGAGCCGGTCTCTCCCACCAATTGCTTGGAGAAGGCCGCGCCGGACGAGCCTTCGGCCTTGCCGGTGCGGCGGACAGACCCACCGCCGCGTATGTTTCCGGAGCCTTCGACTTTCATGATCCGTGCAACCGTTTGCAGTAAAGGATTCGTAAACGCGCACACAGTAGATGGATCAACCTTAACATCCGGTCAAGGCTTGCCGCAATCGGGCAAAAATTGCCGGCCGGCTGTGACCGAAAGGCGCCATAGTCCGGGCGTTTTTCAGGACAGGCACCGAAAGCCGCCGCTTACGGTCTCTGGCACGGCGTTTGTATAGGGATGGGCACGAGTTCAGGAGTGTCCGCGTCATGATCCCCACCGCCTTTCGCCTTCTGCGCCGCCGTGCCGTCCTGGCCGTGCTGACCGCCCTGCTGGCGTTCGGCATTCCGGCCGCACCGGCACTGGCCGCATCCGCCCGTATCAAGGACATCGTCGATGTCGAAGGCGTGCGCGACAACATGCTGATCGGTTACGGACTGGTGGTGGGCCTGAACGGCACCGGCGACAGCCTGAACAACTCCCCCTTCACCGAGCAGAGCCTGACCGGCATGCTGGAACGGATGGGCGTCAACACCCGCGGCACCAACCTGCGCACCAAGAACGTGGCGGCGGTGATGGTGACGGCGACGCTGGGCGCCTATGCGGCGCAGGGCACGCGCATCGACGTCACCGTGTCGGCGATGGGCGACAGCAAGAGCCTGCTGGGCGGCACCTTGCTGGTCACCCCGATGATGGGCGCCGACGGCGAGGTCTATGCCGTGGCGCAGGGGCCGATCGCCGTGTCGGGCTTCACCGCCCAGGGCCAGGGAGCCAGCGTCACCCGCGGCGTGCCGACCTCCGGCCGCATCTCCTCCGGCGCCATCGTGGAGCGCGAGATCCAGTTCTCGCTGGCCGAGCTGCCGGTGCTGCGCCTCTCCCTGCGCAATCCCGACTTCACCACCGCCCAGCGGGTGGCGACCGCCATCAACATCCAGCTGCGCGGCAACCGCGCCCAGGCGACTGATCCGGCCTCCGTCCTCATCAACGTACCGGACTCGCGCCGCGGCGACGTGGTGGGGCTGGTGACGGAGATCGAGCAGCTGCGCATCACCCCCGATCAGGTCGCCCGCGTGGTGGTGGACGAGAAATCCGGGGTGATCGTGATGGGCGAGAATGTCCGCATCTCCACCGTCGCCATCGCCCAGGGCAACCTGACCATCCGCATCACCGAAACCCCGCAGGTCAGCCAACCCGGCCCGTTCAGCCAGGGGCAGACCGCGGTGGTGCCGCGCACCGATATCCAGGTCGACGACCAGTCCAACAACCGCCTCGCCGTGATGAATTCCGGGGTGACCTTGCAGGAGTTGGTACAATCCTTGAATGCGCTTGGAGTGGGACCGCGGGACATGATCGCCATTCTCCAGTCGATCAAGGCCGCCGGAGCCCTGCAAGCCGAGATCGAGGTGATCTGATGTCCATGAGCCCCGCCCTTTCCACCGCTTCGGCCGCGCGCAGCGCACCGCCCGCCTCGTCGCTGGTGGAGCGCGCCCAGGCCGCCGGGTTCGGCGTGCGCACCCTGGCAAAGATTTCCGATCTCGAGGCCAAGATCGACCCGGCAAAGCTTGCCCAGATCCGCAAGTCCGCCAACGAGTTCGAGAGCCAGTTCGTCTCGCAGATGCTGGGCCCGATGTTCGAGGGGATCGGCACCGACGAGACCTTCGGCGGCGGGCGCGGGGAAGAGATGTTCCGCCCGATGCTGATCGAGCAGTTCGGCAAGCAGATCACCCAGCGCGGCGGCTTCGGCATCGCCAATCAGGTTTACGGAGAGCTTCTTCGCGCCCAGGAGGCCAGCCATGGATAAGGTCGACGTTCGTTTCCCCCAGCAGCCCAAGCCGGCCGCCAACCTGCCGAAGAACGCCCAGGAACGCGCGGTCGCGCTGATCGAGCTGATGGGCCGCCTGACCGCCCTGCTGGAACGCGAGGCCGCCGCCGTCCGCGCCCGCCGCCCGGCCAAGGAACTGGCGCAGGTCGTCAAGGACAAGCAGCCGATGACCCTGGTCTATGAGGAGATCAGCCGCATGCTGCGCGTCGACCGCGAGGGGTTGGTCGCCCTGCCGCAGGAGTTGAAGACGTCGCTGAAGGACGCCACCGGCAGGCTTTATGCGGCCACCGCCGACAATGCCGAGGCCCTGCGCATCGGTGGCGAGGCGCAGAAGGTGATGGTCGACACCGTGGTGACCGTCATCACCCGCCAGCAGAAGGCGCCGACCACCGCCTATGCCGCCCACATGGGTGGCGGCCGCGGTTACTCCGCGCCGCCCAGCGGGCCGCGCACCTCGGCGGCGCTGAATACCCGGCTCTGATCCGATCAGCCTCCATCCATGACTGCCGAGCTTTTCGGACGGCCACCTCTCTCCACGGGGCGGCCTTTTTCTTTTTGTGCCCGCAGCCTGCGGCAAGAAAGGCCCCGCACCCGGCGGAATTTGCCGGTCTTGACCGTGCGATGCGGCGGGAACTGCCGTCCCAATCCTACGCCGGCAGGCCCGATGACGGGGAGCCGAGGTTGGCCCGTCCGTTGCATTGGTCCCAGCGCATCGCCGTCGGTGCGTTCCGCCGTCCCTGAGAGGCCCTTCCATGGAAGTCCAATCGAACAAAATCGCCGCGTCCTTGTTCGACGGTCTCAGCCAGTCCCAGCAGACGCAGGGGACTGGGACGAAGAACGACCTGTTCTCCAAGATGATGGACCGCATGCTGACCGATGCCGCGGCGCGCAAGCGCGAGCAGGCCGACGCGGCAGCCCGCGACTCCGCAAAAGACGCGGCGAAGGAAGCGGCGAAGGACGCCGCCAAGGAGGCTGCAAAGGATGCCAGGGACGCCCGCGCCGCAGAGGCCCAGCGCCGGCAGCCGGTGCGCACGGAGCCGAAGCCCGACCTGACCCGCGACCGGACCGCTGAAACCCGGCGTCGGCAGGATGCCGCCGATGCGACGCGCGCGGCCGAGCCGAAGGCCGGCAAGAACGACGACCCGAAGGTGCAGGCCCGCCAGGAGGACCACCGCCCGGCCAAGGCCGAGAGGCCGGCCAAAGACCTGTCCAGGACCGACAAGGCCTCCGGCAGCCCGGATAAGGTCAATGCAGATAAGGCGGGAGCGGACAAGGCAGATGCGGCGACAGCCACCAGTACCGCCGATGCCAAGGACGCCGCCGCGACCGATGAGTCCGCCTCGGCCGACGCCGCGGCACAGGGTGAAACCATGGCCGACGCCGGCGGTGAGGACATGTCGGATGACGCCGCCGAGGGACAGCCCACCGACCAGCCCACCGACCAGCCGCTGCCGCCTGTCCAGCCCATGGCGCAGCAACCGATCCCGCAGGCGAGCGACCTGATCCTTGCCGGCCTGATGCCGGCCGGACAGACGAAGGCACCGGACAGCACCGACGACGCGGCCGGCGGTGCCGACACCCCTGCAACCGGATCGGCCGCGCCTGTCGATCCCACCGCCCAGCTCGCAGCCCAGCTTGCCCAGGCGCAGGCCGCTGCCACAGGTGCCTCGGCGGCCGGTCAGGCGGGTGCGGAAGCCGCGGCGAAAGCCGGCGGCAAGACCGCCGCAGTCGGCGGCGATGCCGCCCAAACCGCGGATGCAACCCAGGCCGAGCCCGGCGCACGGCCCGACGCCGAGGCCCTGCCGACCGACGACACCGCCCTGCCCGACCGCTTCGCCGATCTGCTGGCCGCCGCCAAGGCGAAGGTCGGCGATGCCAGGCAATCCGGCAAGCATACCGGAACCGAGGGCGGCAGCCGGAACGATGCCCAGCCCCAGGCGCAGACCGCGATGCAGCAGCCGACCCCACCCACAGCGCCGGCCATGCCGGTGGCGGAAACAGTCGCGGCAGCCGCGACCGGCACCGCCGCCAAAGCCCTGGAGGGTATCGGAGGCATTGACGGAACCGCCGCGACCGGCGCTTCCGCCGCCAGCCCGCACACCCATCCGGCGCTCGCCGCGATGGAAGGGATCCATGCCGGCATTCCCGGCCTCGACCAGCCGCAGGCCGCCACCGCGACCCTGCGTCCGTCGCGCGGCGCCGGCATGCCGATGGGCGTGCATGACCAGATCGCCGTCCACATCAAGAAGAGCGTCGCCGACGAGGTCGACCAGTTAACCATCAACCTGCATCCGGCCGAACTGGGCCGGATCGACATCAAGCTGGACATCGGCGCCGATGGCCGGGTCAATGCGATGGTTGCGGTGGAAAAGGCACAGACGCTCGAACTTCTGCAACGCGACAGCCGCGGGTTGGAACGCGCTTTGCAAGACGCTGGATTGCAGACGGACGCCAACAGCCTGAACTTCAGCCTGCGCGGCGAAGGCAATCCCTTCGCAGGCGAGGGCCGGGGCGACGGCAAGGGGACCGGATCGGGCAAGCGCGGCCACGGCTTCGGCGGTGGCGGCGACGATGACGGGTCCGATGGAGCCGTCTACACCGCGACGCTCGGCGACGGGCGCGTCGACATCCGCGCCTGAGCGGGGCCGGCCGACCCGGCCGCATCCCACCGTCGCATCAGAGATTCCGGCCGACAGGGCCATAAAGGACGACCGCCATGACCACGACCACCAACACCACCAACACCCCGACCGTGAACCAGTACGGCACCTATTCGGGTGGTCTTTCCAAAGGGTCGAAGACGGCGACCGAAACCTCCAAGACGCCGCAGACCGATGCGGAAAAGACGGCATCGGCCACCAAGGGGCTGGGCGACAATTTCCAGACGTTCCTCACCATGCTGACCACGCAGATGAAGAACCAGGATCCGCTGAAGCCGCTCGACACCAACGACATGACCAAGCAGCTGGTCGATTTCGCCAACGTCGAGCAGAACATCGGCACCAACAGCCGCCTGGACAAGCTGGTGCAGTTGCAGTCGGCCGGCACCGCTTCGACCAACCTCGCCTATCTCGGCCGGACCGTCGCCTTCGAGGGCGACAATTTCCAGTACTCGCAGGGCATGACGCAGGCGCCGCTGGGCTATGAGCTGGCGACCTCGGCCAAGTCGGTGCGCGTCGACATCCTGGACTCCAACGGCAACATCATCCGCTCGATGCCCGGCGAAACCACCGCCGGCACCAAGCATGCCGTCAGTTGGGACTTCAAGGACAACAACGGCCGCGCGGTGCAGCCCGGCACCTATCGCATGAACGTGGCGCCGGTGTCCGAGAACAAGAACGACACTATCAAGACCACCACCTACACCTTCGGCACGGTCGCCGGTATCGGCAACAACAAGGACGGCGAGACGGTGCTGAACATCGGCGCCAGCGAAGTCCCGCTATCGAAGCTGACCACCGTCTACTGACCCGGATCCGTTGTACCGACCGATTGCCGCAAGCCTGGACGGATGGGCCGCCGCGACCGCCCTGTCCGTTCGGGTGAGCAACTACCACCCGATAAAAAGTTAACCCTTTCGTTTAGGCATTTGTTAAGTGCCGGCGCATACAGTACCCCGAAATCGTGGAATCCACAGTTTGGGTTGGAGCGTCCGCGCATGGCACTCATCGAATTCGACATCGGCGACAACTCAGCAGCCGGTGCATCGGTCATTGGTCCTGAGGGGCGTCCCATGACCGAAAACGACCTTCCCCCGCCCGACACCAAGCGTTGGGTGATGCGCCGCAAGGCGGAAGTGGTCGCTGGCGTCCGTTCGGGCCTGATAAGCCTGGAGGAAGCCTGCCGCCGCTACACGCTGTCGGTGGAGGAGTTCCTGTCCTGGCAGAGGCTGATCGACAGCCACGGGATGCGCGGCCTGCGCGCCACCCGATTGCAGGACTATCGTCCCGGCCAGGCGGTGCGCGACCGCATCGGCGCCGACTGACGCAACGTGCCGGCTTGAGGAAGCGCCGTGGGTCCGTCCTGCGGCGCTTTCTTGCGTTAGATGTATCGCCAAGCCTCGGGTGATTATTTCTCCGCGCAGGCCCCATCGATCAGGGCCGCAGCCGCACTCGCCACCGCCTCGTTGCCCGGCCCCAGATCCAGCGCGCGGCCGGCGGCATAGGCGCCTTCCATCAGAAGCTGCAACTGACCGCACAGCCGGTCCGGATCATCGGCGCCCGCCGCGACCGCCATCGCATGCAGGCGGTCGCGGACCATGCGCTTATGCGCCAGCGCCAGCGCCCGTGCGGGGTTGGCGGGATCACGAAGTTCGGCGGCAGCGGTCGTGAAGGGACAGCCCTGGAATTTCGGATGATCGATCCAATGGCCGAGCGCCATGAAGATCGCCTTCATCTGGGCGCGCGAATCGCCAGGGTGGCGCGCAGTCACCCGGTCCCACCAAGCGGCGTGCTGGACCATGCTGCGCTCCAGATAGGCGCAGACCAGATCGTCCTTCGATGCGAAATTCCGATAAAGGCTCATCTTCGCGACGCCGGACCGGGCGATGATCGTGTCGATGCCGACCGCGCGGATGCCCTCGCGATAGAACAGCTCTGCCGCGGTGTCGAGAATCCGTTCGCGCGCCGGCCTCCTCTCGCCTTCGACTCCACCCATCCGCCAACCCCCACCCGTTCACAACGGCCGGGTCCAAGCCCGGCATTGACAATGATACAGACCTGTCTCTACCATCGCAATGAAGAGACAGGTCTGTATCATCAAGAATGGAGTTCCGGGGGATGCGCTATTTCGAGGATGTCGCGGTGGGCGACCGCTTCACTGGCGGACCGGTCACGGTCGATGCGGCGGAAATCGTCGCCTATGCCGAAAAGTTCGATCCGCAGCCATTCCACCTGGACGCCGAGGCGGCGAAGGACACGCTGTTCCGCGGACTGGCTGCCAGCGGCTGGCACACCGCCGGGATGACGATGCGGATGATCGTGGGAAGCAACGCCGAGTTGGCCGGCGGCTATATCGGCATGGGGGTTGACCAGATCAGCTGGCCGCGCCCGACCCGTCCCGGCGACGTGCTGCGCATTGAGATGGAAGTTCTGGAGGCCCGGCGTTCCGCCAAGCGGCCCGACCAGGGCGTGCTGCGGGTGAAGACCACCACCCTCAACCAGAACGGCGAGGTGGTGCAGACCATGATCGCCAACCTGCTGGCCCCCGGCCGTCCGGCCTGACGGGAACAGGCGTAAAAGAAAGCCCCCGCATCCGGGACAGGATGCGGGGGCTGCAAACGTCAACCTATGCCGTCAACACTGACCGTCAGCGCTTCAGACCGGCGGTGAAGGCGAAGTTGTCGAAGGAGTTCTCGGCCACCCGGAACCACAGATATTCGTCGTCGCGGAACTTCTTCCACGGCTCGTAGATCTTGGCAAACTTCGGGTTGGTCTTGGCAGTCTCTTCATACAGTTCGGTCGCCGCCTTGTAGCAGGCTTCCATCACCTCGCGCGGGAAGGGCCGCAACTGAGCGCCGCCGGCGACCAGACGGCGCAGAGCCGCCGGGTTTTCCGCGTCGTACTTGGCGTTCATGGTCAGGTTGGCCTCGAAGCAGGCGGCTTCCAGAACGGCCTTGTACTGCTTGGGCAGCTGGTCCCACTGCTGCTTGTTGACCAGCAGCGAGACGTTCAGCCCGCCTTCCCACCAGCCCGGATAGTAGTAGTACTTGGCGACCTTGTTGAAGCCGAGCTTCTCGTCGTCGTAGGGTCCGATCCACTCGGCGGCATCGATGGTGCCCTTTTCCAGCGACGGGTAGATGTCGCCGCCGGCGATCTGCTGCGGCACCGTGCCCAGCTTGGCCAGCACCTGCCCGGCGAAGCCGCCGATGCGGAACTTCAGGCCCTTCAGATCCTCGACGGTCTTGATCTCCTTGCGGAACCAGCCGCCCATCTGCACGCCGGTGTTGCCGGCCGGGAAGTTCATGACACCATAGCCGTCGAAGAACTCGCGCAGCAGGGCCATGCCGCCGCCATTGTAGATCCAGGCATTCTGCTGGCGGGCGTTCAGGCCGAAGGGCACCGTCGCGTCGAAGGTGAAAGTCGGATCCTTGCCGACATAGTAATAGCTGGCGGTGTGGCCGCACTCGACCGTGCCGTTCTGCACCGCGTCCAGCACCTGCAGACCGGGAACGATCTCACCGGCGGCGAAGGGGCGGATGGTGAATTTCCCGTCGGTCGCGGCGGCAACGCGGGCGGCAATGGTGTCGGCGGCACCGTAGATGGTGTCCAGGCTTTTGGGGAAGCTGGACGCCAGACGCCAATGAATCTCCGGCTGGCTCTGCGCGATGGCCGGGGCCGCAAGCGTGCTGGCGGCGACGCCGACACCGGCGGAGGTCAGGAAGGAACGACGCTTCATGAACGTTTCCTCATCGTTATGGCCATGGCGCCGGTTGAGCGATGACGCCACTTGCCGAACAGAAGACACTATGGTGTCCGAACAATCCTAGAAATCGCAACGTCTACCCGACAATTCGTTAAATTGCATAGCTTCCATTCCGGTTTTATTTCGTCGCGTAAAAAATACAGTGCGCTCACGCGACTGGAGCGGCGCCAAGTGGTCATCGCTCTATCCGGGATTTTTCAAAGCAATGCATCGCGGGATGGCATGGCAATCCTGTATCCGCTCTGGCGAGCAGCCATCAGCCGTATCGATCAACCGCGGAACCGTCTTGTCGTTGCCTGAATGGTTACATGTACCGATGATATATTCGACAGGCGAAACGGCACCCACCCCTACTTTCGTTCATGGGCTTGGCCGTGACGACCTTGCGATGCCAACGGTTCCGCCGACGGCGTTCGCCCACCCATAAGGGCGAACAAATGCATTCACATGCAACTTCCGGATCCAGCCGATGGTAATGCTTGGCATGTTTGCGCGGCGGTCGGGGCGGCGGAACGGCCACCGCCCGCGCCGCACTGACGGAGGGCAAGAGGATGGACAAAATCCTCACTCTCCTGATCCTGCTGTTGCAGGTGGTCAAGCTGCTGCTTGAGCACCTGAACCGCTGATCGGGCGGCCGTGCCGGGGGTTACGGCCCCGGTACGCCCGTTCCAAAAAATAGTGCCTTTTCACCCCCCCCCCCGGCAACCGCTCAGCCCAGCGTGCGCTTCACGATCAGCGACAGCTTTTCCAGCATCGCCGGATCGCGGTGGCCGGGAGCCGTCATGATGGCGTTATCGAGCGCCGTGTGGCAGCCCTGGACGCATGGCCCCTCGCGCCGCGCCACCTTCGGTGCCAGCGCCGCCACCAGGGAGCGGGCCTTGCCGGCATTGGCGACCACCACGCGGATCACCGCATCGACCGAGACATGGTCGTGCCCCTCGTGCCAGCAATCGTAATCGGTGACCATGGCGACGGTCGCGTAGCACATCTCCGCCTCGCGGGCGAGCTTGGCCTCCGGCATGTTGGTCATGCCGATGACGTCACAGCCCCAACTGCGGTAGAGGTTCGATTCGGCGACTGTGGAGAATTGCGGCCCCTCCATCACCATGTAGGTGCCGCGCCGCTGGTGCGGAATGTCCAGCTCGGCCAGCGCCTCCTCGATCAGGTCGCCCAGCCGCCCGCAGACCGGATGGCCCAGCGCCACATGGGCGACTAGCCCGCTGCCGAAGAAGGTCTTGTCGCGGGCGAAGGTGCGGTCGATGAACTGGTCGATCACCACGAAGGTGCCGGGTGGCAGATGCTCCTTCAGCGAGCCGACCGCCGACACCGACAGGATCTCGGTCACGCCCAGCTGTTTCAGCGCATGGATGTTGGCGCGGAAGTTCAGTTCCGACGGCGGGATGCGGTGGCCGCGGCCGTGGCGCGGCAGGAAGACCAGCTTCCGGCCCGCCAGTTCGCCGGTCAGCAGTTCGTCGGACGGCTCGCCGAAGGGGGTCGTCACCTTGACCCAGCGGGTGTTCTCCAGCCCGTCGATGTCGTACAGGCCGCTGCCGCCGATCACGCCCAGAACAGTCTCGCCACTCTTGCCGTCGCTCATGAACCGCCGTCTCCCGCTGAAGATCGCGCGAGTATTTCGGTGACCGGCGTCGAATGCAACCGCTCAAGGCACTTTCTAAAGTCCGCCGATCACCCGGCTTCGCCCGGGCAGGATCAGCACAGCGCCCAGAAGCAGCCCCGCAGCCAGTCCGCCGGCGTGAGCACCCCAGCCGACCTCGGCCAGCGGGGACTCGGCGCTCAGCGGCACAAGTGTCATCGCTGCGTTCAGCAGCGCGAAGACCAGGATCGCCCCCTGCACCAGCCGCCGTGGCAGGCGCCGCGACAGCAGGCCCGCGCGCGGACGCATCCACAGGAAGGCCCCCATCAGCGCGCAGATCGCCCCGCTCGCGCCGATCAGCGGCGCCATCCGGTCGGCGGTCAACAGCCCCTCCGTCAGCGCAGCCGCCACCGTTCCGGCGAGGAACAGCAGAAGATAGCGGAGATGACCGACCTGCCGCTCCACCGCATCGCCCAGCAGCCACAGCACCGCCATGTTGGACAGCAGATGCGTCAGGTCGCCGTGAACCAGCACATGGCCGAACAGCCCGCGCCACAACGCTCCGGTGGGCAGCGGCCCGGCCAGTTCGACCGTTCCGAAGAAATAGGCGGGGACGAAGGCGAAGGATTCCGGCGGCAACCGCAGGACGAAGGCCAGCACGCAGGCGAGGATCATGGTGCGGTTGGCATAAGGCGGAACGGCCATGGCGGCGATCGGCCCCCCTTTCCCGCCCCGGCCATGCCGGTCCGCCGCCAGCGCCATGCCCTGCCCCCCCGCAAGATCAGGTGCCGCATTCCGACGCCGTCATGGCTTTGCGCGGCGATAGGTCTCACCCCAATGTAGGAAGGGGTATTTCGGAAAAACAGCGGTTTCCCACGGCATCGGGGACGCTCCTATACCGGTCGGACGGATTGGAGCGCCGCTCGCGGGCTGGCACAGTCATTCCACCATCCGGCGAGGATCGGTCTGCCGGACAACGACAACCGGGGAAGAAACGACCATGAACGAACGTCAGGATACCGGCAGCATGACTGTGGAACGCCAGGGCCGAGTCATGGTGCTGACCATGAGCGACGCCGGCACCCGCAACGCGCTTGGCTTGAAGATGATGTCCGCCGGCCGCGATGCGCTGGATGAGGCGACACACGACCCCGGCATCGGCGCCATCGTGCTGACCGGCGCCGGTGGAGCCTTCAGCTCGGGCGGGCATCTCAACAACCTCTATCACCATGGCAGCCGGTCACGGTCGGAGAACCGGGACGGCATCGAGCGCTTTCACGGCTGGGTCCGCGCCATGCGCGAATGCCCGAAGCCCATCGTCGCCGCAGTCGAGGGTCCGGCGGCCGGTGCCGGCTTCTCGCTGGCGCTGGCCTGCGACCTGATTGTCGCGGCGGAGGACGCGCAGTTCCTGACCGCCTATGTCAAGGTCGGGTTGACCGCCGACGGCGGCGCCTCCGCCTCCCTCGCCCGCGCGCTGCCGCCGCAGCTTTATGCGGAATTGATGCTGACCGGCGGCCCGGTCGACGCCGCGCGTCTGCATGCGGCCGGCGTGGTCAACCGCGTCACCGCCCCCGGACAGGCGCTGGCCGGGGCAATCGCCTGGGCCGGAACCATCGCCGAAGGGCCGAGCGGCGCGATGGGCCGGGCCAAGAAGCTGATGGAACTGGCCTATGGCAGCTTCGCCACCCAGCTTGCCCGCGAAAGCGACCTGTTCGTCGAAGCCCTGCACCATGGCGAGGCGAAGGAGGGCATCACCGCGTTCTTCGAGAAGCGGCCGCCGACATTCCACAGGCGCTGATGGATACGAACAGCCGGGCGCCGTGGGATGCGGCGCCCGGTCTTCGTATCCATCGGCGCACCCGTGCATCACCGCACGAGAACGTGCGCCGCCTCCTTGGTCCGTTCGACCGCGCCGGCCACCTGGCTGACCGCGGTGGAGATGGCGGCGACGTTGGAGGTCACTGTCCCAACGGCGGCCGACGCGCTCTGCATGTTGGACGACATGTTCTGCGTGACGGCGCTCTGCTCCTCGACCGCCGACGCCGTGCCGGTCACATGCTCCCGCACCACCGCGACGGCCTCGCGGATGGCGCTCAAGGCGGTGGCGACTTCGGTCGAGGTCGACTGGATGCCTTCGATCTCGGCGGAGATCTGCTCGGTCGCCTTGCCGGCCTGGTTGGCGAGGTTCTTCACCTCGGAGGCCACGACGGCGAACCCCTTGCCCGCCTCTCCGGCGCGGGCCGCTTCGATGGTGGCGTTCAGCGCCAGCAGGTTGATCTGGCCGGCGATGCTGTTGATCATCCCGACGATGCCGTTCATCGCCTGGGCCGCCGCCGCCAGCCGGTCGGTGCTTTCCGCCACCGTCACCGTGCGGTCGAAGGCGCCGTCGGTCGCCGCGCGGGCGCGGGTCATGCTCTGGGAAATCTCGGCAATGGAGGCGACCAGTTCCTCAGCGCTCGCGGCCACCGCCTGGACACTGGCCGAGGTGGAGCCGGCGGCGTGGCTGGCCGAGTCCGCCTCCTCCATCGACAGGCGGAGCGCCTGATCGACCTCACCGAAATTCTTATCGATCATGATCTTTAGGTTGTTCAGCAACGAGACCTGCGCGGTCACGTCGACGGCGAACTTGACCACTTTGACCACCCGCCCCGTTTCGTCGAGAATCGGGTTGTAGGCGCCCTCGATCCACACCGGCTTGCCGGATTTGGCGATCCGCTTGTACTGCGCCGCCTGAAATTCGCCCCGCCGCAACGTTTCCCAGAAACGGGCGTAGTCCGCACTGTCGCGGTAGGCGGTTTCGACGAACATGCTGTGGTTCTTGCCGACGACCTCGTCCAGGCGATAGCCCATCACCTTCAGGAAATTGTCGTTGGCCTTGGTGATGATGCCTTCGGTGGTGAACTCGATCACCGCCTGCGACCGGTTGATCGCCGTCATCTGCGCGGCATAGTCGAGGTTTTGCAGCCGATCCTTGGCATCGGCCCATTCGACGACGAAACCGATGCGCTGGCCGTCCTCGGTCAGCGGCGAGACCAGCAGGTCGAACTGGTGCCCGCCGACCTTGATGGTGGCGCTGTGCGGCTTGGTCAGCGCCGCCAGCATGCCGCGTTGATGGCTGGGGTTCTTGTGGAAGACGTCGATGTTGCTGCCGACCAGGCGACTGACGTCCAGGCGCGGCAACTCCTTGCGCAGATCGCCCTCCGCCTGGCGCAGCAGCCCGACCACCGCGGGGTTGACATGGACGATGGTCAGATCGGCATCCGCCACCATCACCTTGGCGCGCAGCGCATCGAGCGCCGCCATCTTGCGCTTGAGCGCAAGAGTTTGCTTTCCCCGTCCGAACATCGCTCCCCCACGTGAGTACTCTATTATGTATGCGAATAATAGCGATAACCGCAGAGGTTTCCATAAGAATAAATCTGTCAGGTTGTGACAATTTTCATGATCCATGAAGCATCCAGATGCCATGTAACGCGAGTAACCATAGACTTTTTGCATAGATCTCAAAGATGAATTAAAGCTAATATCTTGGTTCCAACTTGGCGGATGGAATTTCGTTGCCGCACCAGAATAAGATTGTTTCGCAACGGCGCGCCGCTACCCCAGACCGATGGCATTCCCGCAGACACGGCTCTGCCGACCCATGCAGGAGCACAAACATCGAATTCAGGGCGAAATAACGCGAATGTATGTTGAACGAGCCGATAGCAGGTTGTAAATGTTTGCCGCATGACACAACCGCGCCGCCCTTTGACCGATGCCGAACGGCTCGACTGGATCCGCCTCATCCGGACGGAGAATGTCGGGCCGATCACGTTTCACCGCCTGCTGGACCAGTATGGCAGCGCTGCCAAGGCGCTCGACATGCTGCCGGATCTGGCGCGGCGCGGCGGGCGGGCCAAGCCGCTGCGCATCGCCGCCAAGGCGGAGGCGGAGCGGGAGATGCAGGCCAACCGCCGCTTCGGTGCCCGGCTGCTCTGCGCCTGCGAACCGGACTACCCGGAACCCCTGGCCGCGGTGGACGACGCGCCGCCGGTGATCTCGATCATGGGGCATGCCCATTTGCTGCAACGGCGCGCGGTCGCCATCGTCGGAGCGCGGAACGCCTCGCTGAACGGCAAGAAATTCGCCGAGTCTCTGGCGCGGGAGCTTGGGGCGGCCGGGCTGCTGGTGGTCTCCGGCCTGGCCCGCGGCATCGACACCGCAGCCCATGCCGGTTCGCTGGCCAGCGGCACAGCCGCGGTGCTGGCAGGCGGCATCGACGTCGTCTATCCGCCGGAGAATGAGGGGCTGTACCGCGACATCCTGGCGCAGGGCGTGGCGGTGGCGGAAAGCGCCATCGGCACCCAGCCGCAGGCCCGCCACTTCCCCCGCCGCAACCGCCTGATCTCCGGCCTGTCGCTGGGGGTGCTGGTGGTGGAGGCGGCCTTGCGCTCCGGCTCGCTGATCACCGCGCGGATGGCGCTGGAGCAGGGACGCGAGGTGATGGCGGTGCCGGGCTCCCCGCTCGACCCCCGCTGCCATGGCACCAACAACCTGCTGCGCCAGGGCGCCACGCTGGTGGAGCGCACCGACGACGTGCTGCGCGCCATCGAAACCCTGCGCCCGCCGACGCTGGCCGAACGGCAGCCCAACCTGTTCAGCGCACCCGCCCTCACCCATGGCCGAGCGATGGAACCCGACGAATCCGACCTTGCCAAGGCGCGTGCCGTGGTGCTGGAAAACCTCGGCCCCTCGCCCGTCACCATTGACGAACTCGTTCGCGGGTGCCAATTGTCCGCTCCGGTGGTGCTGACCGTGGTTCTGGAACTTGAGCTTGCCGGCCGAGTCCAGCGTCTTCCCGGTCATCAGGTCTCTCTCGCCTGATCGGCGCCGCCTTGGTTTGAGTGGGCATACGCGAAGGGCTGGTTTCTTGCCGGGCAGCAACGTCGTCATCGTCGAATCGCCGGCCAAGGCGAAGACCATCAACAAGTATCTGGGCGACGACTACACCGTCATCGCCAGCTTCGGCCATGTCCGCGACCTACCGGCCCGGGACGGCTCGGTGCGCCCGGACGAAGACTTCGCGATGGAATGGGAGCTGGGCGACCGCTCAAAGCGCCACATCGACGAAATCGCCAAGGCGGTGAAGTCGGCCGACCGCATCTACCTCGCAACCGATCCGGATCGCGAGGGAGAGGCCATCGCCTGGCATCTGTCCGAACTCCTTCGCGAAAAGCACCTGTCCGACAACCGCGACGTCCAGCGCGTCACCTTCAACGAGATCACCAAGTCGGCCGTCCAGACCGCCATGGCCAACCCCCGCGCCGTGTCGCAGGAGCTGGTCGACGCCTATCTGGCGCGCCGCGCCCTGGACTATCTGGTCGGCTTCACCCTGTCGCCGGTGCTGTGGCGCAAGCTGCCGGGCTCCAAGTCCGCCGGCCGCGTGCAGTCGGTGGCGCTGCGCCTGATCTGCGAGCGCGAGTCGGAGATCGAGGTCTTCAGGCCGCAGGAGTACTGGTCGATCGCAGTGGGCTTCACCACGCCGGCCGGCTCTGCCTTCACCGCGTCGCTGACCCAGCTGGACGGCAAGCGCCTCGACAAGTTCGCCCTGCCCAACCGCGAGGCCGCCGAGGCCGCGGTGGCGCGGATCCGTCCGCAGGCCTTCGCCGTCTCGACGGTGGAGCGCAAGCAGAGCCGCCGCAACCCGTCGCCGCCCTTCACCACCTCCACTTTGCAGCAGGAGGCCTCGCGCAAGCTGGGCTTCGGCGCCACCCGCACCATGCGCACGGCGCAGAAGCTGTATGAAGGCGTGGACATCGGCGGCGAGACGGTCGGCCTCATCACCTATATGCGAACCGACGGCGTCAGCCTGTCGCAGGAGGCCATCGACGGCGCCCGCGGCCTGATCGGCACGCAGTATGGCGAGCGCTACGTCCCGGCCCAGCCGCGCGTCTACAAGACCGCCGCCAAGAACGCCCAGGAGGCCCACGAGGCCATCCGGCCGACCGACCTGCACCGCCGCCCCGACTCGGTGGCCGGCTATCTGGAAAGTGACGAGCTGCGGCTCTATGAACTGATCTGGAAGCGCACGCTGGCCAGCCAGATGGAAAGTGCCGTGCTGGACCAGGTGGCGGTCGACATCGCCAGCCCGTCCAAGGACGTGGTGCTGCGCGCCACCGGCTCCATCGTCGTGTTCGACGGCTTCCTGAAGGTCTATCAGGAGGACCGTGACGACGCGGCCGAGGATGACCAGCAGGAACGCCGGCTGCCGGCCATGGACCAGGGCGATGATCTCTCCCGCGGCGACATCGACCCGGAACAGCACTTCACCCAGCCGCCGCCGCGCTATTCCGAAGCCAGCCTCGTCAAGAAGCTGGAGGAGCTGGGGATCGGCCGCCCGTCCACCTATGCCTCGATCCTCCAGGTGCTGCAGGACCGCAATTACGTGCGGCTGGACAAACGGCGCTTCATCCCTGAGGACCGCGGCCGGCTGGTCACCGCCTTCCTGGAGAACTTCTTCCACCGCTATGTGGAGTACAACTTCACGGCGGAGCTGGAGAACCAGCTGGACGAGATCTCCGACGGCAAGATCGACTGGAAGACCGTCCTGCGCGATTTCTGGACCGCCTTCGACGTGGCGGTGAACGGCACCAAGGACCTGACGATCACCCAGGTGCTGACCACGCTCGACAACGAGCTGGGCGCCCATTTCTTCCCGGCCGCCACCGAGGACGGCCATGACCCGCGCGTCTGCCCGGTCTGCCGCGAGGGCCGGCTGGGGCTGAAGCTGGGCAAGATGGGCGCCTTCATCGGCTGCTCGCGCTATCCGGAATGCCGCTACACCCGGCCGCTGGCCGTCGCCAACGACGAGAACGGCGAGGCGCAGGAAGGCCCGCGCGAGCTGGGCAACGATCCGGAGACCGGCCTGCCGGTGACGGTGCGCCGCGGTCCCTACGGCGCCTACATCCAGCTCGGCCCGGCGCCCGCCGCCGCTGCCCCGCCGGTGGAGGAGCCGCCCGCAGAGGAGCCTGCGGCGGACGGCAAGAAGCCGAAGGCGAAGAAAAAGAAGAAGGACGAGGCGCCGAAGCCCAAGCGGGTGTCGCTGCCCAAGGGCATGGCCGCGGCCGACGTCGATCTCGACACCGCGCTGAAGCTGCTGGCCCTGCCGCGCGTCATCGGCAACCATCCGGAAACGGCCGAGGAGATCAGCGCCGGCATTGGCCGCTTCGGTCCCTACCTGAAGCATGGCAGCGTCTATAAGTCGCTGACGCCCGACGACGACGTGCTGACCATCGGCATCAACCGCGCCGTCGACCTGCTGGCCGGCGCTGCCAAGAAGGCGTCGGCCCCGGCCAAGACGCTGGGTGACCACCCGAAGACCGGCAAGCCGATCACCATGGGGTCGGGCCGCTTCGGGCCTTATGTGAAGCACGCCAGCGTCTACGCCTCGATCCCCAAGGGGACCGAGCCGGACAGCGTGACGCTGGAGCAGGCGCTGGAACTGATCGACGCCAAGGTCGCCAAGGATGCCGCCAAGAAGGGCGGAAAGGCGGCCAAGGACGCCGAGCCGGCCAAGGCCGACGGCGCCGAGACGGAGAAGCCAGCCAAGGCGAAGGCACCGGCGAAGGCTGCGGCCAAGAAGCCGGCCGCCAAGAAGGCGACCAAGGCCAAGGCTGCGAAGGATGCACCCGCCGAAGCCGCCGCGCCGAAGAAGAAGACCGCGAAGGCGTCCTAACCGCCTTCGCCACCCTGGCAGTTCCCCCTCCTCCCATCGGGAAGAGGGGGATGATCGCGCGCGACTGTAACCGGACGATATCGGCCAAGCTGACGCTGTGTAACAGTGTGTAACGCGCCACCCGCATGAGGCGCCTGCCAGCAATCCTGTCCAAGACGACCGGGGCGCCCGCCTGTTAGACTGCGGCATGGACCAGCAATCCGCGTTAGATCCTTCATTGAACCGGACAGCAGCCGGCGGCGGCGACTTCGCCCGGCTGTGGCGGGAGGCGCGTTTCGACGGCATGGAATGCCTGAACGCCCGCTTCCAGCGCCACAGCTACGCCCCGCACACGCACGAGACCTATGTGGTCGGCGTGATCACCGCCGGGACCGAGCTTTACCGCTGCCGCGGCACCGAACGGGTGGCGCGGGCCGGACAGGTGGTGGTGCTGGATCCCGAGATCCTGCATGACGGCCGCCCGGCGGCGGACGGCTATGCCTACCGCATGTTCTATCCCTCGGTGACGCTGTTTGAACAGGCGATGGCCGACGCGCTGGGCCGGCCTGCGGCGCCGCATTTCTCCGCCATGGAACTGGACGACCCGGAGTTGTTCCAGATCCTGCGCGGCCTGCACCATGGGTTGGAGGGGCCGTACCGCGAACCGTTGCGCACCGACACCGACGCGCTGCGCGCCTTTACAGCATTGGCGTTGCGCCATGGCGATCTGACGGCGCGGCCGCGCGAGGCGGGGCGGGAACCGGCGGCGGTCCGCCGCGCGCGGGAATATCTGGATGCCCATCTCGACAGCGCGGTCGAACTGGCCGATCTGGCGGAGGCGGCCGGGCTCAGCCGCTTCCATCTGCTGCGTGTCTTCCGGGCTGCGGTGGGCACGACCCCGCACGGCTATCTGACCGACCGGCGGGTCGCCCAGGCCAAGCGGCTGCTGGCGGGGCAATTGCCGCTGGCAGACGTGGCACTGGCCTGCGGTTTCTGCGATCAGGCGCATTTCAACCGGGTGTTCAAGGGACGGGTCGGCGTCTCCCCCGGCCAATACCGGCGCGGCAGCAATCCGATCCAAGACGCGCCCGCCGCCGCAGCCTAGCTTCCTCCCTATGAGCACAGACATGAGCACGGGCAGCTTCGCCGTACCGGCATCCCCGCGGCAGGACTTCGCGTCGGGTGTCGTCCATAGCCTGCCCATCGTGGCGGGCGCCATTCCCTTCGGCTTCCTCCTGGGCAGCCTCGCCGCCAAGGCCGGCCTGTCGGCGCTGGACATGGGGCTGATGAGCGCCCTGGTCTTCGCCGGCAGTTCCCAGTTCGTCGCGGTCGAGCTTTTGGACAAGGGCAGCGCCGGGCTGGCGGTGGTCGGCGCCATCCTGCTGGTCAATCTGCGCCACCTGCTGATGGGGGCGACGCTGGAGCCGCGCTTCCGCGGCGTGCCCCGGGCACGGGCGGGGCTGGCGCTGTTCTTCATGACCGACGAGCAGTGGGCGCTGGCGCTGCGCCGCGGACCGGAGTTGTCGCTGGCCTATTGGTACGGTGTGGCGGCGACGCTCTATCTTGCGTGGCTGTCCAGCACGGTGGCCGGGACGCTGGCCGGCGCGCTGATCGCCGACCCCACCGCCTGGGGATTGGATTTCACCTTCATCGCCGTCTTCCTCTGCCTGCTGGCCGGGTTCTGGCGCGGTATCGGATCGCTGCCGCCCTGGCTGGCGAGTGCCGCTGCGGCGCTGGCCGTCCATGCGCTGTCCACCGGCGGAACCTGGCACATCCTGGCCGGCGCCCTGGCCGGCGGGGCGGTTGCGGCCCTCCAAGCGAAGGGGCAAGGGAGGACCCGCAATGCCTGAGGCCCTGAACCTGGACTGGAGCGTCTTCGCCATCGTGCTGGCAGGAGCGCTGGTCACCTGGATGACGCGGATCGGCGGGCCGTGGCTGATCGCGCGGGTGCGGCTGGGTCCGGCGGCGAATGCGGCGCTGGAGGCGACGCCCGGCGCGGTGCTGGTCGCCCTTGTGGCGCCGGCCGCCCTGTCGCGCCCATCCGACGCGCTGGCCGCCGCCTTCGTCTGCCTGATCGCCCGGCGCGTGCCGATGGTGGTCGCGGTGGCGGCCGGCGTGGTGGCCGTGGTGGTGCTGCGCCGCCTGATGTGATCTCCCAATGGGCCCCTGTTGCAAACTGCCGTCTGGTGAAGCGCGCGGGGGTTGCCTATAAATCGGGGATGACCGACCCGATCTCCGCCCCCGCCGCTCCCGCCCCCGCTCCGGCAGCTTTCGACCCGCACGCCCTGCCGCCGCTGCGCGACGTGATCGCGCGCTTCGGGCTGGAGGCGCGCAAGTCGCTCGGGCAGAATTTCCTGCTCGACCTGAACCTGACGGGGCGGATCGCACGCTCGGCCAACCTGCCGGCCGGCACCACTGCCATCGAGGTCGGTCCCGGTCCCGGCGGCCTGACCCGCGCGCTGCTGGCGACCAATGCCGTGAAGGTCATCGCCATCGAACGCGACCGCCGCTTCATCGAAGCCCTGGCCGACGTCATCGAGGCCGCGCAGGGCCGCCTGACCATCGTCGAGGCCGACGCCCTGACGGTCGATCCGGAGGATCTGGCACCGGCCCCGCGCGCCATCGTCGCCAACCTGCCCTACAATGTCGCCACTCCGCTCCTGCTCGGCTGGCTGGCGCGGATCGAGGCCTATGTCAGCCTGACGCTGATGTTCCAGAAGGAGGTCGCCGACCGGCTGGTGGCGAAGCCGGGCAGCAAGGCCTATGGCCGGCTGTCGGTGATCACGCAATGGCGGTCCGACGCCCGCGTGCTGTTCAACCTGCCGCCGCGCGCCTTCACCCCGCCGCCCAAGGTCGAATCGACGGTCGTCCACCTGACTCCGCGCGCCAACCCGGAGCCGGCCGACTGGCGCGCCCTGGAGCAGGTCACCGCGGCCGCCTTCGGCCAGCGCCGCAAGATGCTGCGCCAGAGCCTGAAGTCGCTGGGCAATGCCGAAGCGCTGCTGGAGGAGACCGGCATCACCCCGACCGCACGGGCAGAGGAGATCGACGTTGCCGGCTTCGCCGCGCTGGCCCGCGCCTTCCGCGCCCGCAACCCACTTGAGAGCCCGGCATGATCCGGGTCAACCCCCGCATCAGCCTGGACGAAAGCGAGTTGCAGGAGGAGTTCGTCCGCGCCTCCGGCCCCGGCGGCCAGCACGTCAACAAGACCGAGACGGCGGTCCAACTGCGCTTCGACGTGCGCCACTCCCCCAACCTGCCCGATCCGGTGCGCTACCGGCTGGAGCGGCTGGCCGGATCGCGCCTGACCCAGGACGGCGTGCTGATCCTGGTGGCCGACCGTCACCGCTCGCAGATGCGCAACCGCGAGGACGCGCGCGAGCGCCTGATCGACCTGATCCGCGAAGCCGCTGCCCCTCCCCCGCCGCCCCGCCGCCCAACCAAGCCGACCAAGGGTTCCAAGGAGCGGCGGCTGGAAGGCAAGGCCAAGCGGTCGGAGGTGAAGAAGATGCGCGGGAACGTGCAGGACTGAGCCGGACACTCACCCGGCATGCCCGCCATGAGACAGGCGCATTGGACGGTTCAACCATCCCGTGCCAGCCTTGCCTTTCGCTTGCCTGTAAAACATTCCCCCGCGAGGACAAATCCGGGGCCGGAGACGTTCGATGAGTCATCCATCCGCCAGCGCCGCCCTGCCGTCGCCGACTTCGGCCCGGCTGTCCGTCGGCTTCGCCTGGGTCGGGCATTCGCTGATGCACATCGTCTCGGCTCTGTTCCTGACCATCGTGCTGGCGCTGGAGACCGAGTGGAAGCTGTCCTATGACGAGCTGATCCGGCTGTGGACGCTGGGCGCCTTCATGATCGGGCTCGGGGCGCCGCTGGCCGGCTGGCTGGGCGACCGCTGGAGTTCGGCCGGCATGATCGCCGTCTTCTACCTGATGACCGGCGGCGGGGCGGTGCTGGCCGGGCTGTCGGACGGGCCGGAGATGCTGATGTGGTCGCTGGCCCTGCTGGGGCTGGGGGCGTCGATCTACCACCCCGTCGGCATGGCCTGGATGATGGCGAACGCCGAGAACCGCGGCAAGGCGATGGGCTGGCTCGGCCTGTTCGGGACCTTCGGCGTCGCCACCGCCGCGGTGGTCGCCGGCAGCCTGACGCAATGGCTGAACTGGCGCATGGCCTTCATCATCCCCGGCGCGATCTGCCTCGTGCTCGGCGTCGTGCTGGCCCTGCTGATGATGACCGGCGTGGTTCAGGACCGCCATGCCGACGTGAAGCCGCAGCCCAAGCCGTCGCGCGGCGACGTTGTGCGCGCCTTCTTCGTGCTGTCGCTGACCATGGTCTGCGCCGGGCTGATCTTCAACGCCATGCAGGTGGTGCTGCCCAAGCTGTTCGAGGCGCGGCTGGGCGGCTGGCTCGGCAGCGGCACGCTGGGGGTCGGCGGGCTGGTGACGGCGGTCTACCTGATCTCCGCCCTGCCGCAGATGATCGGCGGCGTGCTGGCCGACCGGCATTCGCTGAAGCGGGTCTATGTCCTTTGCCTGCTGGCCCAGATTCCGCTGATGGCCGCGGTGGCCGTCCTGGCCGAGCTGCCGCTGGTGGCCGCCGCCGCCTTCGTGGTCATCGCCTCGCAGACGCAGATCCCGGCGGAGAACATGCTGCTGGCCCGCTACACCCCGGACAAGCACCGCGGGCTTGCCTATGGCGCAAAATACATCCTGTCCTTCGGCGCCGGCCCGCTGGCCGTCCAGCTCGTCGCCTGGGTCTATGAGCGTACCGGCGACTTCACCATGCTCTATCTGACCCTGTCGGTGCTGGCCGCCATGGCCTTCGCCGCAGCCCTGCTGCTGCCGGACGACCGCCGCAAGGCCGAACCGGTGGCGGAGCCGGTGCCGGCGGCGGAGTGACCCGCCGCCGGACTTGACCGGTTACGCCAGCGTCTTGTTCAGCGCCCGATCGAGGTCGGCGATGATGTCCTCCGGCGTCTCCAGCCCGATGGACAGGCGGATCACGTCAGGACCGGCGCCGGCCGAGGCCTGGGCCTCCGCCGACAGCTGGCGGTGGGTGGTCGAGGACGGGTGGATGATCAGCGAGCGGGCATCGCCGATGTTGGCGAGGTGGCTGAACAGCTCGACGCTCTCCACCACCTTCACACCGGCCTCGAAGCCTCCCTTGACGCCGAAGGTCAGCACCGCACCGGCGCCGCGCGGCAGGTACTTCTGCGCAAGCGCACGGTACTTCGACGACTCCAGCCCGGCATAGCTGACCCAGCCGACCGCCGGATGGCTTTCCAGGAACTGCGCCACCTTCAGCGCGCTGTCGGCATGGCGCTGCATGCGCAGCGGCAGCGTCTCGATGCCGTTCAGCGTCAGGAAGGCGTTCATCGGCGCCTGGCTCGGCCCGAGGTCGCGCAGGCCAACGGCATGGCCGTGGATGGTGAAGGCGAGATGGCCGAAGGTCTCGTGGAAGCGCAGGCCGTGATAGCCGGGGTCGGGCTCGCTCAGCGCCGGGAACTTGCCGGACTTGCTCCAGTCGAACTTGCCGCTGTCCACCACCACGCCGCCGACCGAGGTGCCGTTGCCGGACAGGAACTTGGTGGTCGAATGCACCACCAGCGTGGCGCCCCACTGGATCGGGTTGATCAGGTAAGGAGTCGCCAGCGTGTTGTCGACGATCAGCGGGATGCCGGCCTCGTCGGCGATCCTGGCGATGGCCTCGATATCGGTCACCACGCCGCCGGGGTTGGCAAGGCTTTCGACGAAGATCGCCTTGGTCTTCTCGGTCAGCGCCGCCTTGACGTTGTCCACCGTATCGGTGTCGACGAAGCTGGGCTGCCAGCCGAAGGCGCGCGGGAAGCTGATGCCGAGCTGGTTCAGCGAGCCGCCATAGAGCTTCTTCGAGGCGACGATGTGGTCGCCCGGCGCCATCAGCGGGAACAGGGCCAGCAACTGCGCGGCATGGCCCGACGAGGTCGCGGTGGCGCCGGCGCCGCCTTCCAGATTGGCGAGACGCTCTTCCAGCACCGCCACCGTCGGGTTGGTCAGGCGGGAATAGATGAAGCCGACCTTCTGCAGGTTGAACAGCGAGGCGGCATCGTCGACATTCTCGAAGACGAAGCTGGTGGTCTGGTAGATCGGCGTCTGGCGGGCACCGGTCGCCGGGTCGGGAGCGGCGCCGGCATGGATGGCGCGGGTCTCGAAGCCGAAGCTCTTCTGCTCAGTCATCTGTGTGATTCCCCCATTTTTTCAGATCAGTTTTTTGAACGATTTCGTCGGCGCCCTGCGGCGCGTCACCAGCACGTTGGAATTGACCCCGATCCGGCCGATCTCGCCATAGAGGCGCTGGATTTCCATCTTGGGGCAACGGTCCATCACCACGGTCAGGCCGGCGGCCTGGGCCCGTGCCGCCGCCTCGTCGTTGCGCACGCCAAGCTGCATCCACACCACCTTGGCCCCGGCGGCAATCGCCTCGTCCGTCACCCCGCCGGCGGCAACGGAGTTGCGGAAGATGTCCACCATGTCCGGCGGCTCCGGCAGATCCTTGAGGCTTGCATGGACGGCCAAGCCGAGGATGGTCTGTCCCGCCATCTTCGGATTGACCGGGATGACGGTGTAGCCCTTGTCGCGCAGGTACTTCATCACGAAGAAGCTGGCCTTCACCGGATCGGCACTGGCGCCGACCACCGCGATGCTCTTCGCGCTTTCCAGGACGCCGCGCAGGAAGGCGTCGGTGTAGTCGGCCGGCTCGGTAATCCTGGATTCGCTCATTGCCCGCACCAGACCGGCGTGCGCTTGCCGAGGAAGGCGTCGATGCCCTCGGCGGCATCCTGCGCCATCATGTTCTCGGTCATCACCTTGGCGGCGTAGGCATAGGCGCTTCCCGCGTCCAGATCGATCTGGCGATAGAAGGCCTCCTTGCCGGTGGCGAGAGTCAGGGGCGACTTCGACGCGATCTTGGCGGCGACGCCGGCCACCACCTCGTCCAGCTGGTCGGCCGGCACCGCGCGGTTGACGAGGCCGATGCGCTCCGCTTCCTCGGCATCAATCAGGTCGCCCAGCAGCAGCATCTCCATCGCCGCCTTGCGCCCGACAGCGCGGGTCAGCGCCACCATCGGCGTCGAGCAGAACAGCCCAATGTTGACGCCCGGAGTCGCGAAGCGCGCGCCCTCCTCGCAATAGGCCAGATCGCAGGTCGCCACCAACTGGCAGCCGGCGGCGGTCGCCACGCCGCGCACCTTGGCGATCACCGGCTGGCGGATGCGGTTGATCGTCAGCATCAGGCGCGAGCACTGGGTGAACAGCGCCTCGTACAGGTCACGCGACGGGGCGGCGCGCATCTCCTTCAGGTCGTGCCCGGCGCAGAAGGCCCCGCCGGCCCCGGCCAGCACCACGGCGCGTACGGAGCGATCCTCGTCGATGGCGTCTAGCGCATCCTGCAACGCCGCCATCAGCCCGACCGACAGCGCATTGCGCGCCTTCGGCCGGTTCAGCGTCAGCGTGGCGACCCCGTCGCGGTCCTCGCGCAGGACCAGCGGAGCATGGGGATCGTGGGTGGTGACTGCGGCGCTCATGGTTGTTGTCCTCCCGTGCGTCTTCGGCTTCCGGATTTCGGTTGCGCACCGCGGGCAGCTTAACGCGCCAAGCCTGCAGGCAACACGGGGAACCTGCAAGGCAGGGAGGATGAGACGACATGCTGCAGAGGATTTCAACAAGGATCTCTGTAGAAAACTTTTGAAGTCTTCTTATGAAGTAGGTTTTCGGAAGCAACACATACCGGCGGGAAAGCGAATACCCACTACTCCTCGTCGCCGTCACCGAGCAGATAGTCGATGTCGCCGCCATCCAGTGCGCTGACCAGTCCCTTGCCCTCGATGGTGGCGTCGGACAGGCTGCCCTTGCGGCGCTGGAGGTCGAGAATGCGCTCCTCTACCGTGTTGGCGGCGATCAGCTTGTAGACGAAGACCGGCTTGTCCTGGCCGATGCGATAGGCGCGGTCGGTCGCCTGATCCTCGGCGGCTGGGTTCCACCAGGGATCGTAGTGGATCACCGTGTCGGCGGCGGTCAGGTTCAGGCCGCGGCCACCGGCCTTGAGGCTGATCAGGAAGACCGGGACCTCCCGGTTCTGGAAGCGGTTCACCGGTTCGGCGCGGTCCAGCGTGCGGCCGGTCAGCTCGACATAGGGAATGGCGGCCTTCTCCAGCTCCAGCTTGATCAGGTCGAGCATGGTGGTGAACTGCGAGAAGATCAGGATGCGCCGGCCTTCCGGCACCATCTCCTTCACCATCTCGGTCAGGGCGTGCAGCTTGGCGCTCGGCCGTGCCTTGCCGCCCAGCGCCGCGATGGATTTCAGCAGGCGCGGGTCGCAGCAGACTTGACGCAGCTTCAAAAGCGCGTCGATCACCGCGATGGCGTTCTGCCCCAGCCCCTTGCCGCTGGCGGCCAGCGCCGCACGCACCGTCTCGTTCACCGACAAGCGGATGGTCTCGTAGAGGTCGCGCTGGTCGCGTTCCAGGTCGATGCGCACCACCACCTCGGTCTTCGGCGGCAGCTCCTTCGCCACCGCCTCCTTGGTGCGGCGGAGCAGGAATGGGCGGATGCGGCGCATCAGCAGGTTGGCGCGGGTGTTGTCGCCGCGCTTCTCGATGGGCACGCGGTAGCGCTTGCCGAACTCCTTGCGGTCGCCCAGCAGGCCCGGCATCAGGAAGGCGAACTGGCTCCACAGCTCGCCCAGATTGTTCTCCACCGGCGTGCCGGACAGGCAGAGCCGATGCCGCGCCGGCAGCGCCGCCACGGCGCGGGTCGCCTTGCCGTCGGGGTTCTTGATCGCCTGCGCCTCGTCCAGCACGATCATGTGCCAAGTCAGCCGCTTCAGCAGATCGACGTCGCGCGCCACCACGCCATAGGTGGTCACCACAATGTGGGCGCGGTCGATTTCCGACAGCTTGCCGTGACGGTCGATGCCATGCAGCACGACGACGCGCAGATGCGGGGTGAAGCGCTCCGATTCCGCCACCCAGTTCGGCACGAGGCTGGTCGGCACCACCACCAGGCAGGGCTCGGTCAGCCGGCCCTCATGCTCTTCCATGGCGATGTGGGCCAGTGTCTGGGCGGTCTTGCCGAGACCCATGTCGTCGGCCAGGATGCCGGCGACGTTGTTGGCGCGCAGGCTCTGCATCCAGGCAAGGCCGCCGCGCTGGTAGTCGCGCAGCTCGCCCTTGAAGCCCGGCGGCGGGGTCATGTCGCCCGGCATCTCGTCGGCGCGCAGGCGCTGGAGATAGCCGTCGATCTGCGCCGTCTCGTCGCCGCGCCGGGCGATCAGGTCGTCGATGTCCAGCAGCGAATCGGCCTCGGCCAGCGGCACCTTCAGCCGGTCGCCGCTGCTGCGCCCGCTGTCCAGCATCGCTTCCAGCACGCTGAGCAGCCGCTCGATCCGCTCCGCCGGCAGGGCCAGCACGTTGCCATCGTCGAGAACGATGTGGGCGCGGCCGTCGATGATGCGGGTGGTCGACAGGCCGCCCTTCTCCACCAGCCGGGCCAGGATCGGCAGCAGCGGCTGGCGCTCGCCGTCGATCTCGACACCGACATCCAGGTCGAACCAGCCATCGCCGGCATCGCGCACGGCGACCTCGACCTCGGCGCCCGGTTCGATCACCTTGGTGCCGAAATCGGCGCCGACCTCCATGATCCAGCCGGCCTTGGTCAGGGCGGGGACCTCGTTGGTCAGGAAATGCTGCCAGCGCTCCTCGACGTCCCGGCCGGTCAGCCAGTGGACGCGGGAGCCGCGGGCGTTCAAGGCGCCTTTCGGCGGCTCGATGCGCGCCTGGGCGAATCCGAGGCCGGACAGCCGGTCCAGCGCCGCCTGCTCGTCGGCCTTGTCGCGGCGGACGAAGGTGACCTCGTTGAACTCATCCTCGTAGCGGGCGAACTGGCGCTGGTCGTCGGGCTCGATCTCCACCGCATTGCCGGGCTCGCCATAGTCGAAGGACAGGCGCAGCACGTCGACCAGCCCATCGGCCGGCGTCACCACGCGGCCAAGGCGGGCGATGATGCGGGGGGAGCGCTCGACGATGGCCGCGGCATCCGCCGCTCCGCTGCGCACGCCGGGAATGCCGCTGTCGCGGAAGCTGGGCGTGGAAATGGACGGAGGTGGCGGAGCGATGCGCGGCATCGACGCGACACCACCGCGCGACGGACCGAACAGGCGCGACGGGGTGGCCTTCGACGGCACCGGCGGCGGCGGCGGGGCGGGCGGTACCGGCTTGGCCTTCGGCACCTCCACCACCTGGAGATCGACCGGGAAGACGGTGCCGGTGGCGCTGTCGACGCACCAGTAGGACTGGCCCTTCACCAGCACGCTGCGCTCAGGCAGACCGGTCGGGCGCAGCTTGCGCGTGGCCGGGTCGCGGAAGGTGCGGACGGTGCGGCCCGGCGCCTCGGCCAGCGGGGTGCCGTCGCGCCAGCGCAGGCGGCCGGTGGAGAGCAGACGGCGCAGCAGGCGGTCCACCGCCTCGCCCCGGCTCTTGGCGACGGGGGTGCGCTCCGTACCGCCGCCGCCGAGTAGCCGGGCGATGGCGCGGTCGGCATCGCCGTCCAGCGAGCGCGGCGCCTTGGCCAGCACGTCGCGCGGGGTGGCGGGGCTGCCGTCGGCCTCCCCCTCCGCCACGAACTCCGCCAGGATGTAGCAGGCCACATCGCCCTGCCCCGGCTCCAGCGTCCAGCGCAGGCTGCGCACCGGCTCCGGCTTCGGGGCCGGAGGTGGCGGTGGGGGTGGCGTCACGCTGCGGACCGGCGGCGGAACCGGCGGACGGACCAGGGTGAGCGGGGGCTTGGGAGCAGCCGGCGGCACAGGAGGCGATGCGGGAGACGGCGCCGATGGCTGTACGGTGGCCGCAGCGGCCGGCGGGGACGCGAGCGGAACCGGAGGTGGCGGCGGCGGGGCGAGCGGCGCCTTCACGTCGGCCACGTCGAACAGGGAGGCGCGGCGCCATTCCGGACGGCTTTCCAGCGCCAGCATCGCCGCCGCCGCCATATGGGCGCAGGCGTTGCGGCCACAGGAACAGGTGCGGTCGAGCACCACGCCGCGCTTGCCCTGAACCGGGGTCACCGTCACCGACAGCCGGCGGCCGAGGTCGCTGACCTCCGCCTCGATCCGGTCGCTGCCGGGCGCACCCAGCGCCACCGCACCCGTCATCATCAGCGTGCGGCCGCGCTGCAGCGTCTTGGCATCGAAGACGCGCGTCAGGTCATCCTGACCGAAGGGGACGGCGGCGCCACCCGACGAAGGGCCACGCGGCAAGGCATCGAAGAGCGACATGCGGTGCGGGGGTGACCAGGGCAGTTTGGATGGGTTGGGCGCGAAAACGGAACGGAACGGAAACGGGGCGTCGGTATAGGATCTTACGCAGCGCAGCGCAAGCCTTTGGCTTGAGCAGTGACGTGAACGGCGCCGTGTTGCCGGGACCGTGCGCGGCCGTCCGTCATAACACAGGACGCCGCCGGCTTCACCCCGGTTGGTGAGTTATCCGCGGCTGCCGGGAAACACGCGGCCGGCCAGCTCGCACAGGCCGGCCCCGCTGCCGAGCTGATGGGCGGCCCAGCGGATGGTCCCTTCGACGAAGGACGGGTCGCCGGCATGGACCAGCAGGGCGAGCCCGAGCACCATCGCACCCGCCAGCCAGGGAGAGGGACGCAGCCGCGGGGCGCCGTCCTTGCGGCTGCTCCACAGGAACAGCAGGGCCGACAGCCCGCCGATGGTCAGCCCGGCCACCACCTCCGCCCCGGAATGGGCAGAGACGGCGACGCGCGAGGCCCCGATGGCCAGCACCAGCGCCACCGCCGCCAGCGGCAGACCGATGCGCAGCCAGCGCGATTCAGCATTGCGCGCGGCCAGTGCCGACACCGACCCGTAGAAGACGGCGGAAAAGGCAGCATGGCCGCTGGGGCTGATGAAGCGGTCACCGGCGAACAGCGAGGGGAACAGCGGAAAGTCCGGCAGGCCGCAGCCATGCCCGATCAGCTTCAGCACGACCATCGCGCCAAGGCAGAGCGCCAGGGCCAGCAGCCAGCGCAGCGCCAGCGGCGCCGAGTGGTGCCGCCACAGCGCGGTCGCATAGAGGGCGGACAGTGGAACGAGGAGGCTGCTGCTGCCCAGATGGGTGATGGCGCCGCTGGCGGTGGCGAGCATCGGATCCCCAATGATGCCGGTGGAAAGGAACGGCTTTGCCACATGGTGCGGCGCAGCAGGGACAGCAAGGGGACGAAAAAGGGGTGCGGACGCCTGGGTCCGCCCCTCAACCTTCCAGCTGGTCGGCGCGGGCGTCGGCGATCACGCAGTTGCGGCCAGAGCGCTTGGCCTCGTACAGCGCCTCGTCGGCCCGGCGGACCAGACCCTCGGCGGTATCGCCCAGCCGGCCGCCGATGGAGATGCCGATCGACACCGTCACGTTGATTTCGCCGCGGTCGGCCGAGACGGCGAAGGGGAAGTCGGCGATGCGCGAGCGCAGGCGCTCGGCGACGATCAGCGCCGCTTCGCCGTCGGTGTCCGGCAGGATGACGATGAATTCCTCGCCGCCCAGCCGGGCGACGAGGTCGAAGGTGCGCAGGTTGCGGCTGGCGCGTGCGGAAACCTCGCGGAGCACCTCGTCGCCGATGGCGTGGCCGTAGGTGTCGTTGACCACCTTGAAATGGTCGATGTCGAACATCAGCACCGACACCGGCTTGTGGCTGTCGATGGCGCGCTCCAGCAGCCGGGGCAGATGGGCGTTGACGTAGCGGCGGTTGAAGACGCCGGTCAGGCTGTCGGTCAGCGCCATCGACAGGCTCTGCTCGTAATTGGAGCGCAGCCGTTCCTGATAGCGCTTGCGCCGGATCTGGGTGCGGGCGCGGGCCAGCAGTTCGTTCCGGTCGACCGGCTTGATGACGTAATCGTTGGCGCCGAGTTCCAGCCCCTTCGCCACCTGCCCAAGGTCGCCGTCGTCGACCATCAGCAGGATCGGCACCTGCCGGGTGCGTTCGTGCGAGCGCAGCTGCGAACAGAGCCGCAGCCCGTCCTCGTTCAGCAGGGTCAGGCTGACCACCACCAGATCGAGCGGGCTGCCCAGCGCCCGTTCCAACGCCTTGGCGCAGGTGTCGGCGGAGGTCACCGTGTTGTGGTCGCGCTCCAGCGTGTCCGTGATCTTTTCGAGGTCGAGCGCGGAATCCTCCAGCACCAGCACGCTTGCGCGCTCGAAGGACTCGCTCAGCATGGTGCCGCTGCGCTCGATGACCCCGAACTGGCCCGACGTGGTTTCGCGCAGGCGCCACTCGTCCATCATCATCTTCAGCCGCACCAGCGAGCGGACGCGCGCGAACAGCGCGATGTCGTTCACCGGCTTGGTCAGGAAATCGTCGGCTCCCGCCTCAAGCCCGCGGACGCGGTCGGCTATGTCGGACAGCGCCGTGACCATCACCACCGGGATGTGCATGGTGGCGGGGTCGGAACGGATCTTCTCGCAGACCTCGAACCCGTCCATGCCTGGCATCATGACGTCCAGCAGGACGATGTCGGGCGATTCCGTCCGCACCATCTCCAGCGCGTCGGGTCCGTTGAAGGCGGTCAGCACATTGAAGTATTCGCGCGTCAGCTTTGCCGCGAGCAGCTTCACGTTGGGCAAAACGTCATCGACAACAAGGACACGCGCGGACATCGGAAGGGAAATCCTGCAGAATTGGTACAGATGAAAGCGACTTACCCGAGAAACTTCTTGACCGTTTCAAGAAATTTCACGACCGAGATGGGCTTCGCCACATAATCCTCGCAGCCGCCCTGACGGATTTTCTCTTCGTCGCCCTTCATGGCGAAGGCTGTGACGGCGACGACCGGAATGCTCTTCAACTCCGGATCGTCCTTGATCCAGCGGGTGACCTCCAGCCCCGACACTTCGGGAAGCTGGATGTCCATCAGGATCAGGTCGGGACGATGCAGGCGGGCCAGACGCATCGCCTCCATGCCTTCGCGGGTCTGCAGCGTGCCATAGCCGTGGGCCTCGAGCAGGTCATGAAAGAGCTTCATGTTCAGCTCGTTGTCCTCGACGATGAGGACGGTCTTGGTCGGCTTACCACCGGTCTCCAATGGTCCGCACGGCTCCGCTGGCATGCATCCTCCCTGGGTGTGACCCCCGCGTTCACGCTGTCCCGTTCACGCGGTCCGATGCCGCACCGTGCGCACCGCGGACGCGCTCCCCCCGGCCGGCGGGCCGAAGTCGCGGTTGCGGGACCGCAGATCCGGTATACCCCCTTTCTGATTAGGTCGCGACGGTTAAATAGTCGTTACCGAACCGCTCGCCGGCATCCCTTATCGGACTGCGATCACCCTGTCGGGAAACGGAAAACCGCCCGCGGCGGACGCGGGCGGTCTCGATTGTCCGGAACGGCAATGACGGGCAGCGCCGGCCTTCTCAGGCCGCCCGCTTCGCCTTGCGCTTGGCGTCGCGGCGGCGGGCTCCCTTGGCGCCATACATCATGGCGTCGGCGCGGCGCATCACTTCGTCCTCGCTGTCCTCGGCGCCATAGGGCTGGGTGCCGACGGAGAAGCGGACCGGCAGGCTCTGGCCACCCCACTCCACATGGGTGGCATCGGCGATGGCGGCCAGCTGGCGGGCGCGGGCGAGGCCGTTGGCGGTGTCGGTGTTGGTCAGCAGCACGGCGAACTCGTCGCCACCCAGCCGGGCGACGACATCCTCCTGCCGGACATTGCCGACGATCATGCGGGCCACCTGCCGCAGATAGGCGTCGCCGGCGACATGGCCATGGGTGTCGTTGATGGCCTTGAAGCCATCCAGGTCGATCATGACCAGCAGCCCGCCGGCGGTGCCGGTGCGCCGGGCCGAGGCCAGTTCGCGCCGGAAGTGGCTGTAGAAGCCACGCCGGTTCAAGAGGCCGGTCAGCTCGTCCGTCATCGTCAGGCTTTCCAGGTAGGCGATGCGCTCCTGCAACTCGACGATCGTCTCCTTTGCCTCGGCGAGCAACGCGATCGTCTCGTCCAGCGTCTGGCGCTCTGTCCCCCGCAGAAGCCCGACGCGCGAGGCCAGCGCGACCGGTGACCAGCCTGCCGGCACGTCGAAACGGTCGGCGGCATGATGCTTCAGGTCCAGGGCGGCGACGATGGCGTTCATGGGGTCGGCTCCTCAGATGAAGGTCGGAACACTTCGCCTTTCTCCAAGCAACCCCCGTGCCAACCCGTCGCACCCCGGAGATACCAAGCATTTTATGCATTTCCGGCGGATTGCGCCGGTGGATCATTCGGCAGGGGTGGAGCCTCTTTCCCACCAGACCGGAATCTTCTGCCCACTCCAATCGTTCGGGGGAGGAAATCCCTGCCGGGAGTGCCGGGCAAAGGATCGCTGGCAGGATATCGCAGCCAGTGGAGGGCAGGCAGCGGAGGGCGACCGGCAAAAGGCTCCACCCTCCCTTCACACCACCCGGTCCGGCGCCGGCCGGCCGGCCGTCACCGCGTCGACATTGTCCAGCGCCTTGAACCCCATGGCGTTCCGCGTCTCCACCGTGGCGCTGCCCAGATGCGGCAGTAGGAAGGCGTTCGCCAGGTCGCGGTAGCCGGGATGCAGGTTCGGCTCGTTCTCGAACACGTCGAGCCCGGCCGCCGCGAGGCGCCCACGCTTCAGCGCGTCGATCACCGCGCCGTCATCCACCACGCTGCCGCGCGCGGTGTTGATCAGGATGGCGCCGGGCGGCAGCCGCTCGATCCGGTCGGCGTTCAGCCAATGTCGGGTTTCCGCCGTGGCCGGGAAATGAAGCGACAGGACATCGCACACCGGCAGCATCGCCTCGGAATCGGCATGATAGATGGCGCCCAGTTCCAGCTCCGGGGCCAAGCGGCGGCGGTTGCTGTAATGGATGGCCATGCCGAAGGCGCGGGCGCGGGCCGCCACCGCCTGTCCGATGCGGCCCATGCCGACGATGCCAAGCCGCTTGGCCCCGACATGGGTGCCCATCAGCTGGGTCGGTGTCCAGCCGGTCCAGGCATTGGCGCGGATCATCCGCTCGCCCTCCGAGGCGCGCCGCGCCGCCCCCAGCAGCAAAAGCAGGGCGATGTCGGCGGTGGCGTCGGTCAGCACGTCCGGCGTGTTGGTGACGGTCAGGCCGCGGGCGCGCGCCGCCTCCAGGTCGATGTGGTCGGTCCCGACCGAGAAGGTCGCCAGCACCCGAACGCTCTGCGGCAGGGCGGCGATGGCGGCGGCATCCAGCCGGTCGCCGGCACAGCAGAGCACGGCATCGGCCCCGGCCTCCGCGGCGCGGGCGGCGATCTCCTCGCCGCTGAAGGCGCGGTCCTCCGGATTGAGCACCGCCCGGTAGTCGCGCGACGCCCGCGCCTCCACCGCGTCGGGAAGGCGGCGGGTCAGCAGCAGCACGGGGCGCCCAGCGGAGCGGGAGACGGGACTGTCCGACTGCGTCACGGGCTGCACCTCGGCAGGGCTTGTCATTCCGGCGGTTCCCTTCCATTGATAGGACATTCGGGTGGCGGGCCTTTCGGACCGCGGCAAAAACACCCATACTCCACCAAGAGCCGTCAATCACCTGTGGATCCCGTCTTGCTCGACCGTCTCTCTGCCCTCCCGGCAACCGTTGGTGCGGTCTTCGCAGCCGCCGTTTCCGCCGGTGCGCTTCTCGCGGCCTCCCCTGCCCTGGCTCAGCCGGCCGCGACCTCGCTGGCGGCGGTGGCGGCCAAGATCCAGCCCCACCGGGCGATCTACGCCATGTCGCTGGGGTCGGCACGCAACGGCTCGAAGGTCAGCGACGTCCGCGGCCGCATGATGTTCGAATGGGCCGACGCCTGCGACGGCTGGACGACGGAGCAGCGCTTTCAGCTGCGCTTCGTCTACAGCGAGGGCGAGGACATGGCGATGAACACCAACTACACGACGTGGGAGGCGAAGAACGGCCTGCGCTACCGCTTCAACGTCCGCAAGCTGGTGAACGGCGAGGTCGACGAGGAGGTGCGCGGCGAGGCGAACCTGGGCGAAGGCGGCGGCGGCAGCGCCCAGTTCACCAAGCCCGATCCGCAGGAGATGGAGTTGCCGGCCGGAACCATGTTCCCGACCGCCCACACGCTGGCGATCCTGGATCATGCCGAACGCAAGGAGCCCTTCTTCACCCGCACAATCTTCGACGGCTCCGACGCGGAGGGCCCGACCGAGGTGTCGACCGTCGTCGGCAAGCCCGGTGCGCCGAAGGATTCGGCCAAGGATCCGTTGCTGAAGGTGGGCAAGGCCTGGCCGGTCCGTATGGCCTTTTTCCCGGTGCAGAGCGATTCGGCCCAGCCGGAATATGAGATGAGCCTGCATCTGCTGGAAAACGGCATCGCCGAGTCCATGCAGATCGACTATGGCGATTTCACCGTCAACGCCGTGCTGGAAAAGATCGAGGCTCTGCCGAAATCGGGGTGCTGAGAAGCCGGTCGGCCGAGGGGGCCGGCCGTGACATTTCACCCAGCATTTACCGGCCTATGGGATATTCGACGGTTTCCCTGTTGATCGCGACTTGTTGCTGCGTTTAACTGTCGGTTGAATTTTGCGCAACAGGCCGGCGCCTCCATGGGCGACCGGCCGTCCGAGGGTTTTCCGTCATGAGCAAGAAGCATGTCCAGATCGGGCAGGTTTTCCAACCGGTCGGCAGCGCCGCCGGCCGCGGTTGGCGGGTGACGGCAACGGTCAACCTGCTGGGCATCCCCCACGCCCGCGTCGTCAGCACCGAGGACGAGGGCGTCTCGAAGACCCTGAGCTGTTCGGTCCTCGCCGACACCAGCCATTACCGCCTGATCGCCTCGGCCCCGGCCGATGGGATGGCGGCGTAAGAACCACTTGTTTTCGGGCAAGTCATTCGCCCTGTCCCGCGCGTCGGCGTAGGACGGGGCGAAATCGCTTTGCCTATTCCTCTCCCCGCCGGTCGCGCAGCTTGGCCCAATAGTCCAGCCGCTTGCGCAGATCGCGCTCGAAACCGCGCTCCACCGGCTGGTAGAACTCGCGCCGCGCCATCCCGTCGGGAAAATAATTCTGGCCGGAAAAGCCTTCCGCCGTGTCGTGGTCGTACTCGTACCCCTTGCCGTAGCCGATGGTCTTCATCAGCTTGGTCGGCGCGTTCAGGATATGCTTGGGCGGCATCAGCGAGCCGGTCTCCTTCGCCGCCCGCACCGACGCCTTGTAGGCGGTATAGCCGGCGTTCGACTTCGGCGCCGTCCCCAGATAGATGACCAGCTGTGCCAGGGCCAGTTCGCCCTCTGGGCTGCCCAGCCGTTCATAGGCCTCCCACGCGGCAACCGCCTGGGTCAGGGCGTTGGGGTCGGCCAGCCCGATATCCTCCACCGCGAAGCGGGTCAGACGCCGCGCGATGTAGCGCGGGTCCTCCCCACCGTCCAGCATGCGGCTGTACCAGTAAAGCGCAGCGTCGGTGTCGGATCCGCGCAGCGACTTGTGCAGGGCGCTGATGAGGTTGTAGTGCCCTTCCTGCGACTTGTCGTAGAGCGGGGCGCGGCGCTGGATGGTGGCGGCGAGCGCGTTGGTGTCGAGCATTGTCTCGCCCGGCAACGCGAACAGTTCCTCGCACAGGTTCAAGCAGAAACGGCCGTCGCCATCGGCCATCGCCTTCACCGCGGCCCGCGCGTCGGCGTCCAGCGGCAGCGGCCGGCCCATCTCGACCTCGGCCCGCGCCAGCAGCTTCTCCAGCGCGGTGTCGTCCAGCCGGTTGAGCACAAACACCTGTGCCCGCGACAGCAAGGCGGCGTTCAGCTCGAAGGACGGGTTCTCGGTGGTGGCGCCGACCAGCGTGACGGTGCCGTCCTCGACGAAGGGCAGGAAGCCATCCTGCTGCGACCGGTTGAAGCGATGGATCTCGTCGATGAACAGCAGCGTCCCTTGCCCCGCCACCCGGCGGGCCCGCGCGGCGTCGAAGACCTTGCGCAGATCGGCGACGCCGGAGAACACCGCCGACAGCGGCTCGAAATGCAGGTCGGTGCTGTGGGCTAGCAGGCGGGCGATGGTGGTCTTGCCGCAGCCGGGCGGCCCCCACAGGATCATGGAGGCCAGCCGCCGCGCCGCGACCATGCGGCCCAGCGGTCCCTCGGGCTTCAGCAGATGGTCCTGCCCGACGACCTCGTCCAGCGTGCGCGGGCGCAGCCGGTCGGCGAGCGGACGGGGAGCCGCCGCCGAGAACAGCCCGGCATCCCCGCCCGACTCGCCGCGTTTTGCCATGACCGCCGCCTCAGCGCACCGAGGTGCAGCGCTGGTAGCACTGCCTCAACTGATAGCTGCAATTGTCGGTCGGGCTGAAGGGAGTCGAGTCGGTGCGGTCGATGCCACCCTGGTTGCGGGCCGCGACCGAATCCATGCAGGAATTGTGGCTGCGCTCGCACTGGGCTTGGCAGGACGCACCGGCACCGGTGCCCCCGTCGATCCGCAGCGACTGGTCGTCGGCGCCGGCACGCGGGGTGGACGGTCCCGGGACCACGGTGACGGTGGGCGCCGGGCCGGCGGCGGGGCGCGAGGCCGGATCGGCGCAGGCCGACAGACCGAGCAGGGCCACGGCCACAAGCGGGGCAACGAGACGGACCGGACGGAACATAGCCACGACGGCTCCTATTGTTCTTGTTGTGGAAATGGCCTTTGGCATGACGGAATGCCACACCCCTCTGGACCATCCCCCATTCGGTCCCCACTATGCCGATATCGGCATCAAGAAGGGAATGACTGAAATGACACCGGAATCGGACGGCAGACCGACACGCAACCGGCCGCGCCACCGGTCCTTGCGGCTGCTGCTTGCGCTGCTCGTCCTCGGCCTCGTCATGCTGGCCTCGCGCGTGCTGGCCCTGCCCAACATCGGCATGGGCGAGATGATCGTGCCGCTGCTGGGCGGTCTGTTCGTGGCGGTCGCCATCGTGCTGATCGTGCGCCGCGACCGTGCCGACCGCGACGCCCTGCCGCCGTCCCGGCGGGACCGCCAGGACCAGGGCATGCCGGATTGATCGGCCTGGACTGATCTGGAGGGCCCGGTTAGACGAACTTGAAGCTGAGGAGGCCGCCGACCACCACGACCAGCAGGACGGTGGCCACCAGCATCAGGCGCTTTTCGATGATGTGCTGAACCTGCGGACCGTAGAAGTGCAGCAGGATGGCGATCATGTAGAATCGGGAAAAGCGCGCGACGATGGAACAGAGGATGAAGACCGTCAGGTCGAGATGGGCGAAGCCGGCGGTGATCGTCAGCAGCTTGTAGGGGATCGGCGTCACCCCCTTCAGGATCAGGAACCAGGGGCCGAACTCGGAGAACATCTCCTGGAAATGCTGGAAAGACTCCTGCGCATTGTAGAAGTCGATGATCATCCGCCCGACGCTCTCGAACAGATAGAAGCCGAGCGCATAGCCCAGCATTCCGCCGAGCAGCGACGCAAAGGCGCAGATGTTGGTGTAGAACCACAGCCTCTTCGGCTTCTCCAGACACATCGGCACCAGCATCACGTCCGGCGGCAATGGGAAGAAAGAGCTTTCGGCAAAGGAAATCGCCGACATCCACCAGACGGCATCGTCGCGGGCGGACAGGCGCTGGAGGCGTGTGTAAAGAGAACGCAACATTTGACCGGCCACAAATGAGAAAACCCTTCCTCCGGCGAACCGGAGGAAGGGCTTAATATATCACCGATATCGGCGATCCCGTCCTGTGCGATACGGGGCCCTGGGACCCGATGCCGCACAGGGCGTGAGACCGGCGCGATTGCCGGTCATGTTACTCGGCGGTCTCGCCTTCGGCCTCGGCGACGTCCTGCGTCGGGCCGGAGTTCTGACCCTTGGCCGAAACGTCACGCTCGACCAGCTCGAACACCGCCATGTCGGCGGCGTCGCCGTAGCGGAAGCCGGCCTTCAGGACGCGGCTGTAGCCACCCTGACGGTCCTTGTAGCGGTCGGCCAGGACGGTGAACAGCTTGGTCACCGTCTCGTTGTCGCGCAGCTGGGCGAAAGCCAGACGACGGTTGGCCAGGCCACCCTTCTTGCCGAGCGTGATCAGCTTGTCGACGATCGGACGCAGGTCCTTCGCCTTCGGCAGGGTGGTGGTGATCTGCTCGTGCTTGATCACCGCGTTCGCCATGTTCGAGAACATGGCCTTGCGGTGGCTGCTGGTCTTGCTGAACTTACGTCCCGAAACGCCGTGACGCATGGCGGTCCTCCTTCATGGCATGGCCCCCCTCGGGGAGCCGATCGTGAACCCCGCCGCCCAGTCGTAATGCTGGTACGGCAGCCGGGTCGGGCCGTGGCGGCCCTGGGGAATGCGCCCCTCCCGCCCGGAGGCGGACGGGGCGCGGCAAAATGCTGAGATGCTTAGTACGGCTCTTCCAGACGCTTGGCCAGCTCTTCGATGTTCTCCGGCGGCCAGTTCGGGATTTCCATACCGAGGTGCAGGCCCATCTGGGACAGCACTTCCTTGATCTCGTTCAGCGACTTGCGGCCGAAGTTCGGGGTGCGGAGCATTTCCGCCTCCGTCTTCTGCACCAGATCGCCGATGTAGACGATGTTGTCGTTCTTGAGGCAGTTGGCCGAACGGACCGACAGTTCCAGCTCGTCCACCTTGCGGAGCAGGTTCTTGTTGAACGGAACCTCCTCGTGCTTCTCCTCGGAGACGGCGTGCGTCGGCTCCTCGAAGTTGATGAACAGCTGCAACTGGTCCTGCAGGATGCGGGCGGCGAGAGCCACCGCGTCGTCCGGCTTGACCGAACCGTTGGTCTCCACCGTCATCGACAGGCGGTCATAGTCGGTGACCTGCCCGACGCGGGCATTGTCGACCTTGTAGGACACCTTGCGCACGGGCGAGAACAGGGCGTCGATCGGAATCAGGCCGATGGGCGCGTCTTCCGGACGGTTCTGGCTGGCCGGGACGTAGCCCTTGCCGGTCTCGACCGTCAGTTCCATGTTCAGCCGCGCGCCGTTGTCCAGCGTGCAGATGATCAGTTCCGGATCCATGACCTGGATGTCGGGACCGGTCTCGATCATGCCGGCCTTGACCTCGCCCGGGCCTTCGGCACGCAGGCGCATGCGCTTCGGGCCGTCGCCGCCCATGCGCAGACCCATCGTCTTGATGTTCAGGACGATGTCGGTCACGTCCTCGCGGACGCCGGGGATGGACGAGAACTCGTGCAGCACGCCGTCGATGTGGATCGACGTGACGGCGGCACCCTGCAGAGAGGAGAGCAGGATGCGGCGCAGCGCGTTGCCGAGCGTCAGACCGAAGCCGCGCTCCAGCGGCTCGGCGACCACGGTCGCGAAGCGGTCGGCGTCGTCACCGGGCTGGATGTCCAGCTTGCTCGGCTTAATCAGTTCCTGCCAGTTCTTCTGAAGCACGGATAGACCTCAAGATGCCATCGGGTGAACACGAACCCGCGGGGCCCGAGCCGTTCCCATGCTGAGGGGGCCGCGATGGCTGCGGCCCCCTGTCCCGGAACGGTCGTTCCCCGCGGGTGCGGAAACAGAACTAAATCAGACGCGACGCTTCTTCGGCGGGCGAACGCCGTTGTGCGGGATCGGCGTGACGTCGCGGATCGACGTAATCTGGAAGCCGATCGACTGCAGGGCGCGGAGCGCGGACTCACGCCCCGAACCCGGACCCTTCACTTCGACTTCCAGGGTCTTCATGCCGTGTTCCTGGGCCTTGCGGCCAGCGTCCTCGGCGGCGACCTGGGCAGCGTAGGGCGTCGACTTGCGCGAACCCTTGAAGCCCATGGTGCCCGACGACGACCAGGCAATGGTGTTACCCTGCGCGTCGGTGATGGTGATCATCGTGTTGTTGAACGAGGCGTTCACATGAGCGACGCCGGCGGTGATGTTCTTGCGCTCGCGACGACGCAGGCGCTGAGAAGCGGCGGAGGGCTTGGCCATTTTGCGTTCGTCCTCTTACTTCTTCTTGCCGGCGATCGGCTTGGCCGGACCCTTGCGGGTGCGGGCGTTCGTGTGGGTGCGCTGGCCGCGGACCGGCAGGCCCTTGCGGTGACGCAGGCCACGGTAGCAGCCCAGATCCATCAGACGCTTGATGTTCATGGCGACTTCGCGACGAAGATCGCCCTCGACGCGGTAGTCGGCGTCGATGGTCTCGCGGATCTTCAGGACTTCGTCGTCCGTCAGCTCGTTCACGCGACGCTCGGCCGGGATTTCCAGCTTCGCGCAGATTTCCTTGGCCTTGAAGGGGCCGATGCCATGGATGTAGGTCAACCCGATCTCCACGCGCTTCTGCGCGGGGATGTTGACGCCAGCAATACGCGCCACGCTACTCTCCTCAGTCTCGATATCTCAACGGCAGCCCGTCGGGCCGCCTACACACCGAGCAAATCCCGCCCGACACAAGGCCGGGGCCGGGAACGCACAATGTTACCCGCCACCCACGCAGGGCGGCGAGAGGGTGCGACTATAGGAAAACCCTGGAACTTGTCAAGACCGATTGCGGGCAACGTCCGGACACCCCGTCATGCGGCGCAGCCCCGTGCATCAACGGCAGCCGCGATGGGCTTGCAGCGGCACCAGGAATGACGGATGGCGGACCCGGTCGTTCTACAGATCGGTTCCCGCCCGGCGATTGCGGATCGCATCGGCCTGCGCCCGAACCCGCGTCAGATGCGGATTGATCTTCAGCGCCGCGTCGAAGGCGCGCAAAGCAGGCTTCTCATCGCCCAACGCCAGATACACCAGCCCCAACTCCACCAGCGCTCCGAAATGGCGGGGCTCCAGCGACAGCGCGTGATGCAGGTCCAACATGGCGCCGCGGTAGTCGCCCAGCATGTAGTGGGTGGCGGCGCGCTTGTTCCACCCTTCCGCATAGGACGGGTCGCGGGCGACCACGGCGTCGAAGGCGTGCAGGGCCGAATCATAGTCGTCGCCGTTCAGGCTGTTCACCCCGGCACGCATGTCGCGCACCATCACCGGGTCGGGATGATCGAGCCAGAAGTCCCAGATATGCTCCTCCACCAATTCGGCATAGGTCGCGTCGGTGGTGGTGTTCAAAGCCTGGAAAAGACTGTCCAGACGCATGTTCCCCTGCCCTGCCCCGGCCGGTACCCCGAGGGTCAGCGTCAAAAGCACAGTCAAGGAAAAGAAGCGTCGAATCGTCATGCTCCAAATTTGGGCACGGATTCGACAAACTGCCAACTATTTTTTGGTTGCAAAACGATAATGAATTGGTCATTGGCCGCCGCCCCGGCGCGTTAGGCTGCCGACCTATGTCCCTTATGCCGTCGGTGCAGGCGAAGGGTCGGCCTGGAACGGAAGGCCTTATGCCCCTGTTTCCATCCTCCGCCCCTTGAAACGGCGAACGGCCGGCGGATTGCTCCGCCGGCCGTCTGCTTTACCGGATGTCTCCCGATTGCCAGCCCCGAAAAGTCGGAGCCAAGCGATCAGGCGGCCTTGTTGCGGCCGGCCACGATTTCGTCGGTGACGTTGCGCGGCACCGGCTCGTAGTGGCTGAACTCCATCGTGTAGGACGCACGGCCCGAGGTCATGCCGCGCAGCTGGCCGATGTAGCCGAACATTTCGTTCAGCGGGACATTGGCCTCGACGGCGATGTTCGACCCACGCTCCAGCTGGCCCAGGACGGTGCCGCGACGACGGTTCACGTCGCCGATGACGTCGCCCAGGTAGTCGTCGGGGGTGACGATCTCGACCTTCATGACCGGCTCGAGCAGGATCGGGCCGGCCTTCGGCAGAGCCTCGCGGAAGCAGGCCTTGGCGGCGATTTCGAACGTCAGGGCGTTCGAGTTGACGTCGTGGTACTTGCCGTCCACCAGGCGGGCGCTGAAGTCCACAGTCGGGTAGCCGGCGAGGACGCCGTCTTCCTTCTGCATCTCCAGACCCTTCTTGACCGAGGGCACATATTCGCGCGGAACCGTGCCGCCGACGGTCTCGTCGAGGAACTCGAAGCCCTCGCCCCGCTCGCGCGGCGCGAAGACGATCTTCACCTCGGCGAACTGGCCCGAACCGCCGGTCTGCTTCTTGTGGGTGTAGGTGTATTCGACCGGCTTGGTGATCGTCTCGCGGTAGGCGACCTGGGGCTTGCCCATGTTGCCTTCCACGCCGAACTCCGTGCGCATGCGGTCGAGCGTCACTTCCAGGTGCAGCTCGCCCATGCCGCGCAGGATGGTCTGGCCGGTTTCACGGTCGGTCTCCAGGCGGAGCGACGGATCGGCGCGGACCATCTTGCCGAGCGCGATCGAGAACTTCTCCTGCTCGCCCTTGGTCTTCGGCTCGACCGAGACGCTGATGACGGGGTCCGGGAAGCGCATGCGCTCCAGGATGACCGGCGCGGAGGCGTCGCACAGCGTGTCACCGGTCTCGGTCTCCTGCAGGGAGACGAGCGCGATGATGTCGCCGGCGCGGGCTTCCTCGATCGGGTTGGCGTCCTTCGCGTACATCTCGACCATGCGGCCGATCTTCTCGCGCTTGCCGCGGGTCGAGTTCAGGATCGACATGCCCTTGGTCAGCACGCCCGAGTAGACGCGCACGAAGGTCATCGAGCCGTAGGTGTCGTTCAGCACCTTGAAGGCCAGCGCCGAGAAGGGCGCGTCGTCGGAGCTGAGACGCTCGCCGTTCGGGTTGCCGTCCTCGTCCACCGTCTTGATCGCCTCGACGTCGGTCGGGGCCGGCAGCAGATCGACGACCGCGTCCAGAACCTGGCAGACGCCCTTGTTCTTGTAGGACGAGCCGCAGAGCACCGGCGTGAAGGCGCTGGTGATGGTGCCCTTGCGCAGGCAGGCGCGCAGCACGTCGGCCGACGGCTCCTCACCGCTCTCCAGATAGGCTTCCATCGCCGCGTCGTCCTGCTCGAGCGCAGTGTCGACCAACTCGGCGCGCAGCGCCGGGATGCTGGCGATGTTGTCGAGGTCTTCCTTGACGCTCAGGTTGAGCTTCTGGGCGAGATCGTCAGTGATCTCCCAGATCTCCCACTTGGCATCCTTGTCGTCCGAGAACCAGACATAGGCCTTCATCTCGACCAGATCGACCATGCCGCGGAAATTGTCTTCCGAGCCGAGCGGAACCTGGATGCAGACCGGACGCGCGTTCAGGCGGCTCTTGATCATGCTGACGCAACGCTGGAAGTTCGCGCCCGAACGATCCATCTTGTTGACGTAGCAGATGCGCGGCACGTTGTAGTTGTCGGCCAGACGCCAGTTGGTCTCCGACTGCGGCTCCACGCCGGCGACGCCGTCGAACACCACCACCGCGCCGTCGAGCACGCGGAGCGAGCGGTTCACCTCAATGGTGAAATCCACGTGGCCCGGGGTGTCGATGACGTTGATCTTCTTCTCGCGCCAGAAGGTCGAAACCGCGGCCGACTGGATGGTGATGCCGCGCTTCTGCTCCTGCTCCATGTAGTCGGTCGTCGTCGACGTCTTCAAATCCTTCGTCTCGTGGACGTCGATGATCGTGTGCTTGCGACCGGTGTAGTACAGAATGCGCTCGGTGGTCGTCGTCTTGCCCGCGTCGACGTGGGCGATGATGCCGATGTTCCGAATGTCAGACAGTGGCGTTTGGCGCGGCATGTTGCGGTTCCATTGCAGTAACGCGACAACCGAAGCGCGACCGTCAGGGGTCGTCCGCTTCGGCGGCAGAGGTTGGTCGGGGTTTTACGGGCGATCTGTTAAGGCGTCATTAACATTCCGTAAACCGACAAGCAATTTGTCGGAATATTGAAGCGCGCGGCCCTCACAGCGTTCGGGCCACGCCGGCACACCCCAACCGAGGCTGCCGGGTCGCCCCGTTTCCGCCGCCTTATTTAGCAGCGGTGACCTGAATTTCAACGAGATACTGGGGTGCGGCCAGCTTGGCTTCCACCGTGGCGCGGGCCGGCGGATTCGCCGGATCGACCCAGGCGTCCCAAGCCTTGTTCATCGCGCCGAAGCTGGCGATGTCGGCCAGATAGATGGTGGTCGACAACAGCTTGCTCTTGTCGCTGCCCGCTTCCGCCAGCAGGGCGTCGATCTGGGCCAGGATCTGGATGGTCTGACGCTCGACGTCGGGCGTCGGCTCGTCGGCGACCTGACCGGCGAGATAGACCGTGTCCTTGTGGACGACCATCTGGCTCATGCGCGGTCCGGTGTGGAAGCGCTGGATCGACATGACGGAAAGACTCCGGGTTCCGGGGGCTGAAAAAGATGCGGGTACGTCTATGCCATTCGGGGCCGCGCGCGAAGAAAAAAATGCGCCTCCGCCGCTCAGGGCTGACCCGCGGCGGTATCCTTCGCCAAAAGTGCGGCGAAACGCGCCGACGGGACCGCAAAATTGCGCACGGCCGGTGCGTTTCCGGCGGCGACGCCGACTCCAGCGACCGCCCACCCCCCGCCATTCGCCGCGTCGCTTGCCCCGCCGTTCGCCCCGGCGCCGCGCACCGTCCGCACCAGCAGCGGCCCGCCGCTGGTCCCGCGCGTGGCATCGCAGTCGTGCACAAGAAGCCCGCCGCTTTCCCCCAGCAGATGGCAGGCGCTGTCGGCCATCAGGATCTGCGCCCGATCCTGGCTGTAACCGCCGAGCATCAGCGGCGTGCCGGGCCGCAGCGGCGCCTCGCTGACGGGGAGCGGCGGCACCTGGTCCGGCGCCGGTTCCGCCAGGGTCAGCACCGCCCAGTCGCCGGCGAGCATCGGCGCCGCCGCAGCCGGGTCGTAAGCCGGGTCGGTCGCCACCCGCGCCACCGTGACATGGCGGGTGAATGCGCCGCGGTCATAGCCGAAGAGGACATGCAGCGACGACGCCTGGAGGAAGCGCCGGGTACGCGGATTGAACAGGCAATGGCCGGCGGTCACCACCGTGCGCCGGCCGACCAGCGCCCCGGTGCAGCGTCCGGCCAGGTTGGTCTGCACCCGCACCACGCTGCGCCAGGGATCGGCGGCCGCGTCGACCGGTACCCGCCGGTCGCCCGGGCCAACGCCGGGCAGCAGCGGCCGCTCCGCATGGGCTGCAGGCACGCCGGCCAGCATCGCCAGACCGGCCAAGGCCGCGGCAACAGCACCGTGCCGAAAGCCACGCCGACCGCGCGCATGTTCTTGCTCCGTTTCCTTCAATCCCGTATCCTCCGGCGCATGGCGACGCTGATCATCACCGAGAAATCCAGCCAGGCGAAGGACCTGCGCGCGGCCCTGGGCGACCGCTACGGCCGCATCCTGCCGGCCGAGGGCCATCTGCTGCGCCTTGCCGAGCCTGACGAGGTCGACCCGGCCTGGAAGCGCTGGTCGTCGACCCTGCTGAAGCCGGACGGTCTTTATCCGACCCGGCCCGACCAGGGCGGCAACAAGGCGGCGAAGCTGCAGGCGATCACCGCCGCGCTGCGCGGCTGCGACGAGGTGATCCTCGCCACCGACTGCGACCGCGAAGGCCAATTGATCGGCCAGGAAATCCTGGAGCATGTCGGCTATCGCGGCAAGGTGCGGCGCGCGCTTTTCACAGCCCAGGATCCCAAGACCCTGCGCGACGCCTTCGCCACGCTGAAGCCGAACGACAGCATGCGGCCGCTCTACGAGGCCGCGGTGGCGCGCCAGCAGGCCGACCAAATTTACAACCTGTCGCTGACCCGCACGGCGACCAAGACCCTGCTGGCCCCCGGCACCCGCGGCGTCATCGGCATCGGCCGGGTCAAGACCCCGACGCTGGCCATCGTCTGCCTGCGCGAGCTGGAGATCCGCAACTTCAAGCCGGAGGATTATTTCGAGGTGGTGGCGACAGCCACCGTGGCCGAGGGCAGCTTCCAGATGCGCCATGCCCCGGCGCCGAAGGACCGCATCAAGGACCGCGCCGCCGCCGAGGCCATCGCGCGTGCCGCCGACACCCACCGCGGACCGTTGACGGTCACGGTGGAGGAGAAACGGCAGGCACCGCCCAAGCTCTACGACCTTCCGTCGCTGCAGAAGACCTGTGGCCAGCGCTGGGGCTGGACCGCCGACCGTACGCTGGCAGTGGCGCAGGAACTGTATGACGGCGACGGCAAGAAGCTCATCACCTATCCGCGCGCCGAGGCGCGATACCTGTCGGAAAACCAGATCGCCGATGTGCCCGCCATCGTCGGGGCGCTGACCCGGCTGCGCGGCTTCGCGCATCTGGACAACCACATGGATATTCGGCGCCCGGTGATCCGCAAGGGCAAGTCCGGCCATTTCTGCGACAAGGCGCTGGAAGGTGTGTCGCACCATGCGGTGATCCCCAATGTCAATGTGCTGGACGATTTGGAATCGCGGCTCTTCCGGCTGACCGATGACGAGAAGCGGCTGTTTGCGCTGATCTGCCGGTCATACCTTGCGGCGGTGATGCCGGATTACGAGTATCGCCAGACCAGCGTGACCATGCCGGTGCCGGTGCCGACGCCCGGAGGCATCAAGCCGGTCGCCTTCCGCGCCGTCGGCCGCATCCCGCTGAAGCTGGGCTGGAAGGCCGCCTTCGGTTCGGCCGAATCCGACGGCAAGCCGGAGGAGGAGACCGAACAGACCTTGCCGCCGCTGACCGACGGCGAACCGGCGACGCTCAGCGATCCCAAGGTGGAGGCCAAGCGCACCCAGGCGCCGCCACGCTACAACGAAGGCACGCTGGTCGATGCCATGCAGAATGCCTGGAGGTTCGTCGAGGACCCGGCTCTGCGCGACCGGTTGAAAGAGGCCAAGGGCATCGGCACCCCGGCCACCCGCGCCGAGGTGATCAAGGGTCTGCGCAAGCAGAACCTGCTGGGGGCGGACGGCAAATGGCTGGTGCCGACCCCGGCCGGCCTGCATCTGTTCGAGACCTTGCGCGCCGCCGCCCCGACCCTGGTCGATCCCGGCACCACAGCACTGTGGGAAATGAAGCTGGACGAGGTGGTAACCGGACGCGCCGATTTCCGCCGCGTGATCGACGCCATCGCCAGCGAGGCCGACCGGCTGATCGGTGCGCTGGTCGGACAACGCGGCACCGCGCTCGACCTCGGCCTGCCTGCCCCGAAGGCACGATTCTCCCGCCGCGGCACGACCGCAAGGGGGAAGACGGTCCGCGGCGTTCCTACGGCACCCGGTGATGCAGCGAAGCCGGTGCGTCGACGGACGCGCAAGGCAACGGCATCCACCGACGGAGAGGCTGTGGCGCCGAAGCCGCGGCGCACCCGCAAGGCAAAGGCCGATGGCAGTGCCCCGCCGGCTGCCGCCATTTCGGAAAGCACTCCGGTTGCCGACGCGCCCAACTCCGACGCCCGGCGTCGGCGCGAACCGACCGAGCGCATGGTCGCCTTCGCCCGCAGTCTCGCCGAGCGCAAGGGCATCGCCCTGCCCGACCCGTGCCTGCGCGATTTCGATCAATGCCGCGGCTTCCTGGATCAGCACGCCCGCTGACCGCCTATTGATAGCCGCGTGAACGGTTGTGCGATCAGCTGGATTTGCGTGGTTTCAGCCAGATTGCCGTCCCCTCAAGAGGGCACCCTTCATCAACACCGGCCGCCATGTCCTGCGGCAGTACCAGTTCCCGTACGATGCCAGGCAAGGCTGTTTCGGCATGAGGGACCAGCCGACCCCCTGCGGCGAAGAGTGACCGCAACAAGGGGGCGCCCACCCGGCGCCTTCGCAGCGCGGCCGTTATCGCGGGACCTTATGGCCGCTGCTCCACACGGCGGCCTCCCAGGCGCGGCCAAGTTCGAAGAGACCGGAACATCCGAGCTTTTCCATGACGCGGGCGCGATGGCACTCCACCGTCTTGAAACTGATGCCGAGATCGGCCGCGATGGCTTTGGAGCTTTTTCCGGCAACGAGGCGCACCAGCACGTCGACCTCGCGCGCCGTCAGCCGACCAAGACGTGCCATCATATCCCGTCCGCGGGATTGCGACGCCCCCACGTCCGCCTCCAGGGCCGTACCGACCGGTGCGCGCAGCCGCGTGGAAAGCTCGATGCAGGGCATCAGCATTGCCTCACCGCCATGGATGTCAGGGAGCGGACGGCCGCGACGTAGGCAGCCTCCAGCGTCGGCTGAGGGGTGGACTGCAGGCGGAAGCGTGTGGAGTCGGCGCAATGGGCGACAAAGGCATAAGCGGTGCCGCGCTCCACGTTGCGCAGGATGTCGGCCTTTATCGCGGTGATGGGCGATCCCGGGCGCCCCGCGCGATCACCGACCACGCGGCCACGCGCCGCATGCATCAACTGAGCGATGGCAACTTCGATCGTCAGGTCACCCGGGCCGCCGGGGATGGAGTCGCTGCACCGCTGTTCGAGCATGGTCGCCCTCGCCTCGCATCGCTCGGCATCTTCCAACAGCATAGAAAGGGTTCCGGGCGAGGAGCCGCCGATCAACGCCAGCGCGTCTGCCCGATCATCAGCCGCTCGCCGTCGAAGCTGGTCGATGGATAGGTGATCGATATACGGCAATTGTGCTTCGGGCATGCTCTTACCCTTGCACCCGCCGCCTACGGCGGTATGCTGGCGGTTGATCATCGTTGCTTCCTAGGGCTTCGGTTGATCGTCTGGGCTGGCTGACCGACCCGGAGAGGGCGCCCGCTTGTTGGCGCAAGCGGGCGCCCGTCAGCCGCGATCAGGCGACCTGTCGGATGATGGGATCCTCGGGGTCTTCGCCCTGCTCCAAGGGACGGTTGCAGAGCGCAGCCATGTTCCACTGCTTGCCACGGTTGGCTTCACGGGCTTCCGGGTCACGATCCAGGAAGATTCCGAAATGCTTGGCAGCCAGTTCGACAGTCTTCGACCAGCCGGCACGGAATTCGTCAGTGCCATAGGCATCCGGCCAGTGGTGAAGCATGCGCCCGAAAGCCCGCTCGCAGAACGATGCATAGGCGCGGGTATCGAGGATGAAGGCATGCCATGCCGGCTCCATGCCTTCCCAGGCCACCAGGCAGGTCGGTGCGTCGAGGTGCATGGCATTCAGAACCATGAAGGCCCGCAGGTGATCGGCCGACTGCGCCGCTTCGTTCTCCGAAAGACCATCACGCACCATGTGAGCAATCACGCGCGAGAAATCGTAGTTCTTCACATATTCAAGGTTCGCCATATTGCTTCCTCTATGAATTCAATGGCGGAATGCCACCGAATAACGTTGCCGCCCGTGTTACGACACGGGCGATATCCTGTTGTCCTCCGACGGCAATCTTTTCCTTCGACGTGGCGATTTGCCGCCGGACCGTACCCAGCTTCCGATCGAGCGCCACCGCGATCTGCTCGGCGCACTCCCCAGCCGCGACACGCACGGCGACCTCGGCCTGCGTCTTCGTCAAACCGAAGGCGGAGATCAGTATTTCCTGCAGAGGCTCCGGCCGGGCGAGGTCCTGCATGACGACGATGGCCTGCCCCGCTCGCGCAGGCATCACCGCGACGAGTTGGACGGCGACGCCGTCGCAGATCGGGACGAGGGCCTCACCGCCGTGGCCAGCCGCCACCGACGCGATGGCCTGGTGCAGGCGCACCGCACTTTGCGCATCCCCGCAGGTCAGCCGATTGCCAAGTCCGCGCTCCAGCACATCGCCGATGCGCAGACGGCGCACCATGAGCGAAGAGCTGTCAATCAGCCGGGCATCGGCGGTTACGACCGCCGCAGCCACCCCCATCCGCTCCAGCAACGCCGCCATCGTCGCCTGAGCCCGGTTGCGCATCGAAAGCGCTTGCAGACTCGGCGTGGACGAGTCGTCGACGTCATACACGGAAGGTCGAACCGGCACCCAGATCTGTGCGTTCCACTCGGCGCTCAGCCCGGTGTGATACCGGTCATACGGAACGCCGTCGTAGTTGCGGCGAAATTGGAAGCTCAGTTCTCTCGCCCGCGCCATCTTTGCGTAGGCGAGGTGTGCTTCCGGGTCGGCAAGGATGGCCGGCTCGGTGATCCGGCCGCGCTCGACGCCGACTTGAAAAATGTCGTCGAACGTGATGAGTGTGGACCAGTCGTGCTGGTGATGCAGCTCCCGAGCCTCCGAATTCGCGAACACGACGACGTTACGCTCATAAATCAGGATCGCTCCCCGAACATCGGCAGCGGTTCTAATCAATTCGCAAAGCTCTGTCGGGATCTCGGTTGTGGCCATGGGATTCCGGAGTTCTCAAGTGGCAAATCCACATTGCCAACGCTACTCACGGGTGGCACCATCAAAATGGCAATTTTGCCACCGAGCGGCAATTTTCGGGACTTGTACACCAGAACTGTTGCTGCCGCGCAACGGGTAGAAAGCGGCAAACAGTACCGCAACAGGTAATTGCATACCCGGCAATGCGCGTTTGGTGTGAAATGAGGTTTTCAGGCATGCGAATCGCGACGAATGGCAGTGTCGCTGCCGCTTTATGGGCTGTGGGCTCTGTTGTCGCATTCTGTGCCGGCAGCGCTGCGGCGAAGCTGCTTGGAACGAAGCTGCCGGCCATAGAAATGACGTTCATACGGTCTCTGGTCGCCGCGGTCATGGTGGCCGGAACATGGCGGCTTCTGGCCAACCTCAAAATGGCGCGGGATCTGCCGGGACATGCCATACGCTGCCTGTTGGGGGTGATTGCGATCTTTGGCCTGCTCTATGCCGTGACCGTTCTCCCATTGGCACTGGCGATGGTTCTCTACATCAGCCGGACGTTGATGATGCCCATCGCCGGTCGGTGGATGTTGGGGGAAAGATCGGGACCACTGGTGTGGAGCGCCGTCGTGCTGGGCTTCGCGGGCGTCCTTCTATCGTCCTGGCCGGAGATACAAGCCCCTGACTCGCGCTTGGGTATCCTGGCCGCCCTGACCGCCGCCGTCGCCTCCGCCGGATCGCAGACAACCGTCCGCAGGCTCACCCGCACCAACTCGGCGCCACTGATCGTCCTGATCTACAGCGCCGCCGCCGTCATCGGCACACTGCCGGTCGCCCTGCCGTCATGGGTGACGCCGCCTCTCACAGACTGGCCGGCTCTTGTAATACTGGGGCTATGCGCCGCCGGTGCGCAGCTTTTCGCCGCTCGCGCTTTCGCTCTGGCTCCCGTCGGCGTGCTGGCGCCTCTGGATCTGCTTGGCGTGCCGGTCGGGGCCATAATGGGCTGGCTTCTGTTCGGCGAGGTGCCGGGGGTCCTGGCGGGGGTCGGCGGGATCTTCGTCCTGCTGGCGGCTCTGATAGTGACAATCACCCCCGAGAAAGCCGCAGGCCTCCGCCGTCCGGTTGAGCAGCTCGCGAAAGCATGACATTCATGTATCTCGCGGTGATCCACCTAGTTGTCACCTAGATACGGCAAAGGCCCCTCGGAGGGGCCTTGGAATTACCGCTAAGTCATTGAAAAAATTGGTGGGCGATGAGGGGATCGAACCCCCGACATTCTCGGTGTAAACGAGACGCTCTACCGCTGAGCTAATCGCCCGAACCGGACAAGCCTTCGCACTCAAAGGCAAGCCGGCCGGGTGGTGCCCGGCCGGCCGCACTATGCCCTGAGCGGGCCAAAAACTTCAAGCGCTGATAAGCGCTTAGTTCAAGGCGTCCTTCAGAGTTTTGCCGGCCTTGAACTTCGGCTGCTTGGACGCCGGGATGTCGATCTTCTCGCCGGTGCGCGGATTGCGGCCTTCGGTCGCGGGACGCTCAGCGACCGCGAAAGTGCCGAAGCCGACCAGACGGACCTCATCACCGTTCTTCAAGGATTCGGCAATGCTGTCGAACACGGCGTCGACGGCCTTCGTGGCGTCGGTCTTGGACAAACCGGACGCTTCGGCAACATGCGCCACGAGATCGTTCTTGTTCACGCAATCCCCCTTCGAAATTCAGCAAATACTGAAAGACAAAAGCCGCCCCAGGACTTTTCGTCCACGACTTTTTGGAAGCAAAGGATAAGCACAGCGCTTGCCGCCCGTCAATTCCCGACGGGCGGCAAAGCGGCTCTTGTCCCAAAAGTCACGCCCGAGGGCGGCGGTCACGATCGGATCGCGACCGCCGGTCCCGGATCAGTGACGCAGAGCCTCGCCGTCGGCACCCTTCTCCTGAGCCTTCGCCGCGGCCGCCTCGACCTCCGGCTCGGTCCACTCGATGGGCTCCAGCGGACGGACGAGCGCGTTGCGCAGCACCTCGTCCACCGTGCCGACGGGCATGATCTCCAACCCGCGCTTCACGTTGTCCGGGATGTCGGCAAGATCCTTCTCGTTGTCCTTCGGGATCAGCACATGCTTGATGCCGCCGCGCAGGGCGGCCAGCAGCTTCTCCTTCAGGCCGCCGATCGGCAGCACCCGGCCGCGCAGCGTGATCTCGCCGGTCATCGCCACATCCTTGCGCACCGGAATGCCGGTCAGCACCGAGACGATGGAGGTGGCCATGGCGACACCGGCCGACGGGCCGTCCTTCGGCGTGGCGCCTTCGGGAACGTGGACATGGATGTCCTTCTTCTCGAACAGCGTCGGCTTGATGCCGAAGGCGGTGGCGCGCGACTTGACGTAGCTCTCGGCCGCCTGGACCAATTCCTTCATCACGTCGCCCAGCTTGCCGGTGGTGGTGACGCGGCCCTTGCCGGGCAGGCCCACGGCCTCGATCGACAGCAGCTCGCCGCCGACTTCGGTCCAGGCCAGACCGGTGGTGACGCCCACCAGATCCTCCAGCTCCGCCTCGCCATAATGGAAACGGCGGACGCCGGCATACTTGTCGAGGTTGCGGCGGGTGACCGCGACCTTGGCGTTGCCGCCGCTCTTCAGCAGGATCTCCTTCACCGCCTTGCGGCAAAGGTTGGCGATCTCGCGTTCCAGCGAACGGACACCGGCTTCCCGCGTGTAGTAGCGAACCAGATCGCGCAGCGCGTCATCGGAGATGGTGAACTCGCCCTTCTTCAGGCCGTTCGCCTCGATCTGCTTCTCGATCAGGTGGCGCTTGGAGATCTCGACCTTCTCGTCCTCGGTGTAACCGGCGACGCGGATGATCTCCATGCGGTCCAGCAGCGGCTGCGGCATGCGCATCGTGTTGGCCGTGCAGACGAACATCACGTCGGACAGGTCGTAGTCGACCTCCAGGTAATGGTCGTTGAAGGTGCCGTTCTGCTCCGGATCCAGGACCTCCAGCAGGGCCGACGACGGGTCGCCGCGCCAGTCGGCGCCGAGCTTGTCGATCTCGTCGAGCAGGAAGAGCGGGTTCGACGACTTCGCCTTCTTCATGCCCTGGATGACCTTGCCGGGCATGGAACCGATATAGGTGCGGCGGTGGCCGCGGACCTCGGCCTCGTCACGAACGCCGCCCAGCGACATGCGGACGAAGTTGCGGCCGGTGGCCTTGCCGATCGACTTGCCGAGCGAGGTCTTGCCGACGCCGGGCGGTCCGACGAGGCAGAGGATCGGTCCCTTGACCTTGTTCATGCGGTTCTGGACGGCGAGATACTCGAGGATGCGCTCCTTGACCTTCTCCAGACCGTAATGATCGTCGTCCAGCACCTTTTGGGCCAGCTTCAGGTCACGCTTCACCTTGGTGCGCTTCTTCCACGGAATGGACAGCATCCAATCCAGGTAGTTGCGGACCACGGTGGCCTCGGCCGACATCGGGCTCATCGACCGCAGCTTCTTCAGCTCGGCGAGCGCCTTCTCGCGGGCTTCCTTGGAGAAGCGGGTCTTGTTGATCTTCTCTTCCAGCTCCGCCGATTCGTCGCGGCCGTCCTCGGTCTCGCCGAGTTCCTTCTGGATCGCCTTCAGCTGCTCGTTCAGGTAGTATTCGCGCTGAGTCTTCTCCATCTGCCGCTTGACGCGGTTGCGGATGCGCTTTTCCACCTGCAGCACGCCGATCTCGCCTTCCATGAAGGCATAGACCCGCTCCAGACGCTCCGACACGGTGGCGCATTCCAGCAGCTGCTGCTTTTCCGGAATCTTCAGCGCCAGATGCGACGCGACGGTGTCGGCCAGCTTGCCGGCTTCCTCGATCTGGTTGATCGAGACCAGCACTTCCGGCGGGATCTTCTTGTTCAGCTTGATGTACTGCTCGAACTGGGAGACGACGGCGCGGCTCAGCGCCTCCAGCTCCTGGTTCTCGCCGGTCTTTTCCTCGACCAGCTCGGCCTGGGCCTGGAAGAACTCCTCATTGTCGGCGAACTTGGTGATGGCGGCCCGCTGGCCGCCTTCCACCAGCACCTTGACGGTCCCGTCCGGCAGCTTGAGCAGCTGCAACACGGTGCCGACGGTGCCGACGCTGTAGATGTCGGCCGGAGTCGGATCGTCCTGCGCAGCGTTCTTCTGGGTGACGAGCAGGATCTGCTTGTCATCCTTCATCACGTCTTCCAACGCGCGCACGGACTTCTCGCGCCCGACGAACAGCGGCACGATCATGTGGGGGAAGACCACGATGTCGCGCAGCGGCAGGACCGGGTAGAGGGCACCACGGGAGAGTTCGATCATGGGCAGGGCCTCAATGAATGGATCGCCGCCAGCCCGGAATGGGCCTGACACAGCCCCCGCCTCGGGTTGAGCGCGGAGATCGCCTACGGCACCCGACTAACGTGGCACACGGCCCTGCGGCCTTCAAGGGGCTGACAACCCCCAAGGGCGGTTTCCAAGCCGCAACCTGGCAGGAAACCGCCGCTTCCCTCCCCGTTTTTGCCGGATCAAGCGGTTTTGAGGCGGTTCACATAGCCATCGACGGTCGTACGCAGGGTTCCGGCCTCATGCGACAGGCCGCGCGATGCGGTCAGCAGCTCTCCGGACGCGACGCGCGTGCTTTCGGCGGTGGAAGCGACCTGTCCGATGCTGCCGGACACCTCCACGGTGCCCTGGGCGGCCGCCTGGATGTTCCGGGCGATCTCGCGGGTGGCGGCATTCTGCTGCTCCACCGCGGCGGCGACGGCCGACGCCGCCTCGCTGATCGCGGCGACGGTGCGGCTGATGGCGTCGATGGCGGTCACCGCACTGCCGCTGACGTCGCGAATCTCCCCGACGCGAAGCTGGATGTCGTCGGTGGCCTTCGCGGTCTGGCCGGCCAGATTCTTCACTTCGCTGGCGACGACGGCGAATCCCTTGCCGGCTTCACCGGCACGGGCGGCCTCGATGGTGGCGTTCAGCGCCAGAAGGTTGGTCTGGGAGGCGATGGAGCTGATCATATCGACCACCGAGCCGATGCCGGCGGCACGGTCGGCCAAGGTCGCGACGATCCCGGCCGTGCTGCCGGCCTCGCGCACCGCATCCTGGGCGATCCGGGACGCGTCGTCGATCCGGCGGCTGATCTCCCCGATGGAGGATTGCAGCTGCTCCGCAGCGGCCGCGACCGTCTGGATGTTGCCGTTGGCCAGTTCCGAGGCGGATGCCACGGAGGACGAGAGGGACGAGGCGCTTTCCGCAGCGGACGACAGGCGTTCGGAGTTGCTGCGCACGGAGTCCGCCGTGGCGGACAGATGTCCGACCACAGATTCGAGCTGCGCCACGAAATCCTGGGTCGCCCGTTCCATGGCGCGCCGGTTCTCCTCGCGCTGCTCCAGTTCCGTCCGGCGGCGGGCTTCGGCGTCGTCGGCCCCGCGGGCGCTGGTTTGCAGCACGTCGATTGCCGCGGCCATCTCGCCGATTTCATCCGAGCGGTTCCGGTGGAGGACGTCGAGGTCACGCCGGCCGCCGGCAATCGCACCGACGATCCGGGCCAGTTCGACGATGGGGCGCGAGGCCCGGCGCGTGATCGCAACCGCCACACCCAGCAATGCGCCGAGCCCGGCGACGATGATTCCAGCCGCCAGCATCAAATGACGCAGAGCCGAGGCCTGATGGCTGTCGGCCAGTTCCCGCCCGACGGCGAAGCCGGCGTCGCGGATCACCAGCAGGTCCTGCAGCAGGGGCGAGGCCGAGCGGCGCCATTCCGCACCGTCCAAATCATAGGGCCTGCCCGCCCGCGATGCGGTCAGAACGCGGGTCTTGAAGCCGCCGAAACCCTGAATGTAGCCTTTTCGGGCAGTCTCCAGCGCCATCCGCAGGGCCGGCTCCATCTCGCCGGTGACGATATCGTCCTCGACCGACTCCCAATTGGCCGAGATCCGCCCCTCCAGCGTCATCGCCTCCGCTTCGGCCTCAGGGGTCATCGGCTTGCCGGTTCCCAGTGCGCGCAGATAGAGGACCGACTGCTGGCCGGCCATCTCCCGCAATTGGGCGGCGCGAACCGCGATGTCGGCCCGGTCGCCGACGGTGGCATCAAGGTCGTTCAAGCGATGGCCGAGTCGGTTCATCGTCACCCCGATCTGGCTCGTGACCTTGACCATGCCGGCGAAGAACTGCGCCGAGGCGTCCGTCGGGCGACCGGACCGGTCCTTCACCAGCCAGCCGTCGACCTGGGCGCGGACGGTCGCCAGACTGTTGCCCAGGGCGGCGGTCTCGTCGGCGGACTTCGGGTCGCCCAGCGCCTTGGCGGCGGCAACGTAGCGGGCGAGCGCAGTGTCGGACTGTGCACGGGCTTTCTTGAGGGAGTCCCGGCCACCGTCGTCGATCGCCGTTCCTGCCGTCAGCGGCAGGTTGACGACGCCGCGCTCGAGCGCCATCGCCTCGTTCACAGCGGTGGCGGCGCCCAGCACGTCCACCACGTCCCTGGCAGCGGATGCCCGGCCGGCCGAGTTGATTTCCTGCACCGCAAGCCAAGTGGCCGGAACCGAAGCGACCACTCCGACGCACGCCAAGCAAACGTAAAGGAAACTGCGTATTTTCATTTCCCGCTCACCGCAATATTCGTGCGTAAACAATGGATAGCGGTGATGCCAAGCCCGGAATGAAGGCAGATCATCCACCCTACCCAATGTCTCTGCACCGACATTACGGCGTTATCTTTTTATATTCGTTAAATTTGTTGAAGTTATTCTCTTTTCCAACGGTTTACATCCGATAAGACCAATGCAGAGAATGGTTTTATTGGGATCCGCGGCGACAATCGGAAAAAGAAAAAGGGACGCCGAAGCGTCCCTTTTTTAGATTTCCGCACCGGGAAAACCCAGACGGTTATGCACCAGGCGCTTCGCTGCGCCGTTCCGCATGGACGTAAAGCGGCTTGGCCCGCCCTTCGACCACTTCCTTGTTGACCAGGATGCTCTCGATGCCGGTCAGGCCCGGCAGATCGAACATCGGATCGAGCAGGATGGCTTCCATGATCGACCGCAGGCCGCGAGCGCCGGTCTTGCGGGCAATCGCCTTGTGGGCGATGGCGCGCATGGCGTCCTCGGAGAACTCCAGATGGACGTCCTCCATCTCGAACAGGCGCTGGTACTGCTTGACCAGGGCGTTCTTCGGCTTGCTGAGGATCTCGACCAGCGCCGCCTCGTCCAGATCGGACAGGGTGGCCAGAACCGGCAGACGGCCGATGAATTCCGGGATCAGGCCGAACTTCAGCAGATCCTCGGGCTCGACCTCGTGCAGGATCTCACCGGTGGCGCGCTCGTCGGCGGAGCGCACATCGGCGCCGAAGCCGATGCTGGTGCCCTTGCCGCGCTGGGCGATGATCTTGTCCAGGCCGGCAAAAGCGCCGCCGCAGATGAACAGGATGTTGCTGGTGTCGACCTGCAGGAATTCCTGCTGCGGATGCTTGCGCCCGCCCTGCGGCGGCACGGAGGCGACGGTGCCCTCCATGATCTTCAGCAGGGCCTGCTGCACGCCCTCGCCCGACACGTCACGGGTGATCGACGGGTTGTCGGACTTGCGGCTGATCTTGTCGACCTCGTCGATGTAGACGATGCCGCGCTGCGCCCGCTCGACATTGTAGTCGGCGGCCTGGAGCAGCTTGAGGATGATGTTCTCGACGTCCTCGCCGACGTAACCGGCTTCGGTCAGCGTCGTGGCGTCGGCCATGGTGAAGGGAACGTCGATGATGCGGGCCAGCGTCTGGGCCAGCAGCGTCTTGCCGCAGCCGGTCGGGCCGATCAGCAGGATGTTCGACTTCGCCAGTTCGACGTCGTTGTGCTTCGTCCCGTGGGCGAGGCGCTTGTAGTGGTTGTGCACCGCCACCGACAGCACGCGCTTGGCGTAGGACTGTCCGATGACGTAATCGTCGAGCACCGCATGAATGTCGCGCGGAGTCGGAACCCCGTCGCGGGACTTCACGAGGGTCGTCTTGTTCTCCTCGCGAATGATGTCCATGCACAGTTCGACGCATTCATCGCAGATGAACACCGTCGGACCGGCAATCAGCTTGCGGACCTCGTGCTGGCTCTTGCCGCAGAAGGAGCAGTAGAGCGTATTCTTCGAATCGCCGCTGCTGGACTTGCTCATCGGTACTCCGTCATCTCGCGGGAGGCGTGGCCCCTGGGGCCATGCCCGTTCGCGGCGCCCCCCGACGCCGGTCCTACTCAGGTTATCGCGGACGGCGTCCGCGACAAGGTCATGCGCCGTTTTGGCGACGCATCACGATCCGCATAGCCGGGTCCCTTGCGAGACTCTCCCCATTCGGGACCGGTTCCTTATCGGAACCGCTCCATGACCGGATCGCGTCACCGCCATTCAACAACAGCGTCACGACCCGATCAACCCTTTGTTGGGAGGGCCGAGGACCCGCGGCTCACGAATGGTGGTCGACGCCCGGGCGCTTCTCCACCACCTCGTCGATCAGACCGAAGGCCTTCGCCTCTTCCGGCGACATGAACTTGTCGCGCTCCATGGCGGTCTCGATGGTGTCGAGGTCCTGCCCGGTGTGCTTGACGTAGATGTCGTTCAGACGCGAGCGCAGCTTCAGGATTTCCTGGGCCTGGATTTCGATGTCCGAGGCTTGGCCCTGGGCACCGCCAGACGGCTGGTGGATCATGATGCGGCTGTTGGGCAGCGAGAAGCGCTTGCCCGGCGCGCCGGCGGCCAGCAGAAGCGAGCCCATCGAGGCAGCCTGGCCCATGCACACCGTCGACACCTGCGGACGGATGTACTGCATGGTGTCGTAGATGGCGAGGCCGGCCGATACGTAGCCGCCCGGCGAATTGATGTAGATCGCGATGTCCTTGTTCGGATTTTCCGACTCAAGGAACAGCAGCTGCGAGCAGATCAGGCTGGCGACGGCGTCGTTCACTCCGCCGATCAGGAAGATGATCCGCTCCTTCAGCAGGCGCGAATAGATGTCGTACGCGCGCTCACCCCGGTTGGTCTGTTCGATGACCATCGGGACCAGAGCATTCATCTTCGGCTCGAAGTCGTACATGTGTTCTTCCCTGCCCCCGCAGTTGGCTGAACCGGTGATCGTTGCCGGCACGGAACCACATATAGGAACCTTTGGGGGCGGATGGTAGTCCGCCCCCACTCCTTTTGGGGAGTTAGGCGGCCGCAGACTCGTTGCCGGCCTCGTCCTCGTCCTTCGTCAGCTCTTCGACGCTGACGGTCTTCTCGGTGACCTTGGCCTGATCCAGGATGTGGTCGACGACCTTGTCCTCGAAGATCGGGGCGCGGAGGTTCTCGAGCGCCTGCTGGTTCTGCTTGAAGAACTCGAACACCTGACGCTCCTGACCGGGGAAGCGGCGGGCTTCGTTGATCAGGGCACGGTTCACCTCGTCCTGGGTGACCTGGATGTTGTTGCGGCGGCCGACTTCCGACAGCAGCAGACCCAGGCGGACGCGGCGCTCGGCGATCGAGCGGTACTCGGCCTTCAGCTCGTCCTCGGACTTGTCGGCGTCCTCGCCGGCGGTGCCGTTCTTCAGCTCTTCCTGCAGGCGAGCCCAGATGCCCTCGAACTCGATGTCGACCATGCCGGCCGGCACCTCGAAGGAATGGGCCTCGGCCAGCTTGTCGAGCAACTGGCGCTTCACGCGCAGGCGCGACAGGCCGTTATACTCGCCCTTGATGCGGTCGCGGATGGCTTCGCGCATCTTCTCCAGGCTCTCCATGCCGAACTCCTTGGCGAGTTCGTCATTGACCTCGGCCGGGACGTTCTTGCGCAGCTCCTTCACGTCGACCTCGAAGACGGTCGCAGCACCCTTCAGGCGCTCGTGCGGGTAGTCTTCCGGGAAGGTGACGTTGACGGTGCGGTGCTCGCCGGCCTTGACGCCGACCAGCTGCTCCTCGAAGCCCGGAACGAAGCGGCCGGCACCCAGCTCCAGCGGGTAGTCCTTGCCGTCCATGCCTTCCAGCGCCTCGCCGTCGACCGTGCCGGCGAAGTCGATCACGGCGATGTCGCCGGTCTCGGCAGCGCGGTCCTCGGTGACCGGGGCCTGGGTCGAGTGGGCGGACGCCAGACGGGTGACCGCCTCGTTGACCGCCTCTTCGCTCACCTCGGCGACCGGCTTCTCCAGCTCCAGGCCGGTGAAGTCGCCCGGCTCGACGTCGGGCAGCAGTTCGACCGCCATCTTGTAGGTGAGGTCGCCGCCGTCCTCGTACTTCTCGACCTCGATCTTCGGCTGCAGGGCGACGCGCAGGCCGCGCTCGCTCAGCGCCTGGCGCGAGCTGTCGGAGATGGCGTCTTCCAGCACCTCGGACAGCACGCCGCCGAAATAACGCTGCTTGATCACGGTGACCGGCACCTTGCCCGGACGGAAGCCCGGCAGCTGGACCGTACGGCGCAGCTCTTCCAGCTTGCCGTTCACCTTCTCTTCGATGTCCTTGGCGGAAATGACGACCTGAAATTCGCGCTTGAGGCCGTCGGTGCTGGTCTCGGTGATGTTCATCGGAACGAAAGCCTATCTCGTTGGTCCGGCCCGGCGGCGCCCGTCCGGGCGGCCCGAATCCGTGTTGTCCATGCGGTCCAAGGTGTTGCCATGGTGCGGGCGAAGGGACTTGAACCCATACGACCGAAGTCACTGGAACCTAAATCCAGCGCGTCTACCAATTCCGCCACGCCCGCGTTCATGGCAAAGGCAGCCGCGACGGGTGCGCAAACACCCGCCGGACCGCCGGCGAAGTCCGGTCTATAGCACAGCGCGGCGGAAGCAAACAGGCAAATTGGACCCGCCCGAGAGAGTGGGGCCCGGTCTTTTCGCGTCAGCCGCCGGCCTTGCCCCCCGCCTTGCTCCCTGCCCTGTCCAGCGACCGCACGGCGGACGAAGTGATGATGCGCCCCTCGCCGGTGTAGGCCTCGTGGTTGGCATCGATCTCGCCCAGCCGGTAACGGTAGTTGATCATCATCCCCAGTGATTGTTTCAGCCCTTTGGCCGACCTGTCGGCCAGCCAGTTCAGCCGTTCCATCCGGGCACCGTTGGTCAGGTGGAAATGCGCGACCGGATCCAGCGCACGGGCGCGGCCATGGCCCTTCGCCTCCTGCACCGTGGTCAGGTAATGGACGCCCAGCCGCATCAGCGGGCCGCGCAGGCGCTTCTGCAACTCCTCGTCCTCCGCCCAGCCGGGACCGGCGAGTGCGCGGGCGAGCAGCGGCGATTCGTCGGTCCCGACACCGCCTTCGGTGGAGGCATCCGCATCGGCCACCCGATCAAGTTCGGCCAGCCGCTCGGCGATGCGCTCGGCTTCCGCATTGGTCAGCAGGGCGTCGCCGTCGCGGTCGAGCACACGGTCGAACCAGCGCCGGAACCCAGGAATGGGCGACAGTGTGGCGTAGCAGGTGATGTTGGGAAACTCGGTCGCCAGCCCGTCGACCACCCGCTTGATCAGGAAATTGCCGAAGCTGATGCCTGCCAGCCCGACCTGGGCGTTGGAGATCGAGTAGAAGATGGCGCTGTCGGCGCTCTTGGGATCGCAGACCGGGGCGGTCGGGTCGAGCAGAGCCTGCACATTGTCCGACATGCCCTGGACCAGGGCCACCTCGACGAAGATCAGCGGCTCGTGCGGCATGCGCGGGTGGAAAAAGGCGAAGCAGCGCCGGTCCGAATCGAGCCGGTCCTTCAGGTCCTGCCAGCCGCTGATCTCGTGCACCGCCTCGTATTTGATCAGCTTTTCCAGCAGCGAGGCCGGGCTGTCCCAGGTGATGCGGTGCATCTCCAGGAAGCCGACATCGAACCAGGCGCGCAACAGATTCTTCAGATCGTCTTCCAGCGCCTGAAGCAGCGGTTCGCCGCGCGCCATCTCCATCAGCTCGGCGCGCAGATCGACCAGGAACTTCACCCCTTCCGGCAGGGCGTTGAACTGGGTCAGCAGCCGCAGGCGCGGCGGTTCCAGCGCGCGGCGCAAGGCCCGTTCGGCATGGCCGCGGGCCACCGGATCGGCCGCCGCCTGGAAGGTCGCCATCGCGTCCATCACCGCATCGCGGTCGACGTCGAAGTCGCGCGCGAGCATCAAAAGGAAATTGCGCCGTCCCTGCGGATCGAGCGCCAGATAGGTGCGGCCGAGCTGGGCGGCACGGGCACGGGCGGAAACCTCGCCGCCGCGCGATTCCAGGCAGGCCTCGATCTGCTCCTTCAGGCGCTCGGCGTCCTCCTTGGGCAGATGGGTGCGCGGCGGTGCGCCGACGGCACCGCGGGCCGAGGCCGCGATCTCGCGCCAGCGGGTGCGCAGGTTGTCCAGCGCGCGGTCGAGGAAATTGGGCTGCGCGGCCTGGGATGGCGGCACAGGCTCCAGGATGGTGGTATCGGGTGCGTCGCTCATGACCCGGAGTCTGGCCCTGCCGACGCTCTGCCGCAAGGGGGCGCGCGGACGCCGTCGTCGGGGGTACCGCCAACGTCGCATCCAATCCGCCCCCAGCCTGTCCTTGGCCGGGGTTATCCCTGCGCCTTCAACGCCTTCAGCACGCCGGGCAGCGCGCCGGCAAGATCGTCGGAGATCAGGCCGGGACCGAGCGCGCGCCCGGCCTCGCCATGCAGCCAGACGGCGGTGCAGGCGGCCTCGAACCCGTCCATCCCCTGTGCCAGCAACCCCAGAACGATGCCGGCCAGCACGTCGCCGGTTCCCGCGGTTGCCAGATCGGGAGGCGCGTTGACGTTGACCACGGCACGTCCGTCCGGAGCGGCGACCACGGTATCGGCGCCCTTCAGCACGACGACCGCGCCGGAGCGCGCGGCGGCGGCGCGCACCCGCGACAGCTTGTCGCCGTCCATGCCCACCGAATCGCCGAACAGCCGGGCGAACTCCCCCTCATGCGGGGTGAGGACACAGCGCTGGTCGAGCCGGTCGAGCAGCTCGTCCGCCGACTCGGCGAAGCTGGTCAGGGCGTCGGCATCCAGCACGCAGGCGCGGCGGGTGTCCAGCGCGGCCATCACCGCGGCGCGGGTCTGCGCCCCCCTTCCCGCCCCCGGCCCGACCAGAACCGCATTCCTGCGCGAGTCCTGCAGCAGCCGGGCGAAGGCGCCGGCGTCCTCCAGCGGATCGACGATCACGCTGGCGCAGCCGGCGGCATAGACCGGAAAGGCCTCCGGCGGACAGGCAATGGTGACAAGCCCCGCCCCGGCGCGGAGAGCGGCAACCGAAGCCAGCCGCGCCGCGCCCGTCATCCGCGCGCCGCCCAGCACCACCGCATGGCCGCGCGCATATTTGTGGCCGTCCAGCGCCGGCCAGGGGAAGCGGTGGCTCCACAGCGACGGCTCGTTGACCGCGGTCTGCGGCGCGATGCTGTCCAGCACCCGGTCCGGAATGCCGATGTCGGCGACCACCACCTCGCCGCACAGGGTGCGTCCGGGCAGCAGCACATGGCCGGGCTTGCGGCGAAAGAAGGTGACGGTCAGCGCCGCCTGCGGTGCGGCGCCCAGCACCCGGCCGCTGTCGCCATGCAGGCCGCTCGGCACGTCGACGGCGACGACGGTGCGGCCTTCCATCGCCTCGACAATGGCGCGGGCGACGCCGTCGAGCGGCCGGGTCAGGCCTGCGCCGAACAGCGCATCGATGACCAGGGGGTTGCCCTTCAGGATATAGGGATCGGCCGCCTCGATCGGGCCGGGCCAGCGCTCCGCCGCCACCGCGGCATCGCCGGTCAGGGCCGAGCGGGTGCCGAGCAGCGCCAGACGGACCGGCCAGCCGGCCTCCAGCAGCAACCGGGCGATGACGAAACCGTCGCCGCCGTTGTTGCCGGGGCCGCAGAGCACGGCGGTCGGATGCGGCGCCCAGCGCTCGCACACCGCCCGAACCACGGCGGCGCCGGCAGCCTCCATCAGGGCCGGACCGGGCACGCCGGCGGCAATCGTCAGCTGGTCGGCCCGATACATCTCCGCGACGGACAGAAGCTCATCCATCCCCCACTCTCCCCACCCCTGGCCGACCCTGGCTTGCCTTGCCGTTTCCTCTGCGGGCGAAGATGCGCACGCACGCTCTACCCGTAGGCGATGTCTCACCCCGGGAAAACCCATGTCGACATGCACAAACGTCCGCGACGGCGGTTAAGCCGTGCGGACGTTTATAGAACAGAATTCTTCCAAGACGCGAAGAAGATGATGGGGCGATGGATGGGACTCGAACCCACGACCGCTCGGACCACAACCGAGAGCTCTACCAACTGAGCTACCACCGCCGCCGTCAGCGTTTCCGCCGTCGGGAGCCGCGTTATGCTCCACCGCGGCTGGCCGGTCAAGCGGCTTTTTCACGAAAAGCGAAAAAACTTCTTTAGGAGCGGAGCGGCACCCCTTTCTCCCGTACGATCGGGCCTTTGAACGCCGGTTGGCGCGGAGCGCTTGCGCCAGTTGCACAAATATTGTTCACTCCGCTGAATCCTTCGGCAGCACCCTGCCCCATCGGACGGCATCCGACCGTCTTATGACCAGCGTCGATGCCGCCGGACCGGATCGGCCGAATGTGGCACGCTCCATGCTTACCGTCGTCGCTGTCGGCAGTGCCGTGGACGGTGCCTGCCGGCGTTGGCACCTCGTACACGAGAGACCCATGAAGAAGATCGAAGCCATCATCAAGCCGTTCAAACTCGACGAGGTGAAGGAGGCCCTTCACGAAGTCGGGATCAAGGGGATCACCGTCACCGAAGCCAAGGGCTTCGGCCGCCAGAAGGGCCACACGGAGCTTTACCGCGGCGCGGAATACGTCGTGGACTTCCTGCCGAAGGTGAAGATCGAGGTGGTGATGGAAGACTCCCTGGTGGAACGGGCGATCGAGGCGATCCAGCAGGCCGCGCATACCGGCCGCATCGGCGACGGCAAGATCTTCGTCACGCCCGTGGAGGAAGTTGTCCGCATCCGCACCGGTGAGAAGGGCGCCGACGCGATCTGATCGCGCGACGTCCTGGCCCCCACCGGTCCGACCGGCCTCCCTCCGACCAGCATCCGCCAACATGCGCCGATTTCCCCTCCCCCTCCTGCCGGCTCCTGCCGCACACCTCGCCGAACGGCCGAAGGCCGCCTATGGCGAACGTGCGACTTTTTGGGTTGGCGCGTTGTGCGGGGAAGAAAGGCGTGAGATAACGTCCGCCGCGAGCGCCGCCCTCCGCCGCCAAAGCCCCGTAGGGGCTTCGACAGCGGCTTGACGCAGCGGGATCCAACCCTCTTAAAGCGTGGAAAAAGAGACATGTCCGACATCAGCAAGGTCTTCGACCTGATCAAGGAACACGACGTCAAGTACGTGGACCTGCGCTTCACCGACCCGCGCGGCAAGCTGCACCACACCGCTCAGCACGTCTCCACCATCGACGAGGACGTGTTCGAAGACGGCATCATGTTCGACGGTTCCTCGATCGCCGGCTGGAAGGGCATCGAAGAGTCGGACATGATCCTGAAGCTGGACCCGACGACGGCCGTGATGGATCCGTTCGCCGCCCAGCCGACGCTGAACATCCTCTGCGACGTGTACGATCCGGGCACCGGCGGTTCCTATGCCCGTTGCCCGCGCGGCATCGCCAAGGCCGCCGAGCGCTACACCGCTTCGGCCGGCATCGGCGACACTGTCTTCTTCGGCCCGGAAGCCGAATTCTTCGTGTTCGACGACGTGAAGTACTCCGTCGACATGAACAAGGTGTCGTACGAGTTCGCCTCGGACGAGGGTTCCTACTCGTCGGGCAAGGACTATGAGGACGGCAACCTGGGCCACCGCCCGGGCACCAAGGGCGGCTACTTCCCGGTCGCTCCGGTCGACAGCTGCAACGACCTGCGCGCCGAGATGCTGAGCGTCCTGGCCGAGATGGGCGTTCCGGTCGAGAAGCACCACCATGAGGTGGCTGCCGCCCAGCACGAGCTGGGCATCAAGTTCGACACGCTGGTCCGCACCGGCGACAACATGCAGTACTACAAATACGTGGTGCACAACGTCGCCCACGCCTACGGCAAGTCGGCCACCTTCATGCCGAAGCCGGTGTTCGGCGACAACGGTTCGGGCATGCACTGCCACCAGTCGATCTGGAAGGACGGCCAGCCGCTGTTCGCCGGCAACCAGTACGCCGACCTGTCGGAGCTGGCGCTGTACTACATCGGCGGCATCATCAAGCACGCCAAGTCGCTGAACGCCTTCACCAACCCGTCGACCAACAGCTACAAGCGCCTGGTCCCGGGCTATGAGGCCCCGGTCCTGCTGGCCTACTCGGCCCGCAACCGTTCGGCGTCCTGCCGCATCCCGTACGTCGCCTCGCCGAAGGGCAAGCGCGTCGAGGTCCGCTTCCCGGATCCGTCGGCCAACCCGTACCTGGCCTTCGCCGCCATGCTGATGGCCGGCCTGGACGGCATCCAGAACAAGATCCACCCCGGCGACGCGATGGACAAGAACCTGTACGACCTGCCGCCGGACGAGCTGGCCAAGGTTCCGACGGTTTGCGGCTCGCTGCGCGAGGCGCTCACCGCGCTGCGCGAGGACAACGAGTACCTGCGCAAGGGCGATGTCTTCTCGGCCGACATGATCGACGGCTACATCGACCTCCGCACGGAAGAGATGATGGCCTTCGAGACCATGCCGCACCCGATCGAATACAAAATGTACTACTCGGTCTGATGTTGCCTCGCGGCGTCCGGCAACGGGCGCCGCGGCCGGTTACGCATCATTCCAAAGCCGCTCCCGGTCCGCGCCGGGGGCGGTTTTCTTTTTTGGCCTGTTCGGTCCAAGCGCCGACATCCGGCACGCATCCCTTGCGCTCCGCGCAGTCCGCCTTCGCGCAGTTGCAGGCGGGGAACTGGCAGCCATCGCCGTTCAGGTCGGTTGCCCGCACCGCAAGGTCATAGCGCACGCCGCGCATGATGGCCGGCCCGGCGGTGCTGTAGCGTTCGTAATGCTCCACGACATGGCGAACGCGGGTGAGCAATTCGCGCCGTTGATCGTGTCCCGGATCCATGCTTACGCCCCCAATCGCCATGATTGCCGACATCTACAGGGACGCTGGAAAGCCCTCCCCTGTTCCGCCATCCAAGCGCAGTACGGCGCATGGACGAGGATAGAGAGCAGGAATGATGCAGCGGTCCGGCTGTTGCCACTGCAGTGATCAAGTTGGCTGACCAAGACAGGAGAGCATGATGGACCGCGATAAGCTGCGCCGCGTCGCAAAGGCGCTGGGCGACGTCCGCCTTTACGAAAAGCATCACACCGGCGAACTGATCACCATGCGACTGCGCGACTCCCTGGCCGACAACCCCGGCTATGACGAGGAAGAAGTGGACAAGACGCTGCTGGAACTGGCGCGGGTGGCGCTGGAGGCGGCGGAATAGCGGGGCCGGGGGGTGACGATGCGGCCGATGGCCTGTTGGTGGGGATGAACCGAGCCAACGAAGGGAGCAAGCCGTCATGGCCGACGAGAAGACCTCCGATATGCCGCAGACTGACCGGTCCGCCAGCGACCGTCCGGCGACCAAGCCGATCCCGGTGACGCCGGCGGTCGAACCGATGAGCGACAAGGACGAAGCGCCGCCGGGCACGCCGGGGACTGGCGAAAACATCGATCCGAAGACCGGCGAGACCTATGTTCAGGGCATCGGCGGGGCGTAAGCGCCCCGACCAATCCCATTCCAAACGAAGAGGGCCGGCTCGCAGGAGCCGGCCCTTCCGCTGTCAAGCTGTCAAGGCACGCGTCACGCCACGAAGGGCGGAACAGCGCTGAAATTGGCGGCCTTTTCGACGACCTGACCGACGCGCAGCAGCGTCTCCTCGTCGAACGGGCGGCCGATCAGCTGGAGGCCGAGCGGCAGGCCGTCGGCACCGAGACCAGCCGGGACCGACATCGCCGGCAGGCCGGCGAGGTTGATCGGAACGGTGAAGACGTCGTTCAGGTACATCTGCACCGGATCGTCCATCTTCTCGCCGATGGCGAACGGCGTGCTGGGGGCGGTCGGCGTCAGGATGACGTCGCAGCTCTTGAACGCCTCGTCGAAGTCCCACTTGATGCGCGTGCGCACCTGTCGGGCCTTGTTGTAATAGGCGTCGTAATAGCCGGCCGACAGCACATAGGTGCCGATCAGGATGCGGCGCTGCACTTCCTTGCCGAAGCCGGCGCCGCGGGTGTTCTCGTACATCTCCTTGAGGTTGCCGCCCTCGACCCGCAGGCCATAGCGCACGCCGTCATAGCGCGCGAGGTTGGACGACGCCTCGGCTGGCGCGATGATGTAGTAGGCGGCCAGCGCGTATTTGGTGTGCGGCAGGCTGACCTCGACCGGCTCGGCACCGGCCTCCTTCAGCCAGGCGATGCCCTGCTCCCACAGCGCGGCGATCTCGGCCGACAGGCCCTCGACACGGTATTCCTTGGGAATGCCGACGCGCAGGCCGCGGATGTCGCCGGTCAGGGCGGCGCGGAAGTCCGGCACCGGCATATCGACCGAGGTGGAGTCCTTCGGATCGAACCCACACATGGAGCGCAGCATGATCGCCGCATCCTCGACCGTGCGGGTCATCGGCCCGGCCTGATCCAGCGAGGAGGCGTAGGCGACGATGCCCCAGCGCGAGCAGCGGCCGTAGGTCGGCTTGATGCCGACGGTGCCGGTGTAGCCGGCCGGCTGGCGGATCGAGCCGCCGGTGTCGGTGCCGGTGGCGCCCAGTGCGGCACGCGCGGCGATCACCGCGGCGGACCCGCCCGACGACCCGCCGGCAACGATCTTCCTCTCCCAGGCACCCGGCGCGCCGGGGCTCCACGGGCTGACCGTCTCGCCCTGATGGGCGGTGATGGTGGCGGAGCCCATGGCGAACTCGTCCAGGTTCACCTTGCCCAGCATGACGGCGCCGTCGCGCCACAGCTGGGAGGTCACCGTGAACTCATACTCCGGCTTGAAGCCGTCCAGGATGTGGCTGCCGGCGGTGGTGGCCACACCCTTGGTGCAGAACAGGTCCTTCACCGCAATGGGCAGGCCGTCCATCGGACCGGCGGTGCCCTGCGCCCGGCGCTCGTCGCTGGCCTTGGCCATCGACAGGGCGGCATCGGGCGTCTCGGTGATGAAGATGTTGAAGGGGCGCACGGTCTCGACCGCGCGCACATGCGCCTCGGTCAGCTCGACCGCGGTGAACTCCTTCTTGGCGAGGCCATCCAGGGCCCCGGCCATCGTCAGATGCGTGAGCGCCGTCATCACTCGACCACCTTGGGCACGACAAAGAAGCCTTCGGCCGTTTCCGGACCGTTCGACAGGACCTGCGCGGCATAGCCGCCGTCGGTGACCTCGTCCTTGCGGCGGCGCAGCTTTTGCGCAGCGACGCTGGTCATCGGCGGCACGTCCTTCGTGTCGACCTCGTTGAGCTGTTCCACGAAGGTCAGAATCTGGCTCAGTTCCCCAGCCAGGGATTCCAGTTCCTCGTCCGGCACCTTGATGCGGGCCAGATGCGCGATCTTGGCCACCGTGGCCTTGTCGAGCGACATGCCTCTACTCTCTTCCAAAACATTGGAAATCGGCCGCGAAGCTAGCACCCGCCGGCTTCATCCGCAACGATTGCGGCCATTCCGCCGCTCAGAAGGCGCCGGCATCGCCTTTCGCAAGCCCGGCAGCCAGCACCAGCGGGCATCCGCAGGACGGGCATTGGGTGCGCTGCAACGCCTCCACCACCCGCGCGTCGGGGAGAAGGACGCCAAGTGTCTTCTCCACCGCGGCGATCTGGCGCTTGTGGTCGGTGCTGGCGCCGCAGGCGGCATCCAGCATCGCGCCATAATCGGAACTGGACTGCGCGGTGATCGCCTTGGCCCCACCGGCGGCAAACAGCCCGGCACCGCCGGCGACAAGTCCGGCCAGCACCGCACGCCGGCTCGCATCCGCGCCCAATTTGCTCATCCGTCCGCTCCGTCGATGGTTCGGGCCACGCAGCAGCCGCGCACGAGGCAGCCGCGTCCACAGGCGACCGACTATACGCCTCATGTCCCGCCCCGCCAGCGGCCCTATCATTAAATATTCGGAAGGTCAGGCGGCAATGGGAACGACCGAACGCCAGGTGGCGTGATCCATGCGCAGTTTGAACAGCGCGATCGGCTGGCCCCAGGGGGTCACCCGCGTTTCCAGCGCGACGGGCGCCATGCCCAGCTTGGCATAGAGCAGCAGGGCCGGAGTGTTGGTGTTGAAGCAGTAGAGCGTCAGTTCGGGCAGGTGGTGATGGTCGAAGGCACGGTCGATCATGGTGCGCACCAGATATTCGGCGATGCCGCGCCGGCGCAGGGCCGGATCGACGCTGACATTGCCGATGCTGGCGGTGCGGCCATCCTCGAAGGTGGCATAATTGGCATAGCCGACCACACGCTCCCGTCCGTTCTCCGCCAGGGTGATGACGGTGGGGTCGCGGCGCATGCCCAGCGTCGCCCGGACCTGATCCGGGGTCAGCGGCCAGACCGCCCGCGGGAACAGGAAATACAGCTCTTCGGCCGTGCGGGGAAAGCCGCAGATCGTCGGGATGTCGGCGTCGGCAAGCGGCCGGTGCGACAGGAGGGCTTGGGGGAAGGCGCTGCTCATACTTAGAAGAGTAAGTATCTTTGAGATCAACTCAAGCAATCTTGCGGTGACAAGGCTGCGGCCCTATGGTCGGGCGATGATCCACACCCTCTCCGAACTCGCAGCCCGGCTGGGCAAAAACCAACGATTGCTCGGCCTTGACGTCGGCACCAAGACCGTCGGGCTGGCGGTGGCCGACCCCGGACTGATCGTCGCATCCCCGATCGGCACGCTGAAGCGCACCAAATTCACCCAGGACGCACGCGAGCTGGGCAAGACCATCCGCGACTACAGCATCGGCGGGCTGGTGGTCGGATTGCCGCTGAACATGGACGGGACGGAGGGGCCGCGTGCCGAGTCGGTGCGCGCTTTCGCCAACAATCTGCTGGAGCGCTCCGACCTGCTGGGCTGGGAGGCGGAGATCGCCTTCTGGGACGAGCGGCTGTCGACCTCCGCCGTCGAGCGCTTCATGATCGGTGAGGCCGACATGACCCGCAAGCGCCGCGACGAGGTGGTCGACAAGATGGCCGCCGCCTACATCCTCCAGGGCGCGCTCGACATGCTGGCCAACCAGCGCCGCCTCGCCGCCGAAGCGGACGAAGACGAGCGGGACGACGAAGACCACGACGCCCGCGACTGACCGCGGCCCCGGCGGCGGTTCGGTCAGGCCTGGCGTTCGGGCTGTAGCAGAGCGGCACGGCGCAGCAGCTTGGACGGGTCGACCCCCTGCACCAGCAGCAGGGCGCTTGACTTGACGAGAGCGGCCGGCGAGCCGGGGGTCAGCGCCAGCGCGCGACAGTAATAGCCCTCCGCCAGATCGGCGTGGCCGGCAGCGGCCAGCGTCTCTGCCGCCGCCAGCAGGCCGTCCATTGCCATGGCGAGATCGCCGTCGAGGTTCAGCGCCCCGGCGAAGGACTGCACCGCACCCGGCAGATCGCCCTGGCTTTCCAGCACCAGCCCATAGGTGGCCCACCAGACGGCGACGCCGGGGCGTGCGGTGATGGCTTGGGCGATCAGTTCCTGCGCCTCGGCCCAGCGGCCGGCCTGCGCGGCGATCAGGCCTTGGCGATAGATGCTTTCGGCCTGATCCGGCGTCATCGGTCCGACTTTCCTCTTTAAGACTCGCTGCGGCCGAGCTGGTCCATCAGCTCGCGCCATTCGCGCTTGGACAGGCCGCTGGCCTCCTGGCTCACCGGCTCGCCGGCCAGCAAGCGCTTCACCACGTCCAGGCCGGTGCGCGACAGATGGGCGCCGCCCATGCGGTATTCGGTGAAGGAGTCGAAGACCGCCGGAACCCAGCGCTTCACCACGTCCAGCATCGCGTCGGCATAGACGCGAATCTCATACTGGGCATGCGCATCGGCACGCAGCGACAGGAAGTGCAGAAGGTTGTGGAGATCGACCTTCCAGTACCACTGCGTGTAGTAGTTCAGCGACAGGTTCATCCGCGCCAGCTCGCGCGCCAGCCCCTGGCGGTTGGGATCGATGACCGAACCGTCCTCACGGTGGTTCAGCATCTCCTCATAGTGGCCGTAGGCGCGTTCGGAATCCTCGCGCAGCAGCCGCATCACGTTGGCGGCCTCCTCGCCCTCCAGGACGTCGCCGCGGCCCTGGCGATTGACCACGGCCTGTGCGCCCAGCTGTTCCGGCGCCGGCACGTAGAACTCGCGGTCGAGGATGGAGTAGCGCGCCGAATATTCGTTCACGTTCGCGGTGCGGTGGCGAATCCACTGGCGGGCGACGAAGATCGGCAGCTTCACATGGAACTTGATCTCGCACATCTCGAACGGGGTCGAGTGGCGGTGGCGCATCAGATACTTGATGAGGCCGGAATCCTCGCTGACTTTCTTGGTGCCCTTGCCATAGGACACGCGCGCCGCCTGCACGACCGCAGCATCGTCGCCCATATAGTCGATGACGCGGACGAAGCCGTGGTCCAGCACCTCCAGCGGCTGATAGAGGATGTCCTCCAGGGCCGGGACGGTGGCGCGGCGGGTGGTGGCGGTGACGGCGCGCAGGCGATCGATTTCGTCGCGCTGCTCGGGCGTGATCGGCATGGTGACTCCGGGGTTACGGTGGCGGCTGTATTAACAGACCACATGCGGATCGGGAACGGTGAACGAATGGTTTCCCCCGCGTCACCGCAACGCATTTGGCGATCACGTCACACAGGCCCTTCCCTTGCCGGGCGGGAGTGCCTATATTCGCGACGTCGGTTCGCCGACTATGGCGATAAACGCCTTGTGGAATAAGCGTTGTGGACCCGGGGGCGGTACCCGGCGCCTCCACCAACCATACACCGGACTCGTTGACCGGGGTCGTTGGGGGCGAAACAGGATCGACACGCGTAGTAAAGGCATGGTTTTCGCTCGGCATGGTTCCGCCGTTATCGGGCCGTTGCAATAGTTGCCAACGACAACGTTGCTCAGGCTCGCCTCGCTGCCTAACGGCGGCTGGTAGCCTAAACCTAATCCCCGAGGGTTAGCGCCTAAGGGTGGGGCCGTGGGCCGCCTAGCAACAGAAGGCCCACACCTCTTCCCAGCGTTTCGTGCCGGCCCTTGGCCAAGGCGGGACGCAAGACCGATCGCGTTACCAGGGACCCGCCCAAGCATGCCGAAAGAGCAGCTCCGCTATGACCGGATGGTCGAAACCGCGTTGCGCGGCGTTGTCCGCGACGCGCTGACCGAGGTTGCCGAGCGCGGCTTGCCGGGCAATCACCATTTCTACCTGACCTTCCGCACCGGCTTCCCCGGTGTCGAGATCCCGGATTACCTGTCCTCGCAGTATCCGAACGAGATGACCATCGTCCTCCAGTTCCAATATTACGGGCTGGATGTGACGGACGATCATTTCGAGGTCACGCTGAGCTTCAACAACGTGCATGAGCGGCTGGTGATTCCGTTCGCCGCCATCACCACCTTCGCCGACCCGTCGGTGAATTTCGCCCTGCAGTTCCAGCCGCTGGCCGCCGCCGAATCGGCGGAGGTCGCGACCATGCCGCCCCGCGCCGCCGCCGAGCGTGCGGAGGAGAAGGCAGAGGAAAGTGCCCCGGCCGAAGAGCCGAAGCGTGGCGAGGTCGTTGCCCTGGACGCTTTCCGCAAAAAGTAACCGTCCGAACAGATGCCCGCCCAGCTGCCCAGTGAGTATGTCGCGACACTTTGCGAGATGCTGGCGCCGCTGGGCGATGTGCGTGTGCGCCGCATGTTCGGCGGCTACGGCCTGTCCATCGACGGGCTGACCTTCGCGCTGGTCGCCGACGAGGTCCTGTATTTCAAGGCCGATGACGTGAACCGCGCATCCTTCGCGGAACTGGGCCTGGAGCCCTTCCGGCCGATGCCGGACAAACCCACCACCCTGTCCTACTACCCGCCCCCCGATTCGGCTTTCGACGACCGCGATGACCTGCTGCCCTGGGCCCGGTCGGGGTTCGAGGCGGCGTTGCGGGCCGCAGCGAAGAAGGCCGCAAAGGCGAAGCGGAAATAGAACGCCCTCTCCCGCCTCGGGAGAGGGCGTATTCCCCTCAGATATTCTCGGCCATATGGACCGTCGCGTTGCTCGCCTGGGCGCCGGCGGTGCGCTGGCGCATCTGGCGGGCGAAACGCAAGGGGTTGGGAATGAGGTTCAGCATAGAGCCGAGCTTGCCGACCGACGAGGTCGCCTTGCCCACCGCCATCACGTCGGCCAGACGGCGGTCGATGAAGGCGCGGGTCTCGGCATGGTCGTCCGACTTGTCGTCCAGCCAGTAGAAGGTGGAGGAGCTGACCACCGCCGCCAACAGCGCCCGCTTGGTGTAATGGTTGTAGTCGGTCGAGCTGTCGCCGGCGGCGAACCACATGGCATCGACCGTGCGGTAAAGCAGCCGCAGGCCGAGCGCCACATTCTGCGGCATGGCCAGATAGGACAGCTGCCGGCGCTTGGCCTCGCGGTACGGTTCCAGAACTTCGAAATAGGTGCGGACGGCCAGCGAGATGCGCTCGCGCACCTTCATCTCGGCCAGCGGCTGGGCCTCCAGCCGGTCGAGCATCTGGCGGTCGGCCCAGTCGGCGAAATGCTCCACCGCATCGGTGACGCCGCCGGGGAAGGCGCGCAGCAGCGCCGACGGCTCATGCCCCGCCATCTGGGTGCCGTCGCGCAGGGACTGCAGGCTCCAGCCGTCGAAAACGACGTTGGGCAGGCTCGCCACCAGGATCTCGTCGCGAAGCGTGTCGATGCTCATAGCCAACTCTCCCTGCGCCGGCCCTCAGGTCCGGGACGGCGCGTCGGTGTCACGAGTCGCCGCGGCCAGCGCGGCGTTGAGGTGATGCATCTCCTCGGTGCAGACCAGGAGCTGCAGATCGTCCATGCGATCAAGATAGAGCACGCCGTCGAGGTGGTCGACCTCGTGCTGGACGACGCGGGCATGGAACCCCGACGCCTCCCGCTCGATCCGGGCGCCGTCCAGCCCATAACCGCGGTAGCGGATGCGCTTGTAGCGTGGCACCAGCCCGCGCAGGCCCGGAATCGACAGGCAGCCTTCCCAGCCAAGAACCTTTTCGTCGGTCAGCGGCTCGATCACCGGATTGACCAGGACGGTGTTTGCCACCTCCTCCCCCTCGCCGCGGTCGGCGGGAACACGAAAGACGATGATCCGGCGCGGCTCGGAGATCTGCGGAGCGGCAAGGCCAACTCCGGGCGCGTCCAGCATGGTGGCGATCATGTCGGCCGCCAGCCGGGCGACTGCCGGATCGGTCGGGTCGGCGATGGGCTCCGCGATCTTGCGGAGTACGGGATTGCCCATACGGGCGATTGGAAGCACTGGCATGTCTCTATATCTGGAGTGTGGGCACCGCCGGGGCAACCGTTTCCTGTGGGTCCCAACCGGGCTTATGGCCGGGCTCATGCTGGTGAACCGAAGACTCCCCTTCACAAAGGCGTTGGGTCGTGCTACACACTGCGCCCACACAAGGGGTGCGCCCGCCGCGCATGCCTATTTGTTGCCTTGGCGCAACATGCTTCACTTGGAAGGGTGACGGTTAACGTGCAAGTTCTGGTCCGAGATAACAACGTCGATCAGGCCCTCCGCGCGCTCAAGAAGAAGATGCAGCGCGAGGGCATTTTCCGTGAAATGAAGCTCCGCCGTAACTACGAGAAGCCCTCGGAGAAGCGTGCGCGTGAGAAGGCTGAAGCGGTGCGTCGCACCCGCAAGCTGCTCCGCAAGCGGATGGAACGCGAGGGCTACTAATCGTCGGTCGCGCTTAGCGACTGCGAAGGGCGCGTGTGATGCGCGCCCAAGACCCCTTGTGTCTTGCACCCGACCGTCCCGCGAACCTCGCGTGGGCGGTTTTGGTGTATCTGCGCCATTTTTCTTGGTCCGACTGTGCGTCGGCCAAGCGTATTGAATGGTCAGCGAGCTGGACCGCCCCCCTTCGGCCCGCTGCAGCCAGCCTTGGAAAGGCCCGATCATGAGCGCTTCCAACCTCACCGCCCGTCATTCGGTCCCGGCGCTGCGCGCCCGCAAGGGGGGCGAGCCCATTGTCTGCCTGACCGCCTACACCGCCCCGGTAGCCCGCCTGCTCGACCCGCATGTCGACATCCTGCTGGTCGGCAATTCGCTGGGCATGGTGGTCTATGGGCTGGACAGCACGCTTCCGGTAACGCTCGACATGATGATCGCCCATGGCGCCGCCGTGGTGCGCGCGTCGGAGCGCGCCTGCGTCGTCGTCGACCTGCCCTTCGGCAGCTATCAGGAAAGCAAGGAGGCGGCCTTCCGCGCCTCCGCCCGCGTGATGGCGGAGACCGGCGCCCAGGCGGTCAAGCTGGAAGGCGGCATCGAGATGGCCGAGACGGTCGCCTTCCTGACCGCCCGCGGCATCCCGGTGATGGGGCATGTCGGTCTGACGCCGCAATCCGTAAACACGCTGGGCGGCTACAAGGCGGTCGGCCGCGACGCCGAGGCAGCGGAGCGGATCGCCGACGACGCCCGCGCCATCGCCGAGGCCGGCGCCTTCACCCTGGTGATCGAAGGCACGATGGAGCCGCTGGCCCGCCGCATCACCGAAGAGGTGGCGATCCCCACCATCGGCATCGGCGGCTCGCCGGCCTGCGACGGTCAGGTCCTGGTCACCGACGACATGCTGGGGCTGTTCGGCGCCTTCCAGCCGAAATTCGTCAAGCGCTACGCCAATCTGGGCGAGACGGTCGGCGAAGCCGCCGCGACCTACGCCGCCGAGGTGCGGGCCCGTTCCTTCCCCGGACCGGAGCATTGCTTCGGGATGAAGAAGGCGGCAGCGGTGTAACGCCCTCTTCCACACTTTCGTTCTTTCTACGTTCCAGGCGATCCGGTACAGTCCGGCCGTCATGGATGCATCCCCCCTGCCTTGATCCCGCCCAACGTCGCCGCGTGGTTCCGGTCGCGCGGCTGGGCACCCCACCCGCATCAGGTCGCGATGGTGGAGGCAGCGGAACGGGGCGAAAGCGCGCTGCTGATCGCACCGACCGGCGGCGGCAAGACGCTGGCCGGTTTCCTGCCCTCGCTGATCGAACTGGCGGAACGGCCGCGCGAGGGGCTGCACACCCTCTACATCTCGCCGCTGAAGGCGCTGGCGGTCGACATCCAGCGCAATCTGGAACAGCCGATCGCCGAGATGCGGCTGCCGATCCGGGCGGAGAACCGCACCGGCGATACGCCGGAGGCCAAGCGCCGGCGCCAGCGCACCCATCCGCCGCACATGCTGATGACGACGCCGGAAAGCTTGGCGCTGCTGCTGTCCTACACCGACGCCGACAAGCTTTTCCGCACTCTGCGCTGCGTCATCGTCGACGAGCTGCATGCGCTGGCAGGATCCAAGCGCGGCGACCTGCTGGCGCTCGGTCTGGCCCGGCTGTCGCGGCTCGCCCCCGCCGCCCGCCGCGTCGGGCTGTCCGCCACGGTGTCTGAACCGGAACGGCTGCTGGCCTGGCTGTCGCGCCGCGGCCGGCATGACGGAAGCGACTCCGACGACGTGCGCCTCGTCCTCGGCCGCAGCGGCGCCCAGGCGGAGGTCGAGATCCTGACCTCGCAGGAACGGGTGCCGTGGGCCGGCCACATGGCGATGCATGCCATGAAGGAAATCTACGAGCGCGTCCGCCGCCAGCGCACCACCCTGCTGTTCGTCAACACCCGCGCCCAGGCCGAGCTGGTGTTCCAGGCGCTGTGGCGGGTCAACGACGACAATCTGCCCATCGCGCTCCACCACGGCTCGCTGGCGGTGGAGCAGCGCCGCAAGGTCGAGGGCGCCATGGCGCGCGGTGAGCTGCGGGCGGTTGTCGCCACCTCCTCGCTCGATCTCGGCATCGATTGGGCGGCGGTCGATCTCGTGGTACAGATCGGCGCGCCGAAGGGGTCGAGCCGGCTGGTCCAGCGCATCGGCCGCGCCAACCACCGGCTGGACGAGCCGAGCCGCGCCCTGCTGGTCCCCGCCAACCGCTTCGAGGTGCTGGAATGCCGCGCCGCGCTGGAGGCGGTGCACGACCACACGCTGGACGGCGAGGCGCCGCGGCCGGGCGGGCTCGACGTGCTGTCCCAGCATCTGCTCGGCATGGCCTGCGCCGCCCCCTTCCTGCCCGACGAGCTGTATGAGGAGGTGGTCTCCGCCGCCCCCTATGCCGCAATGACGCGCGACGAGTTCGACGACGTGCTGGATTTCGTCACCACCGGCGGTTACGCGCTCGGCGCCTATGACCGGTTCCAGCGTTTGAAGCTGCGCGAGGACGGCCGGATGGCGGTGGCCGGCCCGGCGGTGGCGCGGCAATACCGCATGAATGTCGGCACCATCACCCAGGAGGCGCTGCTGCGCGTCCGCCTGAACCGCGGCCCGGTGCTGGGCGAGGTGGAGGAGTATTTCATTCAGGGCCTGACGCCCGGCGACACCTTCCTGTTCGCCGGTCAGCTGTTGAAATTCCTCGGCGTGCGCGAAATGGAGGCCCAGGTCGCCAAGGGCGGCACCGGCGATCCGAAGGTTCCCGCCTATGCCGGCGGGCGGCTGCCGCTGTCCACCCATCTGGCCGAGCGCGTGCGCGCGATGCTGGCCGATCCGCGCCAGTGGGACGGGCTGCCGGAGGATGTGCAGGAATGGCTGCGGCTTCAGCGCCACCGCTCGGTCCTGCCCAACCGCGACGGGCTGCTGGTCGAAACCTTCCCCAAGGCGGGAAAGCAATTCCTGGTCGCCTACGCCTTCGAGGGACGGAATGCGCACCAGACGCTGGGCATGCTGCTGACCCGGCGGATGGAAAGGGTCGGGCTGGGGCCGCTGGGCTTCGTCGCCACCGACTATGTGCTGGCGGTGTGGTCGCTGCGCTCGCCAACCGACATGGACGCGCTGTTCGACCAGGACATGCTGGGCGACGATCTGGAAGCCTGGATGGACGAATCGTCGATGCTGCGGCGGACCTTCCGCAATGTGGCGCTGATCGCCGGAGTGATCGACCGTCGCCATCCGGGACAGGAGAAGACCGGGCGGCAGGTCACCTTCTCCTCCGACCTGATCTATGACGTGCTGCGCAAGCACGACCCCGGCCATGTGCTGCTGCGGGCGACGCGGGCCGATGCGGCCGGCGGGCTGACCGACATCCGCCGCCTGTCCGATTTCCTGGCGCGGGTGCGCGGGCGTATCACCCACAAGAACCTCGACCGCATCTCTCCCCTGGCGGTGCCGGTGATCCTGGAGATCGGCCGCGAGCGGGTGGACGGCAGCGCCACCGATGAGCTGCTCGCCGCCGCCGAGGCCGAACTGCTGGCCGAGGCGATGCCGGAACTGGCTCCGCCGCGGCCTGCGAAATTGGAAACGCGGCGCCCGCAGCAGGGACGGTTGTCGTTGTGACGCCGCCCCATGCCGACCGCAGGTTACTTGCGCAGTTCCGGCTCCACGCCCGGTTCGCCGCTGAACTCGACAAGAATGGTCTCGTCGCGGACGATGAACTGGCAGGCCAGACGGTAGGGCGGCGGACGATGGGCGTTCTCGGCCGCCTCCAACAGGTCCCGGTTCAGCTTGCCGTTGACGGACAGGGTAACTTTCTCCTTTTCGGTCAGATCGATGGCCATCGGAGTCTTCCCGTCGAGATAGGTCACCTTGACGAGGCAGGATCCGCACTCGCCGTCCTGGCACTGGAACGGGATCGGGATGTCGTGCTTCTTCGCCAGCGCCAGCAGAGTGCCGGTGTCGCCGGCGACCGCGTAGACGGTCATGTCCTTGGGCAGCGTCAGGCCGGTGAACGTCACTGTGGCCATGGGTATCCTCCGGGTATGGTTGTGATCCGCCATGCCTCCACGGCGGCGGCCCGTCCGGCTGCAAACATCATGCCCACAACTTTTCCATGGATATTGGCCGATTCCGATGATCGCCGGTAAACGAATGTTGTCAGCTTCCCCCCAAACTCTTGGCTCCGGCTGTCAGGGCGATGACAGCCGCGCCGCACTGACCTTCCTCAGCGCCGAACTGCTGGCCGATCCGTCTGGCGCGCTGCTGTGGCCGGCGGAGGGCATTCTCGCCGTCGCCGACCTGCATCTGGAAAAGGGATCCGCCTTTGCCGCGCGCGGACGGATGCTGCCGCCCTACGACACGCGGGCGACGCTGGACCGGCTGGCCGGGCTGATCGCGACTGCGCGGCCGGCGCGCGTGCTGTGCCTGGGCGACAGCTTTCACGACCGCAGGGCCGCGGAGCGGATGGACGCGGCGGACGTTGCACGGCTGCGCGCCCTGACCGATTCCGTCGCCGACTGGGTGTGGATCACCGGCAACCACGATCCCGAACCGCCGCAGGGCTTCGGCGGCCGGGTGGTGGAAGAGCTGTCCATCGGCCCGCTGACCTTCCGGCACGAGGCCGAGCCGGGCGCCGTCGGCGAGTTGTCGGGCCACCTGCATCCGGCCGCCGCGGTGGCGCTCGCCGGGAGGCGGGTGCGCGAGCGCTGCTTCGCCCATGACGGGGCCAAGCTGATCCTGCCGGCCTTCGGCAGCTTCACCGGCGGGCTGAACGTGCTGGACGCCGCCTTCGACGGGCTGCTGGCGCCGGGGTTCGAGGTACTGATGACGGCGCGCGGCCGGGTCTACCGCTTCCCCTGCGCCCGTTTGTCGCCGGACCGCGCGCGCTGACTCGGCCGAATGCTCTGGCCGAAGCGTGAGCGCAGCCTATATCGGGTGGTCCGGAGACATCCAACCGAGCGCTGTGCATGTCCGCCTCTCCCATCATCGTCTGGTTCCGCAACGACCTGCGCCTTGCCGACAACCCGGCGCTGACCGCCGCCGCCCAGGCTTCCACCGAGCGCGGCGCGCCGGTCATCCCGCTCTACATCCTGGAAGAGGAGACCGGCGACCCCTGGCCGCTGGGCGGAGCACAGCGCTGGTGGCTGCACGGCAGCCTGGAACGGCTCGCCACCTGCTGCGCCCGCCACGGCTCGCCGCTGGTGCTGCGCCGGGGCGAGCCGGGGGCGGTGCTGGAAACGCTGATCGCGGAAACCGGGGCGGAGTGCGTGCTATGGAACCGCCGCTACGCCCCCGCCCAGACCGCCCGCGATGCGGCGATCAAGGAGCGGCTGAAGGCACGCGGTGTCGATGCCCGCAGCTTCAACGCCGGACTGCTGGCCGAACCCTGGACCGTCAAGAACAAGAGCGGCGGCCCGTTCAAGGTCTTCACCCCCTTCTGGCGCCACCTCTCCGCCACACTCGACCCGCCGCTGCCGACCCGCGCCCCCGCTGCGCTGACAGCGCCGAAATCCGCACCGGCCAGCGACGCGCTCGAAAGCTGGGCCCTGTTGCCGGCCAAGCCCGATTGGGCCGCCGGCCTGCGCAAGCGCTGGGTGCCGGGGGAGACGGCCGCGCGGTCGCGGCTGGCCGATTTCCTCGACGGGCCGGTCGGGGTGTATGGGACGGAGCGTGATCGGCCGGACCATCCCGGCACCTCGGCCCTGTCGCCCTATCTGGCCTTCGGGGAGATCGGGCCGCGGCAGGTCTGGCACGCCGCCCGCCATGCCGCCGACGCCCGGCCGGAGCTGGCGCCCGGAGTCGAAGTCTTCCTGCGCGAAATCGGCTGGCGCGAATTCCAGCATCATCTGCTTCACCATGCGCCGGAGCTTCCCGACAGCCCGCTCGACCGCCGCTTCGCCGACTTCCCCTGGCGCGAGGACGCTGCCGGCCTGCGGGCCTGGCAGCGCGGGCGCACCGGCTATCCCATCGTCGATGCCGGCATGCGCCAGCTGTGGGAGACCGGCTGGATGCACAACCGGGTGCGGATGATCGTCGCCTCCTTCCTGATCAAGGACCTGCTGCTGCCCTGGCAGGAGGGCGAGCGCTGGTTCTGGGACACGCTGGTCGATGGCGACCTGGCCCAGAATGCCGGCAACTGGCAGTGGGTGGCCGGCTGCGGCGCCGATGCCTCTCCGTTCTTCCGCGTCTTCAATCCGGTCCTGCAGGGCGAGAAGTTCGACCCCCAGGGCGATTACGTCCGCCGCTATGTGCCAGAACTTGACCGGCTGCCGCCGCGCTGGATCCACCAGCCCTGGGCGGCACCGACCGAGGTTCTGCGGCAGGCCGGCGTCAAGCTGGGCGACGATTACCCGCACGCGATCCTCGACCATGCCGTTGCGCGCGACCGGGCGCTGGCCCTCTACAACGAGCGCAAGGGCAAGGCGGAGACGGAGGATTGACGGGCAATCTTCATCGAACGGTCACCGGCACGCCCGCAAACGGTCACGCCGGCCCGTTATCGTGCCAACAGCGGCCCGGTGCGGCCGCCCTGCCCGTCCCAAATGGGCCAGCGAGAAGGACGTCGACCCCTGCCCCGCGGTCGTGCCACGTCCCGGCTCTTGAAAAAGACGGCCCCAAGAAAAACAATCGCCACTCGGCAAGGCGGTCCCTCCCCCGGGGCCGCCTTTTCCCTTGGCCGGGTTGCAACGGCCGACAGGGTGTTATAAAGTAACACCCATGTCCGCGCTTCACGACCACACCCACTGCATCGCCGATGCCCTGACCCGTGCCGACGCGCTGTGCGCGGAGCGGGGGGCGCGGCTGACCGCGCTGCGCCGCCGCGTGCTGGAGCTGGTGTGGTCCAGCCACCGGCCGCGCGGCGCCTATGCGATCCTGGAGGATCTCAGCCAGCAGGAGGGCAAGGCGGCCGCACCGCTGACCGTCTACCGCGCGCTGGAGTTCCTGGTCGAACAGGGGCTGGTACACCGCATCGAATCGCTGAACGCCTATGTCGGCTGCGCCGCACCGGGGGATGTCCATTCCGGGCAGTTCCTAGTGTGCGAGGCCTGCGGCGACGCCGCCGAGATCGACGATCCGGGTGTCGGCGCCGCCATCGACGCCGCGGCGGCCGGGCGCGGCTTCCGTGTCCAGCGCCCCACCGTCGAGGTGCGCGGCCTGTGCAAATCCTGTCAGGAGAATCCCCGTTGAGCGCTCCCGCCGCCCCTCCCGCCCGTCTTCCCGTCTCGGTGCTGACCGGCTTCCTCGGCAGCGGCAAGACCACGCTGCTCCAGGCGCTGCTGCGCAACCCGGCCATGGCCCGCACCGCCATCGTCATCAATGAGTTCGGCGAGGTCGGGCTGGACCATCTGCTGATCGCCAAGGCGTCGGAGAACATGGTGCTGATGGACAGCGGCTGCCTGTGCTGCACCATCCGCGGCGATCTGGTCGACACGCTGCGCGACCTGTTCCTGAAGCGGGTGAAAGGGGAGATCCCCGATTTCGACCGGGTGGTGGTGGAGACGACCGGCCTCGCCGACCCGGCCCCGATCATCCACACCCTGATGTCGGACCCGCTGCTGGCCGCCCGCTTCCGCCTGGACGGCGTCATCGCCACGGTCGATGCGGCGCACGGCTCGCTCCAGCTCGACCGTCAGCCGGAAAGCGTGAAGCAGGCCGCCGTCGCCGACCGCATCGTGCTGACCAAGACCGACGTCGCCACCCCGGCGGCGACCGTCGCGCTGATGCAGCGCCTCGCCGCCATCAACCCGGCCGCCCCGGTCATTCCCGCCGCCCATGGCGACATCGATCCGGCCAAGCTGTTCGATGCCGGTCTCTACAATCCGGAGACCAAGAGCCCCGACGTCGCCCGCTGGCTGCGCGAGGAGGCCTATCGCGACGAGCAGGCCAAGGCGCATGAGCATCATCATAGGCATCACGACCACGGGCACGAGCATCACGACCATGATCACCACGGGCATGATCACGATCACGACCATGGCGACCATTGCGATCCCGATTGCGGCCATGAGCATCATCACCACGACGCCAACCGCCATGACGACCACATCCGCGCCTTCTGCATGGTGATCGACCGGCCGATTCCCTGGAACGGCTTCGTCGACTTCATGGAGGCGCTGATCGCCCAGGCCGGCGAGAACCTGCTGCGGGTGAAGGGCCTGCTGAACGTTCAGGAAAGCGAGCTGCCCGTGGTCGTCCACGGCGTCCAGCACATGTTCCACCCGCCGGTCCGCCTGGAGGATTGGCCCAGCGACGACCACCGCACCAAGCTGGTCTTCATCACCCGCGACGTCGGCCAGACGGTGATCGAACCGCTGTTCAACGGTCTGGTCTGGGGCGAAGGGAAAGAGGGATAAGGTCGAAGGCGGGGCGCCACACCCGCCGCAGGTTTGGCGCCCGCTCCCTCTTCTACCGCCCCACCACCCGGCGCAGCGGGCTGTCGCCGGCGGCCCACACGCCGCGATCCACCGCCTTGGCCCCCTCGAACACCAGCCAGCTCTGCCGTCCGTAATGCGGCAACGGCCGGAGCAGCGCACGCAGGGCCTCGGCATCGGCTCCCGACACCACCAGAGCCGTCCGCCCGTCCGCCGCACGCGACACCCACACCCTGGCACTGCCGCGCCCGGCCAGTTCCGCCGGCACCGGCGCCAGCCCGCGCCGCGCCAGTTCCCGCGCCACCGCCGCGTCGGTCCCCACCAGCAGCAGCGGTGCAGCCTTCTTGTCGCCGCTCTCCCGGCCCGTAGCGTCCATCAGACGGCCAGCCAGCGCCCGCGCCGCCTCCGCCGCGTCACCATCCGCAACGATCACCCGCTCGGCACCCGGGCGAAGGGTGACGTCGCGCAGGATCGGCGGCGCTTCCCCCGGCGCCAGACGGCGGAACAGGTCGAAATCGGGGTCGACCGACACAGCCTTTACCGCCGCCTTGGCAGGCAGCCGCAGTGTAACCTGCCGGCCGTCGAGGCGGACGCTATGGTCCTCCACCCCGGCCGCGGTCTCCAGCCGCACCGGCACCGCCAGGGCATAGGGCGCGTCGGCCTCCTGCCGCAGGGTCAGCAGCACGCCGTCGCCGTCGGCGCGGACATCCGCCAGGGTCAGCATCGGCGCACCCCGCCGCTCCACCCATTGGCCGAACAGCCCGCCGAGGTCGCGGCCGGACGCCGCCTCGAAAGACCGGCGCAGGTCGGACCAGCCGGCAGCGCGGAAGGCGAAGCCGCTCCAGAATTTGTGGATGCCGGCGTCGAAGGCGTCGCGGCCGATCTCCGTCTCCAGCATGTGGAACAGCATCGCCGCCTTGCCGTAGCGGACGATCTGCGAGGCATCGTGCGTCTTGGACTGGAAGTCGGTCAGCGGCCGGTCGCGCTCGGCCGGCAGGGCGGCATAGTCGCGCAGCCAGTCGAGCCGCATCGCCCGCGCCGCGTCGCTGCCGCGCGCCTGGGCCGCCGCATAGTCGGCCATGTAGGTGGTCAGCCCCTCCGCCCAATTGCCGCCCTCGCCCACCCGGACACCGTTCCCCCACCAGTTGTGCATGATCTCGTGGGTCAGCGACTGGCTGCGGATGAAGGGCAGCGGCAGCACGGCGCGGCCAATGGCGGTCAGGCCAGGAAAGCCCAGCCCGACCGGCGGCGGAACCGAGACGATGCTGAATCCGTCGAAGGGATAGGCACCGATGCGCGCCGCCCAGGCCGCAATCGCCTGCTCCGACAGTTCGAGATAGCCGTCGGCCAGCCCGGCCTGCTCTGGATGGCGGTAGAGCCGCAGGCGCAAGGCCCCTGCCCTCCGCTCCTCCACCGTCCAGGCCCCGGCGAACACGGAGGGCTCCTCGACGCTGCGCTCCTCCGTGAACACCGCGCGGTAGCCGCCGGCCTCACTCACCTCCTCCACCAGCCGGCCGGTGGCGACCGCGACATAGGGAGACGGAACCCGCACCGACAGGCGCCAGCTCGGTGGCTCGTCAGTGGCCGAGGCCGGATCGGGCAGCCAGCCGCCCTGCCCCGGCAGGAAGGCGCCCTCGCCATCCAGCGCCAGCCCGGTGCCGGCGGCGAAGCCCGGCAGCCGCCCGCCATAGCGGATCGTTACCGCCTCCGCCCCTTCCGGCACCACCAGCCGCAGGCGGTCGCCGCGACGGTCCACCGGAACCGGCCTGCCGCCCGCCCGCACCTCCTGCACCGTCAGGGCCGGGTCCAGCCGCAGGGACTGGGCTCCGGCCGGCAGGGTCAACCGGTCCACCGCCTCCATCCGTCCGGCGGCAGGATCGAGCATCAGCTCGATGTCGTGATGCAGCGGAGCGGCACCGGCCGGGGCGACCATGCCCAGGCACAGCATCGCTCCCACGAAGGCCAGAGCCGGGATGCGGACATTCGTCATGCCCATGAAGATGGTCGCCCGGACAGCGGAGCGCCAGCGCGACGTCACGCCACGCTGATGCCATCCGCCGCGGTAAACGGCCGGATCACCCCGGAACGCCACGCACCCGGTCATACAGCTTCGACAGCCGGGCGTCGCAGATGCCAAGCTCCTTCAAATGCTCGACCGTGTTGGCGAGGTAATCGATGTTGGGGCCGCGCTGGCCGCAGCAGTCGGCGATGCGGCAGACAACCGACGCCTCGTCCAGACCGCGGCAATATTGCGGATGGCCGCGGTCGACGATGAAGCAGCAGGCGCTGACCGAGTCCAGCCCCTGCGCCGCCCCCTGCGCCGGCCGGCTGTCGCGCAGCCGCACCCGCAGCATCTTCGGCAGATAGACCCGGTTGTCCATCTCCCGCTCCCACAAATAATCCAACGTGGCCGGCACATCGGTTGCCGCCACCCGGAAGACGATGCCTCGGCAGGAGCCGCCGCGGTCCAGCCCCAGCACCAGCCCCGGCCGCTCCGGCGTCCCCCGGTAGCGGTGGGAGGCGACGCAGAAGCTGCGGTGGTATCCCGGCAGGGTCGCCGCATGCCGCTCCACGAAGGGGAAACCGGGGTTCCACATCAGCGAGCCATAGCCGAAGACCCACAGGTCGGCACCAGGCTCGACGGCGATGTCGTGCGTCCAGGCGGGATGCGGAAGCGAGGAGTCGGGGGCCATTGAGGGTCGCTGAGGAAGATCGCTGGGAAAATGCGCAGGGAAAGACAGAACCGAATCGGCAGCCACCGAGCCTAGCATGCGGGTTCCGGGGTCGCTATAACGGTACGGAGATGGAACGGACATGCCACCGATGCAACCCAACGCGCTTTCTGCCACGCCCCGCCGCCTGCTGACCGGCCGCCGGATCGCGACCATCCTCGTGCTGATGATGGTGCTGCTGCCGGCCGTCGCCTATTCGCTGTGGTGGTGGCAGGCGGCCCGCACCGTGCGCGACGGGCTGGAGAACTGGGTCGCCGACCAGCGCGCCAACGGCGCGGTGGTGGAGCATGGCGGACTGACCGTCCACGGCTTCCCCTTCACCCTGCGGGCGGAACTGGACAAGCCCCACCTCGCCACACGCGGCGCCGAGTGGCAGGGCGCGCGTCTGGTGGCGGAGGCCGCCCCATGGAACCCCACCCGCATCGCGCTGACCTTTCCCGGCGAACATCGCCTGTCGGTCGTCCAGCCCGGCCAGCCGCCGGTCGACATCCTGGCTCCGAATGGCGGAAACGGCGACCTGACCATGCGGATGTCGGGCACGCTGGAACGGCTCGCCCTGCGCTTCACCGGCCTGACCGCACAGGTCGCGGGTCAGACGGTACCGGTCGCCGCACTGGACGTCGGCGCCGCCCAACCGGAGCAGCCGCCGGCCGAACGCGGCATCGCCGGCCTGACCCTGACCCTGACCGCCGACGGGCTGACCCTGCCGGACGGCATGCCGCCGAACCTGGGGCGCGAGGTGAAGCGGACCGAGCTGACCCTGCGGGTCATGGGAACCCCGCCGCGGCCGGAGCCGGCCAGCCTGTCGGCCTGGAGCCGCGACGGCGGCACGGTCGAGGTCGACCGGCTGGCGCTGGACTGGGGGCCGCTGGCGGCTGTCCTGTCGGGCACGCTGGCGCTGGACGCCCAGTTGCAGCCGCAGGCGGCGCTGACCGCGGAGATCCGCGGCGCTCCTGCGATTCTCGACGCGGTGAAGCCGATGATGCGCCCGAACGAGGCGGCCATCGCCAGGACCGTGCTGACCATGCTGGCCCGTCCGACCGGCCCGAACGGCGAGCCGGTGGTCACCGCCCCGGTCACCGTGCAGGACCGGTCCCTGTTCGTTGGGCCGCTGCGTGTCGCCGCCCTGCCCAAGCTCGTCTGGTGACAAAAACGGGGCAGACCCTGTCCGAACGGCGGAAATGCAACACCTGCCGGGACGCATGACGGTTCCGTGACCGGGGCATCTTGTTTCACACGGCGCATCGGGTCAAATTGACGCAGTCCTTGTCGCGGCTGCCATGGTGCGTCGGTCGATGTGTCGGTTTCTTGCCTATTGCGGCGAGCCCGTGTTCCTGGAAACGCTGGTCTGCACGCCCTGTCATTCCCTGATCGAACAGTCGATGCACGCCGCGGAGGCGAAGACCGAGACCAACGGCGACGGTTTCGGCGTCGGCTGGTACAGCGAGCGGACCGAGCCCGGCCGCTATTGCGAGATCCGCCCGGCCTGGTCGGACGAGAATCTGCAATCGATCTGCAGCCATGTCCGCTCCCACCTGTTCTTCGCCCATGTGCGGGCGGCGACCGGCACCGCGGTCAGCCGGGCCAACTGCCACCCCTTCAAGGCCGGGCGCTTCCTGTTCATGCACAATGGGCAGGTCGGCGACTGGCCGCGCCTGCGCCGCCGGGTCGAGGCGATGATCCCGGACGAGCTGTACAGCACCCGCACCGGCACCACCGACAGCGAGGCGATCTTCCTCGCCGCGCTCGGCCAGGGATTGGAGCGGGATTCGGTCGGCGCCTTCCAGCGCGTGCTGCACGCCATCCGCGACGAGATGCGGGCGCTGGACATCACCGCTCCCCTGCGCTTCACCGCAACCTGGACCGACGGCGACCGGGTGTGGGCGGTGCGCTGGGCGTCCGACGACAAGCCGCCGAGCCTCTATTGGCGCCGCGGCGAGAACGGGCTGGTCGTGGTGTCGGAACCGGTCGATTCCCAGCGCGACCAGTGGCGCCCGGTACCGCCCAGCGGCGGGCTGGTGGCACGCGTCGGCGCCGCGCCGGAGATGTTCACCTTTCATTGAGCAGCCAGGATCGGGGAGGGAAGCGTCCGGCTCTCTCCCCTTCCCTTACAGCAGCCGGTCCTTCGGCAGCAGGATCGTCACCGCCGTCCCGCGGCCCGACACGCTGTCCAGTTCCACCCCGCCGCCATGCAGCTCGGCGAAGCGCCGCACGATGGGCAGGCCGAGCCCAACCCCTTCATGCTGGCGCACCAGAGAGCGTTCGGCCTGGGTGAAGGGGTTGAAGATGCGGCCCATCAGTTCGGTGGGGATGCCCGGCCCGTCGTCGCGCACGGTCAGCCCGACAAACTCGCCACGATCCTCCACCGTCACCGCGACATGGCCGCCGGACTGGGTGAACTTCACCGCATTGTCCAGCAGGTTCAGCACCATCTCGCGCAGCCGCCGGCGGTCGATGCGCATGCGGAAGGACGGACAGGGCTGGACGGTCAGCGACAGCTGCTTGCCCACAGCCTTCGGCGCCAGCATGTCGGCGCAGCCGGCCAGCAGTTGCGGGATGTTGACGTCGCTCTCCTGGATCTCGATGGAGCCGGTGGAGCCGCGCGTGTAATCGAGGATGTTGTTGACCATGGTCAGCAGCGAGCGGCCGCTTTCCTCGATCAGCTTCACATATTCTAAATAATCGGGATGGCCCAGCTTGCCCATCCCCTCGGCCGCCAGCACGTCGGCGAAGCCGATGATGGAGTTGAGCGGGGTGCGCAACTCGTGGCTCATCACCGCCAGGAAGTCCAGCTTGGCGCGGTCGGCCTTGCGCGCCGCCTCCAGCGCGTCCGACAGCTCCGCGGTGCGTTCCGACACCCGGTGTTCAAGCTCGCGGTTCTGTTCGGCGGCGCGGCGGTAGAGCTTGCGGATCTCCACCATGTTGCGGACACGGTGCAGCAGTTCCCAGGCGATGAAGGGTTTGGTCAGAAAATCGTTGGCGCCCAGTTCCAGCGACTTGCGCCGGGTTTCCTGATCGGTCTGGGCGGTCAGCACCAGGATCGGCACGTAATCGTCGCCGAAGACCGGCTTCAGCCGCTCCATCAGGTCGAAGCCGCTCATGTGCGGCATGCGGATGTCGATCAGCAGCAGGTCGAACGGTTCCGCCGCGCAGAGGTCGGGAACCTTGCGCGGGTCGGTCTCGCCGCGGACCCGGCTGTACCCGTCATGGCTGAGGATTTCCCGCAGGAGTTCGACGTTGGACGGGTTGTCGTCCACGATCAGGATGCTCGCGTCCTTGACCTGCTGGGCGAGCGCCGGGTCGATCTGGCTCCTGTTCATCGGAGCATGCACCTTTGAACCGTCCGCATAGGCAATCAATTTTGCTTCTGAACGGATCGAATGCAATGGAAATGAGCGGACACCGTCAAAGGCCGCCGCTCAGGCGCGCTTTTCCCAACCGCCCCGGTCGGTCTGCTGCCAATAGGTCAGGCTGTGGCCGGCTGCCTTGCAGGCCTTCCAGCGCTGGCGGGCGGCCAGCACCGCCTCCTCGTCGTTGCCGTCGAACAGGTCGCAGACGAGGTCGTAGCCATCCATCCGGTCGCTGACGCAGCCATCCACCGTGACCAGCACGGTGGCGCTGTTCGGATTCTCGTCGGTGTCGGTCAGCCACACCGGCTGGCGCTCGGCGAAGCCGTCACGCGCAGCCCCGTGCGGCAGGAAGGAGCCGGGATCGTAGGTCCACAGATGCTGGTTCAGCATGTCCACCCGCTCGGCCGAGCCGGCCAGCACGACGGCACGCCAGTTCCGCTCAAGAACCTTCTCCAGGATCTTGGGCAGCGCCTGTTCCATCGTGCGCCGTTGCAGGTGGTAGAAGCGGACTTCGGTCATGGCCCCTTCACGCACGCATCAAGCCTTTGCCATCAGGCTTCGTGGAAGTCGGCCACGAAGCGGTCGAGCAACCGCACGCCGAAGGCCGACGCGCCCTTCGGAACGGTAGCGCCGTCCTTCTTCGCCCAGGCCACGCCGGCGATGTCGATGTGCGCCCACGGCGTGTCGTTGACGAAGCGCTTCAGGAACTGCGCGCCGACGATGCTGCCGGCGCCGCCGCCCGAACCGGTGTTCTTCATGTCGGCGGCCGGCGACTCGATCTCCTTGTCATAGGCGTCGTTCATCGGCATGCGCCACACCGGCTGGCCCACCTTCAGGCCGGCGGCCGTCAGGTTCATGGCAAGATCGTCGTTGTTGCAGAACAGGCCGGCATGCTCGTGGCCGAGCGCCACGATGATGGCGCCGGTCAGGGTGGCGAGGTCGACCATCAGCTTGGGCTTGTAGACGTCCTGCGCGTACCACAAGCAGTCGGCCAGCACCAGGCGGCCTTCGGCGTCGGTGTTGATGACCTCGATGGTCTGGCCCGACGCCGAGGTGACGATGTCGCCCGGACGCTGCGCGGTGCCGGACGGCATGTTCTCGACCAGCCCGACGATGCCGACGGCGTTGACCTTCGCCTTGCGGGCGGCCAGCGCGTACATGGTGCCGATCACGGTGGCGGAACCGCCCATGTCCCACTTCATGTCTTCCATGCCGGCCGCACCCTTGATCGAGATGCCGCCGCTGTCGAAAGTCACTCCCTTGCCGATGAAGGCGACCGGACGCTTGTCGTCGGCCTCCGGGTTGCCGTTCCAGCGCATGACGACCACGCGCGGCTCGCAGGCGCTGCCCTGGGCAACGCCCAGCAGGGCGCCCATGCCGAGCTTGCGCAGCTTCTTCTGGTCGAGGATCTCGACTTCGACGCCGAACTGTTCCAGCTCCTTCGTCTTCTCGGCGAGGCTTTCCGGATAGATGACGTTGGCCGGCTCCGACACCAGATCGCGGGTGAAGCGGATGGCGTCGGCCAGCGTATCCAGCTTCTTGAAGGCCGACTTGGCCGCACCGTCGTCCTCGACCAGCAGCGTCAGCCTGCGCAGGCTGGGCTTCGGCTCCTTCTTGTCGGACTTCTTGTCGTTGGTGCGGTACTTGTCGAACTTGTAGGAGCGCAGCTGCGCGCCGAAGGCGATCTCGGCCGCGGCGGATGCCGGCGACAGGGCGGTCCCCTCCGGCAGCTCGACCAGCAGGGCGGCCTCGTCGGCGGCCTTGTCGAGCTGCACGGCGATGGCGCCGCCGGCGGACTGGAGAACCAGATCGGTCAGGTCGGCGTCCTTGCCGATGCCGACCAGCAGGATGCGGTCAAGCTCGGTCCCGGCCGGGGCGAGCAGCGTCAGCGTCTCGTCCTTCTTGCCGTTGAAGCGGGCGGCGGCCATGGCGCGGGCCAGCGCCCCGCCGGTCTTCTGATCCAGCTCGCGCCCGATCGGGCCGAGGCTGCGGTCGGCGGCGACGGTCACGGCCAGCACGCCGGAGGCCGGCAGGGACAGCTTGGCGAAGGAGAACTTCATCTGGTCCTCTTGAGGGGTTGGGCGAACGCGCCCGGATTGTCTCAACGGCGGAAAGCCTACCCCACCGATAAGGAGCGCGCCACCCCGGCTGTCAAGGGTGGGAGGGGGGAGACGCCCCCTCCCCCTCGCTCACGCATCGATCGCCTTGCCCAGCTCGACCGGATCGACCTCGCCCTGCTCGATGCCGACGTCCGAAACGCTCTCCTCCGACACCGTCTCCTCGGCGCGACGTTCCAGCACGGCGGCGAAGAAGCCGTCGGTGTCGTGCTTGGCCGGTGTCAGCCGCAGGTACGGACCGTCGACCGGCGGCGGCGCGCCGGCCTCCTCCTCCGCCCAGACCTCGGCGACCGGCTTGACGATGAAGTCGTGGTGGGTCTGCAGGAAGGCTTCGACCTGCGCCTCGTTCTCGTCATGCAGCATGGAGCAGGTGGCGTAGATCAGCCGCCCGCCCGGCTTCACCAGACGCGCCGCGCTGTCGAGGATGTTGGCCTGAAGCGGCAGCAGCTGCTCCAGCCCCGGACCCAGCTGGCGCCAGCGGGCGTCGGGGTTGCGGCGCCAGGTGCCGGTGCCGGAGCACGGCGCATCGACCAGCACGCGGTCGAACTTGCGCTTGTGGCGCTTCACCCAGGGATCGCGCTCGCTGGTCAGCGGATGCGCCTCGATGTTGTGCAGGCCGGCGCGGCGGAACCGCTCGGCGGCGCGCTTCAGGCGCTTGTCCAGCACGTCGCAGGCGACGACGCGGCCCTTGTTCTTCATCAGCGCGGCAACGGCCAGCGTCTTGCCACCGGCCCCGGCGCAGAAATCCACCACCTGATGGCCGGGCTTGGGCGCCACCGCCAGTGCCACCAGCTGCGAGCCCTCGTCCTGGATCTCGACCAAGCCGTCCTTGAAGGCATCGACGCTGCCGAGCGGCGGACGGCCCTTCACCCGCAGGCCCAGCGGCGACCATTGCGTGGTTTCCGCCGTGATCTGCGCCTTGGCCAGCGCCTTGATGGCACTCTGCTGGTTGGCCTTCAGCGGGTTGATGCGCAGGTCGAGCGGAGCCGCCTCCAGCAGCTTCTCCATCTCGACCCCGAAGCGGTCGCCCAGCGAGGCGCGCATCGGCGCTTCCGCCCACTCCGGACATTCCACCCGCACCGTCTCCGGCATGTCGGGATGTTCCATCGTGTGGCTTTCCAGCTTGCCGACCATCGCCAGTTCGTCGTCGGTCAGGCGGGCCGGGGCGAACTTGCCGCCACTGAACATCTCCAGCACGACGCCGGCGTTGCGGTTCTCCTCCAGCAGCAGATAGGCCAGGACGCGGGCGCGCGGAGTGGGGCGCTCGTAGCCGCCGCGCTCGATCCACCAGCCGAGCCGGGCATGGCGGCGCAGGATCGCGTAGGCCATCTGGGCGATGGCGGTACGGTCCTTCGAGCCGATGTAGCGGCGGTTGCGGAAATAGGCGCTCATCACCGCGTCGGCGGGGCGAGGGGTCTCGTCGATCTCGGTCAGCAGATCGATGACCGCCTGGAGGCGGGCGGCGGGTGTCATGGCGTCTGGTCCCTTGGGGTGTCACATGGCGGCGAACAGGACCGGCCGCCCGCATGTTCCCCCTTGCGAGTGGGGGACGGGATGCAAATCGCGGACGGTCCTTCACGTATGGGCTGTCGATACCGCGTTTGCCGCGTTCTGTCACGTCCTGCCGCCGCGCGGCAGCTCCGCTTGGCCCCCGAGCGGCTCTGTCGCGCCCACGCCCGTGACAAGCAGACGCGACCTATCCGAAAGTGCAGGTTGGGGATTGACGACTCGGGGTAACCACCGGCACAAACAATCGGGTGATGTGACCTTGTCGTGACCGGACCGCCAGGGCGGGAGACCGGTCGGAGGTCTTCGACGGACAGATCGGATGCTGGTGGCGGAGTGCGCGATGGCGGCTGCGGCTGGGGTGACGTGTGCGCGTGACGTGAGGAAAGCCGCCGGCCGCGGCCTGCGGATGGCGCTGATCGGAGGGCTGCTGGCGACACTGGCGGCCTGCGCCGGCACCGCCCCGACGGTGGACGGGCAGCGGCGGACCGCCCAGCGCCCGACCTGGGATCAGGTCTCGCCCGATTTCCGCCACCTCGCCGGCTGGATCGACGACGACCACGCCCAGGCGGTCCCCGCGGTGCAGCGGACCTGCGGCTGGGTGAAGAACCAGCCGCCGGGCAAGTCGCTGGGGCAGTTGCGCGCCGCCGGCACCACCGACGATTGGCGCGCCATCTGCGCCGCCGCCCGCGACCTGCCCCCCGGCGACAGCGAGGCGGCGCGCCGCTTCTTCGAGACCTTCTTCACTCCCCGCGACGTCAGCAACGGCGAGAACGGCCTCTTCACCGGCTATTACGAGATCGAGCTGCGCGGCAGCTGGACCCGGACCGAGCGCTACAACGTCCCGCTCTACCGCATGCCGGCCCGCGGCAAGAACGGCATGCCCAGCCGCGCCCGCATCGACAACGGCGCCTTGAAGGGCAAGGGCCTGGAACTGATGTGGGTGGACGACCCGGTCGACGCCTTCTTCCTGGAAATCCAGGGTTCCGGCCGGGCGATCATGGCCGACGGCTCGGTGGTCGGCATCCATTACGCCGGCCAGAACGGTCACAGCTATTACCCGATCGGCCGCCATATCATCGACATCGGCGACGCCACGCCGGAACAGATGTCCTTGCAGACGATCCGGCGCTGGCTGAAGGACCATCCGGCCGAGGCCCAGCGGGTGATGAACCTCAACCCCTCCTACGTCTTCTTCAAGGTGAAGCCCGAGGTTGGCGCCCGCGGCGCCCGCAACATGGAGCTGACCCCCGGCCGCAGCCTTGCGGTGGATGCCGAGCATATCCCGCTGGGCGTGCCGCTGTGGCTGGAGGTGCGCGACGCCCCGGTTCCGGGCGGCGCCATCAACCGGCTGGTGATGGCGCAGGACACCGGCGGCGCCATCAAGGGGCCCGTGCGCGGCGACCTGTTCTGGGGCCACGGCCCGCAGGCGGAGGAAGGGGCCGGCGTGATGAAGGCGCGCGGTCACTACACCATGCTGGCGCCGCGCAACCTGTCGGTCGAGACCGCCCAACGGAAATGACCGCAGAGGACCGCATCCGGCTGGAACGGCTGACCGCCCTGCCCGACCGTGGGGCGGCCCTGGCGGCATTGGAGGAAATCTTCTTCGCCTCCACCACCCGGACGGAGTTCGCGTCCGCTGCCGAGCGCGCCGCCTTCCTCGCCACCTGGACCGGCTGGTTCGTGGATGAGGCACCGCAGGACATCTGGATGGCGGTGGCGGCCGACGGACAGGTCGTCGGCTACCTCACCGGCTGCAAGGACAGCGCCGGCTCGGTCGAACTGGCCCGGCGCATCCCGAAATACGAGGTCTTCGCCGATCATTTCGCCGCCTACCCCGCCCATCTTCACGTCAATGTCCGGCCGGGATGGCGGGAACATGGGCTGGGGCGGCGGCTGGTCGACCGGTTTGCCGAGGATTGCCGGGACGACGGCCTGCCCGGCGTCCATCTGGTCACCGCCGTCTTCGCCCGCAATGTCGAGTTCTACCAGCGCGCCGGCTTCACCGACGCCTGCCAGCGCGGCCCCCTGCTGTTCCTCGGCCGCCGCCTCAACACCTGACTTCCGCGGCGCTGCTGTGCTAGGCAGGGACATCTCCCTGCCGGAAAGCCTGCTGCCATGACCCGTCTGCCCCTGCTGATCGAAAGCCCGCAGAATCCTCAGTTCAAGCTGTGGGAATCGGCGCTGGAAAGCCGTGGGCTGAAGAAGAACGGCAAGTTCCTGCTGGCCGGCCTGAAGACCGTTCCCGAGGCATTGCGCCAGCATCCCGCGCGGTTCGAGCGCGTGCTGTTCACCGACCCGGCGCAGATCGCCTCCTGGCGGCTGCCGGCGGGAGTGGAGCCGGTGCAGCTGGCGCCTGCCCTGTTCCGCATGCTGGATGTGTCGGGCACCGGCTTCCCGCTGCTGGTCGGCGCCGTGCCGAAGATGCCGGCCATCGATTTGTCGCAGCAGCCGCAGGGGCTGGAACTGCTCTGTGCGCTGGGCGATCCCAGCAACCTCGGCGCCCTGCTGCGCAGCGCCGCGGCCTTCGGCGTGTCGCGGATCGTCCTGCTGGAAGGGGCGGCGCATCCCTTCCACCCCAAATGCCTGCGGGCGGCGTCGAACGCGCAGTTCACGCTGACCATGCTGCGCGGACCGCGCTGGACGGCGGTGAACGAGGCGGCCGGGCCGCTCTACGCCCTGGACGGCGGGGGAGAGGACCTGACCCGCTTCGACTGGCCGGCGGACATGCGGCTGATCCTGGGCGAGGAAGGCCAGGGCGTGCCTGCCGACTGCCCGGCGACGCGGCTGTCGGTGCCGACGACCGGGGCGGTGGAGTCGCTGAACGCCACCGTTGCGGTCAGCGTGGCTTTGTTCGCGCGCTATGCGGCTGTCAAGGGATAGGCGGGGACCGGGAGAACAGGCGACGGTGGTTCGCTGACCGGGCGCCCTACCCCATCACCGACGCCAGCACCTGGACCACCTGATCCGACCCGTAGGGCTTCTTCAGCACCGGCACATCGGCGAACCGCTCCGGCACGGCGGCGCTCTCGCCATATCCCGTCGCGAACACGAAGGGGATGCCCAGTTCCCGCAGCCGTTCGGCGACCGCGACCGACGTCTCGTTGCCCAGATTGATGTCCAGCACGCCGACCACCGGCGGGTCATCGTCGATCAGGCGCAGGGCATGGCGGACGCTGGCGGCGGTGTTGACGCGGCTGGCGTTGAAGCTCAGCAGCACATCCTCCGTCGCCATGGCGATGATCATGTTGTCCTCCAGCAGCATCACCGGGCCGCCGATGGAGAAATCGGCAGCCGGAACCGGCAGGCTGCGCCGGTTGCCGGTGGGAAGGCTGTCGGCGATGGTGACGAACCGCGCCGGGATCATGAAGCGGGCACGCAGGCCGGACAGGGCATAGGTCACCTCCGCCTCGCCCTGCAGGTCGTGCGGGACCGAGCGCTCGATCACCGTGGTGCCGAAACCGGTGCGCGACGGCGCCCGCACCGGTGGGCCGCCATTCTCCTGCCAGTCGATCAGCAACCGTCCGCCCTCGTCGATCGACCAGTCGGCCTCGACCCAACCGCTGCTGTCGCTGAGCGCGCCGTATTTGGCCGAATTGGTGGTCAGCTCATGCACCACCAGCGCGAAGACGGAGAAGGCCTGCGGCGCCAGCAGCACCTCCGGCCCGGTCAGCCGCACCCGCTCGCTCTTTGCCGACAGATAGGCGCCGATCTCCGCCGCGATCAGGGCTCGCAGCGAAGCCGGCCCCCAATTGTCGGCGGTGATCTGGTCATGGGCGCGGGCCAGCGCCTCGATGCGGCCGGCGACGATGGCGGCAAACTGCTGTACCGTTTCCGCCCCCGACTCGCTCTGCCGCACCAGGGCGCGGACGAGGCTGAGGATGTTGCGGACGCGGTGGTTCAATTCGGCGATCAGCAGCTCCTGCCGCTCGGTCGCCTCCTTGCGGGTGCGGCCGGCGACGTCGGCCAGCCGCAGCACCACCTCCAGCAGGGTCACCCGCAGCGATTCGGCGTTGCGCTCGTCCAGCTCGGTCCAGGGCTTGGAGCGGCCATGAACCGTCTCCTTCCAGGCCTCGAAGCTCTTACGCGGGGTCAGGCGCGGCCCGTTGGGACCGTATTGCGCCGGCTTGGTCGGGTCGCCGCCCCAGGTGACGGTGCGGACCAGCTCCTTGCGGAAGAAAACCAGATAATCGCGCGGCATCCGCGACACCGGAATCGCCAGCAGGCCGCAGGCCCGCTCGGTGAAGTCGCGGGCCGGCGGATGCACCGTCCCAAGCTGGTCGGTCAGATAAATCTTGCTGGGCGGCGTCCGGTGCAGGAACCGCATGACGCCCAGAGTCTCCTCCCGCGTCGGCGTCTCGCCTTCCATATGCAGCTGGCCGTCGATGCAGCAGGCGAAGCCGTCGCAATCGATCAGCGCCCGCAACTCCGTCGCGAAGCTGACCAGGCTGTCCAGCGGCGATTCGCTGTCGGCCAGCATCGACATGATGCGGACATGGGCGCGGCGGGCCTGCGCCTCCTGCTGGCTTTCCTGCTCGCGCTCCCGCCCCTCCAGCAGCAGCGAGACCATCTGGCCGAACAGTTCGGCGGTGGTCCGGCGCTCGAAGGAGAGCGAGCGGGCATGGCGGTGGTGGCAGGCGAACAGGCCCCACAGCTTGCCGTGCCGCAGGATCGACACCGACAGCGAGGCGTTCACCCCCATGTTGCGCAGATATTCGACATGGATCAGCGAGACGCTGCGCAGCAGGCTGAGCGACAGGTCCAGCGGCTGGCCCATCGGATCGACCGTCGGCACGATTGGCACCGGCGGCGCGTTCACGTCGGAAATGCAGCGCAGCCAGCTGCGCTCATACAGGCGCCGGGCCTGCTGCGGAATGTCGGAAGCAGGGTATCGCTGGCCGAGGAAGCTGCCGATGCCATGCACCGCCGATTCCGCGATTACCTCCCCCGCTCCGTCGTCGGCGAAGCGGTAGACCATCACCCGGTCGAATCCGGTCAGCGCCCGCATCTGGCGCGCCGCCTCGCGGCAGAAACCGTCGAAGCCGCGGGTGTTCTGGACCCGTGCGATCATCGAGCGCAGCAACGATCCCGAATCCTGCGGCCCCTCGCCCTCGCTCGGTTCCGCCTCGATGACGATGGTGGAGCCGGACAGATGGACCGCCACGTCGCAAACCGGGGCGATGTCCGACAGATGGACGCTGAAGGCGCGCTCGACGCTGCCGTTGATGTGGGCGACCTGCAACCGGCCGCGGATGGTGTGCAACGCCTCGCCTGAAATGAAGGCCGCCAGCGGATGCCCCAGCAGATCGTCGGGTTCGACACCCAGCCAGCGTCCGATGTTGTCCGAGACATGGACGACGATCCAATCGGCCGTGACGGCGATCAGGAAACCGGTCGGTTGGATCAGGCCCAGCTGGTGGATGGGCTCCCGGTCGCAATCGGTGAGGTCGACAGACCCCATAGGAACCGGCCCACTCATCGAACGAAGACTTCAGACAAACGCGACCTCTAGCGGAAGCTGGACCGGCGTCGTTTGTCACGCGCAGCCGAGGGAATTCATCAACAATTTAGGCAGGAGTTTGGAACGCTGCAACGCTCCAAAATGGCTATTCCTACGTTCTAATTAAAGGCCGTTAACTTAACATAGGATAAGATTTGCAACGTGCTTGCGTATGATAATGACCATCAGAGCTTGGCTGCACCGGCAGCGCTCTCGCTTCGCCGCAACTTTTCTTCAACTGCAAATAAACATCGTTGCCGAAGGTCGGCGGCAGCCATAAATTTCCGCAAGGGGCCCTTTCATCTTCGGCAGGCTGCCCACAAGCTGCTCATGACGCAGGGTAACGGTCGTTCAATGACCATCGGGATGCGCCATGACAATCCTTTTCCCTGCCGACGATTCCATTGCCTCGGACGAGCGCATCCGCATCCGCAACGTCACGCTGCTGTCCGACGACTGGTATGTTCTGAAGAAAACCACCTTCGACTATCGACGGAGTGACGGCAGCTGGCAGACCCTAAGCCGGGAGACGTATGACCGCGGCAACGGGGCAGCCCTGCTGCTCTACGATCCGACCCGCGGCACTGTACTGCTGACCCGGCAGTTCCGCTTCCCGGCTTACGTCAACGGCCATCCGGAACCGCTGCTGGAGGTGTGCGCCGGCCTGCTCGACGACCGCAGCCCCGAGGAGGCGATCCGGGCCGAGGCCGCAGAGGAGCTGGGCGTGACCGTCCAGGCGCCGCGCCGGGTGTTCGACGCCTTCATGAGCCCCGGCTCGGTGACGGAGCGGCTGGCCTTCTTCGTCGCCGAATACCGCGCCGCCGACCGCAGCGAGGGGGGCGGACTCGCCGAGGAGGGCGAGGACATCGAGGTGGTCGAGTTGACCTTCGCCGATGCCCTTGCGATGGTCGGCAGCGGGGCGATCCTGGACGGCAAGACCATCATGCTGTTGCAGTACGCCGCCCTTCACGGCCTGTTGCCGCGGTGACGGCATTCCCCCGCCCCGCCAGGCCGGAAGGATTGGGACCAGGCGATTCGGACGGGGACTGGATGATCGACGACGGCGACCTCGACTGGGAGGACATCCGCGCCTTCCTGGCCACGGCACGGTGCGGCAGCCTGACCGGTGCCGCCCAACGGCTGCGGTTGAGCCCGCCGACCCTGGGCCGCCGGCTGAAACGGCTGGAGGACGCGGTGGGCGGTCCGCTGTTCGACCGGCTGCCCAACCGGCTGGAGCTGACGGCGCTCGGCCGCTCCGTGCTGGACAGCGCCGCGGCCATGGGCGATGCCGCCGCTGCCTTCGCCCGCAACGCCGACCGGCTGGCCGCGACGGCACAGCCGGTGCGGGTGACGGCGACGACCTCCGTCTCCGCCTTTCTCACCCTGCATCTGGCCGAGCTGCTGGCGGAGACCGGCGCCGACCTGACCATCCTCAGCACCCGCAACACCCTGAATCTGGCCCAGCGCGAGGCCGACATCGCGTTGCGCATGGACCGGGTGCCGCCCGAAGGCGACCTGGTCACCCGCCGGCTGGGAGCCTTCGGCTTCACCCTCTATGCGATGCGGGGGCTGCGCGACGACTGGTCCGGACGTTGGGACGGCGCGGCCGTGGTCGGGCTGCCGGAGACACGGCGGCGGCCATCGCAATCCGGATGGGTGGACGATACGGTCCGGGAGCGCGGCGCCCGCATCGTCGCCCGGCTCAGCGAACTGCCGATGCGGCTCGATGCCGCCCGGCGCGGGATGGGGCTGACGCTGCTGCCCTGCGTGCTGGGCGATGCCGAACCGGCGCTGGTCCGCGTCGTCGATCCGCCGGCCGAGCTTCGCGAAGACGTCCATCTGCTGGTCCACCGCGACCGGCGCGATGCTCCGGCCGTGGCCGCGGTGGTGGATGCCCTCGTCCGGCTGTTCCGCCGCCATGCCGAGGCGCTGGCAGCGGAATAGCCTTTCTTTTCAAAAGCGCACGCTCTGAGGGATCAGCCGCGGCCGGCGATCAGGCTGTCGGCGGCGGCGCGGGCCTCGGCGGTGACGGTGGCGCCGGACAGCATGCGGGCGATCTCCTCGCGCCGCTCGTCGCCATCCAGTTCGGCGACGCCGGTGGTGACCTGCTCACCCTTCTGCGACTTCTGCACCTTCAGATGGACGGCACCGCGCGCCGCGACCTGTGGGCTATGGGTGACGACCAGCACCTGCAGGCCATGGCCCAGCGTTTCCAGCCGTTCGCCCACCGCGGCGGCGACGGCGCCGCCGATGCCGGTGTCCACCTCGTCGAACACCAGCGTGCCGACGGTGGAGGTCTGGGCCAGCACCACCTTCAGCGCCAGCATGAAGCGCGCCAGCTCACCGCCCGAGGCGATCTTGTTGAGCGCCCCCGGCGGCGAGCCTGGGTTGGTCGCGACCTGGAAGGCGACGCGGTCGATGCCCGCAGCGCTCCATTCCGACTCGTCGACCGGCTCGACCAGCGTGCGGAACTTCGCCTTCTCCATCTTCAGCGGCGCCAGTTCGCCGGCAACCGCAACGTCCAGCCGGCCGGCGGCCTCGCGGCGGGCGGCGCCCAGCGCTTCGGCCGCCTTGTGGAAGACGGCGCGGGCCTGTTCGGCTTCCTTCGCCAGCTTGGCCAGCAGGTCGCCCTGATCCTCGATCAGCAGCAGGCGTCCGGCCATCTCCTCCCGGAGGGCGGCCAGCGCATCGACATCCACGCCATGCTTGCGGGCGGCAGCGCGCAATGCAAAGAGCCGCTCTTCCAGCTTTTCCAGCGCCCGCGGGTCCATGTCGACACCGCTGGAGACGGCCTGGAGGGCGGCAATCGCCTCCCCCGCCTCGGTCGCCGCGCGGTCGAGGGCGGCGATCACCGGATCCAACGTGCCGCCGGCCCGGTCGGCGATGCGGCTGAGCGTGCGGATGGCCGAGGACAGGGCGCGCTCGACGCCACGGTCGCCCGACAGTTCGGCATAGGCGGCATTCATGCCGTCGACCAGCTTTTCGCGATGCATCAGCACCGCGCGGGTCTCCGACAGTTCCTCCTCCTCGCCGGCCTTGGGGGCGAGGGCGTCCAGTTCGGCCACGGCGTGGCGGAGATATTCCTCTTCGGAGCGGGCGCGGGCGATGTCGGCGGCGGCGGAATGGCGCGCATCCTCCACCTGCCTCCAGGCACGGTGGGACGCGGCGACCTGCGCCGCCTGGGCCGACAGGCCGGCATAGGCGTCGAGCACGCCGCGGTGGGTCTGCGGGTTCAGCAGACCATGGGTGTCGAACTGCCCATGCACCTCGACCAGTTCGGCGCCCAACGTCTTCAACAGGCCGACGCCGACCGGCTGGTCGTTCACCCAGGCGCGGCTGCGCCCATCGGTGTTGACGGTGCGGCGGATCACCAGTGCACCATCGCCGGAATCGGAGTCGAGCCCCTGTTCCTTGAGGATGGCGAAGGCCGGGTGGTCGCCCGAAAGCTCGAACTCCGCAGTGACGGCGGCCTGATCGGCGCCGTGGCGCACCAAACCCGAATCCGCGCGTGCACCGAGGGCCAGCCCCAGCGCGTCGAGCAGGATCGACTTGCCGGCACCGGTCTCACCGGTCAGGGCGCACAGGCCCTTGCGGAAGGACAGGCTCAATCGCTCGATCAGGACGACGTCCCGGATCGTCAGCGACACGAGCATGGAGCGTCCTAGAACAGGGAGTTCCAGGCTCGATTGAGCCACGACTTCTCGTTTCGCTCGGGACGCAGATTGGCGTCCACCAGCAGTGCGTAGCTGTCCGTGTACCATTCGCTGCCGGGGAAGTTGTGGCCGAGCACGGCCGCGGCGGCCTTCGCCTCGTCGGTCACGCCCAGCGCCAGATAACACTCCACCAGACGGTGCAGCGCCTCAGGCACATGGGACGTGGTCTGGTAGTTTTCAACGACGGCGCGGAACCGGTTGATCGCGGCGGTGTACTGATGCTGACGCAGGTAGAAGCGCCCGACCTCCATCTCCTTGCCGGCAAGGTGATCGTTGGTCAGGTCGATCTTCAGCTTCGCGTCGCGGGCATATTTGCTGTCGGGGAAGCGGCGGACCACCTCCTGCAGGGCGTCGAGCGCCCGGCGCGTCATCCGCTGGTCGCGGCGCACGTCGGTGATCTGCTCGTAATAGCACAGAGCCCGCATGTAATAGGCATAATCGACATCCGGGCTGCCCGGATGAAGCTGGATGAAGCGGTCGAGCGCCAGGATGGCGTCGTCGTACTTCAGATCCTGGTATTGGGCGTAGGCGGCAAGAAGCTGCGCCTTGCTGGCCGCATCCGCATAGGGATGCTGGCGCTCCACCTCGTCGTAGAGCTTCGCGGCCTTCTTGTAGGACTCCTCGCGCATCGCCGCGTCGGCTTCCGACATGAGCTGGTCGGCCGGACGCTCGACATAGGCGTCCTCCTTGGTGGAGGAGCAGGCGGAGAGGGCGGCGGACAGGAGGATGGCCGTCAGCGGCAGGCGGTACGGGCGAGGAAGCATCGTCGTCTTGGGCGCTTTCGAAGTTGCCCCTGTATAGCACGCCGGGGTAAGGGCGCCGCAAGCGGTAACGCGGGGGTGGGCGATATGCCCCTCCCCGCCCGCGACGGAAATCGGATCGGAAGCGCCTCAGCCGAACAGCGCGTCGATGTCGGCCTGGCTGATGTTGCCGCTGTCGGGCGTCGCCTCGGCCGGACCGTGCAGGTCCAGGTTCTCGTCCTTCTTGGTGACGGACGGCGGCAGAGGCATCGCCTCGAACTCGCGCCTGTTCCACAGGCCCATCATCGCGTCGACGCGTTCCTCGATGAAGGACATGGCGCGCACGACCTTGGTGATGCGCTGGCCGGTCAGATCCTGGAAGTTGCAGGCCTCATAGATGCGGACGATCACATCGACCATGTCGTTGACGCGGTCGTTGTGATAGCCCTCCGGCAAGGACGACTTCAGCTCCGACACCACCTCTTCCAGCTCTTCGGCGCAGGCCATGATGGTGTTGGTCGCGGCCTCCGTCGCGGCGACGACGGCGCCCAGTTCCTGGCTGGCCTGCTGGAACTTGTCGTCGCCGGCCAGCGGGTGGCGGATGGCGGCCATCTCCACCTTGGTCGCCTTGATCCGGCCGGAGATGTCGGCGATCTCCACCTGGATCTGGTCGATCTGCGCCGCGTCCATCGCCAGGAAGCGGTCGAGCTTGGCGCCCAGGTCGCTGACGGCGCGCAGCACCTCGGTGTTGTCGGCCTGAACCACCTGCGTCGGCACCGGAAGCGCCGCCACGGCGGCGCCATCTTCGATCAGTGCCTGGAACGGGTGCCCGGATTTGCGGGCTTTCTGAAGCTCGGCCATGAAGGGCTTGGTCATCTGCTTCATCCTCGGTCCCGCCTCTCGGAAACGGCCGCCTTGTGGCCTGTGGTGATGGATGTCTGGTCGCGCGTCGGTTCTGCGTTCTGATCGGCTGACCGTGCCTCATCCGGCCATCGGCGGGCTGGGACGGTCAATCCGGTAAACCCATGAGGTTCTGTCGGCACAGGCTGTCGGTTCGTAAGCCGCCGGCTTGCGGCCGGCCCTTACCCGAACAGGGCGTCGATGGCCGCCTGATCCAGCGGGGGCGGCGGTTCCGCCGCCGCGGGCGGCGGGGGCGGGGCGGGCTTGGAGGCGGCCTTTGCCTTCGGGGCGGCGCCCGGCGGCTTCGGAACCGGCTTCTTCGCGGGAGCGGGCGCATCGAACATGCTGTCGATACCGGACTGGCTCGCCACCGCGGGGGCGGCTGCCGGCGCCGGAGCATCGAACATGCTGTCGATGTCCGCCTGGCTGGCCTTGACCGGAGCAGCCGCGGGTGCCGCAGCGGGGGTGGGCGCGTCGAACATGCTGTCGATGTCGGCCTGGCTCGACTGCACCGGCGCCGGTGCCGGCGGCGGCGGTGGCGGCGGAGCGGCCGGAGCCGGACTGTCGAACATGCTGTCGACATCGGCCTGGCTGACGCCATGGCCATCCAATTGCGGACCGTTCAGCAGATGGGCATCCGGACGGGTGTCCGTCTGCTCTTCCTTGACCATGATGCCGGCCAGCCCGTCCTCGCCCCAGATGCTGATCATGGCCATGACGCGCTGTTCGATGTAGCGGAGCGCGTTGACGACCTTGCTGGTGCGCTGGCCGGTCAAATCCTGGAACGAACAGGCGGTGAAGATGTCGTTCACCTGGGTGTCGATATCGCTGCAGATCGCCGGATCGGCGCCGCCGGCCCGCAGCTTGCCCGACAGATCCATCAGCCGCTCGGCGGCGTTCAGGATTTCAAAGGACGCACGTTCGGTGGAGATGACGATGGCGTCCAGCTCGTTGGTCGCCGACAGAATCTTGTCGCCCGACCCGTCGGGGGGACGCAGCGCCGCCACCTCCCGCCTCGCCTGCTCGATCGAGGCGGCCATTTCCATCAGCTCGCGGCGCAGAACGCCGACATGCTTGCCGGCCTCCACCGCTTCGTTCTGCCGGCTCCAGGAGTCGCGGAACTCCTGCAGCATGGCGCGCACTTCCTCCGTCGCGGCCCCGAGGGACCGCCGGTGGAGCCGCCGCAGGAATGCCCTGCCCTTCGCCGATCGGGCAATGGCGTCCTCGATCTGCTCGAACTCTTCATCGGACAGCTGCGGAAGCTGCTCCAAACCGGTCCACTCCCCAAACTGGATCAGCCGGCCGCCCTGCTGACCCGGGCGGCCGAACCGGGCGCCGGACGGCGGGTGCCGTCCTTGCTACCCCACATCGCTAAGCCCGAAGATCAGCCGCCGATGACGGCCTGGATCTTTTGCTTCAGCGTGTCGGCATTGAAGGGCTTGACGATGTAGTTGTTCACGCCGGCCTGCTTGGCGGCGATGACGTTCTCGGTCTTGCTCTCGGCGGTGACCATGATGAAGGGCGTCGCCGCCAGCTTCGCGTCCGCGCGGATTTCCTTCAGGAGCTGCAAGCCGGTCATCGGCTCCATGTTCCAGTCGGAGATGATGAGGCCGAACTTGCTCTCACGCAGCTTCGCCAGCGCCGACACGCCGTCGCCGGCCTCGTCGATGTCGGTGTAGCCGATCTGGGTCAACAGGTTCCGCACGATGCGCCGCATGGTGGCGTAATCATCGACGACGAGGATCTTCATCTAGACGTCTCCGCAATAATCCGTTGCCGGTGTCTGACCGGCCGTTACGCCCACCCGGCGCGGGGGCTGCGCCGTAATCCGGGAAGTGATGCCGACTGTAGTGCCCTAACTGCCGCCAAAAGTCATCCCCTTGGGTCACACTGAAGCAGCTGAGTAAAGAACGTGTTACCACGGGCGGCAACATCTTGCGGAATCAGGGGCGCCCCCAGCCCCAAGCCGCAATTTGATACAGCCGCCCGCTCGGTTCACAGGGGTGCGGTCGCCCGATCCAGCCAGCGGCGGGCCGCTTCGTCGAGCAGCGGCGACAGCGACTCGCGCACGTTTGCATGATAGGCATCGACCCAGGCGGCCTCGGCATCGCTCAGCAGCGGCCGCTCGATCAGCGCACGGTCGATCGGCACCAGGGTCAGCGGCTCGAACTCCAGCATCGGGCGCTCCGCGCCCGCCAATTCGCCTTCCGGCTCCACCGGCTGGACGACGATCAGGTTCTCGATGCGGATGCCATAGGCGCCGGTCTTGTAATAGCCGGGCTCGTTGGACAGGATCATGCCCGGCTGCAAGGCGACGGTGTTGCCGACCTTCGACACCCGCTGCGGCCCCTCATGCACCGACAGGAAGCTGCCGACGCCATGGCCGGTGCCGTGGTCATAGTCCAGCCCCGCCTGCCACAGCGGCAGCCGAGCCAGCACGTCCAGCTGCGAGCCGGTGGTGCCGCGCGGGAAGCGCGCGGTGGACAGGGCGATGTGGCCCTTGAGCACACGGGTGAAGCGGTCGCGCATCTCCGCCGCCATCGCCGGGTCGGGCTCGCCGACCGCCAGCGTGCGGGTGACGTCGGTGGTGCCGTCCAGATACTGGGCGCCGCTGTCCAGCAGGAACAGGCTGCCCGGCTCCAGCCGGCGGTCGGTCTCCGGCGTCACCCGGTAATGGACGATGGCGCCGTTCGGCCCGGCCCCGGCGATGGTGTCGAAGCTGACGCCGCGGAAGCGCTCGTTCTCGCGCCGGCAGGCCAGCAGCCGCTCCACCACCGCCAGTTCGGTCAGCGTGCCCTTCGGCGCCTCTTCGGAGAACCAGTGCAGGAAGCGGACGAGGGCGGCGCCGTCGCGGACATGGGCGGCGCGGGTGCCGTCCAGTTCCGCCGCGTTCTTGCAGGCCTTGGGCAGGGCGCAGGGGTCGCCGTCGCGCTCCACCCTGGCGCCGGCCAGATGCAGCCGGTCGACGATCCAGGCCGAGGTGCAGGTCGGGTCGGCCAGCACGCGGGCGGAACCGCGGGCGACGGCGTCGAGCGCGGCGCCGAACTCCTCGACCGGCCGCACCTGCACCCGATTGCCCAGATGGGCGCGGGTCTGCGGCGCCAGCTTGCGCGGGTCGAGAAACAGCTCCACCGACGCATCGGCGGACAGGATGGCGAAGGACAGCGGCAGCGGCGTGCAGGGCACGTCGGCGCCGCGGATGTTCAGCAGCCAGGCGATGCTGTCCGGCTGGGTCAGCACGGCGGCGGCGATGCCCTTCTGCCCCAGCTCGTCGGCCAGCCGCGCCCGCTTGTCGGCGGAGCTTTCGCCGGCGAAGGCCTCGTCCTGCGGCACCACGGGGGTAAGCGGCGCCGGCGGCTGCCCCTGCCACACCGAATCGAGCGGGTTGTCCTCGCACGCCACCAGCAGGATGCCGGCGCGCTCCAGGGCGGCGCGGGTCTTCTCCACCCAGCCGATGGTGTGCAGCCAGGGATCGAAGCCGAAGCGTCCGCCTTCGGGCAGCGCCGCGACGATCCAGTCGGCCAGAGGGTCCTCGATCAGATGCCTGTACTCGTACAGGTCGGCAGGCACCTCGCTGCGGACCTGCAGGGTATAGCGGCCATCGACGAAGATCGCGGCACGGTCGGCTGTCACCACCGCGTTGCCGGCCGATCCGGTGAAGCCGGTCAGCCAGCCCAGCCGCTGGGCGCGCGGCGGCACATATTCGCCCTGATGCTCGTCGCCGCGCGGCACGATGAAGCCGTCGAGGTCACGGCGCTTCAGCGCGGCGCGCAGATCGTCCAGCCGCTGCGCCGGGCCGGGATTGGCCGTCGGCGCCTCGGCGGCGAGCTGCGCTTTCAGCGCGTGGAGTTGTTCGCTCAGGGCCGGCGGGAGGTTTTCGCCAACCAGGACGGCCCAGGCGGCGGGTTCCTCTCCCTCCGGCGCCGCCAGCACGCCGGCCAGCAGCGCGCGGACATCGGCGGGAGACCGGCCGGTCCCGGCCTCGGTCAGCAGGGTCGCAAGGGCGTCGTCGCCGCGATAGGCAGCGGAGGGAATCGCGCTGGGCACGGAACCTGTTCCTCGGAAGAGTGAATCCTGTGGACACAGGCTAGGCACCCCGCCGGCCCTGCGCAAGCGGCGGGGTGGTGGCTATGCCGGTTGGAGTGGGCCGGTTGGAGTGGCCCGGTCGGGATGGGCCGGTTGGGATGGAAGCGCGGTTCCGGCTTCCACCCGATCCGTCACACCGGCAGCCCGGCGTCGTCCGGCAGCCCCAGGCGCGCCAGCACGCGCTTGCGGGCCTCGCCACGCTCGACGTCGGAGATGTGCAGCAGGCCGCCGATCCGGCGCAGCAGGCTCGATTCCAGATCGTTCAGCACGCCGTCGGCGTAGGCGACCTCCCACAGCATCTCGATGATCCAAAGGCGGTGGCCGGGCGGGCAGCGGTCCATGATGACGCTGACGTAGCGGAGATAGGGCGAGACGTCCTCGGTGTCGAACACCGCGGCGGACAGCAGGTCCTGCGCCTCTTCCTCGCTCAGTTTGAAATGGCGGCGGACGACCGACAGGATGCGGTCGCGCTCGGCCTCGGAGATGGTGTCGTCGGTACGCGCGGCCTCGACCATCAGGGCGGCGGCGGCGGCCTGCAGGGCGTCCTCACCCGGCTCGGCGCCGTCATGCTCGCCCGTGAACAAGGACCGGATGCGGTTCAGCATGGTTGCTCCCCAGAAACGTGTCGGAACATCGTCCCTATGGGAAGTCGCATCACGGCCCTTTGGTTTCAACGCTTCACCACAAGAGTGGTCCATTCCCCAACCGGGATGCGCGCGACCAGCCGCAGGCCCTGGTTGCGGTGAGCCTGGATGACGTGGCGTTCCTGGCGGTTCAGCAGGCCGGCCAGCACGGCATAACCACCCTTCTTCAGGTGGCGGCGCAGCTGCGGCGCCATGCGCGACAGCGGGCGGGCCAGGATGTTGGCGGTGATCAGGGTGTAGGGCTTGTGCCGGCCGACGATGCGGGTGTGATAGCCGTCGCCGCCCTGGGAGCGGATCATGCCTTTCTGCCCGTTCAGCGCCGCGTTGATGCGGGTGACGCGCACCGCCTCCGGGTCGATGTCGACCGCCGTCACCGGCACGCGCCAGCGCTTGGCAACGGCCAGCGCCAGGATGCCCGAGCCGCAGCCCATGTCGAGCGCGCCGCGCCGGCCGCCGCGCGGCAGCTTCAGGTGGCGCGACAGCCGGTCGAGCGCCTGGAGGCAGCCATTGGTCGAGCCATGCTCGCCGGTGCCGAAAGCGGTGGCGGCATCGACCAGCAGCGGGATGCTGCCGGCCGGCACGATGCCCTCATGGTGGGAGCCGTGGACGAAGAAGCGCCCGGCACGAATCGGCGGGAAGCCCTGGTAGCTGTGCGACACCCAGTCGATCGGCGGCAGGTTCTCGACAGCCAGCCGCGGCTCCTCGATGCCCAGGGCCTTGGCCAGCACGGCGACGCGCGACTGCAAACGCGCCTCGTCCGGGGCGCCGTACAGGGTCGCCTCCACCAGCCAGTTGCCGCCTTCCTCAAGTTCAAAGGTCGACACCGCATCGGCATGGTCGCCCACGGCTTCGGCAAAGGCGGGCGCATGGGCTTCGGGAACGACCAGCGCGATGCGCCAGAGCGGGGTTTGCGACATGACAGGGGCTTTCCGACGACGACGCGAGAACAGAAGCGGCGTTTTTAGCATCAAGCCCGAAAGAGACCAAGGATTCCGGAGCCCGTCCCGTTTCGAGGAAAACCCTTAGCGACAGTCCTTCTAACGACCTGCCAGCCGGTCGGCGATGTCATGCATGCCCTGGGCGCGCAGGACCGACTGGCGATGGCGCAGCAGGCGGCGCTCCAGCGCCTTTTCCATGGCCGCTCCGCCGAGCGTCGCGCCGTCCGCCCCCTTCAACCGGGCGGCAAGGTCATGGGTCAGCACCGTCTCCACCTTGGCATCGCGGCGGTCGAGCGGCTGGTCGCCGGCGATGCTCTGGCGCAGGCGCTCCACAAGGACGGCCCGGCTCTGCGGCAGGCGGCCCTCCAGGGCAAGGCGGCAGACCCGGCGCAACGAGGGGGCCATCGTCGCCAGCGCCGGGTCGGGATCGCGGTCGAACAGGGCGTCGGCAAGGGCGCAGAGCCCGGCATGCAGGCTCGGCTGCGCGCCCAGCAGTTCCTTGACCGTGTCGGCGGACCCCATGATGTCGGCGATCACGCCGTCGAGCAGGACCAGATGCCGTGGCTCGACATCGTCGCCGATCAACGCCAGCAGTATGTCCAGCTTCCCGGCGAGCGGACCGCCGGCCTCCAGATGCTGGGACAGCAGCACGAGGAACAGCGAGTCATGGCCCTCATGCCCGACCGCTTCGTCGATGGCGCTGCTGGTGCCCGGCAGGTCGGCGGCGTTAAAGTGCGGCAGCCGGCGCCGTTCCGCCAGGGCGTCGCGGGCAGCCCCGGTTACCGCCTCCACCAGTTGGCGCAACTCGCGGGCACGCGCGGCGTGGGAAACACCATGGATCTCGGCATGGTGACGGGCGGCGGCATGGATGGCGGCGCCCAGCAACGCCCCCTGCTCCTCCAGCCGGCGGAACAGCGGCCAGGAATGCAGCAGCTCGGTCGGGGTGATGCGCTGGGCATCCAGATAGGGGCGCAGCAGCCGACCGATCACCACCCGGCTCTCGAACCCGCGCAGGTCGTCCGGCGTGCGGCAGAAGGGCGCACCCTCCGCAGTGCCACCCAGGGTCAGGCCCTTGCGCTGGGTCTGGGGCACCGTCTTGTGCAGGATCACCGTTTCCAGCGACAGGCCGGCGACGGTGCGGAACTTCACCACCTTCGCCTCTTCCACGCCCGTCGCCGCCAGTTGCGAGCGGGCGGCCGACAGCGCCGACTCCTGGTCGGTATAGGCCCCCTCGATGCGCCAACGGCCTTCGCGGCGGCTCTGAACCTCGTAACTGACGCTGCCCGTTCCGAACACGGTGGTTGGCCTCCGGCTCCGTTGCACCGCTGCGATCTTGGGCGGCTGCGGCTGCTGCGGCTGTGACGGCCGTCACAGTGCGGCAAGCCGTCCACAGTGCCGTGTCCCGGCATAGCCCGTCTTGCCGGCGGGCGCAGCCTAGGGCCGGCCCGCCTTGTCGGCGGGCAGGCATTGTGACTCAGCCCGCCTTGTCGGCGGGGACGACGAAGCTGTCCATCACCTTCTTGTTGCCGGAATGGTCGAAGTCGATCTCCAGCTTGTCCTCCGACACGCCGACCACGGTGCCGTAGCCGAATTTCTGGTGGAAGACACGCGCGCCCTCGGCGAAGGGCGCATCGGGCCGGGGCCGCGGCGCCACCGCATAGGCGCCCTGGTCCAGCGTGATCGTCTTGGGCGCGGGCGCCTGGCGGGTGGAGCCGCGGAACTGGAAGCCGCCGGCCCCGTAGCCCCCCGCCCCGCCACCGAAACCGCCGCGCCCGCCGCCGCTGCCGGCGAACAGGCCGTTGGCCGCCTCGGCCTCGACATTGTCCTGCGGGATCTCCTCGACGAATCGGGATGGGATGGCGCTGACCCAGTTACCGTAGAGCCGGCGGTTGGCGGCATGGCTGACATAGGCACGGCGGCGCGCACGGGTCAGGCCGACATAGGCCAGCCGCCGCTCCTCCTCCAGCCCGGCGATGCCGGTCTCGTCCAGCGCGCGCTGGTTGGGGAACACGCCCTCCTCCCATCCCGGCAGGAAGACATGGTCGAACTCCAGCCCCTTGGCGCCGTGCAGGGTCATCACCGTCACCTGCTCGATGCCGGCGGCCTCGGCATTCTCCATCACCAGCGCGACATGTTCCAGGAAGCCCGGCAGGTTCTCGAACTCCGCCATGGCGGTGATCAGTTCCTTCAGGTTCTCCAGCCGGCCGGGAGCCTCCGGTGTCTTGTCCTCCTGCCACATGCGGGTGTAGCCGGACTCGTCCAGGACGGTGCGGGCAAGCTCGGTGTGCGGCACCGTCGCCATCAGCGTCCGCCAGCGGAAGACATCCTGCAACAGCCCGCGCAGGGTGGCGCGCAGCTTCGGCTTCAGCTCGTCCGTTCTCGGTCAGCGCCCAGCCGGCTTCGGTCAGCGACAGCCCGCGGGCGCGGGCGGCGGTGTAGAGGCTCTGCATCGCCGCTGGACCGACGCCGCGCTTGGGCAGATTGACGATGCGCTCAAAGGCCAGATCGTCGTCGCCGGAATTGACGACACGGAAATAGGCCAGCGCATCGCGGATTTCCTGCCGCTCGTAGAAGCGCGGGCCGCCCAGCACCTTGTAAGGCAGGCCGAGCGTGATGAAGCGTTCCTCGAACTCGCGGGTCTGGAAGCCGGCGCGGACCAGCACGGCGATCTGCGCCAGGGAGGTGCCCTTGCGCTGGAGGGTCTCGATCTCCTCGCCGACCCAGCGCGCCTCCTCCTCGCCGTCCCACACCGCCTTGACCTTGACCGGCTCGCCGCCGTCAGCCTCGGTCCACAGCGTCTTGCCGAGACGGCCCTGGTTGTTGGCGATCAGACCGGAGGCCGCCGCCAGGATATGGCCGGTGGAGCGGTAGTTCTGTTCCAGCTTGACGATGGTCGCACCGGGGAAGTCGGTCTCGAAGCGCAGGATGTTGCCGATCTCGGCACCACGCCAGGCGTAGATCGACTGGTCCTCGTCGCCGACGCAGCAGATATTCTTGTGCGCCTGCGACAGGATCCGCAGCCACAGATACTGCGCGACGTTGGTATCCTGATACTCGTCGACCAGCAGATATTTGAACTTCCGGTGATATTCCGCCAGCACGTCCGGATGGTTCTGGAAGATGGCGAGGTTGTGCAGCAGCAGATCGCCGAAATCGCAGGCGTTCAGGGTGCGCAGGCGCTCCTGATAGGCGCGGTAGATCGCCACCACCCGGCCGCCCGCCACATCGCCGCCGTCGGCGTCGCCGAGCCGGTCGGGCGTCAGGCCGCGGTCCTTCCAGCGCTCGATGGCGCCCAGCACCTGGCGGGGCGGCCACTTCTTGGAATCGATGTTCTCGGCTTGCAGCAGTTGCTTGATCAGGCGCACCTGATCGTCGGTGTCGAGGATGGTGAAGTTCGACTTCAGCCCGACCAGCTCGGCATGGCGGCGCAGGATTCGGGCGGCCAGCGCATGGAAGGTGCCGAGCCACCAGCCCTCCGGTTCGATCCCCATCAGATGGCCGACACGCTCGCGCATCTCGCGGGCGGCCTTGTTGGTGAAGGTCACCGCCAGGATCTGGAAGGCGGCGGCGCGGCGCGTCATCAGCAGATGGGCCAGCCGGGTGGTCAGCACCCGGGTCTTGCCGGTGCCGGCGCCGGCCAGCACCAGGACCGGTCCGTCCAGAGCCTCGACCGCCGCCCGCTGTGTCGGGTTGAGCCCGTCCAGATAGGCGAAGCGCTGCGCTGCCGCCGGGAATCCCGAAGCGGGACCGGCGGCGGGAGCGGCGTGGCTCAACGGATCATCATCATAAGCGTCTGACATGGCGTCCCGGCCTGGGGATGGACGAAAGGGAATGGACTGAAAAATCGGGTCGAGCGTGCGAATGCTCTGTCGCGGCTGGAACGTATACAGCACAGAACGCCCCGGCACGACCCCCGTCGATGGCGGCCTACCCCGCCCGGCGACGGAGAGCGGCACAGCCAGGCTTATGCCTAATGGCAAATTTCCGGGATATAGGACTCCAACCATCGGGCGATGACGTAGTTCTGCCCAGCTGAGGCCCTTCGTCAGGAAAGTCACCCAACACTATCATTCAGTGTCCTTACGAAGTCACGGCACGACCGTTAACGATTTCCCCTTTTCTGTCACAGACAGTTATTCCACCCGACCAGGGCAAACTCCATTATGTCCTCTTCTTGTCTTATCCAGGCTTACGGCATATGCCCATTGCTCGACGCGAAATTTACCTAAGCGAAATTTTGCGCGGCGCAAATCGGGGGTATCTATGGATCACAAGGAGGCACCCCCGAACCCTGAGGGGGAGCGGACCGGACGCAGGAGCGGAAGGTCGGGGATGCCTCCGAAGCGCCACCCGGCGCCACTTTGATCGGAACGGAACAAAAGGCGGGCTGAGACCATGGATGCCATCAACGTTTTCCTCATCGATGCCAACAAGCTTTTCCGTGAGGGCATGAAGCGTCTGTTCGAAGGCACCCCCTTCAACGTCGTCGGCGAGGCCGGCAGCCTGCGCGAGGGTCTGTCGACGCTCGGGACCGGCCGGAACCCGGACCTGATCCTCGTCGACCTGCCGAGCGGCGCCGACGAGGAAGTCGAGGCGATGCGCAGCCTGCGCGAAGCTCACCCGTCGATCCGGATCGTGATCCTGACCAACGACCTGGAAACCCGCCGCCTGTCGGCCGCGCTCGGCGCCGGCGCCGGCGGCTACCTGCTGAAGGACATCGCCTGCGAGGCGCTGATGCAGTCGCTGAAGCTGGTGATGATGGGCGAGAAGGTGTTCCCGACCCACCTCGCCGAGCTGCTGGTCAGCGGTCGCACCGAGGACATGGGCGCCGAACTGCCGACCCGCCGCAAGGGCCTGTCGCAGCGCGAGGTGCAGATCCTGCGCTGCCTGCTGAATGGCAACAGCAACAAGATGATCGCCAACCATCTGAGCATCACGGAAGCCACCGTGAAGGTTCACCTGAAGAGCCTGCTGCGCAAGATCAACGCCTCCAACCGCACCCAGGCCGCCATCTGGGCGCTGAACAACGGCATCGGCGACCAGGCCGCGGAAGCCGGCGTCGCCGCCACCGTCTGATTGCCGCCCGATCCGACGGATCGGTATACCGCTCTGCCGAAAGGCCCCGCCCGCCTTCCGTCCCGGCCGTCCGCCCCTTCCATCCGGGGCAGGCGGCCGGCGGAGCGGGACGTCGCCTTTTGCAGCACGCTTCCGTTTCTGCAGGCCGTCCGGGCAACACGCGGCAAAGCCCAGAGACCCATGGCCGGCGAAGACGGCAGGCATAGAGGAAGCGGTCTAAGACCAAAAGCGAACTACAGCGTGAGAATGGACGTGCTTATGTGAACTGCGGGCCGATGACGCCATCCCGGCGTGAGATTGCCGCAACCTTCTGGAAATGCCCGCGATGAACGTGCTGATCGCCGACGATCACCTGCTGTTCCGAGACGGTCTGCGCCGACTCCTGGCGCAATTCGACGCCGACATGACGTTTTTCGAGGCGAGCACCTATGACGAGGTGCGGGCACTCTGCGACGGCACCAGACCGTTCGACCTGATCCTGCTCGATCTGGGGATGCCCGGCTGGACCGGCTTCTCGGCCCTCGGCGACATCCATGTCAACCTGCCGAAGGCGCTTCTGGTGGTGGTGTCGGGGTCGGAAAAGCGGTCCGACCTGCTGGCGGCCCTGGAAAACGGCGCTGCCGGCTATATCCCGAAATCCTCCAGCGCCAAGGTCCTGCTGGGCGCCTTGCAACTGGTGCTCGCAGGCGGAATCTATCTTCCCGAACAGGCCATCCGCGGCGCCGACCGTGTCGAGCAGACGCATGGCGGCTATGGCGGGCACGGTTCCGGCGAGGCGATGGACGACAATGCCGGGATGGGCAATGCCAACGGCGACCAGTTGACGCCGCGTCAGCGCGACGTCCTCGCCCGGCTGCGCGACGGCAAGTCGAACAAGCAGATCGCCCATGAGCTGGGGCTGACCGAAGGCACGGTGAAGGTCCATGTCACCGCCATCCTGCGGCATCTCGGCGTCCGCAACCGCACCCAGGCCGCGCTGACCGCGCAGAGCCTGTAAGGCCCCCGCCCTACCGCTGCGCCCGCTCCACGGCGGAGACCAGCGCCAGCAGGGCGCCGCGCAGTTCGGCCGCATGGGTGCGCGGGCGGATGGCGGCGGCGTCGGACACGGCGACGACCGTCAGGGTGCGGCACCCCGTCAGCCCGCTTTCGAGCCGCGTGAACAGCCCGGCCGGTTCGCTGCCCTGCATCAGGGTCACCGGCACCCGCACCGCCGGCAATTCGGATTCGAGGTCCCCGAGATCACCCGTCGGCATCGGCGGCAACGGCCGGCCGAAACAGGCGGCGAGCGCGTTCCAGCGCCGCCGCATCGGCGATTCGGCGCCGACATCGTCGACGATCATCACGCCGCCGACCTGTTTCGGGAAATCCAGCGCCGCGGCGATGGCGAGCGGCGCCGTCACCGCACCGGCGACCAGAACCGGCCGGCGCCCGCCACGCTCCACCAGCAGCGGGCCCAGCACCGGCGAGAGCATCGCCGCTCCGGCGGCAGCCGGCACGGTCAGCCATTCCTGCCCCGCCGGAACATTGTCCAGCAGGCGCCACCACGCCCCCTTGCCGGGATGAAGGAAGATCACCCGCCGCCCGGATGGATCGCCGGCACGGTCGGCCGTGCGGTCGCCGATCCATGCAGCACCCACCCCGTCCGCGGTCAGACCGTTCACCGGACAGCGGGCGGTGTCAGCCCGTCCGGCACGGACGGTGGAAGGCTGGGTGTGAAAGAACACGGTCGGATCCCCGATGGTGGCGTTCCGCGATGGGACCGTCCCACCGCCGAACCCAACCGTAACGATGCCGAACCGAAGTCGTCCCGTTCGATAAATCGGGCAAAACCCTGAAAAGGGGCCAAAACCCCACCCTGCCCGCAAAAGGTTTCAGCCACCATCGAAACACGACAAAAGCAAAGCAAATTCCATGACTTGCCGACCGGCTGCCGTCCGCTTTCGATCACAGGCGGTCGGCCTGCCGATCACCGGCCCATCACCGGTCCGACCACTGGCCCAACCACTGGCCGAGTCAACCGGTACGGCGTCCGGTCAGTGCAGCGTCACCTCCTCGCCTTCGGGGTCGGGGGCGACCGCCAGGGGGCGGCGCAGTTCGCCGACCAGGCTGCGCCATTCCGGCGCTCCACCCAGCTGTTGCAGCAACTGTGCGGTGAAGGCGAAGACTGCGGTCTCCAGCGGCCCGTTGTCCTCCGCATGGGCGTTGACGGTCAGGCAGGATTCCGCCGCGCTCTCGAAAATGGCGGCGGCGGCGCTGGCGCCCGGTCCGGGATCCGGCAGCGGGACAGCCTTCGGCTTTTCTCCGCTGACGCGCAGGCGCGACAGGTTGTCGGCCAGCAGGCGGGTGCGGATGGCGTTGTCGACGGCGGCGGCCATGGTGTAGCCGGCCTCTTCCTCGACGGTAGCGCGCAGGATGCGCAGACCCGCGATCAGTCCGCGGACCACGTCGCCATTGCCGCCGCGCTTGGCCGCAGCCGCGACGGCGGTGCCGAGGATGGCGGCGACCACCGGCGAGAGCGATTCGCCCTCGGCCGGCATGTTCGGCGCGTCGGCGCCGGTGTCGGTGTTCAAAGCCTCGTTCATGCGGCCTCCGATCCGTGTGATCCGGAAGGCGGCCCGCCGGCGGTGCTGCCGGCAATGGGCCCGTCCGGATGCGTCGTCATGATGCCTGATTCGGATCTGTGGACCGTACGGATCCGGTTCAAGGCATGGATGGCATGAGGCTCCCCCTCTTTCGCGCCGCCGGACGGGGTGCCCCATCTTCGCATCTGCCGATATCTGTCCGGCCCACCTCTAGGCGCACCGTATGAGCATCCCCACATCTGCGGCGAAAGGGAGGGTTCCTGTCATGCCTCTGCTCAGTCTTCTCCTCAATCTGCTCTGGCTGGTCACGGGCGGCATCTGGATGGCGCTCGGCTGGGTGCTGGCCGCGGTTTTGATGGCCTTGTCCATCATCGGCCTGCCCTGGGCCCGGTCCGCCCTGACCATCGCCCATTACACCCTGCTTCCCTTTGGACAAACCGCCGTGCGCCGGGATGAGTTCCGCGGGCGCGAAGACATGGGCACCGGCGCGCTCGGCTTCATCGGCAACATCGTGTGGTTCGTGCTGGCCGGCTGGTGGCTGGCGCTCGGCCATCTGGTCGCGGCGGTGGGGCTTGCCATCACCATCATCGGCCTGCCCTTCGCCTGGGCGCATCTGAAGCTTGCGCTGTTGGCGCTGTGGCCGGTCGGAACCGAGATTGTGCCGTCGGATGGCGTCGAACGGCGGGTGACCGGCCGCATCTGATCCCCGACTGAGGCATTTCCGACAATTTTATCGAAACCGCACGGCCCCCGCATTCCGGTGCGCAGGAGTCCCACGCCTCTCCCGTACTGCCTCTTGTGAGGCTATCCGTTGGAGAGTGCCATGTCGGTATCCATGGTGAGTGCGTCGGCCGTCGGCCAGACCTATCAGCGGCCCCAAGGGCCGGGTAAAGAGATCCGCGAGGGCATCGACAGCTTGAAGAAGGCGGTGGAGTCCGGCGACATGACCGCCGTCCAGTCCGCCTACGACTCCCTGTCGAAGCTGCAGTCCGACAAGCAGGGCGGCAGCAGCGGGTCGAGCAGCGGGTCATCAACCACCAGTGCCAGCACCGGAAAGGACCCGCTGTCGAAGCTGCTGTCCAGCGTGGGAGAGGCGCTGAAGAGCGGCGACATCGGCCAGGTCCAGCAGGCGATGTCCAAGAACGGCCCGCCCAGCGGCGGTCCGGATGGTGCCGGCGGTCCAGGCGGAGGTCCCGGCGGAGCGGGCGGCCCGCCGCCGAACGGTCCGCCGCCGGGCGGCGAGGGCGGATTCTGACGAGCTGCGCAGCACCGTCGGCAGCCTCGCCCAGTCCTTGCAGTCCGGCGACGTGTCGGGCGCCCAGGACTCGCTGTCGGCTCTGTCGGATATGCTGAAGAGCGCCTCCGACAGCGACAGCGGAGACGACGACAGCGGCTCCACCGACTTCCTGGGCACGCTCAAGAAGAATCTCGCCAGCCTGAGCAGTTCGCTCGGTTCCGGCGATATCTCCGGCGCGCAGAGCCTGTTCGCCAGCCTGACGCCGCGCGGTTCGCAGGGCGTCGACATCACCGCCTGACCGGCTCGGTCACGACAGGGCGGCGGCGGGCTCCGGTTCCGTCGCCTGCCCCGCCTTTTCCCGCGCCTTCATCGCCTTCAGCATGACCGAGGCGCGCCAGAAGCCCAGCCCGGCCCCATCGACGAAATGCACATGACGGTCGGCCGTCACGTCGCCGACCAGACAGGTGACGGTGGTCGCATCGGCCCGCGCGGTGCCGTAACGGATCGAGCCGGCCTGCGCCGCCTGGGCCAGCAGCGTCTCGATGGCGTCGGCCTCCCCCTCCGTCACGTCCAGCACCAGCCGCGGCCCGCCGGCCGATTTGCGGAAATCGGTGCGCTCCGCCATGTGGCGGCGGTAGCGCTGCGGATCGAAATTGCCCAGCGACAGGCCCAGCCTAAGCAGCAGGACCAGCAGTCCCGACCCGGCCAACGCCGTGCCCACCCGCCGGACGCGCGTGCCCAGACTTGGCCCAAGACCGGCGCCGGACCGGCCGCCGCGCGCCTCCATCAGCAGGGAGCGCCAGTCCGGCGGCCAGCGCGCCTCCAGCCGTTCCCCAACCCCCAGCGGTGCAGCCCCGACGGTGGGCACGATGGCCTCGATGGCGCTCTGGACGCGGGCAAGCTCCAGCAGCCCCGCGGCTCCCGGATCGACCGCATCGACGATCACGCACAGCACGGTTCCGCGCCGCGGCGGCACCGGGTTCCAGCGGCAGGAGACCGACTCCAGCCCGGGCAACGGACCCTGCTGCGGCGGCAGGCGCCAGCGCGCATCCTCCTTCACCCAGGCATCGGCCGCCACCACCCCGGCACCGAGGAACAGGCCGAAACTGTTGCCGTTGCCGACATCGTGCAGCGCCGCCATCACCTCCAGCCCCTGGTCGAGCAGCGCCTGCACCGGCACCAGCCCGACGCGCAGCGGCACGTCCATCACCTCCGCCGACCAGTGGGCGAGTGCCGACAGCGCCGCCCGCGCCCCATCCTCCCGCCCCGGCGGCACCGCGGCGATGGCGCCGTCGCCACCGAACTGGCAGGCGGCCGGCTCCTGCCCGATGCGCACCGCGTCGGACAGCACCGCGACCACCCCGGCGGCGACGAAATTCACGTCGCGATGACGTCCCTTCTCGGCAAGCTGCGTGCTGCCGGTGACGTCGGCAACCGCCAGCGACCACCCCCCGTCGAGCGCGGCGTAACGCCCAGGATCCGACGCCTCCGCGGCGAAATCGCGAATCACCGGCAACAATTGCATGGCGGTTCCCCCCAACAGGCGGCAACTTGACGAGGTCGAAGCATAGCATGACCGCGGACGAAGCGGCAGCAAGGGGGAACCCCGAAAGTCACGGCCCCATCGGGGAAGCGGGCATCGCCAATGCGCAGTGCAGGCAGGAAAATTACCGGGCCGTAACGAATGCTTACGTCATTAACCGTTGTTAAACGATGTGCCCCCAAAACTGTCTGAATATGTCGGTATGGTTTCAGGGTTTCGGAACAAGAGGACGTCGCTCTTCATGTCTTGGCTGTCGAAATTCTCTGGAGGCAACAAAGAGCCGGGCGGCGCGAAGTCCGCAGCCGAACCGCGCAGGGAGCGCCCCTCCACCCCGCCGAAGATCGTCATCGATCACCATGAATATGTGCCGGAGGAGTTCGTCATCGGCTCCTTCCGCATCCGTCCCTATGACGGCGACCTGATCGCCAAGCAGAAGTTCGATTTCCGCCTGCAGTTCGACATCGGCGGCGATCCGGTGGACGTGTCCTGCATGGGCCTCGTGGTGAAGCTGACCGAGGAGGCCGGCCTCGTCGCCCGCTACCAGCCGCCGCAGCCCTTCTACGAGCGCAAGCTGGTCGACTACATGAAGGCCCTGAAGGGTCTGTAACGCATACGGCGCCGCCCGAAGATGGTGGTGTCGGCGGTCGGCAGCCCCTATATCTATGCGCATGCCGATCCGTCTTCTTCCTGAAACGCTCGTCAACCGCATCGCCGCCGGCGAGGTGGTCGAGCGTCCCGCCGCCGCCGTGAAGGAGTTGGTGGAGAACGCCATCGATGCCGGCGCCACCCGCATCGACGTGGTGGCGCGCGACGGTGGCAAGTCGCTGATCGCCGTCACCGACGACGGCTGCGGCATGACGCCGGACGAGTTGGCGCTGGCGGTCGAACGCCACGCCACCTCCAAGCTGCCGAGCGACGACCTGCTCGACATCCGCTCTCTCGGCTTCCGCGGGGAGGCGCTGCCCTCCATCGGCGCCGTCAGCTGCCTGACCATCACCAGCCGCGCCCGCGACGCCGACAGCGCCTGGAGCCTGACGGTCGATGCCGGTGCCAAGGGATCGCCGCAACCGGCGGCGCTGGCCCAGGGCACGCGGATCGAGGTGCGCGACCTGTTCGCCGCCGTGCCGGCCCGGCTGAAATTCCTCAAGGCATCGCGCACCGAATACGACCACATCGCCGATTGCCTGGAACGGCTGGCGATGGCCCATCCCGGCGTCGCCTTCACGCTCAGCGACGGCGGGCGCGGCGGCCTGCGGCTGAGTGCGGCACAGGGCGATTTGCTGGACGCCCGGCTGACCCGGCTGGGCGCCCTGATGGGCCGCGATTTCCAGGAGAACGCCGTTCCGGTGACGGCGGAGCGCGAAGGCGTGTCGCTGGCCGGCTGGATCGGCCTGCCGACCTTGCACCGCCCAACCGCCAAGCATCAGCACCTGTTCGTCAACGGCCGCCCGGTGCGCGACAAGCTTATGGTGGGGGCGGTGCGCGCCGCCTACGCCGATTTCCTGCCGCGCGACCGCCACCCGATGCTGGCGCTGTTCCTCGACATCGACCCGCAGGAGGTCGACGTGAACGTCCACCCGGCCAAGGCCGAGGTGCGTTTCCGCGACCAGGGTCTGGTGCGCGGCCTGATCGTCGGCTCGCTGAAACACGCGCTGGCCGAGGCCGGACACCGCGCCTCCACCACCGTCGGTCTCGCCACGCTGGGCGCCCTGCGGCCGGAACCTGCCGGCGACACCGACAGCGGCTTCACCCCCTCGCCCCTTCCCTACGGCCGATCCGGCGGCGGGTCGAGCGGGGGCGGTTGGGGCGGCTCCTATACGCCCACATCCGTGCCGCGCGGTCTGGCGGAGCGCTCCGCCGCCTTCCAGGCGCCGACCCAGTCGGGACTGCCGCCGCTGCAAGGCCGCCTCAGCGGCTTCGGCAACGGCTTCGCCCCTGCGGCCCGCCCGCCGGAATACCGCGCCCCCGACCCGGCCGCCCACAAGCCCGAGCTGCCACCCGACAGCCACCCGTTGGGTGCGGCGCGGGCGCAGGTCCACACCACCTACATCGTGGCGCAGACCCGCGAGGGCATCGTCATCGTCGACCAGCACGCCGCCCATGAACGGCTGGTCTATGAGCGGATGAAGACCGCCTTGCTGGAAGGCGGGGTGAAGCGCCAAGCCCTGCTGATCCCGGAACTGATCGAGCTGGACGAGCCGTCCGCCAACCGCCTGCTCGCCCGCAGCGCCGAACTGGCCGAACTCGGTCTGGTGATCGAGGGCTTTGGCCACGGCTGCGTCATGGTGCGCGAGGTCCCGGCCCTGCTCGGCCAGTCCGACGTGAAGAACCTGATCCGCGACCTTGCCGAAGAACTGTCCGAACTTGGCGACGCCCTGTCGCTGAAAGAGCGGCTGGAAGAGGTCTGCGCGACGATGGCCTGCCATGGCTCCGTCCGCGCCGGCCGCACGCTGAGTGTCGACGAGATGAACGCCCTGCTGCGCCAGATGGAGGCAACCCCGCACAGCGGGCAGTGCAACCACGGGCGGCCGACCTATGTGGAGTTGAAGCTGGCGGACATCGAAAGGCTGTTCGGGAGGAGGTAGACCGGCAGTTCCGCTGCCGGCCCCCGGTTGCCGGAACTCACCCCTTCAGGATCACCGCGATCATGATGGCGGCAAAGCTGACGATGGCGACCGAGCCGACGATGATGCTGGCCAGCATCTGCGCCGAGATGTAGGAGCCGGCGACAGTCCCGGCGATCCGTGCCATCCCCTCGCGGCCTCCCTTCGACATGGTCGCCCCAGGGTGTCCGCAGGACGGGCAGGATGGAGCTTCGGTGGAGATCGTGTGGCCGCAGGCGGCGCAGGGGATCAGAGCCATTCCGTTCCTTCCCATGTCTTGTCTAGCCGGGCTTGATCTGCCCTTGCCGAAGACATGGGAGGATAATGGAAGATTGCAGCCCCCTGCTCCGGACAACCTACTGGAGAGATACCCCGGACGTGATCAGTACCCCACCGTAAAGCGCTTGCGCTCGTGCTTCGGCGTCTCGATCTCGTCGACCAGAGCCACCGCGAAGTCCTCGTAGGAAATCCAGCTGCGGCCGGTTTCGTCCGCCAGCAGCCCGTCGGCCCCCACCCGGAACTTGCCCGTCCGCTCGCCCAGCACGAACTCGGCCGACGGCGACAGGAAAGTCCAGTTCAGGGTCGGCTCGCCCTTCAGCCGGTCGAGGAACTCGGCGCCCTTGGTGGCCTCGGCCTTGTAGATCTCGGGGAATTCCGGCAGGTCGAGAACGCGCACGCCCGGCGCCACCTCCAGGCTGCCGGCGCCGCCAACCACCAGATAGCGCGGCACGCCGGAGGTCTTCACCGCGCCGATCAGGCTGTCGGCATCGCCCATCAGGAACATCACGGCGCTGACCACCGCGTCATGGCCGGCCAGCAGCGGGGCGAGCGTTTCCGCGTCGTTGGCATCGCCGGCCTTCACCGTCAGGCCGGAGGCGGCGGCAACCTTGGCCGGATCGCGGACGATGGCGGTGACGCTGTGGCCGCGGCGGAGCAGTTCGGCCTGGATGCGGCTGCCGGCACGGCCGGCGGCACCGATGATGGCGACGTTCATGGCGGATGTCCTCTGACTAGGTTTCCAATAGTGACTTGATGCCGTTTTGGAAATCTGGTGTAAAGAAGGCACCTTTTCGTGACATGGTCACTTGCATGTAACCGCCGGCCTGGGAGTGGATGCGGATGGACAGGACCTTGCTGGGGCTGGGCGGCAAGCGGCCGTCGGAAATGGACCAGTTGCCCGACGCCTATGCCTCCGCCTGTCCGACGCGCCAGGCGCTGGACCGGATCGCCGACAAATGGACGGTGCTGATCCTGGGATTGCTGGAAAGCGGGCCGATGCGTTTCAACCAGCTGCGCCGCGAGATCGAGGGCATCTCGCAGAAGATGCTGTCGCAGACCCTGAAAAGCCTGGAGCGCGACGGGCTGGTCAGCCGCAGGGCTTTCGCCACCGTGCCGGTCACCGTCGAATATTCGATCACCCCGCTGGGCGCCACCCTGGCCGAAACGCTGGTGCCGCTGCGGATGTGGGCCGAGACCCACATCGCGCAGATGCTGGAAGCCCGCGCCGCCTATGACCGCAGCGAGGACGACGCTCCGGTGCGGCTGGACGTCGCCTAAACCTCCTCGCCGGGCTTGCCGTCCCCCTCCGTCCGCCGCAGCAGATAATCCAGCCCGCCGACCCGGAACCAGCGATAGCCATAGGCCTCCATCACCAGATGGTGACGGCCCTTCGCGTCGGGCTCGCTGTGGTCTTCCGACAGCAGGTTGACCAGCCGGCAGCCCTCGCCATGGCCGTCCACGTCCAGCACGATCTCGCAGGGCTTGTCCGACAGGTTGTGCAGGACGACCACCCCGTTGTTCCGCCAGTCGTAGCGCAGGGCCAGCACCTCCGGCCGGCCGGTCTTCAGGATTTGGAAATCGCCCCAGCCGATTTCCGGACACTCCTTGCGCATGCGGATGATGCGCTCGGTCCAGTTCAGCAGCGATTGCGGGTCGCGGCGCTGGAAGGCGGCGTTGATCCGTTCATAGCCGAAGACACCGCCGCCGATCACCGGAGTTTCCGGATCGTCGGACTTGGTGAAGCCGCCATGCGGCTCGTCCGACCATTGCATCGGCGTGCGGGCGCAGTTCCGTTCAGGCAGCGACAGGTCGTCGCCCATGCCGATCTCGTCGCCATAGCGGATGACCGGCGTCCCCGGCAGGGTGAACATCAGGCTGTAGGCCAGCTCGATCCGCCGCCGGTCGGCGTTCAGCATCGGCGCCAGCCGCCGGCGGATGCCGCGGTCATAGAGCTGCATCGACTTGTCCGGCCCGAAGGCGGCGAACACCGCCTGCCGTTGCTCCTCGGTCAGCCGGCCCAGGTCGAGTTCGTCGTGGTTGCGCAGGAAGGTGCCCCATTGGGCGGTTGCCGGCCGCGGCTTCGTCACCTCCAGCGCCTTGGCGAGCGGCCCGGTGTCGGCGGTCGCCAGCGCATAGAACAGATGCTGGTTGACCTGGAAATTGAACATCATGTGGCAGCGGTCGCCATCGCTGCCGAAATAGTGCAGGTCGTCCTCCGGCAGGATGTTGGCCTCGGCCAGCAGCATGGCGTCGCCGCGCCGCCACTGCACGAACTCGCGGAAGCTGCGCAGCATGCCGAACTGCTCCTTCGGCTCGGTGACGTCCGCCCCCTTCTCCGCGATGATGAAGGGCACGGCGTCCATGCGGAATCCGGCGACGCCCAGCTGGATCCAGAAGCCCATGATCTTCAGCAGCTCGGCATGCACCTCCGGATTGGCGGTGTTCAGGTCGGGCTGGAATTTGTAGAAGCGGTGGAAGTACCAGGCCTTGGCTTCGCGGTCATAGGTCCAGGTCGATTTCTGCACGCCGGGAAAGACCATGCCCTGGTCGGCATTCTCCGGCTTCTTGTCCGACCAGACATACCAGTCGCGATATTTGCTCTCGGGATCGCTGCGGGCAGCCTTGAACCAGGGATGCTGGTCGGAGGTGTGGTTGATCACCAGATCGATGATCACCCGGATGCCGCGCTGTTCGCAGGCATGGGTGAACTCGACGAAGTCGCCCAGCGTGCCGTAACGCGGATCGACGTTGTAGTAATCCGCGACGTCGTAGCCGTCGTCCTTCATCGGCGAGGTCTGGAACGGCCCCAGCCACAGGCAGGTCACCCCCAGTCCGTGCAGATAGTCCAGCCGGCGCAGCAGCCCCTGGAAATCGCCGACGCCGTCGCCGTTGGCGTCCATGAAGGTCGACAGCGACAGATTATAGATCACCGCATTCTTGTACCAGAGGTCCCGGATCATGGCCGCTCCATCGCGATGCCCTGTCCCCGGCCCGATGCGGGGAGGACAAGCGGGGAACAGCGGCAAGGCCACTTTGGTTGCGGGGCAAACCGCCCTTCGGTGGTGGGTGCGCCTGCGGCAAAGTTGCAGGTCAGGCATCCGGCATCTGGTATGCAAAACTTTTTGCGGTAGCATGCCGGCCTGCTTATGTTGCAGTACAGCATGACTGAACCGTCACCGTGGGCACCCGCTGCCCGCGAGGGATGCCGTTTGGCCTCGTGCCCTGTTGTTCCTATCGCCTTTGTTTCTGTCGCTTTTGTTCCTGTCGACGCCCCTCCCCTCCCGATAAGGACGTTTCCGCCATGATCGAGACCCAGGCCCTTCTGTTCCTCGCGCTGACCGGCATGATCGGCCACGCCGTCTACATGGCCAGCGGCCGCGGCGGCTTCACCGTCATCGAGCCGGAGAAGGACGAGACCGAAGAGGAGCCGGGCATCCTGTTCTCCTCCGACCGCTTCCAGCAGGCGGCCCAGACCGAAAACAATTCCGAAGGCAAACCCGGCAAGGCCAAGGACCGGCCCTTCTGGATCGAATGAACGATGCGGACCGGGGTGCTCTCGCACATCCCGGCCCGCATCCGTCAGTCAGTCTTCCGAGCGAAGCCCCCCGACTGCGCCTTACCCGTTGGCGGTGCCGGCGGCGGCCCCGACAGGAACGGCGCGGGCTGCATCGCCATGTTCGGCGCGGCGTGCCAGCTCCTCGTTCCGGGCATGGTGCCGGGCCAGCATCGGCTTCAGGACCAACAGCGCACAGGCCGCGGCGGTCAGATCCATGGTGGCGGTGACGTACAGCACGGTCGCCCAGGTGCCGGTGGCTTCCATCAGCAGGTTGCCCAGCGGGACCAGCAGGGCGGCGACACCCTTGGCGCAGTAGAGGACGCCGTAGATCTTGCCGGCATGCTTGGTGCCGAAGGTGTCGGCCGAGGTGGCGCTGAACAGGCTGTACACTTCGCCCCAGGCCAGGAAGACCATGCCGCTGAGGATCAGGAACATCATCGGGTCGTGGCCGAAACGGCTCAGCATGATGATGCCGACGCCTTCCAGGGTGAAGGCGACGAACATGGTCGCCTCACGGCCGATGTGATCCGAGATGAAGCCGAACAGCGGACGCGAGATGCCGTTCATCACGCGGTCGAGCATCAGGGCGAAGGGCAGAGCCGCCATGGTCAGGCCGAAGACGCTGACCGGGGCTTCCTTCACACCCAGATCGTGGGCGATGACGCCCAGCTGGGCCACAGCCATCAGGCCGCCGGTGACGGTGCCGATGAACATCGCCCACATCACCCAGAACACCGGGGTGCGGATGGCTTCGCTGAGCGTGTAGTCGCGGCGGGTCTGGGCGACCTTGGTCGAGGCCTTGACCTGCTCCTTCTGCGGCATGCGCAGGAACAGCGCGGCGCAGATGATGATGGCGCCCTGCACCAGGCCGAACCAGAAGAAGGCCGACTGGTAGCCGCTGCTGTGGATCATCGCCGAGATCGGCAGGATGGTCAGGGCCGAACCGGCGCCATAGCCGCCCGCCGTCAGGCCGACCGCCAGACCGCGCTTTTCCGGGAACCACTTCAGCGCGTTGTTGACGCAGGTGGCGTAGACGCAGCCGACGCCGATGCCGCCGATGGCCGAGCCGACATACAGCATGGTGAGCGTGCCGGCATAGCTGTCGATGATCCAGGACAGGCCGGTGAAGAAGCCGCCGGCGGCAACGATCACCTTGGGGCCGTACTTGTCGATGAAATAGCCCTCGATCGGCGTCAGCCAGGTCTGCACGACGACGAAGATGGTGAAGGCGGTCTGGATCGATGCGCGCGTCCAGCCATGGGTCGCCTGGATTTCCGGGACGAACAGCGTCCAGGCGTACTGGATGTTGGCCGCCGCCACCATGCAGACGATGCCGACGACGATCTGCGTCCAGCGGACCGCATCGGAAACCGGCGCCGCGGATTCCGCCGCCGGTTGTGAATTCATATGAGCCATCGTGCCTCCCTTAAACTTGCCTGAGCCGGCGGCACGGCCCCTCTCCCGGGGACCGGCACGCCAATCACGATTGCGGAATGACCCGGACGGACCGCTCTTGCTGACGGTTCCTTTCCGGAACTCGGCGCGGATGCCGACAATCGCTCGGAGTTCGATTGTCCCGATTTAGGAATGCCAGATATGTAATCTGGTATGCCAAAACCGGGGACAAAAAGACACCGACGGACGGATCGACGCCGTAGGCATACAGACTGATCAAGTAAAACTTACCTTACACACCACATCCGGCGAGCGGTCCACGCCGGTTCTATTATCGGTTCATCCGATCGGTCGCGTGTTCTGTAAAAAGAAGCCGTGCCGGTACCTGCACGGCCCCCTCAAACGAGGGTGTGCAGTCTTAGGAGATAGATAGATGCCGCCGTTTCCATAGAGGAACCGCATCGGCGACACATAATGTTTTGCTCGGATTGTTTTGGAACTCAACAATCCGTTTCGTCTTTCCGCATGATGGAAAAACACGAGCGCCAGCCTTGGAACGCCAGGGATGCGCCCCCATCGGCGGGTGGGCGGGGCCGGTAAAAAATGGAACTCAGGGGATGTAAAGGACTGACGCGAAACGCCAAGGGCGGGTCGGGCGGGAACCGCCCAAGCGGTCAGGCCGGGTGGCGGACCGTCAGGAAGGCGACGCGGGTGTCGCCATAGCGGCGCTCGTCGAGCGCCGAAAAACCGTCGGGAAGAGGCAGCGGGTCGCGGTCGGCAACCTCAACCACGGCGAGCGCGCCCTCAGCCAGCCAGCCGGCGCGCAGCAGACCCTCCAGCGCGCGCGGCGCCAGCCCCTGGCCATAGGGCGGGTCGAGAAAGGCCAGCATGCAGGCACGAGGGGCCGGCGGCGGCTTGGCCGCATCGGCACGCAGAATCTGGGCGTTCGCCGTCTCGCGCAGAGCCTCGACATTGGCGCGCACGGCGTCGAGCGCCGGCCGGCCCATGTCGAGGAAGCCGCACCAGGACGCACCGCGCGACAGGGCTTCCAGCCCCAGCGCACCGGTGCCGCAAAAGGCATCGACGACCGCGGCGCCCTCGAACTCGGGCGCCCAGTCGGCGTGGGCCAGGATGTTGAAAATGGCTTGCCGGGTGCGGTCGGTGGTGGGGCGGGTATCGCGCCCGCCCGGTGCCACCAGACTGCGGCCGCGGTGCTTACCGCCGACGATCCGCACGCGGGCGCTCCGTCCGTCCGCCAGCCCCGCCGCCGGACCTCTCGCCGCCGCCGGCCTTCGGACCGCCCCGCGGCGCCGGACCGGCGCCCTTCGGAGCAGTTGGCTTGGACCCGCCTGGCTTGAAGCCGGGAGCCTTGCCGTCACGCGGCCTGTCATCGCGGGGCCTGTCGTCGCGAGCCCTGTCATCGCGAGCCCTGTCATCGCGAGAACGTGCGCCCTCGGACCGCGGGGCATCGGAGCGGGCACCCTCCGGCTTGCCGGTACGGCCCGGCTTGGCCGAACCGCCGCCAAGCGACAGGGTGCCGCGGGTGCCGCGCCGCGCCGGCTTGGTCTCTTCGGTGCGGGCGGCTTCGGCCTCGTGCCGCTTGGTGGCGGACCGCGGCGCGCGCTTCGGCGCCGCCTTGGCGTCGGCGTTCGCCGCCCCGCCTTTCGAGGATGCGGCCTTCGGACCGGGCTTCCCCGCCGCTTCGGCACGGGCCTTGGCGCGCTGCTTGGTGCCGGACTCGGTCGACTCCGCCCCTTCGGGCGTGCCGAAGAAGGGAGCGATCTGCTCGCGGACGACGCGCTTCGGCACCTCCTCGACGGCGCCCTCTTCCAACTTGCCGAGCTGGAACGGACCGTAGGCGACGCGGATCAGCCGGTTGACCTGGAGCCCCAGCGACTCCATCACCTTGCGGATCTCGCGGTTCTTGCCTTCTTTCAGGCTGACGGTCAGCCAGGCGTTGCGGCCCTGGATGCGGTCGAGCGCGGCCTCGATCGGACCGTACTTCACGCCTTCGATGGTCGGCCCCTTCTCCAGCGCTGCCAGTTGCCTCTCGTCGACCTCGCCGAAGACGCGCACGCGGTAGCGGCGGGTCCAGCCGGTGGCCGGCAGTTCGAGGAAGCGGGCCAGTTCACCGTCGTTGGTCAGCAGCAGCAGCCCTTCGGTCGTCAGATCGAGACGGCCGATGGAGACCACGCGCGGCAGGTCGGGCGGCAGGCGGTCGAAGACGGTCTCGCGCCCCTTCTCGTCACGGGCGGTGGTGACCAGCCCCGACGGCTTGTGATAGCGCCACAGGCGGGCCGGCTCCGGTTCCGGAATGACCTTGCCGTCGACCTGCACGATGTCGCCGGGGCGCACCACGCAGGCGGGGCTGTCCAGCACGCGGCTGTTGACCGCGACGCGGCCCTCGGCGATCCAGCGTTCGGCGTCGCGGCGCGAGCATAGGCCGGCGCGCGCCAGTCGTTTGGCGATTCGTTCACCGCCGCCAGCACCGGAGGCGGTGGCGGAATCGGATTTCTTGGCAGTATCGGAGCGGTCCATGGCCGGACCATAGGGCCTGGACGCGCCGCCCGCAACACTGGTCCAGCGCCCAGCCACCGGAATCCGGTTGACGGGCTCGGCGGGCGGTTGGCACCCTGCCCGGCCATGCCGTCTCCCAGCTATATGGACCTCGCCTTCGCCACCGCCGAGGCCGCCGCCGCGCGCGGCGAGGTGCCGGTCGGTGCCGTCGTCGTCGATCCCGCAACGGGTGCGGTGCTCGCCGCCGCCGGCAACCGGACGGAGGAGCTGTGCGACCCGTCCGCCCATGCCGAGTTGCTGGCGATCCGCGCCGCCTGTGCCGGGCGCGGCCAGCCCCGCCTGCCCGGCTGCGACCTGTATGTGACGCTGGAGCCCTGCGCGCTCTGCGCCGCGGCGATCAGCTTCGCCCGCATCCGGCGAGTGTATTACGGCGCCTACGACCCCAAGGGCGGCGCCGTAGACCATGGCCCGCGCTTCTTCACCCAGCCGACCTGCCACCACGCGCCGGACGTCTACAGCGGGATCGGCGAGACCCGGGCCGCGGCGCTGCTGCGGGACTTCTTCAGAAAGCGCCGATGAGCCATCTCCAAAGGCTTGGTTCTCGTTGCGCGCACTATTGTTATCAACGCGTCGGAATAGAATTTCTCAGCATTAAACACACCATTACAAAACAACCCCACGACAAATCCGGATGAAAGCCTCCGAGGCATAGCAGAAAGGTTATAGTGTACGTGTAGATAATTTATGGTCTGTTAAGTGTTTGTTTAACGAATATCTGTCCATGATGCGTCGACAGCCGTCAGCCATCGGGAGTTCAAAAATGTTGTCGTTCCGCAAGCCCCAGGACAATCAGGCAGCCGAAGAGTTGGCTCTGCTGGGACGCCATGCGGGCGTCGGGTTGTGGGACGCCGTGATTCACAATGGCGATCCGATGCATGCGCAGAGCCGCTGGCACTGGTCGCCGGAATTCCGCCGCCTCGTCGGCTTCGGCCATGACGACAAGGCCGGCTTCCCCGACAAGGTCGGGTCCTGGGCCGACCGGTTGCACCCGGACGATGCCAAGCCGACCTTCGACAGCTTCATGGCCTGCCTGAACGACCGCAGCGGCCGCACCGGCTATGACGTGAATTACCGGCTGAAGGTGAAGGACGGCAGCTATCGCTGGTTCCGCGCCATCGGCGGCGTCGCCCGCGACAGCAGCGGCCTTGCGCTCCGCGCCTGCGGATCGCTGATCGACATCGATGCCGAGCGCAACGAACTGGAGCGGGCCAAGCTGCTCGACCGCCATGCCGGCGTCGGGCTCTGGGATGCGGTGTTCCACAACGCCGACCCGATGCATGCGCAGAGCCGCTGGCACTGGTCGCCGGAGTTCCGCCGCCTCGCCGGTTTCGACCGTGACGACAAGGTTGGCTTCCCCGATGGCGTCAATTCCTGGGCCGACCGGTTGCACCCGGACGACGCCAAACCGACCTTCGACGGCTTCATGGCCTGCCTGAACGACCGCAGCGGCCGCACCGGCTACGACGTCGATTACCGGCTGAAGCTGAAGGACGGCACCTATCGCTGGTTCCGCGCCATCGGCGGCGTCGCCCGCGACGGCAACGGCCTGGCCCTGCGTGCCTGCGGCTCACTGATCGACATCCACGGCCAGAAGATGGCCGAGCTGCGGCAGGCGGAACTGGACGGCGAACGCCGCAGCAGCATCGCCAACCTTGCCGAGTCCCTGGACCGCGAGGTCGGCACCGCCGCCGACCGCGCCACCGCCAACGCCCAGACGGTCGCCGCCGCGACGGAGGAGCTGTCGGCCTCGATCTCCGACATCAGCAACCGCGCCAACGAGGCGTCGGGCGCCTCGCTGAAGGCATCGGAGGAGGCGACCCGCACCAACGCCGCGGTGGAAGCCCTGGTCACCTCGGCCGAGCGAATTGGCGCCATCACCAAGCTGATCAACAGCATCGCCTCGCAGACCAACCTGCTGGCGCTGAACGCCACCATCGAAGCCGCCCGTGCCGGCGAGGCGGGCCGCGGCTTCGCCGTGGTGGCGAACGAGGTGAAGTCGCTGGCCCAGCAGAGCGGCAGCGCTGCCGACGACATCGCGGCACAGATCGCGTCGGTCCAGCAGGAGGCGCTGCACGCGGTCGACGCCATCCGCCGCATCGGCACGATCGTCACCGACGTCCAGCAGATCTCCACCACCATCGCCGCCGCCGTGTCGCAGCAGGAATCGGCGACCAAGGAGATCGCCCACAGCGTCACCCGCGTGGTCCGCGACATCGAAGTGGTGTCGCAGAACATCGCCTCCACGTCGGAACGGCTGCGTGCCTGAAACCGGAACGCAAAAGGGGGCGCATCACTGCGCCCCCTGATCCCCTGTCCGACAGCAGAGCTTACCGCCCCACCGCCCGCCAGCCGATGTCGCGGCGGCAGAAGCCGCCCGGCCAGTCCAGCGCGTCCACCGCCTTGTAGGCAGCCGTCTGAGCTTCCGCCACCGTCGGCGCCAGCGCGGTGACGCCCAGCACCCGGCCGCCGACCGACAGCACCCGGCCATCCTCGGCCCGCTTGGTGCCGGCATGGAACACGGTCACGCCATCCACCGCGCCGGCCTTGTCCAGCCCGCGGATCTCGGTGTTCTTGGCGTAATCGCCGGGATAGCCGTTGGCCGCCATCACCACGCACAGCGCGGTCCGGTCGTGCCAGCGCAGGTCGATGCTGTCCAGCACCCCGTCGGCCGCGGCGACCAGCGCCGCCAGCGCGTCGGACTTCAGCCGCATCATCAGCGTCTGGCATTCCGGATCGCCGAAACGGACGTTGAACTCCAGCGTCTTCGGCACCGGGCCGTCCGGCGTCTGCATGATCATCAGGCCGGCGAACAGCACGCCCTTGAAGGGCTTGCCTTCCGCCGCCATGCCCTTGACCGTCGGCAGGATGATCTCGCGCATCACGCGCTCCTGCAGGTCGGCGGTCAGCACCGGGGCCGGGGAATAGGCACCCATGCCGCCGGTGTTGGGGCCGGTGTCGCCGTCGCCGACCGCCTTGTGGTCCTGGGCCGAGGCCAGCGGCAGCGCGTTCTCGCCGTCGCACAGCGCGAAGAAGCTGACCTCCTCGCCGTCCAGGAACTCCTCCACCACCACCTCGGCACCGGCAGCGCCGAAACGGCCGCCGACCAGCGCGTCGTCGATGGCCTCGAACGCCTCCTGCTCGGTGCGGGCGACGGTAACGCCCTTGCCGGCGGCCAGACCGTCGGCCTTCACCACGATGGGGGCGCCATGCTTGCGGACATAGGCCTTGGCGGCCTCGGGGTCCTTGAAGCGTTCGTAGAAGGCGGTGGGCACCCCGTACTTCGCCAGGATGTCCTTCATGAAGCCCTTGGAACCCTCAAGCTCCGCCGCCGCCGCACTCGGCCCGAAGGCCTTGACGCCCAGCGCGGTCAGCCTGTCCACCAGACCCAGCACCAACGGGCCTTCCGGACCGACGACGACGAAGTCGATGGCGTTTTCCTGGACGAAGCGCACCAGCGCGTCGACATCCTCCGACCCGATGGCGACCAGCGTGGCGACGTCGGCGATGCCGGCGTTGCCCGGTGCGCAATAGAGCGCATCGCACAGCGGCGAGTTGGAAATGGCCCAGCAGAGCGCGTGCTCACGACCGCCCGATCCGACGACGAGGACTTTCATGGGGGGCGCTCCTTCCGCCTTGTTGCGATCTGCGCGCCTTGTATCATGGCGGCGCCCCAACTCAAGAGCGCCATGACGTCCGAAAACGCACCCCAAACCTCCACGCCGCTGATTGCCCCGGAACCGCGCCCCGGCTCCAACCTTCCGGAATTCACCGTCGGCGACCTTGCCCGCCGGCTGAAGCGCAGCATCGAGGAGGAGTTCGGCTTCGTCCGCGTCCGCGGCGAGATCAGCCAGCCGAAGAAGCACAGCTCCGGCCACTGCTACATGCGCCTCAAGGACGACACCGCGGTGATCGAGGCGGTGTGCTGGCGCGGCACCATGGCGAAGCTGGCCGTCCGGCCGGAGGAAGGGCTGGAGGTCATCGTCACCGGGCGGATGACGACCTACCCCGGCCGCTCGCAATATCAGCTGATCGTCGAGTTGATGGAGCTGGCCGGCGAAGGCGCGCTGCTGAAGATGCTGGAGGAGCGCAAGCGCCGGCTGGCGGCGGAGGGGCTGTTCGATCCCGCCCGCAAGAAGCGCATCCCCTTCCTGCCCGACGTAATCGGCGTCGTCACCTCCCCCACCGGGGCGGTCATCCGCGACATCCTGCACCGGCTGAACGACCGCTTCCCCCGCCATGTCCTGCTGTGGCCGGTCGCGGTGCAGGGCGAGCGTGCGGCGGCCGAGGTGACGGCGGCCATCGAGGGCTTCAACCGCATCCAGCCGGGTGGACGCATTCCCCGGCCCGACCTGATCATCGTCGCGCGCGGCGGCGGCTCGCTGGAAGACCTGATGGCCTTCAACGAGGAGAATGTCGTCCGTGCAGCCGCAGCCAGCGCCATCCCGCTGATCTCCGCCGTCGGCCACGAGACCGACACCACGCTGATCGACTTCGCGTCGGACCTGCGGGCGCCCACCCCGACCGCCGCCGCCGAGATGGCGGTGCCGGTGCGCGGCGAGTTGCTGGCCCAGATCCTCGACGACGAGCGCCGGCTGCTCGCCTGCGCCTCGCGCGCGGTGGAGGACCGCCGCAACCGGGTGGAGGGGCTGGCCCGCGGCCTCGGCGATCCCCGCGCCCTGCTGGAGGGTCATGCCCAGCGGCTGGACGACCGGGCGGAACGGCTGAATCTCGCAGCGTCCGCCCTGCTGGAGCGCCGCCGTACCCGCGTCGGCGAGCTGGCGGCGAAGCTGCGCCACCCGCGCGAAAAGCTGGCCCAGGCGGAGCAGAAGCTGGCGTCGGAAAGCCGCGCCCTCGATTCAGGCCTGCGCCATGCGGTGACCACCGCTGGCGGACGCTTCGACCGGGTTGCCGGCCGGCTGTCGCTGACCCCGGCGCGGGTGAAGCTGGCCGACGGCGAACGCCGCATTGCCGACCTGACGCCGCGCCTCGACCGCAGCTATGCCAAGGGGGTTGCCGACAAGGCGGCATCTCTGGCGTCGCTCGGCCAATTGCTGGAGAGTTACAGCTACAAGGGCGTGCTGGCCCGCGGCTTTGCCCTGGTCGAGGACCGCGACGGCCGCCCGGTCACCCGTGCCGATCAGGCGACGCCGGGTCTGGCCGTCAACATCGTCTTCGCCGACGATGCCAAGGTTGCAGCAACCGTCGATGGCGGTACCCCCAAGCCAGAGGTGAAGCCCGAGGCGCAGGCGGAACCCAAGCCGGAGAAGAAGGCGGCACCGCGCAAGCCTCGGCCGGTGCCCGTACAGGGCAGCCTGTTCTGAGACCGGTCGGCCTGGGTCGGACAGCAGCGGAGCAGGCTATCCGCCGGCCAGTTCGTCGAGCCGTTGCCGTGCGAGCCGCAACGGCACGCTCCAATCCTTCGGCGCCTGCTGGCGGCAGAGGGTGACGGTCGGATACCAGGGGGTGTCCGTCCGGTCGCGCAGCCAGCGCCATTCGGCGGCATGGGGCAGCAAGGCACAGGTCGGGCGCCCCAGCGCCCCGGCCAGATGCACGGTGATGTTGTCGATGGAGACCACAAGGTCGACGGCGGCGACCGCCGCGGCCAACCCGTCCAGATCGCTCCAGGGATCGAGACCGGGCAGCCCGCCGATGTCGATGCCCTCCGCCGTCAAGGCGGCGATCTCCTGCGTCCAGTCGCCATATTGCAGCACCACGAGGCGGACGCCGGGCCGGTGGAGCGCATGCGCCAACACGCGCAACGGAATGTTGCGACTACGCCCGTGCTTGGGATTGGTGGTGTGCCAGGCGATGCCGACCGCCAGCGTGCCCGCCGGAATCGCCGCCCGAAGCCCCGAAACCCTGGCCGGATCGGCCAGCAGATAGGGAGCGGCGGAGCGCGGGACACCCCCGGCGTCCGCCAGCAGGCGCGGCAGGCTGCCCGCCGGGATTTGCGCGGCAATCGGGGCGCGGTCCGGGTCGGCAGCCCCGGTCCGCGTCAGGCTTGGATCGGGGGGCCAGCCACGCGCGACCACCTCCACCTCCGGCAGCGAGCGCGCGAACAGCGGAACCAGCCGCGGTTCGCATTCCAACACACAGCTGACACCCGCCTGGACCAGCAGCGGCAGCAGGCTGGCGAACTGGATTTCGTCGCCGATCCCCTGTTCGCCCCAGATCAGCAGACGGTTCCCGCCCAGCGGCTGGCCCGTCCAGGCCGGTTGCGGGAATCGGCCGGCGGCGAGCAGCCAGGGCGGCACGGTCCAGCGATCCTCCCAGGCCGCCCACCCTTGTTCGAAACGGCCGAGCGTCAGCAGCGCCGCGGCACGAAGCAGCCGGGCATCCCCAAGTTGGGGAGCGAGCGCCAGCGCCGCCTGCGCATGGGCCAATGCATCCTCCGGTTGGCCCGCAAGCAGCAATGCGTCGCCCAGATTGTTGTGGATGCCCGCCTCGTCCGGCTGCAGCGCCGCCGCCCGGCGTTGGCCGGCCAGTGCGGTTTCGAGATCGTCCCGCCCCTTCAGGACATTCGAACGGTTGTTCCACAGCTCCGCCGCCGACGGATCGACCGCAAGGCCGGACTCGTAGGCCCGGCATGCCTCCGTCAATCGTCCGGCCTCCATGTGCAGCCTGCCGACCCCGTTCCAGATGCCGTGATGCAGCGGATCGAGGATCAGGGCACGCCGGAGCGTCGATGCCGCCTCGCCTTCAGCAGCCTGCCCGTCCGCTTGCAGGAGATACTCCCCCAACAGCCGCAGCATCTCGGCGGCGCCAGGGAGCAGCAGCAGAGCGATGCGGCGCTCGGCCGCCGCCGCCGCCGACTGCCCGTCGGCGGCCAGCGCCACCGCGAGGTTGCAGCGCAGCTCGACGGCCAGCGGTAGCAGCCCGACCGCAGTCCGGAGTGCCTGCGCGGCCTTGCCGGGACAGCCCGCATTTAGGGATCTGATCGCAAAATCGTTGAGCTGCACGACCCTGTCGGGATCGAGAGTGGCAGCGCGGACCATCGAGTCCAGCGCATCGCCCGGCCGGCCCAAGGCCTCCAGCAACCCGGCGAGATTTGTATGGAAATCCGGCTGCGTCCCGTCGCCGGCGATTGCCTGCCGGATCAGGTCGCAGCCCTCCTCCAGCCTGCCGCTCTGCCCCAGAAGGATGCCGCGCAGATGGAGCGCCATGACATGGCCGGGAACCGCGTCCAGAATCTGGCGATAGATGGCGTCTGCCTCATCGAAGCGCCGCTCCTGGTGAAGGTCGAAGGCGATGAGCAGAGCTTCCTGAATCGTCGCCATGACCGTACCGTCCTTCCCCTATCCGCGCCCTTTTCCGCGAAACCGGTCCGCAGACCGTCACACCGCGCCGGCGAAGCTCCAGCGCAGGGTCTCGCCGCTGCGGAAGGGCAGCACGGCGTCGCCCTCGCTGACCAGGATCAGGTCGGGGGCGACCGACGGACGGCGTTCCAGCGCCACCCGCTCCTCGCTGACCGGCAGGTTGTAGAAGCGCGGGCCGTTCAGGCTGGCGAAGGCCTCCAGCCTGTCGAGCGCCCCGGCCTCGTCGAACGCCTCGGCATAGAGTTCCAGCGCGTTGGCCGCGGTGAAGCAGCCGGCGCAGCCGCAGGCGGCCTCCTTGGCGGTCACCGTATGCGGCGCGGTGTCGGTGCCCAGGAAGAACGGCCCCTCGCCGCTCGTCGCCGCCTCGACCAGAGCCACCCGGTGGGTTTCGCGCTTGGCGATCGGCAGGCAGTAGAGGTGCGGGCGGATGCCGCCCTGGAAGATGTGGCTGCGGTTGATCAGCAGATGGTGTGCGGTGATGGTGGCGGCGATCCGGCCGCTGGCGGCATGGGCGCGCACGAACTGCACGGCGTCGGCCGTCGTCACATGCTCCAGCACGATGCGCAGGCTGGGGTGGCGCTCCAACAGCGGGGCCAGGATGCTGTCGATGAACACCGCCTCGCGGTCGAAGATGTCGACCGACTGGTCGGTGACCTCGCCATGGATCAGCAACGGCATGCCAATGTCCGCCATGCGCTCCAGCACCGGGGCGATGCGGGCGATGTCGGTGACGCCGTGGGCGCTGTTGGTGGTGGCGTTGGCGGGATAGAGCTTGGCGGCGGCAAAAACCCCGTCCTTGAAGCCCTGGGCCAGATCGGCGGCGTCGGTGCCGTCGGTCAGGTAGGCGGTCATCAGCGGGGTGAAGGCGACGCCGTCCGGCAGGGCAGCCAGGATGCGCTCGCGATAGGCCACGGCGTCGGCGGCCGTCGCCACCGGCGGCTTCAGGTTCGGCATGACGATGGCGCGGCCGAACTGGCGGGCGGTGAAGGGCAGAACCGCCTTCAGCATGGCGCCGTCGCGCAGGTGGACATGCCAGTCGTCGGGACGGCGGATGACAAGACGGTCGTTCGGCATGGGTCGGGTCCCGGCGCTGGTGTCGAGGGGCGGTGAGCTTGGACGACGTTCTATCGCCATCGCCGCGGCATCTCAACAGAGGCGGTCCCCAAACTGGAAACACAGGCTGGAAACGGGAGGAGAAGCCGGCAGCCCCCCGCCGGCCGGCGTTGGCGGGGGGCTGGCCGTCCTGGCCCGGACCTTACTGGCCGAAACCTTACTGGATGGTGGTCGAGGTCTTCAGGCCGAGGATGCCGTCGATCTTCGCGGCCTGCTCCGCGGTCACCGGCTTGCCGCCAATGCCGGCCAGCTGCTGCCGGGCGTCGGCAACCGCCTTGTCGCGGGCGGCGCTGTCCTTCAGCGCATGGGCGGCCAGCATCTGCTCGTGATACTTGCCGAGCTGGACGGTCAGCTGGTCGGTCGGCTTGGCGCCCAGTTCCTTGGCGACGGCGTCGGCCTGGGTCTTGGTCACTTCGGCCTTCGGGGTGGCCGCGACCTGCTCATGCTTGGTCTTGCCCGCCTCGGTCTTGCCGGCATCCGCCTTGGTGGCGTCGGCCTTGGTGGCATCGGTCTTCGGGGCCTCGCTCTTGCTGGCTTCGGTCTTGGTGGCCTCGCTCTTGGTGACAGCCTTCTGATCGGCCTTCTGGTCGAGCTTCGGAGCCGTCGTGGTGGAGTCGGTCGTCGCGGCGGGGGCAGGCGTTGCCGGAGCGGCCGGCGCGACCGTTGCCGCACCCGCGCTCAGCACGGGGGCCGTCGCCATCAGGGCGACAAACGCAAAGGTCGAAACGGACGAGCGGATACGCGACCCAAAGACGGTGCCGGACATTTGGTTTCTCCATTTCGGTGAGCGATCCTCGTTGCGGGATCGTGCTTAGATGAACGTGGCCCCGCTGCCGTTCATTCCACGCCCTTCCAAAAAATTTTCGAGGAGCCTGAAAATTTTTCCGCCGCCTTTTTTGGCCGCAGGTGACGGGGCCGGCGAAAGGGGCTAGAAAACCCACGCTTTTCCTATCCAAGCGCGGACCTTCTCCGATGAGCCTGATCACGCCCCGCACCCCGCCCGGAACGATGGAGCTGCTGCCGCGCCAGCAGGTGGCCTTCCAGCGCATGCTGGACACCATCCGCCGCGGCTATGAGCGGTTCGGCTTCGTCCCCGTCGAAACCCCGGTGTTCGAGACGGTCGACACGCTGCTGACCAAGTCGGGCGGCGAGACGGAGAAGCAGGTCTATTTCGTCCAGTCGACCGGCGCCATCCAGCAGGGCAACAAGCCGGAGCTGGCGCTGCGCTTCGACCTGACGGTGCCGCTCGCCCGCTATGTGGCGGAGCATGAGCGCGACCTCGCCTTCCCGTTCCGCCGCTACCAGATCCAGCGGGTCTACCGCGGCGAGCGGGCGCAGCGCGGGCGCTTCCGCGAATTCTACCAGTGCGACATCGACGTGATCGGCAAGGACAGCCTGTCCGCCCATTACGACGCCGAGATCCCGGCGGTCATCCACCATGTCTTCACCGAGCTGAACTTCGGCGGCTTCACCATCAATGTGAACAACCGCAAGATCCTGCTCGGCCTGCTCGACGGTCTGGGCGTCGCCGACGCCGACACCCGCGTGCTGGTACTGCGCGAGATCGACAAGCTGGACAAGATCGGCCAGGACAAGGTGCGCGCCAGCCTGCTGGGCCTCGGCGTGACCGAGCATGCCGCCGACACCATTCTGTCGCTGATCGCCATGGAAGGCACCAACGCCGAGACGCTGGCCGCACTCGGCGCGCTCGACATCGAGACCGACCTCTTCCGCGAAGGCGTCGGCGAACTGACCACCGTCATCGAGGGGTTGAAGGCCTTCCAGGTGCCGGAGGGCACGGTGCGCATCAACCTCGCCATCGCGCGCGGCCTCGATTACTACACCGGCACCGTCTACGAGACCTTCCTGAACGACCATCCCGGCATCGGCTCGGTCTGCTCCGGCGGCCGCTACGAGAATCTCGCCAGCCACTACACCAAGTCGAAGCTGCCGGGCGTCGGCATCTCCATCGGCGCGACCCGCCTGTTCTACCAGCTGATGGAGGCCGGCATCATCAAGGACGCCACCCCCACCGCCCAGGTGCTGGTGACGCAGATGGACCCGGCCCTGTCCGCCGATTATTTCCGCATGGCGAGCGAGCTGCGCGCCGCCGGCATCAACACGGAAATCCAGTTGGACGGCGGCAAGATCGCCAAGCAGATGAAGTATGCCGACCGCGCCGGCATCCCGGTCGTCCTGCTGATGGGCTCCGACGAGAAGGCCCGCGGCACCGCGACCCTGAAGCATCTGGTCAAGGGCGAGCAGGTCGAGGTCCCGCTGACGGAGCTGGCTGCCTGCGCAAAGACGCTGCTGGAAGGGTGAGAGGCACCCCTTTAAACCCCCGTTAACCATAATTCGCCTATCGTTCCGACCTACACCGGCCGGGTGGGTCGGACGACAGGGGGTGCGCATCCGAGATGGCAAAGGGGTGGATGCAGGTCGGGCGCTGGACCGGGCGGGTCGCGATTGCGGCGACGCTATCCATCACGCTCGCCGCCGCCGGCTATGCCGGATGGCGGGAGATGGAGACCTCCCGCCTCCAGGCCCGGCTGCTCTCCGGCGTCGCCCAGTCGATGTCCGTCAGCGTGCAGGAAGGCCCCAATCCGCAGGCGCGCTTTCCCAAGCATGGGCCGTACAACGAGCGGCTCGGCTACACCGCCCTGCCCGGCCAGCTCGACGCGCTGACCCGTGACGTCTACGCAATCGAGCGGCAGGCGGTACTGTCACCGGCGCTCGACCGCTTCATGGCCGGCGGCGGCTTTCCGATCTACCGCGAGAAGACGCAGGCCGGGCTGACCCTGCTCGACCGCAACGGCGCGGTCATGTATTCGGCGCGCTATCCCGAACGGGTGTTCGACGGTTTCGACGATGTGCCGAAGCTGGTCGCCGACACGCTGCTGTTCATCGAGAACCGCGAACTTCTGGACGAGGACCAACCCCGCCGCAACCCGGCGGTGGAATGGGACCGCTTCGGCGCCGCCGTCGCCATGCTGCCGATCCAGATGATCCGGCCGGGCCAGCGCTCGCCCGGCGGCTCGACGCTCGCCACCCAGATCGAGAAATACCGCCATTCGCCTGACGGCCAGACCGTCGGCAGTGTCGAGAAGCTGCGCCAGATGACCTCGGCCAGCGTCCGCGCCTACAGCGACGGCGAGGACACAACGCTGGCCCGCCGCCGCATCCTGGTCGATTACCTGAACTCCACCCCGCTGACCGCGCGCTCGGGCTTCGGCGAGGTAAACGGGCTGGGCGACGGGCTGTGGGCTTGGTTCGGCACCGACCTCACCATCGCCAAGCGCGTCCTCAGCGACTCCGCAGACGATGCGCGCGCCCTGAAGCTGAAGGCGCTGGCCTACAAGCAGGTGCTGGCCCTGCTGCTGGCCCAGCGCCGTCCCTCCCATTACCTGATCCAGGATCGCGCCGCCCTCGACCGGCTGGCCGACGCCCATCTGCGCGCCCTGGCCCAGGCCGGCGTGATCGATCCCGCCCTGCGCGACGCGGCGCTGGCCACCCCGCTGGTCTTCCGCGAGGAGGCGCCGATCAGCCCCGCCACCTCCTATGTCGAGCAGAAGGCGACCAACGCCATCCGCGCCCGGCTGCTCGGCATGCTCGGCGTCTCCAACTTCTACGCGCTCGACCGGCTCGACCTGACCGCTCAATCCACGCTGGATGCCGAAACCCAGTCCCGCGTGGTGGAGGTGCTGGGCAGGCTGAACGATCCCGACTATGCCCGCTCGCTCGGGCTGACCGGCGAGCGGCTGCTCGACGCCCGCAACAACGACCTGTCGAAGCTGGTCTATTCGATCACCCTCTACGAGCGCGGCCCAGAGGCCAATTACCTGCGGGTCCAGGCCGACAACCTCGACCAGCCGCTGGACATCAACGACGGGGCGAAGTTGGACCTCGGCTCCACCGCCAAGCTGCGCACGCTGGCGACATATCTGCAGATCGTCGCCGAACTGCACAGCCGTTACGCCCATCTGCCCAAGGAACTGCTGGGCGATGTCGAGGACGAGGCGTCGGACAATCTGACCCGCTGGGCGACCTCCTGGCTTGCCGCTGCCTCCGACCGCCGGCTGCCCGCCATGCTGGATGCGGCGATGGAGCGGCGCTATTCCGCCAGCCCTGGCGAGGTCTTCTTCACCGGCGGCGGCCAGCACAGCTTCGTCAACTTCAACAAGGACGACAACGGCCGCATCCTGACCGTGCAGGAGGCGTTGCGGAACAGCGTCAACCTGCCCTTCATCCGGCTGATGCGCGATGTCGTCCAGTTCTACATGGACGAAGGGGCGGACGACGGCGCCGACATCCTGCGCACCCCCGACCATCCGGCCCGCCAAGCCTATCTCGCCCGCTTCGCCGACCGCGAGGGCACCGACTTCCTCAACCGCTTCTACAACGATTACCGCAAGCGCACCCCGGACGAGGCGCTGGCCCGGCTGGCGACCCGCTCGCGCCCGGTGCCGCACCGGCTGGCGGTGATCTTCCGCACCGTGCGGCCCAAGGCCGGGCTGGCGGAGTTCTCCAGCTTCCTGCGTGGCCGGCTGCCGGGAAAGGCGCTGTCCGACACCGAGCTGTCGGCGCTCTACTCCAAATATGGGCCGGACCGCTTCCCGCTGAACGATCTGGGCTATCTCGCCCGCGTCCATCCGCTGGAGCTGTGGCTGGTCGCTTATCTCCAGCAGCATCCCGACGCCAAGCGGGCCGAGGTTCTGGCCGCCAGCGCCGACGAGCGCCAGGAGAGCTACCGCTGGCTGTTCAAGAAGGGCATGGCCGCCCAGAACACCCGAATCCGCATCGGGCTGGAGGAGGAGGCGTTCCAGCGCATCACCGCCCAATGGCGCAGCGTCGGCTATCCGTTCGAAACGCTGGTGCCGTCGCTGGCGACCGCCATCGGCAGCTCGGCCGACCGCCCGGCGGCGCTGGCGGAGCTGATGGGGCTGATCCTGAACGACGGGGTGCGCCAGCCGACGGTGAAGATCCGCTCGCTGCATTTCGCCGCCGGCACGCCCTATGAGGCGAAGCTCGGGCTGGGGCCCTTGCAGGGCGAGCGCGTGCTGCGGCCGGAGGTCTGCGCCACCTTGCGCCGCGCCCTGATGGACGTGGCGCAGAACGGCACCGCCAAGCGCGTCTGGGGGTCCTTCAAGGATCCCACCGGCGCGCCGGTCCCGATGGGCGGCAAGACCGGCACCGGCGACCACCGGCTCGACCGCTGGGGTCCGGGCGGCGTGCTGATCGAATCGAAGGCGGTCAACCGCACCGCCACCTTCGTCTTCTACATCGGCGACCGCTTCTTCGGCACGATGACCGCCTTCGTCCATGGGCCGGAGGCCGACAACTACCGCTTCACCAGCGCCCTGCCCGCCCAGCTGTTGAAGAGCCTCGCCCCGGCGCTCCAGCCGCTGATCGACCAGGGCACCACCCGCACCGCCGACACCCGCCCGGCCCCGACGGGGCTGTGAGGTCCAAACCGTCCTGAACGGTTGCAATCCGAAAAATATCTTTCGTAAAAGTATATACAGTCCGCGGACAACAGTCTTTCGCATGCATCGCGGCGGGGCCCGCACCTTCCCGCAAGGGTTCTGCCCGTCCGGCTGACCGGAGTGCGGTCTGTGGTTCGGTTCCAGCTTACGGAGGCCCCCGCCAATGGCGCCACGGTTACCGCTGCATGCCCACCATATGTGCCTGGCCCCGGTCGAATCCCCCGATCTTTCCGCCGCGCGGAACCTTCCGGGTGGCCCCGGCACCCCGATGGACCATCGGCTCCAACTCCGCATCCTCAACCGCGATTCCCATGCCCGCCGCCATGCCCGCTCCGCACAGGCCCCTGCGCAGGACCAAGTGGCCGCAGCGCCGGCCGCAGACGAAGAGGTGCCGGTCATCGCCCGTGTCGCCTCGCCGGACGGCTGGGCCGCCCTGCCGGGCGTGAAATCCGCCAGCACCATCGGCAAGGCGGCCGACGGCTCCTGGATCGTCACCGGCCGCCTGCATGCCGATCAGGTCGAGGCGGTTCACGCCCATGCCGTGGTGCTCAGCCTGAAGGCGGCGCAGCCGACCCATTCCGCGCTGGACGCCACCATTTCCGAGATGGGGCTGGGCACCCTCGCGGTCCCGGGATTGCCCGAACCCGCGGTGCCTGGGCTGCTGCCGCCCTGGGTCCAGCATGCGCACCGGGATGGCGAAGGCGTCATCATCGGCGTGGTCGATTTCGGCTGCGACTACATGCACCGGAACTTCCGGCAGGCCGACGGGCGCACCCGACTGCTGGCGGTGTGGGACCAGTCCGGCACGCCCAACTCGCCCTTCCCCTACGGCGCGCTCTACACACCCGAGCAGATCGACGCAGCACTCGCCACCGACGATCCTTACGACGCCCTCGGCTACGCTCCGCCCAAGGACGATCCCGGCAAGCCCCAGGAGAACGGCACCCACGGCACCCATGTCATGGACATCGCCGCGGGCAACGGGCTGGGATCGAAGCAGCCGGGCGTGGCGGCCAAGGCGTCGCTGATCTTCGTCGATGCCAAGCTCCCCACCCCGGTCAACTCGCCCGACCAGCTGAACCACACGCTGGGCAGCACCGTTCAACTGCTGGAGGCGGTCAACTACATCTTCAACGCCGCCGGCAACCGCCCTTGCGTGGTCAATCTCAGCCTGGGCACCAACGGCGGCCCGCATGACGGCACCTCGCTGGTCGAACAGGGGCTGGACGCGATGGTCAACGCGGCTCCCTACCGGGCCGTGGTGATCGCCGCCGGCAATTCCCAGCAGAGCGGAACCCACACCAGCGGCACCGTCCCGGCAGGCGGCGCATGTTCCATCGGCTTGGGCATTCCCACGCTCGGCATCGCCGGCTACGAGACCACGTCCGCCGGCGGCGAGGTGGAGCTGTGGTATCCCGGCCGGCGGCGACTGTCGGTGACGCTGGTCGCCCCCGACGGCACCGAGATCGGGCCGGTCGATCCGAACGGCTCGCTGCCCTACGGCCTCCCCGGCAAACCGCCGGCGGTCTTCATCGTCAATCGGCTGGACGACCCCAACAACCACGACAATGTGATCGGCATCTGGATCGCCATGGGGGCGCCGACGGGGGAATGGAGCATCCGGCTCCAAGCGCTGGACGACGGCCCCATCGACTATCACGCCTGGATCGAGCGGTTCGACGCCGGTCAGGCGCAGTTCCTCCAGCCGGTCGCCTCTCACATGCTGGGCTCGATCTCCACCGGCCATTCGACGATCATCGTCGGGTCGCACGATGCCCACTCCACCGGCACGCCGATCTCCTTCTTCTCCAGCGCCGGCCCGACCCGCGACGGGCGGCAGAAGCCGGACCTCTCCGCCCCCGGACACCGCGTCAAGGCGGCGTGGTCGCGGACGGTGACCGGCGTGGTCGAGAAATACGGAACCAGCATGGCCGCCCCGGCGGTGACCGGACTGATCGCGCTGATCTATGCCCGGTCGATCCGCAAGGGCCTGCCGATGGACAATGCGACGCTGCGCGAGCGCCTGATCCGCATGGTCCGCCGCGATCCGCCCGACGGAGCGGACTGGGATCCGCAGCACGGTCACGGACGGGCATCCGCCGCGGCCATCCTGGAGGAACTGGACCACGACTCCGCCCGCAACCCGGACTTCGACGAGTGGCATGCCGCCCAGGGCGGGGCCAAGCCAAGGTCTGAAGCGGTGGTTTGAGGCAGCGAGCCTGCATCGCCGCGTGCTTGCCTCGATGGGGGGAGAAGCCCATCATCGCCCGGACGCGGAGGACCGACCATTCTCCGTTTCCCTCGCCCCTTCCCCATGGATGGCCGGCATGCCGATTGACCTCGCCTCGCTCAGGAAGCTGGAAAGCCCGTCTCCGTCGATGCTGGCCCAGCCGCTGGACGACGCCCAGCGTGTCGCGGTGATCGTCCGCCTGCATGCGAACGCCGCCGCCCCCGACTGCCTGTCCAGCGGCAGGCCGATAGCCCCGGGCATCGTCACCGCCGAGATCGCCGCGGCCGACCTCGCCGGGCTGGAGGCCGATCCGGCCGTGCGGTCGATCGCCCTCTCGCGCCCGCTCCAGTCTTCTTGACGATAATTTCACCCGTTCCGCCCAGCCGTGGCAGACTGGCGGCGACGGTTGGGAAGGGTGTGGGGATGGAACAGTGAACAGCCGGCGGCGCGATGTTTCAAACGTTCCATTCCGCGCGGACCTTGACGTGCTTCGCCATTTGCCGTATGCACGCCGCGCACGCGTCGGCACCCCTGGAGGCCGGCGCCCTTTTCGTTTTGGAGCATCGTCATGACCAAGATCATTCCGCTCGGCGCTGAGACGCGCGAACGGGCCGGCAAGGGGACCGCCCGCCAGACCCGCCGTGACGGCCGTATTCCGGCCGTCATCTACGGTGGTAAGCAGGCTCCTGTCACCATTTCGCTCGAGAAGTTCGAGTTCACCCGCGTCCTGCATCAGCCGGGCTTCTTCACGCATCTGTTCGACGTCACCGTCGACGGCTCTGCCCACCGCGTCCTGCCGCGCGACGTGCAGTTCCACCCGGTGACCGACGTCCCGCTGCATGTCGATTTCCTGCGCGTTTCGTCCGACACCCGCATCAACGTGCAGGTTCCGGTCGAGTTCGCCGACCAGGACAAGTCGGCCGGCCTGAAGCGCGGCGGTGTGCTGAACATCGTCCGTCACGAGCTGGAGCTGAGCTGCCCGGCCGACAGCATCCCCGAGCACATCACCATCTCGTGCGAAGGCTTCGATGTCGGCGACTCGATCCACATCTCCGCGGTCAAGCTGCCGGAGGGTGTGACCTCGACGATCACCGACCGCGATTTCACCATCGCGACCATCGTTGCGCCGTCGGGCCTGAAGTCGGAAGAGGGCGCCGCTGCCTGATCGGGAGCGTTCGACCTTAGAAGATTGGGTACGGTGGGGGGCTTCGGCCCCCCGCTTCGTTTGTGGAGCCTGGGTTCCGGATAGAGGGTGAGGGACATGCTGCTTCTGGTCGGATTGGGCAACCCCGGCAACGAGTATGCCCGCAACCGCCACAACATCGGCTTCATGGCGGTGGAGACCATCGCCCAGCGCCACCGCTTCACCCCATGGAAAAAGCGGTTCCAGGGCCAGACCGCCGAGGGCACCGTCGCCGGCGACAAGGTGCTGGCGCTGGAGCCCGCCACCTTCATGAACCTGTCCGGCCAGTCGGTGGTGGCCGCCCTCCAGTTCTACAAGCTGAAGCCCGAGAACGTCGTCGTCATCCATGACGAGCTGGACCTGCCCCCCGGCAAGATCCGGGTGAAGAAGGGCGGCGGCCATGGCGGCCACAACGGCCTGCGCTCCATCGACGCGCACATCGGCAAGGACTACTGGCGCGTCCGGCTCGGCATCGGCCACCCCGGCAACAAGGATCTGGTCAGCGGCTATGTGCTGCACGACTTCGCCAAGGCCGACCAGGGCTGGATCGACCCGCTGCTGGACGCCGTCTCCGACAACCTGCCGCTGATCGTGGACGGCCGGCCGGAGCTGTTCATGAACAAGGTGACGGTGGCGACGCAGGGCAGATAGGCCCCGCCGGCCTTGCCGGTTCAGGCCCCTCTCCCACTTCGCGTTTGCGCTTTGGTCCCCATCGTAGGATAAAGCGCGTCAATTCCAGCATTTCCGACGGCGAGCACCCAACCATGGGCTTCAATTGCGGCATCGTCGGCCTGCCGAACGTCGGCAAGTCGACCCTTTTCAACGCGCTGACCGCCACCCAGGCGGCCGAGGCGGCGAATTTCCCCTTCTGCACCAAGGAGCCGAACGTCGGCCGCGTCAGCGTCCCCGACCCGCGGCAGGACAAGCTGGCCGAGATCGCCAAGTCGCAGAAGGTCATCCCGACCCAGCTGGAGTTCGTGGACATCGCCGGCCTGATCCGCGGCGCGTCGAAGGGTGAAGGGCTGGGCAACCAGTTCCTCGCCAACATCCGCGAAGTGGACGCCATCGTCCATGTGCTGCGCTGCTTCGAGGACGACGACATCACCCATGTCGAGGGCAATGTCGATCCGCTGCGCGACGCCGAGGTGGTCGAGACCGAGCTGATGCTCGCCGACATGGAAAGCCTTGAGCGCCAGCTGACCAGCCTGCAGAAGAAGGCCAAGGGCGGCGACAAGGACAGCAAGATCAAGGCCGACCTGATGGAGCGCGCCCTGAAGGTGCTGCAGGACGGCAAGCCCGCCCGCGTGGTCGAGGTCTCCGACGAAGAGAAGCCGGTGTTCAAGCAGTTCATGCTGCTGACCTCCAAGCCGGTGCTCTATGTCTGCAACGTCGAAGAGGCGTCGGCCGCCACCGGCAACAGCTTCTCGGCCAAGGTCGCCGAGAAGGCCAAGGCCGAGAATGCCGAGGTCGTCGTCATCTCCGCCGCCATCGAGTCCGAGGTCGCCCAGCTGTCCGACCCGGCCGAGAAGGCCGAGTTCCTTGAATTGATGGGGCTGGAGGAAACCGGCCTGAACAAGCTGATCCGCGCCGGCTTCAAGCTGCTGGACCTGATCACCTTCTTCACCGTCGGCCCGAAGGAGACGCGGGCCTGGACCGTGCGCCGCCACGCCAAGGCTCCGGAAGCCGCCGGCGTCATCCACACCGATTTCGAACGCGGCTTCATCCGCGCCGAAACCATCGACTACAACAGCTACGTCACGCTGGGTGGCGAGCAGGGGGCGAAGGACGCCGGCAAGATGCGCCAGGAAGGCAAGGAATATGTCGTCCAGGACGGCGACATCTTCCACTTCCGCTTCAACGTCTGAGACTCGAATGACCAGGGAGATGGGGGCTTTGTCGCCCCCTTCCCCCTACGCTGTCATCCAACTGTCATATTGTCGTAACAATCCGCGCGCCCTACCCTTCAGTTAGGGGTGCCGCCTGACCGCATCCCCGATCCGACAAAGGGGGTGCGATGCAGGCGACACGGGTGCTGCTGGAACTCGCCGGAAATGTCGTGCTGCTCCTGTGGGGGCTGCACATGGTGCAGAGCGGGCTGACCCGTGCGCTGGGCGGCGACCTGCGCCGCATCCTGGGGGCCGGGCTGCGCAACCGCTGGACCGCCTTCCTGTCCGGCATGGGCATCACCATGCTGCTGCAGAGCAGCACCGCCACCGGCTTGATGGCGACCGGCTTCACCGCCACCGGGCTGGTGTCGCTGATGCCGGCGCTGGCGGTGATGCTGGGGGCCAATGTCGGCTCCACCCTGATCGTCCAGATCCTCGCCTTCGACGTCGCCCATGTGGCGCCGGTCCTGCTGCTCGGCGGCTTCATCGCCTTCCGCCGCGGGGCGCGGACGCGCAGCCGCGACCTGGGGCGGGTCGCCATCGGGCTCGGCCTGATGCTGCTGTCGCTGCATTTGCTGCTGGCGACCATCGCCCCGGCGGAGAATGCGCCGATACTGCGGCGGATGCTGGCGATGCTGACCGCCGATCCGGTGGTGGCGGTGGTGCTGGCGGCGCTGCTGTCCTGGGCCGCCCATTCCAGCGTCGCCGCCATCCTGCTGATCGCCTCGCTGGCCGGCGGCGGGGTGATCGGACCGGAGGCCGCGATCGCTATGGTGGCCGGCGCCAATCTGGGCAGCGCCGTCAATCCGGTGATCGAGGGACCGGGGGGCGACGGCCGCAACCCGGCGGCCCGGCGGCTGCCGGTCGGCAATTTGATCAACCGCCTCGTCGGCTGCCTCATCGTCGTGCCGCTGCTGGAGCCGATCACCGCCGGCCTGCAAGCGGTGTCGCCGGACGCCACCCGGCTGGCCGCCAACTTCCACCTCGCCTTCAATCTGGCGATGGCCGGGCTGTTCATCGGCCCGCTGCCCTGGTTCGCTCGAGCACTGACACGGATGTTCCCGGAGCGGGTGGCGGTCGCCGACCCGGCCATGCCGCTCTATCTCGACCGCAGCGCGCTGCGCATCCCCCACCTCGCCATCGCCAACGCATCGCGCGAGGCGTTGCGCATGGCCGATACGGTGGACGCCATGCTGCGCGGTGCGCTGGACGTGATCCAGACCGACGACCGCAAACGGGTGCAGGAGATCCGTCGGATGGACGATGTGCTGGACCGGCTGCACGAGGCGATCAAGGGCTATCTCACCCAGATCAATGTCGAGGATCTGGACGAGCGTGACGCCGGCCGGATGTCGGACGTGCTGACCTTCACCATCAACCTCGAGCATGTCGGCGACATCGTCGACTGCAACCTTATGGAGACGGCCTCGAAGAAGATCCGGCGCAAGCTGCGCTTCTCCACCGAGGGGGCCGGCGAGATCGCCGGCATGCTGGAAAGGTTGAGCGAAACCCAGCGGCTGGCCGCTGCCGTCTTCGTGTCGCGCGATGTCCGCTCCGCCCGCGCGCTGATCCACGAAAAGGAGGTGATCCGCGATCTGGAGACCAGCGCCACCGAGGCGCATTTCGCCCGCCTGCGCGCCGGCCGCAAGGAAAGCGTGGAGACCAGCGCGCACCACCTCGACATCCTGCGTGACCTGCGCCGGATCAACGCCCACTTGGTTGCCGCCGCCTATCCGGTACTCGATCAATCGGGTGAGCTGCTGCCCAGTCGTCTCAAACGGGGAGCAGCGCGGGCGTGACCGTTCACGTCCTATTGGGGAACCGCCCCGCTTCGGCTTCGACCTTTTCTTGTCACCAGCGCAGCAACGTTAACACTTTCGTAACCATATAAAATTCGTCAAGCTCTTTCGCGACATGGTTAACAAATCCTTCCTGTGGTTGTTATGGCAGCAAGCCCCAGGGGAAATGTCGGGCCGAGGAATGGTTGTCGAGAGGGAGCGGACGGTGGCGAACACGCACGCGACGTCGAACGGACCCGCGAACGGACCCGGTACACAGGGGATATCCGACGCCGGCTTCGCCGCGCGGGTGCGCGACGCCATCGACCGGCAGGAACTGTCCCTGGTCTTCCAGCCCCAGGCCGACGTCATCACCAACCGCCTGACCGGGTTCGAGGCTTTGTCGCGCTGGCGCCTGTCCGACGGCACCATGCTGCCCCCCGATGTCTTCGTGCCGATGGCCGAGCAGGGAGAGGCGATCCACCTGCTCGGCGAATGGACCCTGCGGACGGCCTGTGTCGCAGCGACCGGCTGGCTGCGCGCCGGCTATCCTGACATTCCGGTGTCGGTCAACCTGTCGGCGCGGCAGCTCGACGATCCGGGGCTGGTGCTGAAGGTGCTGGGTATCCTGGCGGAAACCGGCCTGCCCGCCGCCAACCTGAAGCTTGAGCTGACCGAAACCAGCATGTTCAGCCAGACCGCCGAGGCACGCGAGGCGCTGCTGCGGTTGCGGGGCGCCGGGATCAGGCTGGTGCTGGACGATTTCGGCACCGGCTGGTCCTCGCTGGCGACCCTGCGCCGGGTGCCGGTGGAGGCGCTGAAGATCGACAAGCAGTTCGTCCAGGCGATGGTGGAGGACCGAGACGCCGCCGCCATCGTCCAGGCGGTGGTGGCGCTGGCCCACGCGCTGGAGCTGGGCGTGGTGGCGGAGGGAGTGGAGACGCCGGAACAGCGGCTCTACCTGCAAGCCTACCGCTGCGATGTTTTGCAGGGCTATTGGCTGTCGCGCCCGCTGTCCGCCGACGGGGTGGACGCTTTCCTTGCCGAGCGCAGCGCGATCCTGCCGTCTATCGGGTCGGGGGGCTCTGGCGCTGGGCCGCAGACATCAGGATGACCCGCCGGGTTTCGTCCCACTCCGTCAGTTCCCCGGCCTCATCGGCGGTCGCCCAGCAGGCCTCCAGCGCATCGTCGGCGCAGAGCGGCTCGCCCTCCGCACTCTCCGCCGCCACCTCGACCAGCGTGTAATGGTAGTGGACTCGCCCCTCGGCATCGGGGGTGATGGCGTCCACCACGGTGACGATCCCGGTCGGCACCACCTCCAGCCCGGTCTCCTCCCGCACCTCGCGCACTGCGGTCTCGAACACCGTCTCGCCGACCGACTGCGCCCCGCCCGGCAGGCTCCATTGCCCCATCCGCGGCGCCTTGCCCCGCCGGATCAGCAGCACCTTGTCGCCGCGCCAGACGACGGCTCCGACGCCAACCCAGGGGCGGTCGGGATATTCGCGGCTGGAACGGTCGGGCGGAGTGGCGGACATGAACGGCTCCCTATCGATGTCTTGACCCGAGGGTAGCGCGGTCCGACACTGGTACACCAGACGCGAAGATGCAGTGCCGCGTCCTACCGGCGCACACCCTACCCGACCAAATGGCCGCCCCATGAAGCTCAACGAGATCCGCACCTTCATCGCCGTTGCCGATGCGCAGTCGGTGCAGGAGGCCGGCAACCGGCTGGGGCTGACGCAGTCCGCCGTGTCGCGGCTGATCCAGCGGCTGGAGGCGGAGCTTGGCGTCGTGCTCTTTGACCGGCAGACCAAGCCGCTGGCCCTGACCCGCGATGGCGAACTGGCGCTGGCCCATGCAAGGCGAATCCTCGCGGCTGCCAGCGACTTCGCCGACGCGTTCGCCGGATCGGCCGAACCACGCGGGCTGCTGCGGCTCGGCATGGCCCATGTGCTGACCGCACTGGCCACCGGACGGCCGCTGGACGAGCTGCGCGCCGGCTTCCCCGGCCTGACCCTGCGGCTGCATTCGGATTGGAGCAACCCGCTGATCGAGCAGGTCCGCGCCGGCACGCTGGACGGCGCGGTGATCCTGCTGTGCGAGGGGCAGGCGCCGCCCGACGATCTGCCGGTCCGCCGGATCGGCACCGAGCCTGTCAACATCATCGCCTCTCCCGATGACGCCTCCAGCGATCTCGCCGCCATGAACCAGCGCGGCTGGGTGCTGCAGCCGAACGGTTGCCGTTACCGCGAGGCGTTGCAGCAGGCGCTGGCGCCGCTCGGCTTGCAGCCGAACGTAACGGTGGAGGCCTACGACCAGAGCCTGCTGGTGTCGCTGGTGACCCGCGGCGTCGGCTTCGGCCTGGCACCGATGGGGCTGATCGCGCCGATCCCCGATGCGGCGGCGGTGCGCCCGCTCGACCTTCCCAACTTCCGGATGTCGGTGACGATCTGGCTGATCCAGTCGCGGACGGCCGGACGCATCGCCGCGGTCTTCGACCGGCTGGAAGAGGCGCTTCGGCGGGAACTGGCAATCGGGCGCCTGCCGAGTTGCGCGGTGCCCAAGCACGCGATGGATGAGCATCCCCTCCTGCATTCCGCTGCGGAATGACCTGGTTGCCGATTATGAATTTGCCGAACTGTTGAGGCCCGCCTATCGTCGCAGGCAGAGCAGTTTCACAACACCGGCGCGCGGCGATACCCCGCAGAGGCGCCCGGATCCGGGAGGATGCCTTGACCACCGCTACCCCTGCACCGGCGCCCTCCTGGAGGACGCCTGCACTCGTCGTCGTCTGCGGCTGCCTGATCTCGATGCTGGCCTTCGGACCGCGCTCCAGCATGGGCCTGTTCATCGGCCCGCTTTCGGAAACCCGCGGCTGGGGCCGCGACGTCTTCGCGCTGGCGATGGCGATCCAGAACATCCTGTGGGGCGCCGGCGGCCCCTTCGCCGGGGCGCTGACCGACCGCTACGGTCCGGCCCCGGTGCTGGCCGGGGGCGGGATTCTTTATGCGGCCGGGCTGGCGCTGATGCCCTATGCCACCACCAGCGTCGAGCTGTACCTGACCGCCGGCGTGCTGATCGGGCTGGGCCTGTCCGGCGCTTCCTTCGGCATCATCATCGCCGGCTTCACCCGGCTGCTGCCGCCGGAACAGCGCAGCTGGTCGGTCGGCATCGCCACCGCCGCCGGGTCGATGGGCCAGTTCCTGTTCGCGCCCATGGGGCAGGCCTTCATCGCCGGCTTCGGCTGGCAGACCGCCCTGTTGCTGCTGGCCGCTTCGATGATCGCGGTGCCGCTGCTGGCCGGCGTCTTCCCCGGTCCGAAGGGCATGACGGCGAGCGGCACACCGGCGGTGACCGGTGCCAACATCGGCTACATCGCCGCGGTGCGGCAGGCCTTCCAGCACCGCAGCTATGTGCTGCTGGTCGCCGGCTTCTTCGTCTGCGGCTTCCAGCTGGCCTTCATCACCACCCACCTGCCGCCTTACCTCACCGCCGCAGGCATCAGCCCGACGCTCGCCGCCTGGGCGCTGGCGCTGATCGGCCTGTTCAACGTCATCGGCTCCTATGCCTCCGGTATCCTGGCGGGCAAGGTCAGCAAGCGCTACCTGCTGTGCGCCAACTATTTCTCTCGCGGCATCGCGACGGCAATCTTCATCCTGCTGCCGATCTCGTCGGTGACGGTGATCGCCTATGCCGCGGTGATGGGCCTGCTGTGGCTGTCCACCGTGCCGCCGACCTCTGGCCTCGTCGCGCTGATGTTCGGCACCCGCTACATGGGCACGCTCTACGGCTTCGCCTTCTTCAGCCATCAGGTCGGCGGCTTCCTGGGTGTCTGGCTCGGCGGCGTGCTGTATGAGCGGACGGGGTCCTACGATGTGGTCTGGTGGCTGGGCGTGGCGCTGGCGATGTTCGCGACCATCGTCCACTGGCCGATCGCCGAGAAGCCCGCCCCGTCGCTGGCGGCGGCCGAGGCAAAGGCGTAAGATATACGACCATGAGCGACAGCCCCGCCCCTTCCCCTGCTGCATTTCCCATCGGCCACGGCCTTGCCGCGGCGTTGCTGGGCGGTGTCCTGCTGGTCTGGGCCGGGCTGATGGGGCTGTCGCTGCAACGCGCTGCGCTGCCCGACACGACCGACGGCCTGATGCTGGCGGTCTTCTCCCCCGGCACCAGCGATGCCGAGGCGATGGCGGCGATGGTGCGGGCCGGGGGCGAGCCGGTGCGATCCACCTGGCTTGGATTCGCCTGGGTCGCCCGCGGCGTGGAACCCGGATTCGTCGGCCGGCTGAAGGCGGAGGGCGCGCTGGCGGCCTTCGGCGAGCTTCCGGTCGGCCCGACGCTGGGCGGCTGCACCGCCACCCCGGTCGATACGGCCAAGATCGCCGCGACCCGCCTGCAATAGCTCCGCTCTTTCCACCCTGTGGGCAGCTTTGGCCTCACCAACGGTGGACGCGCGTGCCTTGCGGTGTCATAGTGCGGCCCGCATTCGACCAGCCCCGTTTCCGCGGGGCCAGACTCCGGAATTCGTGAGCGACGATGAGCGAGCCGATCTCCCTGTTCACCAAACTGGCGAACATTCACATCCGTTACGTCACGTGGCGTCGGGGCGCCAAGGTCGGCAGCGACCGCTTCGGCAACGTCTATTACCGCAACAAGGACACCAAGCCCGGCACGCGCGAGCGCCGCTGGGTCCTGTATGCCGGTGAGCCCGACGCCTCCAAGATCCCGCCGGAATGGCACGGGTGGCTGCACCACACCACCAAGGAGCCGCTGCCCGAGGGGTCGAGCGCCTACCACAAGCCGTGGCAGAAGGAACATCTGCCCAACATGTCGGGCTCGGTCCAGGCCTACCGTCCGCCCGGCCATGTGCTGGCCGGCGGGCAGCGCGTGCCGGCCACCGGCGATTACGAGCCCTGGACTCCGAGCTGATCCACGCCGGCACCGACCATCGGGTCGGAACAGAAAGCGGAACGGAAAGCCCGGCCCCATGCGGGCCGGGTTTCGATTCGGGAATTCGCAGCAGGATAGCTCTATGCGCCGGAATGTGATTGAGACCGTGCTTGGCGGCGTCGTGCTCGCCGTGGCCGCCGTGTTCCTTGCCTTCGCCTACAAAAGTGCGGACCTGCGCAAGGTGCAGGGGTATGACGTCACCGCCAACTTCAACAGCATCACCGGCCTGCAAAGCGGCGCCGACGTGCGCATCAGCGGCGTGAAGGTCGGCACGGTCACCGGGCTGACGCTCGATCCCACCACCTATCAGGCGGTGGTTCACCTGTCGGTCGACAATTCGGTGAAGCTGCCGAGGGACACCGCGGCGGTCATCGCCTCGGAAAGCCTGCTGGGCGGCAAGTTCCTGTCGCTGGAGCCGGGCGGCGATCCCGACGCCATCAAGCCGAACGGCAAGATCGAGTTTACCCAGAGCACGCCGGGCCTGGAACAGCTGCTGGGACAGGTCATCTTCTCGCTCCAGAGCATGAGCAAGTCGGGCGATCAGGCCAACGGCCAGCAGGGCCAGACCCCGGGACAGGCCCCGGCCCAGCCGCCGAAGCTGTGATTTCCAACCAGCAGTGATTTCCAACCCTGGGCGTGGCCGGAACCGACGGCCGCGCCTAAGCGTTCCCTCTCCAGTCCGGATGGCCATCGCCGCCGGATCACGAAGCAGGAGGAACGCGATGCGTCTGTTCCATCTGGCCGCGCTCGGCGTGGCCCTGGCGACCGCCGCCTGCGGCGCCGACATGGAAGAGAAATCGGCCACCGGCGGACTTGGCGGTGCCGCAGCAGGGGCCGTGGTCGGCGGACCGGTGGGCGCCGTAGTCGGAACGGCTGCGGGTGCCGGCGCCGGTGCAGCGACCCAGAAGATCGAAGACCGCAGCGCCGCACAAAGCGGGTCGGGCGCCACCTACAGTGCGCCGGCGTCACGCAGCACCGTCACGCGCTGAGCCGCAATTTCCGCACAACGCACCCCGGCGCCCCCGCCACTAGACGCTGACCCCGCTTCCGGGATAGAAGGCGGAGCACCCCGGTACAGTTCCCGCTGACAGGCTGGGTCTTGCCATGGGGTGCCGTCCGCAATTACGGAAGCGATCCGACGTGACGAGACTTTCTAGTTATCTCCGGCCCGATCTTCTCCGGCCTGCCGCCGGCCTGCTGGGTGCCGCGGCCCTGCTGGCATCCGTGGCCGTTCAGGCCGCTCCGGTGCCGAGCCAGATGATCGAGCGGCCGGCGGCCAAGCTGCAGTGGCTGGACAAGGTGACCGCCCGCACCTCCACCTTCACCATGAAGGTCGGGGAGACCAAGGCGATGAGCAGCCTGCGCATCACCCTGCGCGCCTGCCGCGAAAATCCGCCGATCGAGACGCCGGAATCCGCCGCCTTCTTGGAAGTGACGGAGATCAAGCCCGGCGAGCAGGCCGAACAGGTTTTCAGCGGCTGGATGTTCTCCTCCAGCCCCGCCCTGTCGGCGATGGAGAACCCGATCTACGACGTGTGGGTTCTGGGCTGCGAACAATGAGGAGGTGGGGAGGTCCGGGGCGATTGCCCCCTCCCCCGCTCTCCGTCGCTTGATCCTGCTTACTCGGCCACCGCCGCGATGGGATTGCCCAGCGCCTTGTCCAGATAATCGTCCACCTGGGTCGCCAGATCGTCGGTGCGGTTGACGAAGAAGTGGCTGGCGCCGGGAACGACGCGGTGGTCGATCCGGATGTCCTTCTGGTGCGACAGCTTGGTTACCAGCTTGGTCACCGCGGCCTGGGGCACCACCTCGTCCTTGTCGCCATGGATGATCAGGCCCGAGGACGGGCACGGCGCCAGGAACGAGAAGTCGAACAGGTTGGCCGGCGGCGAGACCGACACGAAGCCGTCGATCTCCGGCCGGCGCATCAGCAGTTGCATGCCGATCCAGGCGCCGAACGACACGCCGCCGATCCAGCAGAGCGGAGCGTTGGGGTTGTAGGTCTGCAACCAATCCAGCGCCGCCGCCGCATCGGCAAGTTCGCCCTCCCCCTTGTCGTAGGTGCCCTGGCTGCGCCCGACGCCGCGGAAATTGAAGCGGAGCGCCGAATAGCCGCGCTTGGTGAACGACTGGAACAGGGTGAAGACCACCTTGTTGTTCATCGTCCCATTGTGCTGCGGGTGCGGGTGCAACAGCAGCGCGACCGGGGCGTTCGGCTGCTTGCCGTGGGTGTAACGGCCTTCCAGGCGACCGGCGGGACCGTTGAAGAGCACTTCAGGCATGGGAACGACGTTCCTGACGCGGACAAAGGGTTGTTGGAACCGCCGCGGCGACCGGCCGGACTTTCATCCGGCAAACCGCCCCGGCGCACGGGCCGTCCGGCCCGTCACGGATTTTCCCGTCTTGGAGTGGGGTTTTCCGCACACAATTCTTGACCGTTTTGCTTGGTCATCATATATGCGTCGTAACGTCCTCCGGGACAACCCGCCTGACCCGCCCGATCGGCTCCAGCGCTAGCCGGACCCATCGATAAGTCCGGGTCCCTACCGGTCTGAACCGTCGAGGTTTCGGACCGGAAGGTCCTGAACCGCAAGGGTCCGACAGGCCGAAACCGGGCACGGGCGGCCGATGAGAGCGGCGGACTATACCACGGCGGGTGATGGCGTGTTCAAGCATCTTCGCGAAGAGATCGATGGGATCATGGCGCGCGATCCCGCCGCGCGGTCCCGGCTCGAGGTCGCGCTCTGCTACCCCGGCTTGCACGCCATCGTTCTCCACCGCATTGCCCGGCGCGCCCGCGACGCCGGATTGCACACCACCGCCCGCCTGATCTCGCAGATCGCCCGGTCGCTGACCGGCATTGAAATCCATCCCGGCGCCACCATCGGACGCCGCTTCTTCATCGACCACGGCATGGGTGTCGTGATCGGCGAGACGGCGGAGATCGGCGACGACGTCATGCTCTATCATGGGGTGACGCTGGGCGGCACCTCGCTCAATCCCGGCAAGCGCCACCCGACGCTGGGCGACGGCGTCATCGTCGGGGCCGGCGCCAAGATCCTGGGCGCCATCACCATCGGACGCGGCGCGCGCATCGGCGCCAATGCGGTGGTGGTGGCCGACGTGCCGGCAGACACTGCGGTGGTCGGCATTCCCGCCAAGCCGGTGGTGGCGCGCGACCGCGCCGAAACCCGCAAATTCATGCCCTACGGCACCCCCTGCGGCGACATCCCCGACCCGGTTGCCCGCGCGCTGACCGGCCTGCTCGACCAGATGACGGCGCTGCAGGCCCGTGTCGGCGAGCTGGAAGCGGATCGTCCGCCCGCTGCCCTCCCCCGTTCAACACCCACACCGCTAGAGACGGTGGCGTCCCACGCAAACGGGATGCACGAAGCGCAAGGAGAATCGCGATGAGACTCAGCACCAAGGGACGCTATGCCGTGATGGCGATGGTCGATCTGGCCGCCACCAGCCAGGGCAGCCCGGTCGCGCTGGCCGACATCGCGGAGCGGCAGGAGATTTCCCTGTCCTATCTGGAGCAGCTGTTCGCCAAGCTGCGCAAGGGCGGTCTGGTCAAGAGCGTGCGCGGCCCCGGCGGCGGCTATCTGCTTGCCCACCCGGCAGATGCGACCCGGGTGTCCGACATCATCCTGGCGGTGGACGAGCCGATCCGCACCACCCGCTGCGCCAACGGCACGCCGCAGGGCTGCCGCACCAACCGCTCGCGCTGCCTGACCCACGATTTGTGGGAAGAGCTGGGCAACCAGAATCCATATGTATCTCAGCTCGGTCACCGTCGCCGATGTGGTGGAGCGGCGGATCATCGGCACCAGCGGCCTGAACCTGTTGCGCCCGGCCCCGGCCACCGACAGCGCCGCCGCTGCCGCCGAGTGATGCAGACCAAAGAGAGTGGCCTTTCACGTTGAGCGCTTCTGAAAAGTGACTTCCCAGCCCGTTGCCACACCCGTTGCCTCGTTCAGACGAACCGGTGTCTATCTCGACCACAACGCCACCGCTCCGCTGAAGCCGGAGGTGAAGGCGGCGATGGGTCAGGCGATGGATCTGGTCGGCAACCCGTCCTCCGTCCATGCCTTCGGCCGCAGCGCCCGCCGGGCGGTGGAAGAGGCGCGTGTCGCCGTGGCGACGCTGGTGGGCGTGAAGCCGGCACAGGTCCTGTTCACCGGCAGCGGGACGGAAGCGAACAACTTCGCTCTCCGCGGTTTCCCCGGCCGCCGTACGCTGACCTCCGCCATCGAACATGAGTTGGTGCTGGCCGCCCAGCCTGGGGCGGAGCGCTTCGGCGTGGACCGCGATGGCGTCGCCGACCTGGACGATCTGGAGCGCCGGCTGGCCGCTGCGGACACCCCGGCCCTGGTCTCGCTGATGCTGGTCAACAACGAGACCGGGGTGATCCAGCCGGTGGCCGACGCGGCCCGGATCGCCCACGCCCATGGCGCGCTGCTCCATTGCGACGCGGTGCAGGCGGCCGGCCGGATGCCGCTGTCCCTGCCCGATCTCGGCGTCGATCTGATGACGCTGTCTGCCCACAAGCTGGGCGGCCCGACCGGCGTCGGCGCCCTGATCCTGGCGGAGGGGCTCGAACCCGATGCGCTGATCCGCGGCGGCGGGCAGGAGCGGCGCAAGCGGGCCGGTACCGAGAACCTGCTGGGCATCGTCGGCTTCGGCGCCGCGGCCCGGCTGGCGTTGGACGGGCTGGCGGAGGCCGCCGACCGTGCCTCCCTGCGCGACCGGCTGGAGCGGGAGGCGCTGGCCGCCATCCCGCACGCCCGGGTGATGGGGGCCGGTGCGGCGCGGGTCGCCAACACCAGCTGCCTGATGCTGGCCGGCCTCGCCGGAGAAACCCAGGTGATGACGCTGGACCTCGCCGGCGTGGCGGTCAGCGCCGGATCGGCCTGCTCCAGCGGCAAGGTGAAGCCCTCCCATGTGCTGGCGGCGATGGGCGAGGACGACCGCTCCGCCGCAAGCGCCATCCGGGTCAGTCTGGGCTGGACCAGCGATGACGAGGCGGTCGACCGCTTCCTGACGGCCTGGACCGCGATGGCGCGGCGAAGCGCGCCCGCGGATGGCTGATCCCAGCTGTTACCCGCCATGGCTGCGCGACCATCTGTCCTCGGTCAGGAAAGCCCGCATTCGCGCATTGCGCCGGATGCGGCTTATCGGTATGACCCCGCGGAAGGCGGCCTTCGTGACAATGGCCTTCGTGACAACAGGGGCCTCATGTCGGGTAAATCATCCCATCGGCCGAGCCTTTCGGCGTTTTGACGGACTGCGCGCATGACCAGCTCCAAATCCGGCCCGCCCAAATCCGGCCCGCCCGGCAACAGCAGCGGCGGCATTTCCGGCGCCATCGCCGGCGATCTGGAGCCCTGCGGCACCTGTGGCCGCTCGGTGGCGCCACGCGCCCTGTTCTGCCATGCCTGCGGCGCGGCACAGCCGCCGCGGCCGCTCGACCCCTTCACCCGGCTGGGGCTGGAGCGCCGCTTCGACATCGATCTGGAACAGCTGACGAAACAGCATGCCGGCTTCACCCGCGCCATGGACCCGGAGCGTTTCGCCGCCCGCGGCCAGCGCCAGCAGGCCAACGCCAAGGCCCAGGTCGAGGCGCTGCGCGACGCCTATGACGTGCTGCGCGATCCCATCCGCCGCGCCCATGCGCTGCTGGAACTGATCGGCGGTGCGCCGGCCGATGGCGACGAGGACGGCGACGAGGAGATTGCCGACCTCGTAGCCCGGCTGGCCCGTGCCGACGACGTGCTGGAGTTGGACCGCATCGGGCTGGACCTCACCCAGCGGGTCGAGGCCTGCATCAAATATCTCGCCCCGGCCTTCCGCAAGGCACAGGCGGCCTCGACACCCGACAGCCCGCCGGCCGCCGACGGTGCCGCCCGCATTCTGGCCCGGCTGCAGCGGTTGGAAGCGCTGGCCACCGAGGTGCGCGACCGCCGTGCCGCGCGGACGACCCCGCGGCCGTGATTCACATTTTCCTTACAATCGCCCTTTAATTCGCTAGGCAACCGTAAAAGAACGAGGACCCCATGCCCAAGATGACCTTCATCGAGACCGACGGCACCCGCCGCGAGGTGGACGCCCCGCTCGGCCTGTCCGTGCTGGAGATCGCGCACAAGAACAGCCTGGACCTGGAAGGCGCCTGCGAGGGCTCTCTGGCCTGCTCCACCTGCCATGTCGTGATCGAGCCGGAGTGGTTCGACGTCCTGCCGGATGCGCAGGAGGATGAGGAGGACATGCTGGACCTCGCCTTCGGCCTGACCAAGACCTCGCGCCTGGGCTGCCAGATCATCATGACCGAAGAGCTGGACGGCCTCGTCGTCCGCCTGCCGGGCGGCAGCAACAACGCGATGAAGTAAGCGTTCGGGGGAACCCTGTTCCGGCCGCCGGGACGGCGCCGCGCGCTGCGGCACCCGGCGGCCGCTTGTGTTGTCCCCTGCTGCGCATTCCTGCCTTTTCCGGGCGCCTGCCCGCCTTATATAGGGCGCCATGAACTCCCTCGGTCTTTCCAAGCGCCCCCAGGACACCCGCGTCGTCGTCGCGATGTCCGGCGGGGTGGATTCCTCCGTCACCGCGGCCGTGCTGCGGGAGGAGGGCTATGACGTCGTCGGCATCACGCTGCAGCTCTACGACCACGGCCTCGCCTTGCAGAAGCCGGGCGCCTGCTGCGCCGGCCAGGACATCTACGACGCCCGTCAGGTCGCCGACCGCATCGGCATCCCGCATTACGTCCTGGATTACGAAGGCCGCTTCAGCCAGGACGTGATGGACGATTTCGCCGACAGCTATCTGCGCGGCGAGACGCCGATCCCCTGCGTGCGCTGCAACCAGCGGGTCAAATTCCGCGACCTGCTGAACACCGCCCGCGACCTGGGTGCCGAAGCGCTGGCCACCGGCCATTATGTCCGCCGCATCGCCGGCCCGCATGGCGCCGAGCTGCATCGCGCCGTCGATCCCGCCAAGGACCAGAGCTATTTCCTGTTCGCCACCACGCGCGAACAGCTGGAGTTCCTGCGCTTTCCCCTCGGCGGCCTGACCAAGCCGGAAACCCGCGCCCTGGCCGAGCGCCACGGGCTGGAGGTGGCGGCCAAGCCCGACAGCCAGGACATCTGCTTCGTCCCCAACGGCAACTATGCCGAGGTGGTGGCGAAACTGCGCCCCGGCTCCGTCGAGCCCGGCGACATCGTCCATGTCGATGGCCACGTTCTCGGCCGCCACAAGGGCGTCGTCCACTACACGGTCGGCCAGCGCAAGGGGCTGGGCATCGGCGGCATCCGCGGCCAGGAGGAGGAGGCGCTCTACGTCGTCCGCCTGGAGCCTGCCCGCCGCCGCGTCGTCGTCGGCCCGCGCCGCGACCTCGCCCGCTCGCTGGTGACGGTGCGCGACGTGAACTGGCTGGGCCCCGATATGGCCGATAGCGCCGGGATCGAGGTTTCGGTGAAGCTCCGCTCCGCCCAGCCGGCCTCCCCTGCCCTGTGGCGCGCCGGCCCGGACGGCACCGCGCAGGTCGAGCTGCTGGAGCCTCAGCACGGCATCGCCCCGGGCCAGGCCTGCGTCGTCTATCAGGGCGACCGCGTGCTGGGCGGCGGCTGGATTTCCGCCACCGCCGGCGGAGTGGGCGAGGGTATGGAGGCGGGGGAAACGGCAGCCTGAATCAGAGGGTTATGCGACTTTTCGCCGGCCGGCCAAAAAAAATCGCACCCCCCGAAAATTCCGCGTTGACAGGCCAAGTCGCCCTATCCTATATAGCGGCTCCCGGCGGCAACGACGGGACACGATGGTAGCCACGGCGGCGGAAACGCCAACAACGGCAATCACGATGGCAGCGTAGCTCAGTGGTAGAGCAGGGGAATCATAATCCCTTGGTCGGGGGTTCAAATCCCTCCGCTGCTACCATCATAGAAAACCCCCTGATTTCCGGAAGGAAGCCAGGGGGTTTTTCTTTGTGCGCTCTCAGCTTGACGCCGTGTGGACTGTGGATCGGTGACCGTGGGGAACCGGTGGCTCCCCTTACCCCGCCAGCGACTTCGGCAGTGCGATCTGCGGCTCGACCTCCACCCGGTTGCGGCCGGCGTTCTTGGCGCGGTACAGGGCAGCGTCGGCGCGGGCCAGCAGTGGCTCGATGCCGGTGTCGCTGCCGGTCAGCCAGCTCAGCCCCAGGCTGACGGTCAGGAACAGCTCTCCGCCGTCCTCCCGCTTCACCGGCTGGGCGGCGATTGCCTGGCGCAGGCGCTGGGCGGCGGCAAAAGCATTCACGGGCGGAGTTTCCGGCATCACCACGGCGAACTCCTCGCCGCCCAGCCGGCCGATCAGGTCGCAGGCGCGCAAGCTGTCCTTGCAGGCGCGCACCGTGCTGCGGATCGCCTCGTCGCCGGTGGCGTGGCCATAGCTGTCGTTGACCCGCTTGAAATGGTCGATGTCCAGCATCACCACCGACAGCGGGCGTTCGTATCGTCGCGAGCGGGTAAACTCTTCAGCCCCCCTCTCCAGGAAACGGCGGCGGTTCATGGCACCGGTCAGGGCATCGGTGGTCGCCAGCCGCTCCAGGTCGCGCTGCATCGCCACGACGCGCGAGGCCGCCAGCAGGCGCGCCGCCGTCCATTTCCAATCCAAAGGTTTTCGCAGGAACTCGTCGGCGCCGGCCTCCACCAGTTCGTGGAACTGGTCGGTCATGCTGCCTGGAATCATCAGGATCAGGTAGAGGTGGCGAAGCCCCTGGGCCGTGCGCAAGTGCCAGCACAGCTCCAGCCCCGTCATGTCGGCCAGACGGATGTCGGCCATCACCACGTCGAACCGCTCATTCGCCACCGCCTCGATGGCGGCGGCGCCATTATTGACCACGCTGGTGGCGTAGCCGAGCTTGTTCAGCTCGTACACCATCATGGTCAGGTGGCGCGGTGAATTGTCGACGATCAGAATCCGCAAATCGAAAGCTCCCGGCGATCCCTGCCCGTTTATGGAGCATGCGACCTTACTTGTGCAAATGTCCTTAACGTCATGCCATGGCAGGATAACCAAAAGCGGATGTCATACGCCGGTATTCCAGGGTGATGGATGCCCCCCGCCGGAGGACCGATCTGATGCTTTTGCATATGTTGCCTATCGGGCCGGCCGGTTGATACTGTCCATCCCAATATGTTCGTGGAACAAGCGAACGATGATTGCGGGAGGCACGACCATGGACAGCGCGCGCGCGGCCCACATCGATGAACTCGTCCGTGTCTCCACCGGCCGTGTCTCCGCAGGGGTGTCGTCCGCCCGCGATCCGATCATCGAGAACTCGTGGCGCCGCTGCGTCGCCGACCACAAGCTGGACCCCACCGTCGGGCGCGAGGCGCACATCCTGCCGCAGGAACGGCTGCGCGAGCATCGCGACGCGATGGACGAGTTCCTGCGCATGGCCCGCTTCGGGCTGGAGGCGCTGTACCGGCAGGTCGCCGGCATGGGCTATGTCCTGCTGCTGACCGACAGCAACGGCGTCACGGTGGACTTCATCGGCGACCCGACCTTCGACAACCATCTGCGCCGGGCCGGCCTGTATCTCGGGTCTGACTGGAATGAGGGGCATGCCGGGACCTGCGCAGTCGGCACCTGCATCGCCACCGCCCAGGCGCTGACCGTGCACCAGACCGACCATTTCGACTCCACCCACATTCCGCTGACCTGCACCGCGGCTCCCGTCTTCGACAGCGGGGGCGAACTGGCCGCCGTGCTGGACATCTCCGCCCTGCATTCGCCGGAGCCGAAGATCAGCCAGTATCTGGCGCTGCAGATGGTGCGCGCCTATGTCCACAAGATCGAAACCGCCAACCTCTACAACAACTTCCGCCGCGACTGGGTGCTGAAGCTGTCGGCGTCGCAGGAGTTTGCGGAGGTCGACCCCGACTTCGTACTGGCGCTGGACGCCGGCGGACGGGTGGTCGGCTTCAACCACAAGGCCCATGATCTGCTGGCGGAGGACGGGGCATCACCGCTCGGCCGGTCCTTCGCCGAACTGTTCGATTGTGAGGTGGACGATCTGGTCCATTTCGTCCGCTCGCTGCCGACCGAGCAGCGCACGCTGCGCCTGCGCCGCACCGGCCTGCCGCTGTTCGCCCAGGCGATGCCACCGCCCGCCGTGTCGCTGCCGCGCAGCCACACGCCGGATCATGGCGGGGATTCGCTGCCAGAGCCGCTGCGCGTGGTGTCCGGCGGCGACCCGGCACTGAAGGCCGTGCTGACGCGGGCGGCCAAGCTGGTCAACACCCGCATGAGCCTGCTGATCCACGGCGAGACCGGCACCGGCAAGGAGCACCTCGCCAAGGCCCTGCACAAGGCCAGCATCCGCCGCAACAAGCCCTTCGTCGCCGTCAATTGCGCCGCCCTGCCGGAAAACCTGATCGAGAGCGAACTGTTCGGCTACGAGCCCGGCTCCTTCACCGGGGCGACGGCGCGCGGCAAGAAGGGGCTGATCCTGGAGGCCGACGGCGGCACCCTGTTCCTGGACGAGATCGGCGACATGCCGCTGTCGTCGCAGACCCGGCTGCTGCGCGTGCTGGCCGAGCGCGAGGTGACGCCGATCGGCCGGACCAAGGCGGTGTCGGTGGATGTCCGCGTCATCGGCGCCACCCACCGCGATCTGGTGGAACTGGTCAAGGCAGGACAGTTCCGCGACGACTTGTACTTTCGTCTCAACGGCGCGGTGTTCACCGTGCCGCCCCTGCGCCAGCGCGGCGACCTCGACTGGCTGATCGAACGGCTGCTGGCCGAGCGGGCCGAGCGCGATGGCGTCGGCTACCGCCTCACGCCGGCGGCGCTGGCCGCCCTGCGCGGCCATGGCTGGCCGGGCAATGTGCGGGAACTGGTGAATGCGCTGGACTATGCCTGCGCGGTCAGCGACGGCGGGTTGATCGACCTCGACGATATCCCAGAGCCGGTGCAGCACAGCGGCCTGTTCCGGGCCTGGCCGGAGGAGGTTGCGCAAACGGTTGCGACGGAGGAGGACCCGGCCGCCCGGCTGCGCGAGACGCTGCGGCGGCACCATTGGAATATTTCAGCGACGGCGCGCGCGATGGGGGTCGACCGCTCGACCGTCCATCGGCAGATGCACCGCTTCGGCATCGTGGCGCCGCACCGGGCGGAGTGAGGGAGCGCGGCAGGTTTCCGCGCCCCCCGGACTCCCCGTTTACCCTGCGGCTCCGAACCCGCCGCCGCCCGGCGTCTCGACCACCAGGGCATCACCCGGACGCATGACGGCGCTGTCCTGAGAGGCCAGTTCCTGCACGCTGCCGTCGGTGCGCTGGACCCAGGTCCGGCCGACCGCTCCGTCGGCACCGCCCTTCAGGCCGAAGGGAGCGATCTTGCGGTGGTTGGCGAGGATGGCGGCGGTCATCGGCTCCAGGAAGCGCAGGCGGCGGATCACGCCGTCGCCGCCGCGCCAGCGCCCTGCCCCGCCGGACCCGCGGCGGATGCGGAAGCTCTCCACCAGCACCGGGAAGCGCCATTCCAGCACCTCCGGATCGGTCAGGCGCGAGTTGGTCATGTGGGTCTGCACGGCGTCAGTGCCGTTGAAGCCGTTGCCGGCGCCCGACCCGCCGCAGACCGTCTCGTAATACTGGTGCCACTCGTTGCCGAAGGTGGTGTTGTTCATCGTACCCTGGGCCGACGCCATCACCCCCAGCGCGCCGAACAGGGCATCGACGATGCACTGGCTGGTCTCCACATTGCCGGCGACCACCGCGGCGGGTGGATTGGGCGACAGCATGGAGCCTGGCGGAATGACGATCTCGATGGGGCGCAGGCAGCCCTCGTTCATCGGGATCTCGTCGTCCACCAGACAGCGGAAGACATAGAGCACCGCGGCCCGGCAGACGGCCGAGGGGGCGTTGAAGTTGTTGGTGAGCTGGCTGCTGGTGCCGGAGAAATCGACGATGGCCGAGCGCGCGGCATGGTCGATCGACACCCGCAGCTTGATGACCGCGCCGTTGTCCAGCGTCACCGCGAAGTCGCCGTCGCTCAGCACGCCGATGGCGCGGCGAACCTGCTCCTCGGCATTGTCCTGGACGTGGCGCATATAGGCGATGACTGTCGACAGGCCGTGCAGGCGGACGACGCGGTGCAGTTCGCGGGTGCCCTGCTCGTTGGCGGCGACCTGCGCCTTGAGGTCGCCGATGTTCTGCGCCGGGTTGCGCGCCGGATGCGGGCCGGAGCGCAGAAGCTCCACCATTTCCTGCTCGCGGAACTGGCCGTTCTCCACCAGCGGCACGCAGTCCAGCAGCACGCCCTCGTCGGCGATGGTCCTGCTGTCGGGCGGCATCGAGCCGGGGGTGATGCCGCCGACATCGGCATGGTGACCGCGGGAGGCGACGAAGAACAGCAACTCCTTGCCCGCCTCGTCAAACACCGGGGAGACGACGGTGATGTCCGGCAGGTGGGTGCCGCCGTGATAGGGATCGTTCAGCGCGAAGCTCTCGCCGGCGGTGAAGGTGCCGCCGCGGCGCTGGATGACGGCCCGCACGCTCTCGCCCATCGATCCCAGATGGACCGGCATGTGCGGAGCGTTTGCGATCAGGCCGCCATCGCGGTCGAACAGGGCGCAGGAGAAGTCCAGACGCTCCTTGATGTTCACCGACCGGGCGGTCTTCTCCAGCGTCACGCCCATCCGCTCGGCGATGGACATGAACAGGTTGTTGAAGACCTCCAGCGTCACCGGATCAACCTTGGCCCCGCCCTTGACGCCGGCGGCCTGACGCTGGGCCGCCGGCTCCAGCCTGGACAGCACCAGATGGTTCTTGCGGGTGACCTCGGCCATCCAGCCGGGCTCGACCACGGTGGTGGAGACCGCCTCGGCCAGGATCGCCGGACCGACGACACGGTTTCCGGGCTGAAGCTGACGGCGGTCATAGAGCGGCGCCTCGCGGCGCTGGCCGCCGCTGTGGATGGCGACGGTGGCGAGCCGGCGCGGCAGCACCGCGGTGGTGGCGGGAAGCTCCGGATCCTCCAGTACGTCGGTCAGGCCGACCGCCTCCAGCGTCACCGACTCGACCTCCAGCGCGGTGCCGGGGGTGAGGAAGCCGTAGCGGCGGCGGTGCGCCTCCTCGAAGGACTTGGTCATCGCCACCTTCGACCCGAAGGCGACGGTCAGGGTGGTGTCGGAGCCGGCGGCCTTGAGATGGACGCGGCGGTTGATCGCCTGCCGCCCGGCATCCACGCCCTGTCGGGTCAGCTCGGCCCGTCCTTCGGTCTCCAGATCGGTGAACAGCATGGTCAGCCGGTCGACCACCGCATCGCTCAGCGGCCCTTCCACCGCACGCTCGCGGATGGCGACGGTGTCGGCCAGACCGATGCCGTAGGCGGACAGCACGCCGGCCTGCGGGTGCAGGAACACCCGCGTCATGCCCAGCGCGTCGGCGACGGCGCAGACATGCTGGCCCGCCGCCCCGCCGAAGCCATTCAGCGTGTAGCCGGTGACGTCGTAGCCGCGCTCGACCGAGATCTTCTTGATGGCGTTCGCCATGTTGTCGACGGCGATGCGCAGGAAGCCTTCGGCCACCTCCTGCGGGGTCATCGTCGTGCCGAGCTTGGCATTGACGGTGGCGGCCAGTTCGGTGAAGCGGGCCTTCACCACCTCGGCGTCCAGCGGCTGGTCGCCGTTGGGGCCGAAGACATTGGGGAAGAAGCGCGGCTGGATCTTGCCGACCATCACGTTGCAGTCGGTGACGGTCAGCGGACCGCCGCGGCGGTAGCAGGCGGGGCCGGGGTTGGCGCCGGCGCTGTCCGGCCCGACGCGGAAGCGGGTGCCGTCGAAGACGCAGAGCGAACCGCCACCGGCCGCCACCGTGTGGATGTGCATCATCGGCGCGCGCACCCGCACGCCGGCCACCACCGCGTCGAAGGCGCGTTCGTACTCGCCGGCATAATGCGACACATCGGTCGAGGTGCCGCCCATGTCGAAGCCGATGACCCGGTCGAAGCCGGCCATGCCGGCGGTGCGCACCGCGCCCACCACGCCGCCGGCCGGACCCGACAGGATGGCGTCCTTGCCCTGGAAGCGGCGGGCGTCGGTCAGGCCGCCGTTGGACTGCATGAACATCAGCGGCACCGGCGCGCCATCGACGCTGAGATCGTTGGCGACCCGGTCGACATAGCGGCGCAGCACCGGCGAGAGGTAGGCGTCGGCCACCGTGGTGTCGCCACGGCCGACCAGCTTCATCAGCGGGCTGACCAGATGGCTGACCGACACCTGGGTGAATCCGACCGCGCGAGCCAGCGAGGCGACCTGCCGCTCATGCTCGGGATAGCGGTAGCCGTGCATCAGCGCGATGGCGGCGGCGCGGAAGCCCCGGCGGTAGGCCTCCTCCAGCCCGCGGCGGACGGCATGCAGGTCGACCGGCTTCAGCACGCGGCCATCGGCCATCACCCGTTCCGGCACCTCCACCACATGGGAATAGAGCTGGTCGGGCAGATCGATGCGGCGGGCGAAGATCTTCGGACGGGCCTGATGGCCGATGCGCAGCTGGTCGGCCAGACCTTCTGTGATCAGCAGGACGGTCGGCTCGCCCTTCCGTTCCAGCAGGGCGTTGGTGGCGACGGTGGTGCCCATCTTGACCACCTCCACCGTGTCCGGCGGGATCGGCTGGCCCGGTTTCAGCCCCAGAAGCTCGCGGATGCCCTGGACGGCGGCGTCAGTGTAGCGCTCCGGATTTTCCGACAGCAGCTTGTGGGTCACGACCGACCCGTCGGGCCGGCGGCCGACGATGTCAGTGAAGGTGCCGCCGCGATCCACCCAGAACTGCCACCGGGCCGGCTTGGTTTCCGCCGCACCGGTCACCGTCCCGCTCTTCGTCCCACTCATTGTCGCACCCGCCGAAGTCCATGCGCGGCAACCGCACCGCGCGTGGGCCGGAGTTTCGCGATCCGGCAGCGAATTTCAACAGCTTGCGTGCCCGGCCCCCATCAGGGGAGAGGGACGCGGCGGAAAGAACACAGGATCACAGACGACCGGCCGGACGAATGTCGCCGTCAGGCGGCCAGCCGCTCCGACGGACGGGTGGACAGGCGGGCCAGGATGGCGTTGCCCGACAGGATGCTGTTGAAGGCGCCGCTGCCATCCTCCAAGGCCTCCAGGGCGATGGAGAACTGGTTCGGCGCCGGCAGCTCGAACATCGAGGCGATCTCGCCGCCGTCGAGCGCCAGCCGCCCGCCGAACCGGCGGGCCAGGGCGCGCATGCGGGAATTTTCCGCCAGGCACACCATATGGACATGACGGATGCCGCGGTTGCGGGCGACGGTCAGGATGCGGCGGACGAGCGTGCTGCCGACGCCCTTGCCTTGCAATCCCGACTCGATGCTGATGCCGAATTCAGCCTGCTCCGGCCAGAGGAGGCGGTCGCCGCACAGTTCGATGGCACCGCGCAGAACACCGTCCTCGAACGCGCCGAGAATCACCGTCCGTCCCCAGTCGATTGCCGCGCAATGCCGCTCCACCGCCTCGTCCGACAGGGTGCCGGCAAAGCGGGCATAACGGTCGGTGCGGTCGAGGCGGAGAAGATGCGCCCGGTACTGGGGCAGCTCGGTCGGCATGATCTTGCGGATGACAGGCATGGCTCTGCTCACGGTTCTCGAATTCCGAAAACGCATTCGTGCAGAACGTTTTTTCCCCAGGACCCGGCACCGCCGTCAGCAGGCACCGTCTTATCGCGAGCGGCGCTCTCTCCGGCGCCTTTTGTTGCATTGCAACATGGCGTGGCCGGCGGGATTCGCAAGCGCTTATTAGAAATTCGCGATACCAACAATGCTGGCCTGTTGCCGGCAAGCCACAGTTGGCCTGCCCTTTCCCGGCCGCTATGCTGCGGTCACGGGTGGGGTGGCCTGTGCACAAAAGGGCATGACATGAGCATCTGGGGCAAGATCCTGGGCGGCGCTGCCGGCCTGTTCACCGGCGGTCCGCTCGGCGCCCTGCTGGGCGGTCTGGCCGGGCATGCGGTCGATCTGTGGTCGCCCTGCGGCGCGGACGAGCAACCGCGCCGCGGCATGAGCGATGCCGAAGCCGAAGCGGCCAAGCAGACCGTCGCCTTCACCATCGGCGTGATCGCGCTGGCCGCCAAGATGGCTCGGGCCGACGGCGTGGTGAAGCGGGTGGAGGTCGACACCTTCAAGCGGCTGTTCCGCGTCCCCCCGGAGGAGTTGGACAATGTCGGCCGGGTCTTCGACCTCGCCCGCCGCGACACCCGCGGGTTCGAGGAATATGCCCGCCAGATCGCCAAGCTGTTCGAGGACAAGCACGCGGTGCTGGAGGAGTTGCTCGACAGCCTGCTGATGATCGCCGAGGCCGACGACGAGCTGCACGAGACCGAGGTGGAGTATCTGCACGCCGTCGCCGTGATCTTCGGCTTCGACGAGGCCGATTTCCGCCGCATCGTCGCCGGTCACCATCTGGCCGGCACCCCGACGGAAACCGACCCCTATGCCGTGCTCGGCGTGGCGCGTCTGGCCGGCGACGACGCGGTCAAGGCCGCACACCGGGCGCTGGTCCGCGAACACCACCCGGACCGGCTGATCGCCCAGGGCATGCCACAGGAATTCATCGATCTGGCAACCCAGAAGCTCGCGCTGATCAATGCCGCCTACGACCGCATCCGCCGGGAACGGGAAGGTGCCGCCGCCCTATCATGACCTGTCGCGAATCGTCGCCGAGCACGGTCATTTCAAATTGCTTTGCCGTGGTCTTTATCTCGTTTCCTGACGTATCGTCCCCGACGGGGCGGGCAACCGGTTGCCCGCGTGCTTTGGGGACGACACGACGATGCGACGCACGATCATCCTGACGGTCTTCGCCGCTGTATTGGGAACGACGATCGCCATGGGGTGGGGCGCCCAGGCGCAGGTGACGGCCCCCGCAACACTTGGCGACGCCACGGTGGTGCTGGGCCAGCCGCTGGCGCTGAATCTGGGAACGCCGCCTGCCGGCACCGACTGCCCCACGCAGGCGGCAACGCTGAACGCGCAAGCGCTGGTCCTGGTCGCCAACGGCCAGACCATTCCTGGCGCCCGCGCCAGCTTCGCCTGCTCCGCCAAGGGCGAACTGACGGGCACCGCCTCGACCTCCATCGCCGGCAACGGCGACGACGCGGCGAAGCGGCGGGCCTCCTGGCAGACCGCCTTCAGCGGCTTCTTCAGCCTCGCCGGGGCCAAGACCCTGCCGGTCGCCTTCGGTCCGGCCACCGGCGGCATGACGACCGCGCCGCAGATGGTGTCCATCCAGGGCGCCAGCGACCGTGACCTCGGGCTGGCGGCGGTGTGGTTCTCCCTGGTGGCGGCGGTGTTCCTGTTCGCCTTCTTCCGCCATTTCGGACGCACCGATGCCATGACCCCGATTGCCGGCGTGCCGATGCCGGCCGACTACCGGGCACCCTACAGCCTCGCCCGCTTCCAGCTTCTGTGGTGGAGCGGGATCGTCACCGCCTCCTACGCCGCCATCCTGACCATCACCGGGTCGATGGACACCATCACCACCGGCACCATGGCGCTGATGGGGATCGTCGGCGGCACCTCGGTCCTGGCCGTCTTCCAGGACCGCCGGCCGAACGACGACCAGACCCGGCGCCAGCAGCATGCCGCCCTCTACATCGCCGCAGCCGCGGCCACCCCACCCGACCGGACGGCGATGGCCGCCAGCCTGGAGCAGGTCTATCCGCCCACCCAGGGGCTGCTGCCCGATCTGCTGAGCGATGCCGCCGGCTACAACATCCATCGCCTGCAACTGCTGGCCTGGACCGGGGTGCTGGGCATCACCTTCCTCTACGAGGTCACCCGCACACTGGGCATGCCGGAACTGTCGGCCAACCTGCTGGCCCTTACCGGCATCAGCAACGGCACCTATTTCGGCTTCAAGATGCAGGAACAGCAGGTGCCGGCGCCGACCGCCATCGCCCCGGTATCCACCTGATCCCAGCCTGAAGCCGGGGTCGGTTCCACCGGGCGCAACCCGCCCAACCGTTTTTCCGGGTCGCGGTGGAGGGGGACGGCGCGCTATAACCCATCCCCTTCCCTCGATTTTCCGGCGCACGAACGGTCCATGGCTCCTCCCGCACCCATCACGGCGCTCCAGGGCGTCTCCGTCACCTTCGGCGGCCGTCCGCTGTTCGACGGCATCGACCTGTCCATCGGCCGCGGCGACCGCGCCTGTCTGGTCGGACGCAATGGGTCGGGCAAGTCGACGCTGATGAAGGTGCTGGCCGGGATGATCCAACCCGACGGCGGCACCGTCTTCGTCCAGCCGGGCGCCCGCCTCGCCTATCTGCCGCAGGAGCCGGACTTCACCGGCTGCGCCACCGTCCAGGACTATGTCGTGCAGGGCCTGCCCGCCGACGAACAGGACGAGGCGCACCGTGTCGACGCCGTGCTCGACCGGCTCCAGGTGGACGGCAACCTCGATCCGCGCACCCTGTCCGGCGGCGAATCGCGCCGCACCGCGCTGGCCCGCACGCTGGTCGGCAACCCCGACGTCATGCTGCTGGACGAACCGACCAACCATCTCGACCTCCCCACCATCGAGTGGCTGGAAGAGGAGCTGCTGTCCTTCCGTGGCGGCCTGCTGCTGATCAGCCACGACCGTGCCTTCCTGAACCGGCTGGCCAAGCGGACGCTGTGGCTCGACCGCGGCACGGTGCGCGCCACCGACCGCGGCTTCTCCGACTTCGAGACCTGGCAGGCCGAGGTGTTCGAGTCGGAGGAGGCGGCCGCCCACAAGCTGGACCGCAAGATCGAGAGCGAGATGAAGTGGCTGCGCGAGGGCATTTCCGCCCGGCGCACCCGCAACATGGGGCGTGTCCGCAACCTGCTGGACCTGCGGGCCGGTCGGGCGGAACAGATCAAGGGCGGCCAGCAGGCCAAGCTCGCCATCGCCGAGGCCGAGCGCGGCGGCCGGCTGGTGATCGAGGCGACCGCCATCTCCAAGGGCTTCGACACGCCCGACGGCCGCAAGACCATCGTGAACAACTTCTCCACCCGGATCCTGCGCGGTGACCGGGTCGGCCTGATCGGGCCGAACGGCGCCGGCAAGTCCACCCTGCTGAAGATGCTGACCGGCCAGCTCGATCCCGACGAGGGCACGGTGAAGCTGGGCACCAACCTCGACACCGCCTATTTCGACCAGCGGCGCGAGGGGCTGAACCCGGAGGACACCATCCGCAAGGTGCTGTGCCCCTTCGGCGGCGACGCGGTGGTGGTCAACGGCGTGTCGCGCCATGTCGCCGGTTACATGAAGGATTTCCTGTTCGACACCCGGCAGTTGGACAGCCCGGTCAAGGCGCTGTCGGGCGGCGAGCGCAACCGGTTGCTGCTGGCCCGGCTGTTCGCCAAGCCCAGCAACATGATGATCCTCGACGAGCCGACCAACGACCTCGACATGGACACGCTGGATCTGCTGGAGGATGTGCTAGGCGACTATCAGGGCACGTTGCTGCTGGTCAGCCACGACCGTGACTTCCTCGACCGGCTGGTGACCGCCACCATCGCGCTGGAGGGCGACGGCACCGCCACCGAATATGCCGGCGGCTATTCCGACTATCTGGTGCAGCGTCCGGCCAAGGCGGCTCCCGCCGCAGCATCCGCCAAGCCGAAGCCGGCCACCCAGGCACCGGCCGCCGCGGCCAAGCCACGCGGCAAGCTGAGCTACAAGGACCAGCGCGAGCTGGACGAGCTGCCCACCCGCATGGACAGTCTGGGGGGCGAGATCGCCAAGCTGGAGAAGGCGCTGGCCGATCCCGACCTGTTCACCCGCGATCCCGCCAAGTTCCAGAAGACCAGCGAGCAGCTACACGCCAAGCAGGCGGCGCTGGCCGCGGCGGAGGAGCGCTGGCTGGAGCTTGAGGCGATGCGCGAGGAGTTGGAAGGCGGGCGGGCATGAGTTTTGCCCACACGCTCCAGGCGCTGGTGGTGATGGCGCTGTGGGGGCTGAACTTCGTGGTGGCGAAATGGGCGCTGGCCGAATTTCCGCCGCTGTTCGTGATGTTCCTGCGCTTCGCCCTGGTGGCGGTGCTGATCATCCCCTTCTTCCGCGTGCCGCGCGACAAGCTGTGGAAGATCGCGCTGCTGTCGGTGACGCTGGGCAGCATCCATTTCCCGATGATGTTCAGCGGACTCAAAGGGATCGATGCCGCCACCGCTTCGCTGGCGGCACAGGTGCAGGTGCCATTCTCCTCCCTGCTGGCGGCGCTGGTGTTCAAGGACAAGCTGGGCTGGCGCCGCGGCATCGGCATGGCCGCCGCCTTCGCCGGCGTGGCGGTGATCGCCGGAGAGCCGCGGCTGGGCGAGTCGCTCCATTCGCTGCTGCTGATCCTGGCCGCGAGCTTTGCCTTTGCGGTGGCGAGCGTGCAGATGAAGTTGATCGGGGCGGTGAACGGTTTCGCCGTCAACGGCTGGATGGCGCTATTCGCCATGCCGCAATTGCTGGTCCTGTCGCTGCTGACGGAGCATGGACAGATGGCGGCGCTGGCGAATTCGACCTGGGTCGGCTGGGCGTCCATCGCTTATATGGCCATCGCCGTCACCATCATCGCCTACGGGCTGTGGTATCCGTTGCTGGGACGCTATTCCGTCAACCAGACCATGCCCTATCTGTTGACCGTGCCGGTCTTCGGCGTCGCCAGCGGCGTGCTGCTGATGGGCGATCCGGTGACGATCAACCTCGCCATCGGCGGGCTGTTGACCATCGGCGGCGTTGCGGTGATCGTGAAGCGCCGTCCGCGCACCGTCAGCGAGACCGTCACCAACCCGACCTGATGCCGACATGAGCCGCTTCCGCCGGATCGACCTCCCCTCCCCCAACCACGGCCCGCGTGCCGACGGTGCGGGGGTGGAACTGCTGATCCTGCATTACACCGGCATGCTCACCGCCGCCTATGCGCTGGAGCGTCTGTGCGACCCGGCATCCCAGGTCAGCGCCCATTACACGGTGGACGAGGACGGCACCGTCTATGCCCATGTGCCGGAGGACCGGCGGGCCTGGCATGCCGGCCGGTCGAGCTGGCGCGGAGCGGGGGACGTCAACAGCCGCTCCATCGGCGTGGAGATCGTCAATCCCGGCCACGAGTTCGGCTACCGGCCCTTCCCGCCGGTGCAGATGGCCGCGGTCGCCGAGCTTTGCCTCGGCATCGTCGCCCGGCATGGCATCGCCGCCGCCGATGTGCTGGGCCACAGCGACGTGGCCCCCGCCCGCAAGGAGGACCCGGGCGAGCTGTTCGATTGGCCGGGCCTTGCCGCCCACGGGATCGGGCTCTGGCCCACGCCGTCCCAGGCCGACGACGGCCCCGCCGACACAGGGGAGGTCGCCGCACTGCTGGGACGCTATGGGTACGACCCGGCAGAGCCGAGGGCGCTGCTGGCCTTCCAGCGCCACTTCAATCCCGACTGCCTGACGGGCCTTCCCGACCCTGAGACGGTGCGCCGCCTGCGCGCTTTGCTGCGACTGACCGGACGGTAACGGTCGGAGCCCGCGATTTGGGGTTTGCCCCTACGGCCGCTTCCCTATATGAACGACCGCGCCAGATGGCCGGATGGCCGCCTTCGGTTTCGACCGGGGGAGGAAAGTCCGGGCTCCACGGAAACACGGTGCCGGCTAACGGCCGGCGGGGGCGACCCTAGGGAAAGTGCCACAGAAAGCAAACCGCCGGCGTTTCGACGCAGGTAAGGGTGAAAGGGTGCGGTAAGAGCGCACCGCGGACCCGGCAACGGGGACGGCACGGTAAACCCCACCGGGAGCAAGACCGAATAGGAGCGGCCCGACCACCGTCCCCGCAACGGGACGGGCGTGGGTCAAGCGCGTTTCCGCGCCGCCGCTCGGGTTGGTCGCGCGAGGCGTCCGGGCAACCGGCGTCCCAGACGAATGGCCATCGCCTGCCCCTCGGGGCGGGATACAGAACCCGGCTTACAGGCCATCTGGCACTTTCCCACCTCTTTTGCCCAGCCCGTCCCAAATCGGCTCCCCATAGGGGCGGCCGATCCCATGGCGGCTCCCGTTTGCCCTCGCCCGTTTCCTTTCGACGGGCGGACATGGGACGGCGTGGGCGGCAGGCGGGTGGCAGAGGAGCGGTCTGCGATGTCATCCACAGGGTGGATGCGACCGCCCCTCCCCCGGCACCCCGCAGTCCGCCGGGCTTTTCCGCCGTCATCCCCAGGATGTGCACGGTCACATCCACATTTTCCCCAGACTAATCCACAGCCGGTGGATAACTGTGGGGCAATTTCCCATGCCGTCCCATGCCGAACCTTTGTTTCCCACCCAAGGTTCTATGCCGTCCGAGGGGGTCGATTCCACGGTGAGACAAACCATGCGTATATAGCATTTTCTTAAAATTTTGGAACGTTCGAAGAACCTGTGTGGATAACTCCATGCGCATCGCGAGAGTCCAGCGGAATACTGCGAAGATTCTGAGATTTCGTACACCAACTTGCCCGGATGCCACTGTATGACCCAAAAGTCTTGACACCCCCGTCTGAATACTCGGGGGAGCGTTGACGCCCATGCCGTCCCATGCTATCCCAAGAACGCCCATTTAAGGGGGGCTCTTACCCATTCTGGTTAACACCGGGGGCGGGAGCTGAATGGGCCAAGCGGGGCTAGCGCGGAGCACCCGACCGCGCACGGGGGATAGCAGGGGGGATCGCCGGGCCTATGGCCGTTTTCCTGTCCACATACGTCAACAAAGTTGACAGGAAAGGGCGTGTGTCCATCCCGGCACAGTTCAGGCAGTCGCTTGCCAAGACGTCGGCTCCCAGCACCGTCTATCTCTGGCCCTCGCTAAATCACCAGGCGCTGGAAGGCGCCGACCAGGACTATCTCGACGTCCTCTCCGAAAGCCTCGAATCCCCCGACCTCGATGCCGACGAGCGCGACATGATCGAGACCTTCATCTTCGGAAAGCTGATCCCCGTCTCCTCCGACGCCGAAGGCCGCATCGTCCTGCCCAAGGAGCTGGCGGAGTTCGCCGGCATCACCGAAGAGGCCGCCTTCATCGGCCGCCGCAAAACCTTTCAAATCTGGGAACCCAACGCCTTGAAAGCCCACGAGGCGGCACTGCGCGAACAGGTCGTGCGCAAAGACATCTCCCTCAGCCAGATTGTGGCCAAGGCGTCCCGCGGCGCCGCCAGCCGGAGCGGGGAGGGCGCCTGATGACCGACACCCGCATCCACATTCCCGTCCTGCTGGACGAGGTGATCGCCGCGCTGTCCCCGCGCGACGGCGGCCTCTATGTGGACGGCACTTTCGGCGCCGGCGGCTACAGCCGCGCCCTGCTGCAATCGGCCTCCTGCCGCGTGATCGGCATCGACCGCGACCCCGCCGCGATCGAGCGCGGCCATGCGCTGGCCCAGGAGTTCCCCGGACGGCTGGAGGTGATCGAGGGCCAATTCGGCGATATGGACCGGCTGCTCGCCGACCATGGAGTCGGGACGGTCGACGGCGTGGCGCTCGACGTCGGCGTCTCCTCCCCCCAGATCGACGAGCCGGAGCGCGGGTTCTCCTTCCGCTTCGACGGCCCGCTCGACATGCGGATGGGACGGGATGGGCCGACCGCCGCCGACGTGGTCAACACCGCCGACGAATCGGATCTGGCCGACATCGTCTACCACCTGGGCGAAGAGCGGATGGCGCGCCGCGTCGCCCGCGCCATCGTCGCCGCCCGCCGCGAGGCACCGATCGAGCGCACGGCCCGGCTGGCCGACATCATCCGCTCGGTCGTGCCGAAGGGGAAGGGCGACGGGATCGACCCGGCCACCCGCACCTTCCAGGCGCTGCGCATCCATGTGAACGACGAGTTGGGCGAACTGCGGCGCGGCCTGTCCGCCGCCGAGTCGCTGCTGGCGCCCGGCGGGCGTCTCGCCGTCGTCTCCTTCCATTCGCTGGAGGACCGCGAGGTCAAGGCGTTCCTGCGGGAACGCTCTTCGCCGCCGCCCTCCCCGTCCCGCCACACGCCCGTGACCGCGGTCGCGGCGCATCACCCATCCTTCCGCCTGCTCTCCCGGAAACCCGTGGACCCGAGCGAGGCCGAAGCCCGTAACAATCCCCGCGCCCGGTCCGCCCGGCTGCGCGCGGCTGAACGTACCGAGGCGCCCGCGTTCCCGGCGTCCGGCAAGGAGGCAGCATGAAAGGCAAGACCTGGCTGTTCTGGGGTGGCCTGATCGCGGCCGCCGGTGGCGTGCTGTTCCAGACCAGCTACGACGTCCAGGATCTTGAGGAGAAGCTCGCCGGGCTGAACCGCAAGATCATTCTGGAACAGGAGTCGATCCAGGTCCTGAAGGCCGAATGGAGCTACCTGAACGACCCCACCAAGCTGGAGCAGATGGCCCAGGCCTATCTGACGCTGCAGCCGACCGAGCCGCGCCAGTATATGGCGATGGACATGATCCCGATGCGCCCGGCCGACGCGGTCCCGCCGCCGGCCCAGGCCCTGCCCGGCAAGGCCATGCCCGGCGCTCCGCTGCCGCCGATGGTCCGCGCGCCCGGCACCGGCAATTCCCAGCTGGCCGCCGCCCGCGTGCCCGCCGCTCCCAACAACAACGCCGCTGCCGGAATCGTTCCGGTCAGCGCGCCGGTCGGGTTGGCGAAGCCGCTGCCGATGGAAAAGGCGCTGGAACGCGCGCCTGTCGTCGTGCCGGCATCCCTGCCCTCCGGCGCTGCCCTTGCCGACCCGTCCCGCGCCAACCGGATCAAGCCGGCCGCCCTGGTGCCCGGCTCCGCCCGTGTGCCTACCGAGAAGTCGGCGACTCCGGCTGCGCCGGCCGCCGCCGGCAAGCTGGCACCCAACGCCCCGACCGCGCGCCCGACCGAACTGGCCTCCCGCCCGATCCCGGCGCCGGCACCTAAGGTTGCCGCCGCGGCTCCGGCCGCGCAGCAGCCCTATCAGCCCAAGCCGACCGACAGCCTCGGGCTGCTCGTTGCGCGCCTGGGGGCCAATCGATGATCGGTCACGACCACGGCGGCCCGGCCGGCTACGGCCAGCCGGGAGCCAGCACCGGCAGCACCTATGTGCCGCCGCCGGCACCCTCGCCCTTTCCCCAGCCGGCCCCGCAGCCGTCCGCCAAGCCGCGGACCTCGCTGGCGGTCGCGCTGGAGCAGAGCCGTTACCGCCTGATGGTGACGGCTGCCGTGGTCACGACCGTCTTCACCGCCATCAGCGTCAAGCTGGCGATGGCCACGCTGCTCGCCGGCGGCGGCGAGCCGCGCCAGCATGTCGCGCTCGAGGTGGGCGACACCACCACCAACCGCGCCGACATCACCGACCGCAACGGCAACCTGCTGGCGACCTCACTGGTCACCCAGTCGCTCTATGCCGACCCCAAGCTGGTCTCGCGCCCGGAAGAGGCCGCGCAGAAGCTGGTCGGCGCCCTGCCCGACCTGGATTACAAGGACGTCCTCGGCAAGCTGAGCGGCGACCGCCGCTTCGTCTGGCTGAAGCGCAACCTGACGCCGAAGCAGCAGGCCGCCGTCCACCGCCTCGGCATCCCCGGCGTCGCGTTCGAGCGGGAGGAGCGCCGCTTCTATCCGGCCGGCCCGCTGACCTCGCACATCGTCGGCTTCACCGGCATCGACAACAACGGCCTTGCCGGCATGGAGCAGGGCTTCAACAAGCGGCTGACCGAGGAGCCCGGCACGCCGCTTCAGCTGTCCATCGACCTGCGGTTGCAGCATGTCCTGAAGAAGGAGCTGGCCGCCACGGTGCAGGAATTCAGCGCCATCGGCGCCGCCGGCATCGTCTTCGACGTGCGCAACGGCGAAGTGCTGTCGATGGTCTCGCTGCCCGATTTCGACCCGCAGGATCCGACCGGCCTGGTCCCGGACACGCTGTTCAACCGGGCTACGCTCGGCGTGTACGAGATGGGTTCGACTTTCAAGATCTTCAACTCTGCGTTGGCATTCGACACCGGCAAGATCCGGGTGTCGGACATGTTCGACGCGGCGCACCCGGTCAAGATCGGCCGCTTCACCATCAACGACTACCACAACCTGCACCGCGCGCTGACGGTGGCGGAAGTGTTCCAGCACTCCTCCAACCTCGGCTCGGTGCGCATGGTGCAGCAGGTGGGCGTGGCGGCGCAGAAGGCCTTCATGACCAAGATGGGCTTCACCAAGCCCACCGGGCTGGAGCTGCCGGAAAGCGGCTGGCCGCTGGTGCCCAACCCGTGGCGCGAGGTCAACAGCTACACCATCTCCTTCGGCCACGGCATCTCCGTCAGCCCGATGCACACGGTGGCCGCCGCCGCGTCCGTCATCAACGGCGGCCTCTTCCACAAGCCGACGCTGCTGAAGCGCCAGCCCGACGGCGAGATTCCGACCGAGCAGGTGGTGTCGCGCCAGACCTCCGACATGATGCGACGCATGTTCCGCTTCGTCGTCACCGAGGGTACCGGCAAATCGGCGGAAGTGAAGGGCTATGTCGTCGGCGGAAAAACCGGCACGGCGGACAAGCAAAAGGGCAAGCATTACCAGAAGAACTCGCGCATGTCGTCGTTCCTGGGCGCCTTCCCGATGAATGATCCGCGCTACATCGTCTATGTGCTGGTCGACGAACCGCAGGCGACGAAGAAGACTTACGGCTACGCCACCGGCGGCTGGGTCGCCGCCCCGGCGGTGGGCCGCATCGTCAAGCAGATCGGCCCGCTGCTGAATGTGCCGATGGTGGACGAGAACACGCCGGAGATCCTGAACTCCACCTACCTGAACGCCGCCGGTTCCACCAACTGGCAGCAGTCGCTGCCGCCCGTCACCGCTCCACCCCCCGCGAAGGGAAGCACCGTTGCGTCTTTCCCAACTCAGACCAAGCCGCGCTGACGCCACCCGCGGCGTCGCCGACCCCAACATCGCCGGGCTGACCGCCGACAGCCGGGCGGTCAAGCCCGGCTTTGTCTTTGCTGCACTGCCCGGCGTGAAGGCCGATGGCCGCGCCTTCATCGCCGACGCGCTCGCCAGGGGCGCCGCCGCCGTGCTGGCGCCCGAGGGCACTGAACTGCCAGCCGGTTCCACCGCCCTCCTGCTGACCGACCCGCAGCCCCGCCTCGCCTTCGCGCTCATGGCCGCCGCCTTCCATGGCGGGCGCCAGCCGGAGACGGTGGTGGCGGTGACCGGCACCAACGGCAAGACCTCCACCGTCCAGTTCGCCGCCCAGATTTGGACGCGCCTCGGCCTGCCCGCCGGCAGCCTGGGCACGCTGGGCCTGCTCGGCCCCGGCCTGCACGGCTATGGCGGAATGACGACGCCCGATCCGGTGTCGCTCCACCGAGATCTCGCCGCCGCCAAGGATGCCGGCATCGAGCATCTGGCGATGGAGGCGTCGAGCCATGGGCTGGAGCAGTTCCGGCTGGACGGGGTGGCGATCAAGGCCGCCGGCTTCACCAACCTGACGCTGGACCATCTGGACTATCACGGCACCATGGATGCGTACCGCGACGCCAAGGCGATGCTGTTCGACCGCGTCCTGCCGACGGGGGCCGTAGCGGTACTGAACGCCGACTCTCCGGAATTTCAACATTTTGCCACCATTTGTAACGACCGCGGCCACCGGGTCCTGTCCTATGGTCTGGCCGGCACCGAGCTTCGGGTGACCGGGGTTGAGCCGCTGGCCCATGGCCAGCGCCTTTCCCTGTCCGTGCTCGGCCGCGACGTGACGGTCGACCTGCCGCTGGCAGGTCGGTTCCAGGCCTGGAACGTGCTCTGCGCGCTGGGGCTGGTCATCGGATCCGGCGGTGACGCCGGGCGGGCGCTGGACAGCCTTTCCTCGCTGGAAGGCGTACCGGGCCGGTTGCAGCATGTCGCGACCCATCCCAACGGGGCGACGGTCTACGTCGATTTCGCCCATACGCCGGACGCGCTGGAAACGGTGCTTCTGGCGCTGAGGTCGCATGCCGCGCGCCATCTGGTGACGGTGTTCGGCTGTGGCGGCGACCGCGATCGCAGCAAGCGGCCGGTGATGGGCGCGCTGGCCGCCAGGCTGGCCGACCGCGCCATCGTCACCGACGACAATCCGCGGACCGAGGATCCCGCCTTCGTGCGGGGTCAGGTGCTGGCTGGGGCCACCGGGGATCTGGCCGGCCGGCTGGAGGAGATCGGAGACCGGGCCGAAGCGATCCGCACCGCGGTGCGGCAGCTTCAGCCCGGCGACGTACTGGTCATCGCCGGCAAGGGCCACGAACAGGGACAAACGATCGGCACCGAGGTGCGTCCGTTCGACGATGCGGACGAGGCCCGGAAAGCCGTAGCGGAGGTTGGAGCATGAGCGGGGACAGGACGGTCCTTTGGACAGCGGATGAGGCTGCGGCCGCCACCGGCGGGCGTTTGGCCGGCCCGTCCGCCTGGACCGCGACCGGCGTCGCCATCGACAGCCGCAAGGTGGCGGTGGGCGACCTGTTCGTCGCCATCCGCGGGCCGAATTTCGACGGGCACGCCTTCGTTGGCGCCGCGCTGGCCGCCAGTGCCGCCGCTGCGATGGTCGACCATCTGCCGGATAATCTCCCGGAAGGCGCACCGCTGCTGCTCGCACCGGCCGACACGCTGGAGTCGATGGCGGCGCTGGGCGTGGTGGCGCGGGCGCGTTGCGGCGCACGCTTCGTCGGCGTCACCGGCTCCGTCGGCAAGACCGGGACCAAGGAAACGTTGCGCCATGTCCTGTCGGCGCAAGGGGCGACCTACGCCAACGAAGGCAGCCTGAACAACCATTGGGGCGTGCCGCTGTCGCTTGCCCGCCTGCCTGCCGACAGCAGCTATGGCGTGTTCGAGCTGGGGATGAACCATGCCGGCGAACTCGGGCCGCTGTCGCGGCAGGTCAAGCCGCATGTCGCCGTCATCACCACCATCGAGGCGGTGCATCTGGAGTTCTTCTCCGGCGTCGAGGCCATCGCCGATGCCAAGGCCGAGATCTTCGAGGGGATGGATGCCGGCGGCATCGCCGTGCTGAACCGCGACAACGGACAGTATGGCCGGCTGGCCACCGCCGCCCGCCGCCAGGGGCTGACCGACATCTGGAGCTTCGGCGCCCATGACGAGGCCGACGCCCGGCTGGTCGACTGCTCGCTGCATGCGACCTGCAGCGCGGTGACCGCGCTGATCCGCGGCGAACGGGTGCAGTATTGCCTGTCGCAGCCGGGCCGGCACTGGGTGATGAACAGTCTGGCGGTGCTGCTGGCGGTGAAGGCGCTGGGCGCCGATGTCGCAGCCGCCGCCCGGTCGCTGTCCAGCCTGCCGCCGGTCAAGGGGCGCGGCACCCGCAAGCGCATCCAGCTGCCGCAGGGCGCCTTCACCCTGATCGATGAGAGCTACAACGCCAGCCCCGCCGCAATGACGGCGACGCTGGAGGTGCTGGGCAAGATCGACCCCGGTGCCGGCGGCCGGCGCATCGCCGTGCTGGGCGACATGCGGGAGCTGGGCGCGCGCGCCGACGCGCTGCACATCGGTTTGGCCGAGCCGCTGCGCAACGCCCATGTCGACGCCGTCTATGCCTGTGGGCCGCATATGAAGACGCTGTTCGACCGCCTGCCGGCGGCGATGCGCGGCGCCTGGACCGAAACCAGCGTGGAGCTGGCCCCCATCGTCACCGGGACCGTAAAGGGCGGCGACGTCATCATGGTCAAGGGGTCCCTGGGCAGTCGTACAGGTCTGATCGTCGATGCGCTCGCGGCACTCGACAGCGGGCGCGAAAGCGAGGACAAAGCCGCCTCCCGAACCACCAACCAGCCGCAGGCGGCCGCGCAATCCGCGCAGGCCCCGCGAGGCTGACGGACCCAAATGCTCTACAACCTCCTCTTCGGTCTGGCCGACGTCTTTTCGCCGTTCAACCTGTTCCGGTACCTGACCTTCCGGACCGGTGGTGCCGTGATCACGTCGCTGGTCATCAGCTTCGTCTTCTTTCCGCGCCTGATCGCCTGGCTGAAGCGCAAGCAGGGCGAAGGCCAGCCCATCCGCGCCGACGGCCCGGAGAGCCATTTCAAGAAGAAGGGCACGCCCACCATGGGCGGCCTGATGATCCTGATCGCCATGACGGTCAGCACCCTGCTGTGGGCCGACCTGACCAACGCCTATATCTGGATCGTCCTGCTGGTGACCATCGGCTACGGCCTGATCGGCTTCGGCGACGACTACCTGAAGCTGACCAAGCGCAACACCAAGGGGCTGTCCGGCCGCTTCCGCCTGGGCTGGGAGATCACAATCGGGCTGGTCGCCTCGGCGCTGATCATGTGGGTGTCGGCCCCGCCGCTGTCGGGCGGCGTGGCGGTTCCCTTCGTCAAGGATTTCCTGGTCCAGCTGTCCTGGTTCTTCGTACCGTTCGGCGCCTTCATCATGGTCGGCGCCTCGAACTCGGTGAACCTGACCGACGGGCTGGACGGGCTTGCCATCGTGCCGACGATGATCGCCGCCGGCTGCTTCGGCCTGATCTCCTACCTGTCGGGCAACGCAATCTTCGCCAACTATCTCCAAATCCACCATGTGCCGGGCTCCGGCGAGCTGGCGGTGTTCTGCGGCGCGCTGGTCGGCGCCGGGCTGGGCTTCCTGTGGTACAACGCCCCGCCGGCCATGGTCTTCATGGGCGATACCGGGTCGCTGTCGCTGGGCGGTGCCTTGGGTGCGGTCAGCGTGGTGACCAAGCATGAGATCGTGCTGGCCATCATCGGCGGCCTGTTCGTGCTGGAGACGGTGTCGGTGATCGTGCAGGTCGCCTCCTTCAAGCTGACCGGCAAGCGGGTGTTCCGCATGGCGCCGCTGCACCATCACTTCGAGAAGAAGGGCTGGGCGGAACCGACCGTGGTGATCCGCTTCTGGATCATCGCCTCGATCCTGGCGCTGGTCGGCCTGTCCACGCTGAAGCTGCGCTGAGGGGGGCACCGGCGATGATCGACCTGTTCTACATGCAGGAGCTGCCCGTCGCGGTGATGGGGCTGGGCAAGTCCGGCCTCGCCACCGCCCGCGCGCTCCGCGACAGCGGGGCCGAGGTGCGGGTGTGGGACGACAATCCCGCCTCCCGCACCGCGGCGGAGGCCGAGGGCTTCGCCGTGGTCGATCTCGCCAGCGCCGACCTGTCGGACCTGACCACCATCGTCTGGTCGCCCGGCATCCCCCACACCCACCCCAAGCCGCATCCGGTGGCCGAGCGCGCCCGCGCGCTGGGGATCGAGCTGATCTGCGACATCGAGCTGCTGGGCCGGGCGGAGCGCGACTGCGCCTTCATCGGCATCACCGGCACCAACGGCAAATCGACCACCACCACCCTGATCGGCCACATCCTGGCTGCCGCCGGCCGCAAAGCCGCGGTGGGCGGCAATCTGGGCACGCCGGTGCTGACCTTCGATCCGATCGGGTCGGGCGGCACCTGCGTGCTGGAGATGTCGAGCTATCAGCTGGAGCTGACCCACTCGATCACTTTCGACATCGCGGTCCTGCTGAACATCACGCCCGACCACCTCGCCCGCCATGGCGGGATGGAGGGCTACATCGCCGCCAAGAGGCTGATCTTCCACCGCCAGACCTGGCCGCGAACCGCGGTGATCGGGGTGGACGACGAGCATTGCCGCAAGATCCACGCCGACCTCGCCACCGCCGGCGACCAGCGCATCTGGCCGATCTCCGCCCAGGGGCCGGTGGCGGGCGGCGTCTATGCCGCCGACGGCTGGCTGGTCGACGACACCGACGGCGAGGCGGTTCGGGTCGTGGAGCTGTCGGGCCTGCCCAGCCTGCTGGGCGCCCATAACTGGCAGAACGCCGCCGCCGCCTTCGCCACCAGCAAGGCCGCCGGCCTGCCGGTGCCGGCCATCGTCGCGGCGATGGCGACCTTCCCCGGCCTCGCCCACCGGCAGCAGCTGGTCGGCACGCTGGACGGGGTGCGCTTCGTCAACGACAGCAAGGCGACCAACGCCGACGCCACCGAAAAGGCGCTGGCGACGTTCGACCCGATCTACTGGATCCTCGGCGGACAGGCCAAGGACACCGGGCTGAACGGTCTGGAACGCTATATGGGCCGCGTCCGCCACGCCTTCCTGATCGGCGAGGCGCAGGAACAATTCGCCGCATGGCTAGACGCGCAGGGTGTTGCTTATACACGCTGTGGAACGCTGGATGTTGCGACCGCGAAGGCGGCCGGACTGGCCCTGGCGGAACGGCTGGAGGGCGCTTGCGTGCTGCTGTCCCCAGCTTGCGCGTCATGGGACCAGTTTGCCAATTTCGAGAAGCGCGGCGAAGCCTTCGCGGTCTATGTCGCGAACATCGTCGCGGCGCATGAGAGCACCGGTGACGGCACCAGCGGGGGCGTTGCATGATCACCTTCGACCGTACCGACCAATCGATCTTCGGCCGCTGGTGGTGGACCGTCGACCGCTGGCAGCTGGGCGCCGTCGCCCTGCTGATGTTCCTCGGCACCGTCCTGATCACCGCGGCCAGCCCGCCGGTGGCCGAGCGCATCGGCATCCAGGACACCTTCTATTTCGTCGAACGCCACGTGATGATGCTGATCCCCGCGATCGTCATCATGGTCGGCGTTTCTCTGCTCAGCCCGCGCGGCGTGCGGCGGGTGGCGCTGGCGGTGTTCCTGATCTCGGTGGCGCTGGTCTATGCCACGCTGGTGGTGGGCGTCGAGATCAAGGGTGCCCGCCGCTGGATCCATGTCCCCGGCCTGTCGATCCAGCCGTCGGAGTTCGTGAAGCCGGCCTTCGCCGTGGTCGCCGCCTGGCTGTTCTCGCTGTCGCGCACCAACCCCGGCTTCCCGGGCGCGCTGGTGTCGATGGCGCTTTACGGCCTCACCATGGCCGGCCTGATCCTTCAGCCCGACCTGGGCATGACCTTCGTCGTCTCCGCCGTCTGGTTCACCCAGTTCTTCCTGGCCGGTCTGAACCTGGTGCTGGTGATGGGGCTCGGCGGGCTGGGCGTGGTCGGGCTGGTCGGCGCCTATTACACGCTGCCGCACGTCACCAGCCGCATCAACCGCTTCCTCGATCCGCATGCCGGCGACAACTATCAGGTCAACCGCTCGCTGGAGGCCTTCGCCAACGGCGGGCTGATGGGCACCGGCCCCGGACAGGGCACGGTGAAGTTCTATCTGCCCGACAGCCATGCCGACTTCATCTTCGCGGTCGCAGGCGAGGAGCTGGGCCTGATCTTCTGCCTGGGCTTGGTGGTTCTGTTCGCCTTCGTCGTTCTGCGCGGGTTCGCCCGTGTCTTCAACGACAACAATTATTTCGTCCTGCTGGCCGCCGCCGGTCTTCTGATCCAGTTCGGGCTTCAGGCGGCGATCAACATGGGTTCGTCCTTGCATCTTATGCCGACCAAGGGCATGACCCTGCCGTTCATCTCCTACGGCGGCTCTTCGCTGCTCGCTCTCGGGTTCGGCATGGGTATGGTTCTGGCACTGACACGCAAACGCTTCGGCCCCGCGGAATGAGGAGGCCGACCGACTTGAGCACGATCGGCTCCAATGCGGGCTTCCCCGCGGGATTCGACGCCAACGCCAACAAGGTGATCGTGCTGGCCGCCGGCGGTACCGGTGGGCACATGTTCCCGGCCGAGGCGCTGGCGCGCGAGTTGCTGGCCCGTGGCCGGGCGGTGACGCTGGTGACCGACAAGCGCGGCCATGCCTTCGGCGAGAACCTGCCGGAGGTACCGGTCCATCGCATCCGCGCCGCCTCCCCCGGCGCCGGCATCGTCGGCAAGCTGAAGGCCGCCCTGCAGATGGGCCTCGGCCTGTTGGAGGCGCGGGCGCTGATGCGCCGGCTCGATCCCGCCGCCGTGGTCGGCTTCGGCGGCTACCCGTCGGTCCCCACCGTCTATGCCGCCATCCAGTCGAAGCTGCCGGCCCTTCTGCACGAGCAGAACGCCGTGCTGGGCCGCGCCAACCGGATGCTGATCGCCGGGGCCAGCCGCATCGCCGTCGCCTTCTCCGACATCGAAAAGCTGGGCGAGGCGCAGCGCGTCAAGATCGTCCGCACCGGCAACCCGGTCCGCCCGGCCGTCGCCGCCCGCCGCCTGTCCCCCTACGAGGCACCCGGCGCCGCCGGTCCCGTCCGCCTGCTGGTGATGGGCGGCAGCCAGGGCGCCCGTATCTTCTCCGAGGTGATTCCCGCGGCGCTGGCCCTGTTGCCCGAGGCGATGCGCGCCCGCATCCATCTGGCGCAGCAATGCCGCCCGGAGGATCTCGAAGCCGCCCGCGACGCGCTGGAACCGCTGGGCCTCGACCGGCTGGAATTGCAGACCTTCTTCCGCGATGTGCCGGAGCGGCTGGCCGCCTGCCACCTCGCCGTCACCCGCGCCGGGGCCTCCACCATCGCCGAGCTGACCTGCGTCGGCCGTCCGGCGATCCTGGTGCCCTACCCGCACGCCACCGACGACCACCAGACCGCCAACGCCCGCCATCTGGCGGAAGCCGGCGCCGCCTGGCTGGTGCCGCAGCCCTCCTTTACCGCCCAGGCTCTGGCCAAGCAGCTTTCCGCCCTGCTGGCCGATCCGCAGGCGCTGACTGCCGCAGCCCGCGCCGCCCATGGCTGGGGCACCGCCGACGCCGCCACCGCGCTGGCCGACGCCGTGCTGGCGATGCTGGACGGCGGCCCCGCCGCTCACGATCACGCCCGCTCCGACCACGACCAATCCCAACACGCCCGGCGCCCGTCCGCCGGTGCCAGCGCCAAGGGGGCCGCGGAATGATGAAACCCATGCGGAATCTGACCCGGCCGACGCCGCGGCCGCTGCAGGACTGGCCGGCGGACATGACTCGGACCGAGGGCGGCTGGTACAACCGTCCGGGCTGCCCGCTGGTGCCGCGCTTCCTCGCCGAAGGCGGCTTCCTGCGTGACCGCCTGTCGATGATCCATGGATCGCAGCCCCTCCCCAACGACCTGTCCGACGGGGCGGTCGACGCCACCCTTCGCCTGATGCTTCGCCGCGGAAAGTAAGCCTGACATGCGCGCCCTCCCCCTCTCGATCGGCACCATCCACTTCGTCGGCATCGGCGGCATCGGCATGAGCGGCATCGCCGAGGTGCTGCGGAACCTGGGCTACACCGTCCAGGGTTCCGACCTCGCCGAGAACGCCAACGTCAAGCGCCTGCGCGAACTGGGCATCAAGGTGTTCGTCGGCCATCGCGGCGAGAACATCGCCGGGGCCGCCGTCGTCGTCGTCTCCTCCGCCGTCAAGCGCGACAATCCGGAAGTCGTGGCCGCCCGCGCGGCCCTGGTGCCGGTGGTCCGCCGCGCCGAGATGCTGGGCGAGCTGATGCGCCTGAAATGGGCCATCGCCATCGGCGGCACCCATGGCAAGACCACGACCACCTCGATGGTCGGCCATATGCTGGAGCATGCCAACCTCGACCCCACCGTCATCAACGGCGGCATCATCAACGCCTATGGCTCCAACACCCGGCTCGGCACCGGCGACTGGATGGTGGTGGAGGCGGACGAGAGCGACGGCACCTTCGTGAAGCTGCCGGCCTGCATCGCCGTCGTCACCAACATGGATCCGGAGCATCTGGACTTCTACGGCACCTTCGACAACGCCCGGGCCGCCTTCGACAGCTTCGTCCAGAACATTCCCTTCTACGGCTTCGCGGCACTCTGCATCGACCATCCCGAAGTGCAGGCGATGATCCCGCGCGTGTCGGACCGCCGCATCGTCACCTACGGCTTCTCGCCGCAGGCCGACATCCGCGCGGTGAACGTCGAGCTGGGCCCCGACGGCGCCAAGTACGACGTGCTGATCTACGACCGCCACACCGGCGAGAGCCGCGCCATCGCCGGCGTGCGCCTGCCGATGTACGGGCCGCACAATGTCCAGAACTCGCTGGCCTGCTTCGCCGTCGGCAACGAGATGGGCCTGCCCGACGTGGTGATGCGCGACAGCATGGCCAAGTTCCAGGGCGTTAAGCGCCGCTTCACCAAGACCGGCGAGACCAACGGCATCACCGTCATCGACGATTACGGCCACCATCCGGTGGAGATCGCCGCGGTGCTGAAGGCCGCGCGCACCGCCGGCACCGGCCGCACCATCGCCGTCGTCCAGCCGCACCGCTATTCCCGCCTCGCTGCCCTGTTCGAGGAGTTCTGCACCTGCTTCAACGACGCCGACGCCGTGATCGTCGCCGACGTCTATGCCGCCGGCGAGGCGCCGATCGAGGGCGTCAGCCGCGACAGCCTAGTCGAGGGCCTGCGCATGCACGGCCACCGTCATGTCGTGGCATTGCACAGCCAGCAGGAGTTGGCGCAGGTGGTGCGCGAGATGGCCAAGCCCGGCGACTTCGTCGTCTGCCTGGGCGCCGGCAACATCACCCAATGGGCGAACGCCCTGCCGGGTGAGCTGGCCTCCCTCTATGGCGCGACGCGATGACGGCAGCGCCCAGCATGAGCCCGGCTGACAGCCATCGGCCCAATGGCCACCTGATCCAGCGGATGCCCGCGGTGCGGGGCCGGCTGACCGCCGACGCCCCGCTGGCGCCGGTGACGTGGTTCCGCGTCGGCGGGCCGGCGGAGGTGATGTTCCGCCCGGCCGATGCCGACGACCTCGCCGACTTCCTGGCCGCTCTGCCGGCCGAGGTGCCGGTGACAGTGATCGGCGTCGCCTCCAACCTGCTGGTGCGGGACGGCGGCGTGCCGGGCGTCACCATCCGGCTCGGCCGCGGCTTCACCGACATCACCGCGGACGGAATGACCGTGACCGCCGGGGCAGCGGCGCTCGACCTGAATGTCGCCATGGTCGCCCGCGACGCCGGCATCGCCGGGTTGGAGTTCCTCTCCGGCATCCCCGGCACCGTCGGCGGCGCGCTCCGCATGAACGGCGGCGCCTATGGCCGCGAGCTGGCCGACGTGCTGGTCTCCGCCATCGCGGTGGCGCGCGACGGCCGGCGGCTGGAGTTCAGCCATGCCGGCATGGGCTTCACCTACCGCCACAGCGCGGTCCCGGACGATTGCATCTTCACCGGTGCCGTCCTGCGCGGCGAGCCCGGCAACCCGCTGGAGATCGCGCGGCGCATGGCCGAGATCTCCGACAAGCGCGCCGACAGCCAGCCGGTCCGCTCCCGCACCGGCGGCTCGACTTTCAAGAATCCTGAGGGCCACAAGGCCTGGGAACTGATCGACAAGGCCGGCTGCCGCGGCCTGTCCATCGGCGACGCCCAGGTGTCGGAAAAGCACTGCAACTTCCTGATCAACAACGGCACGGCCACCGCCGCCCAACTGGAAGCGCTGGGCGAGGAAGTCCGCCGCCGCGTATTCGAGACCAGCGGCGTCACGCTGGACTGGGAAATCAAGCGCATCGGCATTCCCGCCGAAGGAAGCACCGCCCAATGACCGAAGCCCTTCTCCACGCCCACAAGAAGCATGTCGCCGTCCTTATGGGCGGCTGGTCGGCCGAGCGCGAGGTGTCGCTGGTCAGCGGGGCCGGCGTCGCCAAGGCGCTGGAGGAGGAAGGCTACCGCGTCACCGCCATCGACGTGCAGCGCGACCTGGGCGGGCTGATGCACGCCCTGAGCAATCCGCGCCCCGACGTGGTGTTCAACGCCCTGCACGGCCGCGGCGGCGAGGACGGGACGATCCAGGGCGTGCTGGAGTTCCTGGGCCTGCCCTACACCCATTCGGGCGTCCAGGCCGCCGCCATCTCCATGGACAAGGCGATGACCAAACGCGTGCTGGACACCGTCGGCGTCCGCTCGCCCAAGGGGATGGTGTTGTCCCGCGGGGAGATCACCGGCGGCAGCCACCCCATGCCTGCGCCCTATATCGTCAAGCCTGTGGACGAAGGCTCGACCGTTGGCGTAACCCTGGTCCGCGAGGGGCAGAACAGCCCGGTCGGCGACGCGTGGACTTTCGGCGAGCGCGCGCTGGTCGAGGAGTTCATCCCCGGTCGCGAGCTGACCGTGGGCGTCATGGGTGACCGTGCTTTGGCGGTGACCGAGATCGTCTTCCAGGCCCAGCTCTACGACTATACCGCGAAATACAGCGCCGGACATGCCGTCCACACCGTCCCCGCCGCGATCCCCGAGGTCGTTGCGGAGGAGGCGAAGCGGCTGGCGGTGCTGGCGCACGACACCCTGGGCTGCCGGGGCGTGTCGCGCAGCGACTTCCGCTGGGATGACAGCCGGCCGGGAACGGACGGTCTGTATTTCCTGGAGATCAACAACCAGCCGGGCATGACGCCCCTGTCGCTGGTGCCCGAACAGGCCGCGCATGTGGGGATCACCTACGGCGCGCTGGTCGGCTGGCTCGTGGAGAACGCCGCATGTCAGCTCACCTGATGGCCGACCCGGACTTTCGCGCCGCCGCCGGCGCGCGCGCCCGGGACGAGATGCCGACCCCGCCACGCGCCATGGCCGCGTCGGCGGAAAAAGGCAAGCGGCGGCGTGCCTGGCCGCGCTGGACCCGCTCCGCCGTCAAGGCGGCGCTGGTGCTGGTGCCGGTGCTGGGACTGGCCGGTGCCGCCGGCTCCACTTGGAAACGTGGCAATCTGGCCGAGACGATGGAGGCGGCGCAGGAAAGCGTCATCCGCCTGACCGGCGACATGGGCTTCCGCCTGTCGGAGATCCTGGTGGTCGGCCGCAGCGAGACCGAGCGCGACGTCGTGCTCGACGCGCTGGGTGTGCGCCGGGGCGAGCCGATCCTGTCCATCGACCTTGCCGATGCCAAGCAACGGCTGGAGGAGTTGCCCTGGGTGTCGTCCGCCTCGATCGAGCGGCGGCTGCCCGGCTTCCTCTACATCCGCCTGTCCGAGCGCCAGCCGATGGCGATCTGGCAGCATGACCGCCAGTTCACCGTCATCGACCGCGCCGGCCGTCCGCTGGCCGACGCGGCGGAATTGGCGCGCCGCGGCAACCAGCGGATCGAAACTCTGCCGCAGGTGATCGGCGCCAACGCCCCGCAGCAGGTCCACACCCTGCTGTCGGCGCTGGATGGCGCCCCGACCATCGCGCCGATGCTGTCATCCGCCAGTTGGATCAGCGACCGCCGCTGGAACCTGCAGCTCGGCAACGGCGTGACGGTGAAGCTGCCGGAAGGCAATGCCGAGATGCGCCGCGCGCTGCGCCAACTGGAGCAGATGCACACGGCCAGCCATGTGCTGGACCGCGACATCGTCGCCATCGACCTGCGCCTGCCCGACAAGGCCGCGATCCAGACCTCCGCCACCGCCCAGCTTCCGGGCTGGGAGGACGACACGAAGAAGAAGAACGGCAAGAAATCTTGAAGCCCCGGTGACGACAGGCGCTTGTGGGGAAGCGCCCGTCGCCGGTGGACAGGAGTCGAGGGAAAGTCTTGGGGGGCATGTTCGGGATGGGATTCAACGGTGCCAAGAAGCCGAAGCGGCCGGCCCGTGGCGGGATCGTCACGGCGCTGGACGTCGGCTCGACGAAGGTGTGCTGCGTCATCGCGCGGATGGAGGAGCCCGGCTCCCTCCGCGTGATCGGCGTCGGCCACCAGATCGCCACGGGCATCCGCGCCGGAACCATCATCGACATGGAGGCGGCGGAGACCTCGATCGGCGCCGCCGTGCATGCGGCCGAACAGATGGCCGGCGAGACGGTGCATGACGTCGTCGTCAACCTGTCGATGGGCCATCCCCGCTCCCATGCCTTCACCGCCACCGTCCCGGTCTCCGGCCAGGAGGTGACGGAGGGCGACATCCGGCGCGCCATGGCCCATGCCCGCACCTTGCAGGCCGGTCCTGATCAGGCGCTGATCCACACCATCCCGCTTGGCTTCACCCTAGACGGCAGCCGCGGCATCCGCGATCCCAAGGGGATGAGCGGCCACACGCTGGGCGCACAGCTGCATGTCGTCACCGCCGCAGCCGGCGCCATCCGCACGCTGCACGCCTGCATCGCCCGCTGTCACCTGAACATCGAGTCCATCGTCGTCAGCCCCTTCGCCTCCGGCCTCGCCTGTCTGGTCGAGGACGAGATGGAGATGGGAGCGGCCTGCGTCGACATCGGCGGCGGCGGCACCACCATCTCGATCTTCGCCGAAGGCAATCTGGTGTGGACCGGCTTCGTGCCGCTCGGCGGCCGGCACGTCACCAACGACATCGCGCACGGGCTGGCAACTCCGCTGGTCCATGCCGAGCGGCTGAAGGTGCTGTATGGCAGCGCCCGCGTGAACCCGGCCGACGAGCGCGAGATGATCGAGGTGCCGCAGATCGGCGAGGACGAGCGCAGCGGCAGCGGCACCGCCAGCCACCCGCGCTCCTTCCTGGTCAGCATCATCCAGGCGCGGATGGAAGAGATATTCGAAGAGGTGCGCAGCGCCATCGAGCAGTCCGGCCATTCCCATCTGGTCGGCCGGCGCGTCGTGCTGACCGGCGGCGCCAGCCAGCTGCCCAACACGCGCGAGATGGCCGCCCCGATCCTCGACAAGCAGGTCCGCATCGCCCGCCCCACCCGGATCGCCGGCCTCAACGAGGCGCATGGCGGACCGGCCTTCTCGACGGTGGCGGGCCTTCTCCTACACGCCGTCCGCAACCCGACGGAGCTGATGGTGACCGGCCAAGAGGCGGTCGCGTCAACCGGGCTCCTCGGTCGCGTCGGCCTGTGGCTGCGGGAGAATCTCCAGATGATTCGCCCCACCGCCATTCACCGATTCCCGAACGGACAGACACCGGACACAACCGGGCGCCGGTCGCGGCATATCAAACATCAAACCCAACGAAAACAGGTTGTGGAGGCCTGAATAGAATGATCAACGTGACCATCCCCCAGATCGAGCCCGAACTGAAGCCGCGCATCACCGTCTTCGGCGTCGGCGGGGCCGGCGGCAATGCCGTCAACAACATGATCAAGTCGAACCTGGAAGGCGTGGACTTCGTCGTCGGCAACACCGATGCGCAGGCGCTGAAGGGTTCCTTGTGCGAGAAGCGCATCCAGCTGGGCACGGGCACCACCCGCGGCCTGGGCGCCGGCTCCAAGCCGGATGTCGGCCGTGCCTCGGCCGAGGAGCAGATCGACGAGATCGTCCAGTATCTCGAAGGCTCCAACATGGTCTTCATCACCGCCGGCATGGGCGGTGGCACCGGCACCGGTGCGGCCCCGGTCATCGCGCGTGCGGCCCGCGAGCGCGGCATCCTGACCGTCGGCGTCGTCACCAAGCCCTTCCATTTCGAGGGCGGTCACCGCATGCGGCTGGCGGAGGGCGGCATCGCCGAACTGCAGCAGTATGTCGACACCCTGATCATCATCCCGAACCAGAACCTGTTCCGCATCGCCAACGAGAAGACGACCTTTGCGGACGCCTTCAAGATGGCCGACGACGTTCTGCATTCGGGTGTGCGCGGCGTCACCGACCTGATGGTGATGCCCGGCCTGATCAACCTGGACTTCGCCGACATCCGGTCCGTCATGACCGAGATGGGCAAGGCGATGATGGGCACCGGCGAGGCCGGCGGCGAGCGCCGCGCCATCGAGGCCGCCGAGGCCGCCATCTCCAACCCGCTGCTGGACGACGTGTCGATGAAGGGTGCCCGCGGCGTCCTCATCAACATCACCGGCGGCTACGACATGACCCTGTTCGAGGTCGACGAGGCGGCCAACCGCGTCCGTGACGAGGTCGATCCCGACGCCAACATCATCTTCGGCTCGACCTTCGACAGCTCGCTGGACGGCGTGATGCGCGTGTCGGTCGTCGCCACCGGCATCGATGCCGCGGCGATGAGCAACCCGCGCACCCTGCACCCGGTCAACCTGTCGCTGGTCGGCGACCGCGCCAAGAAGCCGGGGGCTCCCGGCAACCTGACCGGCGCCCCGGCTCCGGCCGCCGCCCAAGGCTCGGCCATTCCCAGCGCCGCCGCCGGCCTGCGCACGCCGCAGCCGGTCACTGCCGGTGCCGCCGCCATCCAGCACGACCCGGCCCAGCAGTACGGCGCCCAGCAGCCTGTCGAGGCGCCGAAGCCGGCCGCCGGTCCGCTGCATGGCGAGAACCAGGGCGGCCACTTCTTCGCGCCAAAGCCGGCCGATGCCGGTCCGCGCCAGCCGGTGACCGTCGGCGCCGCGCCGCTGTCGACCCCGCAGCAGCCGGCCCCCCAGCAGCACGCCCCGCAGGCGCCGCAGATGCAGGGCCACCAGCAGCCGCAGCACCAGCCGCAGCAGCCGGCCCCGATGGCGCCGCAGCATCACCACGCCGCCCCGCAGGGCCACCAGCAGCACCCCGGCCAGCAGCATCCGGGCGGCCTGTCCGTCGGTCCGGCCCCGGCGCCTGCGCCGGAGCCGGCGCCGGCCCGCAAGGGCAACTTCCTGTTCGGTCTGGTGACCGGCCTGGGCCGCAAGTCCGAACCAGCGCCGCAGCCGGTGCCGCAGCCCGCGCCGCAGGCCTATCAGCCGCAGCCGGCCCCGCAGCAGTACCAGCCGGCCCCCCAGGGCTATCCGCAGCAGCAGCCCGCCTACCCGCAGCAGCAGCCGCAGGCTCCCCACCAGGGCTATCCGGCGGGCCAGCAGTATCCGGCGCCGGCGCAGCAACAGCCGGTCTATCCGCCGCAGCAGTCCGCTCCGCAGCATGCGCCGGGCTACCCCGCCGCCCCGCAGGCGCAGGCTCCGGCCCCGCGGGCCGATGGCAAGCCGGGCGAACAGGAAGAACTGGACATCCCGGCCTTCCTGCGCCGTCAGGCCAACTGAGCGGCCGGACCTGAACCGATCTTGGCCGTCCTGACCGACACGGTGTTGGACAGGACGGCCGGCCGATCCCGGCGAAAGCCGGAGATAACCGCCGTCGCCGCAGCCTCCTAATCGCGGCGCCGGCGGCTCCACAACCTGACCGAACCTTTCGGACCCCGGTGATGCCGTCGTGCGTCGCCGGGGATTTTTTATTTCAGACGACTTGGCACAAGTGGCTGATTGCTTGTCTTGCGCACTACTTTTGCCCTGCAACAAACGGTAACAATGAGTGATTTGCCGATTTCCGATCCCCGGTGTTACCTATCAGCATGGTCGAAAGCGAAAGCCGCCGACGCGATGATCTCCCAAGATCAAGCGGCGCGGATCGCTGGAAACCTCTCCTTCACGACCAAGATGGAAAAGACATCGTGGCCAACAATCGCAGCAACGTGGACGGCATGTTCCAGCAGACCCTGAAGAAGGCGGTGAGCATCGCCGGCGTCGGGCTGCATTCGGGCGTCATCGTCACGCTGACGATTTCGCCGGCCGATGCGAATTCCGGGATCACCTTCCTGCGCAGCGACCTGCGCGGTGCGGCCGCCGTCATTCCGGCGCGCTGGGACACGGTTGTCGACACCCGCCTGTGCACCGTGATCGGCAACGACCATGGCACCACCGTCGGCACGATCGAGCATCTGATGTCGGCGCTGGCCGGCTGCGGCATCGACAACGCCGTGGTTTCGCTGGACGGCATCGAGGTGCCGATCATGGACGGCAGCGCCGCTCCCTTCGTCGCCGCCATCGAGCAGGCCGGCATCGCCGTGCAGAAGTCGCCCCGCCGCTTCATCCGCATCCTGAAGCCGGTCGCCATCGGCGACGGCGTCAAGAGCGCGTCCTTCACCCCGGACGACGCGACCAGCTACAGCTTCGAGATCGACTTCGACAGCGCCGCCATCTCCCGTCAGGCCCGCGCCCTGGAGATTGATCCGGACAGCTTCAAGGACGAGATCAGCCGCGCCCGCACCTTCGGCTTCCTGCACGAGGTCGAGGGGCTGCGCAAGATGGGCCTCGCCCGTGGCGGCTCGCTGGACAATGCGGTGGTCATTTCCGGCGATACGGTGATGAACGCCGAGGGCCTGCGCTTCAAGGACGAGTTCGTGCGCCACAAGATCCTGGACGCCGTCGGCGACCTGTATCTGGCCGGCGCGCCGATCGTCGGCCATTTCCACGGCGTGCGCTCCGGCCATGCCCTGAACAACCAGCTGCTGCGTGCGCTGTTCGCCGACCGCAGTGCTTGGCGCTACGAGACGGCGATGTCGCTGCCGGTCGCGCGCCGCGGCCTGGAGCAGCTGGCGGTCGCCTGATTGCCATCATCGTTCCGGGATGGTCTTTTTTCGAGAGGTCTGCCCCTGCCCTCCCCCACCGGGGAGGGCTTTTTCTTTGGCGCACTCCCCTCCCCCACCGCCGCGGCGATTCGCGCAAAGGAAAAGCGCCCTCCCCTCTCGGAGCGAGCGCCCTGCGCAATTTGGTGGATATTTCCCGTTTTTCGATTTATTTCAGTATTTTAGGTAATTTTCTTAATCTGGGATCTGCGCAGGTGCCGGGAGTCCCGTCCGTCCGGGACGGGAAGGCCTCCTACCCCGCCACCACTATCTCCGCCCCAGTGCCGGCATATTCGCCGAAGCGGGTGTCCTCCTTGAGGATGTGCTTGCCCAGCCAGTCGGAGCAGAACAGGAACACCTCTTCGCCGCTGATCCGGCTGCCACCCGCGCGGAATTCGTCGCGGTAGCTTTCGACCTGCCGGGTCAGCCGGTCGTGCAGGGCCTTGTGGGCGGCGAAGGTCGGGTAGTTCAGCTTTTCCATCTGCGCCTCCTCCTCCGCGAAGTGATGGCGGGTGTAGGCGATCAACTCATCCAGGATGGCTTCGATCAGGGCCGGGTCCTGGCGGCTCTCGTCGTCGTACAGCTTATTGACGATGGCGATCAGGACGCGGTGATCCTCGTCCAGTGCGTCGTTGCCCACGCTCATCCAGCGCGACCACTGAATTGGCTCCATGGCGTTTCCTTCGTCCCCTTCGTTGGCAGCCGGGCAGGCGGGTGCGGGCGTTGACCGCCCGTCGGCGCCGTCCCGTTTTCGGGGCGGTCCACCTGTCCGGCATCGTTCCGCTTCTGACTATAAGCGTTTCCTGATCTCACTCCGCCAATCCCCGTCCGTCAATCCGGTCGAACGGGATGCGACATTTTGGCGAAGGTCCGATGCGGCGTCGGTCAGCCACCGATCCGGGCCAGCCACTCGTCTTCGGTCAGGATCTCGACGCCCAACTCCTTGGCCTTGGCCGCCTTGCTGCCGGCATCTGCCCCGGCGACCAGATAGTCGGTCTTGCCGGAAACGGAGCCCGCCACCTTGGCGCCGAGCGATTCGGCCCGCGCCTTCGCCTCCGACCGGGTCATCCGCTCCAGCGTTCCGGTGAAGACCACCGTCTTGCCGGCGATGGGGGAGTTGCTGGCCTTCGGCAGCTCGGCGTCCAGCACGGTCAGCCGTTCCATCAGGCCGCGGACGATGACGAGGTTGCGCTCCTCCGCGAAGAAGCCGGCCAATTCCTCGGCCGCCACCTCGCCGACATCGGGGGTGGCGACCAGATCGAGCCAGGGCTGACCCGGCGCCTGCGCCACCGCACGCTCCATCGCCGCCCGCCAGTCGGACAGGGTGCCGTAGCGGGTGGCCAGCGCCTGGGCAGCCCGGCTGTTCAGCCGCTTGATGCCGAGCGAACCGATGATGGTTTCCAGCCGCAGTGCATCGTTGCCGGCATAGAAGTCGAGCTTGGACGCGCTCTCGGGATCGGCGAACCAGGCGAGGATGGTGTCGGCGGTGACCGGACCGACGCCGTTCAATGTATGCAGATCGCGCCATTCCTGGCCGGGCATCGCCTGCTCAGCCGCCAGCATGCCGTCGACCCAAGCCCCCATCGTCTTGTAGTGGCGGGCCAGCGACTTGGCCGTCACCTCGCCGACATGGCGGATGCCGAGCGCGTAGATCACCCGATGCAGGTCGATGCCATCGCGACGCTGCTGGATGGCCTTGAACAGGTTCTGGACCGACTTCTCCTTCCAGCCCGGCCGGCCGATCAGCTCGACCCGGCCCTCAAGGGTGAAAATGTCGACCGGCGACTTGATGAAGCCCTCGTCCCAGAACTCCTCGATGATCTTCTCGCCGAGCCCTTCGATGTCGAAGGCGTCGCGGGAGACGAAATGGCGAAGCCGCTCTTTGGCCTGGGCAGCGCAGATCAGGCCGCCGGTGCAGCGCCGCACCACCTCGCCCGCCTCACGGATGGCGAGGCTGCCGCAGACCGGGCAGGTTTCCGGCGCCACATAGGGGGCCGAGTTGGCCGGGCGCTGCGACAGCACCACCTCGACCACCTGCGGGATGACGTCGCCGGCACGCTGGACCACCACGAGATCGCCGACGCGGATGTCCTTGCGGGCGATCTCGTCCTCATTGTGCAGGGTGGCGCGGCTGACGACGACGCCGCCGACGGTGATGTCCTCCAACTCCGCCACCGGTGTCAGAGCACCGGTGCGGCCGACCTGGATGGTGATCTCCTTCAACCGGGTCTGCGCCTGTTCGGCCGGGAACTTGTGGGCGATGGCCCAGCGCGGCGCGCGGCTGACGAAGCCCAACCGTTGCTGTAGCTCCAGACTGTCGACCTTGTAGACGACCCCGTCGATGTCGAAGGGCAGACCAGCGCGCCGCCGGCCGATGCCCTCGTAATAGGCCAGCAACTTGTCCTTGCCGTCGCACAGCTCGGCCGGGCGGTTCAACTGGAAGCCCCAGCCCTTCAGCCGCTCGCGGATGCCCCATTGGCTCTCGGCGATCGGCTCCGACAGCTCGCCCAGCGCATAGCCGAAGAAGCAGAGCGGCCGGGACGCGGTGATGGAGGGATCGAGCTGGCGCAGGCTGCCGGCCGCCGCGTTGCGCGGGTTGGCGAAGAGCTGCTCGCCCTTCTCCGCACGGGCGGCGTTCATCGCCAGGAAGTCGTCGCGGCTCATATAGACCTCGCCGCGAACCTCCAGCACGTCGGGGAAAGGCGCCGGCAGGCGGTGCGGCACGTCGCGGATGGTGCGGACGTTGGCGGTGACGTTCTCGCCCTCCGCCCCGTCGCCGCGGGTGGCGGCCAGAACCAGCTCGCCCTTCTCGTAGCGCAGCGAGCAGGACAACCCGTCGATCTTCGGTTCCGCCACGAAGGTCAGCGGCGCATCGTCGGACAGGCCGAGGAAGCGGCGGACGCGGGCATCGAACTCCGCGACGTCCTCGGGGGCGAAGGCGTTGCCCAGCGACAGCATCGGAATGGCATGACGCACCTTGCCGAAGCCAGCGGCTGGAGCGGCACCGACGCGCAGGCTGGGCGAATCGGCGCGGCGCAGCTCGGGAAAGCGGGTCTCGATGGCGAGGTTGCGGCGGACCAGCAGGTCATAGTCGGCGTCGGAGACCTCCGGCTGGTCCTGCTGGTGATAGAGCCGGTCATGGTGGGCGATCTCGGCGGCCAGCGCCGCCAACTCCGCCGCCGCCTGGTCCGGCGTCAGGGCATCGACGGCGATGCTGCGGGGATTGGGCGGCGTGTCGAACAGGTCCTGCATGGCGCGTCTCGTGACGAATCGGGAGCTTCCGGAGAAGGGCCGCGCAGGATAGCGCTTGGGAACCGGTTTCGGGAGTCTGTCGGGGCGCGGACCTCATCAGGGCGACGGGCGGCATAAGTCCCTATATACTATGGGCACACCCTTCGGAGTCCCTTGGCCTGATGAGCAAAGCCACCGCACCGGACCTGCGCATCGACGACCGTATGATCGTCTCCGCCGCGCTGGACCGCATCCTCTACGACGACCCCGACCATTTCGTAGCGGACGACGCACGCACTGTGCGCCGGCTGATCCCGCACAGCCGCTCCGCCTGGCTGCGGCTGGGGTTCCGCGCCGAACGGCAGGGCCCGTCGATGAAGGGCGAGGCCGCCGGGGTCGGCGACGTGCGGATGGAAGGCGACAAGAAGGTTGTGGAGGGCAGCGTCGGCGAGGCGGCGACTTGGCGCTGCGGCCAATACAAGATCACCAACAATGGCAGCGACCTGGAAATCTGGCAGGTGATGAGCGACGAGTATGCGCCCGAACCGAAAGGCGCCAGGCTGGAATTCGACGACCGGGGTGAACCGGAACGGCTGACCTTCTTCCAGCCGCGGGACATCGAACTGCGGATCCCCTTCACCAGCCTTGCGGTCGGCGTGCGGCTGGGCGGGTGGCAGCCCTGGAAGATGGTGGCGGAGGGAAGCGTCGCCGCCGGGTGACTGCCGGCGGCGACGCTCCCGAATTCGCCGTCAGCCCTGCCGGTAGTTCGGCGACTCGTTGGTGATGGTGATGTCGTGGACGTGGCTTTCGCGCAGGCCCGCATTGGTGATGCGGACGAACTGGCACTTCTCGCGCATCTCGGCGATGGAGGCGCTGCCGGTGTAGCCCATGGCCGCGCGCAGGCCGCCGACCAGCTGGTGGATGACCGCCGACACCGGACCCTTGTAGGGGACGCGGCCCTCGACGCCTTCCGGCACCAGCTTCATGGTCGAAACCTCCTGCTGGAAGTAACGGTCCGCCGAGCCGCGCGCCATGGCGCCGACCGAGCCCATGCCGCGGTAGCTCTTATAGGAGCGGCCCTGGAACAGGATGACCTCGCCCGGGCTTTCGTCGGTGCCGGCGAACAGGCTACCCAGCATGGCGACGCTTGCACCGCCGGCAATCGCCTTGGCCAGATCGCCCGAATATTTGATGCCGCCGTCGGCGATCACGGGAATCCCGTGCTTCTCGCACTCCTCCACCACATCCATCACAGCGGTCAGCTGCGGCACGCCGACGCCGGCGATGATGCGGGTGGTGCAGATGGAGCCCGGACCGATGCCGACCTTGACGGCATCCACGCCGGCATCGATCAGCGCCTTGGCCGCTTCGGCGGTGGCGACGTTGCCGGCGATGACCTGGGTGTAGCTGGACAGGGCGCGGGCGGCGCGAACCTGATCGAGCACCTTCAGCGAATGGCCGTGCGCGGTGTCGACCACCAGCACGTCGACGCCGGCGTCGAACAGGGCCTCCGCACGGGCCAGACCGTCGCTGCCGGTGCCGGTGGCGGCGGCGACGCGCAGGCGGCCCTTATCGTCCTTGCACGCATTGGGATAAGCCTGGGCCTTTTCGATGTCCTTGACGGTGAGGAGGCCGATGCAACGGTAGTCCTCGTCCACCACCAGCAGCTTCTCGATGCGGTGCTGGTGGAGCAGGCGCTTGCCCTCGTCCTGGCTGACGCCCTCGCGAACGGTCACCAGTTCCTTGGTCATCAGCTCGCTGACCGGCTGGCGCGGGTCGTCGGCGAAGCGGACGTCGCGGTTGGTCAGCATGCCGACCAGCTTGCCGCTGCCGCGCGCGTCACGGCTCTCGACCACCGGGATGCCGGAGATCTTGTGGTAGGACATCAGTTCCAGAGCGTCGGCCAGCGTCGCGTTCGGCGTGATGGTGATCGGGTTGACCACCATGCCCGATTCGTACCGCTTGACCTTGCGGACCTCTTCGGCCTGCTGCTCGATGGTCAGGTTGCGATGGACGACGCCGATGCCGCCGGCCTGGGCCATAGCGATGGCGAGACGGCTCTCGGTCACCGTGTCCATCGCCGAGGACATCAGCGGGATGCCCAGCTCGATGGTCTTCGTCAATCTTGTCCGGGTGTCCACGTCGTTCGGCAGCACCGAGCTTTCGGCCGGAACCAGCAGGACGTCGTCGAAGGTCAGGGCTTCGCGGATTTTGGTGTCGCGCGCCATGTGTCTAATCTCCCGGAAGATAAACGTGGCGCACTTATACACAAGACCATGGGCTTGTGAACCCGTGCGCACACAGCATCTGTTATGCAAGTGCGAAAAACGGCCTATTCAGTCGTTCACGTTGCCGCCGCGGAAGCCGGTGGCGACCACATAGGTCTCCGACGACTCCGCGCGGCTGGCCGGCGGCTTGGCGTGCTTGACCACGGTGAAGTCGCGCCGCAGCCGGTCGAGCAGGGAACGCTCGGCCCCACCCTGGAACAGCTTGGCGACGAAGGCGCCGCCGGGGGCCAGCACCTCCTCCGCGAAATCGTAGGCGGCCTCGGCCAGCCCCATGATGCGCAGATGGTCGGTCTGCTGGTGGCCGGTGGTGGGAGCGGCCATGTCGCTCAGCACCAGATCGGCCGGGCCGCCCAGCGCGTCCTTCAGCTTCTCGGCCGCCCCCTCTTCCAGGAAGTCGGCCTGCATGGTGGTGGCGCCGGGAACCGGGTCCATCGGCAGGATGTCCAGACCGACGACCTTCCAACCCTCCTTCGCGGCCTGCACCCGCTCCACCGCGATCTGGGTCCAGCCGCCGGGGGCGGCGCCGAGATCGACCACGCGCTTGCCGGGGGCGAGCAGGCGGAACTTCTCGTCCAGCTGCAACAGCTTGAACGCCGCGCGCGAGCGGTAGCCGCGCTTGGTCGCCTCGGCCACATAGGGGTCGTTCAGGTGGCGCTCCAGCCAGCGCTTGGAGGATTCCGTGCGCTTGCCGGCGGTCTTCACACGGACCGTGGCACGGCGTCCGCCCGGACGCGTCGACGGAGTCTTTTCGGTCATGATCGCTGCTGTTCCTCGGTCATCCGGCACAGGCGGGAATCCTTCCCCACCTGCCCGATCATACATCCGGTGTCGTTACCGGTTCATTCGCCGGCGGCCCCGATCAGGTCCACCAGAATTCCTTCACGCAAGCCGCGGTCGGCGATGCGCAGCCGTTCCACCGGCCAGACGTCGCACAGCGCGTCCAGAACGGCGCAGCCGGCGACCACCAGATCGGCACGGTCCTGGCCGATGCAGGGATGGCGGGCGCGGCCGTCGAAATCCTGTGCGACCAGATGGTCGATCACCGCGCGGGCGTGGTCGACCCGCAGATAGCTGCCGTCCACCGCCCGGCGGTCGTAACGGCACAGCCCCAGATGCACGCCGGCCAGCGTCGTCACCGTGCCCGAGGTGCCGAGCATCTGCACCTTGCCGGCGGCGACGCGGCTCTCGATGCGGTTGCGCGCCTCGAACGGGGCGATGGCGTCGGCGACCGCCTCCACCATCTGGATGTAGTTGGCGCGGGTGACGTTGGGGCCGCCATATTCCTCGGTCAGGCCGATGACGCCGCAACGGATGGAGGTCTGGTCGAGCAGGCGCGGCGCCCTGCCCTTCTCCACCTGCAGCCACATCAGCTCGGTCGAGCCGCCACCGATGTCGAAGACGATGGCATAGGGATGGGTCGGCTCCAGCAATGCGGCGCAGCCGGCCAGCGCCAGCCGTCCCTCCTCCTCGCTGGAGATGATTTCCAAGGGGATGCCGGTCTCGCGCTCCACCGTCTCGACGAAGGCGGCGGTGTTACTGGCGCGGCGGCAGGCCTCGGTCCCGACGGCGCGGACGGCGGTGCAGCCGCGACGCTCGATCTTGGAGCCGCAGACGCGCAGAGCCGCGATGGTGCGCTCCATCGCGGGCTCCGACAGATGGTCGTTGCGGCTCAGCCCCTCGCCCAGGCGGACGATGCGGGAAAAGGCGTCGATGACGCGGAAGCCACCCGGCGCCGACTTGGCGATCAGCAGGCGGCAATTGTTGGTGCCGAGGTCCAGCGCGGCGAAGACCGGGCGCACCAGCGCCGACGAACGCAACCGTCCGGTGTCGTTCTGCCGCTCGCTTTGCACCTGTAGATCCACGTACCGTCCCCGCAGCACCTAAAGAGCGGAGTGTAACCCGGATCGCAGTCCGGCGGGAACCCCTCTCGACTCGGTTTCCGCCGGCGGCGACCCGCAGGTCACCTCTGCGCCAGTCACTGGGCTTTCACGAAGGGGCAGCTGCTGGTTTCAACCGGCAGGAAGGCTTCCGCCGCCGGAATGCTGCGGACCTGCTTGTAATAGTCCCACGGCGCCTTGCTCTCCGCCGGGCTCTTCACCTGGTACAGCTCAAGATCGTACAGCACGCGGCCGTCCTTGCGGATGCTGCCGGGGGTGCCGAAATAGTCGGTTGGCATCGCCTTCATCGCGGCGGTGACCGCCTCGGACTCGGTGGTGCCCGCCGCTTTCACACCCTTCAGCCAATGCAGGGTGGCGAGGTAGGTGTTGGCCTGCTCCTTGGTCGGCATCTTGCCGTGGCGCTCGAAGAAGCGCTTGGACCATGCTCGGGTCTGGTCGTTGCGGTCCCAATAGAAACCGCTTGTGACATAGAGCCCCTTGGCGAGGTCGAGACCCAGCGAATGGATGTCGGTGATGAAGACGATATAGCCGACCAGCCGCTGGCCGGACTCGGTCAGGCCGAATTCACCAGCCTGCTTGATGGTGCCGACGGTCTCCGCCCCCACATTGGCGAGCGCCACCACCTTGGCGCCGCTGCCCTGGGCGCTCAGCAGGTAGGAGCCGAAATCGCTGGTGCCCATCGGGTGGCGCACACCGCCGACCACGGTGCCGCCGGCCTGTTTGATCGCGTCGGTCGCCGCCTTCTCCATCGCCGTGCCGAAAGCGAAGTCGGCAGTGATGAAGTACCAGCTGGTGCCGCCCGACTGCACGACCGCCTTGGTCGTGCCAACGGCCAGCGACGCGGTGTCGTCGGCCCAGTGGATGCTGTAGGGCGAGCATTGCGAATTGGTCAGCTCGGTGGTTGTCGCGGCGCTGATCATCAGCACCTTCTTCTTTTCGCGCGCGACCGCCTGCACCGCCAGGGCGACGGAGGAGACCGGAATGTCGGTCACCATGTCGACGCCGTCGACGTCGAACCAGCTGCGGACGATGTTGGAGGCCACGTCCGGCTTGTTCTGCATGTCGGCCGACAGCACCTCGACCGGCCGGCCAAGCACATTGCCGCCGAAATCCTCAACCGCCATCCGGGTGGCGAGCACGGCACCCTTGCCGCCGATGTCGGACGCGAACCCGGCCTCGTCCGCCAGCACGCCGATTCGCACCGGCTTGGCGGTCTGGGCTTGAGCCGACACCGCGGCAGCGGACAACGCCGTCGTCGCGAGCAGCGCCGCCAGCGCGAAAGGCTTTAGCAACCGCCCCATGCGATCCTCCCCATCCTCTTTTCGTGTGACGGGTGCGCACGCCGACCTGCGGCGTCCTGCCGCACCGTTCGGTTCCGTGGATAGCGGGATTTGATTTCATATGCAAACAGTATCGTTTGAAACGTATTGCCGGGATCTGTGTTCTTTCCCGCCCTGGGATGGGAATTACGCTCCTGGCAAAACAAAAGCCCTCGCTCCGATAGGAAGCGAGGGCTTTCGCAGCGGGCATCTACGGCCCGGATGAAGTCGCCAATCAGGCGAAAGAATTCGGAACTGAAACCTCAGTCATATCGGCCGAACAGATCGGCGTAATCAGGTAAGCTCCGGTGGAGTCATGATCTTACTCACCCTCCCTGGTATCGGTCTCTACTGTTCCGCTCAAGCTAACCGCTTCAACGGTAAGGCGTTTCCGATGCTCGCTCACTTCACCTCGGTGTTGATTACTGTAAGAGGAAGCCTGCGCTCCTTTCACAGAGCTGTCAAGAAAATCGCATGCTGCGTCGCAGCGCCTTTCGGAGGCAGTCCGTCGGCGGTCTCCGAACGGGCGGGGGCTGGCCTTTTGCCGGAGGCGAACCCACCTTGTGGGCATGCCGGAACACGATGAGAACACATGGGGCGGACGGGTCGCGCGGTATGCGCGGGTCGGCACCGCCGTTGGCGGGCTGGCCGCGCGGCTGGCGGGCGAACGCGTGCTGGGAATCCGCGTGGAGCGGGAGCGCCACGCGGCGGAACTGCGGGCCGCACTCGGCGGGCTGAAAGGGCCGCTGATGAAGGTGGCGCAGATCCTCTCGACCATCCCCGACGCCCTGCCGAAGGAATACACCCAGGAACTGGCGCAGTTGCAGGCCGACGCGCCGTCGATGGGCTGGCCCTTCGTCAAGCGTCGGATGGCGAGCGAGCTTGGCCCCAGCTGGCAGTCGCGCTTCCAGAGCTTCGAGCACACCGCCGCCGCCGCCGCGTCGCTGGGTCAGGTCCATAAGGCCATCGGGCCGGACGGGCGGGAGCTTGCCTGCAAGCTGCAATATCCCGACATGGCCTCGGCGGTGGAAGCCGACCTGCGGCAGCTTGGCCTGATCTTCGCGATCTTCGAGCGCACCGACAGCGCCATCTCCACCCGCCAGATCCAGAAGGAGATCGGCGCCCGCCTGCGCGAGGAGCTGGATTACGAGCGCGAGGCGAAGCACACCCGCCTTTATCAGTCCATGCTGGCCGGCACGCCCGGCGTCCATGTGCCGGACGTGGTGCCGGAGCTGTCGAGCAAGCGGCTGCTGACCATGGGATGGGTGCATGGCCGCAAGATCCTGGACTTCGTCGCCGAACATCCGGAGGCGCGCGACGAACTGGCGATGAACATGTTCCGGGCCTGGTATGTGCCCTTCTATAATTACGGCGTCATCCACGGCGACCCGCATCTGGGCAACTACACGGTCCGGCCCGACCGCTCGATCAACCTGCTCGATTTCGGCTGCATCCGCGTCTTCAAGCCCAGCTTCGTCAAGGGCGTGATCGACCTCTACAATGCGCTGCGCACCGACAACCGCGAGCAGGCGGTGGAGGCCTACCGCACCTGGGGTTTCGTCAACCCGTCGAACGAGTTGGTCGACGTGCTGAACATCTGGGCGCGCTTCGTCTATGCCCCGATCATGGAGGACCGCCAGCGCAAGATCGAGGAGACCAACGGCGGCCATTACGGCCGCGAGACGGCGGGCAAGGTCCATGCCGAACTGCGCCGCGTCGGCGGCGTGGAAATCCCGCGGGAGTTCGTCTTCATGGACCGCGCCGCGGTCGGGCTGGGCTCGGTCTTCCTGCATCTGAAAGCGGAGCTGAACTGGTACCAGATGTTCCAGGGGCTGATCCGCGACTTCGACGTGAATGCGCTGGCGGCGCGGCAGGAGGAAGCGCTGACGGCCCAAGGATTGCCTCCAGCGGACTGAGAATAAATCGCAATTACCCCCGGCCGCTCACTCAATGACTGACCAATCAATATAAAGACAAAACCATCCGGAAATCTTTCTGAACCCTGTACAGATTTTTATGGCTTTCTGTTTGAACGCGAACGGAACCGCTCGACAGCATCGTTATTGATCACTTATTCAAAAACAGCATGCCTGACAGCGGGTCCGTCGACCCTCCGCTTCGTCCGGCCTGATCCAAATCAGCGGATTTCAGCGAGGGAAACATAGGAATGTCGATCAAGCGCAGACTGTCGATCGCAATGGCCCTGATTGCAGCCATCCTGCTGTTCTCGATGGCGGCGACCTGGATGACGGTGAGCGAGGAGCACGAACTCGCTGAACACCATGGAAAGCTCGTCCGACCGCGTGACCGAAAATGGTCTGGAACTGGTCAAGTCGATCAAGGAAATCCAGATCCACGTCATTCAGGTTCAGCAATGGCTGACCGATGTGTCCGCCACCCGCGGGCTCGACGGGCTGGATGACGGTCCGGCCAAGGCCGCCGAGCATGCCGAAAGGTTCAGGGCCGAGATCGCGCGTGCCGCGGCGCTCGCCTCCACGCTCGGCCTGACCGACATTCAGGAGGCGCTGCGCGAGACGGCAGGCGCGTTCGCCCCTTATTACGACACCGGCAAGCGGATGGCCGAGGCGTTCATCGCCGACGGTCCGGCTGGCGGCAACCGTCTGATGGGCGAGTTCGACAAGACGGCGGAAGCCATCACCGACAGTCTGGAAGCGCTGGTCAGCAAGACCGATACGGCCGCCGCCGCGGAGATCGCCAAGCTGAACCGGTCGATCGACACCGTGCGGGCCGATGTCGATTCGCTGAAGCTGGTGGTGATTGCCGGCGGCCTGATCGGGTTGGTCGCCTGTCTGGGCACCGCCATCATGATGACGCGCGGCGTTACCCGTCCACTGTCCGCCATGACCGACGCGATGCATCGTCTGGCCGACGGCGATACCGCCGTGATCGTGCCGGCTCAAGGTCGATCCGACGAAATCGGAGCCATGGCATCGGCGCTCGTCGTCTTCAAAGGCAATGCCATCGAAAAACGCCGGCTGGAGGAGGAGCAGCGCAACGCCGACCTGCGGGCGGAGGAAGAGCGCATCCAGGCCATGCGCCAACTGGCCGACCGGCTGGAACAGAGAATAGGCGGCATTCTGCGTACGGTCGCCGACGAGGCGCGGGTGCTGCAACAGGCCGCGAAGATGATGACCGACACGGCGGACCAGACCAATCTCCGGTCGGAAGCGGTCGCCGCCGCAACCCAGCAGACATCGGCTAGCGTCGAGACGGTCGCCGCGGCGGCGGAGGAACTGTCGGCATCGGTCGGGGAGATCGGCCGCCAGGTATCGCAGTCGACGGGCATCGCAGAAGAGGCGGTGGAACGCGCACGGCATGCCAACGCCAAGGTCGATGGGTTGGCTGCCGCGGCCCGGCAGGTCGGCGACGTGGTCCAGCTGATCAACTCCATCGCCTCGCAAACCAACCTGCTGGCGCTGAACGCCACCATCGAAGCCGCGCGGGCGGGAGAGGCCGGCAAGGGATTTGCCGTGGTGGCGAGCGAGGTGAAGAATCTCGCCAACCAGACCGGCAAGGCGACGGAGGAGATCTCCGCCCAGGTCACCGCCATCCAGGCCGCCACCGGCGAGGCCGTCTCCGATATCCAGGGCATCACGCGCGTCATCGAATCGATGAACGAGATATCATCCGGCATTGCCGGAGCGGTTTCGCAGCAGGCCGCCGCGACCGGGGAGATCGCCCGCAACGCCCAGCAGGCCTCCACCGGCACCCGCGACGTGAACCACAACATCACCAGCGTCTCGGCTGCCGCGGGGGAAACCGGCACCGCCGCCAAGAATGTGCTGAACGCCTCCACCACCCTATCGCAGGAAGCGGTGGCGATGGAGCGTCAGCTTGCCGAGCTCCTGTCGCAGCTGCGCGCGGCGTGAGAAGGCTGCGGATCGGAACGGGGCCGGGCCAGCAGGACTGTGTCCCGTTCCTGTCCCTTCACAACGAGGGGCGGTTCAGTCTATAGCTTGCCCCTCCCATGAAGACCGCCGATTTCGACTTCGACCTGCCGCCCGACCGGATCGCCGAGCATCCCGTCCGGCCGCGTGACGCCGCCCGCCTGCTGGAGGTGGGCTCCACCTTGCGCGACTTCATCGTGCGGGACCTGCCGGCGCTGTTGCAGCCGGGCGACCTGATGGTCGTCAACGACACCCGCGTCATCCCGGCCCGGCTCGACGGCCGGCGCGGCGAGGTGGCGGTGGAGATCACGCTGCACAAGCGGCTGGGCGAACGGGAATGGGCAACCTTCTCCAAACCCGGCAAGCGGCTGAAGCCCGGCGACACCATCGTCATAGCGGATGACTTCAGCGCCGAGGTGATCGCCAAGGACGGCATGGAGGTGCGGCTGCGCTTCTCCGCCGGCGGGGCTGATCTCATGGAAGCGCTGCACCGCCATGGCCGGATGCCGCTGCCGCCCTACATCCGCCGCAAGGCCGACGAGGGCGACAACGCAGATTACCAGACCGTCTTCGCCGCCCGCGAGGGTGCCGTCGCCGCTCCAACGGCCGGGCTGCACTTCACGCCCGACCTGCTGGCGGCGCTGGACGAGCGCGGCGTGCGGCGGGTGCCGGTGACGCTGCATGTCGGGGCCGGCACCTTCCTGCCGGTGAAGGTCGACGACATCGCCGACCACAAGATGCACAGCGAGTGGGGCGAGATCTCAGCCGACACCGCCGCCGCGGTGAACGAGAACTCGCAAGGCCGGCGGCCGGATCGTCTCGGTCGGCACCACGGCTCTGCGCATCCTGGAGACGGCGGGCCGGACGGACGGGACGCTGGTCCCCTTCAGCGGCGACACCGACATCTTCATCACCCCCGGCTACCGCTTCCGCATCGTCGATCTCCTGTGGACCAACTTCCACCTGCCGAAATCGACACTGTTCATGCTGGTCTGCGCCTTCGCCGGCTATGACCGCATGCGGGCGGCCTATGGCCACGCCATCGACACCGACTATCGCTTCTTCAGCTACGGCGACGCCTCGCTGCTGCACAGGACGGACTCAACATGACCGGCATCGGCTTTGACCTTCTGGCGACCGACGGGCGGGCGCGGCGCGGCCGCGTCACCACCGCCCACGGCACCATCGAGACGCCGGCCTTCATGCCGGTCGGCACCGCCGCGACGGTGAAGGCGATGACCACCGACGCGGTGGCCTCCACCGGTGCGGAAATCCTGCTGGGCAACACCTATCACCTGATGCTGCGCCCGACGGCGGAGCGGGTGGCGCAGTTGGGCGGCCTGCACCGCTTCATGAATTGGGACAAGCCGATCCTGACCGACAGCGGCGGCTTCCAGGTGATGAGCCTGTCCGACCTGCGCACCATGTCGGAGGAAGGCGTCACCTTCAAATCGCATCTGGACGGCAGCCGCCACCATTTGACGCCGGAGCGCTCCATCCAGATCCAGCACATGCTGGACAGCAACATCACCATGTGCCTGGACGAATGCACGCCCTTTCCGGCGACGGAGGCGCAGGCCGAATCCTCCATGCGCCTGTCGATGCGCTGGGCGCGGCGCAGCAAGGACGCCTTCGTCGAGCGGCCCGGCTACGGCCTGTTCGGCATCGTCCAGGGCAGCGTCTATCCGGAGCAGCGGGCGGAGAGCGTCGCCGCCCTGACCGATATCGGCTTCGACGGCTACGCCATCGGCGGGCTGGCGGTCGGCGAGGGACAGGAGACGATGTTCCGCGTGCTCGACTTCACCGAGCCGCTGATGGTCAAGGACCGCCCGCGCTACCTGATGGGCGTCGGCCGGCCGAGCGACCTGATCGGCGCGGTGCGGCGCGGCGTCGACATGTTCGACTGCGTGATGCCGACGCGGTCGGGCCGCACCGGTCAGGCCTTCGTCCGCCGCGGCACCATCAACATCCGCAACGCCCGCCATGCCCATGACGAGCGCCCGCTCGATGCCGAGTGCGGCTGCCCGACTTGCCGGAGCTACAGCCGGGGCTATCTGCATCATCTGTTCAAGGCGGACGAGATGCTGGGGCCGATGCTGCTGACCTGGCACAACCTGCATTACTACCAGGACGTGATGCGGACGATGCGGCAGGCCATCGCGGACGGCACCTTCGAGGAGGTCGCCGGCGCCATGGAGGCCCGCATGAACGAGGGCGACATCGAAGCCACCGTGGACCCCATTGCCAAGCCCGGCAAGCCGCCGAAGCAGGGCCGCCCGCCGAAGGCGGCTAAAGACAGCGATCCGCCGAAGGCGGGTAATAACAGTGCTCCGCCGGAGGCGGACAAGGACAGCGCCCCGCCGGAAGCCGAGCGGGTGGCGGAGGAAAAGACCGATGAGTGAGAACATCTATGCCGGCCTGACCCAACTCGGCGGCTCCACAACCCAGCCCAGGACGCCGGAAGAGGCGGTGCTGGAGCGGGTGCCGAACCCGAACCCCGGCACCCCCTACTGTGTGCGCTTCACCGCACCCGAGTTCACCTCGCTCTGCCCGATCACCGGCCAGCCGGACTTCGCCCATCTGGTCATCGACTATGTGCCCGGCGACTGGCTGGTCGAATCGAAGTCGCTGAAGCTGTTCCTGACCAGCTTCCGCAACCACGGCGCCTTCCACGAGGCCTGCACGGTGGGCATCGGCAAGCGGCTGGTGGACGAACTGTCGCCGGTCTGGCTGCGCATCGGCGGCTACTGGTATCCGCGCGGCGGCATCCCGATCGACGTGTTCTTCCAGACCGGGGAGCCGCCCAAGGGCGTCTGGATCCCGTCGCAGGACGTGCCGACCTACCGTGGCCGCGGCTAAGCCCGCTCCGCTGTCTTCCGCCGGCCCGGCGCGGCTGCGGGACGCCATCCGCGACCGCGCGCTGGCGGTGGGGTTCGACGCGGTGGGCTTCGCCCCGGCAGCACTGGGGCCGGAGGCGCGCGAGCGTCTCGCGCAGTTCGTTGCCGAGGGCCGGCACGGCGACATGGGCTGGATGGCCGAGCGCAGCGACCAGCGCAGCCATCCGCAGTCGCTGTGGGACGAGGCGCGCACCGTCATCGCGCTGGGCACCAGCTACGCCCCGCACGACGACCCGCGCCGTCTGGCCGAGCATCCCGACCGCGGCATCGTCTCGGTCTATGCCCGCAACCGCGATTACCACGATCTCGTGAAAGGCCGGTTGAAGACGCTGGCGCAATGGCTGGCGCACCAGACCAAGGCCGGCGTGAAGGTGTTCGTCGACACCGCCCCGGTGATGGAAAAGCCTCTGGCGGCGCAGGCCGGGCTGGGCTGGCAGGGGAAGCACACCAATCTGGTGTCGCGCGACCATGGCTCCTGGCTGTTCCTGGGCGAAATCTACACGACGCTGGAGTTGCCGCCCGACCCGCCGGCGCGTGACCGCTGCGGATCCTGCGACCGCTGTCAGGTCGCCTGCCCGACCGCCGCCTTCCCGGCGCCCTACCAGATCGACGCCCGGCGCTGCATCAGCTATCTGACCATCGAGCACAAGGGGCCGATCCCCGACGACCTCAAGCCGCTGATGGGCAACCGCATCTATGGCTGCGACGATTGCCTTGCCGCCTGTCCCTGGAACAAGTTCGCCCGCGCGACCCTTGAACCCGCCTTCCTGCCGCGTGCGGAACTGACCGCGCCACGGCTGGCCGATCTGGCGCAGTTGGACGATGCCGGCTTCCGGCAGGTGTTCAGCGGCTCCCCGATCAAGCGCATCGGCCGCGACCGCTTCGTCCGCAATGTCCTCGTCGCCATCGGCAACAGCGGCGATCCGTCGCTGAGCCCGGTGGCTGAGGCCCTGGCACAGGACGTCAGCGATGTGGTGCGCGAGGCGGCCGGATGGGCGGCAGCGAGATTGAGCGGCGCGACGGGCACGGGTGCCTGAACGGCATTTTCTCCACACGGTCACCGTCCTCCGCTCACCCTGTTGCCGCCAACGCTGTTTCATTGTCATATGAACAGGCTCGCATCCTTGCTGCACGAAGCCCGCGCGGCGGTCCCGCCGGCCGCTCAACGAGTGGAGGCCGGTCGTCACCCTCATCGCCCACCATCATGAGTACGGGCCGGCCCAGCCGGAGGAGTTGAGCGCCGTCGCCCGGTTGGCGCGGCTCGGCTTCGGGCTGTCGCGCGACCTGTTCGACCGCTACGCCGGCCTGTTCGGCATGGACAGCATCCGCGTCCTGCGCGTTCCGCGGTCCACCGGAACCACGCTGGCCGCCTGCGCCGCTTTTTGGACGATGAACCAGTGGTTCGGCGGCCGGCCGGTCCCGGTGCAGGCCATCGCCATGGTGGCGGTCGATCCAGCCCTGCGCGGCAGCGGATTTGGCAATGCGCTGATGCAGGCCCTGCTGAGGGAGGGACGCCAAGCCGGGGCGGCATTGGCGGTGCTCTGCCCGGCGACCCTTCCCTTCTACCGTCGGCTCGGCTTTGGCCGTGGCGGCGTCACCTGCCGCTGGAGCGCACCGCCGTCGGCCTTTGCACAATCGGGGGCTGCCGCAAGCGGCTTGTGGCCGGCGGACCCGCTCGACGCCGTGCCGTTGGCGATGCTCCGCCAACCTCTGCTGAAGGAGCAGAACGGCCTGCCGGAGAGGACCGAGGCGCTGTGGACGCTCGCTCTCTGCCCGGACTGCGAGCCGTCGGAGCTTTACCGCAATCAGGATGGTTACATCGCGGTGACGCCGCCGCTGGATCGGCGCCTCGACGTCGCCGATCTCTGCCTGCCCTCCGCGCGGTCGCTGAAACCGGCCATGACCATGCTGGCCGGTTTCAGGGCTCAAGTGGACCGGGTGACATGGCGCGGCGGTCCGAATGACCCGCTTGCGCTGCTTGCCGGCGATGGTGTGGCGCTGGAATGCCGCGAGGAGTGGCTGGTCCGTCCCCTCGATGTCGGCATGGCCTTGGAGGCGAGAGGTTACTCAACTGACATACAAGAGTATGCCATTTTTGAGATAAATGATGATTCTATTTTCGGCAATTGCGAGCGTCACCACCTTGAGGTTGTCAGCTCTGTTGGAAATATCTCGAAAACAGAGCAAGTCCTTGATCCGCCGGCTCGGATCGGCACCGCGGCTTTCGCCAGTCTGTTCACGGGGCATGCAAGCGCTCGCACACTTTGGAGAGCTGGTTTGCTTCATGGTGAAGAAAAGATGATCGACCGTTTGCACCGCCTATTTCGCGGCGCACCGTGCTGGATGCCCGACCGCTTCTGAAATAAGTGGGATTCCTGACTTGAATCAAACCGGACATAAAGCGTCCTGTGGTTCAATCGTCCCAATGAACGGGGAGAAGCATCGCCACTTGCGATGCCATCGGGGAGTCCATAATCCATGACGATCGGAACGCGGATCGCACTTGGCTTTGCCGCCGTGCTGCTCCTGACGGTTGGCGTGGCGTTCGTCGGCTGGAACAGCCTGAGCACTTACGCCGAACGGGTCGGTCTGGAAGCCCATACCGCCGACCTCGACACGAGGCTGAAGTCGGTGCGGCTGGAGGAGGCGCGATTCGTCACCGAACGCGACGCCAAGGCCGCGACCAACGTTCCGGGCATGCTGGACGCCCTGCAGGCCGAAGCGCAGCAGACCCGCGCCGCCCTGACCGACGGCGAAGGACGCCGGCTGCTGGACGAGGTGCTGTCCGGCATCGACGGCTACCGCGCCGCCTTCAACAATTTCGTCGCCCAGGACGGCGAGGCGCACGCCCGCACCGCCAGCATGGAAATGCGCGCCCGCGCCCTGCGCGAGATCGCCGAGAAGATCGGCAAGCAGCAATCGGAGCGCTATGACCTGAATATGGCCAGCAAGCGCGACGCCGACACCGAGCTGCGCCACAGCATGGACACGGCGGAGCGCGCGAACCGTGTCATCGAGCGGGTGCTGGAGGTCCGGCGCCAGCAGAGCGATCTGCGCCGCAACGCCGATCAGGCCCTGGCGGATCGCATCGTCGCGGCACTGGACGAGTTGGTGCAGATCACCGACACCGTCGCCAAGGACCTCGTCGGTACCAATGACGAGGAATCCGCCGCACGGATCGCCGGCGACGCCCGCGCCTACCATGACACCGTGCGCGCCCTGCACGGCAAGGGCATCGCCGCACTGACCGAGGTCGGCGTGGCCGCGGGGCTGGACGAGGCCGCCCGCGGCGTGCAGGAGCGGGCCGTGGAACTCCAGAAGAACCAGGCCATGGTGACCGAAGCGCTGACCGAAGCCTCGAAATACGCCCAAAGCGAGGTGAACGAGGCCGTCATGCTGCGCGGTCTGGCGATGCGGCTGGTGCAGGACGCCCAATCGGCGATGCTGGCCCAGCGCGATTTCCTGCTGACCGGCTCGGCGGACGCCAAAGTCGCAGCCGCTGCCGCGGTGAAGGAGATCCTGACCATCGCCGGACAGGCCGGTGCCGTCCTGGTCGATCGGGAAGGGCGGGCGCTGATCGCCGCCATCACCGAAGCCGCCCGCGCTTTCGATTCGGAATTCACCGCGCTGTCCTCCGCCGTCGCCAAGCAGCACGACGCGTCGGCGGCGATGGCCAAGGCATCGGCCGCGGTCAGCGGTCAGGTTGGCCGACTGGTCACTCTGCAGCGCGAGGATCGCGAGGCCGGCCGCGCCAGCGCCGGCATGGTGATCGCCATCGGTGCGGCGGTGGCGCTGCTGCTGGGCGCGCTGATGGCCTGGATCATCGACCGCGCCATCACCCACCCGCTGCACGCCATGACCGGCGCCATGGGCCGGCTCGCCGAAGGCGACCTGAGCGTCGACATCCCCGGCGGCGACCGCAAGGACGAGCTGCGCAACATGGCCGCCGCCATGACCATCTTCAAGGACAACGCCCTGGAGATGCGGCGGATGGAGCGCGAGCGGGAGGAGATGCGCGTCCAGATCGACGCCGACCGCCGCCGGACGATGAACGAATTCGCCAACGGCTTTGAACAGGCGGTGTCGGGCGTGGTGACCTCGCTGACCGAATCGGCCGGCTCGCTGGGCCGCGATGCCCAGGAGATGTCGTCTGATGCGGCGCTGACCACCGCGAAATCCACCGCCGTCGCCACCGCCTCGCAGCAGGCGACCGCGAACGTGCAGACCGTCGCCGCGGCGGCGGAACAGCTGTCGGCCTCCATCGCCGAAATCTCGCGCCAGCTGAACGCCAGTTCCGCCACCGCATCGGGAGCCGCCGACAAGGCGGTGCAGACCAACAGCATCGTCGAGGGGCTGTCGATGGCCGCCGAGCGCATCGGTCAGGTCGTCGGCCTGATCGGCGAGATTGCCGAACAGACCAACCTGCTGGCGCTCAACGCCACCATCGAAGCCGCCCGCGCCGGCGAGGCCGGCAAGGGCTTCGCCGTGGTGGCGACCGAGGTTAAAAACCTCGCCGGCCAGACCGCCAAGGCGACCGAGGAGATTTCCGCCCAGGTCGCGGAGATGCAGACCGCCACCACCAGCGCGGTGGAGGCCATCCGCACCATCTCCGACGCCGTGACCGCGATCAGCGGCACGGTGACGGACATCGCGCTCGAAATGGAACAGCAGGGGAGCGCCACGCGCGAGATCGCCCAGAATGTCCAGCAGGCGGCAGAAGGCACCCAGCAGGTGATGCGCAACATCGCCGAGGTGACGACCGCCGCCACCAAGACCGGCGGCGCCGCCGATGCGGTTCTGGATGCCAGCCGCACTCTCGCAACTCAGGCCGACCGCCTGCGTGGCGAGGTTCAGGGTTTCCTGAACAAGGTGCGCACGGCCTGACCCACTCTGCTGGCTTATCGCCGCTCTGGTCGCGCCCGCACACGCGACCTTTCAGGCGGCGGCGGACCAGCGCCGGATCGGCGCACGGGAAAGGGCGGAGTTGCCATAGGCACGCAACGTGGTGACCTCCGCACCGATCCAGTCCGGCAGCGGCACCGTCTGGTCAGGGGTCTCCAACTCGACCTCCGCGATGACGAGGCCGGAATTCTCGCCGTCGAAGACGTCGATCTCCCAGCACAGGCCGTCCTGGCGATGGCGGTAGCGTGTCTTTTCGATCACCCGGCCTTCGCAGCCGTGGAGAAGAAGCTGGCGTGCGAAATCCAGGTCCAGCGGATGCTCCACCTCGTCCCGGCACGCTCCACGCTTCAGCGATTTGATGGTGAGAGTCGCCCGGTCTTCCGCGATGCGGACGCGGACCGTGCTGGCGCCGTCGGACGGCAGGTATCCCTGGACCATTCGGACGCCATTCCGGCAGAGATGCCGGACATCCTTGCGGACGAGAAAGCGCCGCTCGATTTCCAGTGCCATGGCTAGGCCCTTCGGACGATCTTGTCGACGACCCTAGCCGAAAGTCCCCACCGGCTTCAACCTCGTTGCCCTGTGTGCAGCGCAACCGAGGCTGCATGCATGCGCATTATGACGTGACGATCGGTCGCAACAGACTGGAGATCGATGCTATCGTCGGAGGATGAATGCCGATCTTTCCGCCATGATTCCCTGGGCCGCGATCCCCTGGCTGATCCTGTTCGCCTTGTACGGGCTGCCGCTGCTGCATGTGGCTTTGTCGCGCCGGGGTGGCGGCTGGCGGCCGCCGGCCGGGTCGCGCTGCCCCTTCGGGCCGCGCGCCGGGTGGCTGGTGATGGTGCTGATGCTGGGACCGGTCGGATGGCTGATGTTCGCACTCCGCCGGCCCCGCCGCCCATCGGGCAGATAGCATCAGACCGACAGGGTGGGGATCAGATCCGACCCATCAGCAGCAGAACGATCAGAACGATCAGCAGCACGCCGAGGATGCCGCTGGGACCATAGCCCCAGCCGCGGCTGTGCGGCCAGGCCGGAACGGCGCCGAGAAGCATCAGAATGAGGATGATGAGCAGAATGGTGCCGAGCATGGCCCTCTCCCTTATGATGGAGCATTTGTGACGGACAAGCGGAACCTCAACGGGGTCCCCTGGACTTTGTTCCTGTCCGGCTCGAACGTGACGGTTTGCCACCACCAAGGAGGGATGCCGCCCCACCGGCGCTCCCCGAACGCGACACGTCCGATCTTTCGGCGAGTTCGTCCCTGTTGACGGACGGCAGCGGGCCGCTTAGGCTCCTGTCCATGAACGTGCATCGCATCGACGGCATTCTGCGAATTAGCGGCCCGGTTCTCCTTTGAGAGCCGGGGATTTCGCTCGTCCAGTCCGCAGAACCGTCTGAAGGCCCGATCACGCCATGTCCAGCACCCTGATCACCGATTCCGCGCATAGCCATTCTTCAAAAGCCACCCCCGTGTCCGCTTCGGACGCGCGCGTCACCGCACCCGGCCGCCGGGTCGTCTTCTCCCTGGTGGCCGACGCCGATCCCGGCACCCTGCCCCGCGTTCTGGAATATGTCGCCAAGCGCGGACTGGTCCCGCTGGCCCTGCACAGCCGGTTGACCGGCGACATGCTCGACATCGCCATGGAGATCGGCGATCTGCCCCAGGCGGAAACCGACCATGTCGGCCGGTGCCTGGGACAAATCCCGATGGTGGTGCGCGTCAGCGTATCAGAGCTGGCTGCCGAGGCGGCTGTGGCAGCCGAGCGGATTGCGGAACTGGTCGCGGCAGAATAAGAAAAGGGGAAGCCGGTCAGACCGGCTTCCGCGCCTCGTCCTCGGGCGTCACGGCTTCCGAAGCCTGAGCCTGCACCTCGGTCCCCTGCATCTCCGGCGGCTCGCCGATCTCCGTGCGCATCAGTTCCGCAGCCCGTTGCAGCTTGCGGAACTGGGCGATGGAGAATGGCAGGCTGACCATATAGGCGATGCCGACGATGGACAGTGTCCACCAGGGCTGGCTGACCATCATCGCGGCGAGCAGCCCGACGCCGGCCAGGGCCGGCACCACCCAATGGGCCGGAACCCGGGCACCCTTGAAGGAGAAGGTCGGCAGGATGCTGACCATCAGCCCGCCGATCAGCAGGGTCCACGGCACGATGACGGCCGGATGGCCGGGGAACTCCGGACCGATCTCGAACCCCAGGATCATCGGCAGCAGCACGAGGCCGGCACCGGCCGGCGCCGGAACGCCGGTGAAGTAGTTGTAGGCCCAGGGCGGCAGGTCGACCACGCCGAGCCGCGAGTTGAAGCGCGCCAGCCGCAAGGCGCAGCACACGGCATAGGCCATGGCGGCGATCCAGCCCAGGCTGCCCGCGCCGTTCAACCCCCACAAATACATCATGAAGGCCGGGGCGACGCCGAAGCTGATGGCGTCGGACAGGCTGTCCAGTTCCGCCCCGAACTTGCTCTGCCCGTTCAGCAGGCGGGCGATCCGGCCATCCAGCGCATCCAGGATGGCGGCGATGACGATGGCGATGACCGCCGGCTCCCACCGCTCCTGCATGGCGAATCGGATCGCGGTCAGGCCGGAGCAGAGCGCCAGCACCGTCAGGACGTTCGGCAACAGGTGGTTGATCGACAGCCCTTTCAGACGCGGGTGCGGCCGGCCGGGCCGGCGCGCCCGGTGTGGGCGGAAGATCTGCTGGCGGAAGACGGGCGGTCGTTTCATCGCCGCACATCCCCCTGCCGCTGCGCTTCGGTCCCGTCCAGGTCGGCCAGGATCGTCTCGCCGCCGATGGCGGTCTGGCCGACGCAGACCAGCGGGGCGACGCCGTCGGGCAGATAGATGTCGGTGCGGCTGCCGAATCGGATCAGGCCGAAGCGCTCGCCCGCCTTCACCTGCTGCCCGGCCTTGACCCACCACAGGATACGGCGCGCCACCAGGCCGGCGATCTGGACATAGGCGATCTCGCGCCCGTCCGGCAGGCGATGGCGGAAGGCCATCCGCTCGTTCTCGTCGCTCGCCTTGTCCAGCGCGGCATTGACGAAGGTGCCCTTGTGGTATTCGGCGGCCATGATGGTGCCGTCGGCCGGCACGCGGTTGACGTGGACGTTGAACACGTTGAGGAACACGCTGATCCGGGTCAGCGCCTTGTCCCCCATGCCGAGTTCCTTGGGCGGAACCGCCTGGACGATCATGGTGACGCGCCCGTCGGCGGGGCTGACCAGCAGTCCGGGCCGCGTCGGCGTCACCCGGTCGGGATCGCGGAAGAAGTAGGCGCACCACAGGGTGAGCACCAGGCCGATCCAGCCGAGCGGCGCCCAGACGGCGAGACCCAGGATCAGGGAGACCACCGCGAAACCGGCGATGAAGGGCCAGCCGGCTCGGTGGATGGGGACGACGACGGTATCGATGGCGGACATCGCCTGCTTTCTTCGTATTTTCAGACCACAGCGAACAGCCATTCTAGCTGTGCGTTGCAAGCCTTTACAGAATTTTAGCGGGCGGAGCCCATGCTGTCGTCTCCATTGCCCCTGAAGCCGAGCGTGCCGCCTTGTCCGTTCCCGATCTGAAGACCATTCAATCGCTGGCCGAAGTGCCGGACGGCGCCCTGCCCATCAATCCCGGCTCGATCGAGATGACGCCCGAGGGCGTTCTCGGCATCGCCAAGCCGCCCCGTCCCTGCAAGCTGACCTTCATGGCCGACGGGCTGCCCTTCAACGTCGCCGTCCGGCATGAAGGGCCGGAGGACGGCGGCGGCTCGATCTGCCAGATCTGGGCGGATGTCGGCCACGTGCCCTACACGGCCCAGGCTCCGGAGCGCCGCCGCGCCCTGCTGGCGGTCCTGCGCGGGATCGAAGGGCTGCCGCATGTCCGCTTCATCGTTCAGGGCGGACAAAAGATCATCCTGTTCTCGGAAATCCGGCTGGAACACCACGCCTCGCCCGAGGACCTGCTCCACCAGACCATCCTGGTCCTGCAGGAAGCGCGTCCGTTCCTGCGCCTGCTGGGCGAGTATCTGTAAAAACGGACGGCGCTTTCGACCGGAGATTATCACCCCCCGGTCGGAAGCGCCGTACGACGCTTACTTCGGAACCTTGCCCTGCACGCCTTCGACGTACCAGTCCATCTTCAGGATCTGCTCGTCGGTGGCGGACTTGCCTTCCGGGATCACGACCTTGCCGGACTGGTCCTTGACCGGACCCTGGAAGGAGTGGCGTTTGCCGGACACGATGTCGGCCTTGATCTGGTCGGCCATCTTCACGACGTCGGCCGGAATCGCCGGGTTGTAGGGGGCCAGCTCGACCATGCCGGTGCTGATGCCGCCCCAGGTGTCGATCGGCTTCCAGCTGCCGTCGAGAACCGCCTTCACGCGGTCGACATAGTAGCCGTTCCAGTCCTCGACGATCGCGGTCAGGTGCGACTTCGGACCGAAGCGGGTCATGTCGGACGACTGGCCGACCGACCACAGCCCGCGCTCCTGCGCGGTCTGGATCGGGGCGGGGCTGTCGGTGTGCTGGACAATGATGTCGGCACCCTGGTCGATCAGCGCCTTGGCCGCCTCGGCTTCCTTGCCGGGATCGTACCAGCTGTTGACCCAGACCACGCGGACCTCGGCCTTCGGGTTCTGCTCGCGCAGCGCGATGGTGAAGGCGTTGATGCCGCCGACCACCTCGGGAATCGGGTAGGAGCCGATGTAGCCGATGATGTTCGACTTGGTCATCTTGCCGGCGATGGCGCCCACCACCGTACGGCCCTCATAGAAACGGCCGGAATAGGTCGCGACGTTCTCGGCGCGCTTGTAACCGGTGGCATGCTCGAACTTCACGTCGGGATGGCGCTTGGCCACCTTCAGCGTTGGGTTCATGAAGCCGAAGGAGGTGGTGAAGATCAGCTTGTGGCCGCTGGCCGCCAGCTGCTCGATCACGCGCTCGGCGTCGGCGCCTTCCGGCACATTCTCGACGAAGGTGGTGGTGACCTTGTCGCCCAGCGCCTTCTCCACGGCCAGACGGCCCTGGTCGTGCTGATAGCTGTAGCCATGGTCGCTGACCGGGCCGACATAGACGAAGCCGACCTTCAGCTTCTCCTGCGCGAAGGCGGAGCCCATGCCGGCACCCAGCCCCACGCTCAGCGCGATCGCGGCACCGGCCAGACCCAGCACCGTCTTGCCCATCGTCCTTCTGTTCACGTCGACGCTCCTTATTCTTGATGTCGTGAGATATGGGCTTTGTTTCGTTTTCAAAACGACGCGTCAAGCATCGGGATGAAACAGTTTTCCCAGACAGGCCGGCGCGTTCAGGCGGATGCGGGCGACGTCCCGCGAAATCAGCACCAGGACCAGAACGGTAGCCAGATACGGCAGCATCGACAAGAGCTGCGACGGCACGTCGATGCCCAGCCCCTGGACATGCAGCTGCAGGATGGTGACGCCACCGAACAGCCAGGCGCCGAGCATGGCGCGCACCGGCTTCCAGGTGGCGAAGACCACCAGCGCCAGCGCGATCCAGCCGCGGCCCGAAGTCATGTTCTCCGCCCACATCGGCGTGTAGTCCATCGACAGGAAGGCACCGCCCAGCCCGGCCATGGCGCCGCCGAACAGCACGGCGAAAAAGCGGATGCGCAGGACCTTGTAGCCCAGCGCATGGGCGGCCGTGTGGTTCTCCCCCACCGCGCGCAGGACGAGACCGGCGCGGCTGCGGTAGAGGAACAGGTGGACCAGCGGCACGGCGGCGACCGCCAGATAAACCATGATGTCCTGGCCGAACAGCGCCTGCCCCACCACCGGCAGGTCGGTCAGGCCGGGGATGTGGAGCTTGGGCAGGCCCTCCAGCGGAATGCCGACGAAGCCCTGCCCGATCAGCGCCGACAGGCCGACGCCGAACAGGGTCAGCGCGAGCCCGGTCGCCACTTGGTTGGCGAGCAGGAACAGGGTCAGCACGGCGAACAGCGAGGCGGTGGCGGCGCCAGCGAAGGCCGCGACGAGAAAACCGGTGACGGGGCTGCCGGTCTGAACCGTGACGGCGAAGCCGCAGACGGCGCCGACCAGCATCATGCCCTCGACACCCAGGTTGAGGACACCCGACTTCTCGACCACCAGCTCGCCCAAGGCGGCGAACAGCAGCGGCGTCGCCGCCGCGAACATAGCGGCCAGGATCGGGCCGATCAGGGCAAGGTCGCTCATGCCGCGGCCCTCCGCGCACCGAAGCGGACCCGGTAGCGGATCAGCACGTCGCTCGCCAGCAGGAAGAACAGAAGCATGCCCTGGAACACTCCGGTGATGGCCTTGGGCAGGCCCATGGCGATCTGCGCCGCCTCGCCGCCGATGAAGGACAGCGCCATCAGCAAAGCCGCCAGCAGGATGCCGACCGGATGCAGCCGGCCCAGAAAGGCAACGATGATGGCGGTATAGCCGTAGCCGGGCGAGATGCTGGCGGTGATCTGGCCGATGGGACCGGCGACCTCGCCCATGCCGGCGATTCCGGCCAGCGCCCCCGACAGCAGCAGCGTCAGCCAGACGATCCGCTTCTGGTCGAAGCCGGCATAGCCGGCCGCGGCCGGGGTCAGGCCGATCACCTTGATCTGGAAGCCGATGAAGGTCCGCGCGATCAACAGCCAGCCGCCCGCCACCGCCAGCAGGGCAAGCAGTGCGCCGAAATGGACGCGGGTCCCGGCCCACAGGATCGGCAGCGTGGCCTCGGCCTCGAACAGCCGCGATTCGGGGAAGGCGAAGCCGTCGGGATCGCGGAATGGGCCATGGACCAGATAGTTCAGCAGCAGCAGCGCCACGTAATTCAGCATCAGGCTGGTCAGGATCTCACTGGCGTTGAAGCGCAGCCGCAGAAAGGCCGGCACCGCCGCCCAGACCGCCCCGCCGACAGCTCCGCCGATCACCATCATCGGCAACAGCCACCAGCCGCCCTCGCCATAGAAGGCAAGCGCCAGCCCGCCGCCGGTGATGGCGCCCAGCGTCAGCTGCCCTTCGGCGCCGATGTTCCAGACATTGGCGCGGAAGCCGATGGCGAGCCCGACGGCGCACAGCACCAGCGGCGTCGCCTTCACCACCAGTTCGCCGATACCGCGGACCGAGGTCACGGGCGCGACGAAGAAGGAATAAAGCGCCTTCAACGGGTCGAAGCCCATCGCCAGGAACAGGATGAAGCCGCTGAGCAGGGTCAGCGCCACCGCCAACAGTGGCGTAACGTAGACCATGGTCTTCGACGCCTGCCCGCGCGGTTCAAGACGGATGAAGCTCATGCGGCGTCTCCGGTGCTCAAAAAACCATCAGACCGCACGCGTGATCTCCCCGTCTTCGTCCGGCGGCGTGCCGAACAGGCCGCCCATCAGCAGGCCGATGCGCTCCACCGTCGTCTCGTGCGTCGGCCGGCTGTCGGACAGGCGGCCATGGAACAGCACGGAAATCCGGTCGCTCAGCACGAACAGCTCATCCAGATCCTGGCTGATGACCAGCACCGCCGCACCCGACCGCGCCAGATCGATCAGCGCCTTGTGGATCGCCGCGGCAGCACCTGCATCGACACCCCAGGTCGGTTGGCCGACCACCAGAAGCTTGGGCTTCTGCAGGATTTCGCGGCCGATGATGAATTTCTGCAGATTGCCGCCCGACAGCGACCGCGCTTCCGCCCGATGACCGTGCGCCACGACGTTGAAGCCGCGGATGATCGTCTCGGCATAGGCGCGGGCGCGGGCGAAATGGACCATGCCGCCGCGCACCAGCGGCTCGCGGGCATAGCCGGACAGCAGCGCGTTCTCCGACAGGCTCAGTTCCGGCACCGCACCCCGGCCCAGCCGCTCCTCCGGCACGAAGGCGAGGCCAAGCGTCCGGCGGGCCCGCGGTCCCAAATGCCCGGCCGTGGTTCCCTCGATCACCACGGCATCGGCGTCGGCGAGCAGAACCTCGCCGCTCAAGGCCGCCATCAGTTCCGCCTGCCCGTTTCCGGCCACACCGGCGATGCCGAGAATCTCGCCCCCCCGCACCTCGAAATTGACGTCCTTCAGATTGGTGGCGAAGGGATTGTCGGAGGTGGTGGACAGGTGGCGCACCGTCAGGCGGGCAACGCCGGCCACACCCTGCGGCGGCCGCTCGGGGGTGGACAGCTCCGCCCCCATCATCATCTCGGCAAGGCTGCGCGCTGTCTCCTGCCGCGGGTCGGCGGCACCCACCACCTTGCCGGCGCGCAGCACGGTGGCGCGGCTGCACAGGGCGCGGATTTCCTCCAGCTTGTGCGAGATGTAGAGGATCGTGCAGCCCTCCGCCGCCAGGACGCGCAGCGTCTCGAACAGCTTGGCCGCCTCCTGCGGCGTCAGGACGGAGGTCGGCTCGTCCATGATCAGCAGCTTCGGATCCTGCAGCAGGCAGCGCACGATCTCCACCCGCTGGCGCTCGCCCACCGACAGATGGAAGACATGGCGGCCGGGGTCCAGCGCCAGACCGTAGCGTTCCGACACCTCGCGGATACGGCCGGCGAGCTGATCCATCGGTCCGGCATTGTCGAGGCCGAGCGCGATGTTCTCGGTCACCGTCAGCGTGTCGAACAGCGAGAAATGCTGGAACACCATGCCGATGCCGAGACGGCGCGCACCGGCCGGGTCGGGAACAACCGTTTCCGCCCCCTGCCACAACATGTTTCCGGCATCCGGGTGCAGCACCCCATAGATCATCTTGACCAGGGTCGACTTGCCGGCCCCGTTCTCACCCAGCAGCGCATGGATCTCGCCCGGTTGCAGGACGAGATCGACATGGTCGTTGGCCAGACAGCCGGGGAATCGCTTGGTGATGCCGCGCAGCTCCAAACGGGGCGGCGGGGCGTCCGGGGGGTAGGTCTCGGCGTGCGAAGGCAAGGAGGAGCAATCCGGAAAAAGGTCAAACCTGTATGGCATTGCCAAAGCCGTGCCACCGCTACCAACAGAGTAATCCGGCGGCACCACCGGCCGTCAACAACCGATCCTCTGCCCAACGGTGATGCATCTGCCGCTTTGGTCATCATGCCACAGTCGGCTCCTGCAACCCAGCCCTTCGCCCAGCTCATTGCCAGGGCATTGCAGTGCGGCAAGCCCTTGCCAGCCGGGCCGTTCCGCCCAACACTTCAGTCGATTGGATGATGTGGAGGCGAGGATGTCGGCGGGTTACGCAGTTTTGGACCAGCGGAGCGTGGTGGCGGTTACGGGCGAGGACCGCAAGGCGTTCCTGCAAGGGCTGGTGTCCAACGACGTGCTGCGGGTCGCGCCGGACCGTGCCGTCTATGCCCTGTTCCTGACGCCGCAGGGCAAGTTCCTTCATGATTTCAACTTGGTCGAGTCGGGAGCAGAATCGGACGCCGTGCTGCTGCTGGACCCGGAGACGGAGCGCCGCGCCGACCTGTTGCGCCGGCTGAAGATGTACAAGCTGCGCTCGAAAATCGCGCTGGAGGACCGGACGGAGCAGCTTCGCGTGGTCGTCGCCTTCGGGGCCGGCGCGCTGGAGGCGCTGGGCCTGCCGGCCGAACCGGGTGCGGCACGGGCTTTCGCTGGCGGCGTCGCCTTCACCGACCCGCGGCTGCCGGCGCTGGGGGCCCGCCTGTTTCTGCCGGCGGACGGGCTTGCGGCATTGGAGGCGGCCGGTCTGGCGCCGCGCGAGGCCACAGACTACGACCGGCGTCGCCTGTCGTTCGGCATCCCCGACGGCACGCTGGACCTGATCCCGGAGAAATCGATCCCGCTGGAAAGCCGGATGGACGCGCTGAACGCAATTTCCTGGGACAAGGGCTGCTACATGGGGCAGGAGCTGACCGCCCGCACCAAATACCGCGCCCTGATCAAGAAGAAGCTGTTCCCGGTCACCGTCGACGGCCCGATGCCGGACGCCGGCACTCCGGTGACGTTGGACGGCAAGGACATTGGCGAAATGCGCAGTGGCCGCGACGGCGCCGCGCTCGCTTTGCTGCGGCTGGAGGATGTGCAGTGCGCGGCCGAGAGCGGACTGAGCTTTCAGGCAGGGCCGGCGGTTCTGACACCGCGCGAACCTGGGTGGGACCATACCACGAAGGGTTAGTCACACACCGAAAGAGTTCCCGGAAGGAGTGATCAAACGGGCTTCGCTCCTGTTGTTGTGATGTCTTCAGACACAACGACATAAGGAGCCACCCTCATGCGTCGCACCCTGATCGTCACCGCCGCCTCGCTGGCTCTCATGACGGGCGTCGCCGTCGCGCAGACCTCGTCGCCGACCGTGGGCAATCCGTCCTCGTCCACGTCCAGCATGTCGAACACCGCAACGCCGGACAGCACCACCAACAGCAGCATGACCAAGTCCGGTCCGACGGGCGGCCAGCTCGCCAGCGCCGACGAACTGATCGGCAAGAACGTCTATGGCCGCGACAACAACAAGATCGGCGAGGTTGACGACGTCATCCTCGACGGCACCGGTCAGGCCAAGCAGCTGGTGATCAGCTCGGGCGGCTTCCTCGGCATCGGCGAGAAGCAGGTCGCGGTCGATTACAGTGCCGCCAACTGGGATTCTCAGAACAACCGCCTGAACCTCGCCGGCATGAGCCGAGACGACGTCAAGGCGATGCCGGACTTCAAGTACGACGACACCATGACGTCGCTGAACAAGAACCGCAAGCCGGCGGAGAAGGAAACGGTCGCCCCGGGCGCCGCCCCGACGACCGGCACCACCACGGCGAAGTAAGGGCTGCTTGCGATTCGAGGTGGGGGCATCCGCCCCCGCCCTTCAGCCCCGCAGCAAATCCACGAAGCGCCGACAGGCCACGATCTCCGCGCGAACGTTCGTGCGGCGTTTCGTGGCCTCTGCGTCTTCACCCCACTGCTCGATCTGGTAGGTTTCGTCCAGCTGCGAGACCTCGAACGCTTCCTCGGCGTTGAGACGGCCTTCCAGCAGAGCAAGCGCGACGATGATCGATCCGCAGACGCCGGTCGCGGTCTGAAGCGCCGACAGATACCAGTCGTCCGTCCGCTCCACCACCCGGCGCAGGGCGGCCAGAGCCTCGTCCGGCTGCGGCTTGGGCATCAGCCCGGCGCAGACATGGAGCGGCGCGTCATAAGTCAGCGCTGCCCAATCCAGCAGAGGCTGCCAGAGCCGGGCCTGCCGCTCCACCAGCGGCTGGGGATGTTCGGCGCGATAGCACAACAGGTCGGTTTCGGCATAGGCGCTGATGGCGGGAACAATCTCCGGCCGCTTCACCGGGATCAGATCAACGGCGGTGCTCGACAGCTGCATCAGCGGCATGGAATGAGCGTCGATCTGGTCGCCCTGCGCCGCCCATTCGTCAGCCACGCCCTGGGCCAGCGGCAGGCTCGGGAAGACCAGCGGCGCCTTGGCGGGGCTACGCACGGGGCGGCCGTCCAGCTCGACCCGGAAACCGCCCTCGGTCTCGCCCCCAACCTTGCCGACGCCCGCCGCCTTGTAGAAACGCTTCATCGCTTACCCTTCCAAAAGCTCCAGCACTGCGGTGGCGACGTCGCGCCCGCGGTGGACGATGCGGTCGGCCCCGGCCCGCTCCAGTTCCGGCACCGCGTGATAGCCCCAGGAGACGCCGACCGACCGCACCCGCGCGTTGCGGGCCATCTGAATGTCGTAGGTAGTGTCGCCGATCACAACCGTCGCCGCTTCCTCCGCACCGGTCTCCGCCAGCGCCCGCTGCACCATGTGCGGGTTGGGCTTGCCGGGACCGACATCGGCGGTCTGCAAGGTGACAAAGCGCCCGGTCAGCCCATGGCCCTTCAACACCGCATCCAGCCCGCGCCGTGACTTGCCGGTTGCCACCCCCAGCAGCACCCCGGCCTCCTCCAGCGCCGCCAGCGTGTCGACGATGCCGGGGAACAGCGGCTCGTCCACCTCGCCGCGGCTGCGGGCGCTGGAAAAGGCGCGCTTGTAGCTTTCCGCCACCGCGACATGCAGGTCGGCATCCCGCTGCGGCAGCAGCAGGGCCACCGCCTCCACCAGCGACAGCCCGACCATGCGGCGGACATCCGCCGGCTCGGGCTCGCCCAGCCCATGCTCGGCCCAGGCGCGGGTCATGGCGTCGATGATCGCGAACTGGCTGTCGACCAGCGTGCCGTCGCAATCGAAGAGGGCGAGGCGCAACGGCGGCTTCCCCTGCGGAGCCATCACTCGAAATCCTCGAACGGGTCGTCGCGCAGGTTTGGGCTGAAGCCGAAATACTTCCAGGTCGCCAGCATGTGGTCGGGCAACGGCGCCGTCACGTCGATGGTCTTGCCGCCGCGCGGATGCGGCAGGATCAGCCGGCGGGCATGCAGGTGCAGCTTCTTCGCCACCTCGGCTCCGCCGGCCAGGAAGGCGCCCTGCCCGGCATATTTGCCGTCGCCCAGGATCGGCGTGCCGACGGCGGCCATGTGGACGCGCAGCTGGTGGGTGCGGCCGGTCAGCGGCCACATGGCGACGAAGGCCGCCTGCTTGCCGACATTCTCCTGCACCGAATAGACGGTAAGGGCGCGCTTGCCCTCTTCCTTGCTCTCCGCCACCCGCTCGCCATGCGGGCCGCCTTCCTTGGCCAGCGCCAGATCGATCTTGCCCTGGTAGGGCGTCGGCACGCCGACGGTGACGGCCCAGTAAATCTTGCGCACAGCACTGCCGCGGAACAGCTCGGTCAGCTTGCTGGCGGCGAAGGTGGTGCGGGCCAGCAGCAGGACGCCGGAGGTGTCCTTGTCCAGCCGGTGGACCAGTTTCGGCCGCTCGTTGCCGTCGAAGCGCAGGGCGTCGAGCATGGCGTCAAGATGTTTGGAGGTGCCGGTACCGCCCTGCACCGCCAGACCGGGCGGCTTGTTGATGGCGATCACGTCGGCGTCGCGGTAGAGCACCATCGCCTGCAACTCGGCGATCTGCTTGTCCGACATGCCCTTTGGCTTGCTGCTTCCCTGACCCGGCCCCCTGACCGGTGCGGCCCAGGCGGCCAGCGGCGGGATACGCACGCCCTGCTTAGCCGCCAACCGTGTCGACGTCTCCGCCCGCTTGCCGTCAACGCGGACCTGACCGGTGCGCAGCAACTTCTGCAGATAGCTGTGGTTCACGTCGGGGAAATGGCGCTTGAACCAGCGGTCGAGCCGCATGTCGGCCTCGTCGGCCGTCACGATGCGGGTTTCGACCTTGCTGTCGCCCTTGGCTTCGGTCGACGCGGTATCGGCGTTATCGGCAGTGGGCTTGGGAAAGTCAGTCATCAGAGGGACACCGAAACAAGAGAACGCACGGCCCACAGGCCGGCAAAGAAGCCCACCACGCTGAACAGCGTCGAGGCGAGGAAGTATCCCGCCGCCGCGGCAAGCTCGTCACGGGCGACGAGGACACCGATGTCCAGCGTGAAGGAGGAGAATGTGGTGAAGCCGCCCAGCACGCCCACCAGAAGGAAGGCGCGCAGTTCTGGCGACGGCGACCATGTCAGCGCCGCAAGTTCCGACAGCACCCCCATCACCGTACAGCCGATCACGTTGACGATGATCGTCCCCACCGGAAAGCGGGTTCCGATCCATTGCGCAATCGTGAGCAGCATCAGGTAACGCGCCACCGAACCGGCGGCACCGCCGACGGCGACGGCGAGCAAGGACAGGGGGGATGCGAGCACGGCGCCTCCGGCTGAGCGCTGGGAAAGGGAAACGGGAGTGGAGCGCCGGATTAGAGCCAGAAACCTGCGGACTTGTCACGCGATGGACAATCGCGGCAGGATCGCAGGCATGGAAAAGCTTCCCTCCAACGCCGCATTGCTGGTCATCGACCTGCAAAAGGCCATCGACGACCCGCGCTGGGCCCTGACCGGTCCACGCAACAACCCGCAGGCGGAGGCCAACGTCGCGGCATTGCTGGCCGCGTGGCGGCGGGACGGACGGCCCATCGTCCATATCCGCCACGATTCGGTGGAGCCGGACTCCAGCTACCGCCCCGGCGGTCCCGGCCATGACTTCAAGGAAGAGGCGCGGCCATTGCCCGGCGAGACCGTGATCGGCAAGCGGGTGAACAGCGCCTTCATCGGCACCGGGCTCGACGAGTGGCTGCGCGGCCGCGGCATCGCCACGCTGGTGGTGACCGGCGTCATCACCAACAACAGCGTCGAGGCGACGGTGCGGATGGCCGGCAACCTCGGCTACGACGTGCGCCTGGTGGCCGACGCCTGCTTCACCTTCGCCAGGAAGGACAGGTCGGGGAGGCTGCGGACCGCCGACGAGGTCCACGACCTGTCGCTCGCCAACATGGACGGCGAATATGCGACGGTCGTGGATACGGCGGCGGTCTTGGGCTGACGGCCGCCTTACGCCAGCTTCGCCTTGAGGAACTCCACCGTCCGCTTCCAGGCCAGCTCGGCGGCGTCCTTGTTGTAGCGCTCGGCCGACGTGTCGTTGTGGAAGGCGTGGTTGACGCCGTCATAGACGTGGATCTGGTGTTCGACATGCGCCTTCTTCAGCGCCTCGTCGTACGCGGGAATGCCGGCGTTGATGCGTTCGTCCAGCCCGGCATAGTGCAGCAGCAGCGGCGACTTGACCGTGGTGACCAGCGCCGGGTCGGGGGTCGGGCCGTAGAAGGCGACGCCGGCCTTCAGGTCCGGCGCCTTGATCGCCAGCCGGTTGACCATGCCGCCGCCCCAGCAGAAGCCGACCGCCCCGACCTTGGCCGAGGAATAGCGATAGGCCATCAGGTAGCTCATCGCCGCGATCAGGTTGTTGACCGTCTTGTCGGTGTCGAGCTGGCCGATCATGTCGCGCGCCTTGTCGGCATCCTGCGGCGTGCCGCCCAGCGGCGACAGCAGGTCCGGGGCAAACGCCACGAAGCCTTCGGTGGCGAGGCGGCGGGTGACGTCCTCGATATAGGCGTTCAGGCCGCGGTTCTCATGGATGACGACCACCGCCGGAGCCTTGTCCGCCAGCTTCGGCCGGGCGATATAGCCGGACACGTCGCCGGTCGCCCCCTGGAAGGACACCTTTTCCGCCGCCAGACGGGTGTCGTCCTCGCCGACCACGGCGGCACGGGCATAGTTTGGCTCGATGGCCGACAGGATGGCCGGAATGGCCGCCGCACTGCCGGCCAGCGCCGCAAGCCGTTCCAGGAACACCCGGCGCGGCAGCGGCGCGTGGGTGTATTCGTCGTAAAGGTCGATGATCCGCTGGTCCATCCCCGATGCCCCTGTTTTGCCTCGTGCCGCAGCTCAGCCGGTGCGGTCGCGCATGAGAGTGGTGGCGACGCACCGGCTTGGCAACCGGGAGACGGATCCGCTTTCGGCCTATGACGCCGGTTACGAGGCTTCCGATGCCACCTCGGTCAGCGGCACCAGCTCCGACGGCTGGTATTCCACCAGAAGGCCGTCGCGCATCTCCAGCACCCGGTCCATGCGGCGGGCAAGGTCCAGATTGTGGGTGGCGACCAGGGCACCGACCTTGGCCTGCCTGACGATGGCCGACAGCATGGTGAAGACATGCTCCGCCGTGTGCGGGTCGAGGTTGCCGGTCGGCTCGTCGGCGATCAGCAGCGACGGGGCGTTGGCCAGCGCGCGGGCGATGGCGACGCGCTGCTGCTCGCCGCCCGACAGGCGGGCCGGACGGTGGGTGCCGCGCTGCTCCAGCCCGACCATGCGCAGAAGCTCGTCGGCACGCTGCCGGGCGACCGACTTCGACACGCCGGCGATCATCTGCGGCAGGACGATGTTCTCCCGAGCCGAGAATTCCGGCAGCAGATGGTGGAACTGGTAGACGAAGCCGATGGAGCGGCGGCGCACCTCGGTCCGCTTGCCGTCGTCCAGATTGGACACATCGGTGCCTGCGATCCGCACCGTGCCGCCGGTGGGCCGTTCCAGCAGGCCGGCGATGTGCAGCAGCGTCGATTTGCCGGCCCCCGACGGGCCGACCAGCGCCACCAGTTCCCCGGTGCCGACGGTCAGGTCGACCCCGCGCAGCACCTCCAGCGTCTCGCCCGCCTGTTCAAAGCGGCGGACGATTCCCTTCAGTTCCAGCATCGGCTGCATGACGGCGTCACTCATAGCGCAGGGCCTCCACCGGGTCGAGCCGGGCGGCGCGCCAGGACGGGTAGATGGTGGCGGCGAAGGACAGGCCCAAAGCCATCAACGTCACCTGTGTCACCTCGCTCCAGTCGATCTTGGCCGGCAGATGGGACAGGAAATAGATTTCGGCATTGAACAGGTTGGTGCCGGTCAGCCCCTGGATGACCTGCCGGATGCTCTCGATGTTCAGCGCGAAGGACACGCCGAGTGCCAGCCCCAGCAGCGTCCCCGTGACGCCGACGCTGGCGCCCGACAGGAAGAAGATGCGCATGATCATGCCGCGCGTCGCCCCCATCGTGCGCAGGATCGCGATGTCGCGCCCCTTGTCCTTAACCAGCATGATCAGACTGGAGATGATGTTGAAGGCCGCCACCATGATGATCAGCGACAGGATCAGGAACATCACGTTGCGCTCAACTTGGAGTGCGGTGAAGAAGCTGGCGTTCGACTGCTGCCAGTCGACCACCCTGCCCTCTCCTGCCACCACCGACTGGACGGCGGACCGGGCCGCGGCGATCTGCATCGGGTCGCTGACGAAGACCTCCAGCGAGGTCACGGCGTCGCCGGTGCGGAAGAAGGCCTGCGCCTCCTCCAGCGGCAGGAAGATGAAGCTGTTGTCGTATTCGAACATGCCGACGTCGAAGATCGCGCCGATGGGATAGCTGCGCATCCGCGGCACGGTGCCGAAGGCGGTGACGTTGCCCTGCGGTGCGATCAGCGTGATCTGGTCACCGACCGACAGCCCCAGCCGCTGTGCCATGCGCACGCCGATGGCGACGCGATCCTCGCCGAACTCGTCGACCGAGCCGCGGATGACGTTGTTGGCGAGCGTCGGCCGCACCTTGAAGTCTTCCGCCCGCACGCCGCGGATGACGGCGCCGGATGCGACGCCGCGCACCGACACCAGCGCCTGCCCCTCGACCGTCGGGGTGACGTTGACCACGCCCGGCGTGTTGCGCAGCTTGCCGGCCAGGATGTCGAAGTCCGGCAGCGGCCCGCCCCGCGAGCTATAGACGTTCAAATGCCCGTTGAGGCCGAGCACCCGGCCCAGCAGCTCCGCCCGGAAGCCGTTCATCACCGCCATCACGATGATGAGCGTCGCCACGCCGAGCGCGATGCCCAGCAGCGAGAACCCCGCGATGACCGAGATGAACCCTTCCTGGCGGCGCGCCCGAAGGTAACGCATCGCGACCATGCGTTCGAAGGCATTGAAGATCATGAGGCGGGGGTCCTGTGGCGGGGCCTGAAACAGGCGGAAGCGATGCCCTACATAAGAACGTGAGCGTGGCGGGAAAAGGGCAAAGCCCGGACCGCCGACTTTGTCGGTCCGGGCTTCCTCTTCGGGTTAAGCCAATCAGCCCAGCAGCTTTGCCAGCGCCGCCTCGACCGGCAGTTCTTCCTTCTCGCCGGTGGCGCGGCGCTTCAGCTCGACGACGCCGTTCTTCAGGCCGCGCGGCCCGACGACCAGCTGCCAGGGAACGCCGATCAGATCCATGTCGGCGAACTTGGCGCCGGGACGCTCGTCGCGGTCGTCATAGGCGACCTCCAGACCGGCCGCTTCCAGCTTCGCATACAGCTCGGCGCAGACACGGTCGGTCTCGGCGTCGCCGGACTTCAGGTTGATCAGGCCGACGTTGAATGGGGCGACGGCGTCCGGCCAGATGATGCCGTTGTCGTCGTGGCTGGCCTCGATGATCGCCCCCATCAGGCGCGACACGCCGATACCGTAGCTGCCCATCTCCACCGGGATCGACTCGCCGTTCGGACCGGCGACCACCGCGTTCATCGGCTTGGAATATTTGGTGCCGAAGTTGAAGATGTGGCCGACCTCGATGCCGCGGGCCGACACCAGATCGGCCTCCGGGACCGGGCTGTTGGCCGGGTCGTGCTTCTCGTCGGTCGCCGCATAGATCGAGGTGATGCGGTCGAAGAAGGGCTGCAGGTCGTCCTCCATGCCGGGGGCGTCCTTCAGCACGTCCAGGTTCATCCAGTCCTTGTGGCAGAAGACGCCGCTCTCGCCGGTCTCGGCCAGGATGATGAACTCGTGGCTGAGGTCGCCGCCGATGGGGCCGGTGTCGGCGCGCATCGGAATGGCCTTCAACCCGATGCGGGCGAAGGTGCGCAGGTAAGCCAGGAACATCTTCTGGTAGGAGCGGCGGGCGCCGGCAGCGTCGATGTCGAAGGAGTAGGCATCCTTCATCAGGAATTCACGGCCGCGCATCACGCCGAAGCGCGGGCGGATCTCGTCACGGAACTTCCACTGGATGTGGTAGAGGTTCAGCGGCAACTGGCGGTAGCTTTTGACGAAGGACCGGAAGATGTCGGTGATCATCTCCTCGTTCGTCGGACCGAACAGCATCTCGCGGTCGTGACGGTCGGTGATGCGCAGCATCTCCTTGCCGTAATCGTCGTAACGGCCGCTCTCGCGCCACAGATCGGCCGACTGGATGGTCGGCATCAGCAGTTCCTGCGCGCCGGCGGCGTCCTGCTCCTCGCGGACGATCTGCTCGATCTTGCGCAGAACCCGATAGCCCAGCGGCAGCCAGGCATAGATGCCGGCGCTGGTCTGGCGGATCATCCCGGCCCGCAGCATCAGGCGGTGCGAGACGATCTGCGCCTCGGTCGGGGTCTCCTTGAGGGTCGGCATGAAGAAGCTGGACAGCCGCATGGCTCTGCTCTCGTGTGCGAGGTGTTCGACAAGGCCGACGCGCCCGCTGCTTCGCAACGAAAGAGCGGACACGACGGCGGGTGAGCGACTTTAGGAAGGTCGCCCTCACTTGTCCACTGTAAGCCCCCCGCCGTCAGTCCTGCCCGCCTCTCTCCCTATCGGGTGCGGCAATAGGCGTAGAGGCGTTCCTCGGCACCCGGATCGATCGGCTGGCCGTTCAGATAGAGCCGGTCGCCGACGACGCTGAGCCAGACCGCGGTGATGTCGTTGGGCAGATGGGGCACCGACGGCAGGGCGATCCCCATCCGCCGGGCAAGATCGACCGACAGCGGCAGATCGATGGGAATCTGCGGTTGCGCACCGGCACTGCCCGGCAGATCGGCCGGCGCCACCGCCCGGCCATTGACATCGACGCCCGGCCGATATTCGACGTCAGCGGCCGGCACATGGCGGGTCAGACGCTGGCACAGCGACAGGTCGATCACCGGCCGGTCGCCGGCCGGCCTGTTGCGGGCCGCATCGGGCGTCAGCGGGATCGGACCGGGAAGCGGTTGCGGCGACTGCGCCGGGGCTGGAACCGGGGCCAGGGACAGCAGCAGGGCCGCCAGCCCGGCGCGCACCGGCCGGCATATAAGGGCTCCGCGCGGGATCACAGCGTGTGCCGTTCGGCCACCGGGGCCGGATTGCGCATGGCCTTCCAGTAGATCGACAGGTAGGGCATTCCTTTTTCCGCCTCCTCCTGGGTTCGTGCCGACTGGCGGATGTATTTGCCGATGAACGGCTTGTTCACATGTTCCAGATCGATCGCCGCCTTCAGCACCAGGAACTCGCCGATCTTGTCCGGCAGATTGTAATGCCATTTCTGCAAACAGTCGGAGGTCACACCCGGCTTCGCCTGTTCGGGCTCGGGCAGATAAAACTCCTGGTGGTGGTATTGCGAGATTTCCTTCCACGCCTGCGCCACACGGCCCGGCTTCAGGCGCGGCAGCGCCTTCAGGATGCGGACATCGTCATGGAACAGGGGCAGGAAGCCGCGCTTTTCCGCCAGTTCGGTCAGCATCGTGTGAAGACCGGCCATCACGCCGCCCTCCGCACCGCCGCCGCCGCCGTCGCTGCCCGTCTTTTCCTCCCGCCTTCGGCCGAACAAGGCGCTGAAAAAGCCCTTCTTCGGCTTTGACTGGCTGCTGTTGCCGCCATCCTGCCCGATCTTGCGCTCGTCCCACAGCGAGTCCCAGGCAAATTCCCAGGCCGTGAAGATGGCGTTGGAGCGGTCGTCGAGAACGGTCAGCAGATACTCCCGCCCTTCCCGCGCCCAGTCGACGTCGCCGACGATGGCGCGCACCGGACGGCGGCTGAGCACGACCGGCAGAATCCCGACGCGCACCAGTTCCTGATAGAATTCGACAAAGGACGGAGTCTGGATGAAGGGCAAGACCGAGCATGGCTGCTGCTCAGGCGCCAGCAGCTCCATGCTTTTCTTGGTGCGCTCCAACAGTTCGGCTGCCACAACCGCCGCGAACTGATTGAACCGTTCGTTTTCATTCGCGGCCATCGGCGCCTCGACTGTCGTCCCTTTCCTGCCGCCCGCCGGAGCGGGCAAAGGTCCAGCTGGATAAGCGAGCAAAGCGGAAAGCCCCCGGACGGCACAGCCCCCCGGTGGCGATCTGAAAACCCGGCTGAGCGCCCGCACTGGGGAACCCCCGCCACAGGAACTAAGCCGAGCAACGCTACCAAGTAAACCGTTAACGTTTTCTGGACCATCGGCGGAAATTTTCTGTCCCCGCCGCACCGCCCGGTTCCAACCCGCATCGAATGGAAAAGAAAAGGCCGCGCGGCGAATGCGGCGCGGCCTATCGAGTTTAGGGAGGAATCGCCACCAGGCGTCGGAAAGGGGGGAGTATCCCCCCTCGTCACCATAAAAGAGTGGACCCGAGCCGCGATCATGGCAAGCCTAAAACAGAGGCAGAACCCCCTCCTGCACAAAATACTTGCATTTTTGCCCAGCCTTTCAGCGTTTGCCGAGGTTCTGGGCGTACATTTGCTTATTCCTTGGGCTGATAACCATCGTAACCGGCGTCCACTGCGGCTTTCCATGGTGGATTTAGCCCGAGCACCACAGTTTGCACCGGACAGTCGGCCTGATGGGCACCCGGCAGGTACCCCAGGCTCATCAGGAACTCCCCGACGATCTCGCCGCCGGTGAAGCGGAAAGTGCGGCCGAACAACTTCACCCATTCCGCCTTGGACAGCGGATGATGGGCACGCAGCCAGCCGTCGAAGGATCCGTGGGTTTCCCGCAGTGCGACGATGCGCCGGGCATTGTCGATCACCGCATCCACCTTCAGGCGGTTGCGGATGATCCCGGCATCGGCCAGCAGCCGCACCCGCTCCGCCTCGCCATAGGCGGCAACCCGGTCGATGTCGAACCCGTCGAAGGCGGCACGGAAAGCGTCCCGCTTCTTCAGGATGGTCAGCCAGGACAGGCCGGCCTGGTTGATCTCCAGCACCAGACGCTCGAACAGCACCCGGTCATCGCTGCTGGGAAAGCCGTATTCGCCGTCGTGGTAGGGACCGTGGTGGGGATGGCCGGGTGCGGCCGCGCAATAGGTCAGGCTCACCCGCCCTGCTCCTCTGTGTCGTCAGAACATGTCCCGCGCCATGTCGCGGAAGGAAACGATGCCGGATCGCTCGACGCCGAAGATCACCAGCCACACCAGCAGAGCGACCAGCGACGTGATGATGAATTTGCGCAGAATGCGCGGCTCGACCGGTGCGGAGGAGGCCATGCCGGGTTCCGGCGTCTCCGGGGTCCTGACGCCCCAGGGCAGCACCGCGAACAGCACCACCCACCACACGACGATGTAGACGAAGGCCGCAGTCACCCAGTTGTCCATCGCCCTCTCCGCATTTCAGTCGATCAAGCCCGCAGCTGGCCCCTGGCCGGCCAGGATCAGGCCTGTTCCAACTCCACCAGCGTCCCGCAGAAATCCTTCGGATGCAGGAACAGCACCGGCTTGTCATGGGCGCCGATCTTCGGCTCGCCGTCACCCAGCACGCGGGCTCCCTGCTCCTTCATCCGGTCGCGGGCGGCCAGGATGTCCTCCACCTCGTAGCAGATGTGGTGGATACCGCCGGACGGATTCTTTTCCAGAAATCCTGCAATCGGCGATTTCTCCCCGAAGGGATGCAGCAGCTCGATCTTGGTGTTGGGCAGAGTGACGAAGACGACGGTGACGCCGTGCGGTGGCAGGTCCACCGGCTGAGACACCGCGGCGCCCAGCGTATCGCGGTAGAGCGCGGTCGCCGCCGACAGGTCCGGAACGACGATGGCGACGTGGTTGAGCTTCCCGATCATGCGTGTCCTCTCGATGGCTGTCCCTGGCCCGTTGGCGGGCTCTGATAAGCCTGTTATACCGTGTTTCACTCAGACGCGGACCAGATGGACCTCCGTCACCGGCTTCTTGCCGTGGGACGCATTGAAGCAGCGGCGCACGGCAATCCGTGCCGCCTCCTTCACCTGGGCGTCGTCGGCCCGCGCCGATTTGGGCAGCATCGCCACCGACTCGCGCACCGCATCGACCACGTCCAGCAGCAGGTCGCGGTCGGTCGCCTCGTCGATCAGCCCCATCACCGCCACCTGCGGCGCGGTCATCAGTTCACCCGTCGCGCTCATCACCAGCGTCACCACGGCGGCACCGTTGTTCACCATCCGGTTGCGCGCCCGCATCATGCCGGTGTCGAGCGGCACCAGACGCTTGCCGTCGACCGCCATGCGACCGGCCCGGACATGGGCCACCACACGGGCGCCCTCCGGCCCGTCCAGGCGGAGGATCTCGCCATTGGCAGGCACGATGCTGTGGGCGACTTGGCAATCCTCCGCCAGGGCGGCGTGCGCCTGCTGGTGGCGCTGCTCGCCATGGACCGGCACGGCGATGCTCGGACGCACCCACTGGTACATGCGCACCAGCTCGTCCCGCGCCGGGTGGCCGGACACATGGACCGGCGCCTCGTCCGCTGTCACCAGCTCCACGCCCTGGGTGACGAGCTGGTTCTGCATGCGGCCGATGGCGCGCTCGTTGCCCGGAATCTCGCGAGAGGAGAAGATCACCACGTCGCCGCGCGACAGCGTCACCTGCGGATGGTCGTTGGCGGCGATGCGGGCAAGGGCGGAGCGCGGCTCGCCCTGGCTGCCGGTGCAGATCAGCACCAGCTTTTCCCGCGGCAGATAGCTGGCGTCATGCTCCGACAGGAATTTCGGGACGTCCGCCAGATAGCCGGTGGCCCGCGCCGCTTCGTTGATGCGCCACAGTGACCGGCCGACCAGCGCAACATGGCGGTCATGCGCGGCGGCGGCGGCGGCGATGCTCTCCAGCCGCGCCACGTTGGTGGCGAAGCAGCTGACGGCGATGCGGCGGTCGCGGTAGCGGCCGAACAGCTCCATCAGCGCGGCACGGACGGTCGCCTCCGAACCGGACGCGCCGGGCACCAGCGCGTTGGTGCTGTCGCCGACCAGCGCCAGTACCCCCTCGTCGCCGATTGCGCGCAGCCGTTCCTCATCCGCCGTCTCGCCGACCAGCGGATCGGGATCGAGCTTCCAGTCGCCGGTGTGCAGGATGGTCCCGGCGGACGTGCGGATGGCGAGCGCGTTCGGCTCCGGGATCGAATGCGTCATGGTGACATATTCGACGGAGAAGGGACCGACCCCCACCGTACCGCCCAGCGGGATCTCGTGGATCGGCACCGTGCTGCTCAGGCCCTTCTCATGCAGCTTGGCGCGCAGGAAGGCCGCGGTGAAGGGCGTGCAATAGACGGGGCAGCGCAACTCCGGCCACAGATACTGGACGGCGCCCAGATGATCCTCATGCGCGTGGGTCAGCACGAGCCCAACCAGATCGTTGCGCCGCGCCGCGATGAAGGCCGGATCGGGCATGATGACGTCGAGCCCGGGCATGGTGTCGTCGGCGAAGGAGATGCCGAGATCCACCATCAGCCATTTACCCTGATGGCAGTAGAGGTTGAGGTTCATCCCGATCTCGCCGGAACCGCCGAGCGGGAGGAAATACAATGCGCCATCCTCCGGAACGAAGGTGTCCGCCGGGGCTTCGGACGTTCCGGCGGCGGTCTTGGAGGATTGTGTCATTGGACCGTGTTGCGCTTGTGGATCAGGAGGAGACCGCGGAGCGTCAGCTCGTTGTCGGTGTGTTCGATGACATGGGTGGCCTTGGCGAAAAGAACAGCCAATCCGCCGGTGGCGACCACCCGCATCGGCTCGCCGTACTCCGCCCGGATGCGGGAGACCAGCCCTTCGATCAGGCCGACATAGCCCCAGAAGATGCCGGACTGCATGCAGGCGATGGTGTTCCTGCCGATCACCTGGGCCGGCGGCTGGATTTCGACGCGCGGCAGCTTGGAGGCCGCCATCTGCAGCGCCTCCAGCGACAGGTTCAGCCCCGGCGCGATCACGCCGCCGCGGTAATTGCCCTCCGCATCCACCACGTCGAAGGTGGTCGCCGTGCCGAAATCGATGACGATCAGCGGCGTCTTGTAGGTCGTGGCAGCCGCCACCGTGTTCACGAGCCGGTCGGCACCGACCTCCTCCGGCCGGTCGACCAAGGCCTTGGCCCCCAGATCGACGCCGGGTTGGCCGACGATCACCGGCTCGCAGCCGAAATGGTCCTTGCACAGCCGCTTCAGATTAAAGGTGGCGCCGGGCACCACGCTGGCGATGATCGCGCCATGGATGTCGACCGGCTTCAGCCCCTTCAGCGCCATCAGGTGGGTCAGCCACACCATGTATTCGTCGGAAGTGCGCTTGGGATCCGTCGCCGTGCGCCAGATGCCGCGCTGGCGGTCGCCGTCATAGATGGCGAACACCACATTCGTGTTTCCGGCGTCAATCGCGAGCAGCATGGCAAAGTCCTGAAGGCGGTGAGCGTTTGAAATCGGTGATGAACGATCAAGGGTCGGTGTGTGGCGGCGCAAAGAACACGTCGCCGGCAGCGATCCGCTGGCGCGGTCCGCCGTCCGTTGGATCAAGCAACAGAACGCCGTCGCTGTCCAGATCGGCGAAGGTGCCGGGGATCGTCCGATCGGCCAGCCTGACCAGGATCGGCCCGCCCAACCCCTTGGCCCGCGACATCCATGCATCGCGCACGGGACCGAAACCATGGACACGCCAGCGGCCGTACCAAGCCGCCAGATGCTCCGCATAGACCTCGAGCAGCGCTCCGGGGCCCATCGGCGGGGCGCCTTCGGCGATCAGGGAGGTCGCACCGTAATCGGCTGTGGGGGGAAAATGCCGCAGGTTGATGCCAACACCCAGCACCACCCAGGCGACCTTGCCGTCCGGCGCCGGCTCCGACTCGAGAAGGATGCCGGACAGCTTGCGGTCATGCACCAGCACGTCGTTCGGCCATTTGCATCGGACGCCGCCGGGATCGGGCAGCACCAATTCGGCGGTTTCGGCAATGGCGAGCGCGGCGACGAAGGAAACCTGGGCGGCTTCCGCGGGAGGCAGGCCGGGCCGCAGGATGGTCGTGCTGTAGAGGTTGCCTTCCGGGGAGGTCCAGGCCCGGCCCCGGCGGCCTCGACCGCTCTCCTGCCGGCGGGCCCAGACAATGGTGCCTTCCGGTTCCCCGGAACGCGACAAGGCCTTCGCCTCGTCGTTCGTGCTGCCGACGGAGTCGAAGGCCTTGATCTGGAAGCCCGGAGGCAGGCGCAGACGCGCCGCCTCCGCTTCGAGCGATACCATCATCGGTCGGATATTACCCGGCGAACAGGGCCGCCGCGGCAGCCGCCGCACCGTTCAGGATCGGCGCCGGAGCGACGAAGAACAGCAGGGTGAACAGGCTGGTCAGCACCAGGACGCCGGTCATGCCGTCGTCATCGACCTTGTCGACCACCACCGCGGGCTCATCGAAATACATGATCTTGATGATGCGCAGATAGTAGAAGGCACCGACGACGCTGGTCAGTACACCGACCACGGCCAGCGTGTATTCCTGGGCGGCCACGGCAGCCAGGAAGACGTAGAGCTTACCGAAGAAACCGGCCATCGGCGGGATGCCGGCCATGGAGAACATGAAGATCGCCATGGTGGCGGCCAGCATCGGGTTGGTCTTGGACAGGCCGGAGAAGTCCTTGATCTCCTCCAGCATCTGGCCCTTGGCCTTCATGCTGAGGATGACGGCGAAGGCACCGATGTTCATGGCGATGTAGAGCGCCATATAGATCAGCACGCCGCGCACGCCGTCCTGCGTGCCGGTGGTCAGGCCCACCAGCGCGTAGCCGACATGGCCGATGGAGCTGTAGGCCATCAGGCGCTTGATGTTGGTCTGCATGATGGCGACGAAGGAGCCGATCACCATCGACAGGATGGCGGTCGCCACCAGAACCTGATGCCACTGGGCGGCGAGATGGCCGAACGGCTCCATCACCACGCGGGTCAGCAGGGCGATGGCCGCAACCTTCGGCGCCGCCGCGAAGAAGGCGGTCACCGGGGTCGGCGCACCTTCATACACGTCGGGCGTCCACATGTGGAACGGAGCGGCCGAGACCTTGAAGGCCAGACCGGCCATCACGAACACCAGACCGATCACCAGGCCCGGCGAAACATGGGCGCCGCCGGCGAACAGGGCGGCCACCTTGTCGAAGGAGGTCGTGCCGGCGAAGCCGTAGACCAGCGAAGCGCCGTACAGCAGCATGCCCGAGGAGAGCGAGCCGAGGACGAAGTACTTCAGGCCGGCCTCCGACGACTTGGCGCTGTCGCGGCGGAAGGCGGCGATGACGTAGAGCGCGAGGCTCTGCGTCTCCAGCCCGACATACAGCGAGATGAAGTCGTTGGCCGAGATCATCATCAGCATGCCGAGCGTGGCGAAGATCATCAGCACCGGGAACTCGAAGCGGGCCATCTGCTCCCGCTCGTTGAAGCCCAGCCCGAGGATCACCGCGAAGGCCGCGGAGACCAGCACCAGCACCTTCATGAAGACGCCGAAGGCATCCATCACGAACATGCCGTTGAAGGTGACGACGCGGCCGCTGCCATAGCCCATCGCCAGTACGGCGGCGAGCAGCATGCAAACGATCGACAGGTAGGAGACGGGACGGGTGAAGCCGTCGCCACGGAACACGCCCAGCATCAGCAGGGCAACGCCCGAGAGCGCCAGGAAGATCTCCGGCAGGGCCGGCCAGATGTCGGGAAACACTGCGGTCATGTCGAAGAACCCCTTACCGAGCGGCGACCGAGACACCGGACGCGGCGTGCGACGCGGCCAGCTTGGTCTGGTAGGTCTGGATCAGCTGCTCGACCGATGCCGAGGTGACGTTCAGGAAGCTGCTGGGATAGATGCCCATCCACAGGACGACGATGATCAGCGGCACGAACACCGCGATCTCGCGCGGGGTCATGTCGAACATCGCCTTGACGTCCGGCTTGGTCAGCTTGCCATAGACGACGCGGCGGTACAGCCACAGCGCATAGGCCGCACCGAGAACCATGCCGGTGGCGGCCAGGGCGGCAACCCAGGTGTTGTCGCGGAAGACGCCCATCAGCACCAGGAACTCGCCGACGAAGCCGGCAGTGCCCGGCAGGCCGACCGAGGCCATGGTCATGAACAGGAAGACCACGGCGTATTTCGGCATGTTCTTCACGAGGCCGCCATAGCGGGCGATCTCGCGGGTGTGCAGCCGGTCATAGACGACGCCGACGCACAGGAACAGTGCGCCCGACACCACGCCGTGCGACAGCATCTGGAACACCGAACCCTCGATGCCCTGCTGGTTCAGCGCGAACATGCCGATGGTTACGAAGCCCATATGGGCGACCGACGAGTAGGCGATCAGCTTCTTCATGTCCTCCTGGGCCAGGGCGACCAGCGAGGTGTAGATCACGGCGACGACCGACAGGGTGTAGATCAGCGGCGCGAAATACTCGGTCGCTTCCGGCAGGATCGGAATGTTGAAGCGCAGGAAGCCGTACCCGCCCATCTTCAGCAGCACGCCGGCCAGGATGACCGAACCGGCGGTCGGCGCCTCGACGTGGGCGTCCGGCAGCCAGGTGTGGACCGGCCACATCGGCACCTTCACCGCGAAGGAGGCGAAGAAGGCCAGCCACAGCCACAGCTGCATGTTGCGCGGGAACTGGGTGGCGGTGATGGTCGGGATGTCGGTGGTGCCGGCCACGTAATACATGGCCAGGATCGCCAGCAGCATCAGCACCGAGCCGAGCAGCGTGTAGAGGAAAAACTTGAAGGCGGCATAGACGCGACGCGGACCGCCCCAGATGCCGATGATCAGGAACATCGGGATCAGGACGCCTTCGAAGAACATGTAGAACAGCACGAAGTCCAGCGCGCAGAACATCCCGATCATCAGGGTTTCCAGCGCGAGGAAGGCGATCATGTATTCCTTGAGGCGGACCTGCACCGACTCCCAGCTCGCCAGGATGCACAGCGGCATCAGGAAGCCGGCCAGGACGACGAACAGCACCGAGATGCCGTCGACGCCCATGTGGTAGTTGATGCCGAACTCAGGGATCCAGCCCGCCTTCTCGACCATTTGGTAGCCGGGATTGCGCGGATCGAAGTTGGCCCAGACCAGCAGGGTCAGGACGAAAGTGACGAGGGTCGTCCACAGCGAGATGTACCGCACGTTCCGCAGCACGTCCGGGGTGTTGCCCCGGCAGAACAGCAGGATCAGCGCGACGCCCACGAGCGGCAGGAAGGTCGCGAACGACAGGATCGGCCAGCTAGCCATTGTTGTTGTTCTCCTTCGAAACCGCTCAGCCGAAGACCGACAGCCAGGCGACGAACAGGACGACCCCGATCACCATGGCAAAGGCGTAGTGATAGACGTACCCCGACTGCAGCCGGCTGGTGCGTGCCGCGATGTCGCGGGTGGCGGCGGCGATGCCGTCCGGACCCACACCGTCGATCACCGCCCCGTCGCCCGACTTCCACAGGCCGTAGCCCAGGGCCTTGGCCGGACGGGTGAACAGCGCATCGTACAGCTCGTCGAAATACCACTTGTTGTAGAGGAACTTGTGGATGCCGCTGAAGGTGCTGGCGATCCGGCCTGGCAGGCGCGGCATCATCACATAGCCGATGTAGGCCATGGCGATGCCGATCAGGCCGACGACCAGCGGAGCGATCGCGACCCAGCCCGGGGTGTGGTGGTGCGCAGCCTCGATGGCGTCGTGGCCGTGCAAGGTCATGATCGCCTTGCCCCAGAACTCCGCACGGTCGTGACCGATGAAATACTCGTGGAAGCCGACACCGGCGAACAGGGCGCCCAGCGTCAGGACCGCCAGCGGGACCAGCATGACGACCGGCGACTCATGGGCGTGGTCGTAGACTTCCTTGTCCATCCGCGGCGTGCCGTGGAAGGTCATGAACAGCAGGCGCCAGGAGTAGAAGGCAGTCAGCAGAGCTGCGGCGATGCCGAGCGCGAAGGCAAAGCGCCCAACGCCACTGCCGGAGGCGAAGGCCGCCTCCAGGATCATGTCCTTGGAATAGTAGCCGGCGAAGAAGGGCAGACCGGCAAGTGCCAGGTTGCCGATCCACATCACCGCGTAGGTGAAGGGGATCTTGCGCCAGACGCCACCCATCTTGCGCATGTCCTGCTCATGGTGCAGGGCATGGATGACCGAGCCGGCGCCGAGGAACAGCAGGGCCTTGAAGAAGGCGTGCGTGAACAGGTGGAACATGGCGGCGCCGTAGGCGGAAACGCCAGCGGCGAAGAACATGTAGCCGAGCTGGGACATCGTCGAATAGGCGATGACCCGCTTGATGTCGAACTGGGTGAAGCCGATGGTCGCCGCGACGAAGGCGGTCAGGCCACCGACCACCGTCACCACTTCGAGCGCCGTCGGGGCGTATTCGAAGACCGGGGACAGGCGGCAGACCATGAAGACGCCGGCGGTGACCATGGTGGCGGCGTGGATGAGCGCCGACACCGGGGTCGGGCCTTCCATCGCGTCCGGCAGCCAGGTGTGCAGGCCGAGCTGCGCCGACTTGCCCATCGCGCCCATGAACAGCAGCAGGCAGGCGATGGTCAGGCCGTTGAAGTCCCAGCTGAGGAAATGCAGCGTCTGGCCGGTCAGCGTCGGGGCCTTGGCGAAGATCGTGTCGAACTGGACGGAGCCGGTCAGCACGAAGATCGCGAAGATGCCGAGCGCGAAGCCGAAGTCACCGACGCGGTTGACCAGGAAGGCCTTCATCGCGGCGGCGTTGGCCGAGGGCTTCTCGTACCAGAAGTTGATCAGCAGGTAGGAAGCCAGACCGACGCCCTCCCAGCCGAAGAACAGCTGGACCAAGTTGTCCGCCGTCACCAGCATCAGCATGGCGAAGGTGAACAGCGACAGGTAGCCCATGAAGCGCGGCTTCTGCGGATCCTCGGCCATGTAGCCGACGGAATAGACGTGCACGCAGGCCGAGACGGTGTTGACGACGATCAGCATCACCGCGGTGAGCTGGTCGACGCGCAGCGCCCACTTCACGTCGAGCGTTCCGCTCTGGATCCAGGTCATCAGCTCGATCGTGCGCGGATGGCCGTGCACGGCGACGTCGAAGAACAGGGTCCAGGACAGGATCGCCGAGACGATGACGGCGCCCGCGGTCACGAACTGCGCGACGCGGTCGCCCACGGTCGGCGGGCCGGCGACGACATGGTGGTCGTCGTGGGCATCGTCGTGCGCGTGGTTCAACTCGTCGTGCGAGATGTGGTGGGCATGATTGTCATGGGCATGGGCGATCTGGGCATGCCCGTGATCGTCATGGCCATGACCGTGGCTTCCGTGACCCGCGGCAGCCGGCTCGGCCTTCGGCCCGCCGAACAGCGCGATCGATCCGGCGACGAGGAACGCCAGGAGCGGAAGGAATACGACTAGCACTTCCATGGCGCCGCCTCAGCCCTTCATCATGTTGATGTCTTCAACTCGGATCGAGCCGCGGTTGCGGAAGTAGACCACCAGGATGGCGAGGCCGATGGCCGCCTCGGCGGCGGCGACGGTCAGGATGATCATGGCGAAGATCTGGCCAACCAGATCGTGCAGGAAGGTCGAGAAGGCGACGAGGTTGAGGTTCACCGCCAGCAGCATCATCTCGATCGACATCAGGATGATGATGACGTTCTTCCGGTTCAGGAAGATGCCCAGCACACCCAGCGTGAAGATGATGGCCGAGACCGTCAGGTAATGTCCGAGACCGATCTCCATGATCACACGCCCTCCCCGGTCGAAACCTTGCGGATGGCGACCACGTCTTCCCGGCGACGGGCGATCTGGGCGCCGACATTCTGTTTGCGCACGCCAGGACGGTGCCGCAGCGTCAGTACGATCGCACCGATCATGGCGATCAGCAGGACGATGCCCGATGCCTGGAACAGGTAGACGTACTGCGTGTACATCAGCCGTCCCAGCGCCTGGGTGTTCGACACCTGATCGAAGGCCGGGGTCGGCGCGCCGGCGATGGCGGCGACGTTCGGAGCCACGATCCAGCCGCCGAGCACCGCAGCCAGTTCGGCCAGCAGGATCAGCCCGACCAGCGCGCCCAGCGGCAGCGCTTCCATAGCACCCTTGCGCAGCTCGCGGAAATTGATGTCGAGCATCATCACCACGAACAGGAACAGCACGGCCACGGCGCCGACATAGACGATGATCAGGATCATCGCGATGAACTCCGCCCCCATCAGAAGGCAGAGACCAGCCGCCTGGAAGAAGGCGAGGATCAGGAAAAGGACGGAGTGAACGGGGTTCCGCGCCGAGATGACCATCACACCGGAGGCCACCAGCAGCGCGGCGAACACGTAGAAGGCGATGCCTTGGAGTATCATCGTTTTTCTCGCTTCCGCTTACCGGTAAGGAGCCTCGGCCGCGAGGTTCTGGGCGATTTCCGCCTCCCAGCGGTCGCCGTTCGCCAGCAGCTTCTGCTTGTTGTAGAAGAGCTCTTCCCGGGATTCGGTGGAGAACTCGAAGTTCGGCCCCATGACCACCGCGTCGACCGGGCAGGCTTCCTGGCACAGGCCGCAGTAGATGCACTTGGTCATGTCGATGTCGTAGCGCGTGGTGCGGCGGCTGCCGTCGTCACGCGGTTCGGCCTCGATGGTGATGGCGAGAGCCGGGCACACCGCTTCGCACAGCTTGCACGCGATGCAGCGCTCTTCGCCGCTCGCATAGCGGCGGAGCACATGCTCGCCGCGGAAGCGCGAACTGATGGGGCCCTTCTCATAGGGGTAGTTCAGCGTGACCTTGGGCTTGAACATGTAGCGCAAGGTCAGCGCCATGCCGCCCAGCAGCTCGGTCAGGAACAGGCTGCGCGCCGCGCGGTCGAGGAACGCCATGGCCTCTTCGTCTCCTTCCTCGCCGGCGGCCGCTCCCGTTCGATGGGTTGGCTCGCCGGCACTCAAATCGACACGTCAATGGTGGGTTCGGTGCAGGCTGGCTTTGCGGCGATGCCGCTTACTTCGGCAGCCAGCCGAAGGTCACCAGGACGCCGGCGGTCAGCACGACCCAGAACAGCGACAGGGGCAGGAAGACCTTCCAACCCAGGCGCATCAGCTGGTCGTAGCGATAGCGCGGCACGGTGGCGCGAACCCAGACGTAGGTGAACAGGCAGAACGCGATCTTCAGCGCGAACCACACGATGCCCGGCACCCAGGTGAAGGGCGCGAAGGGCAGCGGGGGCAGCCAGCCGCCGAGGAACAGGATGCTCGTCATCGCGCTCATCAGGATCATGTTGGCGTATTCGCCAAGGAAGAAGAGCGCGAAGGGAGCGGAGCTGTATTCCACCATGAAGCCGGCCACCAGCTCCGACTCGCCTTCCGGCAGGTCGAAGGGAGCGCGGTTGGTTTCAGCGAGCGCCGAGATGAAGAACATCACGAACATCGGCAGCAGCGGGATGCAGAACCAGACCTTCTCCTGGGCCCGAACGATGTCGGTCAGGTTCAGCGAGCCGACGCACAGCAGCACGGAGATGATGATGAGGCCCATCGAGACCTCATAGGACACCATCTGTGCCGCGGAGCGCAGCGCGCCGAGGAAGGCGTAGCGCGAGTTCGACGCCCAGCCGGCCATCACGATGCCGTAGACGCCCAGCGAGGAGATCGCGAACAGGTACAGCACGCCGACGTTGATGTTGGACAGCACCACCCCGTAGTCGAACGGGATGACCGCCCAGGCGATCAGCGCCAGGAAGAAGGTCAGCATCGGCGCGACGTAGAACACGATGCGGTTGGCGCCTTCCGGCAGGATCTGTTCCTTGGCGAACAGCTTCAGGCCGTCGGCGAAGGGCTGCATCAGGCCGAAGGGGCCAACGATGCTTGGGCCCTGGCGCATCTGCATCGCGCCCATGATCTTGCGCTCGGCATAGGTCATGAAGGCGACGGCGACCAGCAGCGGCACGGTGATCGCCAGGATCTGCAGGACCATAATGATCAGCGGCAGGAGAAAGCCGCTCCAGAACTCAGCCATGGGTGCCAGTCCTCTCCTGAGCAGGGCCCACCAGCGCTTCCGTGCAGTTGGCCATCGTCACCGACGCCCGGCTGATCGGGTCGGTCATGTAGAAGTTGGTGATCGGCGTCACGAAGGGGGCCGCGTCCACCGGACCCTGCGCGCCGAACGGCGCCCAGCTGGCCGGGGTCGTCTCGCCGACCGCGCCGAAGATCGGGTTCGCCGCCATCAGCCGCTGACGCAGCTGGCCGTGGGTGTCGAAGGGCAGCGTGGTGCCCAGGACTTCCGACAGCGCGCGGACGATCTTCCAGTCCTCGCGCGCTTCGCCCGGCGGGAAGACCGCGAGACGGGCGAGCTGCGGACGGCCCTCGGTGTTGACGTAGACTGCGTTCTTCTCGGTGTAGGCGGCACCCGGCAGGATGACGTCGGCGCGGTGGGCGCCGGCATCGCCATGGTGGCCCTGATAGACCACGAAGGCATTGCCGAGCTTCGCCATATCGATCTCGTCGGCACCCAGCAGGTAGACGAAGTCGATCTCGCCCTTCGACGCACCGTCGAGGATGCCGTGAACGTCGCGGCCGCCCTCGCCCGGGAGGAAGCCGGCTTCGATGCCGCCGACCCGCGCGGCGGCGGTGTGCAGCACGTTGAAGCCGTTCCAATCGTCGCGGAACATGCCGTAGGCCTCGCCGACCAGACGGGCGGCGGCCTGGACCGCGAGACCGTCGGCGCGCTGGAAGGCGCCCATGCCGACGATGATCATCGGGTTCTTGGCGGCGCGCAGCGTCTCGGAGAACGGGTGGCTGCCGTCGACCAGCTGCTGCAGCGCGTCCGGACCGGCGCCGATCACGCTGTAGGGGTAGGTCAGGTCGCGCTGCTCGCCGATGGAGGCGATGGTAACGCCGCCGGCCATGTAGCGCTTGCGGATGCGGGCGTTGACCAGCGTGCCTTCCCAGCGCGGGTTGGTGCCGACCAGCAGGATGACGTCGGCCTTCTCGATGCCGGCGATGCCCGAGTTGAACAGGTAGCCCGCCCGCACCGAGGTGTCGAACCGGGCACCGTCCTGGCGGCAATCCAGGTTGGCCGAGCCGAGCCGCGACAGCAGCTCCTTGAGCGCGAACTGCGCCTCGACATCGACCAGATCGCCGGCAATGGCGGCGATGCGGTTGCCGGACAGGCCCTTCAGACGCGCCGCGATGGCGGTGAAGGCTTCGGCCCAGCTGGCCGGGACCAGCTTGCCGTTCTGGCGGATGTAGGGGCGGTCCAGCCGCTGGCGCTTCAGACCGTCATAGGAGTAGCGGCTCTTGTCGTTCAGCCACTCCTCGTTGATGTCGTCGTTGACGCGCGGCAGGATGCGCATCACCTCGGGCCCGCGGGCGTCGACGCGGATGTTCGAGCCGACGGCGTCGAGGACGTCGATGGTCTCTGTCTTGCGCAGTTCCCACGGGCGTGCCGTGAAGGCGTAGGGCTTGTGGGTCAGGGCACCCACCGGGCAGACATCGGCGAGGTTGCCCGACAGCTCCGAGCCGATGGCCTTCTCGACGAAGGTGGTGATCTCCATGTGCTCGCCGCGATAGACGGCGCCGACATCGGGAACACCGGCCACTTCGTTGATGAAGCGGATGCAGCGGGTGCAATGGATGCAACGGGTCATGATGGTCTTGATGACCGGACCCATATACTTGTCCTTGACCGCCCGCTTGTTCTCGCCGTAGCGGCCGCGGTCGAAGCCGTAGGCCATGGCTTGGTCCTGCAGATCGCACTCGCCGCCCTGATCGCAGATCGGGCAATCCAGCGGGTGGTTGATCAGCAGGAACTCCATGACGCCCTTGCGGGCCTTCAGGACGGTTTCGCTGTTGGTGCGGACGACCATTCCGTCGCCGCAGGGCATGGCGCAGGACGCGACCGGCTTGGGCGCGCGCTCCATCTCCACCAGGCACATGCGGCAGTTGGCCGGCACGCTGAGGCGCTCGTGGTAGCAGAAGCGCGGAATCTCGATCCCCAGCTGCTCGCAAGCCTGGAGGATCGAGGTGCCCGGCTCGACCTCGATCTCGATCCCGTCGATGGTCAGTTTCGGCATGGGAACGGGAACTCCTTACTCGGCCGCCAGCGGGGCGCTGTTGCGGTAGGCCTGGATGCGCCGCTCCACTTCCGGACGGAAGTGGCGGAACAGGCCCTGAATCGGCCAGGCGGCAGCGTCGCCGAGCGCGCAGATGGTGTGGCCTTCGACCTGCTTGGTGACCTGCAGTAGCATGTCGATCTCTTCCATGCGCGCGTTGCCGGTGACCATGCGCTGCATGACGCGGCTCATCCAGCCGGTGCCTTCGCGGCAGGGCGTGCACTGGCCGCAGGACTCATGCGCATAGAAGGACGACAGGCGGGCGATGGCCTTCACGATGTCGGTGGACTTGTCCATCACGATCACCGCGGCGGTGCCGAGGCCCGACTGAACTTCGCGCAAGGAGTCGAAGTCCATCAGGACGGTGTCGCAGATCGACTTGGGCAGGACCGGGACCGAAGAGCCGCCTGGGATGATGCCCAGCAGGTTGTCCCAGCCGCCGCGCACGCCGCCGGCATGCTTCTCGATCAGCTCCTTTAGCGGGATGCCCATCTCCTCTTCCACGTTGCACGGCTTGTTGACGTGCCCGGAGATGCAGAAGAGCTTGGTGCCCGAGTTCTTCGGACGGCCGAGGCCGGCGAACCAGGAGGCGCCGCGCCGCAGGATGGTCGGAACGACGGCGATGGATTCGACGTTGTTCACCGTGGTCGGGCAGGAATAGAGGCCGGCCTGGGCGGGGAACGGCGGTTTGTTGCGCGGCTGCCCCTTCTTGCCCTCGATCGACTCGATGAGCGCGGTTTCCTCGCCGCAGATGTAGGCGCCGGCACCGCGGTGGATGTAGACGTCGTAATCGTAGCCGGTGCCGCAGGCGTTCTTGCCGATCAGCCCCGCCGCATACGCCTCGTCGATGGCGCGCTGGACGTTGGAGCCCTCGTTGTAGAACTCGCCGCGGATGTAGATGTAGCAGGCGCTGGCGCCGATGGCGAAACCGGCGATCAGGCAGCCCTCGATCAGCTTGTGCGGATCGTGGCGCAGGATGTCGCGGTCCTTGCAGGTGCCGGGCTCGCCCTCGTCGGCGTTGATGACGAGATAGACGGGCTTGTCGGTCACGTTCTTCGGCATGAAGGACCACTTCATGCCGGTCGAGAAGCCGGCGCCGCCACGGCCGCGCAGCCCCGATTCCTTCACCTGCTCGATGATCCAGTCCCGGCCATTGGCCAGGAAGGATGCCGTGTTGTCCCAATCACCGCGCTTGCGGGCCCCGTCAAGACCGAAGTCCTGGTAGCCGTAGAGGTTGGTGAAGATGCGGTCCTCATCGCGAAGCATCGCTGTCCCCTCCCCCTCAATCGTCCGCTTGCGCGGTGGTGGCGTCCGCTTGCGCGGTGGTAAAGGTCTTCAGCGTCGTCGGGCCGCCGACCGGCTCCGAGGACTGACGACCGGTCTGCGAGCCGGGCTTCGGCGTCTCGCCGCGCGCCAGCGCGTCGAGGATGCGCTCCATATGCTCCGGGGCCACGTCTTCGTAGTAATCGTCACCGATCTGCACAACCGGCGCGTTGACGCAGGCGCCCGAGCACTCGACCTCGCCCAGCGTGAACTGGCCGTCGGCCGTGGTCTCGCCCACCTCGATGCCGAGCTTCTTCTTGCAGGTGTGGACGATGTCGTCCGACCCGCGCAGCCAGCAGGGCGTGGTGGTGCAGACCTGGATGTGGTGCCGGCCGACCGGGTTCTTGTTGTACATCGTGTAGAAGGTCGCGACCTCGTACACGCGGATGCGCGGCATGCCCAGCAGGTCGGCCACGGCGTCCATGGCGACGCGCGGCAGCCAGCCGCCGTTCTGGCGCTGTGCCACGTCCAGCAACGGCATGCAGGCACTGGCCTGCTTGCCCTGCGGGTACTTGGCGATGATGCGCTTCGCCAGCTCCAGGTTTTCCTGGCTGAAGGTGAAGCTGGTCGGCTCGGCGTGGCCGTGATCGGAAGCGGGCGCGCTCATCGATCGATTTCTCCGAAAACGATGTCCATCGAGGCGATGTTGGCGACGGCGTCGGCCAGCATGTGACCCTTCGACATGAAGTCCAGGCCCTGAAGATGGGCGAAGCCCGGCGCGCGGATCTTGCAGCGGTAGGGCTTGTTGGTGCCGTCGGACACCAGATACACGCCGAACTCGCCCTTGGGCGCCTCGATGGCGGTGTAGGTCTCGCCGGCGGGAACGTGGAAGCCCTCGGTGAAGAGCTTGAAGTGGTGGATCAGCGCTTCCATCGAGCGCTTCATCTCGCCGCGCGGCGGCGGGGACACCTTGCGGTCCTCGATCTTGTACGGACCGGCCGGCATCTCCTTGCAGCACTGGCGGATGATGCGCAGCGACTGCTTCATCTCCTCCATGCGGACCAGATAGCGCGCCCAGCAGTCGCCGGTCAGGCCGACCGGGACGTCGAACTCCATGCGGTCATAGACCTCGTAGGGCTGCGACTTGCGCAGATCCCAGGCGACGCCGGAGCCGCGCAGCATCGGACCGGTGAAGGCCCAGTCGAGCGCCTGCTCCTTGGTGACGATGCCGATATCGACCGTGCGCTGCTTGAAGATGCGGTTCTCGGTCAGCAGGCTCTCGAGGTCGTCCATGAACTTCGGAAAACGCTCGGTGAAGGCCCAGATGTCGTCCAGCAGCCCGTCCGGAATGTCCCAGGCGACGCCGCCCGGCCGGAAATAGTTGGCGTGCAGGCGGGCACCCGACACACGCTCGTAGAACTCCATGAGGATTTCGCGTTCCTCGAAGCCCCACAGCGCCGGGGTGATCGCGCCGACGTCGAGCGCACCCGTCGTGATCGACAGGATGTGGTTCAGGATGCGCGTGATTTCCGAGAACAGCACGCGGATGTACTGGGCGCGCAGCGGCGCCTTGATCTGCAGCAGGTTCTCGATGCCGAGCACATAGGCGTGCTCCATGCACATCGGGCTGACATAGTCCAGGCGGTCGAAATACGGCACGGCCTGGATGTAGGTCTTGTACTCGATCAGCTTCTCGGTGCCGCGATGCAGCAGGCCGATGTGCGGATCGCAACGCTCCACCACCTCGCCGTTCAGCTCCATCACCAGACGGAGCACGCCGTGGGCGGCCGGATGCTGCGGCCCGAAATTCATCGTGTAGGGCTTGATCTGCGTCTTGGTCTCCGGACCGGAGGCGCTGATCGCCCCGTTCGGACCCGTCGAGACGACGCCGGTCGCCGAGTCGGTCGAAACGGTCATGCTCACGGCTTCTTGCTCCCGTCCTGGAGGGCCGCCTTTTCATCGCCGGGCAGCATGACGTTGGTCATGCCTTCCCACGGGCTGAGGAAGTCGAAGGCGCGGAAATCCTGGGTCAGACGGACCGGCTCATAGATCACGCGCTTCTGGTCCTCGTCGTAGCGGGCTTCGACGTAGCCGGTCAGCGGGAAGTCCTTGCGGAAGGGGTGCCCCTCGAACCCGTAGTCGGTGAGGATGCGGCGCAGGTCCGGATGGTTCTCGAAGAAGACGCCGAACAGAATCCCACGCCTCGCGCTCGAACCAGTTCGCGGCGCTGAAGACGGAAACGGCCGACGGGACCGGAGTGTCCTCGTCGGTGGCCAGCTTCACGCGCATGCGCCGGTTGTGGGTATAGCTGAGCAGCTGGTAGACGACCTCGAACCGCTCCGCGCGGTCGGGGTAATCGACCGCGGTGATGTCGGTCAGCTGCTCGAACCGGGTGTCCGGGTCGTCGCGCAGCGCGGTCAGCACCGCCAGGATGGCCGGCCGCTCGACCGTCACCATCAGTTCGCCGAGCTTCACCTCGACCTTGAGGACGTCGCCGCCGATCTTGGCGGCGATGACGTCCCCGAGTTCCTTCAACGCCTGTTCGGACATGGGTGGGACCCTGCCTTCCTACTTGTCTTCAGCGCGCTTGTCGTTCGTCCCGCCTCCGGAGGCCGGAGGCGGGACGGTACGCCATGGTCAGCGGGCGATGCGATTGCCGCGCTTGATCTTCTTCTGGAGCTGGAGGATGCCGTAAATCAGCGCCTCCGCCGTCGGCGGGCAGCCGGGCACATAGATGTCCACCGGCACGATCCGGTCGCAGCCACGCACCACCGCGTAGGAATAGTGGTAGTAGCCGCCGCCGTTGGCGCAGGACCCCATCGAGATGACCCAGCGCGGCTCCGGCATCTGGTCGTAGACCTTGCGGAGCGCCGGGGCCATCTTGTTGGTCAGGGTGCCGGCGACGATCATGCAGTCGGACTGGCGCGGGCTGGGACGCGGAATGACGCCGAAGCGATCCAGGTCGTACCGGCTCATATAGGCGTGGATCATCTCCACCGCGCAGCAGGCCAGGCCGAAGGTCATCGGCCACAGCGAACCGGTCCGGGCCCAGGCCAGCAGATCCTCGTACTTCGCCAGCACGAAGCCCTTGTCCTGGATCTCGTCGGAGACCGCGCGGATGTAGGCGTCCTGTTCCGGTCCGGGCGGAATCGGCGCCAGCGGCTTGGCGACCTCTACTCCCATTCCAGAGCTCCTTTCTTCCACTCATAAATGAAGCCGATGGTCAGGATGCCCAGGAACAGCATCATCGACCAGAAGCCGAACAGCCCGATGTCACCGAGGGCGACCGCCCACGGGAACAGGAAGGCGACTTCAAGGTCGAAGATGATGAACAGGATCGAGACCAGGTAGAACCGCACGTCGAACTTGGTGCGCGCGTCCTCGAACGGCTCGAAGCCGCATTCGTAGGGGGAGACCTTCTCGGCGTCCGGGTTCTTCGGGCTGATGACGTAGGATGCCCCAACCATCACCGCGGCCAGCGCGATGCCGATCAGCAGAAACACCAGGATCGGAAGATACTCAATGATCAGCGGAGTCGACACCGCGTTCCTCCCATAAGCCCACGACCACGGGCGCCGTTCCGGCCGGGAAATCGGCGGAAGCGCAAAGCCGTGGCAGCCATGCCTTGGATTAGCCCATCAGACGGGCCGGAATATATGCCGAGACCGTGGGCAAGGAAAGCGCTTTGAATCGCTTTTCACCACGCGGAAGGACAAGCCAGCCCCCGCGCCAGACCCTGGTAATACCACGTTTTTAAAATAGGGGAAAGGGAAGACAATATGCATGCGAAAAAGGACCCGCAATTTGCGAGTCCTTGGAGCATACTGGCGATTGACGCCGAATTTGAAAAAGAAAGTGGCGCGAGTGACGGGACTTGAACCCGCGGCCTCCGGCGTGACAGGCCGGCGCTCTAACCAACTGAGCTACACCCGCGCAGAGCGACTTGTTCCAAACACCTGATCGTCACGCAGCCAAAGGCTTGTTTCGCTTGGTGTTTTTCACCGGAGCCGTTGGAGGCCCCCGTCGTTCGGTGGGCGGTTTGTAGTCGCCCGGGCCGCTGCCTGTCAATCACCAAATTGCAAAAAAATCCCCTCCTCCGGGGCCTGCCGTTCGCTGGCGTTTCACCGGCGCCCTCAGGGCAGGCGATGGGCGGCGCGGCGCAGCTCATCAAGCCGGTTGAAGGCCTGCAACATGCCGGCCGAGAGTTCACGGTGGTCGACGGCATCGGGTCCACCGAAACGGGTCAGCGTTTCCTCGAGCGCGCGGGCCAGATGTTCGGCGACATCGAGATGCTCCTGCTCCAGCGCCAGTTTCAGTGCGGCGAGAATGCGGTCGCCCAGCCGCCGATCGTTTGAAGTCATGCGTTTCCCCACCCTGGTCCTGAACCGCGAGGCAAGGCGCCACCCCGGTCATGATGCGTCGACCATACCAGTTCCGACCCGGCTGCGCGGCGTGATTCGCATCGCTGCGACATTTCGGAGGCAGCCCTTCCGGAGCGTCCTACCCCGTGCGATAGTCGCGCCATGCCGATCCCCAATTCACCCCGTCTCCAATTGACCGCCCTGCTGCCGTCCCTCGTCCTGTTCGCCGCGGGACCGGCGATGGCCGCCGCGAATGTCTCCGCCGCCCAATCCGAGGCCAAGGAAATCGCCAAATCGATGGGCAACTGCACGCCGGCAAAGGTGGAGGTGCTGCGCTACACCGTGGGACGGGAGGGAGCGACCACCTTCAAGGTCGGCTGCACGGAGGACAAGGATGCCTTCGTCGTCGTGCAATGCCGCTCGCGCATCTGCACCTTGTTGCGCTGAGGCCTGCCCCAGCGGTGAATTCACCGCTTGTTAACCGCGTCCGCGTGCACTGTGCAGGATCGGGCGCGGCACATGCGTAGCGATGGGAACTGCTGGATGACGGGCACGGGCATGGTCGCAGGGTTGGGCGCAACGCGAATTGGCAGGATGCGGGGTTGGATCGCCGTTTCCCTTGCGATTCCGGCACTGGCTCTTGCCGGCTGCACCTCCCCGCTCGGGCTGGCGGCGGCGGGTGCGGATGTCGTGACGCTGAACGCCACCAAGAAGACCATCGGCGACCATATCGTGTCGGCCGCCACGGGACGCGATTGCTCGATCCTGAGTTTCGAGAAGACCAGCGACTATTGTCCGGACAAGGTTGAGGTCGACCGGTCCCGTGTCTACTGTTACCGCACGCTGGCAGACGTCGAGTGCCACCACATCCCCGACCCCTACCGCAACGGCAACACCGCGCTTGCCAGCCCGCCGCCGGACATCCGCACCCTGCCACGCAAGAGGGGCTGGTTCGACGACGCGACGCCCTACGCCCCCAACAACGGTTCGTAAAGGGGCTTGCCTCAGCGCACCTTCTTCGCAACGAAAGCCTTGGCAATCGCCATCATCGCTTTTTCATGATTCGGCCCGCCCGCCGGGGCATCGTGAATTTTGGCACCCTTCGCAGCGCCCGGCCCGGCGGACTTGCCGGCAGGGGTGGCCCGTTGCGGGGCCGGCTGCTCGTCCGGTTCGCGGCCCAGCTGGTTCAGCAAATTCTCAAGCGCGTCACGACTGAGACCGGAAGCAGACGGCCGCCCTCCCCCCGCACCGCCCGCGGCAGCCGGGCGCGCGGCCGGCCTGCTGCTGGCCGGACGGCCGGCGCGTTCGATGGCAGCGGCGGCGATGGCCTTCAGGAAGGGTTGGGCAATGCCGCGCAACAGGTCGGGGTCCTCGACGGCCCAAGCCATCAGGAGCTTCTGCGCAGTCATCCGGCTGCCCTTGGCCGCCAGGATCGCTTCGCGCACCTTGCCGTCGACGTAGGAATTGCTCATCGGGAATCGCCCATCGGAATATGTCCGCCGGCCGCAGAATGACGGGCGGAGCCACCCCGGGACTGTCGGACCAACTCGGTTAACAAACGGTTGCGGACAGGAAGGGGGCCGATGTTGACGGGAAGGCACGGAAGAAGCGGTTGCCCGATCCGCGGCACACGCCGATAGTGGCGGGATGCTGATCGAAACCTTCGCCGACCTGATCTGCCCCTGGTGCTACATCGGCAAGCGCCGGCTCGACCGGGCGCTGATGCAACGGCCCAACCTGCGCCCGGAACTCCGCTGGCAACCCTTCCAGCTGAACCCGGACATGCCGCGCGGCGGGATGTCGCGCGAGGACTATCTCGCCGCCAAGTTCGGCGGATCGGAACGGGCGCGGCAGATCCACCGGGTCGTGGAGGACACGGCGGGACGCGACGGGCTGCCGCTGGCGCTCGACCGCATCCAGCGCACGCCCAACAGCTTCGACGCACACCGGCTGGTCCGCATCGCCGGGCGCCAGGGGCTGGGCAATGCCATGGCCGATGCGCTGTTCGCCGCCTATTTCGTCGAGGGCGTCGACATCGGCGACCCGGACGCGCTGGCCAGCGTCGCCGCCGGGCTGGGGATGGATTTCGTCGAGACGCGGCGCCAGCTGTCGAGCGACGCCGAATTGGCCGCGGTGCTCGCCGCCGATGCCCTGGCCCGCCAGATGGGGTTGCAGGCGGTTCCCTGCTACATCTTCAACCGTCGCTACGCCCTGTCCGGCGCGCAGGAGCCGGCAAGCTTCCTGCCGCTGCTCGACCTCGGCAGCGAGGAGCCGGAAAATCTGTCGGTCGTCGCCGGCTGATCCGGCAAGCGGAGCGGGAAAAGGCGGCCCGGAGGCCGCCCCGTCCCTGTCCGGCGCATCAGGCTGGCGTGCTGCTGGTCTTGGCATAGCCCAGCGTCTTCAGCGCATCGGCGATCTCCGGCAGGATGCCCGGATCGTCGATGGTGGCCGGCATCTTGTAATCCTGGCTGTCGGCAATCTTCTGCATGGTGCCGCGCAGGATCTTGCCCGACCGCGTCTTCGGCAGGCGGTCGACCACCAGGGCGCGCTTGAAGTCGGCGACCGGGCCGATCTGCTCGCGCACCAGTTGGACGACCTCCTTGACGATTTCCTCATGCGGACGGGTGACACCGGCCTTGAGGCAGATGAAGCCCAGCGGCACCTGCCCCTTGAGGTCGTCGGCCACGCCGATCACCGCGCATTCGGCGACGTCCCTGTGGCTCGACAACACCTCTTCCATGGCACCGGTGGAGAGGCGATGGCCTGCGACATTGATGATGTCGTCGGTGCGGGCCATGACATAGACATAGCCGTCATCGTCGATGAAGCCGGCGTCGCCGGTCTGGTAATAGCCCGGGTAGTCGGCAAGGTAGGATTTCTTGAAGCGCTCGTCGGCATTCCACAGCGTCGGCAGCGTGCCCGGAGGCAGCGGCAGCTTCACGCAGATGGCGCCGATGTCGCCGCGCGGAACCTCCTTCAGCTCGGCGTTCAGCACCCGCACATCCCAGCCCGGCATCGGGCGGGTGGCGGAGCCGTACTTGATCGGGAACAGGTGGACGCCCAGCGGGTTGCCGGAAATCGCCCAGCCGGTCTCGGTCTGCCACCAGTGGTCGATCACCGGGACGTTCAGATTGTCCTCGGCCCAGTGCAGCGTGTCGGGATCCGACCGCTCTCCGGCCAGGAACAGGGCGCGGAAGTGCGACAGGTCGTACTTTTTCAGGTGGTTGGCGTCCGGATCCTCGCGCTTGATGGCGCGGAAGGCGGTGGGGGCGGTGAACAGCGTGCCGACCTTGTGCTGCTCGATCACGCGCCAGAAGGTGCCCGGATCGGGAGTCCCGACCGGCTTGCCTTCAAAGACCACGGTGGTGCACCCAGTCAGCAGCGGCGCATAGACGATGTAGGAGTGGCCGACGACCCAGCCCACGTCCGACGCCGCCCAATACACCTCGCCGGGCTTGACGTTGTAGATGTTGGTCATGGTCCAGCGCAGCGCCACCGCATGGCCGCCATTGTCGCGCACCACGCCCTTGGGCTGGCCGGTCGTGCCGGAGGTGTAGAGGATATAGAGCGGGTCGGTCGCCTTCACGGCCACGCACTCCGCCGGCTCCGCCGTCGCCACCGCTTCGGCCCAATCGACGTCGCGGCCGGCGATCAGCGTCGCGGTCTCCTGCGGGCGCTGCCAGACGATGACGCTGGACGGCTTGTGGGCCGACTGCTCGATGGCGGCGTCCAGCATCGGCTTGTACTTGACGATGCGATTCGGCTCGATGCCGCAGGAGGCCGAGACGATGGCCTTCGGCTTGGCGTCGTCGATTCGGGTCGCCAGTTCGTGCGGGGCGAAGCCGCCGAACACCACCGAATGGACGGCACCCAGACGGGCGCAGGCCAGCATGGCGACCAGCGACTGCGGGATCATCGGCATGTAGAGGAGGACGCGGTCGCCCTTCTCCACCCCCTGGGCGCGCAGAGCACCGGCGAAACGGGCGACCTGATCCAGCAGTTCGGCATAGGTGATGGTCTGGACGGTCCGGGTGACCGGGCTGTCATAGATGATCGCCGCCTGGGCGCCGCGTCCGCCTTCGACATGGCGGTCCACCGCGTTGTAGCAGGTGTTCAGCTCCCCGCCGGTGAACCAGCGGTAAAAGGGCGCGTTGCTGTCGTCCAGCACCTTGTCCCACGGCTTGAACCAGGAGATGTCCTTCGCCGCCTCGCCCCAGAACCCGGCGGGGTCCGACAGGGAGCGGGCATGCATCTGGTCGAAAAGCTCGGCAGTTGTGGTGCTGGCGGTCGGGCTCATGGCAGGGCGTCCCTCATTCTATTTTGGTACTATTCGGTGCGCATTTCCTCTCGGCCGCGAAACGATCCGTTACGCGACCTCCACAATCTGCGACAAAAGCATAAGTGCAGGCAAATGTCAGAAGGTCGGGGGTGCGACGGGCTGTCGCATTCTACGATCGGTGAAACGCTGTTCCGAAACCTGGAATTCAAAAGGAAACGCAGACCGGCCGAACGACCAGCGCGACCGACTGCTGGTGGAAGCGCCCCTTGTACAGATCGACGATTTCGCGGATGAGGACCAGCGTCGCCGGGTCGCCGTCGGCCAGCAGGGTGAGGATTTTGCTGGGCTCGCGCACCAGCCGCCCGGTCTCGATGTCGCGCCAGTGGCCCGACCCGTCGGTGACGGTCAGGCCGTTGGGAAAGCGCGGCGTCACCTCTCCGTTCAGGAAATCCGTCCAGTCGCGCTCGCTGACGCCGATCTCGTTGCCGATGTTCCGACCAAAGAACAATTGCGCCTCGATCATCGCGCCGGCCGCATAGGTTTCACAAACGATCGCCGTCGGAGCGGGAGCCAGTTGGGCCGCGGCAGGGCCGGCCAGCAGAAACAGCGAAAGCGCGGCGGAGGAGAGGCTCGGGACGATCCGCATGACGGGCCAGGTGACAGGCATGGTGACTGGGCGCATCGGTGTTTCTCCATTCGGACGGGAGAGGGAGCGTGCGGCAGTGCGGTCAGCGACGCTCTGGTCAGGACGCCCCTGGACCGTTATGCATGGATCATGGCCGTCGATCCACCCATCACCGGAATCCGCCCGATCCTGACCGTCGTTCACGGCAACGGCGAGCGGCTGATCGTGGCCCGACTCACCAACCTGGGCGGCGGCAGCCAGTCCAACCGTTTTGTCCTGCGCCGGGCCGACTTCCGCCCGCCCTGGGAGCAGCCGGAGAAGGGCTATTTCGGCTATGCCGAGGTCGCCCGCGCCCTGGACGCCAACGGCTGGCGCGGCTGCGCCATCGAGGCGATGGCGACCACCGACCTGGAGGAACGCCGCGCCCGCCTGCTCGCCCGCAAGAAGCTGCACCTGCAATGCGTCGAGGCGGCGATCCGGCGGGCGCAGGAGGGAGAGTCGCCCAAACCGGGCTAGGCTCCGCGTTCAGCACTTCCCCATCGCCTTCATGCGCCGGTCGAAATCGGCTGCGAGATCGGCGAGCGTCACTTGGCCGAGATGGCGGATGAGCACCGTCTCCGCCTCGCGCAATGCCCCATCAAGGGCAGCATTGACGGCCTGTTCGACCAGACAGCTCGGCTCGTCCGCGGTGGGACCGATGGCGAAGATCCCTGGCTCCCCCAATGCCCGGTGAATGTCCAGCAGGGTGATCCCGTCGAGCGGCCGTGCCAGCCGCCAGCCGCCGCCATGGCCCTTTTCGGACCGCACATGGCCGGCCTCGCGCAGTCCCGCCATGGTCCGGCGGATGACCACCGGATTGGTGTTCAGCATCTCGGCAATCGCCTCCGACGTCAGCGCACCCTCATGCCGGTCCATGTGAATCAACACATGCAGCATGCGGGAAAGGCGGCTGTCCTGTCTCATCGGTGATCGATCCTTTCGGGTTCAGGGCCGGGCGGATGCAGCGCCGGACAGGTGGTCAGCTCCAGCCATCCCAACTCAGGCCACTTCATAAGTTACATGGCACATTGACCGCACCCTTTCATGTAACTTATCGTGTGTCGTGATCAGGCGCAGACAGAGCGTCCGCTCCATCCGTGGAAAGGCACAGGCATGAACGGAAACGACATGACGACCTATGACGCCATCATCGTCGGCGGCAGCTACGCCGGCATCGCCGCCGCGCTGCAATTGGCCCGCGCCCGCCGCCGGGTGCTGGTCATGGATGAAGGGCTGCGGCGCAACCGCTTCGCCAGCCACTCCCACGGCTTCCTCGGGCAGGATGGCCGTCCGCCGGGAGACATCGCCGCCGAAGCCCGCGCCCAACTGATGCGCTATCCGACCGTCACCTGGATGACCGGGCGGGCCGAAAAAGCCGTCAGGACGAGCATGGGCTTCGAGATCACCGATTCGAATGGCACCGGCCACCGTGCGCGTCGGCTGCTGATCGCCGTCGGTGTGGTCGACGAGCTGCCGGCGATTCCCGGCCTGGCGGAACGTTGGGGCCGGTCCGTCTTCCATTGTCCCTACTGCCATGGCTATGAACTGATGCAAGGCCGTATCGGTGTCATAGCGGTGTCAGGGCACTCCATGCACCATGCGCTGATGCTGCCGGATTGGGGACCGACGACGCTGCTGCTGAACGGCACCTTCGACCTCGACGCCGACCAGTCGGCCCATCTGGCGCAGCGTGGGGTCGTCGTCGAGACCACCCTCATCAGCGGGATCGACCGCGACCCGCCGGAGGTCGCGCTCGCCGACGGACGCAAACTGCCGTTCGCCGGACTGTTCGTACTGCCGAGAAGCAGCGTTGCCAGCCCACTGGCCGCACAGCTTGGGTGTGCGAGCGAGGACGGGCCGCTCGGCACCCATATCAGTGTCGATGCGATGCAGGAGACCAGCGTCCCCGGTGTCTTCGCCTGCGGAGACGCGGCACGGGCGGCAGGATCGGTGGCGCTGGCCGTCGGTGCCGGTACGATGGCCGGAACGGCGCTGCACCGCTCGCTGCTGTTCTGCGAGGACGACGCCCTGTTCGCCCGCGCCTAGCCGATCAGCAGGCCGACCGCAATCGCCCACATCACCAGGGCGATGCCCCCGTCCATCGCCCTCCAGGCGCCGGGGCGGGCGAACAGCGGGCGCAGCAGTCGCGCGCCATAGCCTAGCGCGAAGAAGAACAGGAAGGACGCCGTCATCGCCCCCAGGGCGAAGGCGCCCCGCGCCTCGGCGAAGCGGGCGGAGACGGAGCCGACCAGAACCACCGTGTCCAGATAGACGTGCGGATTGAGCCAGGTCAGAGCCAGGCAGGTCAGCAGCGCCGGCAATAGCCCGCCCGCCTCCCGGTCCGCCGGGATCAATCCACCGCTGCTGCCCTGCCAGGCCGACCGGGCGCTGCGCAGGCCATAGACCAGCAGGAACGCGACACCGGCATAGCGCATCAGCGGCTCCAGCCACGGCCAGCGCGCCCCGGCGCTGGCGAATCCGCTGACCCCGATGAGGATCAGCACGGCGTCCGACAAGGCGCAGGTGGCGCAGATCGCCAGCACATGCTCGTTGCGCAACCCCTGGCGCAGCACGAAGGCGTTCTGTGCCCCGATGGCGACGATCAGGCTGAAGCCGAGGAACAGGCCCGGCAGGAAGGCGGGAAGCAGGGCAGCGGTGGAAAGCTCGGTCATCGTGGCGGTTCCGGCGTCGGTGGATGCCAATCCGCTACCACCGGGCCTTCCTTTGCCGTACTTAATCCTTCTTGCCCTGATGAAGCAGAGCTAATCCATGCTGGACTATCCGCTGCTGGCGGCCCTGGCTGCCGTCATCCGCACCGGCAGTTTCGAACGCGCCGCGCGGCAGCTCCACGTCACCCCCTCCGCGGTGTCGCAGCGGGTGAAGCTGCTGGAAGAGCGGCTGGGCGCCGTGCTGGTGGTGCGCGGCCAGCCCTGCACCGGCACCGCCGCCGGCCAGCGCCTGTGCCAGCATGTGGAACAGGTCGCCCTGCTGGAAAGCGAGCTGCGCGGCGCCCTGCCCGGCCTCAGCCCGGCGGACGGGCCGGTCACCCTGCGGATCGCCGTGAATGCCGACAGCCTCGCCACATGGTTCGTCGCGGCGATGGCGGAGGTTCCCGGCTGTCTGTTCGATCTGGTGCTGGACGACCAGGACCACAGCGCCGAGTGGCTGCGCAAGGGCGAGGTGCTGGCCGCCGTCACCGCCAGCGCGGCGCCGGTCCCCGGCTGCAACAGCCATCCGCTAGGCACGCTGCGTTACCGCGCCACCGCCAGCCCGGACTATCTGCGCCGCCATTTCCCTGATGGGGTGACGGCCGAAAGCCTCGTCACCGCCCCCTGCCTGACCTTCAACCGCAAGGACCGGCTGCAGGCGCAGTGGTTGCGTCTGGTGCTGGGCGATCACGAACCGTCGCCGGTGCCCACCCCGCCGACCCACTGGCTGCCCTCCACCCATGCCTTCGTCGATGGCGCGCTGGCCGGGCTGGGATGGGGAATGAACCCGGACCCGCTGGTCGCCGACCATCTGGCGGCCGGCCGTCTGGTCGAGCTGGTGCCCGGCCGGCCGCTGGACGTGCCGCTGCATTGGCAGCAGAGCCGCATCGCCGGCACCGCGCTGGCCGCGCTGTCGCGCGCGGTCCTGCACGCAGGGCGGCAGGCCCTGCATCCAATCGTCGAGAGCAAGGGAAGCCTGCCCGCCGCATGAGGACTTTGCCCGCGCCGCGTGCGCGCTTATATGGATCCGACAAATCTCTGGAGGGATTCGATGACCAGCAGCGCCGCCACGGCCGCAAACGACACCCCCGATCTGGGTGCGCTTCCCACCTGGGACCTGAGCGACCTCTACCCCGGCACCGAGTTGCCCGAACTGAAGGCCGACCTCGACCGGATGGAACGCGAATGCAAGGCCTTCCGCGAGCGCTATGCCGCCAAGCTGGCAGCGCTGAGCGGCGACGACCTGGCCGCGGCGATCCGCCAGTACGAGGACATCGACGAGACGCTGTCGCGCGTCATGTCCTATGCCGGGCTGGTCTACAACGGCAACATGGTCGATCCGACCGTCGCCAAATTCTACCAGTCGGCGCAGGAGCGGGTGAACGACATCTCCGCCCACCTGATCTTCTTCACGCTGGAGATCAACCGGCTGGACGAGAACGATCTGGCGGCCAAGCAGAAGGCGTCGACGGCGCTGCGCCATTACGAGCCGTGGCTGCGCGACGTCCGCCTCTACCGCGACCACCAGCTGTCCGACGAGATCGAGCGGCTGCTGCACGAAAAGCATGTGGTCGGACGCGCCGCCTGGAACCGCCTGTTCGACGAGACCATCGCCAGCCTGCGCTTCCCGATGGGCGGTAAGGATCTCACCTGTGCCGAGGCGCTGAACCGCCTGTCCGACCGCAATCCCGCCGTCCGCCGCGAGGCCGGCGAGGTGGTGGGCAAGGTGCTGGGCGAGAATGCACGGCTGTTTGCGCTGGTCACCAACACGCTGGCCAAGGACAAGGAGATCGAGGACGACTGGCGCAACTATCCGACGCCGACCTCCGCCCGCAACCTGTCCAACCGGGTCGAGGACGAGGTGGTCGACGCGCTGGTGTCCGCCGTCAAGGGCGCCTATCCCGACCTGTCGCACCGCTACTACACGATGAAGGCCAAGTGGTTCGGGCAGGACCATCTGGACTACTGGGACCGCAACGCCCCCCTGCCGGAGGATGCCGACCGCAGCATTCCCTGGACCGAGGCGCGCGACATCGTTCTGGGCGCCTATGGCCGCTTCTCCCCCGACCTCGCCAGCTTGGGCAAGCGCTTCTTCGACAACCCCTGGATCGATGCTCCGGTCCGTCCCGGCAAGGCACCGGGCGCCTTCGCCCATCCGACCGTGCCCAGCGTCCACCCCTATCTGCTGGTCAACTACCAGGGCAAGACACGCGACGTGATGACGCTGGCCCATGAGCTGGGGCATGGCGTCCACCAGATCCTGGCCGGCAAACAGGGCCATTTCCTGTCCGATACCCCGCTGACGCTGGCGGAAACCGCGTCGGTGTTCGGCGAGATGCTGACCTTCCGCGCCCTGCTGGCGGCCGAGACCGACCCGAAGCGCCGCCGCATCATGCTGGCCGGCAAGGTCGAGGACATGTTGAACACGGTGGTCCGCCAGATCGCCTTCTTCGACTTCGAACGCCGTGTCCACACCGAACGGCGCGAGGGCGAACTGACCTCGGACCGCATCGGCGAGATCTGGATGGCGGTGCAGACCGAAAGCCTGGGCCCGGCGCTGCGCTTCGACGAGGGCTATCGCCATTTCTGGTCCTACATCCCCCACTTCATCCACTCGCCCTTCTATGTCTACGCCTATGCCTTCGGCGACTGCCTGGTGAACTCGCTCTACGCGGTCTACCAGGACGCCGAACAGGGCTTTGCCGAGAAGTATCTGGCGATGCTGTCGGCGGGCGGCACCCTGCGTCACAAGGAGCTGCTGGCCCCGTTCGGCCTCGATGCCTCCGACCCGGCCTTCTGGCAGAAGGGCCTCGGCGTCATCCGCGGCTTCATCGACGAACTGGAGGCGAGCGAGGCGAAGGCCTGACCATCCGGGTGGCTTGACCACCGTCAAGAGACCATGTCGGTTGTGCGGGTATGGTGGCCTTCGGAGCGTCGTCTCCGAAGGCCATCTTTTTTGGAAGCGAACATCATGCTTGCGACCACCACACCCGCCGCCACCGCCACGCCTGCGGCCGCCGGCACCGTCCCCATGCTCGGCCATGCGGTCATGGACTGCGACCATGTCGAATTGGTCGCGCTGCTGCAGGCGGCCTGCGAGGCCCCGGTCGGCGAACTCCGGGCTCCCTTCGCCGCCTTCGCCAAGCATCTTCGCGAGCATTTCGCCCGCGAGAACGCGCTGATGACCCAGCACGGCTTTTTCGCCCTGCATTGCCACACGGAGGAGCACGCCCGTGTCCTGACCGTGGTCGCGACGATGGAGGCCGATTTGGCGGAGGGGAAGGAGAACCGTGCCCGGCTGTATGTGACCGAGCATTTTCCCGACTGGTTCCACACCCATCTGGCGACGATGGACCGGGTGACCGCGGATTTCCTGGCACAGGCGGAGGGGTGAGGAACCGGGAGAGGCATTAGGGGAGTCGCCTCTCCCACACCGAACCGAATTCCGGAAATGGAAAAGGGCCGGAACCTGCTCGGTTCCAGCCCCTTATGGATGGTGGGCGCACAAGGACTCGAACCTTGGACCCGCTGATTAAGAGTCAGCTGCTCTACCAACTGAGCTATGCGCCCATCCGTAGGACATGTTCAAGAGATGGTGGGCGCACAAGGACTCGAACCTTGGACCCGCTGATTAAGAGTCAGCTGCTCTACCAACTGAGCTATGCGCCCATCTCTTGATGCGGTGAACTTGACTGATATCTTTTCAGAAACCAACCGACTGTTCATCGCGCCGGCCAAGCCGTTGTCCCGGCCGGTGTGGCGCGGTTTATAACGAAGGGCTTTTGACCTGTCGATAGCAAAATCGCACCCCATGTGAATTTTTTGGCGCACGCTTTTCAGTGGCCGGACTCCGCCCCTGGCAGCTACACCGGCGCTGTCGAAACGGGGCATCGGAACGGGGGATCGGGGATGGGCGGCTGGACCGAAGGCTATGTCGGCGGCATCGACTATATCCGCGCCGTCTATCGCGACTGGTCCCCGGCCATGCTTTGCTTTGCGCTGACGCTGCGCGGCTGGCGCTCGCCGGAGGCGCTGCGCCGCGGCAACTTCACCATGGCGGAGCCCGGCTGCGGCCATGGCCTGACCAGCGCCCTGCTGGCCGGCGCCCATCCGGCGGCACGGTTCGAGGCAATGGACTTCAACCCCTCCCACATCGCCGGTGTCCGCCGGCTGGCTGCCGATGCCGGGCTGGCCAATGCCGAGTTCCTTGAGGAAAGCTTTGCCGAGTACGCCCGGCGCGACGGGCCGATGCTGGATGCGGTCGCGCTGCACGGCGTCTGGTCCTGGGTGAGCGCCGGGAACCGGGCGATCCTGCTGGAGGTGCTGCGCCGCCGGCTGGCGCCGGGCGGCATCGTCTTCGTCAGCTACAACGCCCTGCCCGGCACGCTGGCCCATATGCCGCTGCGCCGCCTGCTGGTGGAGCGCAGCGCCGAAGGCGACGGCCCCCTGCCCGACCGTATCGCCGCCGCGGTGGAGTTCGCCGCACGGATGGCGGCGCAGGGTGGCGGCTGGTTCGCCAACACCGACGGCGTGGTGGAGCGGATCGAACAGCTTCGCCACAAATCGCCGAACTACATCGCCCATGAATATCTGAACGGCGACTGGACCGCCTTCTACCATGCCGACGTGACGCGCGAGCTGGCCTCCGCCAAGCTGGAGTTCGCCGGTGCCGCCGTCCCGATGGAGCAGTTGGACGATCTCACCCTCTCCCCCGCCCAGCAGGCGCTGGCGGGCGAGGCGCGCGACGCCGCCCAGGCCGAAACCCTGCGCGACCTGATGACCAACCGCAGCTTCCGCCGCGACCTGTTCGTGAAGGGCGGTGAGCGTCTGGGCCGGGCCGAGCGGCGTACCCTGCTGGGAGAGACCCGTTTCGCGCTTCTGGTCGCCGCCGACGACCTGCCGGAAAGCGCCTCCACCCCCGTCGGCCGCCTTTCCTTCCCCCGGGCGCTGTACCAGCCCCTGGGCGAGGCGCTGGCGGAAGGACCGCAAAGCGTGGACACGCTGCTTGCCCGCCCGGCCCTGGCGGCGCAGGGCGAGGACGCGGTGATGCGGGCGCTGATCCTGCTGACCAGCCTGTCGCTGGCGGCACCGGCGATGCCCGAGGATGGAGGCACCGAACGGAAAGTTTCCTGTGACCGCTTCAACGCCGCGGTTCTGGAGCGCCATCGCTTCGACGACACGCCGGGTCAGCTCGCCTCGCCACTGCTGGGTGCCGGGGCGCCGGTGTCGCGGATCGAGGCGCTGTTCCTACTCGCGATGCGACTGGGCGAGGAGCCCGCCGCCTTCGCTTGGCGCCACCTGTCGGCCGACGGCATCGTGCTGGGCCGCGACGGCGAACGCTGCGAGGGGGATGAGGCCAACCGTGCGGAACTGGCACGCCGGCATGCGGCCTTCATGCAGCGGCGGCTGCCGGCGCTGGAAAGGCTTGGGGTGGCCTGACGGACAGGCGGTCTGGCGGCAGAGGTGCCGAATACAGGGCCCTCAGCGCTCCGGCGCCGTCTTCGGCAGCTTCTCGGCGATCCCATAGAGCGCCTCGCGCCGACGGATCTCCGCGAACACGTCGTCGGGATGGATGTTCAGCGTCGCCCACAGGACCGAAAGATTGTAGAGCAGGTCGGCGCTTTCGTTGATGACGCCCTGACGGTCCTCGTTCATGGCGTCCAGCGCCACTTCGACCGCCTCCTCGCCCACTTTCTTGGCGATCTTCTTCGGCCCGGCGGCGATCAGCCGCGCGGTTCTGGAATGCGCCGGGTCCATCTGCTGGCGGTCGAGGATGGCGGCATAGAGGCGGATCAGGTCGTCGGTCATCAGGGAGGTATTGTCTCGTGTGCGGGTGACGAAAGCATCGTTACGCTAACGTGATCACTCCGCAACGCAATTACCATCCCCCATAGGCGCGGTGGAGCGCCGCACAACGGCCTTATGCCATGCGGCGCTCCGCTTTCAGCGGACCGGGTCGTAGGAATGATCGGCCTTGGGACGCTCTTCGAGCAGGGTCTGGCCGGTGCTGACGAAATAGACGACCTCGGCGATGTTGGTGGCGTGGTCGCCGATGCGCTCAAGGTTTTTGGCGATCATCATCAGGTGCATGTGCGCCGTGAACTGGTCCTGCGCCGCCAGAGCTGACCGTTCCACTTCCGCAACGAGGCTGGTGTAGAGTGCATCCACCTCGTCGTCTGTGCGCCAGATCCGCAGGGCGGCCTCGCCGTCATTGTCGACATAGGCGTCGATCACGGCGCTGAGCCGTTCGCGCACCAGCCGGCCGAGCTGCGGCAGCCCCGCCATCGACCCGGAGTCGGGCAGGCTGAAGATGGCGACGGCGCGCTTGGCGGTGTTGGCCGCATGGTCGCCGATGCGCTCAAGGTTGCCGGCGATCTTCAAAGCCGCGATCACCTCGCGCAGATCGTCGGCGACCGGCTGGCGCAGCGCCAGCAGGCGCATGCAGTGGGCTTCGATGTCATGTTCAAAGGAGTCGAGTCGGGCATCCGACTCCACGATCTCCCGCGCAAGTTCGGGGTTGCGCTGGGCCAGGCAGGTCAGGGCCTGGTCGATCTGCGTCTCCGCAGCGCCGGCCATCTGCACGATGGCGGATTTCAGCCGCTTCAGCGCGTCCTCGAACGCGGACACGATGTGCGGAGCGGAGGTCTTCATGGTCGCCAAACCCTTCCCGGCGGTCTCGTTCCAGGCCGCCACCATAGCGCCGGGACGTTACGGTACGATGACAGCGCCTATGACCTAGGGCAGCCCTCCCTCACTTCGCGCATGCGGAAGAAACTGTCCGATTGATTTTGCGGCGCAGCATTGCGACACATGGTCCCTATCCCCCTCCCCAACGACGTGCCGAAACCCGCCATGATCGAACGCCGCTTTGAACAGATCATCTTTGCCAGCCGCTGGCTGCTCGCGCCCTTCTATCTCGGGCTGGTGGTTTCACTGGCCGCGCTGCTGGTGAAGTTCACGCAGGAGATCCTGCACATGATCCCGCATGTGCTGGAGATGAGCGAAAAGGACGTGCTCCTGGGCGTGCTGACGCTCATCGACCTGTCTTTCGCCGGCAACCTTCTGCTGATGGTGATCTTCGCGGGATACGAGAACTTCGTCTCCAAGATCGACGTCGCCAATCATGAAGACCGGCCGGACTGGATGGGTAAGGTCGATTTCGGCGGGCTGAAGCTGAAACTGATCGCCTCCATCGTCGCCATCTCGGGCATCCACCTGCTGAAAGCCTTCATGAACCTAGCCCAGACCTCGCGCGACGAGCTGATGTGGCTGGTCATCATTCATATGACCTTCGTGATTTCCGGCGTTCTGCTGGCTTGCATGGACCGGCTCGAAGGTCATCACGGCCATGCTGCCAAGCCCGAGGAGAAAGTTGGGTCGAAATCCACGGCGGATCATCACTGATAAGTCACGATGTTCCTTCGTCTCGTCTGTCAAATGTCTATTGCGGCGCAGCAACGACAGGGATAGACACTTCACCGTCACGCCGGCCAGCAGGGTTTTCAGCGGATCGGAATGGGCTTTGCCGCAGGGTTTGGGCCCGTTGACGGATTATTAACCCTAACCCGCCACTGTGCCCATCACCAGACGCCATGCCGCGGCGGTCTCCGGTTCGCCGGGGACCCTGTCCACAGCAGGCATCAGGGCTGCCGGGCGCACTCTCCGCTTGAGCGTGCGGGCGCATTCGACTATGGAACCGTTGGCGGGCATGCTATGCCAGTCCGTCGGCTCGGCCGTCTCAACCGCTTTGATAGAGTTCGTCAGCTCCATGCTCTCCAAACTGCTCGGCGTGCTGTCCGCCGACATGGCGATCGATCTGGGGACGGCCAACACCCTGGTCTATGTCAAGGGCCGCGGCATCGTCCTGAACGAACCGTCCGTCGTCGCCATCGCCAACGTGCGCGGCAAAAAGCAGGTTCTCGCCGTCGGTGACGAGGCGAAGATGATGCTTGGCCGCACCCCCGGCAACATCCAGGCCATCCGGCCGCTTCGCGACGGCGTCATCGCCGATTTCGAAGTCGCGGAGGAAATGATCAAACATTTCATCCGCAAGGTTCACAACCGCCGCAGCTTCGCCAGCCCGCAGGTCATCATCTGCGTGCCGTCGGGCTCGACCGCGGTGGAACGCCGGGCGATCCAGGAATCGGCGGAGGCCGCAGGCGCCCGCCGCGTCTTCCTGATCGAGGAGCCGATGGCCGCCGCAATCGGCGCCGGGCTGCCAGTGACCGAACCGACGGGCTCGATGGTCGTCGACATCGGCGGTGGCACCACCGAAGTGGCCGTGCTGTCGCTGGGCGGCATCGTCTATTCGCGCTCGGTGCGCGTCGGCGGCGACAAGATGGACGAGGCCATCATCGGCTACATCCGCCGCAGCCACAATCTGCTGGTCGGCGAAGGCTCCGCCGAGCGGATCAAGAAGGAAATCGGCTCCGCCTGTCCGCCTGAGGACGGCGAAGGCCGCATCCTGGAGATCAAGGGCCGCGACCTGATGAACGGCGTGCCGAAGGAGTTGATCATCTCCGAGCGCCAGATCGCCGAGTCGCTGGCAGAGCCGGTCTCCGCCATCGTCGAGGCGGTGAAGGTCGCGCTGGAGCACACCGCTCCGGAGCTGGCCGCCGACATCGTCGACAAGGGCATCGTGCTGACCGGCGGCGGCGCCCTGCTGGGCAATCTGGACTTCGTCCTGCGCCACGCCACCGGCCTGCCGGTGTCGATCGCCGACGATCCGCTCTCCTGCGTGGCGCTCGGCACCGGCCGCGCGCTGGAGGAGATGAAGACGCTGCGAAACGTCTTGGTCAGCGCCTACTGATTGGTGTATCCCTGGTTGGAAGGCCTCCGGTCCCCTGCCCACCCCTGGCGGTGAGGACCGGAGACGGACCGCGTATCTGGACGGGAATTTCCTGTGAAGCCACGCTCATCCGGCTCCGTCATCCGCCTTGCCGCCCCCTTGCGGGCTCTCGCGCAGCGATTCTCCTTCCTTCTGCTCGTGCTGGCCTCCATCGCCCTGATGATGGTCGGCAAGATCGAGTCCGTCTCGGTCGACAGCGCACGCGCACGCGTGACCGATGCCTTCGCCCCCATCCTGGACGCCATCTCCCGCCCCGCCGCCACCGCGGCACGCGTGGTCGAATCCGCGGTGGAGCTTGAGAACGCCTTCGACGAGAACCAGCGGCTGAAGGCCGAGAACGCCCGGCTTCTGCAATGGAAGCAGGCCGCGTTGCGGCTGGAGTCGGAGAACAACAGTCTGCGCAGTCTGCTGCGGGTCCGCCCGGAACCGTCGGTCAACTACATCGCCGCCCGCGTCATCGCCACCCCCGGCAGTTCCTTCGTCCGCACACTGGTGGTCACCGCCGGCAAGCGCGACGGAGTGCGCAAGGGTCAGGCGGCGCTCGCCGGCGCCGGTCTGGTCGGCCGGGTGATCGAGGTCGGCGAATGGTCGTCCCGCGTCCTGCTGCTGACCGACATCAACGCCCGCATTCCGGTGATCCTGTCGAACACGCGCCAGCGCTCGATCCTCGCCGGCGACAATTCCGATCAGGCCAAGCTTCTCTATCTGCCGCCGGACTCGCCGATCCAGGTGGGCGAGCGGGTGGTGACCTCCGGCGACGGCGGCCTCTTCCCGCCCGGCCTGCCGGTGGGCGTGGTGACCGCGGTCAGCGAGCGCGGCATCCGCGTCCTGCCCAGCGCCGACCTGTCACGCGTCGAGCATCTGCGTCTGGTGGATTTCGGCCTGCCGAGCACCGATCTGGACCCGTCGCCAGATTCGAAGTGAAGTGGATGTGGAAGTGAGCTGGTTTTGGACGTGAGCCGGACGGACGGTCCGCCAACCGGGGGATTGCCGTCATGACGGCGACCTTCTGGCAGAAAGTGGACAAGACCGGGCGCAATCTAGCGCCCTTCGCCGTCACGGTGATGATGGTGCTGGTCGGCATGATCCCGCTGCCGGTCCCCGGCTATGCCCCGGTCGCACCGAACCTGACGCTGGTCTCGGTCTATTACTGGACGATCCACAGGCCTGACCTGATGCGTCCGGGGGTGGCCTTTCTCATCGGACTGCTTCAGGATTTCCTGATCGGCGGACCGCTGGGCGTCAATGCCCTGCTGCTGGTCGTCGCCCAATGGGCGGTCCTGAACCAGCGCCGGGTGTTCCTGGCCAGCACCTTCGCCCTGTTGTGGTTTGGCTTCACGCTGGTGATGGCGGGTGCCGTCCTGCTGCAATGGCTGGCTTTTTCGGTGCTCGACGCCGTCACGCTGTCGATCCTGCCGGCCCTGTTTCAGGGCCTGCTGACGGTGGCGGTGTTTCCTGCGGTGGGTTGGCTGCTGATCCGCGTCCATCGCGCGTTCCTGAACGGGTAAAGGGTCGACGGGTCTCATGAGTTCGATCGATCGCGACACCGACCGTTCCCGCCTGCTGGCGCGCCGCGCCCTGGTGCTGGGCGGTATCAAGCTGGCCGGCCTGTCCGCACTGGTCGGTCGGCTCTATTACCTGCAGGTGGTCGAATTGGCGCGCTACACCATGCTGGCGGAGGAGAACCGCATCAGCCTGCGGCTGATCGCGCCGTCCCGCGGCAACATCGTAGACCGCTTCGGCGTGCCGCTGGCGGTCAACCAGCAGAACTACCGCGTTGTCGTCGTGTCGGAGCGCACCCACAACATCCAGGAGACGCTCGACAAGATCTCCCGCATCGTGCCGCTGACCGATGGCGACCGCCGCCGCGTGCTGCGCGAGTTGCACCGCAAGCGCCGCTTCGTTCCCGTCACCGTGCGCGAGAACCTGACCTGGGAACAGGTGGCGACGCTGGAGACCAACACCCCCGACCTGCCCGGCGTGTCCATCGAGGTGGGCGAACTGCGCTATTACCCGCAGGCGGACTGGACCGCCCATATCCTGGGCTATGTCGGCGCCGTCTCGGAGTTGGAGCTGAGCGGCAACAGCGACCCCGTCCTGTCGCTGCCCGGCTTCCGCATCGGCAAGGCCGGCATCGAGAAGTTCCACGAAAAGGTGCTGCGCGGCACCGCCGGCACCAGCCAGCTGGAGGTCAATGCGGTCGGCCGCGTCATCCGCGAATTGTCCCGCGACGAGGGCCAATCCGGTCGCGAGGTGCAGCTGACCATCGATATGGCCCTGCAACGCTTCGTTCAGGAGCGGCTGTCGCAGGAGGTCAGCGCCTCGGCCGTGGTGATGGATGTCCACACCGGCGGCATCTATGCCCTGTGCTCGCACCCCAGCTACGACCCCAACCAGTTCACCATGGGCATCAGCGCCGAACTGTGGGAAGAGCTGCTGTCCAACCAGGCGACGCCGCTGAACAACAAGGCGGTGGTCGGACAATATCCGCCGGGCTCCACCTTCAAGATGATGGCGGCGCTGGCGGCACTGGAATCGGGGGTGGTCAGCAACCGGCACACGGTGTTCTGCCCCGGCCATCTGGAGCTGGGCGACCACCGTTTCCACTGCTGGAAGCGCGGCGGGCACGGCACCATCGATTTCGTCGGCGCGCTGCGCCATTCCTGCGACGTGTTCTTCTACGACGTGTCGCGGCGGATCGGCATCGACCGCATCGCCGAGATGTCCAATCGGTTCGGCCTGGGCAGCCGCACCGGCATCGACCTGCCGCACGAGCGCGCCGGCCTGATCCCGTCCATCGCCTGGAAGAAGGCGACGCTGGGCAAGAACTGGGACATGGGCGAGACGCTGGTCGCCTCCATCGGCCAGGGCTATGTGCTGACGACGCCGCTGCAACTGGCGGTGATGACCTGCCGGCTGGCCAACGGCGGCTATGCGGTCAAACCGCACCTGACCAAACAGATCAAGACGGTCAGCGGCGAGCAGACGGCCTGGCCCAGCATCGGTGTGAAGAAGGAGAACCTCGACATCGTGCTGCGCGGCATGACCGAGGTGACCAACGCCCCCAACGGCACCGCCTTCAAGTCGCGCATCACCGAGGTCGGCTATGAGATGGCCGGCAAGACCGGCTCCGCCCAGGTCCGCCGCATCACCATGGCCGAGCGCAACACCGGCGTGAAGAAGAACGAGGACCTGCCCTGGCGCGAGCGCGACCACGCGCTGTTCGTCGCCTTCGCGCCGATCCAGGCGCCGCGCTACGCCTGCGCGGTGTTCGTCGAGCATGGCGGCGGCGGCTCCACCGCGGCGGCCCCGATTGCCCGCGACATCCTGCTGGAAACCCAGAAGCGCGACCCCGGCCGCGCCGCCGTCGCCGAAACCCCGCCGACCGGCTTCGGAGAACCGCGGGGCTGAGGAGCGGATCGGCTCAGGACCGGGAGCGGACAGGGATGGTCATCGCCGCCACCCCCAGCACGACCAAGGCACAGCCGGCAAGCATGGTCGGCTCCAGCGTCTCGCCCAGCATCAGAACGCCGATTCCCACCCCGATCGGCACTCGCAGATAGGCTTGCGCGGTTGTCGGAACCGATCCGATGGTGTGGACAAGCCGGAAATAGAGAACGAAGGCCAGCGCGGTCGAGAAGACCGACAGGCCGGCAAGCGCCAGCAGCGAGTCCGGTGACGGCGACAGGGTCCAGGGGCGGTCGACCGCCAGACTGACCGGCAGCAACAGCGCAGCCCCGCACAGCAACGACCCGGCGGCCGGCATGATCGGATCCAGCCCCTTGAACATACGGCCGAAGATGGCTGCTCCGGCATAGCAGATCGTGGCGAGGACGATGGCTCCTTGTGCCAGCAGATCGTGGCCGATGCCGTCGATGGCCCCCGTCCCGATGATCAGCACCGTTCCACCGAGACCGGCGAACACACCGATCGCCTTCCGCCAGCCCACGGCCTCGTGCCGGGTCAACAGGAGGGTGAGGAGGAAGGCGAAGATCGGTGTGGTCGCGTTGAGAATCGCTGCGGACCCGGCATCGACCGTCTGTTCGGCCCAGGCAATCAGGGTAAAAGGGAGAACGCTGTTCAGACAGGCCTGAAGGAGAAACCGCTTCCACACAGCCCCTTCCCGCGGCAGGGACAGGCCGCGCCAGCGGATGACCGCCAGCAGGATGGCTCCGGCGATCAAGGTCCGCCCAGCGATGAAGGTCAGCGGCGGGATCGTCTCGACGCCGATGCGGATGAAGCTGTAGGACGCGCCCCACAAGGTCGCGAGGGCCAGCAGCAAGGAAAGCTCGACACGCAGATCGGGCCGCGAAGCTGCGGTATCGGGGGCAGGAAGACTGGTCATGATGGCTCCATCGGTCTGCAAGGGGACCACCATGACAGCCGAGCCCTTGAGAGCCCGCCGCAAACGCTTCGGCGGCGGACGAAACGTCGGCGGCTGACGGGGCCGGCGACGGGGCCTAAACTGATGGCCATGACCAGCCCGCCCTTCCCCCTCGCCTCCGCCAACGGCATCGCCACCATCGCCGCGCTGATCGGCGATCCGGCGCGGGCGAACATCCTCTCCGCCCTGATGGGCGGGCAGGCGCTGACCGCCGGCGAATTGTCCTGGCATGCCGGTGTCGGAGCGGCGACCACGAGCGGTCACCTTGCCAAAATGAGCGAGGCGGGATTGCTGGCGATGGAACGCCAGGGCCGGCACCGCTATTACCGGCTGGCCTCCCCCGACATCGCCCAGGCGATGGAGAGCCTGATGGCGGTGGCCGCCGCCGGCCCGCGGCGCCACCGGCCGCCCGGCCCGAAGGACGAGGCGCTGCGGACCGCCCGCACCTGCTACGACCATCTCGCCGGACGGCTCGGCACGAAACTGGCCGACAGGCTGAACGAGCGTGGATTCGTTATCCTTGGCGACGGCGGCGCCCTGGTCACCGACGACGGCCGCGATTTCCTGGGCGGCCTGGGTCTCGCAATTCCCGACGCCGGTGGACGCCACAGGCCCCTGTGTCGGGTCTGCCTGGACTGGAGCGAGCGGCGGCACCATCTGGCCGGAAGGCTGGGCGCAGCCCTGCTGACATGTTCGCTGGAGCGCGGCTGGATCGCACGCAGTCCCGACAGCCGTGCAGTGACGATCACCGAGGCCGGCAGCAAGGAATTCGACACGATTTTCGGCGTCACGCCGGAGCATCTGAAAGCCAAATAAAAAGCGCGCCCCCGAAGGGACGCGCTTTTCATCGAACCGACAGGCTTTCGCCGGATCAGTTCTTCGACTTGTCGACCAGACGGCGCTCGGCGATCCACGGCATCATGGCGCGCAGCTTCTCACCGACCTTTTCGATCTCGTGCTCGGCGTTGCGGCGGCGGATCGCCTTGAAGGACGGCTGGCCGGCCTTGCATTCCAGCATCCAGTCGCGGACGAAGCGGCCTTCCTGGATGTCGGTCAGGACGCGCTTCATCTCGGCCTTGGTCTCGGGCGTGATGATGCGCGGGCCGGTGCGGTAGTCTCCGTATTCGGCCGTGTTGGAGATCGAGTAGCGCATGTTGGCCATGCCGCCCTCGTACATCAGGTCGACGATCAGCTTCACTTCGTGCAGGCACTCGAAGTAGGCCATCTCAGGCGCGTAGCCCGCCTCGACCAGCGTCTCGTAGCCGGCGCGGATCAGCTCGGTCAGGCCGCCGCAGAGCACGGCCTGCTCGCCGAACAGATCGGTCTCGCACTCTTCCTTGAAGGTGGTCTCGATGATGCCGGCGCGGCCGCCGCCATTGGCCGAGGCGTAGGACAGGGCGATGTCCAGCGCGTTGCCCGAGGCGTTCTGGTGAACGGCGACCAGCGACGGCACGCCGCCGCCACGCTGGTATTCGCTGCGCACGGTGTGGCCGGGGCCCTTCGGCGCGATCATGAACACGTCGAGGTCGGCGCGGGCCTCGATCAGGTTGAAGTGGATGTTCAGGCCGTGCGCGAAGGCCAGGGCGGCGCCCTGCTTCATGTTCGGGGCCAGATCGTCCTTGTACAGGTCGGCCTGCAGCTCGTCCGGGGTCAGAACCATCACGACGTCGGCCCAGGCGGCGGCTTCGGCCGGGGTCATCACCGTGAAGCCGGCGGTCTCGGCCTTCTTGATGGTGGCCGAACCCGGGCGGAGCGCAATCCGCACGTCCTTCACGCCGCTGTCACGCAGGTTGTGGGCGTGGGCGTGGCCCTGGCTGCCGTAGCCGACGATGACGACCTTCTTGCCCTTGATCAGGTTGACGTCGGCATCACGATCGTAATAGACGCGCATGGAGATGGTTCCTTGAATTCACAACGAACGAAGACAGAGTGCGTTTCCTGCGGCGGATTACTCCATTGAGCAAAGCCGCGCGTCAAGAGAAACAATCGCTCGATGGAACGGCAAAATGCAAAGCTTCCTTGCGTTTTTGCCGCCCCAATCTTTCGCAGAATGCTGTTCTGCGGGAGCGGCGCCTTAGAAGGCCGCCGGCCCCTTCGACATGGCGACCACGCCGGTGCGGCTGGCCTCCACGAGTCCGAGCTGGGTCATCAGGCCGACGAAGTCGTCGACCTGCTCGGTGGTGCCGGTCAGCTCGAAGACGAAGCTGGTGAGCGTGGCGTCCACCACCTTGGCCTTGAAGATGTCGGCGAGGCGCAGCGCCTCGATCCGCTTGTCGCCGGTGCCGGCGACCTTGACCAGCGCCAACTCGCGCTCCACCGCCGGCCCCTCGTCGGTCAGGTCATGGACGCGGTGGACCGGAACCAGCCGGCTCAACTGCGCCTTGATCTGCTCGATGATCATCCGGGTGCCGGAGGTGACGAGCGTGATGCGCGACAGGTGGTCGGCGTTGTTCACCTCAGCCACCGTCAGGCTTTCGATGTTGTAGCCGCGGCCGGAGAACAGCCCGATGACGCGGGCGAGAACGCCCGGCTCGTTGTCCACCAGCACGGCGATGGTGTGCTTTTCGATCACGTTTTCCATGAGACCCGTCCCTCCTGTTCGTTCGTCGTCAGCCGATCAGACCAGCACCATGCCGTCTTCCGGCGTGGCGTCGGACGGGCTGTCGTCCGGACCGAACAGGATCTCGTTGTGGGCCTTGCCGCCCGGGATCATCGGGAAGCAGTTCTCCTTCGGATCGACGGCGATGTCGATGATGCAGGGGCGGTCGGTGACCGCCAGCATCTTCTCGATCACCTGATCGACCTCGGCCACCGTGGTGGCGCGCAGGCCGACACAACCCCAGGATTCCGCCAGCTTCACGAAGTCCGGCAGGGCTTCGGAGTAGCTCTGGGAATAGCGCGATCCGTGCAGCAGTTCCTGCCACTGGCGCACCATGCCCATATACTGGTTGTTCAGGATGAAGATCTTGACCGGCGCGCGGTATTGCACGGCGGTGCCGATCTCCTGCATGTTCATCAGGAAGCTGGCTTCGCCCGACACGTCGACGACGATGGCATCGGGGTGGGCCAACTGGGCGCCGATGGCGGCCGGCAGGCCGTAGCCCATGGTGCCGAGCCCGCCCGAGGTCATCCAGCGGTTGGGCTGGTCGAAGGGCAGGAACTGGGCGGCCCACATCTGGTGCTGGCCGACTTCCGTCGTGATGTAGTGGTCCTTGCCGCGCAGGGCCTCGCGCAGGCGCTCCAGCGCATATTGCGGCTTGATCACCAACTCGGTGCGATTGTAGTTCAGGCAGTTGCGGGCGCGCCAGCCCTCGATCTTGCCCCACCACTCCTTCAGCGCGGCCTTGTCCGGCGACTTGGCGCGCGCCTTCCAGATGCGCAGCATGTCTTCCAGCACGGCGCCGCAGTCACCGACGATCGGAATGTCGACCGCGACGTTCTTGTTGATCGAGCTGGGGTCGATGTCGACGTGGATCTTCTTCGAGCCCGGCGAGAAGGCCGACAGCTTGCCGGTCACGCGGTCGTCGAAGCGGGCGCCGATGTTGATCATGACGTCGCATTCGTACATGGCGAGATTCGCCTCGTACGTGCCGTGCATGCCGAGCATGCCCAACCACTGGCTTTCGGACGCCGGGAAGGCGCCCAGGCCCATCAGGGTGGAGGTGATCGGGAAACCGGTGGTCTTGACGAACTGGGTCAGCAGCTTGGCGGCGAAGGGGCCGGCGTTGATCACGCCGCCACCGGTGTAGAAGACCGGCCGCTTGGCGTTGGCGATCAGTTCCACCGCCTCTTCGATGCGGGCGATCTCCGGCTTCACCTGCGGACGATAGGTCTTGTGCTTGACCTCTGCCGGCGGGACGTAGGTGCCGTCTGCGAACTGCACGTCCTTCGGAATATCGATCAGCACCGGGCCGGGACGCCCGCTGCGCGCGACATAGAAGGCCTCGTGCAGGGTGCGGGCCAGATTGTCGACGTCCTTCACCAAGTAATTATGCTTGGTGCAGGGACGGGTGATGCCGGTGGTGTCGGCTTCCTGGAAGGCATCGTTGCCGATCAGGTGGGTCGGCACCTGGCCCGACAGGCAGACCAGCGGGATGCTGTCGCACAGCGCGTCCAGCAGGCCGGTCACCGCGTTGGTAGCGCCGGGGCCGGAGGTCACCAGCACGCAGCCGACCTTGCCGGTCGAGCGCGCGTAACCTTCGGCCGCGTGAACCGCGGCCTGCTCGTGGCGTACAAGGACATGCTTGAGGTCGTTCTGCTGGAACAGCGCGTCGTAGATGGGAAGTACGGCGCCGCCGGGATAGCCGAAGATGATGTCAACGCCCTGATCCTTCAGGGCCTTGATGACGATCTGGGCGCCGGTCAGCTTCTGTTCGGACATCGCTCACGACCTTCTCATGTGGGCGCCTCCTCTAAGGCACCCGGTTCCTTGGACTTGTCACCGACCGAGACTGCTGGGCTATGCCGCCGGAACAACGGCTTAGCCCCGCTGGCGGGGGCCGGGAGCGGCAAATTAGTCAAAAGCTCGGTCGCAGGTCAACCCATTTTGCGAATGTTCGCAAAGTTTTTTTGCCGCAGTTTTTCCAAATGTTGCGCACTGGCTTTGCAACACCGGCTCTGCGCCGCTTGGTTTCCACCGGATACGGAAACGGCGGCCGCACCGAAGCGCGGCCGCCGTTCCGAAGAGGCGACGATGAAAAGCCGGAGCCGTCAGGCGGCGGTCTTCAACAACCCGCACAGACGGCGGATGCCCTCGCGGATCTGGGCCGGCTTGGTGACGGAGAAGGCCAGCCGCAGCGTGTTCTTACCCGACCGGTCGGCGTGGAAGGCCGAACCGGGGACGAAGGCGACGTTGGCCTCCTTGATGGCGCGGGCCAGCAGTTCGGTACCGTCGACACCCTCCGGCGCCTCGATCCAGACAAACAGGCCACCCTCCGGCTTGGTCCAGGTGACGCCCGGCGGGGCGTATTCCTCAAGCGCCGCCAGCATGGCGTCGCGGCGCTCCTTATACTGGGTGCGCAGCAGCTTGAGGTGGCTGTCGAAGATCTGCGAGACGACGTCATGCATGACGATCTGGTTGATCGTGCTGGCATGCAGGTCGGCGGCCTGCTTCATCAGGACCAGCCGGTTCACCACCTCGGGCGCCGCGTTGACCCAGCCGACGCGCATCGCCGGAACCATCGTCTTGGAGAAGGTGCCGCCGAAGATGACGTTGGTCAGCTTGCCGCCGTTGCGCTCGCAATCCAGCGCCGCCAGCAGCGGCAGATGCTCGCCGTCATAGCGCAGCTCGCAATAGGCGGTGTCCTCGATCACCGGCACGCCGGCCGCCTCGCAGGCGTCCAGGATGGCGTGGCGGCGGGCCAGCGTCACCGTGGTGCCGTTGGGGTTCTGGAAATCGGGGACGAGGTAGAAGAACTTCGGCTTCTGCGCCAGCGCCTCGGTCAGCGCCGTCATCTCCGGGCCTTCCTCGTCCATCGGGATGGAAAGATAGGTCGGCTCGTAGGGCGAGAAGGCCTGGAGCGCGCCGAGATAGGTCGGGCGGGTCACGACGATCTTGTCGCCGGGGCCGATCAGCAGCTTGCCGACGAACTCCAGCACCTGCTGCGAGCCGTTGGTGATGAGAACGCCGTCCAGCCCGATGTTGACGCCCTTGCCGCCCATGTAGTTGCAGATCCACTCCCGCAGCGGCGTGTAGCCTTCGGTGATGGAGTATTGCAGGGCGGCGCCGGCACCGGAGTTGGACTGGAAGATCTTCTCGTAGGCGCGGGCGATGGCCGAGCTGGGGAACAGGTCCGGATCGGGGATGCCGCCGGCGAAGGAGATGATCTCCGGACGATCGATCAGCTTCAGCAGTTCCCGGATTTCGGACGCCGTCATGCCGCCCACGCGGCCCGCGAACACATGACCCCAATCAACCGACACGGTGCTTCTCCTTCGGATCAGTAATTTAGTATCGTTCTCAGGCGGTCGAGCATTGCATTTCGTACCGCAAGCGAACAAGGCAGATCGATGGTATGGCAGCTATGCTGTCCTGTATGACTTACCAGCATATCGGGTGATTTGCCAACAATCTGATGCCGGAACCACGTGACCTGCCGTTTGGCATAGCGGCGGGTCGACTGCTGGGCCAGCGCTATGGCCTCGTCGAGCGGGATTTCGCCGTGCAGAACGCGGCGGAGTTCGGGCACTCCCAGGGCTTTCAGCACCGGCAGGTCGGGGGCGAGGGCCTGTTCGCGAGCCAGAGCGTCCAATCGCCGCACCTCCCCCAGCGCCCCCTGCTCCATCATCATATGGAAGCGCCTGTCGCACTGGGCATAAAGGTCGGCCCGCGGCGGATCGAGCACGAGAATGGTGAAGCGCAGATCGGCCGGCGCGCCCTGGGCGGTCCGGCTCTGCCAGTGCGACAATGGATGACCGGTGGCCTCCAGCACTTCCCAGGCGCGGGTCAGACGGGTGGTGTCGCCGGGGTTCAGCTTTGCCGACGCCGGGTCGCGGGCGACCAGTTCGGCGCGGAAGGTCTCGCCGCCGATGGCGGCCAACCGGGCATGGGCGGCGGCACGCACCTCGTCGGGGATAGGCGGCACTTCGCTCAACCCCTGCATCAGCGCGCGCAGATAGAGGCCGGTGCCGCCAACCACCACCGGCAGCCGGCCCTCGACCCTGGCGGCGGCGATCTCCGCCAGAGCCATGTTGCGCCAGCGCGCCGCCGATCCGCGTTCCGCCGCCGGCAGCACGCCGTAGAGCCGGTGGGGCGCCCGCGCCAGATCCTCAGCCGGCGGCCGGGCGGTCAGCACATCCAGGTCGGCGTAGAGCTGCATGCTGTCGGCATTGATGACGGTGCCGCCGAACGCCTCGGCGATGGCGAGCGCCAGCCCCGACTTGCCCGACGCGGTGGGGCCGCCGATGACGATGACGTCAGTCAGAGAGGTGGCCAAAGGGGCGGTGAGGTCGCTCATCGCCCTTGCATGGCGTTCCGGCGCCCGCTTTGCAACACCCAACCGCGTGCCCCAACCGCAAGCCGACGCCGAAGCTTCGTTGGACCCGGCCCCCTTGGCTGTGGTAGGCAGCGCGCAAAGGCCCTCTTTTCCTCGGGATACCCGCCGATGAACGCCGTCGCCACGCTGATCGCCCCCCGCACCGCCACGCTCGACGAGGCCGCCGTCCAGACCGCCAAGGCGGCGCTGGTCGGGCTGGGCGCCGATGCCGGCGCACCGGACTGGCTGGCGCCGGGCACCGCCTGCGACCTGCCCTTCGGCAATCTGGCACCCGAACAGGCGGAGGCGGCGATCCGCCATGCCCTGACGGCGAATGGGACCGGCGTGGCGCTGGACATCATCGCCCAGCCGGCGGCGACGCGGCGCAAGCGGCTGCTGGTTGCCGACATGGAATCGACGATCATCGAGCAGGAGATGCTGGACGAGCTTGGCGATTATGTCGGGCTGAAGGACCACATCGCCGACATCACCGCCCGCGCCATGAACGGCGAGATCGACTTCAAGGACGCGGTGCGCGAGCGGGTCGCCCTGTTGAAGGGGTTGAGCGAGACGGTGATCGACGAGGTGTGGCAGCGCGCCACCCTGATGCCGGGTGCCGCCCAGCTGGTCGGCACCATGCGCGCCAACGGCGCCGTCTGTGTCCTGGTGTCGGGCGGCTTCCGCTGCTTCACCGGCCGGGTGCGCAGCTGGATCGGCTTCGACGACGATCGCGGCAACGAGCTGGAAGTCGTCGACGGCGTGATGACCGGCAAGGTGATCGAGCCGATCCTCGACAAGGACAGCAAGCTCCAGGCGCTGATGGCCTATGCTGGCGAGCATCGCGTGCCGGTGGCGGAAACCATGGCCGTCGGCGACGGCGCCAACGACCTGCCGATGCTGCTGGCCGCCGGGCTGGGCGTGGCCTTCCATGCCAAGGCGGTGGTCGCCGCCGAGGCCCGCGCCCGCGTCGATCACGGCGATCTCACCGCCCTGCTCTACGCCCAGGGCTACCGGACGGCGGAGTTCGTGGGGTATAAGGGACGGCCCCTTCCCCCTCACGCCCACACGCCACGCACATAGGGCGTCAGCTGCGTGTCCATCAGGATGATGTGGCGGACCAGCCAGTCGGCGGTGAATTTGTAGAGCTGCTCCGCATTCTCGTGGGTAGGGTCGATCGAAAAGCGGTTGGACAGCTCGCTGACCATCTTCACCGCGGCACGGTGCATGGCGACGTGCTCCTCGAATTTCGGGTAGTGTACGATCTGCATGATCCGCTCTTCGCGGGCGAAATGCTCCTTGGTGTATTCCAGCAGCTTGACCAGGATCTTGGCGACGCGTACCGGCTGGAACCGCTCAGCAGCCAGCGCTGCGTCGAGTTCATTCAGATACTCGATCAGATGCTTGTGATCGTCGTCGATGGACGGTTGGCCGACGCTCAACTGCCGTCGCCACGTTATGGCGCCCATGACCCTGCCGCCTCCCCCCTTGCCGGCACCCCGTTAGCCCGGATTATGGCTGGTGTCACCATTGCGCCAAAACAGTCGGCGGCGTCACACGGCAATATGACGCACCCGCCAGGAGACGGGCGGAGGGGAGGCCCGGAACGAAACAGGGCGGATGCGTCGCCGCACCCGCCCCATCATGCAATCCGATCCCCGCCGCCATCGGGCAGGGATCGGGATCTGCCATCGTCAGCCGACGATGGAATAACCGCAGTCGACATAGGTGGTGTCGCCGGTGATGCCCTTCGCACCATCGGTGGCGAGGAAGGCGGTGGTGTAGCCCACCTCCTCGATGGTGACCAGACGGCCTTCCGGCGCACGCTCGGCGGCCTTGTTCATCAGCTCGTCGAAATGGGCGATGCCGGAGGCGGCGCGGGTCTTGATCGGGCCGGGGGAGATGGCATGGACACGGATGCCTTTCGGGCCCAGCTCGGCCGCCAGATAGCGGACGCTGGCTTCCAGGGCGGCCTTGACCGGACCCATGACGCCGTAATTGTCGATGACGCGGTTGGCGCCGAAATAGGACATGGTGAACAGCGACCCACCGTCCTTCATCAGCGGCTCGGCATACTTGGCCATGCGGATGAAGGAGTGGCAGGAGACGTCCATCGCCTGCTGGAAGCCCTCGCGCGAGCAATCGACGACGCGGCCGTGTAGATCCTCCTTCGGGGCGAAGGCGATGCTATGCAGCGCGAAGTCGAGCTTGCCCCACTTCTCGCCGATCTTGTCGAAGATGGCCTTCAGCTCGCCCTCGCCGGTGACGTCCACCGGTTCGAAAATCTCGGCCTCGAGCTGCTGGGCCAGCGGCTCGACGAACTTCTTGGCCTTGTCGTTCAGATAGCTGACCGCGAGGTCGGCACCCATCGCGCGGAAGGCGCGGGCGCAGCCCCAGGCGATCGACTGGTCGTTGGCGATGCCAAGAACGAGCCCCTTCTTGCCTTCGAGCGTGGCGGCGGCGGGAATGATCGTGGTCATGCGGACTGTCCTGCGGTCGATGTGACGGGAGGAGCGGCCGCAACCGTGGCGGCCTTTCGCCGTGTGCACAGACGCGGCGTTCCTTGTGCAGTGCACCATAAACGAACCGCCGCGGGTCCGCAACGTGCAATGGGCGCGAACCGCACATGCGTCTCAATCATTGCGCAGCATTGCCGCAGGAACGATCAGTAAAAGCCGAAGTCGTCCGAATTCTGTCTTTCATTGATCCATATCAAAAACGGCCTGCCAGCGTGGGACTGGCAGGCCGTTTCTTGATGACATTTCTGTTATGGCATCAGGCCGCTTGGCTGATTGCCCGCTTACCGCGCAACGCCCGGGCTGAAGGAGGGCGGATCGCTCGCCGGGAAGGATTCCTGGGAAGCCTCGTCAACGATCTCCTCCTCGCAGCTCTCCTGATAGATGTCGCCGGGATGGCGGGAATAGGGGTCGATGCCATGCTCGACATCCTGCGCTGGAAACGCGGCCCGGTCATTGTGCGACCAGTCGGCCAGCATCGCCTTGCCGGGGCAATAGCCGGTCAGGCCGCGCGCGACCAGGGCACCGCCGGCCAGCGCCATGGCGGCGCCGGTCCAGTTGGGCCGGCGCAGGCCCAGCACCGCCAACACCACGCCGCCGGCCAGCGACGCCAGCCGTTCGTTGTGGCCGACATTGATGCCGTGGCTGCCGGTGGGTCCGGGCAAGCGGTCGGCCATGGTGTCGGCAATGCCGCGCAGGTTGCGCTGGGCCGTATCGGTGATCGAAGAGAGTTCCATGTCGGTCCTCCTGAATGCGGGTCCCGGTCAGACGGGTCCCAATCGGGGATCGTCCGCCATCGGATCGTTAACGCGTCACTGTTGGGAAACCGGCGGCTGGGGGCTGCCGTTCCCGGACGGCGTCTGCGCGGCGGCATCCGGCGCCGCCTGTGGCGCACCGCCCTGCCCCATTCCGGCACCGGGCGTCGCCCCGCTGGAACCGGCGGCGCCGCGCGCCTGCTGCAATTCGCCATTCAGCCGCGCCACTTCCTGCGACAGGCGCTGCACCTCCTGGCGCAGCGGTGCCGCCGAGATATCGCCATTCCCGCCGGCGGCGCCGGCAATGGCGGCCAGCGTAGCGGAATCGCGCATCCAGTAGGGGGCGACGCCATAATAGGTGTGAACCGCCATCGCCCACTGGCGGTCGTTCATGTTCGGGCGGTTCTTGTCGTCGAAACGCGGCGCGTTGGTCAGCTTGTCCTTCGGCACATTCAGGACATAGCCCTCGCCCGACGGGGCGAACAGCGCCCACGGAACCGCGAAGTCGGCCTCGCCGATGCCAAGGAAGCCGCCCAGCTCGACCACGGCATAGGCGACGCGCCCGGTGCCGGGATCGATGATCAGTTCGGAGATGCTGCCGAGATCCTTGCCGTCCGGGCTGCGCAGCTTGGCATTCTCAAGATCGTCGGCCGCGATGGCGCGCGGACGGGCGATGGAATCCTGCAATGCCGTCGCCTCGCCCAGGATGGCTTGGCAGGCGGGGGCGTTGCCCTTCTGCGCGGCGGCCTGGGCCGCCTGCTGAAGCGCGCGCAGCTGGGCGGTTTCCTGCTGGGTCACCGGTGCGGCGGAGCCGGGGCCGGCAGCCTCGAGAGCCGCCGCCTGCTGTCCCAGCCGGTCGAGCCCAGCCGCGCAGTCGTCGGCCGCCAACGCGGGCGCGGCGAAGGACAGGGTTCCCAGCGCGGCCAGCAGCAGGGCCGTTGCAGGGGTGGGGCGCGTCATCAGGGCATCCTCCGGCTTGAATCGTCTCATGCTGCATGAACAGCATGGTCAAGCCGGAGGTTCCATCGGCCAGAGAATCCCGGGCGCCGATCTTCCCCCAGTTGTGAACGGTCAGCCCGGAAGGGGCAATCCACCGCGCTGGACGATGAAGGACTGGATGGCATCGACCCCCTCGCCCGCCTTTACGTTGGCGAAGACGAAGGGACGGTCGCCGCGCATCTTGCGGGCGTCGCGGTCCATCACCTCCAGGCTGGCACCGACCATCGGCGCGAGATCGGTCTTGTTGATGACCAGCAGGTCCGACCGGGTGATGCCCGGCCCGCCCTTGCGCGGGATCTTGTCGCCGGCCGACACGTCGATGACGTAGATGGTGATGTCCGCCAGTTCCGGCGAGAAGGTCGCCGCGAGGTTGTCGCCACCCGATTCGATGAAGATCAGGTCGAGGTTGGGGAACTTGACGTTCATCTGGTCGACGGCGGCGAGGTTGATCGAGGCGTCCTCGCGGATCGCGGTGTGCGGGCAGCCGCCGGTCTCCACCCCCATGATCCGTTCCGGCTTCAGCGCGCCGGAGCGGGTGAGGAACTCCGCATCCTCCTTGGTATAGATGTCGTTGGTGATCGCCGCGACCTCCCAATCCTCGCGCATGCGCTTGCACAGCGCGTCGGTCAGTGCGGTCTTGCCGGAGCCGACGGGACCGCCGATGCCGACGCGAAGCGGGCCGGCGTGGCTCTTTTCGATAGCGGGGAGAGCGCTCATGAGCGGAACAGCCTCGTATATTGGGTTTCGTGGATCATCGAGGTCCAATCGACGGCCATCGCCCGGCCGCCGAGAGCGTCGAGCGGGGCCGCCAGCGCCGCGTCGGCCGCCCGGTGGGTGATGGGGTCGAGGGCGGCCAGCGCCCGCTGTCCGTCGGTCTGGCCCAGCGGCACCAGCCGCACGCCGGCCGAAACGAGGTTGGCGGAGAAGGCATGCAGATAAGCGGTCAGCGCCGGCCCTTCGGCCACACCGATCAGGGATGCCGCCAGCGCCACCGCAACCGTATAGGCGACCGGCCGCCCGGTGCCGGCGATCACCGCATCCCAGCGCGCCAGCCCGTCGAGCGGCCATGCGGCGCGGATCGCCAGCAGGAAGGCCTGCCCCTGTGCCCGCGATTCCAGCCCCATCTCTGCCGACGCACGCAGGATGTCGGCCCGTTCCACCGCCCAGGCGAACCCGGCCTCGTCACCGGCCAGCACGGCCCGGTGGGCCGCGGCGAACAGCATGCCGTCGGTCCGCCCGGCGCCATGGCGCAGGATGCCGTCGAGCCAGACGATCATCGTCGCCCGGTCGCGCACCAGCCCCTGCTCCACCGCCGCCTCGATGCCATGGCTGTAGGAAAAGCCGCCGACCGGAAAGCTGGGCGACAGCCACGCCAGAAGGCGCGTCAGGGCGTGGGTGGAGACGCCATCCACGTCAGTGCGAATGACCATGCCCGCCGCCATGCGAATGCCCGCCATAGGCGCCGCCTTCCGGCATGAAGGGTGCCGACACGTCGCGCACCTCGGCCCCCAACCCGCGCAGCATGTCCTCGATCACATGATCGCGGCGCAGCCGGATGGTGTCGCCGACGATCTGCACCGGCAGGTGGCGGTTGCCGAGATGCCAGGCGACGCGGGCGAAGGCCTCGACCGGGCCGGGGACACGGACTTCCATCAACTCCTCAGGCGCGGCGACCACGCGGAGGAAGCTGCCGTCGCCCAGTTCCAGCCCGTCGCCGTCGTCCAGCGCCACCGCCCGCGGCAGGTCGAGCAGGAAGGTGCCGCCGGCATCGTCGGTCATCGCCATGCGGCGGCGGAAGCGGTCGTCGAAGGCGAGCGTCACGGTGCCGGCCGCCTGCTCGACCGGCCAATGGCCGCGGGCGTGGACTCGGGTGGCACGGCGGGCGGGATCGGTCATCAGATAAGCCGTTCAAAGGGGGTCGGGTGGCCGAAGAAGCGGCCGGCCAGTTCGCTGACCAGCGCCGCGTCTCCGGTGGTGAAGAATTTCAGGCCACGCTCGGCCGGGTCAGGGCGGTATTCGGGGTGGCGGTCGAGATACTGCTCCAGCGAACGGGCGGTCAGCGTCGGCTGGCACAGCACTTCCACCCCCGGCGGCAGCGCACGGGCGAACAGGTGGCGGACCAGCGGGTAATGGGTGCAGCCCAGCACCACCGTGTCCAGCGGCTGGCTGCCCATCTTGTCCAGCAGGACGCGGACATAGCCGTTCACCGCCGGCTCGATCTCGTCGTCCGACGCGCCGCGTTCGATCAGCGGCACCAGATCGGGGCAGGCCTGCTGCACGACGCGGACGGACGGCGCCCGCTTGCCGATCTCCCGCGGGAAGGAGCCGGAGTTGACCGTCGCCGCGGTGGCGAAGATGCCGACGCTGCGCGGTTCGGCGAGATGGTCGGGCGGAACGGTGTCGATCATCCACGGCACGCGGGTGATCGCCTCCACCATCGGCACCAGCACGCCCAGCACGTTGCGGCCGGGATGGGCGGACGGCAGCCATTCCTGCTGGAGCCGGCGCAGCGCGACGGCCGCGGCGGTGTTGCAGGCGATGACGACCAGCCGGCAGCCCTGGGCGAACAGCCGGTCCATCCCGGCGATGGTCAGCCGGTAGATGTCGTCCTCGCTGCGCGGACCGTAGGGCGCGGCGGCATGGTCGCCGAGATAGACGAAGGGCCGACCGGGGGCCGCGTCCACCAGGGCGCGCAGCACCGTCAATCCGCCATGTCCTGAGTCGAATACACCGATCAACTGCTTGAGCCCTACCGAAAACCCCTTCTCCCCCCTGGGGAGAAGGTTGGGATGAGGGGGTTCGGCGCAGCCGAAAGAGTCCGGCCTGCGCATCCCCCTCACCCTAACCCTGTCCCCAGCGGGGAGAGGGGATAAAAACGTGCTTCAGAACAGGAAATACCGCTGCGACATCGGCAGCACGTCCGCCGGTTCGCAGGTCAGCAGCTGTCCATCCGCCCGCACCTCGTAGGTTTCGGGGTCGACCTCGATGTGCGGGGTGGCGTCGTTGTGGATCATGTCCTTCTTGCCGACGGTGCGGGTGCCCTTGACGGCGATCAGTTCGCGGTGCAGGCCAAGCTGGCGGCCGACGTCCAGCTCCAGCGCCTTGGCGCTGACGAAGGTCACGCTGCTGGCCTGCATCGCCCGGCCGAAGGCGCCGAACATCGGGCGGTAATGCACCGGCTGCGGCGTCGGGATCGAGGCGTTGGGATCGCCCATCAGCGCGGCGGCGATGGTGCCGCACTTGATCACCATGTCCGGCTTCACCCCGAAGAAGGCAGGCGACCACACCACCAGATCGGCCAGCTTGCCGACCTCGACCGAGCCGACGACATGGCCGATGCCGTGCGACAGCGCCGGGTTGATGGTGTATTTGGCGATGTAGCGCTTGACCCGGAAATTGTCGTTGTCGCCGGTCTCCTGCGGCAGACGCCCGCGCTGGAGCTTCATCTTGTGCGCGGTCTGCCAGGTGCGGATCACCACCTCGCCCAGCCGGCCCATCGCCTGGCTGTCCGACGAGATCATGGAGAAGACACCCAGGTCGTGCAGGATGTCCTCCGCCGCGATGGTCTCGCGCCGGATGCGGCTTTCGGCGAAGGCGACGTCTTCCGGAATGCGCGGGCTGAGGTGATGGCACACCATCAGCATGTCGAGATGCTCGTCCACCGTGTTGATGGTGAAGGGCCGCGTCGGGTTGGTCGAGCTGGGCAGCACGTTGGCGAGGCTGGCCACCCGGATGATGTCCGGCGCATGTCCACCGCCCGCCCCTTCGGTGTGGAAGGTGTGGATGGTGCGGCCCTTGAATGCCGCGATGGTGTCCTCGACGAAACCCGATTCGTTCAGCGTGTCGGTGTGGATCGCCACCTGGACGTCCAGCTGGTCGGCCACCGTCAGGCAGGTGTCGATGGAGTCGGGCGTGGTGCCCCAATCCTCGTGCAGCTTCAGGCCGCAGGCGCCGGCGGCGATCTGCTCCAGCAGCGCGTCGGGACGGCTGGTGTTGCCCTTGCCGAAGAAGCCCAGGTTGATCGGCAGTCCTTCGGCGGCCTGGAGCATCCGCTCCATGTGCCACGGCCCCGGCGTGCAGGTGGTGGCCGAGGTGCCGGCGGCCGGGCCGGTGCCGCCGCCCAGCATGGTGGTGACGCCGCTGTTCAGCGCCTCGTCCACCTGCTGCGGGCAGATGAAATGGATGTGGGCGTCGATGCCGCCGGCAGTGACGATCTTGCCTTCGCCGGCGATCACCTCGGTGCCCGGACCGATGATGATGTCGACGCCGGGCTGGATGTCGGGGTTGCCGGCCTTGCCGATGGCGGCGATGCGCCCGCCGGTGATGCCGATGTCGGCCTTGACGATGCCCCAATGGTCGATGATCAGGGCGTTGGTGATGACGGTGTCGACGGCTCCCTGGTGACGCGAGCGCTGGCTTTGTCCCATGCCGTCGCGGATCACCTTGCCGCCGCCGAACTTCACCTCCTCGCCATAGACAGTGTGGTCGCGTTCGACCTCGACGATCAGGTCAGTGTCGGCCAGCCGGATGCGGTCACCGGTGGTCGGGCCATAGAGGGCCGCATATTCGGCCCGGTCGATGCGGTGCGCCATTGTCGTTCGCCCTTCCTGTCGGCCCGTCAGAGGGCGCCGTTGACCTTGCGGTTGAAGCCGATGACCACCCGGTCGCCGTCATAGGCGACCAGCGTCACGCGCCGGGTCTGGCCGGGCTCGAAGCGCACCGCCGTCCCGGCCGGAATGTCGAGCCGGAAACCCCTGGCCTGCTCGCGGTCGAAGGTCAGCGCGCTGTTGGTCTCGTAGAAATGGTAGTGCGAACCGACTTGGATCGGGCGGTCGCCGGCATTGGCGACGTCGAGTTCGACGGTGGCACGGCCGTCGTTCAGCACGATCTCGCCGGCCGCCGGGAAGATTTCACCGGGTTTCATCGGGCATCCCCTCTCAACGGATCGGCTGGTGGACGGTGACGAGCTTGGTACCGTCGGGGAAGGTCGCCTCGACCTGGATGTCGTGGATCATCTCGGGGATGCCCTCCATCACCTGATCGCGGGTCAGCACGGTGGCACCGTCCCGCATCAGTTCTGCCACCGTGCGGCCGTCTCGCGCACCCTCCACCACGTAATCGGTGATGAGGGCGACCGCCTCCGGGTGGTTCAGCTTGACGCCGCGCTCCAGCCGCCGCCGCGCCACCATCGCCGCCATCGCGACGAGCAGCTTGTCCTTCTCGCGCCCTGTCAGGTTCATCGGGGGATTGCCCTTTCGCCGCCCTGTTCGTTGCCGGCGATTATGCCACGCCGGGACGGCACGCCAAGTGCGTCGTATGACGTAGAGGGTTGAAAGTGCTGGCGCCAAAGCTCGGGCAGCGCCTCACACCTCCCACAGCCGCGGCAGGCGGGTGGGCAGACCCGCGGCTTCGGCGCGCAGGCCCGACCACAGCATCGCATAGGCGCGCCGCACGGTGCGGGCATCGCCGCCGAGGATGCGGACGATCAGCAGGCCGTCCAGCGCGGTGGCGCCGATGCGGGCGCCCTCGATCGGCTCGGCCAGTGCGCGGACCGCATCGAGGTGGCGGGCGGCGTCGGGAGCGGCATGGAGAAGGGTGGCGCAGGCGGCGGCGCCACCGAAGCCGGCGGGATGGGCCAGCGCCTCGGCGATGTCGTCGTCCAGATGCAGGGCGTCGGCCCAGACCAGGCGGCCGTCGCGGGCAACCTCCCAGGCGTCGCGGATCAGGCCGCGGGTGACCGTCTCGCCGAAGGCGGCGCGGCCGAAGACCAGCATCTCGCCGGCGATGGCGCGGCCGTCGCCCGACAAATCGATCCGGGTCAGGCGGCGCAGGCGGGAGCCTTCGAAGACGATGGCTTCCTGCGGCATCCATTCCAGCCAGCCGCCCTCCTCCACCGACAGGGCGGTGTCGATGCGGCAGTCTGCGCCGGTGGAGCGATAGACCTTCTCGGCCGCCTGGGTGGTGATCAGCGCCCTGGTGCCGGCCCCGACGGACAGGGCGATGTCCATGCGGTCGCCGCCGACCATTCCGCCCGAGGTTGTGGCGAGCACCGCGATGGGAAGGTCGTCCCGGCGCGGCGTCGGCATCAGCACCCGCAGCGGGTCATGGTGGTAAAGCGTCGCCAGCCGGGTCTCGCCGTGGCGATGCTCGAAGCGGACGGTGGCGGCGCCATGGACGGCGACCTTCTTTTCCTCGCGCGCCGTTTCTCCGCCCGCCGACTCTTCCGGCCTGTCGGCCACCGCCACCTGAACCAAGCGCCCGCTCCTGACTGGATCATAGGGTCGCCAGTCTGCCGGAAGCGGGGCCGTTCAGGCAATGCGGACTCTTCAGCCTTCTCCGGTGAAGCAGCCGTTGCGGGCGGCGACCACCGCCACCTGGGTGCGGTTGCGCACGCCGAGCTTCTGCATGATGGCGCGCACATGCACCTTTACCGTGCCTTCCAGCACGCCAAGGCCGCGGGCGATCTCCTTGTTGGAGTGGCCGGCCAGCAAAAGCTCGAACACGTCGCGCTGGCGGTCGGTCAGCCGGTCCAGGATGTCGTCGTTGCCGCGCGGCCCCTCGGCCAGCGCCCCGTTCAGCACGGCACGCGGCAGCGGCAGGAAGATGTCGCCGCTGAGCGCCAGCGAGATGGCATGCTCCAGCACCTCCGGCGGGCTGGTCTTCAGCACATAGCCGCGGGCGCCCATGCGAACGCTGTCGACGATGTCGGCCACCTCGTCGGAGTTGGTCAGGATCAGGACCGGTACCTCGCCCAGAGCCTCCTTCAGACGGCGCAGTCCGGCGATGGCACCACCGCCCGCGTCATCCTCATCCACGCGCGGCGGGCCGGGGTCGTATAGGACAAGGGCCAGCTCGGGAGTTCGGCGGCCGATGTTCAGCGCTTCATCCAACGACCCGGCCTCCAGCACGCGCGTCCCAGGACAGATCTCGCCGATGGACAGCGCGAAGCCATGGCGGACCATCGGCTGCTCGTCGACCACCAGAAAAATCCGCGTGGGATTGCCCGCGCTACGCGAACCACCGCGCGCTTGAAGCTCGAACTCCATCGTGTCCCCTTATTCTCAGCGGACCGCTCCTCAGTTAGGGCCAAGAACACCAAAAAGCCCCAATGGGAAAGCGGTTCATTCGCGCCGCTCCTTGGCGCAGCTACCCCTAAATATCGAATGAATGGATCTACGATCATTTTCACCGCAAATCCGATCTATTGGCTGTGACTTTCCTGTTCTCACCTTGCGCTGTTGGTTAATGAACCGTATAAATCATCGCAGCATGAAGCGTAAAGCCCGCTGTTCCGAACAATATTGTTCTAATTTTCTATGTTCGGAGTCCGTGCGGACCGGGCCAACCGGTCCGGTCCTTTTCCTGGACCTTCAGGCACGGAACAAAAGGGGGGATCGCCGCTGCCCGGAAAAAGGGCGGCTCAGCGGAGGATGATCGATGACGACATGGACTGTGATGCTGGTCGACCACGACCGGCTGTTTTCTGCGGCACTGGCAACGCTGATCGGCGGCGGCCCCTTCCGGGTCAGCACCCACGCGGCCAGCGCCGACGACGCGCTCGACCTGATTGCCGACGGCGAGGAACCCGACCTGATCGTGCTGGCGCTGCAGGATGGCATGCCGGAGGAGATTGCCGGCATCCGGAGGTTGCGTGACGGCACCTCCGCCCGGATTGCCGTGCTGGCCGATACCATCGCCGACCGCAGCCTGTCGCAGTCGCTGAAGGCCGGCGCCGACGCCTATCTGAACAAGAGCATGTCGAGCGAGAGCCTGCTGCGCTCCCTGCGGCTGGTGATGCTGGGCGAGGTGGTCTATCCCACCCATGTCGCCGGCCTGCTGATGGCCGCCGCCAACGAACGGCCGCAGCACAACCCCATCCCGATCACCATGCCGCCCAGCGGCGACCTGTCGAAGCGTGAGGTCCAGATCCTGCGTTGCCTGCTGGCCGGCCAGTCGAACAAGGCCATCGCGCGCAACCTGCACATCACCGAATTGACGGTGAAGATGCATTTCAAGAATGTGATGCGGAAGATCAACGCACAGAACCGGACGCAGGCCGCGGTGTGGGCCATCCAGAACGGCTTGTCGCCGCTGGTGACGGCGTAGGTTCTGGTTGGGGGAGGAATTCCCCCTCCCTTCCCATGTTTCGCATGGGCTCCTTCCCTCCCCCGCATCGCGGGAGAGGGATAGGCAGGGAGCAAATCTGCGCCCTTACTCCGCCGCGTGGCGATGACCGGCGTGGCGGCCTTCGCTGAACTCCTCGATCATCTTGCGGCAGAAGGCCGGAATGTCGTCCGGCTTGCGCGACGTAACCAGCCCGTGGTCGGTCACCACCTGCTCGTCCACCCAGCTGGCGCCGGCGTTGCGCAGGTCGGTCTGCAAGGACGGCCAGGAGGTCATGCGCTTGCCGCGCACGCCGCCGGCATCGATCAGCGTCCAGGGGCCGTGGCAGATCGCGGCGATGGGGCGGCCGGTCTCCACGAAGCTCTTCACGAATTCGATCGCCTTCGGCTCCAGCCGCAGCGAATCCGGGTTCATCACCCCGCCCGGCAGCAGCAGCCCGTCGTATCGTCCGGCATCGGCCTGATCGAGAGTCACGTCGACATCGACCATGTCGCCGCGGTCATGGTGATTCCACCCCTGGATCTGCCCGCTCTTGGGGGCGACCACATGAACGGTGGCGCCGGCATCGCGCAGCGCCTTCACCGGTTCGGTCAGTTCCACCTGTTCAAAGCCGTCGGTGGCGAGCACGGCAACGGTCTTTCCATCGAGTTTCTGGGCCATCGGGGCACGTCCTTCACTGAGGGTCATGCCGCACAAACCGGATTACCCCTGGATGGTTCCCTGGGAACCGTTCCGCAATTCCCATGTTGATTGTGACATACGAGACACACATCAGCGATGGGAGCCGAAATCATGAGGTTCCAGACCCTGTTGGCCGGCCTTGCGCTGGCGGCAACCCTGCCATTCGCCCATATCGAGTCGGCTCAGGCCGCGGATCCGCGCGGCGGCGACGACCTCGTCGGGCTCGAAGTGACCGGTCTGCTCGGCGAGGAGCTGGGCCAGATCGTTTCCGTTTCGCCCAGCGCCGACGGCAAGGACACCAGCATCCTGGTCGAGGCCAGCGGCATGCTGGATGTCGGCCACCGGTTCTTCACCGTCCGCCGCTCGCAGCTGTCGGCTGGCGAGGACGAGGACACGGTGACCTACAAGAAGACCGCGCAGGACGTGATTCGCCGTCTTCACACCGACACCCAGGTGGCGGAGCGCTGAACACCTGCGCTCCGGACCAGCCGCGAAGCGGTCAGGCCGGTTCGTCAGGGTGACAGGGTTTGCAGCCGGTGGGCCAGGGCTCGCCCAGATCCTCCACCATCACGCGCCAGGACGGCGCATCCAGCCGGACGCAGCCGCCGCCGGCGAAATGCAGGGCGACACCGCCCTCCACCGTCTCCATCGACAGCAGTTCCATGATGCGGCCGCGCTCCTTCAGGTCGAAGCCGCGCAGCTTGGCACCGGTGACCCCCTCTACCCGCAGGCCGCAATGGACCCGCTCGTAGGGGGCCAGATCGTCATCATCGGCGGACGGGCCGGGGCGCGGACTGTCGGCGGCCTCCCAGCGGAAGCGGTTGACGACCATGACGAACCGCTTCTCGTCGGGCTGAAAGCACATGTCGCCGACCGGCAGGATGGCGTCCTGCAGGCAGGCGGAGACGACCTTCAGATCCTCCTCGTCTTCGGCGCGCAGGCGGATCGGGGTCATGGCTGGGGCCGTCATGTTCGGGGGCACCTCTCGGGAAAGGCCAACCTCAGGGGATGGCGGGAGGGGCGCCCCCGCCATTTACTCGTCGCCGCCGTGGATGCGCTCGATCTCCGCACCGCAGGCAGCCAGCTTCTCCTCCACCCGCTCATAGCCGCGGTCGAGGTGGTAGACGCGGTTGACCGTCGTCTCCCCCTCCGCCGCCAGCCCGGCGAGCACCAGCGACACCGAAGCGCGCAGGTCCGTCGCCATCACGGGCGCGCCGGTCAACCGCTCCACGCCGCGCACCAGTGCCGACGAGCCGTGGACCGTGATCCGCGCGCCCATGCGGGTCAGCTCCGGCGCGTGCATGAACCGGTTCTCGAAGATCGTTTCCGTGATCATCGCGGCCCCCGTCGCCGTGCACATCAGGGCCATCATCTGGGCCTGAAGGTCGGTGGGGAAGCCGGGGAACGGCTCGGTCATCACATCGACGCCATGCAGTTCACCGTTCGCGCGCGACACGCGGATCCCGTTCTCGATCTCCTCGAAGGCGACGCCGGCCGGAGCCAGCGCCTTGACCGCCGCTTTGATCAAATCGAGACGGGTGTTCATGATGTCAAGACGGCCACCGGTGATGGCGGCGGCCATGGCGTAGGTGCCGGTCTCGATGCGGTCGGCCACCACCATGTGGCGGGCGGCATGCAGCCGGTCGACACCCTCGATCACCAGTCGGTCGGTGCCGATGCCGATGATCTTCGCCCCCATCTTGACCAGGCATTCGGCGAGGTCGGTCACCTCCGGCTCGCGCGCGGCGTTGACGAGGATGGTGGTGCCCTTGGCGAGCGTGGCCGCCATCAGCAGGTTCTCGGTCGCACCGACCGACACCTTGGGGAAAACATATTCCGCACCGCGCAGACCGCCCGCCGGGGCCTTGGCGACGATGTAGCCGGCATCGATCCGGATGTCGGCGCCCATCGCCTCCAAACCCTTGATGTGCAGGTCCACCGGACGCGCGCCGATGGCGCAGCCGCCGGGCAGCGACACCTTGGCCTCGCCGCAGCGGGCCAGCAGCGGACCCAGCACCAGCACGCTGGCGCGCATCTTGCGCACCAGATCGTAGGGGGCGGTGGTGTTGGTGATGTCGCGCGCGGTGAAGTCCACGGCGCGGCCGGCGCAATCGCCGCCCGCCCCGGCCATGTGGATCGCCACGCCATGCTGCAGCAGCAGATTGCACAGCGTGTTGATGTCGGCCAGGATCGGCAGGTTGGTCAGCGTCAGCGTCTCGTCGGTGAGAAGAGACGCCGTCATCAGCGGCAGGGCGGCGTTCTTGGCGCCACCAACGGTGATGGAGCCGTTCAGCGGGCGGCCGCCGCGGATGCGGATCTTGTCCATGGACCTGTTTCTTTCGCGGATACGCTTTTGAAGGCGTTCAGAGAGGAGTGCTCAGAGCCGGGGCAGCGTGACGCCCTTCTGCCCCATGTATTTGCCGGACTTGTCGGCGTAGGACACCTCGCACACGCTGTCGCCCTTCAGGAACAGGAACTGGCACAGTCCCTCGTTCGCATAGACCTTGGCGGGCAGCGGGGTGGTGTTGGAGATCTCCAGCGTGACGTGCCCTTCCCACTCCGGCTCCAGCGGGGTGACGTTCACGATCAGGCCGCAGCGCGCATAAGTGCTCTTGCCCAGGCAGATGACCAGGACGTCGCGCGGGATGCGGAAATATTCCACCGTGCGGGCCAGCGCGAAGCTGTTCGGCGGGATGATGCAGACCTCGGTCTTGCGGTCGACGAAGCTCGAATCGTCGAAACGCTTCGGGTCGACGATGGCGTTGTCGACGTTGGTGAAAATCTTGAACTCGTCGGCGACCCGGGCGTCGTAGCCGTAGGACGACACGCCGTAGGAAATCACGCCTTCGCGCTTCTGGGTCTCGACGAAGGGCTCGATCATGCCCTTGGTCTCGGCCATCTCGCGGATCCAGCTGTCCGGCATGATGCCCATCGCGGGGGTACTCCTTGGCGTATCGATTGGATGGAGGGGTCGTTAAGGCTGGTTTGTAGCCGAGCACGCGGCGGCGCTCAAGGAAAGGTGGGCCGCTTGGCGCGCATGGACGGTTCTTTATCACGGCGCTGGTCTTCGCCGCCGCGGCGTCTAAGCTCGGCATCCATGAGCCAGAACTTCATCCTGTCCGTGACGGACACCCCCGCCCCGGCCGACCTGGCCGGAATCTACGAGGGCCTGCGCGCCTACAACGAGGCGTCGCTTGGCCGCGCCTATGACCGCCGCGATCTGGTGGTTGCCGCCCGCGACACGGACGGCGCGTTGAAGGGCGGACTGGTCGGCTACACCAACTGGGACTGGCTGTATGTCGACCTGTTGTGGGTGGACGACTCCACGCGAGGCAGCGGTCTCGGCGGCCGGTTGCTGGCCGCGGCGGAGGCGGAGGCCAAGGCCCGCGGCTGCCGCTGGTCGCGGCTCTACACCTACGATTTCCAGGCGCCCGGCTTCTACCCGAAGCAAGGCTACGAAGTCTGGGCGGAGATGGAGGGTTATCCGCCGGGGCACAGGCAGATTCTGGTTCAGGAAGGATTTGGCCTGAACGGTTTGGCCTGGGCGGAATCGTCCCTCCCCCCAAGCACGGGAGAGGGACGATTCCGGGAGAGGGACTACTCCCCCCGCTGCCGCGCCTGTTCCTTGCGCTTGCGCAGGTTCTCGCGCAGGCGGGCGGCAAGGCGTTCGTCGCGGCCCGATACCGCCGGCTTCGGCTTCACCGGGGCCGGCGGCGGGGCCGAGGTTTCGGCGGTGTCGTCCATCGGCGCGGCTCCACCCCGGATGTCAGTGGTCGGAATGGTGCAGGATCTGGTCGCGCAGCCCGGTGTCGTACTCGACGCCGGCAGCCGTCAGGATCGCGGCGGCGGGCGTGCGCTTCACGATGCCCTTGCGCTCCAGGATGGTCCAGACCGCGTCGTTCTGCAGGCCGGTGGCGTCCTTGGCGGCGACCACGGCATGGCCGAGATGGAAATGGTTGCCGTGGGCATGCGGCAGCGAGGTGATCTGGAAACCACCCTCCTCGTCCTCGGCCGGCTTGTTCTCCAGGCGGGCGATCTCCTGCAGCAGGGTCAGGGTGCGCAGCTGCAGCGGGTTCAGGTTCAGCGGATTCTTCTTCGGGGGCATCGATCGTCCCATCGGTCCTGATGTGTCGCGGTCGCGCAGTAGACCGGCAGGGCGGATGGGCTGTCAAGCGTGCGAACCGGTCACCGGAGGCCCGTGGATGGAGGCTGGCGCGCCAACCGCCGCTGGGGCATAAGACCGACGGACTATCTTCATAAGGGTGTCGGACCATGACCATCCTCGTCACCGGGGCCGCCGGCTTCATCGGATCGCATGTCGCGGCTGCGCTGCTGGACCGCGGGGAGAGCGTTCTCGGCATCGACAACCTGAACGGCTATTACGCGGTGGCGCTGAAGGAGGCGCGGCTGGCCCGGTTGACCGGCCGCGACGGATTCCGTTTCATCAAGGCCGACATCTCCGACCGCGCGACGGTGGAGGGTCTGTGGCCGCAGCTCAATGATGTGACCGGCGTCGTCCATCTGGCAGCACAACCGGGCGTACGTTACTCCATCGAGAACCCCTATGCCTATGTCGACGCCAACGTCACCGGTCAGGTGACGCTGCTGGAGGCGGCGCGGCGCATGCCGGGCTTGCGGCATTTCGTCTATGCGTCGACCTCGTCGGTCTATGGCGCCAACCGCAAGATGCCCTTCTCGGTGGAGGACCGCGTCGACAGCCCGGTCTCGGTCTATGCCGCCACCAAGAAGGCGGCGGAAATGCTGGCCTTCACCTACAGCCATCTCTATCAGCTGCCGATGACCGGTCTGCGCTTCTTCACGGTCTACGGTCCGTGGAGCCGCCCGGACATGGCGACATGGCTGTTCGCCGACGCCATCACCGCCGGCCGGCCGATCCGCGTCTTCAACGACGGCAAGATGAAGCGCGATTTCACCTACATCGATGACATCGTCGCCGGCGTGCTGGCCGCCCTCGACCGCCCCGCCCCGGTGGATGCGGAAACCGGCGCCCCGCACCGCGTCTTCAACCTCGGCAACAACCGCTGCGAGGAATTGATGCGCTTCATCGGCGTGCTGGAGCAGGCTTTGGGCCGCGAGGCGGTGAAGGTGATGGAGCCCATGCAGGCCGGTGACGTGCACGAGACCGCCGCCGACATCGAATTGAGTCGCCAACTGCTTGGCTTCGAGCCCAAGACCCCCATTGAGATCGGCCTGCCCCGCTTCGTGGAGTGGTACAAGGGCTACCACAAGCTCTGACCGTCCCTTTCCTCCACCATCCGAGCCACCATGACCTCCACCGCCTATTCGACCGCGCTGATCGGTGTCTTCCTGCTGTGTCTGGCCGTCGGCTGGTATCTGTCGACGCGGGTGCTGCGCTATCTCCTCGCCAGCAGCATCCTGGACATCCCGAACGAACGGTCGAGCCATCAGGCCCCCACCCCGCGCGGCGGCGGATGGGCGGTGATGCTGACCGTGGTGCCGGTCTTCGCCATCGCTGGACTCGTCCTGGGGCGGCCGCTGGAGACCGGGGCCGTTCTACTGGGCACGCTGGCCCTGATGGGAGTGTCGTGGATGGACGACCGGCGCACCTTGTCGCCGCTGCTGCGGCTGGCGGTGCAGGCGCTGGCGGTGGCATTTGGGCTGCTGGCGCTGCCTGCCGACCAACTGGTCTGGCAGGGCTGGCTGCCCTGGGGCCTGGACCGGGCGGCGACTGCCTTTCTGTGGCTGTGGTTCGTCAATCTCTACAATTTCATGGACGGCATCGACGGGCTGGCCGGCAGCGAGACCATCCTGATCGGCGGCGGCGTTGCGCTGGTGTCGCTGGTCATGGGCGATTTCGGCCTGACCGGGGTTGCCGGGGCGGCGCTGGCCGGAGCCGCGGCAGGCTTCCTGACCCACAACTGGCGGCCGGCGCGCATGTTCATGGGGGATGTCGGCAGCATCCCGCTCGGCCATATCCTCGCCTTTCTTCTCACCTCGCTGGCGGCGCGCGGCGACTGGGCGGCGGCGCTGATCCTGCCGGCCTATTACCTGACCGACGCCACCATCACGCTGCTGCGCCGCCTGCTGCGCGGCGAGAAGATCTGGCAGGCCCACCGCGAGCATTTCTATCAGAAGGCCGCCAAGGGCGTGGGCCGGCACGACCGTGTGGTGTTGACGATCATCGCCTACAGCCTCGTCCTGGTCGCCGCAGCACTGGCCGCCGGCAGCTTTGGCGCCTGGACGTTGGCACCGGGGGCGGTCGCCGTCGCACTGCTGCTGGCGACGCTGACTCGCATGGCGAAGGCGTGATCCGATGAGCAGCGCTTTCCTTGACCTGTCCGTTGTCCTCTACCATCCCGATCCGGAACTGCTGGCCCGCTCGCTCGACACCATTGGTGCCGCCGCCGACCGGCTGGCGCAGGGAGCCGGCGTACGGACCCGGCTGTGGATCGTCGACAATGGCGCGCCGGAGGGTAGCGACTCAGGCCCCAACCCATTCAAGGCGCTGCTCGACCGCTATGCGGAGACCGGCCGGCCGCCGGTGACACTGATCGCCGGGCACGGCAATGTCGGCTACGGCGCCGGCCACAATCTGGCGATCCGGCAGGGCGACGCGCCTTACCACCTGATCCTCAACTACGACATCCTGCTGGAGCCGGACGCGCTGCTGGCCGGCTGGCGCTACATGGAGGCGCATCCGCGCACCGTGCTGCTGACGCCCAAGGTGTTCGGCCCGTCGGGCGAGCAGGAGTTCCTGTGCAAGCGACGGCCGACCGTGCTGGATTTGGGTCTGCGCGCCTTCGCGCCCGGCTCCGTGAAGCGGATGTTCGCCCGGCGGCTCGACCGATACGAGATGCGCGACGTCACCCGCGACGCTGTCGTGACCGGGCTGGAGCAGGTCAGCGGCGCCTTCATGCTGTTCCGGCGCGAGGCGCTGACCCGGCTGGGCGGCTTCGACGACGGCTATTTCCTGTATTTCGAGGATTTCGACCTGTCGCGCCGGGCGATGGCGCTGGGAGAGATCGCCTATGTGCCGGATGTCCGCATGGTGCATTTCGGCGGCAAGGCGGCGCGCAAGGGCGGCGCGCACATCCGGATGTTCGCCCGCTCCGCCCTACGCTTTTTCAACACCCACGGCTGGCGGCTGGTCTGACCGGCGCGACAGCCGGCATCCCGGCCGGCCACGCGTCTTCAGCAGCAGAGGGTTCCAGGCGATCATGCGGGCAACCTGCCCAAGCGTCGCCTTGCGGTCGTGCTGGATGGCACGGCGCTTGGCGAGCATGCCCGGTAGTCCGCGCAGCGCGTCGCGGATGCCGCGGCCGATGGCGCCGGTGCGCCCGCTGCCCACGCTGCGGAACACCAGATAGACCACCAGCAGCGAATGGCCGAGGAAGGCCAGCGGCAGCAGCGGCAACGGCATGTTCTTCACCATCGTCCACACCAGGTTGCGGACGCCGTGATACTGGGCGAAGGTGCCGTACTGCTTGGACACGCCGCTGCTGACATGCTCGACCACCGCGTCGCCGACCTGCACCGCCGGTCCGCCGCTGAGCCGAATGCGGAAGCCGAGGTCGACATCCTCGCAATAGCAGAAGAAATCCTCGTCGAAACCGCCGACCGCCTCGAAATAGTCGCGCCGGTACATCGCCGCCGCGGCACAGGGCGAGAAGACCGCTCCGCTGTAATAGGGCGGCTTCAGCATGCGGCGGTAGTTGACCCGCCAGGCGAAGCCGAAGATCGAATACTGGTCGCCTTCGCCATCGATCATCCGGGGATCGTGCGAGAAGAGCTGGGTCGAGCCGAACATCGCCACATCGGGCTGCGCCTGGGCGGCGGCCTGCAGCCGCTCCATCCAGTCGCGGCGCGGAAAGGCGTCGGGGTTCAGCGTGACGATCCAGGGGACGGTGGCGCCGGCAGCACCGACATTGTTCGCCTTGGCAAAGCCGACATTCGTGTCCATCCGCACCATGCGAAAGCGCGGATCGGCGGGCAAGGCAATGCCGTCGACATCCTTTGAGGCATTGTCGACGATCACCACCTCGAAGGCGGGATCGGTCTGGTCGAGCAGACAGCCAATGACGCGATTGACGAAGTCTGCGCAATTAAAGCTGACGATGATGATCCGGCTGTGCCGATCATTTGCACCGTCGACGGTATGTGACATGTCTTGGTAGCGTCCTTATTCACGCGTCCCTCTCCAGCTTATAGCCATTCCGATCCCCGACCGAAAGCTGGAAAAGGGTCTTGGGGCTTTGTGCCGTGGCACCACCCGGCCAAACCGGATACTAAGGCATGCTTGACTGCACCAACCGAATCCAGCCTGGACCGTCCTTCCCATGCGCGTTCTTCTGACCGGCGCCACCGGCTTCGTCGGCCGCCACACCATCCCTCTGCTGGCCGCCCACGGGCACAGGGTGCGCGCCGCCCTGCGCACCCCGCAGGAGGGGCCATGGGAGCCGGCGGCGGTGGGCGACATCGGCCCCGGCACCGACTGGACCGCGGCGCTGGCCGGCATCGACGCGGTGATCCACATGGCGGCCCGCGTCCATGTGATGCGCGACCAGGCCGCCGACCCCCTGGCGGAGTTCCGCCGCGTCAACACCGCCGGCACGATCCGGCTGGCGGAGCAGGCGGCGGCGGCCGGGGTAAGGCGCTTCGTCTTCCTCAGCAGCATCAAGGCGATGGTGGATGAAAGCCGCCCCGCCCCGCTGGACGAGGCGACGATGCCCGATCCCCACAGCCCTTACGGCATCTCCAAGCTGGAGGCCGAACGCGGGCTGGCGGCAATCTCCGCCCGCACCGGCATGGAGGTGGCGGTGATCCGGCCGCCTCTGGTCTATGGCCCAGGCACGGCCGGCAACATGCGCGCCCTGGTCAAGCTGGTGGCGACCGGCCTGCCGCTGCCGCTGGGTGGCATCCACAACCGGCGCAGCCTGATCTATGTCGGCAACCTCGCCGACGCGGTGGTGACGGTGTTGGAACACCCCGACGCCGCCGGCCGGACCTTCCTGGTCCAGGATGGGGAGCCGGTTTCGACCGCCGATCTGGTGCGCGCCATCGCCGAAGCGCTCGGCCGACCGGCGCGGCTGGTCCCGGTGCCGCGCGGACTGATGGCGCTGGGAGCGGCGTTGACCGGCACCCGGGCGGTGTTCGACCGGCTGGCCGGCACGCTGACGGTGGATGACGACCCCATCCGCGAAAGGCTCGGCTGGCGCCCGCCCCATGACCTTGCGTCCGGGTTGCGCGCCACCGCGGAATGGTTCAAAGCTTCCCGCGGCTGATTTCCGGGCTGGAACAGCCATGGCCGGCTCCAGCCCGCCGGTTTCCACGGCCGAACGAATGAACAAGGTTTAGCGGCATGCGCATCCCGTCCGCACGGGCCTCCCTGGTTTTCCTGCACGATCTGGTGATGACCGGGGTCGCGCTGGTCGTCGCTCTCTACCTGCGGGTGGGCGGGTCCGCCTTCGGCCTGTATTTCGACGCCCTGACCATCGCGCTGCCGGTGCTGGTCGGCGTCTCGGCAGCGGTCTTCCTGCTGTTCGGGCTGTACCGCGGCATCTGGCGCTACGCCTCTATTCCCGATCTGATGCAGGTGGTGCGCGCCGTCACGGTGGCGGTCCTGTGCTTCGTGCTGGCGATGTTCCTGCTGACGCGCGCCGAACTGCTGCCGCGCTCCCTGCCGCCGATCCTGTGGCTGGTTCAGATGCTTCTGCTCGGCGGGCCGCGCTTCGCCTACCGTTTCCTGAAGGACCGCCGCTTCAGCTGGGCCGAGGCGGTGGAGGGCGTGCCGCGCATTCCCGTCCTGCTGCTGGGCGTCGGCGACGCGGCCGAGCTGTTCATCCGCTCGCTCGACCAGCCGGGCCAGTCGGCCTATCGCGTGGTCGGCATCCTCGACGACAAGGGACGGCGGGTCGGCCATGCCGTACGCGGCGTGCCGGTGCTGGGCGGTCCCGACGATCTGGAGCAGGTGGTCCAGACGCTGGAGCGCAAGCACGAGCGGCCGCAGCGGCTGATCGTCACCAAGGGCAATGCCGAGCTGAAGGGATCGACCCTGCGCAGCCTGCTCGACCGGGCGGAGGCGCTGGGGCTGGTCCTGTCGCGCCTGCCCAGCCTGACCGAGTTCAAGTCGGCGCTCGGCGAGGGCAAGGGTGTCGAGGTTCGACCCATCGCGCTGGAGGACCTGCTGGGCCGGCCGCAGGCGGTGCTGGACCGCGGCGCCATTTCCGGACTGGTCGGCGGTCGGCGGGTGATCGTCACCGGCGCCGGCGGCACCATCGGCAGCGAGCTGGTCCGCCAGATCGCCGCGTTGGGGCCGGAACGGCTGATCCTGCTCGATGCCGGGGAGTTCAACCTCTACAGCATCGAGATGGAGGTGCGGGAGAGGTTCCCCGACCTCGATCCGCGCCCGGTGATCGCCGACGTGCGCGACCGCGACCGCATCATGCGCCTGTTCCAGGAGGAGCGCCCTGCCCTGGTCTTCCACGCCGCGGCGCTGAAGCATGTGCCACTGGTGGAAGCCAACCCGTGCGAGGGCACGCTCACCAACGTCATCGGCACCCGCAACGTGGCCGATGCGGCGCGCGCCGCCGGCTGCCTCGCCATGGTGCTGATCTCCACCGACAAGGCGATCCGCCCGACCAGCGTGATGGGGGCGGCCAAGCGCTTCGCCGAGACCTATTGCCAGGCATTGGACGTGCTGCCGCCGCGCGACGGGACGGATCATGCCACCCGCTACATGACCGTGCGCTTCGGCAATGTGCTGGGTTCTTCGGGCTCGGTGGTGCCGCTGTTCACCCGGCAGTTGGCGAAGGGCGGTCCGCTGACCGTCACCCATCCGGACATGCGCCGCTATTTCATGACGGTGCGCGAAGCGGTGGAGCTGGTTCTGCAGGCCTCCGCCCATGGCGCCACCCGGGCGGAGGATCGCGGCAAGATCCTGGTGCTGGACATGGGCGAGCCGGTGAAGATCGCCGACCTCGCCCGCCAGATGATCCGGCTGGCCGGCTACCGCCCCGGAGTGGACATCGAGATCGCCTATACCGGCCTGCGTCCCGGCGAGAAGCTGTTCGAGGAAATCCTGACCGCGGCGGAGGCGCCGAGCCGCACCGAGGCCGACGGCGTCTTCCTCGCCTCCCCCCGGCTGATCGACTATGCGCTGATCAACCGCGCCGTGGGCGAGCTGGAAGCGGCTGCGCGGGCCGGCGACGGCGAGCGGGTTCTGTCGATCCTCGGCACCGTCGTGCCGGATTTCCGCGCCGAAGCGGTGCTTCCGCCGGCCGCGACGCAGGCTTGATCCGGGCACTTGTTTCGGGCGCGAAAAAAAGTGAGTGGCGAAATGATTTTAAGCGCTTGCATCCCCAAAAGGCCTGTGGCATAACCCGCGCCACTTCGGGGGGCGGTCAAGCCTGAACGCCTCACCCGGACGCATCGCCCCAGCGATGATCGGTTATCGGGGCTGCCGTAGCTCAGTGGTAGAGCACTCCCTTGGTAAGGGAGAGGTCGAGAGTTCAATCCTCTCTGGCAGCACCATTCCTCCGATCTTGCCACAAGGCGCCTGCATCTGGCGCTGCCGTAGCTCAGTGGTAGAGCACTCCCTTGGTAAGGGAGAGGTCGAGAGTTCAATCCTCTCTGGCAGCACCATTCCCCTCTTTTAAACCCCCTTAAAAATCAGCGCATCGCTTCCTTGACCTTGTCGCCGAAAGGCCGCAAGAAATCCGCGCAAATAGACGCTACGTCATTGATCCGCGCGGGTTCGTTTCGGGAGGATGTCACCATGGCCGGCAACAGCTTCGGCACGCTTTTCCGCTTCACCACTTGGGGCGAAAGCCACGGCCCGGCCATCGGCGTCGTCGTGGACGGCTGCCCGTCGCTGCTCGACCTCGTGGCGGAAACGGACATCCAGCCCTGGATGGACAAGCGCCGGCCCGGCCAGTCGCGCTACACCACCCAGCGCCAGGAACCCGATCAGGTGAAGATCCTGTCCGGCGTGTTCGAGGGCAAGACGACCGGCACGCCCATTTCGCTGCTGATCGAGAACACCGACCAGCGTTCCAAGGACTACAGCGACATCGCCGGCAAATTCCGCCCCGGCCATGCCGACTACACCTACTGGCAGAAATACGGCATCCGCGATTACCGCGGCGGCGGCCGCTCCTCGGCGCGGGAAACCGCCTGCCGGGTCGCTGCCGGCGCGGTGGCACGCAAGGTGCTGGGATCCGCCATCCAGGTGCGCGGTGCGCTGGTGCAGGTCGGCCCGCACAAGATCGACCACAGCCGCTGGGACTGGGCGGAGATCGACAATAACCCCTTCTTCTGCCCCGACCCGGTCGCCGCCACCCAGTGGGCCGAATATCTCGACGGCATCCGCAAGAGCGGCTCTTCGGTCGGCGCGGTGGTCGAGCTGGTGGCCTCCGGTGTGCCGGTGGGGCTGGGCGACCCGCTCTATGACAAGCTCGACAGCGACCTCGCCTGCGCGATGATGACGATCAACGCGGTCAAGGGCGTGGAGATCGGCAATGGCTTCGCCGCCGCCGAACTGACCGGCGAGGACAACGCCGACCAGATGCGCATGGGCGCCGACGGCCAGCCGCAGTTCCTGACCAACAATGCCGGAGGCATCCTGGGCGGCATCTCCACCGGGCAGGACATCGTCGTGCGTTTCGCGGTCAAGCCGACCAGTTCGATCCTGACGCCGCGCCAGACGGTGGACACCGCCGGCAACGACACCGACATCCTGACCAAGGGCCGTCACGACCCCTGCGTCGGCATCCGCGCCGTGCCGGTGGGCGAGGCGATGATGGCCTGCGTCCTGGCCGACCATCTGCTGCGCCGGCGGGCGGAACGGCAGGAGTGACCATCCGATGCCCGGACGCCGCCACGGACAGCGCCTGATCACAGCCCTGGCGATGTTGGCCGCCATCGCCGCTGCCGCTCCGGCGGCGATGGCGGAAGGCAAGCCGTTCCGGGAGTTCGACGAGAGCTTCAAGAGCTGGAAGCTCTACTGTCAGCTCTGGTCCGGCACACGGCAGGTCGAGTGCGAGCTGTCCGCCCGCGGCGTCAACGACCGCACCGCCCGGCTGGTCTGGCTGCGCTCGACCGAGCGCTGGCGCGAGGGGCTGCGCTTCCGCGTCTCCCCTGAGTCGCTGGATTTGGACAGGCTGGTCCGCATTTGGGCCGACCGGGCGGTGTTCAAGCCCGATTCCCCCTGCAAGCCCTTCCGCTTCGAAACCAACACCTGTGCCATGACCGATCCCGACCTCAACCGCCGCATGGTGGAGAAGATCGCCCCGGCACCGGAGGTTTCCATCGTCGGCCAGTCGCCGGCCGGGGAGAAGACGGAGGTCCGCTTCCCGCTGGCGGGATTCCGCGAGGCGCTGGAGCGCAGCGACGCCATCCGGGCGATGGTCGGCCGCAGCTGGGCGACTGCCCCCGGTGCAGAGTGATCCCGGTGCGGATTGATCCCTATATAGCCATACCTGCGACAAGAACCGACGGATCCCCCGCCCAGTGACCGACAGCCATTTCCCCAGCAAGGACGCCATCCTCGCCTTCATCCGGTCCAGCACCACCCCCGTCGGCAAGCGCGAGATCGCCCGTGCCTTCAAGCTGTCCGGATCGGCCGACCGGGAAACGCTGAAGGATCTGCTGCGGGAGCTGGAGGCGGACGGGACGGTGGAGCGCGGGCGCAACAAGCGCATGGCCCCGCCGCAGTCCCTGCCCGCCGTCGCGGTTCTGCTGGTCACCGGGGTCGATGCGGACGGCGAGCTTGCCGCCCGGCCGCTGACCTGGACCGGCGAGGGCAACCCGCCGCGCATCTTCCTTCTGCCGGAGAAGAAGTCGCGGGGAGAGGAAAAACCGCTGGCGGTCGGCGACACGCTGCTGGCGAAGCTCGCCCGGATCAACGACCGCCTCTACGAAGCCCGCGTTATCCGCCGCATAGATGGGGAACGCGAAGGCCGCATCCTCGGCGTCTACCGGCCGAGCGCCGATGGCGGGCGCATCCTCCCGACCGACCGCCGCCACAAGACCGAGTTTTTGGTGCTGCCGCCCAACCGCGGCGATGCCGAGCCGGGCGACCTCGTCTTCGCCGACATCCTGCCGGCCGGACGCGCCGGCCAGCCGCAGGCCCGTGTGGTCGAGCGGCTGGGCTCCACCGACGAGCCGCGCGCCTTCAGCCTGATCGCCATCCACGCCCACGGCATCCCCACTGTCTTCCCGCACGCAGCCTTGCGTGAGGCGGAACTGGCGGCGGTGCCGGCGCTGATGCAGCGGGAAGATCTGCGCGACATCCCGCTGGTGACCATCGACGGCGCCGACGCCCGCGATTTCGACGATGCCGTGTGGGCGGAGGCCGACGGCGATCCGGAGAATCCGGACGGCTGGCACCTGATCGTCGCCATCGCCGACGTGTCCTATTACGTGCGCCCCGGATCGGCGCTGGACCGCACCGCCTACGAGCGCGGCAACTCCGTCTATTTCCCCGACCGCGTCGTGCCGATGCTGCCGGAGGCGCTGTCGAACGGCCTGTGTTCGCTGCGGCCGGGAGAGGATCGCGCCTGCCTGGCCTTTCACCTGTGGATCGACCGCAACGGTGTGCTGGTCCGGCATCGTCTGGTGCGCGGATTGATGCGGTCGGCGGCACGGCTGACCTATGAACAGGTGCAGGACTGCCATGATGGCCGGCCGGACGAGGTGACGGGGCCGCTCGCCGACGGCGTGATCGCCCCGCTGTTCGGCGCCTATGCCCGGCTCGCCGCAGCCCGTGCCAAGCGCGGCACACTGGAGTTGGACCTGCCCGAGCGCCGGGTCCACATCGACGAGCGCGGCCGGGTCGCCGAGATCGTCAGGCGCGAGCGCCACGATAGCCACCGGCTGATCGAGGAGTTCATGATCGCCGCCAACGTCGCGGCGGCGGAGGTGCTGGAGCGGCGCACCATGCCCGGCCTCTTCCGCATCCATGACCGGCCTTCGATGGAGAAGATGGAGGCGCTGCGTGGTTTCCTCGCCGGGATTGGCCACCCGCTGACCAAGAGCGCCGACCTGACGCCCGACCACTTCACCCGCATCCTGCGCAAGGTGGAGGGGACATCGCACGCACCGCTGGTCAGCGAGGTGGTCCTGCGCGCCCAGGCCCAGGCCGCCTACAGCCCGGACAACATCGGCCATTTCGGGCTGGCCCTGCACCGTTACGCCCATTTCACCTCGCCGATCCGCCGCTATGCCGACCTGATCGTCCACCGCGCGCTGATCCGCACGCTGGGGTTGGGCGTCGGCGGGCTGGACGACGAGACGCTGGGCCGGCTGGCGGAGATCGGGGACCATCTGTCAGGCACCGAGCGCCGCGCCGCCACCGCCGAGCGCGACGCGGTGGACCGCTACACCGCCGCCTTCCTGGCCGACCGCATCGGAGAACGCTTTAGCGGCCGCATCTCCGGCGTCAGCCGCTTCGGGCTGTTCGTGCGGCTGGACGAGAGCGGCGCCGACGGGCTGGTTCCGGCCAGCAGCCTGCCCGACGACCGGTACGACCATGACGAGGCCGCACACACCCTGGTCGGGCAGCGTACGGGGCGCACGTACCGCCTCGGCAACCCGGTCAAGGTGATGCTGGTGGAGGCCGATCCGGTCAGCGGCAGCACGCTTTTCCGTCTGGCAGACTGAAGCCTGACTTGAGGGCCATTCCAGACCCGTTGCAGAATGGCAACGCTTGAGCCGGGATGCCGTCCAGGGGGCGACTCGTGGGCAGGCCAAGGTTCCGTGGCACCCGCGCCATACAAGCGTGGCCTTGGCGACACAGGATTGGACAATCCGCAACATTGTGGTGCGGCCCGCAATTTTGTCCCGCCCGCCCTCCTGAACGAAGGTGTATCTATCACCCATCCGGGATCGGGAACATCCTCCTCCGGTCCGGCTGCAGGAAAGGGAGGCCGCGGTTCGCCCCATGGCCCAGTTCGATCACAACGTGTGCGATCACGGCGTGTGCGACCAGAATGCACCGTCCCACGTGCCGTCTTTTCGGATCCCCGTCCTATCGGGCACCCTGATTTCAGGTGTGGCGCGCCGCTTCAGCCGCCCGCTTCGTCATCTGGCCTTCCAGTTTTCCGCCGCAGCCCTTCTCGCCACCACCGCTCTCGCCGGAACCCCGCAGGCCGCGAGCACCGCGCCGCAGCCGGTGACAGAACAGGTTTTCTCCGTCGGCTTCTCCAAGATCGCCGAAGTCTATCTGGAGCCGGTGTCCTTCAACCGCCTGGGAATTGACGGGTTGAAGGGGCTGACCGCGCTCGACCCCTCGGTGACGGTGGAGCATGCCGGCAGCACCGTACGCCTGTACGTGTCGGGCGCCCTGGCGGCGGAGTACGGCACCGCCGCCGATGGCGACGCCGCCGGCTGGGCGGTTCTGACCACCCGCATCATCGACCGCGCCCGCGTCTATTCCCCCACCCTGGCGAAGGCGACGCCGGAGCGGCTGTATCAGGTGGTGTTCGACGGCGTCACCGCCGATCTCGACGGCTATTCCCGCTACACCGGCGTCCAGCGCGCCAGCAACGAACGCGCCCAGCGCGAGGGGTATGGCGGCGTCGGCCTGTCGTTGGACACCACATCCAATGGTCGCGTCATCGTGCATGACGTGATGCCGCACAGCCCGGCCGAGCGCGTCGGCATCGTCGACGGCGACCAGCTTCTCGCCATCGACGGCGACCTGACGACGCGAATGAGCGCGGCGGACATGCGCGAGCGGCTGCGCGGTCCCACCGGCACGCTGGTCACGCTGACCGTCGCCCGCGACAATGGCGCCCCCCGCCGGCTGCCGCTGCGCCGCGAGCGGGTGGTGCCGAACACCGTCACCTATTCGCTGTCCGGCGACGTCGGCATCGTCAAGCTCGACCGCTTCAACGCCACCACGGCCTCCAGCCTGCGGTCGGCGGTGACATCCATCCGTCAGGCGGCGGGGCCGACGCTGCAAGGCATGGTTCTCGACCTGCGCGGCAATCCGGGCGGGCTGCTGGACCAGGCTGTCGCGGTCGCCGACCTGTTCATGCGCCGCGGCCGGATCATCTCCACCGAGGGGCGCAACCCCGAAAGCCGCCAGCGCTTCGACGCCAACCCCGACGACCTGCTCGACGGGCTGCCGCTGGTGGTGCTGGTCGACGGCCGCTCCGCCTCGTCGGCCGAGGTGGTGGCGGCGGCACTGCAGGACTCGGGTCGCGCGGTCGTGGTCGGCGCCTCCAGCTATGGCAAGGGCAGCGTCCAGACGGTCAACCGCCTTCCCAACGACGGCGAGCTGTTCCTGACCTGGAGCCGCATCTACACCCCGGCCGGCTATACCCTGCACCGCCAGGGCGTCCAGCCCACCGTCTGCACCAGCCGGGCCGGCCAGACCGACCCGGAAGCCCTGCTGTCCGACCTGCGCGAGGGGCGTCTGCGCCCGGCGCAGGTGGCGAGCTGGCGTTCCAAGGCGGCCGACGACGAGCATGCGCTGAGCGCCCTGCGCGAAGCCTGCCCGTGGAAGGAGCACGAGCCGGAACTGGACCTGAAGGTCGCCATGCGCCTGCTGGCCGAGCCGGGGCTGTACCAGCGCGCCGTCGCCACCGCCGTGGTCAACACGGTGGCGGAGCGCTGACACCAGTTTCGGGGGCGTCGCTGTGGCAATCGCCGTCGGACGCCAGATTCACCGCCCATAGGGCTTGACATTGCGGCGTCAGACGGTATTTTCCGCCGCTAACGACGCCGCCCCCGCCGGGCCGGCGGGGCACGGATTTTTTGTCGGGATCGAGATCATGGCCAAGCAGAACACCGTCCTCATCAAGCTGGTGAGCACGGCTGACACCGGTTTCTTCTACGTGAAGAAGAAGAACCCGAAGAAGACCACCGAGAAGCTGTCGTTCCGCAAGTACGACCCGGTGGCGCGCAAGCACGTCGAGTTCAAGGAAGCCAAGATCAAGTAAGTCTTGTCCGACACTGAGCTGTGCTTCGAGTGAACAAGGCCGCCTTCCGGGCGGCCTTTTCGTTTTTGGCCCCATGCGTCGCCGGCGCCATTCATCGGCCATTCCAGATGCGGCGTCCGGTCGCAGCCGCTATTTGCGGTGACCGTTCCACCACGGATGCATGCATTCCAAAAGGGGCGTTCCGGGTGGATACTCTCCGAAGAGATCTGGATTTCGGAGGGACCGCCCGTGCCCGACACACATCCCATCCCGAGCGCAGGTCCGACCGCCGCGCATCTCCTCACCGAACGCCGGCAGTCCCTCGCAACCCTCTTCCAGAAGGCGCGTGCCCGCACCGCCGAACTGGTCGCCACCCTGTCGCCGGAAGACCAGATGGTGCAGACCGTTCCGGACGGCGCGCCGGCGAAATGGCATCTTGCCCACACCAGCTGGCTGTTCGAGGTGGCGGTGCTGATTCCCTTCAGCCCCGGCTACCGGCCGGCGGATCCGGCCTTCCTCGACCTGTTCGCCGCCAACAGCAACAGCGGTGCCCCGCCCACCCGCGTTCTGTCGCGCCCGACGGTGGCCGAGATCATGCGGCACCGCGACCAGATCAACGCCGCGGTGCTGCACCTGATCGACGGCATCGACGACGGGCTTTGGGACCCGGCCGAGTCGGCATTGATGATGGCCATCGCCCACGAGCGGCGCCATCAGGAACGCATGCTGCTGCACATCAAGCATGCCCTGTGGAGCAACCCGCTGCGTCCGGCCTACGAGCAGGCGCCCGACCACCCGCATCTGGGTGCCCCACCCGACGGATGGCTGGAGCAGCCCGGCGGCCTCGTCGAGGTCGGCCGGCCGATGCCGTTGCCCGGATTCGACCATGAAAGCCCACGCCACCGCGTCTGGCTGGAGCCCTACCGGCTGGCCGCCCGCCCGGTGACCTGCGGCGACTATCTTTCCTTCATCGAGGCTGGCGGTTACGGCGACCGCTCCCTTTGGCTGTCCGACGGTTGGGAGATCGCAAAGGCCGAAGGTTGGAGCGCCCCACTCTACTGGCAGCGCGGCGACTCCGAGTCGGGCAGCCGCTGGCAGGTCTTCACCCTCTATGGCATACAGCCGCTCGATCCCGACGAGCCGGTCTGCCATGTCAGCTGGTACGAGGCCGATGCCTATGCCCGCTGGGCTGGCAAGCGCCTGCCGCGGGAGGCGGAATGGGAAGCGGTCGCCGCCGGCTGCGACAGCATGGGCAACCTGTTGGGCACCGGCCACCGCCATCCGCGCGCCGGCACCTGCCACGGGACCGGCCCCTGGCAGATGTGCGGCGACGTGTGGGAATGGACCGCCGACGCCTTCACGACCTATCCCGGCTACCTCCGCCCCCACGCCGGGGACAAGGCGGCTCTGGACGAGGCGGTCAACGGCCGGCTCGCCAGCAACCGCATGGTGCTGCGGGGCGGCAGTTGCCTTACCCCCTTCGACCATGCCGGTCCGTGGACGCGCCATTACCTGCGCCCGGAGACCCGGCTGTCGATGAGCGGGTTCAGGCTGGCGGAGGATGTGCCGGCGACAGTTTCGCGTCGCCGCCGGCGACCAGCCCCCGTGCCTGCCCCTGGGTGACGACTCCGCGTTCCGTCAGGCGGGAGAGCAGCGCCACGGCAAGCTCGGCCTGGGCCAGCGCCTCGCCCTGGGGACCGTTGCGCGGGTGGCGGGGCAAGGCGAAGGCCTCCGCCAGACGGTCGGCCGATGCCCCGGCCAGGGCAGGGTCCAGCGCAGCCGCCAGCGCGCCGAGGTCGAGCGTCGGCGGCAGCGCCGGTTCGGCAATGCCGGCCAGGGCTGCCGACCGCGCCAGCGCGGCCACCGCCGAGTCGATGCCGATCCCGACCGCGATGCAGTTGTGCAGTGCCTCCTGGATCGCCGGCCACACCGCGGCGAAGGGGCGTTCGCCCGCCACCATGGCGGTGCCGATGCCGTGACGGGCCGTCGCCTCGGCAGGCACCGGTTCGACGGGGTCGATCAGCAACGCAAGCGACACCGTCCGAAAGATGCGCGACCCGACCAGCCGGACGGTACCGACCGCGATCGCCGGACCGCTGTCCGCCTCCATCCCCGCCGTCGCCACCCAAAGCGCAACGAACGGCAGGGCGGCCAACGGCTCCTCATCGCCGAGGGGGGTGGTGGGCTGGGCCGGGCGCAGGCTGAGCGTGCGCTTGCCGCTGAGGCCGGCGGCATGGGCCATGCCGCGGGCAGGGAAAGAGAGCAGAACACCGGCGCCGAGCCCAAGATCGGCCACACGCGCCGACAGCTCGCCGTCTTCGGTCCGGCGCAGCACGGCGGTGACGGGAACACCGCCGCCGCGCGCCCGCTCCATGGCGCGGGCCAGATCGTCACGCAGCAGCGACTTGCCGATGTCGGCCCCCTCCTCCACACCCAGCAGGCGGGCCGCGGCAGGGTTCAGCTGCTCCACCCGCCCCTGCTCGTCGAGGATCAGAAGGGGATCCTCGGACAGGGCCAGAGCCGCCCGCAAGGCCCGGTCGATGCGGCCGCCGCCCAGCGGGCCATGACCGAGTGGGCCATGACCGAGTGGGGTGCCGCCCAGCGGCCCCTCACCCAAGCCGCGCTCGCCGCCGCGGGCAAGACTGACCGCCTCGGCCAAGCGCGCCAGTTCGCCGAACATCGGTTCGAGATCGACCCGGTTGCGGGCACCCGACAGCCTGCCGGACAGGCGGTCGAGGTCGCGGAAATGGCGCGACAGTCGCGAGAAGACGAACCATACCGACAAAAGTCCGAGCCCGCAGATCGCCAGACCGCGAGTGAAGGCCGTTCGGTCGTCCGCCGCCAGCTGTGTGATCTCCACGCCCAGAAACACCAGCGCGGCCGCCGTCACGGCCAACCCCAGCATCACCACACGCCAAACGCCGCCCCTCATCGGGCCCTCTCCCCATCATTGCGCCCGGAGTCTAGCGGGCAGACGGGAAACGGAGAAGCCGCCCCGCGTGTTCAGTGCATCAGGACGATGGTGCAGGCACCCTCCACCTCGGCCATCAGGCCGACCGGCAGAAGCGCCACCGCCGCAACAGCCGGCGCAATGTCGAGGAGCGACCGGGCCGGCCAGAGTCCCGTGGAACGGTCACGGGCAGGAGACGGAAAAGACGGGGTCGGCGGCTCCGGCCTGGAGGGACTGGGATCTGCCCAACCTGCCGACGGCGATGACGAACAGCCCCTTAACGCGGCGCCCGAGGGCACCGCTTGGCTCACCTTTGACTCGGCACAGCTGCGAATCACGGTGGTTTTTAAAGTCGAGACAGCGCTTCCCGCCCCTTGCTGCGGGCTTTACCCTTTGCCGCCGCATCCGCGAATTTGGGTTACCGCCTTTGCGTAAAATACATAACAACTTGCGCCGCGATTTTTGCTGTCCTTCACCTGCATTTCTTGGTTTGCCTGCTTGTCGGATGATGCTAAGAGTGATGCATCCAATCAAAACACTCCTTTCCGCATAGGCAATTGCTTGGGAGGCCGGCAATGACTTTGGTCTATCGTCCCCTGCCCTATGGCGGGCACGAAGACCGGCGGACGGGTCGTCACCTGCTTCTGGTGGTCGCCCTGATCCTTGCCATTCCGACCGCGCTGGGCGCCGGCTGCACCGTCGATGCCCTGCGCAGCTATGCGGTGGAAGCCCGGCTGTCGCAAGCCGTCGATGCCGCCGCGCTGGCCGGCGGGCGCGTGATGTTCGACTCGCAGCGCGACGGACACATCCGCAGCTTCTTCGACAAGGCCTTTCCCAACGGCTTTCTCGGCTCGAACCTCTCCCCCCTGACGATTGCCGAGGATGCCGCCGCCGGCACCCTGACGGTCAGCGCACACGCCACCGTCAACGCCATCTTCCTGCGCCTGTTCGGCAAGAAGGAAGTGACTGTGGAAGCGCAGTCCATCGTCCGCCGCGGCCAGCACGTCCGCAGCAAGCTGCAATAACCTCCCCACTTTCTGAACGGGCATCATCGTCGATTCGCGACGCTCGCATTCGCGGAATGCAGCCCGGCGACTTCGCAACTGCGGTAGAAGGGACGCACAGCACCCCTTCCACCGGAGTCCGCGATGCTCGGAACCCTGACGCTCCTCCTGCTCTGCCAACTCGCCGGTGAACTGGCCGCCCGCCTGCTGCACCTGCCGGTTCCCGGACCGGTGCTGGGCATGCTGCTGCTGTTCGCCGGGCTGCTGCTGCGCGGCGGTGTGCCGGACACGGTGCAGGACACGGCGGGCGGGCTCCTGCGCCACCTGTCGCTGCTGTTCGTGCCGGCTGGTGTCGGGGTGATGGTCCATGTCACCCGCCTTGAGACCGAGGCGCTGCCCATCGTCGCCGCCCTGTTCGGCAGCACCCTGTTCGGCATCGCGGTGACGGCAAAGCTGATGGCCTTCCTGTTGAGCCGCACCGATCCGCGGCTGGAAGAGGAGCCGGCGGCAGGGAAGCAGGTGAAGGGAGATCGGGCATGAGCGCCGATCTTCACCAGATCTGGGTCTATCTGTCTGCCAGCCCGCTGGCCGGGCTGACGCTGACGCTGGTCGCCTATCAGATCGGCCTGTGGGTCTTTGAAAAGCTGGGACGGCGCCCGGTGCTGAACCCGGTGCTGATCGCCGTCGTCCTGATCGCCGGCACGCTCAGCCTGTCCGGCATCGATTACCGCACCTATTTCGACGGCGCGCAGTTCGTCCATTTCCTGCTCGGCCCGGCCACGGTGGCGCTCGCCATTCCGCTCTACAACCAGTTCCAGGAGGTCCGCCGCTCGGCCCTGGCTCTGGTGGTGGCACTGCTGGTGGGGTCCGCCGCCTCGGCGCTGAGTGCCGTGGCGCTGGTCTGGGCGTTCGGAGGCAGCAAGGCGACCATCCTGTCGATGGCGCCGAAATCCGTCACGTCCCCCATCGCCATGGGCGTGTCGGAGCAGATCGGCGGCCTGCCGTCGCTGACCGCGGTGTTCGTCATCATCACCGGCATCGTCGCCGCCAGCCTCGGCACCTGGGTGCTGAACCTCGTGCGGGTGAAGGACTGGCGCGCCCGCGGCTTCGGCATGGGCGTGGCGGCGCACGGCATCGGCACCGCGCGTGCCTTGCAGGTCAACGAGGTGGCGGGTGCCTTCGCCGGGCTGGGCATGGGGTTGAACGGGCTGGCGACGGCGTTGCTGCTGCCGACGCTGTACCACCTGATCTGGGGCTGACGCGTGAGGATGGGAAGGATGGAAGGGGCGCCGATGGTTGGTGCATCCCGCAGTCCGTTTTTCGCCAATCCGAGCTTGACAGCCATGCCGCACCTGCGCACAGTGCGCCCCATGAACACCATCGACCTGCAGAACGCCCTTCTTCGACTTCTCGGCCCGGCGCTTTAAGCGTCCGGGTTTGTCGCGTTCGCACATTAATTCCATCGGTCGAAGTGTCTGTTCCATGAGCGATGTTTTCAAAGGCGCCGGTATCGGCGTCGCCCGGCCGGGGCCGGGACTGCGACTTACCGACGGTCGCTGAGCCACATCCGGCGGCTCCGCGGCCGTACCCATCGCCGGTCCCTCCGCCTTTCAAAATCCGATCCGCCGCCCCCGCCCGCACAGAATACCGGGCCCCGGGGGCCGCCACTGGAGCCGAACGACGCCATGAGCACCGCGACCCAAACCAACACCGCGACCAACATTCCAGCTCTGCCGAAGTCCCCGTCCAAATACGCCCCCTTCCCCCAGGTGAAGCTGACCGACCGCCAGTGGCCGTCGCGCACCCTGGACAAGGCGCCGATCTGGTGCTCGGTCGACCTGCGCGACGGCAACCAGGCGCTGATCGAGCCGATGGGGCCGGACCGCAAGCGCGCGATGTTCGACCTGCTGCTGCGCATGGGCTTCAAGGAGATCGAGGTCGGCTTCCCCGCCGCGTCGCAGACCGATTTCGACTTCTGCCGCGAGATCATCGACGGCAACAAGATCCCCGACGGCGTCACCATCCAGGTGCTGACCCAGGCGCGCGAGGAGCTGATCCGCCGCACCTTCGAGGGCATCAAGGGGGCCAAGCGCGCCATCGTGCATCTGTACAACTCCACCTCGGAGCTGCAGCGCCGCGTCGTGTTCGGGTTGGACCGCCAGGGCATCGTCGACATCGCCGTCCAGGGTGCCAAGCTGATCAAGCAGCTGGCCGACGAGACCCCGGAAACCGAGATCGTCCTGCAATATTCGCCGGAGAGCTTCACCGGCACCGAACTGGACTTCGCCGTCGAGATCTGCGAGGCGGTGATGGAGGTCTGGCAGCCGACGCCTGAGCGCAGGATCATCCTGAACCTGCCCTCGACGGTCGAGATGTCGATGCCGAACGTCCATGCCGACCAGATCGAGTGGTTCTGCAAGACGATGAAGAACCGCGAGTCGGCGATCATCTCGCTGCACCCGCACAATGACCGCGGCACCGGCGTCGCCGCGGCCGAGCTGGGGCTGCTGGCCGGCGCCGACCGCGTCGAAGGCACGCTGTTCGGCAACGGCGAGCGCACCGGCAACGTCGACGTCGTCACGCTGGCGCTGAACATGTTCACCCAGGGCGTCGATCCGAAACTGAACATTGACGACATCAACGAGATCGTCCGGGTTTCCGAATACTGCACGCAGCTGCCGGTCCATCCGCGCCACCCCTATGCCGGCGAACTGGTGTTCACCGCCTTCTCCGGCTCGCACCAGGACGCGATCAACAAGGGGCTGAAGGCGCTGACCAAGTCCAACACCGGCAAGTGGGAGGTCCCGTACCTGCCCATCGACCCGCAGGATTTGGGCCGCAGCTACGAGGCGGTGATCCGCATCAACAGCCAGTCCGGCAAGGGCGGCATCGCCTATGTGCTGGAGAAGGACTACGGCCTGCAGATTCCGCGCCGCCTGCAGATCGAATTCTCCAAGGTCGTGCAGCGCGTTGCCGACGAGACCGGCAAGGAACTGTCGCCCGCCGACATCCACGCCGCCTTCCAGGCCGAGTATCTGGACGCCGACAGCCCGCTGGAGCTGGTCGAGCATTCGACCGAGCCGCGCGGCCCGAACTCCGGTGCCCGTGCCATGAGCGTGGTGATGCGCCGCAACGGCGAGATCATCACCACCAAGGGCAAGGGCAACGGCCCGATCGACGCCTTCCTGGACGCCCTGCGGCAGGGTTGCGGCACTGACCTGCATGTCGTCGATTACCGTGAGCACGCCATCGGCTCCGGCGAGGACGCCCAGGCCTGCGCCTATGTCGAGGTGAAGACCGGCGAGACGACCCTGTTCGGCGTGGGCATCGACGCCGACATTGTCACCGCCTCGCTGCGGGCCCTGGTCAGCGCCGCGAACCGCGCGACGCGGTAAGGGCTTGCCACTGCGGCCCTCTCCTTCCTGCTCTTCCGAGCGGGCGGAAGAGGGCCATTAACTTGCCCCCACCGTCCCACCCGCCTATAAGTCCCCACGAAACGCGTCGAGCAACAGCGGACAGCGCTATGATCGTGGTCACCGGCGGGGCCGGCTTCATCGGGTCCAACCTTGTCGCGGCTCTGGCTGCGCGCGGCATCACCGTCGTGGCGGTCGTCGACCGCTTCCGTGACGGCGAGAAGTGGCAGAATCTCGCCAAGCGCGAGGTCGCGGCCCTGGTGCCGCCCGAGCAGACGCTGGCCTTCCTCGACCAGCATGCCGCCGAGATCGACACCGTCTTCCATCTCGGCGCCATCTCTGCCACCACCGAGCGGGACGTCGACAAGATCGTCGCCAACAACGTCGCGCTGACGCTCGATTTGTGGCGCTGGTGTTCCTGGCGCGGATGCCGGCTGATCTACGCCTCCTCCGCCGCGACCTATGGCGACGGCTCCGCCGGTTTCGACGATGACGGCTCCTGCGACGGGCTGGCGCGGCTGCGGCCGCTGAATGCCTATGGCTGGTCCAAGCATCTGGTCGACCGCCGCATCGCCCGCGCCGTCGCCGGCGGCGACCTCGTGCCGCCGCAATGGGCCGGGCTGAAATTCTTCAACGTCTACGGCCCGAACGAAGCCCACAAGGGCGACATGATGAGCGTGATCGCCAAGCTGCATCCGCAGTTGACGGCCGGCCAGCCGGCGCGCCTGTTCAAGTCGCACAAGGACGGCTTCGAGGATGGCGGCCAACTGCGCGACTTCATCCATGTCGACGACTGCGTCGCGGTGATGCTGTGGCTCTACGACCATCCCGATGTCAGCGGCCTGTTCAACGTCGGAACCGGCAAGGCGCGCAGCTTCAAGGATCTGGCGCTGGCGACCTTCGCCGCGCTGGGGCTGCCTCCCCGGATTGAGTACTTCGAGATGCCCGAGCATCTGCGCGGCAAATACCAATATTTCACGCAGGCGACGACGGATCGCCTGCGCGCCGCCGGATTCGACCAGCCCTTCACCGAGCTGGAAGAGGGTGTCCGGCGCTATGTGCAGGATTTCCTGTCGCAGCCCGACCCGTATCGCTGACCGGAGTTCCCATGCTCGCCACCCTTCCCGTCGTGGCCTTTCCCACCATCGACCCGGTCGCCTTTTCCGTCGGCCCGGTCGTCGTCCGCTGGTATGCGCTGGCCTATCTGGCCGGCTTCGTGCTGGGCTGGCGCTATTGCATGGGGCTGGCGCGGCTCGATCCCGGCCGCCGGCCGAACCCCGAGGAGTTCGACGACTTCCTGACCTGGGCGGTGATCGGCACCATCCTGGGCGGGCGGCTCGGCTATGTGCTGTTCTACAACCTGCCATACTATCTGGAAAACCCGCTGGACGCGGTTCAGGTCTGGCATGGCGGCATGTCCTTCCATGGCGGCATGGTCGGCGTGCTGACCGCGATTGCGCTGTTCTGCTGGCGGCGCGGCATCTCGCCCTTCGTCTTCGGCGACATCATCGCCGCCTGTGCCCCCATCGGGCTGTTCTTCGGCCGCATCGCCAACTTCATCAATGGCGAGCTGTATGGCCGGCCGGCGCCCGATTTCGCCTATGCCATGGTCTTCCCGCGCGACCCGTTGCAGGTGCCGCGCCATCCCAGCCAGCTTTACGAAGCTGCCCTGGAGGGCGTGGTTCTGTTCATCCTGCTGGCAATCGCCATCCGCAGCCCGGCGCTGCGCAACCGGCCGGGCACGATCGGCGGGCTGTTCCTGATCGGCTACGGCCTGTCGCGCATCACGGTCGAGTTCTTCCGCGAACCCGACCCGCAGCTGGGCTTCCTGTTCGCCGGCGCCACGATGGGACAGCTGCTGTCGCTACCGATGGTGGCCATCGGCCTGTGGCTGGTCCTGCGCGGCCGGCGTCATGCCATTCCGGCCTGACGCCATGGCGGACGAAAGCGCCGGTCCGGAAACGCTGGCCCGCCTGCTGGCCCGCCGCATCGTGATGGACGGTCCGGTCAGCGTCGGCACCTTCATGGCGGAGGCGCTCGGCCATCCGCGCTTCGGCTATTACATGCGCCGCGACCCGTTCGGCAGCGGCGGCGACTTCACCACCGCGCCGGAAATCAGCCAGATGTTCGGCGAACTGGTCGGGCTCTGGTGCGTCGACAGCTGGGCAAGGCTGGGCGGCCCCGGCCCCTTCCATCTGGTGGAGCTGGGTCCGGGCCGCGGCACGTTGATGGCCGACGCGCTGCGGGCGGCCGCGGTGCTACCGCTGTTCCGCGACAACGCCATCGTCCATCTGGTGGAGACCAGCCCGTCCTTGCGGGAGCGGCAACGCCAGACGCTGCACCCCGTCCTGGGCGACGCGGTCCACTGGCATGACCGGCTGGAGGATGTGCCGGACGGCCCGACCGTCCTGATCGCCAACGAGTTCTTCGACGCCCTGCCGATCCGGCAGGTGCAGAAGACCAACTATGGCTGGTTCGAGCGGCTGGTCGATGTCGAGCCCGACAGCACCGAGGACGATCCACGCTTCCGCTTCGTGTTGGAGGCCTTCGGCAGTTCCGGCAACCGGCTGGTGCCGGATACGCTGTGTGAGGCGCCCGACGGCAGCGTCGTCGAGGTCTCCCCCGCCTCGCAGGCGGTGGCGCGGCTGATCGGCGCCCGGCTGGCCGCGGCCCCCGGTGCGGCGCTGGTCATCGACTATGGCTACGCCCACGGGCCGGCGGTCGGCGACACCCTGCAGGCGATGCGCCGCCATGCCTATGCCCCCGTGCTGGAGGCGCCAGGCGAAGCCGACCTGACGGCCCATGTCGATTTCGCCGCAATCGCTGCTGCGGCGCGGGAGGGCGGCGCCCAATCCTTCGGCGTGGTCGAGCAGGGCGAGTGGCTGACCCGGCTGGGCATCCGCCAGCGCGCTTCCGCCCTGGCGGCGAAGGCCAGCCCGGCCCAGGCGCAGGACATCCGCGGCGCGCTGGACCGCTTGATCGATCCCGCGCAAATGGGCAGGCTGTTCAAACTGGCCGCGTTCGCCACGCCAGGAGCCTTCGCCGACTCTCCCCCGGCCGGCTTCTGACCGGCGGACGCGGAAACCGGGTCAGAGACACCGCACCATAACCGCCAGAACCACAATCCGGGCGGACCGTGCATCGCGTCCCCTGCCCTGTCGGGCATGATTGCCGGGCATGGGGGCCACAGAACAGGGAAGGACGGCGTTCGTGATCACACTCGGCGCGCTGAACGACATCACCCACATCAGACACGCCTTTTTCACCCGCACCGGCGGAGTGTCCACCGGTCTCTACGCCTCGCTGAACTGCGGGCTGGGGTCCAACGACTCCGCCGCGGCCGTGCATGAGAACCGCGCCCGCGCCGCCGCGCGCATGGAGGTGGCACCCGCCAACCTCATCACCTGCTATCAGGTCCACAGCCCGACCTGCGTCTTGGTGGAAGAGCCCTGGACTCCGGAAACGGCACCGAAGGCAGACGCCATGGCGACCCGGCAGCCGGGGATCGCGCTGGGCATCCTGACGGCCGATTGTGCGCCCGTCCTGTTCGCCGACAGCAAGGCGCGGGTGATCGGCGCCGCCCATGCCGGCTGGAAGGGCGCCAAGGGCGGCGTCATCGAGGCGACCGTCGCCCGCATGGTCGAGCTGGGCGCCAAGCCGAACCGCATCGTTGCCTGCATCGGCCCCTGCATCGCCCAGCGCTCCTACGAGGTGGGTCCGGAATTCCCGGCGCCGTTCGAGGAGGAGGATGCGCGCAACCGCGATTATTTCGCTCCCGCGCGCAAGCCCGGCCATTTCTTGTTCGATCTGGCGGCCTACGTCACCCGCCGGCTGGGCGACTCCGGCGTCACGGTGATCCAGCGCTGCCCCAACGACACGGTGGCCGAGGAGGACCGCTTCTTCAGCTATCGCCGCTCCTGCCTGCGGGGAGAGACGGATTACGGCCGCGGCCTTTCGGCCATCGTCCTGCAGAACTGAAACGGCGCGAACGGGTTGGCGGAACGGCCATGGTCATGCCGCCCGCGCAGGGCGGCATTCCCCAATGGGGAAAGACCCGACCGTCATGGAACGTTTACATGGGGCCGACCCTTTGTTATGGTCCGCCCCGTTTTCAAGGGGCGCCGGCGCGCAAGCGGCGAACGTGCCTTGAGCCGTTTCCCTGCAAAGAGAGCCGACCCCGATGAAGGTGCTTGCCGGCAACAGCAACCGTCCGCTGGCCGAGGCGATCTCCACCTGTCTCGGCGTGCCGCTGACCAAAGCCAGCGTCCGCCGTTTCTCCGACATGGAGGTTTTCGTCGAGATCCTGGAGAACGTGCGCGGCGAGGACGTGTTCGTCGTCCAGTCGACCTCGTTCCCGGCCAACGACAACCTGATGGAACTGCTGGTGACGATCGATGCGCTTCGGCGCGGGTCGGCCCGGCGCATCACGGCGGTCATCCCCTACTACGGCTACGCCCGCCAGGATCGCAAGACCGGCCCGCGCACGCCAATCTCGGCCAAGCTGGTCGCCAACCTGATCACCCAGGCCGGCGCCAACCGCGTGCTGACGATGGACCTGCACGCAGGCCAGATCCAGGGCTTCTTCGACATCCCCACCGACAACCTGATGGCCGCCCCGGTCTTCGAGAAGGACATCCGCCAGTCCTTCGAGAGCATCGACGAGATCACCATCGTGTCGCCGGACGTCGGCGGCGTGGTGCGCGCCCGCGCGCTGGCCAAGCGCCTGGACGCCGATCTGGCGATCATCGACAAGCGGCGCGAGCGCGCTGGCGTGTCGGAGGTGATGAACATCATCGGCGACGCCAACGGCCGCCGCTGCATCCTGATCGACGACATCGTCAACTCGGGCGGCACGCTGTGCAACGCCGCCGTCGCCCTGATGGAGGCCGGTGCCAAGTCCGTCCACGCCTTCTGCACCCACGGCGTCCTGTCCGGCGGTGCGGTCGCCCGCGTCGCCGTGTCGCCGCTGGAGCAGTTGGTCACCACCGACAGCATCCAGGCGACCGAGGCGGTGCGCGTGTCGCGCAACATCCGCCAGCTGACCATCGCCCCCCTGCTCGCCGAAGCGATCATGCGCATCAGCGAGGAACGGTCGGTGTCGAGCCTGTTCTCCTAGAGTGTGATCGCTTCACGCTGGATTGCTTGAAGCGTGAATCACATGGAAGACTCTAAGAGCGGCAGCGTTACAGGAAAGGTCCTTTCCCACCGGGAGAGGGCCTTTTTTGTTGCGCGCGTTCCGCTCCATCACCCCTGCCCCTGTCCGTCACCCAGCCCATGGAAGTCGTTCGCCGTGACCCGCCCACCAGTGGCGGCGGCGATTCGGGCCATGACGGCGGGACGGGGGACGCGGCGGCCATGGCGGTAGCGGTTGACCGTCGCCTGGCTCGTCCCGATCAGGGCGGCAAAGGCCTCTTCCTTGGTTGCGGTCCGGTTGAGCCAATCGTCGAGCGTCATACCGCAATGGTTTAGACCAAGCAGGCTTCTGCGCGCAACTGGATTTATTCCGCTCTGATGGACTTTCCGAAGCCGTTTTGGTATGAAGGTCACATGACCACAATGCGCGAACTGCGGCAGGCCGCCGGGCTGAGCCAGGAAAAGCTGGCCGAGATGGCCGGCACCTCCCAGCCACAGATCAACAAGCTGGAAACCGGCCAGCGCAAGTTGACCGTCGACTGGGCGGTAAAGCTGGCCGGGCCGCTGGGCGTGGAGCCGGCGGTCCTGCTCGGTCTCGAAGGGCCGACCGCCGCGACGGCCCAAGCGCCTTCCCAGCGCCCCGCCCGCCCGTCGCTTCCGCCGCTCCTCCGCACGGCACCGCTTCCGCAGGCGCAGGCCGCGGCGTCGATGCCGGTACGGGCGGCGGCACGTGGCGGCGTGGACCAGGAAATGTTTCTGGAGGACGGGCCCATCGACTGGATCGCACGCCCCGACTATTTGAAGAACGCCCGCGATCCATATGCCATGTATGTGGTCGGCGAATCGATGATGCCGCGTTTCCGCCCGGCCCAGCTTCTGCACGTCAACCCGCACAAACCGCCGGCCGCGGGATCCGGGGTGGTGGTGGTCAAATGCAACAAAGCGGTGCTGGTGAAGGAGTTCGTGCGGCGAGGCGCCGACATGGTGATCCTGCGCGAATACCGGCCGGCCGACCGCGAATTTTCCGTGCCGCTGGAAGAAATCGACACCCTGCACACCGTGGTCGGCTTGCAGGAGCCCTGACCGACATACCACAACGGTATCGGCTTTTTCTGGTCCTTATAGTCCAAATTGGACTATTCCTTTGTTTGGCGAAGCGGCGGACATCTCCGGCGCACCGCAGTCGATCGAGGAGACAAGGCCATGCCACAGCTTTATCCGCGCTTCCATCCCGGCCCATCGGGCGGGCGGCTCGACAGCTTCAGCGAGCGCGGCGCCCACGAACTGGCCCGCCGCATCCGCACCGCCTGGGCCACCATCGGCTGGGACGTGGAGGTGCGGGTGGAGCGCATCGCCAGCGAGGAAGTGGGCGACGGCCGCAGCACCGCCCACTTCACCGTTCGCAGCGACCTGATCAACGGCTTGCCCCAGCGCCGCCTGTCCCAACGCCGACCGGACGAGGCGGCCCGGGCGCTGCCGCGCGCCGCCTGATGCGGCTCACTTCAACCGCTCGTCCAACTCGACCTGATAGCCGACGGCGAGGCGGTTGGTCTCGTTCGCCATGCCAACCACCGCCATCAGCTCGCCGAACTGCGCGTCGGTCATGCCCAGACGCCGCGCCGCCGCCTCGTGCGAGCGGATGCAATACTGGCAGTTGTTGGTGACGCTGACCGCGACGAAGATCATCTCCTTGACCAGCGGGTCCAGCGCACCGGGCGCCATCACCTCCTTCAGGCTCTCCCAGGTCCGTGCCAGGGTAGGCGGATGGTGGGCAATTGCCTTCCAGAAATTGTTCACGTCGGGGACGTTGCGCGTCGCCTTGATGTCGTCGTAGACGGCGCAGACCTCCGGGATCGCATCGGCCTGTTCGATCAGGGGAAGCGGCATGGCGGCGGGAACTCCTGTGGGGGATGGTGACTTGCGATAAGGCAGGACATCGTGTCGCAAGGCAACAGCCGGTCCACGTCTTTCCCCCGTCCATCGGCCAAGTTGACCGATGCCAGCCCCGCTGGTAGTAGAGACTTGCAACAGATCGCGCAAACGTTCGGACAAACGATCCGCCCGGAAGCCGCGGCGCTGGAAGAAATCCATAAGACACGAAATCCATTCGTGCAGCGTTCCCATGCGGCCCGGCCCCGGCACATGTCCGATCCGGCCCGAATGCCGGGAGGAACAGCGTGGACAGCACGGTTCTAGAGGCCGCCTTGCCACCCCATCGTCAGGACGGCCATCCCAAGGATGGTGCCGGCATCGCGGGAGCCCCTATTCCCAGCCCCCTCGATCTGGCCACCTCATCCCGGGGCCTGCGTCTACTCGTCCGCCTGCATGCCGAAGAACCGTCCGCCGCCTTGCTGGAGACGTTGCGACGCGAACCGGTCGGCCGCGGTCCGCTGGCACTCGACCGCGACAACTCGCAGCAGGCCGCCGCCCTGGTGGACGAGGTGGTGAGCGACCTGCCGGACCGGATCACCCGCAGCTGCCTCGCCCCGCTGGTCGCCGATTTCGCCGCCATCCACATCAACGGCGGGCTGCGGGCCTGTCCGACCGAAGGTCCGTGGCTGGAAGAGAAGCTGCGGGACGATGCCGCCGCGTCCCTGCTGCGCTGGCGCACGGGTCTGGGAGTGGAATTTGGCGGGCCGCCGCTGGACCGGCTGGCGGACGACCATGTCGCCGCGGAACTGGCTGTTCTGGCCGCGCTGCTCGACCGCGGGCGCCCGCTCGACGCCGTCCACTTCCTCGACCGCCACCCGCTGCGCTGGATGCCGGATTTCTGCAGCCGCGTCGCAACCCGTTGCCGCGAACCCTTCTTCGCCGGCATCGCCATCCTCACCAATGCCTATCTCGACGATCTGCGGGACCGGCTGGGCGATCTGTGCGGGCTGCCCCGCCCGGTGGATGACGGATCCGATGTCCGCCGCCGCCGCCGCTGGACGGAAGGTCGCTTTCCCCGCGCCTGCACCTGCGATCCGTAAACCGCCGAACTGCGACCCGCCATCGCCTCCCTGCCTTAAAGTCAGAGTTGCCCACCCTTCGATGCTTCGGCCATGGTGACCGGAACGGGGTTGGGCCAAAGGCCTGCCCAGTGGCCTGTCCTGTGCCGCCGAAGGCCGGCAAGCTTCCTTTTTCCTGGCAATGGTTGGTGATGCCCGTTCGCAACCTCGACAGTCGGACCGACCGCAGGGGGGCAGTGCGCCTGCTGCGCCTGCTGCTGGCTGTGTCGGTCGCGCTGCCGCTCGTTCTGTTCGCCGGCATCGGCTGGCGCGAGCGGTGGGAGGCTCAGGACGAGGCCGAGCGGAACAGCCGCAAGAACGCCCTGATCCTGCACGAACATGTGCTGAAGGTGTTTGACACCATGTCCCAGGTTCTGGACCGGGTGGACGAGCGCATCCATGGACGCAGCTGGCGCGAGATCGCCGAGTCGGAGCCGCTGCACCGCTATCTGAAGACTCTGAAAGGCGAACTTGAGCAGGTTGGCGCCATCGGGCTGACCGATCCCGACGGATTCGTGCGCAACTCGAGCCTCGTCTTCCCTGCACGCAACAGCTATATCGGCGACCGCGCGGATTTCCGGGAGCAGCGGGAAAAGGATTCCGGCCTGCTCATCGCCGGCCCGGTCGTCGACCCCACCAGCGGCAAACCCAGCTTCGGCATCAGCCGGCGCCGCAGCAGTCCAGACGGCCCCGACGGCAGTTTCGACGGGATGATCGCCGCCATTATCGATCCCGATTATTTCGCCAGCTTCTACCGGCGGATCATCGGCACCGAAGGGGAATCCATTGCGCTGATCCGCGATGACGGCGCGATGCTGATGCGCTTCCCGACCCTGGACCCGACACGGCCGAACGCGACCCTGCCGACCCTGCCGGCCGACCGCGGCCTGCGTGCCGAAATCCGCCGCCAGCCGGACGAGGGAATTTTCCGCACCGGCAACAGCTTTGTGCAGGGGCTGGAGCGCGTGTTCGCCTATAAGCGGGTCGGCGCCTTCCCGATCTACGTCGTCTATGGGCTGGACGGGACTCAAGTCACCCGCTCCTGGTGGCGGAACATGGCTCTGGACGCCGCCTTCGTGGCTCCGGCGACGCTGGCGCTGGCGCTCCTCGCCTGGCTCGCCTACAGCCGCGCCGCGTCCGAAAATGCCGCGGTCCGGCGCTGGGCGGAGGAGGTGCGCAACCGCGAAAGGCTGGAGGAGGCGCTGCGCCAGAGCCAGAAGATGGAGGCGCTGGGCCAGTTGACCGGCGGGGTGGCGCATGACTTCAACAATCTGCTGACCGCAGCGCTCACCAACCTGCACCTGCTGGCCCGCCATCTGCCGGCCGACGGCCAGCGCTTCCTGGGCGGGGCGCGGACCGCGCTGGAACGGGCGGAGAAGCTGACACGGCAATTGCTGTCCTTTTCGCGCCAGGATGCCGTCAACCCGACGGTGGTCGATCTGGGCGACAGCCTGCGCCGGATGTCCGACCTGCTGGCCCGCTCCATCCGGGCGGACGTCGTACTGGAGTGGGACATCGCCCCTGTGCCGATGGCGGTCGCCATCGATCAGGTGCAGTTGGAGATGGCCGTGCTGAACCTGGTGCTGAACGCCCGCGATGCCATGCCCGGCGGCGGCCGAATCCGCATCGCCGCTGCGCCCGGTCCAGAGCCACGCACCGCCCGCATCGAGGTTTCCGATTCCGGCGCCGGCATGCCGCCCGATGTGATGGCCCGGGCCTTCGACCCCTTCTTCACCACCAAGGGGGTCGGCAAGGGAACGGGGCTCGGCCTGTCGATGGTCTATGGATTCGCCCGGCAGTCCGGCGGCAGCGCCACCATCGACAGCCGGCCCGGCGAGGGCACACATGTGTGCATCGACCTGCCGCTGACCGATGCCCGGCCGGAGGAGCCGGCCCCTGTCCCGGCGGCCCCGGTCGCGGACATCCGCCCGCTGCGCATCCTAGTGGTGGAGGACAATCCGCTGGTGCTGATGGCGACGGTGGAAGGACTGACCCAGGAAGGCTTCTCGGTCGAGACCGCGGAAGACGGCGTCACTGCGCTGGCTCTGCTGGAGACCGACCGCAACTTCGATCTTGTGGTGTCGGACGTCGTGATGCCGGGCGGCGTTTCCGGGGTCGACCTTGCCCGCCACATCCGCGAGCACTGGCCGCAGTTGCGGGTCCTGCTTGCCTCGGGCTACAGCCCCGAATCGCTGGCCACCATGGGCGCCGACACCGCATCGGTGCTGGCGAAGCCCTTCACCCCCGACCAGCTGGCGGCGCGAATCCGGTCGCTGACCAGGACCGGGCCGGGCGGCGGTGCGGCGGACGGGATCAGGTAAGCGCGCTGACGAACATCGGCGTCCACAGCGCCATGCACCACACCAGGCCAAGGCAAAGGCCACGGGTCAGATCGTCGAAGGTCGGCTGTTCCAGCCGGTTCAGCTTCCACATCGCATTGACTTCGCCCGGCGTCAGCGGCCGGTCGCCGGACCCGGTGTCAGGATCGAAATCGGACTGAAGCGTACGGCGATCGGTCTGCTCACGGCTGGCGGCTGCGCGCCGTTCGGGGTCGCGTGACGGCATGGCTGGGGCCTCGCATCGATAGCGGAATGCCCAACAAGTTTGTGACCGCCGCCGCCGGCGACCAGCCTTCCTTCCGTCCACGCCGGAATTTTGTCGACATACGAAAAAAGGCCGCCATCCGCTGGACGGATGCGGCCTTTTCGCCAAGCGTCCGGCCAGATCGGCCGGACGGGATCACTTGCCGGGACGGATCACCGGGGTGAGTTGATCGCCCCAGTTGCCGGTCTCGTTGTGGTAGCGGGCGGTGCGCATCAGCTCGACCGTCACGCCGGCCTCGACCGCCTTGACGACGGCGTCGTTCAGGCGGTGCAGGTTGTTGGCGACGATGCGGATGGCGCTTTCCTGCTCCGGCGTCAGTTCCGACCGGTCATCCGGCGGCGCGTCCTTGAAACCCGACATGCGTTGTTCCTTCCCCTGGATTGGGACCGCCCCGGCGGGACCGGCTGCGGTCCAGAACTTGGTCATGATCTTGACCGGCCTTTCCGGCCGGTTTTCATCATGTACCACATTGTGTGCGCCGCGACAAAGAGCACGACGCGCCAAGCGCTTGCGACCATTGGCCTCTTGCAACCGGCAAACCGACGCCCTGACGTTGCGGCGGAATCGGCCGGTCGAAAGTCCCGCCCATGCCGGACACTCCGCCAAAGGTTGTTTTCTTACAAACAAAAGAAATAAAGCTTCAGTGTTGCAACAATCTCTTGGATTAACTCAATGGTTGACTATCCGCGATTGCGATGTACAGATCTCATCACGATCCAATTTTCCCCTGACGGAGATCATCTTGAAGAACGTTGCTGCCAAGGCCCTGCTCGTTGCGTCCTCGCTGTTTCTGATGCATGGCGCGGCGCTCGCCGGCCAGCAGGACTTCACGATCGTCAACAAGACCGGCTATCCGCTGAAGCACATCTACGTTTCGGAAAACAACAACAACAGCTGGGACGAGGATATCCTCGGCCGCGACGTCCTGAACGACGGCGAGTACTTCGAGGTTGCCTTCGCCAAGGCCGAGAGCACCTGCAAGTGGGACATGAAGGTCGTCTATGACGACGGCGAGTCGGCGGTATGGCAGGGGCTGAACCTTTGCCAGCTCTCCAAGCTGACGCTGAAGTGGAACAAGAACACCGGCGTCACCTCGGCCCAGACCGAGTAACCCGTCACCGGAAATTGTCGGTGCTGCGGTTCATCAGATGGATAAAGACGTCTTCCAGCGTCGGTTCCGTCGCGGTGATCCGCAGCTCCGGCTGCCCAATCCAGGGGGCGAGCGCCCAGTCCAGGGCTGAAGAGTCGGTTCCGCTGACATGCAGGCGGCTGCCGAAGACCGCCACCATCTCCACTCCCGGCTGACCGTCCAGCGCCGCGGCGATACGGTGCAGGCCGCTGCCCGCGACCAGACGGGTGTGCAGGCCCGACCCGGCAATCACCTGATCGACCGTTCCATGCGTCATCAGCGTGCCGTAGGCGATGTACGCGATGCGGTGGCAGCGTTCCGCCTCGTCCATGTAATGGGTGCTGACCAGAACCGTCAGACCCTCGCCGGCCAGCCGGTGAATCTCATCCCAGAATTCCCGCCGCGCCTTGGGATCAACGCCCGCCGTCGGTTCGTCCAGCAGCAGCAGCTTCGGCTCGTGCAGGATGCAGGCGGCCAGCGCCAGACGCTGCTTCCAGCCGCCGGACAGTTCCCCCGCCAACTGCGTGCGACGGTTGGATAGGCCCAGCCGGTCCAGCGCCTCCACCACCCGCCGCCGCCGGTCGGGCAGCCCATACATGCGGGCGACGAAGTCCAGATTCTCGGCGATGCTCAGGTCCTCCCAGAAGCTGAACTTCTGGGTCATATAGCCGACCTGCCGCTTGATCGCCGCACTCTGCCGCCGGATGTCGAGGCCAAGGCAGGTGCCCTCCCCTGCATCGGGAGTTAACAGGCCGCACAGCAGCCGGATCGTCGTGGTCTTGCCCGACCCGTTGGGGCCGAGAAAGCCGTAGATCTCGCCGGTTTCCACCCTGATCGACACATCGTCGACCACGGTCTTGCTGCCGAAGCGCTTGACTAGGCCGCGCACGTCGATGGCCGGGCCGCCATTGGCCGCCAAGCTGTCCACCGTCATTGCCCCGCCCCCGCCGGCCGGCCATCCGCCAACCAGACATCGACCGGCAGCCCAGGGTTCAGCGGCCGGCCCGATGCCGGTTCCATCCGGGCTTCCACCCGGAAGACCAGCTTCTCCCGGCTGCCGACGCTGTAGATCACCGGCGGGGTGTATTCCGCCTGCGAGGCGATCCGGCTCACCCGTGCGGACAGGCCGGCTGGGCAGCCGTCGCAGCGCACCGACAGGGCGCCGCCCGGCACCACCCCCGCCAGTGCGGTCTCCGGGACGAACAGCACCAGCTTCACCCGCTCCGGCGGCAGGAGCGACACCACAGGGGAGCCGGCCGGCACCCACTCGCCGGGATTGTACAGCGTGTCCTCGACCAGGGCCGCCGCCGGGGCGACGGGAGCCAGATCGGCCAGCCGCCGTTCCGCCTGGGCAAGCGCCGCCTCCGCCTGGGTCACCGCCTCGTCGGCAGCGCGCAACTGTTCGGGCCGGGCCGCCAATGCGGCGACCGCCACTTGGGCATCCGCCTCCGCCAATTGGCCACGGTCCCGGTCGAAGGCGGCGCGCGCCTGATCGAGCTTGTCCGGGGACGAGACCTTGCGGGCGACCAACTCCTGCTGGCGGGCCAGCTCGGCGGTGGAATAGCGCAGCGCCGCCTCCGCCCGCGCCTTCTGCGCGGTCAGCACCGCCACCTCCTGCGCCCGCTTGCCGGTGGCGAGGTCGGCGCGCTGTGCCCGCGCCTGTGCCAGCGCCGCGGCAAGCCGGTCGCGCTCAGCCCTGGCGGTAGCGCGGTCGATGGCGAACAGCGGCGCTCCTGCCGCCACCTGTGCCCCGCGGGCGACCGACAGGCTTTCCAGCATGCCGGCGCTGGGGGCGGCGATGCGCAGATACTCCCCCTCGACATAGCCATGGGCGAGCGGCGGCGTCCCGCCGGCCGCGATGGGCAGCCCCACCGCCAGAGCGATGGCCACCAGCCCGTCCAGGAGGCTTCCGAGAAATCCGCTCATGGCGCATCCTCCCCCGCCCCTGCCCGCTCTGCCCGAAGATCCACATCACGCAGCAGGATCCGGCGCAGGTTGTCGATGTGGACCTCCACCAGCGCTGCCACATCCATGGGCGGTTCGCCATTGACCCCGTCGAAGGAGGTTCGCCACACGGCGCTCATCAACAGCGGTGCGACGATCAGACGCACACTGGGATCGAGTTCCATCGGACGGAACTCTCCGCTCTCCATGCCGCGCCGCAACAGGCCCCCGAGCACGCCGAAGCCGCGGCGGATCACCTCACGGTGGTAGAAGGCGGCAAGCTCGGGGAAATTGCCGGCCTCGGCGATCACCAGACGCGGGATCACCGCCATGCGTGTCGTGGCGATCAGCCGCGCCACCATGCGCAGCAGCCGCTCCAGCACCGGAAAGCATGGCCCGCCGGCTGAGGCGACCAGCGCTTCGGCCTGTTGCAGGTTCGGCAGGATGGCGGCCCGGATCACCGCCTTGAACAGCTCCTCCTTGCTGGGGAAGTAGAGATAGAGCGTGCCTTTGCTGACCCCAGCGCGGGCCGCCACCTCCTCCAGCCGCGCCGCGGCGAAACCGCGGTCGGCAAAGATCTCCATCGCGGCGGCGACGATCTCCTGCGGCCGGGCGTCCTTGCGGCGGCGCCAGCGCGGCGGTTCGCCGGACGCAGCCGGATCGGAGGCAGGTTCGGGACGGGAATCGGACGGAGAACCGGATTCGCGGGAGGGCATGGCGCGCCTCTCTTTATAACTGACCAGTCAGTTATTAACATGACACCACCATTCCACCAATGGCTAAGGTCATTGTGCGCCGCAGCAGAATCTATGCAAAAGGTCTTGCCTTTCGGCGAGCAGTCACGGACACTTTCCACCGGCTGGCAGCGTACGAACGGAGTCGCAGCCATGCCCGGCCTGGAAGACGGGCTCCAAAACAGGACATGAACGGCATGGCCGGACCAACGGCCGCCGCGGTTTTCGGGGGGTACGGATCAAGGCGCTGACGCCGGGACCCGACGGCTTGCGATGGCTGGACCCTCCCGTCCGGCATTGGCCCGGGTCCCCAGCCGAGCGAGGGGATCGAACATGCCGAGTGCTGCCCAGTCCGCGTCATCCTCCAGCCTGGAGCTGCTGACGATCTACGAGGTCAGCAAGATCCTCGGGTCGTCGCTGGATCTGGAACAGACCCTGCGCGAGGTGCTGCGGGCGCTGTCCTACCAGCTGCAGATGCATCGCGGCCGTGTCTATCTCCAGGGCGAGGACGGGGCCCTGCGCCTCGTCGCCGCGCAGGGCCTGCCCAAGGACTCGCCGGCGCAGGAGATCGACTACAACCAGGGTGAAGGCATCAGCGGCCGCATCCTGAAGACCGGCATGCCGGCGGTCGTGCCCAACCTCGCGGAGGAGCCGCTGTTCAACAACCGCTCCGGCGGGCGCGACGATCTGGACGAGCAGGTAGCGTCGCTGGTCGGCGTGCCGATCAAGGCGGCCGGCGCCGTCATCGGCGTGCTGACCATCGACCGCATCTCCGACGACGGCCCCAGCGGCCATTTCGGTTCCGATGTCCGTTTCCTGACCATGGTCGCCAACCTGATCGGCCAGACCGTCCGCCTGCACCGCACGGTGGCGGAAGAGCGGCGCTTCATGATGCGCGAGACCTTCCGCGTACAGAAGGAGTTGCGGCCGGTGGTGGCGCCGGTCAACGACGTGGTCTGCACCAGCCCCAACATGGTCGATGTGCTGGCCCAGGTGCACCGGGTGGCGCCCTTCAAGTCGACCGTTCTGATCCGCGGCGAGAGCGGCACCGGCAAGGAGCTGATCGCGCGCGCCATCCACAATCTGTCGCCGCGCAAGGACGCTCCCTTTATCCGCGTCAACTGCGCAGCATTGCCCGAATCGCTGCTGGAATCGGAGCTGTTCGGCCACGAGAAGGGATCCTTCACCGGCGCGCAGAAGGACCACAAGGGCCGGTTCGAGCTGGCCTCCGGCGGAACGCTGTTCCTGGACGAGATCGGCGACATCTCCTCCAACTTCCAGGCCAAGCTGCTGCGCGTGTTGCAGGAGCAGGAGTTCGAACGGGTCGGCGGGTCGAAGACGATCAAGACCGACGTGCGGCTGATCTGCGCCACCAACCTGAACCTCGAAGAGGCGGTCGGCCACGGCAAGTTCCGCGCCGATCTGTATTTCCGCATCAACGTGGTGACCATCCACCTGCCGCCGCTGCGCGAACGGCGCGGCGACATCGGCATGCTGGCCAAGCATTTCGTCGGCAAGTTCGGCCGCGACAACGGCCTCAACCTGGACATCGCCCCGGACGCGCTGGAGGTGCTGAACCGCTGCACCTGGCCCGGCAACGTCCGCGAGTTGGAAAACTGCATCGAGCGGGCGGCGACCCAGTGCCGCAACGGCACCATCCGCGTGCCCGACCTGTCCTGCAGCATGAATCTCTGCAACTCGTCGGTTCTGTTCCAGTACCGCACCATGGGCGCCGCCGTCGGCGGGCTGGCCCCGTCGATGAGCGGAACGCCGACCAATCCGTCGGTCGCTCCTCCCGCGCAGGGGCGTCCGCAGACGCCTGCCATGCCCCAGGGGGCGCCGCAAGGGATGCCGCCGGCAATGCCGGCCCCCGCCAACGGGGCGGCGCATGGAGCAGCCAACGGAGCGCCCAACGGAGCACAGTGGCCGGCCTGCGCATCGGGTTGCGGGGCGGGGCCGATGCCGGTCTGCGGCGCCTCGAAACCGCTGCCGCCTTCGGCCATCGTCCCCCTGCCCACCCCACAGCCGGCGGCATCCGTCCCGGCGGTCCCGTCCGCCCCGGCTCCGCAACCGGCCTCGGCCGGGCCCGACCTGCCGCTCGACGAACCGGAGTCGGGCCCGCTGCGCGACCGCCTGATCTGGGCGATGGAACGGACCGGCTGGGTCCAGGCCAAGGCCGCCCGGCTTCTGGGCATGACGACCCGTCAGGTGAGCTACGCGCTGCGCAAGTACAACATCGAGATCAAGCGGTTCTAGGTCCGGCAACCGGGGGGCCGGACATCCGTCCGGCGGCACCCCCGTCGCGCACCCTGCGGTTTCGTGTTACCCTGCCGGGCCTTCGATTCGATGGCGTGCTCCCCGGTCGAACGGATTTCCGTCTTGCCTTCGCTTGAGAAGCCCCTCGCCCTGCTGTTCGTCGACATCGCCGACAGCACGATGCTGTACGAGCGCGTCGGCAACGTCGCGGCGGCGGCGCTGACGCAGCGGGTGCTGACCCATCTGCGCCGATTGGTGGATGAGAATCGCGGTGGGGTCATCAAGAGCCTGGGCGATGGTCTGCTCGCCGCCTTCCCATTGCGCGACGACAGCGCCCGCACCGCCTGCGCGATGATCGGCATCGAGGGCCAGTACGGGCTGCGGTTGCGCATCGGCATCCATTTCGGTTCCGTGATCGAAGGGGTCGGCGACCTGTATGGCGACGCCTGCAACGTCGCCGCACGGGTGCAGCAGATCGCCCGGCCGGGCGAGATCCTGGCGACCCTGGCTCTGGTGGAGGGCTTGTCGCCCGACCTGCGCGGCCGGACCAAGCCGCTGAGCAACGTCGCGATGAAGGGCAAGACGGCACCGATCGCCGTCCACCAAATCCGCACCGGCGACGATGCCGAGGACGCCATCGACAGCACCACGCTCGGCTTCTCGCTGGTGTCGGAGGTCGGCCGCAGAATGGTGACGCTGCACCTCGCCTATCGCGGGCAGGACATCACGCTGAGCCAAGCCCTGCCGCGCGTCACCATCGGGCGGGAGGACAGCAGCGGCCTGCGCATCGCCTCGCGCCAGACCTCCCGCCAGCATGCGGTGGTCGACTTCACCCGCGAGAGCTTCCTGCTGACCGACCATTCCACCAACGGCACCTTCATCCGCAGCGGCGGGTCGCCGCCGCTGGTGCTACGCCGGGATGCGACCAAGCTGGTCGGCAGCGGCCTGATCGGCTTTGGGGCCGAGGTGCTGGACGAAGGGCAGGACCATGTCGTCGCCTTCCGCGCCGAGCTGCCCTGACCGGTTTGTCGGCACCCCGACAAAGCCCTCCGCCCACCCCGCCATTGTCGCAATGACGACAGCGTCCGCACCGCCGACAAATCCAGGCAAGCCTTTGTAATTCCATCGTTTCCTCTTTTGGCCCCGAACTTGCTTCTCATCGTTCCGTCCAACGGTGTCGTCCGGCACGGCAGGGAAGGAGTCGATGATGAGCAACGTGGTTTCGCTCGACAGCATCTTCGGGCTGGGGGAACTGGCCCCGCCGGCCGTGATGCCCGCAGCACCCGAGGCGGCGTCCGGCTGTTCGTCGTCGTCCTGCGGATCGTCGGACGGTCCGGCCGACATGGACCCGGCGGTGTGGGAGAAGGTGAAGAACCATCCCTGCTACTCGGAAGAGGCGCATCACTATTTCGCCCGCATGCATGTCGCGGTCGCCCCGGCCTGCAACATCCAATGCAACTACTGCAACCGCAAATACGATTGCTCGAACGAGAGCCGGCCGGGCGTGGTCTCCGAAAAGCTGACCCCCGATCAGGCGCTCAAGAAGATCCTCGCCGTCGCCCAGGAAATCCCGCAGCTGTCGGTGATCGGCATAGCTGGCCCCGGCGACAGCCTGGCCGCCGCCGGCAAGAACACCTTCGCCACCTTCGAGATGCTGCAGAAGAAGGCGCCGGACCTGAAGTTGTGCCTGTCCACCAACGGTCTGGCCCTGCCCGACCATGTGGACACCATCGCGCAGTACAACATCGACCACGTCACCATCACCATCAACATGGTCGATCCGGAGGTCGGCGCGCAGATCTACCCGTGGATTTTCTACAAGCACAAGCGCTGGACCGGGCTGGACGCCGCCAAGATCCTGCATGAGCAGCAGATGCTGGGGCTGGAGATGCTGACCTCGCTCGGCATCCTGGTGAAGGTGAACTCGGTCATGATCCCAGGGGTCAACGACGAGCACCTGCTGGAGGTGAACAAGGCGGTGAAGAGCCGCGGCGCCTTCCTGCACAACATCATGCCGCTGATCTCCGACCCCGCCCATGGGACGTATTTCGGCCTGAACGGCCAGCGCGGCCCGACCGCGCAGGAGCTGAAGGTGGTGCAGGACGCCTGCGAGGGCGGGGCCAAGCTGATGCGCCACTGCCGCCAGTGCCGTGCCGATGCCGTCGGCCTGCTGGGCGAGGACCGCGGCGAGGAATTCACCGCCGACAAGATCGAGGCGATGGGCTTCGTCGAGTATGACGACGAGGCCCGCCGCACCTACCGCGAGCATGTCGAATCCGAGCGCGCCGACCGCCACGCCTCGAAGGCCGCAGCCCAGGCCGATGTCCGCGACAGCGTCGGCACGACGGTCGATCCGATCCTGATCGCCGTCGCCACCAAGGGCGGCGAGCGCATCAACGAGCATTTCGGCCACGCCAGGGAATTCCAGATTTACGAGGTCGGACCGGCCGGCGCCAAGTTCGTCGGGCACCGCCGCGTCGACCAGTATTGCGAAGGCGGCTCCGGCGATGTCGACACGCTGGACGGTGTGCTGGCCGCCATCAACGACTGCACCGCGGTGTTCGTCGCCAAGATCGGCGGCTGCCCGTCCAAGTCGCTGGCCGATGCCGGGATCGAACCGGTCGACCGCTTTGCCTTCGACTACATCGAGGAATCTGCGCTGGCCTACTTCAAAGACTACGCCGAGCGGCTCGGCCAGGGCGTCGTCCAGTCCCGTGCCGGCCAGGATGCGGTGATCCGCACCGGGGCGCTGACCGCGCGCCGCGCCTGACACCCTTTCCCCCTCCACAGCCATCCCATCACCCAAGGAGAGAGCCATGGCCTACAAGATCAAGTCCGCCGAATGCACCGTCTGCGGCGCCTGCGAGGCCGAGTGCCCGAACATCGCCATCAGCCTGAAGAAGGGCACCTACGTCATCGATCCGGCCAAGTGCACCGAGTGCCAGGGCCAGTTCGACAGCCCGCAATGCGCCGCCGTCTGCCCGGCCGACTGCTGCGTCCCGGCGTGATGTGACTCCCCCTCTTCCCTGGGGGAGGGGGGAAACCCAGGAGCACCGCGCCATGCTGGACGAGGTGGATGAGGACTGGCTCGCCCGCCGCTACTACGGCGGGGATCTTCCGCCCGAGGCGGAACGCTGCCTGCATCTGGCCGCCGCCAGCTATGCCGACAGCGAAGCGGCGCTCGTCCATCTCGCCCGCGCGGCGGAGGTCGCCCCCGGCCATCGCCTCGTCGATCTCGGCCATTACAAGTTCCACTTCTACAAGGCCAACCTCGGTCCGGCGCTGGTCTATGGCGAGCGCATGCTCGGCCACGCGATGGCGGCACTCGGCGTCAACCATACGGACTGGCGCAGCATCACACCGGCCACCGCGGATTTCCGCGGGTTGGAGCCGGCGCCCCGCCTGTTCCTGTTCGCCCTGGTCGCCATCGGCTACCTGCTGCTGCGCACCGGGCGGCTCGACGCCGGGCGGGAGGCTCTGGGCAAGGTCCGCGACCTCGATCCCGACGACCGTTTCGGAGCCGCCCGCCTGATCGCCGTCGCCGACCGCCGCGAGCATGAGGACGAACTTGAGGAGGCCGGCGCATGACCGACGACATCCTCGAATCCCTGGACTGGCGCGGCGAACCGGTGGATTGCACCGCCTGCGCCCACCGCGACCGCCGGCTCGATCCGGCAACCACGGCCCTGCCGCCCAGCGGCAAGCTGCCCGGTCATTGCCTGCCGCTGAAGACCTGTGTCGAGGACCGCTACGCCAAGCGCATCCAGCGATTTTTCGAATGGAACCCGGATTCTGTCGGCCGGCCATCTCGACCATCCGTATTTCGAGGTCCGGGCGAATGCGGCGCGTTTCGCCCCGATCTTCCAGCTTCCCCGGCTGATGGGCGATCCGGACGAAACGGTGCGCTCCGTCCTGGCCCGCCGCCTGCCGCGCCGGCTGCTGATGAAGCTGCGCGACGATCCCGACCGCGAGGTGCGGATCGCCGTCGCCACCCGGCTGGAGGACGCCGACCTCGCCCCGCTGATGCGCGATCCCGACTGTTCGGTCCGGCTCCGGGTGGTGCGGCGGATTCCAGACGGCATGCTGCCGGCGATGATGCATGACGAGGATCCGGAGGTTCGGGTGGAGGTCGCCCGCCGCCTCGCCATGGACTGGCTGCCCAGCCTCGCCTGGGATGACAGTCCGCGGGTTCGGCTGGTTGTGGCCCAGCGGCTGCCGCCGTCGAAGCTGCACGTGCTGCTGACGGATGCCGACTGGATGGTCCGCCTCGCCGTTGCCGGGCGGATCGATGCTGGACAGCTCGGCCCCCTGCTCGACGACCCGGAGGAGGAGGTGTGCGCCATCGCCCGCCAGCGCGCCGCCGGTCTCGCTGCAGGTTTCACGATCGCCAACGACCTCCCGCCCCTCTAGCGGCCCCTAACGGACGGAGCACCCGCGCCATGACCGACACCGAAGCAGCCGCACCATACCGCCGCGAACGCGCCCGCAGTGCCGAGGATGCCAATGAGCTGGTCGGCCCGCCGGTGCTGGAGCAGGGGTTCAAGGTGAAGGCCCTGCGCGACGTGCGCAACGACGGGACCTATCCCGGCCGGCCGGTCGGCGACTTCCTCATCCGCGAGGGCGATGTCGGCTATGTCATCTCCATCGGGACTTACCTGCAGATGTACTACATCTATGCCGTTGATTTCTTTGAGAAACGGGTCGTCGTCGGCATGCGCGCGCGCGAACTTCAGGTGATCGACGCCCACTGCAACGACCCCCAGTGAACCCAGCCCGGAAGCCCCAGGCCAAACCAGCCGGTCCCCACCGATAAGGAGCCTCGCGATGTCCGACGTCGAAGCCGCCGCCAAGCCCGGTTTCATTCCGCCGCGCGAACCGCTGTACGACTGGGGCCTGCGGGTCACGGTGCAGGAGGATTTGTTCAACGACGGCAGCCACCCGCAGGTGCCGGACGGCGCGCTGCTGGCGCCCAGGGGCACGCCCGGCACCATCGTCCGCGTCGGCCGCACCGAGGAAGGCAGCCTGCCGGTCTATCTGGTGGAGTTCCCCGGCGGCACCGTCGTCGGCTGCCTGGAAGAGGAAATCGCCCCGGCCGACGGGTCGCGGCGCGGCGTGCCCGGTGTGATGTGATGGGGGGCGATGCGATGACCGTCTACCTCGACAACAACGCCACCACCGCCCTGGCTGCGGAGGTGCGCGAGGCGATGCTGCCGCACCTGTTCGGCGAGTTCGCCAATCCGTCCAGCCCGCATTCCGCCGGCATGGCCGCCCGCCGCGCGGTCAGCGAGGCCAAGGCCCAGGTCGCCGCATTGATCGGCGCCAAGCCGGCCGATCTGGTGATGACCGGCAGCGCCACCGAGGCGACCCACGCCGCCATCCTGGGTGCCTTGCGCGTGATCGAGGAGGCCGACCACCGCCGCGACCACATCGTCACCACCGCGGTGGAGCATCCGGCAACGCTGGCCCTGTTCGACGACCTGCGCCAACGCGGCTGGCGCGTCACCATCCTGCCGGTGAACCGCGACGGCCTGCCCTCCCTGGTCGATCTCGCCGCCGCGGTGACGGAGGCGACGGCGCTGGTCTCCATGATGTGGGCGAACAACGAGACCGGCGTGCTGATGCCGGTCGAAGGGGCGTCGGCCATCGCCCACGCCCATGGCGCGCTGTTCCACAGCGACGCGGTGCAGGCGGCGGGCCGGGTCCCGGTCGATTGCGGCATCGCCGACTACCTCACCCTGTCCGCCCACAAGATGCACGGGCCGAAGGGCGTCGGCGCGCTCTATGTCCGCAAGGGCGCCCCCTTCCATGCACTGATCCACGGCCATCAGGAGCGCCGCCGCCGCGGCGGAACCGAAAACGTGCCGGGCATCGTCGGCTTCGGCGCCGCCGCGTCGCTGGCCTCGCTCTGGTTGGATGAGGCGGATCTGATCGCCTTCCTGCGCGACCGGCTGGAACAGGGCATCCTCGCCCGCTGGCCGGGTGCGGTTGTGAACGGCGCCGGTGCCGCCCGTCTGCCCAACACCAGCAACATCCGCTTCGCCGACGGGCGCGGTCATCCGGTGGACGCCGAAGAACTGCTGATGCGGCTCGACCGCGCCGGCATCGCCGTGTCGATGGGGGCCGCCTGCTCCTCCGGCGGCAACGAGCCGAGCCATGTGCTGACCGCCATGGGACTGAACGGCGCCGAGGCCGCTGCCAGCCTGCGCTTCTCGCTGAGCCGCTACACCACCGCGGCGGAGGTGGACGCCGTGCTGTCGGAACTGCCGGCCCTGCACGCCCGGTTGGTCGCAGCCTGAAAATATAATTAAAACAATAGGATGGAGTTTCGGTGATGAAGGTGATGATCCGCAAGGCGTCCGAACAGTACACGATCTACGTCGCCAAGAAGGACTTGGAGGAGCCCATCGTCGAGATGGAGAAGCCGGGCCTGTGGGGCGGCTGGGTCAAGGTCGCCAACGGCTGGACGCTCGATCTGCCGGAGATGCCGGCGGAAACCCGCCTGCCGATCACCGTGGAAGCCAAGAAGCGCGGAACGGAGTGACCCCCATGGCTCTGTCGCCTGAGCGCATCGACAGCATCGCCACCCTGGCCGGCAGACTGTTCGCCGGCGGCGGCAAGCTCGACGCCGTGGTCCGCAGCGTGCGCGAGGCCAACCCGGACCTTAAGACCGTCACCGGCGCCATGGCCGCGGTGATGGCGGAGGATCCCTTCCGGGAAGGGGCGGGCTTCGACCTGCATCTGGTGGACGGCAACAACCACTGCTGGCTCATCACCGACAAGCCGGAGCTTGCCACCGGCGTCGTGATCGCCCAACGGGACGAGGACGAGTGAATGAGCGAAGCCGCCGTAGCATGGGACCCCGCCGCCTCCGACGATGACGGAGTGGACGACTATATCCCGCTGACCGATCCGGACATCTCCGGTGCCGAGGTCGAGATGCTCGGCCGCCTGCTGTCCTCCGGGTCCTTGAGCGACGGGCGGATGGTGCGGGCGTTCGAGGACGGCTTCGCCGCCTATGTCGGCCGCGACCATGCGGTGGCGGTGTCCAGCGGCACCATGGCGACGCTGCTGATGCTGAAGGGCTATGGCATCGGCGAGGGGGACGAGGTGCTGTGCAGCCCGTTCGGCTGGCATCAGGTGCAGCATGCGGTGGCGCTGTCCGGCGCCACGCCGGTGCTGGTCGACATCGACTATTGGCAGCACACCATCAACCCGGAGAAGGCGGCGGCGCTGGTCACGCCGAAGACCCGGGCAATCCTGGCCGGCAACGTCAACGGCCACCCAGCCCATTGGGACGAGCTGCGGGCGCTTGCCGATGCCAAAGGGCTGATCCTGCTGGAGGATTCGACCGAGGCCGTCGGCTCGACCTACAAGGGGCAGATGGTCGGCACCTTCGGCGACGCGGCGGTCTTCGACTTTTCCGAACCCGGCATCCTGCTGGCCGGCGAGGGCGGGATGATCGTCACCGACGACCGCGACCTCGCCCACCGGCTGCGCTACATGCGCCGACGAGAGACGGAGCACCGCAACACCGTGGTCATCACCCGCACCCTGCCCTGGCAGGCGGGGATGAGCGACCTGAACGCCGCGCTCGCCCTGGTGCAGTTGAAGCGCCTGCCGGAGATCCTGACCCGCCGCAATCTGGTCATCGCCTACTACGACGCAGCCATGGCGAGCTTCGAGGGGATCAAGCCGCCCTATCGCGGACCGGGGGCCGAGGTGGTCAACCCGATGGTCTATTGCGTCCATCTCGGCACCCGCTTCAGCGCGTCGGGCCGCCGGTCGATCATCGAGGATCTGGACACCCACGACATCGACGCCAGCGACTACGGCCAGCCGCTGCACACCCAGCAATATTACATCGAAGCGCTGGGCGAAGATCGTGCCGGGCGCGGCGCCTGTCCGGTCTGCACCAAGACCGCCGACCGCGTGCTGGCCCTGCCGCTGCACCGCAAGATCACCCGCGACCAGGTCGCCTTCATCGTGGAAACGCTGAAGGACGCCAGCATCAACACCGGTGCCGGCGCCGCGATCTATCTGTGAAGCCCCGAAGGGAAGAGGCATCCATGACCGTCACCACGCTTGCACCCGATTCCGACTCCGTCACGGTCCCGGACGCCGCCGCGGCACTGGCCGACATCGCCGCGGCGCTTGCGGCGCGGCAGGTGGTGCCCTATCTCGGCCCCGGCGCCTTCGACCTGCTGCCGCCCGACCAGTGTCCGATCCCGCGCAACTCGGCGGAGTTGGTGCAGCGCCTGAACGCCAAGGTCGCCGCCCCCGGCCGCATCCGCGCCAGCCTGACCGCGGTCGCCCAGTTCATTGAGACGCGCAAGCACCGCAAGACGCTGGAGGCCATCCTCAACGACATCTTCCGCCAGACGGTGCCCGCCACACCGGTGCATGCCCTGCTGGCAGCGATCCCGGCCCCGCCGCTGCTGGTCGATGTCTGGTACGACAGCGTGCTGGACGGTCTGCTGAGCGCTGCCGCCGACCGGGCCTGGGGACAGATCCAGGGGGTGTCGCACCCGCAATCGACCGGCGAATGGGTGCGTTACTACGGCCCTGACGGTGCCGAAGCCTCCGCGGAGGCAGCGGCCGGCTGGGACACCGTGCTGTACAAGCCGTCGGGGGCAGCGACGCCGGCCGGCAACTACCTGATCTCCGACAGCGACTATGTCGAGATCCTGACGGAGATTGACATCCAGACCCCGATCCCGGCCATCGTCCAGGACCGCCGCGCCGGCCGTCATTTCCTATATCTGGGCTGCCGCTTCGACCAGGAGATCCAGCGCACCTTCGCCCGCCAGATCGCCAAGCGCTCCTCCGACAGCCACTGGGCGGTCATCCCCGGCGAGCTGTCGAAGAACGAGGCACGCTTCCTGGCGCTTCACGGGATCAAGCGCATCGACATGACGCTGGAGGAAGCGGTGGAGGGATTGCGGACGCGGGTGTGAGCATGCGGGGAGCATCCTCGACCCAGGCCCCGCCCCCTACCCCCAAAGAGGCCGCACCGCAGCGCAACACAGCTCCCCTCCATCCGTTATCTCGCGAAACGGATGGAGCGTGCGGGAATGGTGACGAAGAGCGGCCCCACTTTGGCCGCAGCATTTGCAACCCTGTTGCTGACTGCATCGGCAGCGATGTCGTCGGCCACCGCGCAGGAAACCACCCCTCCCCCCGGCGACGAACCGGCGACCTCCGGCCCGGCCATCGGGTTCTGGATCGACAACGACCTGTTCGGCGGCGGGACCGACCGCTATTACACGAACGGGTTCCAGTTCTATTACTTCTCCGGGGCCCGGCCGACCTACGGCAACATCGACTGGCTGGCCAACCTTGTGCCCTGGATCGAACCGGGCGGCGTGCGGCGCTACGGCTTCGCCTTCGGCCAGAACATCTACACGCCGAGCGACCTGACCGCCCGCAACCCAAACCCCAAGGACCGGCCCTATGCCGGTTGGCTCTATGGCCGCGTGTCGGTGCTGAACGAGGCGCCGCGGGCGGTAGACCGCATCGACCTCGACCTCGGCATGGTCGGTCCGGCTTCGCTGGCGGAGCAGACGCAGAAGACGGTCCACAAGATCGTCGACGGTGCCACCTATCCGGAGGGCTGGAACTACCAGCTGCGCGACGAGCCGGGTGTCGTGCTGAGCTATGAGCATGTCTGGCGCGACGAGAAGCCCAACAGTCTCGGCCCGCTGGAATGGGATTTCAGCCCCCATGTCGCCGCTAGTGTCGGCAACGTGCTGACCTTCGCCGCGACGGGGGCCACCGTCCGGCTCGGCGGAAACATGCCGCCGCCGGTCGGTGCGCTGGTGACGCGCCCGACCTCCAGCATCCCCTACCAGGACAATCCTTACTCCGAACGGCCGGGGCGCTTTTCCTGGTACGTCTATGCCAGCGCCGAGGGCCGGGCGGTGGCCCGCAATATCTTCCTGGACGGCAACAGCTTCCGCGAAAGCCGCTCGGTCGCCAAGCACCCGCTGGTCGGCAGCATGCAGGCCGGCCTGACCCTGCGCTACGGCCGCTACGGCCTGACCTACGCCCAGACCCTGCAGACGCCGGAGTTCCAAGGCCAGAAATCGCTGACCAACTACGGCTCCCTGCGTCTGTCGGCCCAGTTCTGAGGGATCAGAGGAAGGGCAGCGGCAGGATCAGGGTGAAGCCGTCCACCGCCATCAGCACGCCGGCCGCCGCCAAACCGCGGCTGGCCCACAGGATGAAGCCGCGGTTGGTGATGGCGAAGACCGATGCCAGCACGATGGCCAGTTGCAACATGCCCTCGGCGAAGTCGAAATAGGGGTCCTGCGCCGCGGCATGGTCGCGCCGCACCTCCGCCGCCTTGGCCTTGTTCAACAGATCCTTGCGGCTGTTCTTGCCCTCGTCAGCCTCCATCCGGTCAGCCGACTGGCGGTATTCGGTGGAGCGCTGCAAGGCTTTGGCCTGGGCATCGGCCGGCATGCCGGCGGACAGCAGTTCCAGTTCGTCGGCGGCCAAGCGCAGGCTGATCTGGCGCTGGGTCTTGGACTGGTAATAGGCGAAGCTGTCCGACGCCTCGATTGCGCTGGCCATCAGCTCCTTGCCTGCATTGGAACCGGCGACGCTGACGATGGCGAGCACCGCCGCCAGGACGGAGATGTAGATGGCGGTGGACATCTTCACCCCATGCCCGCCCTCGTCATTCTCTTCGGCATGGTGGTGTCCCGCGGGGCGGTGCATGGCCCGTTCCCGCTCATGGGCTTCGTCGATCAGGTCCTTCACCTCGGCGGCTTCCATGGTCCCCTGCCCTTCGTCCGGTCCCCCGCCGTTCGGCGGATGACGAAAGAGTTAGCGAAACACTCGACGCGAGAAAAGCCCCGCTCGCGTTCCGGCGTCGGGGACCGAGCGATGTCACCGCCACATTTTCCTTTTCACGGGCGGGTGTGGGCTCCCGAATGTCTCGTGCGTCAACATTCGCCCCTTTCATGGGCGACCGGTTCGGGCTATGTCAGGGACCATGAACCAGTTCGCACGCCTGGCGATCGAGGCCGGCCCGCTCGCCGCCTTCTTCGTTGCCAATTCACAGGCCGGCATCATGACCGGCACCGCGGTCTTCATGGTCGCCATCACCATCGCGCTCGCGGTGTCCTGGCGGCTGGAACGGCGCATCCCGATCATGCCGGTGGTCGGCGCCGGATTCGTGCTGCTGTTCGGCGGCCTGACTCTGTGGCTTCAGGACGACCTGTTCATCAAGATCAAGCCAACCCTGGTCAACCTGCTGTTCGCCATCGTCCTGTTCGTCGCCCACATGACGCGGCGCAACGTGATGAAGCGCCTGCTGGGCACGGTTCTGAACCTTTCGGACGACGGGTGGCGAACGCTGGGCATTCGCTGGGCGTGGTTCTTCCTGCTGCTGGCCGTGCTCAACGAGGTGGTGTGGCGGAACTTCGCCACCGACACGTGGGTCAATTTCAAGGTGTTCGGCATCATGCCGCTGACCCTGCTGTTCAGCGCTTTCCAGGCACCGCTGATCATGCGCCACCAGCTGCCGGATGAGCCGGCGGAAAGCGGCCCGGCAGCCTGACGGCACCAGCTTTGTCACGACTCCCGGCCTTGCCCCTCTTGTGCGGCGCGGAAGGGGCACTCACATTGGTGGCGACCGCGACGACATCCATTCCGACCGTTTTTCAGAGGTATTGATCGATGGGCAGTTTCAGCATCTGGCACTGGTTGATCGTTCTGGTCATCGTGCTTCTCCTGTTCGGCGCCGGCAAGCTGCCCAACGTGATGGGCGACATCGCCAAGGGCGTGAAGGCCTTCAAGGCCGGACTGAAGGACGAGGACGAGGCCCAGCCGCCTGCCGCGACCACCACCGCCCAGACGCCGGCCCAGGCTCCTCCGGCCGCGATCAACCCGGCCCCGGCACAGCCGGCCGCACCTCAGCCGGCGCCGACCGCCACCACCACGACCACCGCCCAGCCGGTCGATCCGACCCGGCCGCATCAGGGCTGAGGTCTCTTCTTTTGTGCCGCCCGACTGCCGGGCGCGACCGCATGGCGGTTTGAAGGGGCGGCAAAATACGATAAAGAGAAGGGGCTTTCCGCAGCCGGTCCGTGTTCCGCGGTCCCGGCGCCCGGAAGGCCCCTTTTTCTGCTTTCAGCCGGCCCGCCATGACGGGCAAGCGCAGGTCGACCGTGACGCTCAAGCCACCGTACCGGCAGGCTCCAACCCTGACGACACCGACTTTCAAGGACGAGATGAAGGCCAACGGCAAACCTTCCGACACTCCGCCGCCGGAGAACGAGGACATCGCCAAGCTGCTTCGCGCCTTGAACGAAGATTTGCGGGCCGACCCGCAGGATGACGACGTGGAGTATGAGGAGGAGGAGCCGGCAGCCCGCAGCCGCCTGCCGCTGGGCAAGATCGCGATGGCCCTGGTCGCTGCCGGCGGCATTGCCGTCGGCGTGGTCTATTTCGGCTCGGGCGATCCGGCGCCGGTGACGACGGCCGCCAACAGCGGGGCGCCGATGGTGCCGGCCCCCGCCATCACCCGCGCCCCTGCCAACCAGACGCCTGCTAACCCGGCACCCGGCGCCGCGTCGAACGCGACCGGAAGCCTGCCGACACCTGCCACCACCCCGACGCCCACCACCTCGCCGACCGCCGCGACGCAGGCTCCTCCGGTGCAGTCCGCGCCGGCACAGACGCCCGCCGCCGCCCCGCCGCCGCCGGTCGCCGCTTTGCCAACCAGCCCGCCCCCGGTCCTGAAAGTGCCGGAGCCACCGTCCGTCCCGGCCACCGCCCCCGCCGCGGCTCCGAAGCCGCGCGCTGCGGCCCCGATGGAAAGCGCTCCCGCGGTCCAGAAGCCGGAGTCGCCGAAGCAGGACGCTCCGGCGGACACCGGATCGTTGCAGGCGATGCTGGCGCCGCCCAAGGAGCCGGCAAAGCGTCCGCCCGCCGCGACACCGGCGGCCCCCGCCACCCCGCCCGCCGCGTCGCCCGGCAACGGCGAGCCCAAGCAGGCCGCCAAGGCCGCCGCTCCGCCCACCCCTGCCGCCCAGGCGCCGGCCGGACGCTACACCGTGCAGGTCGGCAGCTTCTCGGTGACGGGGAACGCCGATTCGCTGGTCCAGCGGCTTCAGGGCAACGGGTTCCAGGCCTACACGGTGGACTGGACCGACGGTTCGAACCGGTCCTGGCGCGCGGTGCGCGTCGGCGGCTACCCCGATCCGGCCGCCGCCAAGCGGGAGGCCGAGCAGTTGAAATCGAAGATGGGGCTCAACCCCGTCGTCGTGTCGACGCGCTGATCCCGGGCCGGCGACGGGCGCCGGCCGGTTTTTGCCCCTGCGACATCGTGTCATTGAAACGAAAGCCCGGCGGCGACATTTGGTCGCGGTCGGGCTTTTTCTTTCCGGCTTCACCCCGTTCTTTGGTCGGGGGAGCCGGGAGTGCCGCTTGATCCCCGCTTGTCTTTGCTCGTACCATGGACATTCCAGGGCACGAATGCATTGCCCCGGCCGCAAATTGGGAAGCCGGCATAAGACCGGCGCACCGGAGGACGCCCCGCCATGAAGCCGACCATCCTGGTTGTCGACGACGAGCCCAGCATCGTCCTGTCGCTCCAGGTTCTCATGCAGCGCGCCGGGTTCGACGTGCGCATCGCCCGCGACGGGGACGAAGCGCTGCGCTCGGTGGAGACCTTCACCCCCGACCTGATCCTGCTCGACGCGATGATGCCGAAGCGCGACGGCTTCGACGTCTGCCAGACCCTGCGGACCAACCCGGCCTGGAAGACGCTGCCGATCATCATGCTGACGGCGCGAAGCCGCGACGTCGAACGGCAGAAGGGGCTGGCGCTGGGCGCCACCGACTACATCACCAAGCCCTTCTCCACCCGCGACCTGCTGACCACCGTCCGCCGCCATCTGGGCCTGACCGCGACCGGCAGCGCGGAGCCGGCACCATGACCGCCCCGGCACTGGATGGACCATGCCCGGACCGGAAGAGCGGCGGCGTTCCTCCGCCCGCCCGCCTGCCCCGCCGAATGATCCCGCTGGCCTTCCGCGCCGTCGGCATCGGTCTGGTGGTGGTGGCGGTCGGGCTGGCGGCGGCGGTGCGCGGGTCGGACGCATCGGACCCGTTGCTGACCTACGCCGTGGTCATGACGGCGGCTTGCGCCGCCGCGGTTTGGGGGCTGTGGCTGGCGGTCGACCGCTATCTGCTGCGCGCCGCGGAGACCCTGAGCCGCGAGGCTGGGCTGATCGCCCACGGCAATGCCGAGGCGGCGGTCGGCGGCCGGGTGCCGCTGGCCCGCTATGGCGACCTGCTGCCCATCGCCCGCGCGGTGAACGATCTGTCGGACAAGATGGCCCAGGTCCGCCGCGACATCGCCCGCACCGTCGCCGACTCCACCGCCAAGGCGGAAGAACAGAAGACGCAGCTCGCCGCCGTGCTGCGCGATCTGCACGAAGGTGTCCTGGTCTGCAACACCCGGCACCAGATCCTGCTCTACAACCAGACCGCCCTCGACATCCTGCATCTGACGGGCGAGCTTGGGCTGGGCCGCTCGCTGCTGCACTTCGTGGTCGCGGAGCCGGTGACCCACACGCTGGAGCGGTTGACCCTGCGGGTGCGCGAGGGACGGCACGTCAACCACGAGCATGGGACCACCGCCCAGTTCGTCGGCGCCACCACCGACGGCCGCATCCTGCTGGAAGGGCGGATGAGTGCCATCCTGCAGGATCCCGACCCGGCGTCGGACGAGCCGCCGACCATAACCGGCCCTGTCATAACCGGCTACGTTCTGACCCTGTCAGACGCCACCAGCGAACTGGCGGCGCTGGGCCAGCGCGACTCCCTGCTGCGCGAGGCGACGGAAGGGTTCCGTGCGCCCATCGCCAATCTGCGGGCGGCGGTGGAGACGCTGTACGACGCACCCGACCTCGGACCCGGCGAGCGCGCCGCCTTCGAAAGCGCGATGCTGGACTCCTGCGACAGCCTGTCGCAAAGGCTGGAGCGGGTGACCAACGCCTACCGCAATGTCGTCACCGGCAGCTGGCCGATGAGCGACATCCATTCCAACAACCTGATCACCCTTGTCGCCCACCGGGTGGGGGCCGAGTCCGCGACCACGGTGACGCTGACCGGTCTGCCGCAATGGGTGCATGGCGACAGCCACAGCCTCGTCCTGCTGTTCGCCTATCTGATCGGGCGGGTGCAGGCGCTGACCGGCGCCACCGCCTTCGATCTTGAGGCTGCCGGCCCGCAGGACGGCGACCGCTGGGTCTATCTCGACCTCGTCTGGCAGGGGCCGCCTGTGTCCAGCGCCACGCTGGACGGCTGGCTGGACCAGACCCTGCCCGACGGTCTGGGCGGCCTCAGCGCCGGCGACGTCTTGCAGCACCACCGCAGCACCGCCTGGAGCGAGCCGCTGTCCACCGACAGCGCCCCAGATACCGCCCGCGATACCGCCCGCGCCCGGTTGCGCGTGCCGTTGCCGCCGGCGCAGTCGCCGCGCACCGTCCAGCCGCGGCCGAAGGCCGGCGCCCGGCCGGAATTCTTCGATTTCGGGCTGCTGCACCAACCGCTGGCGACCAGCGAGCTTGGCCGCACGCCGCTGGACCGGTTGCATTACGTGGTGTTCGACACCGAGACCACCGGCTTGTCGCCCAGCACCGGCGACGAGATCATCCAGATCGCCGCCGTCCGCGTCGTCGGCGGGCGCATCCTGACCGGCGAGACCTTCAACACGCTGGTCGATCCGAAACGGCCGATCCCGCCGGAATCGGTCCCCTTCCACGGCATCACCGACGGGATGGTGGCGGGCAAGCCGACCATCGACGCCGTGCTGCCGCAGTTCCGCGGTTTCGTTTCCGGTGCGGTGCTGGTGGCGCACAATGCCGCCTTCGACCTGAAATTCCTGAAGATGAAAGAACGGGCGGCCGGGGTGGCCTTCGACTGTCCGGTTCTCGACACCATGCTGCTGTCGCGCATGCTGCTGGGCAATGACGGCGACCACACGCTGGACGGCATCGCCGAACGGCTGGGCATCGAGGTGGTGGACCGCCACACCGCGCTGGGCGACAGCTTGGTCACCGCCGCGGTGTTCCTACGGATGATCGAGATGTTGCGCGAGCGCGAGGTGCGGACGCTGGACGATGCCATCCGCGGGGCCAACATTCTGGTCGAACTTGCCGCACGGGAGCGCGCCTTTTGAGCGCGCCCGAGCCGATGCCGGGCCATGAGCCGGGCTCCGCCCGGTACCGCGACCGGATGATCGGCCTGTTCCTGCTGGCGGCCGCCCTGTTCAGCCCACCGCTTCTCGGCCTGTTCAGTGTGAAGGGAACGATCCTGAGGGTGCCGATACTGTATGGCTGGGTCTTCGGCATCTGGGCGGCGGTGATCGCGCTGGCGGCACTCGCCGGCCGGGCACGCTAGGAGGGCGGCATGGAGGCCGGGCTGGATTGGGCTGCCGTCCTGATCGCCGCGCTGGTCTATCTCTCCGCCCTGTTCGCCATCGCCCATTGGGCCGACCGGCGGGAAGCGGCGGGGCGTAGCGTCATCGCCTCGCCCACCGTCTTCGCCCTGTCGCTCGGGGTCTATTGTACCACCTGGACCTTCTACGGGTCGGTCGGGCGGGCGGCGACACTGGGCATCGGGTTCCTGCCGGTCTATCTCGGCCCTACCCTGCTGATGCTGCTGGCGCCGCTGCTGTTGCGCAAGATCCTGCGCATCGCTAAGGCGCAGCGCATCACCTCCATCGCCGACTTCCTCGCCAGCCGCTACGGCCACAGCCCCTTGCTGGGCGGTCTGGTGGCATTGACAGCCACGGTGGGTGTAACCCCCTACATCGCTTTGCAGCTCAAGGCGGTCGCCGTCAGCTTCGACGCGCTGACCGGTGGCGGGCTGGGCGCACCCACCGAGCCATTCCTCGACCAGGGTTTTCTCATAGCGGCGGTGATGGCGCTGTTCGCCATCGTCTTCGGTGCCCGCCAGATCGACGCGGCGGAGCATCATCCGGGCATGGTCGCCGCCATCGCGCTCGAATCGCTGGTGAAGCTGGTCGCCTTCCTGGCGGTCGGCATCTTCGTGGTCTGGGGCCTGCACGGCGGGCTAGACAGCCTGTTCGCCGCAGCGGCCGCCCGCCCGGACCTCGCCCGCCTGATGGGCAGCGAGGCGGCGCTTGGGCATGCCGCGTCCGGCGGCGGTCCATGGGGCGCCTGGGTCGCCACCACCATCCTGTCCGCCGCGGCGATGCTGTGCCTGCCGCGCCAGTTCCAGGTGATGGTCATCGAATCGACGGACGAACGCCATCTCGACAGGGCGATCTGGCTGTTCCCGCTCTATCTCCTGCTGATCAACCTGTTCGTTTTGCCGGTGACGCTGTCCGGCCTGCTGACGTTCGGCGGAGGGATGGACCCGGATCTGTTCATGGTCGCCCTCCCCCTGAACGGCGGTGCGGGTTGGCTGGCGCTGCTGGCCTTCCTGGGCGGGCTGTCGGCGGCGGCGGGGATGATCGTGGTCGAGACGGTGGCGCTGTCCACCATGCTGTGCAACGACCTGGTGATGCCGATCCTGCTGCGCACCCGGCCGCGGGCGCTGGCACGCTCAGCCGATCTGGCACCGCTCCTCCTGGCGGTGCGGCGCATCGCCATCGTGGCGATCCTGCTGTTCGGCTACGGCTATTTCCGGCTGGCGGGCTCGGCCTACGCTCTGGTGTCGATCGGGCTGATTTCCTTCGCCGCGGTGGCACAGTTCGCCCCGGCACTGATCGGCGGCCTTTACTGGCGGGGAGCGACCCGGCGTGGCGCCATCGGTGGCGTGGCGGCGGGCGCGCTGGTCTGGGCCTATACCCTGCTGCTGCCCAGCTTCGCGCGTTCGGGCTGGTTGCCGTCCGGCTTCATCACCGAGGGGCCGTGGGGAATCGCCGCCCTGCGGCCTTACGCGCTGTTCGGGCTCGAAGGTTGGGACTCGCTGGCCCATTCGCTGTTCTGGACCGCGCTCGCCAACATCGGCGCCTATGTCGGCCTGTCGCTGTTCGACCGGCAGGGTGCGGCGGAGCGGGTGCAGGCCACGGCGTTCGTCGATGTCTTCCACTCCGCCCCGGATGTCGCGACACCACGGCGGGAGGCGCCGCCGGACTGGCGCAGTGCGGCCAGCGTCGGCGATCTCACCCGCGTGGTCGCCCGCTTCCTCGGTCCACAGCGTGCCGGGCGTGCCTTCGACGGCGCCGATCCGGACGAGCCGGCCGGACCGGACCGGCTGCGGCTGGCCGAACGGCTGCTGGCCGGCGCCATCGGCGGAGCATCGGCCCGCGTCGCCCTGGCCTCCTCCGTCTCGGCAGGTGCCGTGGAGGCGGCGGAGCTTCTGCGCATGCTGGACGAGACCAGCGACGTCATCGCCCACAGCCGCGCGCTGGAACGCAAGACGGCGGAACTGGAACGAGCCACCGACGCGCTGCGCGCCGCCAACGAGCGGCTGACCGAGCTGGACCGGCTGAAGGACGACTTCCTGTCCACCGTCACCCACGAACTGCGCACGCCGCTGACCTCGATCCGGGCGCTGAGCGAGATCCTGCACGACGACCCCGAGCTGGACTCCGAGCAGCGGCAGGAATTCCTGGCCGTCATCATCAAGGAGAGCGAGCGGCTGACCCGCCTGATCAACCAGGTGCTGGACATGGCGAAGATCGAGGCCGGTGCGCTGGACTGGCGAATCGGGACCATCGATGCCGGACAGGCCTTGGCGGAGGCGGTCGCCGCCACGGAGGCGCTGTTCCGCGAGCGCGGCATCGCCCTGTCGGTCGACATCCCGGAACGGCTGCCACCGGTGCGCGGCGATGTGGACCGGGTGATCCAGGTCGTGGTCAATCTGCTGTCCAACGCCGCCAAATTCACCCCACCCGGCGGCCGGACCCAGCTGGTCGCCCGGCTGGCGGACGGGGTCCTGCGGGTGGCGGTGATCGACAGCGGCCCCGGCGTGCCGGCGAAGGACCGTGACCTGGTGTTCGACCGCTTCCGCCAATCCGGCGACGCGCTGACCGGCAAGCCGGCCGGCACCGGGCTGGGGCTGGCCATCGCCAAGCGGATCGTCGAGCATCTGGGCGGCCGGATCGGGGTGGAGGACGCGCGGGACGGACCGGTCGCCGAGTCTGCCACCGGGGCGTCGTTCTGGTTCACTTTGCCGCTGGCGGTTTCCCCGTCCGGCCAGGGCGCCGGAGAGCCGCCGGTCATGATTCGAAAGATTGATTAGACTCTAATCGTTTACAATCGTCTGGCCGTGCTGCAATCCCGTGCTATCCTTTCCGGCATGTACGTTCCATATGGATCAGGGGATTTCCGCTTGCGGTCCGGCCCAGCCATGCGCCCATGGCGGCATACAACCGATGGGGTGCCATACGCCACGGCCCTTCCCGTTCGGGCGATGCACGCTTATGGTGGGGCCCACGGATCGGCGTATGACGCGGCTCCGACGGAACGGCCCGCCTGTCCGGCGGGTTGGCGGTAGGAAGGCGGGATGGGCAAGATACTGGTTGTCGACGACGAGCGGGACGTCCAAACGCTGATCTTGCAGCGCTTCCGCCGCGCCGTCCGGACCGGCGAACTGGAATTCCTGTTCGCCCATGACGGGCAGGAGGCGCTGGCGACCCTGCGCGCCCGGCCCGACATCGACATGGTGCTGAGCGACATCAACATGCCCGGCATGGACGGGCTGACCCTGCTGGATCATCTGCCGCAGGTGAATTCCGACATCCGCGCCGTCATGGTGTCGGCCTATGGCGACCTTGGCAACGTGCGCGCGGCGATGAACCGCGGCGCCTTCGACTTCATCATCAAGCCCATCGACTTCGCCGATCTGGAAGCCACCATCCACAAGACGCTGGAGGCCTGTCAGTCCGTGCGCCGCCTGCGCGACGCGCTTCAGGAAACCCGCACGGCGGAGGCGGCGTCGCGCGCCCAGGCCGCCCGCATGCGCCGGGTCCTGGACGGCAGCCCGATCGGTGTCGCCATCATCACCGAAGCCGGCGATCTGGTCTATTGCAACCAGCGCTGCACCGACCTGTTCGGCGTCCCCGCCGACACGCTCCAGCACCATTGCGCCCCCACCCTGTTCCGCCATGTCCAGGAACGGCTGCCGAACCGGGCATCCGGGATGGACGCCTTATCGGTTTCGGACGAGATCCATTACGTGCGCGAAGACGGGCGCACGGTGTGGATGGCGATGTCCGTCGATCGCACCAGCTACGAGAACCAGCCGGTCTTCATCGTCTGGCTCTACGACATCACCGAACGCAAGGTTCAGGCGGAAGCGCTGCGCCGGGCCAAGGATTCGGCCGAGCAGGCGCTCGCCGACCTGGAGCGCATGCAGTCCGACCTGATCCGGGCGGAGAAGATGGCGGTGATCGCCCAGCTGATCGCCGCGGTCGCGCACGAGATCAACACCCCCGTCGGCATCGCCCTGACCGCCGCCACCCATTTGCAGACGGCGTCGGAGGGGATCATCATGACCTTCAACGGCGGACAGCTGCGCAAGAGCGACTTCCAGGATTATGTCGGCACCGCCAGCGAGGTCTCCACCCTGCTGGTCGCCAACATCGAACGCGCCGCCGCCCTGATCCAGAGCCTGAAGCTGGTGACGGAGGGCAAGGCCAGTTCGCCGCGCAGCCGTGTCGGCCTGCGCGACTACCTGTCGGACATCGTGCTGGCGGTGCAGGTGCAGCCGGCCGCCGCCGGGCATGAGCTGGTGCTGGAATGTCCGGACGGGCTGGCGCTCGACACCTATCCCGGTGCGCTGACCGAGGTGCTGCTGGCCCTGCTGACCAACGCCTTCGCCCATGCCTTCGAGGCGGCGCCCGTCCCCGTCGGCTTCGGTGCGAGCGAGAGCGAGCAGCCGGAGGACAGCATCCGCCGTCCGGGACAGGTCACGGTTTCGGTCCGGATGATGGGCGACGAGCGGGTGGAGCTGCGCGTGTCCGACAACGGCCGGGGCATCCCCGCCGACATCCAGCCGCGGTTGTTCCAGCCCTTCACCACCACCCGCCGCGGCGCCGGCAGCATGGGGTTGGGGCTGTATGCCGTGTTCAATCTCGTCACCGGCAAGCTTGGCGGGGAGATCGATATCGACAGCGAGGTCGGCCGCGGAACCTGTGTGATCCTGCGGCTGCCACTGGACGCCCCCTGACCCTTCCGGATCAGTGACAGAGCCCTGCGGACGACATCTTCGGGACCCACTCATGGACGACAAAGCCGATCTGCTGCGAGCCCTGCCCCCGCTGTCGTCCTACTCCCCGGAGGAGTCGGTCGTGGCCTCGCTGGACCGGGCGCAGAACTATCACGACCAGCTGGTCGCGGCGATGCCGGGCCTGATCGTCCACCGGGACGGCGTGATCCTTCATTGCAGCGGCACGCTTGCCCGCCTGCTGGGCTACGAATTGGTCGGGGAGGTGATGGCCCTGTCCGACATCATGGCGCTGATCCCGGAGGACGCCCGGCTGGCGGAGCGCAACGCCTATGCCCACTGCCAGCAGGGCCCGATCCAGCCGCTGGCCCGCCGCATCAAGCGCCACCGGGCCGACACCAGCATCCAGTGGTTCGACCAGCTGCTCGAACCGGTGGACTGGGGCGGCGCGCCCGCGGTGATGGAGATGCTGACCCAGATGCGCCCCCAGGCGGCCAATGCCGAGATCCCGCATCAGGGGCAACTGTTGCAGGCGGCCATCGACGCCATGCCCAACGGCGTGCTGATGCTGGATCGCAGCTTGCGGCTGGAGGGCGCTAACAGCGAGTATTTCCGGCTGTGGGACTATCCCCCCGGCATGTTCCCTCCCGGCACCCCGGTTGCCGAGACCCTCCATTACAACCACCGGCGCGGCGATTACGGCGATGTCCCCTGCGAGGAGACGGTGGCGGAGCTGTGCACCCGCTTCCTGGTCAAGGGCGTCATCAATTCCGAACGCCAGGTTCCCTCGAACGGCCGCATCCTGGACATCCGCACGGCTCCCCGGGCGGACGGCGGCTATGTGATCACCCACCACGACATCACCGACCGCAAGCGCATCGAGGATGAGCTTCGCCAAGCCAAGGAGCGGGCCGAGGCAATCCTGAAGGAGCTGCGCGAGACCCAGCAGCAGCTGATCGTCCAGGAGAAGATGGCCTCGCTCGGCCAGCTGACCGCCGGCATCGCCCACGAGCTGAAAAACCCGCTGAACTTCGTCAACAACTTCGCCGAGCTGTCGGGCGAACTGCTGGACGAGCTGCTGGAACTGCTGGAGCCGCTGAACGACCATCTGGAGGGAGCGACCCGCACCGACGTGGATGAACTGGTCGACAGCCTGCAAAGCAACCTGCGCAAGATCGCCGACCATGGCCGGCGCGCCGACAACATCGTCAAGAGCATGCTGGCCCATTCTCGCGGCGGCGGCGGCGAATGGCAAACCACCGACCTGAACGCCTTGGTGGAAGAGGCCGTGGCCCTGTCCTACCACGCCGTGCGCGCCCAGGACCGCAGCTTCAACGCGACTCTGGACCGCCGATTCGACGCGGCGGTGGGTGAAGTGAAGCTGGTTCCACAGGACATCTCGCGTGTGCTGGTTAATTTGTTCACGAACAGCTTTTACGCGGTCCGCAAAAAACAGCTGACCTGCGGCGATCCTGCCTACGTACCGGCACTGACAATAACAACCGAAACGAGAGGAGGGGACGTTTCCATAAGAATTCGCGACAATGGCATCGGCATGACTACCGCAGTGATCGAAAAGCTTTTCACTCCGTTTTTCACCACGAAGCCTACCGGAGAAGGAACGGGCTTAGGACTTTCACTCAGCTATGACATCGTGGTACATCAACACAGGGGCCGTTTCGACGTATCCAGCATCGAAAACGAGCATGCCGAGTTTACGATCACGCTGCCACGAACCGTGACGGCCATGTCGCTAGGGGAGCGCCGAAAGACATGACCCTGGGAATCCTCGTCGTCGATGACGAACCGGATATCGAGGATTTGTTTCGCCAGCGTTTTCGCGCAGAATTGCGCCGTGGTGAACTGGTGCTTCATTTCGCCGCGTCTGGCGAAGAGGCACTCAAAAGCTTGAACACCGGCCTGCAACCGGAAGCTGTTCTTGTCCTCAGCGATATCAATATGCCTGGGATGAGTGGACTCGACTTCCTGCGGTGTCTTCGTGCGGAAGCACCGCATGTTCCGGTGATCATGGTCACCGCCTATGGCGACTCCGAAAACCGCCGCCGCGCCTTGGACATCGGTGCGACCGAACTGGTGACCAAGCCCGTCGATTTCGTTGCCCTGAAGAAGCTGGTCCAGAGCGTCATCGTCCAGAAGACGGCCGCTTAACGCCCAGCCCCGCTCCCGGCGACCCCGGAGCCGACCCCCGCCGGGCCGACCCCAGGGCTGATTAAGGGCCGGCCCGATTGCCGGACAGGGAGCACGCCGCCTCTCTCCATCACCCCGCGCACACTGCCGCGATGTCGCTCAATTCCGGGTGCGCCCCGGCCGAACAGGACGGGCAATCCGGATCGACCGGAACCGCGATCTCGTTGAACTCGCCACGCAGGCCGTCATAGAGCAGCAGCCGGCCGGCCAGCGGTTCGCCGAGGCCGAGCAGCAGCTTGATCGTCTCTGCCGCCATGATGGTGCCGATCACGCCGGGCAGCACGCCCAGCACACCGGCTTCGGCGCAGGACGGCGCATATTCGGCCGGCGGCGGTTCAGGGAAGAGGCAGCGGTAACAGGGGCGCACGCCCGGTGCCGCTCCGCCGAACACCGACACCTGCCCTTCAAAGCGGAAGATGGCGCCATAGACGTTCGGCACGCCCAGCCGCAGGCAGGCATCGTTGACCAGATAGCGTGTCGGCAGATTGTCCGAGCCATCGACCACCACATCGTGCCCGGCCAACAGCTCCAGCACATTGGCCGCTTCCAGCCGCGTGTCGTGCGACACCACCTCGATCGTCGGGTTCAGATCGAGCAGGGTGCTGCGGCCGCTCTCCACCTTGCGCTGGCCCAGCCGGCTTTCGGCATGCAGGATTTGGCGCTGAAGATTGCTGCGCTCGACCCGGTCGTCGTCGATCAGGGTCAGGCGTCCGACCCCGGCGGCGGCGAGGTACAGCGCGATGGGCGAGCCCAGCCCGCCGGCGCCGATCAGGGCGACACGGCTGCGCAGCAGCCTGTGCTGTCCGGCCTCCCCCACCTCCGGCATGGTCAGGTGGCGGCGGTAGCGCTCGCGCTGGGCGGCATCGAGCTGCGGCGGCACCTCCACCGGCAGGCCGCTGGCCTTCCAGGCGGAAAAGCCGCCGGAGACCGACCGCACGTCCCGATAGCCCAGCCGCAGCAGATCCTCCGCCGCGAACAGCGACCGGGTGCCGCCGGCACACATCAGCAGCAGAGGACGCGCCGGATCGGGCGCCTTCTCCTCGATCCGCAACTCAAGGAAGCCGCGCGGCAGGCGCAGCGCACCGGCCGGGCTGCCCGTCGCCGTCTCCTCATCCTCGCGGACATCGACCAGCAGGGCACCGTCCCGTTGCAGGGCCAGCGCGTCAGCGACGGCGACTTCTGCGATGCGGGCGCGCAATTCGGCGAGGCGCCGGTCCTTCAGGCTCATGACGCGAGGCTCCTCAACCGCCAGCCAGGGCGACCATCAGGGTCAGGGTGGCGCCGGCCGGCAAGGCCGCTTCCAGCCCGCCCAGCCGCCGGACATCGTCGCGGCCGAGATAGACATTCACGAACCGGCGCAGGTCGCCCTCCGCGGTGAACAGCCGGTCGCGGAAGGCATCCTGCCCGGCGGTCAAAGCCGCCAGCGCCTCGCGCACCGTGGCGCCCGGCACCGTCACCTGATCGTGCCCGCCGACGAAGCCGCGCAACGGGGTCGGCACGCGGATGGTCACCTCAGCGTTCGTCACGTCTGCATCTCCTCTTCCGGCATCGCCTCTCCAGCAGGCTCCTGCGCCGCCGCCTGGACGAGCGCCGCTTCCGCCTCCACCGCCAGCTGGCGGAACAGATCGCGCACCTGCTTGGCCCGCATCAGGTCGATGCGCAGGTCCAGCAGGTCCTTGAAGCCATATTCATACGACCAGACGTCGGCCGGCGCATCAACCCGGCAGGCGGTGCTGGCAACATGCTCGGCCAGCAGTTGCTCCACCGTTTCCTTGGGCTGGCGGCTGGCGTCGCCGAAATGCAGCTCCATCACGCGCTCGACCAGCGCCGCCTCTTCCGCGGTGGATTCGTAGAGTCCGCGCAGGCGCAGCTCGTTCAGCACCGGCTTCGTCGTCCGCGCCAGGAATCGGCGCGGGACCAGCCAGAGCCGCATCGCCCGTTCGATGGCCAGCTCGGTCATCAGTTCGCTGAACTCGTCATCGGTCAGGTCGTTGCGGCGGCACCAGTCGGCCAGCGCCTCCGCCCCCACGAGTCCGCGCATGGCGCAGAAACGCCGGGTTTCCGTCCGCACCGCCGCCTCGTCCACCGTGACGCCCATCACCTCCGCGAACTGGCGGATCAGCAGGCGGCCGAGTGCGGCGTTGTTGATTTCCGCAAAGTCCGGCCGGTGCAAGGCGGCGTGGGAGGCGATCTCCGACAGCGGGACCGTGTTGCCGCCGTGGCAGACGCGGCGGTCGCGCTCGTACAGGACATCGAAATAATGGGACGCGTTGAAGTCGAACGGCGCCGGCCGCGGCGGCATGATGAGGCTGCCGAGATGGCTGAGCAGAACCTCCGCATCGCGGCGCTTCTGGTCGATTCCGCCGCTTTCCAGGAAGCGCTCCAGCCGGTCCGTTTCCTCCGCGCCCAGTCCGGCTTCGGCGAAGATGCGGTCGCGGGTGCGTTCTGTGAAGTACAGCCCCTTGGCCGCGGCGATCACCCGGTCGTGCAGGGCCCGGTCCGCCGCCCCGGCAGCCAGTGCCGCCGCCATGCTGGCACGCAGGTTCACCAGCGGCTCCGACAGCGGGAACCAGCCGTCTTCCGGACCGGCATGGGCCAGCGCCACCTCGTCGTCGCCGGTCAGCCGGCCGTCGACATAGCCGCGTGCGACTTCGCCGACCGGCACCATGCCGAAGGGATGGCATTCGGCCGCCCGCAAGGCGCCCATGCTGGACGCGCCATAGACCGCCACGCCCTTGTGCAGGGCATAGAGGATCTCCTTGTGCCAGACCGACAGCGACTGACCGAACACCCCGTCGATCAGGGCGATCACGTCCGGCCGGTGGATGGTCATGGCGCTGATGATGTCGGCCTGCGCCGCCGGGGGCAGGAACACCGCATCCGGCAGAATCGCGCGGGCATCCTCCACCGGCATGGTGGGGCCCAGGAACACACAGATCTTCATGCGACCGATCCCATTTGCGCTTGAGACGCATGTGCCTTCAGAGCGTCCGCGAAAGCCAGCGGCCGGGCACCCGGAGTGTAGAAGTCGAACTGGTAGCCTTCCAGCCCCGGCACCAGAATCCGCACCACCGGAATGCCGATCTCCGGCAGGGTAAGGTCGAAGACGAGCGCCTGCTCGATCCCGGCGCGGTGCAGGACGGTCAGCAGAACGGTGATGTCGCCTTCGAAAGTCGGGGTGGCATGGTTCCGGTGACGCCGCCCGTCGGTGTTGATCGGCGTCGCCTCCAGCGCCGCGATCTCGGCATTGCCGTCGGCATTCTGATTGCGGACCAGGTCGCGGCGGAAGAAGTCGTCGCGCGAACCGGCGATCAGGACCAGCCGCGACTGCACCGCCTCGGTCAGGGCGCGGCACATGGCAACGGCCGGCTCCAGATGGCTGCCATAGCCGCGGTTCATGCCGGTCTTGCGCATCTCGCGGTCATAGACGATTGCCATGTAGCTCGGCACGCCCAGGTCCGTCGTGACGTCGAACAGCAGCGGACGGATGCCGGCCTGCTCGAACCGGTGCAGCAGGTCGCGCACGGTCGGCGCGTCGATGCTCTCCAGATTGACCCGCGGCGTCGGCCAGTTGAGCCGATCGCCGGCATAGCGCCAGCAGGCCACGGAGTCGCGCTCGATCACCTCGTAGAGGCCGGCGGCGACCGCCTCCAGGATGTGGTTGCCGCTGGCCAGACCGTTGGTGCCCATGGCGTAGAAGCTGCGGGCCCCCGGCTTGGTCCCCGGCGGCATGCTGTGCAGCCCGACCGAGGTCCAGGGAGCGGCGACCGGCCGCCCGCTCATCAGGTCCCAGCCCCAGGTCCAGATCTCCGGCCGGTCGGGACGGAAGGAGCCGTGCTTGGTTCCCGGCAAGCGGTCCAGCGGGATGCGTCCATCGGCCGGCAGGTCGTTCCACGCCGCCTCGACATGCGGCAGGCGCAGATGCTCGGCATGGTGGAACTCGATCGCCTCCATCGCGGCAGAGACTGTCGCTGCAGCGAGGCTGAAACCCTTGCCGGCACTGCCCGACAGGGTCGGGCTGTTTGGCCGGTGCCCGATGACGGTGTGGATGCCCAGACGGTCCAGCCCGGTCACGTCGGCCAGCCGCGTGATGCCGCAGCGGGCGAAATGGGGCGAGATGCGGGCCAGCGTCTCTTCCGGCGTCGCCGTGCGGTGGGTGCCGATGAAGAAGCGCTTGGCGGCGCGGTGGACGGTGTCGCCCAGGCGGATGCCGGGGAACTCCGGATAGACGGTGTCGGGCGATGCGCTGTCAGCCATGGGATGGATCAGGACTCGCGGTTCCGGCCGGTTCGGAGGGAGATGGATTGTCGCCCCGCAGGGCGCGGGACGCGTAATGACAATGAGGGGCCGGCCGTCTCCCGTGAGGATAGGCCGGCCCCGATGCGATTACGCCTCGGTCTTGGGATCGTCGCCAGCCGCTGCCGGGCCCTGCGATGCGGAGGCCGACGCGCCAGGAGTGGCCGCAGCGGAGGTTGCCGAAGCGGACTGCGCCGCAGCGGACGTCGCCGACGCGGAGGTTGCCGATGCCGACATCGCCGATGCGGAATGAGCGGAAGCAGGAGCGGCGACCGCCGAGAAAGCCGGAGCCGGGACAGCCGACGCAGACTGCGCGGCAGCCGAGAACGCCGACGCCGGGGCGGCGACCGCCGAGAAGGCCGGGGCCGGAACAGCCGACGCAGACTGCGCGGCAGCCGAGAACGCCGATGCCGGGGCGGCGACAGCCGAGAAGGCCGGGGCCGGAACAGCCGACGCAGACTGCGCGGCAGCCGAGAACGCCGATGCCGGAGCGGCGACCGCAGAGAAGGCCGGGGCCGGAACAGCCGACGCAGACTGCGCGGCAGCCGAGAACGCCGATGCCGGAGCGGCGACCGCCGAGAAGGCCGGAGCCGGGACAGCCGACGCAGACTGCGCGGCAGCCGAGAACGCCGATGCCGGGGCGGCGACCGCAGAGAAGGCCGGGGCCGGAACAGCCGACGCAGACTGCGCGGCAGCCGAGAACGCCGATGCCGGGGCGGCGACCGCCGAGAAGGCCGGAGCCGGGACAGCCGACGCAGACTGCGCGGCAGCCGAGAACGCCGATGCCGGGGCGGCGACCGCCGAGAAGGCCGGAGCCGGGACAGCCGACGCAGACTGCGCGGCAGCCGAGAACGCCGATGCCGGGGCGGCGACCGCCGAGAAGGCCGGGGCCGGAACAGCCGACGCAGACTGCGCGGCAGCCGAGAACGCCGATGCCGGGGCGGCGACCGCCGAGAAGGCCGGGGCCGGGACAGCCGACGCAGACTGCGCAGCGGCGGAGGTCGCCGACGCGGAGGTCGCCGAGGCCGAAGCAGCCGAAGCGGAGGCGGATGCCGACTGCGCGGAGGCGGAGAAGGCGGGCCCCGGAGATGCCGACGCAGAGGTGGCGGAAGCCGACGTGGCCGAGGCGGAGGTCGCAGAGGCCGAAGTGGCAGAAGCGGAGGTGGCGGAAGCCGACGTCGCCGAAGCCGAGGCGGCAGTCGCAATCGACTCGACCGCCACGGCGCTGTCCAGACCGCTCTCTTTGCCGGTCAGGGAGTTGAAGGCGTCGGCAGCGGCGCTGTGGACATGGTCGGGAAGGACACCGCCGAACCCGCTCTGTGCCAGCAGGGCTTGCTTGCCCTGAATATCGAGGGCGTTCAGCTGATTACGGAATTCGCCGTCGGTGGCGAGGCGCTTAATGAGGGCGAGTGCCTGTTCCTTGGCCATTTACGGGCCCCTCCTGCAATCGGTCAGCCAATAGGATTGCTGCGAATGGAATGCAACGGCTAAACCAATAGCATAGGCAATCCGCAAAAATTCTAGTGAAAATGCACAAGAATTGGCGATTGCCTCGGAAATTTTAAGTCCGGCACCGCCGCTCCCGACACCGGCAAGGTAGGTCGCATGGCATTAGCGCAATACGCCCTCCGCAATACGCCGCCTTGCACGCCATTCCTCGCGTGTCTGGTGCCAGACATCCGCCTCCGGCGGGTTGACCGGTTCGGGCAGTAAGGTTGTCCCACGCACCTCCGCCCCCAGTTTGAGCGCCACCGCCTGCGAGGCCGTGTTGCGGGGATGGATGGTGTGAATGACTTCGGTCCAGCCGAGATGGTCGAACACCCAGTCGATGGCTGCGGCAGCGCTCTCGACCGCATAGCCCCGGCCCCAGCGATCCGGCATGATCGCCCAGCCGATCTCCGGCCCCGGCCAGCCATCCGGCACCCACGGCCCAACACGGCCGACCCAGCGGCCGGTCTCCTTCTCGATGACGGAGAACATGGCGAAGCCCTGGATCGACCACGCACCCGCCATCGACAGGAAACCGCGCCAAGCCACCGGACGCGACTGCACGCCACCGATGAACTCGGTTCCCTCCGGATTTGCCATCATCGCCGCCCAGTCATCGAAATCTTCCGCCCGGGTCGGCCGCAGGATCAGGCGAGCGGTTTCCAGCATCGGTTCATCCCTGGGGACCATCATCGCGCCGCCTCGATCATCAGCAAAAAGCGCAGCCATGCCGCGAGAACCCTCCTACACACCGCCCGAGGGAAAGATCGGGGCGAAAACTTCACAACCGAAGCGTATTTATCGAAACCCGTTCGGCAACGGATACAAGAAACATCATTCACAAGCATCGAACCTGCGTCCAGAGCGAACTGTCGGCACCACCACTGCACAGCATGACCTTGACCGAACACAGTAGGCTTTCTGGGCTAGAGCGACGCCGCTGATCGGATCCCATATAATGGGGCGATGCCCGGCCGTTCCATGCGGCCCGGGCGGACAAAAAGAACAGACACTAGTACGGAGCATAACGATGTCGCGGTTTCGGATGGCGATTCTGGCCCTGGCGGCGGTGAGCGGCGCGACCCTGGCCCTCTCCGGTTTCAGCGGCGGCGCCGCAGCCCAGTCCAAGCTGGATTCCTCGGGCAAGCCCGTTTGGGACGAAAGCCACAATCAGCGTCCGACCGCGGCCAGCGACCGCGCGCTGCCGGCCGGCGTGGTGACCCTGCGCACGGCGACCTCCGCCCCCGGCCTGCTCGGCGTCTATGCCGTGAACGGCCTGCCCTTCGACATCGTGCTGAGCCGGGTCGACGCCACCCAGTGCATCAACATCGTGCCGGAGGATTGCGGACTGCTCGGCACCGACATCCGCGTCGCCACCGGGACGGAGGTTCTGGTGCGCAGCGTGCGGCAGGCCGACATGACCCGCACCTATGGCGTCGTCCCGGTCTACAACTGGCGCCCGGCCGTCGCCGCCAAGTAAGCCTGTCGCTATCGCAGGACCGCCGCACGCTCTCGCGGCGGTCCCGCCACCCCCCACTCTCCCGTCTATTTCCTTGACTTCCCGTCACCTGCGGGCTGAATGCGCGGGAGATCAGACGGGTTGCCGGCGATGATGTCCTTGTCCAAGATTATCCTTCTTGCGCTGGTGATCGGCGCGGTCTGGTTCGGCTGGCGCTGGGTCAACCGCGTGCAGGAGATCGGCCGCGCCCGCAACGCCGCCCGTCGCCAGGATGCCCCCCCTCCGCACGGACGGCGCGACGGCACGGCCGGTGGCGCGTCCGCGCGCAGTACCGGCGCGCCCGTCCCGGCCATGGAGGCGGAGGACATGGAGAAATGCCCGGAATGCGGCGCCTATGTCGCCCCGCGCTCCGCGGTGTCCTGCGGCCGCCCGGCCTGTCCCTACGGCCGCTGACACGGTTGCCGACGGGGCAATCGCCTCCCGCCCTCCCCCGATACGATGCCGCGGCGACGCGATCTGCCGCGCTGCGGCTTGATTTGACGAAGGCGCCCGCCTATCGTGCGGCGCGTTTTCAACATTTCTATTGTGGACCGTCCATGGCCTCCCAGATCGGGACTTCCGACGGCGGAACTTCCGCCGACCGCCGCGGCCTGTCGTTCCAGGCCCTGATCCTCAAGCTCCACCAGTTCTGGTCGGAGCAGGGTTGCGTCATCCTGCAGCCCTACGACATGGAGGTCGGCGCCGGCACCTTCCACCCCGCGACCACGCTGCGCGCGCTGGGTCCTGAGTCCTGGAAGGCGGCCTATGTCCAGCCGTCGCGCCGCCCCAAGGACGGCCGCTATGGCGAGAACCCGAACCGCCTGCAGCACTATTACCAGTACCAGGTCATCATGAAGCCCTCGCCGGCCAACGCGCAGGAGCTTTATCTGGACAGCCTGCGCGCCATCGGCATCGACCCGGCGCTGCACGACATCCGCTTCGTCGAGGACGATTGGGAAAGCCCGACGCTGGGCGCCTGGGGACTGGGCTGGGAAGTGTGGTGCGACGGCATGGAAGTGACGCAGTACACCTATTTCCAGCAGGTCGGCGGCATCGAATGCGACCCCGTCGCCGTCGAGCTGACCTATGGGCTGGAGCGCCTCGCCATGTATGTGCAGGGCGTGGAGAATGTCTACGACCTGGACTTCAACGGCCAGGGCGTGAAATACGGCGACGTGTTCAAGCGCGCCGAGATCGAATACTCGAAGCATAATTTCGAGTTCGCCAACACCGACATGCTGCTCCAGCATTTCAAGGACGCCGAGGCCGAATGCCAGGCTCTGGTGGCGCAGAACCTTGCGCTGCCCGCCTATGACCAGTGCATCAAGGCGTCGCATCTGTTCAACCTGCTGGACGCCCGCGGCGTGATCAGCGTTGTCGAGCGCGCAGCCTATATCGGCCGCGTGCGCACGCTGGCCAAGGCCTGCTGCGAAGCCTGGACGGGGGCGAAGTAAAAACATGGCTCAGATCCTGAATAACGAACTTCTCATCGAGGTGTTCTCGGAAGAAATTCCGGCACGCATGCAAGCGAAAGCTGCGCTGGATTTTCGCCGTCTGATCGTTGAGAAGCTTGCGGCCGCTGGTTTGGGCTTCCAAGCTGCCGTAGAGCAGTCCACCCCTCGTCGGATTGCGCTGGTGGTGAATGGACTTCCGGACCGCACCGAAGACGTCAAAGAAGAGAAGAAGGGTCCGCGCGTCGGTTCGCCGGAGCAGGCCGTCGCCGGCTTCCTGAAGTCGGCCGGTCTCGACAGCCTAGACCAGTGCGAGCAGCGCGACACCGGCAAGGGCGTGTTTTACTTCGCAGTGACCGAGAAGAAGGGCCGCGAGACCGCCCAGGTGCTGGCGGAGATCATCCCCGCCGCCATGGTCGCACTGCCCTGGCCAAAGTCGATGCGCTGGGGCACCGGCACCGCGCGCTGGGTCCGTCCGCTGCACTCGATCATCGCCCTGTTCGGCGGGCGCGTGCTAGACGGCGGCTATGACATCGGCGGCACCCAGGGCCGCATCGCCTTCGGCAACAGCACCCGCGGCCACCGCTTCCTGGCGCCGGATGCCTTCACGGTGGAGAGCTTCGCCGATTACCGGGAGAAGCTGCTGGCCGCCAAGGTCGTGCTCGACCGTGAGGAGCGCAAGGCCAAGATCAAGGCCGATGCCGAGGCGTTGGCCACCGCGCAGGGCCTGACCCTGTCGCCCGACGACGCGCTGCTGGAAGAGGTCGCCGGCCTCGTCGAATGGCCGGTCGTGCTGATGGGCAGCATCGACGAGAGCTTCATGGACGTGCCGTCGGAGGTTCTCATCACCTCCATGCGCACCCACCAGAAGTATTTCGCCGTGCTGGACGCCGACGGCCGGATGGCCCCGCGCTTCGTCGTCGTGGCGAACACCGAGACGCTGGACGGCGGCAAGGCCGTGGTTGCCGGCAACGAGCGCGTGCTGCGCGCCCGCCTGTCCGACGCCAAGTTCTTCTGGGACCAGGACCGCAAGACCAAGCTGGAAGCCCGCGTCCCGGCGCTGGAGAAGATCACCTTCCACGCCAAGCTGGGCACGGTGGCCGAGAAGGTCACCCGCGTGCAGCTGCTGGCCGCCGAGATCGCCCGCGCCATCGGCGCCGACAGCGACGCCGCCAGCCGCGCCGCGCTGCTGTGCAAGGCCGATCTGGTGACCGAGGTGGTCGGCGAGTTCCCCGAGGTCCAGGGGATCATGGGCCGCTACTACGCGCTCGGCCAGGGCGAGAGCGCCGACGTCGCCAACGCCATCGCCGACCATTACAAGCCGCTGGGTCCGTCGGACAACTGCCCGACCGCGCCGGTTTCGGTTTCGGTGGCGCTCGCCGACAAGATTGACACGCTGGTCGGCTTTTTCGCCATCGACGAGAAGCCGACGGGCTCGAAGGACCCCTACGCGCTGCGCCGTGCCGCGCTGGGCGTGATCCGGCTGGTGCTGGAGAACGGGCTGCGGGTGAAGTTGGGCGAGATCTTCGCGGCGGCCCATGGCGCCTACAAGGTCAGCGGCTTCGCCCCGGCCGGCAGCGTCGGCGGCGACCTGATGTCCTTCTTCGCCGACCGCCTGAAGGTGGTGCTGCGCGAGCAGGGCGTCCGCCACGATCTGGTGGATGCGGTGTTCGCGCTCGGCGGCGAGGACGACCTGGTCCGGTTGCTGGCCCGCGTGAAGGCTCTGCAGACCTTCGTCGGTTCAATTGAGGGCACTAATCTGCTAGCGGCCTATAAACGCGCCTCCAATATCGTCCGCATTGAGGAGAAAAAGGACAGCGCGGCCTTTGATCAGGCAGTCAACGAAACCGGGTTGGTTCAGGACGAGGAAAAGGCACTATACGTAGCCCTTAAAGGCGCATTGGCCGATGCTGCCCCTCGATTGATTGCGGAAGACTTCACTGGCGCCATGGCGGCGCTTGCCACACTACGTTGGCCAGTGGACGCCTTCTTCGACAAGGTCACGGTGAACGCGGAGGACAAGGACCTGCGCGCCAACCGCCTGCGCCTGCTGACGCAGATCCGCATGACGCTGAACGCGGTGGCCGACTTCTCGAAGATCGAGGGATGATGAAATCGGGGGGGCGTTCGCGCCCCCCTTTTTACAGCCCCGCCAAGGCCCGCCGGATCGCCTCGCGGAAGGCATCGAGCGATGCGATGTCCAGCAGGAACAGTGCATGACCGCTGGCATCGCCGGCGGCGAGCGCCATGTCGATGCGCACGAACAGCACCGGATCGGTGCCGGACCCGATGACCGCCGCCGGTGCGCCGGCGCCATAGCCCGGAACCGCCCCCAACAGCTCACCGCCGATCAGGTTGGACAGGCTGGCGAGGCAGCCGTTCAGGATGATGTTGCCGATCTCGGTCAGCGCGTCCTGCTCCATCTCGCCCGGCGCCTCGGCGGCGGGATCGACGGGGACGAGGCGGCCGACCAGGGCCAGCGTGCCGCGCTCGGGGAAGATCAGCATCGCTTCGCCGGTGAAGGGACCGGTGAAGGCGCCGCGCACCGCGCAGACTGGCTGCTCGCCATCCAGCTCGTCGCCGACCTCGCTGGTGATGCGGGCACGGGTCGAGACTGCGAAGGACGGTACCGACAGATGCACCTCCTCCCCCAGCATGGAGCTGAGGGCGGCGGCGGGCTCGCCCATGCCGATGTTGAACAGTTCGGCGATGGCGTCGGCCTCGTCGGCGTCGAGACGGAGCGGGTCTTCCGCCGATGGAACCGATCCGGGCTGTCCCATCGCCATCACTGCCCGGCCGCGGCGAGGAAGTCGCGGATCTTGTCCGAAGTGATCGGCTTGGCGATGAAGCGGACGCCCAGCGCCTCGGCCTTGCGCCTCAGCGTGTCCTGGACGTTGGCGGTCAGCAGCCCAATCGGCAGGCCGACGAAACGCTCCTTCAGCCGTTCGGCGAGAACAAGCCCGTCCATGCCCGGCATGTTGTAATCGACGATGGCAGCGACCGGCGGCGCCTCGCCGACGATCTCCAGCCCCTCCTCGCCGCTCGCCGCGGTGACGATGGTCCAGTCGGGCCGCAAGGAGGCGATAACGCTGGAAACCATGTTGCGCGCAAGTCGGCTGTCGTCGACGACGAGGATGCTGGTCATGCCGATACTTCCGTCCTAAAGAGTCCGTTCACACCTTACCGGCTTATTACCGCAAAGCGTTCCTGCCCACAACAGACGCCTCATATCAGGCCCGACAACTTCAACCGACACAGCCCTGCAATATATCAATGCTCAGTCCCGACAAAGCCGTCCCCGACATGCTTGGCTCCGCCACCCGCTCTCCCGTCCGGGCCGTGCTCGACACCAACATCCTGGTGGCCTATGCGCTGCTGGGACGTGCTGCTGCCCGGCGCCACGATGCGATCCGCCGGTGCGTGGAGCGGGTGCGTGCCGACCGCGGCCTCGTCGGCAGCAGCGAAACGCTGTCGGAACTGCGGGAGGTGCTGATGCGCCCAACCTTCGACCGCTACGCCGCCGCGACCGACCGCCGCGCTTTTCTGGATCGGATCGCCGAGGAGATGACCCTGGTCGCACCGGCCGCGGTCGGTCGGCTGTGCCGCGATCCGGAGGACGACATGTTCCTGGCCGCCGCCGTCGGCGGCTCGGCTCCCTGGCTGGTGACGGTCGACCGTCAGCTCCTGTCGGTGCGCCACGCCGGCACCACGCGCGTGCTGCGGCCCGAGCGATTCCTGGAAGCGGTGGCTTTCCAGGATGCCCTGCAGCCATAGACCGACAGAATCCACTCGACAAACTGACCGCGATTTCTAGAATGAAAAGAGAACACATCGCAAACTGCGAGTGAACGGGATTGGCTGCCGCAGCGCTGGCGGCATCGATGGAGCGCAGGGGGCATCTGCAGCGATGAGCGTCCAACGGCTATTGTTCGACGACCTGCCGGAAAGCGAGCCGGTGCGCAAGCCGCGCCGGGCGCGGGCTTCCGCGACGGGTGCCGCCCCCTCGACCATGGCCGCCCAAGTCGCCGTGGACGTGGTGCGGGAAGCCGCACCGCTGCCCCGGACGGCGGCGATGGCGGCGAGCGTCGCGACCCTGCCGCTCGCCCCCCCGGCCCCGCCGCCTCCCCCGCCGGCCTTCGACCCGGCAGCACTGTCCAACGCGGAATTGCGGGCACTGGTGCAGGCGCTGCCCGATCAGCGGCTGGCCCATCTGCTGATCGAAGCGGCGCGCGAACTGAAGCGCCGCGCCGCCCCCGACTCGGGGGATACCGACTGCGAGGACGGAGAAGGTGCGACGGAGCCGAACCCCGCCCTGCTGCGTGCCGCGCGGCAGGCGATGGGAGAGCTCTCGGGCGAGGATTTCTGACACGCCAGTCTCACTGCCCCAGTCTCACTGCCGGGTGCGTCCCTTCGTCAATAAAGTTTCCGAGACAAACCACACGGCTTTATGTCATGATCCCTTCCAGCCCACGCTTTACATGCCGCATCGCACAATAAAGCGGTATCAAAGCGCCACCGGGCACGCCGAACCCACATGCGACGTCTCCCGGAGGGAGCTTTGGACTGGATTTCGTGGTTGCAGGAATGGGGGAACGCCTTTTACCCGATGGCCTTTGTCTGGGCCTTTTTTGAAGGTGAAACATTTGTAATCTTTGGCGGGATGGGCGCCAAGCTCGGTATCGTCAATCTTTACTGGCTGGTCGGGTCGGTGTGGGTCGGCAGTTTCCTGGGCGATCAGGTCTGGTTCTGGCTGGGCCGCCGTTGGGGCAAGAAGGCGCTGGCCCGTTTCCCCTCCGCCGATGCCCACGCCTGCCGGGTGCTGGGCTGGCTGGAGAAGTACGGCGTCGCCTTCATCCTGGTCTTCCGCTTCCTCTACGGCGTCCGCAACATCGCGTCGGTCGCCATCGGCACCTCGGGGATGCCGTGGTCGCGCTTCCTGTTCTGGAACTTCATCGCCGCCGGCATCTGGGCCTGGAGCTTCGCCGGCGCCGGTTACCTGTTCGGTGAGGCCGCCGCCGCCATCGGTGAGGATGGACCGAAGATCCTGCTGCTGACCGGTCTTGCCATCGGCGGTCTGTGGCTCGCGATCAAGAGCATCCGCTGGGTCCGCCGCCGCGCGCTCGCCGCGACCAACCCGGCCGAGTGACTCCCGCGCCTGAGCGCGGTTGAGCCTGAGACAGGGCCGGGGCGGGAGGTCGTTGACCACCCGCCCCGGCCCTCTTTCGTCAGCCCTCAGGCATCCTGCATTTCCTGATCCTTCAGCCGCTCCCAGATTTCGCCGAACTCCGCATGGCGGGCGGCGAACAGCGCCAGCAGGCGCGGATCGAAATGGACCTTGGGATTCAGACGGTCGTCACCGTTCAGCAGGATGTCCACCGTCTTCTCATGGCTGAATGACGGCTTGTAGGGCCGGGCGCTGCGCAGCGCGTCATAGCAGTCGGCAATGGCGACAATGCGGGCGGCGAGCGGGATTGCCTCGCCCTTCAGGCCGAACGGATAGCCGGTGCCGGCCCATTGCTCGTGATGGTACAGCGCGATCTCGGCGGCCATCTTCAGCCGGTCCGATGCGACCAGGATGTCGTGGCCATAGACCGGATGGCGCCGCATTTCGGCAAGCTCGCGCTCGTCGAGCCGGCCCCGCTTGTGCAGGACCGCCTGATCGACGCTCATCTTGCCGACATCGTGCAGGGCGGCGGAAAACCGGATCTCCCGGCAGAAGGCGCGGCTGCAGCCGGCCCAGGTCGCCAGCAGGTAAGAGTATTCGTTGACCCTCAGGATGTGGTTGCCGGTGTCCTCGTCATGCACCTCGGCGGCGCGGGCCAGCAGATTGACCGACACCATGAAGGCACGCTCCGTTTCCGCCTGGAGTTCGGCGACACGGCGGCGCTCCTTGGTCAGGGCGCGGTTGCGTTCGGTCAGCCGCTCCAGCGTCGCAGCGCGTTCCAGCGCCCGCCCGACGATGTGATTGACCGGGGCGATCATCTGCTCGTGATCGGGCAGAAAGGCCGGCGGCCCCTCCAGCGGGCGGCGGTTGATCAGCTGCACCACGCCGATGGGCCGGTCACGGAACCCCTTCAATGCGAAGGCCATGATGGACCGGGTGCGGAAGCCGGTGCGCTGGTCGAAGGCGGAGTTGAAGCTGTAGGGCCGGTCCGCCGGAATGGCATAGGCATCCGCCAGCAGCAGCGTCTCGCCGGTCGCGGCGACATAGCCGACGATGGAGGCTTGGCTGACCGGCACCGAAAACAGCGTCGGCCTGGCGCGGACCACGTCGTTCTGCACGCTGACAGCATCGAGATGCCGGTGCCGTCCCTGCCCGCGCAGCATGAAGACCGTGCCGGCCTCGGCACCGGTCAGCTCGCGGCATTTGCGCAGCACCCGATCGCTGAGCGATCGCAGCGACTGGTTCGGGGCACTTTCGATAAATTCAAGGAATTGGCCGACCAGACCCACAGCGCTCCCCCACCCCGGCGCACGACAATGGCGCTCCGAACAGAGTACCCCATTTGTCGCACCCGGCAGAAGGGGCTTGCGGTTACGAAAGTCACGCGCCGATCACAGGTCACAGCCTATCCATCACAGCCCCATCCACCCGCCGGCCCACAGCCAGACCGCCGCCACCGCCATCGACAGCAGCGCCATCGGCACGCCGCAGCGCGCATGCTCGACGAACCCCAGCTTGACGCCGGCGGCGGCAGCCCGCTCCGCCACGATGATGTTGGCGAGGCTGCCCGGCAGCAGCAGGTTGCCGGCGAGGGTCGACAGCAGCGCCAGCCCATAGAGCGCCCCTTCCGGCGGCGACGGCCAAGCGGCCAGCAGCAGGATCACCGCCGGAACGTTGCCGATGGTGTTGCTGCCGGCCAGCGACAGCGGCAGCATCACCGCCAGCCGGTCGGGAAGCCATCCGGCCGCGCTCAGGTCGTTGACCAGCGCTGTCGGGATGCCGGTCAGGCCCAGCGCATGGTTGATCGCGAAGAGCGCGCCGAACAGCACCAGAAGGTGCCAGTCGACCATGCCCAGCATGTCGCGGCTGGCCATGCGGCGGCTCACCATCATGATGCCGGCGATCAGCAGCACCGCATGCTCCTGCGGGATGTCGCGGGTGAACAGGATCAGCAGAACGAGCGTCGCCGCCACCGCCTTGCCCAACTGCCAGCGGTCGAGCTTCGGCGCCGCCTGCACGACGCCCTCGTGCCCTTCCTGGGGCATGCCGAAACGGCCGCGCCAGACCAGCCAGACGGTCGCATAGGCGATGGCCATGGCGGCCAGCGCCGGGCCGCCGCAGATCGCCAGGAAGCGCCAGAAATCGAGATGCCCGACCTGCCCGATCAGGATGTTCTGCGGGTTCCCGATCATCGTCGCCGCAGACCCTGCGTTGGCGGCGCCCGCCAGCCCGATCAGGTAGGGCCGCGGGTCCAGCTTGCGCGCCTGGAGGCCCAGGCACAGCATCGGCGTCATGGCGAAGACGACCACGTCGTTCGCCAGCACCGCCGACAGCCCGCCGGCGACCAGCACGATCACCGCAAGGAGCCGCGCCGGCGACTTCGCCGCCTGCGCCACCTTCAGCGCGCACCAGTCGTAGAAGCCGCTGCCGGCATATTGCGCCGACAGGATCATCAGACCCAGCAGGATGAAGATCGTCGGGAAGTCGATGGCCGACACGGCGGCGGCGGTATCCAGCGCCCCGGTCGCCAGCAACAGGATCGCTGCGACCAGCGCGATGCCGGTGCGGTCGATGCGCAGGCCGGGAAAGCCGCCCAGCGCCATGCCCAGATAGGTGGCGGCGAACAGAATCAGGATGGTTGCGGTCATAATGCCCGATGCACAGGGAATGTCAGTCGAGGGAAATGGTGGTGCCTTCGCGCGCGGCAAAGCAATTTGCGAACTCTGCCTTGGCCGCCGCCTCGATCCGCTCCATCGTCGCGTCGTCGTGGTCGGGATCGTGGTGGAACAGGCCCAGCGTCTTCACATGGGCCGCGCGGGCGATCCGCACCGCTTCCATCCAGGTAGAGTGGCCCCAGCCGATCCGCTGCCGCCATTCCTCATCGGTGTAGGTCGAGTCGTAGAGCAGCAAATCCACCCCGTCGACAAGGTTCAGGATGTTGCGGTCGGGGTGATCCGGCACATGTTCGGTGTCGGTGACATAGGCGACCGACCGTCCCTGATACTCGATCCGGTAGCCGGTGGCGCCGTCGGGATGGTTCAGCGCCGCGGTGTGGATGCGCACCCCGCCCTCCAGCTTGAAGCTGTGGCCGGGCGGCACCTCGAGGAAGCTGAGATCGCCACCCATGGTGCGCAGCGGCACCGGAAACAGCGGCCGTTCCATCTGGCGCGCCATCACCGATTCGATGTCGGGACCGCCGTTGAGATGGCCGGAGATGACGCGAAGACCGAAACCCTTGGTGTAGGCCGGCGCGAAGAAGGGAAAGCCGCTGATGTGGTCGAGATGGGTGTGGCTCAGCAGCAGCGTGGCGCCGGTCACCCCTTCGGCCAGAAGCTTGCGCCCCAGCATCCGCAGCCCGGTGCCGGCGTCGATGATGATCCGCTGCTTGCCCGCCTGCACTTCGACGCAGGAGGTGTTGCCACCGAACCCCAGATGCGAGGCCATTGGGCAGGGAATGGTGCCGCGCACGCCCCAAAAGGTGACTGAAAACCCCATTCCCCGCCTCCAGGCGCGCTCATATGCCGATCCGACCCTTTGGAACGGCGAGTTTAACGCGATTTTCCGGTCTGTACACGACAGAGCATGAACGGCGGAAGGCGCCTGCCGCTCCCCAGCCGGAAAAAGAAACGGGGCCGCTTCGCATGAAGCAGCCCCGTCGATCTCGATCGGTCACCTTGATCGGGCTTGGCCGTTTTCCTTACGACCCGGCCGTCTTACAGCTCGGCGGACATGTAGGCCGGCAGCCAGCCTTCGTTCGCCTCGCGCAGACGCTTCAGCGAGACGATCTCGCCGCCGCGGCCCGACAGCGACGTGCCGCGGGTTTCGCCTAGCACGGTGACCGGAACGCCGGCGGCCTTGGCCTTCTCCTGCACCGTCGCGGCGACGTCCGGACGGACGGCCAGGACGTAACGGCCCTGGTCCTCGCCGAACAGCGCGCGGACATGCTGCCCGTCGAAGCCGGTCAGATAGGCGCCGATGCCGCCGGCCAGCGCCATCTCAGCGATGGTGACGATCAGGCCGCCGTCGGCCGCGTCGTGGCTCGACACCACCAGACCCTCGTGGATCAGGCCGCGGACAAAGTCGCCGTTGCGACGCTCAACCGCCAGATCGACCGGCGGGGGTGCTCCCTCCTCGCGGCCGAGGATCTCGCGCAGGAAGATCGACTGGCCGATGTGGCCCTTCGTCTCGCCCACCGCGAGGATCACGTCGCCTTCATTTTTGAAGGCAACGCCCACGGCGATCATCGCGTCCGGCATGATGCCGACGCCGCCGATGGCCGGGGTCGGCAGGATGGCCTCGCCGTTGGTCTCGTTGTAGAGCGAGACGTTGCCCGACACGACCGGGAAGTCGAGCGCCTTGCAGGCCTCGCCGATGCCCTGAACGGCGCCGACGAACTGGCCCATGATCCGCGGCTTCTCGGGGTTGCCGAAGTTCATGTTGTCGGTGATGGCGAGCGGCAGGGCGCCCACCGCCGACAGGTTGCGCCACGCCTCGGCCACGGCCTGTTTGCCGCCCTCGACCGGGTCGGCGAGGCAGTAGCGCGGGGTGCAGTCGGTGGTGATGGCGACCGCCTTGGTCTGGCCCGGCACGCGGACGACCGCGGCGTCGGCCTGACCCGACATGAAGCGGGTGTCGCCGCCGACGAGGCTGTCATACTGCTCCCAGAATCCAGCGCTTGGAGGCCAGATCGGGGCAGCCGAACAGCTTGGTCAGCGTGTCGCCCAGTTCCTCGGAATAGCCGTCGAACACGCTGTCGGCGACATCCGAAGCCTTCGGCGTCGGCTCCCACGGACGGTTGTATTCCGGGGCGGCGTTGGACACCGGGGCGATCGGCATGTCGCACCAGGTCTCGCCATACATCTTGATGACGAGGTTGCCGGTGTCGGTCAGGTGACCGATGACGGCGAAGTCCAGCTCCCACTTGTCGAAGATGGCCTTCGCCACCTCCTCGCGGCCGGGCTTCAGGATGATCAGCATGCGCTCCTGGCTTTCGGAGAGCATGATCTCATAGGGCGTCATCGCCTCTTCGCGCATCGGCAGGGTGTCGAGCGTCAGTTCGATGCCCAGGCCGCCCTTGCCGGCCATCTCGACCGACGACGAGGTCAGGCCGGCGGCTCCCATGTCCTGGATGGCGACGATGGCGTCCGTCTCCATCAGCTCCAGGCAGGCCTCGATCAGCAGCTTCTCGGTGAAGGGGTCGCCGACCTGCACGGTCGGGCGCTTCTCCTCCGAGTCCTCGGTGAACTCGGCCGACGCCATGGTGGCGCCGTGGATGCCGTCGCGGCCGGTCTTGGATCCGACATAGACGACCGGGTTGCCGATGCCGGCGGCGGCCGAATAGAAGATCCTGTCGGTCTTGGCGACACCCACGGTCATGGCATTGACCAGGATGTTGCCGTTGAAGGCCGGGTGGAAGTTGGTCTCGCCACCCACGGTCGGCACGCCGACGCAATTGCCGTAATGGGCGATGCCGGCGACCACGCCCGACACCAGATGGCGGGTCTTGGAATGGTCGGGCGAGCCGAAACGCAGCGCGTTCATGTTGGCGATGGGGCGCGCGCCCATGGTGAACACGTCGCGCAGGATGCCGCCGACGCCCGTCGCCGCGCCCTGGAAGGGCTCGATGTAGGACGGGTGGTTGTGGCTCTCCATCTTGAAGATGACGGCGTCGCCGTCGCCGATGTCGACCACGCCGGCATTCTCGCCGGGGCCGCAGATCACCTGCGGGCCGGTGGTCGGCAACGTCTTCAGCCAAACCTTCGACGACTTGTAGGAGCAGTGCTCCGACCACATGACCGAGATGATGCCCATCTCGGTGAAGGTCGGGGTGCGGCCCAGGATGTCCAGGGCGTTCTGGTACTCCTCGGCGGACAGGCCGAACTCCTTGGCGAGTTCGACGGTGACCGGACGCTCCTGCGCCCTGGTAGCTTCAGCGCTCACGACAGGGCCTCCACCAGACCTTCGAACATGGGCTTGCCGTCGGTGTTGCCGTGCAGGGACTCCACCGCGTCCTCGGGGTGCGGCATCAGGCCGAGCACGGTGCGCTTGGCGTTGAAGATGCCGGCGATGTCCGTGACCGAACCGTTGGGATTGCCGCGCGGATCGGCGCGGGCCTCGTCGGCGATGTAGCGGAAGGCCACTTGGCCCTCGCCGTCCAGACGCTTCACCGTTTCGGCGTCGGTCCAATAGTTGCCGTCGCCATGGGCGATCGGGTAACGCACGACCTGACCCTTGGCGTATTTTGCCGTGAAGGGGCTGTCGGTGTTCTCCACCCGCAGATGCTGGACGCGGCAAATGAACTTCAGTCCGCCGTTGCGCATCAGCGCGCCGGGCAGCAGACCGGCCTCGGTGATGATCTGAAAGCCGTTGCAGATGCCGAGCACCCGCACGCCCTGATCGGCCCGCGCCTTCACCTCGCGCATGATCGGCGAATGCGCCGCCATGGCGCCGGAGCGCAGGTAATCGCCATAGGAGAAGCCGCCGGGCACGACGATCAGGTCGACCTTGGGCAGTTCGGTGTCGCGGTGCCAGACCAGATGCGGCTTGGTCCCGCTGACGGCCTCCAGCGCGGCGACGGCGTCGCGTTCGCGGTTGGAGCCGGGGAAAACGACGATGGCGGCCTTCATGGGGCGGTCAAAATCCGGCGTCGTGAGGGGGAGGAGTTCGCGCCGGACACTAAAGCCGCCGCCCCGGCAAAGCAAGAGTCGCCCAGGGGGCGGCGGCGTTGTGCGCGGCGCATTACATGCCGGGCGCGTCCTCCTCCGGGTAGGCGGTGATGTGGTGCAACGACAGGTCGGCGCCCTTGTACTCCTGCTCGGGATCGAGGCGGATGCCGACGGTGACGCGCAGCAGGCCGTAGACCGCCAGACCCGAGGCCAGACCGAAGCCGGCGCCGCCCAGCGTACCGACGATCTGGCTGAGGATGGACACGCCGCCCAGGCCGCCCAATGCCTCCTGCCCGAAGATGCCGGCCAGCAGGCCGCCCGTCAGGCCGCACAGACCGTGCAGCGGCCAGACGCCCAGCACGTCGTCGATCTTCCAGTCGATCTGGCACTTGTTGAAGGCCCAGACGAACAGCAGGCCGGCGATGCCGCCGGTGACCAGCGCGCCCAGCGGATGCATCACGTCGGACCCGGCGCAGACCGCCACCAGACCGGCCAGCGCGCCGTTGTGGACGAAGCCGGGGTCGGTGCGGCTGATCACCAGCGAGGTGACGATGCCGCCGACCATCGCCATCAGCGAGTTCAGCGCGACCAGACCCGTCACGCCGTCCAGCACCTGGGCGCTCATCACGTTGAAGCCGAACCAGCCCACGCACAGCACCCAGGCGCCCAGCGCCAGGAAGGGGATGTTCGACGGCGGAATGGCGATCAGCGAGCCGTTGGGCCGGTAGCGGCCGCGGCGGTTGCCGAGGTTCAGCACGGCACCCAGCGCCACCCAGCCGCCGAAGGCATGCACCACCACCGATCCGGCGAAGTCGTGGAAGGGCTGGCCGAAGGTCGCGGCCATCCAGCTTTGCAGGCCGAAGCGGGTGCCCCAGACCGTGCCTTCCAGCAGCGGGTAGAACAGCGCGATCAGCGCCAGCGTGGCGCCGACCTGCGGCCAGAACCTGGCGCGCTCGGCGATGCCGCCCGAGACGATGGCCGGCACCGCGGCGGCGAAGGTCGCGAGGAAGAAGAACTTCACCAGGTCGTAGCCATAGGCCGCGAAGCCGCCGCTTCCCTTGCCGACCAGCGTGTGGGCGTCGGCGAAGAAATCGATGCCGTAGGCCACGGCATAGCCGACGAAGAAATAGGCGATGGTCGACATGGCGAAGTCCGACAGGATCTTCACCAGCGCGTTCACCTGATTCTTGCGCCGGACCGTCCCGACCTCCAGCAGGGCGAAGCCGCAATGCATCGCCAGCACCATCACCGCGCCCATCAGCACGAAAAGGACGTCGCCACCCGTCTTTGCCGCATCCATTTGCACAAACCTTCAGCATTTCGCCCAAAAAAACGGCAGATTGCTAACAGATCAGGCAGATGTGCGCAAGGGCCTGGCTGACGTTTGGACAGGCAGAGTGGCGGAAATGCAGCACAAAAAGCGGGCGAACCCGCTTTGGGTTGCCCGCTGTCTGCGCAAGAACGATGCCAAACGATGAAGAGACGGGCGGAGCTGCCTCCGCCCTAAGCAACGGCTACATGCCGGCGATGGTCATGCCGTCGATGCGCACGGTCGGCGCATCCATGCCAAAGCGCAGTTCCAGGTCGTCGGCCGCCTCCATGTTCAGGAACATGTCCTTGAGGTTGCCGGCGATGGTGATCTCGTTGACGGGATAGGTGATCTGGCCGTTCTCGATCCAGAACCCGCCGGCGCCACGGCTGTAATCGCCGGTGACGCCATTGACGCCCATGCCCATCAGGTCGGTGACGTAGAAGCCGTCCTTGATCTCCGCCAGCATGTCGGCGCGGCTGCGCTTGCCGGCAGCCATGTAGACGTTGGCGGGGGCCGGGCCGGGCGGGCCGGAGGTGCCGCGGGCGGCGTGGCCGGTGGTGGTCAGGCCGAGCTGCCGGGCGGAGCGCAGGTCGAGCAGCCATGTGGTCAGCACGCCGTCCTCGATCAGCGTGCGCCGCGACACTTCGACGCCCTCGGCATCGAAGGGACGGGAGCGCAGGCCGCGCTTCACATGCGGGTCGTCGACGATGGTGATGGAGGACGCGAAGATCTGCTGCCCCATCCTGTCCTTGAGGAAGCTGGTGCCGCGGGCGATGCTGGGGCCGCTGATTGCGCCGGTCAGGTGGCCGAGCAGGCCGCGCGACACCCGCGGGTCGAAGAACACCGGCACCTTGCAGCTCTTCACCCGGCGCGGGTTCAGGCGGCGGACGGCACGCTCGCCGGCCTCGCGGCCGATCTCGGCGGGATCGCGCAGGTCGGCGCCATAGACCTTGCTGTCATAATCATAGTCGCGCTCCATCCCGGTGCCGGTGCCGGCCAGGACAGAGGCCGACAGCGATTGGCGCGATACGCCATAGCTGCCGGCGAAGCCGTTGGAGGCGGCAATCGCGATGGTCGAGCGGCTCCAGCCGGCATCGCCCCCTTCGGAGTTGGTGACGCCCTGGACCGCCAGCGCCGCCTCTTCGGCGATTCGCGCCCGCTCGATCAGCGTTTCCGCCGACGGCTCCTCATCATCGCAGATGTCGAGGTCGGGCCAGCTGCGGGACAGTTGGTCCGGATCGGCGATGCCGGCGAAGCCGTCCTCCGGCACCACGCGGGCCATGGCGATGGCGCGCTCGACCAGTTCGTCCAGCGCCTTGCCGCTGCGGTCGGTGGAGGAGACGATGGCCTGCCGCTTGCCGACGAACACCCTGAGGCCGAGATCGCCGGATTCGGAGCGCTCAAGCTTCTCGGTCTTGCCCAGCCGGTGGGCGAGGGACACGGATGCGCTGTCGAACAGCACGGCATCGGCGGCATCCGCACCGGCGGCACGCGCCTTGGCGATCAGGTCGTCCAGCAAATTCAGGACCCCGGAGGACTCCGTCTTGTGCTGGTCGTTCGGCGAAACGGTCATCAGGCTCTCCGGTTGGTCTCCGTCCTGTCTACCAAATGGGACGGCGACGCGGAACGGGGAAGAGGCAAATTGCCCCCTCCCCGCTCCGCGCCGCCATCGAATACCGGTTTTGGTTGCGGATCAGGCCAGTTCGCGACGGTCGGCCTGGGCGCCCAGCGCCGGAACCTTCAGGGCGAAGGCGCCCTCGCCCAGCAGCGACTGCACCACCAGCAGGACGGTCCAGAAGGCCGGGAACTCCCAACCGCCACCTTGCGCATTGAACACCCAGCCATTGCCGACATGCTGGAGCGTCGCTCCGATCATGATCGGCAGAAGGGCGAGCGCGATCCAGCGGGTGTAGACGCCGGCAATCAGCAGCAACCCGCCGCCGATCTCGCCCAGGATCACGAGATAGGCGAAGACGCCGGGATAACCGATGCTCTCGAAATAACCGACGGTGCCGGGAATGGTGAAGGTCAGCACCTTCAGCACAAGGCCGTGCGCCAGGAACAGCAGGCCGAGGCCGACACGCAGCAGGAAGGCGGCATAGGGGGCGGTGCGAGTGTCGATCATGGTCAGGGTCTCCTCGATCAGGTGGGCCAGATGGGCCGCGTTTTGTCTGAGGAGAAGATTAGGCCGGATCGGCACGCGGGATAATCCGCAGAGTTGGTGAAGGTTTGTTGCGGCCTTGGAAACAATGCCGGACAGACCGCCCTTTCCCTCAGCGGAAAAGGGCGGATCTGCGCATTACCCCCGCTTCCAGGTCGTACCTTGCGGACCGTCTTCGAGGACAATGCCCTTGTCGGCCAGTTCCTTGCGGATGCGGTCGGCCTCGGCGAAGTTCTTCGCCGCGCGGGCGGACTTGCGGTCGACGATCAACTGCTCGACCTCGGCGTCGCTCAGCCCTTCGCCCCCACCGGTCGGCGCCCAGCGGAACCATGCCTCCGGCTCCTGCTGCAACAGGCCGAGCTGTTGTCCGGCCGCCAGCAGCGCGCCTTTGGCCGCGGCCTTCTCGGCATCGCTCTTCGCCTTGTTCACCGCGGTCGCCAGCTCGTGCAGATGCGCGATGGCGAGCGGACTGTTCAGGTCGTCCTCCAGTGCCGCCAGCACGTCGAAGGGCAGCTCGGCCGGAATCGCCGCCGGCTCGCCGCGCAGCGCTTGATACCAGCGGTCGAGCGCTCCCTTGGCCTGCCGGATGCCCTCGCGGGTGAAATCCAGCGGCTGGCGGTAATGCGCGCTCAGCAGGGTCAGGCGGATCGCCTCGCCCGGGAACTCGTCCAGAAGATCGTGGACGGTGAAGAAGTTGCCGAGCGACTTCGACATCTTCTCGCCTTCGACCGTCACGAAGCCGTTGTGGACCCAGGTGCGGGCCAGCCGGTCGGTGCCGTTGGCGCAGCAGCTCTGCGCGATCTCGTTCTCATGGTGCGGGAAGATCAGGTCCAGACCGCCGCCATGGATGTCGAAGGTCGCGCCGAGATGCTCCTTCGCCATGGCGGAGCATTCGATGTGCCAGCCCGGACGGCCGCGGCCCCAGGGGCTGTCCCAGCCGGGCTGGTCGGGGCTGCTGGGCTTCCACAGCACGAAGTCGGAGGCATCGCACTTGTAGGGCGCCACCTCGACCCGCGCGCCGGCGATCATGTCCTCGAGCGAGCGGCGGGACAGCTGGCCATAGCTCGGCATCGACGGCACGGAGAACAGCACATGCCCTTCCGCGGCATAGGCGTTGCCGCGCTCGATCAGCGTGGCGATCAGCGCGATCATCTGGCCGATATGCTGGGTCGCCCGCGGCTCGATGGTCGGGCGCAGCGCGTTCAGCTCGTCCATGTCGGCATGGAACAGATCGGTGGTGCGGGCGGTCAGCGCGTCGATCGGTTCGCCGCTGTCCCGCGCCCGGTCGATGATCTTGTCGTCCACATCGGTGATGTTGCGGACATAGGTCACCGCCGGATAGAGCCGCGACAGCAGCCGGAACAGCAGGTCGAACACCACCACCGGCCGGGCGTTGCCGATATGGGCCGTGTCGTAGACGGTCGGACCACAGACATACATGCCGACATGGTCCGGGCGAAGCGGCTCGAAGCGCTCCTTACGGCGGGTCAGCGTGTTGTAGAGGTCCAACGGCACGGTCCGAACTCCCAGAAAATATAGTGTTTCAGGCGGTTTCGCCGGCCAAGCGCCGGAGGCTGCGCGCCCGTCCGATCAGGGGTAGCAGGTTCTTCAATTCCGGTCCATGGTCGCGCCCGGTCAGCGCGCGGCGCAGAGGAAGGAAGAGATCCTTGCCCTTGCGGCCCGTCGCCCCCTTCACCGCATTGGTCCAGGCGCCCCAGGTGCCGAGGTCCCACGGCCCGTCGGGCAGCAGCGCCGCCGCCTGGGCCAGGAAAGCGGCATCCTCCACCAGCGGCGTCACCGGCGCATGGGTCACCGCCCACCAGTCCTGCGCGTCGCCCAGCCGCGCCAGATTTGGCCGCACCGCGTCCCAGAAAGCGGCGTCGGCGCCGGTCAGGCCCAGCGCCTCCAGCCGGGCGGCCACCGCCTCGAACGGCGTCAGGTGCAGGATGCGGGCGTTCAGCCGGCCCAACTCCTCGGGGTCGAACTTCGGCGTTCCGCGGGCGATCTTCGACAGGTCGAACTCCGCCACCAGCTCGTCCAGCGTCAGCCGCGCCTCGATGGGGTCGGAGGTGCCGAGCTTCGCCAGCAGGCTGTTGACCGCCATCGGCTCGATGCCGTCCTCGTCGCGCAGGCTGCCGACCGACAGGCTGCCCAGCCGCTTCGACAGCCCCTGCCCGCCGGCATCGGTCAGCAGCGGCAGATGGGCGAAGGTCGGAACAGCCGCACCGAGCGCTTCAAAAATCTGGATCTGCACCGCGGTGTTGGCGACATGGTCCTCGCCGCGGATGATGTGGGTGATGGCGAAGTCGGCGTCATCGACCACGCTGGTCAGGGTGTAGAGCGGCCGGCCATCCTCGCGGATCAGCACCGGATCGCTCAGCGACGTGCCCTCGAACCGCACAGGCCCGCGGACGAGGTCGGTCCATTCCACCGGAGTCGGGGTCAGCTTGAAGCGCCAATGGGCCTTGCGGCCCTCCCCTTCCAGCCGGGCGCGGTCCCCGTCGGTCAGGCGGAGTGCCGCACGGTCGTAGATCGGCGGACGGCCCTGCGACACCAGACTGGCGCGCTTGAGGTTCAGTTCCTCCGGCGTCTCGTAGCAGGGATAGAGCCGGCCGGCGGCCTTCAGTGCGGCTGCCGCCTCGTCATAGCGCGGATAGCGGTCGCTTTCGCGGGCGAAACGATCCCAGGTCAGGCCCAGCCAAGTGAGGTCAGCCGCGATGGCGTCGGCGAATTCCTGGGTGGAGCGCTCCTCGTCGGTGTCGTCAAGCCGGAACATGAAGCTTCCGCCGGTCTTGCGCGCAAACAGCCAGTTGACGAGGGCAAGCCGCACATTGCCGACATGGATGCGGCCGGTCGGGCTGGGGGCGAAACGGACGGCGGTGGACATGGCAGGACTCGGGTTGCAAACGGGACAGGCGGGCAGTCCTAGCACGGTCGGCGCGCCTTCCGAAAGCGGTCCGCGACCGATGCATCTGCGCAACAGGTCGGGCATTGCATCGGTTGCCACGGTAGGCGCGGGAAACGGGCTGCGTTAGCTTGGCGGCAAATCCAATCTCGGAGACATCCTATGGCGGACAAGAGCTTGCGCATCGGCGTCGTGCTGTCGGGCTGCGGCGTGTATGACGGCACGGAAATCCACGAGGCGGTCTGCACCCTGCTGGCCATCGCCCGGGTGGGGGCGGTCGCGGTATGCTACGCTCCCGACATTCCGCAGGCCCATGTCGTCAACCATTTGACCGGCCAGGAGACCGGCGAGAGCCGCAACGTGCTGGTCGAGTCGGCCCGCATCGCCCGCGGCAAGATCACCGCGCTCAGCGAGTTCTCGGCCGGCGACGTCGATGCGCTGATCTTCCCCGGCGGATTCGGTGCCGCCAAGAATCTCAGCGACTTCGCCTTCAAGGGGGCCGACTGCTCGGTCAACCCGCAGGTGGTGGCCGCCGTCGCCGCCATGCGTGCCGCCGGCAAGCCGATCGGCGCGCTGTGCATCGCGCCGGCCATCCTCGCCAAGATCCTGGGCCAGCAGGGGGTGGAACTGACCGTCGGCAACGATCCCGGCACCGTCGCCGCCCTGGAAGCGATGGGGGCGGTCCATCGCACCACCACCCATGGCGAGATCGTGGTCGATCCGGGGCTGAAGGTGGTCACCTCCCCCTGCTACATGCTGGACGCCACACTGGCCCAGATCGCCGAGGGGGCGGAAAATACCGTCAAGGCTCTGGTCGATCTGGTGAAGTAACGAAGACGAGTTCACGACGAAGGGGGTAGCGATACCTCCTTTGTCACGGCCAATGTCACAAAGCTGGGCAATAATTCATTAACCGCCTTCCCACACCCTTTGCCTCGGTTTCTTTTTATCAGGCGAGGGTTGGCGATGACCTGCATTGTGGGATTGGTGGACGGCGATCGCGTGTGGATGGGCGGCGACAGCGCCGGGGTGAACGGGCTGGACATCACCGTCCGCGCCGACACCAAAGTGTTCCGCAACGGCGACAGCCTGATCGGCTTCACCAGCTCCTTCCGCATGGGCCAACTGCTGCATTACCGGCTGGAGGTCCCATCCCGCGACCATGACGCCGACCTGTTCCGCTACATGGTCGTCGACTTTGTCGATGCCGTCCGCAACTGCCTGAAGGATGGCGGCTACGCCCACCGCTCCAACGACGTGGAGACGGGCGGTACCTTCATGGTCGGGCTTGAAGGCCGTCTGTTCACCGTGCAGTCCGACTATCAGGTCGGCGAGGCGGTGCGCGGCTACCACGCCATCGGCTGCGGATCGGACTATGCGTTGGGTTCGCTCGCCTCCACCGTCGGCCAGCCGCCGGAAGAGCGCGTGCTGAAGGCCCTGGAATGCGCCGAGCTGTTCAACGGCGGCGTCCGTGCGCCCTTCACCATCCAGTCCAGCCTGCGCCGCCCGCAGCTGGCGTTGACCGAAGCCGCGTAAGCTCCGACTTCGACCTCTTTAACCTTTGACCGAGGTCAAAAGAAATGGCGAAGGTTGTTCTACGGTCATTCAAAGCTACGTGACGTATGGCTCCCTGTCCTGCCGTACTGCAGGACAGGGACTTACCACAAAAAAACTTTGGACCGCGGGGACGATGCCTGCATGACATCGGGATGGGCGTGAAGAAGCGCCGCTCTTCCCTTCACCCTGCCCGCTCTACGGCAGATCGGTGAAGCCGCCGGCAATCGGAAAGCGCCGCAGCCGCGTCGCCGGCCGGCGCGACACCTGCGGACCCGGCGGAGCCCTGCGACGGCCCGCTTCCGCCTGAACCACCAGCCGCCAGACCGCCATCACCGTCTCTGCGGCATGGCCGCGCGCCATGAGGCCGGCAGGTGCCAGCCCCTCATCGATCAGAGCAGCCAGCAGATCGTCCAATGCCTCCGCCGGCGGCAGCCCAGCCGGGGCTTCGGCCTTCATCCGGCGTGTCAGCACCCGCTCCGGCACCACGAGCCCGGCCGGCCCGCGCGAAGCCGCCGGCTGGTTGCCGTTGCGCCAGCGCGCCAGTTCCAGCACCGCCGTCTTCGGCACGTCGGCCAGCACGGCATAGCCGAACCCCGTCTCTTCCGGTGCAAGGCCGAGCAAGCGGTCGGTGCGGTCGACGCTCGACAGCAGCAGGGCGCCCATCCGCTCCGCCAGCGCCGCCAGGGTCGCGGCACGCAGGCGGGAATGCATCCGGTCGACCGCCACGGTCGGTTCGCGGCCGGCAAAGGCGGGTGCCAGCAGCGAGTCGGCGGCCTTCAACAGCGGCGCCAGCGCAACATTGTCGAGGCGGCAGCCCAACAACTCCACGATCTCCGCCGCGTCGTCCAGGCTGTCGGCCAGGGTTCCGGCAAACTCCGCCTCCGGACTGCCCGGCAGCGGTGCCCGGACCGCCAGCACCCGCTCCGGCCCCAGCGCATCGACGGCAATGGCAGCGACCAGCGCCGAGTCCAGCCCGCCGGTCAAACCGACCACCGCTCCCGGCGCGCCGGATTTCGTTACGGCATCGTGCAGACCCAGCACCAGTGCGCCATAAAGCGCCTCAGTTCCTTCGGCCGGAGCAATCGTTTCGGCATCGGAACTGTCCCAACCGTCATCGTCTCCGCGCTCCCACCGGGTCAGCAGAAGATGTTCGGCGAACAGCGGAGCCTGGGCGACCAGCCGCCCGCCGGGAGCGAGCGCGAAGCTGCCGCCGTCGAACACCCGCTCGTCCTGCCCGCCGATGAGGTTCACGATGGCCAGCGGCAAGCCGCATTCCACCACCCGCGCGACGGCGGCCTGGACCCGCTCATCGGCGCGACCGGGAGCGAAGGGACTTGCCAGCATGGCCACCAGCAGCTCGGCACCGCTTTCCGCCAGCGTTTCCGCAACGTCGCCGGTGGCCAGGTCGCCGCCGACCAGCAGGCCGATCCGCACCCCGCGAACATTCACCGGACCCGGCATCAGACCGCTATCGAAACGATCCTCCTCCGGCCCACCGATTTCGCCGAAGTCCGTTACGGCCTGGAAACGAACCGCAGAAATCTTACCGCCATCCAGCAACAGCGCGGCATTGTGACGCTTCGATCCATTGCGCCCCAACTCCCCAGTCACCGATTCCCCGCGCCAGGGCACGCCGACCAGCAAGGCCGGTCCACCGTCGGCGGTCTCCTCCGCCAGCGCCTGCACCGTTGCCTCCACCGCGTCGAGGAAGGCGGGAAGTGCGGCCAGATCCAGCAACGGGGCACCGGACAGGCCGGCGGCGGGGCAGACGACCAGATCGGCGCCGCGCGCCGCGGCCTCAGCCCTTGCGGCGCGGAGTCGATCGGCATTCGCGGCGAGGTTGCCGGCGGCGGGATTGATCTGGGCGAGGGCGATGGACAGTCGGTTCGTCATGATGGCTGGCTCCCTTCTTCCGGGTCCTTTGGCGATAAGGGTAGCAGCCCCTTCTCCTTGGTGAAAGCCGCGGCTCGTCGCAGCTCATCACGCAGGCGGAACAAGTGGCGGCAAGTTATCGGATGTAGTTTCACAGTCGTCGACACTTAGTAAGGAAACGAATTTGTTTCAATCATTGAAAGAAATCCATGAAATTAACAAACGGTAAAGGTTGCCGGCATCATGCTTCCGCTTGCACACAAACAACGCGATGCGGGGGCATCCATGTACTACACGGAGCTCAGCGGCCCGAACGGCAAACCGTCGGTGCTGTCCACGGCTGTGCAGAACGGCTCGTCAAAGACGGCCGGCACGGTGAAGGACGCGCTGGCCAAATCGGACGCGAAAACAGTGGACGGCGACAAGGCAGACAAGAAGTCCCAGTCGCCGGCCTACACCATCAGCCAGTCGATGGAATCGCTGCTGGACAGCATGACCGGCAAGAGCGGCGCCCAGGCCGCGGGCGGGGCAGCGGGCGGCGGGAGCGCCCTGGCGTCCGGCAGCGGCGTGGACCGTGCCAAGCAGGCCCAGTCGCTGATGCAGTCGGCACTGGATCATGGCAAGGGTTTGGCCGGCATGTTCGGCAAGGGCATTGACGCCCTGAAACAGGGTCTCGGCGACACGCTGAGCGCGCTCGGCGTTCCGCAGAACCGGATCGACGATGCCGTGAAGGGCTTCGGCGACGGGCTGAAATCCAAGCTGGACGGCATGAATCTCAGCGACCTGTCGGTGGACATGCAGGCCACCCAGTCCCAATGGTCGATCGAGTCGCACGGGATCGACCTGGAAATCCAGGACGGCGACCGCAGCGTCAAGATCTCCTTCGCGAAATCGACCCTGGACTTCCGCCGCGACGACCAGCGCCTGCAGGCCTCGCTGGGCAAGGGCGGCGACATGGCACTGAGCGCCACCGGCATGACCACCACCGCCACCGGCAAGTCGACCGGCATGATCGTGCGGTCGGAAGGCTTCAGCGAGGATGAGATCAAGGACATCCTCGGCAAGCTGAACGACATGGCCGCCAAAGGCGGCGGCGGTGACGGGATGAAGGGGCTGGCGGTGCTGAAGCCGACCACCTCGAAGGACGGCGTCACCAAACTGACGCTCGACCTGTCCAATCCGATCGCCGGGCTGTCGGCCGGCAAGGCCGCCACGGCGGCGGCCGGAGCGGCGGCCAGCGGGTCGGCCTCGACTCCTGCAAAGTCGCAGGGCGTCGATCTGACTGCCTGAGCCGGTCCGATGCGTTCATTGTCACAGCGCCGGCCCGGATCCGTCCGGACCGGCGCTTGCCCATGAGTGATGGCTTCTTTACAAGCGGTCGCGGTGCCGGGCCCGCTGGGCCGGGCGCCGTCCGATCTCCCGGAACCATCGCCCGGATGAAGACATGACCGACCGCGACACGCTGCTGGCCCTGAACCAAGCCTTCTACAGGGCCTTCACCAACCGCGACGCCGCCGCGATGGAAGCCCTCTGGGCGGAAACGCTGCCCATCTCCTGCATCCATCCCGGCTGGACCGCCCTGTTCGGGCGCGACGCCGTGCTGACAAGCTGGCGCGACGTTCTGCGCACACCCAGCGGCATTACGGTGGCGGCTCGGAACGAGCGGGTCACCCTGCACGGCAACACCGCACTGGTGGTCTGCGAGGAAACGCTGGGCGATGCCGTCCTGGCGGCCACCAACCTGTTCGCCCGCGAAAACGGCAACTGGCGTCTCGCCCATCATCAGGCTGGTCCCATCGCTCCGGCCCGCGCCGATGTCGAAATCCCGGTCAAGCCGCTGCGGCGCCTGCACTGAACCGTACCGCGGCTGCACGACCGGGCCTCAGGGCAGACTCGCCACCTCCGGCCGCGCTTCCAACCGGCGGACGAGGTCGATCACCACATGGTCGGCGGTGACCTGATCGGGATCGCTGTTGGTCAGGGCCACAACGCCCCAGCGATGCGCCTTCGAGAAGGCGATGTAGGCGTTGAAGCCGCCGGTGGAGCCGGAATGCCAATGGATCGGCGTGCCGTCCGTGGCCCAGGCGACGAACCATCCGAGCGCCATCGCTCCGCTTCCCAGGCTGCCGGGGTCGGCCAACGACCGGCCATCGACCTGCACCGACTGCGCCAGCGCCAGGGTGGCTGCCACCGGCGGCGCACAGCCGTGACCGTCCGGCCCAACGGCGGCAGCGCCTGGGCAATCGCCGAGATTGGCGGAGAGCCAGCGCAGCAGATCGTCGGCCGAGGAATAGAGGCCGAAGGCAGGCAGCATCGCCGGCGCCTCCCAATCCGGCACGGTCCGGCCGTGGGCATGGCCAGCCGCCTTGCGCATCCGCTGCTCCGCCGTCGGGTGCAAGGTGGTGTCGCGCAGCCCGAAGCGGTCGGTCACCACCCGTTTCAGTAAGGTCTCGTAAGGCTGGCCGGCGGCGGCGGCCAGCGCCTCGCCCAGCACCGACATGCCGGCATTGGAATAGCTGAAACGCAAGCCCGGCGGCACCGGCAGCCGGTAATCGGACAGCCACAGCGCCAGCTCGCCCCGCGACAGCGGTTTATAGGGATTGCGCGGGTCCTCCAGCCGGCTCCAGGAGAAGCGGGAGGTTTCCGGCACGTTCGGCAGGCCGGCGGTGTGGGTGGCAAGATCGCGCAGCCGGATCGGACGGCCGTCATAGTCCGGCACATGGGAGACCGGGACCGCGCCGACCCGGCGCAGATGGCGCTGGAGCGGGTCGGTGGGGTCGATCCGGCCCTCCCGCATCAGGTCCGCCATGATGGTGCCGGTGAAGGGCTTGGTCAGCGACGCGATCTGGAACAGGGTACGCCCGTCGGCCGGCCCGCCATCGGGGCGCCCGGCATCGCCACGCCCGACCACCAGCGTCCGGCCGTCGCGGATGACGCCGACCACCAGGCTGCCGGTTCCGGCCGCCGGCTGCCGCTCCTCCACCGCACGGGTGACCGCATCGACCAACGGGTCCGGAGCCCGGTCCAGCCCGATGGCCCCGGTCGGACCGAGCGGAACGCTCCACAGCAGCAGGCACAAAGCGCCCCAGAGCAATCCGTGCCGCAGCCCGTGTAGCAGTCCGCGCCGCATGCACACCTCCACCCCGTCCCAATCGCGAGGCTGGAGAGTGGGCAGACGTACGACCGGCGGACAGGTCCGCGAAGGGCGATGCGGCGAAAGACGGGACGGGAGCCGCCGGGGTACTCCCCAGCCGCTCCGCCACCGCCCATCAGGTCAGGCTTGGCAGGCTGGCGCCGGTTTTCCGTCAGCGCCTATTCGGTGGGGATTTCGGCCCTTGGCGGACGGCGGTCCTTGACCACCGACAGCGGCACGTCGTCGGCGGCGATCTCCAGGATCGGATGGCCGTCCAGCAGCGACGGGCAGCGCTTCACCTGGGTGAAGGCCAGGAAGAAGTCCGCCTTGCGCCAATCCGGCTCGATCCCGTTCACCAGGCGCAGCCAGGGCGGCAGCTCGAACCGCACCGCCAGCGTGTTGCCGCAGACGGTCAGCGTGTATTGCCGCGGCGGGGCATGGCCGTCATTCTCGCGCTCGACATACTCGATCAGCTCCTGCAATGCCTCGTGCAGGGAATTGCCCCAGTAATCCAGCTCAAACTTGCCGTCGGCGCCGCGTACGCCCCCGACGAACTGGTTGTAATAGACGTACTGGTTCGGATGCATGGCGCCCAGCTGCCAAGCGTACACCACGGCGACCACGGTCATCGCGGCGGCGAACCCCTGCCCCAGCGCCCGGCCGCCGTGCTGCGACAGCGTCCACAGCCGGTCGGCGGCGATCGCGGCCATCACCACGAAAGGCGGCGCCAGGAACAGGAAATGGCGGATGCCGTTGTAGACCGACGGCCGCATCAGCACGAACAGCAGGATCGGCAGGAAGCCCGCCAGCACCAGCGGGGTGTAGCGGACCACGGTGAAGGCACCGGCGCGCCGCCAGCCGCCGCGGGCCAGCCACACCGCCGCCATGATGACCGCGGCCCCGACACCGATCACCACCGCTTCCGGCAGCTTCACCGCCAGATAGACCGGCAGATACAGGGCGGGCGGGTCGTTCGAGTGGACCAGCTCGCCCATGAACAGCGTCTGGATGTCGATCGGGAAGTGGGAGACGACACGCAGCGCCTCCAGCGGGTTGCGGAACGGCCGCTGCACCACCCAGGGCCAGAACACCGCCATGATGGCGTAGGCGACCGGGATTGCCGGCCACAGGGACAGGAAGGCGCGCCGCGCATCGGCCAGCGCCCAGCGGTGCCCCTCCTGCCGGGTGACCAGCGCGAAATGCAGCGCCATGGCGACCGCCAGATAGAAGCCGGCCAGCACCGCACCGACGCGGATCGCCAGCGTCATGCCCAGCACCAGCCCGAACTTCAGCACGGCGCTCCGGCTGGGACGCGGCATCTGCTTCAGGATGCGGGTGGCGAAATAGAGCGTCCACACCATGCCGGCCGCAAAAGGCACGTCCTTGGTGTTGTTGAACATGGCGCCGTAATAGACGCCGCTCAGCGACAGCAGGGCCGCCGCGATGAAGCCGGCGCGGGGACCGGCCAGCAGCCGGGTGTAACGCCAGGTTCCGGCAATGCCCAGCACGCCGACCAGCGCGCAGAGCAGGTGCCGCGTCTCATACTCCTCGAAGGGGGAGAAGGGCACGATCACCGCGGTGACGAGGTCGAACAGCCCACCGTAATAGGCCAGATCCTTGAAATGGAAGGCCGACCGGTCCTGAAAGCCGCTGAGGTAATAGGAGAGCAGCTTCTTGCCGTAGATGTGCTGCACCTCCTCGTCGGTGCTGATGCCGTAGCTGAGGAAGGTCAGCGCCGCCAGGATCAGCACGCCCAGAAGAAGCGCGCGCGACAGTCCGTCCCACAAGGCCGCCTCGCCACGCGGCAGCGCGCGGCCGGCCGCCGTGGCGGTGGAGGGTGCGGCGCTAGCTGGACGCGGACGGCGGGAAGCGCCACCGGCATCCTCCGCGTCGCCGGTGTGCAGACGGGACTCGATGCTCATCGGCGCGGCTCCTGCCCCGCTGTTCCGTCGCCGAAGCTTTCGCCGACAGGGTCCAGGTCATGCTCGTGCCGGCCGTCCGCCGGACCGAAGCCGTGGGCGGAGCGGACGATGAACAGCGGACGCCCCTTCACCTCGGCGAAGACGCGGCCCAGATAGTCGCCGATGATGCCCAGGGTGATCAGTTGGAGGCCGCCCAGGAACAGCACGGCGACCAGCAGCGACTCATAGCCGGGCACGTCGATGCCATGGATCAGCGTGCGGATCAGCCGGATCAGGATATAGACGAAGGCAACGCCGGACATAGCCATGCCGACCAGACTCCAAACCCGCAGCGGGAAGGTGGAGAAGGCCGTCAACCCGTCGAAGGACAGGCGCAGCAGCTTGACGAAGCCCCATTTGGTGTCTCCTCCGGCACGCTCGCCCTGCTCGTAGGGGATCGCGGCCTGACGGAAACCGACCCAGGCGAAAATGCCCTTCATGAAGCGCGTGCGCTCCGGCATCCGGTTGATGACCTCGACGACGCGGCGGTCCATCAGGCGGAAATCGCCGACCTCGCGCGGCAGCTTGATCTCCGACAGATGGTCGAAGACCCAGTAGAACAAACGGGCGAATAGCCGGTGCTTCAGGCTCTGCCCGACACGGGCATGGCGCACCGCGACCACCACGTCGAACCCCTCGCGCCACTTGGCGATAAAAGCCGGCAGCAGTTCCGGCGGATGCTGCAGATCGGCATCCATCGGTACGATGGCGTCGCCGGTGGTGTGGCTGAGCCCGGCGGAAAGCGCCAGTTCCTTGCCGAAATTGCGCGACAGGTCGACGACCTTCACCCGGGGCTCGCGGTCATGGACGTCCAGCAGCCGGTCGACGGTGTCGTCACGGCTGCCGTCGTTGACGCACACCACCTCCCAATCCATTCCGAGCCCGTCCAGCACCGGCACCAGCCGGGCGAACAGGGCGTCGATGTTGGGGCCCTCGTTGTAGAAGGGAATGACGACCGACAGGCAGCCGCGCCGTGGACGGCCGTATCGGTCCGCCGGGGGGCGACTGGCCGCAGGACGGGCGGGAACGGTGCGGGCATCCGGGGAAGCCGCGGAAAGGGGCGCGTCGGGAATGGACATGGCCAGCCGTCGGATCAAAGCGTCAGGGACCGGGAGATGGGGGATCGGCGACGACCCCGGACGGCCGCTGCGCCCTTTGGCATATATCACGATACGGGGGGATGTTCAAAATGCCTCTCCTGTGACCGCCGCGGCACAAAAAATGGACTGTTCGCCCGTGAAAGCGTCCGGACGCCCACCACCCGCAGTCCAACGAAACAGGCAAACATCCGGCGTTGCGGTTTATTCCAACGATGCAGAACGACTGCTTTCCCCTAGGTCATTCATGGGTCTCTTCGGTTACCGGCGCGCAAGGCCGGCCCATACCGGGGCATGTGGCATGCTTCCTGAAACCGGCTTTTTGGAACAGGTCGCAATTGCTGACCTTTTTAGGTTCCGCGCAGCACCCCCGTGCCGATGGAGGCCCCGGCCATGAGCCTTTTCAATCGCTTTTCCGTAGGAACGAAGATCACGGCGGCCAGCGCCGGTATTCTGGTGTTCCTGGTGCTGATCGGCGGCATAGGCGTGGCGGCCCTGTCGGAGGCCGGCGGCGCGGTGGACACCTACCGGCGGCTCGGCCAGCAGACCAACGAACTGGGGCGCATCCAGGCCCTGATGCTGGAGATGCGCCAGCAGGCCACCCGCTTCCTGCTGACCGGCGATCCGGAGGTCGGCGCGACCGTCCGGCGCACGGCACAGGAGGCGGCGCAGACCATCGACAAGACCCGCGCCTTGGTCACCGACCCTGCCCTGTTGCAGACCGCCGACCATATGGCGCAGGAGATCGCCCAGTATCAGGAGGCCTTCGCCGCCACGATGGATTTCCAGGCCCAGCGCAGCAAGGCCATCTCCGAACTGGACGAGATCGGCCCGCGGCTGGAAAGCGCACTGGACAACATCATGGACAGCGCCAGCACCGGGGGTGACACCGACGCTGCCTATTTGGCAGGCATGGCGTTGCGCCACATGCTGTCGGCCCGGATTTCGGCGACGCGCTACAGCGTCGACGGCTCTCCGGCACTGGCCAGCCAGACCCGGTCCCAGTTCACCGACGCCGCCAGCCGTGGCGGTGCGATGATGGCGAAGCTGACCGACATGGACCGCCGCAAGATGGCGATGTCCTACACCGCCATGCTGCGCGTCTACATCACCGGCTTCAACGGCGTGGTCAAGGCGACCACCGAGCGTGACCGGCTGGTCAACGAGGTGCTGATCCCCGTCGGCGACTCCATCGCCAAGGAGGCGGAGCAACTGACCGTGGCGAGCGTCGACGCCCAGAAGAGCCTGGGCATGGCGACCGGCGCCTTCATCGACAAGGCGCGGGGCGGGATGACGGTTGCCTCGCTGATCGCGGTGGTGCTGGGGCTGGCGACGGCACTGCTGATCGGCCGCGGGCTGTCGCGGCCGGTGGTGGCGATGACCGACCGCATGACCCGCTTGGCCGGCGGCGACCGCAGCGTCGACATTCCCGGCCTGCAGCGCGCCGACGAGATCGGCGGCATGGCCAAGGCGCTGCAGGTCTTCAAGGACAGCCTGATCGACAGCGACCGGCTGGCCGAGGCCCAGCGCGCCGACCACGAGGCCCAGCGCAGCCGCGGCGAGCGCATCGACCGGCTGACCCAGGAGTTCGACCGGCTGGTGTTGCAGGCGCTGGGCCGGGTGTCGGCGGCGGCAACGCAGTTGCAGGCGACCGCCCAGACCATGTCGGCAACCGCGGAGCAGACCACCCGGCAGGCCGATGCGGTTGCCAATGCCTCGCATGAGGCGACCGGCAATGTGGAGACGGTGGCCGCGGCAACGGAGGAGTTGACGGCATCCATCGCCGAGATCGGCCGGCAGGTGGCGGAAAGCACCCGGATCGCCGGACAGGCGGTCGCCACCGCCGAGAAGACCGACGGCACCGTCCGCGGGCTTGTCGATGCCGCCCAGCGCATCGGCGAGGTGGTGCAACTGATCACAGACATCGCCAGCCAGACCAACCTGCTGGCACTGAACGCCACCATCGAGGCGGCCCGCGCCGGCGAGGCCGGCAAGGGCTTCGCCGTGGTGGCGTCGGAGGTGAAGAGCCTCGCCAGCCAGACCGCCAAGGCGACCGAGGAGATCGGCAGCCAGATCGCCGGCATCCAGGACATCAGCCGGCAGGCGGCAGGCGCCATCGCCGAGATCGGCCGGGTGATCGCCGAGATCAACCACATCTCCACCACCATCGCCGCCGCGGTGGAGGAACAGGGTGCCGCCACCAAGGAGATCAGCCGCAACGTCCAGCAGGCGGCGCGCGGCACGCAGCAGGTGTCCGGCAACATCGCCGGCGTGTCGGAGGCCGCAGCCTCCACCGGCGATGCCTCGCGCGAGGTGCTGACCGCCGCCGACGGGCTGAACCATGAGGCAACCGACCTGCGCGGCTTCGTGTCGCGCTTCCTGTCCGACATGCGCGCAGCGTAAGAAATCGCAACCGTTCCAAGCGGCACCATGACAGTTATGGCGCCGGCAGGCCCCGAAAAGACCGGGACTTGCCGGCGCCATTGTCTTGCCGGGCAGCCCTGCTGCTCTGCACGGTTACATTCCCCTTGCGCCGGGACGCCCCCTTGGGCACATAGGCCTCATGATCCTGACCCCCATCGCCATCGACGACATGCCGAAGGCCATCGCGGCCTTCGACGCCCATCTGGACGGCCATGCGCAAGCGCGCGCCGCCTTCCGCCGGATCGCCGCGACCTGGCCCGTGCGGCCGGACGCCGAGCCGGGCGGTGGCGTCGACACGCCGGCCCACCGGGCGGATGCGGTGCGGCTGGCCCATGCCCACGGCATCGACACGCTGGACGAGCCGCCCAGCCGCTCCTTCATGTGGGACGGCAAGGTGATCCGCACCGATGTCGAAGCAACGGTGATCGTGCATGAGGTGGCGCACTGGCTGTGCGCGGCGCCGGAACGGCGGACGCTGATCGATTACGGCCTGGGTCCGGGCCCGGAGACCACTGCCCGCAAGGAGGCGCGCGCCGACAAGCGCCTGTGCTTCGAGGACTGCATGCATGAGGAGCAGCAGACGTCTCTGCTCGGCGTGCTGTGGGAGGTCGAACTGGGCCAGCCGGGGATTCTGGCTTTCCTGGAGCAGAACTGGATGGAGCATTGGGAGCGGTCGAGCACCGCCGCCTTCTTCATCCGCCATGCCGAGGAACTGTTCGCCCACGGCCTGATAGACGCCGACGGCCGGCCGACGACGGCACGCGCGTGGGCGGATGCGCGCAAGAAGGTGCTGGAGAGCGTCTGACGTCTCCGAAAAGGCTGGCAGCTGGACCGAAAAACGCCCTCTCCCACACAATGCGGGAGAGGGCGTTTTTCGTTTTACCTCACCGCCACACCCCCACCATCACGCCGCGGTGATGCGGGTGATGAAGGCTTCGATCTCATGGTCGAGGCGGTTGAAGCTGCGCGACAGTTCCTCGGTCGTGTTCTGCACCGATCCGGCGGAGTGGCCGGTGGTTTCGGCGGCTTGCTGGACCAGACGCATCTCCTGCATCACCGCCATGGTGTCGACGGCGGCACGCTGGGACCGGGCGCTGATGTCGCGGGTGGCGGCATCCTGCTCCTCCACCGCGGCGGCGACGGTGCCGAGGGACTCGTCGACCTGACGGATGGTGCCGACGATGGCGCGGATGGCGCCGACCGCCGCATGGGTCGCGGCCTGGACCGCGGCGATTTCAGCACCGATCTCCTCGGTCGCCTTGGCGGTCTGGTTGGCGAGGCTCTTCACCTCCTGGGCGACCACGGCGAAACCCTTGCCCGCCTCGCCGGCGCGCGCCGCCTCAATGGTGGCGTTCAGCGCCAGCAGGTTGGTCTGGCCGGCAATGGACTGGATGAGGCCGACGACCTCCTCGATCTTGCGGCTGGCTTCGCTCAGCCCCTGGACGATGCTGTCGGTGCGGCCGGCCTCATCCACCGCACCACGGGCGAGCAGCGCCGACTGGCTGATGGAGCGGGTGATCTCGTCGATGGAGGCGCGGAGCTGTTCGGCACCGGCCGCGACGCTTTCGACCTCGCTGGTCGCCTCCTGCACCGAATGGGCGACGCTGTCGCTGTGGTGGCTGGTCTGCTTGGCGTTGTCGAGCATCGAGTTGGCTTCGTTGCGCATCGACGTCGCCGACCGCACCACCTCGCCCATCATCGCCTTGACCGATGCCTCCAGGTCGTTGGCGAGCGCCGTCATCGCCTGCCGCCGCTCCTGCTCGTTGCGCAGGCGCATCGCCTCCTGCTCCCGCGAGAGTTCCTGCACGCGGACGGCGTTTTCCTTGAAGACCTGAACCGTGCGGGCCATCTGGCCGATCTCGTCGCCGCGCTCCGCAGCGGGGATGTCCGCCTCCAGGTTGCCGCGGGCCAGCCGCTCCATCACGTCGGTCAGGCGCACGATCGGGCGGGCGATGTTCATGCCGATGAACAGCGCGACGCCGACCGTCACCAGCAGGGCCGCCGCGGCCACCGCCATGAAGGCCTGGGTGGTGTTGTCGACCGATGCGTTGACCTCGGCGTAGGCGTCGGTCGACACCTTGCGCTTGTAGGTCAGATAGTCGCGGCTGGTTCCCTGCAATCGCGTATAGGCGGCCTGGACCTCCTGCAGGAAGTCCAGCGGATCGACGCCCATCTTCAGCAGGTCGAGGAAGCTGCCCACCTTCGCCAGATAGGTGGCGGCGTCGGCACCGAACCGCTCGAAGAACTTCGCCTCCTCGTCGGTGTCGGCGGTGGCGCCCTTCAGCGCCTCCGACTGGCCCTTCAGCTTGCCGAGCTGGTTGCTGAGGGCCTTCATCTCCTCTTCCACCGCCTTCGGCGAGGCGTTCGCGCTGCTGAGGATCACCGTCCGGTACATGCCGGCGTGGGCCACCGTCAGGGTGTCGGTCAGCCCCTGGATTTCCGCTTCCCGCGTGAAGGAACGGTTGAACAGGGCGTCGAGCAGCGTCGACTGCTGGGTGATCGCCGACCAGCCGAGCAGCGCGATCACCAGCATGCCGATGATCGCCGTCGTCGCCGGAATGGCCATCTTGACGGGGATGTGGAAGTTGTTGAGGAGGGTCATGGGGCACCTGCGTCGGCCGGCTGTCCGTGGCGCGAACGATCCGGTATGGCATTGGGGCGGAGGAACGTGCGGCGGCCGCGCGACGCCGCTCCGGTCGATGAAAGCCTGCGGGGACGGACTCCCGCGCCGGTTCCGGGAATGGCATCGAGGCGGCCTGCCCGCCGGCACGGCCATCGCTGCGCCATCTCACCCGGAAAATCTTTTGCAATGATTAACGCGCTTATTTTTATGCGAGTCTTTGATATGACACAATTGCTATCAATTTTCTTCGGTCCTGAAGCGTTCAGAGTCTTGAGCATACTATGATATGCGACAGAAGAGGCGGATTTATTGTTATCCGGAAAGATGCCGGCCAGTTCCCGCTGCCGAACCGGCGGCTTATCATATTCCGTGTTCTGGAAGATCAAGACACAGCCTTACCGATATCATGATGCTTAGAAATTCATACAATTAGAGGCTAACAGGATTTTTCTCTCCCATCAATGGCGGTAACAGCGGCCACACTGCCGCATGCGGCGTGGAACACGCCGCCGCCCCCTTCGGATGGATCGACGGACCCATCAAGTAAATTCAGCGTATTTGAAATTTCTCCGGCAATACCCGTGGGTCGTTCCGGTCCGGCGTCATCCTGCGGACGACACCATGAAGGCAATGGAGATCGACACCGGCGACAGCAGGGTTGAGATCAGCAGAGACATCGACACTACCTCGCGCCCGGCATTGTAGCGCTCCGCGAAAACATAGGCGTTGATGCCGATGGGCAAGGCCGCGGCGGTCACGGCCGGGGCGACCCACAGTGGCGGCAGGTCGAAGACCTGGGTGGCCAGCAGCCAAGTCAGCAGCGGGTGCAAGCCGGTCTTCAACAGCGCCACCACGGTGGCCGGCAGCACCGCGCCCGAGGCCGGGCTGAGCGCCAGCGACGCCCCCAGCGTGAAACAGGCACAGGGAAGAACCGTCTGCGCCATCATGGTGAAGCTCTTCATCACCATGGGCGGGATCGCCAGATGGATCAGATTGGCGGCCAGCCCCAAAATGACCGACACCACCAGCGGGCTGGTCAACGTCGCCTTGGCGGCGTCCAGCGTCGCCTTCACCGGCCGCCCGGTCCGACCGTTGCGCGCCGATCGCTGGGTTTCCGCCAGCATGGTGGCCGAGGTGAACAGCAGGGGCGATTGGAAGACGATCAGCAGCATCACCGGCACCGCCACGGTCGGCCCATAGGCCTCCATGATGATCGGCGATCCCAACAGCGCGATGTTGGAAAAGGAACTGGCAAGGCCGATGGGAGCGATCTGCTCCCGCCGGCCGGCCATCCGCATCCACAGCCCGCCGACCAGGAAGACCGCGACCGCCGCGATGTAGAAGGAGCCCAGCACCGCCCATTCCAGCGGGTCCGGGATGTCCGCCCGCGCCATGTTGGAGAACAGCAGCGCCGGCAGCGCATAGATGCCGAGGAAACGGGAAAGCCCCTGGACCATCGCAGTGCTGAAGCCACGGTAGCGCGCCGCCCAGAAGCCAAGGGCGATCAGGCCGAACATCGGCAGGACGATCTGGAAAATCAGCGACATGGACTCGGCACCATGGGGGCGGGGTCGGCAGCGGCCGGCAGTACGGCCGACGATGCGGGGGCTTTCCTTTACACGGTTCCGCTCAGTCGGCGGGAACGATCTCCAGCGGCGGGACGCCCAGCACGTCCACCAGGGTGGCGCCGGCCTCGATCTGCTCGGTCCATCTGCGCTCGCGCTCCAGCAGGGCGAGGCTCTGGGTCAGGGCGGCGTCGGCGAAGGCCAGCGGCACCACCACCACGCCATCCTCGTCACCCAGGATCAGGTCGCCGGGATTGACCGGCACGCCGCCGATGGCCGCAATGACGTCCATCTTGCCGCCGAAATTCTTGTGCGGGCCGCGGGCCACGGCACCCTTGGCGAAGACCGGCAGGCCCAGCCCGCGGATCTCGTGCAGGTCGCGGACAGAACCGTCGACAACCAGACCGCCCAGCGCACGCCGCTTGCAGCAGCGCACCACCCATTCGCCGGCCAGCGCCACGTCGTCCAGGCCGCCGCCGGCCACCACCACCACGTCACCCGGTTCCGCCAGGCTGACGGCGTGGTGAACCATGCTGTTGTCGCCGGGCATGGTGACGACGGTGCGGGCCTGACCGCAGATGCGCATACCGGGGACCATCGGCTTGATCCGCGAATCCATGCTCTGACACCGGTTCATCGCGTCGGAGGCGACACTGCTGGGAACCGACGACCATTTGGCGAGGGCATCGGTGGACAGCCGGGGATAGTCGACAAGATAGCGCTGCATAGCCATGACGGTTTCCTTTCCTGGTATCTGGGTCTTGGTATCCGGGCTTCGCATCCGGGTCGGGAGGTCGGGGTCGAAGTCCGGAGAGGCGGAGGTCGGCAGAGGCCCCCGGTGAGGGACCGTCTCTCGAGTCCGGCGAGGTTGGACGGAGGTGGGGCGGGGGCGGAGCCGAACGGTGCTTTCAGCCATCCCGAATTCCTGCGCCGAATTCCTGCCGGAACCACGGCGGTGAAGCGGTGCCGGCCGGGCGAAGGCAAATGGCCGGAGCATCCTTTCACGGGAATGTTTCTGAATTTTGACCCGATTTTCCGCAGAGTGTTTTCGTTCGCTACAACCCCCGGAGCCTTAGACGCTATTTATTTAGATTTTGAAGTGTACCTTCCCATGCGGTCATACGCAAGGAGGTTGACAATCTGTAAATAGGTCATAGGAAATTTTGCATCCCCTTTCGGGTTATACAAACACGGTGTACAGCCTAAACGAGAAATCATTGGAAAATCGCAACGGTCACTGACAACGGGCACAACTGCGGCCATGCTGGACGGCCTTTGGCCGGAATGGGAGGAACATCATGCTGTTTCACTCCGACCAGCCGCCTACAATTGTATGATGATCGGGCTTTGACTTGCCGCAATTGAAAGCTGAAAGAATGAGATGGATCGTCGATCCCGCCGGTCAGCGATCCCATGGGCGATCATCCCCCCACGGAGGGCTTGTGGACCGCAAGCCGGCAAGTCCGGATGGACTGAAAACAGGGGGGAGAAAATGCGAAAGGCCGGCACCCGAAGGTCCGGCCTTTTGAAATCGCATACTCCAGCTTGAAGTCTGGAGGAAATTGGAGCGGGCGAAGGGATTCGAACCCTCGACCCCAACCTTGGCAAGGTTGTGCTCTACCCCTGAGCTACGCCCGCGCTCCATTCCATCGTCCGGCGTTTCATCGGTTCAGACCGTTGTCGCTGCCGTCCGGCGGTGTGCGGCGGACTATACTCATCGGCCGACGCAATGCAAGGGCCTTGTTTCAGTTTTTTTCACCGGCTGGACGATTTTCCGCGCACCCGGTACAAGGTCTGTCATGGACACCGCATCGACCTCCCGTCCGGACGCCTCCCTTCCCGATGGGGACGCGCCGCTGCCGACCTCGCCGGATCAACTGCTGGCGCGGCTCGACGCGCTGGGCATCCAGGCGACCACGCACAGCCACCCGCCACTGCACACGGTGGAGGAGAGCAAGGCCCTGCGTGGCGCCCTGCCCGGCGGCCATTGCAAGAACCTGTTCCTGAAGGACAAGAAGGACCAGCATTGGCTGGTGGTAGCGCTGGAGGACGCGAAAATCGACCTGAACCGGCTGGACAAGGCCATCGGGTCGGCGCGGCTGTCCTTCGCCTCGGCGGAGCGGCTCTGGCGCTTCCTCGGCATCCGGCCGGGATCGGTCACGCCCTTCTCCCTGGTCAACGACACCGGACAGAAGGTGCGCGTGGTCCTGCAGCAGGCGATGATGGAGCATGACCTGCTGAACTATCACCCGCTGCTGAACGACCGCACCACCGCGATCCGGCGGGACGATCTGATGCGGTTCATCCGCGCCTGCGGTCACGAACCGGCGGTCGTCGAGTTCGGCCGCACGCAGGAGTGACGGGCCGGCGCCTCTCCGCAGCGCCTGTCCACACAATGCTTGCCCACGCAATGCTTGCTTGAGCCGCCCTGCGCGCTCACATATGTCGCCAACGATGAGGATCCGGGCCGGCCGGATCGGCAACTCCATGGCCCACCGGGATGTCCTAATGGGCCAGGCATCACCAACGGGACCGAAACACGCCATGTTCTCCATGCCCCCCGCCAATGGCTCCAAGCCCGCCGCTCCTGCCGGTGCCGCCCCCGGTGCCGCTGAGATCGTCAAGGACACCACCGACCGCGCCTTCATGGCCGACGTGATCGAAGCCTCGCGCGATGTCCCGGTGATCGTCGATTTCTGGGCGCCCTGGTGCGGCCCCTGCAAGCAGCTGGGCCCGATCATCGAGAAGGTGGTGCGCGCCGCCAAGGGCGCGGTCCGTCTGGTGAAGATCGACACCGACGCCAACCCGATGATCGCCTCGCAGCTGCGCGTGCAGTCGATCCCAGCGGTCTATGCCTTCTTCCAGGGTCGCCCGGTCGATGGCTTCATGGGCGCCGTGCCCGAATCGCAGGTGAAGGCCTTCGTCGACAAGCTGGTGGCGCTTGCCAAGCAAGCCGGTGTCGGCGGCGACGACATGCTGGAGGAGGCCTTCGCCCAGGCCAAGGAGATGCTGGAGGGCGGCGACCTGCAGGGCGCGCTCGACCTCTACAGCCAGATCCTGCAGGCCGAGCCGGAGAATGCCCAGGCCTATGCCGGCATCGTCCGCTGCCTGATCGCCGCCGGCGACTTGGAGAACGCCAAGCAGATGCTGGCCCAGGCTCCGGAAGCCGTCGCCAAGGATAAGGAGCTGGCCAATGTCCGCGCCGCTCTCGACGTGGCGGAACAGGCCGCCAACGCCGGCCCGATTCCGGAGCTGATGGAGAAGGTCGCCCACGACCCGAACGACCATGCCTCGCGCTTCGACCTCGCCATGGCGCTGTTCGCCGCCGGCAAGCGCGAAGCGGCGGTGGACGAGCTGCTGGAGATCTTCAAGCGCGACCGGACCTGGAACGACGACGGCGCCCGCAAGCAGCTGGTGAAGTTCTTCGAGGCGTTCGGCCAGACCGACCCGCTGACGGTGAAGACCCGCCGCCGCCTGTCGACCATGATGTTCAGCTGACGCTTTTTCCGAAAAAAGGACGGCTGTTCCACCGGCGAAGGGGTTCTATCTGATTGGCATGACCAGAAACCCCTTCGACCCCGAGTTCAGCCAATTGCCGGCGATGATGCCGATCTTCCCGCTGGCCGGCGTCCTGCTGCTGCCGCGGGCGCGGCTGCCGCTGAACATCTTCGAGCCCCGCTATCTCGCCATGGTCGAGGATGCGCTGGGCAGCGGCCGCATGATCGGCATGATCCAGCCCCTCGACCCCGCCGGGCGGGAACGCGAGCCGGCCGTCTATTCCTGCGGCTGCGCCGGCCGCATCACCAGCTTCTCCGAGACCGACGACGGCCGGTGCCTCATCACCCTGACCGGGGTCGCCCGGTTCGAGATCGGGCGGGAGGTGGAAGGTGCGCGCGGCTATCGGCGGGTCGTGCCCGACTGGCGCCCCTTCCGCGCCGACCTGGAACCCGAGTCCTGCGGCGACATCGACCGCACCCGGCTGCTCGGCGCCCTGAAGACCTATTTCCGCGTCCAGGGCCTGTCGGTCGACTGGAAATCCATCGAATCGACGCTGGACGAACGGCTGGTCAACTCGCTGGCGATGATCTGTCCCTTCACGCCTGGTGAAAAACAGGCGCTGCTGGAGGCGCCGACCCTGGCGGACCGTGGGAAGCTCTTGATCGGGCTGGTCGAGATGGCCATTCTCGACAGCCATGACGGGGACGGTCCGCCGCCCAAGCATTGATTCCTTCCAATCACCACGAGACACGACATGGCGACGCCCGAGGACAAGAGCAGCGAAGCGAAAACCAACGCCCGCGTCGATCCGAAGCTGCTGGAGATCCTGGTCTGCCCGCTGACCAAGGGTCCGCTGCGCTATGACGCCGAGCGTGCGGAGCTGGTCAGCGAGCGTGCCGGTCTGGCCTATCCGATTCGCGACGGCATCCCGATCATGCTGATCGACGAGGCCCGCAGCCTGGACAAGGCGGGGGCGGCGCGATGAGTGCAGGGGCCGAGACAGGAGACGGGTTCGGCACGGTCCACTGGCCGACCGAGATCCGCCTGAAGAAGGAGGAAAAGCGGCTGGAGGTCGATTTCGACGACGGCCGGACCTTCTCCTACCCGGCGGAGTTCCTGCGCGTCGTCAGCCCCTCCGCCGAGGTGCAGGGCCACAACCCCAGCCAGAAGCAGACGGTGGCCGGTCGCCGCCATGTCGGCATCATGCGGCTGGAGCAGGTCGGCAACTATGCCATCCGCATCGTCTTCGACGACCTGCACGACAGCGGCATCTTCACCTGGAAATATCTCTACGAGATCGGCACCGAACAGGAAGCCCTGTGGGCCGAGTATCTTGAAGAGTTGCAGTCCAAGGGCCTGAGCCGCGACCCGCGGCGCTGATGGACTCCCTCTCCCGACCCAGGCCGGGAGAGGGTGGCCCGCTCATTTCTTCCAGATCGGCTTTCCGCTGCCCGGCAGTCCGTACAGGTCCCATTTCCGGCTGACCGCGTCGACGACCTCCTCGGTCATGTGCAGCTTCTCGCCCCACTCGCGCTTGGTTTCCGGCGGCCATTTGTTGGTGGCGTCGAGGCCGACCTTGCCGCCCAGCCCCGATTCCGGGCTGGCGAAGTCGAGATAGTCGATAGGCGTGCCTTCGATCACCGTGATGTCGCGGGCCGGATCCATGCGGGTGGAGATCGCCCACATCACGTCCTTCCAGTTCCGCGCGTCGATGTCGTCGTCCACGACGATCACCCACTTCGTGTACATGAACTGGCGCAGGAAGGACCAGACGCCCATCATCACCCGCTTGGCATGGCCGGGATAGGCCTTCTTCATGCTGACCACCGCGATGCGGTAGGAGCAGCCCTCCGGCGGCAGCCAGAAATCGACGATTTCCGGGAATTGCTGGATCAGCAGCGGGATGAACACCTCATTCAGCGCCTCGCCAAGCACCGACGGCTCGTCGGGCGGCCGGCCGGTGAAGGTGGACAGGTAAATCGGCTTGCGCCGCATCGTCATGGCGGTGACGGTGAAGACCGGGAAGGGCTCGACCGAATTGTAATAGCCGGTGTGGTCGCCGTACGGCCCCTCGTCGGCATACTCGTCCAGGCTGACATGGCCTTCCAGGACGATCTCCGCCTGGGCCGGCACCTTCAACGGCACCGTCTTGCACTCCACCAGCTCCACCTTCTTGCCGCGCAGCAGGCCGGCGAACTGGTATTCCGACAGGGTGTCGGGCACCGGCGTCACCGCGGCCAGGATGGTGCCGGGATCGGCCCCCAGCACGACGGCGCAGGGCAGCGGCTCGCGCTTGCCGCTGGCGGCCCAGCGGTGATGGTGCTGGGCGCCGCCGCGGTGTTTCAGCCAGCGCATGATCGTCTTGTTCTTCCCCAGCACCTGCATGCGGTAGATGCCGAGGTTGAAATCATCCTCCCGCTTCCCCGTCGGCCCCTTGGTGACCACCAGCGGCCAGGTGATCAGCGGCGCCGGCTCGCCCGGCCAGCAGCTCTGCACCGGCAGGCGGCCGAGGTCGATGTCGTCGCCGGTCAGCACCACCTCCTGGCAAGGGGCCGATCCGACCGTCTTCGGCTTCATCGACAGCACGGTCTTGGCGAGCGGGATCAGCTCCAGCGCCTCGCGGAAGCCGCCCGGCGGTTCCGGCTGCTTGAGGAAGGCCAGCGTCTCGCCGACCGCGCGCAGCTGGTGCGGCTCGCGGTCCATGCCCCAGGCGACCCGCTCGACCGTGCCGAACAGGTTGACCAGCACCGGCATCTCCGAACGCGTGCCGTCGGCCTTGATGACATTCTCGAACAGCACCGCCGGGCCGTTCTCGGCCAGCAGGCGGGTTTGAATCTCGGTCATCTCCAGCACGCTGGACACCGGCTCCTTCACCACCACCAGCCGCCCCGCCTTCTCCAGCCGGTCGATGAAGTCGCGCAACGAGGTGTAGGGCATCGCAGGGTGTCCAATGTGGTGGTGCGTCCGAAATGGACGATAACCTTCAACTCGGCGGCCGGTCCGTCAAGTGCGGTGGAGGCTAATGCAAAAACAAAACCCCTTCCCCACCCCGGGTGGACCAGGGGTCCGGACAGGGGCGGGAAAGGGGCTTCGTCAAACCTCATGAACCAGGGTGCGAGACCCGGTCCGGGATCAGTACATGTGCTGGCCGCCGTTGACCGACAGGGTCGAGCCGGTCATGAAGCCGTTGTCGTCGTCGACGAGGTACAGCACGGCCTTGGCGATCTCCGACGCACGGCCGAGACGGCCGACCGGGATGCGGGCGACGATCTTCTCCAGCACGTTGGCCGGCACCGCGCGCACCATGTCGGTGTCGATGTAGCCCGGCGCGATGGCGTTGACGGTGATGCCCTTGGCAGCGCTTTCCTGCGCCAGCGCCTTGGTGAAGCCGTGGATGCCGGACTTCGCCGCGGCGTAGTTGACCTGACCGTACTGGCCGGCCTGGCCGTTGACCGAGCCGATGTTGACGATGCGGCCGAACCCACGCTCGCGCATGCCGTCGATGACGTTGCGGCACATGTTGAAGCAGGAGGAGAGATTGGTGTGGATCACCTTCTCCCACTGATCGTAGGTCATGCGGTGCATCACGCCGTCACGGGTGATGCCGGCGTTGTTGATGAGCACGTCGACCGGGCCCAGGTCGGACTCGATCGCGGCGATCCCCTTCTTGCAGGCGTCGAAGTCCGCGACGTCGAACTTGTAGGTCGGGATGCCGGTGCGGGCGGTGAATTCCTCGGCCGCCTGATCGTTGCCGGCATAGTTGGCGGCGACCTTGTAGCCGGCATTCTTCAGGGCGACGGCAACCGCCTCGCCGATGCCGCGGGTGCCACCAGTGACGACTGCAACACGAGCCATAGTTCTTCTCCCCAGATTTAGTGATGGTTGGTTGGTTTCTTTGACTTTTTATTGTTGGGCATGGGACTCCCTCCGCAGGTCCGGCGGATGTCCCAAGCCTTCGAGCGAAGCGGGCCGCTTCCGTTTCCAAAAGCGGCCCGTCCGGTCCTCAGTCGCGCTGGACGCAGAGGGCGATGCCCATGCCGCCACCGATGCACAGGGTGGCGAGGCCCTTCTTCGCATCACGCTTCTGCATTTCAAACAGCAGCGTGGTCAGCACGCGGGCGCCGGAGGCGCCGACCGGATGGCCGAGCGCGATGGCCCCGCCATTGACGTTGACCTTGCTGGTATCCCAGCCGAGGTCCTTGTTGACGGCCAGCGCCTGGGCGGCGAAGGCCTCGTTCGCCTCGATCAGGTCGAGGTCGTCGACGGTCCAGCCGGCCTTTTCCAGCGCCTTGCGCGAGGCCGGGATCGGGCCAGTGCCCATGATCGCCGGATCGACGCCGGCGGTCGCCCAGGAGACGATGCGGGCCAGCGGGGTGACGCCGCGCTTGGCCGCGTTCTCCGCCGTCATCAGAACCAGGGCGGCGGCGCCGTCATTGATTCCCGACGCGTTGCCGGCGGTCACCGTGCCGTCCTTCGAGAAGGCCGGGCGCAGCTTGGCCAGCGATTCCTCCGTGGTGCCGTGCTTCGGGTACTCGTCGTCCGAGACGACGACGTCGCCCTTGCGGCCCTTGATGGTGACCGGGACGATCTCGTCCTTGAAGCGGCCGGCCTTCTGGGCGGCTTCCGCCTTCTGCTGGCTGGCGGCGGCGAAGGCGTCCTGCTCCTGCCGGGTCAGCTGCCACTTCTGGGCGACGTTCTCTGCGGTGGTGCCCATGTGATAGCCATGGAAGGCGTCGGTCAGGCCGTCGCGCAGCATGGTGTCGAGCAGTTCGGCGGAGCCCATCTTGGTGCCGTTGCGCAGGTGCATGACGTGCGGCGCCATGCTCATGCTTTCCTGGCCGCCGACGACCAGGACATCGGCATCGCCGTTCTTGATCGCCTGATAGCCGAGCGCGACGGTGCGCAGGCCCGACCCGCAGAGCTGGTTGACGCCGACGGCGGTCGCCTCAACCGGGATGCCGGCGTTGACGGCGGCCTGACGGGCCGGGTTCTGCCCCTGGCCGGCGGTCAGGATCTGGCCAAAAATCACCTCGTTCACTTCCGCCGCATCGGTCTTGGCGCGGGCCAGCGCTTCGCGGATCGCGACCTCGCCCAGGACATGGGCGGGAACGGCGCTGAGGGCGCCGTTGAAGCTGCCGATGGGCGTACGGGCGGCACCGGCGATGACAACCTCGGTCATTGAACGCTCCTCGAAATAGGACAGTTTTATTATAGCGCTGGTGGGACGCTCGGAGTGATTCTTACCTTAAGTCGGGCAATATGATGGGTGCAAGCTGGCTGAAGGTCGCGGCGCTAACCTGTCGCAGCAAGCCATTCGGCCAGAGGATTCCACACTCCGGTTTCGGCACCGGCGCTCACCACCATACCGATATGGCCCAGCGGCGGCCTCAGGATTCTGGCGCCGGGAATCGCGGCGGGCAGCGCCAGGGCCGAGGCCGGCGGGACGATGCGGTCGCGCTCCGGGATGAGGGCGAGCGTCGGCACGCGGATGGCACCGGGATCGACCGGCAGCCCGGCGACCATCCAGGCCCCCGCCATCGTGTCGTTGCGCCCGTACCAGCCGGCCAGCGCGTCGCGCGCCACACCGGCCACCAGCGGCACCCCGTCGTTCAGCCAATCCTCCAGCGCGACGAAGGCGGTGGCGGCACGGGAGCCGGGCGCCATCCGGGCGAAGCCCGAGAATTTCTTCAGCGCCAGCAGCGGGTCGAGCTGGGCGAACAGCGCCTGCAGGGCGTCGGTCGGCAGTTCGCCCCAGCGGTCCAGCACCGGTCCCCAGGGCTGGATGAAGGTCGCCACCCGGCGGGCGGTCGCCGCATCCTCCGCATGGAAGTCCCAGGGCGTCGCCATCAGCCCCAGCCCGGCGAGCGAGCGCGGCCGGCGCTGCGCCAGCGCCGCGGCCAGCAGCCCGCCCATGCAGTAGCCGACGACCGGCACCGGCGCGCCGGCCGTCTCCACGGCGAAGTCCAGCGCGCGTTCCAGCCGTCCGGCGATGTAGTCGGTCAGGGTGAAGCGCCGCTCCAGCGGCCCCGGCCTGCCCCAATCGAGCATGAGCGGCCGGAAACCATGCGCCGCCAGCCAGCGCATCAGGCTCTTGTCGCGCGACAGGTCGAGGATATAGGCGCGATTGACCAGCGACGGCACGAACAGGACCGGCCGCCCGCCCCCTCCCTGGCCGTAATCAAGCAGGCGCGATCCGCCTTCCGTCCAGACCGCCGGCGGATCGGGCAGGTCGCGGCGGTAGGGGTGGCTGCGGTAGCGCTCGATCCCGGTCAGGACGGCGTCGATCCGGCGGCGAACCTCGCGGTCAACCTCCCTTGCCAGACGGTCGCCGGGACCTTGCGCCCTTTCCCACGTTCGGTTTTCCCACTTTTGGGCGCTCTGCAGCCGGTCCGCCCGCGCCATCTCCTCCCGAAGCGCCGCCGCCCGGCTCCGCAGGGCCGGGTTCCAGGGAAGCGAGCCGTTCCTCAAGTGCGGCAATGCGGCCGAGGAGCTGAGCAAGCTGGCCAGAGCCGCCGTCAGATGCAGCGCCAGCGGGCGCGGTCCCTGCCGTTTCACCGGTCCCGCTGCCGGATTGGGCGGAGCCTCGCCCGTCTGCCTGTCGTCCGCCAGACGCTCGCTCATCGGAAGGCTGTCCGTGTTGGGGGGAGCCGCTGTTCGGGAATGGCCAGGGGTGGGGGTCCCAGCCAGTGCCGGGCATGGAACCGCCGCCGAACGCACCGAACCCCGCCTGACCGAAGCCGAACGGCCCCGCCCCCTGCCCCATCATCTGGAACATGCGGGTCATCATGTCGGCCATTTCCGGATCGGCGGCGCAGGCCGTCCATTGGTCCTGCCACAGGTCCAGGTAGCGGCGCGCCAGCGTTTCGTAGGAAGGCGGGTCGGCGGCGGACGGATCGGAGGGTCGGTCTGGATTCGACGGGTCGGCCATGGCCGGAGTATAGGGGCCGCCGGGCCGGCTTGACCAGTCCGGCATGGCCCCTTACCTGACCTTTCGGGTATCGGCGGTAGGCAGCCGCTTGCGCACCGATCCTCCATCCGCACCACCGGGCCGGGCGCAACCGCGGCGCTATGCCGCGGCGCAACGCTGGACAAATTGCTATCCCTTCGAGTAGTCCTAATGACGGAACAATTTCCGCCGCCAGTCACGCGTGTTCCGGAACTCCATGACCTGGAACGTGACCTGGAACGCGTCCCTTCTTGAAAAACTCAGCGATGGCCGACAAGGAAGACCAGAAGTCCGCTCCGATCACGATCAAGAAGTACGCCAACCGGCGGCTCTACAACACCGCCACCAGCAGCTACGTCACGCTCGACCATCTCTGCCAGATGGTGAAGGACGGGCTGGACTTCGTGGTCTATGACGCGAAGACCGGGGAGGACATCACCCGGTCCGTTCTGACCCAGATCATCGTGGAAGAGGAAAGCAAGGGGCAGAACCTGCTGCCGATCAGCTTCCTGCGCCAGCTGATCGGCTTCTACGGCGACAACATGCAGTCCGTGGTGCCGCGCTATCTGGAATATTCGATGCAGGCCTTCTCGCGCAATCAGGAGCAGATGCGCGACTATTTCCAGAACACGCTGGGCGGCATGTTCCCGTTCGGCCGGCTGGACGAGGTCAGCAAGCAGAACATGGCGATGTTCGAGCGCGCCATGCGCATGTTCACCCCCTTCGGCACCCCCGGCGCCGGGGACGAGGTGCCCGGCGCGCAGCGCCCGGCCGGCCAGCCCGGTCAGGGGGGCAACGCCGCGCCCGCCGCCAATCCGGGCGGCGCCACCTTCGACGAATTGCAGAAGCGGATCGACGAATTGCAGAAGCAGATTGCCAGCATCGCCATTCCCGGCAGCAAGTCGGACACGAAGTGACGGGCAGCCGGAACCGTCCGGCAGATTAGGGTCCCGGTCGACGGGAGGCGAGAAAGGCGGGGTCATACCCCGCCTTTTTCATTGCGCATGCGGGATCGGGCGCGCAGGCTTTCCCCCGTGCATAGGGGGCACCTTCTCGTCCGCGGCGCCGGTCCGGCTGATTTTTTGGATCGACCGGCCCGTCCAACCGTCAGGAGGGAACCGACCATGACCACCGAACTGACCGTTTCGATCACCATGGCCAGCGACGATCCGCGCGAGGTCGCGCGGTTTGAAAACCTTCTGCGCGATTGGCTCAGCCATCAGCCCGGCGTGGCCGGCATGGCCATCGCCGACCGCGGCAACGATGCGGCGGCCGAAAGCATCTGGCGCGCCGCCCGCAAGGCGACCTTCGGCCCGGCATTGAAGAACCCGTTCGCGCCCTGATGGGTTGTCGGGACAGTCGCCGAAAAATCGGCCCCTAAATCAGCCTCTGAACAGGTGCGGGACCATCGCCGCGTCCGGCCCGACACCGGACCCCAGCCGCGGGTCGGTGGATTCCCGCACCGCCATGCCCAGGCACTTGTCGCCGACGATCCAGGCGTGCAGGACGGCGCGGGTGTCCTCCTCCCTGAAACAGGACGGGGTTTCCAGCCAGACGGCACCATGGGCCGCGACATCCTCGCCGATGTCCGGCCCGTCGTCGGCAATCACCTCCCCATGCCGCAACATCCGGGTGGGCGCACCGTCCAGCCCGTGCAGGGCGCGCGCGGTCACCATCTCGGCACCGGCCACGCCGCTGGGATCCAGCGCCGCACGGCACAGGTTCGGGTGGCGCGGATACAGGTGGGACAGCACCGCCAGCAGGCCGTGGTTCGACCACAGCCAGCACCACAGCGGCGACAGCACGCTCATGCCGCTGCTGCGCAGACGCTGGAGAAAGCCGTCGTCGGCCAGCCCGTCCCACGGATAGAGCTTCGCCAACCAGGAGATCGGCTGCCCCTCGTCGTCGAGGAAGCGGCGGCCGTCCCAGGCGATGGAATGGAGCGGCAGCAGACGGGTGTCGATGCCGGCCTCCGCCGCGGTGGCGGCGAGATAGACCAGTTCGCCCTCGCGCACCGGGTCGGGGGTGGCACAGGTCGCATGCATGCGGCCGCGGCCGGGCACGCCCGTCGCCAATTCCTCCCAGCGCTCCACCAGCGCCTCGTGCAGGCCGTTGAACTGGTTGGCATCCGGCGCCATCGCCTCGCGCCAGTTGCGCTGGATCATCGAGGCGGCGAACAGCCCTTCGGTGGTGTCGTAGTTGCACCCGAGCAGCTTGACGCTGTCTCGCCCGTCATAGGCCAGCGTCAACCGGCCGGCCAGCCCACCTGCCCGTTCGTTGCGCCGTCCGCCGGCCCAGTAATCGACCCAGGACGCCTCCAGCATGCGCGCCAGATCGCCACGGATGCCGAGGGAGGCGAACAGCTTGTGCTCCATCACATGGCGCACGGCGACGGCGATCATGCTGTGCAGTTCGTCCGCCACGCTTTCGATCAGGTCGATCTGCGAGGCGGTGAACTCATAGACGGTGTCTTCCCGCCAGCCTGCCCCGGCCGACATGGCACGCACACCATAGGGGAATTTGCGGAGACCCGGGCGCCAGTCGGCCCGCGGCTTCATCGTCGTCCTGCGCATGCCGCCCCGACCGTCAGTGCCGGCAAGCCGCGCGGCACGTAGCCGAGGCGCGGCATATGAAAAGCCACAGGGAAAAGGTGACGGGCGGCAGGCTGGTCAACTGTCCACTGGTCAACGGTCAACTCCGGGGGAGGCCAATCCGACGCAGACGCGGATGCTCGCGACGCAATCGCTGCGACGCAAGCGCAGCCTTGCGTATGTAGCCTGCCGCGCCGCAGCGCGCCAGCACGCATCCGCAATAGTCCTCCCCAAGTGCGCGCACCGCGGCCGCATGAGAGGGGCCGCATGGGACTGGGGTCAGCCACGGACCCTACTCCGGGGCGCCTGCCGCGCAACTCCGGCCGCTGCGGTGAAAGGCAGCGGCGGCCCCTTGCCGGCGGGAACCGGTCGCCGGCACGGGACCGCTGCCTGTCAGCCAGCGCGCGTCAGATCAGCGGCGCCGACGGATGCCGTGCCAGCGAGCGCATCGCCCACAGGGCCAGACGGCCGCGGCGCGGCTTCATCGCAGCAACCGCCCGATGCAGCGACGGCAATGGCGGAACCGCCGACAGGCCGGGAACCAGCACCGGGCCATCGTCACGCGAGCCGCCCATGCGCTGGAGACGGCGGGCCGACAGCACGATGCGCAACACCTCTTCCTCGGACAGGCTCCGGCGGGCCGGGCCGGACGCGAGGCTTGCGGCCTCGCTCAAGGCCGCCCGTTCGGCCAGCAGCCCGGTCAGGCCCTTGGCAGCCGCCGTCAATGCAGCTTCATCGTAAAGGGCGAGGACAAGCGTCCTCAACCCGTGTTCCATCCGTGTGGACATGGTGGGCGCTCCGGAAAAATCGGAATGGCGTGCGATGTGGGTGCGTGTTTGCGTCGAAGCGTGCAGAAGAGAGTTTGCGGTTCGACAGGCGCGATTATCCGTGCGCGGCACCCGTTCGGCCATGCGCCCCAAGGTGGTAACACCCTGTCTGCGCCTTCCTGATGCGGAAAGGCCACAGTGGCTGTACCGATAAAGATCCCGGCTGGTTCGGCTCGGATCTGGATGAATTTTAACGATCGGGGATTGGCCGGGATTTTCCCGCCCCGGCAGACGGAAGAGAATGGTGGAGCCAAGGAGGATCGAACTCCTGACCTCTACAATGCCATTGTAGCGCTCTCCCAGCTGAGCTATGGCCCCACTATACTTCTCTTACTCTTCACCAACACTGAAAGTGTTGGTGCGCTTGGAGGGACTCGAACCCCCACGGCCTTTCAGCCACTAGGACCTGAACCTAGCGCGTCTACCAATTCCGCCACAAGCGCATCCGCGTTTCTTGGGGTCACGCGGGGCGCTCTATGTACCCAGGGCAGCCGCCGCGCTCAAGTAAAAAAATGCAATCGCGCAAAAGTTTTTCGGGAGACACGGCCGGGAGCTGACGCCCCCTACTCCGCCGGCTTGATCGCATAGAAGCGGTAGACCCGCACGCCGGCCTCGATGGCAGCGACGCGGCGGGCCCACAGTTCGACCTCCTCCATCACCGCCAGCTTGGTCGGGGTGTCGAGCTGGAATTTCTCCAGATGCTCGACCAGCCCCTGGATGGCGGACAGGATCAGGCCGCGGTGGGTGTCGGTGATGTCCTCGGCGATGCGCAGGTCGAGGTTGCGCTGGGCGAACGCATTGGCCATGCGGTCCTTGGGCCAGAGGTTCGGGGTCAGCGGCTCCTTGTCGCACCAGCTCTGCACCGCCTTGGCGCCCATTACATCCGCTTCGGCGATGTAATCTGTGATCAGCAGATGGCCGCGCGGCTTCAGCGCCAATTCCATCCCGTCGAACATCTGCTCCTTGTCGCGGACGAAGAACAGGCCTTCCTTGTAGACGATGGCGTCGACGCGCTTGGGATAGCCGAAATGCTCCGGATTGAAGGTCTCGACCGGCGCTTTCTTCTCCAGCCCCAGCTTGAAGGAGCGGACCATGCCTTCCTTCGCCAGCAGCTCCGACGCCTCCAGCCCGGTGACCCAGCAGCCGTATTTGCCGGCCATGGTGCGGCTGGTGCCGCCCAGCCCGGCGGCGAGATCCAGCACGCTCATCGCCGGGTTCAGGCCCAGCGGCTTGACCAGATAAGGGATGTGGTCGGCGCCGCCGGGGGTGTTGAAGCCCTCGCCCCACATCTTCTCGGCCACCTCGATGCGAGTGGCTGTCCACAGCGGCTTACCCCAGCGATTCATGCCTGGACCGGGAGCGGCGGGCTGCGGTTGCTCCGGTGCAGGCGCCGGCTCATCGCCTTTCTTCGCCTTCATGCCGGACAGGTCATAGCCTTCCCACCACGCGTACAGGCGCGTCTTCAGGCTCGGTCCGTGTCCGGACGCTCCGTCCTTGTCCGTCATTTCCGCATATCCGTCATCGCCGTGGCACCCCATCCGCCGAACGACTCCCGGTACCGCCGATCACCCCCGACCGGCAGCACCCGGCACAGCATCCCTGCGGTTGTCCGGCATGGACCGGACACACCATCCGCAAGAATCTGGCCAGTCTCAGGTTAGACGGACGCTAATTGCATGCAAGTGGAAAAATTTCTCCGCGGAAACACGCCAACCCGTCAGCGCGCGGCCTTGGCCGGCGCCGCGGCGGTATCGGCCAGCGACGCCATGCGGGTGCCTGCCGCGTTCAGCACAGGAGCGCAGGCTGCCGGCATCTTGCGGACCACCCGAGGCTCGGGCTTGTATCCCGGCGGATGCTCGATGGCGGGAGCGGCGCTGTCCAGCCAGGACATCAGCTCGTCCCCGCAGCCGTCGCCTTCGGGCTGGGCATCCTGCTGCTCGCACTGCGGACTGCCGGCGGGGCAGCCCAGCCGGATGTGCATGTGGCCGTCATGGCCGTGCCAGGGCCGCAGCTTGTTCAGGAAGCTGCGGTCGGCCCAGCTGCGCTGGCACATCGCCAGCTTGATCGCCGGATTGACGAAGATGCGGGTGACACGGGCATCGCTGGCGGCGATCTGGACCATCTTCGCCTGCCGGTCCGACCAGTCGCCGCTAACCCGCATGCGGTCGTAATCGACATATTTGATCTCGTCCAGCCGCTCGCGGCCGGAGCGGCCCATCGGCGGCAGATCCAGACGCAGCCAGACGTCGGCATCCAGGCCGATCTGGTGGCTGGCATGGCCCGACGGCATCGGCCCGCCACGCGCCTGTCCCATGTCGCCGATCAGCGCGGTACCCAGCCCGGCGAGCGCCACCCGCTGTCCGAAGTCGCGCAGCATGTCGACCAGCACCGGATGGCCGTAGTTGCGCTGGCGCGACAGGCGGATCACTTGATAACCGACACCCTCCGGCGGCAGGGCACGGGCTCCGGCGATGCAGCCGGCGGCATAACCGCCGATGGATTTGGCGGCCCCCAGCGAGGGGCCGGTCACCGCCCCCCAGGCGACGCTGGTGGCATAGGCCGGGATCGGCGCCGGCTTTTTCTTCCGGGACTTGGCGTCGGCCTCGCCCGCCGCCAGCAGCGCAACGGCCAGCCCGACGGCCAGCCCGACGTGGGCGACCAGTTTGCAGGCACGTCCGCCAAAAGCGCGAAAACCCATCTCTGCCCCCCGCATCGCCGTCGCCAGCACCGCCACTGTTACGGCTATAGCGGAGTCGTGGTTAAGGAATGATGGAGGAGGCACCCGGGCGGCACAACCGAACGGACAGGCGCAAAGCCGGGCCATCGGTGGTGCGCCCCATGGCGGTTCCTGCGGCTCAATCCAGCGTCTGGCGATAGCGTTTCAGCGCCACCACCGTGACCACCGTCAGGAACAGCGCCAGCGCCAGCACCTCCGCCGCGATCTCGGCCAGCCCGTTCCCCTTCAGCAGGATGCCGCGGACGATTCGCAGGAAATGGGTCAGCGGCAGGATCTCCCCCACCGCCTGCGCCCAGCCGGGCATGCCCCGGAAGGGGAACATGAAGCCGGAGAGCAGCATCGACGGCAGGAAGAAGAAGAAGGACATCTGCATCGCCTGCAACTGGTTGCGCGCCAGTGTGGAAAAGGTGAAGCCGACGGCCAGGTTGGCGGCGATGAACAGGATCAGCACGGCGGACAGCAGGCCCAGGCTGCCGACGATTGGCACGTCGAACAGCAGCCGCGCCGCCACGACGATCAGCAGCACCTGGACATAACCGACGACGACGAAGGGCACGATCTTGCCCAGCATCACCTCGAACGGGCGCACCGGCATCGCCAGCAGGTTCTCCATGGTCCCGCGCTCCCGCTCGCGGGTGACGGCGAGCGCCGTCATCATCACCATGGTCATGGTCAGCACCACGCCCATCAGGCCGGGCACCACATTGTACTGGGTGATGCCTTCCGGGTTGTAGCGGCGGTGGACGCGCAGTTCGACCGGGTCGGGACCGGTTCGCATGCCCGCCAGCGGACCGGTCAGGTCGGGGTTCAGCGCCTGGCGGGCGATGGCGGTCAGCGCCGACAGGGCGTTGCTGGTCGCCGCCGGGTCGGTGGCGTCGGCCTCCACCAGCAGGACCGGGCGGGTGCCGCGCTGGAGGTCGCGGGCGAAGCCGGGGGGGATGGTGACGGCGAACTGCACCTCCCCTTCCGCCAGCAGCCGGTCGATCTCGACCTCGGACGCGGCGCTGCGGGTGATGGCGAAGTAGCGGGAATTCTCCATCGCCGCGACCAGCGTCCGGGCGAATGGGCTGGAGTCGGCGACCAGAAGCGCGGTCGGCAGCGCCTTCGGGTCGGAGTTGATGGCGAAGCCGAACAGGATCAGCTGCAGGATCGGCACCCCCACCATCATGGCGAAAGTCAGCCGGTCGCGCCGCATCTGGATGAACTCCTTCACCATCACCGCCATCAGGCGGCCCGCCGATATCCGCGCCATCGCACTGCCTCATGGGGGCTGGGGATGGCGGCAAGGGTAGCGCGGTCGGCCGGAGGCGTCGATGCGCCCTTACGTCCCCCTACGCCACCCCGTCCGCGCGGTCGAACTGCAATGCCGCCAGCCTTGCATAGAGGCCGCCCTGCGCCACCAGCTCGCCATGGGTGCCGGTCTCAACCACGCGGCCCTTGTCCATCACCACGATGCGGTCGGCGTTCAGCACCGTCGCCAGCCGGTGGGCGACGATCAGCGTGGTGCGCCCATGCATCAGCCGGTCGAGCGCGTCCTGCACCATCCGCTCGCTTTCGGCATCCAGCGCGCTGGTCGCCTCGTCCAGCAGCAGAACCGGCGGGTCGCGCAGGATGGCGCGGGCGATGGCGAGACGCTGGCGCTGGCCGCCCGACAGCCGCACGCCCTTCTCGCCCAGGAAGGTGCCGAACCCCTCCGGCAGCGCATCGAGGAAGTCCAGCGCATGGGCGGCCTCGGCGGCGGCGCGCACCTCGGCATCCGACGCGTCGGGTCGGCCGTAGCGGATGTTCTCCCAGGCGTCGGCAGAGAACACCACCGGGTCCTGGGCGACGAGGCCGAGGCGTCGGCGCACATCCACCGGATCGGCGTCGCGCACATCGACGCCGTCGAGTCGCACCGAACCGGCCTGCGGATCGTAATAGCGCAGCAGAAGCTGGAACACCGTCGACTTGCCCGCCCCCGACGGGCCGACCAGAGCCACCCGCTCGCCCGGTTTCACATTTAGCGAGAAGCCTTCCAGCGCCGCCCAATCGGGGCGCGACGGGTAGTGGAAGCGGACAGCGTCGAAGGACAGCGCCCCTGCCGCCGGGCTGGGCAACGGCTTCGGGATGGCCGGTGCACGGATTTCCGACTCGACGGACAGCAGGCTGAAGAGACGCTCGGTGGCGCCGGCCGCGCGCTGGAGGTCGCCGATCACCTCGCTGATAGCGCCGACCGATCCGGCGACCACCACGGAATAGATGACGAAGGCCGACAACTGGCCCGGCGTGATGCGTCCCGCCACCACGTCATGGCCGCCGATCCACAGGATGATGCCGACCGCACCGAACACCAGGACGATGACGATCACCGTCATCACCGCCCGCACCCGCACGCGGCGGATGGCGACGTCGAACGCCTCCTCCACCCGTTTGCCGAACAGGGTGCGGTCGATGGCCTCATGGGTGAAGGCCTGGACCGTGCGGATGGCGGCCAGCGTCTCCTCGACGAAGGAACCGATGTCGGCGATGCGGTCCTGGCTGTCGCGCGACAGCTTGCGCACCCGCCGGCCGAAGAAAATGATCGGCGCCACCACCAGCGGGACCACCAGCGCCACCAGCCCGGTCAGCTTGGGCGAGGTGATCAGCAGCATGCCGGTACCGCCCAGGAACAGCAGCGCGTTGCGCAGCGCGATGGAGGCGGACGAGCCGACCACCACCTGCAACAGCGTGGTGTCGGTGGTCAGGCGCGACAGGATCTCGCCGGTCTTGGTCGTCTCGAAGAAGCCTGGCGACAGTGTCAGCACATGGTCGTAGACGGCGCGCCGGATGTCGGCGACCACCCGCTCGCCGATCCAGCTGACCAGATAGAAACGGCCATAGGTCGAGGCCGCCATCAGTGCGATCACCGCCAGCAGCACCAGAAGCGAGCGGTCGAGCAGCGAGGTGTCGCCGCCGGCGAAACCCTGGTCGATCAGCACCCGCATCCCCTGCCCCAGCCCCAGCACGGTGCCGGCGGCCACGGTCAGCGCCACCATGGCGCCCAGGATGCGCCACTTGTAGGGAAGCAGGAACGGCACCAGCCGGCGCAGGGGACCGAGGTCGCGGCGGCGGGCATCCGCCTCGCCACGGGCGGAGGCGGCGATCATGTCGGGGGAGGGTTGGCGAGCCACGCGGTTCCCGCTTGTCTGTTGGGGTTATTGATGCGGATCGGTGGCATATAGCGCGGTGCGGCGACGCCAACAAGGCGATGGACGGGCGAAACCGCCGCGGAAATGGCCTTGGAACCCGCCCGAGACTCCCCGAACAGGGCTCGATTCCGGGGTTGCACCGGCGAAGGCGTTTTGGTATAGACGCCGCTCGCTTTGCAGGAACCCCGGCCATGAAGACTGACATCCATCCCGACTATCACGAGATCACCGTGGTCATGACCGACGGCAGCTCGTTCACGACCCGCTCCACCATGGGCAAGCCGGGCGACACGCTGCGCCTCGACATCGACCCGAAGTCTCACCCGGCCTGGACCGGTGTGCAGAAGCTGCTGGACACCGGCGGGCAGATCGCCAAGTTCAACAAGCGCTTCGCAAACTTCGGCCTCAAGAAGTAAGCGTTACCGCACTTCTATCCTGCCGATGCGAAAAGGGCGTCCGACCGGTTCGGGCGCCCTTTTCGTTTGTGCTTTTCCGTTTGCGCATGGGGCGGTGGCTGCCTTCCCCCACCGCAAGCTTATCCGACAGCGGCGGCGGCGGCCTCGCGCTCCACATCGGCGCGGACCATGGCGTCGAGCCGGTGGACACGCATGTAGAGGCTGTGGCTGCGTTCCAGCAGGCTGCGCAGGCCGGACGGCAGTTCCTCGTTGTCGGGGCCGCTGGGATCGGAGCAGATCTCGCCGCCGGACAGGGCGAAATCCTCGCTCGCCGCCTGCTCCTTCGACATCTCGCCCGCGTGAACGGCCTTCTGCGCCAGCAGCCACGCCATCACCTGGGTCAGGCGGCTGGTCACCCGCATGGATTCGTAGGAGATCTGCAAGCGGACCTGCGGCGGCAGCTTCCGGTGCTCGGCCGCATCGTGATAGGCGATGTAATTCCGCGCCTCGATCAAGAGGGCCATGGTCTCGTCGTAGGGACCGTTGAAGAAGAAGGTGTGCAAAGTCATGGTCGTCGGCCCCCTCCCGCGGACTTACGGCCCTAGCGTGAGCCTTGCCGCAACTGATTAACAATTGGTGACTGGGCGGTACCCGGCAACCCCAGGCGGGGTCTGGCCGGCGTTTGTGCGACCGCCCTCTTGAACAGGGAAAAGCGTCGATTATCTCTCGCTCGTCAGGCGGATGCCCATACGGGGTCCGCCTCCAACCCCACCTTCGAGGACCGACCAGACCGTGGTCCTCGATGGCCGTATCGCTCTTTCGGAGGATATGTCATGCGTAGCTACGACCTTTCGCCGCTGTTCCGTTCCACCGTCGGTTTCGACCGCCTGTCGCGTCTGCTGGAGACCGCGACCACCGGTGACGAGGCGGCGTCCTATCCGCCCTACAACATCGAAAAGCTGAGCGAGGATTCGTACCGTATCACCATGGCCGTTGCCGGCTTTGGTCTGGACGACCTCAACATCGTCGCTCACCAGAACTCGTTGACCGTCACTGGTAAAGCTAAGAAGGACGAGCCGACCGGCCAATTCCTCTACCGGGGTATCGCCGGGCGCGCGTTCGAGCGCCGCTTTCAGCTGGCAGATTTCATCAAGGTGACCAGCGCGTCTCTTCAGAATGGCCTTCTGCACATCGAGCTGGCGCGCGAGGTACCCGAAGCGATGAAGCCGCGGAGCATTCCGATCGTCACCGCCGCCGGCAACCAGGCGGTGGAGGTCGAGACGCCCGCTCCGGCTCCCGCCCTGACCCAGCAGGCGGCCTGACGCCCTGACACGGTCCGTCCGCTTTTGAAGCGGACATGAGAACGGCGCCCCGGACCATCCGGGGCGCCGTTTGCTTGGTCGAACCGCCGCTGTGGGTGGCGCCTATTGGCCCAGCTTCGCGGTGTCCAGAACGATCATCGCAACGCCGATCTTCTGCTTGCCGGCCGGGTCCATCACCGGAACGCTGGCCTCGGTCAGCATGGCGCCGGTCTTGTCGTCCGTCTCCGGGTCGGTCATGTAGAAATCGGCATTGCCGGTGAAGATCTTCTGCCATTTCGGCTCGTCGCCCTGCCAGAAATCGGAGGTCCCGGCGGTCTGGCCGACATTCAGCCCATGATCGTCCATCAGAAGGATTTCGACGATCCGGCCGTTGCTGCCGGCGACGACCTGCTTCAGCTGCTTGGACAGCGCGTTCGACGAGACCTCATCGAAGGCCGGATTGGCGCCTCCCGCCTTGGCCGCCGCCTTCCATGTGTTGTCCATCTCGTCGATCTTGGCCTGGGCGATGCCGGCATTCTTGCTGTTCTGCGATTTCACCGCCCCGACCACCGCCGGATCGGCCAGCCAGGGCTGGGCCTGCTGGCTGACCGCCTTGCGCACCGCGCCCTCCAGGGCGGGATCCGCGGCGGACGCCATCGAGAGCGTGCCTGCGCACAAAAGGGAAACCGCGCAGCCGGCGATCCAGTATCGAGCCTGCGTCATGTGATGTCCTCCCAGTCGTTTGGCCCAGTCATGGGCGGGGCGATGGTCGGACTCCCGATGCCGGCGCCACAGCGTCGGGCCTTGTTTTTCCGTCAAACGGAAGATCCGTGATACGGATCAAATGCCGGAGATCACTGGCGCGGAAAGCTCTCCGGCGGCGCCAGCACCCACTCGGCGTAACCGGCGCGCAGCAGTTCATAGGCGGCGACCAGCCCGGCGGCCCCGGCATAGGCGGTGACCAGCACCTGTTCAGGCGACACCTGCGCCCCGAAGACGATCAGCAACGCGCCGAGGAAAGGCCCGCCCAACAGGAATGCCGCCAGCCACAGCGGTTCGGCCGACAGCCATGCGTTGAGAACCGCACGGGTCCGTTGCGACAGGCGCAGCAGCCCGCCGGCCTTGGCGTCGAGCGCTTCCAGGCTGCCGGCGCGCAACTCTGCCAGCCGCCGGCCGTCGCCGTCGATGAAGATCACCTCCACCTTCATGCCATGGCGGCGGACGGAGGCGCGCACCGAGTCGCCGAGCCGCGTCTCCAGCAGGATCGCGTTGCCGCCCAGCGCCGGCAAGGCGTCGCGCACCTCCTCCGGCGGCTCGCCCCATTCGCGCAACGCCGCCAGGATGACACGGGGGTCGTCGCAGGGAATCGCATCCATATGGATCACCCGCCCCTGCGGCGCCGTCACCTTCAGGACCAGCACCTGCTCCGCCGGATCGTGGGTGCCTTCGACGCGCAGGCCACCGTCGACGACATAGGAGAAGCGCAGGCACCCATCGTGACGGCCGAGCGTGTTCATGGCGGCACCCCTCCGGTCGCATCCCTGGCGGATCGCACCGAAGGGATCTGGGCGTTGGCGTTGAGATGACCAACAAACCAGCCGGGGGAACGGCCATCGCGACGGTCCGGAGAAAAAGGAGATGCCCAACCGGAAAAGACCGGGGCGGCCGGGAGAAAGGCAGCCGAGGCAAAGCCGGCCGGAAGCCGGACAAGAAAAAAGCGCCTAGCCGGTCCGGCTGGCGCTTTGCAATTTACTCTCCCGTGAGAGAGAATGGCGGATGGGGGGAGATTCGAACTCCCGATACCCGTGAGGGTATGCCGCATTTCGAGTGCGGTGCATTCAACCGCTCTGCCACCCATCCGCTGCCCCGTTTGGCGGGGTGGGCGGAACCTATATAAACGCCTCCGGCCGCGCAAGCCTTTTTTGCAGAAAAATGCGAAGCTTTTCGGCCGTATCCCTGTTGACTCTCAGGCCACCTTGAGTATAGATCGTCGCTCCCATGAACGGGCTTGCGCATCGAACGGTGGGCGAGAAGCCCGCCGTTTGTTTTGACATAGGCAGTGACGACAATGTTTGCAGTGATCCGCACCGGCGGCAAGCAGTACAAGGTCGCCAATGGCGACGTGATCCGTGTTGAGAAGCTCGAGGCCGATGCTGGCGCCTCCATCACGCTCGATGACGTGCTGATGGTCGGCGACGCAGGCAACACCACCATTGGCACCCCGACCGTGGCCGGCGCCTCGGTTGTCGCCGAGGTCGTCGCCCAGGATCGCGGCCCGAAGATCATCGTCTTCAAGAAGAAGCGCCGCCAGAACTACCGCCGTAAGAACGGCCACCGCCAGGACCTGACCGTCCTGCGCATCACCGGCATCAACGGCGCGGCCTGATCCGGGTCTTCCGGTCAAGCTTCCAGGCGCATCTTCAGTATTAGGAGCAACACCCCATGGCACACAAAAAGGCAGGCGGCTCGTCCCGCAACGGCCGTGACTCCGCCGGTCGCCGTCTCGGCGTGAAGCGTTTCGGCGGCGAGAACGTCGTCTCCGGCAACATCATCGTCCGTCAGCGTGGCACGAAGTTCCACCCGGGCGAGAATGTCGGCCTCGGCCGCGACCACACCATCTTCGCGATGGCCGACGGTCAGGTCTACTTCAAGCACAGCTCGAACGGCCGCACCTTCGTGAACGTCGTTCCGGCCAACGACCAGGAAGTTCCGGCCGTCGCCGCCGAGTGATCGGGCCGAACAACCAGTAAGGTCGTTGCGCGGCCTGTGTCGCAGGCCTGCACGCTTGTGGGATAAAATCGGGGGACCGGGCGACCGGCTCCCCGATTTTCGTTTTCAGTCCGGTGCCGTCCCGCCGCCGGTTTCCCTTCCGTTTACGGGCAAGGTCCCCCGATGAAGTTTCTCGATCAGGCCAAGGTGTTCTTGAAGAGCGGTGACGGCGGCCCCGGTGCCGTGGCGTTCCGGCGCGAGAAGTTCATCGAGTTCGGCGGCCCGGACGGCGGCGACGGCGGTCGTGGCGGCGACGTGATCATCGAGGCGGCGGACGGCCTGAACACGCTGATCGACTACCGCTACAAGCAGCACTTCAAGGCGCAGCGCGGCCATCACGGCATGGGCAGCAACCGCAACGGCGCGCGTGGCGAGGATGTCGTCCTGAAGGTGCCGGTCGGGACCCAGAATCCTGGACGAGACCCAGGAAACCGTGCTGTGCGACCTGACCGAGGCCGGACAGCGCCGCGTCTTCCTGCGCGGCGGCGACGGCGGGCACGGCAACGCGCACTTCAAGACGCCGACCAACCGGGCGCCGCGCAAGTTCCACCCCGGCTGGCCGGGGCAGGAGCAGTGGGTGTGGCTGCGGCTGAAGCTGATCGCCGATGCCGGCCTGCTTGGGCTGCCCAATGCCGGCAAGTCGACCTTCCTGGCCGCCACCACGGCGGCCAAGCCGAAGATCGCCGACTACCCCTTCACCACGCTGGCTCCCAACCTGGGCGTCGTCCGCGCCGGTGACGAAGAGTTCGTCATCGCCGACATTCCCGGCCTGATCGAGGGCGCGCACGAGGGCCATGGGCTGGGCGACCGCTTCCTCGGTCACGTCGAACGCTCGCGCATCCTGCTGCATTTGATCGACGGCACGGCGGATGACGTCGTCGCCTCCTACCGCACGATCCGCAACGAGCTGGAAGCTTATGGCGGCAACCTCGCCGACAAGCTGGAGGTGATCGGGCTGAACAAGGCCGACGCCCTGCTCGACGAAGAGATCGAGGAGAAGAAGGCGGCCTTGGAGGAGGCATCGGGCGCCGAGGTCATGGTGCTGTCCGGTGCCACCGGCCAGGGCGTGAAGCAGGTGCTGTACCGCCTGCTGACGGTCATCAAGGAATCGAAGGAAGAAGAGCCGGAGGTCATCCACGCCCCCGCGACCCGGTCCATCCCGCGCCCGCCGGTCGGCCAGAAGCTGCCCGACGACGGCGAGATGCAGTGGGACGATGAAACCGGCGAGTGGGTCGGCGGCGAGGAAGACAATCTCGAGGACGAGGACTTCGAAGAGGACCTGGAAGAAGGCGATCTCGAAGAGGGCGAGGAGCTGGACGGCGAGGAGCAGGAAGGCGACTCGGACGAAGCTCTTGACGGAGAGGAGCCGGAGGGCGAAGAGGACGGTTCGGACGACGATACGGACGGAACCTCCCGCCATGGCGCTTGACGCCCCTACCCTTCTCGAATCCCGCCGGCTGGTCGTAAAAATCGGCTCGGCCCTTCTGGTCGACGGGGAGACCCGGCAAATCCGCCGGGATTGGCTCGACGCGCTGGCCGACGACGTCGCCGCCTGCCGCAAGCGCGGACAGGAGGTGGTTATCGTCACCTCCGGCGCCGTCGCCTGCGGGCGGGAGCATCTTGGCCTCGTCGGCCGGGCGCTGAAGCTGGAAGAGAAGCAGGCCGCCGCCGCCACCGGCCAGATCCGCCTTGCCCACGCCTACCAGGAAACGCTGGCCCGCCATGACGTCACCGTCGCCCAAGTGCTGGTGACGCTGGAGGACACGGAAGAGCGGCGGCGCCACCTGAACGCCCGCAACACCATCGACACGCTGCTGAAGCTGGGTGCAGTTCCCGTCATCAACGAGAACGACACCGTCGCCACCGCCGAAATCCGATTCGGCGACAACGACCGGCTGGCCGCCCGTGTCGCGCAGATGGTCAGCGCCGACACGCTGGTGCTGCTGTCGGACATTGACGGCCTCTACACCGCCGACCCGCGCAAGGACCCGGACGCCCGCCACATCCCCACCGTGCGCGAACTGACGCCGGAGATCGAGGGCATGGCCGGCGAGCCGCCCCCCGGCTACAGCAGCGGCGGCATGGTGACCAAGATCGCAGCGGCGCGCGTCGCCCTGTCGGCCGGTTGCCGGATGGTCATCGCCAAGGGCAAGCGCATGAACCCGCTGGCGGCGCTGGAGCAGCGGCCGGAGGATGGCGGCGCGCTCTGCACCTGGTTCCTGCCGTCGGCCGAGCCGACCAGCGCCCGTAAGGCCTGGATCGCCGGGCATGTCAACGCCACCGGCGTGCTGGTGGTCGATGACGGCGCCATGCGCGCCCTGTCCCACGGCGCCAGCCTGCTGCCCGCCGGTGTCACCGCCGTGCAGGGAGACTTCGACCGCGGCGACGTGGTGATCGTCCGCACGCAGGAGGGGCGCGAGGTCGCCCGCGGCCTCGTCGCCTACAGCGCCGACGACGCCCGCAAGATCCTGCGCCACAAGAGCACCGAGATCCCGGAGATCCTGGGCTATCAGGGACGTGACGAGATGATCCACCGTGACGATCTGGTGGTGCGGTGACCGCGATGTCGCGCAGCCCGATCCGCGCCATCCTGTGGGACATCGACGGCACGCTGATGGACAGCGAGCCCTGGCACCAGCAGATCACCGTCGACGTCTGCCGCGGCTATGGCCATGAGCTGAGCGAGGAGGACTGCCGGTCGATGCACGGCGTGGCGTTCCGCGAGATTTACGCCGCCCTGCATGCCCGCCGCCCCTTCCCCATCGACCTGAAGGTCTGGGCCGACGAGATCAACGCGCAGTATGTCGCCAACGTCGATCGCGTCCGCCCGCGCGAGGGTGCCTTCGCCCTGGTGGAAGCCTTCGCCGCCCGCGGGCTGGCCCAGGCCTGCGTGTCGAACGGCGGGCGCATGATCGTCGACGCCAACATGCGGGCGATGGCGATCCCGCATTTCCGCTTCAGCATCGCGCGCGAGGACGTTGCCAACGGCAAGCCCCATCCGGAGCCCTACCTGTTGGCGGCGAAGATGCTGGGATTGCCTCCGGAAGCCTGCGCGGTGATCGAGGACAGCCCCACCGGCGCCCGCAGCGCCAAGGCCGCTGGCATGCTGACCATCGCCTGGCCCCAGCACCCCGCCGTGGTGTTCGACACGGTGGACCATCTGGTGGAGGATCCGGGGTCGCTGGATTGGGATGCGCTTTGCGGGTGAGGAAGACGGGGGGTCGGCGACCGACCCTCCCTGAGTCCGTCATTTCTGGATATTGACCACAGCCGACACCGGGGCCAGCGCGATGCCACGATCGGCGAGAGCGGTCATCCAAAGATTCAGACGCTCGATCGTCGTCGGATAGGGGGAAGCGAAGCCGACGGCGGCACCGTTGGCCTTGGCAAGCTCCTCCAACTCGCGCAGCTGGTCGTCGATGGCGCCGCGCGACAGGTCGCGGTCGATGACCCGGTCGCCCAGCGCCCGCGGCACGCCGGCCAGATTGGCGAGCGGCCCGGCGACGCTCTTGGGGTTGGCGCGGGCATCGACCAGCAGCAGGCCGCGGGCCTTCAGCGCGTCCACCACCGGCTGCATCGCCGCCGGGTTGGCGGTGAACTTGCTGCCGGTGGTGCTGGTGATGCCGACATAGCCCACCGCCTTGCCCAGCGACCATTCCAGCCGCTCCACATTGCGGTCGGGGCCGAGCATGGTCAGCAGCGCATTGGGGCCGGGATCGTCGCGCGGGTAGTTCAGCGGCTCCATCGGCACCGACAGCATCACCTCGTGCCCCTTGGTGCGGGCCCGCTCGACCCAATCGTCCAGCCGCTCGGCATAGGGCAGGAAGGCCAGCGTGATGCCGGGCGGCAGCTTCGCCAGTGCGTTGCCGGTGGTGACGCCGCTGAGCCCCAGGTCCGACATCACGATGGCGATGCGCGGCCGCTTGTCGGTCGCCGGGAAGGGCCGGGCATAGACCTGCCAGGGCTTGCGCCCGTCCTGGGCGATGCGCGGCAGCGGGCCGTTGCGGCTGTCCTCCACCAATCCCGGCACCGGAGCCGGGACCAGAGTCACCGCCGCCGCCGGAACACCCGGCAGCGGCAGCGGGGCGCCATCGGTCGGCAGCGGCGGCGGAACCGCCGGGGCGGCAACCTTGGGCTCCGGCGGTGGCGGTGGCGGCAGCGGTGCGACCGCGACCGTCGTCGACGGAATCGACGCCTGCCAGGCCTCCCGCGTCGCCCCGCCGTTCAGAGCCAGCCAACCGGCCAAGCCGGCATAGGCGACCGCCACCACGGCGACGGCACCCAACAGGGCTTTGGAAAGCGGCTTGCGTGGTTCTCCCGCCGAGTCGTTTCCATTACGACGGAAACGGCGCAGCCAGCCGAGCCCGGGGCGCAGGCCCCGGACATCGAACCGCAGACGACCGAACAGGGCGGGAGCCTTCACTGTCGTTCGCTCCGGTCAGCGCGCCGCGGAGCGCTGCTGGAACAGGGCGACGCCACGCAGCAGATCCAGCGCGCGGGCGAGCTGGAAGTCGAAGGGCGGCTCCGCCCCCTCCGCCGCTGCACCCTCGGCCGGGGCGGGGGCGGCACCCGGAGCAGGGGCAGCACCGGGTGTCGCACCGGGAGCACCGGGAGCCACTGGGGCGGCACCCGCCCCCGGTCCCGGAGCCGGCGCGGCCGGGTTCGGGGCCGCCGGCGTGCCGGGAGCGGCCGGGTTGGTGGTTGCCGGACGCGGCGCCTTGCTGGCGGCGTCGGGGTTGACCAGCGCACCCTTCAGGTCGGCCTCGCGGCGGCGGATGACGTTCTTGTCCAGGTCCTCCACCTTGGCGACATGCACCTCGATGTCCGGAGTGATGCCGAGCTGCTGGATCGAGCGTCCCGACGGCGTGTAGTAGCGCGCCGTGGTCAGACGCATGGCGCCATGGCCGGGCAGCGGGATGATGGTCTGGACCGATCCCTTGCCGAAGCTCTGGGTGCCCATGATGATCGCGCGCTTGTGGTCCTGCAGCGCGCCGGCGACGATTTCCGAGGCCGAGGCCGAGCCGCCGTTGATCAGCACCACCAGCGGCATGCCCTTGATCAGGTCGCCCGGCTTGGCGTTGAAGCGGGTGCCTTCCTCGGCGCGCCGGCCGCGGGTCGACACGATCTCGCCCTTCTCCAGGAAGGTGTCGGAGACCGAAACCGCCTGGTCGAGCAGGCCGCCCGGGTTGTTGCGCAGATCGAGCACGAAGCCCTTCAGCTTGTCGCCCAGCTGCTGCTGGATGGAGGAGATCGCCTTCTCCAGCCCGCTCTGCGTCTGCTCGTTGAAGCTGGTGACGCGGATGTAGCCGATGTCGCCTTCGGTGCGGAAGCGGACCGACTGCACCTTGATGACGGCGCGGGTCAGCGACACGGTGAAGGGCTCTCCCGCCTCGCCGCGGCGGACGGTGACCTTCAGCTCGCTGCCCACCGGACCGCGCATCTTCTCCACCGCCTCGTTCAGGCTGAGGCCCATGACCGCCTCGCCGTTCAGCTGGACGATCAGGTCGCCCGGCTGCAGGCCGGCGCGGAAGGCCGGGGTGTCGTCGATGGGGGAGACGACCTTCACCAGGCCGTTCTCCATCGTCACCTCGATGCCCAGCCCGCCGAACTCGCCGCGGGTCTGGACCTGCATGTCCTGGAAGCTTTTCTTGTTCAGATAGCTGGAATGCGGGTCGAGCGAGGTCAGCATCCCGTTGATCGCCGATTCGATCAGCTGTTCGTCGGTCACCGGCTCGACATACTCGGCGCGGACGCGCTCGAAGACGTCGCCGAACAGGTTCAGCTGCCGGTAAGTGTCCGACGAATTGCTGGACTGAGCAGTGACGGTGGCGACGCCGGCGCCCAGAAACACCAGAGCTGCCGCCGTTGCGGCGCGCTTGAACATCCTCATCTACCCTTGTCCTTTCCCCTCCGGGGCGCCGAACCCGCGTTGCGGATTGATCGGCTGGCCGTTTCGTCGCAGCTCGAAATAGAGATCCGGATTGCCGTCCGGCGGCATGACCGCCAGCGGTTCCCCGCTGGCCACCTTACGCCCGACGGCCGTTTCGATCCGGCCCAAACCCGCAATCAAACTATGATATCCGTTGCCGTGTTCCACGATCAAGATGAGGCCATAGCCCTTGAACGGGCCGGCGAACACGATCGTGCCGCCGCGCGGCGCCACCACGGCGGCCCCGGCGCGGGTCTGGACCGTCACGCCGCGGCTGGTCGCGCCATAGCGGTCGGCCTCGCCGAAGCGGGTCGTCAGCTTGCCGGCCGCCGGCAGAACCATACCGGAGACGGCCGGAGGTCCGTCCGGAGACTTCGCGGCCAGCTCGCGTTCGCGTGCCGCCTCCCTGGCGGCCTCGTCCTTCGCGCGCTTTTCCTCAGCAGCCTTCTGTTCGGCGATTTTCTGTTCGGCGGCGCGCAGTTCGGCCAGCTTGCGTTCGGCCTCCTTGCGCTCCGCCTCCTTCTGGGCGGCGAGCCGGCGTTCGGCCTCGCGCTTCTCCGCTTCGCGCTTGGCGGCTTCCTTGCGCTCCGCCTCGCGCCGCTCGGCTTCGCGGCGTGCAGCCGCCTCGATGGCGGCGCGGCGTTCGGCCTCGATGCGCTCCATCAGCTGGCGGAGATCGGTGGCCTGCCCCGACAAATCCGCCATGCGCTGGCCGACCTGGACGCGCTCCTCCTCCGTCTGGCGCGACAGCTCCTCGCGCCGGGCGATCAGGCGGTTCATCTCATCCTGCTTTTCGGTCAGCGCCACCCGCGCCGCCAATGCCTTCGCCCGCTGGTCGACCAGCTTGCCGCGGGTGTCGGCCAGCGCGGTCAACGCCTGGGACAGCGCATCGGCCCGCGCCTTCAACGCCGGCACGGCGTCGCGCAGCAGCAGGGCGGAGCGCAGGGTATCGACGGGGCTTTCCGGCCGGGCCAGTGCTGCCTCCGGCGGGATGCGCGCCAGCCGCTGGAGGGCGGCCAGCAGGGTGGCGATCTGCTGCCGTTCGGCGTCGAGACCGGCGGAGCGCTCGCGTTCCTCCCCCTCCAGGGCGGACAGCGACTCTTCCAGCTGGTCGAGCGTCTGTTCCTGCCCGCGCGCCTGGTCGGCCAGCGCGATCAGCCGGCCGCGCAGGGCATCGAGTTCGCTCTGGAGCGCCTGGGACTGGCGTTCCAGCTGCTGCTGGCGCTGCTTGCCGGTCTGGAGCTGCTGTTCGACCCGCTTGAGGGTGTCCTTGGGGGCTTCGGATTGAGCATTCGCCGGCTGAGCGAGAATCAGGCCGGCGATGACCACGAAGCCGGCGAACAGACCCTCTCCTACCCCGGATACCCTCTCCCCCCTGGGAAGAGGGCTGGGTGAGGGGGAGGCGATGCGGGATGCAAATCGCGATGCAGGACCAAGCACCGGACTTCCCGCAACTCCACGCCACGCGCCCCCCTCACCCCGACCCTCTCCCCGGGGGGAGAGGGGGACAAAGAGGTGAAAGGGACGGGCGCCATCCGTTATTCCGCCGCCGCGCGGGCGGCGGTGCGGACCAGCAGGTTGCGGCCGGTCATCTCGGCCGGCTTCGGCAGGCCCAGCAGGTCCAGCAGTGTCGGGGCGATGTCGGCCAGACGGCCGCTGTCGATCCGGGCGCCGGCCGGGCCGTTGACCAGCACCAGCGGAACCTTGTCCAGCGTGTGGGCGGTGTGCGGCCCGCCGGTCTCCGGATCCTTCATCAGCTCGCAGTTGCCGTGGTCGGCGGTGATCAGCATGGTGCCGCCGGCACGGCGCACCGCAGCCTCCACCTGACCGACGCTGCTGTCGACCGCCTGCACCGCCTTGATGGCGGCGTCCAGCATGCCGCTGTGGCCGACCATGTCGGGGTTGGCGAAGTTGACGACGATCAGGTCGTACTTGCCCGAGTCGATGGCGCCGACCAGCTTGGCGGTCACTTCCGAGGCCGACATCTCCGGTTGGAGGTCGTAGGTGGCGACCTTCGGCGACGGGACCAGGATGCGGTCCTCGCCCTCATAGACCCGCTCTTCGCCACCGTTGAAGAAGAAGGTGACGTGCGGATACTTCTCCGTCTCGGCGATGCGCAGCTGCTTCAATCCGGCCTCGGAAACCACCTCGCCCAGCACCTTGGTCAGGGTTTTGGGCGGAAAGATGGTGGTCATCAGCTTCGCCAGCGCCGACGAATATTCGACCATGCCGACAACGGCGGCCAGCTTCGGTGCCCCATCGACGGGGAAGCCGCCAAAATCCTTCTCGACATAGGCGGCCAGGATCTCGCGGGCGCGGTCGGCGCGGAAATTCGCCATCAGGATGGCGTCGCCGTCCTTCATGCCGGCGTAATCGCCGATCACCGTCGGCAGGATGAACTCGTCATGCTTGTCGGCGGCATAGCTCTGTTCGATGGCCTGGATCGGGTCGGCGGCGCGCTCGCCTTCCGCCCTGGTCATCGCGGCATAGGCCTTGGCAACGCGGTCCCAGCGCTTGTCGCGGTCCATCGCGTAATAACGGCCGATGACGGTCGCCACCTCGACACCCGGCAGCTCGAAGACGTCGGCCATGAACTCGGCGACCTGGTCCTTGGCGCTCTGCGGCGGAACGTCGCGGCCATCGGTGAAGGCATGGACCGCCACCGGCACGCCCTCGCGCGACAGCACGCCGGCCAGTGCCGCGATGTGGTCCTGGTGCGAGTGGACGCCGCCCGGCGACAGCAGGCCCATCAGGTGGACGCGCCCACCGGTCTTGTGCATCTCCTTGACCAGATCGTTCAGCGCGGCGTTGCGCTCAAGCTCGCCCTCGACGATGGCATGGTCGATCATCACGAGATCCTGCATGACCACCCGGCCGGCGCCGAGATTCATGTGCCCGACCTCGGAGTTGCCCATCTGGCCCTTGGGCAGGCCGACCTCCTCCTCGCTGGCGTCGAGGAAGGCCGTCGGTTCGGCCGACCACAGGCGATCCCAGTTCGGGGTCTCGCCCAGCGCAATCGCGTTGTCGGACCGCTCCTCGCGATAGCCCCAGCCGTCCAGGATGCAGAGGACGACGGGGCGGGGTCGGTTGGTCTCGGTCATCGCGCTTACCTTTCTCGAAAGGTTGTGGTCTCGGAGTTTCGTGTTTTCAGCTCCGGCGCTTTTCCGCGCGCCGGATGCGACGCTCGGAATCAGGACCTGTGATAGGGGTGACCGGCAAGAATTTGTTGAGCGCGATAGAGTTGCTCCGCAAGCATGCCGCGCACCAGCATGTGGGGCCAGGTCATCGGCCCGAAGGCGAGCAGGAAGTCGGCCCGCGCGCGCACCGCGTCGCCATGGCCGTCGGCACCGCCGATCAGGAAGGCGAGGTCGCCGGCGCCGCGGTCGCGCCAGTCGCCGATCTTCGCGGCGAAACTCTCGCTTGGCAGCGCCTTACCGCGTTCGTCCAGCGCCACGACGATGGCGCCGGCCGGCACGGCGGCGAGCAGCAGCTCGGCCTCCTGCCGTTTCAATTCGTCGGAGGAGAGGCGCTTCTTCACCTCGACCTCCTTCAGGGTGAAGGGCCAGCCGAGCCGTCCGACATACTCGTCGAACAGGTCGCGGGTCGGTCCACCCCGCGACCGCCCGACGGCGGCGAGCCACAGACGCATGATGCGGCCCTCCGCCGTCGTTTCCGTCCTCTGCCCGTCAGGCGCTCAGCCGCGCCGTGCCCGACGGCGTCGGCAGTTCCAGGCCCCACATCTTTTCGATGTTGTAGAAGGTCCGGACTTCCGGCTTGAACAGGTGGACGATCACGTCGCCGGCATCGACCAGCACCCAGTCGCACTGGGCCATGCCTTCCATCTCGACGCCGCGGACGCCGGCCTGCTTCAGCTTCTCGGCCAGCTTCATCGCCATGGCGCCGATGTGCCGCGTGTTGCGGCCCGACGCCACGACCATGTAATCGGCGAAGGTGGTTTTCCCGGCAAGATCGATGACGGTCACGTCATCTGCCTGGTCGGCGTCGAGCGACGCCTGGATGAGCGCCTTCAGATCCTGCGGTTCCAGGATCTGGGGAACGGCGGCTGGCCGCGGAGCGGTCGCGGCCGTTTCGGTGTGCGTGGTGATGGCTCCAACCTCTTGCAACGGTTTCACGACCCGGCGGCCCGTGCCTGCCGGATCGCCGTCGCCGAGGCCGGGTGCAAGGGATTGCGTAAGAACGCCCAGGCCGGCCGCCTGCGGCGCGCCAGCCCTTTTACCCCAGACACCGACACCCGCCGACGGGTGTAGCGCTGGGCGGCCTTGCCGCTCAACGCACCAAGAGAATAGGTTGGACGGGCGAAAACCGCAACGGCCACCGAGTCGAAGATTCGATTCCAGTGCTTCCAGCGTGGAATTTGCCGCAAATTGTCCGCCCCCATCAACCAAACGAAGCGGGTTTTGGGGAAGCGGCGCTGAAGCTTGGCCAGCGTATCGGCGGTGTAGCGGGTGCCGAGCGCGGTCTCGATGGCCGTCACTTCGATCCGTGGATGAGCGGCGACGGCCCGCGCCTCCGCCAACCGCTCGGGCAGCGAGCCCATGCCGGACGTGGACTTCAGCGGGTTCTGCGGACTGACCATCCACCAGACGCGGTCGAGCCCCAGCGCTTTCAGCGCGAACAGGCTGATGTGCCGGTGCCCGGCGTGGGCCGGGTTGAACGACCCACCGAGAATGCCAACGGTCAGCCCCGCATAGAGCGGGCCGGAGTAGAGCTGGGGGGCGTGGTGTCCCTCTCCCGCCCCGGGAGAGGGAATGGGCCCATGAGAAGCATGGGAAGGGTTAGGGGTGATGCAAGGATCGGGGGATCCATGTCCGGATCGCCCCTCACCCTCCCCGCCTCCGGCGGGTCCCCTCCCTCTCCCGGGGCGGGAGAGGGCCTGATCCTTAAGGCCGCGTCTGGCCATCGCCGCGCACGACATACTTGTAGCTGGTCAGCTGCTCCGCGCCCACCGGGCCGCGGGCGTGGAACTTGTCGGTGGAGATGCCGATCTCGGCACCCATGCCGAACTCGCCGCCGTCGGCGAACTGGGTGGAGGCGTTCCACAGCACGATGCCGCTGTCGACGCGGGACAGGAACCGCTCCGCCACCGCCGGATCCTCGGTCAGGATCGATTCGGTGTGGTGGGAACTGTGGGTGTTGATGTGGTCGATGGCCCCATCCACCCCATCCACCACGCCGCAGGCGATGATGGCGTCAAGATACTCGGTGTCCCAATCCTCCGGCGCCACCGCCGTCACCCGCGGATCGACAGCCTGGGCCGCCGCATCGCCGCGCACCGCGCAGCCGGCATCCAGCAGATCCTTCACCAGAACCGGCAGGACCGTGCCGGCGATGGCGCGGTCGACCAGCAGCGTCTCGGCTGCGCCGCAGATGGAGGTCCGGCGCATCTTGGCATTCAGCACCACCTTGCGCGCCTTCTCCAGGTCGGCGGCGGCATCGACAAAGACGTGGCAGTTGCCGTCCAGATGCTTGATGACCGGCACCCGGCTCTCGTCGGCGATGCGCTGGATCAGCGACTTGCCGCCGCGCGGAATGATGACGTCGATGTAATCGCGCATGGTCAGCATGTGGCCGACGGCGGCGCGGTCGGTGGTCGGCACCAGCTGGATCGCCGCCTCCGGCAGCCCGGCCTCGCGCAGCCCCTGGGCCAGACAGGAGGCGATGGCGCGGGAGGACCGGATGCTCTCCGACCCGCCGCGCAGGATGGCGGCGTTGCCCGACTTCAGGCAGATACCGCCGGCATCCGCCGTCACGTTGGGCCGGCTTTCATAGATGATGCCGACGACGCCCAGCGGCACGCGGACGCGCTGGATGCGCAGGCCGTTGGGCCGCGTCCACTCCGCCAACACGCCGCCGATGGGATCGGGGAAATCGGCAATGTCCTCAAGCCCCTTGGCCATGCCCTCGATGCGCGTGTCGTCCAGCATCAGCCGTTCGCGCATGGGGCCGGAAAGGTCGCGGGCACTCGCCATGTCCTCGGCATTCGCTGCCTTGATGTCGGCGGCGCGGGCGCGGATGGCCGCCGCCGCCGCCCTCAGCGCCCGGTCCTTCGACGGTCCTGGCACGGTCGCCAGCGCGGCCGCAGCGGCGCGTGCGGCGCGGCCGAGGGCGATCATCTGGTCGTGCAGGGCGTCGGTGGTGTCGAGCAGGGCGGACATGGAGGTCTCCGGACACTCTATCCGTTGAAGGGACGACGACCTTAACGAATTGTTCGGGGTTGCGAAAGCCGCGCGGTTGTGGGACTTCGGCGTTGCGGTATGGGCGGGCGTGTGCAAAACGCAACGCGCAGCCCCGCGCCGGGCACGGTTTTCGGGTAAGGTGACATGCTGACGCTGCTGCTGATCGTCTCCGCCTTCTTCGCGGGCGTGCTGAACGCCGTGGCCGGGGGCGGCAGCTTCCTGACCTTCCCGGCGCTGATCCTGGCCGGCGTGCCGCCGCTGAACGCCAACGCCACCAGCACCGTCGCGGTGTCGCCCGGCGCGCTGGCCAGCGCCTTCGGCTACCGGCGGGAGCTCGGCCGCATCCGCGAGGTCCACCTGCCCTCCTTCCTCGGCATCAGCCTCGTCGGCGGACTGCTGGGCGCGCTTCTGCTGTTGTGGACGCCGCAGCGGACCTTCGAGGTTATCGTGCCGTGGCTGCTGCTGTTCGCGACGCTGCTGTTCGCCATCGGCCCGACCGCCTCGGCCTGGGTCCGCCGCAATTTCACCATCGGCCACGGCACGGTGCTGGCGGTGCAGTTCCTGATCGCGGTCTATGGCGGCTATTTCGGCGGCGGCATCGGCATCCTGATCCTGGCGACGCTCGGGGTCTTCGGCCTGACCGACCTGCATGCGATGAACGGGCTGAAGTCGCTGGTCTCCGGCTGCCTGAACGCGGTGGCAGTGGCGGCCTTCGTCGCCGGCGGGGCGGTCTATTGGACGGAGGCACTGATCATGCTGGTCGCCGCCATGGCCGGCGGCTATGCCGGCGCTTCGGTAGCCCGCCACATCCCGCCGCCGGTCCTGCGCAAGCTGGTGATCCTGGTTGGGGCGGCGATGACCGTCTATTTCTTCCTCACGAAAACCTGACCCGAACGGAGCCTGCCGGCATGACCGCCCCCATCGACCGCACCCCTATTGATCGTGGCTCCCTGCCCTACCGTCCCTGCGTCGGCATCATGCTGCTGAACGACCGCGGCGAGGTGTTCGTCGCCAGGCGATGCGGGTCGGAAGCCGACTGGCAGATGCCCCAGGGCGGCATCGACGATGGCGAGGATGCCCGCAGCGCCGCCTTCCGCGAGCTGGAGGAGGAAATCGGCACGGCGAAGGCGGAGTTCATCGCCATGACCGCGGCCCCCCACCGCTACGACCTGCCCGACGATCTGCTGGGCAGGGTGTGGAAGGGCCGCTGGCGCGGGCAGGAGCAGATGTGGATGCTGGCCCGCTTCACCGGCGACGAGGCCGACATCCGGCTCGACACCGACCACCCGGAATTCGACGACTGGAAATGGATCGACGCCGAAGAACTGCCGGGCCTGATCGTCGCCTTCAAGCGCCCGGTCTATGAGTCCGTCCTCGCCGAATTCCGTCCGCTGATCGCGCCGGCAAGAGGCTGACGCATCCTGCCGAGCGCCAGCCTCTCCGCCATGTCCCATTTTTGATTGCGGTTATCCCCAACTTCCCGCCGCCGCCCCCTCCGTCCGAAGCTTGCGCTTAACGAATCCTTGAGACGCAGTCTGGCAACGTCGCTGCTGCAACCGGAATGCGCAAGAATGTGCCTGCCGTAGACGGAGGGGTGGCGTGTCGCTGATCAAGTGGACGGAGGAGGATGACGGCCGGCTCCGCCTGGGCCTGCCGAGCGACCTCGATTTGCCCATGGCGCAACCTCTGCTGGACAGTTTGCGCGCCGCCTTCAAGGCGTCGGCCGACGTCACCGTCCAGGCCGACGCCGTGGAGCGCATCAGCGCCGCCTGCATCCAGGCGCTGGTCGTCGCTGCCCGCGATGCGGCCGAGCGCGGGACCGCCTTCGTCCTCGCCGCCCCGTCCGAGGTGCTGTCCGAAGCGTGCGAGGATCTGGGACTCGCCGCCTGGCTGAAGCAATGGAGCCGAGCGTGAAGAAGAAAGTGATGACGGTGGACGATTCGCGCACTATGCGCGACATGGTGTCCTTCACCCTGCGGGGCGCCGGCTATGACGTGGTGGAAGCCGCCGACGGCCAGCAGGCGATGAGCGCCATCGCCACCAACAAGGTGGATCTGGTCATCACCGACCTGAACATGCCGGTCATGGACGGGCTGACCCTGATCCGCAGGCTGCGCGCCATCCCGGCCCACCGCACCCTGCCGATCCTGATGCTGACCACCGAGGCGGACGAGAGCAAGAAGGCGGAAGGCCGCGCCGCCGGCGCCACCGGCTGGATCGTGAAGCCCTTCAACCCCGACAAGCTGGTGTCGGTGGTGCAGAAGGTCTGCGGCTGACCGCAAGCCGCCGGATTCAGGAAGGGGTGCAGCCGTGGACGATCTCAGCCGCTTCAAACAGACCTACTTCGACGAGAGCGCCGAACTCCTGGCGGTCGCCGAGGCCGGGCTGCTGCGCCTTGCCCCCGGCGAAATCGACATGGACGAGGTGAACGCGATCTTCCGCGCCGTCCATTCGATCAAGGGCGGTGGCGGCGCCTTCGGCTTCAACGACCTCGTCGCCTTCGCCCATGAATTCGAAACGGTGATGGACGGCGTGCGCAACGCCGAAATCCCGGTCAGCACCGAACTGGTCGACACGCTGATCCGCGCCAACGACGTGCTGGCCCGCCTGCTCGCCCACGCCGCCGACGAAACCGAGGCGCCGGCCGGCACCACAGACGACACCGTCGCCGCCCTCCGCCGTTTCCTGGACAAGACCGGGGAGCAGGCGAACGAGGCCGCGCAGCCTGCCGCCATCCAGGCCGCCGCAGGCTTCCATCCCGACGACGAGGATGACGAGGCCGGCATCTTCGGCGACGCGCTGGCCGCCATCCAGGCCGCGCGCGACGACCAGCCGGCGCCCGCCGCCGGCCCCGTTCCCGAAGGCAAGGTCCGCTGGACCATCGTCTTCCGCCCGAAGGCCGAACTGCTGCTGTCGGGCAACGAGCCGACCTACATGCTGCGCGCCCTGCGCCGCCTGGGCGAGGCGGAGGTGGTCTGCCATCTGGACAGGCTGCCCTCCCTGCGCGACCTCGACGCCGAACTGCTGCACCTGTCCTGGACGGTGACGCTGCTGGCCGACCCGCAGGTGGACCGCGCCCAGATCGACGATGTGTTCGAGTTCGTCGCCGACGACTGCGACATCCGCATCAGCGCCGAAGCCCCCCCGCCTGCGATCATCCCCCCCGCGCTCATTGCGCCGGCGGAGTCTGTCCCGGCCGCCGCGCCCGCCCCTGCCGCCAATCTGCCGCAGCCGGCCACCCCCGCCGCCACCACATCCGGCGCGGCGGGTGCGGCGAAGCCCGGCGACGGCGCCAAGCGGACGAACGGCGGTACCGGGGGCAGCGACCATGCCGGGCCGACCACCCACACCATCCGCGTCGACCTCGACAAGATCGACCGGCTGGTCAACATGGTCGGCGAAATGGTCATCACCCAGGCGATGATCGCGGAGCATCTGCGCGACCTGCCGCCGGGCCAGTTCCAGGAACTGCTGGAAGGGCTGGAGGGCCTTGCCCAGCACACGCGCGAACTCCGGGAAAGCGTGATGTCGATCCGCGCCCAGCCGGTTTCCAGCGTCTTCTCCCGCATGCCGCGGTTGGTGCGCGAATGCGCCGCCGTGACCGGCAAGGAGGTGATGCTGGTCACCACCGGCGAGACGACCGAGGTCGACAAGACGGTGGTGGAGAACCTCGTCGACCCGCTGACCCACATGATCCGCAACTCCATCGACCATGGTCTGGAAGGCCCGGATGAGCGGGAGCGCGTCGGCAAGCCGCGCGCCGGCACCGTGCATCTGTCGGCCGCCCACCGGTCGGGCCGCATCGTGATCGAGGTGACCGACGACGGCCGCGGCATCAACCGCGCCAAGGTGCTGTCAAAGGCCATCGAAAAGGGCCTGGTCCAGCCGGGTGCCAGCCTGTCGGACGAGGAGATCGACCACCTGATCTTCCTGCCCGGCTTCTCCACCGCCGATCAGGTGTCGAACCTGTCCGGCCGCGGCGTCGGCATGGACGTGGTGCGGCGGAACATCTCCAGCCTGGGCGGGCGGATCGGCGTCTATTCGACGCCGGGCGAAGGGTCGCGCTTCGTCCTGTCGCTGCCGCTGACGCTGGCGGTGCTGGACGGCATGGTGATCTCGGTCGGCGAGGAGCGCTTCGTCCTGCCGCTGACCAACATCGTCGAAAGCCTGCGCCCCAAGCCCGCCGACCTCCATGGGCTGGTCAACAAATGCGATGTCATGATGGCGCGCGGCGAATATGTCCGGCTCGTCCATCTGCACCGGCTGTTCGGCATCCCCAAGGCCATCGACGACGCCACCAAGGGGCTGGTCGTTCTGGTGGAGACGGAGGACGGCTCCCGCCTCGGCCTTGTGGTGGACGAGGTGCTGGGCCAGCAGCAGGTCGTCATCAAGAGCTTGGAAGCCAATTTCCGCCGGCTGGACGGCGTCGCCGCCGCCACCATCCTGGGCGACGGCCGGGTCGCCCTGATCCTGGACGTGGCGGGCTTGCGCGAAATGAGCCGGCATGGTGCAGGCAATGGAAACGCCCCCGCCGACAGCACCCCGCCTTCCCCGTCCCTGCCCGCCCCGGCGGACAAGTCCGACCAGCGTCAACGCCAAACGGTTTGAGGTTCAGCGATGAGCAGTTCCACCGCAATCGCCCCCATCAGCTCCCGCACCGATCTCCAGCCGTCCGGCGCCGCGAACGGCAGCGAGGAGCAATACGTCACCTTCACCGTCGGCAGCGAGGAGTACGGCGTCAACATCCTGGCAGTTAGGGAAATCCGCGGCTGGACGCCGGAAAGCAGACTGCCCAATCTCCCCGACTATGTCCGCGGCGTGATCAACCTGCGCGGCATCATCATCCCGATCTTCGACCTGCGGGCCCGCTTCGGCGGCGGCCTGACCCAGGTGACGAAGCGCCATGTCGTGGTGGTGATGCAGGTGGGGGAGCGAACGCGCGGCATCCTGGTCGACGCCATTTCCGACATCCTCGCCATCGGCCATGACGCCATCAAGCCGCCGCCCGATGTCGACAGCGGTCTTATCGACGCCGAGTATCTCAGCGGCCTCTACACCGCCGAGAACCGGATGGTGACCCTGCTCAATGTGGGGAAGCTGTTCGCCGGCGAGCATGTCGACCAGGACGCCACCCGCGCAGCGCTGGAGCCGACCTGATACCGGTTGGCGATCCCCCGGCTGCGCAGGCCGCAACGAGAAGCCATAAAAAGAGGGAACGTCAGCGATGGCCACCGACGGCACGACTGCCAAATCCGGCACCTTCCTCAGCAACATGCGCATCGCCAAGCGGCTGTGGCTGGTCTTCGGCCTGCTGCTGGTTCTGATCGCCGCGCAGTCCGGCACCGGCATCTATGGGCTGGATGGGTTGAACCGGCGCATCGACAGCGTCATCGCGTCGGGCGACCTCGCCGTCTTCGCCAAGGATCTGGAAAGCCGCCTGGGTGCACAACGGCTGCAAACCCGGGAATACATCAATATCGGCACTACCGAGGCGCTGGACCGGCTGCGCGTCCTGCGCGGGGAGTTCGAATCGGCGATGGCGGACCGGCAGGCCATGATGAAGGCCTCCCCCCAGGCCGCCGCTTTCGCCGACCTCAACAGCCTGCACGGCGCCTACCACGAGAAATTCGATGCGGTGCGGACCGTGCGCGAGCGCGCCGACCGGACACTGCGCGAGCGCATGGACCCGCTGGGCACCCAGGTGACCAAACGGCTGGAAGAGGCGGTGGCCGCGGCCGACGCCTCCGGCGACAAGGACGTCGCTTTCGGCATGCAGGAGGTGGAGAAGCGCTGGTTGCTGACCCGCTTCTACGCCAACCGCGCCATCGGCCTGCGCGATCCGGCCGCCGCCGCCCAGCTGGAGGCGGAAGGCAAGGCGATGGGCGACGGGATCGCCCGTCTGTCCGCCCTGCTGCAAAACAACGCCGCCCTGTCCGTGGCCCTGCGCGATGTCGAGACCCGCGGCGCCGAATACCGCAGCGCCTTCCGCGAGATCGTCGCCGCCAATGACGAGGCCAAGCGCCGCACCGACGATCTCGTCGCTGCCGCATCCGCGGTCAACCGTGCCATCGACGGCATCGTCGCCTCCATCGCAGCCGGCTCCAGGGCCATCGAGCAGGAGGCCGGCAGCGAGGCTGCCTTCACCATCCGCCTGACGGTCGGGCTGGGCCTGCTGTCGCTGGTGATCGGCATCGTCGCAGCCAACCGCATCGCCGCCTCCATCGTCGGACCGGTCACCGGCATCCGCCGGGTGATGACCGAACTCACAGAAGGCAAGCTGTCGGTCAGCGTCCCCCACACCGGCCAGCAGGACGAGCTGGGCGACATGGCCCGCGCCGTCGACGCCTTCAAGGACGAGGCGGTGGAGGCCCTGCGCTCCCGCATCGCGCTGGAACGGGTGTCGGCCAACATCATGATGGCCGATGCCGACGGCCGCATCCTCTACGCCAACGACTCGATCATGGGCATGTTCCGCCACGCCGAGGCGGACCTGCGCACCGCGCTGCCCGGCTTCGACCCGGGCAGGCTGGTCGGACAGAATTTCGACGTCTTCCACCGTGACCCGACCCACCAGCGCCGGCTGCTGGCCGATCTGACCCACACCCACCGCGGCTTGGCAAAGACCGGCGGCCGCACCTTCCAGGTCATCGCCAACCCGGTGGTCAGCCGCCAGGGCGAGCGGCTCGGCACCGTCGTCGAATGGCGCGACCTGACCGAGGAACTGGCGATCGAGGCGGAGATCGGCGCCATGGTGGAGAATGCCGTGCGCGGCGACTTCACCCACCGCATCCCGCTGGACGGCAAGAGCGGCTTCTTCCGGCTGGTCAGCGAAGGCATCAACCGCCTGTCCGGAAACATCGCCGCCGTCACCGAGGATCTCGCCACGGTGCTGGAATCGCTGTCGCGCGGCGATCTGACCAGCCGCATCGACAAGCAGTATGAGGGCGTGTTCCAGCGGCTGAAGGACGATTTCAACGGCACGGTCGGCCGCCTGTCCGAGATCGTGCAGCGCATCGACCATGCCGCCGGCTCCATCGCCATCGCCAGCCGCGAGGTGGCCGAAGGCAGCATGGACCTGTCGGAGCGGACCGAGCAGCAGGCCTCCTCGCTGGAGGAGACCGCGGCCAGCATGGAACAGCTCGCCGCCACCGTGCGCTCCAACGCCGACAACGCCCAGCAGGTCAACGGCTTCGCCACCGAGGCGCGCACAGCGGCCTCGCGCGGCGGGCAGGTGGCGACCAGTGCGGTGGAGGCGATGCGCCGGATCGAACAGTCGTCGCAGAAGATCTCCGACATCATCGGCGTGATCGACGAGATCGCCTTCCAGACCAACCTGCTGGCGCTGAACGCGGCGGTGGAGGCGGCGCGGGCCGGTGACGCCGGGCGCGGCTTCGCCGTGGTGGCGCAGGAGGTGCGGCAACTCGCCCAGCGCTCCGCCCAGGCCTCGAAGGAGATCAAGGCGCTGATCATGGACAGCGGCGGGCAGGTGCGCGAGGGCGTCGACCTCGTGCGGTCGGCCGGCAGCTCCCTGACCGAGATCGTGTCGGGCATCGGCCGCGTCGCCGATCTGGTGTCGGAGATCGCGCGGGCGACCGCCGAGCAGGCATCGGGCCTCGACGAGGTCAACATCGCCATCGCCCAGATGGACGAGATGACCCAGAAGAATGCCGCCCTGGTGGAGGAAAGCACCGCCGCCGCCCGTTCCCTGGAGGATCAGGCCGACCAGCTGCGCCAGCAGATGACCTTCTTCACCCTCGCTCGCAAATCAGCCTGAGCCGAGATCTCTCGATGATGCCCCCGGTGCCGCGATGACCGACCGCTCGCCCGCCTCACTGACCGAACCCGAAACGCTGCGGCGCCCCCCGGCCGCCCCGGCGGCGGTTTTCGGTGGCGCGCGCGAATTCCATTTCGAGCGGCACCATTTCGACCTGATCGCCGGCCTGCTCTATCAGCTGGCCGGCATCGCGCTGGCGCCGCACAAGGCGGAGATGGTCTATGCCCGGCTGGCGCGCCGCCTGCGCGAGCTGCGGCTGCCCGATTTCGACGCCTATTGCGCCCTGCTGCAAAGCGACGGCGTGGCCGACGAGATCGGCTTCCTGGTCAATGCGCTGACCACCAACCTGACCAGCTTCTACCGCGAATCGCATCATTTCGACTTTCTCGCCTCCACCGTCCTGCCGGAACTGCGGGAGTTGAACGCCCACAAGCCGAAGCCGCGGTTGAGGCTGTGGTCGGCCGGCTGCTCCTCCGGGCCGGAGCCCTACACCATGGCGATGGTACTGGTTTCCGCCATGGGGGCGGATCTGCGCCGCTGGGATGCCCGCATCCTCGCCACCGACATCGACACCCACATGGTGGAGACCGCCCGGCGCGGCATCTACCCGCTGTCGGGCGCCACCGGCATTCCGCCGGGGATCCGCCAGCGCTTCACCACCGACACCCGGCTGGACGGCGAGCCTGCTGTGGCGATGGGCGAGGAGCTGAAGCGCCTCGTGACCGTCAAGCCGCTGAACCTGCTGGAACATTGGCCGATGTCCGGCCCGTTCGACGCGATCTTTTGCCGCAATGTCCTGATTTATTTCGACCGCCGTGGCCGGATGCAGGTGATAGAAAACTTCGCCCGGATGCTCCGCCCCGGCGGGTATCTGTTCCTCGGCCACTCAGAGAGCCTGTATGGCGTGTCGAACCTGTTCCGGCAGGCCGGTCCGACCATCTACCGGAGGGAGTGAGCGATGAACGCCGAACCCCTCCCCCGGCAGGAGCCAGCCAGCCCGACGCTCCGCAACCGCATGGGCAGCGGGCGCTACTTCAACCGGGAATTCAACGCCGACACCGTCAAGATCGGGCTGGGCCAGCAGGCGGTCAGCGACCGTCCCGACCTGATGATCGCGACGACGCTGGGTTCCTGCGTGGCGGCCTGCATCCATGACCCGGTGCGCGGCATCGGCGGCATGAACCACTTCATGCTGCCCGACCTGCCGGCGAGCGAGCTTGACGGGGCCGGCATGGCCGCGCGCTATGGATCGGTCGCCATGGAGCGGCTGATCAACGCGCTGCTGGCCGCCGGTGCCGAACGCCAGCGCCTGCAGGTCAAGCTGTTCGGCGGCGGCCGCGTCATCGAATCGAGCTACGACATCGGCGGGCTGAACAGCCGCTTCGCGCTGGATTATGTGCAAACGGAGGGGCTGACGCTGGCGGGCCACGATCTGGGCGGAGGCTCCGCCCGGCGGGTGCATTACTTCCCGCACAGCGGACGTGCGCTGCGCCGCCTGCTGCGGCCGGAGGCGGCGGCCGACACCGTCACCCGCGAACGGCGTTTCATCACGCACCTGAGCCAGACCCCCGAGGAGGGCGACGTCGAACTGTTCACCCCCGCCGATCCGGAAGGGAGCTGACCCATGCCCAGACCGATCCGCGTCGTCATCGTCGACGACAGCGCCCTGATGCGCGAGATGCTGAAGGACATCCTGACCCGGGAGGCGGGAATGGAGGTGGCCGGCGTCGCCCGCGACCCCTTCGAAGCGCGCGAGGTCATCAAGGCCACCAACCCCGACGTCATCACGCTGGACGTCGAGATGCCGAAGATGGACGGGCTGTCCTTCCTGGAGAAGATCATGACCCTGCGGCCGACGCCGGTCATCATGGTCTCCTCCCTGACTCGCGAGGGGTCGGACGCCGCCATCCGCGCACTCGAACTGGGGGCGGTGGACTGCGTCGCCAAGCCCGGCAGCTCCGACGGGCAGGGCTTCGAGGCGACGGCGATGGAGCTGGTCTCCAAGATCCGCGTCGCCGCCACCGCGCGCCTGACCATGCGCCGCCCGGCTGCCACCCATGGCGTCCTGCCGACGCCGCGGCGCGCCGGCTCGGGCAAGCGGCTGATCGCGGTCGGCGCCTCGACCGGCGGGGTGGAGCGCATCCGCGACGTGCTGGCCGCCATGCCGGCCGACTGCCCGCCCATCGTCATCACCCAGCACATGGGCCCCAGCTATGTGCCCAGCTTCGCGGCACGGCTCGACCGGCTGTCCGCCCCCACCGTGCGGGTCGCCGTCCATGGCGACCGGCCGGCCCAGGGGCTGGTGCTGATCGCCCCCGGCGACCGCCATCTCGCCATCGTCCGCGACACCGCCGGCTTCATCTGCCACATCCAGGACACCCCCGCGGTCAGCGGCCACCGCCCGTCGGTCGACGTGCTGTTCGCCTCCGTCGCCAAGGCGGCCGGCAACAACGCCGTCGGCGTCATCCTGTCCGGCATGGGCCGCGACGGCGCCATCGGCATGAAGGCGATGCATGAGGCCGGCGCCTTCACCATCGGCGAGCAGGAATCGAGCTGCGTCGTCTATGGAATGCCACGCGCCGCCAAGGAGGCCGGCGCGGTCACGGTCGAACTGCCGCTCACCCAAATCCCCGCCGAAATGCTGCGCGCCTTCGACGCCGTCGGCGAACGCCCCCGCACCGCCCCGACCTGATCGGGAATCCGGGTAGAGTTTCCAAGGAGCACCAGTATGTTCAAGTCCGCTGCCCACGACGCCGTCCAGACCGGCTCCCGGAATGCCGCGCCCCGGGACGTCTCCGCGACGCCGGACGGCGACGCCAAGGTCGCGGTCACCGCGGAGCTTCTGTCCACCTGGCTCGGCTTCGCCGATGTGCAGCGCCGCACGCTCGACATCGTGCAGGGCGAGCTGACGCGCACCTCGGACCATGTGGAGACCTCCACCCTCGACCTGTCGGAGCGCTTCCGCGAACTGGCCCGGAAGGCGCTGGAGCAGTCGGAACGGGTGGCCCAGATCGTCGACACGGCAGGGTCGGTCGACATCGACGGCGAGCGGGTGCCGCTCGACAGGCTGGTCGTCGGCATGCAGGACGTGATCACCGACATGGTGACCAACATCGTCACCCTGTCGCGCCATGCCATGAGCATGGTCTATCTGCTGGACGACGTGCAGAAGGACGTGGCCGAGCTGGAGAAGTCGATCGGCGACATCGATGGCATCAACCGCCAGACCAACTTCCTGGCGCTGAACGCGACCATCGAGGCCAGCCGCGCCGGCGAGGCCGGGCGGACCTTCGCCGTGGTGGCGCAGGAGGTGCGGCACCTCTCCCGCTCCACCGGCGAACTGGCCGACCGCATGCGCGGCACCGTCACCGCCGTGGTGAAGGGCGTGCGCAACGGCCACGACATCCTGCGCCAGATCGCCAACACCGACATGTCGCCGCAGATGCTGGCCAAGGAACGCGTCGACAAGACGATGGACAGCCTGGTGGCGCAGACCAACCATTTCCAGTCGGTGCTGGAAACGGCGGCGTCGGTGTCGTCCGATATGTCGTCCACCATCGCGCACGTCATCACCGGCATGCAGTTCCAGGACCTGACCAAGCAGCGGATCGAGGCGATCAACGACAGCCTCGCCATCATGAGCGCCGGGCTGGGAGAGCTGGAAACCCGGATCCGCGCCCAGGTGCCGCCCGCCATCGGCGCGCGCGAACCGCAGGAATGGCTGAACCAGCTGATGAGCCGCTTCACGCTGAGCGAGATGCGCGAGCGCTTCGTGCGCAGGCTGCTGCTGGAAGGCACGGCCCTCGACGAAAACGGCGTGCTTGACCTCGATGCCGCAGGGGGAAGCAGCGCCGGCGGTGATATTGAACTCTTCTAGTGCGGTGCCCCCCGCCTGTACACTGAACCATATTTGCGGAAAGACGGGCCTATGGACTACGGCATCGAAGTGCGCGATCAGGAGGCGGTCATCCGCCTGCGCGGTCGCCTGACCTTCAACGACCACGCGAAGTTGCGGGCACTGATCGGTGAAATGGGACAGAACAAGCTCAAGCGCCAGGTGCTCGACCTGTCGTCGCTCGAATTCGTCGATTCCGCCGGCATCGGCATGCTTCTGATCGCGCGGGAGGAGATGGACCGCGCCGCCAAGCAGTTCATCCTGCGCGGCGCCGCCGGTCAGGTCAAACGGGTGCTGACCGTGGCGCAGATCGCCAAGATCGTTCCGATCGAGGACTGATCCCGGTGATCGACGGGACAACCCAGGGCACGACACAGGAGGCGGACCAGACCGCCGGCTGCCGCACCCGCTTCGCCGGTCTTCTGGCGCCGGGGTTGGCGGCCGACCGGCTGACCCGGCTGGCGCTGGCGCTGCGGCTGTCCCCGGTGCAGGCGCCCGCCGGACCGGCGCCGCTGGCGGTCCTGCTGGCCGGAGACGGGAGCGCCGTCCCCGAGTCCGACGCGCTCTGGCTCCCGCCGGTCGCCGCCTGGATCGAGCCGCCAACCGATACCGGGGCTTCCGATACCGCCGACCGATTGGCGCCATTCCTGGCGGAGGCGGCGACAAGCGATCTCTACCTGAACCTGACCACGGCCACCGCGCACGACCTCCAGCTTGGCGGCAGGCTGCTGGCCGCGCTGAGCGCCCGCCATCCGCTGGAGGGGGACCGCCGCGACGACGTCGAGCTTGCGTTGCACGAGGCGGTCAGCAACGCGCTGGTCCACGGCAACCTGGGTGTCGCCGGCATGAAGGAGCTGAGCGCCCAGGAGCTGGAACGTTTTTCCCGCGACCTGGGCGACCGTCTGGCCGATCCGGTGCTGGCGGGCCGCCGCATCGTCGTCACGCTCCGGATCGACCCGGCGGAGGATGGCCGGCGGGTGGCGACTGTGGAGATCGCCGATGAGGGCGCCGGCTTCACCCCGGGCCCGCGCGCCAGCTCGGGAGCGTCCGGCCGCGGCCTCGACCTGATCGGCACCATCGCCGACGGGCTGACGATCGAGGATGGCGGCCGCCGCATCCGCATGAGGTTCCGGCTGTGACCGCGGATGGCTGGCATAATCCCGGCTGTGGAGCGATCCCGCAATCGGATGCCGGACGCTCCGATGTGCAGGGTTCCGGCGACCGGCTCTGCGAGTGCCGGATCCCCGACTGCACCGTCCTGGACTGCCCGATCCTGGTGGTGGACGACACCGCCTTCAACCGCACGCTGATCGGCGCCTTCCTGGCCGAGGCGGGCTTCCGGCAGGTTTCCTTCGCCGCCAGCGGGTTCGCGGCGCTGGCGATGATCGAGGCCGCCATCCCAGACCTGCTGATCCTGGACATCATGATGCCGGGAATGGATGGGTTCGAGGTCTGCCGCCGCCTGCGCGCCATGCCGGAGACGGCCGACCTGCCGATCCTGGTGCAGACCGCACTGTCGTCGGGTGAGGACCGCAACCGCGCCTTTGCCGCCGGCACCACCGATCTGGTGTCGAAGCCGCTGGAGCGCACGGAGCTGCTGGCCCGCGTGCGCATCCATCTGGAAGACCGGGTGCTGATCCGCCGCCTTCAGACCTATCGGGCGCGGGTGGAGGCCGAGCTGTCCATCGCCCGGTCGATGCAGGAGCATCTGCTGCCGACCCCGGCGCAGAGCGCCGCCGTGGCCGCCGCCGCGGGCTGCCGCCTGCGCGCGCACAGCGTGATCTCGCCCCATCTCGGCGGCGATCTCTGGGGGTTGCTGCCGCTGGGCGGGCGGCGCTTCGGCGCCTATCTGCTGAACGTCGCCGGCCGCGGAGTCTCGGCGGCGCTGAACGCCTTCCGGCTGCATGCCCTTCTCCAGGAGCTGGGTCCCGCCCATGGCGAGGACGCCGCCGTCCTGATGACCGCGCTGAACGACCGCGCCGCCGGGCTTCTGGCGCCGGGCGAGAAGGCCACCATGACCTATGGCGTGGTGGACGGCGAGGCCGGGCGCTTCATCCACGCCTCGGCGGACGGGGCGCCGCCGATGATCCTGAGCGGCGACGGCGGACCGTCGTTCGGTGCGGCCGCCGGCCTGCCGATCGGCATCGCGCCCGGCACCCGCTACCGCAGCGACGTGATGGAGTTGCCGCGGGGCAGCGTGCTGGCGCTCTACTCCGTCGCGGTTCTGGAGGCGTTGGACGCCGGCGGGACCGGGATCGGACTCGGCTGGATGATCGGCCGTGCCGTGGCGGAGGGTGAAGGCTTCGACGCCGTGGTCCGCTCGCTGGGCTCCGCCCTGGGCCGGGTCAGCGGCGACGACCACACGCTGCTGTGGATCGAACGGGAGGCGGCGGCATGAGCGATTCTCCGCCATCCGACCTGCTTCCGGCCGAGGCGGGCGATGTCGTCGACGGGCTGGCCGGCGCCCGCGTGCTGATCGTCGACGACAACCGGATCAACCGTCACCTTCTGCTGGCCCTGCTGGAGCGCGGCGGCATCACCCTGATCGAGCAGGCGGAGGATGGGCAGGACGCGCTGGTCCTGATGGAGCGCTTCAAGCCGGATCTCGTGCTGCTCGACCTGATGATGCCGCAGATGGACGGGTTCGAGATGTGCCGGCGCCTGCGTGCCGACCCGCGCTGGAAGTCGTTGCCGGTTCTGGTGCAGTCCAGCCTGAGCCGGGCGGAGGACCGAGCCCGTGCCTTCGCCGCCGGCGCAACCGACTATGTCACCAAGCCGATCAATGCGGTGGAGCTGATGGCCCGCGTGCGCATCCAGCTGCGCAAGCGGGCCATGCTGCGCGATCTGGAGCAGTATCACAGCCGCACGGAAAACGAACTGGAACTGGCCCGCGCCATGCAGGCCCGGATGCTGCCCGGTCCAGACCGGCTGGCCGAGTTGGAGGAGGCGACCGGCATCGCCGTCCAGGCGCATTTCGCACCCTCCTCCGAACTGGGGGGCGATTTCTGGGGAATCGAGCGGCGGCCCGACGGTCGGGTCGCTGTCTATCTGGTCGATTTCTCCGGCCATGGGGTCGGCGCCGCGTTGAACACATTCCGGCTGGACGCCATCTGCCGCCAGATCGGCAGCACCGACCTGACCCCGGCGGCGTTCCTGGAGACGGTGAACCGCCGGCTGTGCGGGCTGCTGCCCAGCGGCCAGTTCGCCACCATGCTGACCGGGCTGATCGATCCGGTGGCCGGGGAGTTCCACTATGCGTCCGCCGGATCGACGGCACCGATGGTCTGGCATCCCGGCGACGAGGCGCCGCGGTTGGGCGACGGCAGCGGGCTGCCGCTCGGCCTGCTGTCGACAGTCACCTACGACGCCCGCCGGCTGCCGATGCCGCCCGGTGCCCGCCTGCTGCTCTATTCCGATGCGGCCATCGAAATCCCGATCGAGGGCGTTGAGAGCCACGGGGTTCTTGACGAGTACGGCCTCGCCACCCTGCTTGCCCTGCGCCTGCATGAGCCCGACGACGCCGCCCTGCTGTCCGGCCTGCTCAACGACCTGACGGCGACCGGGCCCATCGACGACGACCTGACGGCAGTGCTGCTGACGCGCCGGCGCTGACTGCCGGGCTGCCGGCCCGACCACACCGGAACGCTGCGGCCCCAAAAGCAAAAAGGCCGCCCCCGAGGGAGCGGCCTTTCGCGTTCGGCAGGAGCCGACCGATCAGCGCGAGTAGAATTCGATGACCAGGTTCGGTTCCATCTGGACCGGGTACGGAACGTCGGCCAGCAGCGGGGCGCGGACGAAGCGGCCCTTCAGGGCGCTGCCGTCGACTTCCAGATAGTCGGGGATGTCACGCTCGCCGGAGGCCGAGGCTTCCAGGATCAGCGCCATCTGCTTGGACTTGGCGCGCACCTCGACGGTGTCGTTGTCCTTGATGCGGGCCGAAGAGACGTTCAGGCGGCGGCCGTTGACCAGGATGTGGCCATGGTTGACCAGCTGACGGGCGGCGAACGGGGTCGGCGCGAACTTCATGCGGTAGACCACGGCGTCCAGACGGCGCTCCAGCAGGCCGATCAGGTTCTCGCCGGTGTCGCCCTTGCGGCGGACGGCCTCGGCATAGATGCGGCGGAACTGCTTCTCGCCGATGTTGCCGTAGTAGCCCTTCAGCTTCTGCTTGGCCATCAGCTGCAGACCGTAGTCCGACGGCTTCTTGCGGCGCTGGCCGTGCTGGCCGGGGCCATACTCGCGCTTGTTCAGCGGGCTCTTGGCGCGGCCCCACAGGTTGACGCCAAGGCGGCGGTCGATCTTGTATTTGGACTCTTGACGCTTGCTCATAGCTCTCAGGCCTCGTTGGACACGAGTTGATGTTGTCCCGGTAGTTCCGGCCGCCCTGTTCAGGCGGCGGACGGGGCGTCAAAAATTGCGCGCGCCCGCTTTCCCAGGAGGTGAAGGCGCGCACAATACCCATTGGCGCGGCCGAGTCAAGCCTGACGCATATGCGGGCCCGACGGCATATCCGGAACCTCTTGCACGCCCCGCCCTTTTCCGCTCCCCTTCCCGGCGGCGCAAGCGGCAGGCGGGACTGAGGCGATGGAACGGGTGGAGTGCGTGGTCGTCGGGGCGGGCGTGGTCGGTCTGGCGGTGGCGCGGCGGCTGGCGCAGGCGGGGCGCGAGGTGATCGTGCTGGAGGCGGAAGAGGCCATCGGCACCGGCACCAGCTCGCGCAACTCCGAAGTCATCCATGCCGGCATCTATTATCCGACCGGCAGCCTGCGCGCCCGGCTGTGCGTGCCCGGCCGCGACGCGCTCTACGACTACTGCACCGCCCACGGGGTGGAGCATCGCCGCATCGGCAAGCTGATCGTCGCGACGGAGGAGGCGCAGCTTCCGAAGCTGGCGGCGATCCGCGCCCAGGCGGCGGCCAACGGCGTCACCGACCTGACGGAGATCGACGCCGCCACCGCGATGCGATGGGAGCCGAACCTGCGCACCGTCGGCGCCCTGCTGTCGCCCTCCACCGGCATCATCGACAGCCATGGGCTGATGCTGGCTTTGCTGGGCGACGCGGAGGACCTAGGGGCGATGCTGGCACTGCTGAGCCCGTTGGAGCGCTCCCACCGCACCGCGGCCGGATTCGAGCTGGAGGTCGGCGGGGCGGAGCCGATGCGCATCGCCTGCTCCACGCTGGTGAATGCCGCCGGGCTGGGTGCCTGGGCCGTCGCCCGCGGCCTGGAGGGGCTGGACGCCGCCCACGTGCCGCCGAGGGTGCTGGCCAAGGGCAATTACTATGCGCTGGCCGCCGGCCGTTCCCCCTTCTCGCGGCTGGTCTATCCGGTGCCGGTGGAGGGCGGGCTGGGGGTCCACCTGACGCTGGACCTTGGCGGACAGGCCCGCTTCGGTCCCGACGTGGAATGGCTGGGCGACGTCAATGGCGGCATCGATTATGCCGTCGACCCCGCCAGGGCCGACTCCTTCTACGGCGCGGTCCGCGCCTATTGGCCGGGGTTGCCGGACAATGCGCTGGTGCCGGCCTATTCCGGCGTGCGGCCGAAGCTGAGCGGCCCGGGACAGCCGCAGGCGGACTTCCTGATCCAGGGACCGGGCGCCCATGGGATGGCCGGGCTGGTCAACCTGTTCGGCATCGAATCGCCGGGCCTGACCTCCTGCCTTGCCATCGCCGACGCGGTGGCCATGGAGCTTGGCGAGGCGCCTGAGATTCTTAACCATTCCAGAGTCGCACAGGGTTCTTGACCGCAGCCGCGGCTCTCCCAATCTATAGGCATGGCGGCGCCGGTAGATGCTGGGCCGCCGAGCCGCCGGGCGCCGGAAACGGGCCCACCTTCCGCAACTCGCTCCCGTCGTGAGGAGGATGCGTCGTGACCACTCGCCTTTCGCTCTTCAACAGCCCGCTTCTGCTCGGCTTCGACCAGTTCGAGCGGACGCTCGACCGGATCGCCAAGAATTCGGCCGAAGGCTATCCCCCATACAACATCGAGCAGATCGGCGACGACGGCCTCCGCATCACGCTTGCCGTGGCCGGTTTCACCTCCGATGACCTGTCGGTCCAGATCGAAGACAACCAGCTCGTCATCCGCGGCCGCCAGACCGACGACAAGTCGCGCGTCTATCTGCACCGCGGCATCGCCGCGCGGCAGTTCCAGCGCAGCTTCGTGCTGGCCGAAGGGATCGAGGTGGTGGGCTGCTCGCTCGACAACGGGCTGCTCAACATCGACCTGACCCGCCCGATGCCGGAGCCGAAGGTCCGCACGATCAAGATCGAACAGCCGAAGAAGACCGCCGCCGGTGCGATGCCCCGCACCATCGACGTGTCCGCCGACGGCCGGGACGACTGATCCCCCTTCCCGCTGTCTTCCCTGATACCCTCGCCCCCGATACTCTGCACGCGCGGCCGCCCATGACGGGGAGCCGCGGGAGACCAAGACCATGATGAACGATACCCACAGCCAGCTGCGCCAGCTGTCGACCCAGGATTTCGCCAGCTTCGGCCTGGGCGACGTCGCCTATGTCCGCCCGGTGGAGGTGGACGGCGCCGCCGCCTTCGCCATCCACGCCGCCGACGGCACGCCGCTGAGCGTCGTCGCCGACCGCGAGCTGGCCTTCGCCGCCATCGTCCAGAACGACATGGAGCCGGTCAGCGTCCACTGACCGCCCGCCGCGGCGCGCCGGCAGGAGGACACCCGCGCCTCTCGGCCTGCCGCGGCCTGTTGTGCGGCAATCCGCCACATCTCGATCCTTGTCAGCCCTGACTCCTGTTGTAAGGTGCGCTCTGCGATAATCGCCGGCACGGGACGCGAGACGGCAGTGGGAGACGGTCGGTTGGACGGTGGGGCAAGCGATACGGCGGCGGACGCGAAGTCCACGCCCGATACTGAACAGCGCAAGACCTGGGACGACGAGGCCCGCGACTCCCTTCACATCCTGCCTTTGTCGGCGATCCCGCTGGAAACGCCTGGTCTTCAGCACGCGCGCCTGATCAAGAATGTCCGGCTTCAGACCGTGGTGGAGATGTTCCGCGACGCCCAGGCCGGCAGCGGCCAAGTATCTCCCCGCCACATCCCCTCCTATTTCGAATCCTACAAGGACGAGATCGAACGCGACCTGGTGAAGCTGGAGAAGATCGGCGCCGCCTCCAGCTTCGACGTCTATTCCTCGCGGATCGAGCTGCGGCGGTTGAACATCGACGTCAACAACGTCGAATCGCTGACCCTGTCCGACCGCAAGAAGGCCGAACTGACCAGCTACATGCGGGTCTTCACCCGCCCGCTGATGGAATATGTCTATGGCACGGAGGAGCTTCAGGTCGCCGACGTGACCGACATCATCCAGCTGTTCGCCAACCCCAACCGGGACGAGGCCCTGCGCAACCTGCGCATGATGGCCGACCGGCTGGACATCGGGCTGAACGACATCCCGAAATTCCTCGAGGAATATGGCGACATCTTCCTGTCGCTCGCCTATTTCCGCAAATGCCTGGACGAGATCGTGCCGGAGGTTCAGCGCTTCGTCAGCTGGATGGAGGAGATCCGCAGCTCCGCCGAGGTCAAGCGCGATTCCCGCCAGATGCGCATGCTCGACGAGATCGCCCGCGACCTGACCGACATCGCGACCTCCATCACCGGCCGGTTCGAAAGCTTCGACAACCGCTCCAAGGATTTCTGGAGCGACATCAACGCCGACACCTTCCGGTCGATCCGCGAGCTGATTGCCTCGCACCACGTCACCATTGGCGGTGTGCTGTGCGGTCTGGCGGTGAAGATGAACCTGTGGAAGCACCGCTTCGCCCGCGGCGGCGGCGGTCCCAACCGCCGCATGGAATTCGTGAAATCGGAGATCCTGCCCGGCCTGTCCCACATCAAGGCGCTGGAACAGTCAGCACGCACCGGGCACATGTAGGCCCCGTCAAGCCCCAACATCAGTCCATCGACAGCATCTTGCCCATGCCGTTGTCCAGCAGGATGGTGGCGAACAGCGTCAGGATCGGGACAAGGAACATCAGCCCGATGACGCAGCGCACCACCAGATCCTTGCGCCGGGCGGACCGGCAGAGCGGGCAGTCGTTGGGACCATGCCCGTAATCGGACCCGCAATAGGGACAGGCGGTGGTTTCGACCATGGCGCAGAGGCTTTCAGAACGGGCGGGCAGCCCAGGAACCGCCGCCATTCTGAACCCGGCAACCGCCGAACCGTCATGAAATCACTGTCATAATTAAGGTTATTCCCTGACCGCCGCAGGGCAGCCGCTAGCCGGCAGCCGCAACCGTTCAGGCGGCACGGTCGAGCGCAGCCAGCCCGGCGACGCTGCGGCCGAACTGCGCGGCAAAGCGGTCGCGCTCGGCGCCGGACAGGGTGAAAGTGACATGCAGCCGGCCGGCGCCGCCGCGATCCAGCCCCCGGACAACGGCAGCCACCGGCTCCAGCCCCGGCAAGGCGATGCGCAGCGCGCTCCCCTCCGCCAGACCGGACCATGCCTCCTGCGGCAGCCCGCTCAGCTGGGCGCCACCCTCCGACGCGTTGTCCACCGTCACCGGCAGTTCGCGCCCGCCCACCGACAGCCGGCCGGGACGGTTCAGCGGATAGCGCGGGGCGGACCGGCGGTTCACCTCCGGCGTCGCCGTGCGGATCGCTTCGATCAGCACGCGGCGGAGCTGGTCGATGCTGGCGGCGACATTCACGGACAGGCTGTTGACCTCGTTGGCACGCTCGCCGGTCGCAGTCGCCTCCTGCGAGACGGCGGCAATGCGGGTCGCCACCTCCTGCGCGGCGTTGGAGGTCTGGACGACATTGCGGGCGATCTCGCCGGTCGCCGCTTCCTGCTCCTCGATGGCGGCGGCGACGTTGGCCGACACGGTTTCGACGCCGCGCACCCGCTCGGCGATGGCGCGCACGGCGCGCACCGCCTCGGACGTTGTCGCCTGGATGGCGGCGATCTGGCTTTCGATCTCGTCCGTCGCCCGCGCGGTCTGGCCGGCCAGCTGCTTCACCTCGCTGGCGACGACGGCGAAGCCCTTGCCCGCCTCGCCGGCGCGCGCCGCTTCGATGGTGGCGTTCAGCGCCAGCAGGTTGGTCTGGCCGGCGACATCGTTGATCAGGTCCGTCACCTCGCCGATACGGGTCACCGCCTCGGCCAGACGCTGGATGGTCTCCTCGGCCCGGATCGAGGCGCCGACGGCGTCGCCGGTCATCGTGGTCGCGGTGCCGATCTGGGTCGCGATCTCGCGGATGGAGGCGCTCAACTGTTCCGATGCGGCGGCGACGGTCTGGGCGTTCGACAGCGCCTGGGTCGCGGCCGCGGCGACGGTCTGGCTGTTGTCGCTGACCGCGCGGGCCGATTCGGCCATGCGGGTGGCATTGCCGGCCATCTGGCTGGTCTGGCTGGCCACCACGTCAACGGCGTTCGATGCCTCGATCTCGACCGTTTCGGCCATGCGCAGCAGGGCTGCCTGCTTTTCGCGCTCCGACCGCTCGCGCTCCTCATCGCGCAGGCGGTGCAGGCGCCGGGCCTCCTCCGCATTCTCCTTGAAGACGCGCAGGGCCTGAGCCATCGCCCCGACCTCGTCACCGCGGTCGGCCCCGGGAATGGCGACGGTCAGGTCGCCCTGCGCCAAGGCCCGCATCGCCACGGTCAGCTCGCCCACCGGCCGCACCACCCGGCGCCGGATGCCGAACACGCCCAGCACCACGACCGCCAGCACCAGGGCCGAGACGCCCCACACCGCGGTCATGAACAGGTCCTCGCGTCCGGTGGCATAGACCTCCGTCTCGCTGTTGTAGCGGTTGGTGTCCTCGACGATGCGGTCGACGATGGCGCGGTGGGCGGCATAGGCCTCGGCGATCACCGCGTAGGAGGCACGCGCCGCCCCCTCGTCCTTGCGGGCCAGCGCCGGCAGGAACTTGGTCTCCACCTCGGTCCAGAAGCGCATCACCGGCGTGTGGGAGGTCCGGGTCAGTTGGGTGAGCAGCGACGGCTCGAAGCTCTCCTTGAGCCAGTACTCATGCCGCTCGTCATAATCCTTGCGCAGTTGCGCCAGCCGCCCTCGGCGCTGCCCGACCGACGCCGGGTCGTTCATCGCCAGCGTCGCCTCCAGATAGGCTTCGATCACATATTCCGGCGGCGGCAGGATGTCGGCGATGAGATCCTTGCCCAGCACGATGCGCTGGTAGATCGGGCCGCCCACCTTCAGCTCGCGGATCGCCAGCGCACCGGTGACGACCACCGCCAGGAAACCCAGCGTGACCACCACCCCGAACAGGTTGGTAAGCGCGGCAATCCGGAGGTTTCTCAGCATTATGCAACCCCTGCGCAGAAACGACGGCATGGGGTTGCTTCTCAAAATAACCCTAATATGACAAGCAAAAAACTTGCTCGATTATCGGGGAAAACAGCAATGATGTTTCGTTGTGCGCGTTGCCCGCAGATTGTGCAACGTCTGCGCAAAGACCATCCAAAGTGCCGGCGTAGATCTCAGGTCAAGACCAAAGTGCCGACCCAGCCAACCAGGGCCAGGATCACCAGCATCACCAGCAGCGCCACGATGACGGCGTTGGTGCGGCGAATCGACCGGCAGCGCGGGCACCCTTCCTCGGCGGCGGGATAGCGGTGGGCACAGCGGTCGCAGCGGACGGTCTGTTCGGTTGCCGTTTGGCCGGTTGCTGCATGGTCAGTCATCGGCGGATTCCATCGCATCTATAAACCTGTCAGGCCGCAGGGATAGCACGCCGACGGTTCTGCATCCATCGGTCGGAATGCCTCAATCGGCCGCGGTGGTCTCGACCGGTGGCACCGCGCGCAGTTCCGTCGCCTGCAGGCGGCGCGGGCTGTGGTCCAGCGGCTCGAGCAGGGGCATCTCCGCCGTCCCGTCCGGCGCGGCATGCAGGTCGCGGAACCGGCGCGCGCTGACCAGCACCCGCGATTCCAGCGTGCCGACCGCGCTGTTGTAGGAGCCGACGGCCTTGTCCAACTGCCCGCCCAACCGGTCCATATGGCCACCCAGGTCGGACAGCCGCTTGTACAGCTCGGCGCCGAGCGCGCTGATTTCGCGGGCGTTGTCGGCCAGCCGCTCCTGCCGCCAGCCATAGGCCACGGCGCGCAGCAAGGCGATCAGGGTGGTGGGCGTTGCCAGAATCACGCGATGGTCGATGCCGGCCTCGATCAGCGCCGGGTCCTGCTCCAGCGCCGCCGAGAAGAAGTTCTCGCCGGGCAGAAACAGCACGACGAATTCCGGGCTGTCGTCGAACTGGTCCCAATAGCCCTTGGTGCCGAGCTGCTTCATGTGGTCGCGCACATGGCGGGCATGGCGGACCATGCCATCGCGCCTGACCGTGTCGTCGACCGCCTGGATGCCGTCCAGATAGCCTTCCAGCGGGGTCTTGGCATCGACCACAAGGGTCTTGCCGCCGGGCAGCGTAACGATCAGGTCGGGGCGCAGCCGGCCGCTGTCGACCGATACCTGCTCGACGAAATCGCAGTGGTCGAGCATCCCCGCCATCTCGCAGACCCGGCGCAGCTGGATTTCACCCCAGCGCCCGCGCGCCGCCGGCGTGCGGAGAGCCCGGACCAGGTTGCCGGTTTCCGCCCTGAGCGCGCTCTGCGTCTCCACCAGCGACAGCACCTGTTGCTTCAACCCCTCATAGGCTCCCGCCCGCGTGCTTTCCAGGTCGCGGATCTGCCGGTCCATCGCCTCCAAACTCTGGCGCACCGGATCGACGATGGCGGCGATGGCCGTTTGCCGCTTGTCGAGGTCGCCCTTCGCCTGCTCCTGGAAGCCGGCCAGCGTCTCCCGCGCCAGATCGAGGAAGCTGCGGTTGTTCTGGTGCAGCGCCTCCGCCGACAGCGCCTTGAAGCTGTCGGCCAACGCCGCTTGCGCGCGCTCCAACAGCGCCATCTTCTCCGCCGCCGCGGTCCGTTCGGCCTCCAGCCGGGTGGACAGCTGGGCATGGCGTTCGCGGGCGCCGGCGACCTCGCCATGCAGGCGGGCGATCTGGTGGTCGCGCGCCTCGATCTCCTCGCGCAGGTCGCCCTCGGTCCGCTCGGCGAGGTCGAGGCGGGTGGCGAACTCGGCATGCAGGACGGCAGCGGCCGCCTCGGCCCGGCCGGCAGCGGCGCGCAGCACCGCCCAGGCGACGGCGGCGCCCAGCAGCAGACCGGCCGCCAGCCCGATGCCCAGCGACAGACCGTCCACCACCATCCCGTTGACCAGGAACTGCGTCACCCCAAATCCCCTCAGCTCTGGAATGGGAGCAGCCTATCGGAACGAATCGCGAATTGGAACAGGGCGCGAACGTACCAAGGACCGCGCCGGCCCGGCTTTCGCTTTCTCCGCTTGCCCAACCAAGGAGGCCGCGCCATATCGGAAGCCATGCCCGACGATACTCTCCCCGACGACAAATCCCCCGATAACGGCAAGTACGATTGCAGCCCGGACTGCGGTGGCCCGCGTGTCCGCGCCATCCCGCCCGGCGAGGATCGGGAGCGGCTGATGTGCCCGGACTGCGGCTACATCGCCTATCAGAACCCGCTGATCGTGGTGGGTGCCGTGGCGACCTGGGAGGATGGCCGCATCCTGCTCTGCCGCCGTTCCATCGAGCCGCGCAAGGGCTACTGGACCCTGCCGGCCGGCTATATGGAAGAGCGCGAGAGCACCCGCGACGGCGCTGCCCGCGAGGCCTGGGAAGAGGCGCGGGCGCGCATCGACATCGACCATCTGCTGGCGATCTACGACATCCCGCGCATCAGCCAGGTCCAGATGATCTTCCGCGCCCGCCTGCTCTCGCCCGATGTGGAGCCCGGCCCGGAAAGCCTGGAGGTCGGCCTGTTCGAGTGGAAGGACATCCCCTGGGACGAGCTTGCCTTCCCCACCGTCGTCTGGGCACTGCGCGAACATCATGAGCGGCTCGGCCGCTCCGACTGCGCACCTGCGGTCAACCCCACGCCGGACGCGCTCGCCCGGTGGGAGAAGATGCTGTAAGGGCCAGGTCAGGGTTGGGGCGGGTGCGCTGCCCCGTCCACCGGGAACTTCGCCACCAATTCCTGCTCCGCCCCGTCGCGCCGGATGGTCAGCGGCAGCCAGGTGCCCGGCGCCTGCCGGCGGATCACCGCGACCAGATCGGCTGGCGCGCGCACCGGCATGCCGGCGGCGATCAGGATGCGGTCGCCGGTGCGCAGGCCCGCCGCCGCGGCCACGCTGCCGCTGCTCACCGCCCCCACCATGATGCCCTCCGGACCGGGGTCGAGTTGCACGCCCAGCTTGGGGCGCTGCGGCTCCGCATCCTCCCGTTCCGGCCCCAGGCCGAACACCGCATCGGCGATGCGGCCATCCAGCTCGCCGCAGTCGCGGTCGGCGTCCCAAGGCAGCAGCACGGCCGCATCGGCGATGCCGAGATCGGCCAGCTGGTGCGGAACGCCGTCACGGCGGGCGATGTGCCCCTCCCCCAGGATGCCAACCACGAGACGGCCGGTGTTGCGGCGGGTCTCGGCGATCTTTTCCGCCATCGCACGGTCCCAGACGCCTTGCGCCTCGATGAAGCGCTTGACCGCGCTGTCGGGCGCGTCGGCAGGTGCGGCGGAACGGGCTTCGGAGCGATCGTGCGCCGCCAGCGTCTCGGTCAGGCGGTTGCGGTAGGCCTCCGTCGGGGCGGCCGGATTGCCGACGCCCTCGCGCTCCGCCTCCGGGACGGTGGCCCAGCCGTTGCGTGCGGTGCGGCCGATCAGCGACCGTTCCACATTCAGCGCCACCACCGGCAGCCGATGCAGGCGGGCGAATTGCAGGATCGGCAGGTAGAATTGCGGGTCGAAGCCCCAGACCGTGCGCCAGTCCGTCGTCTTCAGGAACTCGCCCTCCGTCATCTCGCCCACTGCCCAGCGGTCGAGCACCGGTTGCAGCCGGCGCGGCAGCATCTCCATGCCCACGGCAAGGTCGGGGTTCAGCGCATGAAGGCCGGCAAGGGTGTGCAGTTGCCAGCGATGGTGGTCAGCCTTGTCATGCTGCTCCCCCAGCAGGACCACAGGCGCCTCGGCAAGGCGGCGCAGCAGCGGCACCGGCTCCACCGCAGCACCGGCACTGTCGGCCCAGACGCCGGGCGGCACGCAGGCGACCCGCACCGGCTCCGCAGCCCAGCCGGCCGCCGCCGTCATGGACAGCGCCGTGACGGTCATCAGGGCAAGGCGACGGCGCAATAGGGACGCAAGGGGACGGAAGGGCTGGCGCGGCAAGGGCTGGCTCCGTCTTGCGGGGATTCGCCAAGGTTGGCGCTGCCGGACGCAACGTCAATGGACAAGGCCGCGGATTGCGTCGTTCTGCCGCGCCTTCCGCCGCGCCATATGCCGCCCCCGGAGCCGACCGGGGAGCCGGGAGAAGCTGGCATACTGGCGGATGACAGGCGATGCGGCGGCGGGTAGGATCGCCGCAGGCGGTGGACCACCGGCGGATGAGGGGCCTTCGATCCTCCCATCCGGAACTCCCGAGGCCGTTCCCAGGGCGTCCGCTTTCCCCGCCGACCGCAATCATTCGTGAAGCGCAGCCCCCCATGCCGCACCGCAAAGTCGTCATTCTCACCGGCGCCAGCCGGGGTATCGGACACGCCACCGTCACCCGGTTCAGCAACGAAGGCTGGCGCGTGATCTCGTGCTCGCGCGAGGATGTGCCGGCCCATTGCCGCCGCGATCCCAACTGGACCCACCACATCCCGGCCGACCTGTCGGACCCTGCCAGCCGCGCCGCCTTCGTCGAGGAGGCGAACAAGGCGCTGGACGGCGCACCGCTGCACGCCCTGATCAACAACGCCGGCATCTCGCCCAAGACGCCGATCAAGGAGCGGCTCGGCTGCCTGAACGGCTCGATCGAGGGCTGGCACCGGGTGTTCGAGCTGAACTTCTTCGCCGCCCTGGTTCTGGCCCGCGGCTTCGCCGCTCCGCTGTCGCGGGGGAAAGGGGCGATCGTCAACGTCACCTCCATCGCCGGCCATTCGGTGCATCCCTTCGCCGGCTCGGCCTATTCGACCTCGAAGGCGGCGCTGTCCGGCCTGACCCGCGAAATGGCGGTGGAGTTCGCGGAGATCGGCGTCCGCGTCAACGCGGTGGCTCCTGGCGAGATCGAAACGGCGATGACCGGCCCGGAATATGATGTGCTGATCCCGCGCATCCCGCTGAAGCGCATGGGCACGCCGGAGGATGTCGCCGCGGTGATCTTCTACTTGTGCGGCTCGGACTCGGCCTATGTGACGGGGACGGAGACCTTCATCACCGGCGGCCAGCATCTGTTCTGAACGAGGGAAAGGCGGGGGCCGCCGCAGCGAAGGCCCCCACCGGAAAACGTCCTACTTCCCGCCCCGCCAGGCGATCAGCCGCCGCGCCGCCTCGGCGATGGTTGCTTCCGACCCGGCGAAGCTGAAGCGCAGGAAACGGCGGCCACGGGCGGTGTCGAAATCGATGCCGGGGGTGCAGGCGATGCCCGTCTCTTCCAGGATCTGCTTCGCCAGCGCCTCGCTGTCGTCGGTCATGTCCGACACGTCGGCATAGATGTAGAAGGCGCCGTCGGCCGGGGCCATCTTGGTGAAGCCCGCCTTCGGCAGTTCCTCCAGCAGCAGCGCGCGGTTGCGGGCATAGCGGGCGACGTGGCCGTCCAGCTCTTCCGTGCAGTCGAAGGCGGCGACCGCCGAGACCTGGCTCAACGTCGGCGCCGAGATGAACAGGTTCTGCGCCAGACATTCGACGGAGCGCAGCAGGTCGTCGGGAACGATCATCCAGCCCAGACGCCAGCCGGTCATCGAGAAATACTTGGAGAAGCTGTTGACCACCAGAGCCTGATCGTTGACCTCGGCCGCGGTGACCGCGTCGGTGCCATAGGTCAGGCCGTGGTAGATCTCGTCCGACACCATGCGCACGCCGTTGGCGCGGCACCAGTCGGACAGGGCGGTCAGTTCCTCCCGGCTCAGCATCGTGCCGGTCGGGTTGGCCGGGCTGGCGACGATCAGCCCCTGCACCGGCTCGTCGAGCGCCTCAAGCAATTCGATGGTCGGCTGGAAGCGATGTTCCGGCCCGGTCGGCAGCTCGACAGGAATCACGCCGGCCGCGGTCAGGGTGTGGCGGTAGGCCGGATAGCTGGGCGATGCCATCGCCACCCGGTCGCCCGGATCGAAGGCGGCGAGAAAGCCCAGCTGGAACGCACCCGATGACCCGGTGGTGACGACCACCCGGCCTTCAGGCACCTCGACGCCGTAGCGGTCCCTGTGCCATTTGGCGATGGCGGCGCGCAGCGGCGGGATACCGAGCGCCCCGGTGTAGCCCAGCGGATCGCTGCCGACCACCGCGCTGGCCGCCGCCTGCACCACGCCCTTCGGCGCGCCGCTGGACGGCTGCCCCACCTCCATGTGCAGGACCTCCAGGCCGGCGGCCTCGCGCTCGGCCGCGGCGCGCATCACTTCCATCACGAAAAAGGGCGGAATGGCGCCCCGCTTGGAAACCTTGGGCTGCTTGCTCATGATCGTCCGTCTCTACCTGTCGCCGGCCTTGGGCCGGGCCATTATTGTCCGGGACTCAGTCCCGCTTGCGCTCGCTTTCCACCGTCAACGCGAGGCTGCCGGCACGCGGATCGTTCGCCGCCTGGCAATAGCGGATCCCATCCTCCACCGAAACCCGGCAGCCGACGAAGCTGGCGCGTCCGGGGATGGATTGCGGACGGGCCGCCTGGATCTGGGCGGCGGTGGACTTGTCCTCCAGGCCGGCGGGAAGGGCAACCGACAGCAGAGCCGCCGGACCAGCCGCCGGGCCGTCGTCGCCGTTGGCGGTGCCGACCCCGGCGAACAGGGTGCGGCCAATGATGGAGTTGGCGATCAGGGCCGGCGCGCCGAAGCCGCCGCGGTCCACGTCCTGGGCCACCAGCATGCCGGTTCCGGCAATGCCGCGGCCGGTGCCGAAGGGCGCCCCCTGTGTAAAGGCACAGGCCGCACCGTTCTCGTCGGGATCGATCACCATCACGCCGGCCCCGGCAGCGGTCGGCCCCTTGCCGGTGGCGCCCAGCAGCTGCGCGGCACGCGTGGCGCGCTCGGCCGGCGGCAGAGAGGCGACAGCCTTCCAGGCCTGGACCAGGGCGGCGCCGGACTCGGGCTCGTTCAGGTCGGGAACATGCAGGTCGGAAATGTCGAAGGGCACGGTCAGCGTGCCGCCGACGCGCGGCTGGTAGGCCCGCAGCTGCGCCGGGTCGATGCCGGTGCCCTGGGCCACCGTCGCGGCGAGCGGCCCGTTGTAGAAGGCACCCACCCCCTGGCGGCGCAGGACCGACAGGGTTGCCGCCAGCTCCGGCTGGCCGACCACGGCGCCAACCGCCGGAGTGCCGCCGCCGAGGAAGCGCCGCCTCGTGTCCGAGTCGGGCGCCAGCCGCCCGCCGAAGCTGCCGAGATCCTGCACCAGCGCGCGGCTGAGACCGGGGGAGAACTGGGCCAGCTGTTCGGCCGGGGCGACGACCTGCTCCCAGCGCATTACGCCGGCCGCCGCCTGGACGGCGAAGAGGCCGCGCGCCATCGCCGGCATGGCGACACCGCCGGCACCGGCCGGGCGCGGCAGGAAATCGATGGTGCGGGCCTTTTTCGAGGCAGCGTCGAACAGCACGCAGACGCCGCCGCCGGCCAGCCCGACGCGCGACGGCAGGCTGGCAGTCATCGCCAGGGCCATCGCCGCGACCGCGTCGCCGGCCTTGCCGCCCTGGGCAATGACGTCACGACCGACGCCGGCGGCATAGGGCTCGTCGGCGACGACGAAGCTCTGCACCGTGGCATCGGTCTTGAACTTGGTGTTGACGCAGCCTGTCAGCAGTGATGCAGCTATGGCAACCGCGCCCAACCGTTGCCAGATTTGCAAGCGAGTGTGTCGCGGGCTCCGCCGGTCGTGCGGGGGAGTCCGCTGTTCCAAGCCGGAGGTCGTCACGGTGCGCAAGCCCAGCAGGCTGGTTTCGGTCGTCGCCATCATGTCCGTATGTCTGATGTCGCTGGTGTGGGGAGCGCCACCGGCGAGCGCGCAGCGCCGCTCCGAGATGCAAATCCTCAGCGACGCCGAGACGGACCATATCATCCGCAAGATGGCCCGGCCAATCTTCCAGGCGGCCGGCATCGACCCGGACTCGGTGCAGATTCTGTTGATCAACGATCCGACGGTGAACGCCTTCGTCGCTGGCGGACAGAACATCTTCATCCACACCGGGCTGCTGCTGGACGTCGACAACGCCGACCAGTTGCTGGGCGTCATCGCGCATGAAACCGGCCACATCTCCGGCGGCCATCTGGTCCGCGGGGCGGAGGCGATGGACAACGCCTTCCTCGCCTCGCTGCTCGGCATGGGTCTCGGCATCGCCGGCGGCTTGGCCTCGCGGAATGCCGGTGCCGGTGCGGCCGGCGTCATGCTGGGCCAGCATCTGGCGGAGCGGAACTACCTGTCCTTCTCCCGCACGCAGGAGGCGTCGGCCGATCAGGCCGGCCTGTCCTTCCTGGAACAGTCGGGCATCTCCGCAAAGGGCATGGAGACCTTCCTTGAGAAGCTGGGCGTCAACGACCCGCTGATGAACGACCGCGACGCCGGCTATCGCCTGACCCACCCGCTGACGCGCGAGCGCATCGACGCGGTGAAGGCCTTCGTCGCCCGCTCCCGCTACAGCAATGCCCAGCTGCCATCGGCGACGGAGGCCGACCTGCGGCGCGTCCAGGCCAAGCTTTACGGCTATCTCGACCCGCGCGGCGCCCTGGTCCGCTACAAGGTGAACGATCCGTCGCCGGCCGCCCGCTACGGTCGCGCCTATGCTTATTTCCGCCAGGGCGATGTCAAGCAGGCGACGCCGCTGGTCGACGGGCTGATCGCCGACGAACCGAAGAATCCCTATCTCTACGAGATGAAGGGCGATTTGATGCTGCAGACCGGCCGGGCGCCGGATGCGGTGGCCCCCTATCGGAAGGCCGTGGAGATGGCCGGTTCCGATGCCGGAACGATCCGGGTCTCCCTCGCCCATGCCCTGCTGGAACAGCATGACCCCCGTCTGGCCGACGAGGCGCTGAAGAATTTGCAGATCGCGTCCAAGGGCAAGGCGCAGTCAGCCTTCCTGTGGCGGCTGACCGCCCAGGCCTGGAGCATGAAGAAGAACGACGGCATGGTCGCCTACGCCACGGCGGAAGAGGCGCTGGCCAGAGGCGACATGCCGATGGCCAAGGCCCAGGCAGAGCGGGCGGAAAGGATGCTGCCTGCCGGATCGCCCGGCTGGCTGCGCGCCCAGGACATCCGCGGCCAGACCGGCGGGGCCGACAAGCCGGAGCGCTGACGGGATTGCCGGCGAAGCACGGGTCATATGACTAAAGCGTCCTTCCGGTAACGCAACGGTCATTGAACCGTCCCGGCCACGTCATCGCCGCTTGCTATTCCGCGGACATCGAGCGCGCCTGAGTGAAACAGGGCGCGCGGTTCCGTCCACGGAGTACACCGCATGCCGTCAGTCCGCCTGCCGTCCTGGCGCCTCCCGTCCTGGCGCGGCACCCTGCTTGCCACCGTCGCCCTGATGTCCGCCAGCCTGACCGTTGCCGCGGCCCAGGCGCAGGACCAGCAGGCCAAGCGCTATCCCGCCACACTCGCCGGCCATGCGGTGTTGCCGGCCGACACGCTGGTGCAGGCGCCGGCCGATGCCGGTCCGCTGTTCGCCACCGCCGGCAAGTTCACCAATGCCGACCGCAAGCGCGTCGATGCCGTGGGCACCATCCGCGCCACATCCTTCGCCGCCGACCCGAAGGCTCCGCGAGAGACGGAAATCCTGCTGCCGGTCGCAGGCCAGGCGGTCCAGGGCTTCTCCGCCGTCGTGCCGCAACCGAATGGCGAGTTCCTGGCGCTGACCGACAACGGCTTCGGCAGCAAGGTGAACTCGGTCGATGCGCTGCTGATGGTCCACCGCGTCAAGCCGGACTGGCGGAGCGGCGCCATGCAACGGCTGGAAACGACCTTCCTGCGCGATCCCGACCGCAAGGTCCCCTTCGCCATTGTCAACGAGAACACCGGCAGCCGCTACCTGACCGGTGCCGATTTCGATCCGGAATCGCTGGTGGTCCAGAACGACCGCCTGTTCATCGGCGACGAGTTCGGCCCCTATATCCTGGAGCTGAGCCGGGACGGCGTGGTGATCGCGGTGCATGAGACGGTGATCGACGGCAAGCCGGCGCGCTCGCCCGACCATTACCGCAACAACGGCCTGCCGGCGGTGCCGGGCACCGTCAGCTTCGAGGTCCGCCGCTCCCGCGGGTTCGAGCCGATGGGCGTATCGCCGGACGGCAAGACGCTGTACCCGTCGCTGGAAGGCCCGCTGTGGAATGCCGCCGCCAATGCCTTCGAGAGCAAGGACGGCCGAGCGTACACCCGCGTCCTGGAGTTTGACGTCGCCAGCCGCACGTACACCGGCAAGTCGTGGAAGTACAGGCTGGAGGACAACGCCAACGTCGTCGCTGACATGGCGATGATCGACGCCGGCAGCGCCCTGGTGATCGAGCGCGACGACACCACCGAAGGGGCGAAGACCCAGGCCTGCCAGGGCGAAATCAAGCCGGACTGCTTCAACGCGCCGGCCGCCTTCAAGCGCATCTACAAGATCGACATCGCCGGGGCGGATGCCGACGGCTTCGTCCGCAAGGTCGGCTACATCGACCTGACCGACATTGCCGACCCCGACCACAAGGCCCGCGCCGACCAGGCGCCGGAAGGCCGCTTCGTCATGCCCCATCTCGGGCCGGAGGGGGTGAACATCGTCGATGCCGACCACATCGTCGTCGTCAACGACAACAACCTGCCCTATTCCACCGGCCGGACCATCGGCAGGGCAGACGGGGACGAGATGGCGCTGCTGTCGGTGGGCGAACTGCTGCGCGCCCGCTGACGGCTGACGGCTGACGGCTGAAGACTGACCGCTCGCTGAAACGTGAGGTCCGGGCAGGCGTTTTGCGCTTGTCCGGGCCGGATTGTCGGTCCAGTGTGGGCGGCCTTCGGCCCAATGTCCTTCGCGTTTCGGAGACCGCCCCCCATGCGCCGCCTTATGCGCCCCGCCCTGCCGTTCCTGCGTTCCGCCCTGCTCGCCCTGCCCGTTGCGGCGCTGGCGCTGTCCGCCGTCGCTCCGGCCCATGCGCAATCGGCGAGCTTCGACGGCAACCAGAAGGCCGCCATCGAGAAGATCGTCCGCGACTACCTGATGGAGCATCCGGAGGTGATCCTGCAGGCCGTTGACGCCATGCAGGAGCGCCAGAAGACGGCGGAGGCCGAACAGGCCCGCAAGGCGCTGACCGAGAACAAGCAGGAACTGCTCCGCAACCCCGCCGATCCGGTCATCGGCAACCCGCAGGGCGACGTCACGGTCGTGGAGTTCTTCGATTACCAGTGCGGCTACTGCAAGGCGGTGCAGGCCGACACCCAGTCGCTGATCAAGGGCGATCCCAAGCTGCGCTTCGTGCTGAAGGAATTCCCGATCCTGGGGCCGGCCTCCCTGGTCGCCTCCAAGGCGGCGCTCGCCTCCCGTGGGCAGGGCAAATATGTCGAATTCCACAATGCCCTGATGGCCCAGCGCGGCCAGCTGGACGAGGCGGTCATCATGCGGCTGGCCAAGTCGGTCGGGCTCGACACCGACCGGCTGAAGAAGGACATGGAATCGCCGGACGTGCTGAAGGTGATCGCCGCCAACCAGGCGCTGGCCGAGAAGCTGAGCATCCGCGGCACCCCCGCCTTCATCTTCGGTGACGAGCTGGTGCCGGGCGCCATCAAGCTGGACGACATGAAGCGGCTGACCGACGCCGCCCGTGCCAAGGGTTGAGGCGGATCGTTCGATGACCGGAATGACCGAGCGGGCCAAGCCGTCCATCGTCGTTTTCGACGTCGGGCAGGTGCTGATCGAATGGGATCCGCGGCATCTCTACCGCGAGCTGTTCGATGGCTACGAAGACCTGATGGAGGATTTCCTCGACGGGGTCTGCACCCCCGCCTGGAACCTTGAGCAGGACCGCGGCCGCCCCTGGAAGGATGCGGTCGCCCTGCTGACCGAAGAGCATCCGGATTGCGCCGAGCTGATCCGCGCCTATGACGACATGTGGGAACGCATGGTGCCCCGCCCGATCCCCGGCACCCCGGAGATCCTGGCGGAATTGAAGGCCCGCGGCGTCCCCGTCTATGCCATCACCAACTTCTCGGTCGACAAGTTCGAGCTGACGCGCAAGCGCTTCGACTTCCTGAACGGCTTCGACGGAATCATCGTTTCGGGTGCGGAACGGCTGGTGAAGCCCGATCCGGCGATCTATCGGCTGCTGACAGATCGTTACGGACTCGAACCGAAGGACTGCTATTTCATCGACGACAACCCCGACAATGTCGAGGCGGCGAAGTCGGTGGGCATGTCGGCGCACCTGTTCATGGGCGCCGAGGCGCTGCGGCGGGACTTGGAGTCGCTGGGAATGCTGTGACGCGGGGGAGCCGTTGCTCCCGCCGGATCACGTCGTCCAGATCACTCCGCTGCCGCCTCGCGGTCGGTGGCGGAGTTGAACGCGTAGGTCTTCCAGGTCGGCTCATAGCCGTCGTCGGCCTGATTGCCCCAGACCGACCAGTTGGGCCGGGCGCCGCGGGCGAACATCTCCAGATAGGGGCCGGGGCTGCACGCCTCGATCAGTTCATACTGCTCGTCGGGCTTGCGGCTGTGCTCCCGCTTGCGGCTTTCGATCAGATTGACCTGGGTGCGGCCGGGGGACAGCGTCCGGGCCTTCTTGCCACGCACACCGAACAGGATCAGTTCTGTCACGTTGCGGAAATAGAAGCCGACGCCGCGCCCGTCCGACCCGCCATCCTTGCGCACCTTGTGCCAGATCAGGTTGGTCTTGTACTCGAACCCCCAGCTGCGCATGACCTGCAAGCCTTCCGGCAGCAGGGCGTTGGGGACCCAGAGATAGAGATGAGCGGTCGGCGCGGCGATGTCGGCGACCGGCAGGGCACAGATGTCCTCCACCGTCATGGTGCCGTAGCGCGACAGGCGGCGGTGCTCCGGCGCCATCTTGCCGGTGCGATTGACGAAGCGCCAGGGCGGGTCCGCCATCACGGTGGCGAAGCGCCGGTCACCGGCGAAGGCCACCAGATCCTGCGCCGGATCCGATGTCGTCTCCACCGTCTTGCTGTCGCCCATCGCTGCCTCGAAATCCTGAACAAATGCGGTACCGGAAGGGGTGCAAACTCGCACGGGGGGACAGCGCCGTCAATCCGGTCTGAACCGCGGAGCCGATGCTGTCACAGCCGCCGGTGCCCGCAATCCCGTCACTCCTCCTCGCCGGCCTCCGCCATGGCGCGCAGGGCGGCACGCTCGGAAACGTTGACGGTCAGCCCCTGGGTTTCCACGCCCACGGCCCGCAGCTTGGCCAGTGCCCGCGACAGGGTTTCCGGCTGCATGCCCAGGCGGCGGGCGATCAATGCCTTGTCGAAGGGAAGCTGGAACTGTGCCGGCCCGTCGCCCGGCGGGCAGACGCGCATCAGGAAGGCGGCGACCCGCTGCGGTGCCGGCTGGACCTGGAGCTGTTCGATCTGCGTCACCAGATGGCGCAGCCGGACGGACAACGACCCCAGCATGCCGAAGGCGATGCGGTCGTCCTCGCGCAGGCAGCGGGCGAATCCGTCGGCGGTCAGGGTCATCACGCGGGCGTCGGTCACCGCCTCCGCACAGACCGGGAATTTGCCGTCGGCAAACATGGCGGCCTCGGCGAAGCTTTCCGCCGGGCCGATGACATGCACCACCGCCTCCGTCCCGTCGCGGGTCAGGCGATACAGCTTCACCCAGCCGTCGAGCAGGACGAAGAAACGGTCGGCGGTCTCGTCCTGCAGAAACAGGGTGGTGCCGCGCGACACCGGCCGCACGATGGCGGCGCCGCCGAGCAGCGACACCGCACGGTCGGTCAACTTGGCGAACAGCGGGATCGCGCGCAGTGCGGCGGCGTCTTCCGCAGACAGGTTCGAATGGTTGACGGTCATGGCAGCTTCCCCTCCCCGCTTGACGACGGAATTGGTGTTGGTGGGGCCATCGGTGTCGCCATTGGTGTCACTATCGATGCCGATGAGGCCGCCATCCCGGTGCCGCGCAGCAGCATCCAACCATTGACGACGATCCCGGTGACGTCTGAGATCATCCCCGGCACCGATCCCACCAGACTGTTGTGCACGAACCAACAGGGCAAAGCCACCAGCATGGTGCCGCGGAAACGCGCAACCTGTGTTTGGTACCGGGCGAGGCTGATCAGCGCCATTCCCGCCGCGGCGAAGGCCGAGGGCAGACCGGACCAGGTGAGGGCCATCACCGTGGCGATCACCGGCAGAATCAGCAGATAGGCGATGCGGAAGGCCGGCCGGCCGCCGATCGCCAGCGCCGCCATCACCTGAAGCGCCGCAAGCCCGTTCAGCGCTGCCGCCGTCGGAGAGCCCACCATGGCGAAATGCAGGGCGAAACAGAGGCAAGGCACCAATTGCACCAGCAGCATGCCGGTACGGCTGCGGAAGAAGGGCCAGAGCATGCCGCCGAGCATGCCGCAAAAACCCACCAGCTGCGCCAGGGACCACCCGCCGCCCTCAGCGGCCGGAAGCAGGACGGTCAGCAGCTCGTTCATGCCGAATCGCGCCTTCGACAGCTTGGGGCGGCAGAAGAGAGGCCGGCAAGCCAGCCTGGACAAGCCGGCTGATTCACCAGCGCCGGCCGCCCCGGAGGGCGGCGCCAAAAAAGCAGGCGGGAGGAAACAGAAAGGAGCGGAGAAGACACACGCAACGAACAGCCGGGCCGAACTGGAGCCACGGCCGGATCACTCACGAGCCAGGACCGCAAAAGCAGCAGATTAAAAGACAGGAACGCACGGCGCACCCCAAAAGGGAGGCACCGTGCGCTGAAAGTCCGGACTCTCACCGGGAAGCCCGGAGCCAAAGCGGCTCGGGGCTTCGTCAGGCTTTTCAGCCAAGCGGAGCCGGCCGAGGCGGCGTGCATCCGGAGAGGACGAACGCCATACGGCCGAGGCCCGGATATTCCGGAGCCTTACAGGTACTCGACCTTGCCCGCTTCCGGACCCTTCTGGCCCTGGCGAACGGTGACGCGCACCTGATCGCCTTCCTGGAGGGTCTGCATGCCCGAACGGCGCAGCACGTTGACGTGGACGAAGACGTCCTTGCCACCGGTGCTGGGCGTGATGAAGCCAAAGCCCTTATCGGCATTGAACCACTTCACGGTGCCGTCGACTTCTTCGCCACCGGCGCCGCCGCCGGCATCGTAGCCGCCGCGGTCATAACCGCCACGGTCGAAGCCACCGGTCGTCCGCGGACGGGCCGAACGCTGAGCGGTCGACGTATCGACCGTGTGGATGGAGGCAACCTGCGGACCCTTCGGCCCACGGGCCAGGTCACAGGTGATGGTGGTGCCTTCGTCCAGCGCGTCGTAGCCGGCGGCCTGAACCGCAGAGACGTGCAGGAAGGCATCGGGCGAACCGTCCTCAGGCGACACGAAGCCGAACCCCTTGGTGGGGTTAAACCACTTCACGGTGGCGGTGACGTTGGACTTGGTGATCTCGGGAGCGCGGAAGCCCTGGCGGGGCGGGCGGTCGAACATGTGTCTTCAAGCTCATAGAGTGTGCCGAAAGTCTGTTGTCACAGGTATCCGATCCCAGGTCAAGCCTTCCAAAGGAAAGATGACCGAATCGCCGTTAATTGCCCCACCCCAGGCTCACGCTTCCCCACCCGCCGGCTCGTCGGCCGGGCGAAGGCGGCACCGAAGTGCCGCTCCGTCCCCGTCTCCGGCACTCCCGTACCGCGACCGGCGGCGCGACTCGGACGGTTTATGCACGCCCCCCGTGCGCCGCGGTATCAGCCGGCCGACTGCTCCAATGTGGGATAGTCGGTGTAGCCGTGGCGGTCGCCGCCGTAGAAGGTCTTCTGGTCCGGTTCGGCCAGCGGGGCGTCGATGCGCAGCCGCTCCACCAGATCGGGGTTGGCGATGAAGGGCCGGCCGAAGGCGATCATGTCGGCATGACCGTTCGCCGTCGCCTCGATCGCCATGGCACGGTCATAGACGTTGTTGGCCATGTAGCGGCCCGTGTAGAGCCCGCGCAGTTCGGCGAGATCGCCGCCGAATCCGGGATGCGGGCCGCGGGTCACGCCCTCGATCATGTGCAGATAGGCCAGACCGTAACCGTTCAGGCGGCGGATCACCGGGCTGAAGGTGCCGACCGGGTCGCTTTCCTGGGCATCGTTGGCCGGGCTCAGCGGCGACAGGCGGATACCGACGCGGTCGGCCCCGGCCTCCGCCACCACGGCGTCCAGCACCTCGAACAGGAAGCGGGCGCGATTCTCGACGGAACCGCCATAGGCGTCGGTGCGCTTGTTGGTGCCGTCGCGCAGGAACTGGTCGATCAGATAGCCGTTGGCGGCATGCACCTCCACCATGTCGAAGCCGGCGGCCAGCGCATTGCGGGTGGCGCGGCGGTAATCCTCGACGATCCCCGGCAGTTCCGACACATCGAGCGCCCGTGGAGCCGGGATATCCTTAAAGCCGTCGACGGTGAAGGCCTTCATCTCCGGCTTGACCGCCGACGGGGCCACCGGCAGGGCGCCGCCCGGCTGCAGGTTGGGGTGGGAGATGCGGCCGACATGCCAGAGTTGCAGGCAGATGTGCCCGCCCTTCGCATGGACGGCGTCGGTCACCAGCTTCCAGCCCGCCACCTGTTCGGCGCTGTGGATGCCGGGGGTGTAGGCATAGCCCTTGCCCTGCGGCGAGATCTGGGTCGCCTCCGCGACGATCAGGCCGGCGGTGGCACGCTGGGCGTAATATTCGGCGTTCATCGCGGTCGGCACGCCGGTGGCGTTGTCGGTGCGGCTGCGGGTCAGCGGCGCCATGGCGATGCGGTTGGGCAAGCTGTAGCGCCCGATCGTCACCGGCTGGAACAGGGGGGCCGCGTCCTGGCTGTCCGTCATGTCCGATCCATTCTGCTGATTGGAAACTCGACAGGAAAGTGTGGCGCGCCATCGGCATCCGGCAAGGCTCCGCTGCACCGCAGCAACCCAAAGGGCGGCATGGCTGCCATACCGGGTCGGTCGCTCCAGCGGGACCTTTCCGGCTCTCCAGCGGTTATTCCCGGCAGATTTCCTTCAGAAAACGGGACCGCCGATGCAGCACCCGCCGTTACAGCACCCTTGGCCCGACCGCCTCTGGATCGTCCGCCACGGTGAAAGCGCCGGGAACGTCGCCCGCGACGCCGCGCACGCCGCCGGGCTCAGCCGGATCGACATCGCCGAACGCGACGTGGACGTTCCGCTCAGCCCGCTGGGCGAGCGGCAGTCCGACGCGCTCGGCCGCTGGTTCGCGGCCATGCCGGCGGTGGAGCGGCCGGACGTGGTTCTGACCTCCCCCTACCGGCGGGCGATGCGCACGGCGGAACGGCTGCACCAGTCGGGCGGAATGCCGGTCCACCCCAACGACTTCGTCGTCGACGAACGGCTGCGCGAGAAGGAATTCGGCGTGCTCGACCGGCTGACCACCGCCGGCATCCGCCAGGAATTTCCCGAGCAGGCCGAGTTCCGCCGCCTGCTCGGGAAATTCTATCACCGGCCGCCGGGGGGCGAGAGCTGGTGCGACGTGATCCTGAGGCTGCGCAGCGCGCTCGACACCGTCAGCCTGCATCACGGCGGCCGGCGGGTGCTGATCGTCGGTCATCAGGTGGTGGTGCTGTGCCTGCGCTACCTGTTGGAGAACCTGACCGAGCAGGAAATCCTGGCCATCGACGCGGCCGGCGACGTCGCCAACTGCTCCGTCACCGAATACCGATTCGACGCCCAGGCGGGCCCTCGCGGCGGACTGCTGCTGCACCGCTACAACTTCGTCGCCCCGCTGGAGGAGGCCGGCGCCCCGGTCACCGCCGAGCCGGATGCCGCCATCGCCGCGCGCTAAGCCGCCATCTCCATCACTTGCACCCGACGAGGAGGAGCGATTGGACGCCCCAGCCGAGGAAATCCCCGTCACCGCCGAGCTTCTGCGTGGCATGCCCCTGCCCCAGCCGGACGGTCACGGCGACAAGGAAACCCGCGGACGGGTGCTGGTGGTGGCCGGCAGCGTTCCGGTTCCGGGCGGCGCCCTGCTCGCCGGGATCGGCGTGCTGCGGGCGGGGGCCGGCAAGCTGCAGATCGCCACCGCAGCCAGCATCGCGCCCCATCTGGGCCTCGCCCTGCCGGAGGCGCTGGTCGCCGGATTGCCCGAGACCGCCGACGGCGAGATCGCCCCCGACTCGGCTGCGGTGTTGTCCGAGCGGGCCTCACGCTGCGACACGGTGCTGATCGGTCCGGGCATGATGAACGAGGAGGCCGTCGCCGACCTGACCGCAGAACTGCTGAGCCATCTTGAGGCGGGCGCGGACGGGCCGTGCTTCGTGCTGGATGCCGGGGCGCTGGCCGGGTTGCGCCGGAACGCGGCGGCGCTGCACCGTCATGAGGGCCGCGTGGTGATCACCCCCCATGCCGGCGAGATGGCCGGGCTGCTCGGCTGTTCCCGCGACCGGGTGGACGCCGATCCGCTCGGCTGCGCAAGACAGGCGGCTGACCGGTTGAAGGCGGTGGTGGCGTTGAAGGGAAGCTGCACCCGCATCGTCGCCCCGGACGGCCGCGCTTGGGCCTACCGCGGCGGCACGGTGGGGCTGGCGACCTCCGGGTCCGGCGATACGCTGGCCGGGATCGTCACCGGCCTGCTGGCACGCGGCGCCAGACCGGAACAGGCCGCAATCTGGGGCGTCTACCTGCATGGCGAGGCCGGCAACCGCCTGACCCGCCGCATCGGCCCGCTGGGCTTCCTCGCCCGCGAACTGCTGGCGGAGATCCCGGCGGTGATGGCGGCGCTGGCGAGCGAATCGGATGGCCGCTGAGCCTTACCGCAGCGGGGCGCCGACACTGGCCGGGGCCGGTGCTGGAGCCGGCGGCAGGGCCGGGGTGGCCGGGGGCGACATGCTGCGGCGCGGCTGCGACGGCGCCACCTCGGCCGACAGGGCCGCGTCGCGGTCGCGGCAGCGGTCGACAACTTTCTGGCCGCAGGCGACGAAGCCCAGCTCCTTGTTCAGGCAGACCCGCACCTCCGACACGTCGCGGCGGGAGCAGATGACCGCCACCCCTTCCGCCGTCAGGCCGGGATTGGCGTCGAGGAACAGCCGCTCGACCTGGGTCGCCGGCACGGTCGGGCCGGGCGCCCTGATCGTCTCGGGAATCGTCACCTTGGCCGCTGCGGCGCGCAGCTTGGCGAAATAGTCGGCCGCGGTCAGGCCCGAGCATGTCCCGTGCTTGCGCCATTCATGCATCATCAGGCCAACGCTCGGCATCACCGGCATGGTCTGGTCCACCACCGTCTTGGGCAAATTGCGGTCGCGGGTGCAAGTGGCGGGATAGCTGCCGTCATTGTACTGCGGCCACAGGCCATGGACGACGAAGCCGTATTTCCGGTCGCCGCACTGATCGGGATCGGGACCGTTCCTGTCGCGGGCACAGTAGGTCGGCGTCCAGGACAGCGACAGGATGTAGTAATCGAAGGTCCCCGGCTCCGCCCGCCTCTGCGCCCAGGAAGGGCTTGCGGTGAACAGTCCGGCAACCAGGACGGACAGAATGGCGGCGGCGGCATTTCGCATGACGGTCTTCCCCCAGGGATGTGCTTCCCTGCGTTGCATACCATGGAAGGATGTTTCTGTCGCGGGGTCTCGACGCCGGCATCACCCGGCCAATTCTCACTGTGCCGAACGTTTGCGCGTTCCGTCCCGGCAGAGGGTATAGTGACCGGCATGTTCACCCTGTCCGCCCCGATTCTGCTGCGCGCCTATGCCGCCGGCATCTTCCCGATGGCCGAAAGCGCCGAATCGCGGGAGCTTCACTGGTTCGACCCGGAACGCCGCGGCATCCTGCCGCTGGACGGCTTCCATGTGGCGCGCAGCCTGCGCAAGACGCTGCGGCGCTGTCCCTTCGAGCTTCGCTTCGACAGCGCCTTCCGCGCGGTGATCGAGGGTTGCGCCGAAGCGACGGAAGAACGGCCGAAGACCTGGATCAACGACGACATCGTCCGCCTTTACGGCGATCTGTTCGACGCCGGCTTCGCCCACAGCGTGGAATGCTGGCGCGACGGCCGGCTGGTCGGCGGGCTGTACGGGGTGGCGATCGGCGGCGCCTATTTCGGCGAGAGCATGTTCAGCCGCGAGACCGGGGCCAGCAAGGTGGCGCTGGTCCATCTGGTCGCCCGGCTGCGCGCCGCCGGCTTCGCCCTGCTCGACACCCAGTTCGTGACCGAGCATCTCAGCCGGTTCGGCGCCGTCGAGATCCCGCGCAACGAGTACCGCCGCCGCCTTGCCGCGGCGATGGAGCGCAAGACCGACTTCCGCGGCGTCCACCAGCCGGCGGCGCTGGCCGAACTCCTCGAGTCGGCAGTCACGCCACCCGGCTGAATCGACGGGCTGACGGGGCATCCCGCCACCGGGGGTCATGCCCGGAAGCGCCGCCCCATGTACCCGCTCTACCCCGCCCGATCCGTTGTGCGCCGCAACGGGGACGGCCATCCTCCGCGCATCCACCGCCATGGCTGGAAGGCGCCCATGCGCTTCTGGAACGCATCCTGGATTTCGCCTGCCCTTCTTCTAATCCTGGCAGGAGTTCTGATCGGCGCACCGTTGCTGGTGCTGAACGGCTTTCCGCTGACCTTCGACGACACGCCGGGCTATCTGGAGCCGGCCTTCAACATCCTGCACCGGGCGGCCCAGCCCGCCTGGACGCCGCCGCCGGACCTGTCGCCGCACGGCCTGCCGTCGCCCAACATCTTCTTCCTGCGGCCCTTCGGCTACATGCTGTTCCTGCTGCCCTTCGCCGGCGGCTGGGGCGTCTGGCTGATCCCGCTCGCCCAGGGCATGCTGGCGGCGGCGGTCCTGCGCGCGGCCCTGAGTGCGGCGGGAGCACCGGACCGGCCGGGATTGTTCATCGGCATTGCCGCGGTGCTGGGGCTGACCACCAGCCTGTCGCTGCACGCCGCGACGATCATGCCGGACTTCCTGACCGGGCTGGTGATCCTGCTGGTCTATGTCGTCGTCGTCCGTTGGCCTACCCTGACCGCCGTTCAGCGGCTGCTGACCGTTGCGGCGCTCACTGGAACGATCGTCTCCCATCTCAGCCATCTGGCGATCCTGGGCGGGATGATCGTCCTGCTCGGGCTCTGGGCGCTGTGGCACGACCGCGCGATGCTGCGGTCGCTGGCCTGGGGGGTGCTGTTGCCGATGGTGTTGGCGGTCGGGCTGCTGACCGGCTCCAACCTGCTGACCGCCGGCCGGCCGGTGCTGTCCGAAAGCTCGCCCGTCTTCCTGCTCGCCCGGCTGATCGGCGACGGTCCGGCGCGCGACTATCTGGCAGAGGCCTGCCGCAACCGCGATTACCTGCTGTGCGGCAGCCTCGATGTGCTGGACCGCAGTGCGCCCGGCTACGTCACCTCCGACTATTTCCTCTGGCATCCCGACGGCGCCCGCCGCCGCTTCGGCGACCAGCCCCGCTTCGTGGCGGAGGCGGCCGAGATCGCCCACAACACCATCGCCAGCCGTCCGGCCGCGGTCGCCGAACATGGGCTGGCGAATGCCGCCGGCCAGTTCGTCGAGGTCCAGCCCGACGACACCCTCAACGACCCTGTCAAGCCGCTGACCCGCCGTCTGTTCAGCCGTTTCCCGTCAGCGGTCTATGCCGCCTTCGACCGGTCGCTGCAAACGCAGCAGCGCTTTCCCCGCGACGGGCTGGCGCTGGTCCAGGATCTGTCGCTGTCGCTCGGCGTTCTTGGGCTGGCCGCGCTCGGGCTGGGGCGCTGGCGGCGCGTCGACAGGCGGGTGCGGATGCTAATTCTGGTGATCGGCATCGGGCTGACGCTGAACGCCGCCGTCACCGGCGGGCTGTCGGCCGTCCATGACCGCTATCAGAACCGCGTGATCTGGCTCGTGCCCTTCGCAGCATTGGTTCTGCTCGCGACGGCCCGCAGCCGCGACCCTTTGCCTGCCGGCCGGACGGGGCGCACCGGATTGGGTCAGCCGACCGGGTGGAACACGCCGCCGGGCATGGGCACCGGCACCCCGGTAGTCGCCGGCAGGCTGAGCGGCAGCCCCAGCCTGCTGCGCACGGCGAGGTAGCCGAAGGCCTGCGCCTCCAGCGCGTCGCCGTCCCAGCCGACCGTGTCGGCCGGTTCGACGGGCACGCCCAGCCGGTCGGCCAGCATCGCCATCAGCGTGGCGTTGTGGCGCCCGCCGCCGCAGACCAGCCAGCGCACCGGCGGCGCCGGCAAATGGGGCACGACGGAGGCGACCGATGCGGCGGTGAAGGCGGTCAGGGTGGCCGCACCGTCCTGCGGCGACAATGCCGCCACCGGCGCCGGGTCGAAGGCGTCGCGGTCCAGCGACTTGGGCGCCGGACAGCCGAAATAGGGATGGCCCATCAGTGCTGCCAGCGCCGAGTTGTCCACTTGCCCCGCCGCCGCCAGCGCACCGCCGGCATCGAAGCGGCCAAGCCCATGGCGCAGCACCCAGTCGTCGATCAGGGCATTGCCCGGCCCGGTGTCGCAGGCGATCACCTCGGCCTCTCCCTCCTGCGGGTCGGGACCGATCCAGCTGACATTGGCGACGCCGCCGATGTTGAGGACGGCGAGCGGGCGCGGCAGCCCATGGGCCAGCGCCCGGTGGAACAGCGGAACCAGCGGCGCGCCCTGCCCGCCCGCGGCGACGTCGGCGCTGCGCAAATCGTTGACCACGGCGATGCCGGTCGCCGCGGCCAGCCGGGCACCGTCGCCGATCTGGCAGGTCAGGCGCCGGCCGGGATCGTGATGGATGGTATGGCCGTGGAAACCGATCAGCTCGACCTCCGCCGCCGCGACGCCCGCCTTGTCGAGCAGGCGGCGCACCGCGTCGGCATGAGCGTCGGTCAGGTCGCGCTCGACCTCCGCCACCGGCCCGCCGCTGACATCGCTTTTGCCGAGGCAGCCGCGCAGCCGGGTCCGGAAGCCGTCATCATAGGGGATGGTCAGGAAGTCCAGCGCCTCCACCCGGTCGCGGCCGTCGGTGCGCAGCAGAGCGGCGTCGATGCCATCCATCGACGTGCCGCTCATCAGGCCGACGACCGTGCGCAGCCCCTCCTTCGCTTCCATCATCCGCTCCGCATCCCCTGTGGCGATGCGGCGCACTCTAGCTCAGCTGAGCCAGAGCTGCAGCATCAGCCGCTCGCGGCTGGCCGGTGGGGTGGCGCGGTGGTAGCAGGAGGTGTCCTCCAGGAAGCCGGTGCCGGCAGGCCCTTCCACCACCAGGATGCGGTCGCGGTCGAAGTGGGTGAACAGTTGCTCGTCGCGGACGTTGGCGGAGCCCATCAGCATGCGCAGCGACTTGCCGTGATGGCTGCCGCGGACCAGCGCATGCTCCCCGGCGCCCGGCCCGACATCGGTCAGGTAGAACTGCGCCGAACAGAAATGAAAGTCGTGGACGTCGAAATGCCAGTCGATGGTCTGGCCCAACTGGCGGCGCTCGTCGTCGGTGGCGTCGGTGACGAAGCTCCAGAACAGGCGCGGAATGATCTTGGTGGCGGGGAAACCGAGGAACTTGCCGGCGCACTCCATCAGCAGCGGATCGCGGCAGACCCGGCGCACCGCCGGGCAGTCCAGCGGATCGGGGACGATGCCCATCACCGCGGGCGATCCATCCTCCAGCCGGCCCTTGCGGACGTCGTGGCGATAGAACATGCGGTCGTCGCGCAGCCGCCGCTGCAGGGGGGAGTGGGTGGCGAACTCCACCATCTCCTCGACCATCGACCAGGGCAGGTCGAAACCGAATGCGATCGAGTCGCGACGCAGGTCGCCCAGCGCGCGCTCCACCGTCTGGCCAGCGAACAGGGTGGCCGGCAGCGGAGGCAAGGCGATGGGCGGGCCGGCCGGCGCCCGCTGGCGCGACCGGGGAGACAGGCGGCGCAGGGCACTGTACCCACGCCGGACCGACTCGAACCGGCCCAGCGCATAGTGAAGCTCTCCGGCGACGAGGCGCCGGGCAATGTTCGCAACGTTCATGGCATGTGCATCCCTGGGGGCAGCCGAAGGACCAAAACCGCGGTGGGTTGCGCGGCCTCTGGTGCCGGAATGCACGAAGTGTAGGCAGGTTTGGGGCGATTCTAAAAATACCCTTGTGGCGTACGCCCACACGCCGCAGGAATAGCCGGGCCGGCGGAGCGTCTTCCCCTACGGTCCACGCCGGGAGAAAAAGCGCCCCGCCCTCCCGCTTACGGTTAAAGGGCCTGCACCGCCTTCAGAACCGCGGCGACATGGCCGGTGACCTTCACCTTGCGCCAGACGTTGCGCACCACGCCATCCTTGTCGATCAGGAAGGTGGCGCGGTCGATGCCCATGTACTTGCGGCCGTACATGCTCTTCTCGACCCAGGTGCCATAGGCCTCGCAGACGGCGCCGTCGGTGTCCGAAGCCAGCGTGAAGGTCAGCTCGTGCTTCGCCTTGAACTTGTCGTGGCTGGCGACGCTGTCCTTGGACACACCGATCACCACCGCATCGACGGCGGAGAAGTCGGGCAGCTGGTCACGGAAACCGCAGGCCTCCGAGGTGCAGCCCGACGTGTCGTCCTTCGGGTAGAAATACAGAACCACCGGCTTGCCGCGCAGGGCCGACAGCGTGACGCTGCCCCCGGCATCGGTCGGCATGGTGAAATCCGGGGCGGGCGTTCCGACGTCTACGGTCATGGCTGCTCGACTATCCTTCTTCTTGCCGGCCGGGAAACAGGGTCTCAGGCCGGAGGCGTGGTGGCGGGTGGGGCCAGACGGCCCGCCGGCTCCTCGACCAGGGCCTTGAAATGACCATGGGCGCGGGCGGCGACGGCACGGATTCTGTGGTCCAGCTCGGGGAAGTCAACAGTGCCAGGCTCACGCTCGCCCTGAAAGTCGGCGGGAAAGGCGGCGCGGACCAGCCCGGCCAGCAGGCTGGGCGACACCTGGTTGGGATCGAGCACCCCGGCGGTGGTCAGCCGCAGGAAGCCCTGCACCCGCCGCCACAGCCGCAGCGTCGTCTCCAGATCCTCCGCCACCTCCGGCGCCAGCGCGCCAGTCCGGGCGGCGCAGCCCAGCGCCTTGGCGGTGCCGATGTGCAGGATGTCCGGCCGCTCGTGACCATGGCGCAACTGCAGGTACTGGGCGATGAACTCGATGTCGATCAGGCCGCCACGGGCGTATTTGACGTTCCAGACATTGGTCGTCCCGAACTCCTTCTCGATCCGCCGCCGCATGTCGGCCACGTCCCACAGCAGCCGGTCGGCATCGCGCGGCGCCGTCAGCACCGAGCGGATCGCCGCAGATACCCGCCCGGCCAACTCCGCATCGCCGCCGATCACCCGGGCGCGGGTCAGGGCCATATGCTCCCAGGTCCAGGCATCTGTCGCCTGATATTTCAGGAAGGCGTCCAGCGAGGTGGCGAGCGGCCCGGCATTGCCCGACGGGCGCAGTCGCATGTCGACCTCGTAGAGCCGGCCGTCGCCCATCGGTGCGGTGATGGCGTTGGTCAGACGCTGGGTCAGCTTGATGTAATACTCGTTGGGCGACAGCGGCTTGGTGCCATCCGAAAGACGGGGACCGTCCCCCGGTGCCACGTCGTAGATGACGATCAGGTCGATGTCGGACGTGATGGTCAGCTGCCGGCTGCCCAGCTTGCCCATCGCCACCACCACCCAGGCGCCGCCGGGAATATGGCCATGGCGCTGGGCGAACTCCTCCTCCACCCGCCGGGCGAGGTCGGGGACGACGATGTCGGCCAGATCGGCCAGGAAGGCGCCGCAGCGGTCGCCGTCGGTGATGCCGCGCAGGATATGGACACCGGCGCGGAAACGCTGGTCGTTGGTCCAGCGCCGCGACAGGGTCAGCGCATCCTCGAAATCGCGGGCCGCCGCCATCACGCGGGCATGGTCGTCGGCCAGCCCATCCTCTCGACCCGGCAGCGGGTCGAAGAAGTCGGGCGACAGCACGGCGTCGAGCAGCGACGGGTTGCGCGACAGGGTCTGCGCCATTTGCGGCGCGATGCCCATGATCTCCGCCACCAGCTCCAGCAGCCAGGGATTGGCGACGAACAGGGAGAACAGGCCGACGCCGGCCGGCAGCTTGCCAAGGAAATCGTCGAAGTTCATCAGCGCCGAATCGGGGGCCGGCGTCTTCGCCAGCGCGCTCAGCAGGGCCGGCGTCAACTCCGTCAGCAGCTCGCGCGCCCGGCCCGACCGGGTGGCGCGGTAGCGGCCGCGATGCCAGGCCGACACCACGCTGATGACGCGGGCCGGGTCGGCGAAGCCCATGCCCGTCAGCGTCTCCACCGTGCCGGGATCGGGGTCGGTGCCGGTGAAGACCAGATTGCCGGGACCGGACAGCGACGGCGCCTCCTCGAACAGCTCGGCATAGCGGTCCTCCACCTGCCCCAGCGTCGCCAGCAGCTCCGCCCGGAAGGCGGTGGGGTCATCATAGCCGAGGAAGGTGGCCAGATGCGCCACCCCGGCATCGTCGGCGGGAATACGGTGGGTCTGCTGGTCGTCGATCATCTGGATGCGGTGTTCGACACGGCGCAGGAAATGATAGGCCCCGGCAAGCTCCTCCACCGTCTGCGGCGGCACGCGGCCGACGTCGCGCAGCGCCTCGTTCGCCATCAGGGTCGGGGCGATGCGCACGCGCGGGTCGCGCCCGCCGAAGATCAGCTGCTGGGTCTGGGCGAAGAACTCGATCTCGCGGATGCCGCCGCGGCCGACCTTGATGTCGTGGCCGTTGACCGTCACCTCGCGGTGGCCCTTGTGGGCGTTGATCTGGCGCTTGATCGAATGGATGTCCTGGATGGCGGCGAAATCCAGGTTGCGCCGCCATACGAAGGGCTCAAGGAATTGGATGAAGGAAGCGCCCGCCTCCGGATCGCCGGCGATGGGACGGGCCTTGATCATCGCCGCGCGTTCCCAGTTCTGCCCGACGCTGCCGTAATAAATTTCGGCCGCGGAGACGGAAACCGCCAGCGGCGTGGCGCCGGGGTCCGGCCTAAGCCGAAGGTCGGTGCGGAAGACGTAGCCGTCCTTGGTCCGTTCATCCATAATGCGGACAAGATCGCGTGCGAGCCTGATGAAGGTTCGCGCGAGGTTGTCCGGCTGGGGCGTCTGCACAACAGCGTCGTCGTACAGGACGATCAGGTCGATGTCGCTGGAATAGTTGAGTTCGCGCCCGCCAAGCTTACCCATGCCCAAAACGATCAGGCCCGAACCGACCCACGGTCGCTGCGGATCCGGCAGCGTCAGCGTCCCCGCCTCCCCGGCGCGGCGCAGCAGGAAATTCGCGGCCAGTTGGACCCCCGTCTCCGCCAGCTCCGACAGGGCGCCGGTGACGCGGAACAGCGGCCAGACGCCGGCGATGTCGGCCAGCGCGATCAGCAGCGCCGCCCGCCGCTTCGCCACCCGCAGGCCGGCCATCAGCCGGTCCATCGACTTTTCCTCATCATGCTCGGCATGGAGGGCGGCGATCAGCGCGGCGAAGCTGTCGTCGAAGCCGTCCTGCATTGTACGGGCGACGAAGGGCAACTCCCGCGTCAGGCTGTGGCCGAGATACGGGCTGTTGCCGCAGACCGCCCCGATCAGCGCCCGGCCGGTCTCCGATTCGGCGAAGGCCTCCGCCCAGGCGCGGGTCTCCGGCTCCGCAGCGGCGGCATGCTGGCGCCAACGCTCCATCCCCAGCGCCGCCTGCGCGCTGTCGAAGGGCTTCGGCAAGGGGCTTGAGAACGCGATGGGACTCGGCATGACGGCGGTCTTTCCTGCTCAAAACATGTGCAGAAAGCTGCACGTCTCGGACGGGAAGGTCAATCGGGCCGATTCGCCCTCTCTTGCTCATGGCGTCCGATGATCCGGCGCACCGCGAAGATCATCGGCTTGACGCTGACCGGGATCGGCGCCATTGCGCTGGCGGCCGGCGGGCTGTTCGCCTGGCGCCTGTCGCAGGGGCCGGTGGCGCTCGACCCGCTGATCCCCTATGTCGAACGGGCACTGAGCGACCGCGACGGCCGTTTCCAGGTCGATATCGGCGAACTGGTGCTGTCGCTGGAGGAAGAGGACGGGCTTGAAGCGTCGGGCCGCCGTCTCGACCTGCGCGCCCGGCGGGTGCAGGCGCTGAATGCCGACGGGACGGAACTGGCCGCGGTGCCGGAGATGGGCATCGGCTTCTCCATCCCGGCGCTGTTCCGCGGCACGCTGTCGCCGACGCGCCTCGATCTGGTCCGGCCGCGCCTGTCCGTGCTGCGCCGGGCCGACGGCAGCCTCGCCTTCGACGTGCGGTCGGACGCGCAGTCCACCCGCAAGGCAGACGACGGCGGCCCCGACCTGATCGATGAGGCTCTGGAAAGCCTGCGCCGCCCGCCCGACATCGACCGGCCGCTGGGGCTGCTGCGCCGGCTGTCGGTGACGGGAGCCGACCTTCGGGTCGAGAACCGCATGCTCGATCTGGCCTGGCACGCCACCCGCGCCGACATGGTGCTGACCCGCGATGCCGAGGGCGCGCAGGGCCGTGCCCGCGTGACGCTGGACCTCGGCAATGCGGGCGGAACGGCGCCACAGCGCGCCGTGACCGTCTCGGCCGCCGGCCGCTACAACATCGCCGACACCACCAGCGACCTGACTATGTCGGTCGACGGGCTGGAGCCGGCGGCAATCGCGGAGTTCGGGCCGGCCCTGGCACCGCTGTCGGCGGTGAAGCTGCCGCTGTCCGGCACCGTCACGGCGCGCCTCGACCGCCGCTTCGAGCCCCTGACGGTCGATCTGAACCTGCGCAGCGGCGCCGGCATCGTCGCCCTGCCTGCGCTGCGGCCGGAGCCGGTCGCCGTGCAGAGCCTTTCCTTGCGCGGCAAGCTGGACGTTCCGGGCCGGCGCCTGCGGGTCGAGGATTTGTCACTGAAGGCAGGATCGCCGGACGGCGGCGAACCGCTGGCGTTGAGCGCCCAGGGCCAGCTGGCCGAATCCGACCGCGGCCGCGACCTCCAGGCCCGCCTGTCGCTGACCGCCGGTGGACGCACCGCCGGGCTGGAGCTGTCGGGACAGCAGGGGGTGGACAAGGTCGGCCGGGCAACCGCGCGGCTGACCGGCCTCGTCCCCGCCGCGTTCGCCGATCTCGCCCCGGTGCTGGCGCCGCTGAAGGCCGCGGACCTGCCGCTGTCGGGCACGGTGGAAATGGCCTTCGATCCGTCGCTCCAGCCGATTTCCGGCAAGGCCGACATCACAGCCGACCGCGGCCGGCTGCTGCGGCCCGACCTGTTCGAAGGGCCGGTGCCGGTGGACAGGGCCCGGCTGCGCCTGCATGGCGACCGTGACCGCATCGAGCTGGACGGATTCGACGCCGTGCTGGGCGAGGCCGGCGGACCGCAGCCACGGGTGGAGGCCACCGCCACCGCCCGGCGCCAGGGCAACCGCATGGCGGTGGAGACGCAGGCGACCGCCAGCGGCGTGGCGCTGGACGAGCTTCGCCGCTACTGGCCGAAGATTGCCGGTCCCAACGCGCGCGAGTGGGTGACCCGCAACCTGTCGCACGGAACGGTGACGCAGGCGCGGGCGGAGGCGGCGCTGTCCGTGCCGCTCGATGGAACGGGGATGCCCGAGCAGACCCGCTTTCTTGCCACCATCGCCGGCGAGGACATCAACGTCCGCTATTTCCACAACCTGACGCCGGTCACCGGCGCCAGCGTGGAGGCGACGACCGACGGCAAGACCTTCACCGTCCTGACCAAAGGCGGCCGGATCGCCGATGCGAAATCGGGCGACATCGAGGTCGGCGAGGGCAAGGTGGTGATCGGCGGGCTGGACATCGGCAAGGAGACGATGGACATCCGCCTGCCGGTGCAGGGACCGGTGCGCTCGATCCTGACCCTGATCGACATGCCGCCGCTGGGCTATCCCACCAAGCTGGAGATGGACCCGGCGCGCACCCAGGGCACGGCCGAGGCGAAGCTGCATTTCGCCTTCCCACTGCTGGCCGACCTGAAGGTGGAGCAGCTCGACCTCGACGTGACGGGCAAGCTGCGCAAGGTGGCGGTGGAGAAGGTGGCGGCCGGGCTGAATGCCACCGATGGCGAGCTGTCGCTGGCGCTCGACCTCAAGGCGATGCAGATCAAGGGTGCCACCAAGCTGGACGGCATCCCGGTCACCATCGACTGGAACGAATCCTTCGACAGTGCGGCCAAGGGCCCGCGCACCCGCATCGCGGTGAAGGGTGACGCCACCGCCGACGATCTGCGCGCCCACGGCATCGATCTGGAAGACCGGGTGCAGGGCCCCTTCGGCGCCGACATCCTGTTCACGGTGGACCGCAAGCACAAGCTGCTGCTGACCGGCAACTTGAACCTGGAGAAGACCCGGCTGTCCATCGAGGAACTCGGCTGGGCCAAGCCCGCCGGCAAGCCCGGCACCGGCAAGCTGACGCTGGAGTTCGACAAGGACCGCCCGACCCGCATCAGCAACCTGACCGTCGATGCCGGCGGACTGAAATCCGTCACCAACCTGGAACTGGCCGACGGCGGCAAGCGGGTGGCGCGGGTGCAGACCCCCAGCTTCAAGCTGGGCCAGACCGACCTGCGCGCCGACCTGACCGTGCTGCCCGCGCTGAAGCCCGGCGGCCCGGCCGGTGGTTATGCCGGAACCATCACCGGCACCAGCCTGGACGCTCGCGGCCTGACCGGCAAGACGCCGTCCGGCGAGGGCGCGGTTACGCCGCCCAAGAAGCCGCCGTCCCCCGCCGACGACGGCCGCAAGACCCCGCTGGACATTGCCATCAAGTTCGACTCGGTGGTGTTCGGCGACGGCCGGCGGCTGCGGCAGGTCGCGGGTTCCATGAAGCGGGACACCACCGCCTGGACCCTGCTGGACCTCACCGGCCGCAGCGAAGGCGGCGGCGTGTCGCTGAAGTGGCGGCCGGGTCCGCAGGGTGTCTACGACCTTGCGATCAACGCCGAGGATTCTGGGATCGGCCCTGCAGGCGATGGACCTGAACGACCGCATGCGCGGCGGGCGGCTGACCCTGACCGGCCGGTCGGCGGAAGCGCGGGCCGATGCGGCCATCGTCGGCAAGGTGGAGATCCGCGACTACACCCTGATCGACGTGCCGGCGCTGGCGCGCATCCTGAACGCCATCTCGCCGTCCGGCTTCGCCGAGCTGCTGGGCGGCGGGAAGGGCGTCAATTTCGGCCGCATGTCGGCGGATTTCCGCAAGGAGGGCCGTCTCCTGACCCTGAAAGACCTGCGCACCTCCGGTTCGGCGCTCGGCCTGACCTTGGAGGGACAGATCGATTTGGAGACGGAAACCGCCAACCTCCAGGGCACCATCGTCCCGGTCTATGGCCTGAACCGCCTGATCGGCCAGATCCCGCTGCTGGGCGACGTGCTGAGCGGCGGCGAGGGCCAGGGCATCTTCTCCGCCACCTGGCATGTCCAGGGCCCGCTGTCCGACCCGGACGTGTCGGTCAACCCGCTGGCGGTGCTGGCGCCGGGCTTCCTGCGCAACCTGTTCTTCCTGGGCGGCGACGGCACGCCGACGCCGGACACCAGACCGCCGCCGGAGGCGCACACACGGTGAAGGACAGGGGCGCCGGCAGTTGTCTGCCGGCGCCCCTCCCCTGCAAAGCCGTCAGCCCACCTTCACCAGCGCGTGGCGCTTCTTGCCGGCGCTGAGCTTCACCACGCCGTCGGCGTTCAGGTCCGCCGCGGTCGCCTTCACCGTCTCGTCGGCGATCGGCCCGTCGTTCAGCTTGGCCCCGCCGCCCTTGATCAGGCGGCGCGCCTCGCCCTTCGACGCGGCCAGACCGGCCGACACCAGCAGGTCCACCACCGGCAGGCCGGCTTCCAGATCGGCGCGGGCGACCTCGATGCTCGGCAGCCCCTCTGCCGCAGCCCCTTCCTCGAAGGCGCGGCGCGCGGTCTCGGCAGCCTCCAGCGCGGCCTCCTCGCCATGGGCGAGCTTCGTTACCTCGTTGGCGAGGATCTTCTTGGCCTCGTTGATCTCGGCGCCCTGCAGGCTTTCCAGCCGGGCGACCTCGTCCAGCGGCAGTTCGGTGTAGAGGCGCAGGAAGCGGCCGACGTCGGCATCCTCGGTGTTGCGCCAGTACTGCCAGAAATCGTAGCTGCTGAGCTTGTCGGCGGTCAGCCAGACCGCGCCGGCCGCCGTCTTGCCCATCTTGGCGCCGGACGAGGTGGTCAGCAGCGGCGTGGTCAGGCCGAACAGGTCGGCACCGTCGGTGCGGCGGCCGAGTTCGACGCCGTTGACGATGTTGCCCCACTGGTCCGACCCGCCCATCTGCAGGGTGCAGCCATGGCGGCGCTTCAGCTCCACGAAATCGTAGGCCTGGAGAATCATGTAGTTGAATTCCAGGAAGGTCAGCGGCTGCTCACGGTCCAGCCGCAGCTTGACCGACTCGAAGCTCATCATCCGGTTGATGGTGAAATGACGGCCGATGTCGCGCAGCAGCGGGATGTATTTCAGCTCGTCCAGCCAGTCGGCGTTGTTCACCATCACCGCGTCGGTCGGCCCATCCCCGAAGCTCAGGTAGCGGCCGAAGATCCGCTTGATGCCAGCCATGTTGTTGGCGATGACCTCGTCGGTCAGCAGCTGGCGCGCCTCGTCCTTGCCCGACGGGTCGCCGATCTTGGTGGTGCCGCCGCCCATCAGGACGATCGGCTTGTGGCCGGTCTTCTGCAGCCAGCGCAGCATCATGATCGGCAGCAGGCTGCCGACATGCAAGCTGTCGGCGGTGCAGTCGAAGCCGATATAGGCGACGATCGGCCCCTTCGTCGCACGCTCGTCCAGCGTAGCGAAGTCGGTGCACTGGTGGATGAACCCGCGATCCTGAAGGGTGCGCAGGAACTCCGAGGCGGGAGCCGAGGGGGTGGTCGTCGTCATGGCCGCAATCCGGCTGTCGTTGGAATGAAGGGCGGAGAATTCCCGCGGTCTGTTAGCACGGAACGGCCCCTGCCTCAATGCGGCGCCCCCGGTCGCCATGGTTGGAACCGGCCCGCGGGACGGCCCATTCTACCGCTCAAGCATCGCTGCACCGCCACAAGTCAAAACCCTGAGCAGGGGCCGGGCATTTCGTGGAAATCCGCTCCAAACGCAATTGACATTGATTCGCAAAACAGCAGTCCCGGCCTGACTGTATTTTGGGCAGACCGCCCGGCACCAATTGATAGTGACTATCAACTACATCTTTGTTTCAAAGGGAGATTTTTATTGTGCGAGTCCTTCTGCTGTGCCAAGGTGCGACAAATCGTCTATTTCGGAGTATCGCATCATGCAAGGCGATCAAGGGGTCCTGGACCGTTTGAACAAGCTGCTCACCGGTGAACTGAGCGCGGCCGACCAGTATCTGTCCCATGCCCGCAGCATGGAGGACATGGGCCTCAAGGCGCTGAGCGAGCGCATCTCGCACGAGCGGGTGGAAGAGCTGGAGCACGCCGACAAGCTGATCCGCCGCATCCTGTTCCTGGAAGGCACGCCCGACGTCGCCAGCCGCGACCCGATTCACATCGGCAAGACCGTGCCGGAGATGATGCGCAACGACCTGACCCTCGAATATGAGGTGGTGGCCGCGCTCAAGGAGGCAATCGCCTATTGCGAGCAGGTGAAGGATTACGACACCCGCCGCATCCTGCTGGAACTGCTGGTCGACACCGAGGAAGACCATGCCCACTGGCTGGAACAGCAGCTTGGCCTGATCGACATGCTCGGCCTGCAGAATTACCTGCAGTCGGCCATGGGCGGCTTCCCCACCTGAGCGGAGGACGGATCATGAAGGGCAACAGCGACGTTATCGTCCAGCTTCAGATCGTCCTGAAGGACCAGCTGACGCAGATCAACCAGTATTTCCTGCACGCCCGCATGCTGAAGAACTGGGGCGTCAAGGCCCTGGGCAAGTGGGAGTATCACGCCTCCATCGAAGTGATGAAGAGCGCGGACGAGATCATCGAACGCATCCTGTTCATCGAGGCGATCCCCAACCTCCAGGACCTCGGCAAGCTGCACATCGGCGAGGATGTGCCGGAGATCCTGTCCAGCGACCTCGCCGCCGAGCGCGAGGCCCGCGACCGCATCGCCCACGCCATCTCCGTGTGCGAGGAGAAGGCCGACTACGTGTCGCGCGACGAGCTGTCCGAACTGCTGGAAGAGTTGGAAGAGCGCATCGACTATCTGGAAACCCAGCTGAGCCTGATCGACGACATCGGTCTGCCCAACTACATCCAGTCGGCGATGGGCGAGTTCAAGGACTGAGGTTGAGCGGGGGCTGACTCTGCGAGGAGCGCCCCCTCAAACCCGCCCACTCAAGCCCGCAGCAAAATCTCTTCCGCCAGCGCCTGCATTTCGGCTGCCGCCTGGGTCTTGCGTGCGGCCTCCGTCACCGAAAGCCCGGTCATCAGCGTGCCGGCATAGGCGGTGCGGTTGCCGACCTGCGCCGTCGCCAGTTCCACCGCCGGCGGCGCGACCAGCTCATGCACCCTGCCGACCAGTTCGTCGGCGATGCGGGCGCGCGGCGGCACCCGGTTCAGCACCAGCAGCAGCCGGCGCCTCTCCTGCGCCGCCAGATCGATGGTCGGATGCACCGCCCACAAATCCATCGGGCTCGGCTGCACCGGCGCCACCACCAGCGTGGCGGCGCGGACGGCGATGCGCGCTTCGGTCTGGGCATGGGGCGGGCTGTCGATCACCACGATGTCGTGGGAGCGGGCCAGCTTCTCCACCTCGGCCTGGGTGCGCCAGCCGGTGATCTGCACATGGGTGAAGCCGGGTTGACCGCCGGTGGCCTCCGACCGCACGGCATGCCAGCGGGTCAGGCTGCCCTGCGGGTCGATGTCCACGGTGGCGACCTTGTAACCGAGCTGCGCCCAGGCAATGGCGAGGTGGGCCGCCAGCGTGGTCTTGCCGGCGCCGCCTTTCTGCTGCGCCACGGTGAAGACCTTGCCCGTCATGCCCGCACCCATCATGTTGTGTTGGTTGATTGCGCACTCCCCTCATAACCTTGGGCATGGCACCGGTGCAACCGCGCGAATTGACACCGGTGCTGCACGGGCTAGAAAGACGCCGTGACCGACCATTCCGCACCCGATACCGGTGAGAAGCGCCCGGCGCTGATCCCGGCCACCCCGACCGGCATCGCCCGAGCGGCCGAACTGCTGCGCGCCGGCCGTCTGGTCGCCTTCCCGACCGAGACGGTCTATGGGCTGGGCGCCGACGCCACCGACGACCGCGCCGTGGCCGCGATCTTCGCCGCCAAGGGCCGGCCGCAGTTCAATCCGCTGATCGTCCATGTCCCCGATCTGGTCGCCGCCCATTCCTGGGGCCTGTTCGACGACCGCGCCCACGATCTGGCGACGCAGTTCTGGCCCGGCCCGCTGACCATGGTCGTGCCGCGCCCGGCCAACTCCGCCCTGTCGCTGCTGGTCAGCGCCGGGCTGGACAGCATCGCCATCCGCGTGCCCAACCACCCGGTGGCGCAGGCGATCCTGCGCGCCGCCGGCAAGCCGATCGCCGCCCCCAGCGCCAACCGCTCCGGCGCCGTCAGCCCGACCACGCCGCATCATGTGCTGGAAAGCCTGGGCGACCGGGTCGACGCCATCGTAACCGGCGGCAAATGCATGGTCGGGCTGGAGTCGACCGTCATCGATCTGACCGGTCCCGACGCGGCGCTTCTGCGCCCCGGCGCCGTTCTGCCCGACGAGATGGAGCGGCTGATCGGCCCGGTCCGCCTGTCGGCCGGCGATCCGACTGCACCGAAATCGCCCGGCCAGCTGGAAAGCCACTACGCCCCCAACGCCGCGGTGCGCCTGAACGCGTCGTCGGCGGAAGAGGACGAAGCCTTCCTGACCTTCGGCCCCGACCGCTTCGTCTTCGGCGGCACCACGCGGCTGAACCTGAGCCTGGAGGGCGACCTCAACGAGGCCGCGGCCAACCTGTTCTCCCACCTGCGCAGCCTGGACCAGAGCGGCTCCCGCCGCATCGCGGTAATGCCGATCCCCGATGTGGGGTTGGGTCTGGCGATCAACGACCGCCTGCGCCGGGCGGCGGCGCCGCGGGGATAAGGGCGCTGCCGGCCTCTGCCCTGATCCAGCGGAGAAAGGCGGCCACCGCCGGCTTTTCCTCCGCCCCGCCAGGATAGACGAGGTGATAGGCGAGGCCGTTCGACAGGCGCTGGTCGAACAGGACGACAAGCCGCCCCGCTGCGAGATCGTCGGCGGCAAAACGGTCCCGGACCAGCGCTACACCCAATCCGGCCTTGGCAGCCTCCATCACCCCGTTGCCATCGGCGAAAACCGGCCCGCGATCCGCGCCCGCATCCGGCACGCCGGCGGCCCGGAACCAGAGCGCCCAATCCCCGCGGTGCTCGTCATGCAGAAGCCGGTGAGCCGCTGGCCCTTCTGCCGGATCGGCTGCCAGATCGGCCGGATGCCGAACCGGCGGTGCGGTGCGCAGATAGTCGGGGCTGCACACCGGAACCAGCTCGTCGTCGATCAATCGCTCGGCACATAGGCCTTCGTAGGCGCCCAGCCCGTGACGCACGGCGACGTCGACGCGGTCCTGCGCGAAATCGACGAGCCGGTTGGTGACCCCGATCCGTACATCGATCCCGGGCGCCGCCTCCTCGAACCGCGGCAGACGCGGAACCAGCCATTGAACGGCGAAGGCCGGGGTGCAGGACAGCGTCAGTTCCGGCCTGCGGCGCCCTGCCGTGAGTTCGGCGGTCGCGTCCCGCATCAGGCGGAAAGCGGTCCGGATGGCCGCATGATAGGCCGCCCCCTCGGCGGTCAAGGCGAGGCTGCGCGGCCTGCGTTCGAACAGCCGCAAGCCAAGCACCGTTTCCAATTCCTTGACCTGGAGGCTGACCGCGCCTGGTGTGACATTCAACTCCCGCGCGGCAACAGTCATGCTGAGGTGACGCGCAGTCGCTTCGAAGGCGCGCAGGCCCGCAAGCGGCGGCAAGGAAAGCATCATGATTTAAGAAATCTCAACTGAATTTGGAAAAAGGCTCGTTTGCACAACACCGGAGTTGGACGTTAATTTTAGCTCAGCTCGATTGAGCAGGGAAGGCCGCCCAATGGCGGGACGCTCGGGTCAAGCCCGAAATCATGGCACGGGCGCCTGAAACATCCGTTTCGAGGGCGATGGCAATTCCACCGCAAGAAACGGATCGCGACCGGCCGGCACCGCCGTGCAGGATGCCGGAACCCGGCATGTCCAGCCCCGGACACGGATACGGACGAACACTCATAAGCCATCAATGGAGGCTGCCCGATGACCGCACCGAGCCACAAGCCGATGGACCTGACCGACTGGGGCCTCCTGGTCGCGCTTTCGATCCTGTGGGGCGGTTCCTTTTTCTTCGTCGGCATCGCCGTACGGGAATTGCCGCCGCTCACCATCGTCGCCATGCGGGTCGCGCTGGCGGCCCTGGCACTCGGCGGGCTGTTGCGGATCCTGGGACTGCCGATGCCGCGGGACCGCCGGACATGGGTCGCCTTCTTCGCCATGGGGGTATTGAACAACCTGCTTCCCTTCTGCCTGATCGTCTGGGGACAGACGCAGATCTCCAGCGGCGTCGCTTCGGTCCTCAACGCCACCACCCCGCTGTTCGGCGTACTGGTTGCGCATGTCCTGACCAGAGATGAGAAGATGACCGGCAACCGGCTGGCCGGGGTGCTCGTCGGCTTCGCCGGCGTGGCGGTCATGATCGGCCCGACGGCACTGGCCGGGCTGGGAAACGGGTTGCTGCCGCAGCTTGCGGTGCTGGGTGCCGCCCTGTCCTACTCCTTCGCCGGCATCTTCGGTCGCCGGTTCAAGGGCATGGGAGTGTCGCCGCTGGTTACCGCGACGGGGCAGGTCACCGCCTCCACCCTGATGCTGGTGCCGGTGGCCCTGCTGGTTGATCGTCCCTGGACCCTGCCGATGCCCAGTACGGCCGCCTGGGGTGCCGTCGTCGGCATCGCCCTGCTGTCCACCGCCCTGGCCTACGTCATCTTCTTTCGCGTCCTGGCTTCCGCCGGGGCGACCAACCTGATGCTCGTCACGTTCCTGATCCCGGTCAGCGCCATCCTGCTGGGCGGCCTGTTTCTCGGCGAGCGGCTGGCGGTGCGGCATGGGATCGGCATGGCGCTGATCGCCGGCGGCCTTGCCGCCATCGATGGAAGGCTGTTCGCACGGCTGGGGCAACGCAAATCCGCATCGGCCGCCAAAGGATAGAAAATGGTCGGCGAAGACGTTAGAAGGGACCGATTGCAAGCCCCTCAACCTGCCCTGGACGCCTTGCCATGACCGTCGCCGCCGCCCTCGACCAGATCCGCGCCATCGTCGGCCCGTCCGGCATCCTCACCGACGCCGCCGACATGGCCCCCTACCTTGCGGAGTGGCGCGGGCGTTTCAAGGGCAACAGCCCGGCGGTGGTCCGCCCGGCCAACACCGCCGAGGTGGCGGCGGTCGTGAAGATCTGCGCCGAGGCCGGCATTCCCATTGTGCCGCAGGGCGGCAACACCAGCCTCGTCGGCGGCTCCATCCCGTATGAGGACGGGCGCGAGATCGTTCTCAGCCTGTCACGCCTGAACCGCATCCGCGACATCGACACGCTGAACTACACCATGACTGTCGAGGCCGGCGTGGTGCTGACCGCCATCCAGGAGGCCGCGGCCGACGCCGACCGCCTGTTCCCGCTGAGCCTGGGGGCGGAGGGCACGGCGCAGATCGGCGGGCTGATCTCCACCAATGCCGGCGGCATCAACGTCCTGCGCTACGGCAACACCCGCGACCTCGTGCTGGGGCTGGAGGTGGTGCTGGCCGACGGCCGCGTCTGGGACGGCATGCGCCGCCTGCGCAAGAACAACACCGGCTATGACCTGAAGAACCTGTTCATCGGCGCCGAAGGCACGCTGGGCATCGTCACCGCCGCGGTGCTGAAGCTGTTCCCGCGCCCGCGCCAGTCGATCACCGCCTTCGTCGCAGTGCCGAGCCCGGCCGCCGCCATCGAGCTGCTGGCCCGCCTGCGCGCCGCCTCCGGCGACGCCGTCTCGGCCTTCGAGCTGATGTCGCGCCGCTGCCTGGATTTCGCGCTGAAGCATGTTGCCGGCACCATCGACCCGCTGTCGGAGCCGTCGCCCTGGTATGTCCTGACCGAGCTGACCGCCGGCACCAAGTCCGACGCCTTCCAGGAGACGGTGGAGACCGCGCTGGGCGAGGCGTTCGAGGCCGAACTGGCGACCGACGCCACGCTGGCCCAGTCCGACGCCCAGGCCAAGCAGCTGTGGTTCATCCGCGAGGCCATCGTCGAGGCGCAGAAGTTCGAGGGCGGCTCGATCAAGAACGACGTGTCGATCCCGGTGTCCCGCGTCGCCGAGTTCATCGACCTGGCGGAAGCGGCGGTGGCCGAGGCATGCCCCGGCATCCGCCCGACCCCCTTCGGCCATGTCGGCGACGGCAACATCCACTTCAACCTCAGCCAGCCCGAGGGTGCCGACACCAAGGCCTATCTCGACCGCTGGGACGAGATCTGCCATGTGGTGAACGAGGTGATCTTCAAGCTCGACGGCTCGATCTCCGCCGAGCATGGCGTCGGCCGCTTCAAGAAGGACGAGATGCCGGCCATCAAGGGCCCGGTCGAGTTCGACATGCTGCGCGCCATCAAGGCGACGCTCGACCCCAACGGTCTGCTGAACCCCGGCAAGATGCTGCCCTGAGCACCCCCTCACCGGCCCTCTCATCGGCCTCCAGTGTCATAATATTGCGGGGGACAGGCTTGCGACGACAGACGTAGCGCAATGCTTGTCCCCGGCACGACACAAGGCTATGGTGCGGCCTCCGTTTCTTCTGCGCCTGTCGTACCGCGAGAGAGAGTTTTTCCGATGTCCAAGCCGCGCACTCTGTTCGACAAGATCTGGGACAGCCACGTCGTGCATCGCCAGGACGACGGCACCTGCATCCTCTATATCGACCGCCATCTGGTCCATGAAGTGACCAGCCCGCAGGCGTTCGAAGGACTGCGTGTTGCCGGCCGCCAGGTGCGGCGTCCGGAAGCCACTCTCGCCGTGCCCGATCACAACGTCCCCACCACCGACCGCTCCAAGGGTATCACCGAGGAGGAGAGCCGGATCCAGGTGGAGACGCTGGACAAGAACGCCCGCGACTTCGGCGTGCGCTATTTCCCGATGGACGACGTCCGCCAGGGCATCGTCCACATCGTCGGTCCGGAACAGGGCTTCACCCTGCCCGGCGCCACCATCGTCTGCGGCGACAGCCACACCGCCACCCATGGTGCCTTCGGCGCCCTGGCCTTCGGCATCGGCACGTCGGAGGTGGAGCATGTGCTGGCCACCCAGACCCTGCTGCAAAAGCCGGCCAAGAACATGCTGATCCGCGTGGACGGCAAGGTGAATCCCGGCGTCACCGCCAAGGACATCGTGCTGGCCATCATCGGCAAGATCGGCACCGCCGGCGGTACCGGCTACGTCATCGAGTTCGCGGGCGAAGCCATCCGCGACCTGTCGATGGAAGGCCGCATGACCGTCTGCAACATGGCCATCGAAGGCGGCGCCCGCGCCGGCCTGATCGCCCCGGACGAGAAGACCTTCGAGTATGTGCAGGGCCGCGCCCTGGCGCCGAAGGCCGGCGCCTTCGAGCAGGCCGTCCAGTACTGGAAGACGCTGCCGTCGGACGAGGGCGCGGTCTATGACGCCACCGTCGTGCTGAACGCCGCCGACATCGCGCCGCAGGTCACCTGGGGCACCAGCCCGGAAGACGTGCTGCCGATCACCGCTACCGTCCCGAACCCGGCCGACATCGCCGACGAGGGCAAGCGCGCCGCCGTCGAGCGCTCGCTCGCCTACATGGGCCTGACCCCCGGCCAGCCGCTGTCGAGCGTCAAGGTCGACACCGTGTTCATCGGCTCCTGCACCAACGGCCGCATCGAAGACCTGCGCGCCGCCGCCGACCTCGCCAAGGGCCGCAAGGTCGCCGAGGGCGTCCGCGCCCTGGTGGTTCCCGGTTCGGGTCTGGTCAAGGAGCAGGCCGAGGAAGAGGGTCTGGACAAGATCTTCACCGAGGCCGGCTTCGAGTGGCGCGAGCCGGGCTGCTCCATGTGCCTGGCGATGAACGCCGACCGTCTGGCTCCAGGCGAGCGCAGCGCCTCGACCTCGAACCGCAACTTCGAAGGCCGTCAGGGCCGCGGCGGCCGCACCCACCTCGTCAGCCCGGCGATGGCCGTGGCGGCGGCAGTGACCGGCCACCTGACGGACGTCCGCACGCTGTAAGGGCTCTTCGCCCCCTCTCTCCGACTGCGGAGGGAGGGGGCGCCCACGCCAAAGCTTTCTCGCTAGTCCCCCCTGCCCCTTGCCTGCCCCATCAGTCCCTGCGGCCGATAGATCAGGAAAAGCGTCAGCAGCCCGAACGCCACGATGTCCTTGTAGGCGAGCGCGAAATAGGCTGACCAGAAGGTCTCGACCAGCCCCAGCAGGGCGCCGCCGAGCATCGCCCCCGGCACCGAGCCGATGCCGCCGACCACCGCTGCGGCCAGCGCCTTGAAGCCGATCAGGTAACCGGTGAAGAAGTTCACCCCGCCGTAATAGAGCGCGATCACCGCCCCCGCCGCCGCGGCCAGTCCGCCGCCGATGGCGAAGGTCGCCGCCACCGTGCGGTTGACGTCCACCCCCACCAGTTCCGCCGCCGCGATGTCGTCGGTGCAGGCGCGATGCGCCCGGCCGAAGGCGGTGCGCTGCATGATTCCCCAAAGCGCGGCATAAAGCCCGCCCGTCAGCACCAGGATCGCCAGCTGCGCGGTCAGCGCGGTGACGGTGAAGGCGCCGTCGCTCAGCAGGTCGTAGCGTCCGGTCAGCACCGGCGCCGGCCACCAGTCGCGCGCGCCATGCAGCAGCCGTACCCCCTCCTGATAGGCAATGGACAGCCCGACCGCGACGATCAGCGGCGTGTGGCTGCGCACCCCGCGCAGTCGGCGGAAGACCAGCCGGTCCATCGTCCAGCCCTGTACCGCGGTGAAGCCGATCACCAGCACCAGCACGCCCAGCAGCGCCGGCGGCCATGTCGCCCAGCCGGCCATGCCGAGCCCGGCCGCCGCCATCGCCGTCACCATGGCGCCGACCATCGTCAACTCCCCCATCGCCAGATTGATCTGGCCGAGGATGGCGTAGACCAGCGTGTAGCCCAGCGCGAGCAGCCCATAGACGCAGGCGACGGTGGCGGCATTGATGATTTGTTGGGCCAGAAACAGGGCGGGCGTCCAGCGCGTCGGCGGCGGCCTTTCAGTCTCGACGACCCCGCCGATGGCGTCGCGCGGCGGCTTGATGCGCAGCCATTGCTGGAGCATGGCGAAGCGCATCTCGGTCAGCCAGCCGCTGCGATCGGTCGCCACCGCCACCAGGGTGCGCCGCCCCTCCTCCATCGACGTGCCGGCGAAACGGCAGGCGATCCAGTGGGACTGGCTGCCGCTGCGGTAATCGACGCGCAGCACCCGCTTGTCCTCAGTGTAGCTGCGGGTGGACAGGTCGGTGACGCGGCCGGGTTCGAAGGCCGGGATCAGTTTCCGGCACAGCACATCCTGGTCGGCATCGACGCCGCACCCGGTGAGCATCAGCAGGACGAGGCACAACAGCGGCAGAATGCGGAGCACGGAACCGCCCGGTCAGGTGGGACGGTTCAGCCTACCGACAATTTGGAAGGGTGGGAAGCGCCGGCACTGTGCCCCCACCCGTCCCTTCACTCCACCATGTAATCGCGCACCAGCAGCTCGGCGATCTGCACGGCATTCAGCGCGGCGCCCTTGCGCAGGTTGTCGGCGACGCACCAGAAGGACAGGCCGTTCTCCACCGTGATGTCGTCGCGGATGCGGCTGACGAAGACCGGGTTTTCGCCGGCGATCTCCACCGGGGTGACATAGCCGTCGCCGGTCTGCAGGTCGATCACCGAGATGCCGGGGGCGGCGCGCAGGACGAGGCGGGCCTCCTCGGCGCTGATCGGTTCCTCCGTCTCGATGTTGATCGACAGGGCATGGCCGATGAAGGTCGGCACGCGGACGCAGGTGGCGGCGACCTTGATCTTCGGATCGAGGATCTTCTTGGTCTCCACCGTCATCTTCCACTCTTCCCTGGTGGAGCCGTCCTCCATGAAGCTGTCGATGTGGGGGATGACGTTGAAGGCGATCTGTTTGGGGAAGACGCTCTTGGCGACCGGATCGTTGACGAAGATGGCGCGGGTCTGGGTGAACAGCTCGTCCATCGCCTCCTTGCCGGCGCCCGACACCGACTGGTAGGTCGACACCACGACGCGGCGGATCTTGAAACGGTCGTGCAGGGGCTTCAGCGCCACCGCCATCTGGATGGTGGCACCGTTGGGGTTGGCGATGATGCCGCGCTTGCGATAGCCGACCAGCGTCTCCGGGTTCACCTCCGGCACCACCAGCGGCACGTCGGGATCCATGCGGAACTGCGAGGTGTTGTCGATCACCATGGCCCCGGCGGCGGCCGCCCGCGGCACATGGATGGCCGACACCTTGGCGCCGGGCGACGACAGCACGATGTCCACGCCATGGAAGTCGAACTTGTTGAGATCCTGGACCTTGAGGATCTCGTCCTCGCCATAGGACACCTCCTGGCCGATCGACTTCTCGGAGGCGAGCGCGATGACCTTGTCGGCCGGGAACTTCCGCTCGGCCAGCGTTTGCAGGATCTCGCGCCCGACATTGCCGGTGGCGCCGATGACCGCGACGGTATAGCCCATGACGGGGGTTTCCTTCTGCCGAATATCCGCGAAAACAAGAATGGTGCCGGAGGGCGTTAGGAGCTAGGCACTTTCCCTGCGAATTGCAACCCGTCCCACATCAAACCTGCCTTCCAGCCGGGTTGACATGCGATGGAAGGCGGCGGGAAGATTCCGTCCCTCAACAGTGCCCGAACGGGCCTCCAGGGAGACTTCACGGATGACCAGCTTCAAGCGCGGCCTCATTGCGCAGACAGTTCTTGGTGCCGCCGCTCTCGCCCTCGCCGGTTTCGCCGCCCCCGCCCTTGCCGACACGCCGAAGGACGCGCTGGTGATGGCGTGGCAGTTCGACGACATCGTCAGCCTCGACCCCGGCGAGATCTTCGAGCTGTCGGGTGCGGAATACAGCGCCCAGGTTTATGACCGGCTGATCCATTTCGACGTCAACGACGTCAGCAAGATCGAGGGCGAGGCCGCAGAAAGCTGGACCGTGTCGCCGGACGGCAAGACCTTCACCTTCAAGATCCGTGATGGCATCGCCTTCCATTCCGGCAACCCGATGACGGCCGAGGATGTGGCGTGGTCCTTCTCCCGCGCGGTGAAGATGAACAAGGGTCCGGCCTTCATCCTGACCCAGTTCGGCCTGACGCCCGAGAATGTCGACCAGATGGTGCGCGCCACCGATCCGAAGACTCTGGTCTTCACCACCGACAAGGTCTATGCGCCGACCTTCGTGCTCTATTGCCTGACCGCCGACGTGGCCTCCATCGTCGATTCCAAGCTGGTGAAGGGCAAGGAGAAGGACGGCGATTTCGGCGCCGGCTGGCTGAAGACCAACTCCGCCGGCTCCGGCCCCTTCATCCTGAAGCAGTGGAAGGCGAGCGAGCTGCTGACCTTCGACGCCAACCCGAAATACTGGCGCGGCGCCCCGAAGCTGAAGCGCGTGCTGATCCGCCACATCCCGGAACCGGCGACCCAGCGCCTGCTGCTGGAGAAGGGCGACGTCGATGTCGCGCGCAACCTGAAGCCGGAGCAGTTCGAACCGCTGAAGTCGAGCGACGCCATCCGTCTGGTCCAGGCGCCGAAGGGCACGCTGTGGTATCTCAGCCTGAACCAGAAGAACGCCACCCTGGCAAAGCCCGAGGTGCGCGAGGCCTTCAAGTATCTGGTCGACTATGACGGCATGGCCGGAACCATCATGAACGGCATCGGCGCCGTCCATCAGGCCTTCCTGCCCAAGGGTTTCCTGGGGGCCGTCAACGACAACCCCTACAAGTACGATCCGGCCAAGGCGAAGGAGCTGCTGGCGAAGGCCGGCTATCCCGATGGCTTCACCGTCAGCATGGACGTCCGCAACACCAATCCGACCCAGGACATGGCCCAGGCGATCCAGGCCAGCGCCGCCAAGGCCGGCATCAAGATCGAGATCATCCCCGGCGACGGCAAGCAGGTGCTGACCAAGTACCGCGCCCGCAACCATGAGCTGATGATCCAGCAGTGGGGTGCGGACTATCAGGACCCGAACTCCAACGCCGACACCTTCGCCTCCAACCCGGACAACGGCGACAACGCCAAGTCCAAGCCGCTGGCCTGGCGCAACGCCTGGGACATTCCGGAACTGACCAGGAAGACCGCCGCCGCCATCGAGGAGCGCGACGGCGCCAAGCGCGCCCAGATGTACGAGGAGCTTCAGCGCTCGGTCCTCGCCGACTCGCCCTTCGTCATCATGTTCCAGCAGACCGAGATGGTCGCCGAGCGCAAGAGCGTCAACGGCCTCGTCTGGGGCCCGAGCTTCGACACCAACTACTACTGGAAGGCCGAGAAGAAGTAAGATGCGGGGGGCTCACCGCCCCCCTCTTTCTTGGGTCCATGGGCTCACCCCCAGGCGCGCACATCCTCGACCACCACGGCGAGGCTGTCGGACAGGCCGGTCAGCACGCCGCGCTGGATGTCGGCCGCCGGCACCACGCCGCCCTTGCCGTCCGGCAGATCGCGGGTGGCAGTGGCCGACGCCACGACCGTCACTCGCCAGCCATGGTCCACCGCCGACCGCGCCGTGCTGCTCACGCAGTTGTGGGTCATGAAGCCGGCGACGATCATCTCCGTCCGCCCGCTGTCGCGCGCCACAGTCTGCAAGTCGGTCCCGGCGAAGGCATTGGCGAGCTTCTTGACGATCACCGGTTCCCCGTCGCGCGGGGCGACGGCCGGGACGATCTGCGCCAGCGGCCCGGTGGGGTCGAACACCGGGGCGCCCGCCGCAGTGTGATGGACGATGTGGATCACCGGCACGCGGTTGGCACGGGCCAGCACCAGCAGTTCCGCGGCCCGCTCCACCGCGGCATCGACACCCGACAGCCGCAGGGCGCCGTCGGTGTATTCGCGCTGAAGGTCGATCAGCACCAGCACCGCCTTGTCCAAGGGGGCGGGGGTGGCCGGCGCACCGACGATCTGGCGCAGGGTCCGAGCAGGAAAAGTCGTCATCGCGAGAGGCTCCGTGGTCGCTGAAAATCGATGACGGCGATGCTGCCCCGTTCACCGATGCTCAGCCATCCGCTATGCTTGCACGATGGCTGTCCAAAAATTCACAGGCCCGCTCGATTGGGACGATTTGCGTGTGTTCCTGGAACTGGCCCGCGCCGGCAGCCTGTCGGCGGCGGCCCGCAGCCTGCGGCTGAGCCACGCCACGGTCGGGCGCCGGCTGGCCGCGCTGGAGGCAACGCTCGGCCGCAGCCTGATGGAGCGCCGGCCCGACGGCTATGTCCTCACCGGGGACGGTGAAGGCGTCCGCGCCCTGGCCGAGGCGATGGACGAACGGGCACAGGCGATCAGACGCCGCGAAGGCGACGCGGCCGGGCTGACCGGCACCGTGCGGCTGACCATGACCCAGGCGCTGGCCGACATCTTCCTGATCCCCCGGCTGGGACCGCTGCGGACAGCCAACCCTGGCCTGGACCTGGAGATCATCGTCGACAACCGCACCCTCAGCCTCGCTCGGCGGGAGGCCGATCTGGCGATCCGGCTGGCCCGGCCGCAGCGCGGCGATCTGGTCGGGCGGCGGCTGGCGACGCTGGGCTATGGGCTGTATGCGGCACCGGACGCGTCCGACACCCTGATCGCCTACGACGAGTCGATGGCGGAATTGCCGGAGGCTTTGTGGCTGGACCGTCATGGCGGCGGCCGGCGTGTCGCCTTCCGCTCCAACAGCGTGCAGGGGCAGCTTGCGGCGGCGGTCGCCGGCTTCGGCACCGCCTTCCTGCCCTGCATGCTGGCGGACGGCGTGCCGGGACTGGTGCGGCAGCCGTTGTCCGGTCCGCCGCCCTGCTCGCCATTAACCCGCGAGGTCTGGCTGCTGGTTCACCGCGACCGCCGCGACGTGCCGCGGGTACGCACGGTGATCGAGCATCTGGTGGCCGTCTTCACCGCGGAGCGGGAAAGGCTGGAAGGCGGTTGACGATGCCCCGCCACCTCCACCACCCTCCTTCAGCTGTCGCCACAAAAGGCTTGTCCGCCATGTCGTTCCGCTCCCTGTGTCTGGTGGGCCTCGCCATCGTCGCGGCAGTCCCCGCCCACGCGCAGTCCCGGCCCAATGACGAAACCTTCACCAACACGGTTGTCGCAGCCGGGAAAAGCGTCACCCGCACGCAATGCGCCGAGTTTGAGGCGCTGGAAACCGCCAGCTGGGTGGAGGTCGACGGTCGCGGCGAATGCCTGCGCTATTACGCGGCCGGCCTGAAGCCCGGCTCAAATCCGATCGTCGCGGCCTGGATGCATGGCGACGTGATGGGTTCCAGGCCGCAGCAGATCGGGCATCAGGAGGGGTTGAGCGTCGCCGGCATGATCGAACAGGAACGGGTCTTGTCGGCACGCTTCGGCGTGCCCTTCATTTTCCTGGCCCGTCCGGGAGCTTATGGCAGTTCCGGCAAATTCTGGACCATGCGCCATACCCCGCGCGAGGCGGCGCTGATGAACGCCCATCTCGATCTGCTCAAGAAGCGCTATGGCATCGGGCAATGGTCGCTCGGTGGAAGCAGTGCCGGAGGCACGCTGACGGCCGAATTCCTGGCCCGCCGCACCGACCTGAAATGCGCCGTCATCTCGTCCGGTGCCTCCGCTTACGAAGCCTACCTCCAGGCGCATGGCGTCAAGACCCGCTTGGCAAAGCCGGAGACTTGGTTCGATCCCTACCGCTCGCTCGACCTGATTCCCAACAATCCGGCGCGCCGGATCTTGGTCATCGGAGATCCGCGGGAAACGAATGTGCTGTTCCGTACCCAACGACTGTATTTCGACGGCTTGGCGGCACGGGGGCACAAGGCCTGGTTGGTCCCGCTCGAACGGGCCCGGCCGCCCCGCTACCACGGTCTGGTCGATTTCGGCGAAACCGCCACCGGCCTCTGCGCCCAGGGCGTCGAAACGGACAGTCTGTTGAAGACGCTCCAATTCATGCCCGAGCAGCCGGAGCGGATCAGCAATTGACCCAATTCAGTAACGCGCCGACATGAAATACAACCCGTCCGGCGGACAGGTCGGCCCCGCCTTGGCACGGTCGCGGGCATCCAGCGCACGGCGGACGTTGTCCACTGTCCATTTGCCGGCACCGACCAGTTCCAGCGTGCCGACCATGTTGCGGACCTGATGGTGCAGGAACGAGCGCGCGGCGGCATGGACGCGGATCTCTTCGCCCTGCCGCTCCACGGCCAGCCGGTCCAGCGTCTTCACCGGCGACTTGGCCTGACACAGCGCGGCGCGGAAGCTGGAGAAGTCATGCTGGCCGACCAGCACCTGCGCCGCTTCATGCATCGCCTCGGCGTTCAGCGGACGGGTGACGTGCCAGGCCCGGCCGGCATCGAGCGCCAGCGGCGCGCGGCGGTTGACGATGCGGTAGACATAGGCGCGGCCGGTCGAGGTCAGGCGGGCGTGGAACTCCTCCGTCACCGCCTCCACCTCCAGCACCGCGATGGGCGCTGGCTTCAGGTGGAAGTTCAGGGCGTCGCGCAGCTTCAGGCCGGTGAAGGGCTTTTCCAGATCGAAATGGCAGACCTGACCCAACGCATGCACGCCGGCGTCGGTGCGGCCGGAGCCATGGACCCGCACCACCTCGCCCGACAGGCGGTGCACCGCCTCCTCCAGGCTCTGCTGGACAGAGGGGCCGTTGTCCTGGCGCTGCCAGCCGACGAAGGGGCGGCCGTCATACTCAACGGTCAGTTTCCAGCGCTGCACGATGGTCAATCCGCCACGGGTTCGGCGGCTTCGGAAGCGGAGACCGGCTGCCCGACCGCCAGCGCGAATCCGCGCAGGAAGGCCGCACCATCCACCGGAGCCTTGCCCGGCCGCTGCACCCTGGTCAGCCGCACCGCCCCGTCGGCGCAGGCGACCGTCAGCCGGTCGTCGAGCAGCGTGCCCGGCGTGCCGGTGCCGGAGGCGGGTTCGGCGGCGAGAACCTTGATGCGCTCACCATTGGAAGCATCGAACCAGCAGCCGGGCCAGGGGGTCAGGGCGCGAACCTGCCGCTCGACATGGGCGGCGGGTTGGTTCCAGTCGAGCCGGCCATCCTCACGCGTCAGCTTGGCGGCGTAGGTTACGCCCTCTTCCGGCTGCGGCACGGCGGCCAACGTGCCGGCGGCCAGCCCGTCCAGCGCCGGGACGATCATGCGGGCGCCGAGTGCGGCCAGCTCGTCATGCAGGCTGCTGGCGGTGGTGGCGGGGGTGATGGCCACCGCTTGCCGAGACAGCATGGCGCCGGTGTCGAGCCCGATGTCCATCTGCATGATGGTGATCCCGGTCTCGGCATCGCCGGCCAGGATGGAGCGCTGGATCGGCGCCGCCCCGCGCCAGCGCGGCAGCAGCGAGCCATGGACGTTGACGCAACCCAGCCGCGGCGCGTCGAGGATCGGCTGCGGCAGGATCAGGCCATAGGCGGCGACCACGGCGGCATCGGCCTTGAGATCGGCGAACTCGGCCTGGGCCTCGGCATTGCGCAGGCTCTTGGGCGTGCGCACGGGGATGCCCTGCTCCTCGGCGAAGCGGTGGACGGGCGATTTCTGCACCTGCTGGCCGCGGCCGGCCGGGCGCGGCGGCTGGCTGTAGACGCAAACGACCTGATGCCCCGCCTCGATCAGCGCGGCAAGGCTGGGCACGGCGAAATCCGGCGTACCCATGAAAACGAGACGGAGCGGGGTCATTGGATTTTTATCGCCGATCTGCTGCGCGGCTGGTCAGGCCGTGGCCTTCTGCATCTTCTGGACCTTCTTCAGCAGGATGTTCCGCTTCAGCATCGACAGGTAGTCGACGAACAGAACGCCGTTCAGATGGTCGATCTCGTGCTGGATGCAGGTGGCGAGCATCCCGTCGGCCTCGATCTCCTGCGGCTGGTTCTTTTCATCCAGATAGCGGACGCGGATGCGCACAGGCCGGGTGACGTCGGCGTACTGTTCCGGCACCGACAGGCAGCCTTCCTCGCACACCGCCTTCTCGTCCGACGACCAGACGATTTCCGGGTTGGCGAGGCGGATCGGGTTCGGCGGCTCGCCCTTCTCATGGACGTCGACGACGATGACACGGTCGAGCACACCGACCTGCGGAGCGGCCAGACCGATGCCGGCGGCGTCGTACATGGTCTCCACCATGTCGTCCATCAGCTTGACGACGCGCGCATCCACTTCGGCGACGGGTTGCGCCTTGCGCTTCAGGATCGGATGCGGGGCGACGAGGATCGGAAGACGGGCCATGGGTGCTCGATGCTGGTAAGGGAAAGTTCAAACGGACAAAGTAGGCGGACCGAGCGTTTCGGTCAAGGAATCGGACCTATGCGAACGATGCAGAACCGCCCGCCGTGCGGGGTTGCGCCCGGCGCCGGTTGGGCGTAGTCGATGCCGATCATGCCGGATGCCACCACCGCTCCCTCCCCGCCGCCGCGCTGGACTCAGGACGCCGCCCTGGCGCTGGTGTTCCTGACCCGCCTGCCCCTTCCCCCCTTCGGCCCGCTGAATGGCCTGCTCAGCGGCCCCTTGGCCGAGGGCGCATCGGCGCGGGCGATGGGCTGGTTTCCGCCGGTCGGCGCGCTGATCGGGCTGGCCGGCGCGGCGGTGTACGCCGCCGCCGCCACCCTGCACCTGCCGCCGCTGGCCGGCGCGCTGCTGGCCCTGGCGGCAACCGTCCGGCTGACCGGTGGGCTGCACGAGGACGGGGCGGCCGACGTGGCCGACGGCTTCGGCGGCGGGCGCGACCCGGCGCGCAAGCTGGAGATCATGCGCGACAGCCGGGTCGGCAGCTATGGCGTGCTGGCGCTGGTCTTCTCGGTGGGCATCCGCGCCGCCGCCCTGGCCGCCCTGCCAGTGCCGGCGGCGGTCGCGGCGATGGCGGCAAGCGGCGCCCTGTCGCGCTGCGGGCTAGCGGCGATGGCCCGCGTTTTGCCGGCGGCCCGGCGCGACGGGCTGGCGGCAGCGCAGGGCCGGCCGGCGATGGCGACGGTGCTGCTGGCGCTCCTCTTCGGCATCGCAATCGCCGCCGTGGCGCTCGGCGGACTTGTCCTTCCCGCGCTTGCGGCGGCTCTCCTGGCGGTGGCCGCGGTGGCGGCGCTTGCCCGGCGGCAGATCGGCGGTCACACCGGCGACGTTTTCGGCGCGGCGCAGCAGGCGGCGGAGGCCGCGGTGCTGCTGACCCTGTCGGCCCTCATTGGACCAGCGGCCATCGGAGCAGCGGCATGACCGCCTTGAGCATCACCCCCCTGACCGTCACCCGCTGGTGGCTGATCCGCCATGCGCCGGTCCGCAATCCGGACAACGTCATCTGCGGGTCGAGCGACCGCGAGGCCGACACCGGCAACCGCGCCGCGGCAGATGCCCTCGCAGCCGGCCTGCCCACCGACGCCCTGTGGCTGACCAGCCCGCTGCGCCGCAGCCGCCAGACCGCCCAGGCCCTGTGGAGCCGTAACCCCCGCTTTGCCGGCACCGCCGTGGTAGAGCCGACGCTGGCCGAGCAGGATTTCGGCGACTGGGAGGGCATCAGCCACGACACCGCGGCCCGCCGCGATGCCGAGGCGGCGGCGCGCTTCTGGGCCGACCCGGCCCGCCATGCCCCACCGGGCGGCGAGAGCTTCGCCACGGTGATGGACCGCACGGCGGACGCGCTGCTGCGGCTGACCGACCTCCATGCCGGACGCGATCTGGTTGCGGTGATCCATGCCGGCACCATCCGCGGCGCGCTGGCACTGGCGCTCGATCTGACGCCGGAGGCGGCGCTGCGCCTGCGGATCGACCCCTGGTCGCTGACCCGGATCGACCACCACCACGCCGGGACGGGATCCTGGTCTGTCGGGGGAGTGAATCAGCAGGCCGGAACTTTCTGACCGCGGCGGGCGTTCCCCAGTCTCAGTTGGGCTACCGAACGAGAGGCAGACCATGGTCCATAGCACCACCGCCGGCCACGGCCACAGCCCCGACCAGGGCGATGTCAAGAAGCTCTGGGAGATGATGAAGGGCGTCCAGGTCGCGATGATGACCACGCTGGACGACAACGGCCGGATGAACTCCCGTCCGATGGCGACGCTGTCCCATGCCGGGTTCGAGGACGGCACCCTGTGGTTCTTCACCCGCGCCCATTCCGAGAAGGTGGACGAGATCGACCGCCACTGGCGCGTCAACCTCGCCTATGCCAACCCCGACAAGCAGGATTACGTGTCCGCCTCCGGCGTCGCCGAAGTCGTGCGCGACCGCGAAAAGAATCCGCTTCCTGTGGCGCGACATCATGACCACGTGGTTCCCCCAGGGTCCGGACGATCCCGAGGTGGCGCTGCTGAAGGTGTCGGTCGATCAGGCGGAATATTGGGACAGCCCGTCGAGCACCATGGTCTACGCCTATGGCTATGTGAAGGCGAAGCTGACCGGCCAGTCGCCGGACCCGGGCGACCACGCCAAGATCGCGTTCCAGTAATCGCGTTTTGGTGAAAGCCGGCTGTAGATGCCGGCCTGACACGAAAAAGCCCTCCCTGCCGACCGCGAGGCCAACAGGGAGGGCTTTTTCATTCAAGGCTTAAGAAGCGCGGGGGGCGCTGCTTACCAGCTCTTCGCACGGGCTGCCGGCTTGCCGTTGCCGTGGGCTTCACGACGGGCATGGCCATGGTCCGGGCGGGCGTCGCCGCGGTGGTTGTCATTGCGGGCATAGTCCGGACGCGGACCGCGCGGGGCGTGCGGGCCCTTGGACTCGCCGTTGCGGTGCCACGGCTTGCCGGCGCCGCCACCCGGACGGCCGTTGCGACCGGCCGGACGGCCGGCGCCGCCGGTGGTGAAGGGACGCGTCGGCTCCAGGCCGGGCACCACATGCACCTCGAGCGTCGCCTTCGTGTAGCGCTCGATGCGGACCAGCGTCTCGCGGTCGGCGCGGGCGGCGAAGGAGATCGCAACGCCCGAGGCGCCGGCGCGGCCGGTGCGGCCGATGCGGTGGACATAGTCCTCCGCCGAACGCGGCAGGTCGAAGTTGATGACGTGGGTGATGTCGCGCACGTCGATGCCGCGGGCGGCGACGTCGGTGGCGACCAGCAGGCGGACCTGACCGGTGCGCAGGCGCTGGAGCGTGCGGTTGCGCTTGGTCTGGTCCATGTCGCCGTGCAGGGCGGCGGCGGCATGGCCGGCGGCGCTCAGCTCCTCGGCCAGCGTGTCGGCATCACGCTTGGTGGCGGCGAAGATGATCGCCTTGCCGACCTCTTCCTGGGCGGCGAAATGCTGCAGCAGGCGGCGCTTGTGGTCGAGATCGTCGGCATGGTGCAGACGCTGCTCGACGTTGATCGCGGTCGCCTGGCTCTCGACGGCCACGCGCTCCGGGTTGCGCAGCAGGTTGCCGGCCAGCTGCGCCATGCGGCGGTCCAGCGTGGCGGTGAACAGCATGGTCTGGCGCGTCGGCGGGCAGCACTTGGCGATGGTCTCGACATCGTCGAGGAAGCCCATGTCCAGCATGCGGTCGGCCTCGTCGAGGATCAGCACCTCGACCTCGTCCAGCGCGATGCGGCGGCGGGCGACATGGTCCAGCAGGCGGCCCGGGGTGCAGACGAGAACGTCGACCGGACGCGACAGCAGGCGCAGCTGCTCGCGGTAGGGCATGCCGCCGACCACGTCCACGATGTTCAGCTTCATGAACTTCGCGTATTTGCGGGCGGCGTCGGTGACCTGCTTGGCCAGCTCGCGGGTCGGGGCCAGAACCAGCACGCGTGGGGTGGCGGCGCCGTTCAGCGGCAGCTCGGCGGTGCGGGTCAGCGCCGGCAGCATGAAGGCGGCGGTCTTGCCGGTGCCGGTCTCGGCGGTGGCGAGGATGTCACGGCCCTGGAGCGCCGGCGGAATGGCGGCGAGCTGGACCGGGGTCGGGGTGGTGTATTCGAACGCCTCGAGGGCCTTCAGGACGAGCGGGTGCAGGCCGAGTTCGGAAAACGTCAAGTCGTAACAACCTTCTCAAAGCAACACGGCACAGCCCCGCGCGCCCCGATGGCGGGCGTGGGACATACCGGCGGACTCGCCGGGAGGAGGTCGATAGAGGGAGAGGCGTCTATCCGATGCAGCGGCCAAAGCGTCCCTAGAACACCGGGACGTTTGCCCCCAGGAGGGCTGCCGTTGCGCAATCACAGCGCGTCTCGCTCAAGAGACGCGCGAGCCTCCAGCGAACAAGACGCCCTACATAGGCTATTGCGCCGCACAAAACAAGGCTGATCGCAGAATGAGCCCCGCGTGCCTCACTTGACGACCATGCGTTCGATGTAGATGTCGCGGAACAGGCCGGTGCCCGCCTCGCGGTTGACGGCATCCTTGATGCGCGCCTTCAGAATGTCGGCGGAGCCGGGGCCGGTCAGGGTTTCGCTGTCGATCCGGCCGATGGTCTGGAACAGCCGGTCGGCGATGCGGTCCTGATAGCGCAGGATGCGGTCGGGCTCGATCTTCGGCGCAAGCACCAGCGAGACCTGCATCTCCAACGCCCGAACGCTGCCCAGCGGCACCTCGATGGCAGGCAGCCGCGCCAATTGCGGCTTCGGCCCCATCCGCGCCTCGATCCGCCGCTGGTCCAGGATGCGGTCCAGCGCGATGCCGCCGGCATAGGCCAGCCCGGCCAGCGTGAACAGGGCGATCAGGACGACGATCAGCAGACGGGCGGGGTTTCCCGGCTCCGGCTGGGCGTCTTGGTGCGGCGCCAGCTCGTCCCGCAACGGGTCGGGCGGCGGGGTCGAGAACAGGTTTCCGTGCAGCGTGCGGTGCGTGGCCATGGTCGGCCTCCTGGGGTCGGCCTCCTGCGGGCCGGGCGGGAGCAGTGTGGAGCGTAGTGCGTCGGGTGTTAAGATTCGGTGGAGGGACGCACCCTGTCTCACCGCACGCAGTCGGCAAGCCCGTCCCGCCGCACCACCGCCATCCGCCGCTCGATCACCCCGGCGCGGCGGGTGACATAGGCGCTGGGCCGGGTGGGCGACCAGTTGCGCGGGCTGGGCAGCACCACCGCCAGCAGCGCGGCCTCGCGCCGGGTCAGGGCCGCGGCCGATTTGTTGAAATGGTGCCGCGCCGCCGCCTCGGCGCCATAGACGCCGTCGTCCCACTCCACGATGTTCAGATAGACCTCCAGGATGCGGCGCTTGCTCCACAGGCTTTCGATCAGCAGGGTGAACCACGCCTCCGCCCCCTTGCGGGTCCAGCTGCGGTCGGGCCAGAGGAAGGCGTTCTTGGCGGTCTGCTGGCTGATCGTGCTGCCGCCGCGCAGCCGCCGGCCCTCCTCGTTCTCCTCGAAAGCGCCCTCGATAGCCGCCCAGTCGAAGCCGCCATGACCGCAGAAGCCGGTGTCCTCTGAGGCGATCACCGCCTCGACCAGCGCGGGGGAGATGCGCTCCAGCGGTTCCCAGTCGCGCGACAGACCGGAACCGCCCAGCGCCCGGATCAGCATCAGCGGCGTCGCCGGCGGCGGCACGACCCGGTAGAGCGCCGCCCACAGGATGGTAAAGGCCATCAGCCCCGCGATCCCGATCAGCGCCCAGCGCAGCAGTTTCCGCATACAGCTCCGTCTCCGCTCGGCTCCCCCGGACTTCCCTCAATGGGGGTGAGGCGGCGTTCCGTCAACATGCGGCGCTCGCTTTGCGGCACGCCACCGCCATATAGTGCCGCCGATGGACCTGACCGCCGACCCCACCCCGATCAACAGTCTCGACAACGCGCCCGCCATGGTGGCCGGCGCGCGCCGTGTCGTGTCGCTGACCCTCGACGGCGAGGTCGAGGAGCTGTCGCTGGCTGCCGCCGCGGCGAAGGTGCGCCGCCAGCCGCCTCTGGTCTGCCATGCCCGCGCCTTCGCCCGCCGGCTGGGGATCGACGCCTTCCCGGCCTTCGACGTGCTGGAGCTGTTCGCCTTCGTCCACCCTGCCCGTTTCTGCGTCCCCACCCCGCGCGGCATCGCCGAGGCGCTCGACCTGCCCACGCCTGAGGGTCACGAGGCTGAGGCGCTGGCTCTCCAGCGCGCCGTGCGTCGTCTGCTGGGCGACCTCGGGGCAGCCGGACGGGAGGAGTCCTCCGACCCCGTCGCCTTCGCCTGGGAGATGGGGCGCGCCGGCTGGCCCTGGACGTCGGCGGTGCTGGCCGCGCTCGGCAAGCCGGACGGCCCGGAGAAGGGTGCGGCCCGCTCGGGCCTGCGCGTCTGGACCCGGATCAAGGAGTGGGAGGAGGGCGCACCGCCGCCGCCGCCCGCCCAGAACCCGGTCGATCCGGACGAGGCGCGCCGCCGCCTCGCCGCCATGCTGTCGGCCAATGTGCTGGGCAGGATCGCGGAACCGCGGCCGCAGCAGGCCGACTATTCCAGCGCGGTGTCCGCCGCCTTCGCCCCGCGCCAGCTGCCCGACACGCCGAATGTCGTGCTGGCGGAGGCCGGGACCGGCGTCGGCAAGACGCTGGGCTATCTGGCGCCGGCCACGGTGTGGGCAGAGAAGAATGGCGGGACGGTGTGGATCTCCACCTACACCCGCAATCTCCAGCACCAGATCGACGCCGAGCTGGACCGGCTCTATGCCGACCCGGCGACCAAGGCGCGCAAGGTGGTGCTGCGCAAGGGGCGCGAGAACTACCTATGCCTGCTGAATCTGGAAGAGGCGGTGCGCGCCATGCCGTTTCAGCCGCACAACGCCGTCGGCGTCGGGCTGATGGCGCGCTGGGCGGCGGCGACGCGCGACGGCGACATGACCGGCGGCGACTTCCCCGGCTGGCTGGTCGACATCGCCGGGCGCGGGCCGACCATGGGGCTGGCCGACCGCCGCGGCGAGTGCATCTATTCCGCCTGCGACCACTATGCCCGCTGCTACATCGAGAAGAGCGTGCGCCGCGCCCGCCGCGCCGACATCGTCATCGCCAACCACGCCCTGGTGATGGTGCAGGCGGCTCTCGGTGGCGGCGAGGAACCGACGCTGCCCAGCCGCTATGTCTTCGACGAGGGGCACCATGTCTTCGACGCCGCCGACAGCGCCTTTGCCGGCCATCTGACCTGCCGCGAGACTCAGGAGCTGCGCCGCTGGCTGCTGGGTGCCGAGGAGACCGGACGCAGCCGCGCCCGCGGCCTGAAGCGCCGGCTGGAGGACATCGTCGCCGGCGACGAGGAGGCTCTGCGCCATCTCGACGACATCCTGATCGGCGCCCGCGTCCTGCCGGCCGACGGCTGGTCGGCGCGTCTGGCCGCCGACAATCCCCAGGGACCGACCGAGCGCTTCCTGCTGTTGGCCCGCCAGCAGGTCTATGCCCGTACCGCCGGCCAGGGCGGCCCCTACAGCCTGGAGGCCGACAAGGCCTATCCGGTGGACGGCCTGCTGGAGGCCGCGGCGGAGCTGGAGCAGTCCCTGGTCCGCCTGTCCGAACCGGTGGAGGCGCTGGCCCGCCGGCTGGCCCAGCGGCTGGAGGATGAGAGCGCCGAACTCGACTCCGACCAGCGCCGCCGCATCGACGCGCTGTCGCGCAGCCTGAACCGTCGCGGGACCCTGACGGTCGAGGGGTGGCGTGCCATGCTGCGCACCCTGCCGACCGAGACGCCGTCGCATTTCGTCGACTGGTTCGCGGTGGAGCGGATCGACGGCCGCGACATCGATGTCGGGCTGTACCGCCACTGGGTCGATCCGACGGTGCCTTTCGCCGAGGCGCTGGCCGGTCCCGCCCATGGGCTGGTGGTGACCTCTGCCACGCTGACCGACGGCACCGGCGACATCGGCCAGGACTGGCGCGCGGCGGAGGACCGCTGCGGCGCCAGCCACCTGCCGGCCCCGGCGATCCGCGCCCAGGTCCCCTCCCCCTTCGATTACCCGAACCGCACCCGCGTCTTCGTCGTCAACGACGTGCGCAAGGACGATCTGGGACAGGTCTCGGCGGCCTACAAATCGCTGTTCCTGGCGGCGGGCGGCGGCGGGCTCGGCCTGTTCACCGCGATCAGCCGGCTGCGCGCCGTGCGCGACCGCATCGCCGAGCCGCTGGATCAGGCGAACATCCCGCTCTATGCCCAGCATGTCGATCCGCTGGATGTCTCGACCCTGATCGACATCTTCCGCAACGAGGAGCACGCCTGCCTGCTCGGTACCGACGCGGTGCGCGACGGGGTGGACGTGCCGGGGCGCAGCTTGCGCCTGATCGTCTTCGACCGCGTGCCCTGGCCGCGTCCCGACATCCTGCACCGCGCGCGGCGCGAGGCCTTTGGCCGCCGCCGCTACGAGGACATGATCACGCGGCTGCGCCTGAAGCAGGCCTTCGGCCGGCTGGTCCGCCGGGCCGACGACACCGGCGTCTTCGTCCTGCTCGACCCGATGATGCCGAGCCGGCTGGCCGGCGCCTTCCCCGACGGCGTGGAGATGCGGCGGGTCGGGTTGAAGCAGGCGGTCGAGGAGACAGCGGAGTTCCTGCGGGGGTGGTGAGGGGCAGTCTACCCCTCGCCATTTCCCGTTCTATGGCCTGTCAGGCGGCGCGCAACTCGCTGAGGAAGCTGTCCATCGCCTGCTTCAGCATCGCAGCCTGCCGGGTGAGATCGTCCGACGCATGCTTGACGTTGTTGGTGGCGGCCCCCGTTTCGTTCTCCGCCTGCTGAATACCCAGGACGTTGCGCGAAACCTCGGTCGTGCCGACCGCCGCCTGCTGGGCGTTGCGGCTGATTTCGGACGTGGCACCACTCTGCTGGTTCACCGATTGCGCCATATCGGCCGTGGAGTTGCTGATCTCCTCCACCTGACCGATGATGCTGCGCATCGCGCCGACCGTCCGGCCCGACGCCGCCTTGACCGCGCCGATCTGGTTGGTGATCTGCTCGGTCATCGCGTGGGTCTGGTTGGCAAGGTTCTTCACCTCGCTGGCGACGACGGCAAAGCCCTTGCCGGCCTCGCCGGCGCGGGCCGCTTCGATGGTCGCGTTCAACGCCAGCAGATTGGTTCTGGCTGGCCACCGCATTGATCGAAGCCACGATCTGATCGACCTGATCGATGGAGGCGGACAGCAGATCGAGTTGGCGCTGGGCCTCGCCGGCCCCTTCGGCGGCCAGGCGGGAGCGGTCGGCGGCACGCCCCACGCGGTCGGACAGCTCGCCGATCGAGGCGGACAGCTCCTCCGACGCGGCGGCGACCGTCTGGACATTGGCGCTCGCCTGCTCCGACGCGGCGGCGACGGCGGTGCACTGGGCGCCGACCTCTTCGACGGCGGCGGCCAGCTGCGACGAGGTGGCCTGCAACTCGGTCGCGGAACTGCCGACCGCATCGACGATGGAGCCGACCCGCTCTTCAAAGGACCGGGCCATGTCCAGAGTCCCCTGGCGCTTTTCCGCAGCCGCCTGGGCCTCGGCGTCCTTGGCGTCCTGCTCCAGTTGGCGCGTGCGGATCATGCTTTGCTTGAACACCTCCACCGTCCGCGCCATTTCGCCGACCTCGTCGCCACGGCCGGCCCCTGCCACCTCCGTCGTGGTGTCGCCGGTCGCCAGACGCACCATCGCGGCATTCAGGACGGCAACCGGACGACGGATGCCATAGACGACCAGCAGCGCGGACCCCACGGCACCGAAGACGAGGAGCCCGATCGCAATCGACAGGGAGTTGAACACCGTCTGGTTGGTCTTGACGGTCAGATCGTCGGACGAACGGTACACTCCGGCCGACACCTCGTCAGACAGCTTCGCCGCCATGTTGAAGGCCTCGACCACCTGGGGACGCCCTTCCTTCCCATAGATGGCGGCCGCTCCGGCATGATCGGCCTTCTCCTTCGCCGCGAAGACCTTGGGCAGCGAGGACTTCACCATTGCCGTCAGCTCAACGATCCGGGTCACCTTGTCCTTGTTTTCGGGCCTTGCCAGACGGTTCATCACCGCGCTCGAATCCGCGATGGCCGCCTGGATGTCGTCCATCGCCTTGACCAGAGGCGGAAGTCCCGCGGGATCCTGAAGCAGCAGCACGTTGTTGGCCTGACGGCCGAGGTTGGCGAGGTCGCCGCGCATGCGTTCCAGCTTCAGCGAAAACGTCACGTCTCCATCGATCAGGCTGCTGTAGCGGTCGTCGATCTCACCGATCCGGTTGCTCATGTAGATCGACAGTCCCAGCGTGATCAGGCTGAGAAGCGCCACCACTGCATAGATTTTCGTGCCGATCCGGAGATTTTCGATAAGTTTCACAACGACACCTCAGTTGATCCCTGAAAAAAGCGGTTTCCCTGCCGACTTCGACCGACACGGCGAAAGCATTTCCAGAATCACCTAGGTTAACACGGTAAAAATTGCCTTAAGGAACCGGCGGCAAACTGTTCAAAAGACAAACGGACCAAGCCAAAACAGAGACAATCTCTATGAGATTGCATCGCAGACTCACAGCGGATGCCGATCACCCGCCCGGCGCATACACCGCCAGCAATGCAGACAGCGTCACCACGCTGAGCACCGTCGACACCAGGATGGCCGAGGAGGTGCGCTCCACATAGGTCTGGTACTGGCTCGCCACCACGAAGGTCAGGGCACCGGTCGGCAATGCCGCCAGGATCACCGCGCTGCCGGTCCAGAACGGGTCCATCGGGAACAGCGTCTGCGTCAGCACCCAGGCCAGCGCCGGATGGACCAGCAGCTTCAGCGCGCTGATCCAGCCCGCCTCCGCCAACCCGGCGGTCAGCCGCTGCGAGGCCAGGAACAGGCCGATGGCGAACAGCGCGCAGGGGCCGGCGGGGGAGCCCATCAGTTCGCAGAATGTCGCGATCGGCTTCGGCACCGCGACGCCGGGCAGCAGCGCCGACCAGGCGAGGCCGGCGGCGGTGGACAGGATCAGCGGGTTCTTCGCCAGCGCCCGGCCGACATCGCGCAGGGCCTTGCCCAGCCCGCTGCCCTGGCTGTTGGCGAACTCCATCCAGATCACCGCGATGCCGACCATGATGGCGCTCATGATGACGGTCGCCAGGATGGTGGGAGCGAGACGGTCCGGCCCGAAGGCGGCCAGGAACAGCGGGATGCCCATGTAGCCGGTGTTGGAGAAGGCCGAGTTCAGCCCCTGCATGCATTGGATCTGCGTGCGCTCGCGGTACACGAGGCGGCCGATCACAGCACCCAGCGCATAGACCAGCAGCATCGATCCCAGGAAGGCGCCGATGAACGGGCCGTTGAAGATCTCCGGGAGCGACCGCCGCGCCGTGCCCAGGAACAGCACCGGCGGCAGCGCCATCCAATAGACGAACTTGTTCAGCGCTTCCGACGAGGCGGCGCCGAGCAGCTTCGACTTCCCGGACAGGAAGCCGGCCAGGATGATGGCGAATACGGGAAATGCGACATTGAGGACGACGTTCATGGTGCGCGACAATAGGCAACGCCAACCGTCGCGTCGAGCGGCCGACCCCTCCACTCCCGGCATGGCACCCTTGACGGCGCGAAGGCGGCGTTCGAGATTGCCGACCTTACACGCGACCACTCCCCAGCGGAGACCGCCCCATGAGAAAGCCGACCAACTCCATGATCGACCACCACAGCGCACTCATCTACGTCATGGTCCTGGTGTCCGCCTGCGACGGCGACATGACCGACCTTGAACTGGAAGCCATCGGCGAGAATGTGCGCTACCTGCCGATCTTCAAGGACTACAGCGGCGATCAGGTGATGGCCGCCACCCGCGAATGCACCGCCATGCTGTCCGACAATGACGGGCTGGACACGGTGCTGACCATCATCGAACAGGCGCTGCCGTCCAAGCTGCGCGAGACCGCCTATGCGGTGGCCTGCGACATCGCCGCCGCCGATCCCAAGGCATCGCAGGAGGAACTGCGCATGCTGGAGCTGATCCGCCACCGGCTGGGGGTCGACCGGCTCTGCGCCGCCGCCATCGAGCGCGGCGCCCGTGCCCGCCACATGCGTCTGTGACTGTATCCACGTATAGTGAAAGCATCGACATGACCGAAGAAACCATCCGCCCCGACCTCGCCGGCCAGCGCGTCGGCGTCATCGGGCTTGGCCTGATGGGCAAGCCGATGGCCCGGGCGCTCGCCCGTGCCGGCGCGGAGCTGGTGGTGAGCAGCCGCAGCCCCGGCCCGGTCGCCGAACTGGCGGCGGAGGGGATGATCGCCGCCACCGGCCCAGCCGCCGTCGCCGGACAGGCGGGGATCGTCATCCTGATGCTGACCGACACCACGGCGGTGGAAACGGTGGCCGAGGCATTGCTGCCGGGCTTGCGTCCCGGCCATCTGGTGATCGACATGGGCACCACCGCCGTCGCCGCCACCCGCGCGCTGGCAAAGCGCGTCGCCGCCGCCGGGGCGGAGTGGCTCGACGCGCCGGTCTCCGGCGGGACCGTGGCGGCCGAGGGCGCCATCCTCACCATCATGGCCGGCGGGTCCGAGGCGGCCTTCGCCCGTGCCCTGCCGGTGTTGCAGGCGATGGGCCGCCGCATCACCCATGTCGGGGACAGCGGCGCCGGCCAGATCGCCAAGTCCGCCAATCAGGTCATCGTCGCCCTGACCATCGGCGCGGTGGCCGAGGCGCTGGCGCTCGCCCGGGCGGCCGGCGCCGATCCGGCCAAGGTGCGGGACGCCATCCGCGGCGGCTTCGCCGAATCCCGCATCCTCGACCTGCATGGCGGCCGCATGGTCAGCGGCGACTTCACGCCCGGCGGCCGCGTCACCACCCAGGTCAAGGATCTGCGCCAGGCCGAGGAGTTGGCGCAGCAGTCCGGCATCGACCTGCCGACGCTCGGCCTGTCGCTGGAGTTGTTCGAGATGCTGGTGGACCAGGGCGACGGCGCGCTGGACCATTCCGCGCTCTACCGGCTGTTCGCCCGCTGATCCCCGGAAGGCGGGGCGCAACGCTCCGCCATTCCCTTCCATTGCGAAGAAGACCCGCTTCCCGCAAGTTTCTTGTCAAAACGGTTGAGGATACGCGCTGCATCGTCCATTCTCCCGACTTTCCACAGGGTGGCAAACCGATGCCTATCCCTTTGTCTTGACAGGTCAGGCGGCGATGACGGGCGAGCGCATCTATCTCTACGACACCACGCTGCGCGACGGGGCGCAGACCCAGGACGTGGATTTCTCGGTCGCCGACAAGATCGCGATTGCCAAGGATCTCGACCGGCTGGGCATCGATTACATCGAAGGCGGCTGGCCGGGCGCCAACCCGACCGACGACCAGTTCTTCGCCGAGGCGCCGGAGCTGACGCGCGCCACCTTCACCGCCTTCGGCATGACCCGCCGCCCCGGCCGCAGCGCCGCCAACGACCCGCAGCTGACGGCCCTGGCCCAGTCGCGCGCCAAGGCGGTCTGCATGGTCGGCAAGAGCTGGGACTTTCATGTCGACGTGGCGCTGAACATCCCGCGCGAGGAGAATCTCGACCTCATCCGCGACAGCATCGCAACCCTGCACGCCGCCAAGGGCGAGGCGCTGTTCGACGCGGAGCATTTCTTCGACGGCTACAAACGCAACCCGGCCTATGCCGTGTCCTGCATCAGGGCGGCGTTCGAGGCCGGCGCGCGCTGGATCGTGCTGTGCGACACCAACGGCGGCACGCTGCCGCACGAAGTCGACGCCATCGTCCGCGAGGTGGTGGAGACACACGGTATCCCCGGCGACCGGCTCGGCATCCATTGCCACAACGACACCGAGAATGCGGTCGCCAACTCGCTGGCGGCATTGCGGGCCGGCGCGCGGATGATCCAGGGCACCATCAACGGGCTGGGCGAGCGGTGCGGCAACGCCAACCTCGTCTCGCTGATCCCGACGCTGATGCTGAAGATGGGCTACGAGACCGGCATCCGGCGCGAGGACCTGCCTCTCCTGACCCAGCTGAGCCGCGCCTTCGACGACCGGCTGAACCGCGCGCCCAACCGCCACGCCCCCTATGTCGGCGCCAGCGCCTTCGCCCACAAGGGCGGGCTGCATGTCTCGGCGGTTGAGAAGGACCCGTCCTCCTACGAGCATGTGGCGCCCGAGGCCATCGGCAACCGCCGCCAGATCGTCATGTCCGACCAGGCCGGCCGCTCCAACCTGATCGTGCGGCTGCGCGACATCGGCATGGTGGTGGATGCGAGGGACGACCGCCTTGCCGGCCTGCTCGACCTGGTCAAGCAGCGCGACAGCGACGGCTACGCCTACGATACGGCGGAGGCCAGCTTCGAGCTGCTGGTCCGGCGCGAGCTGGGCGAGGTGCCGCGCTTCTTCGAACTGCTGCGCTTCCACGTCACTGACGAGCGCCGCTACAACGCGGTCGGCAAGCTGGTGGTGGAATCGGAGGCGGTGGTGCGCGTGCGCGTCGGCGACGCCGTGCGGATGGAGGTGGCGGACGGCAACGGCCCGGTGCATGCGCTCGACGTCGCCATGCGCAAGGCGCTGGAGCCAGCCTATCCGGCGCTCGCCAGGGTCAGCCTGTCCGACTACCGGGTCCGCATCCTGGCCGCCAAGGACGGCACCGGCGCCATGCCGCGCGTGCTGATCCGCAGCGCCCGGACCGACGGCACCGAATGGTCGACGCTGGGCGTGTCCACCAACATCATCGAAGCCTCGATGGAGGCGCTGGTGGACAGCTACACCTACGCCCTGATGAAGGGCGAGGCGAAACCGGTCTGAGAGACGGCGCGAAGGGCCACGCGGCACCTTCCCAGCATGGCGATGTTCTGTTAGCTAGAGCGGTTTCTCGGGGCGCTCGCATTCACGCGGGGCCGGCTCCGGTCATCAGCGCCCGTATTGCCGCGGGTCCGCTCTCGGAGGATCATCGCCATGCTCTGGCTCGCCGCCTATATCGGCAGCATTCTTGCCATCAACTTCGCCTTCAGCCTGTTTCCGCACCTGGATCTGGTCTGGTCCTGCTGGGCCGGCCTGATCTTCATCCTGCGCGACATGGTGCAGGTGCGCTTCGGCCACTGGGCACTCGCCGCCATGCTCAGCGGGACCGTGCTGTCCTATCTGCTGACCGATCCCTTCGTCGCCACCGCCAGCGTCGCCGCCTTCGCCGTGTCGGAGATGATCGACTGGGCGGTCTTCACCGTCACCCGCCGCCCGCTGCGCGACCGGCTGTGGATCAGCGCCGCCCTGTCGGTGCCGGTCGACACCGCCATCTTCTTCGGCATGCTGGACGTCTGGGATCCGGCCGTCTGGGCCGCCAGCTTCGCGTCGAAGCTGCTGGGTGTCTCGGTGGTCTGGCTGCTGATGCGCGCCCGCGACGGGCGTGTGGCGGTCGCGGCGTAAGGCTGCGCGGTGTCAGGCCGTCGGCTCCGGATGCCCTCTCCCACCCTCTGCCAAGCGGGGTTAGGGAGAGGGCACCGCAGGCCGTAGTCTTCAGAACCGCTTCACGAACCGGTTGAAAAGCCGCCCCAGCGGTCCGGTCATCCGCAACCCGCCGATGGTGGTGGCGAGGCACAGGCAGCCTTCCGGGTCGGACACCGGGCGGTGGACCAGCGACGGGTCGCCGATGGCGATGTCACCGGGCAGGAAGGCGCCGAACTCGTCGGAGAAACCGCCCTCCAGCACCACGGTCAACTCGATGCCGCCATGGGTGTGCTTCGGCACGCCGACGCCGCCCTTCATGCGGATCAGCTTGGTGGTTCCGTCCGGGCCGGACAGCAGCTCCATGCTGCGCATGCCGGGCTGCAGGAACCGCCAGGCATCCTCCTCCAGCCGTCCTTCGCGGTCGAGCCGGCCGCGCAGATAGCTGCGCAGGGGCTCCGGATAGCGCGACCGCTCCGCCGAATGCTTCACAGCCGGGCGGCAGGGCGCCGGCCGCTCATGGTCCAGGCGGGCCATCAGCGCCTCCAGGCAGCCGTCGGACAGCGGTTCCGGTTCCAGATCGTCCAGCAGGGCGCCGCCGATCGCCTCCATCTCCGTCACGGCGTGGCGGCAGGCGGGGCAGAAGGCCATATGCGTGGCGACGGCCAGCGACGCGCCCTCGCACAGGGCGCCGCCGGCATAATCGATCAGCAGGGTGTCGCCGGGGTGGTGGCTCGGCCGGTTCATCAAAAATGCCTCATCCGACATCCTTCAGCGACCGGCGCAGGCGTTCCATCGCCAGACGCAGACGCGATTTGACGGTGCCGAGCGGGATGCCGTGCTCCGCGGAAATGACGCTGTGCGGCTTGTCCTCGAAATAAGCCATGCGCAGAAGCTCGGCCTGTTCCGGCGGCAGGTCCTTCAGCGCGGCGCGCAGGCGCCCGCTGCTCTCCTTCGCCTCGATCCGGCGGTCGGCGGCCTCATCGGGTTCGGGCACCAGGGCGGGATCGTCGGGGTCGATCTCCGGCCGCTGTTCGCGCCGCAACACATCGATCCGCTTGTTGCGGGCGATGGTGAACACCCAGGTGCCGGCCGAGGCGTGGATCGGATCGTAGGTTTCGGCGCGACGCCAGACCAACAGCATGACCTCCTGAACAAGCTCTTCCGCCCCGCCGGAATCGCATCCCAACCGGCGCAGATAGGTTTTCAGCCGTGGCGCGAAGTGGCCGAACAGAACCCCGAACGCTTGGCGGTCCCGCTCGCGCCCTACGGCGACGAGCAGATCTTCCAGGCTGGGGGCCATGTCGGCCGCGGGGGTGTGCTGGTCCTGCATGGTCCCATTCAAGGGGAACATCGGCTTCCGCACAAGCCGGGGATGGCACCCATTCCCGGAATTCGCGGCAGCCGCCCCGTTTTCAAGACCTCTGCGTCAATCCTGCACTCTGCCCTGCATCCCGCGGGCTTTCACGCCGGGCTGTATGTCGCATCGTGACCTTCGGTACGCAACCGTCCAGCCGCTGGATCACGAAAAAACCCGGCCTGCGGCATTTTGTTCGGTTTAGCCGGACGATTGGGCCGCCCCGTCTCTCCAGACCCTATCTGATGAACCCCATGGCGCGCAGGGCGTCGGCCACCTCCGGCATCTCCAGCGCCTCGACGAAGCGGCGGACGGCAGGACGGTCCCGGCGGGCAGCGGGGATGACGAAATCGTAATGCTCCTCCTGCAGCGGCAGGAAGCCCAGCCCGTAGAGGTTCGCCGCGGTTTCGATGGCCACACCCCAGTCGGCACGGTTCTGCGCCACCGCGACGGCGACGGCGTTGTGCGACTTGGCCTGCGTCCAGTAGCCGGTCGGCCGCGCCGGCCCCAGCAGCCGGTCGGTCAGGATGCGGGTGCCGCTGCCGGCATTGCGGTTGATCAGGATGCAGTCGGCCAGACCGGCGACCGCGGCCACCGCCTCCTGCGCCGCCCTGCCCTCGAACCGCGGATCGCCGCGGCGGAAGACGATGCCCTGCATGCGGCGGTAGCCGGTGACGAGGTCGAGACCCGGTGCCAGGAACGGCGTGTTGTAGGTGCCGGTGGCGGGGTCCATCAGGTGGACGGGGGCGATGTCGCACTCCCCGCGCCGCGCCGCCGCCAGCCCGCCCATCGAGCCGACATTCAGCGCCTTGACCGTCATCCCCCCACCGATCAGGCGGCCAAGCACGGCGTTCAGGCCGATGCACTGGCTGCCGACCACGATCAGGTCGGCGGGCGTCAGCGAACGGCCGAGCAGCTGGACCGACACCGGCGTGCCGGCCTCCACCGCCTCGGCCTGGGCGTCGATGGCGAGGAAGCCGTCGGCATGGCTGAAGGCGGTGACCGCACCCGACCCCTTCGACAGCGGATAGGCCGCCAGTTCGCCTTCCCCAGCACCCCCGCCGGCGCCATGGACCAGCGAGACCATGACATATTCGGTGCGCCCGCGCTCCGACCCCAGCCGCACCGGCAGGGTGGCAGTGACCTCCTCCGCCTGTGCCGGCGGCAGGCCGGCCAGGGCGCGGATCACCGGGGCGACGAAGCTGTGGAAGGTGAACATCGCCGAGGTCGGGAAGCCCGGCAGGATCACCACCGGCCTGCCGCCGGTCACCGCGAGGCACAGCGGCTTGCCCGGCTTCAGCGCCACGCCATGGGCGACGATGCCGGGGTCCGACAGCTGCGCCACGATGCGGTGGGAACGGTCGCCCGCCCCCTTCGACGTACCGCCCGACAGCAGCAGCGCGTCGCAGTCCAACCCCCGGGCGACCAGCTTCTCCAGCGCCGCGTCCTCGTCCGGGGCGATGCCCAGCGGCACCGGCTCCCCGCCCAGTTCGGCGACGGCGGCGGCCAGGATGGCGCCGTTGCTGTCATAGACCGCTCCGGTGCGGATCGGCTGGCCGGGTGCGACGATCTCGTCGCCGGTCGACAGGATGGCGACACGCGGCCGGCGCACCACGGCGACCTCGCCCAGCCCGATGGCGGCGAGCACGCCGATCTCGCGCGAGGTCAGCAGTTGGCCCTTGCGCAGCACCACCTCGCCCCGGCCGATGTCGGAGCCGGCGGCGGCGACGAAGGCGCCGGGGGTGGCCGGGCGGGTCAGGCTGACGAACAGGCCGTCGGGCCGCTCCACCGCCTCCGTCGTCTCCACCATCACCACGGCGTCGGCGCCGCGCGGCAGCATGCCGCCGGTGGCGATCACCGTGGCAGTGCCGGGCTCCACCGTCAGTTCGGGGGCATGGCCGGCGGCCAGCACCTCGTCGTTCAGGCGCAGGGCCACCGGCCGATCCTCGGCAGCCCCCACGGTGTCGGCGGCGCGCACCGCGAATCCGTCGACCACCGAGCGGTCGAAGCCGGGAACATCGACATCCGCCGTCACATCGGCGGACAGCACGCGCCCCAGCGCGGCCGATAGCGTCACCCGCTCCTCCCCCCGTGGCGACAGGTCGAGATGGCGGTGGAAGCGGGCACGCGCCTCCTCGCCGCTGACCACCTCCAGGAACTGGTCCTGGCGGGCGGCCTGGGCGACGAAACGGCGGATGTCCTCGCGGCTGCGGTCGGAACTGTGCACGCGGCAAACCTTTGCTCGATAAGATCAGTCGAACCTGTACATGGTGACGGGAACGCCGTCAGGCACGCCTTCGCTGTCCGCGCCGATCAGGACGAAGCCGTCGGCCCGCGCCGCCGCCGCCAGTCCCGGCCAGCCGGGCGAGGCCACCGGCTCGACCCTGCCGTCCCCATCCAACCGGACCCGGTGCAGGTCGAGGCAGCCGATTTCCGACACCAGCTTGCGCGCCGTCACCGCCCGGACCGTCGCATGGGGCAGATCGGCCGGCAAGCCGGCAGCGCGCCGCACCGCTCGGCCAGCCAGCAGTTCATATGCCGCCAGCGCCGCCATCGGCTCCCCCGGCAGCAGCAGGACGGGCACCGCGCCGGCAATGCCCAGCCCGGCACTGCCGCCCGGCCGCATGGCGATGCCGTGCAGGTCGATGCTGCCGGCCTGGGCCAGGGCGGACGCCGCCACATCGTCGGGGCCGGTGCCGGTTCGGCCGGCCGACAGGATCAGGTCGGCGCCTGGCCGGGCGAAGGCCTCGGCCAGGGCATCCGGGTCGGCCGGCACGGTCTCGACCACCTCGACACCCCCGCCGTCGCGCCCGACCAGCGCCGCCAGCATGGTCGCGACCTGCTCCGGCGCGTTGGCCTTGGGACCGCCGGCCATCAGAATCCGCACCCGCGGCGCCGGCAGGACCGATAGGGTGTCACGCCCCGCGGCGGCGAGCAGGCCGAGATCGCCGGGACGCAAGCGCCGCCCGGCCGGCAGCAGCGCGTTTCCGGCGGCGGTCCAGGCGCCTTGCCGCTCAACCCCGCTGCCGGGCGCCACCGTGTCGATGGCCTCGATGAAGGGACCGACGGCCTGCGCCGCCTCGTAGGGGATCACCGCGTCGCAGCCTGCCGGAAGAGGGTCGCCGGCGCTCACCGCGACCGCCGCCGTCAAGGGCACCGGGTTGTAGGAGCCGGCACCCAGCGTGTCGGCCGCCGCCACGGCATGGCCGTCCACCGCGGCACGGTCTGCCGCGGGCCAGTCCGCCAGCGCAGCGACGGCGCCGGCCAGCCGCAGCCCGCCGCATTCCGCCACGGGCCGGACCCTTGCGGCAGGCACGGCGACCCGGCGGTCGATCCAGTCCCAGCCATCCGCCAGCGGCGCACGGCGCGGGAAACCGCGGCCACGAACATCGTAAAAGGAAGATCCTGTCGGCGGCGCCGTCACAGCGCCGGCACCATGGCGTCCTGCACGCGGTTGCGGCCGGTGCGCTTGGCGCGGTAGAGCATCTGGTCGGCCATCTCCGCCAACTGCTCGGGACTGCCGTCGGCCGACGGGATCACGGTGGCGACCCCCAGGCTGATGGTGACATAGGGAATAACCGGCGACTGCGCATGCGGGATGCGGCATTCGGCGACGCCGGTCCGGAAGCCTTCCGCCACGCGGACGGCGCCGGGGCCGTCGGTCTCCGGCAGCAGGCAGACGAATTCCTCGCCGCCATAGCGGGCGACGAGGTCGCTCGGGCGCTTTGCCCGGCCCGACAGCAATTCGGCCAGCATGCGCAGGCATTCGTCGCCGGCCTGATGGCCGTAATGATCGTTGTAGGCCTTGAAATGATCGACATCGAGGATGATGAGCGACAGCGGCAGGTTCGACCGGGCACAGCGCCGCCATTCGCGCGCCATAGCATCGTCGAAGCGGCGGCGGTTGGCGATGCCGGTCAGCCCGTCCAGGAAGGACAGGCTGCGCAGCAGGTCGGTCTGCCGCTTCAACAGCAGATGGTTGCGCACCCGCGCCTTCACGATGGGCGGGCTGATCGGCTTGGTGATGAAGTCGATGGCCCCCACCTCCAGGCCACGGGTCTCGTCCTCCACCTCGCTCTTGGCGGAGATGAAGATGACTGGAATGTCGTGGATGGCGGGGTCGGCCTTGATGCGCCGGCACACCTCAAACCCATCCATCCCCGGCATCATGATGTCCAGCAGGACGAGATCCGGCATCCGGGCCTGAACCAGATCCAACGCTTTCTCGCCGTCGGTGGCGAAATAGATGTCGTAGTCGTCCTTCAGGATGCGGCTCAGCACATGGACGTTGGACGGGATATCATCCACCACAAGGATTTTCGGACGGGGATCGGCCATCAGCGCGTTCAGACCATCGGTTATGGGAGGCCGAGGTTGCGTGCTATCCGCCGCACGATTCCAAGTGCCTTGGTGAAGTCCAGACCGTCGATGGCGGTGGACAACCCCTTCATCGTCGAAGGCTCGACCCAGTCCGTCAGCAACGGCGCCAGAATAGCGAACTCCTCCGCCGCTGCGAAGTTACTCTCTTGCAACAAAGTTACGAATTGGGGTAGGCGATTCGCCAGCAACGACCGGGTTTCCGCCGACCGGCCGGACATCGCCGGCTCTCCCGCCGGCCCCGTCTTCCCGTCGGGCACCGCGCGCAGCCGCTGCGCGCTCTCCAGCACGAGCGCCAGTTCGCTGCGCAGCACCGGCACCTGGGCAGCAGCCGCGACGGCATCGTCTCTGTAGGCGGCGATCTGCAATGCATCGGCGGCGACCGACAGGCCGCGTGCACCGAGGTTGCCGGCGACGCTTTTCAGCTCATGCGCGATGGACTTGGCAGTGGCCAGATCGTTGCCGTTCACCGCAGCGGCGATGCGTTCGGCGACATTGCCATAGCCGTCGGCGAACTGGCCGATGAAACGGCGGAACAGGTCGGTATCCCCGCCCAGCCGGTTGAGCGCATCGGCAATGTCGATGCCCGGCAATCCATCGGGCAAATCGGCCAGCGGTCCGGCGGGACGGCCAATCGGCATGGCGCGCGTCAGCATGGCGTCGCCTTGCAGCGGGACAGGGGCGGCGCCACAGGGCGCGCAGGGCCGCACCGCCACCAGCGGCGGCCCGATCCAGCGGGCCAGCGTGGCGAACAGCTGCGGCAGGTCGAGCGGCTTCGGCACATGGGCGTCCATTCCGTTGTCGAGGCAGCGTTGCCGGTCCTCCGGCAGGGCGCTCGCCGTCATGGCGATGATCGGCAACAGCCGCCCACCAGGCAACGCACGGATCGCTGCGGTCGCGGCGAAGCCGTCCATGTCCGGCATATGCACGTCCAGCAGCACGGCGTCGAACGGCTGGCCGGCCGCGCGCACACAGTCCAACGCCTCCCGCCCCGTCGATGCCGCGGTGACCGACGCGCCGGCGCGCTCCAGGATCTCGCACGCCACCTGCCGGCTGATGTCGTTGTCGTCGGCCAGCAGCAGCCGGCGGCCATGCAGCGCCCGGCTGGCGTCCCAGGCCGGCCCGCCCAACCCGCTGCCGCCGGACGGCGCCGGAACCGGGGATGGCAGGAGAGGCGCGCCATGTCCGGCCTGGGCATAGGCGACGGTCACGGCGTCGAGCAGGGTGGAGGCGGTGACCGGCTTCACCAGGAAACCGGATATCCCGGCCTCCTCGAAGCGGGCGCCCAGCCGCTCGCGGCCATAGCCGCTGATGACGATGATCATCGGGGTGCCGGCATGGACATCGGCGCGGATGCGGCGCGCCGCCTCAATGCCGTCCATCCCCGGCATCTTCCAGTCCATCAGCACCATGTCATAGGCATGGCCTGCCGCGGCGGCACGTTCCAGTTCGGCGATGGCGCTCTGGCCGTCGCAGCAGGCGGTGACGGTCCAGCCGAAGGCGGTGGCGATGGCGCCCATCACTTCGCGCGCGGTGGGGTTGTCGTCGACCACCAGCACCGTCAGGTCGCGCGGCACCGGGCGCGGGTGGGAGTCGGGCAAGCCGGCCGCAGCCCCGCCGGTTCGCCGGCCGGCCCCACCGGGATGGCGGCCGAACTCCGCCTGGAAACGGAAGACGCTGCCCTTGCCGGGCTCGCTCTCCACATCCATCGTTCCCTTCATCAGCCGGACGAGCCGGGCGCAGATCGCCAGCCCCAGCCCCGTGCCGCCGAACCGCCGGGTGGTGGAGCTGTCGCCCTGGCTGAAGGCCTTGAAAAGCCGGTCGCGCTGGTCCGGCGGGATGCCGATGCCGGTATCGCGCACGGCGAAGTCCAGCACGGCGCGCCCATCGTCACCCAGCGACCGCACGCCGACCGACACCACGACCTCTCCCGCCTCGGTGAACTTGATGGCGTTGCCGGCGAGGTTGATCAGGACCTGCTGGAGCCGCAGCGGATCGCCGATCAAATCCAGCGGCACATCCGGCGCCACCGAGAACAGGACGTCGATGTCCTTCTCCTGCGCGGCCGACCCGACGATGACCGCCAACGTCTGCAACAGATCGTCCAGGCGGAAATCGACCCGCTCCAGCTCAAGCTTGCCGGCCTCCACCTTCGAGAAGTCGAGGATGTCGTTCAGGATGCCCAGCAGCGACTGCGCCGATACCCGCACTTTCTGCACGTAATCGGCCTGCCGGCTGTTCAGCTCGGTCTGCTGCAGCAGGTGGATCAGCCCGAGGATCGCGTTCATCGGCGTGCGGATCTCGTGGCTCATGTTGGCCAGGAACTCGCTCTTGGAGCGGCTCGCCGCCTCCGCCGCCAGCCGGGCGCGCTGCATCGCCGCCTCCGCCCGCTTGCGCTCGGCGATCTCGTGGAAGACCACCACGGCGCCCTCGACCTTGCCTTCGGCCAGCATCGGAGACGCCGTGTACTCCACCAGGAAGGGTTTCCCCACCTTGCTCCAATAGGTGTCCTCCAGCCCGCGCCGGCTCTCCCCGCTCAGCAGCACCTCGGTCACCGGGCATTCCAGCGCCGGGAAATGGCTGCCGTCGGCACGGCGGGAATGGATCAGCGCATGCAGGTTGCCGCCCAGCAGCTCCTCGTTGGAATAGCCCGTCAGCGCCGAGGTGGCGGGGTTGGCGAAGGTGATCATCCCGTCGCGGTCAATGCCGCAGATGCTGTCGGACGCCGAATGCAGGATCAGGTTCAAACGGCGGTTGGCGCTGGCAAAGGCCTCGTTGGCGGTTTCCAACTCGCTCTTCTTGGTGTCCAGCTCGGCGTTGGTGTCGGCCAGCATGCGGCGGCCGGCCACCTCGCGCTCCAGGCTGCGCAGCGCGGTATAGGCCAGACCGGCGCAGGCCAGCACCGCCAGCCCGACCAGGATGCTGCCCCGGAGTGTGCGCTCCCGCCAGGGGGCCAGTTCCGTCCGCTCCGACAGGGCGACGAAGACGATCAGCGGCAGGGTCGGCACCCGCTGATAGGACAGGATCCGCTTGCCGACCCCGTCGGGTCCGTCGGTCTGGAACACCTCGGTCGCGGCCTCCGCCGCATGGCGCAGAACCGTTGGACCTTCCGGCCCGTCCAGCGGCTCCGTGTCGGGGAACCTCAACACCGGCTTGCCGTCGGTGCGGTAGATCGCGATGGCCGAACCGGCTCCGAGTTCCAGCCCCTCGTACAGCATCCGGTAATAGTCGAACTCGATGTTGGTGTGGATGACGGCCAGCAGCGCGCCGTCCTGCCGCATCGCCCGGCTGACCGTGAAGGAAAGCGCTCCGGTCAAACGGCCGGTGATCCGTTCACCGACGTGGAAATCGACGCCATCGCGATGGGCGCGAAAATAAGTCCGGTCGGCGACGTTGCCTGCCGGTGCCGGAAACTGGCGGCTGGTCAGCACATTGTCGCCGTTCGGGCGATGCACCCACAGCGCCGCGATTTCCGGCAGGTTGTCCACCATATCGCGGATGGGGATCCAGGCGTCGCGGTTGGTGTCCAGGCCGGGCATGCCGTGATAGCGGATCAGGTCCTGCACGCGGCCGATGGCGAGGTCGGCGGTCGCAACCGTCCGCCGCACCTGCTCCTGCAGCAGGCGGGCGGCGGACTGGGCCTGTTCCCGGCTGTTGCGCAGAGTCTCTTCCCGGTCGGCCCAGACGACATAGCCCCAGAAGCCGGCGCCGAGCAGCGCGATCAGCGCGAAGGCCGCGGCCAGCAACAGACGGGTGCGGGTGGGCGAAAGCGTGAGTGCCGCAGCGTCGATCGGGTGTCTGTCCATCATTGCAGAGTTGTCGCCGCACCGCCGCCGGCAACCGGCGCCACCCGCCGGTCCTTCCGCCTAGATCGGTCGGAGTATGGTCTGGCGCCGGCTGCGTCCGCAAGCAACTTGATGTGCACAAGGGTGACGTTCGCGACACCCGGCGCTTGCGGGGGACCCCTCCGGTACAGCCCCCCTTGCACCGCCTGTGTCCGTACAACGGCTGGGGCATCGTCCCCATATTCACGTCCGATATTTGTCATGCCCGCCCCGCCCCCTTCGCCCTCGCCTCCGCCGTGAAAGCGACCGTCCGATGGCCGACCGCCGCCCCCTGCCGCCCAAGCCTTTCCTGTTCGCCACTCTGCTGGCTTTGGCCGCCGGCCCGGCCCTGGCGCAATCGGCGCTGACCGGCCCGGTGCGGTCGGACCCGATGCAGACGGTCGGTGCCGAGGTGCATGTGCGGATCGAAACCCTGCCGAAGCCCTATGCCACGCCCGCGGTCGCCAACGAGGCGGTGCTGGTGCCCCGCCCCGCCGAGCAGCCCCTGCGCGCGCCGCGCGGCTTCACCGTCACCCTGTTCCGCGACCATGTGGAGAATGCGCGCAACCTGCTGGTCCTGCCCAACGGCGACGTGCTGGTGGCCCAGCAGCGGCCGGGCACCCTGACCCTGCTGCGCGATGCCGACGGCGACGGCCGGGCGGAGATGGCCCAGGTCTGGGCCGACGGCTTCGACCATCCCTTCGGCCTCGCCTTCCATGACGGGGCGGTGCTGGTCGGCGATCTGGCCGGGGTGTGGCGGCTGCCCTGGACCGCCGGGGCGACCCAGGCGGGGGAGCGGCGGCGGCTGACGGCGGAGGGCGCCTTCGGCAGGCGCGGCGGCCATGCCACGCGCTCCGTCGCGGTGGCGCCGGACGGGCGGCACTTCTATGTCGGCATCGGATCGGAGGGAAACATCGGGGTGGAGCCGGAGCCGCGCGCCACCATCCAGGAATTCCGCATCGACGGCAGCGGCCAGCGCACCTACGCCGCGGGCCTGCGCAACGCGGTCGGCCTCGCCTTCAAGCCCGGCACCGGCGACCTCTATGCCGTCGTCAACGAGCGCGACGGGCTGGGCGACCAGCTGGTTCCCGATTTCCTGACGGCGGTGAAGCCGGGCGGCTTCTATGGCTGGCCCTATTCCTACATCGGCGACAACCCGCAGCCCGACCTTGCCGGCCGGCGGCCCGATCTGGTGAAGGCGGCGCTGGTGCCGGGGCTGCTGTTCCAGGCCCATTCGGCTCCGATCGGGCTGGCCTTCGGCGACGCCACCCATTTCCCGGAGCGCTACCGCATGGGGGCCTTCGTGTCGCTGCACGGGTCGTGGAACCGCTCGCGGCCGACGGGCTACGCCATCGCCTTCGTGCCTTTCGACACCGCACCCTTCGACAAGAGCCGGCCGACCGGCACCTACGAGACCTTCGTCACCGGCTTCCGCGTCACCCCGGCCGCGGGAACCGCAACGGGGAGCGCCGCGGAGGGCGACGAGACCCCGAAGGTCTGGGGCCGGCCGAGCGGGCTGGCGGTGACCGCCGACGGTGCCCTGCTGATTGCCGAGGACGCCTCCGGCACGGTCTGGCGCGTCGCCTATGCCGCAGCGGACAAGGATGCCGAGAGGGAGCCGGCGGGCAGGACGGCTCCCAGGCCCTGACGGGTCAGCAGCACTCGTCCTCCAGCTGGCGCAGCATCGCCAGCCCGTCCTCGTCGTCGTGCTCCTCGAAGAGGTCGGCGATGTAATAGATGTTGGCGCAGAGCAGGCACAGCCCGTCGGCCTGCCGTTTCAGCGGGTCCTCGGCCACCGCCAGCTTGGCGCGGAACCGCTCCCAGAAGGCGTTGGTCTTGGCGGGGTCGTCGATGTGCATGTACAGGCGGTCGATGATGCGGCGGCTGTTGCCCTCGCAGTCGATCCCCTTGAACGAGACATAGCGGTCGGGCGCGTCGATGCTGTCCACGGGTGCGGGCTCCTCATTCCGATTGGCAGGGGCCGGTCGGCAGGGGTGGGGAAGATTGGTCCGATGCTTCCCCGCTGGCACGCCTGCGATCAAGCGGCCCTGCACCAGCGGCATCCGGCCTGCGCGAATGGCGGGATCGCTGCATGAACGGAACGGTCGCCGAAGCTTGACCATGCCCGGCCCACGGACCACTCTCGCGCCACGGATGCAACCGACGGGCGATTGGAACGGGGGACATGGCGGTCCAGGACTTTGCGGCGGCGGCCGGGCATTTCCGCGACGGGCGCCGGCAGGAGGCGTATGACGCCTGCATCGCGCTTCTCGGCCGGGAGCCGGAGACGGGAGACGCCTGGCAGCTTTCCGCCATCGTCCGCTTCCAGCAGGGGGCCGACGGCGCGGCGGATGCGATTGCGCGCCAATGCCGTGCCTGCGCCTGCGATCCGGCCCGCGCCGACTATGCCGCCAACCTCGCCGCCATGATCAAGGCCCGCGGCGACGCCGGGGCGGCGATGGTCTGGCTGCGCCGCACCGCCCTGCTGACCCCGGCCGATTCCATGCCCTGGCGCCGTCTGGCCGCCGCCCGTCAGCAGGCTAGCGACCGGGCGGGCGCCGTCGACGCCCTCCGTGAAGCGGCCGGCCGGCATCCTCTGCGATCCGACCTCCATGCCGAGCTTGGCGCGCTGGCCTTGCAGCATGGGGACGCAGCCACGGCCGTGCAGGCCTTCCGCAACGCCCTCGTCCTCACTCCCGGCGATGCCGGCGCCCTGCGCACCGTTGGCGTCGCGGCCCTGCAGCATGGCCCGGCGGAGGCGTCGGTGGCTTGGCTAAGCCGGCTGCTGGCGGTCGAGCCGGAGCATGAGGACGGCTTCTGCGATCTGGCCCTGGCTCTGCACCGCCGGCAGATCGCAAGCGGCGGAGCCCGGTGGCGGCATCATGACCGGCGTCGGTTTCCACCCGCTCCCAACCGGCTGCGCGTCTATTACCGGCTGAGCGACCGCGGGAACCCCAAGGAGAAGATCGCCGGCCCCTTCGCCTGCCTGGCCAATTTCCTCGATGTCTTCCGTCCGGCCGCCGACGAGCTGCGGGTGATCGCCGACAATTGCCGGGACGATACGGTGGAGCGGGTGGAGGCGATGCTGGCACAGGCCGGCTGTCTCCATCCAGCCGTCATCCAGCGCACGGCGCTGGGCCATCACGGCTCCTTCCTGCATGCCAAGGCGCTGGCTCTGGCCGACCTGTCCGACCGCCAGTATGACCAGGACGCCATCGTCTATTTCCTGGAGGACGACTATCTGCATCTGCCCGGTGCCCGCGCCATGCTGGCGGAGGGGTTGCAGATCGCCGATTACGTGACGTTGTACGACCATGCCGACAAATACGCCGCCCCCGAGGCCACCGGCCTCGATGGGGTGATCGCGGCCGGCGGCGAGGAAACCTGCGTGCTGCGCCAGCCGCTCAGCCATTGGAAATTCACCGCCAGCACCACCATGACCTGGGCCTGCCGCCTGTCGACCCTGCGCGAGGACGGCGCCGTCTGGGACCGCTTCCGCATCGAACGGCGGTCCATCGACTATTGCCTGCACTACACGCTGGGGGCGGCCGGCCGTTTCCTGGCCTGCCCGCTGCCGGGCCACGCCACCCATGGCGAAGCGAACTGGGCCTCACCCGGTCGCGACTGGCCGGCGCTGGCACGGCAGATGGAACAGCGGCTATAGCGCCAGCCGCTTCTTCAGCGCCTCGGCCCGGTTGCGGCTGACCGGCACACGGGGGGCGCCGGGGGCGGCCATGACGAAGGCGGCGCGCCCGTCCTGCCGCTCCACCGCACGGGCATGGCGCAGGTTGACGATGTAGCCGCGATGGGTGCGCACGAAGGATCGGGCGTCGAGCCGCGCCTCCAGCTCCGACAGCGGCAGGCCGCAGAAGAAGGCGCCATCGGCGGTGTGGACCGTGGTGTAATGGCCGTCGGCCTGGAGATAGACGGCATCGGCCGGGTCGAGCAGCACGATCCCCTGCCCCTTCTCCACCGGCAGCTTGACCAGCGGTTCAGGCGCCTGCGCCGTGGGCGGTGGCGACGGCGGGACTTGGACATCGGCCGCCGATGGCCGCGCCGCCTCCATCAGCATCAGGGCGGTGACGGCACTCCCCTCCCCCGCCGCGGTGGCGGGCGCCAGCGCGGTCGCCTTCACCACCAGCACCCGGCCGGGAAGCGCCACCATCATCGAACAGGCCGATGCCGGGGCCGCCGGTTCGCCGGCCGCGGCCAGCAGCAGTTCCACCTTGGCGCGGTGGGAGGGCGGGTGCAGGTCGTGCAGATAGGCGCCGACCAGACCGGCCGCGCGGTCGCCCAGCAGCCGGACCGCCGCCGGGTTCAGGGCCAGCACCCGCCGCGCGCTGTCCAGCAGCACCAGCCCGACATCCATGTTCTGCAACGCATAGTCCATGGACGCCCACTATAGCGGTGCTTGAGGTTTAACTCCCGCCTTTCCGCTTGTCGCCCTCGACCAGGGCGGTGACGACACCGTGGAGGGTGCGGACCTCCTGCTCAGTCATCTCCATCCGCTCGAAGGCGTTGCGCAGGGTGCGGATCATCGAGGGGCGCTTGGCCTCGCTGGTGAAGAAGCCGGTACGGTCCAGCGACGCCTCCAGCCGCTCGAAGAAGTTCACCCGCTCCGCCATCGTCGCCGGACGGGTCTGGCCGGTGTGCAGGAAGCGGTCGGGCGTGCGATCGCCGGCCTGGAACCACTCGTAGCCGATCAGCAGCACCGCCTGCGCCAGATTGAGCGAAGAGAAGGCCGGGTTCAGCGGCACCGTCACCAGCGTCTGGGCAAGGGTCAGGTCGTCGTTGAACAGCCCGGTGCGCTCCGGCCCGAACATCACGCCGACCTTCTGGCCGGCGGCATAGCGCTCCCGCATCTCGCCGGCCGCGACGCGCGGGGTGACGAAGCGCTGGATCATGTCGCGGGTGCGCACCGTGGTGGCGAAGACCGACTCCAGATCGGCGACCGCCTCGGCTGTCGTCTCGAAGATCCTGGCATTGTCGATGACGAGGTCGGCCCCCGACGCCGCGGCATTCGCCTTCGGGTTCGGCCAGCCGTCCCGCGGCTTGACCAGCCGGAGGTCGGTCAGCCCGCAATTCAGCATCGCACGCGCGCAGGCGCCGATGTTCTCGCCGAGCTGCGGCTGCACCAGGATGACGGCCGGGCCGCCAAGGATCGATTCACGGGTGGGGTTCTGGCCGGAGGTCATGGGGACGATTGTGGTTGAACGATGAAGGGCGAAGACGGCCGGATTGCCGCCTATTCCTGCTGCTCCGCCGGCTCCGCCTCGGTCTTCACCGGGCCGCCATCGATGGCGGTCAGGCGCGCCTTGAGGTCGGAGACGTCGGCGAACAGACGCTTCAGACGGGCGAGGCCCTTGTATTGCTCGAAGGCGCGGGCGCGCGGCACGGCGGGATAGCCCATCCACACCGACTTCGGCGGGATGTTCATGCCGACGCCGGAATTGGCCGCCACCACCGCGTCGCTGCCGATCTTGATGTGGTCGGCGACGCCGACCTTGCCGGCCAGGACCACACGGTCGCCGATCACCGTGCTGCCGGCGATGCCGACATGGCCGCACAGCATGCAGTTGGTGCCGACCTGGACGTTGTGGCCGATCTGGACGAGGTTGTCGATCTTGGTGCCGTTGCCGATGCGGGTGGCCGTCACCGTGCCGCGGTCGATGGTGGCGCCGGCGCCGATCTCGACATCGTCGCCCAGCACGACCGTGCCGATGGAGTTCACCCGGCGGATCAGCACGTTGGTGCCGACGACGCGGCCGGTGGTCTTGGCCAATTCGACGCTGCCCGGCTCCGGGGTGACGAAGCTGAAGCCGTCATTGCCGACGGCGGCGTTGGGATGGACGATGCAGCGGGCGCCCATCTCCACCCGCTCGCCGATGCGGGCACCGGGGTGCAGCAGGCTGCCCTCGCCGATCACCGCGTCCGCCCCGACCGTGACATGCGGCAGCACGACCACACCGGCGCCGATGCGGGCGCGCGGGCCGATGTAGGCGAAGGGAGCGATGGAGGCATCGGGCGCCACCACCGCGTCGGGCGCCACATAGGCCTGGGGCGACACCCCCGGCTCGGCATGCACCGGACGTTCGAAGATGTCGAGCATCCCGGCCATGGCATAGCGCGGACGCTTCACCACGATGCGGCCCTTGATGCCCTCCGGCACCTCGACCCCTTCGGCGACGACGGCGGCGACCGCCTTGCTGCCGGGCAGCAGGGCCAGCAGATCCTTGTCCATCGCAAGCGCCAAATCCTCCGGCCCTTCCGCTTCCGACGGATGGACGGCGCGGCGGATCGTGAGGGAGCCGTCGCCTTCGACCGCGGCGCCCAGCGCTTCGGCGATCTCGGTGAGGGTACGGGGGGCGTGGATCATGATGGGACGCACCGGTGTCAGGGTCTTGCATGGGGGCCGTCCTGGCAGACGGCGCGGCGGACCCTAACACGGGCGTCCGGCGGATGGCGAGGTGTCAGAACGCGGTGCCGGGCTGCACAGTCGCCGCCGGCCCGCCCTTGGCTTCCGGCCGCAGCCAGCCCTTCACCCGCGCCTTCATCCGCCGCAGCAGCGGCTGGCGCGCCTGGACCGCATAGTATTTCCGCACCGTCTCCAGGATCTCCCAGGTGCCGGTGAAGCCCATCGGCAGCACCAGCGCGTCGCCGGCCTTGTATTCCCGCGGGGTTCCGCCCTCCGGCGTGATGATCACCCGGCCCGACAGCAGGACGCAGAACTCATGATAGGGCCAGTCCTTCATCGCGACGAGGCCAGGCGTGCACTGCCACACCCCCGACCGGAAGCGGCTGTAGTCGCCCTCGAAGATGTTGCGGTGAATCTCCAGCGGCTGGCCGGACAGGATGGCACCGAAGACCGCCGGCTTGCCGACCTCGTCGTCGGCGATGCGGTGGCTGTCGATGGGAATGGGGGTGTGATCCGGCATCGGCTCTCCCGGTCAGGGGTTGGAGGGAGGGGCACACAGGGCCGAAGGCCCGTCAGCGCTCCTGCGCAACACCCCACCCCGCCAAAGGTTCCCGGCGGATCGGAAAAAAACATCAGCCGCCGAGATTGACGATCTCCACCCGCCGGTTGGCCGCGGCCTTCGGCTGGTCGGGCAGCAGCAGTTCACGCGCGCCCATGCCGGACGCCTCCAGCCGGTCGGCGTGGATGTGGTGACGAGACACCAGATACTCGACCACCGCCGCCGCCCGCCGCTTGGACAAAGAGAGGTTGGCCGCGTCGCCGCCGACCGCGTCGGTGTGGCCGACGATGCGGAAGCGGGTGGTGCCGGCCGCCCCCATCACCGCCGCCACCTTGTCCAGAATCTCCCGCGATTCCGGCCGGATGACGGCGGAGTTGAAGTCGAACTCCACCCGGAAGGCGGCGCGCAGTTCCGGTGCCTGCATGGCGGTCGGTCCGGGCAGCGGCGGCACCGTCACCGGTCCCGGCCGCTGACCGGGGGATGCGGCGGGGGATGTGGCCGGCGGCGGGGCGGCCGGTCGCTGCATCGCCACCGGCGGGCAGTTGGGTCCGGTGGTGCCGAGGAGCGCCGCCTGGATCTCGCACTCGCTGGGATTCGGCCCCATCGGGGTCGCCGGGCCGGGCAGCCCCTGGGCAAGGCCTGCAGCAGGTGACGTCAGCCAGACACAAACGCCGAGCGCCAGAACCAGCCGCATGGCCGCATTGTTCGGACCGCGGACGGTCGCTTCAAATTGCGCGTGGAACAGTCCTGCGTGCATCTGTACGATCCCGGTCCGTATCTTTCGTATAGGGCGCTTGGGAGGAAACAAGCATGAAATCGCTGAAGGCTCTGCTCGCCGGCATCGCGCTGGCCGCTCTGACGGTTCCGGCTCTGGTTGCCGGTGCGGCGAACGCTGCCGACTACAAGGCGGAGTACAAGCTTTCGACCGTTCTGGGCAAGCCCTTCCCCTGGGGTGTCGGCGGCGACCGCTGGGCCGAACTGGTCAAGGAGAAGACCGGCGGCCGCATCAACATCAAGATGTATCCCGGCACCTCGCTGGTGAACGGCGACCAGACCAAGGAGTTTACGGCACTCCGCCAGGGCACCATCGACATGGCGGTCGGCTCCACCATCAACTGGTCGCCGCAGGTGAAGGAGCTGAACCTCTTCTCCCTGCCCTTCCTGATGCCCGACCACAAGGCGCTGGATGCTTTGACCCAGGGCGAGGTCGGCAAGACGCTGTTCGAGCTGCTCGCCACCAAGGACGTGGTGCCGCTGGCCTGGGGTGAGAACGGCTTCCGCGAGATCTCCAACTCCAAGCACCCGATCCGCACGCCAGCCGACCTGAAGGGGCTGAAGATCCGCGTCGTCGGCTCGCCGCTCTACCTCGACACCTTCACCGCACTCGGCGCCAACCCGACGCAGATGAGCTGGGCCGACGCCCAGCCGGCCCTGTCGACCGGCGCCGTCGACGGGCAGGAAAACCCGCTGGCGATCTTCGTCGCCGCCAAGCTCGCCACGCTGGGCCAGAAGAACCTGACCCTGTGGGGCTATGTCGCCGATCCGCTGATCTTCGTGGTCAACAAAGAGGTTTGGGCCAGCTGGTCGAAGGAGGACCAGGAGGCCGTGCGCGCCGCCGCCGTCCAGGCCGCCGCCGAAGAGGTCGCGATCTCCCGCAAGGGCATCACCGCCGAGGACGACAGCCTGCTGAAGGAGATCACCGCCCAGGGCGTCGAGGTGGTTCGCCTGACGCCGGACCAACAGAAGGCCTTCCAGACCGCCACCCAGCCGGTCTTCGACAAGTGGGCCAAGCAGATCGGCCCCGATCTGGTGAAGGCGGCCCAGGCCGCCATCGGCGAGCGGAAATGACTGTCCGTGCGCTTGGCTGACGACTACGGCGCCCTGCGGGGCGCCGTTTTCAGGCCCAATTGTTTGACTTGTTTTTTTTTAAGCCCTTAAGGCACTTGCTTGTGATGCGTGCCCAGGCGGATTGCGCTACAACTCCCCCAGGGCCGAATGGTTTGCGGAGCGGGCGCGTATGACGTCGGAAATGCTGCTGGCGCTGTTCAGCATCGGCGCCACCCTGCTGTTTCTGGGCATCCGCCGCGGCCTGATCCTGCGGACGGACCGGGAAATCCGCCGCTGCGGCGCGGCCCTGACCGCCGAACGCGACGCGCTGGAACTCCAGGCCAACGAGTTGGAGGCCATGCAGGCCGAAATCGAGGCGACGAAGGCAAGGCTGGTGGAGCTGTCGACCGACAAGCTGGTCCTGAACCGCCGCAGCGGCAAGCGCACCGCCGCCGCGCGCCGCTTCATCCACGAGATCGGCCGGCCGGAGCCGGGGCGCAACCATTTCACCTTCCGTTTGGCGATGACCCCCGGCTTCACCGCCCGGCCCGATGCCAAGGCGGTGGTCCACCCCGCCATCTGGCGCTTCGGAAACGAGGCGCAGGTCTGGGCCTCCGACTTCGCCGCCGCCCAGATGCTGACCCGCAACATCTTCCACGAAGGCGTGGGCGTCACCGTCTCCAGCGAGGAGGCCGACGAAGACGCTGTGGCCGGGGCCTCCGCACCATGAGCCCCGTGTGGGTTCTGGGAGCCGTCACCAGCTTGGTGATCGGCGTGCTGGCAGAGCGCATCCTCGGCATGCGCGCCCGCCGGCAGTCGGAGAAGCTGACCGCGCTGAAGGAGCGGCTGGACGTCTATGCCAACTACGCCAAGCTAGCCTCGGTCCGCCGGGTGGAGGCGGAGGAAACCCTCGCCGGCCTGCGCCACGAGGCGGCGGAGGTCGAGGGCGAGATTTTGTCTTTGCAGTCGGCGGCCACCGACGATGCCGCCCTGACGCCGATGGAGTTCTATTGCGTCGACCGCGTCGCCCGGTCCAGCGGCCCGCTGTGGTATGTCGCGGTGGAGGCGCTGGACGCCACCGCCCCCTGGACCGGCATCCGCACCTACGCCATTGCCGCGGAAAGTGCGGAAGACGCCCGCAAGCGGATCGTCGAGCGCCACCCCTCCCCCACCGCCTTCACCATCTCCCCCGCCGCCCCGCTGGTGCTGCCGGAGCGGTGAGGGTGGTCGTGCCGTTGGGGGTGAGAACCTGACACGACAAAGAAAAAGGGGCGCCCCACCGGAGCGCCCCTTTTCCCCGTGAAACCTGCCGTCAGGCGTTGTTCATGCGGTTGTCGATCAGGTCGGTCACCACGCCCGGATCGGCCAGCGTCGAGGTGTCGCCCAGGCTGTCATGCTCGTTCGCGGCGATCTTGCGCAGGATGCGGCGCATGATCTTGCCGGAACGGGTCTTCGGCAGGCCGGGGGCCCACTGGATCAGGTCGGGCGAGGCGATCGGGCCGATCTCCTTGCGGACCCAGGCGACCAGTTCCTTGCGCAACTCCTCGGTCGGAGTCTCGCCGGCGTTCAGCGTGACGTAGGCGTAGATGCCCTGGCCCTTCAGGTCGTGCGGATAGCCGACGACCGCGGCCTCGGCGACCTTCGGGTGGGCGACCAGCGCGCTCTCGACCTCTGCGGTGCCCATGCGGTGGCCGGACACGTTGATGACGTCGTCGACGCGGCCGGTGATCCAGTAATAGCCATCGGCGTCGCGGCGGCAGCCGTCACCGGTGAAATACTTGCCGGCGAAGGTCGAGAAGTAGGTCTGGATGAAGCGCTCGTGGTCGCCATAGACCGTGCGCATCATGCCGGGCCAGGCATCGGCGATGCAGAGGTTGCCCTCGGTCTCGCCTTCCAGGATCTGGCCTTCGTTGTCGACGACGACCGGCTGGACGCCAAAGAACGGCTTGGTGGCGGAGCCCGGCTTCTGGCCGATGGCGCCGACCAGCGGGCTGATCAGGATGCCGCCGGTCTCCGTCTGCCACCAGGTGTCGACGATCGGGCAGCGGGCGTCGCCGACCACATTGTAGTACCACAGCCACGCTTCCGGATTGATCGGTTCGCCGACCGAACCCAGCACGCGGAGCGAGGCGCGCGAGGTCGTCTTCACCGGTCCTTCGCCTTCACGCATCAGCGAGCGGATGGCGGTCGGGGCGGTGTAGAAGATGTTGACCTTGTGCTTGTCGATGACCTGCCAGAAGCGCGAGACGTCCGGGTAGGTCGGGATGCCTTCGAACATCAGCGTGGTGGCGCCGTTGGCGAGCGGGCCATAGACGATGTAGCTGTGGCCGGTGACCCAGCCCACGTCGGCCGTGCACCAGTAGACCTCGCCGTCCTTGTAGTCGAAGACATACTGATGGGTCATCGACGCATAGACGAGATAGCCGCCGGTGGTGTGCAGCACGCCCTTCGGCTTGCCGGTCGAGCCGGAAGTGTAGAGGATGAACAGCGGATCCTCGGCGTTCATCTCCTCCGGCGGGCAGTCGGCGGAGACGCTCTCCATCTCCTCGTGGTACCAAAGGTCGCGGCCCTCGGTCCAGGCGACGTTGCCGCCGGTGTGCTTGACCACCAGCACATGCTTGACCGTCGGCGCGCCGGCCACCGCCTTGTCGGCGTTGGCCTTCAGCGGCACCTTGCGGCCGCCGCGCAGGCCCTCGTCGGAGGTGATGACGAAATGGCTGTCGCAGTCGACGATGCGGTCCTTCAGGCTGTCGGGCGAGAAGCCGCCGAAGACGATGGAGTGGATGGCGCCGATGCGGGTGCAGGCCAGCATCGCATAGGCGGCTTCCGGGATCATCGGCAGATAGATGGTGACGCGGTCGCCCTTCTTGACGCCGTTCTTCTTCAGCACGTTGGCGAGACGGCAGACCTTCTCGTGCAGCTCCTTGTAGGTGATGGCCTTGGAAACGCCGGGATCGTCGCCTTCGAACAGGATCGCGGTCTGGTCGCCGCGGGTCGCCAGATGGCGGTCGATGCAGTTGGCCGACACGTTCAGCGTGCCGTCGTAGAACCAGCGGATATGGACGTCGTCGTTGAAATTGACGTCCTTCACCTTGCTGTAGGGCTGGATCCAGTCGAGCCGCTTGCCCTGTTCGCCCCAGAACGCCTCGGGGTCCTTGACCGACTGCTCGTACATGCGGGCATAGGCTTCCGCATTCACGTGGGCGGCGGCCGCGATCTCGGGCTTCACCGGAAAGAAGCTGTTGTCGGTCATGAGTGCGATTCCCCCGTGGTGCTTCCGAATTGGCCGGAAGATGATTGGAGGGCGGCGGGCCGCCGCCCGGAATTGAGCGGCATTATCCACACAAGTTGCGGGACGAACAAGCAGATCGGCCCCCGCAGGCCCCCCGACCAAAGGAGGATTGTGTCGCTGATTTTGCAGCGCGAGACTGTTTCTTCCCCAAGCATACCGAGGCATGCCAATGCCTCCGTGACCGCGCCGCCAACCGGGCCGGAAGGGCGGCGGTCCCGTTCCGCGACCATCCGCCGCGCCGCGGCGCAGCATGGAGGGCAGCATTCGGGGATGTCTGTCCTGTAACGGACGATCCCTTGCTTAACCCGACCTTAACCCGCCGGCAGCTATAGAGTTGCTGCATCACGGTAACGATCAGCGGCGGCAAGGATCGCAATGCCCAGCACCACCAACGCGGACGATCTTCCGAAAGCCGGCGACCGCAGCGACCGTCTCGCCGGCATGGCCGACCGCACCAGCCTGATGGCCATCGACGCCACGCTGCGCGCGCTCGGCGGCCCCATGAGCGCCATCTCGGCAGCCGGCATGGCGGACATCGCCCGGCGCATGATGCAGGCGACCAACGACTTCCATGCGGCGATGCAGGAAGCGGCGGAGTAGGTCTTTCACCGAAGCAACCGGGCAGCGGAGAGCGGGGCCGCTTTCGCCCCGCCTTACGCCCCTCAGGCCGGCACGCCGACCCCTGCCAGATCGCACACCCGCGCCCACTCCTCGTCGGTGACCGGGCAGACCGACAGCCGCGACTGACGCACCAGCGCCATCGACTGAAGATGCGGATCGGCCTTGATCTGCTTCAGCGTGACGGGTGTCTTCACCGGCATCACCGGCGCCACGTCGACCATGCCGAAGCGGCCGGCCTCGTCGCTGGGGTCCGGGTAATAGGTGCGGACGATCTCGACGATGCCGACGATCTCCAGACCTTCGTTGGAGTGATAGAAGAAGGCGCGGTCGCCCACCTCCATCGCCTTCAGATTGTTGGACGCCTGGTAATTGCGCACCCCGTCCCAATGGGTCCGGCCATCGGCGACCATGCGGTCCCAGGAATATTTGAACGGCTCGGATTTCACCAGCCAGTAGGCCATCGCCAGCGCTCTCCCGCTCAGGCCTTGGGATAGACGCGGCGCCAGGGCCGGATCGTCACGCTGTCGAACAGGCCGGCCTTGGCATAGGGGTCGCCGTCGGCGAACGCCTGCGCGGCGGCGGCATCGGCGCACTCGACGATCAGCAGGCTGCCGACCATGCCGCTCTGGTCGTCCGACAGCAGCGGGCCGGCGGCGAAGAGGCGGGCGGCATTGGCTTCCAGATAGGCCAGATGCTCGGTACGGTTGGCGGCGCGGACATCGGCGGCGCCCGCCTTGTCGACGCAATGGAACATGAACAGCATGCGGTTCGCTCCTTCACACGGTGGAGCGGGAGCCTAGATCGGATCGCGAAAAATCGGAATCGATTTGAAGCGTAAAGCCGATCGCAAAAATCTAAACGCAGGGGAAGCCGGGGGGAAAGCGTCGGCTGACAGTTCACGCCACCACGCGCGGGCGGCGCGGCGGCGCCTTGCCGCCCTTGCAGGGCGAATATCCGCCGGGGGCGATGCGGCCCAGGCGGATACCGGTGCGCTCGATCTCGCCGAAGCCGCCCAACCCCATCTCCAGCGCCGCGGCCAGCGCGATGCGGCCGCAGGCCTCGGCGTCGCTGCCGGCATGATGGTGGTGGAGCGCGATCCCCAGAAAATCGGCCAGATGGTTCAGCCGGTGTCCGGTCAAGGCCGGCCAGGCCCGGCGCGCCATCATGACGGTGCAGAGAAAGTCGCAGGCCGGCAGGTCCACGCCATAGTCGGTCAGGGTATGGCGCAGCACACTGAGGTCGAAGGCGGCGTTGTGGGCCAGGATCAGCCGGCCCTGCACCCGCTCCCGCAGACCCGCCCACACCTCCGGGAATTCGGGCGCGTCGGCCACGTCCTCTTCACGGATGCCATGGATGGCGCTGTTGAAGGGGTTGAAGCGCGGCTCGCGCGGGCGGATCAGATGCTCTTCCGTCCCGGTCACGCGGCCGTTCTCGATCCAGGCAACGCCGATGGAGCAGGCGCTGGTGCGGGTCTCGTTGGCGGTCTCGAAATCGATGGCGACGGCGTGGCCGGAAATGACGGTCATTGAGATCCGATTTGTTGGCGGTTCAATCGCCGGCAGGTCAGAGGCGGAGAATGCCGGCGAGGTCGTCGGGCAGCGCGCCTTCCGCCGCCAGCACCCGCAGCTTCAGCAGGCTGGCCACCGCCATGGCGTCGGTGATGGCGCCGGACAGCACCATGTCGATCACCTCGGCGAAGGGCAGGCGGCGCACCGCCAGCACCTCGGTCTCGTCGGGCGCGGACTCGCCCTGCTCCATATCCCAGGCGACGAAGGTGTGGGCCACCTCGTCGGTGATGCAATTGGACAGGTGCAGCGTCATCAGCGGCATCCAGCGCCGCGCCGTCAGGCCGGTTTCCTCGCGCAGCTCGCGCGCGGCGGATTCCTGCGGTTCGACACCCTTGCGCCCGCCGCCCTCGGGGATTTCCCAACTGTATTGCTTCAGGGGGAAGCGGTACTGGCCGACCAGGGTCACCGTGCCGTCGGCATGGACCGGCACCACGCCGGTGGCAAGACTGCGGGGATGGACGACGCCATAGATTCCCGGAGAGCCCTTCGGGGTCAGAACCTTGTGTTCCACCACCTCCATCCAGGCATTCTCGTATTTCGTCGTGCTGGTCAGCACGGTCCAGGGATTGCCGGTGGACTCACCGGTTTCGATCGGCACGCCAAGCCCCCTTCGTCGGTTGCGTCGGGAGTATAGGGAGGCGCCCCGGCGGCCGCAATGGCCGCACAGAGCGCGACGCACAGACAAAAACTGGTAAAATTTTCCAACAATTGGCGAAAACGAAGTCGAAATCGTTAAACAATGGTTTCTTGACAGACAAATCAGGCCAACCTACTTCTAAATCACGGTGCCGGATGTCGTGACTATACCCAAAAGTGGTAGATCGGTGATCCGCCGCTTGACCTGGAAAGGGCAGATGCGTGGTGCCGCAGATCAGTCCACAGGATTTGGAGCGGTGGCGTAACCCCGACTGGCGCATCCGTTTGGCTGCGTGGTGGGAGGGCTATGACCTGTCCCGCCTGCCCCGCATTTCGAGCCGGACCGACCCACGCGCTTTGGCGGGCCGCCGGCAGCCCGGCCCGGTCGATGCAGTCGGCAGCACCACACCTCCAGCACCGCCGGCCGCAATCGCGCTGCCGGCTCCGCCCACCGGCAACCCGGACCTGGACCGGCTGGCGTTGATGCAACTCGACCGTCACGGCGAGCCGGTCTGGTCGCCGGCGCGCAGCGAGGGCGCGCAGCTTCTGTGGGGCCAGGACATGACCGGGCCGGAGGAAGCGGCGTGGATGGTCGATTCCGTCCGCTCCTTCGGGCTGAACCCGGCCAAGAGCGTGCTGGACCTGTCGGCCGGCCTGGGCGGCACCGCCCGCGCGCTGGTGCAAAGCTGCGACACCTGGGTAACCGGGCTGGAGCCGTCGCCGCTGCTGGCGAAGCTGGCCATGGACCGGTCGAAGGTGCTGGGCCTATCGAAGAAGGCGCCCATCGCCCATTACGACCCGGAGCATTTCAACCAGGCCGGCAGCTTCGACCTCGTGATGGCCGACCGCATCCTCCACCGTGTGCGCGACAAGGACCTGTTCCTCGACCGGCTCGGCGACTGCGTGAAGCCCAAGGGCGGCATCGCCCTGTACGACTATGTGATCGACGGCACCCCCAGCTCCTGGGACAGCTGGAACGGCTGGCGGGAGGAGGAGCCGATGGAGGTCTATCCCTGGACCGCCACCCGCATGGCCGACGAACTGACCCAGCGCAACCTCGACCTCCGCATTTCGGAGGATCTGACCCAGCTGCACCGCCGCCACATCATCGACCGCGTGCGCAAGCTGGCCGACACGCTGGCCGCGGCCGTGCCGCCGGCCCCGGTGCTGGCCGCACTGAAGCGCGAACTGGCACTGTGGTGGGCACGGCTGCGGGTGCTGGGCAGCGGCCTGCGCTTCGTCCGCTATGTGGCGATGAAGCCGGCGTGACGAAGCCCGCCCGATAGGATGGCGTGAGGGTCGCCGCAGCGTATCGGATCAGTGGATCAGCCCGATGCGGTCGAGCCGCAGGGCCGCCGGCCAGCGGGCCGGTTCGTCCAGCGCGGTTGGGTCGACGGAGAAATGCCGCAGGTCGGCCCGGCCGATGAGGTTTTCGGCGGGAACGAAGCCGACGCCGCCGGCCGTTGCCGCAACCCGGCTGTCCAGCGAATTGCTGCGGTTGTCACCCAGCATGAAGTAATGGCCATCCGGCACCCGAAGCGGTGGGGTGTCGTCCAGGCCGTCGCGCCCGGCCACATGCAGGACACGGTGCGTCGGACCATCCGGCAGATGCTCCACATATTGCGGGATGGTCCGGCGGGCACCGTCGGCTCCCGTCTCGACGAAATCTTCCAGGCGCTCCAGCGCCGCCGGCTGGCCGTTCACATGCAGAACGCCGTCCCGCATCTGCACCACCTCGCCCGGCAGCCCGACGAGCCGCTTCACATAGACCTGCTCCGGGTCGCGCGGCAGACGGAAGACGGCGATGTCGCCACGCTCCGGCGCATGGCCCAGCACCCGCCCGGCGATGGGAAGCGCGTCGAGCGGGAAGGAATAGCGGCTGTATCCGTAGGGGAACTTGCTGGCGAACAGGAAATCGCCGACCTCCAGCGTCGGCTCCATCGATCCCGACGGGACGTGGAAAGGCTGCGCCACCACCGAGCGGGCCCCAAGCGCCAGCAGCCCCGCGACCGTGACCGTGCGGACCATCTCCCAATGACCGCTCTTGCCCGTCACCGCCCGCCTCCGTCCATGTGTCGCCGCGGGCAGACTAGCCGGACAAGCACCTCGCTGAAAGCTATATGCAATTCCGGACGGCATAAAACTTTGTAATGTATGGACCACCGCACCGTAATCGTTTCCAGTATCCAGGCACACGCCAAGTCCTGCCCCATGGATTGGACTTCCACCTCGTCTTGCGGCAGGGGTCATCCGGTGCGTTGATAGACCGGCCTCGCGCCCTACATCTTGGCTGTATGGCGCGTCCTGTCCGGCGGCCGTCCGGTCCATCCCCGGTCCATCCGACGAGAAGCATCTTCCCCCAGGCATCCGTCCCGGTGCCCGCCCGAACCGAAAGCCACGATCCGGACTGCCGGGTCCAAAAGCCACAGAAGCCAAGGAGTTCTTCCCGTGACCACCTTCACCGGTCAAGATTCACTCAAGACCCGCCGCTCGCTCAGCGCGGGCGGCAAGAGCTACGACTATTTCAGCCTGAAGGCCGCCGAGGAGGCAGGTCTCGGCGATCTGTCGCGGCTGCCGTTCTCGATGAAGGTGCTGCTGGAAAACCTGCTGCGGTTCGAGGATGGGCGCACCGTCTCCGTCGACGACGTGAAGGCGGTGGCCCAATGGCTGGTCGACAAGCGGTCCGACCGTGAAATCGCCTATCGCCCGGCCCGTGTGCTGATGCAGGACTTCACCGGCGTGCCGGCGGTCTGCGATCTGGCGGCGATGCGCGAGGCAATGGCGTCGCTGGGCGGCGACCCGACGAAGATCAACCCGCTGGTGCCGGTCGATCTGGTCATCGACCATTCGGTGATGGTCGATTACTTCGGTGGCGCCGAGGCCTTCCAGAAGAACGTCGATCTGGAGTTCGAACGCAACCTGGAACGCTACGAGTTCCTGCGCTGGGGCCAGAAGGCCTTCGACAATTTCCGCGTGGTGCCGCCGGGCACCGGCATCTGTCATCAGGTCAACACCGAATATCTGGCCCAGGTCGTGTGGACCGACGGCGACCCGTCGGGCAAGCCGGTGGCCTATCCCGACACGCTGGTCGGCACCGACAGCCACACCACGATGGTGAACGGCCTGTCCGTGCTGGGCTGGGGCGTCGGCGGCATCGAGGCGGAGGCCGCGATGCTGGGCCAGCCGATCTCCATGCTGATCCCGGAGGTCGTCGGCTTCAAGCTGACCGGCCGGCTCAAGGAGGGCATGACCGCCACCGATCTGGTGCTGACCGTCACCCAGATGCTGCGAAAGAAGGGCGTGGTCGGCAAGTTCGTCGAGTTCTTCGGGCCGGGCCTGGACAGCATGACGCTGCCCGACCGCGCCACCATCGGCAACATGGCGCCGGAATATGGCGCGACCTGCGGCATCTTCCCCATCGACGCCGAGACCATCCGCTACCTGACCTTCACCGGCCGCGATCCCGACCGCGTGGCGCTGGTCGAGGCTTATGCCAAAGCCCAGGGCATGTGGCGCGAGCCGAACAGCCCCGATCCGGTCTTCACCGACGTGCTCGAACTGGACATGGGCACGGTGGAGCCGTCGCTGGCCGGTCCGAAGCGTCCGCAGGACCGCGTGCCGCTGTCGGCGGTGGCGCAAGGCTTCGCCAAGGACATGACCGAGGCCTACAAGGCTGACGACTCGAAGAAGGCGGTTCCGGTGAAGGGCGCCGATTACAGCCTGGAACAGGGCGCCGTCGTCATCGCCGCCATCACCTCCTGCACCAACACCTCCAACCCGGCGGTGCTGATCGCCGCCGGTTTGCTGGCCAAAAAGGCGGTGGAAAAGGGGCTGAAGCAGAAGCCGTGGGTCAAGACCTCCCTGGCGCCGGGCTCCCAGGTGGTCACCGACTATCTCGCCAAGGCCGGTTTGCAGCCCTATCTCGACCGCATCGGCTTCAACATCGTCGGCTATGGCTGCACCACCTGCATCGGCAACTCCGGCCCGCTGCCCGACGCCATCGCCGCGGCCGTGGAGGACGGCAACCTCGTGGTCGGCGCCGTGCTGTCGGGCAACCGCAACTTCGAGGGCCGCGTCAACCCGCACACCCGCGCCAACTACCTCGCCTCGCCGCCGCTGTGCGTCGCCTATGCGCTGGCCGGCAACCTGAACATCGACCTGACGACCGATCCGCTGGGCATCGGCACCGACGGCCAGCCGGTCTATCTCAAGGACGTCTGGCCGAGCAACCGCGAGGTGCAGGACGCCATCGACGCCTCGCTGACCGCCGAGATGTTCCGCAGCCGCTATTCCGACGTGTTCAAGGGTCCGGAACAGTGGCAGGCCATCGCCACGGCGGAAGGCCAGACCTACCAGTGGCAGGACGGCTCCACCTATGTGAAGCTGCCGCCCTTCTTCACCGGCCTGACCAAGACGCCGGACCCGGTGTCGGACGTGCGCGGCGCGCGGGCGCTGGCGGTGCTGGGCGATTCCATCACCACCGACCACATCTCCCCCGCCGGCTCGATCAAGAAGACCAGCCCGGCCGGCGAGTACCTGCTGAGCTATCAGGTGCGTCCGCAGGACTTCAACAGCTACGGCGCCCGCCGCGGCAACCATGAAGTCATGATGCGCGGCACCTTCGCCAACATCCGCATCCGCAACGAGCTGATCCCCGGCGTCGAAGGCGGCGAGACCAAGCATTACCCGTCGGGCGAACGGCTGCCGATCTACACCGCCGCCATGCGCTACGCCGACGAGGGCGTGCCGCTGGTCGTCGTCGCCGGCAAGGAATACGGCACGGGGTCGAGCCGCGACTGGGCGGCAAAGGGCACCAGGCTGCTGGGTATCCGCGCGGTGATCGCCGAGAGCTTCGAGCGCATCCACCGCTCCAACCTCGTCGGGATGGGCATCCTGCCCTTGCAGTTCAAGGACGGCCTGACCCGCAACGACCTGAAGCTGGACGGATCGGAACGCTTCGACATCGCCGGCATCGAACAGGATCTGCGGCCGCGCAAGGACGTCGCCCTGACCCTGACCCGCGCCGACGGCACGGTGGAGACCTACCCGCTGCTGCTACGCATCGATACGCTGGACGAGGTGGAGTATTACCGGAACGGCGGCGTGCTGAACTTCGTGCTGAGGAATCTGGCGAAGTAAGGCTGCCGGAGTTCGGATAAGGCAAGGGCCGCGTCCCGGTGGGGGAGCGGCCCTTTTTGCTGCCGAGGAAAACCGAACCGGCGCATCACGCCGCCCCGGCGCTCGCCATCATGCGGCGGAGGTCGTTGGGGAAGACCGGCTTGTGCAGGATGCGGAAGCCGCGGCGTTCGGCTTCTTCCTGGCGTTCGGAGCTGGTGTCGCCGGTCAGGATGATGCCGGGAACCGACTGGCCCAGCATGGTCTGGACCGCACAGACCGCCTCCGGACCGGTGCGGCCCTGCTGGAGCTGGTAGTCGGCCAGCACGATCTGCGGGCAGCGGCCGTCGGCGCGCAGCCGTTCCAGCGCCTGATCGCCCGACTTAGCGGTTAGCACGTCATAGCCCCAGCCTTCCAGGATCGCCTTGAGGCCGAGCAGGATGATCGCCTCGTCGTCGATCACCAGCACCATGCCCTTGGCGGATCCGGCCGCAACTGCGGCAGCCGGCGCGGCAATCGTCTTGGTCGCCCCGCCAGCGCTCCGCCCACCGCCGAAGGCGTTGGCGATGGCGCTGATCGCCTGCCCCCGATCGTTCGCGGCATTGGCCGCCGCCGCATCGTTGGCGATGGACCGGCGCGCGAGCGTCGCGGCGGCGGCGGCGGTGCCGCTGGCCGGACGCGGGTTGCCCAGGATCACCCGCGGCAGCTCGACCGCGAAGACCGACCCCTTGCCCTCCCACGAGCGCACCGTCACCGGATGGCCGAGCAGCCGCGACAGCCGCTTGACGATGGCCAGCCCCAGGCCGAGGCCGCGTTCGCTGCGCTCGCCCAGTTGGGTGAATTCCTCGAAGATGTCTTCCAGCCGGTCGGCGGGGATGCCGGCGCCGGTGTCCCACACCTCCACCCGCATGCCGGACGGCGTCCGGCGGCAACCCAGCAGCACCTTGCCCCTGGTGGTGTAGCGCAACGCGTTCTCGACGAGGTTGCGCAGGATGCGCTCCAGATGGGCCGGATCGGTGCGGACCCAGGCGCGCGTCGGCACGGCGCGCAGCACCAACCCCTTCTGGGCGGCGCGCGGGCCGTATTCGGCGACCAGCCGGCCGAGCATCTGGTTCAGCCGTACTTCCACCGGCGTGGCGACGATCTTGCCGGATTCCAGCCGCGACATGTCCAGGAGACCGTCCAGCAGGCTCTTCAGCGTGTCCAGCCCCTGGCGGATGTTGTCGAGGATCGGCAGCGCCGCATGACCCTGCAACCGGTCGCTCAACGCCGCGGTGAAGAGATAGAGCGACTGCACCGGCTGGCGCAGGTCGTGGCTGGCGGCGGCGAGGAACTTGGACTTGCCGTCGTTGGCCTGATCGGCCTCCTCCCGCGCACGGCGCAGTTCGGCCTCGGCCTTCTTGCGGTCGGTGACCTCGACGGCGGCGCAGGTGACGCCCTCGACACGGCCGGAGGGATCGAGCAGCGGATCGACGGTCAGGTCGAAGAAGCGATCCTCGCCCTTGCAGTGGATGCGCACCTCCTCCCGCGCGCCGACGCCGCTCTCCATCACCCGGCGCTTCAGCGCCATCATGCCGTCGGCATCCTCACGCTGGCTGCACAGGTCGGCGTCGGTACGGCCGATCAGTGCGTCGGGAGAGAAGCCGAGCCATTCCGAATGCGCCCAGCTGTAGCGCAGGTCGCGGTCCTGGTTGAGCACCACCACGCCGGAATTGCGCAAGCCGGTGCGCACGCGCTCCTCGGCGACACGCAGCGCCTCCTCGGTGCGCTTGCGTTCGGTGATGTCGATGCCGGTGGCGATCAGGTGGGTGACATGGCCGTCGGCATCGACCATCGGGGTCAGGTTGACGTCCACCGTCATCTCCCGCGGAGTGGTGTCCCGCCCGGTGGCGACGCGCAGCCCGGCGTCGAAGCGGGAGGACCGTCCGCCGGCGCCCAGCGCCAGCGCCTGCCGCAACCGCTCCCGCCCGGCCTCGTCGAAGGACAGCCAGCAGATCTCGTCGAAGGGGCGGCCGACGATGCGGGCGGGCGGCAGCCCGGCGGCATCGGCGGCGGCACGGTTGACCTGGGCCACCGCCCCGTCCGGCGTCAGCACGCCGACATAGGCCGGCAGCGCGTCCAGCACGGCGCGGATGTGGCTTTCGGACTGGCGCAGCGCCGCTTCACGCGCCTCCAGCCGTTCAGCCATCATGTCGAAGGCGTAGCCGAGCTGTCCGATCTCCGACGAGCGGTCGGACAGCTTCACCCGGGTGGCGGTCTTGCCCTCGCTCCAGTCGCGGGCGGCGGAAACCAGCGCATCGACCGGGCGGCGGATGAACAGGGTACCGCCGATCCAGGCGGCGGCGGCGGCGACCAGGAAGCCCGACAGTGTCATCAGCAGCCCGTCCCGGGTGGCGCGGTCCACCGCGCCCATGGCGGCGCCGCGGTCGACGCCGACGCTGATGAACAGGTCGCGGATGCCGGCGGCCGGCGGGGAGAAGGCAAGGATGCGCGACACGCCGTCCAGTCCGGGCAGCATGGTCACGCCGGCTTCCCGTTCCGACAGAAGCCCCAGATAGCTGTCCGGCAGCCGTTCGCCGGCGCGGCCCTGGGTGCCCGGCAGCTTCACCAGGATGGTGCCGGAGCGGTCGGCGACGGTCAGGGTGGTGTTGTCCGGCATCGGACGGGAGGCGAAGAGGGCGGTCAGCCGCGGGACGTCGAGCGACAGGGCGACCACGCCGGCCCGCCGGCCGTCGCTGTCCGAATAGGGAGCGGCGACCGGCAGTTCGCCGCCGTCGGCGCCGGAATGGGTGATCGTCCATTCGCCGACGGCGAAACGGCCCTGCGCCATCGCCCGGCGGAAATGCGGCTGGACGCTCAGAGAGGCACCGATGCGCGACGGATCGGCGCTGCACAGGATGCGCCCCTCGGTATCGGTGATCGACAGGGTGCGGTAGTCGGCGGAACGGGTCGCCAGCCGCTCCAGATAGGTCTGGCAGCTGTCGGCCTCGCCCCGGCGCAGGAAGCGCGCCTCGGTCACCGCGGTGACCATCAGGCGGGCGCTGTCGATGAGACGGAAATGCTCGCTTTCGACCTGCCGGAGAAGCCGTTCGGCCTGGAGTGTCACCTCGCCTTCGCGCTCCGCCCGCTGTTCGAGCACGCTGTAGATCTGGATGCCGATCGCCGGCAGCACCGCGAGCAGGACCAGGATGAAGAGGCGTGCCAGAAGGGTCATGACGTAGACGAGGCTCCTCCGCAAAGCCGACCGGATGAAACGACGGATGCGCCACCCTGCGGCAGGCCTATCGCTAACGCACTTATGGTTAAGCGGCGGTTAATTTAGAAAAGAATGAGCCGGAACAGAGGGGAGAAGCCGATCGAACGGCTGTTATCCTCTCCCAATTTGCCGCCAACTGCAGGGCATTTACATCAAAAACCAAAACATACCACCATCGAGTGGTTACGGTCGAAAGGGATATGCACCGCAGCCTGCTTGAATTCGCGTCATTGCAGTGTTCAAGGACTTCCGATGCAACTGGAATCCCGATGCAGCTCCATCGATGGAACAGGCTGCGGGGTGGGCTGTTGAAGCCTTGCAATGACCACACCCTTCCTCCTCCCCCCGCTCCGCACCACGTCCCAGGGCACGCCGCGCCGCGTGGGGGTGGAACTTGAATTCGCCGATCTGGACGCGCCGTCGGCCGCAGCCTGCGTGCACCGGCTGTTCGGCGGCACCGTCACCGTCGAGAACCCGCACCGATGTCTGGTGACGGAGACGCGGCTCGGCGACTTCACGGTCGAACTGGACATGCGCTCCGCCCACAAGGGCAAGGGGGGTGCGGCGATCCTCGACCCGCTGCGGCCGTTGTGGGGCAACATCGGCAGTCTGGTGATGCCCTTCGAGATCGCCGCCCCGCCGGTGACGGTGGATCAGATGCCGGAGTTGGAGGAGATGGTCGCCCGCCTGCGCGCGCTTGGTGCCGCCGGGACGGAGGCCAGCCCGCTGTTCGCCTTCGGCCTGCATTTCAATCCGGAGGTGGCGCGGACCGATGGCGATTACCTGCTGGACATGCTGAAGGCCTTCCTGCTGCTGGCCCCTTGGCTGCGGCGGGAAATCCGGGTCGACGTCACCCGGCGCCTGTCCGGCTTCATCGCCGCCTTCCCGACGCCCTATACCGCAAAGGTCGTCGATCCTGCCTATCGTCCCGACCTGGGCGGGCTGATCGACGATTATCTGGCCGACAACCCAACCCGAAACCGCGAGCTGGACCTGTTCCCGCTGTTCGCCCATCTCGACCGCGACCGTCTGGCCGCGGCGATGGAGGATCCGCATGTCCGCCCGCGCCCGACCTTCCATTACCGGCTGCCGAACGCACGGCTGAGCGATCCCGGCTGGTCGCTCGCCGCCGACTGGAACCGCTGGGTGGCGGTGGAGCGGCTGGCCGCCGACCGCGCGCTGCTGGACGGCCTCGGCACCGAGTACCGCCGGGCGGCCGAAGCGCAGCAGCTCGACGGCTGGGCCGGGCGCATCGACGCCGTGCTGGCCGCCAATCCGGGCATTCACGGTGACCACGCAGGCAGCGCCGGACAAGCGGATGGAACCGACGGCCCCGCCCGTCAGGCCGGCTGAGGGAGTTTTCCATGGCAGCCATCGTCGGCAGGTCCCGGCCGCTGGTCGGCATCACCGCCTCGATCCATGGCAGCCGCATCGCCGCCATGGCCAACCGGCTTGCCCTGTGGCGGGCCGGCGCGTCGTCGGTCCGCATCACCGCCGAGTCCCCCTTCCCCATCGACCGGCTGGACGCGCTGGTCGTCGGCGGCGGCGACGACATCGACGCCTCGCTCTACGGCGAATCCGCCCGTCCGCAAATCCGCATCGATCCCGAACGCGACCGGTTGGAGATGCTGGCGCTCGACTGCGCCGCCAAGATCGGACTGCCGGTGCTGGGCATCTGCCGCGGCTCGCAGATGATCAACGTCCACCGTGGTGGCTCGCTCCACGTCGACATCCACGAGATCTACGAGGAAGCGCCGCATATGCGCACCGTGCTGCCGCGCAAGCGCATCCGGATCGCGCCGGACAGCCGGCTCTACCGCATCCTCGGCATCGCCGAATGCCGCGTGAACGCCCTGCACCACCAGTCGGTGGACCGCGTCGGCGACGGCCTGCGCGTCGTCGCCCGCGAACGCGCCGGCATCGTCCAGGGCATCGAGGCGCCGAACGAGCCCTTCATGATCGGCGTGCAGTGGCATCCGGAATATCTGGTTGCGGACAGCCGGCAGCAGGCCCTGTTCCGCCGTCTGGTCGAAACCGCCGCCGGCACAGCCCCGCTGGACGAACTCGTCGAGAGTCCCGCCCGCCGCCCGGCCCGCGCATCCAGCTGATACTCCCTCAGTCCATCTTTTACCGTGCGCCATGATGGTGACGCGGCGGCATCCTGCCGCCACCACCTGCCGGACGGATCGCAACACCGGAACGACGTGCAAAAACGACGCGGGCGCCGCCGGAGGGATGGCTCCGGGGCGCCCGCGGTTTTGCCGCAACGGGAGGCGTGTTACTTGCTACCGTTGTCCGGGCCGCAGTTCGGGGTGCCCGGCGGGCAGTGGGTACCGGTGGCGGTCTGGTTGTCGCGCGGAACGTTGCTGCCGGTGTTGTTGCCCATGCCCGACGGGGCGGTGGTCACACCCGGCACCGGCGAGGTCGAGGAGCCCGACATGGTGCCCGTGGTGCCGGTCGAACCCGACATGCCCGCACCGCCCGTCGTGGAGCCGGCCGACGGCGAGGTGGTGGCGCCCGGCGGGGTGTGGACGATGCCGTCCGGCCCGACGTTGGTGGTGCTGCTCGGAGCGGTGGTGTATGCGCCGCTGCCCTTGACGGCGCCGGGGTTGGCTTGCTGAGCGGTCTGGGCCATGGCCGGGGCGGCCATCAGGAGAACTGCCGAAACAGCACCGATCATCAGGTTACGCATCCTCGAACTCCTTCATGGTGGCAACGCCTCGCATTTGGGCGTCTTTGGAACGGGACGGACGCCGTGTTTGGAGCCGCAATCGGCGTCCGGTCAGGGCGTCGTTGTCTTTCATGGGTTTAGAACAGGGCAATCGGGGCATGATCTCGGTCGGTCCCTGTTCTTTTTTTGAAAAACGCCGGCAAAAGAGCGGCAAAAACGCGTCCGGCGGGTTCCTTCGGCCAGCCACCGAAGCACAGCCTGCGAGGCGGGAACAACAGACGCGTCATAGGGTTCAAGCCGCGAGGCGGATGGTCCGCGCAAAGCCTCCCGACGCGTTCTCAACGAGGGTTCCAGCCGTGCCAGACGCCTCCCAGGATGCCGCCCATCACTTCGGACCCTATGATCCCGATATGTCCCCGGTGCTCCATCCCGGCCGGACCTGCTGGCGGACCGAGCGGGCCGGGCGGGTGGCGGTGCTGGTCGACGGCGCCGATTACTTCGTTGCCGCCCGCGCTGCCATGGAGCAGGCGAAGCGGTCGATCCTGCTGGTCGGCTGGGACATCGACCCGCGCATGCGCCTGGATCCCGAAAGCCAAGAGACGCTGGGCCGCTTTCTCGCCCGGCTGATGCGGTTGCGGCCCGGGCTGCATGTCCGGGCGCTGAAATGGGACATGCCCTTTCCCATCGCGCTCGACCATCCGCACGAGCCGCTGGAGCGGCTGGACCGCAGCACCGGCCGCCGGCTGAACGCCCGGCTCGACGGGGAGCTGCCGGTCGGCGCCGCCCAGCACCAGAAGCTGCTGGTGATCGACGATGCCCTGGCCTTCTGCGGCGGGATAGATTTCTCCTTCGACCGCTGGGACACGTCGGAGCATCTTGATGACGACCCGCGCCGCCGCTGCCCGAACGGCGAGCCCTATGGCCCGCGCCACGACGTGATGATGATGGTCGACGGCGATGCCGCCCGTGCCCTGTCCGAACTGGCGCGGGAGCGCTGGCGTTGCGCCACCGGCGAGGTGCTGGAGCCCTGCCCGCCGCCCGACACCGACCGGGCCGATCAGGATCCCTGGCCGGACTGTCCCCTGCCCGACTGCGCCAGCCCGATCCTGACGGACGCGCGGATCGGCATCTCCCGCACCGTGCCGGAAATCGACGGGCGGCCGGCGATTCGCGAGAGCGAGGCGCTGACCTTCGCCGCCATCGCTGCGGCAGAACGCACCATCTATCTGGAGAACCAGTATTTCGCCTCCGCCCGCGTCGCCGAGGCGCTGGCCCGCCGGCTGGCCGAGCCCGACGGGCCGGAGGTGGTGCTGGTGGTGTCGATGGAAAGCCCGAGCTGGTTCGACCGCATGGCGATGGACACACCGCGCTCGGTGGCCTTGCGCTGCCTGCGCGAAGCCGACCGCTACGGCCGGCTGCGTGCCCTGACCCCGGTGACGAAGGGCGGCGGGCCGGTGATCGTCCATTCCAAGGTGGTGGCGGTGGACGGCCGACTGCTGCGCATCGGCTCGTCCAACCTGAACAACCGGTCGATGGGCTATGACAGCGAGTGCGACCTGACCATCGAGGCGCCGCGGGAGGACGGGCCGGAGCGGACCTGCGCGGAAGCCGCGATCATCGGCGTGCGCAACCGCCTGCTGGCCGAGCATATGGGCATCGACCGGACCCGGCTGGAGGCGGAGCTCCAGGTGACCGGCAGCGTCGTCGCCGCCATCGACCGACTCTGCCCGCAGTCCGGCCGCCGGCTGGCCGAACTGCCCGCCAGCGATCCCAGCCTGACCGAACAGGCCTTCGCCGTCCTGCGCATCGCCGATCCCGACGACCCGAACGAGGCCTGGGCGCCGTGGAAGCGCCTGCCGCCGCCGCGCTCCGCCCTGCGCGCCGCCGCCGCCGCTCTGTTGACGGTCGGGCTGGCCGCCGGGGTCTGGGGTGTGATCCGCAACGGACGCGAAAAAGCCCGCCCCGCGCGCGACTGACCGTCACGCAAGGGGCGGGCCCAATTTCCGAAATCCCCTCTCCCACCGTGTGAGAGGGGATTTCCATGTCGGGACTTATCGCGTCTCCGCGACGCGGCCGTCGTCGGAGATGACGATCTCGACGCGGCGGTTCTGCTGGCGGCCGGCATCGGTGTTGTTGGCAGCCACCGGCTGCGCCTCGCCCATGCCCTGGGTGACGATGCGCGCCGGAGAGACGCCGCGCATGGTCAGGGCGTCGCGGACGGAGTTGGCGCGGGCTTCCGACAGGCGCAGGTTGGTGGTGTCGCTGCCGGTGCTGTCGGTGTGGCCCTCGATCCGGATGGTGCGGCCGGGCTGGGATTGCAGGAACTGGGCGAGCCGGTCGATGCGCTCATAGGCGCCGGGGGTCAGCTCCGCCCGGCCGGTGGCGAACAGGATGTCGCCCAGCGTCATGACCAGACCACGTTCGGTCCGCTGCGCCTGGAGGTCGCGCAGCTGCTGCTCCAACTCGGTGTTGCGAGCCTGGAGGCGGTAGGTGTCGGCGTTGGCGACCACGGTCTGGGCGCCCTTCACCCCGGCCGTCTCCTGGGCGATCTGCACCCGGCGGCTGACGATGTAGGCCTGGTGATCGACCTCGGCGGCGTCGGCGCCCTGGTCGCGCATCGCCTCGGCACGGCGCAGGGCCGTCTCGGCGTCGCGCAGCTGCAATGGGGCGTTGCCCGCGACCTGCGGGTTGGCGGCGGCAAGGCTGTAATCCTGCCGCGCCTGGGTCAGGGCGGCGCTGTCGGTCGGCTGGGTGGCGCAACCGGCCAGCCCGAGGCCGAGACCCGCGAGGACAAGAATGCTGCGGGAAGCGAACGCGGTCATTGACGCACCTCCGGATAGCTGTAACCCCAGCTGTTGCCGCCGCCGGTTCCGACGCCTGAACCGCCCACCGAGCCGCCAACCGTGCCGAGCGAACCGGCAGGTGCCGGCGGAACCGCGGACGGAGCCGGATAGCTGGAGCCGCTCATCCCGGAACCGCCATAGCCGGCCCCGCCGGACGGCGTGCCGCCCAGCGTCGAGCCGCTGTAGACCGGCGCCACGTTCGGCGCGGCGGCCGACCGCGGGCTGTTGGGGATCGCGGACTTGGCCACTGCGGTGGCCGCCTGCTGAGTCACCGCGCGCTGCGAGGTCACCGTCGCCAGCTCGGCATCGACGCGGGCCTCCTCGGCGAGGCGGCGGGCGCGGGTGCGCTCGTCGGCGCGCATGGCCTTGTCGGCAGAGGCCAGCTTGTCGCGGGCGCTCTGCAACGCCACCGGGGCATATTGCAGGGCGTTGGCGCGCTCGGCCTCCTGCACCGCCTGGGACGCGGCGCCGAGCTGGGCGGTGGGCGGCGGCACGTCGGAGGCGCAGGCGGCCATGCCGAGCGCCGCCGACAACACGGCGGCGGCTCGCCACCGGTTCGTCATTGCGGATTTGCGGGTCATCTGGTCGGTTCCTTTCGGATCGGGCTTCACGCCGGAAACCGGGGGCGGGCCAAGGTCGCGTCCCCTCAAAGTCATGTCCTTTCGGCCATGGCCTTTCGGGATGTCTCGCGCCTCAAACGCGCCAGCACGGGTGAAGGTTCCGCACCGGTTCAGCCGCCGCTGCGCGAAATCCCGTCACGGTCGGCCCGGCGGTTGTCGCGCCGGTGGCGGACCAGCCGCAGCACATAGGCGGCCAGCAGGACGATGAACAGCACCAGCGCGCCCGGCACCATCCAGTCGGCGATCCAGGGAAAGCCGACACGCACCAGATAGCCGGTGCCGGCCAGCACCAGCGACCACAGCACCGCCCCGGCGGCGGCATAGAGCAGGAACACCGCCATCGGCAGCCCGCAGGCCCCGGCGGGAACCGAGATCAGCGTGCGCAGCCCCGGCAGCGGCTGGCACAGCAGAACGGCGACGCCGCCGCGACGGGCGAACCATTCGGTGGCGCGGTGGACCTGCTCGGGCTTCACGGTCAGCCAATGACCATGGCGGCGGAGGAAGGCTTCAAACCGCTCTCGCCCCATCCAATGGGCCGGCAGGTACCACACCAGTTCCCCCACCGCCGACCCCGCCCCGGCGGCCAGCGCCACCAGCAGCAGGTTGAACTCCCCCGTCGCGGCCCCCATGCCGGCCAGCGGGATCACCGTCTCCGCCGGCACCGGCGGCAGCACGCGGGCCAGGACCAGCATCAGGAAGATGCCGAGATAGCCGAACTGCTGCACGATCTGGATGATCCACTCGGTCATTGGGTCCACAGAGGTCGGGGAGAAGAAGGCCGTCTCCAGTGAACCGTGCGGACCTTGCCGGCGTTCCCCGTTTTTCCATCCCCCTTGACCACAATCTCGACCCCAATCTTGACCCCAATCAAGGCAGAGGCCGTTCGTGCACGGTTCAGTGTCTCCATCATGACCGCATCCCTTGCCCTCGCCGCCGCCCTGCTGTTCCTCAGCCATGCCCTGCCGTCCTGGCCGGGAGTGCGGCCCGCCCTGATCGCCCGGCTCGGCCGCGGCGGCTTCGTGACGATCCATTCCGTCGGCTCGCTGCTGACGCTGACCCTGTTCGTGTGGGCCTACCGCGCCGCCGACGGCGGGGAGGTGCTGTTCACGCCCTTCGACTGGGCCGCCCCGCTGGTGGCGGTGGCGATGCCCATCGTCTTCCTGCTGCTGGTCGCCCGCGTCACCACCCGCTTCGGCAGCCAGGGCGCGCCCAACCCGCCCCGCGGTATCTACCGCCTGACCCGCGCGCCGGGCAGCCTGGCGCTGCTGCTGTGGGCATGCGCGCACCTGAACGCCACCGGCGATGGACGCCGCGTGCTGCTGTTCGGCACCATGGCGGCCATCGCCCTGTTCGCGCTGGTGAAGAACGAGATCGTGCTGCGCCGCAGCCCCGCCGGACGCGCCTGCCGGAGCGAAACCTCGCTGCTGCCGCTGACGGGGCCGCAGGGATGGCGCGGGGCGCTGCGCGGACTGGCGGAGATGGGACCGGCAAGACTGATCGGCGGACTTGCCGCTTATGGTGGGATGCTGATGCTGCATCCCCTGCTCTTCGGGGTGGATCCACTCTACTGGGTAGGTTGAGCGGGACGGCTGACCGGTGCATCTGTTGAGGACGGGACAGGAGTACCGCCTCCCTCGCCCAGCCCGACCTCCGCCCCGGTACCCCTTGCCATCGCTCCCCCCGCCATTGCTTCAGGAAGCCTCCGCATGAAAATCCGCGAGATCATGACCCGCGACGTGCAGACGGTACGGCCCGACGACAGCATCCGCCGGGCCGCGCAATTGATGGACCAATTGAATGTCGGCATCCTGCCCGTCTGCGACGGACGGGATCTGATCGGCGTGGTGACCGACCGCGACATCACCATCCGGGCGATCTCCGCCGGAAAGCCGCCGGACCGCACCAGGGTGTCGGAGGTGATGACCGCCAATCCGCGCTATTGCTACGAGGACGATCCGGTCGGCAGCGTGACCGAGCTGATGGCCGGCCAGCAGAATCCGGCGGGTGCCGGTGGTGGACCGCAACGACCGCCTGACCGGCATCGTCTCGCTGGGCGACCTTGCCACCGACGCCAAGAACGACCGCGCGGTCCAGGACACGCTGGAGCGGATTTCCTCCCCCTCCGAGCCGGACCGCAGCTGATCGGAACAACTGATCCGGGCCGGTTCGACCGGCTCCCCTCGACAACAGGAACCAACCATCATGGAAGACACATCGGGTGCGGACGACCCACGGGTCCGTGAACGGGCCTATCGGCTTTGGGAAGAGGAAGGGCGGCCCGACGACCGCCATCTCGACCATTGGGCGCAGGCCGCCCGCGAGATCGGGGAGGAGGACCGCCGCAATGCCGGCGGCCCCCGCGTCAACAGCCCGGACGCCGGGCTGGCCGTTCCCGATGACGCCGCCGCCCGCAACCAGCGGGAAGCGGCGGCGCATCTGGGCCAGTCCTCGGTTCCGTCGGACAGTTGATCACCGGATGGAGGCGGTCACTCGATCTTGAGGCTGACCGCTTCCATCCCCTTTTCGCCCTGGCGGACGGTCATGCGCACGCGCTGCCCGTCATCCAGACCGCGCAGGCCGGCGCTCTCCAGCGCACGGGCCGGAATGAAGACGTCGCGCCCGCCGTCGTCGGGCTGCGCGAAGCCATAACCCTTACCGCCGTTGAACCACTTCACCGTGGCGCCCATTTCGCTGGTCGGACCGCTGGCCTGCTGCGGCCGGCGGGGGCCACCACGATCCTGGAAGCCACGGTCCTGGCCCCGGTCCTGGAAGCCACGGTCGGAGCCCCGATCCTGGAAACCGCGATCCTGGTTACGGCTCTGGAAGCCGCCACGATCACCACCACGGTCGCCGAAGCCCCGGTCGCGCGGACCGCCGGCATCGCGGCGCGCACCGAAGCCGCGATCTCCGCCCCGATCCCCACCCCGGTCACCGAAGCCCCGATCCCCGCGGTCCCCGAAGCTGCGCTCGCGCCCTTGCGGACGGGCCGGCGTGGCGGTGGAGAGGTCGACGGAATGCAGGACGCTGACCTGCTGGCCCTTGCGGTCCTCGACGAGGTCGACGACCACGGTGGCGCCGTCCGGCAAGGTGGTGTGGCCGGCGGGCACGACGAGCGAGGCCGGCAGCAGGGCGTCCTTGCCGCTGTCGCCGACCTTGACGAAGCCGTAGCCACGTTCGGGGTTGAACCATTTCACGGTGGCCGTCACCTGGGTGGCGACGACGTTGGGCTGGCGATAGACGTGGCTGCGGGGCGGCTGATTGTGCATGGGAAACCCGAACTCCGGCAAACAGAAGCGGCGCCCTTGCCGGTCCATCTCATGGACCGGTGGACGCCAACCCCTGACACATCGCCCGTCCGCGCGCTCTTGGCAAGTCGGGACCGCTCCGAATAAGCCGGACAGGCCGTTAAATCACACCCGTGGGCCCCGGTGGACCGGTCTCAGCCCATCAGGCGGTCCATCAGGCGGTCCGGCGCCGGCGGCGGCTCGCGAGGCGGAACCGGGATCGGGCCCGGCGGCTCGCCCAGCGGCGGACGCGCCGGATCGCCCGGCACCGGCATCGAGTCATCCGGCACCGACGGTTCGCGCGGCGGCGCGGGCGGATAGGGTCCAAGCTCAAAGATCATGCGCGGTTCCTCAAAGTCATTGATTAAGGCAATCGACGTCGTCAGCCGCCATGACCGCCGGGGGCGGTCCGCGACAGGCGCCGGGCATCGTTCAGGCTGGTCATGCAGCGGGTCTCGTCGCCGTCGCGGGCGGCGCTGCGGGCGGCGGTGACCAGCGATTCCACCTGGGCGTTCCGCGCCGCCTGCCCCATCGGCCCGTCGCCACTGCCGGAGCCGCCGGGACCGCTGTCCGGTGCCGTCCGCGATTTGGCCTGCGGGCCGGGTTGCGGGCTGATGGACGGAGCGGTCGGCATGTTGCTGCCGATGGCCGGCGGCTCGACCACCGACCGGTCGCCGACGGCGGGGGGCGCCACCATGCCGCCGGATTGGGCAAGCCGGTCGCTGCCGCTGCCGGACCCCGGTTCGTCGCGCGGTGTGGAGCCCGACAGGCCGGGCGCACCGTTGCCGGGGACGGCGACCGGCGGCGGTTCGGTCGACAGGCCGAGATCGGCGGCGAACTGATCCACCATCGCGCCGCAACTCGCCTGGGCCGCGGCACCCGTCTGGGCCGCAGCTCCCTGGGCGGCGAGGAGCCCGGCCGCCATGACGAGGGCGACGGGGCCGAACCTTGTGAAATTTGTCCGCATCGGTCGCGTGCTCCTCGGGTTGGCGCCTCGGGTTGGCCTCTCGAATTGGCCATGTCCATCCATGCCCATGGCGATCCCGCTCAGGGGCGTGTTCCGATGGAATCAACGGTCGTGGGCGGGGCACGGTTCCGGCGGACCGGTCGAAGATCTGCCCGGCCATGCATCTTGCTCATTTCGCAGGCAGTGGGCGTCGGCTGTAGAGTGCCTGTCCCCCTCCTCAACCAACGGTCCGCATTTCCATCATGATCGCCAACATGGCCGCGCTGGGCGCGGCGCTGTGCTGGGCCGCGGGCGGCCTGATCGCCATCGGCCCGGTGCGGGTGCTCGGCTCCATCGCCTTCAACCGCGTGCGCCTGACCATCGTCGCCGCGGCCCTGTTGGTCGCCACCACCCTGCTGGGCGGCTGGCAGACGCTGGACACCGGGGCCGCGCTGACGCTGGCATTGTCGGGGTTGCTGGGGATCGTGGTGGGGGACATGGCGCTGTTCTGGTCGCTCAGCCGGCTGGGGCCGCGCCGCAATGTGGTGATCTATGCCGCCAACGCGCCGCTGACCGCCCTGCTCGCCTATGCCCTGCTGGGGGAGGCGCTGGGGCCGTGGACCGTTCTGGGCGTGGCGCTGGTCACGCTGGGGGTAATGCTGGCAGTGGCCCTGCGCTCCGGCTCCACCCACAGCTGGGAGGCGATCCAGGGCAATTTGCTGGCCGGAGTGTCGGTCTGCCTGCTGGCGGCGGTCGGTCAGGCCGCCGGCTCGATCATCGCCAAGCCGGTGATGGCGGCGGGCGCCGATCCGATTGCGTCGGCCGCGGTGCGGGTCACCACGGCGGCCCTGATGTTCACGGCCATCGGCGTCCTGTCGACGGTTCGCGCTGGGGTTCGCGAGGGGGCTCGCGGCAGTGCGGCGGTGGCAGGCGCCGGTGGGCTCGGCGGGCTGCTGGTCCCCCGCGGGTTGACGCCCAAGCTGATGCTGCAGATCGCCGGCAACGGACTGCTCGGCGTCGGGCTGGGGATGACGCTGCTGCTGGTCGGGCTTGCCCACGGCAATGCCGGGGTGGTCGCCACCCTGTCGGCGCTCAGCCCGGTCCTGATCCTGCCGATGATGTGGCTGCTGACCGGCCAGCGCCCGTCGCTGGGCGCCTGGGCCGGCGCCGCGGTTGCGGTGGCCGGTGTCGCCCTGATCGTCAACAGATAGATGGGCGGCTCAGCGGGCCGTCTCCACCGCCACGCCCAGGGTGGGCAGCGCCGCCTGGAGTGCGGAGGAGGCGCGGTTGACGGCATCGCGCAATTCAAGCTTCAGCACCGGCTCATCCGGCCATTGCTGCTCGCAGGCATGCTGAAGCTTGCGGGCGGTGCGCGACAATTCCAGGAGGCCGACATTGCCGGCCAGCGACACCATGGCATGGGCATCGGCCGCGGCGGCCTTCGACGAGTCCGCCTCGCTGATGCGGTCGGCGCGCAGGGCCAGTTCGGCCAAGGTGCCGGCGATGAAGCGGGGCAGCACATCCGCGCCCAGCGTTTCGGCCAGCGTGTCCAGCGTGGCGCGGTTCAGCACCGGCGCGCTGTCCGACACCGTCGCCACCCCGGCCAGCACCGTCGCCTCTTCCACGGCATCCTCCTCCGGCAGGGCCCCATCCGCCTCGGCGTCGAGCCAGCGGTCGACCGCGGACAGCAGCGTGTCGCGCTCGATCGGCTTGGTCACATGATCGTTCATGCCGACATCCAGGCAAAGCTGGAGCTGATCGGTCAGCGCGTTGGCGGTCAGCGCAATGATGGGCACGGCGCCGCGCCGCCCGCCAAGCTGACGGATCGCCGCAGTCGCCTGCAAGCCGTCCATCCGCGGCATCTGCATGTCCATCAGGACAAGGTCGAACGTGCCCCGGCGCATCGCCTCCACCGCCAGGATGCCGTCCTCCGCCACCTCGACCGTATGGCCGGCCTTGCAGAGGATGGAGGAGGTGACGATCTGGTTCATCGGCACGTCTTCGGCCAGCAGGATGCGGGCGCTGCGGGTCGGTGCTGCGTCCTTGCGCTCGACGGCGGGCAGCCCTGGCGCGGTGGCGACCGGCAGCGGCAGCTCGAACCAGAAGGTGCTGCCCACCCCCGGACTGCTCTGCACGCCGATATGCCCGCCCATCAGCTCCGACAGCTGCTTGGAGATGATGAGGCCGAGCCCGGTGCCGCCATAGCGCCGGGTGGTGGAACGGTCGCCCTGGCTGAAGCGCTGGAACAGGTTGCCCTGATCGGCAGCCGGGATGCCGGGGCCGGTGTCGCTGACCGAGAGCCGCACATGCGCCGCCGGAACGGCCTCTCCCTCGCCGGTCCCCTGCCCCGACAGCAGCCCGGCCGACACCAGCACCGAGCCGCGTTCGGTGAATTTCACCGCATTGCCGACGAGGTTCAGCAGGATCTGGCGGATGCGCGCCTCGTCGCCGCGGACATAGCGCGGAACGGTGCCGCCCAGCGACAGCTGCAGCAGCAGCCCCTTCTGCGAGGCGGCGTTGCTCATCAGGTCGCGGCAGTCGCGCAGCAGCCGGTGCAGGTCGAAGGCGCGCTCGTCCAACTCCAGCTTGCCGGCCTCGATCTTCGAATAATCCAGGATGTCGCCGATGATCGCCAGCAGCCCGCGCCCGGCCTCGCGCTGGAGCGACACATACTGGCGCTGTTCCGCCGTCAGCTCGGTGCCCAGCAGCAGGTCGGCAAAGCCGATGACGCCGTTCAGCGGCGTGCGGATCTCATGGCTCATCGACGCCAGGAATTCCGACTTCACGCGGTTGGCCGCCTCCGCCTCGGCGCGGGCGGCGGATAGCTCCTCCTCGTAGCGCTTGCGCTCGGTCACGTCACGGACCACGCCGACCACCACGAAGCGGCCGTCGGACCCCACCGTCGGGCGCATGCTGGACTCGACCCACAGGTAGTGGCCGTCGCGGTGGCGCAGCCGGTGGGTGAAGGTGACGGGGGGCGACCCCGGCTGCAACCCGGCAAAGGCCAGCGCCGCGCTCTCCAGATCGTCCGGGTGCAGCAGGTTGGCCGGAGCGGAGCCGACGATCTCCGCCGGGTCGTGGCCCAGAATGTCGCGCACCGACGGCGACAGGTAGCGCACCGCCCCGTCGGCCTTCATCTCCAGGATCATGTCGGTGGCGTTGTCGGCCAGCAGGCGGTACCGCGCCTCGCTCTCGCCCAGCCGCCGTTCGGCGTCGTGGTGGCGCTGCTCGCGCAGCAGCAGGCCGCCCAGGAACAGGGTGCCGAGCGGGATGATGGCCAGCAGCGCCGGCGCCGTGCGCTGCCCCACCTGCAAGGCAAGCTCCCAGCTGGGCAGCAGCAGCAGGGTCGATGTCGACACCAGCGTCAGCAGCAGCCCGAAGCCCAGCAGCGAGCCGACGCCCATCGCCATCCCGCGCCGCTTCGACCACATCGCGAAGCCGATGCCGGTCAGGAAGGACAGCAGCGCATTGGCGACGCCGGCCTCCATCCCCACCCCGCCCAGATAGATGCGGTACCCCGCGACCGTCACCGCGGTGATGGCGGAGGAGAGCGGACCGCCGAACAGCGCGCTCAGCCCGACCAGCGGAGCCCGCGCGTCGATGAAGATGCCCGGTCCGATATGGATGGGGTGGACCATCGAGAAGATGGCGGTCAGCGCCATCACCGCGCCGAAGACGATCTGGCGGGTGTAGATGCTCCAGCCGCCGGACCGGCGGATCAGAAACGTGTAGGCAAGAACGACGAAGGCGCTCGCCGCGATGTTCTCGGCAAGGTCGTACGCCATCGAAGAGAAGTTGCCCAACATCGCCCGGCCGCCGTCCCCACCCGATTTCCCGTTACCTCTATACCACGGAAGGATGTCACGAAACCGCTAACACCAACGGAAGACGTGTGATCTGGCGGGGACAAAGGTCGGGCTTGCGATGCCGGCAGGGTGCGGCGTCTCAGGCCTCCGCGTCGGGCTGGCGGTCCGGAAGGGCGGCGGCGAAGGCCGGCAGGGCGCGGCAGGCCGCGTCGATGCGCAGCAGCGTGGGGTAGCCGTCCAGCGGGCAGTCCAGGCGGCGGGCGTTCGCCATCTGCGGCACCAGCAGGATGTCGGCCAGACCGGGCTCGTCGCCGTGGCAGAAGCGGCCGGTGCGCGGATCGCCGGCCAGCTGCGCCTCCAGCGCCGTCAGGCCGATGGCGATCCAGTGCCGGTACCAGCCGTCGACCTCCTCCTGGCTGTGGCCCATGGTCTTCAGGTGGTTCAGCACCCGAAGATTGTTCAGCGGATGAAGGTCGCAGGCCACCGCCAGGGCGAGCGCCCGCACCCGCGCCCGGCCCAGCGGGTCGGCCGGCAGCAGCGCCGGGGCGGGATGCGTCTCGTCCAGATATTCGATGATGGCGAGCGACTGGGTCAGCACATGATGGCCGTCCGGCCCGTCGACCTCCAGCGCCGGCACCAGATGTTCCGGGTTGAGGTCGGAATAGGGCGGCTTGGCCTGCTCGCCCTTGCGCAGATGGACGAAGGCCTGGTCCGGCGTCAGCCCCTTCAGGTTCAGGGCGATGCGCACGCGGTAGGCGGCGGAGGAGCGGAAATAGGTGTGGAGTTTCAAGGGGGGGGTGTCCGTTGAAGTGTCACGGCGGTGATCGGATACGGGACCCTATCACAGCCCCAGATAGGCCTGCCGCACCCGCTCGTTGCTCAGCAGGGCGGCACCGCTGTCGCTCAGCACGATCTCGCCGGTCTCGATCACATAGCCGCGGTCGGCGATGGCGAGGGCCGCATGGGCGTTCTGCTCGACCAGCAGGATGGTGGTGCCCTCGCGCTTCAGCCGCTGCACGGCATCGAAGATCTCCGCGACCAGCAGCGGCGCCAGCCCCATGCTGGGTTCGTCGAGCAGCAGCAGGCGCGGCTTCGCCATCAGGGCGCGGCCAAGGGCGACGATCTGCTGCTGGCCGCCCGACAGGGTGCCGGCGGGCTGGTCGCGCTTGATCTTCAGCACCGGGAACATCTCGTAGAGCCGGTCGATATCGTCGTCCGGCTTGCCGCTGCCCCGGCGGTAGGCGCCGAGGCGGAGATTGTCCTCCACGCTCTGCGGGCCGAACAGCTGCCGGCCCTCCGGCACCTGCACCACCCCTTCGGCGACGCGGCGCGACGCCTTCATCCGGGTGATGTCGCAGCCGTCGAAGGTGATGCGGCCGCTGCTGGCGGGATGGACGCCCGACAGGGTGCGCAGCAGCGTCGTCTTGCCGGCCCCGTTGGCGCCGACCAGCGCCACCAGTTCGCCCTCCCGCACCGTCAGGCTGGCCGATTTCAGCGCATGGATGCGGCCGTAATGGCTGTTGAGGCCCTCGATCTCCAGAAGCATGGGTGGCCCTCCTTACGGTGCGGCGCCGAGATAGGCGGCGATGACGTCCGGGTTGGCCCCCACCTCCTGCGGCGTGCCTTCGGCCAGCATGCGGCCCTGGTTCAGCGCGGTGATCCGGTGGGAGATACCCATCACCATCTTCATGTCATGCTCCACCAGGACGATGGTCACGCCGCTGGCCGCGACCGTCTTGATGACCTCGTCGATCTCGCGGCTTTCGGTGGCGTTCAGGCCGGCCGCCGGCTCGTCCAGCAGAAGCAGCTTCGGCTCCGACGCCAGCGCGCGGGCGATCTCCAGACGCTTCAGCGCGCCGTAGGGCATGGAGGCGGCATCGGCGTCGACATACTTCTCCAGCCCGACATCGGCCATCAGCTGCGCCGCCCGGTCCTTCGCCTCGCGGTCCTTGCGCACCAGCGACGGGAAACGGAACAGCGCCGGCAGGAGCCGGGTGTTCAGGTGCAGGTGCCGCCCCACCATGACATTCTCCAGCGCCGTCATGTTGAAGAAGATCTGCAGGTTCTGGAAGGTGCGCGACATGCCGCGGGCCGCCAGCCTGTAGGGCGCCATGCCCGACACGTCGGCCCCGTCGAACAGCACCCGGCCGCCCGACGGCTTGTAGACACCGGTCACCAGATTGAACAAAGTGGTCTTGCCCGCCCCGTTCGGCCCGATGATCGAATGGATGTCGCCGGCGGCGATGGAGAAGCTGAGGTCGCCGATGGCGAGCACGCCGCCGAACTCGCGGCTGAGATGCTCCACCTTCAGGATCGGCGGGCCGACGCGGCGGGCCTGGGTCGTGGTGTCGGGAGAAAGGTCCGTGGTCGCCAGCATCTTCATGCCCGCCTCCGCGCCGGGAGCAGCGCCGCCAGGGTGGGAAGCAGCCCCTTGGGCATGAACACCATCGTCGCCATCAGGATGCCGCCCAGCACGATCTGCTGGTAATCCTGGAAGATCGTCAGCGCCTGCGGCAGCAGTGTCAGCACCACCGCACCGACGACGGCGCCGAAGGTCGAGGCCATGCCGCCGAACACCACCATGGTCACCAGCTCGATCGACTTGAAGAAGTCGGCCTTGGCCGGGGTGATCAGGCCGGCATAATGGGCGAACAGGCTGCCCGCCACGCTGGCGAACACCGCCGACAGCACGAAGACGAGCACCTTGAAGCGCGCGGTGTCGACGCCGACCACCTCGGCCGCCACCTCGGACCCGTGGACGGCGCGGAGCGCCCGGCCCATCGGGCTGTCGATCAGGTTCAGCGACAGCCAGACCACGCCGACCAGCAGCACGCCGACCACCCAGTACCAGACCTTCTCGCCATACAGCTCGACGCCGAAGATCTTGAACGGCTCCACCATCATGCCGTCGGGACCGCCGGTCAGGCCGCTTTCGGTGCGCAGGACGATGGACACGATGATGCCGATGCCGAGCGTCGCCATGGCGAGGTAATGACCCTTCAGCCGCAGGATCGGCTTGGCGACCAGGAAGGCCAGCAGCCCGACGAAGGCGGCACCGGCCAGCAGCGCCACGATCGGCGGCCAGCCGTACGTGCCGACCAGCACGCCGGACGCGTAGGCGCCGATGCCGAAGAAGCCGGCATGGCCAAGGCTGATCTGCCCGGCATAGCCGATCAGCAGGTTCAGCCCGACGCAGACCACGGCGTTGAAGCCGGCCAGGATGGCGATGTCGAGATAGAAGTTGTTGGGCAGGAAGGCCGGCAGGATTGCGATCGCGGCAGCCAGCGCCAGAAGCCCGGTCAGCCGCCCGTGAAGGAGTGCGTTCATCGGTTGTACGGTCCTTACACCCGTTCGGTGCCGCGCTTGCCGAACAGCCCGTTCGGCATGAAGAGGAGGACGGCCAGGATGATGACGAAGGCCACCGCATCCTTGTAGGCCGAGGAGATGTAGCCGGCGCCCAGCGCCTCGGCGATGCCGACGATCAACCCGCCGGCAACCGCACCCGGCCCGTGGCCGAGCCCGCCCAGAACCGCTGCGGTGAAGCCCTTCAGCCCCAGCATGATGCCCATCTCGGTGTAGGAGAAGGTGATGGGGGCGACCACAGCACCACCGACCGCACCCAGCGCCGCCGACAGCGCGAAGGAGGCCAGCACCACCCGCTTCACGTCGATGCCGACCAGCTGGGCGGCCAGCCGGTTGTGCGAGGTGGCGAGGATCGCCTTGCCGGTCAGCGTCCTGGCGAAGAACAGGCCGATGGCGACGATCAGCACGCCCGCGGTGCCCACCACCCACAGCGACTGCGGCTGCATCGAGGCGCCCAGGATCTGGATCGGCGTCTCGCCCGAGAAGGCGTCCAGCCGCTTGAAATCCTTGCCCCAGACCAGCTCGGCGACGCCACGCAGGAAGATCGAGGCGCCGATGGTGATGATGATCAGCGTGACGGTGGAGGCGTTGCGGGCGCGTTCGACCGCGAACTTCGCCACCAGGACGCCGACCAGCATGGCGCCGCCGCAGCCGATCATGATCGCCAGCGGGAGCGGCACGCCCGACGCCGTCAGGGTGGCCGACGCCATGCCGCCGATCATGATGAACTCGCCCTGGGCGAAGTTGATGACGTGGCTGGCGTTGTAGATGATCGAGAAGCCGAGCCCCGCCAGCGCATAGATCGCGCCGATGGTCAGCCCCGACAACAGATATTGCAGCAGTTCCGCGAACATCGTTGGGTTCCTGATGTTCCTCTCCCGCGCACATCTCCCCCTCTCCCCCCGGGGAGAGGGCCGGGGTGAGTGGGGTGCGGAGGGTGGATTTTTGGGAAGCGGAGTGGCTTTTACTTGAAAATCCTCGCCGAGCATCCCCCTCACCCTAGCCCTCTCCCCGCTTTCGGCGGACCGGAGGTCCGCCTGTCGCGTCAGCGCAAACGAAGTTTGCGCGTGAGCGGGGGAGAGGGGGGCAGGGCTGCGCTCGTCACTTCACCAGCGCCCAGTCACCCTGCTTGACCTCCACCATGTGGAAGGCGTCCAGCGTCAGGCCCATGTGGTCCTTGGCGCTCATGGTCACGGTGCCGCCGGTGCCGACATAGCCCTTGGTTTGCTCGATGGCGTCGCGCAGCTTGGCCTTGTCGGTGCCGCCGGCGCGCTTCACGGCATCCAGCGCGATCATCAGCCCGTCATAGGCGTGGCCGGCGAAGGTCGACACCTCGGTGCTGAAGCTGTCCTCGTAAACCTTGGTGAATTCGGTCACGACCTTCTTCTGCGGGTCGCTGTCCGCCAGCTGTGCCGCGACGACCAGACCGGCGGCCGGCAGGCGCACACCCTCGGCGGCACCGCCGGCCAGGCGGATGTATTCCTTCGACGCGACGCCGTGCGACTGGTAGAGCGGCAGCGTGATGCCGAGCTGGCGGTAGTTCTTGGTCACAACCGCCGGCCCCTGGCCCAGGCCGAACACCAGCACCGCCTGCGCTGCGGCGTTGTTCTTGACCTTGGTCAGCTGGGCGGTGACATCGGTGTCCTTGGCGCCGTAGGTCTCGTCGGCGACCAGCTCGATCCCGCGCTCCTTGGCGACAGCGACGGTCTGCTCGCGGCCCGACTTGCCGAAGCCGCTGTCCTCCGACAGCAGCGCCAGCTTGGTCAGCCCGCGCTTCTTCATGTCCTCCATAACCTTTTCCGCGGCCATGCGGTCGGTGTGGGGGGTCTTGAACACCCACTTCTTCACCGGCTCGACGATCACCACGGCGCCGGCCAGCGAGATGAAGGGCACGCCGGCGCGTTCCACCAGCGGCACCGCCGCCATGGTCGCCGCGGTCGTGGTGCCGCCGACGATCACGTCGACGCCGTCGCTCTCGATCAGGCGCTTGGTGAAGGAGGCCGCCTTGTCCGCCGCACCGCCATCGTCATAGACGGTCAGCTGCACCGGCCGGCCGCCGACGCCGCCCGCCTGGTTGATGCGGTCGGCATACAGCTCCAGCACCTTCTTCTCCGGATCGCCCAGGAAGGAGGCCGGACCGGTGGCCGAGACGATGGCGCCGACCTTGATCGGATCCGCGGCCTGGGCGGCCCCCGGCATCAGACCGGACACCGCTGTCATGGCGGTCATGGCAGTGAAGGCGATGGTGGCAAGCAGGCGATTGCGCATGATGTCCTCCCTGATGCTGTCCCGCTTGTCGCCGGACCGGGCGGCGGCCCGATCCCGGCGCTGCGGAACGATTTGCTCCACATAATGTTTCAAACGAAATGGTTGCGAAAGAAAAAATTCAGCCGGCGTAACCACAATCGAATTGCGGATGTTGCCGCCTGCCTCCCCTTTCCTTTGCGATCCCTCCGGCTTGGCACCGGGAAATCGTCATTTCGTTTTATGACACAAATTTACTTTCAGACACAAAGCTAGTGTATCACATTAATGATTGTCAAACGGAAAGTCCGGGTTGCCTCCTATCGGCGGCGGACCTGCTTTCCGCCTCCCGGTCCGCGCTGTCGTGGCACTGGCCCAACCGGTCCCAGGTTTCGTATACAACTCCGTCGCACCCCCCGTTTCGACACACGACTCAAAGCCGCATCGATAAGGACACCCCCTCCGCATGGCCCGCCCGCGCCGCCCCGAAGACCTTGCCGCCCAGCTGACCGAGACCATCGCGCCGCGGGCGAAGTCGCTGATCATCACCGTCTATGGCGATGCGGTGCTACCGCATGGCGGATCGCTGTGGCTGGGCAGCCTGATAGAGTTGACGGGCCTGTTCGGCATGAGCGAGCGGATCGTCCGCACCTCGGTCTTCCGGCTGTGCAAGGACGACTGGCTGACCAACACCCAGATCGGCCGGCGCAGCTTCTACCGCGTCACCGACAGCGGGAAGGAACGCTTCGCAGCGGCCGAACGGCGGATCTACGCCCCGCTGGCCCGCGAATGGGACCGCGGCTGGGATCTGCTGATGGTGCCGCCCAACGCGCTGGATGCCGAGACGCGCGACGCCCTGCGGCGGGAGTTGACCTGGCAGGGCTTCGGCGCGGCGTCGGCCACCGTCTATGCCCACCCCAACTGCGACGAGGCGGCGATGCACCGTTCGCTGGCGGAGCTGGGCGTGGCCGACAGGATCGTCCACATGAAGGCCAGCCTGGACCGGGCGGAGGGGTTCGGGGCGTTGCGCGATCTGGTGCGCGGCTGCTGGGACATCGATCAACTCGAACACGATTATGCCGCGTTTCTGGATCACTTCCGTCCGGTCTGGGCAGCCGTCGATGCCGCCGAGACGCCGGACCCGGCCGCCTGCTTTGTCCTGCGCACGCTGATGATCCACGATTTCCGCCGCATCCTGCTGCGCGACCCGATGCTGCCGCCCGACCTGTTGCCGGCGGACTGGCCGGGTCAGGAATCGCGGATGCTGACGCGCAACCTCTACCGCCGCCTCGCCGGCCCGTCGGAAGCCTTCCTGATGCAGGCGGCAACCACCGCCAACGGCCCGTTGCCGGAAGCCCAGCCCGCCTTCCAGGGCCGGTTCGGCGGTCTGGAGACCATTGCCGCCGGCTAGAGTGCGATCGCTTCAAGCGGAATCGCTTGAAACGTGAATCACACGGAAAACCAAAAGTTTAGAGTTTGTCTGGTGCTTCAATAAGCATCAGACAAACTCTAATATAAGCATTCCCGGATCGGGCGTTTTCCGCGTCCTGGGAGCAGTCACACCAAAACACCACACGCCAGAGCCAGAAAAAGGCGATACAGTCGACGATCATTCCCAATCGACCGAAGGCCGGAAAGCTGTCGATGCTGACCATCGTCTACCGCAGCGAGGCCATCGACCGGCTTCCCTACAGTGCGCTTGCCGACATCTGTCTGTTCAGCGCCCGCAAGAACTCTGCACAAGGCATCACCGGCTTCCTGGTCGAGCTCGAGGGCATCTTCCTCCAGGTTCTGGAAGGCGAAGCGGAGGTGGTGGACCGGCTGTTTGCCCGCATCGTCGACGATCCGCGCCATCGCGACGTGACGCCTCTGCTGCGGGAGGCCTCGGGCGGGCCGCCCGAATTCGGCTTCTGGGCGATGAATTTCGGCCCGCTCGACACGCCGACCTTCTGGCAGGCGATCTTCGGCACTCCGATGCGGAGCGGGGAATTCCGGCAACGGTCGCACGGGGTCGGCTTCGCGCGCGATGTGCTGAGCCGCGCCTACATGCACGCCTGTATCGTCGCCGATGTCGACCCCGCCGCCCGTGACATGGTGCGCGGCAACATTCCCGTCCTCGTCCGGTCCTGAGCGCGGCCCTGCCCGCCGGGCATCCTGATACCCGCCCTGAGATTTCTGTTGGCTGATCGAACGAATTGATCTGGATCAATTCGCCGCCTTCCTGTGCTTATGTTTTCAAATCAATGGATTACATGGGCAATCCTCCCGATCTGAAATGATACACATGCCGTTGATATCGATCAATTTCTGTGTCATATAAAGACCATAGGGCGCCGATGGAAATGTGAGCGCCCGCCGAAATGCCCCGGAGGAAACGCCCCCATGTCCAAGGACTACACCCCCATCGCCAACACGATGGATTTGCCCCCCGCCACGCCGCAGCCGAACGTCTACCCGCTGTCCTGGGTGTCGCAGACCAAGAAATTGGAAGAGGTCTATGCCGCCGCCCAGCGCGAGAACTGGGACCCGGCCAAGCTGCCCTGGGACAGCTTCGACGTGTCGCGCTACAGCTGGGAGGAGCGGGAGGCCATCGCCTATTGGTGGACCATCCTGTCGGTGTTCGACGCCTCCGCCCCGCCGGTCTTCGCCCATGCCCTGATCAAGACCTACGAGGTGCATGAGGAGGACCCGGTCCGCCGTTGCTTCTTCTCGGTCACCCGCGACGAGCAGAACCACGAGCAGATGTGCGGGCTCGCCATCACCAAACTGCTGGAGGCCACCAGCCCGCTGACCTACGAGCCGAGGACGGATCTCGGCCGCCGGTTGCAGAAGAACGCCCACTGGCTCTACTACAATGGCGGGCGCTATTGGGACGGCTACAAGAAAGCGGTTCCGAAATATTCCCTGGCCGTGCTGTTCAGCTCTTTCCTGATGGGCGAGATCGCGGCGGCGACCATCTTCCACCAGATGGCAGCCGGTTGCAGCGAGCCGGTGTTCAAGGAGGCCTTCCGCAACATCGGCCGCGACGAGGGCCGCCACATGGCGATCTGCATGTCGGTGATGGAGCGCGACTATCCCCATCTGGCGATGGAGGACCGCTCGATCATCACCAAGCAGATCCGCGCCGGCTACCTGTTCCTGTCCGCTGTCCTGTTCGAGCCGCCGCCCCAGTTCTGGGACCTGCCCGACGACTTCATCGCCACCCAGCGCGAGGCCGAGGCCATCGCCCGCAACGCCGGTTTCCACATCCCGGATTACGAGGCGAAGAAGGAGAACTGGCGCAACGCCATGCTGAACCTGAAGGGCGTGCTGGACCGCTACGGCATCCCGTTCCCGGCCATCCCCGAGGTCGGCATCACCGGCGAGGAAGTCCGGGACGTCGACATGGACGAGATCATCCCGGTGTTCTGAGCAAGCCTGCCTGAACGCTCCCCTCCCACCTCATCGACGGGGAGGGAGGGGCATCGCGCCCTCACGTCTCCAATACCGCCCAAGGATCCCGCCGGTGAGCCGCATCCGCCTCCACCCCTCGGGCCGCACGGTCGAGTGCCGTGACGGCGAGACCGTCCTGTCGGCGCTGGAACAGGCCGGCTACGCCCTGCCCAACAACTGCCGCGCCGGCGCCTGCGGCGAATGCAAGGTCAAGGTCCTCAGCGGCCAGTTCGACCAGGGCATGGTCCTCGACATGGCGCTGTCCCAGCCCGAGCGGAAGGACGGCTATGGCCTGATGTGCATGGCCAAGCCGATCTCCGGCGAGCTGGTGATCGAATACGGCACCGCCGACGCCCAGCCCAAGCTGTTCCCGCCGCGCGAGAACGTGCTGTTCATCGTCACCGACCGCATCCCGCGCACGCCCCGCATCGTGGAGCTGCGCCTGCGCCCGCTGGGCCAGCCGCTGCGCTACTGGCCGGGCCAGTATGTGATGCTGGGCGATGCCGCCGCCGGGGCGCCGCCGCGCTGCTATTCCATCGCCAACGCGCCCCGTCCGGACGGCGAGATCGTGCTGCAGGTGACCCGCGTCGACGGCGGCCCGACCAGCGGCTGGATCCACGACCGGCTTTCGGTCGGCAGCATGGTCAAGCTGTCCGGCCCCTACGGCACCTTCATCGGCGACCCGTCGGTCGACAGCCCGGTGCTGTGCATGGCCGCCGGCTCCGGCCTCGCCCCCATCCTGGCGCTGACCGATGCGGCGCTGCGCCGCGGCTACCGCCCGCCGGTGACGCTGCTGTTCTCCGCCTGCACGCGGGCCGACATGTATGAGCTGGGTCTGCTGAGCTACTGGCAGGCCAAATACCGCAACTTCAAGGTCAAGGTGACCCTGACGCGCGAGGAGGCCGCCGGCCATCTGACGGGCCGCATCCCCGCGATCCTGCCCGGCCTGTTCCCCGACCTGTCCGGCCACGCCATCTTCACCGCCGGCAGCCCCGCCTTCGTCGAGGCTTGCGTCACCGCCGCCCGCGCGTTGGGCGCCAGGGACGACCGCATCCACAGCGAAGGCTATGTTTCGCAGCACATCCCGGAAGCGCTGCCGGCCGACCGGCTGATGGCGGTGGGGTAACGGCGAACAGGCGCCTCAGGCCTTGCGGACACCGGCGATGAAGCCGTCGATCTCGCGGGTCAGGTCCTTCGACTGGCCGGCGAGTGCGGCGGCGGCGGCGAGCAGCTGGTCGGCGGCCGCACCGGTTTCGCCGGCACCTGCCCGGATGTTGCCCATGCCGCCGCTGACCTCCTGCGCCCCGTCGGCCGCCCGGATCACGCTGCGGGCGATCTCCTGGGTCGCCGCCGCCTGCTGATCCACCGCCGCGGCGATCCCCGACGCGATGCGGCTGACCTGGGCGATGGTCTCGTTGATGCCGTGGACGGCGGTCACCGCCTCCTGCGTCGCATCGCGGATGCCCTTGATCTGTCCGACGATGTCCTCGGTCGCCTTGGCGGTCTGGTTGGCGAGGCCCTTGACCTCCGACGCCACGACGGCGAAGCCCTTGCCTGCTTCACCGGCGCGTGCCGCTTCGATGGTGGCGTTCAGCGCCAGCAGGTTGGTCTGGCCGGCGATGGAGTTGATCAGTTCCACCACGGCGCCGATCCGTTCGGCGCTCTCCGCCAGAACGGTGACCGCCTCGTCGGCCCGCTTCACGTCGGACACCGCGGCATCGGCGATCCGGGCGGACTCCGCCACCTGCCGGCCGATGTCCTGGACCGAGGCGGACAGTTCCTCCGTCGCCGCGGCGGCGGTCTGCACGCTGTCGGCGGCGGCGCTGGCGGAGGCGGCCACCTGCTCCGACCGGCCGAGGCTCTGGTCGGCGATGCCGGTCAGGGCGCGGGCGGTCGATTCGAGCTGCTGGGCGGACGAGGCCAGCGCCCCGGTCAGGCCGCCGACGCGGACCTCGAAGCTCCTCTGCAAATCGGCCAGCGCCGCGACGCGGGCCTCCTTGGCATGCCAATCGGCCTGCTGCTGGCGGTCGAGTTCCTTTGCCCGGACCAGCCCTTCCTTGAACACCTCGACGGCGCGGGCCATGCCGCCGGCCTCGTCGTCGCGGTCGGCACCCGGCACCGTCACCGCCAGATCGCCGGCCGCCAGCCGGTCCATGGCGACGGTGACGGCGCTGACCGGCCGGGCGATGCCGTCGCCGACCTTCCAGGCCACCACGCATCCCAGCGCGACGCAGCCCAGGCTGACCAGCACGATCAGGACGGCGAGCCGGTTCGCGTCCGCCATCACGCTGGACTGCGGCGCCGCCACCATGAAGGACCAGGCGCCGTCCGCGCCGGAGAAGCGCACCGGCGCCAGCCGCAGGTAATGCGGCGCCCCGGCAAGCGTGACGAGGCCGTCGAACGCGCGGCCTTCGGCGACGGCGCGGCGGGCGGCCTCCGGCAGGTCGTCGGCGGTCTTCGACAGCCTGCCGTCGTCGGGATGGGCGACATAGAGACCGGAGCCGGTCAGCACCGCGGCGAACCCGTCGCCATAGGGCTTCACCGAGCGGACGAGGTCGGTCAGGCCGCTCAGCGCCATGTCGACCCCGGTGACGCCGATCACCCGCCCCCCGCCTGCCGCCCCGTCGATCACCGGGGCGGCGGCGCTGGTCATCAGCCGCTTGGTGAAATCGTCGAGATAGGGCTCGGTCAGGACCGGCTTCCGCGCGGCGGCGGCCGACTTGTAATATTCCTTCTCCTGCACGTCCGCGAAGGGATAGCCCTCGCTGTCGTCGGCATGAACCCCCTTGTCCCCCGGCAGCCACAGCAGGCTCATCCGGCCGGTCTTGGGCAGGCCGAGAATCTCGGTCGAGCGGTCATGGTCGGCGAAGGCCGCATCCCGGCCGTCGAACCCGTCGTCGGCCATGTCCACCCACACCCCGGCATAGAGCGGGTTGGCTTCGGCAACGCGGCGCAGGTAGCGGTTCACCGTTTCGCGCCGCGGGCTTCCGGTCGACCGTTCGACCTCCACGAGGGCCGCGGCGGCACGGGCGGCGTCGAGTGCGGCGGACAGGTCGGCGGCGACCCGCGCCCCATGGCGGTCCGCCATCTCGGCCGCCAGGGTCTGGGCGGCCTTGTGCCCGGCGTCGCGCGACAGGGTGAGCGACACCGCCGTCACCGCGGCGGCGCCCGCCGCCAGAACCGCCGCAACGCCAATGATGATCTTCGTCCTGAACCGAGCCTTCATGCCGCACACCTTTTTCCGGTCCGCCAGATGTTCCGGAATGAACGGCAAGGCGGCGCCAAATAGGGGTAAGGGGCGGCACCTTATAATCGATAACGGTCGGAAGGCACGTCAATTCTCATGATTTGACGCCTGGCGGCTCAACCTTGAAATGGATTCCGGACCGTATGCTGTGCCTGCCCGGTCAAGCCATGGAAATTGCTGCAACTGCGAAAAGTAGCATCGGCAGGGTAAGGAAACCCCGCCGATGCATCGTCCACAACCAGCAATGCAAGAGGCCATCGGCGCTGGTGGCTCCCCTTACGGCCCCTCGTACCGCACCACCTGCTGGTCGATGGCGCCGAACACGCTGGCGCCGGTGGCGTCGAACAGCTCGATCCGCACCCGGTCGCCGAAGCGCATGAAGGGGGTCTTCGGCGCGCCATGCTCGATGGTCTCGATCATCCGAAGCTCGGCCAAGCATGAATAGCCGACGCCGCCGGCATCGACCGGCTGGCCGGGACCGCCATCCAGCTTGTTCGACACCGTGCCCGACCCGACGATGCTGCCGGCCGCCAGATGGCGGGTCTTGGCGGCATGCGCGATCAGCGTCGGGAAGTCGAAGGTCATGTCGACCCCGGCATCCGGCTTGCCGAAGGGCTCGCCGTTCAGCGTCGTCAGCAGCGGGCGGTGCAGCTTGCCGCCATCCCAGGCCTCGCCCAACTCGTCCGGCGTCACCGCGACGGGGGAGAAGCTGGAGGCCGGCTTGGACTGGAAGAAGCCGAAACCCTTGCCCAGCTCCGCCGGGATCAGGTTGCGCAAGGACACGTCGTTGACCAGCATCAGCAGCCTGATCTGCCCGCGCGCCGCCTCGGCCGAAACGCCCATCGGCACGTCCCCGGTGATGACGGCGATCTCCGCCTCGAAATCGATGCCCCAGGCTTCGGTCGCCGCCGGGATCGGGTCGGTCGGCGCCAGGAAGCTGTCGGAACAGCCCTGATACATCAGCGGGTCGGTCCAGAAGCTGGGCGGCATCTCGGCCCCCCGCGCCTTGCGGACCAGTTCCACATGGTTGACGTAGGCCGACCCGTCCGCCCACTGATAGGCGCGCGGCAGCGGCGAGGCCGCCAGCGCCGGGTCGAAAGGCTGGCCGGACGCCGGATCGGCGTTCAGCGCGCGATAGGCCTCCTCCAGCCTGGGCGCCAGCGCCGTCCAGTCGTCCAGCGCCGCCTGCAATGTGCGGGCGATGTCCGGCACCGGGACGGCGCGGGTCAGGTCGCGCGACACCACGACCAGGGTGCCGTCGCGCCCGCCCGCCTTCAAACTTGCCAGCTTCATTCGTCTCTTCCCTTCCTCAGAATTCAGCGTCCGGCGGCCTTGGTCCCGGTTTGCAGGTGGCCGCTCATTTCGCCATCCAACTGTCGGCGTATCCGCCCCATTCGACGCCGTCCATCGCCGGATAGACGTCCAGCGGATCGCGGGTGTCGATCATCACCGCGACCTCGTCGGTCTCCTTGCGCTCGAACTTCTGCGCCACCTCGTAGGCCTTCGGGTGCGGCCCGTGCGGGAAGCCCGAGGGGTGGTAGGTGACCATGCCGGGATGGATGTTGTCGCGCGAGAAGAACTGGCCGCGGTGATAGAACAGCACCTCGTCGAAATCCTCGTTCGAGTGATAGTAGGGCAGCTTCAGCGCCTCCGGGTCCGACTCGATGGGCCGCGGCACGAAGGTGCAGACGATGAAGCGCCCCGCGATCCAGGTGCTGTGCGCCGACGGCGGCAGATGGTAACGGTGGCTCATCAGCGGCCTGATGTCGCGCCAGTTCAGCCGCACCGGGGCGAGGTCGCCATGCCAGCCCACCGCGTCCAGCGGGTTGAACGGATAGGTCATGGCGCAGAGCTGCCCGCGCTTCTTCACCCGAACCAGCGTCTCGCGCTCGTGCTTCTGCGCCTGGAAGGCGTCGTCCAGCGCCGGGACGTCCAGAACCGCCGGATCGAAGATGGCATGGGTGCCGACCAGCCCCTTGTGCGGCAGCTTGTAGGCGTCGTTTGTTGCCTCCACCATCAGCACCATCACCGCCTCGTCGGTTTCCAGCCGCCAGCAGGTGTTGCGCGGCAGCACGACATAGTCGCCCTCGCGCACCTCGAGATAACCGTAGTCGCAGAACAGGTGCCCGCCGCCGTGGTGGAAGAACAGCAAATCGTCGCCGTCGGCGTTACGGACGAGATGCTCCATCCTGCCCTTGAAGCGCCACAGCCGGACCTGGGTCGCCCCGTTGCCCATCAGGGCCGGCGCCTCCAACGGGCAGCCCGGCATGGTATCGACATGGTTCAGGTCGAAGGCGCGCGGGCGCAGCGGCCCGTCGAAGCTGGTCCAGCCGGTCGGCGGATGGGCATGGTGCATCTGGGTCGCCGGGCCGAAGAAGCCCTCGCGCCCCATCTCGCGCTCGTAGGTGCCGGCGGGAAGCCGGACATGGGCCTGACGCGACGCGGTGCCCTCGACCTTCGGAAACGAAATCCAGTTCTTCATGGCGCTTCCCCACTCACTGCCGCCGGCATTTCCGCATCGGGCGCCGGCAGGCTTGTTCCGTTGCCGCCATTTTAGTTTCGTTTGAAACTGTTGCAAGAGCCAAATTACAGCGCAGGATGGGGCACCCGCGACCCTCCCTACAGACGATGCGCCGCCGATGCCGCCTGCCCGCCGTTCCCGCACCGCCTCCCCCAGCCCCGCATCCGGCCAGACGGATTTGCCGGCGCTGCATCTGACGCGCTTCCTGCCCTACCGGCTGTCGGTGCTGGCCAACACGGTCAGCCACACGCTGGCCAAGCTGTACGAGAAGCGGTTCGGCATCACGATCCCGGAATGGCGGATCATCGCCGTGCTGGGCGGCGGCGAGACGATGAGCGCCGGCGAGATCGCGCAGCGCACGGCGATGGACAAGGTGCAGGTCAGCCGCGCCATCAGCCGCATGCTGGATTCGGCGCTGATCCTGCGCGAGTCGGGCGACACCGACCGGCGCAAGGCCCTGCTGACCCTGACGCCCAAGGCGCTGGCGATCTATGCGGAGATCGTGCCGATGGCGCTGACCTACGAGGAAGAGGTCACCGACGCCCTGTCGATCGACGAGCGGGCGCAGCTCGACACGCTGCTGTCCAAGCTCCAGGCCCGCGCCGACCAGCTCGCCGCCCGCCCGGCGCCGGCCGGCGCGCAAGCCGAGGCGGCGGGCGAGTAAGGACGCCGCTCAGGCCCCTTTCACCTTGTGCAGCGGCTGGCTGGTGCCGGCATCGACGCGGCCGCGGCCGGGTTCCTCCGCCTCCAAGGGGGCGCAGGCGACCATGGTGGCGAGCGAGCGACGGGCGAGGCGCTGGTATTCCTCCGTCCCCTCCGACTTCCAGGCGACCTCGTCGGGGCGCAACTCGCGCATCACCTTGGCCGGCAGGCCGGCGACCAGGGTGCGCGGCGGCACAACGAAGCCGGCCTTGACGAAGGCCATGGCGGCGACGATGGACTCCTCGCCGATCTCCGCCCCATCCATCACCACCACATTCATGCCGACCAGCGCGTTGCGGCGGACGATGCAGCCGTGCAGCACCGCGCCATGGCCGACATGGCCGTCCTCCTCGACGATGGCATCATGGCCGGGGAAGGCGTGGATCGTGCAGTTGTCCTGCACGTTGCTTCCCCGGTGCAGCACGATCCGGCCAAAATCGCCGCGCAGGCTGGCGCAGGGGCCGACATAGCAGCCGGGTCCGACGACCACGTCGCCGATCAGCACGGCGGAGGGGTGGACGAAGGCGGTCGGGTCGATGACGGGGATCACGCCGTCTATGGCGTAGACGGTCGGGCGCGGCAAGGTTGGGGCGGTCATGAGCGGGCGTTCCTCGGTGTCACGGTTCGGCTGTCTGCGGCCGATCTTTTGCCGCAAGGCTACACCGCCGCAGGCTGTACGCGATACTGATTTTCCGCCATAGTGAGCATACCTGTATCGCTTCTCCGACTCCCTTGCCGAGAGTGACGCGAAAGCTTGATTGGTATCAAATGAAACTGTATCGTTGGCAACAATAACAATCCGCCAACGCGCCCTGTCATGGTTTCCGGGGGAGGAAACGCCCGATGCACGCGACCTTCAGCTATCCGAAATACAGCTTCACACCGTCGGACGAACAGCGCACCGGCAACGTCCGGCGCCATCCGGTGGTGATCGTCGGCGCCGGCCCGGTCGGGCTGACCGCGGCCCTCGACTTCGCGCGCAAGGGCGTGCCGGTGGTGGTGCTGGATGCCGAGGACACCGTCAGCGTCGGTAGCCGCGCCGTCTGCTACGCCAAGCGCGCGCTGGAGGTGTGGGACCGGCTGGGCGTTGGCCAGCGCATGATCGACAAGGGTGTTGTCTGGAAGATCGGCAAGGTCTTCAACGGCGACCGCATGGTCTACCAGTTCGACCTGCTGCCGGAGCCGGACCATAAGATCCCCGCCTTCATCAACCTCCAGCAATATTACCTGGAGGATTTCCTGGTCGCGCAAGCCCGCAAGAGCGACCTGATCGACCTGCGTTGGCTCTCCCGCGTCATCTCCGCCAGGCAGGAGGCCGACCATGTCGTGCTTCAGGTGGAGACGCCGGATGGCGTCCATGCGGTCGAGGCCGATTGGGTCATCGCTTGCGACGGCGCCAAGTCGTCGGTGCGCAAGATGATGGGGCTGGAGTTCCAGGGCGAGGTGTTCAAGGACCGCTTCCTGATCGCCGACGTGGTGATGAAGGCCGATTTCCCGGCGGAACGCTGGTTCTGGTTCGACCCGCCCTTCCACCGCAAGCAGTCGGCCCTGCTGCACATGCAGCCGGACAATGTCTGGCGCCTGGATTTCCAGCTGGGCTGGGACGCCGACCCGGAGGAGGAGAAGAAGCCGGAGCGCGTCATCCCCCGCGTCCAGGCGATGCTGGGCGCCGACACGCCGTTCGAGCTGGAGTGGGTGTCGGTCTACACCTTCCAGTGCCGCCGGTTGGACCGCTTCCGCCATGGCCGCATCCTGTTCGCCGGCGACAGCGCCCACCAGGTCTCGCCCTTCGGCGCCCGCGGCGCCAACAGCGGTGTGCCGGATGCCGACAATCTGGTGTGGAAGCTGGCGCTGGTGCTGGACGGCAAGGCGCCCGAGTCGCTGCTGGACAGCTATTGTGACGAGCGGGTGGCAGCGGCGAAGGAGAACATCCTGAATTCCACCCGCTCTACCGACTTCATCACGCCGAAGAGCGAGATGAGCCGCGTCTTCCGCGACGCCGTGCTGGAGCTGGCGGTCGACCAGCCCTTTGCCCGCGCGCTGGTCAATTCCGGCCGCTTGTCCACCCCCACCACCTACACCGACAGCCCGCTCAACACGCCGGACGGCGACCGCTTCGCCGGAAGGATGGTGCCGGGCGCCCCCGCCACCGACGCGCCGGTGGAGCGTGACGGCCTGTCCGGCTGGCTGATGGAGGTGCTGGATGGCCGCTTCACCGTCCTCTACGCCGCAGGTGACGGGCCGGTCCCGGCCGAGGTGGCGGAGGCGCTGGACGGCCTTGCCGCCGGACCGCTGCCGCTGGCCTGGCACGCGGTGACCGACCGCCGCCGCGGCATCGCCGGGGAACTGGTGGACAGCGCCGGCCGGCTGCGCGAACGCTACGACCTGACGCCGGGCAGCGTCTATCTGATCCGCCCCGACCAGCACATCGCCGCCCGCTGGCGCCGCTTCGATGCCGCGGCGCTGTCCGCCGCGCTGGACCGCGCGGTCGGCCACACGGTCAGCCGCTGATTCCCTGACATTCCCGGAGCACTTCCCATGGCCAAACTGATGACCGAGCAGCGCTTCGCCAGCCCGGACGACGTCTACCAGCTGCTGATCGACAGCCACCGCGACCTGACGCCTGAGCAGAGCACCCGCCTGAACGCCAAGCTGATCCTGCTGCTGGCCAACCACATCGGCGACGCGGAGGTTCTGGCCGAGGCGCTGCGGGTGGCGCGGCAGGGGATCGAGTAGAAGAACGGGGAAGGGAGGGGGCAATCGTCAGCCGCCCCTTCCCTCCCCGCTGACGCCAAGTCCAAGATGGCGTACAAAGGCGCAAGAGCCCTTTCCTTGCGGAGACTGCGCCAGCCCATGACTTCCGCCATGACCCTGCGCCGCCTGTTCGCCCTATTCTTCCTGCTGCTGTGCTGCGGTCCCGCCCTGGCCGAGGGGTTGACGCAGACGATGCTGCCGATCCCGGCGCGCTTCCCCGACGGCACATCCGCCACGCTGGAGGCGATGCTGCTGCGGCCGGACGGGCCCGGCCCCTACCCCATCGCCATCCTCAGCCACGGCACGCCGCGCGACGCGGCGGAGCGGGCGCAGATGACGCCGTTGCGCTACCTGCCGGAAGCGCGCGAGTTCGCGCGGCGCGGCTGGGCCGTGGTGGCGGTGATGCGGCGCGGCTATGGCGGGTCGGACGGCCCCTACAGCGAAACGACCGGCCCCTGCAACAACCCGGACTATCTGCGCTCCGCCCGCCAGAGTGCGGAGGATCTGCGGCAGGCCATCCGCTATGTGGCGGAGCAGCCCTTCGCCGACGCCAGCCGCATCCTGGCGGTGGGCGTGTCGGCCGGCGGGCTCGCCAGCATCGCGCTCAGCGCCGATCCGCCGCCGGGACTGAAGGCGGTCATCAGCTTCGCCGGCGGCCGCGGCTCCATCGCCGACAACCAGGTCTGCCAGGAGGACCGGCTGGTCGGCGCCTTCGGCACGATGGGCCGCACGTCGCGCGTTCCCACGCTGTGGATCTATGCCGAGAACGACCTGTTCTTCGGCCCCGGCCTCGCGCGGCGCCTGTGGGAGGCCTTCACCCAGGCTGGTGGGCGGGCGGAGTTCGTCGCCGCACCGCCGAATGGCAAGGACGGGCATTTTTACTTCAGCGCCGCCATCCCGGAATGGACGCCGACGGTCGACCGCTTCCTGACGAAGACCGGGTTGGCTCCGCGCGGCACGCCGATCGCGCTGTCGTTCCCGGCGCTGCCGCCGCCACCGGAACTGTCGGCCGCCAACCGGGCCAAATTCCCCGCCTATGTCGAAGCCGGCGGCAACAAGGCCTTCGCCGTCTCGCCCGACGGCGCTTATGGCTGGAAGGCCGGCCTGCGCAGCCTGGACGAGGCGCAGAAGGGGGCGATGGAAAACTGCATGTCGCACACCCAGAAGGGATGCCGCGTCGCCTATCTCAACGACCGGCCGGCCGGTGGTGCCGCCGACATGGCGGCTGTTCCGCCGACGGCTGTCGCGCCGGATGGGCCGCGCGGCACGCGCGTCAGGCTTGAGCCGCCGCCTGAGCTGTCCGCGTCCGGACGCGAGAAGTTCGACGCCTATGTCTCGGCGGCCGGACGCAAGGCCTTCGCCGTGTCGCAGGACGGCGCCTTCGGCTGGAAGTCGGGCATGGCGAGCGAGGACGCCGCCCGCCGCGCCGCACTCGACAACTGCGCCAAATTCACCCGCCACACCTGCTATGTCGTGATCGTCGACGACCGTCCGCTGCGCTGAGGCGGTTCCCTCGTCACCGCAAATGAAAAGGCCCGTCCGGCATCCCGGACGGGCCTTTTTCACAAGCGGCAGTCCCGACCTCCGCGTCAGCGCGGAGCCAGCACCATGACCATCTGGCGGCCTTCGAGCTTCGGCATCTGCTCGACCTTCGCCAGCGCCTCCAGCTCGTCGCGGACGCGGACCAGCACGTTCATACCCAGATCCTGGTGCGCCATTTCACGGCCGCGGAAACGCAGGGTCACCTTGACCTTGTCGCCTTCCTCAAGGAAACGGCGCGCCGAGCGCATCTTCACGTCATAGTCGTTGTCATCGATGTTCGGCCGGAGCTTGATCTCCTTGACCTCGATGATCTTCTGCTTCTTGCGGGCCTCGTTCGCCTTCTTCTGCGCCTCGTACTTGAACTTGCCATAGTCGAGGATTTTGCAGACGGGCGGTTCAGCCTGGGGAGCGATCTCGACCAGGTCGAGACCGGCATCCTCGGCAGCCAGCAAAGCATCGCGCAACGACACCACCCCGATCATCTCGCCATCTGCACCGACGAGACGAACGGAACGAGCCGAGATCTCCCGGTTAACCCGCGGGCCATCGCGGGTCGGGGCGGCTTCGGACGGGATCCTGGCTATGGACGCTTCTCCATGGTCTGTGACCACGGAGAAGCCGGCCGTCCAGAGGAGCGGCCGGCAGCGTCGCGCGGTCGGTTAAAACGGCGAATCGGTCACGGTCTCGCCGGCCGGCGATCTCGCTTCCTCCAACAGTTTAGCAACCGCCGCATCGAGGGCAAGAATTTCCTGATCCTTGCCGCCCAGCACGCGGAGCGCGACCGTTCGCTCTTCCGCTTCCCGCTTTCCGACAACCAGCATCAGCGGGACCTTCTGCAGGCTGTGTTCGCGGACCTTCAGGTTGATCTTCTCGTTGCGGGTATCGAGTTCGACGCGCAGCCCCTTGCGCTTCAGCAGCTTGGCCACTTCCTCGGCATAGCCGTCGGCCTCGCTGGTGATGGTGGCGACGGTCACCTGGACCGGCGACAGCCACAGCGGGAACTTGCCGGCGTAATGCTCGATCAGCATGCCGATGAAGCGCTCCATCGACCCCAGGATCGCGCGGTGCAGCATGATCGGCCGATGGCGGGCGCCATCCTCGCCGATATAGCTGGCATCCAGTCGTTCCGGCAGGTTCGGATCGTACTGCAAGGTGCCGCACTGCCAGGTCCGGCCGATGGCGTCGGTCAGGTGGAACTCCACCTTCGGGCCGTAGAAGGCGCCCTCGCCGGGCAGCTCCTCATACTCCAGCCCGGCGTCGCGCAGCGCCTGGGCCAGCGCGCCTTCCGCCCGGTCCCACAGCTCGTCGGCGCCGGTGCGGACGTCCGGACGCAGCGCCAGCTTGACCGAGATCTTGTCGAAGCCCAGGTCCTTGTAGACGCCGAGCTGCAGCTTGAAATACTCGGCCGCCTCGCTCTGCACCTGATCCTCGGTGCAGAAGATGTGGGCGTCGTCCTGGGTGAAGGCGCGCACGCGCATGATGCCGTGCAAGGCACCCGACGGCTCGTTGCGGTGGCAGGCGCCGAACTCCGCCATGCGGATCGGAAGGTCGCGGTAGGAGCGCAGGCCATGGCGGAAGATCTGGACATGGCCGGGGCAGTTCATCGGCTTGATGCCCAGCAGCTTCTCGCCGCCGTCGGCCTCGACCTTGAACATGTTGTCGCCATACATGTCCCAGTGGCCCGACGCCTTAAACAGCGAGCTGTCGATCAGCTGCGGCGTCTTCACCTCGACATAGCCGGCCGACTTCAGCTTGGTGCGGATGTAGTTTTCCAGCGTCTGGTAGAGCGTCCAGCCCTTCGGATGCCAGAAGACCGAGCCGACCGCCTCTTCCTGGACATGGAACAGGTCGAGTTCCTTGCCCAGCTTGCGGTGGTCGCGCTTCTCCGCCTCCTCGATCTGGTGCAGGTAGGCCTTCAGCTCCTTCTCGTCGCGCCAGGCGGTGCCGTAGATGCGCTGGAGCATCGGGTTGCGGCTGTCGCCGCGCCAATAGGCGCCGGCCACCTTCATCAGCTTGAAGCCCTGGCCGACCTTGCCGGTGGTCATGGCATGGGGGCCGCGGCACAGATCCAGCCAGTCGCCCTGGCGGTAGATCGACACCGGCTCGCCCTGCGGGATCGCCTCGATCAGCTCGGCCTTGTAATGCTCGCCAAGCTTCTTGAAGTAGGCGACCGCCTCGTCGCGGTCCCAGACCTCGCGGACGATCGGGATGTCGGCCCCGACGATCTCGCGCATCTTCGCCTCGATCTTCTCCAGATCCTCGGGCGTGAACGGCTCGTCGCGCGCGAAGTCATAGTAGAAGCCGGTGGCGATCGACGGGCCGATGGTGACCTGCGTGCCGGGATAGAGCTTCTGCACCGCGTCGGCCAGCACATGGGCGGCGTCGTGGCGGATGACCTCGAGAGCGTCGCCGTGGTTGCGCGTGACGATCTCGATCTTGGCGTTGGTAGTGACGGTGGTGGTGAGGTCCTTCACCGTGCCGTCGATCTTGACGGCAAGCGCATCTTTGGCCAGGCGCGAACCGATGGACTGGGCAATCTCGAGCCCCGTCACCGGCCGGTCGAACTCCCGCACGCTGCCGTCGGGCAGCGTGATGGCGATGTTGGACGTCACCGAAGTCACCATTTAATAGTGTTGGTCTCACCCGCATCGGGTGCCCGGACTTGGCCGGGAACGCGAAATTTCCATCGCCGCGTGGGGGAATGTCAAGCGTGGCTGCGGAAATCAAGGCTGTCGAAAGGCCAACGCTGCATTGCCGCCACAACCCGGTATCGGTCAGATGCGGGCGCTCGCCCCAACGTTACTCCGGCTTCCGGCTCAGCCGCGGTTCGCCGAACAGATAGCCCTGGCCGAAGTCGAAGCCGGTGTCGAGCACGTCGACCAGCTGGTTCTCCGTCTCGATCTTCTCGACGATCAGGTCGATGCCTTCGGCGGCGCAGCGGTGGCGCAGCTCGCGGATGCGCCCGGCGTTGGCGGGATCCAGCACCAGCGCGCGGTCCAGCTTGATGCAGCGGAACTCGTGGCGCAGCAGACGGTCGATGTCGATGGACAGGTCGGTCACCTGGTCCATCGAGAAGCGGAAGCCCAGCCGCGCCAGCTGCGACAGGATGCCCATCGTCACCGCCCCGCCCGCGCTCACCGCGTGCTGGCTCAGCTCGAACACCAGCTTGGGCACCAGGGCATGGTTCTGCGCCATCATGTTCAGGAACTGGCGCATGAACTCCGCATCGGCCAGCGTCGCGGCGGAGATGTTGGCGAAGAAGCCGATGGCATGCTGGCGCCGTTCCGTCTCGCGGATCAGCTGGACGCAACGGACCAGCTGCAGATTGTCGATGGTGGCAATCAGCCCCTCGCGCTCGGCGATGTCGAGATAGCGGTCGGGCATGATCTGCTGCCCGTCGGCGGCCCGCACCCGCGAGAACACCTCGTAGAAGCGATGCTTGCGCTGGGGCAGGCTGACAATGGGCTGGAGATAGACGTCGATGCGGTCGGCCTTCAGCGCATCGCGCACCGCCTCCAGCACCGCTGCATCGTCCATCGGGGCCGGCGCGGCGGGAACGGGCGCGGCAGAGGGCGGTGCGGCAGGCGGTACGGACGACGCGGGACGGCGCTCTCCACTGGCGGCCGGTGGACGGGGGGCACGCCGCTCGGTCAGGCGGGCGACCAGCGACTGCAGAAGCTTCACCTCCTGCATCACCGCGTCGTACCGCACCCCGCCGTCGGGCTGGGCGCCGGGATCGGCCGCAAGTCGCCGCTCCAGCAGCAGGGCCAGCTCCTCCACCCGGTCATTCAGGCGGGCGATGCGGCGGGCGGCCTTGCGCTCGCGCTCCAGCCGCGTGACCGCCTCATGGACCAGCGCGCCGGCCAGCACCACCAACGCCCCCACCAGCCACGCCACCAGCGGGTCGGCCTCCGGACGCAGCGCCCACAGGGCGGCTCCGGCCGAACCGCCGGCGATCAGATAGGCCAGCGCATAGACAAGGTGCGTCAGCAGGGTCATGGCGGGAACCGGAATGGTGGGCGCCGCCGTGGTCGGGACGGCGGCGCCGGGGCGGAAATCGGCGGTCAGGGCCTTCACGGGTTCGCAGCCTCCGGCAGGAGCATGATGCGGACCTTGCGGGCGTCCCGACTGAGTGACCCACTGTCGGGACGCCCGCTTGACGATCCGTTAATGCTACGCCGCCGCCGGCCCCGCCCTGCGCGGGATCAGCGGTGATCGGCCCCCACCGCTTCGGCCACCGAGGGGAAGCCGTCGCGGCGCAGCAGCTCCGCCAGTTCGCGGCGGATGCGGTGGACCACCGCCGGCCCGGCATAGACCATCGCCGAATAGAGTTGCACCAGCGAGGCACCGGCGCGGATCTTGGCATAGGCCTCCTCGCCGGTCGCCACACCGCCGACGCCGACGATCGGCAGCTTGCCGCCGGTCAGCGCATAGATCTCGCGCAGGACCGAGGTGGAGGCCTCGAACAGAGGACGGCCGGACAGGCCGCCGGCCTCGCTGCGCATCGCCGCCGGGATGCTGTCGGGCCGGGCGATGGTGGTGTTGGAGACGATCAGCCCGTCGATACCGGACTCCAGCGCCACCGCGGCGATGTCGCTCTTGTCCTCCACCGTCAGGTCGGGGGCGATCTTCAGCAGCAGCGGCGGATTGCGGGTCAGGCCGCAGGACGCCCGCGCCTCCAGCACCCGCTCCAGCAGGGCGCGCAGCGGGTCGCGGCCCTGAAGCGCGCGCAGGCCCGGCGTGTTGGGGGAGGAGACGTTGACGACCAGATAGTCGGCCAGCGGCGCCAGCCGGCGCACACCGATCACATAGTCGTCGGCGGCGTCCACCGTGTCCTTGTTCTTGCCCAGATTGGCGCCGACGATGCCGGGCGCGCGCTTGGCCGCTTCACGGCGACGCTCCAGCCGCTGGGCGAAGGCCTCGAGCCCCTCGTTGTTGAATCCCATGCGGTTGATCACCGCGCGCTGCTCCACCAGCCGGAACAGGCGGGGGCGCGGATTGCCGGGCTGGGGCCGCGGGGTGACGCTGCCGGGTTCGACGAAGCCGAAACCCAAATTCAGCATGGCGTCGACCACCTCGGCATTCTTGTCGAAGCCGGCGGCCAGCCCAACCGGGTTGGCGAAATCCAGCCCCCAGACGCGGGTATGCAGCGCCGGCTCGTCCCTGCCGCGGGCCGGCGGCACCAGTCCGGACTTCAGCGCCTTGATGGTCAGGCCATGCGCGGTCTCAGGGTCGAAGCGGAACAGCAGCGGCCCGGCAAGCGGATAGAGGTCGATCACGGAACGAGGTCCTGAAGGGTGAAGGGAAAGCCGGCCGGGAAGACGTGGCGCCCGTCCGGCCCCAGCGGCAGCGGATCGACCCGCAGCGCGGCGTCCACCGGCAGCGGCCCGTAGAGGTGCGGGAAGAGCTGGCCGCCGCGCGACGGTTCCCAGCGCAGGGCGTCGCCCAGCCGGTCGGCGTCCACCGTCAGCAGCAGCAGGCCGTCCTGGCCGGCGCGGTGCTTGGCGGCGCTCTCCACCACCTGTGCGGCGGTCGAGAAATGGATAAAGCCGTCCTGGACATCCTGGGACGAGCCGGGATAGCGGCCGGCCGGGCGGGCGGCATCCCACTCGTCCGCGCGGCACATGTGGTGAATGATTCGGTCGGTCATGACGGTCGGACACTAACGCAATGCATGCCCAGCGGCCAGAGACCTCGAAGCCGCAGCTTGGCCGTAACGGGTCGCAGTTCGGGGATCGCGAGCGGCGGCACAACGCAAGATCGACTCCCCGATTGCAATTCCGCACGCTTCGCGCGTTGCATTTTGCAAAGCACGCTCGAAACTATTCGGCATTTTGCGGGTATTTTTGAAATTCGGCGGCGGCATTCGTCCTCGGATTATGGGCATTGCCCGCTCAACCCCTGCGAATCCCCCGGAATTCCTGGATTTGAGCCGCTTCATGCGGTTGGCACCGCTTTTGCTGTGACAGAAGCAAGTCAACGGAGGACCCGCCATGAACGCCATCTCCATGAGCCTGCTGAAGAAGACCTCGTCCTGCGAAACGGATCTGGGCGCGTCGGTCACCGCCATGGGCGCGCTGTGCGAGCCGGGTCAGACCGCGGTCCCGCTGAAACCGAGCGCCACCATGCTGGCGGCCGGTGCGCGGGCCGGCGGCGTGTCGGTGGAAATCGCCTGGAAGATCTACCAGGCGATGATCCACCACGCCGACTGACCAGGCTTTCCAGTCAGCGCCGTCCGCCTTCGAACGGCATGAAGCCCGAATCGAGCTTGGTCTCTATCCGCAGCAGATGGTCGGTCAGACGCTGCTCGACGTCCTTGAGAGTTGCGAAGGAGACATAGGTCTTCGCGACCTCCAGCTTGTATGCGGCAAGGCTCTCGCGCACCTGCGCCTGGGCCTCCTCCGCCCGGTTGCGCAGTTCGTCCAGCGCGCCGTCCGCATCCTTGCGCACCCGCGCGATCAGCCAGAACAGCCCGCCCATCGCCGGCAACTCGACGGCGGTGATCCACCAGGCGAGATCCAGGCTCGCGGTCAGGGACTCATGCATCGGGGTCTCCCGTTCGTGTTGATGTGGAAACGACTCAAAGCTCCCAGTCCGCAGGGGCCACCACGGCCTCCGCACCGCGCCAGTCCGGGCGGCGTTCGGGTGCCGTGGTGCTGCGGTCGAAGCGGCAAGGTTCGGCACCCAGGCAGCCGGCCACCGCGTCCAGCCCGTCGTCGGGCCCGCGATAGCGGCCGTCCGGGCGCCAGTCGCGCATTTCGCGGATCAGCGGCGTTTGCCAGACCTGCCGGTGGGCCAGAAGGCGGCGGTCGGCCAGCAGGGCGTCGAAGGCCTTGATGATGCGCGCCGCCTTGGGGGTGCGGCTGTTCTGCTCGACCACGCCGGCGGCCAGCCGGTCGTCGCGCAGCCGCTTGCGCAGCAGTCCGGGCAGGAAACGGCCGAGACCGTTGATCTCGATGTGGACCGCCGGCAGATGGTTGTCGGCAAGGAAGCGGGAAACCTGCCTGCATTGCTGGTCGGCCTCCGTCTCCTCCGCCCTGGGATCGACGGACAGATACAGCACCCGGTGCAGGTAGAAGTGCTCGTTCTCCCCGGCGAAGACGGCGGCGACCACGCTGCCGTCGCCGCCTTTGGACCTGCCGTCCTCCGCCGGCCGGGCGAAGGCCGGATCCCACCAGCAGGTGGCGGAGACCATCTTCACCCCGTCCAGCGTCAGCACCGCGCGCCCCAGCGCCTCGCGATACTCCAGCTCCGCGTCGTAGCGCCCGAGCTTTTCGACATTCAGCACCCCGTCGGTGACGCTGACCGGACGCAGCAGCATCTGGCTGGTGAACTTGTTGGGACCGGTCGATTTGCGGATGCGGGCGACATGCGCCTCACCGAAGCGCTCCTTCCAGGCATAGCGGCGGTTGCCCTCGGCATCCTCGGTGTAGACGGGCAGGACCAGCCGCTCGAACCCGTCCAGGAAGGACGGGCTGCCGTCGTCGCTCTCCTCCGCATAAAGGCTGTCCTGCGCATGCGGCGTGCCGACATAGAGCTGCGCCCCGCCCGGCACCAGCACATACTCCAGCTCCGACAGCCGTTCGCGCAGGGCAGCGCGCTTCACCGCGGTGTCGGCGTTGCGCGGCACCTCCACGTCGTCGCAGATCACCACGTCGGCACGGCTGCCGGTGATGTTGCCGCCGATGCCGGCCGCCGCCATCGACGGGTCGCGCAGTTCCATTGGCCGCACCACGGTGAAGCGGTCGGCCGCCCACTGGTCGCGCTCCCTGGAGGAAGGCTTCAGGTGGCTGCAATCGGGATGTCGTTCCAGGATGCGCTTGACGTTGCGCACCATCTTCATCGCCAGCTTCAGGTCGGCGGCCAGCACCAGCAGCCGCCGGTTGGGGTCGCGCAGCAGCAGCCAGGCCGCGAACAGCCCGACCAGCGTCGATTTGCCGGAGCCGCGGAAGGCCATCAGCAGCATGCGCCGGTTCTGCCCGGCCATATGCCGCTCCAGCCAGCCCGCCATCTCCGTGTGGTGGGACGGAGTCTTCAAGTCCACCATGGCGTTCCAGCCCTGGACGAAGGCGCGGAAACCGTCGTCGTCCTTCTCATTCATGGATTCCGCCCCAGGATGTGCCAGCCGGCACCGTTCGACATCGCCGTCACCGCATGGCCCTGCGCGGTCAGCGCGATGGCCTCGCTGTCCGGACCGCCGCCGCCGGACTGGGTGACGGTGACGCGGTTGCCGCCGGTGTCGGACTTCTTGACGGTGACCGTGCGGCCGACCGCATGCGGGGCCGAGGGCGCCGGCAGCCGCACCTCCACCGCCCCGTTCCAGGCGCTGACCAGATAGAGCTGCTGGTTCAGGTCCGGCTCGAACAGGCCGGGAGCCTCGTGATAGCGGGCGTTGCCGGGCGGGTTGTTGCTGGCGACGATCCACCAGCCGGCCCCGTTCGACACCAGCGTCACGAAGTCGTAGCGGTTGCCAAGCGACAGCACCCGCCCGTCCGGCCCCGGCCCGCCGCTCTCGGTCACCGTCAGCGGGTTGGTCGACGCATCGGTGCGCTTGATCGTCACCGCATGGCCGTTGGCGTCCTCGGCCTTGGGGAGCCGCAACTCCACCGCCCCGGCATAGGCGCTGGCCAGATAGACCGAACTCGTCAGGTCCAGCGACACCACGCCGCCACCGGCCGGCTCCACATACTCGGTGTCGTAGCGCAGCGCCTCCACCACAAGTTCGGTGACGCGGCTGCGCTGGAGCCGGTTCTTCTCCGGGTAGCCGGCATTGACCGCCGTGTAGCGCCCACCCGACCGGTCGAGGATCGCCGGACCGGCGGCGGCGGAGAACAGGTTGACGACCGCCGTCTCCACCGATCCGGCATCCAGTTGCAGGTTCGGCAGGGCACCCAGCGATTCGGCGTAGAAATTCACGATCAGCGTTTTGTCGGTGACGGCCCCGACACGGAAACAGGCTTCCGCCTCGGGCCACAGGTTGGCCTCGCAGTCGAAGAAGGCGTTGTTGAAGCGCCCCTGCTCGACGAAGAAGCCGCAGCCGCTCATCGGTGCCGACAGCGAATAGACCCGCACGGCCTGGAAGCGGTTGGCGTTCGGCGTGTCGCCCGCCCCTGTCCGCGTCAGCCACACCCCATGCCGCGACGGCCGCGCCACCAGCACGCGGGCGATGTTGTTCCAATAGCAGGGCAGGTTCGGGTCGGTGTGGCCGTCGAAGACCAGCCCTACCTCCGGCTCCCACAACGTCAGGTCGGTCAGGCTGTTCTGCACGCAAGGACCGTCGCGCCCGAACAGCCGCACCCCAACCCGGCCCTGCTCCAGCCGTAGGCCCGACAGGGTGGCGTAGCCGTCCGGCAGATGGATCAGGTCGAAGCCGTTCGACGCCCCCCGGATCACCGACGCCTGCCCCGCCCCGTACAGCGTCTGGCCATGACCGAGCGTCAGCGTGTTGGCGATGCGGTAGGTCCCCGGCGGCACGAACACCGCGCGGGCGGAGGTCAGCGCCGCCTGCAAGGCCAGCGTGTCGTCGACCAGCCCGTCGCCCACCGCGCCGAAATCCTTCACCGACACGAGATCGGCCAGCTTGTCGCGCACCGGCCGGGCGGTGGCGCCGGCCCCCGGCGGCACATAGGTCGCCAGCGCCTCCTCGTCCACCGGCGGACGGACCGTCGGGTTGCCGGCACTGTCGAAGGCCAGCAGCTTGCCGCGGCGCAAGGCCCGCTCCGGCAGCAGGGGGGAGGCCGGCAGGTCGCTGTCGCCATAGCGCAGCATCAACTCCTGATCGCCCGCCACCTGCTGGAGCATGGCCGTCAGCCGGTCCAGCTCGCCGTTGAGCGCTGCGGCCGGCAGCGGCCCGCTCTCGCCGAAATCGCTGCGCCGTTCGATGGGCAGCCGCCGGCGCAGCAGCACGACGGTCCCCTCGGCCGGCGGGGCGGCGAAGGTCACCGCCCCGCCGGCAGTCGCACCGGCTCCGCTGACCGCATAGCCGGTGCTCTGGAGTGCCGCGCCCAGGAAGACCTGGAGATCCTCGGCGGCGAAGATCGGGAACGGGTAGGTGAAGACCCGCTGCAAGCCGTCGGCGAGATACTGCACGCGCGGCGTTCCGCGCGGGATGAGAAGCGGCGTGGACATCGGGGGTGGGTCTCCGGTTGATGGAGCCGTTCCTCAGAAGAACTTGCTCATGTATTCCAGCCGTTGACGGTCGGCGAGTTGCGACAACTCCAGCAGGTTGCGGCGCTTGGCATCGTCCAGCCCCTGCTGGATGGCCGCGCGCTTCAGCTGGTCGGTGGCCTGGGCATCCTTGCGCTCGGTGTCGCTGGAGTTGGTCAGACCCAGCAGGATCGCCTCGCCCGACCCGTCCTGCGCGGTGACACCCCGCGCACCCAGCCCGGCGCGGGTCTTGCTGACCGCTTGGCGCAAGGCTGCCAGCCGCCGCTGTTCGGCGGCATCCGCCGCGGCGGTCAGCTGGGCGAGCTGGGTCTGCGCGTCGGTCTCCCTGGCGCGGACGGCCTCCTCCTGGCCGGCGCGCAGTTGGGCCAGCGTCTGCTCCTGGGCTCCGCGGAAGTCATCCATCTCCTTGGCACGCGCCGCCGCAGCGGCAGCCGCCGCGGTTTCGTCCTTCTGGCGCTGAAGCTCCTGTTCCTGTTGACGCAACTCGGCGTCATGCGCCCACTGGCGGGCCTGCACCTCGGCCTCCAGCTGGGCCTGCTGCTGGCGGGCCGTCGCCGCCGCCTGGGCGCTGCGCTCGGCCGCCGTCGCTTCCTCGCGGTACTTCTGTTCCAGCGCCGCCTGCGCGGCCGCGGCCTGCGCCGCATCCTGCTGGCGCTTGTAGTCGAGTTCAGCCGCGGCCTGCTGGGCGGCGGCCTGCTGCGTGGCGGCTCTGGACGACGCGGCGCCGGCATTGCGCACGGTGCCGATGACGGAGTTCGCCAGCGGCAATGCCGTGGTCACGAGGGGAGTTATTCCACCCATCAGTCATTCACCTTCAGTTCCATGGTCACGGAAAGCAGCGTGAAAGGCAGCGGCGCATCCTGCTCGATGCGCCAAAGCGGGACGTCGGTGTCATGGCGCCAGCCGAGCGCCCGCAGTCGGCGGTCGCCCGATACCCGCGGCGGCACCCCGCCGGCCGGTTGCGGTCCAAGCCGGTGAAGCGGAAGTTCCTGCAACCCACGCCCCAGATCGACGCGCAACGCCGCCGTCTCCTCCAGCCGGAAGGTGACGGCGACCAGCCGGACGATGTCGGCCCCTGTCGCCTGCCCCAGCAGATTGGGCGGCAGCGGCTCGATCCGGTGGGTGTAGGGCAGTCCGATCTCGACCTTGCGGGCCGGCGGGTCGAGGGTGACGCTGCCGGACTGGACGGTGGCGGGGTTGCGGATCACGCGATCGGCGACGACGGCGACCGTCCGCCCCTCCAGATGCGCCAGCCCGCCCCAGACGGCGGTTGCCTCCGCCCGCTCCGCCGTGACGGCGGTGTCGAGGTTCAGCGCGTCGTCGAAGCGCTCGACCGTCCACACGCCCCGCCGCTCGACCAGCGTGTAGACCTCGTCCCCCACCGCGGCGACGGAGCGCACCGCCCCGTCGGTCTCCAGCAGGGTCCAGGCGGTGACATCCTCCGCCCGGTAGGCGGTCAGCGCCCCCAGCGTGCCGTCCTCCATCGCGACGAACAGCAGCCGGCGGCTCTGGTCGTAGTCCTGGTCGCGCGGGCCGGCCATCAGGTGGCGGGCCAGCAATGCCAGGTCATTCGCCTGATAGGCGGCCTCGGTGTCGGTGTAGAGGAATTCGCGGATTTCGCGCCGGTTGCGCGGCACGAATAGCGTCGCCCCCTCCACGTCGCGCGGCGGGATGGCGCGGTCCATCGGCGAGCCGATGCGCGTCTGCCGGTTGACCTGCATGCTCTGCGGGGTCAGCGGGTCGCCGGTCACCATATACTCGGCGCCCGAGGTGAAGACCTGCAGATGCCGGCCGGAGAAGACGGCGCGCACCGCATTCACCTGATCGGACAGGATGCCGAACTCGATGGCCTGATCGTCCAGCCCCTCGCCCAGGTCGAAATTCCAGATCTGGGCGGAGCGCGACAGCCACAGCCGGTTGGGCAGGTCGCGCGACCCGCCGATCACCAGCCGGTCCTGATGAAAGGCCGCCGACACCGGCCAGCCCCGCAAGGCGGAGAAGGCCTGCTCTTCCCATTGGGTGGTCGGCTGGGTGTCGGCCAGCGCCTCCTTCACCGTGGCATTCACCTGCGTTGCCGACACCACGCCGGTCACCAGCAGCTGCTTGCCCTTGATGCGGATCCGGGTGCCGTCATGGCGCGGATCGAAGACCGGAGCCGACGCGGTGACCGCAATCGCCCCGGTGGTGCCGGACGGCGTCAGCGTCACCGCCGGATCGCCGAAGCGGTGGAAGGGGATGCGCGCCAGCTCGCCCTCGACCGCGAAGGCCCACTCCGCCAGCGTCCACCCGCCATCGTCGCCGCGCGTCAACTTGCGCGGCGGCAGGTCGGGATGGCAGACCAGCAGCGTGTCGGCGCTCTGCGTCCAGGTGATCTGCGCCAGTTGCGTCAACGTCCAGGGGGCGGCGACCGACGCCAGCGGGGTGCCGCCCTGGAACACGTCGATCCAACGGTCGGTGAAGACCAGCAGATAGGTTTGCTCGGCATTGCGCTCGAACGCCACCAGCCGCCCGTCGCCACGCGCCAACGCCGAGAAGGCGAGCCCCGACCGCCGCGTCACCCCGCCGGTCGGATCGATGAACAGGTTGCGCAAGGCCAGCGCGCCGTTGTCGTAGGCCTTGAGGTCGCCGCGCCCCAGCAGGCGGCGCGACACCTCGCCCGCGGTGAAGTTGGTCTTGACCTGATGCAGCCGTCCCATCGCATCCTCCCCGTCACGCCCGCGCGTCGATCAGGGTGAAGTCCTCGAAGCCGGGCTGGCTGTCCTGCTGGGCGTCGATCTGGCGGGCGCGGCGGAACTCGCCCTCGGCCTGCTGCGCCAACAGCTCCGCCCGCGTCGAGCTTTCGGTCAGCGGGATGCAGAACTCGGCCGCTAGGCGGGCGATCAGCGCCTGATCGAAGAAGGCCGGGAAATCCTCCTCCGCCGGGCGGCCGATGTAGGACAGGGTGACGGTGCCGGCATCGCACAGCAGCGTACGGCCGACGATGCGGTAGGACAGGCCGCGCCCCCGCCCCTCGCCGCCCGCCCCCAGCGCCCGCAGGAAGCCGGCCGGCAGTTGGAAGGCGCAGGCATAATCGGCGACCGGCGGCTCGGCCAGCCGCGGCAGCGTGGCCTGCACGCTGGCGAAGCTCCAGGGGTTGGCCGACAGCAGCGCATCGCGCGTCGGCCCATAAAGCGCGGCGGCCACCTCCGCCTCGGCGGAGCCGTCGTCGAAGGAGGCGATGGCGGTGGCGCCAAGCTTGATCAGCGCACGGCCGCACAGGCCGATGGCGGTCAGGGCCATAGATGTGTCTCCGGATGTCGGACGTGAAGCGGAAGGCGCCGGCGGTGCGGCGCCCTTCCCCTCGGCGGATCAGTCGCTGTTGACGCCACCGAACGGCGTCAGGTTGGCGACATCGACCGCGCCGTTGGCGCTGGCCGCCACCACCAGCACGCCGGTGGCGGGGATGGCGCTGCCGACCGCGCAATTGGCCAGCAGCATGTCGCCCACCCGCAGCAGGTCGGCTGCCCCGTTGAAATAGCCGGCGGTGTCGACGTCGGTCGCCACGTCGCGCGTGGTGTAGTGCCAGAGCGTGAAGCCGTTCGCATAGGCGAGCACGCTCAAATCCTTGGACGCATAGGCCATGGATCGAAGACTCCGGATTTTGTGTGGGGGATGCGGAAGGGAGGGCAGCTCGCCCTCCTCCGTTCAGCTCTCCAGGCAGCGCAGGGTGACCACGCCGCTGGTGTCGATCAGCGCGGCGCCCTGGCTCATCATGTTGTTGACGAAATGCGCCGCACGGTCGCCGTGCCAGGTGATGTCGGTCTTCACGTCGGCACCCGCCGCATGGCCGACCGCCGTCTTGTGGTACCAGTGGCGGGCAGCCAATCCAGCAATTTCAATTAGTTAGAATGCTGTTTTGCAGAACATTTTGCAGCAGAATGAGAACATCGAAGTCTTTTGCTAGACCATTTGTTCTTTCCGTGTTCTCTGCGCTCCCATGACAAGCGCCACCCCGGCGGCGGGGCGTCCGGATCGCCCCATCGCCGCAGCGATCCCCGTCAAAGCGCTGGTGGCCCCTACCCACGTTACGCGGGCGGTATCAGAGGGCAGACGGTCACCCAACCGGCGTGGCGCTGACTCCCCACGTCGCTCCGGTTGGCCCAGGTGCAAGGCCCGGACAGGTGGTTGAGTAAATGCCATACATTTGCACGCACAGCAACCGGCATGAACCAACACATGCAGCCAGGATTCGTTTTATATCCGAGTATTTTCTTGTTCGGTTGTGGTTGATTTTGGAAGCAGGAGGGGAGTCGCTTCACGGTTAAAGCCCAAGCTCAGCCCGTTGTTGGTGGCGTAAGCATTCTGGATATGCTCGACATTTCCGTCGCCATGTCTGGAGCTGAAGGAGCAATCCATGAAGCCGGCGCACCGCTGGCCGAGCACTTGGACACCACCGGAAGCGCAATCATTCCGCACCTGACATTCTTCCGGCGATAGGAGCTGATCGCCGAAGTCGGCCCAATAGACTTGCTCCGCCGCGCCAATCTCCAGGAAAAGAGTCAGTAGCATGGCTGCCTTAATGATGTCATTGTTCGTTAACTTTTCGGATAACAGCCGCCCGAAATGCATTGATATCGCCACCATCAAATATGTATGGAGCGAATTCACGAATGGAATCTTTATTCCAAGTCCACCAATGGATCGACAGAAGGAAGTCAATATCCTCTTTTGCAAAACGCTTACGAACTTCTCTTGCCGGGTTGCCAACAGCTACACTGTAGGGCGGAATGTCACGGGATACGACAGCGCGAGCGCCGATTACAGCCCCGTCGCCAATAGTGACACCAGACAGGATCGTTGCGCCCTCCCCGATCCAAACGTCGTTGCCAATGACGACAGGTCCCTTGCTAAAGGTCGAGCGCACTACAGGAATCCCCGGAAGAAATTCCAACAACTTCTCTGCCGGGTAAGTTGATACTCCATCCATGGAATGCATGCCGCCAAAGAAAATATGCACATTATCAGCGATGGAACAAAACCTTCCGATCTGGATTTCACCGCTTTCGCCGTATGTAACGAGCTCCAAAGGACCAGAACAATAAGTGAAGCCACCAATTGAAATTTGGCAAGGGGTCTCATTCAACTCAATTTTATAATGAGTGTCTTTCTCATTTTGCTTATGATTGAGACCCATGTGCATAAATAATCGCCCTTAAGGTGGATAAGCCTGATTGATGTCGCAACCTTATCAAAAATCCTGGATCGGGCAACCCGGTTGCGAGTATGCGTTGCGCTGCCATTCTCAATACCGTTCAGCGATGTCGTAGCTGCTAGCGGCGTAAGGATTCGGCCGACAAAGCGCCGACGGTGGATTTCAAGACGGGGAACATCCGCGTTTCACACCTCCATAAACTCGGCCAGCCGGTTCAGCCAGCCGGCGGCGTTCAGCGCCTGATCGTCGGTGCGACCACGCTTCCGGGCATCGCCCGAGATCAGGTCACCGTAGAAGCACATCCGGGCCACGAAGACAGAGCGCCACAGCCCAGCCGGGTCAGCGCCGTTCACCGCGGCCAGCGTCTTCGGTCCGACGGCGCCGTCGACCTTCAGCACCGGCCGGCCGGCCAGATCGTTCACCGCATCCTGCAACCACGTCCCGGCGCGGGCCGGGCCATGGTTGACGCCCGAGTCGATTACCAGGGCGCGCAGGGTGTCGTCGGCGATGCCAGCGAAGCCCGGCTTCTCGATGTAGTTGGCGCGGTAGATGGCCCGCACCTCGGCCTCGTCCAGCGCAGCGACGTCGGCCGCCGTGACCGGGCGCTTCCGCCAGCTCGTCAGCGTCTCCAGGGTGATGCCGCCCTTCGTCGGCCCGCCGCGGTCGCTGGACCGGTCGGTGTAACGCGGCCAGCCTTCCCGGCGGAGGATGTTGTCGATGACGGCTTCGGTGGGGTCGCGCGGGATCGCCGCGCCGGTGGGCGTGGTGGTCATGATGGTCTCCAGGGTTGGGGAATTATGCGTTACAGGGCGCCTGTAACGCCTTTATCGCCGGTCGGCCGGCGGCAGCCGCAGCAGCCCAGCGGACAGTCCGCCGCGGGCAACGTTGAGCAGATGAGCGAGCAGCAGGAGGGCAGCGTCTTTATCGCCGCCGCAGGCATCAAGCGCCTGCTGGACATCCTGCTCGGCAGGGGATCGGGCATTGCACATGGGCGACCTCCAGGCATGAAAAAGGCCGCACGCGGCGGCCGGGTCGATCAGGAGTTGGAGTGTTGTCGCGGCGCTCAGGGAACCGGGTACGTGGCGCTATCCCGCGCTGCCTGGATCGCCTCCAGCGTGTCGGCCGCGGCGATGGTGTCGTTGACCCGCTCGCGCTCTCGCTCGATCTGCCGGCCGACCACCTCCCACGCCGCGGTGACGGCTTCCCACTCCGCCAGCACCTCGGCGACCGTGACGGTGCGCAGGTCGGCGCGGTCGCCGGCCCACGGGTAAGCGGTGGCAAGCACATTGGCCGGGCGGCCCGCCTCGATCCAGCGCGCCACCTCCGCCTGCTTGGCGGCGTAGGTCGTGGCTTGGCCGGGGACGGCGGTCAGGTAGGCTTCACGGGCCTTCCCGGCAGCCGTGTTGTTGGCTACGACCGCGGTCGCGCGGGCAGCAGTCAGGATGGCGGCGATTTCCTCCGGCGGGATCGGCTCCACGTCCCACTCCCTCTTGGTCCGGCTGTACTCAACTCCTTCAATTTCGATGACCTCTTCGGTTTCGGTGAAGGTAGCGGCCTGCCGATGAGTGCGCGCGTCGAAGGACGGCACGATTTCGAAGATGTTCATGCGTCACCTATCAAGCCTGAGGAGAGAACCCGGACGGCATGGTGTAAACGAAATCCAACGGGCTGAACCGGCCGCGATATACTGGCGCAAGATTTGCCGATGCCACCGGGAATACCTGTTGAGTAATGCCGGTAATCGCAGGATTGGCGCCTGAGACCGGATCTCCGCCACCTTGCCAAACGCCGTTTTTACCGATCCAGAGGCTTCCCGTCCCGCCGGTCGGCCTTTTGAACCCGAACATCATGGTATCGCCCCCGCCCCAGGATGCGCCGAAAGCCGTGCTGCCAGATGTCTTCTGAAGAGAGCCGTCCGTCCGGTATGCGCCGATGGAGATTGGGCGGCTGACGAAATCCGAGAAACTGGCATCGACGATGCCCAACAGCCCGCTATCTGCTCCGACGCTCGGGAAGGACAGGCAAGAGACCTCCCAATATGTGTTCCCGTCGGGTAATGCGTTGACACCCCGCACCGTCTGATAGGCCGATGTATTCTGGTTGAGAGTTGCCCGCAGATTGCCTTCCGACAGGACGACGCCGCCGGAAATTGCCGTCGTGCTCCATTGCTGTGCGGTAGCGAACCCAATGCCACCGATGGAATTCCATCCGGCCCCGTCGCACACGAGGATCACGGATTGCCTACTGGCAAGCAGCCCCGTCAGAGCTTGATCGACAAGCTCGCTCCCATTGGGATCGATCGTGATCAGTCCGGTTCCGGTGTTCTTGACGGCCACCGTGAAGCCGCTGCCGGCTGATGCCGCGGCAGGCAAACCGAGCGTCCATGTGCCGGTGGCGACGATCAGCTTGCCGGCGTCGGATGATGTGACCGTGTAGGCGGCACTCTTCGGCAGGGTTGGGAACTTGACAGACGAGCCCAGTGCTACGCCGTTGACGGTTGGGGCAACCTTAAAGTCGATGCCCGTCGGCGCAGCGCCTGTACGCGTCACCTCCAACCAGTTGTTGGTCGTGGTCCAGGCATCATTCATCAGCTGGAAGATGATCTTGTTGCCCGAAGTATAAATCTGCGATTTCTTTTCATCCGCATTTGCAGCGGTGTTCTCAAAGTAATAGCCCGAAGAACCTGCGCCGACAACATAGTGATACGTAGACTGCGTTTGTCCGGTTGCAGTCAAAGCCCCCGTGACATTGACCTTGGCGTTAGCAGATGTGAGCGTGAGGTCTCCGCCAGAGGTCGTGACGGTGGGATTTCCCCCATTGGACGCGGAAAAAATAAACCAGCGATTGGCGCCTGCAATGTACTTGAACAGTGCCACCAGCAGATTGCCCGTACGGACTTCGGCATCATGGTTAGAGAAACTACCCATGACCACAGTCCCAGCACCGGTGGGGCCAAACATGCCCTTCACAGTCCCGGCCGCGTCCATAATCGCCAGCCAGCACCCGACCAGATAAGACGTGAGATCAGCAACGCGGAGCCGCTCAACACCGCCGGTCACCACCGACAGCGTGTCGGCGCCGCTGACCTGGGCCAGACCGGTGTTGCTGTCGCCCGTTACCGCCCACCCAGGCGCAGCGGCGGTACCGGCTGAAAAGCTGGCGGGAGCGTCACCGGCCCGGCTGAAGCCCACAGCGACCGGGTCGCCAGCAGCGAAGCCCCCCGGCCCGGTTCCGCCGGTCACCGTGATCTTGCGGTAACCGGTGCCATCCACCACGGTGCCGGTGACCAGATATTCCACCCACTTGGTGGCATCGGTGCGGTGGGCAACCCGCAGCGTGCCCTTGGTCGTATTGGTGGCGGCGGTCCAGCGGTCCAGCACCGTGGTGATGCTGGCGCCCGCCACGTCCAGATTGTCGACATAGAGTGCAGTCGCGGCTGCTGCCGTGGCGCTGTTCAGCCTCACCTTGCCGTTGCCGGGGTCGGCATCGGCCGTGGCTGTGTCCCAGGTCAGGCGGACCGACGGGACAGACCCGCCGGCGGCATTGGCATTCTGATCCGCAAGGGTGGCACTGGCGGCGGCGGCCGATGCGCTGCCAGCCGCCGCACCGGCGCTCCCGGCCGCAGCGGTCGCGCTGCCACTGGCTGCCGTCGCGCTCCCAGCGGCGGCGGATGCACTCCCCGCGGCGGCGAGTTCGGAGGTGTGGGCAGCCGTGGCACTGCCGGCAGCAGCCGATGCAGAGCCCGCGGAGGCGGTCTGGCTGGTGGACGCGGCATCGGCCAGAGTGCCGACCGTCTCGCAGGCTGTGGCGATGTCCTTGGAGTGACGGCTCCAGTTGGCGGCCATACCGCCAACGCCAGACAGGCCGAATTTGTTGGAAGCGGCGTTGTAGACACCGAGATTGTATTGTTTCAGGCGGTCGATTGCGTCGAGCACCAGTTGCGAAAGGCTCATTCCTTGAACTCCTCCAGTTCGACACTGGTCGAGGTGTAGCGGGCGCTGACGTAGCTCTGGCTGTGGTCGGAAGATCGGCGGTACAGGCCGCCGTAGAGGAAGTTGGCGGCGGGATCGCCGAGGCTTGTCGGATCGGCCGGGTCGCCGATGCTGGGCAGGTACAGCAGCGGCTTCCGCTTGCCCGAGCGTAGCGCCATCTTGAAAAGCTCGTCGCGGAGCGTGCGGTCGGTCACCTCGCGGCCGATGGTGACGGTGCGCTTGGCGATGCCCTCTTCGACCCAGGCCGATCCGCCGGCGCCGGTGATGATCTCGTCGTTGTCCTTCACGCCTTCGCCCGATTTCCCGACATGCCGGGAGAAGATCAGGCCATCGCCCGCCCAGGCGAGGCCGATGCGATAGCCGGTGTCCTCGCTGCCGTCGGGCTGGAAGGCGCCGCCCCACAGGGTCCAACGGATCGCGACCACCGGAACCTGCGGCACCACACAGTGGATGTTGATCGGCAGCAGAGGGATGTCCCGCGGATCCAGATCGCCGCGCATCTGGTTGGGCGCGCCGGCCCGCATGGTCTCCGGATCGGTCAGAGGCGGGACGACGTTGGCGTCCACCCCATCGACCACGGACGTCGCCACCAGCTCCGTCATCGCGGCATCGCCGAATGCCTCCATCCGGTAAAAGGCCTCCTGGCGGAGGTTGGTGTTGAGGAGCGACGCAACCGACAGGAAGATCGGGAACTGCCATGTCAAAGTCACGATCACCGGGTTGATCGGCGCCCCGGTGGCATAGTCCACGTCGCCTTTGGTCAGGCACACCGCCCGGTCGGAGACCGGTGTCGTCAGCATCGACTCCAGAGGGGCGGTGGACGCCCAGGCGGCGGGGCTGGCGATGGTGACGGGATTGTCCAGCGGGCCGTTCTGCACCTCGTTCCGGTCGGCGAGGTAGGCGTAGATCAAGCCGGCCATGATCAGTGTTCCCCGTAGAGGGTGGCTCCGCCGCCGCGGTCGCGGTTGGTTCGGCCGGTGATGACCAGCGTCGCGCCATCCTCGAAGCCGGCGATGTCGTCCACGACGGTCACCGCCCCACCGATCCAGAGCCCAGGCGCTCCGTCCCGGACCTTCAGGCTGTAGGACTGCGGCGGCCATGCCTTCTCGGCCAGCCACAGCGGCGCCTCGGCGTCGGCGTCGGCCTTCAGGGTCAGGCAGGTCTCGATCCGCTCGGTCTTGCCCGACACGCCATAGGCGGCGGCGATCACCGGATCCGTCGCGCTATCCGACTCGCGCCACTGTTGGGTCCAGAGGGCGGCGTCCGCCGCCGTCGCATCAGCAACCGCGGTGGTGTTGGCGTTCGGGTTCTCCGCATAGAGGACGGTGACTTTCTTGGTGGGCACCACGTCGCTGCCGGCGGTGGGCTTCAGCCCGTCCGTTGACCCGCTGGCCTTGCTGTAGGCCCGCGTCGGCGTGACCGCGGTGGCGCGCGGCAGGCGGGTCACCACCAGCCGGTCGGCCAAGTCGATGAACCACCTCCCCCTCGGCACCGACCCGACCAGCTTGCCATAAGCGTCCCGGTGGGTCCGCCCGTCGCCGGCCGGCAGGTACAGTCCGACGGTGCGCGGCGTCGCGTCCATGCCGCTGACGTCGGCCGCAGTGACGATGCCGCCATGCTGGACGGCCAGGAAGGCGATCACCTCGCCGATATAACGGCGCCAGACGCCGCCGGTCTTGTCGCCCTTCACCTCCACCCGGAAGTCCTCGTAATGGACCGCCGTGTGGATCCTGCCGGTCGAGACATCGACGCGAAGCTGGTTGGAGCCCGGGATGCCGGCCGTCTTGGCGACGGCGGCACCGCCGGACCATCCCCGCGGCACGTCCTCGATGGGCAGCCCGCCATTGACCGACCAGACATGCAGCAGCCCGCCGTTGCCGCTGCCCTGGTCGATGATCCCGAGATAGGTCGGCTGCACCATGAAACAGTGCCCGATACAGCGCTCCTTCAACGTGTTCTTGAGGGTGGACGGCCCCTCATACCCACCGGTGCCGGCGTACTTCGCGTCGTCTTTCTGGATCGGCGCGTCAAAGTCGAGTTGCCTGTCGTAGACCGGCAGCCGCAGCTCGGTCCGATCAGGCGCGATCTTTCCGGCCTTGGCCTGCCAGACCGTCACCGCCGTGCTGAGGGGTGCGCCAGCCGCCACCACCCGCTCGGTCACCGACTGGACGATGTAATCGGTCAGCAGGACGTTGAGCGGCCGGACGCCCAACAGTACCCGCTCCCACACCCCGGTCGTGATGTTGAAGACGGAGGCGAACCGCGGCAGGTCGTCCGTCCGCCGGACGTTGATCAGCCTCAGGTCGTCGATCTGCGCCTTGGCGCCGTCGCCCGCTGCCGTGACCGCCACGGACGGCCATTGCCCGACGAGCGGCAGCCAGGTCGCGGACGCCGGGTCGTCGTCGCTCCGGGACTGGTAGGCCACCGATCCGGCGCAAAGCGGCCAGCGGTGAAGGTGTCCCGTCGCCCGGTGATAGGCGACAAGGTCGTACAGGTGGATTTCCATGGAAGCCTCCGTTACGCGGCGCGCTTGGCCTGCTGATCGCGCAGTTCGTCCAGCTGCTGGCGCATCAGCTTGAGTTCGTCCTGGGCGATGCGGCTGCGCTGGAACTGCGCCTCGCCCTCGGCCTCGTGGATTGCCTTCTCCAGCCGCTCGATCCGGCGAGCGATATCCCGCAGAACCGACAGGACTTCCCGGTTGTCCGAAACCACAGGGGCGGCCGGCGGTTGGATCGGGGTGATGTTGACCGGGTAGCGGTCGTTCGCCGCCGTCTGGTACATGCCGGCGATCCGCATGCTGTCGACCGACGACGCGACCGCCGCGCCGCCGCCCTGCCACAGCAGCTCCGGCCCGCGTTCTCCCACCCACACGGCGCCGGGCGGGGTGGACATGGTGCCGGAGGCAAAGCCCGGCACCCCGGCGGAATGAGCCGCGCCACGCACCGCCGCCTCGAACGCAGCGGCGTGGCCGAGCCGGACCCAGGCATTGAGTCCGGCATCAATCCCGCCGTCATAGCCGGCCGCCTTCACCGCGGCGAGTTGCTGCGCCTGGGTCAGCGCGTCCCAGGCCCGGCCGACATCCTCCGGAGCGCCATACCGCGCCCCGCTGCCGATGGTGGCGACATTGCCCTCGAAGGTCGCCGCCCGGCTCGTGTCGGCGGCCAGCCATAGGTTGAACGCCTCGTCCACCGATCCGCCCCAGCCCATGGCGCGGGCAATGCCGAACTGCTGCTCGGCCGACAGCCCGTCCCAGGCCGACTGAACCGACGCCGGTGCGCTGTAATGCGGCCGGGTGTCGGAGGTGCCGGTCAGCGCCAGGAGCGGAGTCAGCGCCGCCTGCCAGACGGCGAGGCTCTGACCCATCGTGTTCTTGAGGGTGTCGAGTGAACCGAGTTGCTTCTGACCGACGGCGGCGGCTTCTGCCCGGCCCTTCTGAAGCTCCTTGAGGGCGTCCTGGGCAGTCTTGAGTTGAGCACCGGCGGTCGCGGCAGCGCTGTCCGGGGCCACGGTGCCGAGTTCACCCAGCACCTTCATCACCTCGTCATAGAGCGACCGGGCGGTACCGCCGCTGTTCTCCTTCTCGATGCTGGTCAGCGTCTGGCCCAGGCTGATCAGATTCGAGCGGGCAGTGTCCCGATCCGCGTCGCTGGCGGTTGTCGACTGGACGGTGGCGAGGGCCGCATCCCACTGGCGTTTGGTCTCGGCCAGCCGCTCCTGCGGGCTGATCGGTGCGTCCTGGCTGATCGCCAGGGCATCGCGCGCGGCGGCGAACTGAGCCGCCGCCTGCGACACCTTCAGCGCCCCATCCTGCAGGTCGGAGATGAAGGTCTGGCGGGCGGTGATTTCCTGATCGTACCAGGACAGGACATCGGCCTGCGCCAACTCGAACGCCTTCAGACCGCGCTCCGCTGCCTGGACCTGAACCAACTGGCCCGTGTCGCGCCCGTCCTCTTTGGCCTTGAGCAGCTCCTGCCGCTGCTGCTCATCCAGCGTGATCAGCCCGGACCCGCGGGCATTGCCGAGTGCGGCATACATGCGGGAGTCCACGCCCGCGTTGAAGGTTCTGGTAGCCTCCGCCGTCGCGTCGTTGAGCTTCTTCATCGCCGCCGTCGCCGCGGTCACCACCTCCGGCGTGTCGGCGAAGGTGGTGATGATCTCCTGTAGGCTGGTGCTGGTGATCGACCCACTCTTGACCAGCCCTTCCATGCCGGCGGTCAGCGTGCCGGTGACCTTCGCCATCTGCTCTGCCCGGTCGGCGCCCTCCGGCCACAGCGCGTTGACGTCCTTCACCGCAGTCTTGTAGCTGTCGATCAGCCCGGTGGCCGAGTCGTAGCCCTCCTCGCCCTTCGCCTTGCGATAGGCGGTGTCCAGGCTGTTGCTGTAGGACTTCTGTTCCTTCTTCAGACCATTGGCGAAACCTTCGTTCAGCTTGGCAGCCAGTTCGTCGCCGACGATGCCCACCGAGGCGAAGGCTTTCACGAGATCCGTGGCCGTGTTCGACCACTTGCCCTTGAGTTGCTCGACCTTCTGTTGCTCAGGGCTGCTTTCGATTGTGGTGCCGGCCACCTCGTCCAGCAGGCGCTTCTTGACCGCGCCCAGCGCCTCCATCTGCTTGGTCGCGCCGAACAGTGCGTCGGGCACGGCTTGCCCGGCCGCGGTGTAGGCCGTGGCGGCCCGCTTCATATCGGCAGCGAGCGTGTCGAAGTCCTTGCCGATCGGCGAGAAGGTGCCATCGCCAAGGGACTGAACGATGGTGTTCAGCTCGTCGACGCGGTCCTGGGCCAGCCCGACGGCATCGAACTGGACCTGAAGCGCTGCCCGTTGAGCGGCCTTTTGCACTGCTGCATCCGCCGCGGCTTTTTCAGCCGCCGCAGTAGCATCCCGGTCAGCCGCAGCCCTGGTGTCGGCGGCGGCCAGATTGCTGCTGTACCGGTCGGGGTCGCCGCCATTTCGTGCGATGGCGCCCGATGCGGTGCTCGCAGTCCCCGTGGCGCCGGAAAACCTTCCGTTGGCGTCGATTGATCCGAGGGAGATGTGATCGACGCCCAGCTGGTCGGCCAGGGCTCCCAGCGCGAGGCCGAGGCCTGGAATGCCGGTCGCCAAGCTTGCGATGTCTCCGGCCAAACCGGCGGCATTGATGCTCAGTTGGGTGTTGTTCAGACCGGTCTCTGGATCGACGCCGATGGACTTGTTGATGTTCAGTCCATACTTCAGTGCGGCATTTTCCAGCCAGCCGGACAGCGATGTCCCGAACACGTTGTCGACAGCGGCAGCCGTTGCTGTGACCTGCTCGGAGGTCGGAGACGCATAGCTCGCGGCTCCGCCGAAGCCGATCGTGCTTGACCGATCATCCGCGGTGAACGAGCCGAAGCTGTAGCCCCCGTACGACTGCATGTCGCCTTGCGACATCGGCGTGCTGCTCGTCCTGCTGATCGACGGCCCTTCGCCCGCCGTCCCCGCTCCGCCGGAGTTGCCACCCGAGCCACCAGAGGAGTTGCCGCTCGATCCGCCGCCAGAGCCCGCCGACCCGCCGGAACCGGGGCTGCCATGATCCCCGCCGCCATACTCGAAACCGAGCAGGCCGGTTTCCGGGTTGATGGTGCCCGGATGGCCCAGCGCCCGACGAACCGCCGCCAGCTCGTCGCCGCCACGGAGGTGGATCAGGGTGTCATCCCGGCCTTGCCCCATCTGGGCAAGCATCTGGGCGCTTTCGCGGGCGTTCCAGATGCGCTCGCCGCCGGAAAGCCGCACAACCTCCGGGCCTTCTTCGCCGACGACGGCCCAGCCGGCGGGCGCCGACAGCGTTCCGCGAGCGAACCCCGGCAGCTTGGCGCCTTTGCTGACCGCGAAGACGGTCTGCGCATTGTCGACCACATCCAACAGCGTCTTGCCGAAGGTATTGGCGTCGTCCACACCGGCCTGGAATTGCGTGAACAGGTCGGAAATGCTGGACCGCAGGCCGGCGATCTGCCGGTCGAAGCCATTGGCGAACTCCAGGTGCCCCAGCGCCTCCTCCAGGCTGGTGGAGGTCTCATGGGCCAAGGCGTAGGCAACGGCCGGAACCGCCGACTGCATGCCCTTCAGCAGCTCGAGAGCGGCCTGCTCCGCGCTCTTCGTCTTGCTGTCGATGTAGCTGCCTTTGTTGGTCGGCGTGAGGTTCAGCCGGCCAATGATGTCATTCAGGCCTTTCGCGAGTTTGTTTGCGTCGCTGTTAAATCTCGTCGCGTCGCCGTCATTGTCCTGGGCAGAGGCGCCAAGCGCATAGCGGCCGTTGGCGCCCAGGGTGATGTGGCTGATGCTGTATTTGTCGCCCCGATCCTTGGCGCCCGACACGGCGGAGAGCAGAGCACCGCCGACGGACAGGACCGCACCGGCCGTCTTGGCGTAGCTGTTCTGCATGGTCATCAGCACGCCGCCGGCCGCGGTCAGGCCGCCGCCGATAACCTGTCCGGTCGAAGCTTGCTTCTGTGTCGCGGCGGTCAGGCCGCCGACCACTGCCAAGCCGCCCGTGGCGAGCTGGCTGTAGGTCGGGTTCCAGCCCCAGAGGCCGTCCGCCGCCGGCATTGGACCGACAAAATCCTTGGACGGTGCCGCCTGCTGTCCGAAAATCGGCTGGTCCAGCCATGATCCACCCGCCCCCTTCGTCGCCGGGGCAAAGCTGGTGGACCCATCGGCGTTCTTGATGACCTTCTGCTGCTGGCCGCCGCGGCCACCGAAGAGCTCGCTAATCCAATCGCCGGCCCCACCCAACAGCTTCTGGATGCCACCGAGGAAGGTGTCGGCTCCATCGTCCACCGCCGTGCTGAACTTTGTCGCGCTTTCGCCCGCCTGGGTCAGCCCGTCGCCTGCGGAGATGGCATTTTCGTTGATATGAGAGACGGCCCGGCTCTTCACCTCGATAACGGCAGAGGCGTCCTTGGTGACCGAGGTCAGCCCCAGCGCGCTATCCACCCACGATTGCTGTGTAGCGGTCATCGTCTGGGTGCTGTCGTTGGCGCCGCGTTGGACCTCTACCGCGTCAAGCTGTGCCTGGAGAGCGCGCTCCTGCGCCGCGGTCACGGTGTCGGTGCGGGCGCCCAGGGTCGCGACATCGGTGCCGACGCTCTTAACGGTTTTCCCGAACGTCTCGACGTACTTGACCGTTTCGCCCGGCAGCGCCCGACCCTTGGTCAGATATTGCTGCACCCGAGTTGGCCCGGCATTGTAGGCGGCTGCGGCCATGTTCCAGTCGCCATGGAACTGCCGACCGAGCATCGCAAGATACTTGATGCCGCCCCGGACATTTTCCTGGGTATCGGTCGCATCGACTCCCAGCCACTTTGCCGTGCCGGGCATCAGCTGCATCATACCCATAGCTCCGGCACTGGAGGTCAGAACGCTCCCGTCAGGGCGGAATTGCCGGAAGCCGCTTTCCATCTTGGTGATGGCGAGCGCCACCTCATCCGGCACCCCCTGCGCTCGCGCTTCCGACAGGACCAGCGACTGCGCCCGGACCAAGTCGGTGACCTGCCCGCCGTCCTTGATCGCCACAGGCAGAGGCCGGGCGTCCGTCGCGGACAGGGTGGCGATGCTGGCGACCGTGCCGCTCGCGGATGCCGCGGGCATTTGCCTGCCGGTCATGGCCTGCGGATCGAGCGCAACCGCAGCGGCAGACCCGGCAATCTGTACCCACATGGCATTGTCCGCGGAGGTGCCGAGACCGCCTTTCACGGTGCCGACGATGCGCTCCAGCCGTCCCGGGTCGTTGGCCGGCTTGGGCACGTTGTCGTTCGCGGTCGTGACGCCGCCGGACATCAGCTTGGTCAGCGTGCCGGTCAACCAAGTCTCAGCGGGCTTGGTGATGAGCGTGCGAACAAAGACCCGCTTCAGATCTTCAGCCAGGGCCTTGCCGGCATCGCTGGCCTTCTTGGCGCCGACAACCACATCCTCGAACGCCGTGGTGATCGGCTGGGCGATGTCGGCGGCTTGCTGGGCGGCGTCCTGCAACTGGCTGTTCACCCGCGCCAGCTCGCCGGCCTGCCGGATATAAGCCTGGGTGCCAGCGTCGGTCAGGTCGACGCCCTTGTCGCGCAACTCGTTCGTGGTCTGGATCACCGCCACGGCCTTGGCGCGCTCCGCGTTGCTCTGACCGAGCATGGCGTATTCGCTGTTGGCGAGTTCGACGGCCCGGCGCTGCTCCTCCGCCATCTGGGCGAACTGCTGCGAGCGCTGCGCCGAGTCGCGGGCCAGGATGCCGGCGCCGATGTCACGGATCTGGCCGGCGTCCTTGGTCGGGTCCAAGCCGCGCTTGCGGGCCTCGGCCAGGGCCTCGTTGGCGAGCGCTGCCTCCCGCGCCGCGTTGGCGCCCTGTCCCCAGGCGGCAGCCAACCGGTTGGCGTCCTCGGTCTGCTGCTTCAGCGTAGCGTCGAAAGACGCGGACTGGATTTTGCGCTGTGCATCGTCCAGTGACCGGAGCCGCGTCACGATGGCGTTGTACGGCTCGATGGTGCCGCGCGCCACCTCTGCCATGGCCTTGGTCTGGATCTCGGCCTCGCGCACTGCCGCGGTGGACTGGCCGTAGGCGCGGGCCACCAACTCGGCGCCAGCCACCTCGGCGGCGGCGGCTCGGTTGTTGTCGTTGACGGCGACCTCCAGTTGGAGCCGCGCTTCCCGCTGGCGGAGCAGGAGAAGGTTCTCCTTCGGAGTGCCCTCCAAGTGCTTATCCCGCACTTCGTCCTGCGCCCGCATCGCTGCGGTTGCCATGGCGCGGTCTACCGCGTTCCCGCGCAGGGCCTCGGAGAGGCGGTCCACCTCATGGGTCTGCGCCTTCACATACTCCGTGGCCTTGGCGTCCCGCGCCTTCCGGGCAGCGTCATCATCGGCGCCACCGGTGACGGAGGCGCCGTTCGGGTCTTTGGCCGGCGTAGCGGTTGCCGCGGCGGCCTTGGCCTTGCCGGTGATCGCATCGATCCGCTTTTCCAGGGCGGCGACTTCGGCACGGGCGCCCTCCAGCTCGGGCCGGAAGCCGCCACCCGGATCGCTGGCGCCGGCATGCGCCTCCAGATCGGCCACCCTGCTCTTGGCCTCGTCCAGCCGCTTCCGCAGGGCGGCCTCGTCCTCCGGACCGAACAGCCGGTTGGCGATGTAGCTGCCCACGATGGTCGGGCCCGGCGCGACCGCATAGGCGCCGATCTTCGCGATCTTGCCGAACCCTTCCAGGCTCGGGTTCGCGATGAAGTCGGCAACATCCCGGAAGGCGTCGGACACGGCGACCGTGATGGAGATGACGAGAGGCGACGTTGCGGCAGCATCCACCAGCCGGTTGAACTCCACGCCAAGCTCGTGCATGGCCGTGGCTGCCGGGCTCATGGCGTCCTTGCGCATGCCGTCGAAGCGGCGATGCAGGGCGTCCAGCGCCACGCCCAGCGCCTCGGACTGCCGGCCATGCTCCGCCATCACGCGGACAGCTTGAGCCTCCGCCGGGCTCAGGAAACCGATGGCCTCCTGAAGCTTCATGATCGCCGGGTAGCCGTCCGTCACCATGGCGGCCAGCTGCTTGGTCATCTCGTCGACCGAGCCGCCCATGCCGGCGGTGATGTCGCTGCCGAGCAACGCCAACTCGCGACCGCGGGAGGCAGAAAGGCCGCGGGTGGATGCTAGAACTTTCGAGGTGGCGAAACTCTCGCCCCGGTCGGCCCCGCCCTCGTAAAGCGCCTTGCCGACATCGCGCAGGTATCCGGCGGTCGCCTGCGACTCGGTGCCATAGGTCCGCATCGTGGCGGTGAGATCGCGGATCTGGCTGTTGATCTGGATTGCCCGCGTGCCGACCAGCGCGAAGGCGCCCACCACCGTCGTGATGCCGAGCGCGACCAGCGCGACGGGCGAGACCAGCAGCGCCCAGGCGCGGGACAGACCACCCACGGCACCGACAGCCTGCGGCGCCTGCTGAAGCATGGCCGTGATGGCGCTCTGGCCGCTGCCGACCTGCACCACGAAGTCCTGGATCTGGTAGCCGAGGTTCAGCGACTCGTGCGCGGCCAGCTTCGTGCTGGAGGCGGCGCGGGTGGAAAGCTCGTGCTGATCCTTGAGCTTCGCCGACAGGGCGGCATGCTCCTGGGCGGTCAGCCTGATCCCGCCGACGCCGTCGGTCAGAGCCTTGTCGAGTTGCTGCTGCGAGGCGGCCAGCTTCTCGTCGGCGCCGAAGGTCTTATCCAGCGTGCCGATCAGCGAGCGGAGGGCCGTTTCCTCGGCCTTCACCGCGGCAGCGGTCTCCTTTTCGGCTGCGATGATCATGGCCGCATCCGCTTCGCGCTCCCGCACCGCGGCGTCCCAATCGGCCGACATCTTCGCCAGGGCAGCGCGCTCCGCCTGCTCAACCTCCTTCGCGGCGGTCGCATGTGCGGTGGCAAGATCCTTGGCCTTCCTGATCGCCGGATCGTGGGCAGCCGCATAGGCGGTCAGCAGCCGGGTTGCCTCGGCCTCGTCCACGCCCGCCCGGCGGATCGTCGCCTGAAGCTCCGCCAGCCCGGTTTCGCACCGCTGCTGGGCAACGTCGGTCAGCCCGAGGGAGGCGCGGTAGCTGTCCAGCTTGGCGTCGGCCTCGGCGAAGGCGGCGGTGATGTCGTCCAGGCGCTGCGCGCTGCCGTCATCCCCGAAGGTGATGGAGCCGGTCCCGCTCGATCCCCGGCCGGTGGTGGCGTAGCGCGTCGGGCCAATGACCGCGGCGTTTGCCGTCTGGCGGGACAGACCGACCGAGTCGTTGATGGCCTTCTGCGCCGCGGACACGCCGCGCAAGCTGGCCTCCAACCCCTTCGCCCCGGCCGCCCATTCGGTCATCTCAGCATGGCCGGACAGGAAATCGGCGTTCAGCGCCCGCAACGCGCGGGCGGCCTGGGTCAGGCCGTTGGTCGCGCTGCCGGCCGTCTCGTAGACCTTGCCCAGCGCGCCGGCCCAGCTACCGGCCGATGCAGTGGCGGCGATCATGCCGGCCGACATCCCGCCGGCGGATGCGGTCGCAGCGGCAGCTCCGGCCTCGATGTCCGCGAAGAACTTCGCGACCCTGGCCCGAGCGCGCTCCGTCGCGCCCTCGATCTTCGCCATGATGGCCGCGCGCTGCTCCTCCTTTGCGGCGGCGGACGCGCTGGATTGCTCCAGATCCTCCAGGTCTTTCCGGTAGCGCGCCGTGGCCTTGGCGATCTCGTTCGCCTCGCGCTTGGTGCGGTCGTACTTGTTGGCGAGCTGGTCCGCCGTCTGGGTATGCCGCTTCACACGCTCGTCGGCGCGCTCCACGGTGCCAGCATAGGCGTCGATGGCCTTCCCGGCGGCGGCGGCACCGGCAGCAACCTCGTCGGTCGCCTTCTTCGTGCCCTTGCCGGCACGCTCCGCCTTCGCCTCGGTGGCGCTGAAGGCGTCGCCCAGGCCCGTGACCGCGTCGGTCGCCTTCTTGGCGCCAGCCGACACACCGTCTTGGAAGCCTACGTCAAGGCTCTCGATCTGATCAGTCATGGGCGGTCCTCGGGTGCATCAGCGGCGGGGCTGGATGATCAGGGCGGGGCTTTCCACGCGCGTGCCTTGCCGGCCACGGGAAAGCCCTTTGTGCTTGCCGGTGGTCCAGACCTGCCGCTGGCGCAGGCGGTACTGGTTGGGGAAATCCATCGTGTAGACCCGCTTGACCTCCACGAGGTCGCCGAAGCGGGAGCGGATCGCCTTCACGGCATCATCGAACAGACCGGGCGGCACCGGGAATGACAGCGACTGACCCCCGATCAGCTGCACGTCGACCTTGCGGCTGTAGGGCAGCACGTTGCCGATGATGATCTCGGTGATGGTGGGGGACAGCGCCGCAGGGTTGAACTGTGCGGCGGGGACGAACCGGCCACCGGCGTCCCCGCGGGGCGATGAACTGTCCTTGATCCCGAAATAGAAGCCGTCCCGGTAGTGCGCCGTCTTGCCCGTGGCAGGGTTCAGCGGGGCGGAGGATCGGGGCGGCGAGCGGTTGATGAGGAACGACAGGGCGAAGGTGCAGACCGCGCCCATGATCGAGAACCGGTAGACGATCCGCCCGCCATCGGCTGGCCGAACTGCGGTCTCGGGCGCACCCTCGACCCCATCGACCCAGCGCCGATAGCGGCGGGTGGCCCGGCCGGCGGCGATCAGCCTGTCCCGCTCGGTGATGGCGATTTCCGCCAGCCGGCGGGATTGGGCCTCTGGAGAGAGCGCCCGATCCACGAAGACCCGGAGCCGGGCGTTGAAGGCTGCTGCTTTCGTCGCCATCGCTCACTCCGTCGTCGGCTTCTTGTTCGCCTCCTTCACCTTCTCCGCCCACCACTCGGCATAGACGCCGTCCATGGCGCGAAGCAGGCGGAGAAGGAGGGGGAGGTCGTGCCCGTGGTCGTCGGCATAGGCGCGGGCCACTGACCACGGGATGTTGCAGGGGCTGGGCGGCCCCATACCGCCGCCCCGCCATTGCCGGTCATCGGAGAGCGCGTGCCAGGCACGCCACGCCCACCGGCACCAGGGCAGGGGTTCGACCGCCTCGCCCTCGTCATCCAGGCGGGCGGCCACCATCTCGGCCGCGTCGGGGTCATCCTCCGCAAGGTCGGCCAGCAGATCGTTGCTGTCCGCCTTGCGGTTGAGATGGTCCCGTAGGGCCGCCGTCAGTTTCCCTCGGCTTCCTTTGCGTCGGCCTCGCGGTCGGCGGAGACCATGCCGGCGGCGGTGAAGGCCGCGGTGGCGAGTTCGGAGAAATCCGGATCGCGGATGGTGTCGCAGAACTCCTCGAAGGAGACCGGGTTGCCGTCGTCGTCCGTCATCTTGACGTCGAGCAGGCAATGTTTGATCAGGCATTCGATGTTGATCGAGCGCTTCATCGCCACCGGCAGCTTCTCCGTATCACCGCCGAAGCCCTTGGCGGCCTTGCGCTGCTTGGATGCCTGGGCGTCCTGATACTCGTCGGTGAAGCCGCGGGTGAGGATCTGCAGATCGAGATCGGGGTCGGGACGCTTCCAGGCGCCGGAGGTGAGGGCGGCGGTGGAGCGCTTCAGGGATGCGAGGTTTGCCACGGTCGAAAGTCCTTGATTGGTCGGTTGGTCGGAAATGCGCGATGGTTGGGCGGGCGCCGACCAAACGCCCGCCCGCGGCCCGCGCGTGCCGTCATGCCGCCGGCAGGGCCGGCAGCCTCTTTCCCGTGGTCGTCGGGGTCTCGTCAGATCAGCGGACGAACTCGAACCGGTTCACGATCAGCTGCGCCCCGGTCAGGCTGTCCTTCGAGCCGGACAGCTTCACCGGCAGCATGACGTCCGTGTTCTTGCCGCTGATGTTGGGGTCGCCTTCCTTCGGGGTCAGGCGCGGAGCCTCCCAGACCATCGCCTGGGTGCCCTTCTGGAGGCGGGCGTTGAGGCTGGTGGGCGTGCCGGCCAGCACCTTGGCGAGCAGGTCCGCGTTGCCGAAATGGGTGTCCAGATCGACCGACACATCGCAGGAGCCGTCCACCACATCGACCGGACCCATGGCGATGCTGTCGCCGTCAGCCGCCGCGTCGATGGTCCTCAGGTTGTTGTTGAGGGTGAACTTCACCCCCTTCGCCCAATTGGGCTTGCCGAGGGCCGCGCCGGCTTCACCGATCCGGCCGCAGTTGGCGCTGAACGCCATCACCGGATAGAGGTTGCTGTCCGGCTCGGCATCGGGCGTCGCGTCCAGACTGGTCGGGCTGACGATCCCCTTCATCCCGGTGAAGGAGATCGAACCGGTGGCCTTCTCCTTGGCCTGCCCGCCGAACTCCAGCGTGTTCACCCGCATACCGGTCTGGGCGATGTAGGATGGCGGCGTGTGATCCATGAAGCCGCGCTCCAGGGTCAGGCCGATCTGCTCCACGCCGTTGACCAGCACGTCCCCGAAAAACACCCGGATCGACTTCCCGGCACCGGTGTCTGCGCCCCATTGGCCCGGCAGGTTGTCCAGGGTCAGCTTGCGGGCAGCGATGCCGACCACGCGGGCAAAGCCGTTGGTGCCGGCGGTGGCGAAGCGGTTGCCGGCGGCGATGTCGCCGGGCTTCACCCACTGGCCGACCCGCAGGCCGAGCGTGGTGAAGTCCAGCCCACCGGCCTCGGAGGTCAGCCCGTCGGCCACGGCCTTGATGTCGTCGGCGGCGCCCTCGAACCCGACAACCTTCATGCGGGCGCCCGTGGCCGGGCTCGCCTCGTCCACCAGTCCGGCACCGACGAAGGCCGGGGCAGTCGCGCTGCCGGTCGTGACCTTGGCGAGCTTGTTGCGGTTGGCGGCGGGGCCGAACCCGCTGAAGTAGACCAGATGACCGGTGACGAAGGCGGCGGCATTCGCCACCGCAACAACCTGGGTCGAAGCGGTAACCGACTGGATCACGCTGCCGGCGGTGCCGTCGTTGTCACGGCTCGGAGTGTTGCTCCAGCGGCTGCCGAACGCCGACTCCATCTCGCTAGACAACAGGCAGCCGTCAGCCGGGTAGTGCCATTCGATGCCGAGTTGGCCGTCGTTGGTCTGGCCGACCAGCACCGAGTCGGAGTTCATCCGGTCGTCGCGGATGTCGTCGCTGTCGACGTAGACCGCCTTGTTCGACAGGCCGATGGACGTGACGCGCTGCTTGCGCATGCGCGGGGTGGTGGGGGTGGTGCCGTACGTCGTCTCGGCGACGCCGGTCAGGCGGACACGGTTGGAACTGGACATGGTGGCGGCTCCTTTCAGCCGGGCATGAAAAAAGCCGCTCGGGCGGTGCCGGCGGCGTGGTGATCGTCAGGGGTGGGGGGAGGTGGATCAGGCGGCGGGCGGCTCGGTCGCGTCGCCAGCGGGCGCCTTACCGCCCTTCTTCGCGGCGCTGGGCTCCGACTCCGCGGCGGCGGGCATGGCGATGTGGCCGAGGCGGACCCAATCGGCAAAGGTCAGCTGGCCGTCGATGTCGGCCTCGGTGACCGGCTGGCCGGCGGCGAATCGGCGGCTGAGGGTGGTGAAGGACTTGGCGACGATGGGGGTGGGGGTGGTCTCAGCCATGATGGCTATCCTCTCTTCCAGTCGATGACGATGTGCATGCCCCACCAGTTGCCGGTGTCGTCCTTGGCGCCGATGGGGTCGAAACGGATGTCCTGAAACTCGACGGTGCCGATGTCCTGCCCGCGGCACATTTCGGCGAAGGCGGTCAGCAACTCGCGGGTCAGCTCGGAGCCGGTGCCGACCGGCACGAAGACGAACAGCATCAGCGAGCCGGTTTCCTCCCACCGATCGGTGTCCGGGCTGCCAGTACCGATGCTGGCCTGCCCCCACAGGTCGCCGTCGATCAGCACCCGGCCCCAGGCGTTGACCACCGGCCTATTGGTGCTGGGGTCTATCGAGCCGTAGGGCTGCGGCGGCGTGATCGGCTCGTTGTCCCATTCCAGGGGGCAGTCGTGCGGCGCGACGTCCGGCCAATTGGCCTGGATGAAAGCGCGGATCGCGTTGAAGGCTTGGATCGTCGCCATGGGGTCAACCCTTCGCTTCCATCCACCAGCCGCCGATGCGCTCGCCGGGGGTGGAAACCGTCAACGTCTGACCGCCGCCGGTCCAGGCGCCGTTCGCGATGGTCGGCTTGATGATGACCAAATCGCCCTTCTGCGGCCCGCCGGCCGGGAAGGCGGTTTCCGCCAGGGCGTCGGCCGCGATGATGACCGAGAAGGTCCGTTGCGCGGCGCTGCCGTTCAGGGGGTCATTGCCGGTCTCCCGCCAGAACGCCTGGAGGATCACTTCGGTGAAGGCGGGTTGCAGGCGGCGCAGCACAACCGGCTTGCCACGCTTGCCGATCATGCGGGCTTCGCGGGAGCGGGCCATGGCCTCACCCCCCGGCGACATCGACAAAGCCGGCCGCATAGAGCGAGTCGAGCACATCAACCGGCAGGGCCGAACCGGAGGCCGCCATGCTGCCGACCCAATATTCCGTACGCCCGACGCCGTCGGTCTCTTCGGCCTTCACCGTGATATCCCGGCCCTTGGCCTCCCAGCGCAGCCGCACCAGCCGCTTCACGGCATCCTGCAGGACCGTTGGCATCTTATCGACCGCCCAGCCCGACACGATGGTGACGGCAATCTCTTCGCGCTCCCAGCAGCCAGCCCGGCCGCCCGAGACCAGCCGCGACAGCAGCCCGGATTTCGGCTGCCCTCGATAGAAAGCGCTGTCCAGGGCCTCCCCGCCGATGGCGACGGCGGTCACGCGGGCCGGGTAGCGCCAGGGAAGCTCCAGCACGTTCCCGTTCGGGGTTTCGTCAGCGCCGAAGGTGACAACCGCCACCTCCGCCACAAAGGTGGCCGGAGCATCGCCGGCATCGTCGCCAGCGATCCGGCATGCCTCCGCAACCCGGTCGGACGCGGACAGGGCTTCCGCCTCCAGCCAAGCGTCGGACAGGGTGTCGCCGGCATCGATGCCGAGTTCCGCCTTGAGGGCGTCAAGAGCGCACAGCCGACGGTCGGTTGCGGGGGAGGTGACGACGATGGTCGGCATAGATCACCCCTTGGTGGTGTAAGGAACGCCCCGCGACGTTGCCGCCGGCTTCGCCGGTCGCAGATCGCGCGTGATGCGCTGGGGCTGTTCGACGGGCGCCGGCTTCGCGACTTCGTCCCGCTCCGGTGCGCTCGCCATCACTGGGCGCTCTTGGCGACGCGGGGAGGGGTCACGGTGCGCCGCTGACCTTCAGTCACCTCGGGTTCGGGCTTCGCCTCAGCGGCGGGCTTATCGCCGGCGGGGGCGATACCGGAGGCCGCGTCCTCGCCGCCGGGCGCCGGGCCGATCGCCACCCCGGCGTCGGCGGCGCTCCGGTCGGCCGCCAGGATGCTCTCGGCGTGGAACACGAGATCGCCAATCGGCGTGGTCGGATCGACATCGATGCCGCGCTGCCGGAAGCCGGCCAGCAGGCTATCCAGCTGCTCCCCCAGGGTGGGCGGCCCGTCCTCGGCGCTGTCGAGCGGGGTGGAGGTGGCCGCCACAGCCACGCGCTTGGCGATGAATGAGGCCGCTTGAGCGGCGGGAAATGAGGCGGTTTCCCCTGCGAGATAGGGGGTGTGGTTCTTCAGGAAGCGCACGAGCATGGTGCATGGCGGGGCCTTTCGACCCCGCCCCTTCTGGTTCTGGTTGGGGACCGGATCAGACCAGCGTGCCGCTGACCGGGTTCTCGGTGGCGCCGGCCAGGATGTAGGTCACCCCGAACTCGCAGACGTCCGTGTTGGCCGCCGACAGGTTCGGCGTCACCTGAAGCCGGACATACCGGCCCGTGCCGCTCAGGTCGAAGTCCAGCTCCACCACACCGGTCACGGTTCCGCTGCCGCCCGGCCCGGTGCCAACCACGGTGGCCGGCAGCGCCGGGCCGTAATCGTCCGCACCGGTGCCGCTGCTGTCGCTGGCGTCCTGAAGGTTGGCGGCGAAGGTCAGCGTCGCGGCGGCGGCCAGCGTGGCGGTGTAGGTCACCACGGCCTTGAGCGACGCGAAGCCGCGGCGGTCGACCCAGGCGCAGTTGACCTCGATGTTGTCGCCGGCTCCACCGGCCGTCACGTCGACGCCGGCAACGCCGTGGCGGGCGGCGATCAGCGCCGCCGCATTCTGCATGGATGCGTGCATGGTGATATGCCTCCCGCTCGGGTTAGTAGCTGACGCCGGTGATGCAGGAGCCGGCTTCCGGCCGCTCCAGCTTGCAGTCGGCGTACAGCTCCATGTGGATGAGGATTTCGTTGGTCTGAGTCAGGAAGTAGCTCTTCCCGTCCGCGCCGATGTAGCCGCCCTCCAGCGACACGCGGACCTCAGCGTCCGAGCCATTGGCAACGATGATGCTCGGGCCGTTGAAGAACAGGATCTCCGTGTTGGCCCCGCCCAGGTTCACGGGAACCTGATTGGTCTCCATGATCGGATTGCGCAGCAGGGTGTTGTTGACGTCGATGCTCGGGTAGATCTTGTTCCCGTTCGGGTCGCGCAGGTCGGCCAGCTTCGCCACGGTGCGCGGCGCCATCACCCAATAGCCGCTGGTGACGATGATGTTCGCCTCCTTCGGCTTCGTCACCGCCTTGCGCAGGTCCGCCTCGATGGAGGCCGAGTCGGCTCCGCTGCTGGCGAACACATTTCCGGCGGCGATCTGCGAGCGCAGGCCGAGCGGCACATGCTCGGTCCCGCCGCCACGGAGGAAGCCGGAGTCCTCATTGACCGCCGTGCGCTCCTGCAACCGGCGAACGACATAGCTTTCGAGGTTGCGCACCGCCGCGCCGCCGTTGCGTGCCTGATCCAGCAACCGGCGGGAGATGACCGCCTCGATGGCAAGGCGCTTGGGGTCGAGGCGGATGTCGCCGAACTTGAACTCGCCCGGCGTCGGCGCGGTGTTTTCACCGGTCCACGAACCGTTCGGCGCCTGCGTCTCCTTGGGCAGGATCATGGTGCCCGGCACGTTCAGGACCTGGGGCGACATGCGGCGCACCACCGTCATGTTGTCCAGGCCACCGATGATCACCGAGGCAAAGTCCGGGAGGGACAGCGCGCCGCCGGCCGCATAGTTGCTGAGGTTCATCGAGCGCTGGATGACGGCGACGGTGTCCTCGCCATAGGCCTGCCCGAGCCACTTCTCCGCATTCAGCTCGCCGCCCGTGTGGCGGACCATGATGTCGGCGAGCATGCGGCGGATCGGCGCCATCTTGACCACCTCCTCGCTGCCCTTCACGGTGGCCGGCAGCGGGGCGAAGGTGCCCTCCGGAGCGCTACGCGGCGTGGCGCCGCCGGCCGCCATGGTTTCCATCGCCACCGCGCGCTCCAGTTCCTCGCCCAGTTCCTTCGCGACCTGATGGGCGTCCGTGTACGCCTTCTCGGCGTCGATCACGGCCTTGGTCGCAGTCTCCTTGCCGGCGGCGTCGGCCGTGCGGAGCGCACTCTTGGCCGTGGTGATCGCGGCGGACGCGGTCTTGGCGGTACCAACCGCCGCGGCGAGTGCCTGGCGGATTTCGGGGATCGTCTTCATGAAATGCTCCACGCAAAAGAGGCCGGGCGCGAGGTGCGGCCGGCCGGTCATCCGCCAGGAAAGCGGATTGGGTTCCCCTGCGGTTAGGCGAGGGTGAGTTCGAGGGTCTTCAGTTCCAGCATCCGGAGGTCGGCCGCTCTGGTCTCCAGATCGTCGTCCTCGGTCGCGACCTGCTGGATCACGCCGTCGATCAAGTCGCGGGCCTGGGTCAGGCTGGCCTCGTTGGTGCTGGACAGCACGCGCCCGGCTTTGACGGTGAGGCTGGGAATGGCCTTGCCGTGCAGGGCACCGATGATGTCCTTCACGGTCAGCGCCGGAGCATCCTTGGCGATGTCGTCGCCTTCCTGCTCGCCCAGCTCGGCCAGCAATTCCCCGACCTCTTCCTGGGTCATGGCGATCAGCACGGCGCCCAGCTGGCGCATCGCGTCGGCCAGCATGCCGGGAACGGCGCTGTCGTCACCTTCCCAATCCGCCTCGGCGGCGGAGCTACCCTGGATCCAGTTGAGGTCAGAGAGGGTGCTGGCGAGATGGCCGATGTGCCACAACCCCTTGGCGGTCAGCGGCGGCGCGGCCTTGGCTACAGCCCCCTCCACCGACCTCTCCGCCATGTTGGCGAGGCGGAGGATTTGCCCCTTCACCCCCTTCTGCGCCGTCTTGGCGATGGTGCGGAATTCGCTTGCCAGCTTCTGCGGCACGGCGGCGGCGGCGCGCAGCTTCGCCAGTTCAGCGGCATCGATCGATACCGTGCCAGACCGCTCCACCACCAGGGCGCCGCGGACTGCCGGGACAGACACGAAGGATAGCTCCGCCAGTTCGCAGGTCTCGTATTTGACCCCGCCGCCCAGGTTGCAGCCGTTGGTGTCGAACCGCGGGGGGTTGGCCGGGTCCAGCGCCGACAGGTTCTTGCCCATGAAGCCGATGGACACGGCATTGACAACCTTGTTCTTCACACGGTTGTAAATCAGATCGGCAAGCTCGTCCTCGCCGGCCGGCGGGAACTGGACCAGGGCAGTCAGCTTGCCGTCGGTGACGCCGATCTCGGCGCAGTGGGCAATCGGCCGGTCCGGGTCGTGCTGCCACAGCACCACCGGGTTGGAGCGATAGGCGACGAGGTCGATGCCGGACTGAACCACCATGTCGCCGGCGCGGTCCACGTCGGGGGCCGAACAGATGACGCGGACTTGCCGCAGGTCGGACAGAGTGGTGGCAACACCGCTCTGTGTTTTGCGCTGGATGTTCATTTCAGTTCCTCGTGTAGCAAACGTGCCGTAGTCCGAGCGCACACGAAAGCGCTGTCCGGCGACTTGTGCAGGCTGGCGAAAGCCCCTATAATTTTTCTTGAGACCGCTCGACGACCGGAAATCGCCGTGGCCGGCACGCGTCTCCTGAAAGCTTGCTTGCAGGGGTCTCGGTATGAGGGACGTGCGCCCCTCCGAGCGGTCTCAAAGACTTCCCGTCAGAACCCTGAATTTCTCTTTATTCCGCAGATGATGCGCATCGGTCAGCGTCGCGCTGTGCGGTCCCGGCGCGACGATCTTCTGTCGCTTCTGCCCGGACCGGGCAGGCATGGTTATGGGATTGTCGAATGGAACCCAGATCCTGGCCAGCCGTGTGTCTCCGGGCACATCCGCCACATAAACCAGTCCGTTGGCATAGATTGGACGTCCGCCTATATCGTTCCCGACAATCTGCGCCAGGACGGCTTTTGGAGAGCGCATAATAGCCGGCAGAGTGGCAATGACTGAGGCCGGTACCCGGTTCCGATCCTTATCGCGGTGTAGCGACAGCATATGATCGATATCCTTCGCGCTGACGTGCAGGCTGCGGCCATTCAGCTTGATACCGTGAGCTTTTGCTGCCTCGGACACCGCTGAGGATATCTCGCCGACTTTCCTCAGCGTCTGGCGAAAGCGGAGCTTTTGCCCGCGGTTTCGTCGGCCGGCAAGGGCAAGCACCCAAGCAGCGATCCGGTTATCCGAAGCGTGTGGGACACGGGAAAAACGCCCTTTGCTGTCGCGGACGTAGACCCGCTTCAGTCTCAACTTCCCTATAACTTTTCGGTCAAAAGGGGCGCGCGCCACCTCCAGAGCGCCCGAATCGTCGTCATTCTTATGTTTGGTCTGACCTCCGTCGCTGCTCCCCCCGGGCGGGGTGATGGAGACGACGACGCCGTGCTCGTCCACGTAGGCGGTGTTCAGCGGGCGAGCGAAGACGCGGCCGGCCGGGGTGGGGTTGTAACCCTCCTCGATGCGCCACTCGTTCGGCATCAGGGCGCCGGACTGGAACATGGTCCGCATGCCTTCCTGGCGGGTCTTGAAGTCGGCGCGCAGCAGGCGGCGGACATCGAACTCGACGTAGACGCCGTCCGGCAGGTTGAAGGCCCGCGCGAACTCGGCCTCAAACGCCTCCAGCATCGGCATGAGGGTCTGATCGTAGTAGGCGCGGGTCAGCGCCTCGACGTTGTTGTTCGTCATCCGATCCAGCATGCCGATCATGTGCAGCGGAACGCGGAAGCCGCGGGCGATCTCCTCGATCGTCAGCTTGCGCTGCTCCAGGAACTGCGCGTCAACCGAGGTCATGCCCAGCTGGTCGAACTCCATCCCCTCCTCGAGCACCACCGTCTTGCCGGCGTTGCCGGGTCCGCCGTGCCGGCCGTTCCAGCTTGCGCTCAGCCGGTCGGCCACATCCTTCGTGAGCACCTTCGGGTGCTTCAGGACGCCGCTTGGCTGGGCACCGTTCGCCATCAGCTTAGCCGACAGCTCCTCGCCCGCGATGGCAATGCCGATGAACTCGCGAAGCTGCGCCAGGGGCGACAGGCCGACGACGCCGTCGAACGTCATCCCGCGGACATGGAAGATGTCGTAATCCGGCACCATCAGCGGGACGTTGCGGAGCATGGCGTTCTCCAGCGTCGTCCGCCGGGAGATGGCGTAGAACAGGCGTCCGTCCATCGCCTCGTATATCGTGACGCTGCCCGGATGCACCGGCCACAGCCCGGTTGCGTTTCCGAACCGGTCCCGCAGGATCACGGCGATGGAGTTGCCCCGGAACCCCCAGGCCGAGAACAGCGCGAGCAACAGGCTGACCGGGGTCATGTGCCGGTTGGGGCGCCGCAGGATCGCGTGGAGCGGGTGGTCGGTTGCCGGCTCCCGCGAGCCGTCCGGCTTCTCCCGCCAGACCTGCGGCTTCAACTTCGCCCCATCCTCCGCGATCACCCGGACGCAGGAATAGACCGCGGAGACGCGCATCGCCGCCATGTCGGAAACCCGGACGCCGGAAGCCGCGGGCGCCCCGCCCATCAGCGACACAAAAAGGTCGGAAGGGTTCTGCGATGAGCCAAGCTCCTTCTGCACGGCAACGCTCTGTTGCCGGTCCCGCTTTCGCTTGCCCATGGGCACCTCAAATCGTCAGAAAGCCGCCAGAGCGTTCCGTGGAGTGGTAGACAGACGGCCCGTCGTCATCGGCGGGCGTCATCGAAACGCCGAGCGCGGAGATCAGGGCCACCGGCCCATCGATCTTCTTCGCGTCCTTTTCCTTGGTCGGATAGACGTTGTCCTTCTTGTCGGGCCGGGCCACGACGTTGGACATCATCCACTTCATGCCCGGGTCACCGGCATGCTGCAGCTTCCCGCCACGAATCAGGGCGTCGAGTTCCTTCATCGGCTCGGAGAAATTCAGCACCAGTGGCCGGTACTCAGTCACCGGCGCTTTCCTGGCCTGGAGCCGGGTTACCAGCATCGTGGCTTGGTGCGGATCGTAGGCGATGTTTTCCACCTGGAACCGCGCGCAGATGTCGAGGATGTCCTCCTCAATGACGCCATAGTCGATGATATTGCCGCCGGTAACGATCAGCCACCCTTCCGCATCCCACGCCTGATAGTGCTCGTTCTCCGGCAGGAGGACGGTGTCCTCTGGCAGGTAGTGGAATGTGAAGAGGCGGTATGGCTCGTCGTCGCTCTCCGGCAGGACCAGCACCTCCAGCGCTGCTATATCGACCTTGCTGGACAGGTCCAGCCCCAGCGCCACCCGGCGGCCGACGAAGTCCGCCAGCTTCAGCCCAGGCACCTCGCACCGGTCCCAGGCGGCCATATCGAAGTAGGCTGACCGGGCGTTCACCCACTTGTTTAGGTGCTTCGTCAGGAAGCGCCCGCGGTTGCGGGGGTTGTTGATCGCCTCGCGCTGCCGGGCGAGGAGGAATTCCTCGCTGACCGAAACCCCCATGTTGGGGTTGGCCTTGCGTAGCGCCTCGGCTGTGGTCCAGTCGTCGGCATCGTCGACGGTGTAGATGATCCCGAACAGCTCGTCGTCGTTCGCAACCTTTTCCAGCACCTTCCGCACGACGTCGCGCATGTCGTAGCAGGGGCCGGCGATGTTATCGCCTGCCGTGGTGATGACGATCGCCAGCGGTTGCTCGCGAGCGCCCATGCCCGTCACCATGGTGTCGAACTGATCGCTGGTCGCGTGCTCGTGATATTCGTCCGTGATGGAACAGGACGGTGAAGCGCCGTCGCCGGGCTTGCCGATGACGGGCTCGAACTTGCTGCTGTTCCCCAGGATCGAGATGTTCGAAGCGTTCACCTCCACCCCGAAATGCCGCTTCAGGTCGGGCCGGCCGTTCGCCATCTGTCGGGCCGGGCCGAACACCTCCCATGCCTGTTTTTCGGTTGTGGCGCCCGAGTAGACCTCCGCCCCGTGTTCGCCGTCGGCGCACAGCATGTAGAGACCGATGGCCGCCACCAGCGCAGACTTGCCATTCTTGCGCGGCACCTCGATGTAAACCAGCCGGAACCGGCGGAAGCCGTCGGCCTTGCGCACCCATCCGAAGACCATGCAGACGATGAAGCACTGCCAGGGCTCCAGGCGGAGCAGATGACCCTTCGGGTTCAGCGGATCCGGACGCGCCCACTTGCCCTTCGTGTGCGGCATCAACTCGATGAACTTGCACGCCTTCTCGGCCTTCACCGCATCGAAGCGATACGGCCAGTCCGCGGCGTTGTCGGCGCGCAGGTCGTTCCGGTGTCGTTGGCACGCCAGCTTTACCCATTTGCAGGCTGACACCGCGCCGGACAGCGCGTCGTCGATGTAGCGCTCGGCCAGTTCCACATGCGGGTGTGCGACCGGGCCGGGAGGCTTGCCGCCGGCCGCTCCACGGGGCCGACGGACGCCCGGCTGGTGTTGACGAGGCGCGCGGGGCATTACAGGTCCGCGAACGGGTTGCTGTCACCGGGCAGCTGACCAGCCACGCGGGTCCGATCCGCCGGCGTGAGGCCGAACTTCGCCAGCCACGCGGCGAACCGGCGGTCGGCATCGGCGATGTCGGCGATCTCCGGGCGGGCGCGACGCATCGGGCCGCTTTTGCCCATGGTCCAGTAATACCGCTCGCCGCCCTCGGCGAAGACCGTGCTGCCGCCCTCCGACTCTATCGTCAGCGGGCGGGACAGCGACTCACGCGCGGCCAGCAGATCGGCGTATGCCTCGCACAGCCCGACCATCGCCAAGCCGTCGGCTTCGGTCAGCACGCCCATCTTGTCGAGGAGCACCGAGACGGCGCCCCAGGTGGTCTTGGCCTTGTCGGTCAGGTGGGCCGGCGGCGACGGGATCGAACGCTCGGGCTTCGGTTCCCGCTTGTTGGTGCGGCACTTCTGCGCCGTGCCGGTGACCAGTTTCAGGTGCGTCGGCTTTGGGGGGCGTCCTGCCATTTTCAGCCTCCGAACCCTTTTGTTTCCATTTTGCACGCACAGGAATTTTACCACCCACCGGTAGACCCCCTCGGGCCTGCCAAGGATCGGCTCCCCCTACCCACCGCGCTTGCCGTGCCGACGATTATCGCAGGCAGGGCAAAGGGTTCGCAGGTTCGACAGAGCATCGGGCCCACCCTCGCGGCGGGGGGTGATGTGGTCGGCGATCAGGCGCCCGCCGACGCCGCGATCAGGCGTGGCGCAGTGTGGATCGGTGCAGCGGTGTCCGTCTCGCGCGAGGCAAGCCGCACGGAGCCGCTTCCATTCGGACGAGCCGTAGTAGGCGTTTTGGACCTGCGGACGCTTGCGCGGCGCAGGCTGCCAGCCGGGGGCGCGGAAGACCGGCGGGCGGGACGGCATCAGCCCTCCCTAAGCTTCGGGATGATCGCGACAAAGCCGTCCATGGCGCCGACAGCGATGTGACCGTCCGGGATGTCGCGCATCAGCGGACGGACGATGTCGGAGGCGCGAGCGTAGGCGGCAGCGACAGCGTTGATCTGGACGGCAGCGAGGGCGAGATGATCGGCCGGTGCGTCGAACATCAAGCGTGCTCCATCGTCTTGACCGACAGCCGGGCGATGATGTCGGCATTCTGTTCCACGATGCGCTCGACCTGTTCAGCCAGGGCGTTCGTGGCTTTGGCTTGCTCGTTCATTGCGTTGATGACGAGTTGGAACGTCTCGTTGCCGGGACCGGGTTGCGGCCGGCGGGTGATGATCCAGGCCAGCCCGATCAAGCCGATCATGATGACGGCGGCGACCTGGGCAGCCGGAGACAGGCCGGCAAGACGAACGATGGTTTCCCCGACATCGGGGATCGGCAGGTTTTCCATGTGCGGTGATCCCCGAAACGACGAAACCCGCCGCGGCAAAGACCGGGCGGGCGAAGAAAAGCGCACTCAGTACGCTTTTTCTGCTTGCGTTAGCGTACTCAGTACGCTATTCTTCTCTTGTCGGCGCGGTAGGGGGAGGACAGGCCTCCCCCCGCCGACTGGGAGACAGAGGATGCAGCGCTTGGAACGCCTCCTCAAACTCCTGGCCCTGATCCTCGGGATCATCAAGCTGGTGCTTGACATCCTGAGGGGCTAAGGGCGGGAGCGCGGGGCTGAGGTGACGCTCAGCCCCGTGTCCCCCCAAATGTAAGGCTGATCCCATGACCCCGCAAGACTTCCAACGCACCCGCAAGCATCTGAAGCTAAGCCAGCAGGGCTTGGCCGATGCGCTCGATATCAGCAAATCGTCCGTCGAGTTGTACGAGCGTGGCACCCGGCGCGATGACGGGCGACCGGTCGAGATCCCGAAGACTGTCAGGCTGGCCCTTGCCGCTCTGTGCCAAGGCATTGCCGATTTCGAGGGGCCGGAATGACAAAACCCGCCTCGGTGAGGGCCGGGCGGGCAAAGAAAAACGAACAGAGTTCGCTTTTCCTGTTGACTGGCGAACTCTGTTCGCCTATCTTGAACTTGTCGGACGGGATGGTCCCGAACGACGAACCGAAAGGAGGTGACGCGCAGTGAACATTCTGGAGTGGCTGAAGGGCCTCTTCCCGAAAGTCAGGTTCAAGATCAGGTTGACCGCCGAGATTGAACTGGACACCAGGGAGAAGGGCTAAGGGCCGAAGGGTGGGGCCGGGAAACCGGCTCCACCTACCAGATGGACGGAAGCGCGTCACCTCCTGGAGCGAGAGGTTAGCATGAACGGCGAAGAGTTCAAGACGTGGCGCAAGGGCCAGAACCTGACGCAGCAGGAAGCTGCTGATGCGCTCGGCGTCACCAAACGGAGCGTCCAACTCTGGGAAGCCGATGAACGTCCGATCAGCCGGACTGTGGCTCTCGCCTGTGCTGCGGTCCAGGCCGGATTGGCTCCTTTCGGCGAACCAGAATGACGAAACCCGCCGCGGTAAAGACCGGGCGGGCGCTTGAACCTGAACCGCCACGGCATCCGCCGTGGGCCGAGAAATCAGGTCCACTTGAGGACCGGTGTACGCCTATCGATTGCGTCCGTCAAGGACTATGCGGCAACCAGCTTGCGGGCAGGAACGTGCGCCACCGTCTCGCGGTCAAAGAGTCTCAGAAGCACACGGCACCGCTCGCCCTCGTCAGCCTCGAACAGGCCGCTCATCCCGTCGAACAGCCCCTCTGCTACCCGGACCTGTTGGCCTGGAGCGAAGCCGGATCCGACCGCCACGGGCTTCGGGCAGAGGTCCACCACCCCGCCATCGGCCTGCATGCGCGCGCCGATGGCCGCCAGCACGGGAATGCCCACGGTGACGGGGCGGCGCTTGGCGTCCAGGGTCATGTGCTGGATGCCGGGCGCCCACCGGATGCTCCAGCCGTCTTGATCCGGTCCGACCCCGACGAACAGATACCTCCCGTACATCGGCCGCTCCACGGCCTTGCCGGCGACCAGCTCCCTGCACATCGGCAACAGGACCGCATAGCCACGCGCCTCAAGGGCCTTCCGAGCGATGTCCCGATACTGCACCTGCGGCTTGACCACCGCGACGTGCCAGCGCTTGCCGTGAAGGTCCGGAACATCAAGGCCCATGGGTCAAGCTCCAGCGGCAAAAAAGGGCGGGACGATGGGGAGACCGTAGCGCGCCTGAAACCAGAAATCAACAGGTGGTGGTAACACAACCGTCAATCATACCACCTATCGATTTGTCCTCCATCCGGCCCCTGTTCTGCGCTGTGTCCCGCTCCGTCCATCGTGGCCGCGCTGTTCACCGCGGCCACTCCGGTTGTGGTGTTTGGGGAAGGCCCTAAAGACCTGGGTGTGGAGCGTTGCAACGGAGCGGAACACCCCTTTAGGGGTGCAACCCACTGCAACGGTGCAACCCTTGAAAACCCTAGGCTTTTGAGCCCTGATTTTCGGCGTTGCAGTGAGATCGACTGCAACGGCACTGCAACATGACACTTCGTCCAGGGTTTCCAAGGGTTGCACCGTTGCAGTCGGGGGCTAAATGCAACGGTGCAACGCAGGTGCAGCATGCCGCGCGCTACCCGCCTGCTCGCCAGCGGCGAACCTCGATAGGCGAGCGATCCGTCCGCCCTGCGCGGTCCGCCCGGACCATCCATCCAGCTGCCGCCATGTCCTTCCCGGCGGGTAGCGCCACCGTGATGCGCTCCCGCGCCATGCGGTCCTTCACCTCCCAGCGGGCGCACAGGCTCGGGATCAGGTCGGCCAGCAGGCAGGCGTCACCGGGCATTTCGGCGACGATGTCGTCCCGGTCCTGGGCGATCTTCTCGGCCGCCTTGTCCTCCTGGCGCTCCTCGGCAGCCCGGCGTGCTGCGCCGATGTCGAACAGCACATGGACGCCCACGGTGTCCGGGCCGCCCGCCCCGGTCAGCAGGTCATCGTCCGCCAAGTCCTCGCCGTTGCCGAGCGACTGGCTCTCCAGCTTGTACCAGCGCGGCTCCCAGGACCGCGGGGCATAGTTGCCCTTGGCGGCGTCCAGGCGCACGAGGCGCGCGGCCTCGTCGTCCTGCAGGTTCAGCTCTTCGGCGGTGTCCTGGCTCATGGCGGACAGGGTGTATGCGACGCGCACCGCGCCGATGAAGGCGCTGGCACCGCGCGCTGCGTTCATGTCGCCGGCGCGGGCCTCGCTGTTGCCCGAGTGGTTCTTGACGGCGTGGTGGACCAGATCGAGGGCGCAGTCCGTGGCCTGGGCGATCTCGCGGAACACCCCCACCACCTTCTCGATTTCCTCGTTGGCGTTCTCGGCTACGCCGTCATGCGTCGAGACGAACGGGTCACATGCCCAGAACACGATCTTGTTCTCGCGGATGAAGGCCTCGATCTCCGCCGCTCCCTTATGCCGCCGGACGGTGCCGGAAGCGTCCTTGCCCGCCACAACGAGGCGCTGATCGGCGCCGCTGCTGTAGAACAGATGCGGGCGGACCTCATCGAACTCGATGCCGTGGCGCAGACACACGCCAGCGATGCGCCGCTCCAACTCGTCCAGCGGGTCTTCGTTGTTGTGGACCCAGGCGTTGCCTCGGACATGTACCGTCTCGCCCGTCAGGTCGCTGCGGCCGGTGATGACGGCCAGCGCCGACAGGATGGACATGGTCGACTTGGAGACACCGGGCGCGCCGATGCCACCGGTCACGGCACCGCGCAGGAACCGGGCGCCCAGCACCCACCGGCGGCGTGGGATGGCGGCGGGTGCGAAGCCGGCCGGCAGGGTGCGCGGGATCGGGGCGTACCGCTTGACCTCCTCGCCGCCGGCGGCGTCCGGCTCTTCCGGCAGATCGTCGAACTCGCCGGCGGCGACCGGGAATCCGCAGTCCTGGGCGACGTCGCGCACATAGCCCCACCCGACCTCGAACGGCGGCTTCATGCGCTCCCAGTCCGAGACGACTTCGACCGGGTCGTTGCCGGCGACGATCGCGTTGCCTTCCCAGCGGCCGGCCCACTCCTCCCAGACCTCCATGGCCCGATCAGGGTCATCGGCACCGGCGGCCTTGATGGCGCAGCCCATGCGCAGATAGTCCGTGCGGTTCGGGAACCGATCGTTGTCGTTCGGGATGGTGGCGACGGCGGCGGCCAGGGCGTCGAGGCTGGGCGCCAGCAGGTCGTTCTGCACGATGGCCGCCCGGTCCGTCACCTCATCCCCCGAGCCTTCCCATCGCAGATCCGTGCAGCCAACGCAATCGAGCAGGGTCTCCAGCTCCTCGGCGAAGGTGTCCATCTGCGCGTGGGTGATGGGGGCGAGGATGTCCGCGCCCAGATCGGCCGGGCTGACGTCCCAGCTGTAGGGCTTGCGCGTGACGGGGTGCGTCCCTTCGACGACATACTGCTGGCCGTGGCCCAGCAACTCGACAAGGTGGTCGCGTCCGTCCGGCCCCTTGAACCATAGCCGGCGGCGGGTCATCGGCGTCTGGCCTTCAGCCAGCCTGTAGACCAGCAGCAGCTTAGGCGCCCGGCCGGTGCGCGCGGGCGCGGGACCGAGATGCCGATCAGCTAGCCCCTGGATGAAGTCCCGGATCTCGCGGTCCGTGACGTCGATGTCGATGGCCGGGAATCGGGTAGCGCGAAGACCCAGGTTGGCGCCATGGCCTTCCCAGGTCAGCACCTCATCGGCGGTCGCCGTGTGCTTCATCCAATCGAAGCCGTACCAGCCGTGGCACCCATGCAAGCCGGGCACCTTGCCGCGGTCTTCCAGGCGCAGCTTGGTGCGCTCGGACAGCGGTGCGCCGGGCGGCACGACGGACACCAGAATCCGTGAAGCCGGCGTCGAACCATGCGCGGAACGAAGTCATTGCGCCTCTCAGGACAGCATGTATTCGAGGGTGTCCCGCTCGAACCAGAAGAAGACGGGAGTGGGCTTGGGAAACTGGAAACCAAGGGCTTCCAGCCATTGCGTCTGTTCGGGGGTGAACCTGGGGAACTGGCGCAGAGCGCGGGCGCGCCGCCACTCTTCGACCAGCATGTTCCCCTTATCCAGGTTGCAGGCGCGGCAGGATGGCACGAGGTTGCTTGCGCTGTTCGAGCCTCCCCGGCTGCGCGGAACGATGTGATCGCGGCTGAAGCTGTGCGGCAGGTTCCGGCCCGGCTTGCCCAGGACGGCGCCGCAGTAGTGGCAACGGATGCCCGGATGCCACTGGAGATGAGCGGCATACAGGCGGGTCATGTTGGCTCAAGCTCCTCGACGCCCGAGAAGCAACCGCACCCCCCGAGGTCAAACCGGTCGAACTTCTCCCCGGCCTCGACCCGCTCGCGGAGATGGCGCAAGGTCATGGGCACGCGCTTGCCACCTCGCCGGTCAGTCAGAATCCCGACCGGCTTTCCGATAAGCCGGATGATCCGCTGCTCCTCGCGTTCGCAAAATGCGTAGAGGGACGGGATGGCCCGGAGCAGAAGAACGAAATGGCCGATGCCTGCTTTCACGCAAAAGCCGCCGCAGTTGTTATGCGCGAAGCCCTGCCCGTAGAGGACCGGAGGGGCGATGCCTGCGAGCGCAAGAAGCGCGAACATGGCGTCTTTCATGTAGAAGGGCGCATCGCACATGGGCGCTTCGTACCACCACCCTTCCAGCGCGCGGAGCCCGCTGAGCCGAACGTAACGGTGCTCCTCGGTCCAATCGATGCCCACCAGGACCAAGGTGTCCTCCGGCGCGCAATTGTCCCGAAGCCAGCGATCCGCCAGTTCCCGCTTCAGGATGCGGCTGCATGGATCGCGGCGGCTGTTGCCGAGAAAGCGCTCTTCCTCGAAGACCTGCCAAGGGCTCCGCCCGTCAGCCAGCCAGACCAGTTGCGGCAGGACGGCGCGCATCTCCGTCCGGAGCGCGGCGAGCGCCTGGGCGCGGGCGGCTGGATCCTCGTGGTATTCCGGGACCGTGCGCCACCAAGCCAGCAGGTCCGCCGGGGGCTGCTGGTCGAAGATGTTGCACGCACCTTCGATCAGGAAGCGGTACAGGTCGCCGCTCTCGCAAATCACGTCGGTGAACAGGAGCGTCAGGTCGGCGGCGCCATGCTCATCGGCATCGCGCCGAGCAGCCGCCCAACTCCCAACGCCACCGCTGAACATGGCGATGCGCTTCATTTCCGATACCGCTTTCCGCGCCAGCCGGCCGCCGCGACGGGAAGCCCCGCAGCCCAGGCCGGCAGGTCGCACATGATGTTCTGGAATTCGTCGACGGAGCCGTGCCCCTCCGGGGGCTCGGTCACCACTTCGTCATGGACGGTCAGCACCACGGGGTAGCCAGCGCGCTCGGCGCCCGCCATGCCGTTGGTCATGATGTCGCGGGCGGTGGCCTGGACGGCGTTCTCGGTCCACAGCCCACCGTAGCCCTTCTGCTTGCTCCACTTCCGGGTCTTGCTGTCCACGCCCCAGAAAGTCACCGCCTCCTTCATGGCCGGGCGGCGCACCAAAGCCCGCCGGCGCACCGGGTCGAATTCGATCAGCGCGTCGCCGTGATCCAGGATGGCCGTCGCTTCATCGGCGCATGGCTCCCATTTCTCGTCGTCCCAAGGCATCTCGGCCAATTCGGCCTTGGGCGAGGCGTAGGCCAGCGGTCGCCCGGACGGCAGGACCATCCACAGGAAGCCGCCTTTCACCCGGAAGGCGATGCGGCCACGCAGGCATTTGACCACCTCGCCCGGCCGACGCACGGCGTCCAGCGCCGCTTCCTCAAGATCGCGCCACATCTGCACGACGGCGGGGTGCGCCTCGCGCCATGCGCGCTTCAGCCGGTCGGCCTCTTCGTCCGGGACCTTCACGCCATAGTTGGCCGCCATGTTCTGGAAGGCCCCGACGCCGCCCTGGAAGCCCATGGACAGCTCCATGACCTTGCCGATCTGGCGCTTTTGGTCGTCCACCTCAGACGGGTCCAGGCTGAACGAGCGGGCGTAGGCCAGCACGTAGAGGTCCAGCCCCTTGCGCTCCGGCTTGCCGTCCGGGGTGGTGCCGATGATCGTGTCATAGTCGCGGAAGGCCTGGATCTTCCAGGTCTCGCCCGCGAACCATGCCGTCACCCGGCCCTCGATGTTCGAATAGTCGGCGGCGAGCAGGTCGTGCCCGTCGGCGGCGATCAGGCACGGGCGCAGCAGGGACGCGACGATGGCGAGCGGCGCGCCCAGCAGCATCGACACCAGCGCAGCGTCGGCACATTCCAGGATGAAGGCGATCACGTCGTCCTTGGCGGACGCGCGCGGGAAGTTCTGCGGCTGCACCAGCTTGCCCGCCCAGCGGCCGGTACCGGCCCCGTGATAGAGCAGCAGGCCGCGCACCCGCTCGTCCGCGCACACTGCGGCCAGCATGGCGGTCAGCTTGGCCGTGCTGGACTTCGCGGCCTCCTGGCGGATTTCCAGGGCACGGCGGACCACCTTCGGCGTGTCCGGATCGGCCAGCATCGCCCGCACGGCCGGCTTCGCGACGCTGTCCGCCTCGATGCCCTCGGCGGCCAGCCAAGCGGTCAGGTCCTTCGCCTTGGTGGCGGCGGCCACCCACCCGCGCGTGACCTCCTCCAACTCCTTGTTCAGCATGGCCTGGGCGTTGGTGGTCAACTCGCGCGCGGCGTTGACGAGCCCGATGTCCAGCTTGATGCCGCGGTCGTTGATCAGCTGGTCATGCAGGTAGACGGCGCGCTCCGCCGGCGACAGCTTGCGCAGACGGGCGCCAAGGGCGCGCTCGCCATCCACGTCCACCTTGCAGTAGGCGATCAGCCGCTCGATCTTCGCCGGCTCGTCCCACCAGCGCAGGCCGGGATGATCCTTCGTCGGCTTGCGCGGCCGGGCCATCTGCATCATCAGCCGATAGCCCTCCATGTCCTTCTGGACGGCCACGCCCATGACGCGGAGCGCCTCTTCCAGGGACCGGGGCACGGCCATGGCTGCTGCGAGAGCCGCCGTGCAGTGCCACTGCTCCAGGCGCGGGGCCGGCCAGCCATAGCGGCGGGCAAGCAGGTAGTTGACCACAACGCGCTCGAACTGCGCGTTGTGGGCGTGAACCTCCCAACCTTCATCGCAGGCCCGCACCCAGGCGTCCGGGACCGGCTGGCCGGGCGTCCAGACCTGCACCGGGGCTTCGTCGACGGCGAAGCAGGCGCACCAGACATCCGTCGTCGGGTCCTGGGCATAGCGGTAGACGCCCGCCTTCCGCAGGTCGACGGTGCTTTTTGTCTCGAAGTCCAAATGCAAAACTCTAGACATGGCGCCAATGCCTCCCTGTCCAGATGTTCCAAATCTGAGATGCGCAGCATCCGTGTAGAGCAGCCAGCACCTCGGCGTCGTAGTGTCGCCCGGTGTTGTTCCGCCTTATGTCTTTGATTTGAGAAATCTTCAGCTTTCTCCGGTCGTGCCGGCTTATGTCGACATTGTTCTCGGAGCGCGAAGCGTATCTCAAGTTAACCAGAGCGTTATCCCCCGCGTCTCCGTTTATGTGGAGAATGTCTTGCCCCGCGGGGCGCGGGCCGACGAAGGCTTCGAGCGCCAGCGAGTGGACGGTCCGAGTGTTACCCCGCCCCAGCACGACGCACAGGTGCCCGAGTGACCCGAGAGGGCCGGGGCGCAGCAACCGGCCGCGCATCGAGTGCTCGTGCAGATTCCCATTGCGTGAGATCTGCATGTACACGCGATCTCGCGAGCGCACGCGCCCGAGGTCGCTGACGTCGTACAGCCCTTCGAAGCCCGGCACCGGGCGCCAAGTTTCGCGGGTCGGCATCAGCGCCCCCTGTTGAAGAGGCGGCGCCAGCAGTAGGACCGGCCCAGGCTGATCGCGGTGTAGATCAGCGAGATCCCGGTGTTCTGCGCCGCCGTGAAAGAGGCGCCAAACAGCGGATAGACGAAAAGCCCCGCAACCCAGGACAGGGCGAAGCCCGACATGGTGTTCGCAGAGGCCTCCAGCAGCGACATGATGCGGGTTTGGCCGGTCATGACAGAAGGGCCTCCAGGTCGGCAGCGGCCTCAATCCGGGCGCGCAGGGCGGCGGCCAGACGGGCGAGGGTTTCAGTGGCTGCGACTTCACGCAGCTCGCCATGTTCGGGGTGGGAGGCGACGGCAAAGGGGCCGCTGCGGCTCATGCCGCTCCACAGGCTCCAGCCCTCGGGAAGCGGCTTGCCGGCCGTGCCAAGCGCCTCGGTGTATTGCGGCGGCAGCCAGACCGGTCCTTTTTTGGGCTGGCCTTCCGGGTGCATCGCCGAGCCGTAAAGCTCGAAGGCTCTGCGGCTGACTGAGTCGCCGTCGCCCAGCGCGTAGGCCACGGTGCGGCTGAGTTTCAGGGAGCCGGCCGGCGCGGTGCGCACGGCGGCCAGGGCGGCATCCAGGATCGTCATGACAGCAGCGCCTCCAGTTCGGCGTCGAGTTCGCCCAGGTTCTTCAGGGCTTGGCGGTAATAGCTTTCCTTCAGCTCGAACCCGATGCCGCGGCGCCCCATGTTCACGGCGCACCAGACCTCCGAGCCGATGCCGGCGAAGGGCGTCAGCACCGTGTCTCCGGAATTGCTCCACAGGTCGATGCAGCGCTCGATGACGTCGAGTTGCAGGGGCGAGATGTGCTGCTCGTCCTTCTCGTCCCGCCCGCCCCGGTATTGCAGGGTCCGGGTGGCCTTGATGTCCATCCAGACGGGCGAGGCGTAGCGCTGCCAGACCAGGATGGAGCGCCACTGTTCGAAGGGCCATTGCGCCTGCCCCTTGGCGGCGCGCACGGCGGCTTCCCGCTGGTAGGCGGCATAGCTCACGTCCAGCCCTTCGCCGATGTAGGCGTCGAACTGATCGGCAACCGGTTCCGGGTTGTCGCCGGGCTTGCGGAAGGTGACGACGTAATCGGCGAGGCCCTGGCCGCTGATCGTGCTGTCCTTGCAGACCTGCTTGTGCAGCAGGCGGATGGACTTCGTCCGTTGCTGGGCGGTGACCGGGTCCTTCCAGATGCAGACCTCGGAATGCATGATCCATCCGGCGGCCTGATAGGTGCGCACGACGTCGCCGCGGAAATCGCGCATGCCGATGAAGCCATCGCGGAACTTGGTGGTCGGCAGCTGCATAACGTGGACGCTGTGCAGCCGGCCGGGCACGGTGACGCGCAGCAACTCCCCGATCAGGAAGCCATAGTGCTGCCAGAACACCTCGCCCTCGCCGTTGCTGATGTCCCGGTCCGAGTTGCTGAACTTGTAGAGCCCTTCAAACGGGGGGCTATGCACCCCAAAATGGATGCTGTTGTCCGGGATGGCCCGGATCAGCTCGCAGGCGTCGCCGTGGTAGAGGGCATACCGATCGGTGACGTGCTGGTTGATGGCGTTGATCATCGCGCCGAGCCCCCCGCCGCGCGATGCCGCTGGACGGAGGGTCCAGACCGGTCGGTTTCGGGATGACACGCCAAGGTCGCGGAAATACGATCGCGCAAACCAACGCATAGGTTTGCCAGATGACCTTCGGGGATTTCGTTCGCGATCGAATTTACAACCGTCAGCGAGATATCCACGGCCCGTACCGTGGGCAGGAGCAAGGTGGTATCATCACACCCGCCGGACAGCCGGTGATCTTCGCAATCACCGGCGAAAGCGGAGTGCAGCACGGGTATGCGGACGGGTGGACAGAGGACCGCCAGATCTTCCGTTACTTCGGTGAAGGCCAAGTTGGGCCGATGCGATTCACAAAAGGCAACAAGGCGATCCGCGATCATCTCCGGAATGGGAAAGACCTGTTGCTCTTCGAGAAACAGCCCCGTGCCGGCGGATTGCGTTTCGTTGGACAGTTCTTTTGTGCCGGCGCTACTGAAGAGCAAGCCCCAGATCGCTTGCTCAATATGCGCACAGCGATCGTATTTCGGCTCGTCCCGATTGAAGCGTTCAACGACATTGAAGAAGTGGCCGATCAAGACGATCTTGATTTGGACCTTGAAGAACTGCGGCGGCGTGCATTCGCTGCGGCGGACACTGGCAATGCAGGTCCAATAGAAGGCGCTCCACGGCGCATCTACCAACGCAGCGCGGTTGTCAAACGGTACGTGCTGAGGCGAGCCGCCGGCGTATGCGAATGCTGTGGGCAGCCCGCGCCATTCCAGCGTAGAGGTGGCGGCCCATATTTGGAGCCGCATCACATTCGTCGGGTAAGCGATGGCGGGCCCGATGATCCGAGGCATATGGCTGGAATCTGTCCGACCTGCCATACGCATATTCATCACGGCGCCGGAGGCAAGGAGATGAACGACGCACTGGCCAGGCAGATCAGCCAAATCTATGCGGGACAAGCTCCGGCGCACCCGCGCAGGCAGCGACGTCAAAGGGCCATGGCCTAAGTCGGCCACCGAACGCATCGTCGGCAGCGCCGTGCCGGTAAAGGGCGAGGTCATCACGCAGCCTCATTGGTCAGCCAGTCCGGGAGCCGGAGCGGCAGGGTGGGGTTGTAGTCGCCCCGGTCGCGCGAGGTGGCACGCACGAGGTCGGAGGAGAGATTGGCCATGTGCGCCACCATCATCTCGGCCATCCGGTCGGCGGCGGCCTCCTTGCGCTGGAGGTTCTCCAGCACCGCGCCCTCGACGTCGGCGGCGACCAAGTTGACGGTGACCGGCCGGGTTTGGCCGAAACGCCAGAAGCGGCGGATGGCCTGATAGAGCTGCTCGAAGCTGTCGTTCAGCCCGACGAAGCCGGTATCGGCGCAGTGCTGCCAGTTCATGCCGAACCCACAGATCGACGGCTTGGTGATCAGCGTCCGGATCCGGCCTTCGCTGAAGTCGACCAGCTTGCGCTCCTTCACATCCTCGGGCTCACCACCCCGGATCTCGACGGCGCCGGGGATGGATGCCGCCAGGGCCGCGCTCTCGTCGTTCAGGTTGCACCACCATACGAAAGGCCGGTCGGTCGGGGTGATGGCGGCGGCGCGGGCAACGCGGGCCTCCAGCGTGCCGCGGCGGGCGGCCAGCCGCTCGCGCAGCGTCCGGGCCGGGGCGCCGCCGGTCTCCACCGCGTGGAGCAGCTGGTGCAGGGGCGGCAGCTTGTACGCCCCGTCGGGGTAACCCAGGTCGGACGGCTTGCGCAGCATGACGGCCCAAGAGCACATCCAGCGCCAGAACTCCGATTCGGCGTGGCCCTTGAGCCGCCATTTCGAAGTGTCGCCGCCGTCGTGAACGAAGAAGGTGGCGAGCATGGACGTGTAGCTCATCACGCCCAGGAACTCGGCATGGTTGCCCAGTTCCATGAAGTCGTTCGGGGCCGGCGTCGCCGAGGCGGCCAGCCGGTAGGGAATGCCCGCGCACGCCTCGATCAGCGCGTTCCGGAAGTAGCCGGAGAAGCTCTTGAGGATGCTGCTCTCGTCCAGCACCACGCCGCCGAAATAGCTCAGATCGAAGTGTTCGATCTTCTGGTAGTTCGTGACGCTTACGCCGGGCGCAACGTCGATCTGGTGCGCGACCTGCGCGGCCGGGATGCCGAACTTCTCGGCTTCGCGGACCATCTGCGCAGCCACGGCCAGCGGGGCGAACAGCAGGACGTCGCGCCCGGTGGCGCGGTGGACGGCGTGCGCCCAGGTCAGCTCCATGAGCGACTTGCCCAGGCCGGTGCCGGCGAACAGAGCGGCACGCCCGCGGCGGAGCGCCCACCGCACGATGTCGCGCTGGTGCGGGAACAGGCAGTCGGGCAGGTCCGGGATCTCGGTCAGGCCGGTCGGCGGGTCGATGATGGCCTTCCGGCGGAGGAATTCGGCATAGGCGTCCATCAAACGTCCGCCTCTTTGATCGTGTGGAGTTCGTCACCGGCCTCGCCGATCTCGGTCAGCGCGGCGGTGATCTCTTCGTTGAAGTCGGACATGCGGGCAGCCAGATCGTCGCGAAGCTCTTCCAGCCGCTTTACCGCGCGGTCGTGACGGTCGAGCGGGAGGGACATGTCCTTGGCGATCTTCGTCCGCGTGTCGGCTGCGGCGGCTTCCGCCTCGACGCGAAGTTCCTGCAACTCCTCGATCAACTGCTTGGCGGTCGGTTCGTCCAGACCGCCAACCAAGCCGGCTAGCAGCCACAGGTCCAGGAGGTCATTGTCTAGGGTCACAGCTCGTCCTCCGGGGCGGAGTGGTGGGCGTGCGTCGCGCCGCCGAGGGAGCGGCGCATAGGCGGCTGTTCGCGATGGCGGGCTGAGGTGCGCGCGGCGCAGTAGGCGCGGAGCGCGTCATCCAGCGCCGTGGGCGTTTCGGCTTGGCCGGTAAGGTGGCGGGCCGCGGCGTCACGCAGAGCGCCCAGCCCCTCGCCCAACGGGCAGCCGTCCAGCGCCTCAAGGGCGCGGCGCAGCCGGCCAGCCGCGGTGACCGGATCGGGGAAAGGCTTCCCGACATAGAGCCCAGCGGCCAACGCCAGTTCGCTCGCTGGGGACAAGGTGCGCGCCGCGGCCATCGCGCGCCTCAGGCCAGCAGTTCGTCGAGGAGGGCGTCCTCGTAGAGTTCCAGGATCGTGTCCTGTTCCTGGCGGTCCGCCTTGTCCATCTTGCGTCGGCGGATGACCATGCGAATGATCTTGGTGTCGAAGCCGGTGCCCTTCGCCTCCGCGTAGATTTCCTTGATGTCCTCCTGCAGGCCGCGCTTCTCTTCCTCAAGACGCTCGATGCGCTCGACGAAGGATTTCAGGCGGTCACGGGCGATGCCGCCGACGTCGCTGTTGTGTCCGATGCCGCTCATTGCGGGTCCTCACGGGTTATCGGGTGGCGCGGGCCGCCGGGGCGCAACGCACCCCGGCAGCGAGCCCAAATCAGGCGAGCAGGTCGTCGAGGTCGTCGCCGGTGGTGCCGCCGCTATCCACGGCGTCGAACTCGTCCTCGGCCGACGCACCGCCGCCCAGCCGGTCGCCGTCCGCGATCTTCTGGACATTGCCCAGCCCGAAGCTGAACCCCTTGTTGCCCTTGTTTTCGTAGAAATACGGGCGTTCCAGCGTCGCCCGGACGTAGCAGCCGGAGTAACAGTCCTCTTCGGTCAGGTCTTCCTTGCGGCGACCGATCACCTGCGGCTTGAACTTCGTCTTGACGTTCAGATAGATGCTGCCCGGCGCGTAGCCGGCAAACTTGGACGCCTTCTTGTCGCCCTTATTGAAGGGGTTCCGGTAGTCCGCCGGGTCCGCCCCTTTCTCTTTCGCCAGGGTGGCGTCCCGCACTTCCTTGTAGGCCAGGAGGATCGCCTTGAACTCGGGCGTCTGCTGCGCGGCCTCATCGAACACGAGCGTGCAGCCGAACATCATCTTGCCGGCGTCGTTGGCCTGGGCGGTGAACAGATCGGCCGCCCACAGCAGGCGGGCCTTGGGGGTGAGGAGACGCGACTTGGATTCGGCCATGTCTTTGGTCCTTTGGTCTCTTAGGGGTGGTGGTGGAAATCAGTCGGGGATGGCGTCGAACTCGGCCGCGGCGCCGGTGGCGCCAGCCAGCACCGGGCGCGGGTCCTCATCGCGCGCCAGCGTGGCGCCGGCGGGCAGGGTGACGGTCAGGCCCCAGAGCTTGGTCTTGGCTTCTTTGGCGAACCCCTTGACGCCCTGCTGCTTCAGCACGGCGCCAAGCACCTTCTCGGCCTGGGCGGGCGTGACGATCTTGCGGGGCGCATAGTCGTCATCGGCAACGCCCAGTTCGGACAGGACGATGGCGGCCTCGATGTCGTCGGCCCACTTCCGGCGACCGGTGCCCTGCACCAGCTTGTAGCCGGGCACCGCTGCGCCACTGTCGAGGAGGCGGAAGGCGTGTGCCCGAACCGCCTTGATCCACGTCTCGACGATCTCGGCACGGTCCAGCACATGGGCCAACTGCTCCGGGGTCAGCGTGGACGGATCCGGCGGCGTGAACACCTCGTCCGGAGCGGGCACCGGATCGAACTCGGCGACGGCGAGCGCACGGCTGTGCCGGTCCAGCTCGGGGCAGAGATGCGCGCCCGTGCAGAACTTGCAGTGGTCGCCGGCCGCGAGGCGCGGGGCCTCCACCGTCGTCTCGGTGGCGGCGGACATGAGGCTGTCCGACCAGTCCACCAGATCGAGCACGTCGATATCGTCCGACCGCACCGGGCCGGAGCGGTGGAACGCCCGCGGCTGGATGACGTAGAGGACGGCGCGGGACGGATACGCCCCTTCAGCCGCCATGGCCTCCAGCGCGCCAAGGGCGTAATAGCGGAGCTGCGGATTGCCCACGACGTCCACCGGCACGCCCTTGCCGTGCTTGTAATCGGCGACGTAGAGCCAGCCGAGCGCCGGCTTCCAGATCAGGATGTCGCAGGTGCCGAACATCGCCACGCCCGCCGCGGCCAGGGCCGGCCGGGTGTGCGCCAGTGGCGTCAGGTCGAACTTGCGTTCCAGGAAAAGGACGTCGCCGGGCTCCATCACCTGCTGCACCCAGTCGATGGCGACCTGAACGGCCTCCGCCATCTCCTCGTCCACCTCGAAGCCGTCCGGGAACGCCTCGCACTTACCGAACCGCCGGCCGATCATCTCGACGGCGTCGTGCTTGCCGGACAGACAGAGTTCCAGCGCTTCGTGTGCGGCGGTGCCCTCGGCGGCATACTGGCTTGTGGGATTGGGCAGATTGGCCGTCAGGGCGACGGATCCGGGGCACGCCATCCAGCGATAAGCCCCGGATGCGCCGAGCGACGCATGTGCGCGCTCGGCATGCACCACGGCGGTCATCAGATCGGCTTGCCCATGATGACGGCCATGCACTCGGAGAACTTCTCCGGCGCGATGGAACTGGAGTTCTGGGCGCCCAGGTGGTTCAGCAGGTTGCGGGTCGCCGCGCCGCCGGCCTTGGTCGCCCAGCCACGCAGGGCCGTGTTCACCTCGTCGCGGCTGTAGGTCTTCGTGAAGCAGACATCCCAGGGATTGGCGGGAGCGGCCGGGGTGGGCGCGGGGCCGTCGTCCAGCATCGCCAGCGGGTCTTCCTCTTCCGGAGCCGCGGGCGTCGGGACGGCCGGGGTGGCCGGGGTGGCGGTGGACGGGGCGGCCTGCTGGGCAGCGGCGGCGGCAGCCGCGTTGTCCGCCTCGATCTCGGCCTTCGTCCGGCGCTTCCGGCGGGTGGGCTCGCCCGCCTGACCGTCGGCGTCGTCGTCCACAGCGGCCGGCGCCGTCAGGGCCGTGGTGCCGCAGAGCGCGCCGTGCAGGGCGGTCAGGGTGGAGCGGAGCACCGGCACGTCTTCGGGGCCGTTGAGCGTCATCGTCAGCATGATTTTTGGTCTCGCCTTTGCGGTGGTGGGTGCAGGCCGGGGAGCGGCCTGCGGGGTGGAGAGCGCCCAGCGGATGCGCTGAAAGGCGCTCGGTTCGTCCCACGGGGCCGGTTCGTTCATCGGGTCGCCTCCGGTGGCGGCCAGCAGGTCGCACCAGAGGTCATCCAGGAGCCGAACCGCCGTGGTCCGGAATTCGGGAGGCTGTGCGAACAGCCAGGGCTGTTTCGTGACGATCGGTGCCCAGCGGTCGAGCGGCGCGGCGCGCAACTCGTCCAGAAGGGCCATCAGGTTCCGGCCGGCCGGGTCGGCTTGCAGCTCGGCGAGTTCACGCGCCCGGTGCTCTTTGGCGATCCGGGCGAGCGCGCGGTCGTCGCGCCGCTGCTTGTCCAGGCGGGCCTTGTTGTTCATGCCAGCATCGCCTCCAGATCAGCGTCCGGGTCGATGGGCGACTGGCCGGACAGGAAGCGCAGCCCCCAGAGGCCAAGCAGTGCGGACTCTGCCCGGCCGTCGTGCTTCTTCAGGGGCCAATTGCCCGCATAGGCCGGGAGCAGTTCGGATGCCCTGGCGCGGGCTGCGGTCTTGTCCGCCGGGACGCGGAGCGCCCGCTTCCATTCGTTCGGCCGAACCAGGGTGACTGGGATGTGCAGCCCAGCCAGGACGCCTCGGATGCCGCCATAGCAGGTGCCGAACTTGAAGGCTCCAACCGCGCCGTCCGACGGCATCGGGCCGACCTCCTCCAGCACGGCGTCGACCGCCTCGCAGGGATCGGGCAGCAGCAGCTCGCGCAGCCCGGCGTAATCCAGTTCGCGGCGGACGGTGCGCGCCTTGCCCTTGCCGACCGGGCGTTCGACCGTCGGCATGTCGAAGATGCGCAAATCGACGATCAGGCCGCCCCGGTGGCGCAGCTTGGTCACGGCGCCGTCCAGGCCCGGATCGATGGTGAAGAGAAGGGACATGGCGGCTACCAGCCCAGCGCGACGCCGATGCCGAGCAGCACGACGTACAGAAGGAGCAGGAGGAAAAACTCGGCCATTGGCGTCGGGCTCCCGGAGGGGCGCCGCGCGATATCGGAGAGCGGCTTGCCGGCGGGGTAGCCCAGTTGCGCCGGGTGTCCGCAACGCCTTAAGGCCCCACCCATCGCTGGGTAAGGGGCTGGGAATAGGTGCCGCCGGGCTTTGGGGGCCGCCCGGCGGCGAGAGGTCTGGGAGGAAACGCCACACGCCCGGATGGATGGAGGGCGCGGGCCTCGGACGCGGGCTGGCCGCGAAACTCAGGTGGCGCGGGAAAGCTGATTGGCGCGGTGACAGAGCCACAACTCGCCCGAGCGGGCGCTCAGGTAGTGCTGACCCATCGCCTCCATCGCCAAGGCGCCGGCTACGTCAGAGGTGACACTGTGGCGCGTCAGGCAGTAGTCCCGCTCGTCGGTGATGGAGGCGATCAGCCGGCCGGGCTGGGTGTCGGGCTCGATGCGCAGGGTTGCGGCACCCATGGGACGGAGGATGTGGTCGTCCATGGCGGATCAGTCCTCCTCCGGCTCGGGGAAGCACGCGAGCGGGTCGAGGTCCATGTCGCCGTATAGCCACTCGAAGGCGTTGGAAATCGCAGCGGCTTGGAGGCTTCCGTCGCCGCCAGCGTCGAACAGCGCGGAGCAGCGGTTCAGCAGGTCGTCAATCTCGGCATCGGAACGGGCAACGGTTCGGGGCATGTGGGCAAACCTCTGGCGTTCGCGCCAGATCGGCCGGCGCATAGGTTGGTGTTCGAATTGTCGGGAGCAAAAGGGATGGCGCTTACAGTGCCGCTTGGTCCGCCGGGCTGGGCGGGCGCCCACGCTTGCGGGATGGCTTCGGCGGCCCCGGGGAGCCGTGGGCGTTGACCTCCATGGTGCAGCCGTAGAAGTCGTTCGGCGTGACGAGACCTCCGGTCTCCTTCACGATCCTGGCCATCACGTCAGGCTGAGGGATGCGCTTACCGCGCCTGTACCGGTTGACCGCTGCCTGGGTCGCACCGATTAAGGCCGCGAAGGACGTTTCCGTGTGCCGAGCGAGGGCTAACCATTGGTCCAGCGTCATAACGAATTGGATTACACCAATTCAGAATATACCGGCAAGCGTAATGTGCAAACCGATGTGGACTTTCTAATACCAGGACGGTATCGTTCAAGCATGAGCACATTGCGCGAATTGCGGCAGGCCGCCGGGTTGAGCCAAGAGAAGCTGGCAGAACTGGCCGGGACCTCGCAGCCGCAGATCAACAAGCTGGAAGCCGGTCAGCGGAAGATGACCGTCGACTGGGCCGTGAAACTCGCGAAGCCGCTGGGCGTCGAGCCCACGGTGCTCTTAGGGCTGGACCTCTTAGAGCCCCCTTTACCGGGATCAGAGCTCAAGAGCGCTGGAGGCGCCCTGCGGAATGCAGGCGCCATGCAGCCTACCCCCATGGTCCTTCCCAACAACCCGCACGAAAGCATGCCCGTTCGCGCTGCTGCGCGCGGCGGTGTCGATCAGGAGATGTTCCTGGAGGACGGCCCCATCGACTGGGTGAAGAAGCCGGATTACCTGAAGAACGCCCGCGATCCGTACGGCATGTATGTGGTCGGCGAATCGATGATGCCCCGTTTCCGGCCGGCTCAAATCCTCCACATCAACCCCTACAAGCCCCCGGCCTGCGGTGCCGGCGTCATCGTCGTGAAGCGGAACCAAGCCATACTGATCAAGGAGTTCGTCCGGCGGTCGCCAGAGGGCGTGGTCCTGCGGGAGTACCAACCGGAGGCACGCGAGTTCACCGTGGCCGAGGAAGACCTCGACACCGTCCATACCGTCGTCGGGCTGCAGGAGCCATAATCCATACCGGATTGGATTTAGAAAGCTCTGGACTGAAAACACCACCTCGGCATAGCGTCTCCCTGCGGTTGGGCATCAAGCCCGCCGGTCAACCGGGAGGCGCTCTTTGTTTGGACAGGCCAAAACGCAAAAACCCGCCGGCCGGATGGCGGGCGGGGTTATTAAGAATGCGGGGGCAGTGCTTAGTGAGTTGCGCTCAGGCCTTTTTAGGCGTGCGGGGGTAAGCCTGAGCCAAGGTCCACATATGCAAAGCCATGTTACCGGCTTCGATTTCGCGATAATGCGCGGAGTAGAGCATCCCGGAGCGGAGGCGAGGCTCAACCTTGGCGTTATCAATTTTTGCAATCAACATCGCGCAAATCAACCCGAAGTCCGCATTCACCAAAAGGCCGCGCTTTTGAGCGTCAGGCGGCAAATGCCCCAGGGGACCGATTTGAATAGGCTTGATTTTGCTCAGCCATTTCAGGGAATAGCTGGCAATCTTGAACCGATCCGCTCGCTCCATGCCGTGAAATGTCTTGAGGCGGCGGATATCGAGAAAATAGCTTTCTACACAATTTCCCAGCAACACAGCGCTCATCGTGGCACTGTCGATGCCGAATTTCTTGAGGCGCGAATTATACCCCTCGAAGGCGTCCGAAAAGAACGCGCAACGACGAGCCGTCCGCTCCAGCTCCTCAGCGTCGTTGTTGGGAACGCTGAGATCATCTTCTCCATCCGGAATCGCAATCACTTTTTCGCGGCACCGATATTGGAGATAACAGCGGTGTTGGCGTCGAAAGCGGCATCCAGACCGTCCATGAAGTCAGCGAGGGCATCGTCCTCGTTGAACGGTACGTCGTCGTTCGGAAGCGTCCAACGAGAAACGTCTCGCAGGCCCTTGCCGGAGAGGAGGGCCTTGAACTCGTCGACCTTGGCTTGGTCCATTGGGGCGTGCCAGACAGAGTTGTTGGTGCGCGCATTCACTGCGGGCTTGCTCCGCCTTGTACGACAAATAAGTTCGACACGTCAATTGACCTGTCATCCTAGGCATACCGTGTCGCACTTAAAACCGAATGGAATGCGATGCATCAGGCGCATGGGATATCGGAGCGGTTGTTCCAGACCCGCTTATTGCGCCGATGGCCGACGTAGCTTCACGCCATCGTCCTCGATGAATTCAATACCGGCGGCGACCAGTGCAGCCTCAACTGCTGCAACTTTTTGTGCGCTTTGCCCCGGTATTCCATTTTCCATCTGCATACGCTGAACCGTGGCCCAACTGACGCCGGACTTCTCAGCCAACTGCTTAAGGTTCCAACCCAGCAGTCCGCATGCACCTCGGATTTGACGACCCGTGATCATGGAACGGGGTATGAGGGCGAGCGATGCTACCGGGCAAACGGGAATTGTTATCTGCATAGCCTTCCTGATATTGAATATAGCAAATCTCGTGATAGCATGCGCTTCTGCAACATCATAATCAAGGAGTAGCCTGCCATGGCTGCCGCCCTCTCTCTGACACCTACGGACATCAAGCCCTTCGCCAACGATGAGCTCCGCATCTTGGACCTTCGAGTCGCGGAGCGGCTGGGAATGGCTCAACTGAGATCGGTGCGAACGCTCATCGCCGCCAATCGCAATGAGCTAGAGATGCACGGCGAGATTTTGATGTCGGCGGCAACAAAATCATTGGTTGCGCCATCGCGTGGCCGGCCCGGTAAGGAGTACTGGCTCAACGAGGGTCAGGTGCTGGTCATCTGCATGCTGTCCCGGACGCCCCAGGCCGCACAGGTCCGCAAGGAGGTGATCGAGGTCTTCATGGCCTACCGGCGCGGCCTGCTGACCGGCGAGATTGCCCAGGCCGCCAACGACGCCGCCCACCACGACCAGCCGCCCGGCCTCTCGGTGGACCTACCGGAGAAGGCGCGTCAGGTCTGGGCCTATCTGGAGCCCCGGCTGTCGGCCGAGTCGTGGACGCCGATTGCGCTGTCGGATGTCGCCACCGGCAGCGGTGTCCGCTACTCGACCATCAGCACCGTCGTGAACGCCCTGGTCGACCGCAAGCTGCTCTGGCGCCGGAAGGGGCCGCACCAGAAGGCCCCAAACGAATACCGGCTCCGCGTCGAGGGATCGACCAGGGACGCGCCGAAGATCGCCGCCGCACCGCCGGCCGGGCTGGTGGGCCTGCGCGAGGGCTATGCCGTCGTCCAGGGCCAGCTGATCGACATGACGCCGCCCTGCTACCGGAAGGGCGAACAGGTGGCCGTGCGGCTCCTGAACGGCACGCTCGCTCTCCACACCCTGCTGGAGGATGCGCCGATCCATCACTTCGTCCGGTACCACCGGCTCGGCTGGGTGGGCTTCGTCGGGCTGGGCATCGGGCACGACGGCCACATGACGACCGAGCACGCCATGATCATCGGCCGGGTCGTCGGGCAGGCACTCTCGCCGCCGGTCGACGCCGGTTGACACTACCCACCTTGTCCCATGCCGGCACTGGAAACCGGCACGACACCCACCCGGAGGATCGGTACCAGCATGGTCGCGCGACTCGATGACATGGCCGCCCTGCCCTTCTGGCCGCGCTTCCTCAGCCGTGAGCAGGCTGCCGCCTACCTCGGGGTGTCGACGACCACCTTCGACGAGGAGGTGAACGCCGGCATCTGGCCACCGGGCGTCCGACGCGGCGCCCGGGAAGGCCGGATCACCTGGGATCGGGTTGCAATCGACCGGGCTGTTGACTCCGGTCCCTTCGCGTCGAAGATGCAGGAAGCGGAGGACGACGATTATGACCGGCGGCGCGAAGCCCACGAAGCCAAAAGGCATAAACAGCGTCAGGCGCACGCTCGCTGACGGCTCCGTCCGCGTCTACCACTACGACCGCGCGACCAACCAGAAGCTGGAGGGAGAGCCCGGCACCGCCGAGTTCGAGGCCAGCCTCCGCCGAGCGCGCCGCGCCGGCCGGCCGCGCCGCGCGAAGGCCAAGAAGCCCGAGTCCGCTTGGAAGGTCATTGGCCACGCCTACCAGCAGAGCCCCGAATACCTCGCCCTGGTGCCGAAGACGCGCCAGGACCGCGACCGCATGATCGGCGAGATCATCGACCGGTTCGAGTTCCAGACCCTGACCGACCTCAGCCGTCGGCGCGTGCGGGAGGACTTCTACCGCTGGCGCGATGAGCTGGCCGCCACACCGGCGAAGGCCGACAAGATCACCGGGCTCATGTCGCTGATGCTCCAGTTCGCCTACGACCGCGGCATGGTCGATGTGAACCACGCATCCCGCATCAAGCGCCTGACCAGCCACGGCACCCGCAAGGACATCATCCTGACCGGCGAGCAGGAGGCCGCCCTCCTGGCCGCCGCCCCGCCCCATCTGGCGCGGGCGATGCGGTTCGCCCTGCTGACCGCGGTGCGTCAGCGGGACATGTGCAGCATCCGGCGCGACCACTACCGCGACGGCTGGCTGCACGTCATCCCGACGAAGACACGGAAGACGACCGGCGCCCAGGTCTGGATCCCGGTGTTCGCCCTGCCCCCGCTCCAGGAGCTGATGGACGAGCTGCTCGACCTGCCCGACTGTGGCGGTGCGCTGCTGCCCTGGGACGGCGAGCGGGGATACCGGGCGCTGGAGCCCGGCAACGTCGATTACCAATGGCGCAAGCTGCGCGACGCGGTCCTGGGCGAGGATGTGGACCTGCACTGGCACGACCTGCGCGGCACGGCGATCACGCGGCTCTATGAGGCCGGCTGCACCGATGCCGAGGTGTCCTCGATCTCCGGGCATGCAGGCCGGTCAGAGACCAGCCTGCGCGATTATCAGGCCCGGACGAGGAAGCTGGCGCTGGGAGCGTTTGGGAAGCTGGCGCGGGCCGTTGATGAGCCAGGGGATCAGAATGTGATCACTTTGGCGAGGTAGGTCAACTGCGGAACTATACCACAATTCCAATGGTGGCAAGTGCAAACGCAATAATTAGATAAATCAAACCAACCCATTGCGCTGTCTCACGATATGCCTTTGTTGCTTCTTTCAGTGGCCGACGAGCCAACGCATTGAAATCTCTGCTAGAGAGAACTGCGTGAATACGACGATGCCAAGATGCACGCATGCGAGACTGCAAACGCAGGAACCGGCGGTTTGTTTTCAAGCTCAATAATAAGCTGACGATCATCCAGATCGCCATTGCCAAGACAACATAGCGAGTCCCTGACAGAGCCTTGCCATCGCCTGCTAATGCAAGCATACGAACGGAAAGTGCTCCAATCGCTAATGCAAGGTCACGGAACAATGCTGCAGTTAAGCCCTGGGTTCTCTCGACAACCTTTGCGGTCTCTTCATTGAGCGCTTTTCTAAGGTCACCAAGAGCCTTGAGTGTTTCAGCTGTTTTTTCATGGAGATGGGCTTTGTAATCAGCCTTTGCACCATCAAGTGCAACGCCGAGAACACGAGGGAGTCCCTCTTCCCAGGATGGATCGTCGGCCGGCCACTCGGTGGCCAGTCGCTTAACCAACAGTGTGTGCCTGACCTCTGCTTCGCGAGGAACATCACAAACCCATCGGACTGCATCTGTTAAAGCCGCGTGGATAGAATGCGGCTTGATTGCTTTTGCATTGAAACGCAGCGTCCGCTTTCGAGGGCCAGCCAACGTGACCTTACATTCGCTTCCGTCAGGCCAAATCTCGGCAGCGGGCAGAGCGATGAGGGCATTTGCTGACGCATCCATCCACGCTTCGAATATTCGTGAGCCTGCTTCTGGCTTATGAGCCAGAAGCCAAAAATCGATAAGAGGTGGCAGAGAATTTCCCGTCAAATCGCGAACGATTTTCCTCGGATCAATCTCTGTTGCGCTTGTAGCGCCAACAGGGATACCGAGCTCATTCGCCTCTTCATCCCAAGGCTGCACATCACAGGATAATGAACGGAATGGCGAAAATTCTTCTGCAATCAGTATCCGCCTTGCACCCCGCATAACATCCGGAGATGTAAGGCCGTTACAAAACCCTTCGAACGTAAAAAATCTAATAAGACTCCCAATTCCTTTGGATACCCGTATGCGGACTTCTTGTCCTAGTATTAATTCCTCAGATGAATTTGCAACGTCGAAATCTTCGTTTATCCCATCCTTTACGGTCAACAGAACATTATACTTGGCAGCATCCGCTGCCAAGCTCACCAGTTCCTGCAGTTGGTCTAAAGCCGTGAGGCGACCGCTAGCGACAAGCGCTTCCGCTGTCTCGTTTAAGGTTCCGCTCTCGGCTGCTAGGCGCTTAACGGCGGATGCGAGTTTTATCGTCCAGGTCATCGTCGAGCAAAAAGCCGTCCGTTTCGATTACAATCTGCTTCCGACCTCCTGGCGCATCGGTAAACCGAACGACGCCAGACTCCACGTCCTCTAGCTTATAGACCACCATCACGCCCTCAGTCGTCTCCTTAATGCGCCTAGCTCCAACAGGGAGATTGGCGGTGTCAAAGCGGATAGGCTCATCACGGATTTTGGCCGCCTTAAGCGCAGAAGAGAACTTTTCATGAACTTTTGAGTCTTCGTCAAGGGCGCCGAACACCGCATGCACGAGTTCTGCTCGTTGCTCAGGATTGTAACCCCCCATGCGCTCTAGGGCTTGGCGTGCACGTCCGCGAAGCTGGCTACGGACCTCCCTCGGAAGTTCATCCGCACATGCGCGCCCCGTATTCATGATGGCATCAAAAAGCCGCTTCGTCATATCTGCATGGGTCATCTCGCGCCGCGCATCCAAGAAATCGCGGAAGCGGTCAGTTAGATCCCCATGATGCCCGCTACGGTCAGTGCAAAGAAGCTGGCCGCCTTCTTCTTCAATCTTGATAACGGCCGACTTTTGCATTGCAGCACGCTCTTGGACGAACGTATTCATCAGATCCTGAAGCACAGCATGCTTCCTACCCGCACGAACTTCTGTACGGTAAGCGATGACACGTGTGTCATCAAACTTCAAAACTGCAGCGAAGCGATCATCACCACGCCGAAACAGAAAAAACATGACGGCCCCAGGCGAGAGCCTCTTATCGATCAGGTACAGCTCTTGGAAACGCGCTGCCAATACATGAGAAACTGGAACAAACCTATCAGCTGAATCCAGAGCCTCCTTCACCTTGTCACGCATCGTTGATGCGACTTTGAAGCGGTAAGCCGCTCCTCGAAAGGCCGACTTCAATCGTTCAGCGAAAAAATCTTCATACGGAGTCACGTCGACGATTTCTTCGAGCAAATCCGCCGCAGCTAGCTGAGCCCCGACAATATGGAAGATCATTCGCTCAATAATAATGGTATCAGTATCGACAACGTCAGCGACCGACATAGCAACTCCGCAACAAGATTAGACGGCGGAGAATATGGATAATCCTTTTCGGTATAGAGATCTAGCACCTCGAGTTTCGCATACTATAGTATGCGCTTCGCGGCTTTGATTTGTGATCTTCAATGGTCACATAGCGCTGAGAAGGATCGCTGCAAACTGTTGCAAAACGGCTGAAAAACGCAGAAAAATCAATGTCATCGACTTTCAGTGGCAGAGCCGGACGGTGCCGCTCAGCGTCAGGCCGGAATGCGGCAGCCACAGCGTGCCGAGCCAGCGCTTGGCCTGGGTGCCGCGCCAGGGCAGCTCGTCGGAGCCGACATAGTCGGCGCTGGCGAACTCCTCGATCCCCAGCAGCTGGCTCCACTGCTTCCAGCCGACGACGGCATAGCGCTGGCCGTCGTCCGGCACGTCGGCCTCGCCCATCATCTCGAAGGCCGTCAGGATCTTGGCCTTGGTCAGCCCGTCGGTGGCGCTGCCGGCATAGTTGACGGACCTGTTCAGCTCGGCGATCAGCAGCTCGTCGGTCTTGCGGCCCAACGCATAGGCGCCGGCATTGGCGATGATCTGCCGCTCGTCGATGTTGGTCTTCAGCTCGTCCAGCCGGTCGACCCAGTCGCCGGCATAGAAGTCGTACAGCGCGCACTCCACCGGCGTGTGGTCCAGGTTCATCACCGGAACCGCGCCGTGGCGCGACTTGGTGGCGGCGGCACCCTTGCCGACCTTCTGGAAGACGGTGGAGGCGCCCTGCACATTGTTCTTGCCGCGCACGGTGTTGCGCAGCTTGGAACCCATGCGCTGGTAAGCCTCATGGACCTCGCGCTCGAACTGCTTGACGAATGCCTGGGCGATGCTGGTCGACATGGGTATGGTTTCCTTTCGCGTTCCTGCGGATCCCGCGGGGAGCAAGGCGGGGGGAACGTTCCGCCATCCGGTTGTCGGGGGTGCGTGCAGGACGCAGCGCCGGCCGCGGGCGAAACGCGAAAACAAAAAGGGCCGGCCGGACATTGGGAGTGTCCGGCCGGCCCTTTTCGGACCGAAGCGAGGGGGGAGCTTTGGTGCTGTCGGGCGCGATGTCCGGGGGCGGACCCGTCGCCTTGACAGGTTTGGTTTTAGGACTTTATGCGGAGACGATCAAGGACTATTTTCATAAAACGTCCACTGAGGCGATCTTGCCGCCCGGACCCTCAATGCCGAACCGGTCCCGCCACCCAATGGCTGACGATGGTCTCCGCCTGGGCCGGCGGAATCTCCGGATGGTGGTAGCGGTAGACGGTCACCGCCGCCTCCAGCGCATAGCGCTCCGGCTGGCCGCAGCGGCACAGGCCGGAGTAGCAGCGCTGTACCGCATTCCGGCAGGCGATGGCCTCGGCGACGGGCTGGTCGGCCTCGGGGAAACGGGGATCGGTCATGGACGCTCCTCCTCATCCCGGGCGCCGTCGGCCGCGTCGTCCAGCGGCACCCCGTAGATTTCAAGCCGGTGGCCGACGATCTTGTAGCCAAGCTCGTGGGCGATCCGCTCCTTCATCGCCTCCAGCTCCGGGCTGGCGAATTCGATGATCCGGCCGGTGCGGGTGTCGATCAGGTGATGGTGGTGGTCCGCCGTCGCCTCTTCATAGCGTGCGCGGCCGTCGCCCAGGTCGACGCGCTCGATCACCTGCGCATCCTCCAGCAGCCGCATGGTGCGGTAGACGGTAGCGATGGAGATGCGCGGGTCGATCTGCACGGCGCGGCGATGCACCTCCTCGACGTCGGGGTGGTCGTCCGCCTCCGACAACACCTGCGAAATGACACGACGCTGGCCGGTCATCTTCAGGCCCTTTTCCATGCACAACGCTTCCAGACGCGACGTCATAACCCCAACCCTGGTCTTTGCTTGCCGATGCCCCCATCATACTGAAAACCGTTCGCAATCCCAGAGCGGTTTCGCAGCGGCGTGAAGTCGTCCCCCTTGCCGGCCGTCCAAACGCGCCGGCCGGGGGCGCCGGCCAACAGGCCAACACTCAAGACGGAGGACCCACCAGAATGCCCCGCACCCTGTCCCTGACCCCGGCCCTGCTGTTCGCCGGCCTGTCGCTGGCCGCCGCTCCGGCGCTCGCCCAGCAATCCGCCACCGCCGCCACCCCTGCTCCCGCCGCCCAGGCCGCCGTCGCCGACGCGCAGGGCAAGCCGCTGGGCACCGTCACCTTCACCAAATTCCCGCACGGCATCCTGGTGCATGGCCAGCTGGAAGGGTTGCCGCCGGGCTGGCACGGCATCCACATCCACGAAAACGGTGCCTGCACCCCCGATTTCAAGGCGGCCGGCGGCCATTTCGCCGCCCAGGGCGCCAAGCACGGGCTGGAGGCCGAGCACATGCATTACGGCGAGCTGCCCAACATCTGGGCCAACGAGGCCGGCAAGGCCGGGTTCGAGGCGATCACCCACATGGTCACCCTGACCGACGGCGCCGACGGCCTGTTCAAGCAGGGCGGCACCTCGATCGTCGTTCATGCCCAGCCCGACGATTACCTCAGCCAACCGGCTGGCAATTCCGGCGACCGCATCGCCTGCGGCGTGATCAAGAAGCCGTAAGCCTCCGCGCGAAGCCACGGGGCGCGACCGTATGCCGCAAGAGAGCGGAGCCGGTCCGCGCCCCTTTCCTGCCGCCAAGCCTCCGCTTGTCCGGGCGAACCGGCACGGCGCACCCCTGCCGCGCGCCGAGTTTGCTTGCCAAATCAAGCCATCGGCCCTATCTGTCCGGGGTCGGACGGCGCCCGGCGCCGCGCAGGACTTGCGCGCGCCCGATCGCCCGCCGCCCGACGGCTCCGCGCCAACCCGCCGCGGAGCGCGCAAGCCCGGCCGCTCCCTCCTGGCGCGGCCCCCATTCTGGTGACCAGGACCATCACTTCCATGACCGAATTTTCCGGCCTCGGCCTGATCGAGCCTCTTCTGCGCGCCGTCGCCGAGGAAGGCTACTCCACGGCCACGCCGATCCAGGCCGGCGCCATCCCGCTGCTGCTGGCCGGCCGCGACGTGCTCGGCCTCGCCCAGACCGGCACCGGCAAGACCGCCGCCTTCACGCTGCCGATCCTGCAGCGGCTGTTCCAGAACAAGAAGCGCGTGGCCGCCAAGTCGCCCCGCGTGCTGATCCTGACCCCGACGCGCGAACTGGCGCTGCAGATCGGCGACAGCTTCACCACCTACGGCCGCCATCTGCCGATCCGCCGCACCGTCATCCATGGCGGCGTCGGCCAGAGCCCGCAGGTCTCCGCCATCGCCCGCGGCGTCGAGGTGCTGATCGCCACCCCCGGCCGCCTGCTCGACCTGATGGCGCAGAACCACGTCAACCTCGGCACCATCGAGTTCTTCGTCCTCGACGAGGCCGACCGCATGCTCGACATGGGCTTCATCCGCGACGTGCGGAAGGTGGTCGCGGTGCTGCCGAAGGACAGGCAGACCCTGCTGTTCTCCGCCACCATGCCCGACGCGGTGGTGGATCTCGCCAACAGCATCCTGACCGATGCCGAGCGCATCGAGGTGACGCCGCAGTCGACCACGGTGGAGCGCATCAACCAGCGCGTCCTGTTCGTCGACCGTGCCGACAAGCGCCGCCTGCTGGCCGACCTGCTGGAGGATTCGGCGATGGCCCGCACCATCGTCTTCGCCCGCACCAAGCATGGCGCCGACCGCATCGCCGACCACCTGAAGAAGGCCGGCATCACCGCCGACGCCATCCATGGCGACAAGTCGCAGTCGGCCCGCGTCCGCGCGCTGGAGAGCTTCCGCAACGGCGAGCTGCGGGCGCTGGTGGCGACCGACATCGCCGCACGCGGCATCGACATCGACGGCATCAGCCACGTCATCAACTTCGACCTGCCGAACGAGCCGGAAAGCTACGTCCACCGCATCGGCCGGACCGCGCGCGCCGGCACCGACGGCAGTGCAGTGTCCTTCTGCGACCATGAAGAGGTCGGCTATCTGAAGGACATCGAGAAGACGATCCGCCAGCCGATCCCGGCCGACACCACCCATCCCTACCATGCGGTGGAGGTGGCGCAGATCCACGCCTCGTCCAAGCCGCCGCCCCGCCCCAAGGCGCCGGGCAGCAACCGCAACCAGAACAACCGCAACCAGCAGCAGGCCCGTCCCGCCGCGCCGAAGGCGGCACCCAAGGCTGTCCAGCAGCCCGCCAAGGCGCCGCAGAAGGCCGGAAAGCCGGCCGGCGCCCCGCGTCCGGACGCCGCCCGCAACGACCAGAACCGCCACGACCGCCGCCCGGCCCCGCACGCCGTGTCGCATGGCAACAGCCATGGCAACGGCAGCGGCAAGCAGGCGCCGCGCGCGGCCGGCACTCCCGGCGGCAACACCCCGATGCGGCGCAAGCCCAACGCCGCCTGACCGCGGATTGTCATCAAGGAAAAGGCCCCGTCTCTCGCCGAGACGGGGCCTTTTTCTATCCGGTCCTCATCAAGACCGGCCGGCGCTCAGCCCTGGGCTTCGGCGGCGTGTGCCGCCTGCACCGCCGGACGGGCGGCGACGCGTTCGGCGAAGGCCGTCAGGTTCGGGAAGGGCGACAGGTCGAACTTGATGCGCGGCAGCCAGCTCAGCACCGTGTAGGCATAGGCGTCGGCAACGGTAAAGCTGTCGCCGGTCAGGTAGGCTTTGCCCGCAAGCTGCTGGTCCAGCACCGCCAGCTTGCCGCTCAGGACCTTGGTGGCGAATTGGCGATGGGTGTCGGACACCACGTCGTTCAGCATCGGGAACAGCGGGACGACGCCCTTGTGCAGTTCCGACCCGATGAAGTTCAGCAGTTCCTGCACGCGGTAGCGCTCCATCGTGCCGACCGCGGGGATCAGGCCGCTGGCCGGCGCCTTGTCGGCGATGTACTGCACGATCACCGCACCCTCGGTCAGGATGCCGCCCTCATCGAGCGCCAGGGTCGGCACCTGCCCCTTCGGGTTCACCGCGCGGAAATCGCTGCCGTCGGCCAGCGTCTTGGTCACGAGATCGACCTTGACCAGCTCGAAGGGCAGCCCGGCCTCGCACAGGACGATGTGCGGCGACAGCGAGCAGGCACCCGGCTTGTAATAGAGCTTCATGTCTCCGGAACCCCGTTTGAGTGGTGATGGTTGGAACGAAAGGCGTAGCGCAGTCCACCAGCGGCCGCCAGCCCCGTCCCAACCGGTTCCGGCTCTTTCACGCCGCCCGGATTGAAATGGCAAGCGATGCCACCTCGCTCTGAAGCTGGGCTGCACTGCGGCGCACCACATCGAGGCGCCGCTCCATCGCCTCGGCCGCGGAGCCGGAGCCGTCGGCCACCGCGCGCACCCCCTCGACCGTGGCCGCCAGACCGCGGGCTTCCTGCGCCGAGGTCTGGATCTGGCCGATGATTGATTGGGCGGCGATGCCCTGCTGCTCGACGGCGCCGGCGATGCCGAGCGTCACCTCGTTCATGCTGCCGATGGTGTCGACGATCTCCCCGATAGCCCGGGCGGTTCGCCTGGACGAGGCCTGGATATCCGCCACCTGCCGGGCGATGTCGTCGGTCGCCCGCGCGGTCTGGCTCGCCAGCTGCTTGACCTCCCCCGCCACGACGGCGAAGCCCTTGCCGGCTTCCCCCGCCCGCGCCGCTTCGATGGTGGCGTTCAGCGCCAGCAGATTGGTCTGGCCGGCGATGTCGCCGATCAGCCGGGTGATGTCCTCCACCTGGGCGGCGGTGTTTTCCAGCAACGACACGATGGTCCGCGTCGCCTCCGCCTGCCGGCTAGCGGTGGAGACGATGCCGGTGGCGCGGTCGAGCTGCCCGCGGATGATGCCGGTCGATCCGGCAAGCTGATCCGCCGCCAGTGTCATGTCATGCACCCGCTCCACCGCCCCGCCGATGGAGCGCAGGGCGTCCGCCAGCTGGACACGCGTGCTGCCGATGGTGGAGGCGACGGCCTGGGAATCGCCGCTCAGTGCATCGGATGCCGTGAGGATTTGTCCCGCAGAGGCGCCGATCACCGCCTGGAGCTTGCCGGCCACCTCGCTCAGGGCACGCCGGCGCTCATCGCCTGCCCGGTCTTCCGACGCCCGCTGTTCGGCAGCCAGCAGTTCGGCGCGGCGGCGGGCCTCCTCGGCGGTGTCCAGCGTCGCCTCCAGCCTGTTCAGCAGCCCCTGCCCTTTCCAGGCGACCGTGACCAGGACCGCCACCTCGATCAGCACCGCGACCGCGTGGTAGAGCACCCGCAACAGGTTCCCGCCCTCCGGCAGCAGGGCATAGGGCAGGGCGAAGTTCAGGACCAGATGATGCGCGGCCACGGCCAGCGTCGCCATCACCAGCGCGCCGACGTCGATGAAGGCGATCAGCGCCGCCAGATTGGCGAAGAACAGGAAATGCAGATCGACCTGCCAGGGCTGGCCCTGCCCCACCGCGACGACCAGGGCGCTCTGCAGCATCAGCGCGACTGCCGACAGGCTGCGTCGCGAGGCGCCGTTGCCGGAGAACCGGCCGAGCGTGGCAGCGGCCGCGACCAACAGCGCCAGCACCGGAACGACCCAGCCGCGGCCCATCGACCAGGAGAATGCGGCCAGGATCGGCACATAGCTCCACAGATAGGCGAGCATCGCCCGCTCACTGGCGGAGCGCAGTCGGTCGAGATTGTTCATGGAAGACCTCAGGGTCATGACGGCAGACGGCGCAGGTCCGCGCATCCAGCGAGAATCGGATCGAGCAGCAGCCAGGCGCCATGCAGATGCAGGGAGACGGCGAAGTCCGGGTCGGCCGACCTCGCGACGACGATGTTTGCGAAGGGGCCGCCACGCAGCGGAACACCACCGGCCGCCAGCACATGGTCCATCGCTTCGGCAAGCGTCGTACCGGGCGCGAACACTGCGGCGACCGGTTCTGCCGGATCCCCGGCACCGGACGCGGCCACCGGCAGAGCGGCTGCGCCCGCCAGAAGCAGGAGGAAGGCTGGAACGTGGAAACGGATCATCGGCGGCAACCACCCATCGGCATGCGAACGGACAAGCTCATAGCCACCGTTACGCAAAGCCCGCGCGCCTGGATCTCGGAGTCCGCCTAAAAGGAGATCAGCAGCAAGTTGGATACGACAAGTGGACAAAGCCTATGACGGCAACAAAATCCACTTCATGCAGCCGGAATGCTCAATCGAGCATATCGACCCAACCAGAAGACATCAGCTGAATGTCTTCGGCCTTCTCACATCACCATCACCTGAACCGGGTGATATTCTGTCGCAGCCGCAGTTTGTTCCTTATTTTGTCTCCCGGGAAAGCGACAGAAAGTACCATCCTCCCGGCAAAGAACCACAGCCGGGGGGCCACCCGGCTGTTCGGACAGCATCAGACAGCCTGCGCCGCCAGCTTCCGTGCCTGGCGGTCGATGAACCACCAGGCCCCGCGCGAGGCCATGCTGCAAAGCCGGGTGTGCGGCTTCAACCCGCAGGCCTTGAACAGCATGGCGATGGCGCGGTCGACATGCTTGCGGCGATAGCGGCCGAACGCCCGGCGCTTGTAGGCGGCGTTGTAGAGCTTGTGCTCGTAGACGGCGTCGGCCGGCGCGTTGGCCGCGTAATAGGCATAGGCCAGCTCGTCGTCCTCCGACTCACCGATGCGCGACAGCGCCACCTTCAGCCGCTGGACCTTGTTCAGCCCTTCGCGGTCCAGATACTTCTTGGCGTAGGTGTAGAAGATCTTGTAGTGGCGCAGTTCGTCGGCGGCGATGTTGCGGCAGATCTCCTTCAGCACCGGCTCGTCGGTCGAATCGCCGATGGCGGCGTAGTAGGAGCTGGTGCCGGTCTCCACCATGCAGCGGGCGATCATCTCGCCGGTACGCGAGCCGCGGACCGAGGCGTCGAGGTCGATCGGCACGCGATAGCCGGCGCGGAAGCGCTCGACCGCCGCCCGGAAGTCGAAGGTCGGGTCGACCAGCTCGGCCCAGCGCCCAAGCGCCTCGCCATGCTGGACCTCCTCCACCGCCCAGCCGCGGGCGGTCTCCTGAAATTCCGGATCGTCGTTGAAGACGTTGCACAGATAGGCGGTGTAGTCGTCGGCGTTGAATTCCACCAGGGCCGCCGCCTTGATCAGGGGAACCAGATCGGGGTCGATCTTCCCGGCATCGAAGCGGTCCCAGGGAAGCTCGTCGATCCGCCAATGCGCACGCGCCATGTTCCGCTCTACCGCCTCGTTTTGGGCCGCATCTCCGCGGCCGGGTCATATCGGGAAAGGGTTCTCTGGTGCCTGTGTCCCCACCTGCCCATCGGGTGCGGCAGGGTTCACGGTTCAGGCCTTGGAATGTAGTCGGTCTTCACCGCGATGCAACCGAGTCGCAACGCAAACGGGCGGCCTGGAGACCCAAGCCGCCCGTTCGACCGAAGAGATATACGCCGTTTGCCAGGCATGCCGGGCCGACGGCCGCTGCCACTCAGTGAGCGGAGCCCTGGCTCAGCGCGTCCAGCTTGGCCCGCGCGACGGCCAGCTTGGACTCCGTGGCGGCCCGCTCGGCGTCGGACTTGCTGTCGTCCAGATCCTCGGACAGGTCCTTGATCTGCTTCTCGACCGCGGCGCGGTCCAGGTCGGTCAGCGCAACCGCTTCCTCGGCCAGGACGGTGCAGCGGGCCTCGGTGACCTCGGCGAAGCCGCCGGCGACGAAGACGCGGTCGACGATGCGGTCGCCTTCATAGACGTCGATGACACCCGGACGCACGGTCGAGATCATCGGCGAATGACCGGCGAGCACGCCGAAATCGCCTTCCGAACCCGGCACCACGACCATGTCCACGGGCTGCGACTTCAGCAGCTTTTCCGGCGAGACCAGCTCGAATTCGACTTTATCGGCCATGGGTTTCCTGGTGCCTCTTCATAGGAACCCCCTCCCCCGCTGACGGGGGGAGGGGGTGTGCTGATGTCGATTTCCGTCCGGCTTCCTCAAGAATGATCGAGCCGGGCCGGAATGCCGCGATCCCTTGTGGGGATCAGGCGGCGGCCAGCTTCTTGGCCTTGGCGATCGCCTCGTCGATGGTGCCGACCATGTAGAAGGCGGCCTCCGGCAGGTGATCGTAGTCGCCGTTCACGATGCCCTTGAAGCCCTTGATGGTCTCCTCGAGCGGGACCAGCACGCCCGGGGTGCCGGTGAACACCTCGGCGACGTGGAACGGCTGCGACAGGAAGCGCTGGATCTTGCGGGCGCGGGCCACGACCAGCTTGTCCTCTTCCGACAGCTCGTCCATGCCCAGGATGGCGATGATGTCCTGCAGCGACTTGTAGGTCTGCAGAACCTTCTGCACCGAACGGGCGACGCCGTAGTGCTCCTCACCGACGACGCGCGGGTCGAGGATGCGGCTGGTCGAGTCGAGCGGGTCCACGGCCGGGAAGATGGCCATTTCGGCGATCGAGCGCGACAGCACCGTGGTGGCGTCCAGGTGGGCGAAGGAGGCGGCCGGGGCCGGGTCGGTCAGATCGTCGGCGGGCACGTAAATGGCCTGCACCGAGGTGATCGAGCCCTTCTTGGTCGAGGTGATGCGCTCCTGCAGGGCGCCCATGTCGGTGCCCAGCGTCGGCTGGTAGCCCACCGCCGACGGGATGCGGCCCAGCAGAGCCGACACTTCCGAACCGGCCTGCGTGAAGCGGAAGATGTTGTCCACGAAGAACAGCACGTCCTGGCCTTCCTCGTCGCGGAAGTACTCCGCGAGGGTCAGGCCGCTCAGCGCGACGCGGGCGCGGGCACCCGGCGGCTCGTTCATCTGACCGTACACCAAGGCCACCTTGGAGCCCGGGCCGTCGAGCTTGATGACGCCCGACTCGATCATCTCGTGGTAGAGGTCGTTGCCCTCGCGGGTACGCTCACCCACGCCGGCGAACACCGACACACCGCCGTGCGCCTTGGCGACGTTGTTGATCAGCTCCATGATCGTCACGGTCTTGCCGACGCCGGCGCCGCCGAACAGGCCGATCTTGCCGCCCTTGGCGTAGGGAGCCAGCAGGTCGATGACCTTGATGCCGGTGATCAGCACTTCGGCGTCCGTCGACTGGTCGACGAAGTCCGGGGCCTGACGGTGGATCGGCAGCGAGCGGGCGGCGTTGACCGCACCGCGCTCGTCGATCGGCTCGCCGATGACGTTGATGATGCGGCCCAGCGTCTCCGGGCCGACCGGCACGGCGATGGGAGCGCCGGTGTCGGTCACCTCGGCGCCGCGCACCAGACCGTCGGTGCTGTCCATGGCGATGGTGCGGACCGTGCTCTCACCCAAGTGCTGCGCCACTTCCAGAACGAGGGTCTTGCCGTCGTTCTGGGTGTGCAGGGCGTTCAGGATCGCCGGCAGGTCGCCGTTGAACTGCACGTCCACGACGGCGCCCGTGACCTGCGTGATCTTGCCGACAGAATTGGTGGTGGCCATGGAGTAAAGCTCCCTAGGAACTCGGTAAGTGTCGGTATGCCGTCGCCGGCGCAAATGGGCTTGGCCCTACGTGTCGGATGCTGCCGTTACAGGGCTTCGGCACCGGAGATGATCTCGATCAGCTCCTTGGTGATGTAGGCCTGGCGCGTCCGATTGTAGGTGATCGTCAGCTTGTTGATCATGTCGCCGGCGTTGCGCGTCGCGTTGTCCATCGCGGTCATCCGGGCGCCCTGCTCGGACGCGGCGCTCTCCAGGAGGGCGCGGTAGATCTGGATGGACAGGTTGCGCGGCAGCAGTTCGGCGAGGATCTGCTCCTCGTCCGGCTCGAACTCATAGAGCGGCTTCACCTCGTCGGTGGCCGCGACCGCCTCGCCGGGGACGGCGAACGGAATGAGCTGCTGAACCGTGACGATCTGGGAGATCGCCGACTTGAACTTGTTGAAGACGACCGAGCAGACGTCGAACTCGCCGGCGTCGAACATCGCCAGCACCTTCGTCGCCACCATGTCGGCGTCGCTGAAGCCGAGCCGGCGGCGGCCGACATCCTCGTAGCTCTCGACGATCAGCGAGGCGAACTCGCGGCGCAGCTGGTCGCGGCCCTTGCGGCCGACGGTCAGCACCTTGACGGTCTTGCCCTCGCCCTGCAGGCGCGTGATCTGGCGCTTGGCCTCGCGGACGATGGAGCCGTTGAAGGCGCCGCACAGACCACGGTCTGAGCTGATGACGACCAGCAGATGCACCTTGTCGGCGCCCGTCCCGGTCATCAGCTTCGGCCCGTTGCCGCTGTCCTGCACGTTGGCGGCCAGGGACGACAGCATCCGGCCCATACGCTCCGCGTAGGGACCGCTGGCTTCCGCCTGCTCCTGGGCGCGGCGCAGCTTGGAAGCCGCAACCATCTTCATGGCCGAGGTGATCTTGCGCGTCGACTGGACGCTCGCGATCCGGTTCTTTAGGTCCTTGAGGTTAGGCATGCCGGCCCTTCAATTCCGCTCGAGGTCGTTCCGTGACCGTCTCTTCAAGACGGTGGGGGGCGGTTTCCCGCCCCCGCGCGCGGTCGGTCAGGCGAAGACCTTGGCGAAGCCGTCGAGGAAAGCCTTCAGCTTCTCTTCGGTCGCCGAGGTGATCTGCTTGTCGGTGCGGATCGCCGCCAGGATATCGGCGCCCTTGGCGCGGATTTCCGACAGGAACTTGGCCTCGAAGCGGTTGACGTCCTCGACCTTGATGGCGTCCAGGTAGCCCTTCACGCCGGCGAAGATCGACACGACCTGCTCTTCAACCGGCAGCGGCTGGAACTGGCCCTGCTTCAGCAGCTCGGTCAGACGGGCGCCACGGGCCAGCAGGCGCTGGGTCGAGGCGTCGAGGTCCGAGGCGAACTGGGCGAAGGCGGCCATCTCGCGGTACTGCGCGAGTTCCATCTTGATGGTGCCGGCGACCTGCTTCATCGCCTTGATCTGGGCGGCGGAGCCGACGCGGCTCACCGACAGACCGACGTTGATGGCGGGGCGGATGCCCTTGTAGAACAGGCCGGTTTCCAGGAAGATCTGACCGTCGGTGATCGAAATCACGTTGGTCGGAATGTAGGCGGACACGTCGCCGGCCTGGGTTTCGATGACCGGCAGGGCGGTCAGCGAGCCGTTGCCATGGGCGTCGCCCATCTTGGCGGCGCGCTCCAGCAGGCGGCTGTGGAGGTAGAACACGTCGCCCGGATAGGCTTCGCGGCCCGGCGGACGGCGGAGCAGCAGCGACATCTGGCGGTAGGCGACGGCCTGCTTGGACAGATCGTCGTACACGATCAGGGCGTGCATGCCGTTGTCGCGGAAATACTCGCCCATCGTGCAGCCGGTGTACGGCGCCAGGAACTGCAGCGGAGCCGGCTCCGACGCGGTGGCGGCGACGACGATGGAGTATTCCATGGCGCCGGCGTCTTCCAGGGTCTTGACGATCTGGGCGACGGTGGAGCGCTTCTGGCCGACGGCGACGTAGATGCAGTAGAGCTTCTTGCTCTCGTCGTCGCCCTGGTTGATCGGCTTCTGGTTCAGGAAGGTGTCGATGACGACGGCGGTCTTGCCGGTCTGACGGTCACCGATGATCAGCTCGCGCTGGCCGCGCCCGATCGGAACCAGGCTGTCGACGGCCTTCAGGCCGGTCTGCATCGGCTCGTGCACCGACTTGCGCGGGATGATGCCGGGGGCCTTCACTTCCACGCGGGTGCGGGTGACGTCGACCAGCGGGCCCTTGCCGTCGATCGGGTTGCCCAGGCCGTCCACGACGCGGCCCAGCAGGCCACGGCCGACCGGAACGTCGACGATGGTGCCGGTGCGCTTGACGGTGTCGCCTTCCTTGATGCCGCGGTCGTCGCCGAAGATCACGATACCGACATTGTCGGTCTCGAGGTTCAGCGCCATGCCCTGCAGGCCACCCGGGAACTCGACCATTTCGCCGGCGCGGACGTTGTCCAGGCCGTGCACGCGGGCGACGCCGTCACCCACCGACAGGACCTGACCAACCTCGGCGACATCCGCCTCGGTCCCGAAATTCGCGATCTGCTGCTTGAGGATCGCAGAGATTTCTGCGGCGCGGATATCCATCAGACTGATCCCCCTGAGGCCTTCATGGCGAGTTGCAATTTGTTCAGCTTCGTTCGCACCGAGGTATCGACCATGCGCGAGCCGAACTTAACGATCATGCCGCCGATCAACTCCGGATCGACGGAGGTGTTCACCAGCACCTTGGAACCGATGGACGCCTTGAGCGCGTCGATGACGGCGTTGCGCTGGGCATCGCTCAGCGGCTGGGCCGAGGTGACCTGCGCCGTGACCTCGCCGCGGCGCCGGGCCAGTTCGGCCAGGAAGCCTTCGATCATGCCGTCGATCGAGAACAGGCGGCGGTTGGCCGCCACCAGCCCGATGAAGCGCTTGGTCAGATCGGACACGCCGGCGCTGTCCAGGACAGCGGCCATGGCCTTGCCCTGATCGGCGCGGCTGATGACGGGGCTGCGGACGAGGCGACGGAGGTCAGCGCTCTCGGCCAGGATCTGCTTCAGCGTGGTCAGATCGCTCGCGACCGTGTCCAACGCCTGGTTTTCGTCCGCAAGCTCGAACAGCGCGATGGAGTAACGCGCGGCGAGTTCGGATACGCCTGTTCCTTCGGATGCCACCTGATCCCTCGAATTGAGTTCGGTAGACGGTGAATTCGGCGGCCTTATAGGGTGTCAACCCGAGGCACAAACACCCCGGCCGCGAAAGCGAGCGGTCCAATATCACAGGAATCGCGCCCACGCAACGGGGTCTGGACAATTTGGCTGCGGCGTTTTGAGCAACTGCGGAATCATTGGTCGCAACTGCGTTCGCCGAGGACTCGAGTCGAGCTCGACTGGTCATACCGGCTGTGACTTCGATGTGGCCCTATTGCCTGTTTAATTCAAGGTTAACCAATCTGATCCACGGTCGGCCGGAACCGCGCGGGTGGGCGATCCGACCTTGGTTTCCCGTCATTTTGCCCCGCCGCAGCCGCTCCAGGCGACCAGGGACCTTATCCGCGATGACCATCCAGCCGACGACCGACATTGTTGCGACTGCCGACGCGGACACCGCCGCCGGCGCCGGCTCCCGCGGGGAAGAGCGCGGGGCGAAAATCATCCAGTTCTGCCGCGCCCGCTTCACCCCTGACGATATGGACGCCTTCGCCGCCGTGGCCGAACCGAAGATCCGCGACGGCCATTGGGCCGGTGTGCTGCGCGAGTCGGGACGCGATCATGACCGGCTTCTGGTGCTGCTGCCGGAGGTCGACCGCCCCGTCTTCCGCTTCGAGCGCGACGCCAAGGGCCGCTACAATCTGTCCTTCCATGACCGGTCGGGCTGGTACGGCATCGGCGCCGCCGACAGCGCCGCGGACTGCCTGTCGATCTGGCGCCCGCGCCGCCCGCGGATTTTCTGATCCGCTTCAGGCCGGGAGCGGCGGCCATCCCGAAATTTCACCATGTAAAAAAGTGACGTGCGGCAACCCGCCGCACCGGTTTCACAAAGACTTCAGCGATAGACGCCGACCGCCAGCATGTAGGGCTTGCCGTTCAGCACCAGACGGCGGGCGTGCATCGTCTTGCGCGCGACCTGCCCCGTCAGCGGATCGATCCATCGATAGGTGACGTCGGTCCGCCCGTCGCGCGCCACCCCGTCCAGTGCCTCGCGGATGAAGGGCTTGCCCTCGATGTCGTGCAACTCGTTCAGGTTCGACCCGTTCAGCGTCGCGGTCCAGCCATGGGCGACCATCACGCCCTTGTCGTCCAGCAGCATCGGGTAGAGGTCACGGTCGGTGAAAGCGCTATCATGGCCGGCAAACGCTTCGGCCGCCGCGTCCGGACCGATCCGCTCCAGCAGCTGCTGGGCACGGTCGATCATCGTCAGCGCCTCGGCGTCGGTGCCGCGGGTGCGGGCCGGAGCGCCGGCGGCGAACGCGATGACCACCAGCAGCAGAAGAACCGGCAGCACGGTCAGCAGGGTTTGCCGCTGAACGCGCAGACGAAGCTTGGAGAGCATGCCGACCATCAGCCCGAACCTGTCCCTGTGACGTTCGGCTCCGCGGGTTTCATCCCGGCAGGGATGTTTCGATTCGGAACCATCCCTGCCGTGGTAATACCATGCCCCGCGCTGTGCAATGGACCAAACGTCACAGGTGCCATGCCGGGCCGTCCGCGGGACCGCATCGTGTCAATTCGCCGCAGCATGGTCCGGTCGCCTTAACCGCGGCTAAAGGAAGCTGTAGGGATCGACATCGATCTGCACGCGGATGGCCGGCGGGATCTCCACCCTGTCCAGCCACTCGGCGATCAGCGGCTGCACCTGGGTGCTGCGCGGCGCCTTCATCAGCAGGCGGCGGCGGTGCCGCCCGCGCAGCAGGGCCAGCGGCGCCGGGGCCGGCCCCAATATATGGACGGTGTCGCTGCGCGGCGCTGCGCGGCCCAGCGCCATCGCCACCCGCTCCACCAGAGTCGGGTCCTCGCCCGACACGATCAGCGCCGCCAGCCGGCCGAAGGGCGGCATGCCGGCCTCCAGCCGCATCTCCGCCTCCAGCTGATAGAAGCCGTCGCGGTCGCCGGCGGCCAGCGCCTGCATCACCGGATGCTCGGGCATGAAGGTCTGCAGCATCACCCGGCCCGGCCGCTCGCCGCGCCCGGCACGTCCCGCCACCTGATGCAGCAGCTGGTAGGTGCGCTCCGCCGCCCGCAGGTCGCCGCCGTTCAGCCCCAGGTCGGCATCGACCACCCCGACCAGCGTCAGCATCGGGAAATGGTGGCCCTTCGCCATCACCTGGGTGCCGATGATGATGTCCAGCTCATGCCGGCCGATGCTCTCGACCATCTCCTGGATGGCGCGCGGGCCGTGCAGGGTGTCGGACGCCATGATGGCGGCACGGGCGTCGGGGAACAGCTCCGCCACCTCCTCGGCGATGCGCTCCACGCCGGGACCGCAGGCGGCCATCGTCCCTTCCTCGCCGCAGTCCGGGCAGGCATGGGGCAAGGGCTGCTGCAAACCGCAATGGTGGCATTGCAGCTTGCGGGCGAGCCGGTGCTCGACCAGCCAGGCCGTGCAGTTCGGGCATTGCATGCGGTGGCCGCAGGCGCGGCACAGGGTCAGCGGGGCATAGCCGCGGCGGTTCAGGAACAGCATCGCCTGTTCGCCGCCGGCCAGCGTGTCGGTCAGCGCCTTGCGCAGGCTGGGCGCCAGCCAGTGCCGGGCGGGCGGGCGGTCGCGCCGCAGATCGACCAGTTCCACGTCGGGCAGCACGGCGCCGCCATGGCGGGACGGCAGTTCGATCCGGGCATAGCGGTGGCTGTCGGCGTTGACCTTGGTCTCCAGCGACGGCGTGGCCGACACCAGCACGATCGGCAACCCGCCGAGATGCGCCCGCGCCACCGCCATGTCGCGGGCATGGTAGATCGCCCCCTCCTCCTGCTTGTAGGCGGAGTCGTGCTCCTCGTCGACGACGATGACGCCGAGATCGGGATAGGGCAGGAACAGCGCCGAGCGGGCGCCCACCACCACCGGCACCTCGCCCTTCGACACCGCGCGCCAGGTGTCGCGGCGCTGCGCCCCGGTCAGTTCCGAATGCCACTCCGCCGGCGGTGCGCCGAAGCGGCGGGCGAAGCGGTCGAGCCATTGCGCCGACAGCGCGATCTCCGGCAGCAGCACCAGCGCCTGCTTGCCCTGTTCCAGCGCCGCGGAGATCGCCTCGTAATAGACCTCCGTCTTGCCCGATCCGGTGACGCCGTCGAGCAGGACGGTGGAATAGCATCCCGAGGTCACCCGCTCGCGCAGATCGTCGGCCGCCCCCTGCTGGTTCGCCGACAGGGTCGGTCCGGGCCGGCGCCAGTCCGGCCGGCCGAGCCGCGTCGGTTGCAGCATGACCGGGTCGAGCAGCCCGGCCTCGGCCAGCCCGCGCACCACCGTCACGCCGCAGCCGGCCTCCTCCGCCAGTTCCGCCGGGGTGCGGGGCGGGCCATCCGCCAGCAGGGCCAGGATGCGCTTGCGCGGGTCGGTCATCTTGAAGCCGGGCGGCGGTTCCGCATCCGGCTTGCGCAGATAGGCCAGCATCGGCTTGGGCGGCTCCAGCGCCGACGGCACGCTGACCGCCATGCGCAGGACGAAGCCCGGCGGCGTCATGGTGTAGGCGGCGACCCATTCGACGAAGCGGCGGCCGACCTCGGTCATCGGCGGCACGTCGAACCGGCGCACCACCGCCTTCAGCCGGCCGGAATCCACCGTCCCGGCACCGGGCCCCCAGACGACGCCGATCAGCCGGCGCGGCCCCAGCGGCACCTCGACGAAATCGCCGGGAACCAGCTCCAGTCCGTCGGGCACGCGGTAGTCGTAGGCCTCGCGCAAGGGCAGCGGCAGCAGCACGGCGACGCGGCGGTCCGGCCCGCGCTGCTGCGGCTTCGCCGGGAAATCTGCGGAATTTGCTGCGGAATCGCCTTCGGGCTGCCCCGTTTCGGGCGCGTCCCCAAGAAGATCCCCCTGAAAGCCCGGGGCGGAACTGGCGGAAATCGAACGCATCGGCTAGAGTGGCCTCATGTCCCGGGCACCGGGCGGGACGGCGCGTCGGTCAGCTTTCCGGCGCGGCCGGTTCCGGTCAACATCAGCAAGCATGGACCCTTCGTCATGAAGTTCTTCGTCGACACCGCCGACATCGCCGAGATCCGCGATCTGGCCGATACCGGTCTGCTGGACGGTGTTACCACCAACCCCTCCCTGATCGCCAAGTCCGGCCGTCAATTCCTCGACCTCGTGGCCGAGATTTGCGACGTCGTCAACGGTCCGGTCAGCGCCGAGGTGGCGTCCACCGACTTCGAGACCATGCTCGCCGAAGCCCACAAGATCGCCAAGATCTCCCACCGCGTCGCGGTGAAGGTGCCGCTGACCCCGGCCGGCCTGAAGGTCTGCAAGATCATCTCGTCCGAAGGGACGATGGTCAACGTCACGCTGTGCTTCTCCCCCGCCCAGGCGATCCTGGCGGCCAAGGCCGGCGCCAGCTTCGTGTCGCCCTTCGTCGGCCGCCTGGACGACATCGGCCAGGACGGCATGGGCATCATCAAGGACATCTGTGAGATCTATAACAATTACGACGCCTTCAAGACCGAGGTGCTGGTCGCCTCGATCCGCAACCCGATGCACATCGTCAAGGCCGCCCGCCTGGGCGCCCATGTCGTGACCGCGCCGGCGTCGGTGCTGAAGCAGCTGTTCAACCACCCGCTGACCGACAAGGGTCTCTCCCAGTTCGTCGAGGACTGGAAGAAGACCGGCCAGTCGATCCTGTAAGGCGGGCCGGAGCGATCATGGCCGACAGGGGCCGCGAACCGGGCCACCCGCCGCATCAGGCGTCGACGCTCTCTTCGGAGGATGTCCGCGCCTACCTGCGGAAGCACCCGGACTTCCTGGCCCAGAACGCCGATCTGGTCCACCACCTGACCCCGCCGTCGCTCGACCGCGGGCGTGGGGTGGTGGACCTCCAGGCCTTCATGGTCGACCGGCTGCGCGCCGAGGTCCGCACCCTCAAGGACCAACAGCGCGAGCTGATCGGCACCAGCCGGGCCAACCTGAACAGCCAGAACCGCATCCATGCCGCGGTGCTGTTCCTGCTCGACGCCCAGAGCTTCGAACAGCTGATCCAGACCATCACCACCGACCTCGCGGTCCTGCTCGACCTCGACGTCGCCTGTCTGGTCATCGAATCCAACGGCACCGACATCCCCCATGTCCACCGCTCCGGCGTGCGGGTGGTGGAGCCGGGCGCCATCGCCGACCGGTTGGGCCGCGCCGACGTGGTGCTGAACACCGACATCCAGGGCGATCCCGAGATCTACGGCCCCGGCGCCGGCCTCGTCCGGTCGGAGGCGCTGATCCGCATCCAGGTCTCCAGCGAGACGCCGGACGGGCTGCTCGCCTTCGGCAGCCGCGAGCCCGACACCTTCCACAACGGCCAGGGCACCGAACTGGTGGGCTTCCTCGCCCGCGTGATCGAGCGGGTGATCCGCGGCTGGCTGGAGCTGCCGGCGTGACCGAACCTGTGCCCGGCGTTCCAAGCTTGGGGTTCTCCGCCAAGCCCGACGTCCAGGATGTGCTCGCCCATTGGCGGCGCTGGATGGAGAGCGAGAAGGCGGTCTCCCGCCACACCCTGTCGGCCTACACCGCCGATGTGGGCGAGTTCCTGCGCTTCCTTACCGAATTCCGCGGCGGCTCGCCGCCCTCACTGAACGACCTGGGCGACCTGAAGGCGGCGGATTTCCGCGCCTGGATGTCCAGGCTGGCGATGGACGGGCTGGTCGGGGCCAGCCGGGCACGCAAGCTGGCGGCGGTGCGCAACCTGTTCCGCTGGCTCGACCGCAGTGGGCGTCTGCACAACCCCGCCGTCGCCACGCTGGCGACCCCGAAGGTCAAGCGCCCGGCCCCGCGTCCGCTGACCGAGATCGACGCCGACCGCCTGCTGGAGGAGGCCGAGCGCGACCGCGAGGAGCCCTGGATCGGCAAGCGCGACCGCGCCCTGTTCACCCTGCTCTACGGCTGCGGCCTGCGCATTTCCGAAGCGCTGGGACTGGCGCGCAAGGACGCCCCGTTGGGCGACACGCTGCGCGTCACCGGCAAGGGGCGCAAGGACCGCATGATCCCGGTCCTGCCGGCGGTGACGGAGGCGGTGCGCGCCTACATCGAGTCCTGCCCCTTTACGCTCGCGCCCGACGGCCCGCTGTTCGTCGGCACCCGCGGCGGCCGGCTGAACGCCAGCGTCGCCCAGCACCAGATGCAGAAGCTGCGCGCCCTGATGGGCATGCCGGACAGCGCCACCCCGCACGCCCTGCGGCATAGTTTCGCGACACACCTTTTGGCGGACGGCGGCGACCTGCGCGCCATCCAGGATCTGCTCGGCCACGCGTCGCTCTCCACGACCCAGCGCTATACGGATGTCGAGAACGAGCAGCTGATGAACGTGTATCGCAATGCCCATCCGCGGGCGCGCAAGGGCTGACGCTCTCCGCCTCTAAGCGTCTGCGCATATTGGGGTATTCATTTCTGAACCTATGGCCGCGTCACATGCGGTGGGCCAGATGGCTGAATCCCGAAGCTCACGACAAGATCCATCAATTGATATAAAATTACCGCTCAAAGCTTTTAAACCTCCTAAGGCAATTTCTTTAAATTATCCTATAGAACAACTCGGACTTAATACTTAAGTCCCGAAGACGAGGTTTTACCCCCTAACTCTCGTTAATCTGCCGTTAATTTTGAAGATCGACAGTCCCCTCTATCCATGCGGAGAAGCCGGGGGAAAGACTTTATGCAGACGAAATCCATCCAATCCAAGATTGCGATGCTGTCGGGCTTCTGCCTGGCAGGCACCGTCGCCGTGCTGGTCGGCTTCGCCGTACTGTCGACCCGCTCAAGCAATGAGTTCGTCACCGGGAACGTCGAACGGATCCTCGAAAGCAAGACGACGGAGTCCCTGCAGAATCTCGCAGCGACCCAGGCCGGCTTGCTGCGGTCGGAGTTCGACACCGCGCTGAATGCCGCGCGGACGATGGCGACCGGCTTCTCCAGCCTCGCCGACGACGGGGCGCCCGGCCATGTCCCGCCGGACCGGCGGCGCGAAGCCTTCAACGGCGTGCTGCTGTCGGTGCTGAAGCGCAACCCGCTGTTCAACGGCACCTATTCGGCCTGGGAGCCCGACGCGCTCGATGGCCGGGACGAGGAGTTCCGGGGCCGCCGCGAGACCGGCACCGACGCCACCGGCCGCTTCATCCCCTACTGGAACCGCGACCAGAACGGCCGCATCGCCATGCAGCCGCTGGTCGAGTACGACAGCCGCGACCGTCATCCCAACGGCGTGATGAAGGGCGGCTGGTACATCGGCCCGCAGGAGACCGGGCGGGAAAGCGTGCTCGACCCCTTGCCCTACATCGTGCAGGGCAAGCAGGTGTTCCTGGCGACCCTATCGGTTCCGGTGGTCATCGGCGGCAAGTTCCGCGGCGTGGCCGGCGCCGACTTCAACCTCGACTTCGTCCAGCAGCTGTCGACCAAGGTCAGCGCCGCGGTTTTCAACGGCCGCAGCCAAGTGGTCATCATCAGCAACATGGGTCTGATCGTCGCCCACAGTGCCCGGCCCGACCTGATCGGCCAGTCGATCTCCACCTTCGACGTCTCCTGGCAGGCCGATCTGGCGAGCGTCCAGGCGGGCAAGCCGCATGTCGACATCGAAGCCTCCACCAACATGCTGCGCAGCTTCGCTCCCATCACGCTCGGCAACACCGAGAAGCCGTGGGCCGTTCTGGTCCAGGTGCCGAAGGACATCGTGCTGGCCGACGGCATGGCGCTGTCCATGGAGTTGGGGGAGCGGGCCAATTCTAACATCCTCTGGCAGGTCTCCGTCGGCGCCCTGGTCGCGCTCGGTGCCGTCGCGGTGATGTGGGTGGTCGCCGGCGGCGTCGCCCGGCCGATCCGCGCCAGCGTCGCCTTCGCCGAGGGCATCGCCGCCGGCCGCTTCGACCAGACGCTGGACATCCGGCAATCCGACGAGGTCGGCGCGCTGGCCGAGGCCCTGCGCAAGATGATGGCCGAGCTGAAGCGGATGATCGACCAGCGGGCGGAGGATCAGGCCAAGGCCGACGCCGAGCGCCGCAAGGCCATGCTGCAGCTGGCCGACACTCTGGAAGCCCAGGTGATGAACGTGGTGGACGGCGTCGACCGCGCCGCCCAGTCGATGACCGGCACCGCCCAGACGATGACCGCCACCGCGACCCAGACCAGCCAGCAGGCCGGCGTGGTCGCCACCGCCTCCCAGGATGCCAGCAGCAACGTTCAGACCGTTGCCAGCGCGACCGAGGAGCTGTCGGCCTCGATCCAGGAGATCGGCGAGCGCGTCAACCGTTCCGCCCAGATCGCCCGCGAGGCGGTCGAGGCCGCCCAGCAGGCCAACGGCCAGGTCCTGAGCCTGACGGAGGCGGCGGAGAAGATCGGCACCGTGGTGCAGCTGATCCAGGACATCGCCAGCCAGACCAATCTGCTGGCGCTGAACGCCACCATCGAGGCCGCCCGCGCCGGAGAGGCCGGCAAGGGCTTCGCCGTGGTCGCCCAGGAGGTGAAGAGCCTCGCAAGCCAGACCGCCAAGGCGACGGAGGAGATCGCCGGCCACGTCACCGGCATGCAGCGGGTCACCGGCGAGACCGCCGGCGCCATCAAGGGCATCGGCGGCATCATCGCCCAGATCGACGAGATCTCCACCGCCATCGCCGCCGCGGTGGAGGAACAGGGCTCCGCCACCGCCGAGATCGCCCGCAATGTCCAACAGGCGGCCAGCGGCACCCAGGAGGTGACCAAGACCATCGCCGATGTCCGCAGCGCCGCCGTCGAGGCCGGCCACTCCGCCGAGAACGTCCTGTCGGTTTCCGGCCAGCTCGCCAACGATGCCGGCCGCCTGCGCAGCGCGGTGAACGGCTTCCTGTCGACGATCCGCGCGGCGTGACGGGCTGATTGATCGCGAAAATACGAAAGGCTCCTCCACCGGCCGGTGAAGGAGCCTTTCATCGTTACGAACCTTGCAGCCCGCAGATCGGCTGTCAGGGATCAGATGTGCAGCGGACGCCCGTCCACCGCCAGCGCCGCTTCCTTGACCGCTTCCGACAAGGTCGGGTGGGCGTGGCAGGTACGGGCGACGTCTTCGGCCGACGCGCTGAACTCCATGGCCAGCACCAGCTCGCCGATCATCTCCGACACGTTCGGGCCGATCATGTGGACGCCCAGCACCTTGTCGGTGGCGGCATCCGACAGGATCTTCACGAAGCCGTCGGTGTTGCCGCCGGCACGCGCGCGGCCGTTGGCGGTGAACGGGAACTTGCCGGCCTTGTAGGCGACGCCCGCGGCCTTCAGCTGCTCCTCGGTCTTGCCGACGGCGGCGACTTCCGGCCAGGTGTAGACGACGCCGGGAACCAGGTCGTGGTTGACGTGGCTCTTCTGGCCGGCCAGCTGCTCGGCGAGCGCGACGCCCTCCTCCTCGGCCTTGTGGGCCAGCATCGGGCCTTCGACCACATCACCGATGGCGTAGATGCCCGGCACGTTGGTCTGGAAGTGGTGGTCGATCTTGACGCGGCCGCGGTCCAGCTCGACGCCCACCGCCTCCAGGCCGAGGCCCTCGGTGTAGGGGCGGCGGCCGATGGCGACCAGGACGGTGTCGGCCTCGATGGTCTGCGCGGCACCGCCGGCGGCGGGCTCGACCGTCAGGCTCACGCCGGTCTCGGTCACGGACGCGCCGGTCACCTTGGTGCTCAGCTTGAAGTCCATGCCCTGCTTGGCGAAGATGCGCTGGGCCTGCTTGGACAGCTCGTTGTCCATGGTCGGCAGCACGCGGTCGAGATACTCGACCACCGTCACCTTGGCGCCCAGCCGGCCCCAGACCGAGCCCAGCTCCAGACCGATCACGCCGCCGCCGATGACGACCAGATGCTTCGGCACCTCCGGCAGCGACAGGGCGCCGGTGGAGGACACCACGCGCTTCTCGTCGATGGCGATGCCCGGCAGCGGGGTCACGTCGGAGCCGGTGGCGATGACGATCGCCTTCGACGCGGTGATGGCGCCGACGCCCTCGACCTCGACGGTGTTGGCGGCGGTGATCTTGCCGGCACCCTTCAGCCAGGCGATCTTGTTCTTCTTGAACAGGAACTCGATGCCGGTGACGTTGTCCTTGACGACCTTGTCCTTGTGGGCCTGCATGCCCGGCAGGTCGAGTTCGACGCCGCCGACCTTGATGCCGAACTTGGCGAGGCCGTGGGCCGCTTCCTCGAACTTCTCCGACGCCGCCAGCAGAGCCTTGGACGGGATGCAGCCGACGTTCAGGCAGGTGCCGCCCAGCGTCCCCCGCTTCTCGACGCAGGCGACCTTGAAGCCGAGCTGCGCCGCGCGGATCGCGCAGACATACCCGCCGGGGCCGCCGCCGATCACAACGACGTCAAAAGTGCTTTCAGCCATGAGAGGCTTTCCTTTCGCCATTCTTGCTCGTTGCCAAAAGCCGTCCCATCCAGCGGGGAGGGCGCGCGGGATCATCCGCGGGGCGATTTATGCCCGCGCTCACGCCCCGTGGCAACGGGACACTTCGTCTCTGGAGGCAGGGTTGCCCGATGGTGGGAGGTCAGAAGCCGAGGTCGCGGTAAAGCTCCGCCAGCGGCATGTCGAGACCGGCGGTCTCCAGCACCAGCCGCCCCTCCTCCTCCAGCACCTCGGGTGCCGCGGGCCAGAGATCGTCCGAATCGCGGCGGTGCAGTTCCGCCCGGACGGCCCGCGAATTGAGGAACAGGATCTCGCGCACCGACGGCATGGCGGCATAGGCGTGCAGCTTGGCCCGCTGCGCCTTCTCCTCCGTCGGCGACAGGATCTCCACCAGCAGCACCGGTGCGGTGGTGTAGGGGATTTCCGGGTTGAAGGGTTCGCAGGTCACTGCGAGGTCGGCGACCCGGTAATTGTGCGTCGGGTCGAAATGCGGACGGACGCCGGCTTCCGGCAAAACGACACAGGATTGGCCGGTGCGACGGTTGCGGTCTTCCAATGAATTGCCGATCCGGCGTGTCAGCGCGCCTTGCAGGGTGCTATGCGCCCGGCTGGGATGGCCCTGAGCGACGATCCCGCCATCGACGAGTTCATACCGGGCGTCGTCCCGGAACTCCATCGCCAGGAATTCCTCGACGGTCGTCAGCGGGGTGAAGCGGCGGGCGAGCGGCATGGCGGTCTCCGATCCGAATGGCGTTCGGGAACAGTGCCAATGTAGTCCATTGCGGCATGGAAGCGAAGGGCACCCCTTTTGCGCAAGTCCCCTCCCCTTCCGATTCCGGAAACCTTTACGGCCCCGCTTGCGTTCAAACGGCATCACAGCGCCACCGCAACGGAGACCACCGCCATGACCACCATCAAGAAGTTCGCCCTGCTCGCCGTCCTGGGCACCCTGCTGGGCACCACGCTGGCCGCCTGCAACACCGTCGAGGGCGCCGGCCAGGACGTGCAGGCCGGCGGTCGCGCCATCGAGCGCGGCGCCGACAACGTCCAGAAGAAGATGTAATCCCGAAGCCTTCGCGGCTCCGGGAACCTCCCCCGGAGCCGACCCCAAAAAGCAATGGCCTCCCATGCGTTCGATCCGAACCGCATGGGAGGCCATTGCTGTGTCAGAGGGTCGGTGCCGCGGGTCGGACCGGTTGCCGGGCTCCCGCGATCCGCGTCAGCGGTTCCTGGCCTTGCGCGCGGCATAGCGGGCATCGCGGGCGGCTTTCGCCTCCGCCGCCGCAGCCATCTGGCGCTCGGCCTGCTCGGCAAGCCCCTGAACCGCCAGCGCTTCGCGGGCAGCCTGCTCGGCCTGTTCCGCCTTCAACGCTTCCTGCTCGGCGGCCTTGCGGGCATCGCGCGCGGCATTGCGCTCGGCCTCGCGGGCCTCACGGGCGATGCGGACGGCCCGCCGGGCCTCTTCACGCTCCGCGAAGATCGGATCGTTCACACCGGGCTGCGCCTTGAACTTTTCCAGCAGTGCCTTCTTCGCGCCGGCGGCTGCGCTCAGACGCTCCGAAAGCCCTGCATTCTTGAAACCGTTCATATCCATCCATTTCTGAAATTGGTCACGCCCGCAGGCAGACCATCAAGCAAGTCTCATATCGGGCCGAACCGCCGAAAGATGCGATTGGCAGGACCGCCAAAGGCAGAGATGCGGCGCCAGGGACGAGCAGTCCCGGCTGCGGCGCTCCCGATTTCCAGTACAAAAAAAGGGCGGCCGGAGCCGCCCTTTCTCTTCGACCCTGCTGCGCTCAGAGCGCGCGCAGGTTCTCGGCCGCAACCTTGCCGCGGCGCGGATCGCGGATCGCGTCGAAGGACAGCTTCTGGCCTTCACCGAGGTTGCTGATGCCGGCGCGCTCGACAGCGGAGATGTGGACGAACACGTCGGCCGTGCCGTCTTCCGGCTGAATGAAGCCAAAGCCCTTGGTCGAATTGAAAAACTTGACGGTACCGATAGCCATGGGTCAGTTCCCTTCCTGGCGTTGCCCCCGCGCGAAGTTGCGCAGGCGCATCAATTTCACTTCGGGGAAGAGACCCAAATCCGCAGGACGGATCGGAATAACAAAGCCCAGAGCAACGTCGACCTCCCTTAACTGGGGCATGGGCCGAGCGGTTGCAAGTGACAATCGCGATGGGCCGACATGCGATCCCGGCGGACGCGGCCCGCCGTATCGTCTCACCCCTTCATACGCTTGATGGTGTTTGTCGTGCTCTGTCCCTGGACCAGATCGGCCAGCACCACTTTTCCGCCATAGCTCTGGACGAAATCCGCCCCCACCACCGTCGCGATGGTGTAGTCGGCCCCCTTGACCAGCACGTCGGGACGCAGGGCGTGAATCAGCGTCTCCGGCGTGTCCTCGCCGAAGATCACCACCAGATCGACGCAGCCCAGCGACGCCAGGACCGTGGCGCGCGCCGTCTCGTTCTGGACCGGCCGGCTTTCGCCCTTCAGCCGCTTCACCGACGCATCGCTGTTCAGCCCGACCACCAGCACGTCGCAGGCGGCGCGGGCCTGCTTCAGCAGCGCGATATGGCCGGGATGCAGCAGGTCGAAGCAGCCGTTGGTGAAGCCCACCCGCTTGCCGCGCAGCCGCCAGCGCTCCGCCCGTTCCGCCGCGGCGTCGCGGGTCAGCACCTTCTCCTCGCCATGGCGCCACTGCTGCTCGTGCAGGCCGGACAGCAGTTCGGCCGAGCGGACCACCGCCGTGCCGACCTTGCCCACCACGATGCCGGCCGCCAGATTGGCAAGCCGCGCCGAATCGACCAGATCGATCCCCACCGACAGCGCGGCGGTCAGCGTCGCCACCACGGTGTCGCCGGCGCCCGACACGTCGAACACCTCGCGCGCCTCGGCCGGCAGGTGCACCGCATCCTCGGCGGTCACCACCGACATGCCCTGCTCGCTGCGGGTGGCGACGACGGCGCCGATGCCGCAGGTGGCGATCAGGTGGCGGGCGGCGGCGATCACCTCCTCGTCGGTGCGCGCCGGCAGGCCGGTGGCCTCCATCAGCTCCTTGCGGTTCGGCGTGACGATGTCGGCCCCGCGATAGCGCCGGTAGTCGCGCCCCTTCGGATCGACCACCACGGTGCGCCCGGCCTGCCGCGCGGCGGCGATCACCGCCACCACCAGCTCGTCGGTCAGCACGCCCTTGCCATAGTCGGACAGGATGACGCCGCCCACCTCGGGCAGCAGGCCGCGCACACGCTCCAGCACGCGGTCGGTCACGGTGATCGGCACCACCGTCTCGATGTCGGTGCGCAGAAGCTGCTGCTGGCCGGCGATGAAGCGGGTCTTCACCGTGGTCTGGCGCCCGTCCTCCATCACGATGGCGCCGTCGCTGACGCCCTCGCGCCGCAGCAGGGCCAGCAGATCGGTGCCGACGCCGTCGCGCCCGACCACCGAGACGAAGCGGCAGTCCGCCTCCAGCGCCACCAGATTGGCCGCGACATTGCCGGCGCCGCCCAGCTTGGGCACTTCGCGGTCCACGCGCAGGACGGGAATCGGCGCCTCCGGCGACACCCGGTCCACCGAACCATAGACGAAACGGTCAAGCATCACGTCGCCAAGGCACAGCACGTTGGCGCGCGACAGGGTGTCGATGTGACGGGCAAGGTCGCTCATGGCGCCTGTCTTACCAATGCCAAAGCGGTAACGCCAGAGGACAAGTTTGCGCCGGCCGGAATGAAGGCATCAGGAAAAAGCGGGAACGTCCCGACGCAGATCGCCGGATCCGCGGGCAAAGGTCAGGCTGATCGCTCCGTTCACCTCCTCCGCACCGGCAGTCCCCGCCGCCGGCTCGACGGTCAGGCCGGCATCGGCCAGCGCTGCCTCGAAGATCCCGGTCCGGTCGCCCGGCAGCGCGAAGCGGATGGTCGCCATGATGTCGGAGAACAGCGTGTGGTCGACGATCCAGCCCCCGGCCGCCCCCAGCGCATCGGCGACCGCGGTCAGCGCCGCATTGCGTTCCATGGTGGTGACCGCCTCGTATTTCAGGAAATTCCGCATCGCACATCCTCCGGTCATGCCGCCTTCCGACATCCGGGCCGCTGACGGCCGCTTAGTGTAGAAGATGACTGTCCGGCGCGTAAGGTCACGCGCCCTCTCCGCCAGCACATCCGGCACATTGCGAGCCACCATGCCCCGTCCCATCGTCGCGACCAGCCTGTCGGCCAAGCTCCTGCTGCTCACCATCCTGTTCGTGCTGCTGGCGGAGGTGCTGATCTACGCCCCCTCCATCGCGCGCTTCCGGATGAGCTACCTGGAGGAGCGGCTGGCTGCCGCCCACATCGCCGCCTTGTCGGTGGAGGCGGCCCCCGACCTGATGGTGACGAAGGAATTGCAGGCCAAGCTGCTGGCCTACACCGGCACCCACGTCATCGACCTGATCCAGCCGGGTGCCCGCGTCTACATGCTGTCGCGCCCGATGCCGCCGCAGGCCGATGCGGTGTACGACCTGCGCGGCACCGGCATGGGCATGCAGTTCGTCGATGCCGGCAACGCCCTGTGGCTCGCCCTTGAAGGCGCCCTGGGAGGCGCTGTCGGGCCGCAGCGCAACCGGGTGATCCGGGTGATCGACCGGTCGCCCAACGACCCGGCCCAGCGCGTCGAGGTAACGATGGATGAGCGGCCGCTGATCGACGCCATGCTCGATTTCTCCCGCCGCATCCTGGCGGTGTCGGTCGCCATCTCGCTGATCGCGGCGATCCTGGTCTATGTCACGCTGCATGCCCTGCTGGTGCGGCCAATGCGTCGCCTGACCGCCGAGGTGGTCGCCTTCCGCCGCGACCCCGACGGCGCCCCGCCGCTGGTGCCCGGCACCCGCGCCGACGAGATCGGCGTGGCGGAGCGCGAGCTGGCCGCCATGCAGGGCACGGTGCGCGCCGCCCTGCGCCAGCGCGAGCGGCTCGCCACGCTGGGCACCGCGGTGGCGAAGATCAACCACGACCTGCGCGGCATCCTGTCCACCGCCTCCCTCCTGTCGGAGCGGCTGACCGAGAGCGCCGATCCGGAGGTGCGGCGGGTGACGCCACGGCTGGTCGCCTCGCTGGACCGGGCGGTGGAGCTGTGCAGCCAGACCCTGTCCTTCACCCGCGACGGCGTCCTGCCGCTCTCTCCCGCGCCTACGGACCTGCGCCGGCTGGTGGAGGAGGTCGGCGCCGAGGTTCTCGCCACCGCCCGGCCCGACGGCGGCCGGGTGGAAGCGGACTGGGTCAACGACATCCCCGCCGGCACGCTGGCGCAGGTCGATGCCGCCCAGCTTGGCCGTGCGCTCGTCAATCTCGGCCGCAACGCGGTGCAGGCCGGCGCCGACCGGGTGCGTCTCTCCATCCAGGCCGGGCAAGCCGACCGTCTGACCCTGACCGTCGCCGACAACGGCCCCGGACTGGCGCCGCGGGCGCGGGAGAACCTGTTCCAGCCCTTCGCCGGATCGGCGCGGGCCGGCGGAATCGGGCTCGGCCTTGCCATCGCGCGGGAGGTGTTGCGCGCCCATGGCGGTGAGTTGCGGCTGGTGGAAAGCGACGCCGCCGGAACGGCCTTCGCCCTTGACATACCGCAATGCAATGCGGACAGCGGTGCTGTAGCCGTTGCAGCGCACAAGTCGTTTGTGTCGCATTGATTCTGCCGGGTTCGTCCCGCAGAATTCCTTCAAAGCCGAAGCGTTCGCGAGCAGCCCGGCGGGGCGGGAGGCGGGCGCTTCCCCACCGCCAACGCCTTGTTCTGAAAGGACTCCGCGACGTGAAAGCCTTCTCCTTCTGGATCAACCCCATCCTCGCCGGCATCATGGCCTTCGTCGGGCTGCTCGCCTCCTCGCGCGCGGCGGACGAGGCCTTCGCGGCCGGTGGCCTGATCGTTTTCCTCGGCTGCGTGCTCTTCATCTTCGCGTCGATCGGCCGCTATTTCGACCGTCTGGGCTCCGCCCACTGACCCTCGCGCCAAGCGACCGGTAACATGAAGGCCGGGTGAACCACCCGGGTGGGAGCAGGCGCCCAACGAAGCGGGTGCCACATGACATGCTCTATGACATGGGCAACAAGGGCGGACCCCAACGCCTTCGCGACCATCGATGTCCTGCGCCGCCGTCCCGTCATGGACCTGACGGCGGCGCTTCCCTTCTCTCCGACACCGCACACCGTCGTCGATCTCTGCTGCGGAGCCGGACAGCTGTCCCGGCTGCTGGCGGCGCGCTGGCCCCAGGCCGACGTGCTGGCGGTCGACCATTCCCCGGCGATGCTGCGCTGGGCCGCCGACACGCCGTCGCGCGTGCGCTACCAGCAGGCCGATCTCGGCGAATGGCGCCCGCACTGGCCGGTAGACCTCGTCATCTCCGTCGGCGGGCTCCACCATCTGGGCGGGCACGAACGGCTGTTCCCCGACCTGCTGCAGTCGCTCAGCCCCGGCGGCGTCCTGGCCGTCGCCCTGCCCCGCCCGCAGTCCCAGACCGCCCACCGCCTGCTGCTGGAAACCGCTGCCGACGGCCCATGGTCGGACCGGCTGCACGATGCCTGGCCCGCGGCGGAGCAGACGGAAAGCCCCGGCCACGGCGCCCAGGACTATTATGACTGGCTGTCTCCCCAAGGCGCCGTGATCGACCTTTGGGAGACCGAGTATTTCCACGCGCTCGACGGCGACGTGCCGCTTCTGCAATGGCTGCACCAGTCGGCGCTGGTTCCGGTGATGGACCGTCTGGCCGGCCCCGACCTCGACGGCTTCCTTGCCGCCTACCGCCGCCGGCTGGAGACCGCCTATCCCGAACATTCCAGCGGCGGCGCCTTGATACCGACCAAGTGGCTGTTCCTGTTGGCGCAGGTGTGAGGACTCCGCTGCCGGCCCATCACTCGACCAGCCGGATCTCCGTCGTCGCGACGCCGGAGGCCCCGACCGCCACGGCATAATCGTCGAAGCCCGGCGGGCCGAAGCTGCCGCGGGCGGAACGGCTGAATCCGTGCGGTTCGGCCGGGATGCCGAACAGGCCGGTGGCCATCTCCCCATTGTTGTCGAGATCCTGGAAGGCGATCAGCCCATAGCGCCCGGCCGGCAGGTCCGGAAACACCACCTGCACCTCGGTCCCCAGCGCCGCGACGAAATAGCCGGCGCGCGGCGCCTTCGCCTTCTGCGCCTCGGCGCTGTCGAACAGCGCGACCATCACCTTGCCCTGATTGGGCTTGACGTTGCGGACGGTTGCGCGGAGTTCCCCGGCCGCAGCGGTTCCCGCGCCCGATCCCAAGGCGGCCAGCGCCAGCAGCGCCACCGGGGCAATCGTCCTTGTGAACCAACTTGTGAACCGTCGCCGTGCCGTCATTCCCCGTTCTCCCCTGGCGGCACCCGACCGGCCGGGTGCTTCGCGGTACAGTACGCGACCATGACGACCGTAGATCAGCCCGTCCCTTAGACGCCCTCTCCGCGGAACGGCCGCGACAGCAGCCCGTCGATGGTCTCGTCCAGCCCGGCGCCGCGGTTCAGGATGGCGTCGACGGCGGCGCAGATCGGCATGTCGACGCCCAGCTTCGCCGCCAGCCCGACCACCGCGGCGGCGGTATAGACGCCCTCCGCCACCGACCGGCGCACCGCCAGGATCTCGGCCAGCGCCTTGCCTTCGCCCAGGGCCGCCCCCAGCGACATGTTGCGCGACTGCAGGCTGGAGCAGGTCAGCGTCAGGTCGCCCAGCCCCGACAGCCCCATCAGCGTCTCCGCCCGGCCGCCGAGCGCCAGCGCCAGCCGGGTGATCTCCGCCAGCCCGCGGGTGATCAGCGCCGCCCGCGCATTGTCGCCGAGCCGCCGCCCCTCGACCACGCCGCAGGCGATGGCCAGCACATTCTTCACCGCCCCGCCGATCTGCGAGCCGACGACATCGTCCGAGCGGTAGGGACGGAAGGTGCGGCTGCCCAGCGCCGCGACCAGCGCCGTGCCGAGGTCATGGTCGGCACAGGCCAGCGTCACCGCCGTCGGCAGCCCGCGCGCCACCTCCGCCGCGAAGGTCGGACCGGACAGGATCGCCACCGGATTGCCGGCCGGCAGCGACGCCGCCACCGCCTCGCTCATCAGCGCGTGGCTGTCCAGCTCGATCCCCTTGGCGCAGACGACGACCGGCGCCCCCGGCTTCAGAATTGGTGCCAGCCGCGCGGTGACGACGCGCGCATGCTGGGCCGGCGACACCAGCAGCACCGCGTCGCAGCCGCCGAGATTGGCCAGCTCGCCGGTGACCCGCAGCGCATCGGGCAGCGGCACGCCGGGAAGATAGTCGCGGTTCTCGCGGCGGATGCTCATCGCCTCCACCACCGCCGGCTCGCGCGCCCACAGCACCGTCTCCCGCCCGGCCCGCAACGCCGCCAGCGCCAATGCCGTACCCCAGGCGCCACCGCCGACGACGCCGATGCGGTTGAGGGTGGAGATGGGCAAGGCACTCATGGCAGGTCACCTACGCGGGAAGAAAAGGATAAGTGCGCGTCCATCACGCCTTCACCCCCGCACCCACGCCTGCACGCCCGATCACCGGCGCCGCGTTCGGGTCCAGCGGCCAGCGCGGACGGGGGGCGAAGTTCAGCGGGTCGCTCTCGCCCATGCGGAAGCGCTCGATCCCGGCCCAGGCGATCATCGCCGCATTGTCGGTGCACAGGCGCAGCGGTGGGGCGACGAACGGCATGCCCTGTTTTTCTGCAAGGATCGACAGCCGGCTGCGGATCGCCTTGTTGGCCGCCACGCCGCCGGCGACCACCAGGGCGCCGCCCTGCGGATGGTCCTCCTTGAAGCGGCGGATGGCACGGGCGCAACGGTCGGCCAGCACCTCCGCCACCGTCGCCTGGAAGGCGGCGGCGAGATCGTCGCGATCCGCATCCGACAGCACGCCGCACGATGTGCCGCCCAACTCTTCCACATGACGCCGCACCGCAGTCTTCAGCCCGGAGAAGGAGAAGTCGCAGCCCGGACGCCCCAGCATCGGCCGCGGCAGCTCGAAGCGCGCCGGGTCGGTGGCGCGCGCCGCCGCCTTCTCCACCAGCGGCCCGCCGGGATAGCCCAGCCCCAGCAGCTTGGCGGTCTTGTCGAACGCCTCGCCGACCGCATCGTCGATGGTGGTGCCGAGCCGGCGGTAGCGCCCAACGCCCTCGACCGCCAGAAGCTGGCAATGTCCGCCCGACACCAGCAGCAGCAGGTAGGGAAAGGCGACATTGTCGGTCAGCCGCGCGGTCAGCGCGTGGCCTTCCAGATGGTTCACCGCAACGAAGGGCAGCCCGCGCGCCGCGGCGATGGCCTTGGCGGTCATCACGCCGACGATGACGCCGCCGATCAGCCCCGGCCCGCCGGTGGCCGCCACCGCATCGAGGTCGCCGAAGCCGATCCCGGCCTCGTCCATGGCGCGGCGGATCAGCCCGTCCAGATGTTCCAGATGGGCGCGGGCGGCGATTTCCGGGACGACACCGCCATAGGGCGTGTGGTCGTCCAGCTGCGACAGCACGACGTCGGCGCGGATTTCGCGCGCGTCGGTGACGATTGCGGCGGCCGTCTCGTCGCAGCTCGTTTCGATTCCAAGAACGATCATGGCGCCAAATTAGCCGCCTTGGCGGTCCGGGTACAGGATGGAGTTGCGGGCGGCCCGGCACCCACCCACGCGCATGAAATTTGATCCGCCTCAATCTTATGTATGAGGAGCCGACGAATCCTTGCAAAGCTGCGCGGATCCCCTAGAACACGCCCTATGACGACCCACCCGCTCCGTATCGGGACGCGCGGCAGCCCGCTGGCGCTGGCGCAGGCCCATGAAACCCGCGACCGCCTGATCGCTGCCCATCCGCATCTCGCCGCGCCCGGCGCCATCGAGATCGTCGTCTTCAAGACCACCGGCGACCGCATCCTCGACCGCACCCTGGCGGAAGCGGGCGGCAAGGGCCTGTTCACCAAGGAGCTGGAGGAGGCGCTGTTCGACGGCCGCGCCGACCTTGCCGTCCATTCGATGAAGGACGTGCCGACCCAGCTTCCCGACGGGCTGGAGATCGCCACCCTGCTGCCGCGCGAGGATCCGCGCGACGCCTTCTTCTCGCGCACCGGCTGTGGGCTGGCCGATCTGCCGCCGGGCGCGGTGGTCGGCACCGCCGGCCTGCGCCGCCAGGCCCAGGTCCTGGAACTTCGTCCCGACCTGACGATCTTCCCGCTGCGCGGCAACGTGCAGACCCGCCTGTCCAAGCTGGACGCCGGCGAGGTCGACGCCACCCTGCTGGCGCTGGCCGGCCTGCGCCGCCTCGGCCTGACCGACCGCATCACCGCGGTGCTGGAACCGGAAACCATGCTGCCGGCGGTGGCCCAGGGCGCCATCGGCATCGAGATCCGCAGCGACGACGACACCACCCGCGCCCTGCTGGCTCCGCTGAACTGCGATGAGACCATGGTCCGCGTCACGGCGGAGCGCGCTCTGCTGGCCGCGCTGGACGGCTCCTGCCGCACGCCCATCGCGGCGCTGGCGATGCTGGACGGCGACGGGCTGCATCTGCGCGCCAAGGTGCTGTCGCATGACGGCAGCATCATCTTCCGGACCGAGCGCCGCGGACGGCCGGACGAGGCCGAGTCGCTCGGCAGCGATGCCGGCACCGAGATCCGGGCGCAGCTGCCGCCCGATTTCTTCGTCGCCGCCCCCCACTGATCCCCCGCTCCGGTCAGGTTTTCCGCATGACGGAAAAGCAGCCCGAACCGCCCCGTCGCAACCCCCGTACGCGCCTGCTGGTGACCCGTCCGGCGGAGGATGCCGAGCCGCTGGTCCGCCGGCTGGAGGCGCTCGGCCATGCGGTGGCGGTGGAGCCGATGCTGTCGATGGTCTGGCTCGACGGGCCGGAACCCGACCTATCGGACGTACAGGCGCTGCTGTTCACCAGCGCAAACGGCGTACGCGCCTACGCCAAACGTACGAGCCGGCGTGACCGTCCGGTGCAAGCCGTCGGGGACGCCACGGCGCGGGCGGCGCGGGCGGCCGGCTTCGCCGACGTCGACAGTGCGTCGGGCGACGTGTACGCGCTGGCCGAGCGGGTGCGCTCGCTGCGCGATCCGTCCGCCGGGACGCTCCTGCATGTGGCGGGAAGCAAGGTGGCGGGCGACCTTGCCGGCCTGCTGGGGGCGGCCGGTTTCACGCTGCGGCGCAGCGTGATGTACGATGCCGTACCCGCGCTAACCCTCTCGGAGGATACCGCGACATTTTTGCGTACGTCCGCACTCGACGGCGTGTTGTTTTTCTCTCCCCGTACCGCAACATCCTTTGTTAGGCTGCTGGCCGAGGCGGGGCTGGTCGACTGTTGTCGTACGGTCGATGCGTTCTGCCTCAGCCCCGCGGTCGCGGAGGCTGCCCGTGCGTACGGCGGACAGGGAGAGATGCCGTGGCGAAGCGTACGGGTGGCGGCTCGGCCGGAGCAGGACTCCCTGCTCGATCTGTTGCCGGTCGCCGGGTAACCCCGGCGCGGTCCGGCCGTACGGCTTACGCCTCCGGTGCTTCCGGATGGTCGGCTCAGCCGTACGGGGGACGAGGGGGACCGGTCAGGGGGCTGTGACGTTACAACGAACAACAGCGAACCGAAGGTACAGCCCATGACCTCTCGTCCAGGCTCCGAACGCCCCGGCACCGACCGTGACGGCGACGGCGCCAGCACCGGCAATGCGGCGGTCGACCGCATCGTCGAACGTTTCGGCGGCATCCGCCCGATGGCCCACAAGCTGGACACCCCGGTGACGACGGTCCAGGGCTGGAAGAAGCGCGGCGCCATCCCGCTCGCCCGCCATGCCGACCTGCGCGCCGCCGCCGCCAAGCACCGCATCAAGCTGGACGACGCCGACCTGGACGCGGCGACCCCCAGCGAGGACCGTCCGGCGGATGCCTCCGCGGCCGCCGTCATCATCCCGCCCGTTACCACGATCGACGTGGTTCCGGTGGTCGAGCCGATCCCGGCCGCCTCCCCGGCCGACACCATTCCCGGCACCATCTCCGACGCCGACACCCCGGCCCCCAGCGCGACCGCCGGTGCGGTGACCGAGCTGCAATCCGCCGATGCCCTGATCCCGCCGGCAACGCCCATCGGCGCCACCGACAGCCTGGGCGACCTGCCGAAGAGCGACGCGGAGAAGGCCGAAGACACGAAGACGGATTCCATCAAGTCGGGCGGGACGAAGACGACCTCTTCGACCACCAGCTGGACGCCGTCCGGCAGCACCGGCAGCGCGGGCTACAGCCGCAGCGCCGATGCCGAGCCGGTGCGTCCGACCATCGCCCCCACCCCGTCCTATATCGAGGAGCCGCGTTCCGGCGGCGGTTTCGCCACCGCGCTCTCGGTCGTGGCCCTGCTGGTCGGCGCCGCCGCCTTGTCGGAGCCCTGGTGGGGTCCGGCCCTGCCCGGCTGGCCGGCAGCCCCGCCGCCCGCCGCCTCCGGCGCCGCGCCCGCGCCGGCCGATCCGGCGCTGCGGTCGCAGATCCAGCAGCTGGCCGACCGCCTCGGCAAGCTGGAGCAGCGTCCGGCCGCCGCCGGCAACGGCAGCGCCAGCGTCGATGTCTCCGCGCTGACCCAGCGGATCGATGCGCTGGAGAAGCGCCCGGCCGCCACCCCGGACACCGCCGCCGCCGCCAGCGCCGCCGATGCCCAGAAGGCGCTGGCCGACCGCCTCGCCGCCCTGGAGCAGAAGGTCACCGCCGCTTCCGGCAACGCCCAGGCCGCGCAGGAGCTGCGTGGCGAGGTCGACTCGCTGAAGCAGCAGGTCACCAGCGTCAATCAGGCCGTCAGCGAGCGGCAGGACGCCGCCACCGCCGCCCAGGCGCTGGTGCTGGCCGCCGGTCAGCTGCGCGCCTCCCTGTCGGGCGGGCAGCCGTTCCAGCAGGATCTGCAGGCGGTCCGCGCGCTCAACATCGCCGATGCCGGCGTGACCCAGCCGCTCGACGCCGTGGCGCCCTATGCCGCCAAGGGCATCCCGACTCGCGCCCAGCTGACCGACCGCTTCCAGCCGCTGGCCGGCGAGATCGTCCGCGCTGAAATCCGCGGCGAGGGCAACAGCTGGATCGACTCGGCGGTCGGCAAGCTGTCCACCCTGGTCACCGTGCGCCGTGAGGGCGGTGGGGTTGTCGGCACCACCGCCGACGCCGTCGTCGCCCGCGCCGAGGCCGCTCTCTCCGCCGGCAACTTGGCCAAGGCGGTGGAGGAGCTGTCGACCCTCCAGGGTCCGGCCGCCCAGACCGCCGCTCCGTGGCTGGCCGACGCCAAGGCGCGCGTGGCCGCCGATCAGGCCGCACGCCAGCTGAACGACCGCGCCATCGCCCTGATGACCACCGCCGCCGGCGGGAAGGGGACGGCCCAATGATCCGCGCCCTCTGGTTCCTTCTGAAGGTCGCGGTGGTCATCGCCGCCGCGATCTGGCTTGCCGACCGTCCCGGCACCGTCAGCGTCCATTGGCTGGGCTACGCCGTCGAGGCGCCCTTCTGGGTCGCCCTGCTGGTCACGCTGGCGACGCTGGGCATCGCGGCGCTGGGCTACCGCCTGCTGCGTGGCGTCATCCGCACGCCGCAGCGGCTGCGCCGCCACAGCCGGGCCCGCCGCCGCGAGCGCGGCTACCGCGCCCTGACCCAGGGCATGGTCGCCATCGCCGCCGGCGACGCGCCGACGGCGCGCAAGATGGCGCGCAAGGCCGACGGCCTGCTGAACGAGCCGCCGCTGACCATGCTGCTGTCGGCCCAGGCCGCCCAGTTGCAGGGCGACGAGCGCGCCGCCCGCCAGTATTTCGAAGCGATGCTGGAACGGCCGGAAACCGCCTTCCTCGGCATGCGCGGGCTGCTGACCCAGGCGATCAAGTCGGGCGACCGGGTGGAGGCTCTGAACCTCGCCCGCAAGGCGCGCGGGCTCCAGCCCAACACGCCCTGGCTGCTCAGCACGCTCTATGACCTGGAGGCGCAGGCCGGCGACTGGGCTGCGGCCGAGGGCACCCTGCAACAGGCGATCCAGAGCGGGGCCATCCCGACCGAGGAGGGCCGCCGCCACCGCGCCGTCCTGCTGCTGGAGCGCAGCTTCGAGGCGGAGCGCCGCGGCCGTGCCGACGCCGCCCTGTCGCATGCCCAGGCGGCGCACGACATGATGCCCGGCTTCGCCCCCGCCGCCGTGCGGCTGGCCCGCCTCCAGGTCGCCGCCGACCGGCTGAAGCCGGCCGCCAAGGTGGTCGAGCGGGCGTGGCGCCACGCGCCGCATCCGGAACTGGCCGACATCTACCGGACCATCGTGTCCAGCTATGACGCGCTGACCCGTGTCCGCCTGTTCCAGAAGCTGGTGCGTCAGGCCCCCGATTCGGCCGAGTCCCACCTCGCCGTCGCCCAGGCCGCCATCGAGGCCCAGCTGTGGGGCGAGGCGCGCCAGCACCTGAACCGCGCCATGGAGATCGGCCCGACCCGCCGCACCTACCGCCTGATGGCCGAGCTGGACCGCGGCGAGCGCCATGACGAGGAGGCGGCGAAGGACTGGCTGGCCCAGGCCGCCGCCGCGCCGGAGGATCCGGTGTGGACCTGCGGCTCCTGCGGAGCGGTCAGCCACAATTGGGGTGGCCTGTGCGGCCATTGCGGCGCCTTCGACAGCCTGACCTGGAAGACCCCGACGGTGGCCGTCCCGGTGATGGAACCGACCGACATCCCCCCGGCGCTGGCCCGTCCGGCGACCGCGTAAGGGATCGTTGCAGAGCACGAGAAAAAGCGCCCTTCCCCACCGGGAAGGGCGCTTTTTCTTTATGGGACAGACGTAGGCGTCGGCGGTCTCCCGTCCACCGCGCCTGCGATCTCCCCGAGCATCGCAGCCCTACCGCATCCCCTCCGGACCGACGCGGTCCAGCGGCAGTTCCTTCATCGCCAGCAGGCGGTCCAGCAGACGACCGCCCGCCGGTGGGGCCGCGGCCCGGGCAGCACCACCAGCGGCACCGGCCGTCTCCGCAACGGGCGCCGCGCTCTCCAGCCGGGTGTTGTCGATGCGGTATTCGCCGCCCGACAGGCTGTTGACGAGCTGCTCCTTCGGCGACGGGCCGGCCACCACATTGCCGTCGGCGACATTGCCGTGCATCCGCCCGGCCTGTCCGGCGCTGGGCACCCATTCCAGCCGCAGGAAGCGGTCCTTGCCGTCGTTCATCACCGTGATGTTGTCGGCCACCCGGTTGTTGTCGCCGCCATGCAGGAAGATCGCCGCCATCCCGGTGTTCTCCAGCAGATTGCCCTGCACCGTCACGCCGCTGGTCATGTCGTCGAGATAGATGCCGAACCCCTTGTAGCGGGCCAGCCAGCGCCCCTGCGCATCGGTGGCGAGCCCACCGGTGTCGCGGATGTCGTTGAAGCGGACGAAGCTGCGGGTGTCGTTGCCGCTGCGGCCCAGCATCTCGATGGCGCCGGCATCGGCGGTCTGGCGCGCGGTGTCGCGGATGCGGTTGAACTCGATGGTGTTGTCGCTGTTCACCGTCTGCGGGTTCCAGTTCTTGATCGAGATGCCGTAGCGGGCCGACCGCCGGATGTCGTTGTGGGCGATCAGCGTGTTGCGGATGCCGGCCCCCATCACGCCGCCGCTGAAGAAGCGCACCTCGCCGATGTCGCTGATGCGGTTGGCGAGGATGCGGTTGTCGCTGCTGCCGGGCGCCAGCACCACGCCGGAGCGGCCGAGATGCTCCATCCGGTTGCCCGACACCTCGGTCCGGCTGGCGCCGTCCAGCATCACCGCGGTGCCGACCAGGGCGAAGCGGTTGCCGGCGACCCGTGCCCCGCTGCCGCCCCTCACCACCACCGCGTTGCCGTCCCACGGCACGTCGGTGAAGGTCAGCCCTTCCACCGACACGTTGCGGGCATTGTCCAGCCGCAGCAGCACCGGCTGCCGCGCCACCACCAGATCCGCCCCGGCGGCGTTCAACCCGGTCGGCGGCTTGACCAGCAGGCGCTTCGCCCTGGCGTCCCAGGCGAATTCGCCCGGCCGCGTCAGGAAATCGGGATGGCCGAGCAACCGCACGGTCGAACCGTCGCGGTACGGATACTGCCCGTCGCCGTCGAAGCTCAGCAACCCGCCGGGGTCGGCCGACACCACCCCCAGCAAATCGTCGGACAGACGTTCGCGGTCCAGCGCCTGCGCCCGCACCCCCGGCCCAGACCAGCCGGCCTTCAGCAGGCCGGGAGGCAGCCGCATCTGCCGCTTGCTCCCCTGGCTCTTGGGATCGGACTGCACAGCCTTGGCCGGGAACCAGCCGCTGCGCGGATCGCCGGGCGTGAAATCGCCGCTGCGTGCCGCGTCCAGGCGCAACCTTTCACCGGGGCCGCCGATGGACACGTCCAGCGCCGGATCGCGGGTCAGCGGCGCCGACAGCACGCCGTTGGCCGTCTGCGCGCCGCCGACCGCCTCGCCCCCCGACAGCACCGGCTGCTCGCCCTCCACCGCGGCCAGCCGCAGCCCCGGCAGCGACGCATCCACCACCAGCGGGGCGGTCAGCCGATAGGTGCCGCCGTGCAGCCGCACGGTCGCCGGCCCGCTTCCCTTGGCGGCGGCCAGCGCACGGGCCGGCGTGGCGAACGGACCGTCGCGCCCATCGGCCGACGGTTGGGCAAGGCGCCCCGACCAGCGGTCGTTGCCGGTGGGCGAGACGTAGAAGGTCGTCTCATTGGAACTTGTCTGTGCCGCCAACGCCGGCCCCCATCCGGCGGCGGTCAGCAGAAACGCGGACGTCAGCAGAACCCGAGGCAGGATTTGGGCCGCTCCACTCCGAAGACGAGTTTGGGAACGGAACATGGGAGAACCTCCTCCAAAATGGCGGCCGGGCGAAACAGCCGTGAAGGCCGCCGAAGGGGGGAGACTGACCCAGGCCAACGGCACCGGCAAAAGCGCGAAGGGGGTGTGCGGGTGCGAAGGGGCCACGCCCTCTGCACACCTGCCCGACCGGGACGGGACGTATAGGCTGGCTTTTCATCCTAGCCTGACCGGCCGGTCGTACCCGTTTGCCTGCGGATCGCCTGTCTGTCCAGGCGGAGCCTACAACCGGGGACGGTTTGCCGATGATCGAAATGGCGCTGATCGCGCAGGTCCTGGTGCTGGTGCTGGTGACCGCGGTGTACCTCAGCTCCGGCAGCGCGTCGATGTTCCATCCGCTGACGCTGTACCTGATCTTCCACACCCTGGTCTTCGTCATGCGGCCGGTCCTGGTCCACACCCAGCATTTCGACGATGTCTGGCTGTTCATGGGATTCTGGCCGAGCGAGCAGCAGTTCGTCATGACGCTGGTGGTCAGTTCGGTGGCGTTGATCGCTTTTTCCGCCGCCTGCATCTGGGCGGGTCTGGTCCGGCCCGATTGGACCCCGAACGGCGAGCCGGCGCCGGCCTTCACCTTCGACCGCGTCGACATCGTCGCCTTCCTGACCACCGCGGCGCTACTGGGTCCGCTCGCCATCTATTCGGCGGTCCAGCGCCAGGGCGGCGCCAGTTTCGACGGCACCGGCGACGTGCAGATGGAGCGCGACCCGCTGACCGGCCAGCCGATCTACACCAACACCACCGGCTACATCGCGGAGGCCCATTCGATGGGCCTGCCGCTGACGCTGGGGCTGATCTGGGTCTGCCGCTTCCACCCGCTGTCCTTCATCCCCTTCGCCGGCTTCGTCGCCTACCGCGCCTATCTGGGCTGGGGCCGCTGGGCCATCATCATGGGCATCCTGGGTCTGGTGCTGCTGATGCTGTACCGCAGCCGCACCAAATGGTTCCGGCTGTGGCATGTGCTGGCGGCCATCCCGGTGATGGGGCTGTTCACCGTGCTGGGCAACAACCGCGACGCCTTCCGCGACGTGCTGGCCGGCGACGCGCCCGCCTCCGTCCTGCTGAAGTTCAACGGCGGCAGCGGCAGCGGCCGGGCGCTCGACGCGCTGGCCGGCCAGGATCTGGCGAACTTCGACTTCCTCGCCTACATCCTGTGGGTGGTGCCGAAGCAATCTGCGACCTACACCTGGTTCACCCAGTATCTGCAGCTGTTCACCGAGCCGATCCCCCGCCTGCTGTGGCCGGGCAAGCCGGTGGGCGCGCCGGTGAAATGGGTGGACCTGAACGACTACGGCGTCTTCTACAACCTGACCACCTCGCTGCCCGGCGACGGCTGGATGAGCGCCGGCTGGATCGGCATGATCGTCACCATGGTGGTGGTCGGCCTGATCCTCGGCCGCCTGCACCGCTGGTTCTGGACCAGCGGATTCCGCAACCGCTATGCCGTGCTGTTCTATTGCGCCTTCCTGCCGCTGTGCCTGCAATGGTTCCGCGACGGCAACATCACCATTGTGAAGTTCGGCTTCTTCTCGCTGCTGCCGATCCTGCTGTGGATCGGGCTGACGCGAGCCTTGCGCGCCTGGGGCATCCTGGACGACGACCCGCTTCGCCCGGTGGTGGCACCGCCCAATTACGTCGGAAGGAGGCCGTCATGACGCTGAGCGTCAGCGCCGTCATCGCCACCTACAACCGCGGGCCGGAACTGCGCATCGCGCTGACCCGGCTGATGACCCAGACCACCCCGCCGATGGAGATCATCGTCATCGACGACGGCTCCAGCGATGGCACCGGCGCCATGATGCGGGCGGAGTTCCCCACCGTCCGCTACGTCCGCCAGCCGCACAATGGCGGGCTGATCCTGGCCCGCAACTTCGGTTTCGTGAACACCACCGGCGACTGCATCCTGTCTGTCGACGACGACAGCTGGTTCGAGGATCCGGACGGGCTCGCCCGCTGCGTCGCCTATCTGGAGGAGAATCCGGAGGTCGCCGCCGTCGCCTGCAACATCGAGACGCGCGACGGGCTGGTCTATTTTCCCAAGGGCGCCGCTCCGTTCGACGTGCCCTGGTATGTCGGATGCGGCCATCTGCTGCGGCGAAGCGCCGTGGAGCAGGTCGGTCTCTACATGCCGGAGCTCTACCGCCAGGGCGAGGAGAAGGATCGCTGCCTGCGGCTGGTCGGCGCCGGCTACCGCGTCGTGGCATTGCCCGACGTCATGGTCTACCACGACAAGAGCGAGAAGGGCCGCAAGCCGGGGATGGAGCGCTTCTACAACCACCGCAACGACCTGATCCGCGAGGTGGCGCGCTGCCCGTCGTCGTTGATGGCGTGGCGGCTGGCGCGCAGCTGGGCCGGCAACAGCTGGAAGAACCTGCGCAACGGCCCACGCCTGACCGATCTGAAGGTGCTGCTGGCCCTGCCGGAGATCGTCCGCATCGGGCGGAAGCACCGGGCGCCGGTCAGTGTGGAGGCCTATAATCGCTGGCTGCATCTGGCGAAGACCGCGGCCCCGGCCAGCGCTGCCCCACTGGAAAGAAAATCTGCGGACAAACCCGTCAGCCGGGCTGCATCCCGCCCAGTTGCAGCAGAACGGCCCAGCCCAGCACGATCAGATTGACGGTCAGCGTCATCGCCATGCCCGGCGCCCGCGCGAAGGGATGCACCAGATACCCCGCCCAGAACAGCAGCCGCCCCAGCACGAACAGGCCGGTCGCCACCACCGCCGCTCCCAGCGAGGGCTGCGGCAGGGTGGCGACCAGGGCTGCCAGAGCCGGGACGAAGATGGCGGACTGTTCCACGCTGTTGGCCAGCACCCGCTGGCAGACGCGCTGGCCGCGCGACTCGGGATCCTCGATCGGGTTGAAGGCCTGGCTGCGGCCGCGCATCGCCATCACGCCGGCGACCATGCCGAACAGCAGCAGCGCCGGCCACAGAGCCAGCCGGGCCCACAGCGCCATCCGCGCGCCGGGCGCGTTCAGCCCCATCGGCGGCGCCACCAGCGACAGCAGCAGGACGAACAACAGCGCCGTCACCACCACCGACGCCCCGTTCAGCATCAAAGCACCGCGGAGCAGGGATTTGCGCCGGCGGGAGGCGCGTTGGTGAAGGCTGCTTTCGGACATCGGGGCGGGGCTCCGTCAAAGGGCGGCGATTCGACAAAGCGCCTGCCCCTTCCCATCTGGAAAAGACGGCTCTCTGTCCTTTCGACCAATAACGGCCCAGCCCGTGATTTGGATCAAGGCCCGGACGCCGCCTCCGGTGTCCCCTGGCGGTGTGACCTAGGGGCGACCGCAATGGGCGGAGATGTTGTCAGTCACTCTTTTCGCTACCATGTTGTAACCATCTGCTTCACCATGTGGGTGAACGCGGGGATCTCGATGGTGGAGGGCCTATGATGGATCTCGTTCTGCTGGGTGGTGCGGTGGCGACGGCTGCGGCGTTGGCCGGTCTGATCGCCACGATGCCGACGCCCAAACCGATTCCGATCCGCGTCCGCGACCGGCGCCGCCAGCGGCGCTGACGTCACCGGCCCCCCGACCCCGGTCGGGGATCGGCGGACCGGCTCATTCTGAGGCAATCTCTGAGGCAATCAGCGATCCAGATCGCGGATCGCGCGGTTCAGCTCGAATTCCTTCGAGGCGACGTAGGCTTCCATCCCGACGATCCGCTTCTCCATGTCGCGGAAGCGCTGGGTCAGGCCCGCGAGCGAGCGGTCGGGCTTGGTCGACACCGTCCGCCAGAACGCCTCTTCCTCGGCATCGCGGTACAGCTGCGGCGGACGCACCGGCAGCACGATCAGCGCGATGACATAGGCGATCACCAGCGGCACCGAAAAGAAGAACAGGGCGACTAGCATCGCCAGCCGGACGACGCCCGGCTGCATCCCGAAGTAATCGGCGATGCCCGTGCACACCCCGCCCAGCACCCCGCGCTGCGGGTCGCGGTAGAGCCGGTGCGGATTCGGCGAGTCGTAAGGGGACGCGCGGTCCATGACTCCTCCCAAATATTGAATGAAACTGCCTGAAAAGGCGCGCTACAGCCGGCGAACCACCGTCACAGCTTGTTGCGCCAATTCGGCGCCTCGGCGTCCAGCACGCGTTCCAGCGCATGGACGCGAGTCTCCAGCCGGTTGGAGATTTCCCACAGTTCGGCCAGAAGCCGTTCGTCCTGCGCGGACAGCCCGCGCTGCGAGCGCCATTTGGTGATGTAGTGGAAGACGATCCAGACCGGCGCCACCACCACCAGGAACAGCACCGCAAGGACGAAACCCAGGAACCCCATGGTCGTCGGGCCTTCTTATTGTCGTGAGGGGAGTGGGTGGGGCCTCGAAGCCCCACCCCGGCGGCCGGGTCCGATCCGCCGTCAGCCGTTGCGGCGGGCGGCGACACGGGCCTTCAGCGCGGCCAGATCCTCCTCGACCTTCTGGCTCGCCTCAAGTTCGGCGATCTCCTCGGTCAGGCTCTTGGTGCGGCCGATGTCGTAGGACTCGACGCGGCCCTCCAGCTCGTCCAGGTTGCGCTCGACCTGCTCGAAGCGCGACAGCGCCTCGTTGATGCGCTCGTCATGCAGGGCGCCGCGCACCTTGACGCGGTTGGCCGCGGTCTGGGTGCGGGCCACCAGCGCCTTCTCGCGGGCCTTGGCGTCGGCCAGCTTGGCCTGCAGGCGGCCGATGTCCTCGTTGGCCTTGGACAGGGCCGCTTCGACCTGCACCAGCTGTTCGGTCAGCGTGTCGGCCTGCTCGGCGACCTTCGACTTGGCCATCAGGGCGCCCTTGGCGAGATCCTCGCGGCCGGCGGTCAGTGCCACCTCGGCCTTGCGGTCCCACTCGTCGCGCTCGCGGCGGAGATCGGCGACGCGGCGTTCGATCTCCTTCTTCTCCGCGATGATCTTGACGGTGGAGGAGCGCACCTCGACCAGCGTGTCTTCCATCTCCTGGATGATCAGGCGGATCAGCTTCTCCGGCTCCTCGGCGCGGTCGAGCAGGGAGTTGAGGTTCGACTGCACGATGTCGGTCAGGCGCGAAAAGATGCTCATGATAGGTATCCCGTCAATCAGCCGAGGATGGCGCCGGCGACGATGCCGGCGAAGAAGAACAGCCAGCTTTCGGCCGGCCGGGTGGCGAGATAGTTGCGCACGCGGCGCGCCAGCGGGCGCCCCTGCGACGCGGTGAAGCGGTCACCGCCGTAGCGGCGGCGGAAATCGCTGAAGTCGCTCATGGATGACCTCCTTGCCATGACAGAGCTATCGCAACCACCGTGCCAGTTCGGCCGAAAAGGCTCCAACCCGTTGGAACGCCTGGACATCGGGCAGTTCGCACTGCTCAAACCCGTGGATTGCCGCATCGCCATTTAGACGATATAGTCGTCAAATCAGCGAACCATTGGCAAAATCCACGATGTCCGCCACTCCGCCTTCCCTGCTCGGCGAATCGCCCGCCTTCCTGGCGGCGCTGGCACATGTGTCGCGGGTGGCGCCGCTGGAACGGCCGGTGCTGGTGATCGGCGAGCGCGGGACCGGCAAGGAGCTGATCGCCGCCCGGCTGCACTACCTGTCGCAGCGGTGGGACCGTCCCTTCGTCAAGGTGAACTGCGCGGCCCTGCCGGAGTCGCTGCTGGATTCGGAGCTGTTCGGGCATGAGGCCGGGGCCTTCACCGGCGCCACCCGCCGGCAGATCGGCCGGATCGAGCAGGCCGACGGCGGCACCCTGTTCCTCGACGAGATCGCCACCGCCTCCCCCGCCGTTCAGGAAAAGCTGCTGCGCGCCGTCGAGTATGGCGAGATCGAGCGGGTCGGCGGGCGCACCGCCACCGTCGATGTCCGGGTCGTCGGCGCCACCAACGCCGACCTGCCGGCGCTGGCCGCCGCCGGCCGCTTCCGCGCCGACCTGCTCGACCGGCTGGCCTTCGATGTGGTGACCCTGCCGCCGCTGCGCGCCCGCCCCGCCGACATCCCGCCGCTGGCCGAGCATTTCGCCCATGGCATGGTGCGCGAGCTGCAACGCCCGCTGTTCCCCGGCTTCACCGATGCTGCCCTCGACCGGCTGCGCGGCCATGACTGGCCCGGCAACGTGCGCGAGCTGCGCAACGCGGTGGAGCGCTCCGTCGCCGCCGCCGACCCCGACGAGCCGCTCGACCACATCGTCCTCGACCCCTTCGAGTCGCCCTGGCGTCCGGCCGCGGCCCCGAATGCCCGCCAAGAGGCGGCACGCGTCGAGGCGGCGCCTCCCACAACGCAGGCCCCCGTCCCCGTCTCCGCCGCCGTCCCCGCCTTCGATGGCGGCATCCTCGATCAGGTCCGCGCTTTCGAGGAATCTATCCTGCGCGACGCGCTGGAGCGCAACCGCTTCAACCAGCGCCAGACCGCCGAGTTGCTGGGGCTGGGCTATCACCAGCTGCGCGGCATGCTGAAGAAGCACGGGCTGATCCCGCCGGCCCATCTGCGACCTTAGGCCGTCCCCGGGCTGCTCGTTTGCCGTGTTATACCAGTTGCCAACCGCCGGCAGAGCGGTTCGCCACGATACGGGATGGGGAGCAGCACGATGGTCACCAGCATGTCGGGTCTTGAGGTCCGCGGTCCGATCAACCCCGGTTTCGAGGAGATCCTGACGCCGGAGGCAATGGCCTTCCTGGCGGAGCTGGAGGGGCGCTTCGGCGGCGAACGGCTGCGGCTGCTGGATGTGCGGACCAAGCGGCAGGCATTGCTCGACCAGGGCCACAAGCCCGACTTCCTGCCGGAAACCCGCGCGATCCGCGACGCCGACTGGACGATCAGCCCGCTGCCCGTCGACCTGCTCGACCGCCGGGTGGAGATCACCGGCCCGGTCGACCGCAAGATGGTCATCAACGCGCTGAACAGCGGCGCCAAAGTCTTCATGGCCGATTACGAGGATGCCACCTGTCCGACCTGGACCAATCTGGTCGAGGGGCAGATCAACATCCGCGACGCGGTGCGCCGGACCATCACCCACGAGGATCCGGCCAGCGGGAAGAAATACCGCCTCGGGGACAAGACCGCGGTGCTCAAGGTCCGGCCGCGCGGCTGGCATCTGGAGGAACGCCATGTGCTGATGGACGGCGAGCCGATGTCGGGCGCGCTGTTCGACTTCGGCCTGCATGTTTTCCACAACGCCAAGGAGCTGCTGGCGCGCGGCAGCGGTCCCTATTTCTACCTGCCCAAGCTGGAAAGCCATTTCGAGGCGCGGCTGTGGCGCGAGGTCTTCCTGGTGGCGGAGGAGTATCTCCATCTGCCGCACGGCTCGATCAAGGCGACGGTGCTGATCGAGACCATCCTCGCCGCCTTCGAGATGGACGAGATCCTGTATGAGCTGCGCGAGCATTCCGCCGGCCTGAACTGCGGCCGCTGGGACTATATCTTCAGCTTCATCAAGAAGTTCCGCAAGGACCCCGCCGCCGTCATGCCCGACCGGGCGGAGGTGACGATGGCCACCCCCTTCCTGTCGGCCTACAGCCAGCTGGCGGTCAAGACCTGCCACCGCCGCAACGCGCCGGCCATCGGCGGCATGGCCGCCTTCATCCCGGTCAAGGACAACCCGGAGGCCAACGAGGTCGCCTTCTCCCGCGTGCGCGCCGACAAGGAGCGCGAGGCGTCCAACGGCCATGACGGCACCTGGGTCGCACATCCCGGGCTGGTCCCGGTGGCGCGCGAGGTGTTCGACGCCTACATGCCGACGCCGAACCAGATCGCCCGCAAGCGCACCGACGTGAGCGTCACCGCCGCCGACCTGCTGGCGGTGCCCGCCGGGCCGAAGACCGAGGCGGGCTTGCGCAACAATGTGGCGGTCGGCATCGGCTATATCGAGGCGTGGCTGCGCGGCCAGGGCTGTGTCCCGCTGTTCAACCTGATGGAGGACGCCGCCACGGCGGAGATCAGCCGCACCCAGCTCTGGCAATGGCTCCACACCGGCACCGCGCTGGACGACGGTCAGGCCGTGACGCTGGACCTCGTCGACCGCGTCATCGCCGGGGAGCTGTCGGCCTGGAAGGCCCGCGCCGGCGCCGAAGCCTACGCCGGGGGCCGCTACACCGACGCCGCGGCCCTGTTCCGCGATCTGGTGGCGCGGGAGGACTTCGCCGACTTCCTGACCCTGCCGGCCTATGAGCGGGTGGTGGCGGAGGGAGCGTAAAAGGCGAAGCGTCAAGGAGGGGGACGCAGCGCCCCCTACCCCACCCGCCCCAGCCGGACCGTCAGCGGCCAGCGGATCCGCCGCTCGGTCTCCGGGTCGCCCCACAGCGGCGCGATCTCCTCGGCAAACTCCTCCAGCGGGTTGCTGCCCAGCGCCCTGGTCGCCGCCTTCACCCCCGACCAGGTGTTCATGTAGCCGAGCAGCCGCGGCAGCGGCCACGCCGCCTCCATCGCCAGCGGCGGCACCGGCAGTTCCGGAAACGGGAAGTCCATGCCGCGATAGCCCTCGATCACCTTCCAGCGGTCGGCCGGCCAGTAAGGCCCCAGCGTGCCGTTGTGGAACCGCTCCACCACCGGATCCAGAACGGGATCGTCCAGCCACTGGCGGCCGTAGCAGACCAGCGCCACCGCCGCCCCCGGCTTCGCCACCCGCCTCACCTCGGCATAGAAGCGCCCGAGGTCGAACCAGTGCGCCGCCTGCGCCGCGACGATCAGGTCGCAGCAGCCGTCGGGGAGGCCGCTTTCCTCCGCCGGGGCGACGGCATAGCGGACGCGGTCATGCGCTTGGCCTTGCGCGATCTGCTCCGCGCTGGCGTCGGTGGCCTGGACCGCCGCGAACTGCCCGGCCAGCGCCACGGAGAACTGCCCGTTGCCGCAGCCGACGTCCCAGGCCAGCCCGCGCGCCGGTGCCGCATCGGCCAGGGCGGCTGCCAATCCGGGCGGATAGCTCGGCCGGAAGGCGCGGTAGTCGCCGGCATGGCCGGAGAAATGGTCCTTGAAGGAACGCATGGGGTGGGATCGCCTCGATCAACCGGGACAACGATTAGGCTTGGAATTTCCCGGCGGATGAGGATAAACCCTGTGGGTTCGTCGCGGAACCCTTCCCGGGGTGCCCCGCATCTTTCCGCTGTGGCGCAGGCGCGCCGGGCGTGCTACCAAGCGCGCGATTTTTCGTGCGCCTCGCCAACCACCTGTGTCCGGCATGCAGACCTTCCTGGAATTCGAAAAGCCCATCGCCGAGCTTGAAGGCAAGATCGAGGAGTTGCGGCATCTGACCAACGCCGGCGACATCAACATCGCCGACGAGGTCGCCAAGCTGCAGGCCAAGGTCGACAAGCTCCTGCGGCAGACCTACGCCAAGCTCACGCCCGCGCAGAAGGTACAGGTGGCCCGCCACCCCAATCGGCCGCACTGCCTGGACTATGTGCATGGCCTGATCGAGGACTTCACGCCGCTGGCCGGCGACCGCCATTTCGCCGAGGACCGTGCGGTCATCGGCGGTCTGGGTCGCTTCCGCGGCCGGTCCGTGGTGGTGATCGGCCAGGAGAAGGGCAACGACACCGAAACGCGCGTCCGCCACAATTTCGGCATGGCGAAGCCGGAAGGCTACCGCAAGGCCCAGCGCCTGATGGATCTGGCCGACCGCTTCAAGCTGCCGGTGGTCTCGCTGGTCGACACCGCCGGCGCCTTCCCCGGCGTCCAGGCGGAGGAGCGCGGCCAGGCCGAGGCCATCGCCAAGAGCATCGAGCGCTGCCTGCGGCTGAACGTGCCGATGGTCGCCTCGGTCATCGGCGAAGGCGGCTCGGGCGGCGCCATCGCGATCGCCACCGCCGACCGCGTGCTGATGCTGGAACACGCCATCTATTCGGTGATCTCGCCGGAAGGCTGCGCGTCGATCCTGTGGCGCAGCTCCGACATGGCGGGCGAGGCGGCCATCGCGCTGCGCCTGATCAGCCAGGACCTGAAGGAACTGGGCGTCATCGACCATGTGGTGAGCGAGCCCATCGGCGGCGCCCACCGCGACCCGGCCGAGACGATCAGGAAGCTGGGCGACTGCATCGAGGAGTCGCTGGGCGAAATGGACGGGCTGGACGGCGTCACCCTGCGCGCCAAGCGCCGCGAGAAGTTCCTGGAGATGGGGCAGAAGGGCCTGGGCTGAAGCCCGAAGCCCTGTGCGGCCCTCCCCCGCACTCGCGGGGAGACTCTCCCCTACAGCAAAAACACCGACGCCAGCCCGAGGAATGCCAGGAAGCCGACGACGTCCGTCACCGTCGTCAGGAACACCGCACTCGACACCGCCGGGTCCACCCCCAGCTTTTCCAGCCCCAGCGGGATCAGCGCTCCGCTCAGGCCCGCCACCACCAGATTGATGATCATGGCGAGTCCGATGACGACGCCGATCAGCGGGCCGTACCAGACCAGCGCGATCAGCCCGACCATCACGGCGAAGATGCCGCCGTTGATCAGCCCGACCAGCAGCTCCTTCCCCACCACGCGCATCGCGTTGGCCGACGACAGGTCGTGAGTCGCGAGCGCGCGGACGACGACCGCCAGCGTCTGGGTGCCGGCATTGCCGCCCATCGAGGCGACGATGGGCATCAGCACCGCCAGCGCCACGATCTGCTCGATGGTGCCCTCGAACAGCGAGATGACGCCCGACGCCAGGAAGGCGGTGCCGAGGTTGATGATCAGCCAGCCGACACGGCTGCGGGCGATGTCGCCGATGCCGCTGAACACGCCGCTGTCGCCCGACCCGCTCAGCTTGCGCAGGTCGTCGTCCGCCTCCTCGTCGATGATGCGCACGACGTCGTCGACGGTGATGACGCCGATCAGCCGGCCGGCGGCATCGACCACCGGGGCCGACACCAGGGCATATTGACGGAACAGGTTCGCCACCTCCTCCCGCTCCATGGTGGCGGGGATGGCGTCGACCTCGCCGGTCACCAGATCGGCGATGCGCACGGCGCGGCGCTGGCGCAGCAGGCGAGACAGCGGCACGGCCCCGACCACCCGGTGCATCGGATCGACGATGAAGATGTCGTAGAAATCCTCCGGCAGCGTGTCGGTCGCCGCCCGGATGAAGTCGATGGTCTTGCCGACCGTCCAGAATTCCGGCACCGCGACCAGCTCGCGCTGCATCATGCGGCCGGCGCTGTCCTCGTCGTAGGTCAGGTTCTCCTGGACCAGGGCGCGTTCGGCATCGGGCAGCTTCGCCAGGATCTGCGCCCGCGTCTCCGCGTCCAGATCCTCGATCAGTTCCACCGCGTCGTCGGTGTCGAGGTCGGCGACGGCGTCGGCCAGTTCCTGCGGCTCGAACCGCCCGATCAGCGATTCGCGCAGGTCCGGGTTCAGGTAGGACAGCACCTCGCCATCCAGCTCGGTGGGCAGCAGGTCGATCAGGTCGGCGCGCTCGGCCGGCTCGGCCTGTTCGATCAGGTCGGCGATGTCGGCGGCATGCAGCCCGTCCAGCCGCGCCAGCACGGCATCGCGCTCGCGGGCGCGCAGCAGGCCGGCGATCGCCTCCACGAACTCCGGCTCGACGCCGTAGCGACGTTCGTCCTCAGCCTCCAGGCCCTGTCCCTGGGCATGACCATGGGCGCTGGCGGCGCTGTCCGTCCGCGGAACCGGTGCATGGGGATCGGTGGGCATGCCGGCACCCTCCCTTCGACGATGCAATCCCCGGATGCCAGGCCGAAGCGGCGGCAAGGGAACGGCAGACGGCTCCGCGACATCGGACGGTGGCCGGCGGCGTTCAGGGTTTGCGGGTTGTGGAAGCCTTCCGGCCGGTTCCGGAAATCCGCTGCAAGGGAACGGGACCGGTGTCGGCGGAAGCGACCCCGACATAGAGGCGCCGCCTCCGTTTGTCCAGCCCGCTTCGGCAGGGGCCGGCCGGCTCGGCCGCTTTTGCCACCATACCCTTGCACCGCCGCAACCCTTCATGCTCCCATGGGCCCGCAGCGCATCGCAGGCGCCGCATCATGGGGAGAGGGACCGGACGGGCCGATGGAGTATGCCTTCACCACTGTCGATGGTTGCGACGGCATCCTGTTGTCCGGCCGCTGCACCTATGAGGATGGCAACCGCTTCCACGACATGCTGCGCGACTGGGATTTCGCGGCCAAACCGGTGGTCCGGATCGACCTGCGTTTCGTCACCTTCATCGATTCCGCCGCCATCGGGATGATGTTCATCCTGGCCAACCGCTGCCGGGAGGCCGGCGGCCACATCGTCGCCAGCGGCGCTCCCCCTCACATCGTCCGCGCGCTGCGCCGCGCCACGCTGGACCGATACATCGAGTTCCGCTGAAAAGGACAAGGGGCCGGAAAAGACGAAGGGCGGTGCCGCACCGTGCACCGCCCTTCGTCTTTTCCGCCTCGAGATCGAACGGTCACGACCGATCAGGTCGGGTTCGGCACCGCGGCACCCGTATCGACGCCGAGCTTGGCGCGGGCCAGGCTGTTCAACGCCTCGGTATCGGCGAAGACGTAGCCCTTCTCGATCAGCTTGGACGTGTAGCTCTTGTTGTAGAGAAACGCGGCGATGATGCTGGAAATGTTACCGGTGAAGAAGGCCAGCAGCGTCAGGAGAAGGCCCATCCCCCAGTCGCCGCGGAACAGGGCAGGAAAGCCGCCGAAGAACAGCGTGGTCCAGCTGAACCCGACCAGCCCCTTCTTGGTAAGCCCCGTCTGCGGGTGTTTCATCATCACGACAGTCGCCATAAAATCCCCCATGCAATCCGTATCTTGAATGGCTTGGCTTATCGCCATCCACTCCGCCTCTCGCAGCGCAGGATATTACCACTTTCGATAAGCGGCAAGAGTAGGGCAGAAAACAGCAGGGCAATTGTTCTCTGACAGCATCATTCAGCCGATTATATTTTCTTCATATTATCGACATCGATATCAAATGCTTCTTCATCTCATGAAGCCACCCGCTGTCTGCAATCGGGAGTGTATGGCCCGGGGCCAGCGGGAGGCATCGGCGGGAGAGGCACCCCGAAGCCGCCGTCCCTGACCCGGATGGCGTCTTCCGATGCTCCATTGACCGCCCCTGTCATAAAACCGCAACACTTGGCACCTCCCTCCCGTCCTTTCGAGGAGACGCCGTGTGGAGTCTCTGCATCGCCTCGACCAGACGCTGCTGCTCTGGCTGAAACAGTTTGCCGGGCACAGCGCGGCGTTGGACATGGCGGTGCGCGGGATCGCCAACATCTATCTGGTCAAGCTCGGCCTGTTCAGCGCGGCGCTGTGGTGGCTGTGGTTCCGCCGGGAGGACACGCAGGGCGGACGCCGGCTGGTTGTGGACGCCATCGCCGCCGTGGTGCTGGCGGTGGCGGCATCCATCCTGATCCAGGCGGTGATGCCGGCCCGGCCCCGACCGTTGCACGACGCCGGCCTGCCCTTCGTCCCGCCCATCGGCCAGAGCCGCGAGGCGCTGAAGAACTGGAGTTCCTTCCCCAGCGACAATGCCGCCCTGGGCTTCGCACTGGCCGCCACCTTCGTCCGCGCCTCCCGTCCATGGGGATTGCTGGCCTGCCTGTGGGCGGCGCTGGTGATCTCGCTGCCGCGGGTCTATCTCGGCCTGCATTACCCTGGCGACGTCACCGGCGGCGCGCTGCTGGGCATCCTCAGCGCCGTGGCGGTCGCCCGGCTGCTGCCGATGGACGGCGTTCACCGGCTGGTCGCCCGGATTGAGGACCGCTGGCGCCCCTGGTTCTACAGCGGCGCCTTCCTGGCGATCTACGAGATGATGGTGCTGTTCGAGGATGTCCGCCGCGCCGCCGGCGGAGCATCGAAGCTGCTGCACGCGCTGGCCGGCTAAATCCAGCAACGCCGGGGCCCGGACACGAAAAAGCCCGCTCGGTCTTGCGACCTGCGGGCCTTTCGTCTTTCCCGTATCCCCGGGATGGTCCCATCTGCATGGGAGAGTGGTGCGGTCGAGAAGACTCGAACTTCCACGGGTTGCCCCACAGCGACCTCAACGCTGCGCGTCTACCAATTCCGCCACGACCGCATCAGGCTGGTAGTCCCCGACGCTCGCTTGCGCGCCTCATCGGGTGGAGCGGGTAGATATCAGCTTCCCGACGGTCGATCAAGCGCTACAATCATCTTCTGCGAAGAAAAATTCGGAACGGCCCTCCGGCCGGTCCACCGATGCCATCAGAGAACCCATCGAATGACCTCCCTGACAAGCCAGCCTGCCAGCCTGTCCGCCAGTCAGCCCGACACCTCCGCCGCCCGGCAGCCGATCGAGTGGCGCATTTCCGACGAGCCTGTGCCCTACCCCGACGCCATCGCCGAGATGGAGGCGCGCGTCGAGGCGATCCGCGCCGGCACGGCACCGGAACTGGTCTGGCTGCTGGAACATCCGCCGCTCTACACCGCCGGCACCAGTGCCAGGGACGAGGATCTGCTGGAGGCCGACCGCTTCCCCGTCTACCGCAGCGGCCGCGGCGGCCAGTACACCTATCACGGGCCGGGACAGCGGGTGGCCTACGTCATGCTGGACCTGAAGGCGCGCGGCGCCGACATCCGCGGCTTCGTCCGCGACCTGGAGGAGTGGATCGTCCGCACGCTCGCCTCCTTCAACATCAAGGGCGAGCGGCGCGAGGGGCGCGTCGGCATCTGGGTCGACAAGCAGCCCTATGGCGGGCTGAAAGGGCAGGAGGACAAGATCGCCGCCATCGGCGTGCGGGTGCGCCGCTGGGTCAGCTTCCACGGCATCGCCCTGAACGTCGAGCCGGACCTGTCCCATTTCGGCGGCATCGTCCCCTGCGGCATCGCCGAGCATGGCGTCACCTCCATCGTGGCGCTGGGCCAGCTGGTGACGATGGAGGATGTGGACTCCGCCCTGATCGCGGCCTGGCCGGAGGTGTTCGGCGGCGAGATGCGGGATGGGTCGGAAGTCTAATACTTCTTGAACCCGCCGGCGGCCGGGGTGGCGGCCTGGTTGCCGGCAGGGTTCACCCGCGGGTCCTTGTTGTCCATCGACTGCACGGTGCAGTTGGTCGAATCGCCGTTGCGGAACAGGTAGATCTTCTTGCGGTCGGCCTTCCTGCCGGGGTCGCGCAGGTTCAGCCCATGGCCGAAGGCGACGCCCAGCACCTCGCCCTTGTAATAGGCGCGGAAGCGCATCGGCTCGATTTCGCCGAAGCGCAGGGCGGCGCAATCCTTGCTCAACTCCTTCTCGAAGCTGCCGGCCTTGCGCCAGTCCTCCTTGGAACGGATCGTCATCCATTGCGAGGGCAGCGCATACTGCACGATGGGCGGGGCGATGGGCAGGTTGCCCCCCGGCTGCGGCGGCGCCTGATGGCCGGGCTCCGTCCGCTCCAGCGCACCGGCCAGCGCCGGCGCGGCCCCCGGCAGCACCAGTCCGCACAGGCAAAGGGCTGCCAGGACGCGCACATCAAATCCGGACATCGAACCCACGCTCCTTCACCTCGCCCACCACATCGCCAGGCTGACGCTCCTTTGCCGGCTTGGCTTCGGGCAGTGCGGGGGCGACCGCCTCTCCCAGCCGGCCTGACAGCGTCAGCGCCAGTTCCATCGCCCCGCCATCGGCAGGCGCACCCGAGGGCGACAGCATCACCGTGCCTTCCAGACCTTGCGGCGGCGCGGTCATCGCCGCGGTCAGAATCTCCATCACCCGGCCGAGATCGTCGATGGCGACCCGGTCGGTCTCGACCGTCAGCCCCTTGCCCGGCCGGATGGCGGAGCGGAGGGCGCCGAGGATGGCGGCCAGCCCCTCCCCCTCTCTTCCGCCGGCACCCGCGCCAGCGCAAGGGCCGCACCGTCCAGCCGCACGCACGCCTTTCCATCGGACAAGGCAAGGCCGATCCCGCTCAGCTCGACCGCCACCTCCTGCCGGACACCGTCTGCCAAGGGCCGCAAAGCGCCCGCCGGGCCATCCAGCGCGGCGACGGCAGCCCGGCGCTCGGCATCGCCGAAGCGGGCGGCCAGCGCCGCCTCCGCCGCCGCGGCCTCGCTTCCGTCCATCCCGAAGGCGGTCAGCAGCCGCCCGAGATCGCGCGCCAGCGCCCGGATCGCAGGGTCCAGCCGGTCGGCAAGGCCATCATCAGCCGCCGAAGCTTGGAGAGCTTGGAACGGGCGTGCCGGCGCATCCTCCACCGCCACAGGCCCCAGGCTGAGACGGACGGCGGGGTCCTGCCCCGGCCCGGTGGAGGATTTCGGAGTCGGGGCGGCACCCGGCTTGCGGCCGGCCTTGTCCTTCGCCTTCGCCGCCTTGGCGAAGACGCCGGTGAGCATGGCCTTCATCCCGGCCACATCCGATTTGTTGGCGGTCATCCCGGCCGTCGCCCCTCAACCACAAGGCCCAAAACCCGCATCCACCGCCAGCATGCCGCCGTCATGGTTAGCGGAAGGCTAACGCCGGGCTCATGCCGTCGGCCGCTGCTCGAACCCGGCCATGCCCGGATCCTGTTCCGGTTCGGACACCACGTCGCGGACGATTGCCGACGGCGGGCCGCGGCGGCAGTCCTCCAGCATGCGGTCGACGGTGTCGGCGGGGCCGGCGAACAGGGCCTCCACCGTGCCGTCGCTGCGGTTGCGCACCCAGCCGGTCAGACCGAGCGTGCCGGCCCGCTCAACGGTCCAGCCACGATACCACACCCCCTGCACCTTGCCCTGGATGCGGACACGCACCGCCTTCCGGTCGTCGGCGCTCATGCGGCGCCATCCTTCGCCGCGGTCCGCCTGACCTGCTCCTCGTCCAGCAGGGCCTTGCGGGACAGTTTCCCGATCATGGTCTTGGGCAGCTCCTGGCGGAATTCCACGACTTTCGGCATCTCGATGGGCGACAGCTTGTCCTTCAGGAAGGCGGTCAGCTCCCCGGCGGTCAGGCTCTGGCCGTCGTCGAGCCGGACATAGGCCTTGACCGTCTGGCCGCGATACTCGTCCGGCACGCCGGCCACCACGCACTCGGCGACGGCGGGATGCAGGTAGATCGCCTCCTCGACATTGCGGGGATAGACGTTGAAACCGCTGCACAGGATCATGTCCTTGATGCGGTCGACGATGGTGGTGTAGCCGTCCTCGTCCATGATCCCGACATCGCCGGTGTGCAGCCGCCCGTCGATCAGCGTCTCAGCCGTTTCGGCCGGGCGGCGCCAATAGCCCTTCATCACCTGCGGCCCGCGGATGCAGACCTCGCCCTTCTCGCCGGGGGGCAGGACGCGGCGCGGCTCCTCCAGGCTGACGATCTCGATGATCGTACCAGGCAGCGGCAGGCCGATGGAGCCCTTCTTGGTCGCATGCAACACCGCCGGGTTCACCGTCGCGACGGGCGAGCATTCCGACAGTCCGTAGCCTTCCACCAGCGTGCAGCCGGTGGTGCGCTCGAACGCCTCCTTCACCTCCAGCGGCAGCGGCGCCCCGCCCGACATGCAGAAGCGGATGGAGGACAGGTCGTAGTCCTTCAGGTGCTTGTGATGGTTGATCGCCGTGTAGATGGTCGGCACCGCCGGGAACAGGGTGATCCGCTCCTTCTGCAGGGTGCGCATCACCTGCTCCAGTTCGAAGCGCGGCAGCAGGATGATCTCCGCCCCCAGATGAAGGCCGAAATTCATCACCGCGGTCATGGCGAAGACATGGAACAGCGGCAGCACGCCCAGCATGCGCTCCTGCCCGTCTTCCGCACCGCCCTCCCCCGGCTTGCGCTCCTTCGCCGCGTACCAGGTCGCGCACTGGATGGTGTTGGCGTAGAGGTTGGCGTGGGTCAGCATCGCGCCCTTCGGCACGCCGGTGGTGCCGCCGGTGTATTGCAGCACCGCCACGTCCTCCCGCGCATCGAGGACGACCGGGCTCGGCCGGCCGTCATTTGCGATCAGCCTGGCAAAGGGGATGTGGCGGTCGTCGCGCGGGATCGCCGCGATCTCCGCCTTCTTGGCGATGGGGAACAGCCAGTTCTTCGGGAAGGGCAGGATGTCGGCCATGCGGCAGATCACCAGCCGCTTCAGCCCGGTCTCGGCCAGCATCCGCGCCATCTTGTCATACAGCAGCTTCAGGTCCAGCGTGACCATCAGGTCGATGTCGCTGTCGCCGATCTGGTGGACCAGTTCGCGTTCGGCATAGAGCGGGTTGAAGTTCACCACCGTGCCGCCGGCCTTCAGGATGGCGAAGAAGGCGACGACGTAATAGGGCGTGTTGGGCAGGAACAGCCCGACCCGCGTCCCCTTGCCCACCCCGATGGCCTGGAAGCCGCGGGCGGCGCGGTCGACCAGCCGGCCCAACTCGCGGTAGCTGGTGCGCTTGCCGAGGAAATTCAGGCAGGGCTTGTCGCCATGGCGGGCGACCGCCCCCTCCAGCAGTTCGGTCAGCGGCCGGACCGGGATCGGCATCGCCCAGTCCACCGTCGGCGGGTACGAGGCCAGCCATGGATAATCGGGCAGCTTGCGGGCGGCATCTCCCATCGCGCGGTTCCTCCCCCATTGGTTCCTGTTCCCGGTTGCCGGTTTCGTCCGGCACCGTCTTCTCCCCCGAGCCTACGCCGGGAAGCGGGGAATTGTCCCCTGGAGAGGAGATGGGATCGCGACCCCCATGAACAAGCGGGAGATGAACAAGCGGAGGCTGTAGCGCGCGCTCCCTTAACGACTGCGCAGCCGGTGCAGCACCTCCACCGCCATCCATTCGGCCAGCGCCCCGTCCTCGCCATCCAGAAGGACGGCGACGGAGACCGGGACCGGCCCCGGCGCATGGTAGGCCGCCGGCGTCACCCCCGGACCGCCGCCGGTATGGCCCCAATAGGGACCGGCCGCCGGGTCCAGCTCCACCATCATCCCCAGCCCATAGGACGGCTCGACCCAGGGCCGCCCGCCCATCGGCCCGCCGACCGGCAGCCCATCGCGCATGCGCCGCAGCAACGGGCCCGGCAGATACTCCTCGGCCAGACCATGAATGAGGCGGCAGGCGTCCGCCGCCGTCATCGCCACCACCCCATGCGACACCCAGCCGGGATGATAGGCCTCCGCCACCGCAGCCCCGCCGAAGGCCGGGCTCGGCCCGAAGAACAGCCCGTCGAGGTCGGCGCGGTCACGCAGCAGCGACGCGCTGGCGAGGCCGAGCGGCGCGAAGACCTCGCGCCCCAGAATCTCCGCCAGCGGAGCGCCGCCCGCCCGCTCCAGCAGCCGGCCGATCAGCAGATAGCCGATGTTGGAATAGGCGAAGCTGCCGACCGGCGGTCCCTCCCCCCTGGCAACGCCGCAGCGGGCCAGGAACTCGTCGCCGCTCCAAGGCGTCGCACCGGCGGCGACGGCGGCGTGATAGTCGGCCTGCCCGCCATAATCCGGCAGTCCGGCTCGGTGGGTCAGGATCTGCGCCACGGTGACCGATCCCTGCCGTCCGGCCAGTTCCGGCAGCCAGCGCTCCGCCGGCCCATCCAGCTCGACAACGCCGCGGGCGACCAGCCGCAGCACGGCTGCGGCGAGAATGGTCTTGGTCAGGCTGTAGACCAGGGCGCGCCGGTCGGCCAAATCCTCGCCCGCCGCCCCGCTGTGCCTCCCCTTCCGCCGCAGCACCAGCGTCCGCACCGGTTCCGCATCGGCGCCCCGGCCGCGGGCGATGGCGACGAGCGCCGTGGACGCCGGGGCCGGGCTTGCGCTGTCCTCCTCCAGCAGGCCGGCGAGCGCCACGGTCAGCACCGCCACTTCGGGATCCGCCCCGGCCGCCCCGTTCCTGTCCTTCCCCATCGCCTGTCCGCTCCCCGCCGCCGATTCCGTTTGTCCTCACAGATAAGAAGGCCGTCGGCCGGCAAATGAAAATCCGGTCCGATCCTACTGGGGCGCCCCTCAACTGTCCCGTTAACCATAGCCGGCCGCTGACGCATCCCACGAGTTGAGCTATCCTGTTGAGACCGCCCCTGTGGAGGGCCGCGCCATGCCCGTGATGGACGCCGACCAGCGCCGCAAACTGGAAGATCAGCTGCTTCGCAAGGCGGAGGAGGCGGTGCGGATCCTGCGCCGGGAGGCGGAAACCGGCGATCCCGCCCATGTCGACTCGCTGGCGGAGGGGCTGGCCGGGCTGCTGAAGACCCGGGAATTCCCCAGCCTGCGCGCCGCCGAGTTCCGCGAGCTGTCCCGCGTCTACCAGCGCGGCGCCTACCAGCGCAGCGTCGATTCGCTGCTGGTCCAGGCCGAACGCTGCGGCCATCGCGGCGACGAGAAGGGGCGCAACGCGCTGCTGACCCAGGCGAAGGACCATTTCGCCAAGGCCTTGCGGTTCGGTGCCGACGACGAGTTCCGCCACGGCGTCGAACGGCGCGTGCAGGCGACGCTGATGACCAGCAAGGACGGGGTGGACGAGCGCACCAAGCAGGCGGCCAAACGCAAGCTCGACCAGCACGATGTCGGCGCCAAGCCGCCGAACGGGATCGAACGCCGCCGTGCCATCCGCTACATGGACCCGGTCCTGGCGGTGGAGGCGGAGGGCCGGCGCTGCACCACGATCAATTGGTCGACCCGCGGCCTGCTGGTCGATCTGCCGCCGGGGGAGTTCGCTCATGCCGTCGGCGGCAAGCTGCGGCTGGAACTGCATTGCCCGGACATCCCGGAAACGGCCAACCCGGAAACAAGCCGCCCGGACAAATCCGGCCATCGGGTCGGCGGCCGGCAGATCGCCCATGTGGTGCGCCTCGATCCCGACCGCCACGCGGTGGCCCTGTCCTTTCCCGACATCAGCACCGTGATGCTGGACCTGATGCACGCCATGAAGGACGCCGGCATCAAGCCCGAACCGGAGCACTGATGCGGCCGTCCTCGCGCCCGCACCGCGCCGTCAGCCACCGACGAAGCGCCGGTTGTGGCCGCGCACCAGCGGATGCTCGTCCGGGCCGGCGACCGGCAGCAGGCCGTTGATCCGCGCCCCCGCTTCCGCCGGCAGGCAGAACAGGTTGATCCCCATGCCGAGCCCGTGGATCTCCGTCCCGGTGTCGACCAGCCCATAGCCGAAGATCGCCTCCGACCGCCCGGCGAAATTGGCCGGATTGTGGAAGGCCGGCAGATACCAGTAGCAGGCATAACCAAGCTCGCCGAGCAGGCGGATGAGCGCGGTCGACTTGTCGGGACGGTCGTTCTCCACATACAGCACCGGCCGGTCGCGGGCGATCAGGCCACGGGCGCCCTCCAGAACCTCCGCTTCCATGCCCTCGACGTCGATCTTGACCAGGCGGATGCGGCCCGCCCCCTCACGGCACAGCCCGTCCAGCCGGTGCACCGGCACCGGCCGGTCCCCCGCCAGCGCGTCGAGCGACAGCGCCCCGTAATTGCCGTCCCTGTCCATCGCCACCGCGGCGAGGTGCAGCATGCCGTCGGCAGCCCCGGCGGCGGCCAGCACGCCGTCGGCCCAGTCCAGCCCGTTCAGCGCAAGATTTCCGCAGAGCAGCCGGTGGTTGGCATCGACCGGCTCCAGCGCCAGCACCCGGCCGGCGGGGCCGACCAGCCGCGCCAGCGCCACCGTGTGGGCGCCGATGTTGGCGCCGACGTCGATCACCCGGTCGCCGGCCCGGACGCACTGGCGGAACAGGGCGACCTCCTGCTCGAAATATTCAGCGTAATAGCCGAGCGACCGGCCGACGACGCTGTCGGTGCGCCGGTACATCATCAAGCCGTGCCGCGCCTTCACCAGCCCGACCGGACCCTCTCCACCCAGCAGATCGTCCGCCATCGCCTCCCCCCGCCGCTCCATCGGCCGGAAGTGTAGCGGAGCCCGATGCAAAGGTCGCGTCCGCCGGAGCCACGCGGCCCCCCTCCCCGGCCCGCGGCGGCCGGGGAAGAGGGCAAGGCATCAGCCTACGCCGATCCCGCTGGGCGCGGTGACGGCATGCTCCTTCAGGATCGCCTCGGAGATCGCCGACACCTCGATCAGCTGCACCTCGTAGCCCCACAAATTGGCGATGTGGCGCAGCACCGCCTTGGCGTCGCTCTCGTCGAGCAGCACGCCGTTGGTGACGCGGTGCTGCAGGATCAGCTTGCGGTCGCCGGCGAGATCGACGTCGACGATCTGGATGTCCGGCTCCAGGTAGCCCAAATCGTACTGGCGGGCCAGCTTCTTGCGGATGTCGCGGTATCCGCGCTCGTTGTGGATGTGATCGACCAGCAGATAGGGGTCTTCTGCGTCGTCGCGCACGCTGAACAGCTTCAGCTTCCGCATCAGGTGCGGACTGAGATACTGGAGGATGAAGCTCTCGTCGCGGAAGTTGGCCCAGGCCTCGCGCACCGCCGCCATGCCGTCGCCGCGGCCGGCGAGGTCGGGGAACCACTGGCGGTCCTCGTCGGTCGGCTTTTCGGCGATGCGGGCGATGTCCTGCATCATCGCGAAGCCGACCGCATAGGGGTTCAGGCCGGAGAAGCGCTTGTCGTCGAATTCCGGCTGGAACACGACGGAGGTGTGCGAGTGCAGGAATTCGAGGAAGGCGCCCTCGCTGATCTGGCCGGTCTCGTGCAGGCGGCTCATGATCTGGTAATGGACGTAGGTGGCGCAGCCCTCGTTCATCACCTTGGTCTGTTTCTGCGGATAGAAATATTGCGAGATGTGGCGGACGATGCGCAACAGCTCGCGCTGCCAATGCTCCAGCCGCGGCGCCTTCTTCTCCAGGAAATAGAGAATGTTCTCCTCCGGCAGGCCCAGCAGCTTCTTGCGCTCCGACACCGACTTGGCCGGGCGCGGGCCGGCGGCGGTTTTGGGCACCGTGCGCCATAGATCGTTGAAGGTCTGGTCCTGATATTCCTGCCGCTCGCGCTCGCGCCGCTGCTCGGTCCGCAGGTCGGACCGTTTCTTCGGGTATTTGTGCACGCCCTGGCTCATCAGCGCATGGGCGGCGTCCAGCACCCGCTCCACCGCCGCATGGCCGTAGCGTTCCTCGCAATGGGCGATGTAGGTCTTGGCGAATTCCAGATAGTCGAGGATGCCCTGGGCATCGGTCCATTGCTGGAACAGCTGGTTGTTCTTGAAGAAATGGTTGTGGCCGAAGGCGGCGTGGGCGATCACCAGCGTCTGCATCGTCATGGTGTTCTCTTCCATGATGTAGCTGATGCAGGGGCTGGAGTTGATGACGATCTCATAGGCCAGGCCGCGATAGCCCTTGCGGTACATCATCTCGTCGCGGGCGAAATGCTTGCCGAAGGACCAGTGCTTGTACATCAGCGGCATGCCGATGGACGAATAGGCGTCGAGCATCTGCTCGGCGGTGATGACCTCGATCTGGTTGGGATAGACGTCGAGGCCCATCTCCTTCAGCGCGATGTGCTCGATGGCGTCATAGACGCGCTTGATCTTGTCGTAATCCCACTCGACGCCGTCATACAGCAGCGCCTCGGGTCTGGTGATCACAGCGGTCATTCTCGATCTCCCCCTGCCGCCCCTCTGCCCCCTGTGGGGGATGAGGGCGGTGATTTCCCTGTATCCCCTCAGGCGCCCCTTACGCTCCCGCCTTCTCGCGGGCGAACAGCTCGCGGAAGACCGGGAAGATTTCCCGGCGGGAACGGACGCGGCGCATCGCCAGCGGGCGTTCCGGGCTCTGCACCTGCTTGTAGGTGCGCCACAGCTCGGTTTCGCGGCCCAGCGCCGACAGGCCCATGTTGTGTTCCGCCGCCACCTCGATGTAGGCGAAATACTGGCACATCGGCAGGATCACGTCGCGCAGCAGGGTCGCCGACTTGGCGTTGTCCGACGACATGTTGTCGCCGTCCGACGCCTGGGCGGCATAGATGTTCCATTCATTGTGCGGGTAGCGCTCCTGCACCACCTTCTGCATCTCCTCCAGCGCGGTGGACACCACGGTGCCGCCGGTCTCGGTGGAATAGAAGAAGGTTTCCTCGTCCACCTCCTTGGCCTCGTGGGTGTGGCGGATGAAGACGATGTCGACCGACCGGTAGCGCCGCCGCAGGAACAGATACAGCAGCATGAAGAAGCGCTTGGCCAGATCCTTCATGTGCTCGGTCATCGAGCCGGACACGTCCATCAGGCAGAACATCACCGCCTGGGCGATCGGCTTCGGCACCGTCTCGAACCGGTTGTAGCGGACGTCGATCGGGTCGATGAAGGGAATCCGGCGCGAGCGCAGGACGATGTGTTCCAGCTGTTCGCGCAACGCCTGGATCTGCGTGGCGTCCTCGCCGGCCTCCTCGGCCTCGCGCAGCATCTCCTCCAGTTCGCGGATCTCGTCGCGCTTCGGGCGTTTCAGCGCGATGCGGCGCGACAGGCTGTTCCGCATGGTGCGGACCAGGTTCAGGTTGGCGGGCGACCCCGACACCGAATAGCCGGCCCGCGTCAGCGTGTGCGATTCCGACTGCTTGACCTTCTGCTTCACCAGATCGGGAAGCTCCAGAATCCTCCAGGAAGATGTCGAGGAACTCGTCGCGCGACAGGACGAAGCGGAACTCGTCCTCGCCCTCGCCGTCGGCGCTGCCCTCGCTGCCGCGGCCACCGCCGCCGCCGTCCGGGCGCTGGATGGTGTCGCCTTCCACATATTCCTTGTTGCCGGGCACGACATAGTCGCGCACCCCGCCTTGGGCAGCACGGTGGAAGGACGGTTCGCGCACGCCGCCGGCGGCGATCGTCACCTTCTCGCCGTTCTCGATATCCTGGATGCCCCGTTTTCCCGAGGCGTCGCGGACCGCCTTGACAACCTGTTCCTTGGCACGGCGCAGGAAACGCTGGCGGTTGGCCAGGCTCTTGCCCTGCGGGTTCAGGCGACGGTCGATGATGTTCATCAAGGGGCTGGCCCTCCCACCCGTTTCGTCACGCGGCCTTAGGATCCTGACAGCTTTCTATGACAGTGGGGTTGCCGCGGGGCGTTGCAACACCCCGCCCCGCGGCAATTAAGCGTCCCCCCCGGTCCAGCTGTCCCGACCCGCCGGCCTCAGCCCGCCTGCTTCACCCGCATGTACCACTCGACCAGCCGGCGGACCTGCCGCTCGGTGTAGCCGCGGGTCATCATGCGCGAGACGAACTCGGTGTGCTTCTTCTCGGTGTCGCCGTCCTTCTTCGAGCCGAAGCTGATGACCGGCAGCAGGTCCTCGACCTGGCTGAACATCCGCTTCTCGATCACCTCGCGGATCTTCTCGTAGGAAGTCCAGGACGGGTTGCGGCCGGAGTTGGCCGCCCGCGCCCTCAGCGCGAACTTCACCACCTCGTTGCGGAAGTCCTTCGGGTTGGCGATGCCCGCCGGCTTCTCGATCTTGGTCAGCTCCTGGTTCAGCAGCTCGCGGTTCATCAGCTGGCCGGTGTCGGGATCCTTGAAGTCCTGATCCTCGATCCAGGCGTCGGCATAATCGACATAGCGGTCGAACAGGTTCTGGCCGTAGTCGGAGTAGGATTCCAGATAGGCCTTCTGGATCTCGTTGCCGATGAACTCGGCGTAGCGCGGGGCGAGTTCGGCCTTGATGAACTCGACGTATTTCTTCTCCGTCTCCTCCGGGAACTGTTCGCGGCGGATCGCCTGCTCCAGCACATACATCAGATGCACCGGATCGGCCGAAATCTCGGTCGAGTCGTAGTTGAAGGTCGAGGCGAGCACCTTGAAGGCGAAGCGGGTGGAGATGCCGCCCATGCCCTCGTCGACGCCGCCCTGGTCCTTGTACTCCTGCATCGACTTGGCCTTGGGATCGGTCTCCTTGACGCTCTCGCCGTCATAGACCCGCATCTTGCTGTAGACGCTGCTGTTCGGATGCTCGCGCAGCCGCGACAGCACCGAGAAGCGCGCCAGCATCTCCAGCGTCGCCGGCGCACAGGGCGCGGTCGACAGGTCGGAGCCGTTGACCAGCTTCTCGTAGATCTTCTGCTCCTCCGCCACCCGCAGGCAGTAGGGGACCTTGATCACGCAGATGCGGTCGATGAAGGCTTCGTTGTTCTTGTTGTTCTTGAAGGTCTGCCACTCCGCCTCGTTGGAGTGGGCCAGGATCACGCCCTGGAAGGGAATGGCGCCGATGTTCTCCGAGCCGACATAGTTGCCCTCCTGCGTCGCGGTCAGCAGCGGGTGCAGCATCTTGATCGGGGCCTTGAACATCTCGACGAATTCGAGCATGCCCTGGGTCGCCCGGTTCAGGCCGCCGGAGAAGCTGTAGGCGTCGGGATCGTTCTGGCTGTAGATCTCCAGCTTGCGGATGTCGACCTTGCCGACCAGCGACGAGATGTCCTGGTTGTTCTCGTCGCCCGGCTCGGTCTTGGTGACGCCGATCTGGCGCAGCTTGCTGGGGTGGAGCTTCACCACCTTGAAGCGGTTGATGTCGCCGCCGAACTCGTCGAGGCGCTTGACCGCCCACGGGCTCATCAGCCCGGTCAGGCGGCGCTTGGGGATGCCGAAGCGCTCCTCAAGCTCGTCGCCGATCTCGTCCGGGTTGAACAGCCCGAGCGGGCTTTCGAAGGTCGGGCTGATCTCCTTGCCGGCCTTCAGCACATAGATCGGGCATTTCTCCACCAGCGACTTCAGCCGTTCCGCCAGCGACGACTTGCCGCCGCCGACCGGGCCCAGCAGGTAGAGGATCTGCTTGCGCTCCTCCAGCCCTTGTGCTGCGTGCCGGAAGAAGCCGACGATCCGTTCGATCGTCTCTTCCATGCCGTAGAACTCGGAGAAGGCGGGATAGACCTTGATGGTCCGGTTCATGAAGATGCGGCCCAGGCGCGGGTCGCGGGCCGTGTCGACCACCTCCGGTTCGCCGATGGCGGCGAGGATGCGTTCGGAGGCCGAGGCGTAGGACATCGGGTCGTCGCGGCACAGCTGGAGATAGTCCATCAAGGACATCTCGGTTTCGCGGCGGGTCTCGTAATTCTGCGTGTAGCGCGTGAACAGTTCGTCGGCCGGGAACATTCGTCGCTCCGTCTTATCTGGTCCGATGCGCCGGGGGGCCGCCGGTGGCTGCGGCGGCAGGGCGCGGCGCATGCCGCGATCCAAGGGGCACTCCAGGGAAGGCGCGGACCGCGCAGGGTCCGCAGCCTCCCCGCTCAGCGATAGAAGCCAGCGGTCTGGTGTAAGGAACGGTCCTGTGAAGGCCGGGAGAGGTCCGTCTCGTGACGCGGCGACCCCCGAACGAGTCATTTTTGAATGTAATGCTCCACCTGGAGCTTTCCAGGCACTCAGGCTCCATAGCCGGAAAGCCCGCGGTGAAGCTGGCCTCAGCCATAGGACCTAGGTCCTGCGGCCGGTGTGGGTGCGGCGAGCGCACCTGCTCAACCCACGCGCGTATCGGCCGCGCATGCGTCGGAAGGTTCGGGGAAAGAGGTGTGACGGTGTCGGAAGGTGACGGCGTGGAACCGGCGGCAATCGTCGTTGCCCGTCCGATCGGGAAGAACTGCCCAGTGCGATGCGACCCAAGCGGGTTCCATCGGGCGCTCCTTGTCACGCCATCGGCCTCCTCAAGCAGACGCGCCGCCTCGACCAAGCACGGCGCAGGGATTTACCGTCGATACTGAACTCCAAACCTTAACAATATCCGGTTGAGAGACTTGCGGTCTGCCGCAGTGTCGGCCACGGCCTCGCAACAAATCCCCCAACACTTCCTTGAGGTCATGTTGCGTCCCAATCGTGCCCATCAACAAGGCGGAAATTGGGTGAGGATGGGGCGTCAACGCGGCACGGTGGAGGGTTACCGCTGGATTACCGAATTGTTTCAATGGCTTGGCACGCTTGCCACGGGGTGGGAAATTTTAAAGGCAGGCCTGCGGCCCCCGCTTGCCCCCAGTGGCGGCAGCAATCTCCGGCGGCAAGCCGGAGTTTCGCACGGTGCCGGCAGCCCTTCCGCCGGACAGCCTCTCAGCATGGCCTCTCAGGCCGGCTGCCAGCCCTTCACCCCGATGCTCAACGCCTCGCGCAGGGTCGCAGGGGTGACGGGCTTGGCCAGCACCGCGTGGGCGCCGCTGTCGCGCGCCTGCGCCTTGCGGTCGTCGTCGACCCGGCCGCTCATGAACACGACCGGCAGGCTGCTGTGGCGCGACTCGCCGCTGGTGCGCAGAGCGCGGACAAAACCGAATCCGTCCATCGGCTGCATTTCCACATCGCACAGCACCAGGTCGGGCGCGTGGGCGGCGACCACCGCCAGTCCCGACTCGCCGTCGGCGGCCTGATGGACCGCCTTGACGCCCAGCGTGCCCAGCATCTTCGCCAGCACCATGCGGGTGAAGGATTCGTCTTCGACCACCAGGACCGACAGGGCGCCGAACGGCGTCCCCGTCTCGCCTGACGTCTTGCCTGCCGCAGCGCTCTCAGCCGACCGGTCAGTCATCACGCCCCGCCCTTTCGCTTGAGCGACCGGCCGGCGGAATGCTGCCGACGGTCATTTCGTGACCCGACCTGTGTACGATGGCAACCAGGGACGCGCAAGATGTCCAAATATACGAGGGTGCACACGGCCCTGGCTCATGCCCTGGCCCATGCTCTGGATGAGCGGTTGCACCGGCCCGTCCGCCCCGCTTAGATGGACGGCATGAGCTTCCTCGATCACATCCGCGCGTGCAACGCGCACGACCTGTCCGGCTTCCGCCCGTTCGAGCTGGACGGCCACACCGTGGGCTGGGTGCGCCATGCCCTGGCCGAGGCGCTGCCCGGGGTCGATCCCGGCTTCGTCGTCACCGCCAACCGGCTGACCATCGCGCCCGAGATCCGGGATTTCGAGGCGCGCTCCACCCTGCTCGACCATGCCGCCGCCTATCTGGTGGAACAGGGAACGGTCAAGGCGCTGCGCGGCGAATATTACCCGGTCCTGCCGCGCTGGGGGGCGGAGCCGCTGGCCCGGCTGGACCGTGCCGCCGTCGGTGCCTTCGGGATCGAGGCCTACGGCCTGCACATCAACGGCTTCGTCCGCGACGACTCCGCCGGTAATGGGGCCGGCGGACTTCTGCTATGGGTCGGCCGGCGCGCCAAGGACCGCGAGGTGGCACCGGGCCAGCTCGACAACCTGATCGCCGGCGGCCAGCCCATCGGCCTGAGCCTGGCCGAGAATCTGGAGAAGGAGGCGGCGGAGGAGGCCGGGCTCGACGCCGAGACCGCGCGGCGCGCCGTGCCGGTCGGCGCCATCAGCTACACCATGGAGACGGCGGCCGGGCTGAAGCGCGACCGCCTGTTCGTCTACGATCTGGAGCTTCCGCCCGGCCTCACCCCCGTCAACACGGATGGCGAGGTGGAGAGCTTCGAACTCTGGCCGCTCGACAAGGTGGCGGAGTCGGTGCGCGGCAGCGGCGAGTGGAAGTTCAACGTGACCCTTGTGGTGGCCGATTTCCTGATCCGCCATGGCCGGCTGACGCCGGAAAACGATCCCGACTATCTGGAGATCGCCCGCAGCCTGCGGCGGTAAGCCCGGCGCTTCGCCGGCCGGGTGCCGATCCGGACAAACAAAAGGCCCCGCCTCTTGCGAGAGCGGGGCTTTTTTTCTTCCGGCCGCGGCGGCGCCCGGTACCCTGGTACTGGAGGCGGTTACTGGGGCAGCGGCTGCGGGCTGTCGGCCAGCGAGCGCAGGTAGGCGACGACGGCCGCGCGGTCGTCATCCTTCTTGAGGCCGGCGAAGGTCATCTTGGTGCCCGGAGCATAGCCCTTCGGGTCATAGAGGAACTTGTTCAGCTCGTCATAGGTCCAAGTACCCCCGGTCTTGACCAGCGCGTCGGAGTAGGCGAAGCCCTGCATGTGGCCCTTCGGACCGCCGACGATTCCGAACAGGTTCGGACCGACCTTGGCGGCGCCGCCCTTGTCGAAGCTGTGGCAGGCCGCGCAGGCCTTGGCCACCTTCTGGCCGGCCTCCGGGCTGGCGGCGGCGAGCAGCGGCGCGATCGGCGCCGGACCGGTGGGAGCGGCACCCTTGTCGGCGGGCGCGCTGGCCCCCTCGGGCGTCGCGACGACATAGACGCTCTTTTCGAGCGGCTTAGAATGAACCAGCACCTTGGACGCGAATCCGGCCAGCATCGCGATCAGCCCGGCCAGCAGCACGGCGCCGAAAACCTTGTTCCACTCCATGCTCATTGATGAGCCCCTTTGTTCCCTAATTTCAGTACACTCGGCGTTTCTCCCGCCCGCGGCTGAACGCGCCGCGGCTACCATAGCCCGCGGTCCGAAGCTTCTCATAGCCCGGCGGACCGCGAAAAAAGGTCGCATACAAATTTGTCGCAGTCACCAACCACTTAATTTGCTTGCGCATTACGCTGCATCGCAAAACAGCCGGAAGGCAGGCGCTGCGGCCCCCTGGCGGCTCTCGCACCGTCCGACATGCCATCGCCCGATGCCGCCCCTTGACGCCGCCCCGGCGTCCGTGGTTCACCCGCGCCAGAAAAGCGTCACGAATCCAAGCGTCCCGATTCCCTGACCCACCGGACCTTCCCACCGGAGTTTCCGCGCCATGCCGACCGCCGCCCCCGCCAGCATCTCCGTCGCCCGCCCGGCTAACCCGGTCGTGGTGATCCCGGCACGCATGGCCTCCGTCAGGTTGCCCGGCAAGCCGCTGGCCGACATCCTCGGCGCGCCGATGATCGTCCATGTGCTGCGCCGCGCCATGGAGGCGGAGATCGGCCCGGTGGTGGTCGCCTGCGCCGAGCCTGAGATCGCCCGCGCGGTCGAGGCCGCCGGCGGCACCGCGGTGCTGACGCGCCCCGACCATCCCTCGGGCTCCGACCGCATCTTCGAGGCGCTGCAGCTGATCGACCCGGAGGGGCGGCACGATGCGGTGGTGAATGTGCAGGGCGACCTGCCGACCATCGAGCCGGAGAGCGTGCGCGCCGCCTTCGCCCCGCTGGCCGACCCGGAGGTCGACATCGCCACCCTGGTGGCCGAGATCACGCGGGAGGAGGAGCGGACCAACCCCAATGTGGTGAAGGCGGTGCTGGAGCTGCCGGCCGGAGCCCGCCAGGGCCGCGCGCTCTATTTCACCCGCGCCACCGCGCCGACCGGCGACGGGCCGCTCTACCACCACATCGGTCTCTACGCCTACCGCCGGGCGGCGCTGGAGCGGTTCGTGTCGCTGCCGCCGTCGGTGCTGGAGCAGCGCGAGCGGCTGGAGCAGCTGCGCGCCCTGTCGAACGGCATGCGCATCGACGCGGCGGTCGTTGACGCGGTTCCGCTGGGTGTCGATACTCCCGCCGACCTGGAGCGCGCCTGCGCCCTCCTCTCCAGCCGTCAAGCCGGCTGACATCCGACACAGTCGGTCTTTTATTCAAGATCCGCCGGGGGAATTCCGCTCATGGGCACGTCCAACATCATCGCCTTCCAGGGCTTCCCCGGCGCCTATTCCGATCTGGCCTGCCGCAACGCGCGGCCGACCATGACGACGATGCCCTGCGCCACCTTCGAGGACGCCTTCTCCGCCGTGCGCGACGGGCGGGCGTCGCTGGCGATGATCCCGGTGGAGAACTCCATCGCCGGCCGCGTCGCCGACAACCACTATCTGCTGCCGGAAGGCGGCCTGCATATCATCGGCGAGCATTTCCAGCGGGTGAACCACCAGCTGCTGGCGCCGAAGGGCGCCACGCTGGACAGCATCCAGACCGTGCGCAGCCACATCCAGGCGCTGTCGCAGTGCCAGACCGCCATCCGCGGCCTGGGCCTGCAAGCGATCAACCATGCCGACACGGCCGGCGCCGCGAAAGAGATCGCGGCGATGAACGACCCGCGCCATGCCGCCATCGCCTCTTCGCTGGCCGCCGAGATCTACGGCCTCGACATCCTGAAGAGCGGGATCGAGGACGCCACCCACAACACCACCCGCTTCCTGATCCTGGCGCGCGAGCCGAAGCTGCCGGCGCTGGGCTCCTGCAAGACGATCACCACCTTCGTCTTCCGTGTCCGCAGCGTGCCGGCCGCGCTCTACAAGGCGCTGGGCGGCTTCGCCACCAACGGCATCAACATGACCAAGCTGGAAAGCTACATGGTCGGCGGCCACTTCACCCAGACCCAGTTCTACGCCGACGTCGAGGGCCATCCCGACGAACGCCCGCTGCGCCTCGCCCTGGAGGAGCTGGATTTCTTCGCCCGCGAGGTGAAGATCCTGGGCGTCTATCCGGCCAACCCTTTCCGCTATCAGGAAAGCCAGCGCGTCGGCGAGGACTGACGCTTTCCCGCAACGCCGCAAGTCTTTTCGCAGTTGCCGCAAGTCACGCGTCATTCCGCCGCAGTGACGCAACTTAGCCTTGGCCGCGTCCGGCCGGCGCTGGGCAAGATTAGCTGAAGTTGTTATACAGGAAGCACCGGCAAGCGCCGGTTCCACAAGGGTCCGATTACAACAAACACCACGGCGGCTGACGGGTGAGACCCCGCCGACGGCCATGGCGCCACGGATGGAGGTTGCCATGCTCACGATGGAAGATTGTCTGGGATTGGCCGATCTGGAGGCGGACGAGGTGGCGCAGATCGCCGCCCACGAACATATCCCCTTCATGGCCGCGCTGGAAAAGGGCGCCTCGCTTCTGCATGAACCCTGGGGCGATGCCGCCGTCCGCCAGATGGTCTGGGACAACCTGTGCTGCGCCACCTGCCGCAGCGCGGCCGAATCGGCCTCCCTGATGATGCTCTACAACGACACCTGCACCCGCCACCCCAACCCCTTCGACCGCCGCCGCTCCCCCACGCGTGCGGTGGGGGTGCAGCAGCGGCATTAGGAAGGGTGTCCACCCTTGCCCAGGATGACCGGCCTGACATCGTGTGCTACGCTTGGCAATATCTCAATTCCTGCTCTACGTCAGGCCGACCATGCGCATCATCCGAGGCATGTCCACGCCGCGTCCGGAGCCACCCGCTCCGGCGACCAAGCTCGCATCCGACCCGCCGGACAGCGGACTTTACGACGAGGACTTCGTCGCCTGGATCGAACGTCAGGCGGCGCTGCTTCGTTCGGGTACACTTACCGCACTGGATCGCGCCAACCTCGCCGAAGAGCTGGAGGATATGGGTAAGGCCAAGCGGCAGGAACTGCGCAACCGGCTTGAAGTGCTGCTCACCCATCTCCTCAAGTACCAGTTTCAGCCGGGCATGCGCACCGGCAGTTGGCTTGGAACCATCGGTGAACAGCGCCATCGCATCGAAGACGTGGTGGAGGAAAGCCCGAGCCTGCGCCCATTGCTTGCCGAATTGCTGGAGGATGCGAAGCTCTACAAGCGGGCCGTCCAAAAGGCATCGCTGGAAACCGGCTTGCCCGCCGGCACCTTCCCGACGGTCAGTCCCTATGGCAGGGAGGCGCTGGACGAGCGTTACTGGCCCGGCCCCGGCCCGCATCCGAACCTCGACTGACATGCCGAGGTCCGAAGATCGCAGTCTGAAGTCCGACATGCCCCTGATGAAGCGGATGCTCGGCTTCGTGCTTGCCTTTCAGATCGGCATCTTCGTGAAGCTGTTCATCCACTGATCCCTCACCCCTCCGCCATCCATTCCCGGATCAGGCGGTGGGCGATCGAGTCGGGCCGGGCGAGGCGGAAAGTCTCGTCCGGGGTGTGGCTGCGCAGGAAGTCGCGGTCGAACCAGCGGGCGCTTTCCAGCTCGTCGTTGCCGGTGTCGATGTCGAAGCTGGTGGCCCGCGCGGTGAAGCCCAGCATCAGCGAGGATGGGAAGGGCCAGGGCTGCGACGAGCGGTACCGGATGTCCGTCACCGTCAGCCCGACCTCCTCGAACACCTCGCGGGCGACGGTGTCCTCCAGGCTTTCGCCCGGCTCCAGGAAGCCGGCCAGCACCGAATGCATGCCGGGCGGGAACCGGCTCTGCCGGCCCAGCACCGCCCGGTCGCCGCCGTCATGGACCAGCATGATCACCGCCGGGTCGGTGCGCGGGAAATGGTGGGTGGCGCAGCCGGGGTTGGTACAGAGCCGCACATGTCCGCCCTCCGCCGTCGCCGCCGGGGAGCCGCAGACGCCGCAGAAGCGGTGGCGGGCATTCCACCACACCATGCCGCGGGCATAGGCGCACAGCGCCGCCTCGCCTTCCGGCATCAGCGGGCCGGTGGCGCGCAGATCCTCGAACCGGCCATGGCCGCGCAAGGCCGGCAGCGCGTCCGGGTCCTCGACCATCGACAGGTCGACGGTGAAGACCGGCGTGCCGTCCATCAGGCCGAGAAAGATCGGCACCGCGTCCAGCCCCTCCGCCGGCAGCAGGACGGCGCGGGGCGCATCCTCCGGACCGGCGACGAAGCTCTTGGTCTGCCAGATCGGCAGGACGCGGGACGCGGGGGCGAGCCAGGCCTCCGTCAGCCAATCCTCGTCCTTGCGGCGGAGGGAGGCGCGGTCGATGGGCGCGGCGGCGTAGATGTTGGGTCGGTTCGTCATGGCCCGTCGAGGCTGCCACAAGCCGGGCCGGGCGCAAAGCCCTGCCGGCGGAGGAGCTGCCCGGCGGAAACCGCGGCCTCTCCTCAAGCAGAGCCGGGGCGCTTTCGGGTTTCCGGGGCGGGCACACGCCGTTAGGATGCGGCAACCCTATCGACAGAAGTCTCAAGGAGCGACCATGACCGAACCCTGCCCCGCCCCGATGGTGGCGCTCGCCCAGCGGTTGGCCGACTCCAGCGGCAGCGTGGTCCGCCGCTATTTCCGCACTCCGGTCGCCATCGACGACAAGGCCGACGCCTCGCCGGTCACCATCGCCGACCGCGAGGCGGAGCACGTCATCCGCACCATCATCGAAAGCCAGCGCCCCGACGACGGCATCTATGGCGAGGAGCACGGCACCAAGAACCTGGACGCCGAATGGGTGTGGGTGATCGACCCCATCGACGGCACCAAGTCCTTCATCACCGGCCGGCCGATCTTCGGCACGCTGATCGCCCTGCTGCACCATGGCCGCCCGGTGCTGGGCATCATCGACCAGCCCATCGTCGGCGACCGCTGGATCGGCGTCGATGGCCGCCCGACCACCCACAACGGCCAGACGGTGCGCGTGCGCCCCTGCCCCGGCGGGCTGCCTGCCGCCATGTTCGGCACCACCTCGCCCGACCTGTTCCCCGGCAGCGATTACGAGGCCTACCGCCGCGTCGCCGCCAAGGTGAAGACGGCGTCCTACGGCGGCGACTGCTACAGCTACGGCCTGCTGGCGTCCGGCTATTACGACCTCGTCGTCGAGTCGGGGCTGAAGCTGTACGATTTCGCGGCCTTGGTGCCGGTGGTGACTGGGGCCGGCGGGCTGATGACGGATTGGGAGGGCAAGCCGCTCGACGCCAACTCCACCGGCCGGGTGATCGCCGCCGGCGATCCGCAGACCCACCGCGACGCCATGGCGACGCTGGCCGGTTGAGGGAAGCGCCATGACCGCCATCTCCCCTCCCGCCCGTTCCGTTTTTGAAACGTCCCCTGAAAAGCTGCGGCCCTTCCTGGAAGGGCTGGCGGCGCGGGTGTCGGGCGGGTCGAACTGGATGGTGCGCAAAAAGACCGTCTGCGACCTGCTGCTGGGGCTCGATGCCTTCTTCGCCCTGCCGGCGGCCGAACGCAGCGCCCTGATGGCCAACGGCGGCGCCTCCCCCGATCTCGCCGAGGCCGAGGGCAAGACCGACGGCGGGCCGGAGGATTTCCGCAAGGTCCTGCCGCTCTATGTCGGCGCCATCCTGGAAGGGATGCAGGAGACGGTCATCGCGTCCCCGGAACAGGCGGCGATCTATCTGCTGTCGATCCATCCGGAACATCAGGCGGCGGCGGAGGCCTGGATGCTGGCTGACCCGCGCAACGGAAAGTCGGTGCGCAAGCTGATGCGGACCGACCGCCGCTATCGCCAGTTGATGGACCGCATGGCCGACCATTGGCGCGCGGCGCGAAGCAACTGACCTGAGAACCGGAATTGCGCCCGGAATTGCGCTTGACCGGGGCGCGGGCGTGGCAATCTAACCAGAACGTCCGCACCCCACACAGGACCGCCGATGCGCCGCCTTCTCGTCCTTGCCGCCACGATCCTGACGCTGTCGACATCGGCGATCCTGGCGCCAGCGCAGGCCGCCACCCGGACCGTCACCGCGCTGAAGCAGTTCGGCGAGCCGCAGTTCCAGCCCGGCTTCACCCATTTCCCCCACGTCAATCCCGACGCGCCCAAGGGCGGGTCGGTCGGGCTGGCCGAATCGCAGCCGGGCACCTACGACAGCCTGAACACGCTGATCCTGCGCGGGGTGCGTCCGCGCACGCTGGGGCTGATCTCCGACACGCTGATGGTCGGGTCCGGCTGGGAGCTGGACGCCGCCTACGCCCACATGGCGGAAAGCGTCGAGGTGCCGGACGATTTCGGCTGGGCGATCTTCACGCTGCGCCAGGGCGCCCAGTGGCATGACGGCACGCCGATCACCAGCGCCGACGTGGTCTTCACCTGGGATGCGATCCAGGCCCATGGCGCGCCCTTCATCAAGTCCTTCCTCGACCGCACCGCCAAGGTGGAGGCGCTGGACGACCGCCGCTTCAAGATCACCCTGACCGGCACGGGGGAGATCAAGCCGATCATCGACTTCGCCACCACCTTCTCGCCGCAGCCAAAGCATTGGTGGACGGCGCAGGGGCGCGACATCTCCAAGACGACGCTGGAGCCGGTGCTGGGCAGCGGTCCCTACCGCATCAAGACGGTCGATGCCGGCCGCTCCATCACCTACGAGCGGGTCGCTGACTGGTGGGCGAAGGATTTGCCGACCGCCCGCGGCTTCTACAATTTCGACACCGTGAAGGACGACTTCTACCGCGACGACGACGTGATGTTCGAGGCGTTCAAGGCCGGCGCCTATGATTTCCGCGGCGAATACCGGGCGCAGCGCTGGACCACCGGCTACGACTTCCCCGCCATGAAGGACGGCCGCGTCAAGACGCTGGAGGTGCCGAGCGAGTTGCCGCTGGGCGCCCAGGGCTTCCGCCTGAACACCCGCCGCGACAAGTTCGCCGACCCGCGCGTGCGAGAGGCGCTGGCCCTGCTGTTCGATTTCGACTGGATCCAGAAGAACATCCTGTACGGCCAGTACAAGCGGACGCTCAGCAACTTCCCCAACTCCGACTTCGGCGCCAAGGGACCGCCCGGCCCGGCGGAGCTGGCGCTGCTGGAACCCTTCAAGGCGCAGCTGTCCGAGCGGCTGCTGACCCAGCCCTTCACCCTGCCGACCACCGACGGCAGCGGCAACAACCGCGCCCAGGTGCGCGAGGCGACCCGCCTGTTCAAGGAGGCCGGCTGGGAGGTCCGCAACGGCAAGCTGACCAACGGCAAGACCGGCGAGGTGATGGCGATCGAGTTCCTCGACGGCACCGGCGCGCTGACCCGCGTCATCCAGCCCTATGTCGAGAGCCTGCGCCGCGTCGGCATCGACGCCTCCCTGCGTCTGGTCGATACCGCGCAGTATCAGGCACGGCTGGACGAGTTCGATTTCGACTCGATCATCGTCAACCTCGCCTTCTTCACCCCGCCGGGCACCGAGCTGCGCGGCTATTTCGGCTCGGCCGCCGCCGGCCTCAAGGGATCGGCCAACTATTCCGGCATCCATGACCCGGTGGCCGACGCGCTGATCGAAAAGGCGCTGGGGGCCAAGGATCTCGAACTCGGTGCAGGCCGCCACCCGCGCGCTCGACCGCGTGTTGCTGTGGGGGTTCTACATGGTGCCGCAATGGCACAACCCGGAAAGCTGGATCGCCCACAAGGCGTGGCTGGCCCATCCCGCGGTCTGGCCGAAATACGACCAGGACTATCGCAGCACCAATTTCCCGGCGACCTGGTGGGTCGATCCGGCCGGCAAGGCGGCGCAGCCTTGATGACGCCCCATTGCGGGGCTAACTCCATAAGTCTGAACGCTTTTCGAGAAAACAAGCGAAGGAGGGGATCGGGCATGACGGGTCGGATGCGGTGGCTGGGCACCGGTATGGCGGCGGCAGCGGTGATGATGGCGGCAGCGCTTCTGCCGGCATCCCCGGCCGCGGCTCAGGACCAGGGCAAGACCGGGGGCAGCCACGCCCTGGCCCTGCACGGCACGCCGAAATACGGGCCGGACTTCCAGCATCTCGACTATGCCAATCCCGACGCCCCGAAGGGCGGCGAGGTCAAGCTGATGGCCTTCGGCGGCTTCGACAATCTGAACCCCTTCATCCTGCGCGGACAGGCCGCCGCCGGGGCCGGGCTGGTGTTCCAGACCCTGACCACCAGCAACGGCGACGAGGCGATCACCGAATACGGCCTGCTGGCCGAAAGCATCGAGGTCGCTCCGGACCGCACCTGGGTCGCCTTCACCCTGCGGCCGGAGGCCCGCTTCCACGACGGCCAGCCGGTCACGGCGGATGACGTGATCTGGAGCTTCGACACGCTCAAGGAAAAGGGCCACCCGCTCTACCGCACCTATTACGCTGACGTAACGAAGGCGGAGAAGACCGGCGAGCGCACGGTCAAATTCTCGTTCCGGGATGGCAACAATCCCGAGCTTCCAGTCATCATGGGCCAGTTGCCTGTGCTGCCCAAGCATGCCTTCGCCAACCGCGATTTCGCCACCACGACGCTGGAGCCGCTGATCGGCAGCGGTCCCTACAAGGCGGTGGACGTGCAGCCCGGCCGCGCCATCACCTATGAGCGGGTCAAGGACTGGTGGGCGAAGGATCTGCCGATCAACCGCGGCCGCTACAATTTCGACCGCATCCGCTACGACTATTACCGCGACCTCGACGTCGCCTTCGAGGCGTTCAAGGCCGGCGCCTTCGATTTCCGGCTGGAGAACTCGTCGAAGAACTGGACCACCGGCTACAACGTCCCGGCGGTGCAGAACGGCCAGATCATCAAGGAGGAGATCAAGCACGAGGACCCGCAGGGCATGCAGGCCTTCGTTTTCAACATCCGCCGCCCGGTCTTCCAGGACCGCCGTGTGCGCGAGGCGCTGAATTACCTGTTCGACTATGAATGGACGCGGGCCAACCTGTCCTACGGCCTGTACCAGCGCACCAAGAGCTATTTCGCCAACACCGAACTGGCCTCCACCGGCCTGCCCTCGCCCGAGGAGCTGAAGCTGCTGGAGCCGTTCCGCGGCCAGATCCCGGACGAGGTGTTCACCAAGCCCTACGAGCCGCCGAAGACCGACGCCAGCGGCAACATCCGCGGCAACCTGCGCACCGCGCTGGGCCTGCTGAAGGACGCCGGGTGGGAACTGAAGAACGGCAAGCTGGTGAATGCGCAGGGCCAGCCCTTCCGCTTCGAGTTCCTGCTGGTCCAGGCCGACATGGAACGCATCGTCCAGCCCTTCGTCCGCAATCTGGAGCGCGCCGGCATCGAGGCGCAGATCCGCGTGGTCGACAGCGCGCAGTACCAGAACCGCACCGATAATTTCGATTACGATATGATCATCGAGCGCTTCCCGCAGTCGTTGTCGCCCGGCAACGAACAGCGCGACTACTGGGAATCCTCGCGTGCCGACCAGCCCGGCAGCCGCAACTCGATCGGCATCAAGAACCCGGCCATCGACAAGCTGGTGGAGACGCTGATCGCCGCCCCCGACCGCCCGTCGCTGATCGCCGCCACTCGGGCGCTCGACCGTGTGCTGCTGTGGAACTGGTACGTCATCCCGCATTGGCACGACACGGTGTACCGCGTGGCCTATTGGAACCGTTTCTCCCATCCCACGGTTGCCCCAAAGTACGGCCTGGGCTTCCCGGACAGCTGGTGGATCGACGCGGACAAGAACGCGAAGCTCGCCAACAGCGCACGCCGCACGGGACCGTGAACCACGCTCTGGTCTAAGCTGTCGTTTCCTTGAGGATTGGGGAGGGTCGGGACACCCGCGATGCTGGCCTACATCATCCGCCGCCTGTTGCTGATCATCCCCACCCTGTTCGGGATCATGGTGATCAATTTCCTGATCGTGCAGATCGCCCCCGGCGGCCCGATCGAGCAGATGATCGCCCGCGTCCAGGGCACCGCGGTGGAGGCGACCTCGCGCATCGGCGGCAGCGCCGGCGGCGACGCCAACGCCGCCCAGCGCCAGAACCAGACCGGCGGCGACAGCGGCGGCAAGTATCGCGGCGCCCAGGGGCTGGATCCCGCCTTCATCAAGCAGCTGGAGAAGGAGTTCGGCTTCGACAAGCCGCTGCACGAACGCTTCATCCACATGATGTCGAACTACATCGTGTTCGATTTCGGAACCAGCTACTTCCGCGACCGCCGCGTCGTCGATCTGGTGCTGGAAAAGATGCCGGTGTCGATCTCGCTCGGCATCTGGACGACGCTGATCGTTTATCTGGTGTCCATCCCGCTCGGCATCGCCAAGGCGGTGCGCGACGGCCAGCCCTTCGACGTCTGGACGTCCGGCGTGGTGATCGTCGGCTACGCCATCCCCAGCTTCCTGTTCGCGGTGCTGCTGATCGTGGTGTTCGCCGGCGGGCGCTATCTCGACTGGTTTCCCTTGCGCGGTCTGGTCTCGGACAATTGGGGCAGCCTGCCCTGGTACCGCCAAGTGCTCGATTACTTCTGGCACATGGCGCTGCCGGTGTTCTCCATGGTGATCGGCGGTTTCGCCGGCCTGACCATGCTGACCAAGAACTCCTTCATGGAGGAGATCGGCAAGCAGTATGTGATCACCGCCAGGGCCAAGGGCCTGACCGAGAACCGCGTGCTGTACGGCCATGTCTTCCGCAACGCCATGCTGATCGTCATCGCCGGCTTCCCCGGCGCCTTCATCGGCATCCTGTTCACCGGCGCCATGCTGATCGAGGTGATCTTCTCGCTCGACGGGCTGGGGCTGCTCGGATTCGAGGCGGCGATCAACCGCGACTATCCGGTGATGTTCGGAACGCTCTATTTCTTCACGCTGCTGGGGCTGATCATGAATCTGGTCGGCGACATCACCTATGTGATGGTCGATCCCCGCATCGACTTCGACTCGCGGAGGGTGTGATGACTCCGCTGACCCGGCGCCGGCTGGCCAATTTCAAGGCGAACCGCCGCGGCTTCTGGTCCTTCTGGATCTTCCTGGTGCTGTTCACCGTCTCGCTGGGGGCGGAGTTCATCGCCAACGACAAGCCGCTGCTGATCGAATACGAGAACCACTATTACTGGCCGGTTTTCCACACCTACCCGGAGACCACCTTCGGCGGCGAGTTCGAGACCGAAACCGACTACCGCGATCCCTATGTCCGCGACCTGATCGCCGCCAAGGGCTGGATGGTCTGGCCGCCGATCCCCTACAGCTACCGCACCATCAACTACAACCTGCCGGTCCCCGCACCCGCCCCGCCGTCCGCCGACAACTGGCTCGGCACCGACGACCAGGGGCGCGACGTGGTGGCGCGGCTGATCTACGGCTTCCGCATCTCGGTGCTGTTCGGGCTGGTGCTGACCGTCTTCTCCTCGGTCATCGGTGTCGCGGCCGGCGCGGTCCAAGGCTATTTCGGCGGGCTGACCGACCTGTTGTTCCAGCGCTTCATCGAGATCTGGCAGGGGCTTCCCACCCTGTTCCTGCTGATCATCCTGGCCAGCGTGGTGACGCCGACCTTCTGGTGGCTCCTGGGGCTGCTGCTGCTGTTCTCCTGGACCGCGCTGGTCCATGTGGTGCGGGCGGAGTTCCTGCGGGCGCGCAACCTCGACTATGTGCGCGCCGCCAAGGCGCTGGGGGCCGGCGACGTCACCATCATGGTGCGCCATGTGCTGCCCAACGCCATGGTGGCGACGCTGACCTTCATGCCCTTCATCCTCAACGGCTCCATCACCACCCTGACCGCGCTGGATTTCCTCGGTTTCGGCCTGCCGCCGGGATCGCCGTCGCTGGGCGAGCTGCTGGCCCAGGGCAAGGCCAATCTCCAGGCGCCCTGGCTCGGCCTGACCGCCTTCTTTGTGCTGGCGATCATGCTGAGCCTGCTGATCTTCATCGGCGAGGCGGTGCGCGACGCCTTCGACCCGCGCAAGACCATTGCCCAGATGTCCACCGCGCTGCCCGGCGAGGCCGCCGCGGCCACCGCGGCGCGCAAGGAAGCGGCGGAATGACGATGACGACCGTGAAGAGCCCGACATGAGCCTGATGCCCCCCAACCCCGACCTGCTGTCCGTGCGGGGTCTGCGCGTCGATTTCCGCTCGGGCGCCGGTGCCACGCAGGCCGTCAAGGGCGTGTCCTTCGACATCCAGAAGGGCGAGACGCTGGCGCTGGTCGGCGAATCGGGCTCCGGCAAGTCGGTGACGGCGCTGTCGATCCTGCAGCTGCTGCCCTATCCGATGGCGCACCACCCCGCCGGCTCGATCCGCTTCCGCGACACCGAGCTGCTGGGTGCCGAGGAGAAGACCCTGCGGCAGGTGCGCGGCAACCGCATCGCCATGATCTTCCAGGAGCCGATGACCTCGCTGAACCCGCTGCACAGCATCGAGCGGCAGATCAACGAGACCCTGTTCCTGCACAAGCGCCTGTCGACCGCCGCCGCCCGCGCCCGCACGCTGGAGCTGCTGCGCCTCGTCGGGCTGCCCGACCCGGAAAAGCGGCTGACCGCCTACCCGCACGAGCTGTCGGGCGGCCAGCGCCAGCGCGTGATGATCGCGATGGCGCTCGCCAACGAGCCCGACCTGCTGATCGCCGACGAGCCGACGACCGCGCTCGATGTCACTATCCAGGCGCAGATCCTGGCGCTGCTGAAGGATCTGCAAAGCCGCTTCGGCATGGCGCTGCTGCTGATCACCCACGATCTGGGGGTGGTGCGCAAGATGGCGGACCGCGTCTGCGTGATGAACCAGGGCGAGATCGTCGAGCAGGCCAAGGTCGACGACCTGTTCATCCGCCCGCGCCACGCCTACACGAAGAAGCTGCTGTCGGCCGAGCCGCGCGGCAACCCGCTGTCGCCGCCCGAGGATGCGGCGGAGGTGATGGCCGCCGATAGGCTGAAGGTGCATTTCCCGATCAAGAAGGGCCTGCTGCGCCGCACCGTCGGCCACATCAAGGCAGTGGACGGCGTCGATGTCGCGGTCCGCCGCGGCCACACCGTCGGCGTCGTCGGCGAATCGGGGTCGGGCAAGACGACGCTGGGCCTCGCGCTGCTGCGCCTGCACGCCAGCCAGGGCGCCATCCGCTTCGACGGCACCGACATCCAGGGCTGGCAGCCGAAGCGCCTGCGGGGCCTGCGCCGCGAGATGCAGATCGTCTTCCAGGACCCCTACGGCAGCCTGTCGCCCCGCCTGTCGGTCGGCCAGATCATCGGCGAAGGGCTGGGCATCCACGGCATCGGCGACGCCAAGGAACGCGAGACGATGGTCGCCCGCGCGCTGGAGGAGGTCGGCTTGCCGCCCGAGGCGCGCAACCGCTACCCGCACGAATTCTCCGGCGGCCAGCGCCAGCGCATCGCCATCGCCCGCGCCCTGGTGCTGAAGCCGAAATTCGTCGTGCTGGACGAGCCGACCTCGGCGCTCGACATGTCGGTGCAGGCGCAGATCGTCGACCTGCTGCGCGACATCCAGGCCCGCCACAACCTCGCCTATCTGTTCATCAGCCACGATCTGCGGGTGGTGCGGGCGCTGTCCAGCCACGTCATGGTGATGAAGGACGGCAAGGTGGTCGAACAGGGGCCGACCCAGCGCATCTTCGAGGAGCCGCGCGAGGAGTACACCCGCGCCCTGCTCGCCGCCGCGCTGAACCTGGAGGCGGTGGAGTCGCCGGCGGTGCGGACGTAGGGCGGGCGTGATCCCCAGGGCGCGGGAGTTGTCGACAAGATCTCCACGGATTTCACGGATTGGGACACGGATTTCACGGATGTCGCGGCCCAAGGCCGCACCCCTTCGTGAAGGGCCGAAGCGCCGCCAAGTTCAAAAAAATCCGTGAAATCCGTGTCTAAATCCGTGAAATCCGTGGAAGGCCCGCCCACCGAAACCACAGCGTCCGGGACGACCTGCCACCACGCCAAGGGCTTTATCCCGAACCGCTCCCTCGGGTAGGGTACCGCTCCCTTCGCACAGACCGACGCCGCCGCCATGACCGACACCGCCCTGCAAGACGCCGCCCGCCTCGCCGAAGCTGTCCGCTCTGGCGACCGCCGCGCACTGGCGCGGGCGATCACGCTGATCGAATCGACGCGTGCCGACCATCGCGCCACCGCCGAAGCGCTGCTGGAGGCGCTGCTGCCCTATACCGGCAACTCGGTGCGACTCGGCATCTCCGGCGTGCCGGGGGTGGGGAAATCGACCTTCATCGAAGCGTTCGGGCTGCATGTCATCGGGCTGGGGCACAAGGTCGCGGTGCTGGCGGTCGATCCGTCGTCGCAGCGCACCGGCGGCTCGATTTTGGGCGACAAGACCCGGATGGTCGACCTGTCGCGCGATCCCGCCGCCTTCATCCGCCCCTCCCCCGCCGGTGCGACGCTGGGCGGCGTGGCGCGCCGCACGCGCGAGGCGATGCTGGTCTGCGAAGCCGCCGGCTTCGACGTGATCGTGGTGGAGACGGTCGGCGTCGGCCAGTCGGAGACCGCGGTCGCCGACATGGTCGACCTGTTCATGCTGCTGCTGCTGCCGGCCGGCGGCGACGAGCTGCAGGGCATCAAGAAGGGCATCGTCGAGCTGGCCGACCTCGTCGTCGTCAACAAGGCCGACGGCGACCTCGCCGCCACCGCCCGCCACACCGTCGCCGACTACCGCCACGCGCTGACCCTGCTGCGCCACGGCGACTGGCGGGTGCCGGTTCTCAGCTGCTCCGCTTTCAAGAAGATCGGCATCGACACGATCTGGGACACCATCGGCGAGCACAAGGCGCTGACCGAGGCCAATGGCGCCCGCGCCACCCGCCGGGCGGAGCAGGCCCGCGCCTGGTTGTGGAGCGAGATCCGCGAGACGCTGATCGACCGGTTCCGCGCCCACCCGGCGGTGCGGGCCGATCTGGCGCGACTCGAGGCGGAGGTGACCGCCGGAACCACCATCCCCGCGGCGGCGGCCCACACCCTTCTTGGGCGCTTCCTCGACCGGACGGAAACCACCTGATCCAACGGGGCATAAACCGTTCAGCTTATGTTGCACCGCAACAAATCCGTTGCACCGCACCAACCGTAGGGCTATTCTGCACCGGGCGGGAAAGGGGCGACGTGCGCCGATTCGACTTTGTCGATCAGCCTCCGTTGCTTGGGCCGGGGTGCCCGCGGTCTCCTGGGGTTACGCCGGAGCGGCCTTTCCGTTTCCGCCAATATGCCTTGCTCTACGGGAGACAACGCCATGACCGCTCAGCCGACCCCCGCCAACGTCCTGAACCTGTTCAAGACCAACGCCCAGACCACTGCCGCCACCGCCGCCGCCAAGTCCGCCCGCGTCGCCACGCTGGTGCAGGACGGCTACCGCCGCTGGTTCGACGGCGTCACCGCCTCGGTCAACGACGCCAGCCGCCTGGCCGCCGGGCTGGGCAAGGCCCGCAACGCCGCCGATCTGGCCGCTCTTCAGCGCGACTGGCTGTCCACCACCCAGGCCCGCGTGACCGAGAGCGTGCAGGGCTTCCTGGACGTCTCCAGCAAGATCGCCGCCGAGATCACCACCCTGCCGGCTCCGGCCGCGGAGGCTGCCCCCACCGCGGCCCCCGTCGCTGCCCCGGCCCCGAAGGCCGAGGCTCCGAAGGCGGCGCCGGCGGCAGCCCTGGTGATTGCCCCGGCGCCGGAGGTCGAGGCCCCGAAGGTCGAGGCCGCTGCCCCGGTTCCGGCCGTGGCTGCCGAGACCGCCCCGGTTGCCGCTCCGGCCGCCGACCCGGTCGAGGTTCCGGTGAAGGAACTGGTCGAGACGGTGAAGGCCGAGACGGCCGCCCCCGCCGCGGCAATCGCCGCCGAGGCGAAGGCGGTGGCCAAGCCGGCGCAGCGCCGCCCCGCCAAGCCGCTGGCCGCCAAGCCGGCGTCGAAGACCTCCCCGACCGTGAACTGACACCGGTCGGCGCAAGACTGGCGCGGCGCGTCTCTTCGTCGGATCGAAGAGGCCGCCGCGCTTCGACTCTCCACAATCCCGCGACGACTCGGGCTTTAACGGTTTCATCGCGGTTCCCGGCTTGACGACAGGCTTGACGACGGCGCTTTTGTTCGACTATATAGCGGCCTCCTTCGGGCGGCAGGCCGTCCGTTACCGGGTTTCATTTGCTAAAATAAAGGAACAGTCCGATGGCACGTCGGTGCTCCGTGACCGGCAAGGGCACGCAGTTTGGCAACAACGTCAGCCACGCCAACAACAAGAATCGTCGCCGCTTCCAGCCGAACCTCCAGGAAACGTCGCTGCTCAGCGACAGCCTGGGTCAGCTGGTGCGTTTGCGCCTCTCGGTGAACGCGATCCGCTCGATCGAGCACAAGGGCGGCCTCGACGCCTTCCTGCTCGATGCGAAGGACGCGGTGCTGAGCCTGGATGCCCGTCGCATCAAGCGCCGGATCTCCAAGGCGCAGGAGAAGCAGCAGGCCGCGGCCTGATCGCTTCCCCGATTCTGGGGCGCGTTTGGTGTGCTGACGTGGGGCGCTTGCCGCTCCGCTGAAGAAGTTTAGGACGCGTACAGGACGATTCCGACTCCCGGTAAGAGAGCGGCGCGCGACATCCGAAAGGGTGCCGCGCGTTTCGTCGTTTCAGGGCCTGCTGTTTCCGGGCCTCTCATTTCTTGCGATGTGAACCATGGAACATCTCCCGAAAGATGTTCCACGCCGTTCCATCGTCAATGCTCCATCGGCCGCCGCCCTACTCCTCCAGCAGCCCGTCCGGATCCTCGGCATCCACCACCCGCCGGGCGATCTCATAGCCGAAGCCGGCGCGGCCCAGCGCCGCCATGTCCTTCTCCCGCTGCGACTCGCGCTGCTCCGGCCGCCGGTAGGGGCCCAGCCGCCGCCGCTTCGCCAGCGCCAGTGCCGCCGTCAGGTCCAAGTCCGGCCCGACATCCTCGCGCAGGCTGTCCAGCGCCTTGTCGGCCTCGTCGCGGCCGATGCCCTTGCCGGCCAGCTTCTGGGCGATCAGCCGGGTGGAGGCGCCACGGCGGTGCAGGCTTTCGGTGCGCATCCGGGCATAGGTCTCGTCGTTCAGCAGGCCGCTGCGGACATAGCGCGCCAGCAGCTCGTCGATCCAGCGGGCCCCCTCCTCGCGGTCGGTGCCGTGGGCCTTGGCCGACAGGTCGACCTTGCGCATCAGCACCCGGCGCAGGTTGGATGTCGAACTGGCGAAGCGCTCCAGATAATGCAGCGCCGCGTTCTCCAGATATTGCGGCGTGACCCGCTTCGGCGGCTTCCTCGCCGGCGAGCGGGCGGGGGGAACGGAACGCTTGTCGTCGGTGTTCATGGCAGTCCCTTCGGCGGCGGCGGTTGCCGGACGGGCAGGCCGCACGTACAGTCCGTGGCCTTACTGGCGGTCCGTGACCCACCCGGCGCCCTTTCCTGGCGAAACAGTTCCGGCCCTCACTCGGCTCCCCCCAAGGGCGCCGAAACCACAGGTGCCGGTTCCCAAAAGGCAGATCGTGACGCGATGACCCTTCCCCTTCCTCCCATGCCGCGCAATGTCGGTTCCGTCAACTGGATCGGCCTGTGGACGCTCTATGCACGCGAGGTGCGGCGCTTCATCAAGGTGCACCAGCAGACCGTCTGGGCGCCGGTGGTGACGACGCTGCTCTATTACGCGGTGTTCGCCCTGTCGCTGGGGTCGGCGGTGCGGATGGTCGGCGCAACACCTTACCTGGAGTTCCTGGCTCCCGGCCTGATCATGATGGCGATGGTGCAGAACGCCTTCGCCAACACCTCCTCCTCCGTGGTGATCGCCAAGGTCCAGGGCAACATCGTCGACATCCTGATGCCGCCCTTGTCGCCGATGGAGCTGGTCAGCGGCTTCGTGCTGGGCGGCGTCACCCGCGGCATCGTGGTCGGTCTGGTGACGGGCCTCGCCATCTGGGCGGTGATCCCGATGCACATGCCGCATCCGGGCTTCGTCCTGTTCCATGCGGTGATGGCGTCGATGCTGCTGTCGCTGCTGGGTCTGGTCGGCGGCGTCTGGTCGGAGAAGTTCGACAACATCGCCGCGGTGACCAACTTCGTGGTGACGCCGCTGTCCTTCCTGTCCGGCACCTTCTATTCGGTCGATACCCTGCCGCCGGTCTTCTGGTGGGTCGCGCATTTCGACCCGTTCTTCTACATGATCGACGGCTTCCGCTACGGCTTCATCGGGGTGTCCGACGGGGCGCGCTGGCTGGGCGTGGCGGTGATGCTGGGCGTGAATGCCGGCCTGTGGTGGCTCGCCTGGCGCATGTTCAAGACCGGCTACAAGCTTAAGGCGTGAAGACGCTGCGAAAACAGCGCTTTTTCACCCCTGTCCGTTGACAGAACCCATCAATCTCCGGATATTTGCCGTTCCCGGCGGTCAGGCATTGGCCGCCGGATTTTCCTTTTTTGGGAGACCAAGGCCGTGATCCCCGTCGTTATGCCCACATACGCCCGCGCCGATGTCGTTTTCGAGCGCGGTGAAGGTCCGTATCTCTACGCGACCGACGGGCGACGATTCCTCGACTTCGCCGCCGGCGTCGCGGTGAACGCCCTGGGTCACGCGCATCCCTATCTGGTCGAGAAGCTGACCGAGCAGGCGCAGAAGCTGTGGCACACCTCCAACCTGTTCCGGGTCGCCGGGCAGGAGAGCCTGGGCAAGCGCCTGACCGAGGTGACCTTCGCCGACACGGTGTTCTTCACGAACTCCGGTGCGGAAGCCTGGGAATGCGGCGCCAAGGCCGTCCGCAAGTACCATTACGACAGCGGCAACCCGCAGAAGAACCGTATCATCACCTTCGAGCAGGCCTTCCACGGCCGCACGCTGGGCGCCATCTCGGCCGCCAAGCAGGAGAAGCTGGTGCATGGCTTCGACCCGCTGCTGGACGGCTTCGACCAAGTGCCGTTCGGCGACCTCGACGCCGTGCGCGCCGCGATCACGCCCCAGACCGGCGGCATCTGCGTCGAGCCGATCCAGGGCGAGGGCGGCATCCGCGCCGGCTCGGTGGAGTTCCTGCGCGGGCTGCGCGCGCTGTGCGACGAGCATGGCCTGCTGCTGTTCCTCGACGAGATCCAGTGCGGCATGGGCCGCACCGGCAAGCTGTTCGCCCATGAATGGGCCGGCATCACGCCGGACGTCATGTGCGTCGCCAAGGGCATCGGCGGCGGCTTCCCGCTCGGCGCCTGCCTTGCGACCGAGCGTGCGGCGTCCGGCATGACCGCCGGCACCCACGGCTCGACCTATGGCGGCAACCCGCTGGCGACCGCCGTCGGCAACGCCGTGCTGGACGTCATGCTGGCGCCGGGCTTCCTGGACGAGGTGCAGAAGACGTCGATCCTGCTGCGCGGCCGCCTGGAGGAGCTGATCGCCAAGCATCCGTCGATGTTCCTGGAACTGCGCGGCCAGGGCCTGATGCTGGGCCTCAAGCTGGGCCAGCCGGTCGGCGAGGTGGTGGCGAAGCTGCGCGCCAACGGCCTGCTGTCGGTTCCGGCCGGCGAGAATGTGGTGCGGCTGCTGCCGCCCCTGACCATCGGCGAAGCCGAAGTGAACGAAGCCGTCGGGATTCTCGACCGGACGGCGCAGGAGTGCGTGGGATGAGCGGCGACAACAAGACAGTCCGGCATTTTCTCGACATCGACCGGATGGACGGCGCCACCCTGCGCCGCCTGCTCGACCATGCCGTGCGCATCAAGGCCGACCTGAAGACGGACCGGCTGGCCCACTCCACCCTGCTGGCCGGCCGCTCGCTGGCCCTGATCTTCGAGAAACCCTCGACCCGCACCCGCGTGTCGTTCGAGGTCGGCATGCAGCAGTTCGGCGGCAACGTCGTGGTGCTGAAGCCCGACGACATGCAGCTGGGCCGCGGCGAGACCATCGGCGACACCGCCCGCGTGCTGTCGCGCTTCGTCGATGCGGTGATGGTCCGCACCACCGGCGAGGAGCGGGTGCATGAGCTGGCGGCCCATGCCAGCATTCCGATCATCAACGGCCTGACCGACCAGACCCACCCCTGCCAGATCATGGCCGACCTGATGACCTTCGAGGAGCATCGCGGTCCGATCACCGGCCGGACCGTCGCCTGGATCGGCGACTGCAACAACGTCGCGGTCAGCTGGGCGCATGCCGCCGTGCGCTTCGGCTTCGAGCTGCGTCTGGCCTGCCCGACCGTCTACGGCCCGTCGCCGGAGCTGCTGGCCTGGGCCGAGCGCGAGGGCAACGGCCGCCTGGTCGTCACCGACAGCCCGGAAGAGGCGGTGCGTGGGGCCGAATGCGTCATCACCGACGCCTGGGCCTCGATGCACAACACCGATGTGGACGAGCGCGCGGCGATCCTCGCCCCCTATCAGGTGAACGAGGCGCTGATGGCGCACGCGCACCCCGAGGCGCTGTTCATGCACTGCCTGCCGGCCCACCGGAACGAGGAAGTGACCGACGGCGTGATCGACGGCCGCCATTCGGTGGTCTGGGACGAGGCGGAAAACCGCCTGCACGCCCAGAAGGCCATCCTCGGCTGGTGCATGGGCGTGCTGGACTGACCCTCCGCGCCCGATCCCTGCATTCAACGCTTCGATTGGCCCTCTTCCCACCCCGGGAGAGGGCCAAATTCGCATGGGTGCCCTACCGGCCTTGATTCGGCCCCTACGCACCCCGATCTTCGGCCCTACGCCTGCATAACCGGTCTCTGTACTTAAGGAATCTGCCCTATGGACGATCCGTCCGTCCGCCCGCTCACCGATGATTTCGTCCTGCCGTTCCAGATCGAGGCGTCGCGCCTGCGTGGCCGCATCATCAAGCTGGGACCGGCGATCGACGAGATCCTGACCCGCCACGACTATCCGCCCACCGTCGCCCGCTTCCTGGCGGAGACGGCGACGCTCGCCGTGCTGCTCGCCAGCATGCTGAAGTACGAGGGCATCTTCACGCTCCAGACCAAGGGCGATGGCCCGATCCGCCTGATGGTGGCCGATGTCACCTCGGTCGGTGACGTGCGCGCCTATGCCCAGTTCGATCCGGAAGCGCTGGCCAAGGCGGAGCGGGACGTCGATATCGCCCCGGCCGCCGCCCTGCTGGGCAAGGGCTACATCGCCTTTACGGTGGACCAGGGCCCCGACACCGACCGCTACCAGGGCATCGTCGAGCTGTACGGCAAGACGCTGACCGACTGCGTCCAGCATTACTTCCGCCAGTCGGAGCAGATCGACACCGGCCTGACCGTCTCGGTCGACCGCGCGGCGCTGCCGGACGGCTCCTTCGGCCCCTGGCGGACCGGCGGCATCATGGTCCAGCGCCTGCCGCAGGAGCAGGGGCTGACCGCGTCGGACAACGAGGACGATTGGCGCCGCGCCATGGCGCTGATGGCCAGCGTGTCCGGCGACGAGCTGCTGTCGACCGACCTGCCGGCCGCCGACCTGCTCTACCGCCTGTTCCACGAGGACGGCGTGCGGGTCTATGAGGGCAACGCCCTGCGCTTCGGCTGCCGCTGCTCGCGCGAGCGGGTGGAGACCATGCTGCGCGGTCTGCCCCGCGACGAGGTGCAGGAGCTGAAGATCGACGACGGCCGGGTCGAGGTGACCTGCCAGTTCTGCTCGACCGACTACCACTTCACCGACGCGGATCTCGACCGCGTGTATGGCCCTGCCTCCTAACGGGGAATAGGGTCCGACACGAACGCGTTCATGGGGGCGCGGCGTCCGCGCCGCGCCCCTTTTCTTTCCCAGCAACCCAGGTTGCCGAAAGCAGCCCAAGAACCGGAGCCCCCATGCTGTCGCGCCGCTTCACCCTCGCCGCCGGAATGGCCACCCTCCTGCTTGCCGCCTGCCAGAGCGCGCCGCCGCGGCCGGCGCCCCGTCCGGTCGACTTTTCCAATTTCGGGCCGATCGTTCTGAATGCCGGCACCGTCGACGTGGTCGACGCCTACCGTCCGGTCGGGGCCAAGCATGTGGAGGGCCGCTCCGCGGTTCCGCCGGCCGAGGCGGTGCGGCGCTGGGCGGCGGAGCGGTTGCAGGCGGCCGGCGGGACGGGCCGCGTGCGCGTCACCATCCGCGACGCCAGCATCGTCGAGGTGGCGCTGCCCACCAAGAAGGGCATCACCGGCTATTTCACCAACGACCAGGCCCAGCGCTATGACGGCCGGATCGAGGTCGAGATCGCTGGCGAGGTGCCGGACACCGGCAATGGCGGCTTCCGCGGCGTGACCCGCTCCACCGTCACCCATTCCACCACCGTGGCGGAGAACATCTCGCTGGCCGACCGCGAGGCGACCTTCCTGGAGATGACCCGCCGGATGATGGACGATCTGAACGCCCGCCTGGATGCCGGCATCCGCAAGGATCTGGCGCCGATGGTCCGGCGCTGACTTTTTTTGCAGGAGTTGGCCGGGCGCAAGAGTTGGCCCGGCCTTTGCGGTGAGGCACCCGACGTTTCGTCAGAACGGAGGGTGCCCATGCCGAAATTCGACCTCTATGTCGTCCGGCCGCCGGAGGGATCGGCCACGATCACAGCCATCCCCGAAGAAAAACAGCAGTCGTCCCAGGCGGCGCTCCGCAACCTCAGCCGCTCCGGCTGCATGGTGAAGTCCTTGGGCGACATAGACCTGTCCTTCGTCAAGAAGTCGGAGGCGCAGATCAAGCTGGAACTGGCGGTGCGGCAGATGTTCGCCGCCTCCGCCTACAAACCGCCGGTGTCCATTGTCTGGTAGTGGCTGTCCGGTGTTGACCGTCCGCTAACGGCATGAGGCGAGTGGCCTTCTGGCGGGGGCGGCAGAAACTGCCCCCGCCCGCCGCCCTCATCGGCACGTTCGGCCGGTAAATTCGGCGGTCAAGACCCTGTCCGGCAAAGCCTGCCCTAGATTTCCAGCTGCATGCCCAGCTCGACCACCCGGTTGGGCGGGATGCAGAAATACTCCGACGCGCTGGACGACAGCTTCGACAGGAAGATGAACAGCGGTTCCTGCCAGCGCGGCAGGCCGGACTTGCCATGGCTGCGGATCAGCGTCTCGCGGCTGACGAAATAGGTCGTCTCCATCGGCTCGAACGGCAATCCCGGGATGCGCTTGCTTTCCAGCGCCACCGGGATGTCCGGTTCGTCCTTGAAGCCGAAATGGACGATCAGCCGGAAGAAGCCGGCCGACAGCGCCTTCAACTCGAAGCGCTGCTCGTCCGGCACATGCGGCACGTCCTCGATGTCGACGGTCAGCAGCACGACGCGCTGATGCAGCACCTTGTAGTGCTTCATGCTGTGCAGCAGCCCCGGCGGCAGGCCGCGCGGGTTGCCGGTCAGGAACACCGCGGTGCCCGGCACCCGCTGCACCGACCCGCTCTTCAGCCGCTCCAGCAGCATGTCGAAGGGCAGCGCATCCTCGGCCAGCCGCTTGCGCACCACCTCGCGCCCGCGCCGCCACGTCGCCATCAGCAGGAAGACAGCCGCACCCACCACCAGAGGGAACCAGCCACCCTCCTCCACCTTCACCAGATTGGCGAGGAACAGCGCCATGTCGACGGTCAGGAACACCGCCAGCGCCAGCACCGCCTGCCACAGCTTCCAGCGGCCGAGCGAGCGCGCCACCTTGTAGGCCAGCAGCGTGGTCGCCACCATCGTGCCGGTCACCGCAATGCCGTAGGCGGCGGCGAGATTGCTGGAGGTCTGGAAGGTCAGCACCAGCAGGATGACGCCGGCCAGCAGCAGCCAGGTCAGCTGCGGCATGTAGATCTGGCCCTTCTCATGCTCCGACGTGTGCATCACCTCCATCCGCGGCAGATAGCGCAGATGCATGGCCTGCAAGGTCACCGAATAGGCACCGGAGATCACCGCCTGCCCGGCGATGATGGTTGCGGCGGTGGCCAGCAGCAGCAGCGGCACCTGCGCCCAGTCCGGCGCCAGATGGAAGAAGGGGTTCTCGATGGCTTCCGGCTCGTGCAGCAGCAGGGCGCCCTGGCCGAAATAGCACAGCAGCAGCGACGGCAGCACGATGGTGTACCAGGCGCCACGAATCGGCTTGCGGCCGAAATGCCCCATGTCGGCATAAAGCGCCTCCGCCCCGGTCACCGCCAGCACCACCGCACCCAGCAGCAGGAAGCCGTGCCAGCCATGGTTGAACAGCATCTCCACCGCATGGCCGGGCCACACCGCGCCCAGCACGCCGGGATAGCGGATGATCTGCCCCAGACCCAGCACTGCCAGCGTCAGGAACCAGACCATCATCACCGGTCCGAACAGCTTGCCGACCTTCTCGGTGCCGAATCGCTGCAGCACGAACAGTCCGACCAGGATGGTCAGCGTGATCGGGATGACATAGCTGTCCAGGGCGGGGGCGACGACATGCAGGCCCTCCACCGCGCTCAGCACCGAGATGGCGGGGGTGATCAGGCTGTCGCCGTAGAACAGCGAGGCGCCCATCACGCCGATGGCCATGACGACCCCGGTCCGCCGGTGCCCCGGGCGCATGCCGCGCAACGCCAGCGCGGTCAGCGCCAGGATGCCGCCTTCGCCCTGGTTGTCGGCGCGCATGATGAAGATGACGTATTTCACCGTCACCGTGATGATCAGCGCCCAGAAGATCAGCGACAGCACCCCCAGGATGACTTCGGGCGTCAGCGGGAAGCCGCCGCCCTCGGTCAGGCATTCGCGCAGCGTGTAGAGCGGGCTGGTGCCGATGTCGCCATAGACGACACCCAGCGCCCCCAGCGCGAGCGCGCGCAGCTTGGCCGCATGCTCCCGCCCATCCATGCTTGCTTCCATACCCGGTCCGCTCCGATCGTTTCCATGCACAGCCATGCCTAAGGTGGCTTGGCGTGACCGTGCAAGCACCGAATGGCGAAACGCGCCACCGGCACGACCGATCCCCGGTGATTTTCATCCCGACGGGTTCGGGACACCATAGCGCCGGCGCGGCACTCGGCACCGTTGCATCGGGGCCGGGGCCGTGCTTCCATTCCTGCGTGCACCGTGGGCAGTTCCGAGCCGGCAGCCATGTCCAACGATTTCCTGTTCGCCTCGGACAAGTCTCCCCCCGCAGGATCTTTCCGGCGGGGCCGGCGGGACCGGCGACAGCGACCCTGCCGCTCCGCCCTGGCTGGTTCTGGTCGCCGACGACGAGCCGGAGGTGCATGCCGTCACCCGGCTGGCGCTCGCCCGGCTGCGCTTCCGCGGCCGCCCCGTCCGCCTGCTCGACTGCACCAGTGCGGCGGAGGCGGAACGCATCCTGCGCGACACCCCGGACATCGCCGTCATCCTGCTCGACGTGGTGATGGAGACCGAGGATGCCGGCCTGCGGCTGGCCCGCCGCATCCGCGAGGATCTGGGCAACCGCGCCATCCGCATCGTCCTGCGCACAGGCCAGCCGGCCCGCGTGCCGGAGGAGGATCTGGTCCTCGCCTATGAGATCGACGGCTACACCGCCAAGACCGAGCTGACGGCGCGCCGGCTGTTCACCAGCGTAGTGACGGCATTGCGCGCCTATGCCGATCTGGCGGCCCTGGAACGGGCGCTTGCCGAACGCGGCCGCGCGCTGGAGGAGGCGACCGTCCGCCTCAACCGCATGGCGACGCTGGACCCGCTGACCGGCGTGTGGACCCGCCGCCGCTTCCTGGAACTGGCGGCGGCGGAGCTGGCGCGGGCACGGCGCTATGGCCGGCCCCTCGGCGTCTTCCTGCTCGACCTCGACGGCTTCAAGACGGTCAACGACGCCCATGGCGATGCCGTCGGCGACGCGGTGCTGCGCGCGGTGGTGAAGCGGATCCGGGCGGCGCTCCGCATCTCCGATCACATCGCGCGGTCGGGCGGAGAGGAGTTCGTCGTGCTTCTGCCGGAAACCGACGTCGCCGGCACCGCCGTTGTGGCGGAACGGGTGCGCGCCGCCCTGGCCGACAGCCCGATCCCGGTGGAGGAGCGCGCGATCCCCGTCACCGCCAGCATCGGCGTCGCCAACTGGCTTCCCGATGAGCCCGGCGTCGAACAGACCCTGCACCGCGCCGAACACGCCTTGCAGGCCGCCAAGCAGGCCGGCCGCAACCGGGTCGAACGCGCGCCGGGGTAAAATCGTGCCGGGGTAAAATCATGCCGCCCCCGGCCTTCCGGCATGGCGACTGTGTAATATCGTTTCAGCGCCGCGATTGAACGACGACAAGCCAAGGGTTACTCCTATCGTTGGAAACATCTTGGCGTATGTCATTTCCGATCGGGGGTTCGCACATGTGGCAGGACTACACCAACGCGCTGATGACCGCCTTCGGACTGGCCGGACTGGGGTTCGGCATCGGCAAGCTCGTCATCGTGCTGGGCGAACGCGCGATCGAACGCCGCCACGGGTCGGAGGGGGTGCGCGACATCATCGCCCGCCGCGCCAAGCTGGAGACGAAACTGGAGGCCCGCCGCGGCGACCGCATCCGCGAGCTGAAGGATCTGGACGGTGCGGCCGAGGATGTGCTGCGCCGCCGCAAGGTGATGGAACGCCAGATCGAGGAGGCACGCCAGTCCGGCGAGCGGCTGGTCCGCCTGATCGGCGAGGAGGTCCAGGGCAGCCCCTGCTACGTCGCCATGCTGGTGAACAAATATGTCGGCACCAGCGCCGTCCAGCAGAGCCAGCATTCGCTGGTCGATCCCAGTTGGGCGCAGCCGCAGATGATCGAGGTGTGGGCGCGCTCGATGGCGGAGGCGCGGACGGAGATCGAACGGCGCTACCCTCCAGCCTTCGGCTATGCCGTGACGCGGATGCAGGAATTCCTGTCCGCCGACACCCCCGTCGCCAAGGCCAGCTGAGCCCCCCAATCGAAAGCCGGACCCGCCATGGACACCATGCCCTACATCTTTTCCGGTCTGGTCGGCCTCGCCTCCCTGGCGGTGTCGCTGCTGCTGGCGCTGCGCCGCCTGAAGACGTCGGAGGAGCGGATCGCCACCGCGGTTTCGCGCAAGCAGGCGCAGGTAGAGCGGATCAAGAAGATCGCCCGCGTCACGCTCCAGCAGGCCCGCGACCTGCGCGACGCCCGCCGCCGCAAGGCGATGGCCGAGCTGGGATGCGAGGATTTGGAGCAGCGCCTGAAGGCGGCCGGCGCCAATGACCGCCGCATCTATGTGCTGGACGACCGCCGCACACAGAAGGACCAGGGCTGGCTCCTGCGGGTGGTCAACATCGAATACGCCACCCGCGTCAATCCCACCCTCATCTCCACCGCGCTCGACAGCTGGAAGCGCGGCCGCCGGTTCCTCGTTTGGGCGCTCGACGAGAAGAAGGCCCGCGAAAAGGTCAACGCCCGCTTCCCGGAGAACAAGGGCTTCACCGTCATGGGCGTTGAATCCTATATCGAGTGAGAGCAGGGCAGGAAAGCCGCAACCTGCCTTAATGATGACATAAGTCCCATTTTCAGATTATCATCCCCGTGCGCACCCATGTGCCAGCGCCGGGGAGCCCTGCCATGATCCGTTATGCCGAGTTGCAGCTCGCCACCAACTTCAGCTTTCTGGAGGGGGCGTCGCACCCTGACGAGCTGGCGATGACGGCGGCGGCGCTGGGGCTGGCGGCGGTGGGGGTGACGGACCGCAATTCGCTGGCCGGCGTGGTGCAGATGCATGTGGCGGCGAAGAAGGCGGGCATCCGGCCGTTGATCGGCTGCCGGCTGGACCTGACCGACGCCGACAGCCTGCTGGCCTACCCGACCGACCGCGCCGCCTATGCGCGGCTGTCGCGGCTGCTGACGCTGGGCAAGATGCGGGCGCCGAAGGGCGAGTGCTTCATCGCCCGCACCGACGTGCTGGCCCATGCCGAGGGCATGCTGTTCCTGCTGCTCGGCCCCGACCGGCGCCCCGACCGGCGCGACGAGACGCTGCTGCGCGAGCTGCGCGCCTGGCGCGGCGGGCTGGCGCGCGGACAGCTCTATCTGGCCGCCAGCCACCGCTACCAGGGCGACGATGCCCGCCGGCTGCGCTGGCTCGCCGGACTGGCGGAGGCGGAGGGGGTGCCGCTGGTCGCCACCAACGACGTGCTCTATCACGGCGCCGGGCGGCGGGCTCTGGCCGACGTGATGACCTGCATCCGCCATCACACCACCATCGACGAGGCCGGCTGGCGGCTGTCCGCCAATGCCGAGCGGCACCTGAAACCGGCCGTCGAGATGATGCGCCTGTTCCGCGACCATCCCGACGCCGTCGCCCGGACGCTGGAGATCGCCGAGGCCTGCCGCTTCTCGCTGGAGGATCTGCGGTACGAGTATCCCGACGAGGTGGCGGAGGGCCGCGACCCGCAGGAGACCCTGGTCGCCCTGACCTGGGACGGGGCGGCCAAGCGCTATCCGTCCGACCGCTTCCCCGGCGGCATCCCCGATGCGGTGCGCCATACGGTGGAGCGCGAACTGGCCCTGATCGCCGAGCAGCGCTTTGCCCCCTATTTCCTGACCGTCCACGACATCGTCCGCTTCGCCAGGAAGAAGGACATCCTGTGCCAGGGCCGCGGCAGCGCCGCCAACTCCGCCGTCTGCTATTGCCTGGGCATCACCTCGGTCGATCCGACCGAAGTCGACCTGCTGTTCGAGCGCTTCATCTCCTCCGCCCGCGGCGAGCCGCCGGACATCGACGTCGATTTCGAACATGAACGGCGCGAGGAGGTGATCCAGTACCTCTACAGGAAATACGGCCGCGCCCGCGCCGGCCTGACCGCCACCGTCATCCGCTACCGCGCCCGCAGCGCGCTCCGCGAGGTCGGCAAGGCGATGGGGCTGTCGGCCGATCTGGTGGCGCGGCTGACCGGTTCGATCTGGGGCTGGAGCGGCCAGGGGGTGGATGAGGAGCGCGCCCGCTCGCTCGGCGTCGATCCCGACGACCCGAGGCTCAAGCGCACGCTGGAGCTTGCCCAGGAGCTGATCGGCTTCCCCCGCCACCTGTCGCAGCATGTCGGCGGCTTCGTCATCACCCGCGGCCCTTTGTCGGATCTCTGCCCGGTCGCCAACGCGGCGATGGCGGACCGCAGCACCATCGAGTGGGACAAGGACGACATCGACGCTCTCGGCATCCTGAAGGTCGACGTGCTGGCGCTGGGCATGCTGACCTGCATCCATCGCGCCTTCGACCTGATCGAACAGGTGCATGGGCAACGCTGGACGCTCGCCAGCCTGCCCCAGGACGACCCCGCGGTCTACGAGATGCTGGGGCGGGCCGACAGCCTGGGTGTCTTCCAGGTCGAAAGCCGCGCGCAGATGAGCATGCTGCCGCGGCTGCGGCCGAAGACATTCTACGATTTGGTGATCGAGGTCGCCATCGTCCGCCCCGGCCCGATCCAGGGCGGCATGGTCCATCCCTACCTACGCCGCCGCAGCGGCGCGGAGGACATCACCTACCCGATGCCGGCGCTTGAACCGGTCCTTTACCGAACGCTGGGCGTGCCGCTGTTCCAGGAACAGGCGATGAAGGTCGCCATGGTCGGCGCCGGCTTCAGCGCCGAGGAGGCCGACCAACTGCGCCGCGCCATGGCGGCCTTCCGCAAGACCGGAAAGGTCCAGCTGTTCCACGACAAGTTCATCGCAGGCATGATCGCCAACGGCTGCGACCCCGCCTTCGCCGAGCGCTGTTTCCAGCAGATCGAAGGCTTCGGCGAATACGGCTTCCCGGAAAGCCACGCCGCCAGCTTCGCCCTGCTGGTCTATGTCTCCGCCTGGATCAAGCGCCACCACCCCGCCATCTTCGCCGCCGCCCTGCTGAACAGCCAGCCGATGGGCTTCTACGCCCCCGCCCAGATCGTCCGCGACGTGCGGGAGCATGGCGTGACGGTGCTGCCGCCGGACGTGAACCTGTCGGGCTGGGATTGCGCGGTGGACGATCCGTCCTCCCTCCGCCTGGGTCTCCGCCTGATCAAGGGTTTCACCCAAGCCCACGCCGACTCGGTTGTCCTCTCCCGTGCCGGCGGCTACAGCGACCCTTACGACCTGTGGCGCCGCGCCCGCCTGCCGGTCGTGGCGCTGGAGAAGCTCGCCAAGGCCGACGCCTTCCGCTCCGTCGGGCTCGACCGCCGGGCGGCGCTGTGGGCGGTGCGGGCGCTGGGCGACCAGCCGCTGCCGCTGTTCGCCCGCCTGGACGGGCCGATGGCCGAGGAGCCGGAAGCCCCCCTGCCCGCCATGGCGCTCGGCGAGCATGTGGTGATGGATTACGGCAGCCTGTCCCTGTCGCTGAAGGCCCACCCGCTGTCGCTGCTGCGCGACGGCCTGCCCGGCATCACCCCGGCGGAGCGGCTGGCGCAGACGCGCGACGGCCGCCGCCTGACCACCGCCGGCCTCGTCCTGGTCCGCCAGCGGCCGGGCAGTGCCGAGGGCGTCGTCTTCATCACGCTGGAGGACGAAACCGGGGTCGCCAACCTCGTCGTCATGCCCGACGCCTTTGAGACCTTCCGCCGCCCGATCATGACCGCCCGGCTGATGGCCGCCACCGGCCGGGTGCAGAACCACGAGGGGGTGGTGCATCTGCGCGTGGAATCGCTGATCGACCTGTCCCACCGGCTGTCAGACCTGACCGGCGAGGATCGCCCGTCGGCAGGCCCCTTCCCCAAGGGCCGCAATTTTCATTGAGGGAGCCGATTGCTCCTGACATCACGCTGTCAGGAGGGGCGTGCTATCAAGAGGGCGTGCCGGCACGAACCACGAACATCCACCCCACTCGCTGTCAGGAGCCACTCCGATGAACATCCCGCACGTCGTCACCTGGTTCGAGATTCCCGTCACCGACCTCGCCCGCGCCGTCGCCTTCTACGAGACCGTCTTCGCCGCCAAGATGGTCCAGGAGCCCTGCCCCAGCGGCATGACCATGGCCGTCTTCCCGGCCGAGGGCACCGCCGTCAAGGGCTGCCTGATCCAGCATGAGGCCTGCAAGCCGAGCGCCGACGGCACCACCGTCTATCTGAACGGCGGCGACGACCTGTCCGCCCCGCTGGCCCGTGCCGAGCAGGCCGGCGCCCGCATCGTCGTGCCGAAGACGCTGATCACCCCCGAAATCGGCTATTTCGCCCAGTTCATCGACAGCGAGGGCAACCGCGTCGGCCTCTATTCGATGCACTGACCCCGCCAGCCCGCCGGAGCCGCCGCCATGCGCCGCGCCGACCGCCTGTTCCAGATCGTCCAGCATCTCCGCAAGGGGCGGCTGGTGACGGCTGCCGAACTGGCGCGGTGCCTGGAGGTGTCGGAGCGCACCGTCTACCGCGACATGCGCGACCTCGCCTCCTCCGGCGTGCCGGTGGAGGGCGAGGCCGGCGTCGGCTATCTGCTGCGCGACGGCTACGACCTGCCGCCGCTGATGTTCACCCAGGACGAGGTCGAGGCGCTGGTGGTCGGCGCCCGCCTCGCCCGTGCCTGGGTCGGCGGCGCGCTCGCCGATGCAGCCGCCCGCGCGCTCGACAAGGTGGAGGCGGTGGTTCCAGAGGCGCGGCGGCGCGAACTGGCCGACAGCCGCGTCTTCGTCCCCGATTTCTCCTTCCCCGCCGCCTTGCGCGACCGGATGGACGTGCTGCGCTGCGCCATCAACGCCAGGCGCGTGGTGATGTTCGACTACCGGCGCCAGGACGGCACCCATTCCGCCCGCGCGGTCCAGCCGCTGGGCCTGTTCTTCTGGGGCCGGGTGTGGACGCTGGGCGCCTGGTGCGAGCTGCGCGGGGAGTTCCGCAGCTTCCGCATCGACCGCATGGAAACCCTGCTGCCCCTGGAGCGCCGGTTCGACGAGATCCCCGGCCGCGGCCTGGACGACTATCTCGCCCTCTGGCGCAAGGAGGGCTGCCCGCAGGGGTGAACTCCCGTCAAACCCCGTCGATGTAGCTCAGCAGCGGCTGCCAGTCGCCGCGATGCTCGGCGGCGCGCTTGCCCGGCATGTCGAACAGGCTGAGGCCGCTTTCCGCCGCGTCGGCGTAGATCTGGCTGTCGCGCAGCCGCGTCACCACCTGATGGCCGATCCCGCCCAGGAAGCGGTCCAGCCGGTCGGCGGCCTTGGTGCGGGCGCGCATGCGGTTGCCGACCACTGCCACCGTGGTTTTCTTCTTGGCGATGCGCTTCAGCTCGTCGAGCTTGACCAGGAAGCGCTGGGTCGCCTGTTCGTCGAAGGCGCCGGGCAGCACCGGCAGCACGACGATGTCGGCCATCTTCACCAGATCCTCGATCTGCTTGGTCTTCAGCGCGGCGGGCGCGTCGATGACCAGCCGCTTGATGCCGCGCGGCGTGTCGGTGAAGTCCTTGGCCCAATCGAGCCCGACCAGCGCCGGCGCCTTCTCCGGCCGGCGCTCCAGCCAGCCGAGCGAGGAGCGCTGACGGTCCACGTCGGCCAGCACGGTGGGCAGGCCGGCCGCGGCGGACGCGGCGGCGAGGTGGGTGGCGACGGTCGTCTTGCCGCAGCCGCCCTTGATGTTGGCGACGAGGATCGTGAGCATGGCCGTGGACTCTACACCCCGGCGTCCGGCTTCGACCAGAAATGCTTGGTGTCGATGAAATCATGCCACAGGGCGACCAGCGCCGCCTCGGTGTCGGCCACGCCACGGGCATGCCAGCCGATGACGATGCCGGCGGCGCGCGGCTCGCCGGGGGCCGAGCGGCTGCCGTCGTCGTGCAGCTCGTGCAGAAGCCGGGTCGCCGTCGCCACGTCGTTCAAATGCCCCAGCGCGTCCTGGAAGGCGGCCATCTGCTGGATGTAGCGGCGCACCGGCTTGTCGTCATACAGGCTGCGGAAGAACTCCACGGCATAGCGCAGCTTCTTCAAGGCGATGCGCAGCTGGTGGCGCTGGGCCACCGGCAGATGGGCGAAGCCGTGGCCGGCCCGCTTGGCCTTCTTGTGGCGCTTGTTCAGCAGATGGTCGGCCAGCCCGATCACCGGCTGGAACAGCCGCACCGATTCCTCGCTGACCGGCTGGTCGCGCCAGCCGCGCTTCTCCACCCAGCTGCCGACGCCCAGCAGGAAGGCGGTGTAGCGGTCGGAGCGGATCGCCTCGCGCACGCCCTCATAGGCGCGCAGCCGCTTGGCCTCGGCCGCCGCCGCCAGCGCGTCCAGATCCTCCACCGCCGAGCGGCCATGGCCGTCGGCCTTGTGGAAGGCGTCGCGCACCGGCGCCAGCAGCTCCTCGCCGAACACGTCCCAGTCGCGCGCCGGCCCCAGGCTGCCGGCCAGCCACTTGATCTCGCCGACCAGCCACAGATATTGCGCGGCCGGGATGAAGGGCCGGAACAGCGCGGTGGCCGAGCGCAGCCGGCGCAGCGCGACGCGCATCTGGTGCACGCCCTCCGGATCCTCGCCAGCCAGCGTCACCGCCTCGTTCGCCACCATGTGGGCGATGCAGGCGCGCACGATGCGCGCCACCGCCCCCTCGACCGTCGTCTCAGGGTCGAGCACCAGCTTTTCGGCCTTCAGCGCCTTGTCGGCCGTGCCGTTGGCCAGCGCATGGCCGCGCTCCGCCTTGGTGCGCATCTCCAGCCGCAGCGGGGCGGCCTGCGTCAGTTCCTGCGCCAGATCGTAGAGTGCCGCGGGCGTACCGCTCTTCAGCTCCAGCTCCACCTCGCAGAGGTCGGTGGACCGCCCGTCGGGCAGCTCGATCCGGCCACGGTCGAAGGCGACCTCGATCACGGCGGCACCGTCGCCCTCGCCCAGCGTCACGTCCTGCGTGGTGCGCTCGACGATGGAGGTGAAGATCGGCCGGAGTTCCGAGTCGCTGAGCGATCCCAGCAGCTCGATGGCCTCGGCATCGGCGATCAGCGTCAGGTCGGGGGCGGCGGAGGTCACCGCGCATTCCCACTCGCCGCGGCCCAGCCCATCCTCGTCGGGGGCCGACTTGACCGTCTGGACGAAGCCGTCGCCGGTCTTGCGCACCCGCAGCGTCACCTTGCGCGCGGCAAGCCGGCGCTCCTCGGTGTCGTAATAGGTGCTTTCCAGGGTGCGTGTCGCCGCCGGACCGGTGGCCCGGTCTGCGATGGCGGAAGCGGCGCGCAGCCTGTCGAAGTCTTCCGGCTTCGCTGCCAGCTTCAGTTCCGTCTCGCGGTTGATCTCGGCCTCAGCCATCGCCTGCGCTTCAACCCCCGTTTTGCGGCCCATTGGCCTACAGTTGGGTGTTTGCACAGCCAATGGACAGGGTCAAGTTACGGAAATGTTGCAGAAGCCTGCGGTTGCGGCACCCGCCGGCTGTACGTCCGCCGCCGGTTCCTGGCGTTCGGCCATGGCTTTAACCAGGACGTTGCAGGGTCATTATGCCCCATTTCACCCCACCCTTGGGGCGTTGCAAAGCGTGCAGGCCTGTGGTTGGGTTCCCGCAAACTGAAACGGCCTGTCCCGTTGGGACCGGCCATCATTGGGGAAGTGCGACGATGACCGATTTCAACACGATCGACGACCTTGAGGTGAGCGGCAAGACGGTGCTGGTGCGCGCCGACCTGAACGTTCCGATGCAGGACGGCAAAGTGTCCGACACCACCCGCATCGACCGCCTCGCCCCCACCCTGAAGGAGCTGTCCTCCAAGGGTGCCAAGGTCGTGGTCCTGTCGCATTTCGGTCGCCCGAAAAACGGTCCGGACGCCAAGAACTCCCTGCGCAACGTGCTGGACGCCCTCAGCGCCGCCGTCGGCCAGAAGGTGGCCTTCGCCGAGGATTGCGTCGGCGAGAAGGCCAAGGACGCCATCGCCAAGGTGCATGACGGCGCCATCGTGCTGCTGGAGAACACCCGCTTCCACGCTGAAGAGGAAAAGAACGACCCGGCTTTTGCCAAGGAAATGGCCGCGCTGGGCGACATCTACGTCAACGACGCCTTTTCCGCCGCGCACCGTGCCCATGCCTCGACCGAGGGTGTCGCCCGCCTGCTGCCGAACGCCGCCGGCCGCCTGATGGAAGCCGAGCTGAAGGCCCTGACGCTGGCGCTGGAGAAGCCGGAGCGCCCGGTCGCCGCCGTCGTCGGCGGTGCGAAGATCTCCACCAAGCTGGAACTGCTCGGCAACATGGTCCGCAAGGTCGACCTGCTGGTGCTGGGCGGCGGCATGGCCAACACCTTCCTGTTCGCCCAGGGCACCGATGTCGGCGCCTCGCTGTGCGAGAAGGACATGGCCGACCAGGCCCGCGCCATCATGGCGACCGCCAAGGACTCCAACTGCGAGATCCTGCTGCCGAAGGACTTCGTCGTCGCCAAGGAGTTCAAGGCCGGTGCGGCCAACCGCGTCGTCGCCTTCGACGCCATCGGTGCTGACGAGATGGCGCTGGACGTCGGCCCGGCCACCGTCGAGTTCCTCGGCGTGAAGCTGCAGGGCGCCAAGACCGTCGTCTGGAACGGCCCGCTCGGCGCCTTCGAAATCCAGCCCTTCGACGCCGGCACCAACGCGGTGGCCGGTCTGGTCGCCGCCCGCACCGAAGCCGGCGGCCTGCTGTCGGTGGCCGGCGGCGGCGACACCGTCGCGGCGATGGCCCATGCCGGGGTCGAGGACAAGTTCACCTACGTCTCCGCCGCCGGCGGCGCCTTCCTGGAATGGCTGGAAGGCAAGGAGCTGCCGGGTGTGGCGGCGCTGAAAAAGTAAGCAGCTCCGCAGGATCGCAGACGCGAAAGGCTCCGGATTTCGGCCCGGAGCCTTTTTGCCGTCTCACCCCTGTCCAACCCGTTCCGCCCTCATCTTCAGCCACTCCGCCAAGCCCTGATCGTCCAATGCATATTGTCCGCGTGCCGACCGCCACAGGATGTTCTTCTGCCGCAGCGCCTCGATGGCCGCCTGCACGGCCGGCGGCTCCACCGTCTCCCCGACCGCATCGGCATAGGCTTGCAGAGCCGGGGCGGAGAAGGGAGCGGATTGCGGCCCCTCCAGCGCCAGCCGTTCGACCACCGCCTGCTGCAACGGCGTCAGCCCCGACCATGCGGACTCGTAGTCTTCCCACACCCGCTGGCGAAGCTCGGTCGCGCCGTCCGCCAACGTACGTTTCAGATCGCCGGCATCGCCGACCAGCAGCGCCGCATCCGACAGGATCCGCATCAGGGCCTCGGGCCGCCGCCCTACCGCGTCGAAGGCCGTGAAGACATCGTCCGCGTCGAACCGGTTGCCCTCGGCCAGCCGCTCGTTGATCCAAGTGGTGTAGGCGTCGGTATAGGCGCGGTCCAGGAGTGGAAAGCTGCGGACGCTGGTTCCGAAGAAGGGCTGGTCACGGTTCAGCACCAGTCGGCTCAGCTTGTCGCGGTGAGATCCGGTCAGCACGATCATCAGGTTCGGCCCGTCGCGGGCATCGTCGCGGGTGTTCAGCCGGTCGCGCGCCGCCTTCAGCGCGAACATGGCGTTCAGCCCGGCCTCCGTCGTCAGGGCGTGCTGCGCCTCATCCACCAGCAGGGCGATCCGCTTGTGCGTGCGCTCCAGCAGGGCCTCCAGCGCGTCGGCCAGCGTGGCTCCCTGCGCCTGCCCGATCCGGTCGATGTCGACCGAGACGCCGCCCATGCCCAGCTTGCTGAGTCCGACCGCCCGCGCCGCCTTGACCGGCAGGCTATCGGCCCGGCGAAGCTCGGCCTTCAACGCCTCCGTGATCAGATGGGCCGGATCGGCCGCCATGTCCGACCACAGATCGACATAGACCGACAGGACGCCGCGCCCTTCAAGCTCCGGCCCCAGATCGTGGCGCAGGAAGGTGCTTTTGCCGGTCCGCCGCGGTGCTGCCAGACAGAGCGTCGGCTCCGCCCCGATCGGCGCGTCCCCCGTCACGATGTCGGCCAGCGCCGCCGCCAGCTTCGGGCGGTGAAACAGGAACTTCTGTGCAGGCGTGGAGGCAGGGTGGGACGGCACGGGCGGCCTCATTAGGACCAATTATGGAATGAACCATAATTTATGTCCTGAAAAATAATCGTCAATAGTCCGCTGCGGACTGCGCAACGACCCGTGCGCACCAACCGTTTCCCCTTGCATCCGCCCACACGAATGGTCATAAAAGCGGCGGGAGACTGGCGTCGGACGAGTCCCTCGCCAACCCGGTCAGGTCCGGAAGGAAGCAGCCGCAACGAGTTACGGCTCGGGTCGTTCGTCCAGTCTCCCACCCTCAGCAAAAATTGCCAGCACGAAACAGACGGCGACAGCGCGGTGCCGGGACGCTATCCTGCGGCCCGAAACTCCCCTCCCGTCGTTTCGACAGGCCAGCCGCGTGACCGATACAACCGCCGAAATCACCGCCGCTTCCGCTCCTGCCACCGGGCAGGCTTACCGGGTGCTGGCGCGCAAATACCGGCCGAAGACCTTCGACGAGCTGATCGGCCAGGACGCGCTGGTCCGCACCTTGACCAATGCCATCCAGTCCGGCCGCATCGCCCAGGCCTTCATGCTGACCGGCGTGCGCGGCGTCGGCAAGACCACCACCGCCCGCATCATCGCCCGCGCACTGAACTGCACCGGACCGGACGGCACCGGCGGGCCGACGGTCAGCCCCTGCGGCGTCTGCGACAATTGCCGCGCCATCGCCGAGGACCGCCACGTCGACGTGATGGAGATGGACGCCGCCAGCCACACCGGCGTCGACGACATCCGCGAGATCATCGACGGCGTGCGCTACTCGCCTGTCTCGGCCCGCTACAAGCTCTACATCATCGACGAGGTCCACATGCTGTCCAAGAGCGCGTTCAACGCGCTCCTGAAGACGCTGGAGGAACCGCCGAGCCATGTGAAGTTCGTCTTCGCCACCACCGAGATCCGCAAGGTGCCGGTGACGGTGCTGTCGCGCTGCCAGCGTTTCGACCTGCGCCGCGTCGACGCCCAGGTGCTGAAAGAGCATTTCACCCGCGTCACCGCCATGGAAGGCGCCAATATCGAAGGCGACGCCGCCTCGCTGATCGCGCGCGCCGCCGACGGGTCGGTGCGCGACGGGCTGTCGCTGCTCGATCAGGCCATCGCGCTGGCCGCCGGCACCGTCACCGCGCAGCAGGTGCGCGACATGCTGGGTCTGGCCGACCGCACCCGCGTCATCGACCTGTTCGAGGCCGCCGTCTCCGCCAAGCCGGCAGAGGCGATGGACATCCTGTCCGACCTGCACCGGGTCGGCGCCGATCCGGTGGTGATCCTCCAGGATCTGCTCGACCTCGTCCACAATTTGACCCGCCTGAAGGTGGTGCCCGACAGCGCCAATGATCCCTCACTGCCCGAGGCCGAGCGCACACGCGGCGCCAGCCTGTCTTCCAAGCTCGGCATGCCGGCGCTGACCCGCGCCTGGCAGCTTCTGCTGAAGGGGCTGAACGAGGTGCAGGCCGCCCCGGTGCCGCAACAGGCGCTGGAGATGGTGATCGTCCGCCTGTCCTACGCCGCCGACCTGCCGACCCCGGGCGAGCTGATCCGCCAGTTCCAGGCCCAGCAGGCGAATGGTGGCGGGGCCGGCGCGCCGATGGGCCGCGGTCCCGGCGGCGGTGGCGGACCGGTCGCGGTCGCCAGCCAGTCCACTCACGCCGTTGCCCGTTCGATGGGCTCCGCTCAGCCGCAGAGCGCCCCGGTGGCGCAGGCGGCACCCGCCCCCATGGCCGCCCCGGCCGCCATCCCGGATGGCGAGGAACTGTCGCCGATGCCGCACGACTTCCGTGCGCTGGTGCAGCTGTTCTCCGACCGGCGCGAAGGCGCGCTCTACGGCTATCTGATGGAAACGGTTCAGCTGGTCCGCATGGAGCCGGGCACGCTGGAGCTGAAACTCCGCCCGGCCGCCCCGCCGACCCTGCCGGCCAAGGTCGGGCAACTCCTGACCGAATGGACCGGCCAGCGCTGGATCGTCGCGCTCTCCGAAGGTCCGGCCCAGCCGACGCTGGCCGAACAGGACAAGGCCGAAAAGCACCGTGCCTGGGCGGAGGCGGAAGCCAACCCGGTGGTGCGCGCCGTGCTCGACACCTTCAGCGGAGCGAAGATCATCGACATCCGCGATCTTGCCGAAGTTGCCGCGGCGGAGAGTGCAGCGGTTGCGGATGACGGCGAGACACCCGATTTCATGATTCAGCAGCAGGACGACGGGGTCTATTACCCCCTCGACGACGAAGGAGAGTACTGACCGATGAAGAATATCGGCAACATGATGAAGCAGGCCCAGCAGATGCAGGCCAAGATGCAGGAAATGCAGGCGAGCCTGGAGCAGGTCGAAGTGACCGGCCAGAGCGCCGCCGGCATGGTCGTCGTGACCGTCAACGGCAAGAGCGAGATGAAGAAGGTCAAGCTCGACAAGTCCGTCGTCGATCCCGAGGACGTCGAGGTTCTGGAGGACCTGATCGTCGCCGCCTTCAACGACGCCAAGAAGAAGGTCGAGCAGCACGTCGCCGAGGAAACCTCGAAGATGATGGGCGGCCTGAAGCTGCCGCCGGGCATCAAGCTGCCGTTCTGATTCTGACAGTCTTTTGTGCCTGACAGTCTTTTGTGAAAGTCCCCTCTCCCCGGAGGGGAGAGGCGGATTTGCACATCGATGATCGGACCTGAAATCGAACGCCTGATCCAGCTGCTGTCCAAGCTGCCGGGACTAGGCCCCCGGTCGGCGCGGCGGGCGGCGCTGCATCTGATGAAGCGGCGGGACAGCCTGCTGATCCCGCTGTCGGAAGCGATGGCGGCGGCCGGCGAATCGATCCGCGCCTGCTCCGTCTGCGGCAACCTCGACAGCCGCGACCCTTGCACCGTCTGCTCCGATCCCACCCGCGACCGCTCGGTCATCTGCGTGGTGGAGGATGCCGGCGACCTGTGGGCGCTGGAACGCACCCGCGCCTTCCGCGGCACCTATCATGTGCTGGGCGGCCTGCTGTCGGCACTCCAGGGCGTCGGCCCCGACGACCTTAACATCGCCGGCCTCGCCGAGCGTGCCAAGGATCCGGCGGTGCGCGAGATCATCCTGGCGCTGAACGCCACCGTCGACGGCCAGACCACCGCCCATGTGGTGACCGACCGCCTGACCGAGTCCGACGTGTCGATCTCCCGTCTCGCCCACGGCGTCCCGGTCGGCGGCGAGCTGGACTATCTCGACGACGGCACCCTGACCGCCGCGCTGAAGGCACGGCGGCCGCTGTAGTCTTTTACCGCTCGAACAGCCCGACCAGTTCCACATGGGCCGACCACAGGAACTGGTCGACCGGCCAGATCTTCACCAGACGATAGCCGCCATCCACCAAGACCCGCGCGTCGCGGGCGAAGCTGGCGGGATTGCAGGACACGCCCACCACCCGCGGCACTTTGCTGCCGGCGAGCGCCGCCGCCTGGGCCGCGGCACCGGCGCGCGGCGGGTCGAACACCACGGCATCGTAACGATTGAGATCCTTGGCGCTCAGAGGGTTCTCGAACAGGTCGCGCCGCTCCGCCGTCAGCCGCAGCCCCTGCACCGAACGGCCGAGTGCCGCCACCGCCGCCTCGTCGCCCTCCACCGCATGAACCGCCGCCTGTTGCGCAAGCGGAATGGAGAAGGTGCCGACGCCGGCGAACAGGTCGGCGATGCGGCCTGCCTGCCCCACCCCCTCACGCACCGCCGCCACCAGGGCGGCTTCGCCCTCCGCACTCGCCTGGAGGAAGGCACCGGGCGGCGGCTGGATCGGAACGCCTGCGAAACGGATGAAGGCCGGCCGGCGGTTCGCCACCGGCTCCGCTGCCGCGCGATCGGTCGGCTGCCAGGCGATACGGGCGATGCGCTCCAACTCGAATCCGACCAGCACCTCGCGCGCCGCGCGGTCCAGGCTGCGCGGCCCGACCAGCAGCAGATCGACCCCGCCCTCCAGATCGGTCAGCACCACGTCGGCATCGCCGCCGTCCGGCAGCAGGTCGGCCAGCAGGGTCCGCAAAGGCTCCACCAGCGCGAACAGGCGGGGCGACAGGACCGGGCATTCCTCCAGATCGACCAGCCGGTGGCTCTGCCGCTCGTTGAAGCCGAACCAGACCCGCTTGCCGCGCTTCAGCGCCGCGAATTGGGCGCGGCGGCGGGCACCGGCGGGCGTCCGCGCCAGCGGCTCCATCGGCACATCGCCGAGCCCGACCCGCTCCAGCGCCCCGCGCACCATCCCGACGGTCCAGGCGGCGTAGGTCGGATCGTCCATCTGCTGGAGCGTACAGCCGCCGCAGCGGCCGAAATGGCGGCAGGGCGGAGTTTGGCGGCCGGGGCCGGGCTCGAGCACCTCAAGCGGTTCGGCCCGTACGCCCTCCCCCTTCCCATCGCCGTCGGCGGCACGGACACGCACGCGGTCACCCGTCACCGTGTAGGGCACGAACAGGCGCAGCCCCTCGGCAAAGGCGATCCCGTCACCGCGCGCACCGACATCGGCGATGGACACCTCCATCTCCTGCACGTCACGGGGCGGCGGGGCGGTCTTGCGGGTCGGCTGGCGCCCCTTGGCAAAGGGGCGCTTGGCGGGACGCGTCATGTCGGGGGTCCGTTGGATGCGGGTCTGGAGCGACCTCCCTTTACGCCTCCAGCAGCTTGGCGCGCAACGGTTCCGGAATCGGCGTCGGGCGATGGGCAGCCTTGTCGACGATCACCGCCACCGCTTCCTGGGTCGCGATGCAGCGGTCGCCCAGGAAGATGGCGCAGCCCAGCGTGATCGAGCTGGTGCCCAGCCGCAGCATCCGTGCGCCGATACGCACCGTGTTGGGATAGAGCAGCTCCGCCTTGTATTCGATCAGGCTGCGCGCCAGGACGACGGTCCAGGGAACCTCATCGGTGAAGCCGCCGACCTGATGAATCAAGGCGACGCGCGCCTGTTCGAAATAGACGCCGAGGGCGTTGTTGTTGACGTGCCCGACGGCATCCAGGTCGTTGAAGCGCACGCGCTCTTCCCACCAGAAGCGGTAGAGATCGGGGCTCGTCAGGTCGGGTTTGCTCAGGTCGGGTTTGCTCAGGTCGGGTTTGCTCAGGTCGGGCGTGCCGGTCATGCCGTCTTCCTTGCCGTATAGGTCAATGCATCTCCGGACTGTGGCGTATGGTCCGGAACGGCGCAAGCCCGGCTTCGCGCCCTGCGGCCCCGGTTCGCAGCCATATTTCCAGGGTCGCCCGCGAATTCCCGCGCCAATCCCCGATTGGCCGTGTTATTGGAGTCGGACCAACCCTCCGCAACGGACCGGACGATGAGCAAGGACACCACCAACCAGACGGCCGAGGCGCTGTTCGAAAAGGCGCTGTCGATCGCCGAAAAGCACTTGGATGAGGCGATCAAGGAAGGTGGCCCGCTCGGCCCCTACATCGCCGTCGCCATGATCGAGGCTGCCGTGAACGCCGCCGTGGACGAGACCAGCCACGAAGACGTCATCGACATGCTGCGCGATCTCGCCGCCCAGATCGAGGCGGACGCCGACGAGGCGGAAGAGGACTGAAGCCTAGGCCGTCGTCAACGCCACTGCGGACCCTGCCTGCCGGCGCGCCTCGCGCCGGCGCAGGATCTCGTAGGCGACGGCGCCCAGGATGGTCAGGGCGATCAGCACCAGCGACAGCGCGTTGACCGCCGGCGTCAGGCCGGTGCGCACCTTGGTCGCGATGTAGACGGTCAGTGTGGTGTCCAGCCCGCGCACGAACAGCGTGGTGTTGTAGTTCTCGAAACTCTGCAGGAAGGCCAGCAGGGCCGCCGACAGGATCGCCGGCGTCAGGTACGGCAGCGTGATGCGCCGGAACACCTGCCCATGGGTGGCGCCGAGGTCGAGTGCGGCCTCCTCCAGCGCCGGGTCGAACCGCTCCAGCCTTGCCGAAAACAGCAGCATGGCATAGGCGGCGATGAAGCTGGATTGCGCCACCACGGTCAGGAACAGCCCGCCGCTGACCCCGAACCACTCCCGCCAGAACACCAGCGTCGAGATGCCGACGATCACCCCCGGCGTCAGCAGCGGCGACACCATCAGCGCGTAGAGGAAGGTCTTGGCCCGGCTGTGCAGCCGGTCGAGCAGCAGGGCCGCCGCCAGCCCCAGCGGCACGGCCAGCGCGATCACCCCCGCCCCGACGATCAGGCTGGTGCCCAGCGCCGCCCACATGCGCTGATCCTCCCACAGCGCCTGGAACCAGCCGAGCGTGAAGCCCATCCAGGGCGTCACGGTGGGAAAACGGCTGCTGTTGAAGGTCGCCGCCGCCATGATGCCCAGCGGCAGGAACAGATAGCCGAAGAACAGGACCAGATAGGCGCCGGTCAGCAGGCGGCGGAGGCGGGCAGCGGTCATGGCTTCGGGCTCACTTCGCGGTGGCTCATTTCGCAATATCCGCCAGCCCGACGCGGAACAGCCGCATCGCGCCGAGGATGAAGCCGATGCACAGCACCAGCAGGATGAAGGCGTAGGCCGCCCCTTGGTTCCAGTTCCCGCCTTCAAAGAACCAGTTGTAGATGATCTCGGTGAACCAGCGGCTGTTCGGCCCGCCCAGCAGGGCCGGCACCGCATAGCTGCCGGCAGCCAGCATGAAGGTCATGATGCAGCCGACGGCGATGCCCGGCTTGGCGTGCGGCAGCACGATGCGGCGGTGGATGCGCAGCCAGCCGGCGCCGAGATCCCGCGCCGCCTCGATCTGGTTGCGGTCCAGCGATTCGATGGCGTTGTACAGCGGGAAGACCATGAACAGGATGTAGACATAGACCATGCCGACGATCACCCCGGCGTCGCCGCCCAGGAATTGCTGCGGCTCGTCGATGATGCCCAGCCCCAGCAGGATCGCGTTCAGCGGCCCGTTGAAGGCCAGGATGATGTACCAGGAGAAGGTGCGCAGCAGCTCGTTGATCCAGAAGGGCACGACCAGCATCAGGATCAGCAGCGGCAGCCGCCGCTTCGGCGCCACCTGCGCCAGATAGTAGGCGACCGGATAGCAGACGGCCAGCGTGGTCGCGGTGACCAGCGCGCTGGCCCAGATCGTCTTCAGGAAGATCGACAGATGGATCTGGTTGGTCCACAGGGTCAGGTAGTTCCTGACCGTGAACACATCCTCCGGCCCGCCGATCTTGGAGGGCGGCAGCGACGGCCGGAAGGAGAAGCCGATCATCATCAGTTGCGGCAGCAGCACCAGCAGAGCCAGCCAGACCGCCACGGCCAGCAGGATCACCCCGGTCAGAACCGGGCCGTACCGGCGAAGAACCTCCGTCATTCGGGCGCTGCTCCAGCCTGTGGGACCGGTTTGACGCCTAACATGGGGATTCCCGCCGGCGCAAGCGCCGCTATATGACGATGACGTTCAGATGAGGGTCAGATGACGGTCTGCCCGATCAGCCCAGATTGTGCTTGGCCACCACAGCGGCGAAGTCGTCGCCGAAATGCTCGCCGACGCGGATGACGGAGACGCCGTAGGGGATTTCCTTCAGCGACGGGTGGTCGAGGTTCAGCGAGGTCAGCAGCGCCATCGGCACATGCTGGGTCACGCTCATCGCCCGCAGGCCGCGGATCAGGTCCAGGCCGGACAGGCCGTCCATCACCATCGAGGCGATGACCATGTCCGGCGGCACGCGCACGGCAAGGCTGATCGATTCGATGGGGTCGGTCACCGTCATGGTGCGGAAGCCGCAGGCGGCCAGCTCCGTCCCCAGCTTCTTGGCGACGACCTTGGACGGGGTGACCAGCATGATCTCGACGTTGCGCACGTCGACGTCGGTGACCTGGAACTCATAGCGCACCGGCAGGGCGCGGATGATCCGGTTGGTCTCGGCCAGCAGCGGCTGTTCGGCGCGGTCGACCAGTTCGGAAATGCGGTCGATGAAGATCTGGGCGTCGACCAGCTGCTTCTCGTCCAGCCGCTTCAGGCCGCTGAGGTAATCCTCCAGCCGGTGGGCGACGAGGCTGACGGTGGGATAGCCGAAGCTGGTGCCCATGCCCTTGAAATTGTGGGCCTCCAGCCGCAGGACGCCGATGGTCTCGACATCGCTGCGCTGGCCCTTCACGCGGTCCGCCAGCGTCGCGTTCATCAGCTCCAGCCGATCGCGCGCGTCGTCCACGAACTCCATGCGCAAGCGGTCTTCGAGGTCGTCGGTCGACATGTGCGAGGCCATGGAGCGGATTCCGGCTGGGGAGGGAAAGGGGTAACCCGAAGGTACACCAAATCCTTGCGCCGAAACAGACGCGGCGCGCCCCTATTCGAAAGGGCGCGCCGCGCGCAACAAAACCACTGGTTTTAAAGGGTGATCAGAGCCGGGCGAGCAGCTTCTGGAACCAGGCCAGACGCTCTTCCGTCTGGGCGATGTCCCGATCCAGCCACGAGGCGAAATGGCCGTCGCTGCCGACATCCGCCCGTTTCAGGTCGCCCAGCCGCGCCAGCTCGGTCTCGCTAAGCACCACGAGATTGTCGATCTGGTCGCGCTGCGACTCGACGTCCAGCAGATGCAGGAAGCGCAGCTTCAGCGCGATGACCAGCTTGTTCAGCCCGTCGGCCGACGGCGCGCGGACATTGGCGCGCATCAGCGTGTCGAACTCCGCCCGGCCGGCTTCGGTCGGACCCAGCAGGGCATTGTCTTCCATGCCGCTGCCGTCCAGCGCCTCGATCAGCCCTTCGTACCGCAGCATCTCCAGCGAGGTGCCCATCAGGTCCAGCGACGGACCCATCATGCGGTCTAGGAAATGACGGACGGAGCCGGCCAGATCGGCGTAGCGCAGCGGCCCACCCTGGATCAGCGTGCCCAGGACGACGAGGCGCACGGCCTCCTTCGGCATCAGCGAGTTGTCACGGTACATGGCGAACCCCCTAGGCGAGCCGCTGGATGCGAAGCCCCGGAAAAACGGAAAGGACGGCAAGGGCGACGGCCGGTCCACAGCAATGAAGCTGCGAACCGGTCGCAACACTACCCCACAAAGTAGGGATGCGCACGCTGTCTGTCCAGGGGGCAAAACGTCCTTATCGCCAAAAGGGTCTTTCCGGACCTGTTTCCAGGAGCCCCGCTCAGGCGGCGAGGCGCAGGTCGAGCCGGCTCCACACATCCAGCAGCGCGTCGACCAGCATGCCCATCTGCGCATCGGTGTGCAGGGGGGTCGGGGTGAAGCGCAGCCGCTCCGTCCCGCGCGGAACGGTGGGGTAGTTGATCGGCTGGACGTAGATGTTGTGCCGGTCGAGCAGTTCGTCCGAGGCGCGCTTGCAGCGGTGGGCGTCGCCGACCATCAGCGGCACGATGTGGCTCATCGACGGCATCACCGGCAGGCCGGCGTCGGCGAACATCCGCTTCAGCGTGGCGGCGCGTTCCTGGTGCTGCGTCCGTTCGGTCTGGCTGTGCTTCAGGTGACGGATGGAGGCCAGCGCCCCCGCCGCCATCACCGGCGACAGCGAGGTGGAGAAGATGAAGCCGGCGGCGAAGCTGCGGACGCAGTCGATCAGCGCGGTGGAGCCGGTGATGTAGCCGCCCTGGACGCCGAAGGCCTTGCCCAGCGTGCCCTCGACGATGGTCAGCCGGTCCATGGCTCCGTCGCGCTCGGCCACGCCGGCGCCGCGGGCGCCGTACATGCCGACAGCGTGCACCTCGTCCAGATAGGTCATGGCGCCGTGCTTGTCGGCCACGTCGCACAGGTCATGGATGGGGGCGATGTCGCCGTCCATCGAATAGACGCTTTCGAACGCCACCACCTTGGGACGGCCGGGGGCGATGCCCGACAGCAGCTCGTCCAGATGCTTGGGGTCGTTGTGGCGGAAGATGTGCTTTTCGGCGCCCGAGTTGCGGATGCCGGTGATCATCGAGTTGTGGTTCAGCGCGTCCGACAGGATCACGCAGTTGGGCAGGATCTTGCCCAGCGTGGTCAGCGTCGCGTCGTTCGACACATAGCCCGAGGTGAAGAGCAGCGCCGCTTCCTTGTGGTGCAGGTCGGCCAGTTCGCGTTCCAGCAGCACATGGTAGACGTTGTTGCCGGAGATGTTGCGCGTGCCGCCGGCACCGGCGCCGACCTGGTCCAGCGCGTCGTGCATCGCCTTCAGCACGTTCGGATGCTGGCCCATGCCGAGATAGTCGTTGGAGCACCAGACCGTGACCGGACGTTCGCGCCCGTGGGAATCGCGGAAGGTCGCCGTCGGGAAATTGCCCGCGTGGCGCTCCAGATTGGCGAACACGCGGTAGCGGCCGTCCTGCTTCAGGGTCGCAATCTGGTTGCGGAAGAAAGTTTCGTAATCCATCGCGCGTTTCCGTTCGCGTTCATTCACACGGTCGGCTGCACCGGATTCCAGACCTAGGGGCTAGGCCATTCGTCCGGCGCGTCGAAGAGGATCGCATGATCCTTCCCGGCATGCCACCCGGCATTGATCGAAATCAAGCCGCCGCCGCATGAGACCTTCGCACAAGTGGCAGGCTCCCCTGTCCTGCGGATGCCGCATGTCGGCGTCCCGCGGACAGGCCATCGGCACGGCGATGACTTGATTTCATCGGCGGCAATATGGGCCGAATGTGCCGGATGACCATAGCGGGGGTCCGGGAATACGTGCGCATATCTGCCCCGATCCATCGACCTGTTCCGGCGACCTGTTCCGGCGACCGGTCGAAGTTGCAGCGGGCGGAATCGTCCGTTGCAGGGTTGCCGCCGATTTTTATAAATCTATTGAAGTTGAAAAAATATCGTTTCCATCATCTCCTGCGCGCACTCGTTTGACGGGGAGAGGAAGATGGGCAAGCGGATCGTCCTGTGTTTCGACGGCACCTGGAACAAGCCGGGCAGCGGCAGCCAGCCCGACAAGGACAACGAGGCATCGACCAACGTCTGGAAATTCTCCAAGTCGGTCCTCGGCACCGCCCCGGACGGCACCGCACAGGTTTCCTATTACGATTCCGGCGTCGGCACCGATGAAAAGGGAGGCTTTCTCCACGACTGGTTCGACAAAATCTTCGGCGGCGCCTTCGGCCTTGGGATCGACAAGAAGATCAAGGACGGCTACCGCTTCCTCGCCTCGAACTACAGGGATGGCGACCATGTCTTCATCCTGGGCTTCTCGCGCGGCGCCTACACCGCCCGCAGCCTCGTCGGGCTGATCCGCAATGCCGGGCTGCTGCCGGCCGACAGGCTGGGCGAGACGGACGACGCCTACGCGCTCTACCGTAAGCGGGACGACGGTCCGGACGTGGGGGAGGCAAAGCGGTTCCGCGACACCAACGGTTCGACGCTGATCCCGATCCATTTCCTCGGCGTCTGGGACACGGTGGGCGCGCTCGGCGTGCCGCTCGGCATCTGCAAGCAGTTGGATCAGGACCTGTACGGCTTCCACGACACAGAACTCAGCAGCCTTGTCCGCAATGCCTTCCAGGCGCTGGCGATCGACGAGCATCGCAAGACCTTCGCCGCCAACCTCTGGGATCCGAAAGCGAAGCCGGCGCAGCGGATGGAGCAGCGCTGGTTCGCCGGCTGCCATTCCAACGTCGGCGGCGGCTATGACGACGACAGGCTGTCGGACATCACGCTGAAATGGATGATGGAGCACGCCGAGGTCTGCGGCCTCGCCATCGACCCCATCTGGGTGCCGGAGGTGTCGCCCGACAACGCCTTGGGCGTCATCGTCGATTCCTATGCCCGTTTCCTGGACGGGGTCGGCGAACTGGTGCAGCCGCGCCATTACCGCCCGGTCTGCGTCCTGCCCTTCAGCCAGGAGAACCTGCACGAGTTGGTGCCGCACCGTGCCGCCAGCGATGCGGGCTACGCACCGCCCAACATCGGCTACCGCAAGGCGCTGGCGCAGTTCGGCACGGTGCGGGAAGAGGAACCGGCCCCGGCCGGCTGACCGGGGGCCCAACGAAAAACGGGGCGGGGCCGTCCTCCGGCACCCGCCCCGCTTCACGATGACCTGAACCGGTCCTTACTTGGTGCCGAACATGCGGTCGCCGGCATCGCCCAGGCCGGGAACGATGTAGGCGTTCTCGTCCAGATGGCTGTCCAGCGCCGCGGTGAAGACCTTCACGTCCGGGTGTGCCTCGTGGAAGCGGCGCACGCCCTCGGGTGCTGCGACCAGCGCCATGAAGCGGATGTTGTGGTCGTCCACGCCGTGGCGGTTCAGCACGTCGCAGGCATGGGCCGCGGAGTTGCCGGTCGCCAGCATCGGATCGACGACGATGAACAGCCGTCCGTCGGCCGGCGGCAGCTTCACCAGATATTCGTGCGGCTGCTTGGTGTCATGGTCGCGGTAGAGGCCGATATGCCCCTCGCGCGCCGACGGCACCAGCTCCAGCAGGCCGGCCGACATGCCGAGCCCGGCGCGCAGCACCGGCACTACCGCCAGCTTCTTGCCCAGGATCACCGGGGCATCCATCGGCTGCAGCGGCGTCTCGATCCGCTCGGTGGTCAGCGGAATGTCGCGCGTCAGCTCATAGCCCATCAGCAGCGAGATCTCGCGCAGAAGGGTGCGGAACCCGCCGGTCGACCGCTCCTTGTTCCGCATATGGGTCAGCTTGTGCTGGATCAGCGGATGGTCGAGGACGAACAGGTTGGGAAATTCGGGCAGGGTGCGCATGGAATCCGGATCGCGGCTGACGGTGAGGTTGCCCCGATCCTAGCGCGCCTGGGGGGCCGGGGCCAAGGGGGCTGACCGGCAGCTGCGGTTTGTCCCTAGCCCCGCACCGCCTTCGCCGCCGCCACCTTCGGTTCCGGACGGTCGATGCCGTAGCGGATCACGCGGTTGCGGCCGGAATTCTTGGCCTGGTAGAGCGCGCGGTCGGCGCAGACCACCAGATCGTCGACGGTCAGGTCGGCCACCGCCTCCACCAGCCCGAAGGAGGCGGTGACCGGGATCACCCGGCCGTCGGGCAGCACCACCGGCGAGCGCATCAGGTCGACGCGCAGCCGCTCGATCACCGCATAGCCCTCGTCCAGCCCGGTTTCCTTCAGGCAGACCAGGAACTCCTCGCCGCCCATGCGGAAGGCCTCGTCGAAGCTGCGGACGCCGCGGCTGATGACGGCGGCGGTGGCGGCCAGCACCCGGTCGCCGATGTCGTGGCCGTAGCTGTCGTTGATGCCCTTGAACTTGTCGATGTCGGCCAGCGCGACGCAGAAGGGCTGGCCGGTGCGGCGATAGCGGTTGTGCTCGCGCTCCAGCGCCTCGCCCATGCCGCGGCGGGTGCGCAGGCCGGTCAGCGGATCCAGGCCGGAGGCGGCGGCGGCGAAGGCGCGCTCCATCCGCCGCAGATGCAGCATGAACTCCTCGAAGCGGCCGATCACCCCCTCATACTCGGATTCGGTCGGCAGTTCGCCGCTCGACGCCTTCAGCAGGATCAGCCGGGCCTGACGGTGCATCTGCTCGTGCAGGTTCGCCAGCTTCTGCACCGCCGGCTGCTGCAACAGGTCGTCGCGGCTGGCGGCTTGGCACCAGGCCTGGAAGGAAGCCGGGGCAGACGACCGTTCCCCGCCGCGGCCGTCGCGGTAGAAAACGGCGCGCTGCCACTGGCCGATCCAGCGCAGATGCTCATCGAGCACGGCGCCAAGCGCCTCGGTTGTGGACAGGGTGGTGGAATCGCTCATGGGCGCATCCTAGCCGACGGCGAAGGGTCCCGCCATGCGATCAAGATAAGCCGAAGCATTCGTCTAAAACAGGGCACTATTCCGGCGGACCATCCTCAAAGTGCCGCGACCGCCGAAAGGAAGGAGCGGACAAGCGCCGGATCCTTGTGGCCGGGGCGGTCTTCCACGCCGGACGAGACATCGACCTCGGTGGCGCCGGTGACCCGCACCGCCTCCGCGACATTGTCCACCGTCAGCCCGCCCGACAGCATCCAGGGCCGCGGCCAGCGGCGCCCGGCCAGGATCGTCCAGTCGAAGGCGATGCCGTTGCCGCCGGGCAGCGCCGACACCTTGGCCGGCGGCTTGGCGTCGAACAGCAGCCGGTCGGCGACCTCCGCCGCCTCCAGCGCCAGGGTCAAATCTTCCGGCCCGCCGATCTTGATCGCCTTCATCACCGGCAGGGCGTAGCGGGCCTTTATCTCGGCGATTCGGCGCGGCGTCTCGGCGCCGTGCAACTGGATCAGGTCGAGCGGGACCTGCCCGGTGACATGCTCCAGGAACTCGTCGTCGGGATCGACGAACAGCCCGACGGAGCGCACGCCGGTCGGCAGCAGCCGCGCCAGCTCCGCCGCCATCGCCGGGGCGATGGCGCGCGGGCTGCGCGGATAGAAGACGAAGCCGACATAGCGCGCGCCGCCGGCGACGGCGGCGCGCAGGCTTTCGGGCTCGCTCAGCCCGCAGATCTTGGCGGCGACGGTCATGCGGCCCCCTCAATTTCGGCGACGATGCGACGGGCGGCGGCGGCCGGGTCGGCATCGGCGGTGATCGGACGACCGATCACCAGATGGTCGGCGCCGGCCGCCAGCGCCTCGGCCGGGGTCATGATGCGCTTCTGGTCGTTGGTGGCGGCCCAGGCCGGGCGGATGCCGGGCACCATCAGGATGAAGTCGGGACCGCAGGCGGCGCGCACCAGCGCCACCTCGGCCGGCGAGCAGACGACGCCGTCCACCCCCGACGCCTTGGCCAGCTTCGCCAGCCGCACCACCTGGTCGGCCACCGGCACCGACTGGCCGACCGCGCCCAGATCGCCCTCGTCGAGGCTGGTCAGCACGGTGACGGCCAGGATCTTCGGCCGGTCCGCCCCGGCGGTCGCCGCCGTCTCCGCCGCCGCCCGCATCATCGCCGGGCCGCCGGCGCTGTGGATGGTCATGAAGGCCGGCTTCAGCGGCAGCGCCGCGCGCACGCCGCCGGCCACCGTGTTGGGGATGTCGTGCAGCTTCAGGTCGAGGAACAGCGGCGGCCCATCCTCGCCCACCACGGCACGGACGCCAGCCGGCCCCTGGGCGATGAAGAACTCCAGCCCCAGCTTGATGCCGCCGACGGCCCCGGCCACCTGCCCGGCGATGCGGCGGGCGGACTCGATCTCGGTGGTGTCGACGGAGCAATAGATGCGCGAGGCTGGCGCGGTCATGGGAAAGCGGTCTCCAGAACCCGGATGAGGATGGTGCGGCACCCTATCAAGGGATGGCCCGGCGCGCCAGTTTCAAGCCCTCCGCTCCCCCATCCATTGCTCGGCCGTCCACCTCTCCAGCGCCGCGAACAGGCCGGCGGCGGTGGCGCAGGCGACGGCCAGCGCCGCGGGGTCGGCAAGCTCTTCCTCCAGCCGGACCATCAGCGCCTTCCAGGCCCCCGCCATGTCCAACCCGTCCGATGCCAGGAAGCGCGCGCCGCGCCGGGCGTCATGGCCCAGCGCCCGGGTGATTCCCGGCAGCATCGCCCGACCGCCATGGGCCGAGCCGTCCAGCACGTAGCGCGCCGCCAGCCGGGCCGGCGCGCTGTCCAGCGGCGGCAGCCCCGCCATCTCCGGCAGCGCGTCCGGGTCGGCGCCCAGCACCCGCAGATCCTCGCGCAGCAGCGCCAGCCGCGCCGCGCCGTCTCCCCCGTCCTCCCCCAGCCCCCGCTCCACCGGCGCGTTGAAGCCGTGGAGAACGGCCAGCGCGCGGACATATTGCGGCGGCGTGATGTCCGGCCGGACCAGAGGCTGCAGCACCTCGGCCTTGTCCAGACGGTCGTGGCTCTCCCGCGTCGCGGCGCGCAGCGCCTGCCTTGCCGGTCCCATGATCCCGTTCTCCCCGTTTCCGGCTCAGGTCGGCGCCAGCACGCCGGGCAGCGGCGCCGGGCCACCGGTGGATGTCCCGACCGATGCCTGGCTGGCTTCCTGCTGCCGCGCCCACAGGGCGGCATAGGCGCCGCGGGCGGCCAGCAGGTCGGTGTGGTGGCCGCGTTCGATCACCCGGCCGGCCTCCAGCACCAGGATCTCGTCGGCGTCGATCACGGTGGACAGCCGGTGGGCGATCACCAGCGTGGTGCGGCCGCGGCTGACCTCGCGCAGGTTGGCCTGGATTTCCCGCTCGGTGTGGGTGTCGAGCGCGCTGGTCGCCTCGTCGAACAGCAGGATCGCCGGGTCCTTCAGGATGGTGCGGGCGATGGCGACGCGCTGCTTCTCGCCGCCCGACAGCTTCAGCCCGCGCTCTCCCACCGTGGTCTGGTAGCCGTCGGGCAGCGCCATGATGAAGTCGTGGATGTGGGCCAGCCGCGCCGCCCGCTCCACCTCCGCCGGGCTGGCGCCGGGGCGGCCATAGGCGATGTTGTAGAAGACGGTGTCGTTGAACAGCACGGTGTCCTGCGGGACGATGCCGATGGACGCCCGCAGCGAGGACTGGGTCACCCCGCGGATGTCCTGCCCATCGATCAGCACCCGGCCGCCATTGACGTCGTAGAAGCGGAACAGCAGCCGGCTGATGGTGGACTTGCCGGCCCCCGACGGGCCGACGATGGCGACCGTCCTGCCGGCCGGCACGGTGAAGCTGACATCCTTCAGGATCGGCCGGCGCGGGTCATAGCCGAACTCCACCCCCTCGAAGCGCAGCTCCGCCCCGTCGACCGCCAGCGGCTTCGCATCGGGGCCGTCGGCCACCTCGCGGTCGACCGCCAGCAGCGTCACCATCGATTCGATGTCGATCAGCGACTGCTTGATCTCTCGATAGACGACGCCGAAGAAGTTCAGCGGCTGGTAGAGCTGCAACAGATAGGTGTTCACCAGAACGAAGTCGCCCAGCGACATGCTGCCGTCGACGATGCCCTTGGCGGCCATGCCCATCACCGCCGCCAGCCCCAGCGAGATGATCGCCGACTGCCCGACATTCAGCAGCGACAGGCTCTGCTGGCTGCGCACCGCTGCCTTCTCGTAGCTCTGCAATGCGCCGTCGTAGCGGCGGGCCTCATGCTCCTCGTTGCCGAAATACTTGACCGTCTCGTAGTTCAGCAGGCTGTCGATGGCCTTGGTGTTGGCCTTGCTGTCGGTGTCGTTCATCAGGCGGCGGAACTTGATGCGCCATTCCGACACGAAGAAGGTGTAGAGGATGTAGCCCATCACCGTGACGAAGGTCGCCAGCGCGAACCAGACGCTGAACAGCTTCCACAGAATGGCGCAGACCAGTGCGATCTCCACCAGCGTCGGCACGATGGAGAACAGGGTGTAGCGCAGCAGCGACTCGATGGCGCGGGTTCCGCGCTCCAGCGAGCGGGTCAGGCCGCCGGTCTGGCGTTCCAGATGGAAGCGCAGCGACAGCGCGTGCAGGTGCCGGAACACCGACAGCGCCACCCGGCGGATGGTCCGCTGAGCCACCGTGGCGAAGACGGCGTCGCGCAGTTCGGCGAAGACCAGCGAGGTCACGCGGGCAAGGCCGTATGCGACGATCAGTCCCAGCGGGATGGCGACCACCGCACCCGGGCCCCCTCCCAATCCGGCACTGCCGCCGGCGCTGGCGGGCGTCAGCGCGTCCACCGCATGCTTGTAGAAGATCGGCACATAGACGTTGGCGACCTTGGCGCCGATCAGCAGAAGCATCGCCAGCACCACCCGCACCCGCGTTTCCACGGAATCGCGGGGCCAGATGTAGGGGCCGAGCGAGCGGATCGCGGCCCGCAGGTCGCCGGACGGGCGGGTGAAGGCGCTGGTGTCGGAGGTCGGCGGGAGGCTGCGGCGCATCGGATTTTTCAGTAGCCTTTACGGTGATGTCTGCCGGCCCAGGGAAGACCGGCCCCCGAAGGACCGTCGCCCGAATGCTGTGCAGGCGACGTAACCTAGGGACCGCGGCCGCATCGTCAAAGCCCCGGGTCACGGCTTTGACACGATTTTGCCGCGCCCCAGGGGCGCTTTCCGTGCATTTCCTTGCGCCATGGCAACGGACTGGAAACCACTTTCCTCTACCCTGCCGGGCGTATCGCGTTCGACCCGATCCGCAGACCAAGGCATTTGACCATGCAGAACGCCAGCTTCGCCGGCCGTTTCAAGGTGGGCACCCGCATCCAGGTGGGTTTCCTTCTGATCCTCGCCCTCCTCGTCCTGGTGGCAGCGCTGGGCGTCCGGTCCCTGTCGACGGTGGAGGAAGGCTTCACCCGTTACGCGACGATCTCCGACGGTTCGCTGCGGCTGTCCGACGTGGACGGCTCGGTGTCGGACATGCGCCGCAACGCGGTCAACTACTCCTTCTCCGGCAACAACGCCCTGATCGCTCCGATCCAGACGCAGCAGAAGAAGCTCGGCGACATGCTGCGCTCCATCCGCGACGCCACGCAGGATCCCGGCCGCCGCGCCAATCTGGAGGCGATGATCCGGCAGTTCGACAGCTACACCGCCAACTTTGCCCAGCTGGTCAAGCTGCGCGAGCAGCGTGACCGGCTGGTGGCGGACGAGCTGGTGCCGGCCGGCCTGAAGGCGCGGGAAGGGTTGAGCCGGACGATCGCCGCCGGCATCGCCGCCGGCGATTTCGAGACTGCGGCGCGCGCCGGTCAGGTGCAGGAGATGCTGGTCCTCGCCCGCCTCAGCGCCCAGCGCTTCCTGACGGACCAGACGGCGAAGTCGGCGGACGAGACGCGCGGCCGGATGGACTCCTTCCTCAAGGCGGCCGGCCCGCTGTCGGCCCGCATCGCCGACCCGGTGCAGAAGCGCGACGTCGAGGAGACGATCCAGCTCTCCACCCGCTATCTGGACAGCTTCAACCGGGTGGTCGCCGCGGTCAACGATGCCCAGACCCTGGCCTTCCGCACCATGACCGGCGAGGCGGAGGAATTCGCCACCCTGGTGGAGAAGACCATCGCCTCCCAGGCGGAGGCGCGCGGAGCCGTGCTGTCCGCCTCGCAGAACGACATGGAGAAGACCCGCAGCCTGCTGATCGGCATGGCGGTCGGCGCCCTCTTGATCGGCATCCTGGTGGCGCTGGTCACCGCGCGCTCCATCGTCCGCCCGGTGGTGCAGATGACCGGCACGATGACCGAACTGGCCGCCGGCAACCTCACGGTGGACGTTCCGGCGCTCGCCAACCGCGACGAGATCGGCAGCATGGCCAAGGCCGTGCTGGTGTTCAAGGAGAACGCCATCGAGAAGAAGCGGATGGACGAGGCGGAGCGCGAGAGGCTGGAGGCCGAACGCCGCGCCGCCGAGGCCCAGCGCGCCCGCGAGCAGGCCATCGGCGAGGAGATCGCCACCCTGATCGACGCCGTGTCGAAGGGCGACCTGGAGCGCCGCATCGATCTGGCCGGCAAGGACGGCTTCTACAGGACCATGTCGGAAGGCATCAACCGCCTGACCGACACGGTGGAGGCGGTGATCGCCGACCTGGGCGAGGTGCTGTCGGCGCTGGCCCAGGGCGACCTGAACCGCCGAGTCACCCGCGACTACCAGGGCGCCTTCGAGCGGGTGAAGACCGACGTCAACACCACCTCCACCCGTCTGACGGAGATCGTCGGCCAGATCACCCAGGCCGCCGAGACCATCGCCGCCGCCGCCGCGGAAGTGTCGCTGGGATCCTCCGACCTCGCCGACCGCACCGAACAGCAGGCCTCCTCGCTGGAAGAGACCGCGGCCAGCATGGAGGAGCTGGGGGCGACCGTGCGCTCCAACGCCGAGAACGCCCAGCGCGCCAACGTGATGGCGGCCCAGGCCCGCGGGTCCGCCGAGTTCGGGCGGCGGCGTCGCCGGCTCCGCCATCGAGGCGATGCGCAAGATCGAGGAATCCAGCCGCAAGATCACCGACATCATCGGCGTGATCGATGAGATCGCCTTCCAGACCAACCTGCTGGCGCTGAACGCGGCGGTGGAGGCGGCGCGGGCCGGCGACGCCGGGCGCGGCTTCGCCGTGGTGGCGCAGGAGGTGCGGCAGCTCGCCCAGCGCTCCGCCCAGGCCTCGAAGGAGATCAAGGGCCTGATCCTGGACAGCGACGCCCAGGTCAAGGATGGCGTCGATCTGGTCAGCAAGGCCGGCGACGCGCTGCAGGGCATCGTGTCCGGGGTGCAGCAGGTGGCGACGCTGATCGCCGAGATGGCCTCGGCCTCGGCCGAACAGGCGACGGCGCTCGACGAGATCAACTCGACCGTCGCCAACATGGACGAGATGACCCAGAAGAACGCCGCCCTGGTGGAGGAAACCACCGCCGCCGCCCAGGCGATGAGCGGACAGGCCACCGACCTGAAGTCGCTGGTCGGCTTCTTCAAGTTCGATCAGGCGGCCGGCTTCGGTGCGGCTGGCTTCGGTTATGCCCAGGCGCCGCGCGCGATGGCGGCGGTCCAGGCCGCACCCGCGGTCACCACCACCCGCCGCGCTCCGGCTCCCACCCGCGCCACCGCCAAGCCGGCGGCGAAGCCCGCCGCCCGCGGCAACGGCACGGCCCATGCGACGGCCAAGCCGTCCGCCCGCGCCGACTTACCCACCCGCACCACCGCCGCCGCGGTCCCGGTCCTGAAGCACAGCACCAGCGACGACGACGACTGGAAGGAGTTCTGAGAGGGGGGGACAAACCGCCTCTGACCAGATCGGTGCATCTTGAAACGGAAAAGGCGTCGGGCCGATGACCCGACGCCTTTTTCCATTCCGGCTGCCGTCGGACGGCTTACTGCATGAACCAGCCATGGCTGACGACCAGCGACTGGCCGGTCAGCGCGTTGGACTCGAAGGACGCGAAGAACAGGGCGGCCTGGGCGACGTCCTCGACGGTGGTGAACTCGCCGTCGACGGTCTCCTTCAGCATCACCTTCTTCACCACGTCCTCTTCGGAGATGCCGAGCTCCTTGGCCTGCTCGGGGATTTGCTTCTCGACCAGCGGGGTGCGGACGAAGCCGGGGCAGATCACGTTGGCGCGCACGCCATGTGCCGCCCCTTCCTTGGCGACCACCTTGGCAAGGCCGATCAGCCCATGCTTGGCGGTGACGTAGGGCGCCTTCAGCGCCGACGCCTCCTTGGAGTGGACCGACCCCATATAGATGATGCTGCCGCTGCCCTGCTTGTACATCGTCCGCAGGGCGGCGCGCGTGGTCAGGAAGGCGCCGTCCAGATGGATGGACAGGAGCTGCTTCCACTTGGCGAACTCGAACTGCTCGACCGGCGCCACCGTCTGGATGCCGGCATTGCTGACCAGGATGTCGATGCGGCCGAAGGCGTTGGCGGCGCGGGCCATGCCGGCATCGACCTGGGCCTCGTCGGTCACGTCCATGGCGACGCCAAGAGCCCGCTTGCCCGTGGGGTCCAGGCTGGCCGCGGCGGCATCGGCACCGGCCTGGTTCAGGTCGGCGATGACGATCTTGGCGCCCTCGCGGGCGAAGGTCCGGGCGATCTCAAGCCCGATTCCGCTCGCCGCCCCGGTGATGACGGCGACTTTGTCCTGCAAGCGCATGGGTCCGCTCCTTCTCGATCGAGATGTCGGTGAGGGTGTCTCTTCGGTGATGTCCGGTCAGTCCGGCTTTCCGTCGTCGCGCAGCAGGTCGTGCGTGACGGGTCCGCCCAGCCGCGGCGGCATCGCCAGCCAGTCCGGGTGGGCAAGCGTGGCGAGGGTGTCGGCACGGCCGCTTTCCCAATGCTCCCGCATGCCGGCGTTGGAGAACTCGTAGTCCTTGCTGTCGCGCTCGTAGCTTTTGCGGCGGTAGATCAGGTGGATGATGTTGACCGCCGCCTCGCAGGCGGCGCCCCGCAGCGCTTTCGCCTCCGGCGTGTCCCGCAGATCCTCCGGCAGCCGGTCGAGCAACGTGACCAGCTGGTTGCGCAGGGTCTGCTCGTAGGTGACCTTGTCGGTGTTGAAGCGGGTGCGGCTGGAATAGGTGATGTCCTTCTGCCGCTCCAGCACCTCCGACATGCCGCGCGGCACCTGCCCGATGGCGCTCCACAGATCGACCTGGAAGACCAGCGTGTCGCGGCGCGGCCGGTCCTCCAGCACATGGTCGAGCGGCGTGTTGGAGACCAGCCCGCCGTCCCAATAGAAGCCGCCGTCGATCTCGACGGGGGCGAAGCCGGGCGGCAGGGCGCCGCTCGCCATCACATGTTCCGGCCCGATCCGGTGGGTCTCGGTGTCGAAATAGATCGAGTTGCCGGTCAGCACGTCGACCGCCCCCAGCGACAGCCGGATGTCGCCGCGGTTGATCCGGTCGAAGTCGATCAGATCCTCCAGCGTCTTCTTCAGCGGGGCGGTGTCGTAGAAACTGGTCGGCCCGGCGAAGGGACCGGCCGCCGCCCATTCCACCGCCGGCCGCGGCCGGAAGAAGCCGGGCTGGCCGGACAGCGCCGTCCGCCACGCGCTCCACTGGTTGAGGACCGAGATCGACGGCCCGTCGGGATCGAGCCGCCGCCACAGCGTCTCCGCCCCTTCCCAGGGCGAGGGCGGGGCGATGCGGCTCCAGAACTCCGACAGCGCGGCGCAGCGCCGCTCCGGCGGGTTGCCGGCGATCAGCGCCGCGTTGATGGCGCCGATCGACACGCCGGCCACCCAGGTCGGATGGATGTCGTGCTCGAACAGCCCCTCGACGACGCCCGCCTGATAGGCGCCGAGCGCGCCGCCACCCTGAAGGACGAGCGCCACCCGGTCATAGGGGGCGATGAGATCGGCAAAGGAACCGTCGCGCATCTGTGTCTTTCCCAACCAGTCAATCGATTGCAGACATCTTTCCTCGGTCGGCAAGCCAGATATGGGGCCGGAGTTGAATACGGCTATGCGGAAACATCCATGGATGACGGAGAATTCTTCATGACAGCCATGCCCATCTCCTGTAACCCGTCCGCACCCTTGCGAGAACCTACATCAAGGTATTACACCGCGATGAATTACTTGTAATACTCAGCACCGACCTGGAAAGGGCACTGCATCAGGCGGAGGCGGAATTCACCGCTCTTGCGGCAAATGCCGGGATTAACCTTTCGGTCGGAATTGCGTGCTGCAATCGCCACCGGACCTGTATCCGTATCCGTTTCCGGTTTTTTTGGAGGACGCCATGTCCCGCCGCCCCGCCCCGCGCCGCCTTCTTCCGCTCGCCGCCCTGCTGCTGCTCGGCGGTTCGCTGACCGGCTGCGGCGCCGTCGCCGGGGTGGCGAGCGGTGCCGCCAGCATCGCCGGCACCGCTGTCGACGTGGTCGGCACCGTGGCGGAAACCTCCGTCGACGTGGTGACCGCCCCGCTGCGGTAGGGCGTCTCCCGCCCTACCCCGCCACCATCGCCGCCAGCGTCTCCAGCCGGTCGGCCTCGTGCGCCGGCTTGTCCCAGCGGATGCGGTAGATGCGGGGGAAGCGCATGGCGAGCCCGCTCTTGTGCCGGTTCGACGGGTGCACGCTGTCGAAGGCGACCTCCAGCACCAGCCCGGCCTCCACCTCGCGCACCGGGCCGTAGCGGCGGGTGGTGTGGTTGCGCACCCAGCGGTCCAGCTCGACCAGCTCGGCGTCGGTGAAGCCGGAATAGGCCTTGCCGACCGGCACCAGCTCCTCGCCGCGCCAGACACCGAACGTGTAGTCCGAATAATAGCTCGACCGCTTCCCGTGGCCGCGCTGGGCGTACATCATCACGGTGTCGAGCGTCAGCGCGCCGCGCTTCCACTTGAACCACGGTCCCTTCGGCCGCCCAGCGAGATAGGCGCTGTCGCGCCGCTTCAGCATCAGCCCTTCGATGCCGTTCTCCCGCGCGCCCTCGCGCAGTTCCACCAGCTCGTCCCACCGGTCGAACGGCACCAGCGGCGACAAATCCATCCGCCGCGGCCGCACCGTCTCGTACCAGCGCTCCAGCCGGGCGCGCCGCTCGACGAAGGACAGGCCGCGCAGATCCTCGTCGCCGTCGAACAGGATGTCATAGAGCCGCACCCAGGCCGGCCCGTCGCGCAGCATCTGCGCCGTCACCGTCTTGCGGTTGAGCCGCTGCTGCAGATCGTTGAAGGGCGCCACCACCCCGTCGCGCGCCACCAGCAGCTCGCCATCCAGCACCGCGTCGAAGCTCATGTGATCGACGATGTCGGGGAAGGCGCCGGACACGTCGTCGCCGGTGCGGCTGTAGAGCCGCCGCTCTCCGCCGCGCGCCACCATCTGCACGCGGATGCCGTCCCATTTCCATTCCGCGGCATAGGCGGCGGGATCGAGCCCGGCGCGGTCCTCCTCCTCCAGCGGGTGGGACAGCATCATCGGGCGGAAGCCGGCCCCGGCCCCGGTCGCCGGCTGCTCCGCCCGCCCCTCCAGCCAGGCGAACAGCTCCGCATAGGGGGCGGTCAGCCCGTGCCAGACTTCCTCGACGTCGTCGACGCTCACCTCCGGCCGGGCCGCCTTGCCCCACTCCGCCAGCGCCGTCTTGGCGAGCCGGGCGGAGACGCCGATGCGCAGAGCCCCGGTGATCAGCTTCAAGAGCGCGAAGCGCCCCGACGAGTTCGAGCGTGTCGAGCCAGCCCTCCACCAGCCCGATCACCTGCCCGCGCTTGGCGGCGCGCAGCGCCTCCACCACCTCGTCCAGGCTGGGCGGCAGGCTGTTGGCCCGCTCAGGACGTTCCGGCCAGATCAGCGCCACCGTCTCCGCCAGATCGCCGACATAGTCGTAGGACAGCGCCAGCAGCTCCGGATCGACACGCGTGGCGGCCAGTTCGCGGATCGCCGCCGGCTTGGCCTCGCGGAAGCTGAGCGCCCCGGTCAGCGCCGCCAGCGCCCAGCCGCGCTCGGGATCCGGCACGGTGGCGAAATGCTCGACCAGCAGGCGGATCTTGCCGTTGCGCGACGGCATGAAGACCAGCGCGTCGATCAGCGCGGCAAAGCGGTTCACGACGCCTCTCCTTCGCCAGCCTTCTCCGGCATCCCTTCCGAGTCCTCGTCCTCGAAGCCGATCAGCGCCAGCGCGCGGGCGCGGATGCCGCGGCCGGTGGCGTAATGGACCAGCGCCTCCTCCCGGCCATGGGTCACCCAGACCTCCGGCGCGCCGACATCCTCCAGCGTCTGGCACAGCTCGTCCCAGTCGGCATGGTCGGAGATGACCAGCGGCAGTTCCACCCCGCGCTGGCGGGCGCGCTGGCGCACCCGCATCCAGCCCGACGCCACCGCCACCACCGGGTCGGCCAGCCGCCGGGCCCAGCGGTCGGCCACCGCCGCCGGCGGAGCCAGCACCAGGGCGCCCTTCAACTCCTCCTTCGCCGCCACCGTGGCGGGGCGCAGCTCGCCCAACTCCACCCCCAGGCTGCTGTAGAGCCGGCAGAGCGGCTCCAGCGCGCCATGCAGCCAGATCGGCCGGTCGTAACCCGCCGCCCGCAGCAGCGTGATCAGCCGCTGGCATTTGCCGAGCGCATAGACGCCGACGACATGGCTGCGCTCCGGGAACAGCGCCATCGAATGCAGCAGCTTACATACCTCGCCCAGGTCGGGCGGATGGCGGAACACCGGCAGGCCGAAGGTCGCCTCGGTCACGAAGACGTCGCAGGGCACCGGCTCGAACGGCGCACAGGTGCGGTCGAGCCGGCGCTTGTAGTCGCCCGACACCACCACGCGCGATCCGGCATGCTCCATCACCACCTGGGCGCTGCCCAGCACATGGCCGGCCGGCACCATCCGCACCGTCACGTCGCCGATGCGCAGGGTCTCGCCATAGTCCAGCGCCTGCAGGCTGCCGCCCACCCCCTCGCCCATCCGCTGGCGCATGATGGCGAGCGTGCCCGACGTCGCCAGCACGGAGCGGTTGCCCGGCCTTGCATGGTCGGAATGGCCGTGGGTGACGACCGCGCGCTCCACCGGGCGCACCGGGTCGATGTAGAAGCCCCCCGGCTCGACGAAGAGTCCCTCGGGCAGGACCTTGATCCAGGTGTCGGGATGGGGACGGCTTGGATTGGCGCCCCCCTGATTGGATTGGTGTGCAGCGGACATGCGTCCTAATATAGGGCGCTCATAGCGGAGACCCAGCGCATGCACCCGATCCTGCTGCCGACCCCCGAAATCGCCGACGCGCTCGCCACGGGGCACCCGGTGGTGGCGCTGGAATCGACGGTGATCTCCCACGGCATGCCCTATCCGCGCAATCTGGAGACCGCCCGCGCGCTGGAGGCGGAGGTGCGGGCCGCAGGCGCCCTCCCCGCCACCATCGCGGTGATGGACGGGCGCATCCGAATCGGGCTGGACGACGAGGCGCTGGAGCGGCTGGCGACCGCCGGCCATGCCGCGCGCAAGCTGAGCCGCCGCGACCTGCCCGTCGCCCTGGCGACCAGGGCGCTCGGCGCCACCACGGTGGCGGCGACGATGATCGGGGCGCGGCTGGCCGGCATCCCGGTCTTCGCCACCGGCGGCATCGGCGGCGTCCATCGCGGGGCGGAGACCAGCTTTGACATTTCCGCCGACCTCGACGAGCTGGCCCGCACCTCGGTCTGCGTCGTCTGCGCCGGGGCCAAGTCGATTCTCGACCTGCCCAAGACGCTGGAGCTGCTGGAAACCCGCGGCGTGCCGGTCCTGGGCTTCGGCACCGAGGAATTTCCCGCCTTCTACAGCCGCCGCAGCGGCCTCTCCGTCGATCATCGCTGTGACAACGTGCAGGAGGTGGCGGAAATCCTGCGGACGAAATGGCAGCTCGGCCTGGAGGGCGGCGTGCTGCTCGCCAACCCGATCCCGGCAGCCGACGAACTCGACGCCGACGCGATGGAGGCGGCGGTCGCCCAGGCGCTGGCCGACGCGGATGCCAGGCGAATCAAGGGGAAGGACATCACCCCTCACCTGCTGGCGGCGCTGGAGGCGATTACCGGCGGGCGCAGCCTGACCGCCAACATCGCGCTGATCCGCAACAACGCGCGGGTCGCGGCGGGGGTCGCCGCCGCACTCGCCGGCCGCTAAAACCGATAGGATAGGACTACTCCCCCGGTGGTAAGGCTTTAGCCCCGGTACCGGCTTAAGACCCCGTTAACCGCCTGCGCGCAAATCTGTCGTCATCGAACGAGCGGAGGCTTTCATGCGCGCACCCAGCAGCACCTCGACCCTGGTTTCCCGGATGATTGCGATGGCCGGCCAAGGCGACGAGGCGCCGGGCGTCGCGGAGATGAAGGAGCCCGCGCACGTCAAGCGCATCGTCTGGGCCTCCCAGGCGGCCAAGCTGCGCGTGTCGCTGTCGGCCCGCTCCATCCACGAGATCGAAGCCGCCGTTACCGCCGACCTGGACAGCATGGAGCTGCCGGAAGTGTTCTTCACCTCCGTCGAGGTCGGCGGCCATGTCGTGACCTGCGACCTGGACGCCTCCGGCACCGCCTCGATCTTCGGGCTGATCGAGGCCCACGAATATGACGATCTGGTCGAAGAGGCCGGCGACGACGCCCTGTTCGGCGTCGATTGGGACGGCGTCTACATCACCCCGGCCCGCACGCGGCACTGAGCCCGGCGCCTCCGGTCCAAAAAGCCCCGCGTTCAAAACGCCCCGCAGGCAGCCTGCGGGGCGTTTCGCGTTTGCACCGAAAGCCGACGGTCCCGCAAGCCGAAGAGGGATGCAAACCGTCGAAGCTTGGCGAATTCCGCAGTCCCTGGGCCGCTATTCCAACCCTACGAAATCGGGCCCTACGAAATCGGGCCCTACGAAACCGGCCCCTACGAAACCGGCAGGGACGGCCGGTTCGCCCCTTGGGTGGGCAAGCCGACCACCACATCGTCGCGGATCACCGGCAGGCCGGCCCGCCGGTCCTCCCAGGCGGCCAGGAAGGCGTCGATGCGGTCGGCCGGCAGCGGGCGGCTGACGAAATAGCCCTGGATCAGGTCGCAGCCCATCAGCGACAGCACCTCCCACTGGGCCGCCTCTTCGACTCCCTCCGCCACTACGCTGTGCCGCAGATCGTGGGCGATGCGCGAGATGGACGACACCATGCTGCGCGCATCGGGCCGGCGGTGGACGTCGTCGATGAAGGCCTTGTCCAGCTTCAGCGTGTTGATCGGCAGCGTCCGCAGATAGGTCAGCGACGAATAGCCGGTGCCGAAATCGTCCAGCGCGATGTGGATGCCGGCCTTGCGCAGCGCGTTCAGCTTGCCGATGGCGGAATCGAGCGAGCCGATCATCTGCGACTCGGTGATTTCCAGCTCCAGCCGGTTCGCCGGCAGGCCGGTGCGGTCCAGGATCTCCAGAACCCGCGGCACGAAATCATGCTGGGCCAGTTGGACCGCCGACATGTTGACGCTCATCGTCACGTCGCCGGCCCCGCGGCAGGCCAGCCCGGCCGCCTCGATGCAGGCGGTTTCCAGCACCCACAGGCCGAGCGGAACGATCAGGCCGGAATCCTCGCAGACCGGAATGAAGCGGTCGGGCGACACCGGCCCCAGTTCCTGGTCGGTCCAGCGGATCAGCGCCTCGAAACCGCGGACCCGGCCGTCGCGCGTCGCCACCTGCGGCTGGTAATGCACGGTGAAGGCCTGGCGGTCGAAGGCCAGCCGGGCCCGGCTGAGCAGCCGCATGCGCTCCACCACCTTGAGGTTCATGTCGGCGGTGAAGGTGCAGATGCGCCCGCGTCCGCTGTCCTTGGCCCGGTACATGGCGGTGTCGGCATTCTGCAACAGATCGTCGAAGCAGCGGCCATCCCAGGGATAGCGGGCGATGCCGACGCTGCATGTCACGAAGAAATGCTGCCCCTCGACCAGGAAGGGGGCGGCGAACGCCTGTTCCAGCCGCTGCGCCACCTCCGCCGGATCGCCGGCCTCGCCACCCTGGACCACCACCACGAACTCGTCGCCGCCCAGCCGCGCGATGAACAGCCCGTCCCCCGCACCCTTGCGGATGCGCAGCCCCAGCATCATCAGCAGCTCGTCGCCGGCCTTGTGGCCGAAGCCGTCGTTGATGAACTTGAAATTGTCCATGTCGAGGAACAGCAGCGCCAGCGGCCCGGCTTTGCCGGATGCCTTGGTCTCGGCGATCAGCCGGTCGACATGCTGTTCCAGCGTCAGCCGGTTGGGCAGGCCGGTCAGGGAATCGTAATGGGCCAGATGGTCCAGCCATGCCTGCTGCCGCTTCTGCGCGGTGATGTCGGTGTAGGAGCCGCCCATCATCACCGGCTTCCCCCGCCCTCCTGTCCCGCCCTGCCCGTCCCCATCGAACAGGATCTTGCCGGTGGCGTAGAGCCACAGGTAATTGCCGTCACGATGGCGGACCCGGTATTCCACCCGGTATTCCGGCAGTTCGCCCGACAGGTGGCGTTGCAGCGCCTCCTCCGCCAGCGGCCGGTCTTCCGGATGGATGCGGTCGAACCAGGCCGCACGGGAATCGATGCTGGCGGCATCGACGCCCAGCAGCTCCTCGACCCGGCCGGACAGGACGCGGACGTCGTTGACGATGTCCCAGGTCCAGATGATGTCGCGCGATGCCTCCGCCACCAGCCGCATCCATCGCCCGCGTTCGCGCAGCGCATCCTGGCTGGCGGTCAGCTCGACGACCTTGGCCTGCAACTGCCGGCGCGACTCGGTCAGCGCCTCGTTGCTCCGCTGCAACGCCGCCTCAGCCTTCCGCCGGCTGCGCAGCGTGACGGACAGCACCAGAACCATGCCGAACAGCAGCAGCAGCACGCCGCCGACCGTCACCACCAGCCAGCGGTAGGTCTCCATGAAGGAGAAGGGCTTGTCGACCAGCCGGTCGAGCGGCATCAGCCGCGCGGGATCGATCCCATAGCGCTGCATCTGGCTGTAGTCGGCGGCCCGGATGACCGACTGGCGCCGCTCCATCGCCAGGGTGGCGACCGGCACGCCGTTCACCAGGGCGGCAGCCAGCCGACCGACCGCACGGCCATGCTCCTGCCCGCTCAGCAGGCTGCCGCCGGCGATGCCGTGGCCCAGCAGGAATTCCTGCAAGCCGTAGATCGGCGCGCTGCTCTTTTCGCTCATCAGTTCCAGGAACTGCTCGGGCGGCAGGATCAGGCCTTCCGGGTCGGTGGCATAGGTGCCCAGCAGCACCGCGCTGTCCGGCGGCAGGGCAGCCAGCCGCTCCTCCAGCCGGGCGAAGGGTAGCGCCGGCAGCACCTGCCGCTCCACCCCGGCGGGGAAGCGGCCGGCGGCGACCAGCGCCTCGATCTCGTCATCCAGCCCCAGGCCGGTCTCGGTGTCGTCGTGCAGGATGAACAGGCGTTGCAGCCGCGGATTGGCGGCCATCGCCATGCGCACGGTGCCCTCGATGTCCTTGGCCTCGTCGATGCCGACGACGTTGGCCTCATGCTCGGTCAGCCGCCGCGCCGAAATCGGCAGCACGCCGCCATGCACCATCGGCACCGGCCCGTAAATCTCGTTCCGCAAGTCCAGGCCGAAGGACAGCGCGGCATCGTCGGTGGAGACGATGGCGTCGACGGTGCCCTTCGGATGGCGATAGGCGATCAGCGCCCGCAGCCGCTCGATCCCGGCGGAGTCGGGGAAGCGCTTCCAGTCCAGGTAGTAGGGGATCGCCAGCGCATTGGGCGCCGCCGACGCCAGCATTTCCGAGATGCCGTCAGCCTGTCCGTCGGTCCACTCATAGCCCTGGTGGTAGGAGTGCAGGACCAGCACCGTCCGGTTGGGCGGCGTCGCCCGCCCGCCCGCCGGCACCGACAGCGTCGCCAGCACAAGCAGCCCCAGCAGCAGGACACTGCCGCGCGTCCATATGGAGGACCAGATGACGCTCCGTCCGGTCATGAGACACCCTTCGCTCGCTTGTCCGGCCGCCCCCCGATGGCCGCATGTCGCGCAGCCGCAGGAGACGTAGAGAGGTTTGGCCTTTCCTGACAAAAGGATATGCAGCGCAGTCATTTCGGCGCCAGAGTCTTTTGCTAAGGACTTCCCCCGTATTCATGGTTAATTTTCCATAGAAGATTGGAGAAGTTACAGAATCCTCGCGCTTCAGGCGCAATCTATTATTTGCGCATCCCGCCCTCTCGTTTTGCAGCGCAAACCGCGATGGGTGCCCGCTCTTCTCGCACATGCACAACAGCCGCCCAGGATATCGCGGATCCTTGCCGGCGGCCTTCTCGCGCTGGCGCCGCAGGAGAGCACCGCCGCGTCGTTGCGGAACAGAGGACAGTGCGCGGCTGTTGTCCTGGCTGCACCCCGCCCTTTCCTCCTCTTCGGGAGCCCCGCCCGTGTCCGCTGCCTCCACCCAGCCCACCCCCCGGCGCACTGCCAGGCCCCTGGCCTATACGCCGTCGGTCGAAAATCCGGGTCCCGATGAAGCGCAGGTCTTCAACGATCTGGCGGAGACGATGCTGTCGATCAGCGCCAAGACCTTCGAGGACAGCGGCCATGCCAACCGCAGCGTCCATGCCAAGAGCCACGGGCTGCTGATCGGCCGGCTGGATGTGCTGGACGACCTGCCGGCCGAACTGGCCCAGGGACTGTTCGCGAAGGCGGAGAGCTATCCGGCGATCCTGCGGCTGTCGACGACGCCGGGCGACATCCTGCCCGACAGCGTCTCGACCCCGCGCGGTCTGGCGGTGAAGGTGCTGGGCGTTTCCGGCGAGCGGCTGCCGGGGTCGGAGGGTGAGGCCACGCAGGATTTCGTCATGGCCAACGCCCCCGCCTTCTCGGCCCCCGATGCCAAGCAGTTCCTGTCGACGCTGAAGCTGCTGGCCGCCACCACCGACCGGGCGGAAACCGCGAAGAAGGTATTGTCGGCCGGCCTGCGCGTCGCCGAACGGGTGGTGGAGGCCTTCGGCGGCGAAAGCGCGACGCTGAAGACGCTGGGCGGCCACCCGGAAACCCACATCCTGGGCGAAACCTTCTACAGCCAGGCGGCATTGCGCCATGGCGATCACATCGCCAAGCTGTCGATCGTGCCGGTCTCGCCGAACCTGACCGCGCTGGAGAACGCGCCGCTGGACCTCAGCGGCAAGCCGAACGGCATCCGCGAGGCGGTGACGGAGTTCTTCCGCGACCACGAGGCCGTCTGGGAGCTGCGCGCCCAGCTGCGCACCGACGAGGAACGCATGCCGGTGGAGGATGCCAGCGTGGTGTGGCCGGAGGATTCTGAGCCCCTACCGCACCATCGCCCGCATCACCGTGCCGCCGCAGACGGCCTGGAGCGAGGAACGGTCGCGTGCCGGCGACGACCGGCTGTCCTTCAGCCCCTGGCATGGGCTGGCGGCGCACCGGCCGCTGGGCTCGATCATGCGCGCCCGGCGCCTCGCCTATGACCGCTCCGCCGAATTCCGCATGGAACGGAACGGCTGCCCGATGCACGAGCCGGCGGCGGGCTACCGGCTGCCGGGGTAGGCGCACAATCCCCTCTCCCCCGGGGAGAGGGTTAGGTCCTGTCTGACGAGCCTATTGACGTTGTGGTTTAGAGCCCAAGGTCAGTTTGATGGCTTACGATGCGACAGGGCTGCGACGCTACGAACTGAGCGATGCGCAGTGGGATCGGATCGCGGATTTGATGCCGCGGTCGAATCCGCGAGGTGGCGGTGTGTGGCGGGATCACCGTCAAGTGGTTGATGGGCTGATGTGGAAGCTGAACACCGGCGCCCAATGGCGGGACATTCCCGAACGCTACGGCCCCTGGCAGACGATCTACGAACGCTTTGTGCGATGGCGTTGCGACGGGCTGTTCGAGCGGATCCTCGACCGGCTGCGCTTGCAGCTTGATGCGGATGGTCGGATCGATGTGGACCTCTGGTGCATCGACGGCACCAGCATCCGGGCCAGTCGCTCGGCGGCTGGGGGCGGAAAAAGGGGGGCTCGGACGAGCCGGCCGACCACGCACTCGGCCGCTCCCGCGGGGGCTTCGGGACCAAAATCCATTTGGTGACCGATGGCAACGGCCTGCCGCTGGCCGCCGTGCTGAGCGCAGGTCAGCTTCAGGAAATCTCCTTCGCCGTCGCCGCCTTGGAGGCGGTCAGCTTGCCCACCCGCCGAGGGCGCCGACGCACCAAGCCTCGAAAGCTGGCTGGCGACAAGGGCTACAGCGCCAATCGCTTTCGTCAGTACCTGCGACGCCGCCACATCGAACCGGTCATTGCCATGCGCAAGGACGAACGCAGGCGAACCCACCGCGGCAGGCCGCCTCGGTTCGATCGGGAGGCATACCGGCGACGAAACGTCGTCGAGCGTGGCATCGGATGGCTCAAAGGATGCCGATCCGTTGCCACGCGACATGACAAGCTTGCCGTCAACTACATGACCTTCATCAGGCTCGCCATGATCCAGCGATGCCTGCGCGTCAGTAGGCCGTCAGACAGGACCTAGGGTGAGGGGGATGCACAGGGTGGATCACCCGAGAAATCTCCCTGTGCATCACCCTCACTGCAGGCTGCGCTGCATCTCCTCGAAGGTGCGGGAGAAGCCGTTCAGCGGAAAATCGATGTCGCGCTTGCCCAGGCGGGAGTTGACGCGGACCAGGATGGTCGAGCCGTTGCGGAACTGGTCGGCGACGCGGCCGGACACGAAGTTCGGGAACATGCACATGTTCAGCGTCGCCACATGCGATTCGATGCGCGGCTGGCGGTCGACGCGGATGGCGCAGCGGTCGATCAGCCCCTGGCTGGTGGTCAGGAACAGGTGGAAGTCGTTGCCGGTCGGGATGATGCTGAGCGCGATGAAGCCGACATCCTTCCCGTCGTCGAACAGGCGGTAGATCATCAGCCAGCAGGTTCTTGCTGTCGGTCATCCGGTCGATGTCGCACTGGTTGGTCCAGGCGCCCTCCGGCCCGAAATCCGCTGCGGCCTTGGAGACGTCCACCGCGGCGGCGGGCTTGGCCGTCATCGGGGCTACGATCATCGTCACGGCCAGCAGCGCCGAGGCGACCGCCGCCTTGACCCCACCCAACAGCCCCTTTGCACGCATCGCCCCGTCCCCGCCATCGTTCGTGTTAACACGGAATGCGCCATGATAACCGGCGGTGGCGGGGGTGCAAGGAACGAGATGCCGCGCACCAGGGATCAGATGCGGCCTTCCTCGAAGTCGCGGAAGGCCTGCATCACCTCTTCCCGCGTGTTCATGACGAAGGGGCCGCCCCAGGCGATGGGCTCGCCGATGGGCTCGCCGGCCAGCAGCAGGAAGCGCGCGCCGTCGGCCCCGGCGACCGCCTCCACCCGCTCGCCGTCGCCCAGCACGATCACCCGCGGCCCGGAAAGCGGAGCGTCGCCCCCGACAGCCAGCGTGCCCTCGAACAGAACCAGGAAGGCGGTGTGCCCGGCCGGCAGCGGCTCGGCGAAGGCCACCGACGGCGGCAGCGCCACGTCGAAATAGCGGGCGTCGGTCGCCTCGGCCCGCACCGGTCCCGCCGTGCCGCGGGCGGTGTCGCCGGCGATGACGGTGACGGTCGCCCCGTCCTCGCGCCGTTCCACCGGGATGGAGGCGGCCGGGAATTCCTGATAGCGCGGCTCCGTCATCTTCAACCGGGCCGGCAGGTTGATCCACAGCTGGAAGCCGCGCATCAGCCCTTCGGTTTGCTCCGGCATCTCCGAATGGATCAGGCCGCGGCCGGCGGTCATCCACTGCACGCCGCCGGTCTCGATCACGCCCTCGTGCCCGTGGTTGTCGGCATGGCGCATGCGGCCGGCCAGCATGTAGGTCACCGTCTCGAACCCGCGGTGGGGATGGTCGGGGAATCCCGCCAGATAATCGGTCGGCTGGTCGGACCCGAACAGGTCCAGCATCAGGAAGGGGTCGAGCGTGCGCAGGCGGGGGCTGCCCAGCATGCGGGTCATGCTGACCCCGGCACCGTCGGAGGTGGCCATGCCCTCCACGGCGGCGAGCACCGGACGGACACCGGGGGCGGCTGGCTTGGCGGACATGGCGGCAACTCCTGAGCGGATACAATGACGATGCACCACAGGTAGTCCCTCGCGGCCCCGCCGTGAAGCCGGCCCGCCCGCGCCACAGCGTTCCGCTCCGCGCAACAATCGGACACGAAAAAGGCCGCCGGAAAACCGGCGGCCTTTTCGCGAGAGACCCGTGGGAAAGGGATGTTCTTAGTGGATGCTCTCGCCATGCAGGGCGAGGTCGAGACCGTCGCGCTCCACATCTTCCTCGACGCGCAGGCCCATGACCACATCGACGACCTTCAGCAGGACGAAGGTGGCGACGGCGCACCAGACCATGGTGTAGAGGACGCCCTGGACCTGGATCCAGACGGCGGCGGCATTGCCTTCCAGCAGGCCCAGCGTGGCCTTCGGGTCGGCCTGGAGGACGGAGGCGAAGCCGCCTTCGCTGTTGGACACCGACATCTTGGCGAAGACGCCGGTCAGGATGGCGCCGATCAGGCCGCCGACGCCGTGCACGCCGAAGGCGTCCAGGCTGTCGTCATAGCCCAGCATGTGCTTGAGGCTGGTGGCCGACCAGAAGCAGACCACGCCGGCGACGATGCCGATGACGATGGCGCCCGTCGGGTCGACGAAGCCGGCGGCCGGGGTCACCGCGACCAAGCCGGCGACGGCGCCGGAGATGATGCCGAGGATCGACGGCTTGCCCTTGACGATCCACTCTGCGAACAGCCAGCCCATGGCGGCACCGGCGGTGGCGATGTGCGTGGCGGCCAGCGCCATGCCGGCACGCGGACCGGCGGTCAGGGCCGAACCGGCGTTGAAGCCGAACCAACCAACCCACAGCAGCGAGGCGCCGATCAGCGACAGCACCAGGTTGTGCGGCATGAAGGCTTCCTTCGGGTAGCCCTTGCGCTTGCCGATCACCAGCGCTGCGACCAGGCCGGCGACGCCAGCGTTGATGTGCACGACCGTGCCGCCGGCGAAGTCCAGCACGCCCAGGCCGAACAGGAAGCCCGACGGGTACCAGACCCAGTGGGCGATCGGCGCATAGACCACGATCGACCACAGCGCGGTGAAGACCAGCAGGGAGGAGAACTTCATGCGGTCGGCGAAGGCGCCGGTGATCAGGGCCGGGGTGATGATCGCGAAGGTCATCTGGAACATCATGAAGACCGGCTCGGGGATCGTCGTCGCGACGCCCGAGCCCGTCGCCTCGCCCAGCACGAAGGCCTTCGAGAAGTCGAGCCCGTTGAGGAACAGCCGGTCGAGACCGCCGACATAGGCACCGGTGCCGGTGAAGGCCAGGCTGTAGCCGATCACGTACCACAGGACGCTGATCAGGCAGGTGATGGCGAAGCTCTGCATCACCGTCGCCAGCACGTTCATCTTGCGGACCATGCCGCCGTAGAACAGCGCCAGGCCGGGGATGGTCATCATCAGCACCAGCGCGGTGGAGATGAGCATCCAGGCGGTGTCGCCGCCATTCAGCGCCGGAGCCGCCGGCGCGGCAGCAGCGGCGGCAGCCGCAGCCGCGGCAGCGGCGGCAGCCGCCGGATCCTGGGCAAGGGCTGCGGCCGGCATGCCGACCGCGCCCAGAGCAACCGCCATCATCGGTGCGGCCATAAGGAACAGACGGTTCATCGAGGCTCCTCTTTCTCCAAAATCGCTCCCACCCCCTTACGGCCGGCGCGGCACCGGAGGTGTTCCGCGCTCAAGCCACCGCACTGGGGCGACCCCGTCCCGGTCGCCCCGTCCCCGGCAAAGACGGGGCGGCGGACGGGACCAAGGACGCTTCCAGCGTTACAAGAAGCGTGCCAGTCGAAAACGGCTTGGAATCGTCAGGGTTGTCCCGGGCCGGGACATCCGAACGGGCACCCTCCTACGAGTCGCACCCGGTGTTTGCACAGGAAACAGGCAGATTTCGGAACCGACATTTCGCCGCAAATTCCGGGCTTCCGACCGAACGGCAGGGCCGGCAGCCCGTTTCGAGCCCGTGTCTGCCCGGCATTCTGGCTGCCATTCCGGCAGATGATGAAAATTTGAGCAGGACATGGCCCGAAAGCCGCCCATTGCGGCGGCATCGCGGCGGCGGCAATCCGCCACTCTATCCCTTCCGCCCAGTCCGTTCGGAGGAGTGGCGCATAAGCTCCCCTTTCCTCCTAGGACCGAGAGGAGCCGGTGCGGCGGGTAAGCCGATGCCAACCGTCCGCCGCGCCTATTGGACATGGCGGCGAGATGTGGCACCGTCAACGCCTCCATATGGATTGGCCGCAGCCGAGCGGCCGCAAGAATAAGGCAAAGGGGGTAACGGCCATGCTCGACAAACGGGATCTGCGCCTCGCACCGCGACGTGCGGTGGCGCTGGTGCTGGCCGGGGGACGCGGAAGCCGTCTGAAGCAACTGACCGACCGGCGGGCCAAGCCGGCGACTTATTTCGGCGGCAAGTACCGCATCATCGACTTCGCGCTGTCCAATTGCGTCAACTCCGGCTTCCGCCGCATCGGCGTGCTGACGCAGTACAAGTCTCACAGCCTTCTGCGCCATCTCCAGCGCGGCTGGAACGTCTTCCGCGGCGAGATGAACGAGTTCTGCGACCTGCTGCCGGCGCAGCAGCGCGTCAGCGAGACGGAGTGGTACCAGGGCACCGCCGACGCCGTGTACCAGAACCTCGACATCCTGCGCGACCACGAGCCGGAATATGTCCTGATCCTGGCCGGCGACCACATCTACAAGATGGATTACGGCGCGCTGCTACTCGACCACATCGACCGCAAGGCCGACGTCACCGTCCCCTGCATCGCGGTCCCGCGCGAACAGGCGAGCGGCTTCGGCGTGATGCACATCGACGAGGAGCGCCGCATCATCGACTTCGTCGAGAAGCCGGCCGACCCGCCGCCGATGCCCGGCCGTCCCGACATGGCGCTGGCCAGCATGGGCATCTATGTCTTCAACGCCCAGTTCCTCTACGACCAGCTGGAGCGCGATGTCGCCACCCCCGGCTCCAGCCGCGATTTCGGCAAGGACATCATCCCGCATCTGGTGAAGACCGGGGCGCGAATCATTGCCCACGATTATGCCGACAGCGCCATCATCGACGCGCCGGACGACGCCCCCTACTGGCGAGACGTCGGCACCATCGACGCCTATTGGGAGGCCAACCTCGACCTCTGCCACGTCACGCCGCAGTTGAACATGTACAACCGCGACTGGCCGATCTTCACCTATCAGGAACAGCTCCCCCCCGCCAAGTTCGTCTTCGACGACGAGAACCGGCGCGGCACGGCGATCGACAGCCTGGTGTCGGGCGGCTGCATCATCTCCGGCTCCACCGTGCGCCGCTCGCTGCTGTTCAGCTCGGTCCGCGTCAACTCCTACAGCGAGCTGCACGAGGCGGTGGTCCTGCCGGAATGCGACATCGGCCGCCATTGCCGCCTGAAGAAGGTGGTGATCGACCGCGGCGTTAGCATCCCCAACGGCCTCGTCGTCGGCGAGGACGCGGAGCTGGACGCCAAGCGCTTCCACCGCAGCGAGGGCGGCGTCGTCCTGATCACCCGCGAGATGATCGAGAAGCTGCCGAAGGAGTAGGGCGGCATTTCGCCGCCCTCCCCCGCCCCATGGCCCGCGCCGATGCGGTCCGGCTCCCCACCGGACCCGCATCGGCGCTATACCATGTCCACACCCTCCCGCCTTTCACCCCTCCCGCCTATCGCCGAGTGCCTTCCCGATGCGCGTCCTCTACGTCACGTCCGAATGCTACCCGATGGTCAAGACGGGGGGGCTGGCCGACGTGTCCGCCGCCCTGCCGCCGGCCCTGAACGCCGCCGGTGCCGATGTCCGCCTGCTGCTGCCGGGCTATCCCGCCGTCCTGAACAGTTTGCAGAACCTGCACGAGGTCGGCGACCTGATCACCGACCTGCCCGGCTGCGACCGCGCCCAGCTGTGCATCGGCCGCACCGCCGACGGGGTTCTCGCCTATGCGCTGAAGGCGCCGTCGCTGTACGACCGTCCCGGCAACCCCTATCTCGGGCCGGACGGCAAGGACTGGGCCGACAACGCCCTGCGCTTCGCAGCACTCGCCTGGGTCGCCGCTGGCTTCGCCGCGGAGAAATCCTACGATCCCTGGTGGCGTCCCGACATCCTGCACGGCCATGACTGGCAGGCGGCGCTGATCCCCGCCTATCTGACCCTGCGCCCCGACCGTTTCGCCGGCCCCTTCCGGCCCGGCACGGTGCTGACCATCCACAACATCGCCTATCAGGGCCTGTTCGGCCCCTGGATGATGGGCGACCTCGGCCTGCCCTCCTCCAGCTTCCGCGTCGACGGCGTCGAATATTACGGCAACATCAGCTTCCTGAAGGCCGGTTGCTTCTATGCCGACCGCCTGACCACGGTCAGCCCGACCTACGCCAACGAGATCCAGACGGCGGAGCACGGCACAGGCCTGCAAGGGCTGCTCGCCACCCGCTCCGACGTGCTGACCGGCATCCTGAACGGCGTCGATTACGCGGTGTGGGACCCGGCGACCGACCCGCATCTGCCCGCCCGCTACACCCCCGACGACCTCGGCGGAAAGGACGCCTGCAAGGCCGACCTGCAATCCGCCTTCGGCCTGGACCGCCGCGCCGACGCCCCGCTGGCCGCCGTGGTCAGCCGCCTGACCTGGCACAAGGGCCTCGATCTGGTTCTGGAGGCGGCGGGCCAATGGGTGTCCTGGGGCGGCCAACTGGTGGTTCTGGGCAGCGGCGACGCCTCCAGCGAGGCCGGTTTCCGCCAGTTGGCCCAGTGGCATCCGCAGTCCATTGGCGTCCGCATCGGCTATGACGAGCCGCTGTCCCACCGCATCCAGGCCGGATCCGACCTGTTCCTGGTGCCGTCGCGCTCGGAGCCCTGCGGCCTGACCCAGCTCTACGCCCTGAAATACGGCACCCTGCCGCTGGTCCGCCGCACCGGCGGCCTCGCCGACACGGTGATCGACGCCAACCCGGCCGCCAGCGCCGACGGCAGCGCGACGGGCTTCCAGTTCGTCAACGCGACCGGCCAGGAACTGGTCTGGGCGTTGCGCCGGGCGATGAGCGTCTACCGCAAGCCCGACCGCTGGCAGGCGATGCAGCGCCGCGCCATGACGCGGGACTTCGGCTGGCATGGGCCGGCGGAGGAGTACATGGAGCTTTATCGGGGGCTTGGGGGGCGGTAGGCGGGCCGGCTCGCCACCCGTTTGCCTGGGGATCGCCCACGAAAGGCGGTTCCGTCGATGACGCCCGAGACCAGCACTGCGCCTGTAATCCGACCCTGGCTTATATCATTTTGCGATATACAATGATGCCATATTGAAGCATATATCGGTGAGAGATATATGGTTGATGAAGCGGTTGAGCGCCTTCTCGGATATCACCGGCGGCGCTACTGGCTGGAGAATGGGTGGAGCCTGCGGTTTCGCCTCTGGCGAACGCCGGTCACCGCGGAGAAGCCCCACGGCATGCGCTATTCGCTGACCCTGCACGATGTGGACGGCACCCGCCTGATGGGCTTCGACAACGCGCATGGAGTCGGCCGGGAAACCCGCTTCGACCATGAGCACCGTTATGGCCGTGTGGCCGATCCGGTTCCCTACGCCTTCACCGGAGCGGACGCACTGCTGAGCGATTTCTTCGCGGCCACGGAGCGCGCCTGCCGGACGGCGGGCGTTGCGCTGACCATCGCGCTGGAGGACACCGAGGATGACGACGACGGAGGGATTGGCGATGCGGACCTTGCATGATGTGCGCGACGAGATGCTGGCGGTCGCCCAGGGTACCCGCCCGGTTCCCCCGGTACGGTCGGTGACGGATGGCGAGGCGGTCTCCGGCCTTCTCGGCGTGCTGACCCCAGCCAACCGGGCATTGATGCACCTGATCGCCACCGAACGCCCGGAGACGGTCTCCCGCCTGGCCCAACTCGCCGACCGCGCCCAGCCGAATGTCTCACGAGCTCTGCAAGACTTGGCGAAGCATAGTCTGGTGCGACTGGTCCGCGACGGCATGAGCATCCGGCCGGAACTGGTCGCGGCGGAGATCGACGTCGATCTGGTGCGGGGGACTTGCCGTGTGGTGCCAATGGCAGTGGCGGCGGAGTAGAGGGCGGCTTCGGTTGACAACGTCGATTTTTCAGACCACGATCGTGGTCTGAAAAATCGACGCGAGGTGTTCCGTGGCCTACATTCAGACGATAGTGCGTAGAGATCCTTGGGAAGTTGAGCCGCGTTTGCAGCATCTCGGACTCACCTCGTCCGGATTGAGACGCATCCGCGACGTTGCCCAACTGGCAAGAGCTAATAATTCCACAGAAGATCACGCAGCAAATGCTCCCGGCACTCATGCGTATCAGGATGGAGTTTGGTGCCTCAGAAATGAATTTGTTGGAAACGATTGGAAACGAGAACGCCCCGGCGGGGTTGAGGCAATTGTAAATATGAGTGTTGGGGTGAGGGTTGCGTTTGCAAACGTTGATCGTTGCTGCGACATAAATCACTCTCCTCAACCAATTTCCGGAAAAGGATCCGGAACGGAAAGGTTGTGCCAAGGCAATCTTTTTGGCGATTTGCCAACATATACAAAGCAACAGAGCAATAACGGGATACCCTTATTTTACTGCATGGTTGATCCTGATGGTCGTATTGAGCTTTCTCGCCCGACCGTTGAAAATCGCACCTTTGGTCCGTGCGTAGAGCGTAACTTCATCTCGAATGGCGAAGATGACGGTGAGAAGCTTGTAAAGCCGAGCGATGGCGGCGATGCTGTTGACATGGTTCCTTCGATCTCCAGAAAAGTAGTGTAGATGGTCTTTAATCCAAAACGGCTCAGCTTGGCACGCATGCGCCGCCGAATGACTGGGAAAGAGCTTGCAAGTACTGCCGGAATTTCGGCGGATACTTTGTCGCGTATTGAAAAGGGATACCGTCCGCCGGAAGATAATACGGTAAGCAAGCTCGCGGCGGCGCTTAGCTACCCGACTGAATTCTTCTATGGAGAGGATCCCATAGATCTCGACGAGGCGGGCGTCAGTTTTCGTAGCTTCTCAAAAATGAGTGCTGCGGAAAAGGCCGCGGCCACTTCGGCTGGGCAACTCGGTCTTCAGTTGACGGCGTGGACAGAGAAACGCTTTGATCTACCACGCCCAGACTTACCCGATCTTAGCTACCAAGCAGACCCAGAAAAAGCTGCCATTGAAATACGGCAGTATTGGCAAATTGGGGAACGCCCTATCGGGAACATGATCGGGCTCCTAGAAAGTAAAGGCGTTAGGGTTCTCTCGCTCAGCGAAGACACCGCGAACGTCAATGCTTTCTCATTTTGGAGAGATGGCAAGCCGTATATATTCCTCAACAACTTCAAGACTGCAGAGAGCAGCATATTTGACTGCGCTCATGAGCTTGGACATTTGCTAATTCATTGCAAAGGTGACTTGCGAGGAGAAAGGCTACTCGAACGCGAAGCGGACGCATTCGCGGCTGCTTTTCTCATGCCGCCTAATGATGTCAGCGCAAAAATGACCAGACCTATTACGAGCGCAAACATCATTGCTGGCAAAGGAAGGTGGAAGGTTTCCGCTTTCGCTCTTCTATACCGCCTCTGGAAGATGGGAATAGTTTCTACGGAGCATCAGTACAGGTCGCTGTGCATAGATCTGAGCAAGAGGGGATATAGATCTGGAGAACCCGTAGGTATAGAACGCGAATATTCCATGATATGGAGGCAGGTCTTCTCCTCCCTTTGGGCAGAGCGCGTTACTAAGGATGACGTAGCTAAGGAACTGCGCTTGCCCATTGATGAATTGGAAGGGCTTATAGCAAATATGACTGGCCCAAGACAAAGGCCAGCGGGGCGCATGCTGTCGCAAGCGTAACGTTGTGTTGCAAGCTCACTCAAGAACTGGATGTACCCAACGAACGGCCAGCCCCATCGCCGCAGCAGACCGCACGTCACGCACGCCTTTTCCAGGCTCCCCTTACCGCCGACCGCCATTCATGATAGGACTATAAGCCTCAGCTGCCCGAGGAGTGTCCTGCATGCATCGCGAACGGTGCCACGCCCCCTTGCGCCCGTCCTTCCGCGCACCTGCTCCGCCGGATGGAACAGTGAACAGCCCACGGAAAACCGTTCCAACCTGTTCCAAACGTTCCATCCGACCGCCGCCGCCCATGCCCGGCGGCCCCGCGTGGAACAGTGAACACTCCCCCGAAACCTGTTCCACGCTGTTCCACCCGCCCCACTCCGCCCCCAAAACGAAACGGCCCCCTTCCCTTGCGGGAAGAGGGCCGTCGTCGTTTCAGCTACCCGGTTCGGCTCAGTCGCGCTTGACCGTGTCGCTGTTCAGCGCCGCCTGCGCCGCCGCCAGACGGGCGATCGGCACGCGGTAGGGCGAGCAGGAGACATAGGTCAGACCGACCTTCTCGCAGAAGGAGATCGAGGCCGGGTCGCCGCCATGCTCGCCGCAGATGCCGAGCTTGATGTCCGGACGGACCTTGCGGCCGCGCTCGGTGGCGATCTCCACCAGTTCGCCGACGCCGGTGACGTCCAGCGACTGGAACGGGTCCTGCTCCAGGATGCCCTGGCGCTGGTACTCCGGCAGGAAGCTGCCGGCGTCGTCGCGCGACAGGCCCAGCGTGGTCTGGGTCAGGTCGTTGGTGCCGTAGCTGAAGAACTCGGCCGATTCGGCGATCTCGCCGGCCTTCAGGGCCGCGCGCGGGATCTCGATCATCGTGCCGGTCAGATACTCCACCGCGACACCGGTCTCGGCCTTCACTTGCTCGGCGGCGCGGTCGATCACCGCCTTGAGGATGTCGAACTCCTTCTTCGTGATGATCAGCGGGATCATCACTTCGGGAATGACGGCCTCGCCGGTGGTCTTGGCGACCTCGGCGGCGGCGGCGAAGATGGCGCGGGCCTGCATCTCGTAGATCTCGGGGTACGAGATGCCCAGACGGCAGCCGCGATGGCCCAGCATCGGGTTCGCTTCATGCAGCTGGATGGTGCGGTGGCGCACCCGCAGCGGATCGGTGCCGGTGGCCTCGGCGACCTCCGCCATGTCCTCTTCGGTGTTCGGCAGGAACTCGTGCAGCGGCGGGTCGAGCAGGCGGATCGTCACCGGCAGGCCGGTCATGATCGTGAACAGATCGACGAAGTCCTTCTTCTGGAAGGGCTCCAGCTTGGCGAGCGCCTTGCGGCGGCCGGCCTCGTCCTCCGCCAGGATCATCTCGCGGACGGCCAGGATGCGCTCCGGGTCGAAGAACATGTGCTCGGTGCGCGACAGGCCGATGCCCTCGGCGCCGAACTTCCGCGCGGTGCGGGCGTCCAGCGGGGTCTCGGCGTTGGCGCGGATCTTCATCCGGCGGATCTTGTCGGCCCAGCCCATCAGGGTGGCGAAGTCGCCCGACAGCTCCGGCTGGATCGTCGGAACCTCGCCCAGCATCACCTCGCCGGTGGAGCCGTCGATGGTCAGGATGTCGCCTTCCTTGACGGCGACGCCGCGGACCGACATCTGCTTGGTCTTGTAGTCGATGCGCAGGTCGCCGGCGCCCGACACGCAGGCACGGCCCATGCCGCGGGCCACCACCGCCGCGTGGCTGGTCATGCCGCCGCGGCTGGTCAGGATGCCGCGGGCGGCATGCATGCCGTGGATGTCCTCGGGCGAGGTCTCGATGCGGCAGAGGATCACCGACTCGCCCTTGCCGGCCATCTGCTCAGCCTCGTCGGCGGTGAAGACCACCTTGCCCGAGGCGGCACCGGGGGAGGCCGGCAGGCCCTTGGCGATGATCTTGCGGTCGGCCTTGGGGTCCAGCGTCGGGTGCAGCAGCTGGTCGAGCGAGGCCGGATCGATGCGGCGGACCGCCTCGTTCTGGTCGATGACGCCCTCGTTCGCCAGATCGACGGCGATCTTCAGCGCCGCCGGGGCGGTGCGCTTGCCGTTGCGGGTCTGCAGCATGAACAGCTTGTTCTGCTGGACCGTGAACTCGATGTCCTGCATGTCGCGGTAGTGCTTCTCCAGCTTGAGGCGGACCTCGTTCAGCTGGTTGAACACCTCCGGCATCACCTCCTCCATGGCGGGGAGGTCGGACTTGTTGGCGATCTTGCCGGCGACGGTCAGGTGCTGCGGCGTGCGGATGCCGGCGACGACGTCCTCGCCCTGGGCATTGACCAGATACTCGCCGTAGAAGGCGTTCTCGCCGGTCGACGGGTTGCGGGTGAAGGCCACGCCGGTGGCGCAGTCGTTGCCCATGTTGCCGAAGACCATGCACTGCACGTTGACCGCGGTGCCCCAGTCGGCCGGAATGTCGTGCAGCTTGCGGTAGGTGATGGCGCGGGCGTTCATCCAGGAGCCGAAGACGGCGCCGATGGCGCCCCATAGCTGCTCCTGCACGTCCTGCGGGAAGGGACGGCCCAGCTCGCGCTCGACCGCCTTCTTGTAGTCCTCGATCACCGCCTGCCAATCCTCGGCCGACAGGTCGGTGTCGAGGTTGTAGGACTTGTCGCGCTTGTGGTTGTCGAGGATGTCCTCGAAATGGTGATGCTCAACGTCGAGCACGACGTTGGAGTACATCTGGATGAAGCGGCGGTAGCTGTCGTAGGCGAAGCGGCCGTCGCCCGACCGCTTGGCGAGGCCGGCGGCGGTCGCGTCGTTCAGGCCCAGGTTCAGGACGGTGTCCATCATGCCCGGCATCGACGCGCGGGCGCCGGAACGGACCGACACCAGCAGCGGGTTGGCCTGATCGCCGAACTTGGCGTCCATCGCCTGTTCCAGCCGCGCGATGGCGGCGTTCACCTGCGTCGTCAGCTCCGGCGGATAGGAGCGTCCGTTGGCGTAGAAATAGGTGCACAGCTCGGTGGTGATCGTGAAGCCCGGCGGAACGGGCAGGCCAAGATTGGCCATCTCGGCCAGATTGGCGCCCTTGCCGCCCAGCAGGTTCTTCATATCGGCCCGTCCTTCGGTGGCACCGGCCCCGAAGCTGTAGACCCACTTGGATTCACCCTGGCTCGCCATCGCGGATTTCCTCTCGCCCCATGGTCGTCCGGCATGTGGGTGCTCCCCTTGTCTCCAACGACCGTTCCACCCTGCGGAAATCCGCCGGGCGAAACCCCGTGGTCAGTTTGCTTGACCGCACATGCCGCTGAGTGGACCTTCTATCGCCCCAAACGTTGGGACACAAGACAGTCGCGTGGTCTAGAACAGGATGACCTGCGCTTCACCGGCAAAGGAGCGTTGCGGCTATATCGTATTGCCCAGATCCTCGCCTGCATCGCCATTACTCCGGCGGATCCGCATAATACCGATTCGAATGGTGAATTGCGCCCGAAGTACCCCGTAAATCCAAAGAAAAACGGGACCATTTCCCATGCAAATGTTTCAGATGCTGAAGCAAGCGTCGGCCGGACATTCGACCCAGTGCTTGCCCTCCCCCGCCAGCCAGCTCACGAGCGCCGCCGACGGCATCGGCCGGGCGAACAGATAACCCTGGCCGATGGCGCAGCCTTCCGCCTCCAGCATGCGGTGCTGGGCTTCGCGCTCCACCCCCTCCGCGACGACGGTCAGGCCCAGCGCCTCGCCGATCTGGACGATGGCGCGGACCAGGGGGCGGTTGGCGGCGTCGATGTCCAGTTCCTTGACGAAGCTGCGGTCGATCTTGAGTTCGCCGACCGGAAAACGCTTCAGATAGCTCAAGGACGAATAGCCGGTGCCGAAATCGTCAATGGACAGGGTGACGCCCAGCGCGTGCAGGGCGTCCAGCGCGTCATGGACGCCGATCTCCTCCGTCATCATCAGCCGTTCGGTGATCTCCAGCGTCAGATCGTTGGCCGGGATGCCGTTGGTGGCCAGCGCGGCGCGGACCTGATCCGGCAGGTCGCCGCGGGCGAAGCGGACGGCGGAGACGTTCACCGCCAGCCCTGGCACCGGCACCCCCGCCGCGCGCCAGCGGCCGAGCTGCGCCACCGATGTCTGCAACACCCAGCTGTCCAGCCGGTCGATCAGCCCGCACTCCTCGGCCAGCGGCACGAACTCCGCCGGCGACACCGCTCCCCAGCGCGGGTGGGTCCAGCGGATCAGCGCCTCCACCCGGTGCAGGCAGTTCGGCTTCAACCGCAACTGGGGCTGGTAATACAGTTCGAACGGTGCCTCGTCCTCCGGACAGCCCGCCTCCTGGCGATCCAGCGCCTCGCGCAGAGCCGCCTCCATCTCCAGCCGGCGGACCGCCTGCTCGTTCATGTCGCGGCGGAAGAAGTGGCAGCGGTTGCGGCCCGCCTGCTTGGCCCGGTACATCGCCGCGTCGGCCTGGCGCAGCAGCGTGTCGAAATCCATGCCGTCGTCGGGATGCACGGCGATGCCGATGCTGGCGGTCGGGGTCAGCGTCAGATCGGCCACCGTCACCGGCACCGCCAGGGCGGCAAGCACCCGCTCGGCCAGCAGCGAGGCATGTGCCGCGTCACAGCCCGGCAGCAACGCCACGAACTCGTCGCCGCCCAGCCGGGCCAGCGTGTCGCCCTCGATGAACAAGTGCTTCAGCCGGGTCGCCACCTCCACCAGCAGCCGGTCGCCGACCGCATGCCCCAGCGAGTCGTTGATGGTTTTGAAGCGGTCGATGTCCAGGAACATCAGCGTCACCGGCTGCCGGGTGCGCCCGGCAAGCGCCAGCGCCGCGGTGGCGCGGTCGGCCAGAAGCTGGCGGTTGGGCAGCCCGGTCAGCGTGTCGAAGTAGGCCAGCCGGTTGATCTCCGCCCGCGCCCGGTCATGTTCGATGGCGAGCGCGCACAGATGAACGCAGGCTTCCACCAGCCGGCGGTGAAAAGCGGCAACGGGGCGCGGATGGTGGTAATAGAGCGCGAAGCTGCCCAGCATGCGGGCGTCCCGCCCCTTGATCGGGTTGGACCAGCAGGCGGCCAGCCCATGGGCCAGCGCAATGTCGCGACGCTTGGCCCAGCGCGGATCGTCGGCGATATCGACGGACATCACCGCCTCACCCGCGCTCATCGCGCTGCCGCAGCAGCCGACGTCCGGCTCGATCGGAAGCCCGTCGATGTTGGCAGTGTAGCCGGCGGGCAGCGACGGGGCTGCGGCCACACGCATGCGGTTCTCGTCGTCGCGCAGCATCACCGAGCAGGCGACGTCCGGCGCGCAGGCCTCCACCTGCCGACAGAGGAAATCCAGGACCTGCTTCAGCGACCGGCCGGTCGCCACCAGTTCCAGGACATTCTGCTGCAGGCGGGCCACCGCCTCCGCCCGCTCGCGCTCGTCGAAGCTGCGCATCTCGCACAGAAGCAGCTCATCGTCCCCATCGGTCAGATGCTGCCAGAACAGATCGACCGGGACCGGGTCATGGCGGAGGATCCGCAAGGCGCCGGCACCGGGCGGCGGATGATCCCCCCGCGCACCGTCCCACACCGCTTGCCAGTCACGTCCGCCGAGATCGAGCAGGCTGGGCAGCGAGCGTCCGACCAGCGTCTCCAGGTGGAGGCCGGTCAGCCGGGCAAAGCCGGGGTTGGCACCGACGATGGCGCCGTCGACCGATGTCCAGACCAGGGCAGCGTTCCATTGCGCGGCGGTTGCCCGCAACAGGCGATCGGACGGCAGACGGTCGTCCAGCGCGGTCGCGGCCGAGTCCATGACCCCTGATCCCTCCGGACATGCTTCGGAAACGCCGCGTCGGCGCCCCGGGAGAGTCAGCTAACATGAACACACGCGGCACGGTCAAGGCTCGTCGCGCTTCGGCCAACTTGTTGCAGCCACACAAGAACGGTTCTAATCCGCCATCGCTGAAACCGTTCGTGCACAACAAAAAGGGAGGAAGCGGTTTCCCACTCCCTCCCCATCGTCATTGGCCTTCGGATGGCGCCCCCGGGGGGAGCGCCGTCCTCGGGATCAGCTGCAGCCGGTGGTCGACCCGCAGCTGTCGCACTTCAGGCAGGTGCCGTTGCGGACCAGGGTCATGTTGCCGCACTCGCCGCAGGGATCGCCCTCATAGCCGCGGGCGCGGGCCTCGCGGATGCGGTCGAAGCGCTGGTCGCTGGTGCTGCCGCCATAGGCCGTGCCGGTGGCCGCGGTGGCCGCGACATGGCCCTGCACAGTGGCGGCGGCAACCGCCGGGCTGGCCGACATGGCCGCCTGGGCGGACGCCTGAGTGCCGGCCGAGGCGGTGACGCTGACCGCCGCCGTATCGGTGCCGGTGGCGGCGAAGGCCGCTGCGGCGCTGGCACGCTGGACCTGACCGCCCGTCTGGCCGCCATGCAGGACGCGCAGGTTGTTGCGGACATAGCCGGTGGAGGCGATGCGGCGGACGATGTCGGACGGCTGCACCTGGGTGTCCGGCAGGTCGCCCTGCTTGTCACCACTGCCGACCGTCGACGGCACCAGAATCCTCCGGCGTGGCGTGCGCCAGATCGGTGCGGTTCAGGTAGGAGATGGCGATCTCGCGGAAGATGTAGTCGATGATCGACGTCGCCATCTTGATGGTGTCGTTGCCGGTCACCATGCCCGACGGCTCGAAGCGCGTGAAGGTGAAGGCCTCCACGAACTCCTCGAGCGGAACGCCATACTGCAGGCCGATCGACACCGCGATGGCGAAGTTGTTCATCAGCGACCGGAAGGCGGCGCCTTCCTTGTGCATGTCGATGAAGATCTCGCCCAGGCGGCCATCCTCATACTCGCCGGTGCGCAGGTACACCTTGTGGCCGCCGACATTGGCCTTCTGGGTGTAGCCCTTGCGGCGGTGGGGCAGACGCTCGCGCGAGCTGCTCTTCCGCTCGACCACCCGCTCGATCACCTTCTCGACGATGCGCTCGGTGACCATCTGGGCGCGGACGGCGGCAGGCGCCTCGATCATCGCATCGACCGCCTCGCCATCTTCCTCGTCGTCAAGCAGGGCGGCCTGCAGCGGCTGGCTCAGCTTGGAGCCGTCGCGGTAGAGCGCATTCGCCTTCAGGCCCAGGCGCCAGGACATCAGGTAGGCGTCCTTGCACTCGTCGACCGTCGCCGTGTTCGGCATGTTGATGGTCTTGGAGATGGCGCCGGAGATGAAGGGCTGCGCCGCCGCCATCATCGTGATGTGCGATTCCCAGGACAGGAAGCGCTTGCCGATGCGGCCGCAGGGGTTGGCGCAGTCGAACACCGACAGATGCTCGTCCTTCAGGAAGGGCGCGCCCTCCAGCGTCATGGCGCCACAGCAGAACGTGTTGGCCGCCTCGATCTGGGCCTTGGTGAAGCCGATGTGGCTCAGCAGGTCGAAGCCCGGGGCGTCCAGCGTCTCGGCCGGGATGCCCAGCGTCTGGGTGCAGAAGTCGGCGCCAATGGTCCAGCGGTTGAAGACGAACTTGATGTCGAAGGCGGTGGCGAGGTTGCCCTCGAGCCGTTCCAGCAGCTCGGCGGTGAAACCCTTGGCCTTCAGCGACTCGTGGTTCACGCCGGGGGCGTTCTTCAGCGTGCCGTGGCCGACGGCATAGAGCGCGATCTCTTCGATCTGGTCCGGGGTGTAGCCGAGCGTCTTCAGCGCCTCCGGCACCAGACGGTTGACGATCTTGAAGTAGCCGCCGCCGGCCAGCTTCTTGAACTTCACCAGGGCGAAGTCGGGCTCGATGCCGGTGGTGTCGCAGTCCATCACCAGACCGATGGTGCCGGTCGGGGCGACCACGGTGGCCTGGGCGTTGCGGTAGCCGTGGGCCTCGCCCAGTTCCAGCGCCTCGTCCCACACGCGGACGGCGGCGAGCGCCAGTTCCTGGTCCGGGCAGAGGTCGGCGACGAAGGGCACCGGCTCGACCGCAAGGCCCTCATAGCCGTTCATCTCGCCGTTGGCGGCGCGGCGATGGTTGCGGATGACCCGCAGCATGTGGTCGCGGTTGGCCTCGAAGCCCGGGAAGGTGCCCAGCTCCTGCGCCATCTCGGCCGAGGTGGCATAGGCGACGCCGGTCATGACGGCGGAGATGCCGGCGCAGTAGGCGCGGCCCTCGTCCGAGTCGTAGGACAGGCCGGATGCCATCAGCAGGCCGCCGAGGTTGGCGAAGCCGAGGCCCAGCGTGCGGAACTCGTAGGAGAGCTGGGCGATTTCCTTCGACGGGAACTGCGCCATCAGCACGGAGATTTCCAGCACGATGGTCCACAGCCGGCAGGCATGCTCGAACGCCTCGACGTCGAAGGAGCCGTCCTTCAGACGGAACGACATCAGGTTCAGCGACGCCAGATTGCAGGCGGTGTCGTCGAGGAACATGTATTCCGAGCACGGGTTCGAGGCGTTGATGCGCCCCGAGGCCGGGCAGGTGTGCCACTCGTTGATGGTGCTGTCGAACTGCACGCCCGGATCGGCGCAGGCCCAGGCGGCGTAGCCGACCTTGTCCCACAGGTCGCGGGCACGGACGGTCTTCACCACCTTGCCGTTGGTGCGGCCGATCAGGTTCCAGTCGGCATCGTCCAGCACCGCCTGCACGAACTCGTTGGAGATGCGCACGGAGTTGTTGGAGTTCTGGCCGGAGACCGTCAGGTAGGCTTCCGAATCCCAGTCGGTGTTGTAGGTCTTGAACTCGATCGAGGTGAAGCCCTGGCCGGCGAACTGGATCACGCGCTGGATGTAGTTCTCAGACACCTGATCCTTGCGGGCGGCGAGGATCGCCTTCTTGAGCTCCTTGTTTTCCTTCGGGTCCAGGCCCGACTGGGCGGCGGCCATCACCGACGTCAGGTGCTTCTGGCAGATCTTGGAGCCGGTCACGAGTGCTGCGACCTTCTGCTCCTCGTTCACCTTCCAGTCGATGTAGCCTTCGATGTCCGGGTGATCCATGTCCACCGTGACCATCTTGGCCGCACGGCGGGTGGTGCCGCCCGACTTGATGGCGCCGGCCGCGCGGTCGCCGATCTTCAGGAAGCTCATCAGGCCCGACGACTTGCCGCCGCCGGCCAGCTTCTCGCCCTCGCCGCGCAGACGGGAGAAGTTGGAGCCGGTGCCCGAGCCGTATTTGAACAGGCGGGCTTCACGCACCCACAGGTCCATGATGCCGCCTTCATTCACCAGATCGTCGGCGACGGACTGGATGAAGCAGGCATGCGGCTGCGGATGCTCGTAGGCCGAGGCGGACGAGGTCAGCAGGCCGGTCTTGAAATCGACATAGAAGTGGCCCTGGCTCGGGCCGTCGATGCCATAGGCCCAGTGCAGGCCGGTGTTGAACCACTGCGGGCTGTTCGGGGCCGCCATCTGGGCGGCCAGCATGAAGCGCATCTCGTCGAAGAAGGTGTGCGCGTCGGCCTCGGTGTCGAAATAGCCGCCTTTCCAGCCCCAATAGGTCCAGGTGCCGGCCAGACGGTCGAAGACTTGGCGGGCCGAATGCTCACCGACGAAACGCTTTTCCTTCGGCAGGGCGGCCAGCTTCTCCTGGTCCGCCTCCTTGCGCCACAGCCAGGACGGGACGGTGTTCTCCTCCACGGCGCGGAGCGCTGCGGGGACGCCGGCCTTGCGGAAATACTTCTGGGCCAGGATGTCGCTGGCGACCTGAGAGAAGTTGTCCGGCACCTCGATGCCGGTCTGCTGGAAGACGATCGTCCCATCCGGGTTGCGGATCTCGCTGGTCGCCTGGCGGAAACCGAGGCTGGCGTAGGCGTCCTGGCCTTCGTGCGTGAAACGACGCTCAATCCGCATGATGAGACTGTCCCTTGCTTGGAGCCCGCCGCGGCGCGCTCAAATGGAAATATGGTGCGACCCATCCCGTCGAAGCAGCCGGCGGTCTTCATCCGCCGTCCGGCCCGGCAACGCAGATGGCGCCGTGCAAACAGAGGGCTCGATGCCCGGCTGTCCGCCGTCGCCGCTGTGCTGCCGACCGGGGCCGCCGCTAGAGGCCGGCCGGGTCACGTGAGCGGCATCCTAGCCAGCGCAGCCGGGGCAAGCAAGCCCCACTCTGCTAGATATTGTGGTTGACATCACCGAACCCCTCAAAACCTTGATCTTGTGGTGTTCAACCCGTCACTGCGGATCCTGTTCCCGCCTGCCAAGCAATTTTTTCAGGGGCGGTGGCGGACCGCATCGCGGTCGTGAGGCACAAACTGTAGGCACTCAAATCACCGCCGATGCCGGATCGGACGGCGCCACGCCCCGATTAGAGCGCAAAACGCGGGCGATCACCAGTGCTTCGTTGCAGTGAAAATCAACATCTTGTTGCCTGTGCCCCATTGTACACACCACCGATTCGCTGCGCTTCGACTCGAGGCAAATTGGCGGAATCCAAGGGGCGACTCGAAAAAGGGGGTGAAGCAGCCCTCGAGTCGCCGCCGGTCGGCCTGCGGATCGACACGGAGGAGGGGTGGCGACGGCCTCCCCGCAACTATTTCAAGCGTCCCCGGTTAAGGCGGGTGGAGCCAAGATGGATCCCGCGGGATCCCATAGATCCTTGGGGGAGGAAAAGCGCCCATGCTGAAGATCACCCACAAGATGTGGTTCGCATTGCCGGCACTGACACTGCTTGTCGGTATAGCGACTCCGCCGGGTGCGGCTGCCCAGAGCGTCATCATCAATGGTTCGACTCCGGCCGTCGGTGCGGCGGTGGAACGCAAGACCGGCCCCAGCGTCGACCAGCTGATGGACCGCAGCGTCCTCGGTGCCGACGGGTCGAAGATCGGCACCGTCACCGACGTGATCCTCAACGACAAGGGCGAGGCCCAATACATCGTCATCCATTCCGGCGGCATTCTGGGCTTCGGCGGCAAGAACATCGCGGCCGACCTGACCCTGGCCGACCTGCGGACCGGCACCGAGGCGATCCATCTGCGCGAGGTGACGGCCGCCAGCGTGCGCGACATGCCCGAATTCCGCTACGACGACAGCATAACGTCGCTGACCCGCAGCCCGGAGCCACGGCGGCATTAGCAAAATGGAGCAATGAAAAAGGCCGCGCCCCAACCGGGACGCGGCCTTTCTCCTACCCTTCCGGGAGATCGCTAAGCCCCCTCCCCTGCGGCGACGCAGGAAAGGACGGCGTCAGGCGATCACTCGTCGTTCTGCTGCTTGCGCTTCAGAGCGGCACCCAGGATGTCGCCCAGCGAGGCGCCCGAGTCGGACGAACCGAACTCGGCCATCGCCTGCTTCTCTTCCTCCATCTCGCGGGCCTTGATGGACAGCGAGATACGGCGGGAAGCGCGGTCGATCTGGGTGACCTTGGCATCGACCTTCTCGCCGACGGCGAAACGGTCCGGGCGCTGTTCCGAACGGTCGCGGGACAGGTCCGACTTGCGGATGAAGCCGGTGTAGCCCTCGCCGACGGTCACTTCGATGCCGCCGTCCGTCACCTGCGTCACGGTGCAGGTCACGACTTCGTTCTTCTTCAGGCCGGCAGTGGCCGACTCGAACGGGTCGCTGGCCAGCTGCTTGATGCCGAGGCTGATGCGCTCCTTCTCGACGTCGACGTCGAGAACCTTGACCTTGACGCGGTCGCCCTTCTTGTACTCGGCGATCGCCTCTTCACCCGACTTGTTCCAGTCGAGATCGGACATGTGGACCATGCCGTCGATGTCGCCCGGGAGGCCGACGAACAGACCAAACTCGGTGATGTTCTTGACTTCGCCTTCCAGCTCGGTGCCGGGACCGAACTTGTCGGTGAAGGTCTCCCACGGGTTGTCCAGGCACTGCTTCAGGCCGAGGCTGATGCGGCGCTTCTGCGGATCGACGTCCAGGACCATGACCTCGACTTCCTGCGAAGTCGACACGATCTTGCCCGGATGGACGTTCTTCTTGGTCCAGGACATTTCCGAAACATGGACCAGGCCCTCGATCCCCGGCTCCAGCTCCACGAAGGCGCCGTAGTCGGTGATGTTGGTGACGCGGCCCTTGAACTTCGCGCCGACCGGATACTTGGCCTCGACGCCTTCCCACGGGTCGGCTTCGAGCTGCTTCATGCCCAGGCTGATGCGCTGGGTTTCCGGGTTGAAGCGGATGACCTGGACCGTGACGGTCTGGCCGATCTGCAGGGCTTCCGACGGATGGTTGATGCGGCGCCACGCGATGTCGGTGACGTGCAGCAGGCCATCGACGCCGCCCAGGTCGACGAACGCACCGTAGTCGGTGATGTTCTTGACGACGCCCTGGAGGATCTGGCCTTCCTTGAGGTTGGCCACCAGCTCCGAACGGGCCTCCGCACGGCTCTCTTCGAGCACGGCGCGGCGCGACACGACGATGTTGCCGCGCGAGCGGTCCATCTTCAGGATCTGGAACGGCTGCGGGGTGCCCAGCAGCGGGGAGATGTCGCGGACCGGACGGATGTCGACCTGGCTGCCCGGCAGGAAGGCGACGGCGCCCGACAGGTCGACCGTGAAGCCACCCTTGACGCGGCCGAAGATGACGCCGGTGACGCGGGTCTGGTCGTTGAACGACTTCTCCAGCAGGGCCCAGGCTTCTTCGCGCTTCGCCTTCTCACGGCTCAGCATCGCCTCGCCGTTCTTGTCTTCCATCCGCTCGAGGTAGACCTCGACGGTGTCGCCCGCCTTCAGCTCGGGCGGCTGGCCGGCAACGGCGAATTCCTTCAGCGCGACGCGGCCTTCCGACTTCAGACCGACGTCGATGGTGACCATGTCGTTCTCGACGGCGACGACGCGTCCCTTGACGACCGTACCTTCGAGCGACTCGGCCGCGCCCAGCGACTCTTCAAGCAGAGACGCGAAGCTTTCCTTTTCGACCGTGCGGGCCAGTGACTGTGCCATTGAAACTCCTAAAGGTGGCGCGAAAGCAGCCCCGTTCCGGTCCCGCCCGCGGCAAAACGGGTGGGACCTCGACCGAACCGCCGCGCCGGGCACCACGCCCGGCGACTTGGTTGATGGTTTTCCATGGAGGGGGTCGGACCCGTTCGCGCCGCCACCGGCGGCCCGTCAACGGAAGTCGGAAGCGGCGGCGTTACGCCGTGGGCTTCAGACCGGTTTTCGAACCGATGTGGGCGACCGCCATCGAGAACACCTGATCGGCATCGAGAGCGGACGTATCAAGCACAAAAGCGTCGGCAGCCGGACGGAGCGGGGCCACCGCTCTCTGGCTGTCGCGCGCATCACGAGTCTTCATGTCCTCCAGGACATCGGAGGATATAGCCGGAATCCCCCGTCTCTGCAACTCCTTGAGTCGCCGTTCGGCCCTGACCTCCACCGAAGCGGTAATGAACAGTTTGGCCTGGGCATCGGGGCAGACAACCGTTCCGATGTCGCGCCCATCCAGAACGGCCCCAGGCGCGCCGCCCGGCGGGTGGGCGGCGAAGCGCCGCTGGAAGTCGAGCAGCGCCGCCCGCACCTCCGGCACCGCCGCCACCTTGCTGGCCGCCTGCGCCGCCTCGTCGGTGCGCAAGGCCACCTCCCGCAGGATCGGATGTTCGGGGTGCAGGTCATAGGCAGCCCGCGCCGCCGCCGTATTGTCGGCCGGATCGCCGCCGGCCCGCAGGACCGACACGCCGACCGCGCGGTACAGCACGCCGGTGTCGAGATGGGCAAAGCCGAAGGCGTCGGCGATGCGCTGAGACAGGGTGCCCTTGCCGCTGGCGGCCGGGCCGTCGATGGCGACGACCACGGTCCCGACCGGAGTGCCCTGGTTGGAAAGCGGCTGCGTCATCGCCTCAAGCCTCCACGATCGCGGCACCGAGCCCGTTCATCAGCCCGACGAAATCGGGGAAGCTGGTGTCGATGAAGGCGCCGTCGTCGACCGACACCGGCTGTTCGGTCGCCATGCCCAGGACCAGGAAGCTCATCGCGATGCGGTGGTCCATGGCGGTGAGGACAGTGGCACCGCCCTTCGGCGGCTTGCCGGTGCCATGGACCGTCAGGCTGTCGTCGGCACCGACCTCCACCGACACGCCGCAGCGGGTCAGCCCCTCCGCCACCATGGCGAGGCGGTCGCTCTCCTTCACACGCAGTTCCTTCAGCCCCAGCATCACCGTGGTGCCCTCGGCACAGGCGGCGGCGGCGGCCAGGACCGGGTATTCGTCGATCATGCTCGGCGCGCGATCCGCCGGCACCACGATGCCCTTCAGGGCGCTGTGGCGAACCCGCAGGTCGGCCACCGGCTCGCCCGCTTGGTCGCGGCGGTTCTCGAAGGCGATTGATCCCCCCATCTCCACCAGCGTGTCGTAGAGGCCGGTGCGGCGCGGGTTCATGCCGACGTCGTTCAGCAGAAGTTCGGAGCCCGGCCGCAGCAGGGCGGCGACCGCCGGGAAGGCAGCACTGCTGGGATCGGCCGGCACATGGATGCTGCGGCCGGTCAGCTCCGGCTGGCCGGTGACGGTGACGGCCAGCGCGCCGTCCTCCAGCCGCTCGGTCGTCACGGTGGCGCCGAAATGGCGCAGCATCAGTTCGGTGTGGTCGCGGGTCGGCTCCGCCTCGATCACCGTGGTCGCGCCGGCGGTGTTGAGGCCGGCCAGCAGGATCGCCGACTTGACCTGGGCGGACGCGACCGGCAGGCGGTAGGTGATCGGAACCAGCTCGCCGCTGCCGACCACGGTCAGCGGGAGACGTCCGCCGGAGCGGCTGACGAAGCGGGCGCCCATCTCCTCCAGCGGCTTGGTGACGCGGGCCATCGGCCGTTTGTTCAGCGAGGCGTCGCCGGTGAAGACGCAGGAGATCGGATGGCCGGCGACCAGCCCCATCAGCAGGCGGGCGGCTGTGCCGCTGTTGCCCATGTCGAGAACCTGCGCCGGTTCCTGCAACGCACCCAGCCCGACGCCGCGCACGCGCCAGACACTCCCCCCTTGGCCGTCGTCGCTCCGCTCCGCCTCGGCGCCCAGCAGACGCATGGCAGCCGCGGTGTGCAGCACATCCTCGCCCTCCAACAGGCCATGGATCACCGTCTCGCCCACGGCGATGGCGCCCAGCATCAGCGACCGGTGCGAGATCGACTTGTCGCCGGGCACGCGGATGCTGCCCCGGATCGCGCCGGTGGTGGTGGAGCGCAGCGGCCTTGCGTGCGTCATGGGACGGGTCCTTCGGATCGGAACGGGAAGCGGTTGTGGCCGCCGTTCCTATCACAGCCCCCGCCTCGATGCGAGAGGGGCCAAATCGCCGCCTGTACCGGCGCCATCCGCTCCAGGGTCCCGGCCGCACCCCGGCAGCCTCCGCCTTGCGCACATGAAAAGAGGCCGCCCGTAAGCGGCCCCGAGTTCAAGGAGGAAACCAAATGGAGGAGTTGCACGGTGTGCAGGTCCGTTCTAGCGAGTTATGGTTAACGCCGTGTAAAGGCAACCCCTGCCCGGGCGGGATACCACTTTCCCGCCGGTGCTGCGACGCCGCGGCGGCCGGCTCGTCTCATCTTTTTTTTGACAAGCGCCGCAGGGCATGGCAAAGGGCGCCTCTTGAGAACCCCCCTGATTTTTGTGACGGAGGACGTGGCGTGGCCAAACCCGAATGGGGCGTCAAGCGCATCTGCCCGAGCTGTGGCGCTCGTTACTATGACATGCGCAAGGACCCGCCGGTCTGCCCGAGCTGTGGCGCGCAGTTCGATCCTGAGGCTCTGCTGAAGTCCCGCAAGGCCCGTCCGGCCCCGGTCGACGACACCAAGAAGGCGGCTGTCGTGGCCGAGGACGAGGAAGAGGTCGAGACCGAGGCCGAGACTCCGGAGCTGGAGGATGCCGAGGACGACATGTCGGTCGACGACATCGAGGAAGCCGACGACACCGCCGAGGACGAGGACGATGTCCTGATCGAGGACACGTCCGAACTGGGCGAGGACGACATGGACGAGGTCGTCGACGTCGAGGGTGAGGACGAGGAGGAGCGCTGACCGGCGCCCCTCCCAGTGGCGGCGGGACGGCCGGCGGGGTGGTGAAAAAAGCGCGAAAGGACGAATTTTCCGCTTGCATCACTCCGCTGCCTGACTATTATCCCGCTCCACCAAGGCCGGACGGAAACGACCGGCCCCCAGAGTTAAGGGGCCATAGCTCAGCTGGGAGAGCGCTACAATGGCATTGTAGAGGTCAGGAGTTCGATCCTCCTTGGCTCCACCAAATCGATCAAGGGCCTGGTGAGTAATCGCCGGGCCCTTGGTGCGTTTGGACCGGGCACCAGATAAAGACGCCGGTTCGGTGCATAGTTGCGGAACTCCATCGGGCCGCATGGAAATGCCGCCGCGCTGCGGACGGCACGACGGCATCTCCAGTTGCCGGGACCAGCTACTTCAGCCAGCGATCGAAAACCGCCTGATACTGGCCGGTGGCGACGGCCTGGTGCAGCCACTGGTCGACCCACAGCTTCAGCACGATGTCGCGCGGCAGCAGGAAGGCCTTCTCCGAGAAGTCGAAGGGCTGGTCAGGATGGACGGCGCACAGTTCCGGATGCAGCTTCTGCTGAAGCCGCGTCTCCACCGCGTCGGTGATCATCAGGTCGGCCTTGCCGGCGACGATCTGGTCGAAGATGGTGACGTTGTCCAGATGGACTTCGATCTGGGCCGTGCGGATGTTGGCGCGGGCGAACTTCTCGTTGGTGCCGCCAGGGTTGACGATCAGGCGGACGCCGGGCTTGTCGATGTCGGCGACGGTCTGGAAGCGGTCCTTGTTCTCGCAGCGGGTGATCGGCGTCTTGCCGTCGCGCATCAGCGGATCGGAGAACAGCGCCTTCTTCTGCCGCTCCAGCGTGACGGAGACGCCGCCGACGGCGATGTCGTACTTGTCCGCCAGCAGGTCGGGCAGGAGGTTGCCCCAACTGGTCTTCACGAACTCCACCTTCACGCCCAGCGCCTTGCCCATCGATTCGGCGAGGTCGATGTCCATGCCCTCGAACTTCTCGGTCTGCGGGTTCAGGTAGGTGAAGGGCTTGTAGTCGCCGGTGGTGCCGACGCGCAGCGTACCGGCCGACAGAACGGCATCCAGGCGCGAGTTTTCAGCCGGCTGTGAAGCGGCCGATGCCGACGGAGCGGTCTGCGCCAGCGCACCGGCGGACGACAGGGCAGTAACGGCACAGACCAGCACCGCGCCGACGGCTGCGGCAAGGCTCCGGCCGCTGTGGCGCAGGGTATGGACAGGCATGAAAATCCTCCCGATGCATTGTTTGCCGCCCGGATGGTACGGCGCAGGGAGGATTGTGGCGAGGGGCTGCGATCCGGACGAACGGAGTTCAGATATGCAGCCGCTAAAAAATGCGGCAGCCCCAAGAGCAGCCCTGGAACGGCGAAGGCCGCGAACCCGTTCCGGTTCGCGGCCTTCAGAATGGTGGGCGGTACTGGGATTGAACCAGTGACCCCTACGATGTCAACGTAGTGCTCTCCCGCTGAGCTAACCGCCCACTGTAGCAACCGGCGGAGAAGCGCTTGGCGTCGTTCCGTCCGGCGTGGGCGGGTGTATACCGACCTCCTTGCCGACACGCAAGCTCTTTCGCACCACCCATCCGCTTTTTTTATCCGCCGGCGGCAGGGAGGCGGCCGGCCCCCTCACAGACGGTTCCGTGACAGAGGTTCCGTGACACTGGGGCCGGCGTCCATTACATCATTCGATCATGGACGCCTCCTTCGACGCGCAACGCGGCGCTGGTGCCGGTGCCGACCCGGCCGCCGCTCCGCTGCCCAACGCCCCGGCCTTCGAAATTCTGGCCCCGCAGAGCCAGAGGCTGCCGCTCGTGCTGGCATCGCCGCACAGCGGCAATGCGTATTCCGCAGAGTTCCTCGCCTCGTCCCGCCTGGATGCCCGGGCGCTGCGCAAGTCGGAGGATTGCTTCGTCGACGAGATCTTCGCCTTCGCCCCGGGCTTCGGCGTGCCGCTGATCCGCGCCCTGTTTCCGCGCGCCTATCTGGACGTCAACCGCGAGGCCTACGAACTGGATCCGGAGATGTTCGCCGATCCGCTGCCGGCCTATGTCAACACCCGCTCCCCCCGGGTGGCTGCGGGGCTGGGCACCATCGCCCGCGTGGTCGCCAACGGCGAAGACATCTACAAAGGCAAGCTGCGCTTCGCCGAGGCGCTGGACCGCGTCAGCCGCTGCTACACCCCCTATCACAACGCGCTGCGCCAACTGGTGGACGGCACCCGCGACGCCTTCGGCCATGTCCTGCTGATCGACTGCCATTCCATGCCGTCGGGCAGCGTCACCACCGGTGGACGGGGCAACGGGCGCGGCGGCACCCATCCCGACATCGTGTTGGGCGACTGTTTCGGCAATGCCTGCGCCCCGGCGGTGATCGACGCGGCGGAGGATTACCTGCGCGGGCTGGGCTATGCGGTCAGCCGCAACAATCCCTATGCCGGCGGCTACACCACCCGCCATTACGGCCGGCCGCGCCAGGGCATCCACACGCTTCAGATCGAAATCGCCCGAGATCTCTACATGGACGAGGCGGCGCTAACCCGCCTGCCCTATCTTGGCACCCTGGCCCGCCACATGACCGAACTGGTCGACACGCTGGGCCTGCTGCCGCCCGACGGGCTTGGTCCGCGCTGACCCTCCTGCCCCCCGGCCAACGGACCGTCAGGCCAAAAAAGGGCCGCGGGCGGACCCGCGGCCTTCAGTCTAGGGAGGAAACGCCCAAGAAGTGCGTTACGCCAACGTCCACGCCGAGGCGCAACCGTTGCCGCACTGCACAATATGAGCGCGTGGCGTCCCGGCTTCAAGCCCAAAAAGAATTTCTTATTCATTACATCACGTTAATCGAGACAGGAGATACCGCGAACCGGATAGGATCTATCTAGATTTGCTGCACCGCAGCATAACCTTTCGTGAAACAGTTTGCCCCAAAGGACAAAAGGTGCCGTACCTTCGGACCGCTATCGTGAGCGTGACGGCGGGAGTTCGGAACCAAGGCCGCCCTTTGTCGTTTCGCAGTGGTCCAATACCGGGTGTCCGCCACGGCGGCCCTGAAGTTGCGGACTGCGGAACGCCCTGCCGGCGGCCAATAAGGAGAAGAAGATCGTGAGCAGGCTCGTCGTCGTATCCAACCGGGTCGCCCTTATGGAAGAGGGCAAGCAGGCCGCAGGCGGTCTCGCCGTCGCCATCCTGGCAGCCTTGAAGAAGACCGGGGGCATCTGGTTCGGGTGGAGCGGAACGGTCGTCGATGGCGAGTCCCAGGCGGAGCCGACCAAGACGGAGGCCGGCAAGCTGACCTACGCCACGCTGGATCTGGGCCGCCGCGATCATGAGGAATATTATAACGGTTTCGCCAACCAGACCTTATGGCCGCTGTTCCACTACCGCCTGGGCCTGATCTCGGTGAACCGTCGCACGCGCGAGGGCTATTCCAGGGTCAACGCCTATTTCGCCGACAAGCTGGAGCCTCTGCTGCGCCCGGACGACATGGTCTGGGTCCACGACTATCACCTGATCCCCTTCGGCGACGAGTTGCGCCGCCGCGGCTGTTCGCAGCGCATGGGCTTCTTCCTGCACACGCCCTTCCCGCCGCCGGAACTGCTGACCGCCCTGCCCAACCACCGCGACCTGATCCGCGAGCTGTGCGCCTACGATCTGGTCGGCTTCCACACCGCCACCGACCTGCGCGGCTTCTGCGACTACATCCGCACCGAGACCGACGGCACGGTGGAACAGCGCGGCGCCTACGGCACGGCGATGATCCGCGCCTTCGGCCGAACCCTGATGGCGAAGGTGTTTCCCATCAGCATCGATACCCCGGCGCTGGAAAGCCTGGCCCGCACCGCCGGCCGCTCGCGCCAGGCCGAACGGCTGCGCGAAAGCCTGGTGGGACGCCGGCTGATCATCGGCGTCGACCGGCTCGATTATTCCAAGGGCCTGCCGCAACGCTTCGCCGCCTTCGAGCAGCTTCTGGAAAGCTACCCGGAGCATTGCAACCGCGTCTCTTTCCTTCAGGTCGCCCCGCCAAGCCGGGAGGATGTGCCGGAATACATCGCCATCCGCCGCGAATTGTCGGAGATGGCCGGCCGCATCAACGGCCGTTTCGCCGAGTTCGACTGGCAGCCGATCCGCTACCTGAACCGCAGCTTCGGCCAGCGCGTTCTGGCCGGCTTCTACCGGTTGGCCAATGTCGGGCTGGTGACGCCGCTGCGCGACGGCATGAATCTCGTCGCGAAGGAGTATGTCGCCTGCCAGGACGCCGACAATCCGGGCGTGCTGGTGCTGTCCCAGTTCGCTGGTGCCGCCCACGAGATGGGCGAGGCGCTGATCGTCAACCCGTTCGACATCGAGGGCGTCGGCGACGCGCTGCAACGGGCGCTGACCATGCCGCTGGGCGAGCGCAAGGAGCGCCACGCCGCCCTGATGCAGACCCTGCGGCGGCAGGACATCAACTGGTGGCGCGAAAGCTATGTAGACGCATTGACGCGGGCACCGTATGACTTTCCGGTCACCTGAGCATCCGCTCGGCCCACCAACAGCGCAGATCCGGATCCATGGCCGCCGACCTCTCCCCCGCCATTCCCGGCACCGCCGGTAACGCTGCTCCCATTCTGGCCCCCATTCTGGTTGCCGACATCGGCGGCACCAATGCCCGCTTCGGCCTGATCGACGGACGCATCGTCCGCGACACCCGCGTGCTGCGCTGTGCCGATTACGCCTCGATCGAGGATGCGGCCACCGCTTACCTGACGGCGGTCGGGCTGGCGGCGGTCGGCACTCCCGGCCGGCCGCGGCGCGGCGCCTTCGCGGTGGCCGGGCCGGTTACCGGCGACCGCATCGCCATGACCAATCTGGTCTGGCAGTTCTCCGTCAACCGGGTGCGGGACGCGCTGGGGCTGGACGGGCTGGTCGTCATCAACGACTTCACCGCCGTCGCCCTGTCGGTGCCGCGTCTGGCCGAAGAGGATCGCCGCCAGATCGGCGAGGGCGCGCCGCAGGCGGGTGCCGTTGTCGGCGTGCTGGGGCCGGGCAGCGGGCTGGGCGTGTCCGGTCTGGTGCCGGGCGCCAACAACCGCTGGACCGCACTGTCGGGCGAGGGTGGTCATGTCACCATGGCGCCGATCAGCGACCGCGAAAGCGCCGTGCTCGGCCAGTTGCGCAAGAGCTTCGAGCATGTCTCGGCCGAACGGGTGCTGTCCGGCCCCGGCCTCGTCAACCTCTACGGCGCGCTGTCGATCCTGGACGGGCGGGAGCCGGCCGCCCTCACGCCTGCGCAGGTGGCCGACAACGCCCTGAACGGCAGCGAGGCCCATTGCGTCGAGGCGGTGGAGATGTTCTGCGCCATGCTGGGCACCGTCGCCGGCAACCTCGCTCTGACGCTGGGCGCGCGCGGCGGCATTTATATCGCCGGCGGCATCGTGCCGAAGCTGGACACGCTGTTCACCCATTCCCGCTTCCGCAAGCGCTTCGTGGAGAAGGGCCGGATGCGCGATTTCCTCGCACCGGTGCCCAGTTACGTCATCACCCACGAACTGCCCGCCTTCCTGGGCCTCGCCGAGGCGGCAGGAGCGGAATAAGGCCCGAACAGTAGGGAAGCCACTGGAGGGGTGCGGCCGATTGCGCATCCCATCGGTGGTTCCCCCTATTGCGCGACTTGTCGCTTGAACCGGCGGGTCGCCCTCCACATGGTTGTTCCCCTCTCTTTCGGATTTGCATCGGAACACCATGCCTGCCGACCTTCGTGTCCGTTTCCTGCACCCGTCGGGCGCCATCGGCCCCGGCAAGATCGCCCTGCTGGAGGCCATCGACCGCACCGGCTCGATCTCCGCCGCCGCGCGGTCGCTGGACATGACCTTCCGCCGCGCCTGGTTCCTGGTGGAGACGATGAACACCGCCTTCCGCGAACCGGTGATCCGCACCTGCGTCGGCGGGCGTGAGGGTGGCGGTGCCGGCCTGACCCCGCTGGGCCAGGAGGTGGTCGCCCGCTATCGCCAGACCCAGGAGGAGGCGCGCAAGGCCGCCGAGCCGCATCTGCGCTGGCTGGACGAAGTGCTGAAGGAGACGGAGACGGAGAGCCGGGCACAGGCTACAGACTCGAATGCCGATGGCACGACATAGGCCGCGCCCCGATGCAGGCGGCCATCGAAGCAAAGGGCGGCGCCCTCATGGATGAAAAGATTTCTCGAGAAAAAGATCGCGCAGATCATTATAGAAGATTTTGAACCCGAAGAACATTTTTGAAAAGCAGAATAATGGAAAAATCCGTCAACATCGCATATCTTCCACGGCTCGACCATCTCCGTGCATTTGCAGCTCTTATCGTTTTATACTACCACTCGTTTCAGATCCTCCCACAATCGGCGGGTGGGAACCTGATTGAAGGTTGGGTCCATACAAAAAACCCGTTGCTGGCGATGGTGGTGGAGGGACACACCGGCGTCGCGCTCTTCATGGTGTTATCGGGCTTCATCTTCACATGGGGCGCAAACGGCCGTGAAGTCTCTTATTTCGGCTTCCTGCGGAACCGCTTGCTCCGAATCTATCCTCTCTATGCCTGGCTTCTCCTTGTCGGTATCGCCATGACGCCGGATGCCGTCGATCCGGCCAAAATTCTCGAGATGGCGGTTCCATTCCTGAATGCCGGGAACAAGGCGACCTACGGGGTAGCAACCAGCCTGTTCTGGACGGTCGCCGTCGAGTTCCAGTTTTATCTGATCTTCCCCTTCCTGCTGTCGATCCTGAACCGGCAGGGATGCCGACAACTGGCGTTGATGATCCTGTGCGCATTCGTCTATCGGCTCATCGCCGATCAGTTCGGCGCGAATTCCCGCGCAATCGCTTATTGGACGATCGTCGGACGCATCGATCAGTTCCTGATCGGCATGATCGCGGCCGTGGCGCTGCGCCGCTGCAACGATACTCCACAGGGCGCCTTGTGGCTCGGCCGGGCCTTCCTGCCCGCAATCCTTCTGATGCTGACCATGATCACGGTTTTCCATCGGGCCGGAGGTTATCCGGTGATCGCCACCTGGAAGACAGTCTGGCCCACCGTCGAGGCGGCCGGCTGGGCACTCGTCATTGTGACCTATCTGTCCGTCCGCATTTCCGGTTCCCCCGCCCTATCGCGGATGACGGCTTATATCGGCTCGATCTCCTATTCCATCTATCTGACCAACTTCATCGTCATCACGCAGATCGGGAAATACGGTGACATTCTTAAGCTGATGCAGAATCCGCACATCAATGCGCTGCTGGTCTGCACGGCCGTGGTTCTACCGGCGTCGATCGCTCTTTCCACCCTGACCTATTTCGCCATCGAACAACCGTTCATGAAGATGCGCCGGAAATATATGGTCGAACCGCAACGGCCATTGCGCATGGCCGCCTGATCCCGCCGTTCGCCCGACATGCCGATTTCGCGGTGCAACGTCCGCTTTTTCTTCCATGCGCGCCGTGCAGCCCTGGGCAACCGGAAGTCCGATGGTGCGGCGGGACGAGGCACCGTACATATGGCTCTGTTGCAGCTCGGCGCCAGCGTGACCGTACGGCAACAACCCGTTTCCCCCGACCTCATCCGGCATCCGGACGGGCCGCAGCCGCGGCGCCGCACCGCCGTGCCTTTGCCCGAGCCGATCCCCCCGCCATGCTGTCCCTCCCCCTGCCCGTCACGGCCGCCGACGCCTTCGGTGCCGCCGCCTTCGCCGGTTCGTGCCTGTGGCCGCTGATGAAGAAGCGCCGTGCCCTGCTGGCCGGGCAGGCCGCCACCAACCTGATGTTCATCACCCACTATGTGCTGCTGGGGGCGCACACCGCCGCGGCGCTTTGCCTGCTGGTGGTGGCGCAGGCGCTGGCGGCGCTGCCGGAAGGGCGCAGCCGCTGGCAGACGGCGATCTTCGCGGCGACGGTGCCGGGCGTCGCCGCCATCGCACTGTTCACCTGGTCCGGCCTGCCGTCTGCGCTGTCCAGCCTGGGCATCACCTTCTCCACCCTTGCCCGCTGGCAATCGGACGCGGTCCGCATGCGCATTCTCCTGCTGGTGGCCGGCGGTTTCTGGGTCAGCCACAACGCGCTGGTGATGTCGCCCTTCGCCATGGCGTCGGATGCCTTCTGTGCCGCCGCCAACCTGCTGCGCCTGCGCGGCGCGCTGCGCAGGGAGGAGGCTCCGGCAGCGGTGCCAGCCGCAAATGCCAATGCGCTGCCCTCCGGCGCCGCCGCCGCCTGAACCGTCCTCACTGGAACGGGCTAACGCCTCCGGACGGGTTCTCCCTGTCCGGGGGCGGTCGAATTGGGCACTGGCGCACCGGCACCGTCGCGCCTAAAAGAGGCCTCGTGCACCGCAACGGCAGCGACGAAGGACGGCCCATTCATGCTGAAGCGTCTTTACGACTGGACCATGGCCAAGGCCGCGTCGAAGGATTCGACCGCTTGGCTGGCCGGTGTGTCCTTTGCCGAAAGCTCCTTCTTCCCGCTGCCGCCGGACCTGCTGCTGGTGCCGATGGTCATCGCCAACCGCAAGGCGGCGTGGAAGCTGGCGACGATCTGCACGCTGGCCTCGGTGGTCGGCGGCATCGCCGGCTATATGATCGGCTATTTCCTGTACGAGACGATCGGCCGCTGGGTGATCGAGTTCTATCACCTGACCGACAAGTTCGAGCAGCTGCGCCACACCTTCGTCGAGTACGGGGCGGAAATCCTGATCATCAAGGGCATGACGCCCATCCCCTACAAGCTGCTGACCATCACAGCCGGCGTGGCGCATCTACCGCTGTGGGTTTTCATCGGCGCTTCGATCATCTCGCGGTCGATCCGCTTCTATCTGGTCGCGGCTCTGCTGTATTTCTTCGGTCCGCCGATCCGCGCCTTCATCGAAAAGCGGCTGACCCTCGTCACCAGCGTGTTCGCGGTGGCGCTGATCGGCGGCTTCCTGGTGGTGAAGCTGCTGTAAGCCGCCACCCTCTTCCAGACAGACAGGACCTCCATGCCTCCGCGCGGGCGCCCGCCCCATCCCAGCCGCGCCCGCTCCCGGACCGCAGCCCCCGCCCTCTCGTCCGCACCGTCAGCCCCGGAGCCCACCGAATCGCGCAAGCTGTTCCGCGTGGCCGGGCTGGCCGCCGTGTCCGCCCTGTTCACCCATGAGCCGGAGCGGGTGGAGCGCCTGTTCTTCGACGAGCGGCTGAAACCGGCGGTCGGTGCCTTCTGCAAGGCGATGGCGGCGGCCCGCAAGCCCTACCGCATGGTGGAGGCGGAGGAACTGGCGAAAGTCGCCGGCACGGTTCTGCACGGCGGCGTGGTCGCGCTGATGGCGCCTCGGACGCTGCCGCTGTTCGACACCGAGGCCGCGCGCCGGGCAACGGAGCCGCTGCTGATCCTGGACGGGGTCGGCAACCCGCACAATCTGGGCGCCATCCTGCGCACCGCCGCCTTCTTCGGCCTGCCCCGCGTCCTGGTCTCCGACCATCCCGGCCAGGCATTGCCGTCCGAGGCCGCCTATCGCGTGGCGGAGGGCGGGTTCGAGTGGGTGGCGCTGGAGCGCGCCCCCGCCCTGCCGGCCGTGCTGAAGCGGCTGCGCACCAGCCACCGGGTGTTCGGGACGGCACTGGACCAGACCCGGCCGACCGTCGATGCCGGCGCGCTGACGGGCTGGCGCGGCAAGCAGGGTGTGAAGCCGCCGGCCGTCGTGCTGGGCAACGAGGAGGACGGCATTCCGCCGGCCACGCTCGCGGCCTGCGAGGCAGTGCTGACCATCCCCGGCAGCGGCCGCGTCCAGTCGCTGAACGTCGCCGCCACCGCCGCCATCCTCATCCATGCCCTGGCCGCCGGGTAAGGGCTGCCTTCAGCCGAGCGCCGCGATCAGCACCACCGCCACCAGGGCGACGGACGCCAGCGGCAGCAGTTCCACACCGTTGCGCGTCCAACTGGGGACGGCATTGTGGTGGCCCACATGGCCGTTCGCGATGTCGTCGGCCCAACCGTGGCGCGACGGCACCGCACCCGGGGCCGACACCGCTGGGGCGGCCGGGTTCGCCATGTCGACGACGCCGTCGCCGCGGTGATAGTCGCCGGTCTGCCGGGCCAGCGCCGGATTGGGCCGGCCCTGCATCAGGCGGGAATCGTCCAGTTCGACCTCGACCCCGGCCGCCTCGACCCGCTCGATCACCGCGGCGGTTTCCTCCGGCGTCATCGTGTCGACGGGCAGGATACCGCCCAGCGCCTCGGCGCTCAGCCGGTTGCCGTTGCGGCGGCCATGGTCGATGAGGGATTGGATCAGGCGCTCGTCGGTGGTGCTGGCCATGATGGCTCTCCTTTTTTCAAGTTCCCAGCAGATCACAAGCTCAAACGCGCGAAACAGCCCGAAGGTTCACCGGCACGCCGACTCCGCTGGCGCCACCTTGCCGCAGCCCGGCCGCGACCCGACATAAGAGGTCACTCCAACGGATCGTCATGATGGGAGACCCGACCATGCTGGGGCATTTTCTGCGCAAGCCGGCGACGCTGCCGACGCCGGAGGAGGCGCTGCCCGGCCGCAGCCAACCCGTTCCGGTTCCCGAACAGCACCATGTCAACGGCCATCGCCTGACCGGCCCCTATCCGCCTGGGCTGGAGGTCATCGACCTCGGGCTCGGCTGCTTCTGGGGAGCGGAGCGCAAGTTCTGGCAGGTCCCCGGCGTCTGGGTGACCGCCGTCGGCTATCAGGGCGGCCATACCCCGAACCCGACCTATGAGGAGGTCTGCTCCGGCCGCACCGGCCATACCGAGGCGGTGCGCGTCGTCTATGACCCGGCGATGGTGAAGGCGGAGGATTTGCTGCGCGTCTTCTGGGAGTCGCACGACCCGACCCAGGGCATGCGCCAGGGCAACGATGTCGGCACCCAGTACCGGTCCGCTGTCTACACCCACAGCCCCGCCCAGCAGGCGGCGGCGGAAGCGACGCTGGCGGCCTATCAGGAGCGGCTGGCCCAGGCCGGCTATGGCCCGATCACCACCGAGATCCGCGAGGCTCCTCCCTTCTACTTCGCGGAAGGCTACCACCAGCAGTATCTTGCCAAGAATCCAAACGGCTATTGCGGGCTTGGCGGCACCGGCGTCACCTGTGCGGCCTGATGAAACACGGGTAAACGCCGGGGTGCGGTGCCCCTGACGGGCTTAGCCCTTGCGGTTGCGCCACACCGGCCCTTGCGGGTATGGTTCGGGCGGCTCTTGAAAGCTCCGGCGGCATCATCCCGCGGGAGCGCCGCCCGTCCAGCTGCGATTGTCATGACCAAGGAAAGAACCGAGCTGGCGACGCCGTATCTCAGCGGCCTGCTCGAATTCTGGCTCACCAAATCCGTCGCCGGCCGGCCGCCGGTCCCCAGCAGCATCGCCCCGGCCGACCTCCGGCCGTGGAAGGACAACATCGCCGTCTTCGAGGTGATCGGGGAGGAAGCCGGCACCTTCGTCTATTCCTATTACGGCAAGGCGCTGGCAACCGCTTTCGGCCAGTCGCGCCTGGGCGCCACGCTGGACGACCTGCCGCCGGAACAGCGGGCATTGCTTCAGCCGGAATACGAGACGGTGCGCCGCGAGCGGCTGCCTGTCGCCCGTGTCCACACCGCGGTCTTCGGCGGGCGCACCCGCAGCTTCGAGCGGCTGGTGCTGCCGATGTCCAGCGACGGCGTCAGCATCGACAAGCTGCTGGTCGCCGCATACGAGATGACGCCGCGCGAGCTGGCGGCACGTCCCCCCCTGCCGGGTGGCTCCTCCTCCGGTCCAGTCCCCCTCACCGTTCAGAAGCCCGGAGCCTCGGCATGAGCCCGCGTATGCCGCATCTCGCCGCCCCGCCCACCCAAGCGGGGGTGGTGACCGCCGACGAGTTCAATCTGTGGTGCGCGCTGAACGGCCGACCGTTCAATCTCGTCCCGAACCCGCGCCCCGACGGCCGCGTGATGTGGGATGTCGAGGTTCTGCCCGGCACCCCGCGCGCCGGGACCGTCTATTCCACCAACCTGTCGGACGAGGCGCTGGCGGTGGTCGCCGGCTTCGCCTTCCTGTCGGGCGTCGAATGGGCCTATGAGGCGCGCGACCCGGCGGAGGCGGAGGCACCTGCGACCCCGTGCGAAGCCGCACCGGTGGCGGAGGCGGCAACCGCCATCCCCGGCCCCGCCACGGCCCCCGCCGTGCCCTGCGCGCCCGCCGCTCCGGCCGGCCCGGTGGATTATCCCGCCGTCTATTCGCTGCCCACCGTCTCGCTGCTGCAGACCCCGCCGCCGCGCCCGGTGCAGCAGCATGACGAGTCGGTGCTGGCCCGCAACGCGCGGATGCTGGAAACCGTCCTGAAGAATTTCCGCGTCCGCGGCGAGATCATGGATGTCCGCCCCGGCCCGGTCGTCACCCTCTATGAATTCGAGCCGGCGCCCGGCACCAAGTCGGCCACCGTCATCAACCTGACCGATGACATCGCCCGCTCGATGAGCGTGGTCACCGCCCGCATCGCCATCGTTCCCGGCCGCAGCGTCATCGGCGTCGAGCTGCCGAATCCGGTGCGCGAGATGGTCTACCTGCGCGAGAGCTTCGACCACGACGCCTTCCGCAACACCACGGCACAGCTCGCCATCGCGCTCGGCAAGGACATCAGCGGCGAGCCGGTGGTGGCCGACCTCGCCCGCATGCCGCATCTGCTGGTCGCCGGCACCACCGGCTCGGGCAAGTCGGTGGCGATCAACACGATGATCCTGTCGCTGCTCTACCGGCTGCCGCCGGAGCGCTGCCGCTTCATCATGGTCGATCCCAAGATGCTGGAGCTGTCGGTCTATGACGGCATCCCGCATCTGCTGACGCCCGTCGTCACCGACCCCAAGAAGGCGGTGGTCGCCCTGCGCTGGGCCGTGCGCGAGATGGAAAGCCGATACGAGGCGATGTCCAAGCTCGGCGTGCGCAACATCGAGGGCTACAACGCCCGCATGGCCGAGATGATCGCCAATGGCGAGAAGATGCCGCGCCGCGCCCCGGCACCGGGCGAGCCGGAGAACGTCTTCGACCTGACGCCGTCGGAACCGACGCCGCTTCCCTACATCGTGGTCATCGTCGACGAGATGGCCGACCTGATGCTGGTGGCCGGCAAGGAGATCGAGGCGGCGATCCAGCGTCTGGCCCAGATGGCGCGCGCCGCCGGCATCCACCTGATCATGGCGACGCAGCGCCCGTCGGTCGACGTCATCACCGGCACCATCAAGGCCAACTTCCCGACCCGCATCAGCTTCCAGGTCACCAGCAAGATCGACAGCCGCACCATCCTCGGCGAAGCCGGGGCGGAGCAGCTGCTGGGACAGGGCGACATGCTGTACATGCAGGGCGGCGGCCGCATCACCCGCGTCCATGGTCCCTTCGTCTCCGATTCGGAGGTCGAGGAGATCGTCCAGTATGTGAAGGCCCAGGGCGCTCCCAACTACGTCACCGCCATCACCGAGGAGGAGGAGGAAGCCGCCGCGGTGGAGGATGAGGACGGCGGTTCGGTTGCGACCGGCGACGACCTCTACATGCAGGCCGTCAATCTCGTGGTCCGCGAGGGCAAGGTGTCGGTCAGCTTCATCCAGCGCCAGCTCCAGATCGGCTACAACCGCGCCGCCCGCCTGGTGGAGCGGATGGAGACCGAACGCGTGGTCGGTCCCGCCAACCACCAGGGCAAGCGCGAAGTCCTGCTGTCCCACGCCGGCCTGTCGGCCAAGCGCGCAGGCGTGTGATCGATCATCCGGAGGAGCTTTCTTCCTCTGTGGAGAGGGCTCCTCCGGTTGGGAGACGACAGCAAGAAAGCAAAAGGCTCCCCTATGGACCCGAAGCCCCATTTTGAAAGCCTCGCCCGCTACAACCGCTGGGCCAACCGCCGCCTTTACGAGGCCGCGGCGCAGCTTTCCGATGCTCAGTTCCGCGAGGACCGCGGCGCCTTCTTCGGCTCTGTCCGCGGCACGCTGAACCATATCCTGGTCGCCGACCGGGTGTGGCTGGAACGCATCGAGGGGGCCGGGCCGAAACCGTCGTCGCTCGATGAAATCCTCCATGACGACTTCGCCGGCCTGCGCACTGCCCGCGAAGCGGAGGACGAGCGTATCCTGCGCGTCCTGGCAGCCACCCCGGCGGAGCGGTTCGAGTCGGTTCTCTCCTACCGCAGCATGGCCGCCACGGCGCATGAGCTGCCCTTCTCCCAGATCGTCACCCATATCTTCAACCACCAGACCCACCATCGCGGGCAGGCCCACACGCTGCTGAGCCAGTTCGGGCTGGGCGCGCCGACGATCGACTTCGTCTATTTCCTGCTGGAGACGAAATGAGCCAGACAGGAAGCAGGCCCGTCGCCGACCTCGCGGCTCTGGAAGCCCTCTATGGCGAGCCCGCCGCTCCCTCCATCGCCAAGGAAGTGCCGGCGCTGACCCCCGGCTACCGGGCGCTGATCGAGGCGTCGCCCTTCTTCGTTCTCGCCACCAGCGGGCCGGATGGGCTGGACGCCTCGCCGCGCGGCGACCAACCCGGCTTCGTCCGGGTCGCGGACGACCGTACCCTGCTGATCCCCGACCGCCGCGGCAACAACCGCATCGACAGCCTGCGCAACATCCTGGCCGATCCGCGGGTCGGTCTGCTGTTCCTGGTGCCGGGACTGAACGAGACGCTGCGGGTCAACGGCCGCGCCGTGATCGACACCGACCCGGCCTTGTGCGAGAGCTTCGCGGTGGACGGCAAGGTGCCGAAGTCGGTGCTGGTCGTCAGCATCGAGGCGGTGTTCTTCCAATGCGCCCGCGCCCTGCTGCGGTCCCGCCTGTGGGACCCGGCGGTGCAGATCGAGCGCCGCAGCCTGCCGTCGGCAGGAGTCTTGATGGCCGAGGCCAGCGCCGGGCGTGAAGGCGGCGACGCCTATGACCGGTCGCTGGCCGAGCGCATCCCCAAAACCCTGTACTGACCCGGCATTCCTACTGCGCGGCGAGCCTGTCGGTGGCCGGCAGCCGGATGGTGAAGACCGAGCCCTCGTCGTGCTCGCTCTCCACCGACAGGGTTCCGCCATGGGCGGCGACGATCTTCTGCGTCATGTAAAGTCCCAGCCCCGACCCCTTGGTTCCGCGCGACGACGAGGCGCGGAAATAGATCGAGCCGATTCGCTCCACCTCCTCCGGGGTCATGCCGAAACCCCGGTCGGCGACGCGGATGACGATACCGCCTCCGTCATCGAAGGCGCTCACCCGGACTGCCGCGTCCGCCGGCGAGTAGCGCAGCGCGTTCTGCACCAGATTGCCGATGGCCACCCCCAGGAAGGGCGCATCGACCAGCATCGGGCGGTCGGGAGCGTCGATCGACAGCTCCAGCCGTTCCTCCGCTTCCGTCCCCCTCAGGCCGCCCAGCACCTCGTCCATCAACTGGCCCAGCGCCACCGGTTCCGGCTTCAGCGCCAGCGCCCCCTGGTCGAGCGCATCCGAGGACAGGAACAGATCCACCAGCTCTGCCATCTTGTGGGTGGTGCTGCGGATGCGTTGCAGGCGGGACAGCGCCGACGGCGACTCCACCACGCCCGACAGTTCGATCATCTGGGCCGCGCTGTCGATGGCGGCCAGCGGAGTACGGAATTCATGCGACAGCATCGCGACGAAGCTGCGCTGCTCCTCCGCCCGCTTGGTGGCGAAGGCCGATTCCTCCCGGGCACGCAGCCGTTCCGCCTGAAGCCTGCCGATGCGCAGGGCCAGACCGGTGCCCAGCACCATCACCGCCACCATCGAGGCGACCTGATAGGGATCGGCGATGAAGAAATCGGCAGGCAGCGCGCCCCGCAGGATCAGTTGGGCCATGATCAGCCCACCAAGGGACACCAGGGTGCTGGCCAGATAGAAGCGCGGGCTGAGATCGCTCGGGTTCAGCCAGGCCATGCGTGCGGTCAGCACCAGCGCGATCACCACCACGACCAGCGCCGACAGGGTCACCACCGGGTTGGTCAGGGCGTAGAGCGGTGAAACCGTCGTCGGCAATGCCAGCAGCACCAGCAGGGCCAGCCCCTGATAGCAACGCGCCAGCTTCGGCGCCCGGGTCTGCAGATCGAGGATATAGACCCACATGATCAGTGCCGTGGCAAAGCCGAGGAAACCGCTGCTGCCCACCAGCAAGTTCATGATCCAGCCCGGCAGATCCGGCAGCAGGGCTGCACCGATGCCGTTGGCGAACAGGTAATAGCAGAAGACCGTGGCGACATAGGCGGTGTAGGACAGCAGCGCCCCGTCACGCAGAAGCAGGCCCAACGCGACATAGCCCAACACCAGGATGCCCAACACCCCCAGGAAAAACCCCTGGAACAGCAGATCCTTGGTCTGGTGGCCGACATAGGCGGCGGGAGACCACACCCGTGCCGACAGGCGGATGGCGCTGACCGAATCGACGCGCAGGTAAAGCGAAACCGGCTTTCCCTCCGGAAGGGTCAGCGGCAGGCTGTGCAGCCGGGTCTTCATCGGCCGCTGGCTGAAGGGAACGAAGTCTCCCAGCCGGACCAGCCGGTAGGCGGCAGGATCCTGCGGCCGGCCCACGGCTCCGTTTGCCTTCGGAATGAAGAGATCGAGATGGTCGATATAGGCTTCGCCCATCTCCAGGAGCCAGTCCGCCGGCGCACCGGGTTCGCGCATCAGGTCGAAGCGGTACCAATGGATGTCGCGGGTCTGGCCGACACCGCGGAAATCCCCAAGCGGCTCCATCTGCCCATCGGCGTCGGCCTTCAGGATGGCGGCGAAGTCGAACTTGCGGTCGGGATCGATCAGCCGGGCGAAATGGCCGGCCAGGGTGGCGCTGGCGGTGGCTGGCCCGAGCCGAAGCGGCTCCACACCGGACACCGTGGCGGCGGCTGTGCCGGCGAACCACAGAAGAAGCGCCGTCAGCAGGGCGATCGGCCCCGCCATCCGGCGGCAAGACGCGGATGAGGCCGGGGAACCGGCATTGCGCCCGCCAGGGCCGTTCTGCCGGGCAGAAGGGCGGCGATTCCAGCCTCGCCATTCCCTGCCGTTGTTCGCGTCCTTCATCATCGCGGGTTATCGATATGGATAAAGTTTTAGCAAAACATTAAGTTTGTATGCATTACGTCCTTCCAACTCTTCTGGTTCCCGGCCGTCGTCAGATGCGTGAAGGGGACAGCTTGAACTCCACCACCGTGTCGGTGGAGGCAAGGGCGCTGACCAGCGCCATCGGATCGGGGTCGCCTTTCCCCTGAAGCACCAGCTGGCATTCGAACTGGCCGCTGCCGTTGGCGAGATGAAAGGCCCAGTCGACCACCTCGAACCCGTGTTTCTTGGCCTGCGCCCGCAGTTCTTCCGGCGGCGGGGCCTTGTCGCGCGGGAAGACCAGCGTCAGGTGGACCACCGACTGGTGGGGCAGCAGCCGCTCGACCGGCCGCAGCAGGCTCATCACCAGGATGGTCAACAGCGCCGCGGCGATGGCGACCGCATAAAAGCCGAGCCCGATGACGATGCCGATGGCCGAGGTCGCCCAGATCGAGGCGGCGGTGGACAGGCCGCGGATCGACAGCCCCTCGCGCATGATGACCCCGGCGCCGAGAAAACCGATGCCGGTGACGATGCCCTGGATCACCCGCGTCGGATCGCCGGTCAGGGCAGCCGCGTGCGGCGCCCCCTGCGTCCCGATGCCGCCATACCACATGGAGGGGTAGGCGTTGACCACAGTCAGCGCGGCCGAGGCCAGGCAGACCAGCCCGTAGGTCCGCATCCCGGCCGCCCGCCCGTGATAGCTGCGCTCGTACCCCAGCAGCAGCCCGACCGCCAAGGCTCCCAAAAGATGCAGCAGGATCAACCCGTTGGTCGCCAACTCGGCCTGCGACCAGTAGGAGCGCAGCAAATCCATGGCCCATTCCATTCCCGATCGAGGTTTCCAATGAAGACCTCCACCGCAGTCTAGCGCAGCCCGGGCGATGGCGCCTGCGCAACAGAAGGCGCCATTCCGTCACAGGCCGCAAGTGGCCCCACTTGACCTGAGTCAATTCCAGCTCGCCGGAAAGTACCGATACTAAGGGCCGAAAACCAGTACCTAAGGACCAGCCATCAGGGCTGGCACCGGGACCGGTTCGACCTGTTTCCGCTCCGACCGAGAGTGCCGCCATGAGGCCCACCCCCTCCCCCGTCCTGTCCCATCCGTCCGACCGGAAGGCGACCGACTCCGCACCGGCCCCGACCCGCCGGGCCGAGGGGCTGATGTTCCTGTGGCTGGCGGTGCTGGTCTGGCCGGTGATCGCCGTCGGCACCGTCGCCGCCTACGGCTTCTCGATCTGGATGTACCAGATCCTCACCCACTGAGCCCAGCGCTCCCCCAGGACCGACATGCCCCGCGCACCCGAAGTCCACATCTCCAGCCTCGTCATCCAGCACAGCCCCGACCACACCGACGCGGTGCGCCAGGCGGCGGCTTCCGTCGCCGGGCTCGACTGGTGTGCCGCGGAGAACGGCAAGGCTGTGGTGACCCTGGTCACCGCCAGCGCGGCAGAGGTCGTCGACCGCATCGCCCTGCTCAACGCCATTCCCGGCGTCCACACCACCACCATGGTCTACCACCACTACGAACCCGCGGACGCGATCGACGCAGCCTGACCCCTCTCCCCTGGACTGTCACCCGGATCCCCAGCCAGGCGCGCCGTTTCCGCCTTTTCCCGACCGAATTTCCTCCGACCCTGGAGTCCTCCCCATGTTTCTGTCCCGCCGCGATTACCTGAAGGCGCAAGCCGCCGCTGCCGCCGCCGCGGCGGCCGGAATCTCGCTGCCCGCGTCCGCCGCCAACATCCTGACCGGGGAAGGCGCCAAGCTGACCTGGTCGAAGGCCCCCTGCCGGTTCTGCGGCACCGGCTGCGGCGTAATGGTCGGCGTCAAGGACGGCCGCGTCGTCGCCACCCACGGCGACGTGAAGGCCGAGGTGAACCGCGGCCTGAACTGCGTGAAGGGCTATTTCCTGTCCAAGATCATGTATGGCGAGGACCGGCTGAACCAGCCGCTGCTGCGCATGAAGGACGGAAAGTTCGACAAGGACGGCGAGTTCGAGCCGATCAGCTGGGACGCAGCCTTCGACATCATGGCCGCCAAGTGGAAGGAGACCCTGAAGAAGAAGGGTCCGACCGCCGTCGGCATGTTCGGCTCCGGCCAATGGACCATCTATGAGGGCTATGCCGCCTCCAAGCTGATGAAGGCTGGCCTGCGCTCCAACAATCTCGACCCGAACGCCCGCCACTGCATGGCGTCGGCGGTGGCCGGCTTCATGCGCACCTTCGGCATGGACGAGCCGATGGGCTGCTACGACGACATGGAGCAGGCCGACGCCTTCGTGCTGTGGGGCTCCAACATGGCGGAGATGCACCCCATCCTGTGGACGCGCGTCACCGACCGCCGCCTCAGCCATCCCGGCTGCAAGGTCGCCGTGCTGTCGACCTACGAGCACCGCAGCTTCGACCTCGCCGACATCGGTCTGGTCTTCACCCCCGGTTCCGACCTGGCGATCCTCAACTACATCGCCAACCACATCATCAAGACCGGCCGGGTCAACAAGGAGTTCATCGAGAAGCACTGCAACTTCAAGCGCGGCCGCGACGACATCGGCTATGGCCTGCGTCCCGACAACCCCTTGGAGAAGAAGGCGAAGAACGCCGCCAACGCCAACGACTCCGACCCGATCAGCTTCGACGAGTTCGCCAGGTTCGTCGAGCCCTACACGCTGGATAAGGCCCACGAGCTGTCGGGCGTGCCGAAGAACCGGCTGGAGGCGCTGGCCGAGCTGTACGCCGACCCGAAGGTGAAGGTCGTGTCCTTCTGGACCATGGGCTTCAACCAGCATGTCCGCGGCGTCTGGGCCAACAACCTCGTCTACAACATCCACCTGCTGACCGGCAAAATCTCCCAGCCCGGCTGCGGCCCCTTCTCGCTGACCGGCCAACCTTCGGCCTGCGGCACCGCGCGCGAGGTCGGCACCTTCTCCCACCGGCTGCCCGCCGACATGGTGGTGACCAACCCCGAGCACCGCAAACACGCCGAGGAGATCTGGAAGCTGCCGGAGGGGACCATCCCCGACAAGGTCGGCTACCACGCCGTCCAGCAGGACCGCATGCTGAAGGACGGCAAGCTCAACGCCTACTGGGTCATGTGCAACAACAACATGCAGACGGCCCCGAACACGGCGAAGGAGACCTTCCCCGGCTACCGCAACCCGGAAAACTTCATCGTCGTCTCCGATCCCTACCCCACCGTGACGGCGCTGGCCGCCGACCTGATCCTGCCCACCGCCATGTGGGTGGAGAAGGAGGGCGGCTACGGCAACGCCGAGCGCCGCACCCAGCTGTGGCGCCAGCTGGTCGATGCGCCGGACGGCGCTCGGTCCGACCTGTGGCAGATCATGGAGTTCTCCAAACGCTTCCGCATCGAGGAGGTGTGGCCGGAGGAATTGCTGAACAAGAAGCCGGAGCTGCGCGGCAAGACCCTGTACGAGGTGCTGTTCCGCAACGGTCAGGTCGACCGCTTCCCGCTGTCCGACCTCGACCCGACCTACAACAACCAGGAGGCCAAGGACGCCGGCTTCTACGTCCAGAAGGGCCTGTTCGAGGAATACGCCGCCTTCGGCCGCGGCCACGGCCACGATCTGGCGCCCTTCGAGCAGTACCACCAGGAACGCGGCCTGCGCTGGCCGGTGGTGGACGGCAAGGAGACCAAGTGGCGCTACCGCGAGGGCTCCGACCCGTATGTGAAGGCCGGCGAGGGCATGCGCTTCTACGGCAACAAGGACGGCAAGGCCAACGTCTTCGCCCTGCCCTACGAGCCGCCGGCCGAAGCGCCCGACACCGACTATCCCTTCTGGCTCAGCACCGGCCGCGTGATCGAGCACTGGCACAGCGGATCGATGACGCTCCGCGTTCCGGAGCTGCGCAAGGCCTTCCCGAACGCCGTGGTGTTCATGCACCCCGACGACGCCAAGGATCTCAACGTCCGGCGCGGGCAGGAGGTGCGCGTCACCTCCCGCCGCGGCGAGGTCCGGGTGCGGGTCGAGACTCGCGGGCGCAACAAGCCACCGCGCGGCCTGGTCTTCGTCCCCTTCTTCGACCACACGGTCCTCATCAACAAGGTGACGCTCGACGCCACCGATCCCATCAGCAAGCAGACCGACTACAAGAAATGCGCGGTCAAGATCACGCCAGTCCTGAACGCCTGAGGAGTGCCGGCATCATGAAGACCCGTTTCCTGATCGCCGCGCTGGCCCTGCTGGCCGGCATCCCGGCCATGACCATCGGCGTCACCTCCGGTGTCGTCGCCGCCGACAAGCCCGTCGTGATTGCGGACGCCACCGGCACCGTGGGGGGATCAAAGTCCCCTCCGCCAACCATCCGATCACCACGGATGTCCCGGCCGAGGCGACCCACCGCGAGATCACCGACGACCAGAAGCGCGTGCGCAACTACGCCGACCAGCCGCCGCTGATCCCGCATGCTATCCGCGACTATCAGATCGACCTGAACATCAACAAGTGCCTGACCTGCCACGACCGCCGAAACACGGCCGGCTCGCAGGCCCCCATGCTGTCGGTCACCCATTTCCAGGACCGTGACGGCCAGACGCTGGGCACGGTGGCGGCCCGCCGCTACTTCTGCACCCAGTGCCATGTGCCGCAGACCGACGCCCAGCCGATCGTTCCCAACAGCTTCCAAGACTTTGACTCGGTCCTGGGCCATGCCCAAGGCGGCCAGAAATGACAATCCGCTCCGCATTGCTGGGCCTGTGGCGGCTGTTCGCCCGCCCCAGCGTCCATTTCAGCCTGGGTTTCCTGACGCTGGGCGGCTTCATTGCCGGCGTCGTCTTCTGGGGCGGCTTCAACACCGCCCTGGAGGCCACCAACAAGGAAGCCTTCTGCATCAGCTGCCACGAGATGCGCGACAATCCCTATGAGGAGCTGAAGCAGACCATCCACTTCACCAACCGGTCGGGCGTGCGCGCCAGCTGCCCGGACTGCCACGTCCCGCACCAGTGGACCGACAAAATCGCCCGCAAGATGCAGGCATCGAAGGAGGTCTGGGGCAAGATCTTCGGCACCATCGACACCCGCGAGAAGTTCCTCGACAAGCGCCGCGAGCTGGCCGAGCACGAATGGGCGCGGCTGAAGTCCAACAACTCGCTGGAATGCCGCAACTGCCACAGCGCCGACTCGATGGACATTACCAAGCAGAACCCGCGCGCCGCCAAGATGCACGAGACCTATCTGTTCACCGGCCAGAACACCTGCATCGACTGCCACAAGGGCATCGCCCACCACCTGCCCGACATGCAGGGGATCGAGCCGGGCTGGAGCATGAAGACCAGCCAGAAGTAAGGATCGAGTTGATGCAACGGCCCCGCTTCCGAAAGGAGCGGGGCCGTCGGTGTTTCAGGGGAAACGCTTCACTCTGAAATCCAGGGATTGAGCAACGGAACACTCATCGGCTCGAAATCCTTCGTGTTCCGTGTCACCACCGTCAAACGATGGACCAGGGCCGTTGCTGCGATCATGCTGTCACGCTCGGGGCGCGGAGTCGGGACATGCAATGTGGCGCACCGCTTGGCCACATCGGCATCGACAGGAAGGATCCGCCCCTGAAACACCACCAGGACGTGGCCGTCAATCCAACTGCGCAGTGCCGTTCCGTGGGCAGGATCCTTCCGCGCCACCAAACCGGCGCCACGTTCGATCTCGAACAGGGTGATTGCCGAGATGAACAAGTCGGCCGGCATCGCTTTGGAAGCCCAAGTCACCAATCCGGCATTGGCTCGTGCTGGCCGCCGCAACTCCGACACGGCGTTGGTATCCAACAGATACATCAGTCCAGATCCACCGGGCGGGCCATAGCCTGTAGCTTCGGCGGGTCGAAATCGAAATCCGCCTCCTCCCCTTCCTGCCGCAACAGGTCCAAAAGCGAGCCTCCCTCACCGGACAGGCGGCGGTACGTGTCATAACGCAACAGAACAAAGGCCGGTTCGCCACGGTCGGTAACGATCACGGGTCCATCCTCGGCTGCTCGTTTGGCCTCGCTCGGGTTCTGATTGAACTCACGGCTGGAAATCATGCGCCCCATGGTGTCCCTCTTCTGAGAACCGCTGCTCACGCGTCGCCATGGACGACCGCTATGAAGACGATACAGATCGCCCCCATCAGAGACAAGATGCGTGTAGTTACATAGCTACATCAAACCTTCACCTATCCCAGCATCGCCACCACCGACAGAGCCAGCAGCGTCACCAGCACCGCTTCGCCAAGTCCGACCAGCCCGCGCAAGCCCAGCGCCACCCACCAGCTCGCCCAATCGCGGCGGTGACGAACCTCCTTCAGCAGACGTTCCTGGATACCGGCGACGGTACGGCGTGCCGACAGGCTGGCGATGCCGCCGACCAGCGCCACCAGACCGGTGCCCAGCACGAAATACAGCGCCCCCTTCCAGCCGGCGAAATGGTCGGGATCGTTCAGGTAATGGCCGGCGCCGACGACGATCCAGACAGCGGCCGGCCAGACGCCGACAATCTCCGGGCCGGGTCCTTCTCCCTTCGGCCCTTCTCCGCTTGGCGCATCGCCCATCGCCGCCTCCCCTCAGCCACCCGGCACATGGCGGTAGGCCAGCACCCGCGTCGCCGGCCCGCCTTCGACGTCGGCCAGCGGCAGCAGAAGCTCGACGAACTTCGCCCCCGGCAGCATCGGATCGTCGCGCACCAGCAGGCAGCGCGGCTCGCCGCTTTCCAGGCAGGCGCGCAGGTCGGACAGCCAGCGCTGCGCCGCCTGCTCCGGGTGGCAGTCGGTCACCCGCCGTGTCGTCGGCCGCTCGGCCAGCCGGCGTTGCAGGGCGCGGCCGCAGGACTTGTAGACGAAGTCGCTGCCATCGGCGGTCGGCTCCATCAGAGCGGTGCGCGGCACGCTTTCCCGGACCTGGGCCGTGTCGATCTCGCTTGCCAGCGGCATGCGGCGCTTGCGCTTCAGCCTCACCCAGTGGGTGTAGAGGATGCGGACCTGCGGCGTCTGTTCCGCATCGATCACGTCGGCCCGGCAGGGCGGCGGCGGAAGGTCCAGCACCGGAGTCGCCACCGGCGCCGAGGCGAAGGCCGCTGCCGCCGGCACCGGCTGGGAGACCGGCTGCGGAATGGGGCGCGAGGCCGCGGCGGTGACCAGCGTGTGGGCCTGCCCGGCGGGCGTATGGCCGATCCGTCCGCCATGCTTCTTCAGCATCGGCAGCGGCGCCCAGGCGGTGCAGGTGTGATAGCCCTTGGTGATGCGGCGGTAGTCCTGGCTGCTGGCGGTCCGGCATTCCCCCTCCACCCCGTGGCGGGCGACATGCACCAGCGTGTTGTCCTCCGACAGCGCGCGCTCGCCGCCCCACGAGACGCAGGCGGCGCAGGCGCGGCTGTCCTTGGCGAATGCGTGGCTCATCGGGGCGTATCTCCAATGGGTATGCGAAATGGGAGAAGGGGAATTGATGCGTCCCTTTCCCCCGCCATTCAAGGCCCGCATGGGGCGGCAGTGCCGCGCCCGAGATTTAGTCATGCGAGGGTGACATCCATGCCACCCCTTCCCCCCCGGCCCGGAACCCCCTATAAGGGGGCCTTGCACGACATGCCCATCCCGCTCTCCGTCTCCGGTCCCCCGGTGCCGGGGGGTTTTCGGCTGACCACATTTCAGAGAAGCGGACCCATGCCCAAACGCACCGACATCAAATCCATCTGCATCATCGGCGCGGGTCCGATCGTCATCGGACAGGCTTGCGAGTTCGACTATTCCGGCGTTCAGGCGTGCAAGGCGCTGCGCGAGGAAGGCTACCGGGTCATCCTCGTCAACTCCAACCCGGCCACCATCATGACCGACCCCGGTCTGGCCGACGCCACCTACATCGAGCCGATCACCCCGGCGGTCGTCGCCAAGATCCTGGAGAAGGAGCGTCCCGACGCCCTGCTGCCGACGATGGGCGGCCAGACCGCGCTGAACACGGCGATGGCGTTGTCCGACGACGGCACGCTGGAGCGGCTCGGCGTGGAGATGATCGGCGCCAAGCGCGACGTCATCGCCAAGGCCGAGGACCGCATCCTGTTCCGCGACGCCATGGACAAGCTGGGCCTGGAGTCGCCTAAGTCGCGCATGGTCCGCACGCTGGACGAGGCGATGGACGCGCTGGAGTTGGTCGGCCTGCCCGCCATCATCCGTCCCAGCTTCACGCTGGCCGGCACCGGCGGCGGCATCGCCTACAACCGGGCGGAGTTCGAGGACATCGTGCGCGGCGGCCTGCGTGCCAGCCCGGTCGGCGAGGTGCTGATCGAGGAATCGGTGCTGGGCTGGAAGGAATACGAGATGGAGGTCGTGCGCGACGGCGCCGACAACTGCATCATCGTCTGCGCCATCGAGAACATCGACCCGATGGGCGTCCACACCGGCGACTCGATCACCGTAGCGCCGTCGCTGACGCTGACCGACAAAGAATACCAGATCATGCGCGACGCCTCGATCGCCGTGCTGCGCGAGATCGGCGTCGACACCGGCGGCTCGAACGTGCAGTTCGCGGTCAACCCGGCCAACGGCCGCCTGATCGTCATCGAGATGAACCCGCGCGTGTCGCGCTCCTCGGCGCTGGCGTCGAAGGCCACCGGCTTCCCCATCGCCAAGATCGCCGCCAAGCTGGCGGTCGGCTACCGGCTGGACGAGCTGACCAACGATATCACCGGCACCACGCCCGCGAGCTTCGAGCCGACGATCGACTATGTCGTCACCAAGATGCCGCGCTTCACCTTCGAGAAGTTCAAGGGCTCGGAGCCGCTGCTGACCACCTCGATGAAGTCGGTGGGCGAGGCGATGTCCATCGGCCGCACCTTCCAGGAGTCGGTGCAGAAGGCCCTGCGCTCGATGGAGACCGGCCTGACCGGCTTCAACGAGGTGAAGATCGGCGGGGACGAGAACCCGGACCGCACCGCCATCCGCGGCGCGCTCGCCACCCCCACCCCCGACCGCCTGCTGGTGATCGCCCAGGCCTTCCGCCACGGCTTCACCGTGGACGAGGTGCAGGCCGTCTCCAAGTACGACGCGTGGTTCCTGGAGCAGATCAAGGCGATCACCGACCGTGAGGCGGCGATCCGCGCCGGCGGGCTGCCGACCGACAAGGCCGGCTGGTTGAAGCTGAAGCAGATGGGCTTCTCCGACGCCCGTCTGGCCGAGCTGGCCAAGACCACCGAAGCCGCGGTCGCAGCGTCCCGCCGCATGGCCGGCGTTACCCCGGTCTACAAGCGCATCGACACCTGCGCCGCCGAATTCGCGTCCGCCACCCCCTATATGTACTCGACCTACGAGACCGACGGGACCGGCGAGGCCGAGTGCGAATCGGACCCGACCGACAAGCGCAAGGTCGTCATCCTCGGCGGCGGTCCGAACCGCATCGGCCAGGGCATCGAGTTCGACTATTGCTGCGTCCATGCCGTCTACGCCCTGCAGGAGGCCGGCATCGAGACCATCATGGTCAACTGCAACCCGGAGACCGTATCCACCGACTACGACACCGCCGACCGCCTGTATTTCGAGCCGCTGACGGCCGAGGACGTGGTGGAGCTGGTGCGGGTCGAGCAGCGCAACGGCACCGTGCTGGGCTGCATCGTGCAGTTCGGCGGCCAGACCCCGCTGAAGCTCGCCGCAGCATTGGAGGCCGCCGGCATCCCGATCCTCGGCACCTCGCCCGACGCCATCGACCTGGCCGAGGACCGCGAGCGCTTCCAGAAGCTGTTGGTCGATCTGAACCTGAAGCAGCCTGCCAACGGCCTCGCCCGTTCGCTGGAAGAGGCCGAAGCGGTCGCCGCCCGCATCGGCTTCCCGGTCGTCATCCGTCCGTCCTACGTGCTGGGCGGCCGGGCGATGGAGATCGTCCACGACATGACCGGGCTCCAGCGCTACATGGGCACCGCCGTGCAGGTGTCGGGCAAGAACCCGGTGCTGATCGACAGCTACCTGCAGGACGCCATCGAGGTCGACGTGGACGTCGTCTGCGACGGCGAGCAGGTCTATGTCGCCGGCGTGATGGAGCACATCGAGGAGGCCGGCATCCATTCCGGCGACAGCGCCTGCGCCCTGCCGCCCTACACGCTGCCGGCCGACACCATCGCCGAGATCAACCGCCAGTCGGACGCGCTCGCCCATGCGCTGAAGGTGGTCGGGCTGATGAACGTGCAGTTCGCCGTCAAGGCCGGCACCGTCTACATCCTGGAGGTCAACCCGCGCGCCAGCCGCACGGTGCCCTTCGTCGCCAAGGCCACCGGCACCGCCATCGCCAAGATCGCGGCCCGCGTCATGGCCGGCGAGAAGCTGTCCGCCTTCACGCTGAACGGCCCGACCCCGCCGCACACCGCGGTCAAGGAAGCGGTCTTCCCCTTCGCCCGCTTCCCCGGCGTCGACATCGTGCTGGGTCCGGAGATGAAGTCGACGGGCGAGGTCATGGGCCTCGACCACAACTTCGCGCTGGCCTTCGCCAAGGCGCAGCTCGGCGCCGGCGTCACCCTGCCGGTCAAGGGCAGCGTCTTCGTCTCGGTCAAGGACCACGACAAGCCGGCGCTGGCGGTGATCTCCAAGAAGCTGCACGAGATGGGCTTCAGCATCCTCGCCACATCCGGCACCGCCAAGGTGCTGAGCGATGCCGGCGTGCCGGCGGAAACCATCAACAAGGTGGTCGAAGGCCAGCCCCACATCGTCGACGCCATGATCAACGGCAACGTGCATCTGGTGATCAACACCACGGAAGGCGCCCAGGCGCTGTCCGACAGCTTCAGCCTGCGTCGCACCGCGCTGACCTACAACATTCCGTACTATACGACGGTGGCAGGAGCACGCGCAGCAGTGGAAGCGATTGCCGCACTCCGGAACGGCAGCCTTGAAGTCGCCCCGTTGCAGTCGTACCTTAGCGGATCGTATTAAGGACGGACGACGGCGCGGCGGACCTCCTCCGCGCCGTCTTCGTCCTTGATGTCGCTTTGGACAGGTCGAACGACTGCAAGCGGTGATGGACCGAACATGGAAAAAGTTCCGATGACAGCGGCGGGCTTCAACCGCCTCCAGGAGGAATTGAAGCACCTTAAGATCACCGAACGCCCGGCGGTCATCAAAGCCATCGCGGAAGCCCGCGAACATGGCGACCTTTCGGAAAACGCCGAGTATCACGCGGCGCGCGAACGTCAGAGCTTCATCGAAGGCCGCGTGCTGGAGTTGGAGGACAAGATCAGCCGTGCCGAGGTCATCGACCCGGCCAAGCTGACCGGCAGCACCGTGAAGTTCGGCGCGACCGTGACCCTGGCCGACCAGGACACGGACGAGGAGACGACCTATCAGATCGTCGGCCAGGACGAGAGCGACATCAAGAACCGCCTTCTGTCGATCCAGGCGCCGCTGGCCCGCGCCCTGATCAACAAGTCCGTCGGCGACAGCGTCGAGGTGTCCACCCCCGGCGGTTCCAAGCTGTACGAGATCGTTTCGGTCGAGTTCCGTTGACGTTTCAACCGCCCTCTCCCACCCCGGGAGAGGGCGGTTGTCCCCTTATCCCCCAAGCTTTTCCCTGAAGAAGTCGTTCACCCGCCGGATCGCGTCCGAGCGGGCGTCTTCGTCCGTGCCGACATGGGCAGTGCCGCCGGGGGCGGTGGCGAGGTCCTTGCGCTTGCGCACCGGCGCGTCCGGCGCGTCGAAGCCGTGATAGGCGTCGGGATAGACCACCAGATCCACCTTGCCCTTGACCCCGTCGCGCCCGGACAGCTCGACGCAGCTCTCCGGCGGCGTCCAGTCGTCCTTGCCGCCGACCAACAGCAGCAGCGGGCCGTCCGGCTGCCAATCCTCCTTGCTCAACGCCGCCTTGCAGCCCGGGTAGAAAGCGACGGCGGCGCGGAAGCCGCCCTCCTCGGTCCCGGCCGGTCCATCCTCGCCGGCGCCATAGGCGACCATCACGGTGCTCGCCCCCTGTGACCAGCCGATCAGACCGATGCGGTCATGGTCCACCTCCGGCCGCTTGCGCAGGAAGGCCAGTGCCGCCCAAGCGTCGCGCTTGCGCTCCACCGTGGCGCGGACGGTCCGGTCCTTCAGCGCGGTGGTGCAGACCTCCTCCACATCGCGCGGACCGAAGCTGTCGACCATCAGCACCTCGTAACCCTGCCGCTGCAGGTGGGTGGCCCACCAGACATGGCGCGGCGACACCCGGCCGTTGCGGGCATAGAGGCCGCCGCAGCCATGCAGCATCACCACCGCCGGGTGCGGGCCGTTGCCCGCCGGGCGCAGCAGCCGGCCGCTCAGCATCGTCGGCGTGCCGCCGGTCAAATCCCCGTCGACAGACGGAAAGCGCACGATCTCTTCGGCATGGACACCGACCGCGGCCTGCACAGGCGCCGCCGACAGGGTCAGCCCCCCAACCGCGATCACGCCCGCCGCGATCCCACCGGCACCGGCATACAGCACCGCCCCCAACACAGCCGCAAGACCGCGGGTGGAAGCCTTCATTCTGCAGCGTCCCCGACCTCCGGCGCCTGCCCCGACGGCGGCGCTCGCGGTTGCAATATTAAACCTCCGCGATGCGGAAGGCCATGGGCGCCCGGCATTTGTCCCTGCGGACGCGTCGTCCACTTATCCGCCAGACGGCGAAAGCTGCCTTGCCGCCGCGTTTGAGCTAGGCTGCGGGACGATGAATGATCTCCGCACTCCCCTTCCGTCCTTCGGCGCCTTCTGCCTCTACTGGCTGCGGCTGGGGCTGACCAGCTTCGGCGGTCCGGCCGGGCAGATCGCGATGATGCAGAGCGAGCTGGTCGACCGCCGCCGCTGGATCGACCAGACCCGGTTCCTGCATGCGCTGAACTTCTGCATGCTGCTGCCGGGACCGGAGGCACAGCAGCTCGCCACCTATATCGGCTGGCGGATGTATGGCATGCGCGGCGGGCTGGTGGCGGGCGGGCTGTTCGTGCTGCCGGGTGCGCTGGTGCTGCTGGCCCTGTCCTGGATCGCCGCGGCCCATGGCGACACCGGGCTGGTCGGCGCGCTGTTCGACGGCATCAAGCCGGCGGTGGTGGCGATCATCGCCGCCGCGGTCTGGCGCCTGGGCCGCCGGACGCTGAAGGGCCCGGCCGCCGTCGCCCTGGCCGGTGCGGCCTTTCTGGCGCTGGCGCTGCTGCACCTGCCCTTCCCACTGGTTATCGGCGGCGCGGCGGTGATCGGCGGTGTGGCGGCGCGCACCGGTCGCCATTGGTTCGCCCATCCGCATCCGGCGGGCGACGATGGCTCCGACGGCGGTTCCACCACCGACCCGACGGCGGAGCCCGCTCCGAAGGCCGGACGGCTGCTTACCCTGCTTGGGCTGGGCTTGGTTCTGTGGGCGGTGCCGGTGGGCGCGGTCCTGCTGGCCTTCGGTGCCGATCCCTGGCGCGGCATTGCGGCGCTGTTCACCAAGGCTGCCTTCATCACCTTCGGCGGCGCCTATGCCGTGCTGCCATACATCGCCGGACAGGCGGTGGACAGCTATGGCTGGCTCAGCCCGCGGGAGATGATCGACGGGCTGGCGCTGGCCGAGACGACGCCGGGGCCGCTGATCCTGGTCACGCAATATGTCGGTTTCTTCGCCGGCTGGAACCGGCCGGGCGCCCTGTCGCCGGCGCTGGCGGGAACGCTGGGGGCGGCGCTGACGACTTACGTCACCTTCCTGCCCTGCTTCCTGTTCATCTTCGCCGGCGCCCCCTATCTGGAGCGGCTGATCCACAACCGTCTGGCCGCAGGGGCGCTGGCCGCCATCGCCGCGGCGGTGGTGGGGGTGATCCTGAATTTGGGCGTCTATCTGGGAATGGCGGTGCTGCTGCCGGACGGGCAGCATACGGCAGGCAGCCTGATCTGGGCCTGGGCGATCATGCTGGCAGCACTTTACGCGCTGACCCACCGGGGGGTGGCGATCCACTGGGTGGTGGCGGGGGGAGCGGCGGCGGGCCTGATCCAGGCGCTCGCCGCCTCTTCCTTGTAGACTGAGCAGGGTCGAACGAGCTGGGGCCCGCTCAGCGCCGGGTGGCGCGGGCGGGCGTCTCGTCCTCCGCGTAATCCTCGTCCTCGTCGTCCTCATTCCCTTCCGGGATGTCGGGCGAATCGACGTCGATGGGAACGCCGGGGGTGTGCTTGCTGGTGCGGATCGACAGGGCCGACTTCACATGGGCGACGTTGGGCGCCGCCGTCAGCTTGGTCGTCAGGAAGCGCTGGTAGTCGTCCCAGTCCTCCGCCACGATCTTCAGGACGAAGTCATATTCGCCGGCCAGCATGTTGCACTCACGCACGAGCGGCCAGCTGTTGACGAGCTCCTCGAATTTCTTTAGGTCCGCTTCGGCCTGGCTGCTGAGGCCGACCTGGGCGAACACCGTGACGCCGAACCCCAGTGCATCGGGGTTGACGTCGGCGTGGTAGCCACGGATGAATCCCGCCTCCTCCAGCGCGCGGACGCGGCGCAGGCAGGGCGGAGCGGAGATGCCGGCACGTCGGGCAAGCTCCACATTGGTCATCCGGCCGTCGTTCTGCAGATCGCGCAGAATCCGACGGTCAATTCGGTCGAGTTTGACCCGCCGCATGGTTTACTCGGTCGCTCCGGGGATGATTTGGAGAAAGGATATTACACGGGCATGGTGTCTACGCCAAGACGGAAACCCCCGCAAGGGCGAGCAACCCCGATAACGGTCTTTTCGCCGCAGCCCTCCCGCCTGAGGGCTCCCCTCCCTTCGAAGCTTCAACGATCCGGGTTCTCATGCAACCTCTGACCAGCGCGCCTCTGACCTGCTGGGTCGTGTCGGACGGCAAGGCCGGCATGGAAAACCAGTGCATCGGTCTGGCGGAGTCGCTCGGCCTGACGCCGGTCGTCAAGCGCGTGCATCTGCGCACGCCCTGGCGCCAGCTGACCCCCTACTGGCGCATCGGCAACCGATTCGCCGCCGGCCCCAACGGCGATCCGGTGGGGCCGCCCTGGCCCGACCTGCTGATCGGCACCGGGCGGCAGTCCATCGCCGTCTCGCTGGCGGTGCGCCAGCAGTCGGGCGGCCGGACCTTCACCGTCCAGATCCAGGATCCAGTGATGAACCCGCGCCATTTCGACCTGATCGTCGTGCCGCGCCATGACAGGCTGCGCGGCGACAACGTGATGGTGACCCGCGGCGCCCTGCACCGGGTGACGCCCGCCATCCTGGCCGACGCGGCCGAACGCTTTGCCCCGCGTCTGGCGCACCTGCCGCACCCGCGCATCGCCGTGCTGATCGGCGGCGACAACGGCGTCTACCGCCTGACGCCCACCATCATGGGCGATGTGGCCGAACGGCTGGCCAACCTGACGCGCAGCCATGGCGCCGGGCTGATGGTCACCCCATCGCGCCGCACCGGCGCCGACAACGAGGCGATCCTGCGCGCCCGCCTGTCCGGCCTGCCGGCGGAGGTGTGGGACGGCAGCGGCGAGAATCCTTACTTCGCCTATCTCGGCCTCGCCGACGCCGTGGCGGTGACCTGCGACAGCGTGTCGATGACCTCGGAAGCCTGCTCGACCGGCAAGCCGGTCTATGTGATCGAGCTGGAGGGCGGGTCGCCCAAGTTCCGCGCCTTCCATGACGGGCTGTACCAGGACGGCATCACGCGGCCCTTCGACGGCTCCCTGGACCATTGGGACTATGCGCCGCTGAACGAGACGGAGGTGGTGGCCGAAGAGGTGCGGCGCCGCCTGTCCGCCCACCGCAGCCAATTCGGCCTGTCGTAGCGGGAGAGCGGGGTGCGGCGCGACCAATGCGCGCACCCCGCTGGTACGACCGGTTTGCTGCGGAGTTCGGGCGCCGGCCATGCCATAAGCGCTGGCAAACCGGCCGTTCCGACAAACACGGTCCGGGGCCGTCCTTCCATCCGGAACTTCCGCCGCCATGACCACTCCCGACGCCGTTTCCGCCTCTTTCCTGCGTTGCCTGGATAACAGCCGGCTGTTCGACCAGCCCTACAATCACTGGCTGCTGTCCGAGGCGCTGCCGGAGGAGTCCGCCGACGCCATCGCCGAGCTTCCCTGGGGTCCGCCCCCGGTGTCCGACACCTATGGCAAGCGCGAGACCAACAACGCGTCGCGCACCTATTTCGGCGAGGAGAACCGCGCCAAATATGCGGTGTGCGAGACGGTGGCCCAGGCCTTCCAGAGCCGCGCGGTGGTGGACGCGATCCAGAAGACCTGCAACGTCGACCTGACCGGCACCAGCCTGCGCATCGAATATTGCCAGGACACCGACGGCTTCTGGCTGGAGCCGCACACCGACATCGGCGTCAAGAAATACACGATGCTGGTCTATCTCTCGAAGGGGCCGAACTGCTCGCACTGGGGCACCGACGTGCTGGACGAGAGCCGGACCGTCGTCGCCCGCGCGCCCTACGCCTTCAACGAGGGGCTGATCTTCATCCCCGGAAGCAACACTTGGCATGGCTTCGAGAAACGTTCGATCGACGGGGTGCGCAAATCGATCATCGTGAACTATGTCGGCCCGGAATGGCGGGCGCGGCAAGAATTGTGCTTCCCTGACAAACCTGTTGCATAAAACTTCCGCCGTGTTTAAGTGACGCCGGTTTTGGGGGGCAAAGCCACCGTCGGCACGCTCTTTGGGAGTCTCGTACCCATGTCCATGCTTGATCTGGACAAGTTCCGCGCTACCCCCCTGCAGCACGATCCCTATGATTTCCTGTGCGTTCCGGGTTTCGTGAAGCGGGAGTATCTGGAAGAGCTGCACCGCGACTATCCCAAGGTGGACAAGCCCGGCTCGATCCCGCTGGGCGTCTTCCCCCAGGGGCCGAGCTTCGACCGAATGATCGCCGAACTGAAGGGGCCGGAGGTTTGCAAGGCCTTCTCCGACAAGTTCGATGTGGATCTGTCGAAGTACCCGACCATGTTCACGGCGCGCGGCATGTGCCGGCCGACCGACGGCAAGATCCATCCGGATTCGGCCAGCAAGGTCATCACCGTTCTGATCTACATGAACCCGCCCTGGGAAGCAACCGGCGGCCGCCTGCGCATCCTGCGCTCCCAGAACCTGGAGGATTACGCTGCCGAGGTCCCGCCGGAGGAAGGCACCCTGATGTGTTTCCGCCGCAGCGACACCTCCTGGCACGGCCATTATCCTTTTGAAGGCCAACGCCGCGCGATCCAGATGAACTGGGTCAAGGGCGGCGTCTATATCTGGCACGAACAGTGGCGCCACCGCATCGGCGCCTGGGCGAAGGGCGTCTTCGGTGGTCAGCAGTCGGCAGGCTATTGAGGACAGTGGGTTTTTAGGGCCGATTATCAGCCGTCATCCCCGCGAAGGCGGGGATCCAAGAAACTCCGCATTCAAGCGGCTGAAGCGACTGGATTTCCGCCTTCGCGGGGATGACGGCCGAAAAACGTGAAACCCAGAAGGGCCGCATCCGTCCCCTCAGTCGATCAGATCCTCGACCTCGCGGATGCGGCCATTGTCGATCATGAACTGAACCAGCTCCGGGCGCTGCTTGCCGAGCGTGCGGTGGCGCTGGCGCACGGCGGCGATCAGGTCGCCGTTGCGGCCGAGGATGTCGTCGGCGAATTCGATCATGCGCAGGTTGGGCCAGGTCTGGGCCCGGATCGCGACCACCGTCCCCACCGCGTCGGCCGCCGGCAGTTCCGGGCGCGCCTGGGCCAGAATCATGGTCAGCGCTGCGGTGGACCGCGATACGCCCGCATGGCAGTGGACCAGCAGGTGGCGGCAATCCACCGGTTCGGCCAGCAGGTCGCGGCCGAAGGCCAGGATGCGTTCCACATCCGACCGTTCCGGCGCGATCTGGCCCTGGGTCGGCTCGATGACGTCGTGGAAACGCAGCTCCAGCCGTTCATGCTCGCCATAATCGCCGAACGCGCTCGGCTCCGTCATGTCGGGGTCGAGGATCGACAGCACATGGCTGACCTTGCCGCCGCCGAAATTGCAAAGCTCGCTGAGACCGCAGACCGTCAGGCCGAAGGGCACGAAATCGCTGGCCATCATTCTCTCGTTCGATTGCAGGGGAAGAAAATCGAAGGGATTTGCGGCCAGCATTTGGCACCGCGCGCCGCGGCCCCGTCAACCCGGCGGAAGCCGGGCCGGTCAAAGAATCCAGGCCGATCAAAGAATGTTGAACAGGTAGAGCAGGAGGATGACGGGGATCGGAATGCCGACCAGCCACAGCAGGATGCCTCGCACGTAGCTTCTCCTTCTTCCGTTGATGACGGGCGATGCGGCCGGACGCCGCCGGCCCTCTCACCCCTCATCAACGGTGCAGCCGCCGGTTGGTTGCAGCCGCGCGAACGAGCGTCAGGCCTCCTCAGCCCCCTCCTCGCCGGAATCAGCAGCCGGAGCATCGGCGGCCGGCGCCGCAGCCGGACGCGGGCGGGGTGCGCGCAGCTTCTTCAGCAGCAGGGAGAAGGGCTTCAGCGCGGTGTCCATGATGGTCTGGTCACCCTCCAGCCGCGACAGCAGGAAAGCGCCGGCTTCGAGGGTGGAGACGCTGTCGCGCCGCGGCTCCTTGCGCGCCTGCCCATAGAGCGAGCGGAACTGCGGGTTCAGCACGATGCGGCGGCATTTCAGCAGCCAGGCATTGCGCCACCACAAGGTCTTGGCCTGGCTCCAGGTGCCGTCCAGGACGATGACGCCTTCCAGATCCTCCAGGATCTCCGCACTGTCGCGCAGCGGCTCGCCGTTCCTGTCGACCACCCCCACCTCCGCACGCGGAGCGCCGCCATCCTTCACCGGGCCGAGATACAGCACGCCCCAGCGCTTGGGATCGACCTCCCGCCCCAGGATGCGCTTCAGGCCCGGCCAGCTCAGCCCGACCTTCACCAACGAATTGGCGAATTGCAGATGGGCGATCTGGGCGGTGCCCAGATTTTCCCGCTTCTCCTGCGGATGCTGCAGGATCAGCAGGAAGACGCCGTTGTCGATCGGCTGGACTGCCTCACAAATGCACAGGTGATTAGGCTTTAGGCAGGTCGGGCAGGAATTGGGGACGGTGGCGCTGTGCATGGGAGGTACGCATTCCTTGAAGGGGATTGGCCGCGAATATGGGTTGGAACGACGCGGAAGGGAACACATCTCACATCAAGGACGGCGATGCTCACCGAAGAGCGGTGGCCGTCACGGCGTGTACGACAGATCCCCTCCCAAGACTCCCTCGTGTCATACCTGTTCATGTGGGTTCAAGTGGCTTCGTATAAACCGTTTGTAGAGATTTAGTCGTGTGTCATGGAACTCGTGTGACGCGCTTAACAGCTGGCCTGGAACTTGCGTAGTTATTATCCAGGCAAACAGGACGACGGGTGGGCCAGGACCGGCCTTAGTCAGGCTGATCCGCGGTGCCATCCGGCGCTCAGAAGGAGACCTGCCATGCTGCCCGCCCACCTTGCCGACCGCCTGCTGAAGCAGCGCCGCGATGCCGACAGCGCGGAGTTCGCCCGCCAGCTGCCGCTCCACGCCCCGATGGACGCGGATGATCCGCGCTGGATGACCGAGCCGGACGGGTCGGAGCAACCCGGCCGCCGCGAGCCCGACTGGGCGACCGACTACTGACCGGCAGTCAGCCTGCGATGGCCGGTTTGCGGTGATCCGACAGACGACCCCGTCGGTTGTCGGACATCGGCTGCCCGGCCGGCCATAGCCCCGACTCGCGTCTTGCGGCCTGCCGAAGGCCGCTTCGATCCTCTTTCCCCACGTCGTGCCAGCCCTGCCCGTCCCAGGCGAGGGTCCAGCTGCCTGGGCGCCCGCCCCGGCAGCGCTCCAGCATGACCGACCAGTGCGGCATCCCCAGCCCCGGCGGGCCTCCGGCCGGGCGTGGTGCCGCATCCCCCTCCTCATCCAGACTGGGAACGGCATCCAGCCGCCAGCGGGTCACCGCTGCGCTGAGCCCTTCCGCCCGCTCGCCCGCCATCCGTCGGCCTGCCAGCCGCCGGCCTTCCATCCGTTGGTTGCGCCCGTCCGATGCGCCGGCGCTCGCGTCCAGCAGGAAGCCGGTCACCCCCGAAGACTCGGCGGCAAGCTGCAGCCGCCGGCTGGCGGTCAGGTCCAGCCCCTCCAGTTCGCCCAGCACCGCCGATAGGGTGGAGCAGCGCAGCGCCTCCTCCATCGCCCACAGCGCGTCGACCGGCCGCACCGCCCGCACCGCGACCAGCCGATCGGGCGTGAGCCCGTAGGCCGCCAACCCCGGGGCATACAGGTCGCGCCCGCGTAGGATCCACAGCACCGGCCTTTTCGGGGTCGCCAGCCGGGCCAGCAGCGCCGCGGTGAATCCGGTGCCGGCCCCCGGGTCGTCCGCAGCCACCGCATGCAGGCAGCCCAGCGGCAGCCCGCCGTCGGGCAGATGGCCATCGACCGAGTCGATGCCGAACGCCAGGGTCCGTCCCCCTTCGCCGCCCGCTCCCTCGATCCGCCGGATGCGTGCGCGCAGGTCGGCCAGCATTCCGGCTCGGTCGCGCGGTGCCGCGTCCGCAGATGGGGAGGAGGACAAGGGGACAGGCATGACTAAGGCTCCGCTCGACAGGCATATGTTCCTGATATGTTCTATCATGAACGCTTGTCGAGAGGGAGTCTGCGACTCCTGTCTTGTTTTGAGACCGTTTGCCCTGAGGTCAGCCGTCGCTGGGATCAGTTGGCGATTGGCGTCGCGCCGATCTTGCCGCGCGGGGCGGCCTTGATGGTCGGGCCGGCATTGTCGACGGGCTTCGCCAGGGTGGTGGAGGTGCCGCGGCTGCCACGCGGGGTGCTGCCCTTCAGGCTGAGCAGATGCAGCCGGACATAGGCGGTGGAGCCGCCGACCTTCACCGCCACCCAGTCGCTGTTGCGCACACGGCCCAGCGTGGTCACCGCCTGCCCCGTCCCAATCGTTGCGATGACGCCCGAGCCGCCAGCCGGCTGGGCATAGGCCGGCGTCGGTTTGTCCACCTGCCATTCCCCATAGATCGGCTCCAGCCCGGTTCCGGTGTCTGGTGCTGTCCGCACGGTCGGCGGATTGGGGGTCCGCTGGTACGGCATGCAGCCGGGAACCATCAGCGTGGCCAGGGCCACCATCAAGGGAAGGGTACGCAGACGCCGGATCATCGCTCACCTTGAGATGGAACGGTGCTTTGCAGGAACGGGATGAACGGAAAGGGTAAACGGGTGGGTTGTGGACCTTCGGCGCGACCATACAGGAGGCGGCCCCCTCTTCGCCACCGCAGCGCAGCTGGAGTCGTTATGCGCTTTTTGAGGCACGCCGCCCAGTCGCAAAAAATTATCTCAAATTCGATCTTTTTCGACGCCGTTCCGCGCAGGAGTCCCAAGCCGCCCCGCGTATCTTGACCATCACGACGGCACCTTACGGGGGCATCCGGCCATGATTTCCTCCCTCGGCAGTTCCAACAGCGCGGCGACGCTTCAGAAATTCTTCTCCAAGGCGGATGCCAACAGCGACTCGTCGCTGTCCAAGGACGAGTTGCTGGGCGCGCTCGGCGGCACCTCGGCAGCCTCCGACAGCGGGAAACTGTCGTCCGCCGTCGACGGCCTGATCGGCAGCCTGGACAGCGACAGCAACGGCTCGCTCAGCACGACCGAATTCAGTTCCTTCGCCAGCCAGTTCGACTATGGCAGCGGCAGCGCCCTGCTGGCGGCGCAGGAGCAGGCGAGCGCGATGCAGCAGCAGTTCGCCCAGAACCTCTATTCCAGCCTGGACAGCGACAGCAGCGGCGGCATCAGCACCGACGAGCTGACATCCGTCCTGACCTCCGCCGGCCAGTCGAGCACCGATGCCGCATCTCTGTTCAGCAGCCTCGACAGCGACGAGGACGGGTCGATTTCCCAGGACGAGTTGAGCAGCGCGCTGAAACAGGCCGACGCCAACCGCCCGCCGCCCCCGCCGCCACCCGCCAATGACAGCGGCACCACCAGCGCTTCCGACAGCAGCAGCACGGACTCGACTTCGTCGACCTCCTCCAGCTCGTCGTCCTCGTCTTCGTCGTCCAGCACCGCGTCGGCGGGCGGCACGACCAGCTACGACCCGCTGGACACCAACAAGGACGGCTATGTGTCGGAACAGGAACGGATGGCCGCCTATGGCGGCATGCAGCAGCAGACGGGCGGCGTCACGTCCAACCGCCTCAGCGGCGACATGCTGCGGACATTGATGCAGGGCATCAACGAGGTTGCCGCGTAGCCTTGTGGGTTCGGATGCGCGGCACGGGGAAAGGCGGTCGGCGGGTGGCGCCGGCCGCCTTTTCTTTTACCCGATCTTCTCCGAATGCCGTCAAACCGCCCGGCTGTGCCGTCCGGCGCCTTTGGACAGGTGGGTGTCGAAGCGGGCGGCGACGATGCGCATCAGCGGCCGCGCGCTCTCCGGCACATGGACACGCCGGCCGTCCACCACCGCGACGCCGTCGGCGACCAGATCGGCCATGCCCTTCAACTCCGCGTCGAAAGCGGACTCGGGCAAGCCGTGGGCACGGGCGATGGCGGCGGTGTCGACCGACAGGTCGCACATCAGCCGCATGATCAGGTCGCGCCGCACCTTGTCGTCCTGGGTCAGCGCGATGCCCTTGCCGGTGGGCAGGCGGCCCTCCTCGATGGCGGTGGCGTAATGGTCGAAGGGCACCGCGTTCTGCACGTAGCCCTGCGGCAAGGCACCGATGGAGGAGGAGCCGAAGCCCAGCAGAATCTCAGCATCGTCGGTGGTGTAGCCCTGGAAGTTGCGGCCCAGCCGCCCTTCCTCCTGCTGCACCGCCAGCTCGTCGCCGGGACGGGCGAAATGGTCGAGGCCGATGGCGCTGTAGTCGGCGGCCGACAGCGTGTCGGCGATGGCGGCGAACTGCTCCCAGCGGCCGAGCGAACCGGCCAGGACCGACTCGTCGATCTTCTTCTGGTGGGTCTTCATCCATGGCACATGGGCGTAACCGAAGACCGACAGCCGGTCGGGCTCCATTTCCAGCGCAATTTCGGCGGAGCGGGCGACGCTCTCCACCGACTGGTGCGGCAGGCCATACATCAGGTCGAGATTGACGCTGGCGATGCCGGCGTCCTTCAGCCAGGCCAGCGCCTGTTCGGTGACGGCGCGCGGCTGGACGCGGTTGATCGCCTGCTGCACCGTCTCGTCGAAATCCTGCACGCCCAGCGAGGCGCGGTTGACCCCGGCGCGGCCCATCGCGGCCGCCATCTCCGCCGTCAGGGTGCGGGGATCGATCTCCACCGCCAGTTCGGCATCGTCGGCGACGTCGAAGCGCCTGAGCAGCAGTGCAATCATCGCCTCGAAATCGTCGGGCGCCATCATGGTCGGGGTGCCGCCGCCGAAATGGATGTGGCGAACCGACAAACGGCCGGGAATGCGGTCGGCCACCATGGCGATCTCGCGCCGCATATGGTCGAGATACTCCGCAATCGGCTCATAGCGGGCGACGATCTTGGTGTGGCAGCCGCAGTACCAGCACATCTTCTGACAGAAGGGGACATGCAGGTAGAGCGATCCCGAGCGGGACGGCTCGGTCGCCTCCAGCCAGCCACCATAGACATCGCCGTTCACCTCTGGCGTGAAGTGCGGCGCGGTCGGATAGCTGGTGTAACGCGGCACCCGCAGCCCGTCATACTTGGCGAGCAGCGCGGCGTCGACACCGTGGGCGACACCATGGGAATGGGACGGGTTGGCGGGGGCCGGCGAAACGGCCAGGGCGGTGATGGCGTTCATGAGCGACAGAGTGCCGCAGTCCCCCCACCCCTGCCTTGATCCACGTCAAGATCGGAAAGAGCCGCCTTTTGGCGGATGCCGCGTCAGCGCTTCGCGGCGGCGGCGAGGCGCTGTTCCAGATGCTCGTGCAGCAGGTTCAGGTTCATCCGGTTGGCCTTGAAGGCGATGTCGAACACGGTGCCCAGCACCGGGACCGACCCTCCCGCCCAATCCAGCAGCACGTTGAAGACCATGCGGGCCACCAGCGTCTTCGGCAGGTCGAAGCGGGCGGCCTCCATGATGATGTAGGCGGAAACGAACGCCGTCACCGTATCGCCGGCCACCGGCACCACGCTGGCGATGCCGTCCAACCCGATGGGGATGCGGGTGAAGGGAATGCGCCAGCGGGTATCCATCAGCCGGGTCAAGCGGCGAAGCCTCTCCAGCCGTTGGAAGTCGATGGGGACCGAGCCGCCTGCAGCGCCCAGCGGCGGCGCTTCGGCAACGGCGTGCCGGCGTGTGCGGATGGCGTCGATCATCGCATGTCCCCCCGATCAGGCGGTCCCGCGCCCGTAGCGCGACTCCCCGCAAGGGAAGAACCCGCCGATCCCCCCGGCGGTTCCACCCTCCGGGCACAAAGTTCGCACACCCAGCGGACAGCATGCCGGCCTTCCGCCCGCGGCAATCCCATGGGCCATCCCATAGGCCATCCCGGTGCGGCGGATCTCAGCTTGCCCGGGCAACTTCCCGCGCCCGCGCACTGCCGGCGGCATGGAGCAGCGCATAGCCGGCCAGCGCCGAGGCGAGCGAGCCGGTCAAGACGCCCAGCCGCACCGCCACCGCATGATGCGGATCGGCGAAGGCCAGCGTCCCGATGAACAGGCTCATGGTGAAGCCTATGCCGGTCAGCACGGCGACGCCGTAAATCTGGCTCCAGCTGGCACGGGCGGGCCGCTCGACCACGCCGGTCCGCACGGCGATCCACACTGCCAGGAAGACGCCCGCCTGCTTGCCCAGGAACAGGCCGAGCGCGATGCCCAGCGGCACCGGCTCCAGCAGGCTGGCCGGGGTGATGCCGTCGAGCGGCACGCCGGCATTGGCGAGCGCGAAGACCGGCATGATCAGGAAGGCAACCCAGGGGTGCAGCGCATGCTCCAGGCGATGGAGCGGCGCGTCCGGCGCCCGCTTGCCGGCGCGGTCATTGACCCGCAACGGAATGGCGAAGGCCAGCACCACGCCGGCCAGCGTCGCGTGGATGCCCGATTTCAGCACGCACACCCATAGGACCAGCCCCAGCACCAGATAGGGCGTCAGCGACCGCACTCCTGCCCGGTTCAGCAGCCACAGACCGACCGCCGATGCCGCCGCCAGCCCCAGCGCCAGCGGCACCAGCCCGTGGCTGTAGAAGATGGCGATGATCACGATGGCGCCCAGATCGTCCATGATCGCCAGCGCCAGCAGGAAGACGCGCAAACTGCTGGGAACCCGGTTGCCCAGCAGGGCCAGCACGCCGAGCGCGAAGGCGATGTCGGTGGCGGCCGGGATCGCCCAGCCCTGCAGGGCGCCCGGTTCGGCCTGGGCGAACAGGCAATAGACCAGCGCCGGCACCGCCATGCCGCCGAGCGCCGCGATGCCGGGCAGCATCGCCTTGGCCGGGCTCGACAGTTCGCCCTCCAGCACCTCGCGCTTGATCTCCAGCCCGACCAGCAGGAAGAAGATCGCCATCAGCCCGTCGTTGATCCACAGGATCAGCGGCTTGTCCAGCCCGACGCCGCCGGCCGTCACCGCCACCTTCATCGCCAGGATCGCATCGTAGAGCGGGGCCGCCGGCGAGTTCGCCCAGATCAGAGCAAGCACCGCCGCAATCATCAGGACCACGCCGCTGGCGCTTTCGGTTTTCAGGAAGGTGGCGAGGCGTCTCAGCGTCATCGCGTCTCGTCTTTCCGGACAGTTGGTCGATGGGAACAGGTGGCACCGTCAGGCTTCCGTTGGAAGATGCCGGTGTCGAAAAATTCCGGTGCCGACGAGCGGCAGAGCATCGCGGCGAATTGACGCGCTTGTGCATCTAAGCTGCTGCCACTGTTCCAAATTCCGGCCTCGAATACTTGAGGCCAGTCGGGCTTATGTCTTTTGGTCGCTGGCGATAACTGAGGCCAGCCGACACAATTCACCCAACAGCATCAGCAGAGCCGAAGGGCGATCACCTGAAAGGCGATCACCTGAAAGGCTCTGGGCAAGGCCGGCAAACGGCCGCCCGTTCCGGAGGAAACGACCATGACCACGCTTTACTGCGCCTGCTGCGGCAGGCCCTTCGTCCGCACGTCCGCCCGCGGCCCGGCGCCCTTCTACTGCTCCCAGGATTGCCGGCTTCAGATGGCGATCCGCCGGCGCGCCTGGAGCGAGCGGACCGACAGCATCACGGCCACCCGACGGACCGTCGAGCGGCACGAGGTGGAGCACGCCGACCCGGCCCCATTCGGCCGCATCCCCGGCACGGCGGCGGGACAGCGGACCGCAGCCTTCTGGAGATGAAACGCACGGTCGCGGGATCGGTGGCAAAAGGGCGGTAAGACGCCCGCAAAACACCGGCAAGCCGGGGGAGAAGACAGGCGGGAAAATGGAACTCGCCCCTTGCAGCGGGCCGAAGCCGACCTCATGTGGTCGCGGTCACGCTGGCACCCCGCGGTGCCGGCGTGAAACCCGTCGGTTGCACCCAGTTGGCCACCGCCACCTGATTGCCGCCATCTGACTGCCGGAGCCCCGCCCCTACATGCTCGAACTCCTCTCCGACCCGAATGTCTGGGCCAGCCTTCTGACGTTGACCGCGTTGGAGATCGTGCTGGGCATCGACAACATCATCTTCATCTCGATCATGGCGTCGAAGCTGCCGCCCGAGCGGCAGCACAGCGCGCGGCGCGTCGGCCTGGCGCTGGCGCTGCTGACCCGCCTGGCGCTGCTGGCCTCCATCGCCTGGGTGGCGCAGCTGACCCAGCCGCTGTTCACCGTCGCCGGCTGGGATGTGTCTGGCCGCGACCTGATCCTGATCCTCGGCGGCCTGTTCCTGCTGGCCAAGGGCACGCTGGAGATCCACCACACCGTCGAAGGCCATGAGGAGGGCGGATCGGCGCCCAAGCACGCCACCTTCACCTCAGTGGTCATCCAGATCATGTTCCTGGACATCGTCTTCTCGCTCGACAGCGTCATCACTGCGGTCGGCATGTCCGACCATCTGCCGGTGATGGTCGCCGCCGTCGTCATCGCCATGGCGGTGATGCTGTTCGCCTCCGGTCCGGTCGGCGATTTCGTGAACCGTCACGTCACGGTGAAGATGCTGGCGCTGTCCTTCCTGCTGCTGGTCGGCGTGGCGCTGGTGGCGGACGGCTTCGGCTTCCACATCCCCAAGGGCTACCTGTACTTCGCCATCGCCTTCTCCACCCTGGTGGAGGCGCTGAACCTGCTGGCCCGGCGCAAGCACAACGCGGCGCACTGACCGAAAGAAGGGGGGCGCCGTCCGCGACGCCCCCTTCCCCCGTCACGCCTCGGCGCGTTCGGCCATCAGATGCTCGTAGGCGACCTTGAACAGGTCGCGGATCGACACGATGCCGACCGCGCGCTTGCCCTGGGTGATGGGCAGGTGCCGGTAATGCTTGTCATGCATCAGCTTCAGCGCGTCGACCGCGTCGGCATCGGGCGGCAGGCTGTCGGGGTTGCGGGTCATCACCGCACCGACCTCCACCGACGACGGGTCGAGATCCTTGGACAGCACCTTGTTGTTCAGGTCGCGCTCGGTGACGATGCCGATCAGGGCGCCGTGGTCCACCACCAGCACCGCGCCGATGTTCTTGTCGGCCATCATCTTCGACACCGTGGCGACGGAGGTGTCCTCCGGCACCAGGATCAGTTCCTGCGACTTCACGACGTCCGGAACCAGCTTGCGTTTCATCGACTCCCCCGGGATCTGGTTGTTGTGGACCAGACTGTAGCCAAAGCAAACGATCGGGGAGAACAACGGCATCGCAGCAAATCCGGCGCCGATTGTCGCAGGCAGACCTTTTGAATACTTACGAAGCTTTTCCCTTCATGACGCTCCGGTCCTCATGACGCTTTGGGAAAGGTGAATGCCGGCCCAGCCGACGACTGCCGTCCGGCGATCACCATGCCCAGCGCCAGCAGCAGCGCCCCCAGCAGTACCACGGCGGCGGCCCCCAGCAGCACGGCATTGAAGCTGCCGGTGCGGGTCACCACCAGCCCGGCCGGCAGCGGCCCGATGATCTGCCCCAGCCCATAGGCGGCGGTCAACGCCCCGACCACCCGGGCCGAGGCACCGGCCGACAGCTGCCGTCCCAGCGCGAAAGCCTGGGAGACGATGCCGACGAAGGTACCGCCGAACAGCAGCGCCGAAATGACCGCCACCGTCGGCGAGCCGGTCATCGGCAGAAGGATGGTGACGGCCTGGGTCAGGTGAGCCAGGATCAGCGACCACCAGCTGTTCGACCGGCGGGCGACCGCGGCCCAGAACACCCCGGCGCCCATCGCCCCCAACCCGGCCACCATCCAGGCGGCCTCTCCGACCGCGGCGGTGCCGGGATCGGTCTTCAGGATCGACACCAGGAAGGTGGCCGACACGATGTAGCCGCCGCCTTCCAGGAAATAGGCGAGTGTCAGCAGCAGGAGCGGCGCCGACAGCCCTCCCCGCCGTGCCGTACCGGCATCTCCCGCCGCCCCGGCCGTGGCGGGTTGCGGTTGCGGCGGCGGGTCGCGCACCCAGAGGCCGGGCATCAGCCCCAGCACCGCGCAGATCGCCCCCAGGGCCAGCCAGTCGCCGGCCCAGCCCAGCCGGTCGCCGAACAGCGCGACGAACAATCCCGACGATGCAATGCCCAGCCCCACCCCGGTGTAGAGCCAGCCGGCGAAGCGTTCGCCGCCCCGCCGCGTCAGCGTGTCCAGCACCATGGCGATGCCCAGGATGAAGATGCCGGCGCTCGACACCCCCGACAGGAAGCGCAGGACCAGCCAGACCGGCATCGCCTGCCCGGCATCGCCCAAATCCAGCCCCATCGCCGCGGTGGTGGCGACGCTGACCAGCAGCGACAGCCGGTACATCGCCGTCCGCGTGGCGCCGTGCGGCACCAGCCCGGCGCCCAGCGCACCGATGAAATAGCCCAGATAGTTCAGAGAAGCGAGCAGCCCCGCCCCGTCGGCCCGCAGCCCGGTGGCCTCCTGCATCGCCGGCAGGATCGGGGTGAAGGCGAAACGCGCGACACCCATTGCGATGGCAAGCCCGATCAGGCCGCCAACCAGCACCCGCACCATGATCCACGCCCTCTCGTTTTTTCGGCCGGCGCCTTTGACCGGATACCGTTCGATGCAACGAACGTCCGGTGGGCCGATTGATTTGGCGTCCATCATGGCCGCGGCCCTACCCTCATTTCCAATGAATTGTTCTGATGATAAGCTCCACTTTCAGTGATGGGTGCCATGCACGGGAAGTGGAAGGAGGCCTCGCGATGGATCTGGCCGGTTTGCGGGTGGTGAAGGCGGTCGCCGACACCGGGAGCGTCAGCCGGGCGGCGGAGGCGCTGAACTGCGTGCAGTCCAACGTCACCGCACGGATCAAGCGGCTTGAGGAGGATTTGGGCGTCGACCTGTTCCTTCGCCTCAGCCGCGGTATGGAGCCGACACCGGCCGGCCGGGTGCTCAGCGGCTATGCCGACCGGGTGCTGCGGCTGGTCGCCCAGGCCCGCGACGCGGTGGCGGAAGCGGCAGGGCGCGGCGGCCGGCTGGCGGTGGGCAGCATGGAATCGACCGCCGCGGTACGGCTGCCGCCGATCCTGTCCCGCTTCCATCGCGACCATCCCGACGTGGAGCTGACCATCACGCCCGGCCCGACCGAGACTCTGCTGGCGGAGGTGCTGGCCGGCCGTCTGGACGGTGCCTTCGTCGGCGGCGAGGTGGCCCATCCCGACCTGATCGCCCGGCGCATCTCCGACGAGGAGCTGGTGCTGGCCGAGCCGGCCGCCGGACTGACCACCGACTCCGCGCACCGCACCCTGATCGCCTTCGGCCGCGCCTGCGCCTATCGCGGCCGGGCGGAGATGGCGATGCGCGAGGCCGGGCGCGTGCCCTTTCGGGTCATGGAGTTTGGCACGCTGGACGCCATCCTCGGCTGCGTCGGCGCCGGGATGGGGGTGACTGTGATGCCCCGGTCGGTGGTCGAGCGCGACCCTTGGCACGAGCTGCTGGCGGCCCGGCCGCTGCCGGATGCGTTCGCCCGCATGCCGACCCAGTTCGTGCGGCGTGCCGACGCCATCGAAACCGCCAGCCTGCGCGCCTTCATGGAGGCGTTTTCGCAAACCTCCGGCCCGGCCATCGCTGCGAATGGCGCAATGCAGGGTGCGACAGGGTCGCCCACATCACGCGCAGGGTTGAACGGCTCATCGGCGGCGTGCTAGGCAGGCGCGGGTTGGCCATCCGGCCCTGTGCCATGCGCGTGCCCTATTCCTGGGAAACGGCTCCGATCGGCCCCCAAGGGCGATAGCGGGACCACGGACGCGCGGCTGGCACTGCGGGCCGGAACAGCGGAGAAGAGATCATGCCCTACGTCGTTACCGACGGCTGCATCAAGTGCAAGTACACCGACTGCGTCGAAGTCTGCCCCGTGGATTGCTTCTACGAGGGTGAGAACATGCTGGTCATCCACCCGGACGAGTGCATCGACTGCGGCGTGTGCGAGCCGGAATGCCCGGCCGAGGCGATCGTCCCCGACACCGACGACCGCGCGACCAAGTGGCTGGAGATGAACCGCGACTATTCCGGCCAGTGGCCGAACATCACCCGCAAGAAGGACGCGCCGGCCGACGCCGACGAGTTCAAGGGTGTGGACGGCAAGTTCGAGAAGTATTTCTCCCCCAAGGCGGGCTGAGACCGAATGACGATGCGGCCCGGCCCCCGATCCGAGTAGGATTTTTCGAGTCGGGCCACATCAACCGATTGCACCAATCGATGTTGCTATGCAAAATCGACGGGGCGGCCATGGCCGGGCGATGGACGATTTCCGCCCGGTAGATTGCGCGTTCCCTTTGTAACTCGGGCGTAACATCGCTATAATGCGCGCCCGGAGCCGGCCTTCGCGCCATTGCCGGTTTTCCCATCGTTCCAGGACCTGTGGCTTTTGTGATCGTCGTGGATGGGTCCCATCCCCACGGCGCCATAATCGTCCGGGGTCCTTTTTCGTCCCTTCCACCGGGGCGGCAAAATGGCGTGATCGCGAGAAGTGAGAGCCAATCCACATGTCGAACAAGCTTGACTTCGAAGCCGGTGACTTCGTCGTTTATCCGGCTCATGGCGTCGGTCGGGTCGAAGGGATCGAGACCCACAGCATTGCCGGACTCGAGGTTCAACTCTACGCGATCACGTTCGAGAAAGAGCGCATGACGCTCAAGGTTCCGGTTACCAAAGCCCGCAACGCCGGCCTGCGCCGCCTGTCCTCCAAGGACCGGATCAAGGTCGCGCTGGAGACTCTGCAGGGCCGTTCGCGCGTCCGCCGCACCATGTGGAGCCGCCGCGCCCAGGAGTATGAAGCCAAGATCAACTCCGGCGATCCGGTGTCTATCGCCGAGGTGGTGCGCGACCTGTACCGCGGCGCCGACCAGTCCGACCAGTCCTATAGCGAGCGCCAGATTTATCAGGCCGCCCTGGAGCGTCTGGCCCGCGAGCTGGCCGCCGTCGAGAAGATCGACGAGACCAAGGCGACCGAGCGTCTGGAATCGGTGCTGTCCAAGGCCGCCTGATTTCAGGTCCCGGTTTCCGGGCTCTTAGACGTCCGTGACACGAACGGGCGCGCGGCTGCTACGTCACGCCGCGCGCCCGTCTCGTTTTTCGCCTTTGTTTCCACGGCATGACACGCCTAAACTCCGGCCGCCTTCCGGCGGACAGCGTCGGAACGACTTCGCGAACGACGCCGAAGGGAATCGAGTTTGGGTCTGCCGCCGCGCCTTGGTCTTCCCAACCGCCGGACCAACCGACCTGCCGGCCCCGGTGCCGGCGCCCTTGTCGGTGCCCTTGAGGACGACAGCCGGTTCGCGTCGCTCGGCCGGCCGCGCCGGATCTGGGCCATCGGCGCCATCCATGCACAGCCGGACCGGCTGGACCCGATCCATCAGGCCGTCGGGCAGCGCTTCCGCCCCGGCGACCGGTTGGTCTATCTCGGCAACATGATCGGCGTCGGCGAGCAGGTGGTGGAAACCATCGACCGGCTGCTGGCCTTCCGCATCGCCCTGCTGGCGATGCCGGGCATGATCGCGTCCGACATCGTCTACCTGCGCGGCCAGCAGGAGGAGATGTGGCAGAAGTTGCTGCAACTCCATTTCGCCCCCGATCCGCGCACCGTGCTGGACTGGATGCTGCGCCAGGGCGTTGCGCCGACGCTGGCGGCCTATGGCGGTCATCTCGATGCCGGCAGGGCGGCGGCACGCGGCGGGGCGGTGATGCTGGGCCGCTGGACGCGTGAACTCCGGCAGGCGGTGGCCGCGAGGCCCGGTCATGAGCAGCTGTTCAACGCGCTGCGCCGCGCCGCCTACACCGGCGGCCCGGTCTCGCAGGGCGGGGTGACGGATGACGGCTCCTCCGACGGGCTCCCGGAAGACGCTGGGGACGGCGAAGGCTGGACCGGCAGCAGCCGCGGCGGCGGAAGCCTGCTGCTGGTCAATTCCGGCATCGATCCCCGCCGCCCGCTGACCGGCCAGGGCGATGCCTTCTGGTGGGGCAGCGCCGGCTTCGCCCGGCTGGAGCAGTCCTATGGCGGTTTCAGCCGTCTGGTGCGCGGCTACGACCCCAACTGGATGCCGGAAAGCCCCGGCGTCGGTGTCGGACCGGCGACGGTGACGCTCGACGGCGGCTGCGGCCGCGGTGGCTACCTCGTCTGCGCCTGCTTCGATTCTTTCGGTGAGATGCTGGACCTTTTCCAGGCGTGACCCAACCTCAGGTTCTGCCGGATCGCTCCGTCCGACCGTAACTTCGCGCAATAACAGTGAAGAGTCTTCGTTGTCCGTCCCTCGCCGGCCGCCCACGAACGGGTCGCCGGTGAAATTCCTTTTTTCCCTAGTGATCCGCCCCCCCTACACCTGCGTATGATTCCGCAACAGGGCGCGCTCATGCTTGTTGTCTTAACCCGACGGCATCGACCGGCGGCAGGCGGCAAAGCGGCGAAGACCCGATAGTACGGGGATATGCGAAGGAACACGATGCCGCCCAGACGGGAAGGAAGGGACGGATGGCATACATCGACGATCCGGAGACTCAGCGTGCAAACCTGAGCTTCATCAAGGCATCCATGCGCGAACCGTTGCTGTCGCGCGACCATGAATTCGACCTCGCCCGAAAATGGCGGGAGGGCAACGACGAGCGAGCCCTGCATCAGCTGGTCCGGGCATACACCCGTCTGGTGGTGGCCACCGCATCGCGGTTCCGCAATTACGGCCTGCCGATGGGCGACCTCGTCCAGGAGGGCAATGTCGGACTGATGCAGGCGGCCAGCCGCTTCGAACCCGACCGCGAGGTGCGTTTCTCCACCTACGCCGCCTGGTGGATCCGTTCGGCCATGCAGGACTATATCCTGCGCAACTGGTCGATCGTGCGGACCGGCACCACCGCCGCGCAGAAATCCCTGTTCTTCAACCTGCGCCGGCTGCGCGCCAAGATCGACAGCGCCACCCAGAACGGCAGCGGCGCCCCCCTGACCAGGGAAGGCCGCGAGTGGATCGCCGGCGAACTGAAGGTCGAGGTGTCGGAGGTCGAGGCGATGGAGATGCGCCTGTCCGGTTCCGACCAGTCGTTGAACACGCCGGTGGCCGATGGCTCCGACGACGACTGGCAGGATTTCCTGGCCGACCAGCGCCCCTCGCCCGAGGATGTGGTGATCGGCATGCGCGACGCCAGCACGCGCTCGCAGTGGCTGGCGGAGGCGCTGGGCGAACTGAGCCCGCGCGAACGCACCATCATCCGCGAACGCCGCCTGCGCGAGGAAGGCGCAACGCTGGAGGAACTCGGCCGTGAACTGGGTGTCAGCAAGGAGCGCGTGCGCCAGCTGGAGCACCGGGCGCTGCTGAAACTGCGGCAATCGATGCTGAAGCGGGTCGAGGATTCCGACGACCTGCTGGCGGAGGCGTGAGAGAGCGCCCTCTCCCTGGAAGAAAGAGGGCGCTTTTTACAGCATCAATGCCGGAAGTGCCGCATTCCGGTCAGCACCATCGCCAGACCCTTCTCGTCCGCGGCGGCGATCACGTCGTTGTCGCGGATCGAACCGCCCGGCTGGATTACCGCCGTCACCCCCGCTTCCGCGGCGGCCAGCAGGCCGTCGGCGAAGGGGAAGAAGGCGTCCGATGCAACCACCGAGCCCTTGGTCAGCGGCTCCGACAGGCCGGCGGCCTTGGCGGCTTCACCCGACTTGATGGCGGCGATGCGGGCCGAGTCGACGCGGCTCATCTGGCCGGCGCCGACGCCCACAGTGGCGCCGTTCTTGGCGTAGACGATGGCGTTCGACTTGACGTGCTTGGCGACGCGGAAGGCGAACAGCAGGTCGGCCAGTTCCTGTTCGGTCGGCGCGCGCTTGGTGACGACCTTCAGCTCGGCCGGGTCGACGCGGCCGCTGTCGCGGTTCTGCAACAGGAAGCCGCCCGACAGCTGCTTGATCATCATGCCGGGCTCGGCCGGGTTCGGCACGTCCTTGGTCAGCAGCACGCGCAGGTTCTTCTTGGTGGCGAGCAGCGCGCGGGCGGCCTCGTCGGCGTCCGGGGCGATCACCACCTCGGCAAACAGCTTGGAGATCTCCTCGGCCGTCTCGGCATCCAGGCTGCGGTTGACGGCGATGATGCCGCCGAAGGCGCTGACCGGATCGCACAGCAGAGCCGACTTGTAGGCCTCCAGCAGGTTCGACCCTTGCGCCACGCCGCAGGGGTTGGCGTGCTTGATAATGGCGACGGCCGGCTGCTCGAACTCCGCCACCAGCTCGAAAGCGGCGTCGGTGTCGTTCAGGTTGTTGTAGGACAGCTCCTTGCCCTGCAGCTGCACGGCGGTGGCAACGCCCGGACGCTTCTCGCCGGTGACGTAGAAGGCCGCCTGCTGGTGCGGGTTCTCGCCGTAGCGCAGTGTCTGTGCCAGCGAACCCGACAGGGTGGTGCGCGGCGGGAAGGTCTCGCCCAGCTGGCCGGCCAGCCAGGTGGAGATGGCGGCATCGTAGGCGGCGGTGCGGGCATAGGCGCGCTGGGCCAGCTTGCGGCGCAGGGCCAGCGTGACGCAGCCGTCATGGGTCGCCAGCTCGTCCATCACCGCCTCGTAGTCCGACGGCTCGGTGACGATGGCGACGAAATCATGGTTCTTGGCGGCGGCGCGGATCATCGCCGGCCCGCCGATGTCGATGTTCTCGACGCAGTCGTCGTAAGCCGCACCCTTGGCGACCGTCGCCTCGAACGGGTAGAGGTTGACCACCACCAGATCGATGCCGGGGATGTCGTGCTGCGCCATCGCGTCGGCGTGGATGTCGCGGCGGGCCAGGATGCCGCCATGGACGCGCGGGTGCAGGGTCTTGACGCGACCGTCCATGATCTCCGGGAAGCCGGTGTGGTCTGAGACCTCCTTGACCGGCACACCGGCCTCGGCCAGACGCTGGGCCGAACCGCCGGTCGACAGGATCTCGACGCCGCGGGCGGCGAGCGCCTTGCCCAACTCCACCAGACCGGCCTTGTCGGACACGGAAATCAGGGCGCGGGCGATGCGGACCTTGTCGGGAGCGGGGGCGTGGTTGGCTTTGGGCGGGCTCATGGCGTCATCCTGATCGCTGCGGGAATTGCATAAGGCCGCAGGCAACCGGGGAGACCCGGACAAGCACGGAAGAAGAAAAGCACGGACGACCACGGAGATGCCGCTCAGCTGTGCTTAGCCGCGTCCGCCCGTCCGTCTGCACATTGCCGGCCCGGACGGACATGGATAAGCACGGCGTGAAGAGTCCCGTGGTCGTCCGTGCCCCAAAATCCCGTGTTCATCCGTGTTTCCACGCCTCTCCCGAAGGGAATAGGCCCGGCCACCGCGGATGGGCGCGATTTACGCCGCCTTGCGCTCGCGGCGCAAGGCCCATTTCACCGTCAGCCCTTCGGGTCCGCATTGTCCCTGCATCATGATCTGCCGGGTGCGGCGGGGCTCCTCCCCGCTACCGAGATAGACGCTCTCCGCCACCTCCAGCACGGCGCCGGTCACCCGCATGCGCCAAGCATTGCCGCTGGGAAGGCGCAACAGCACCTGATCGTTGCCGCCATTGCCCTGTGCCTGGACGGGAACGACTTGGACATTGGGGTGCAGGTGGAAGCGGATGGCGTAGGGCTGCGGCTGCGGGGTGGCGCCGATCACCGGCTCCAGCGTGTCCTCGCCGCGCAGATCCTCGCCATTGTCGGCCAGATAGACGCGGCGGCGGTGCAGAAGGCCGAAGCCCTTGCTGTAGCCGTTGTGGGTGGCCACCACCAGCATGGCCCCGTCCGATTCCTGGCGTTCGCAGCTGACATGCGTCGGCCTACGGCCGAGCCCGCCCTTCTCCAGCACCTCCGACGAGTTGGTGTCGGCGACCACCATGGTCGAGTGGGCGGAGGTGCCGGCCAGCGCCGCGCGCCAAGGGCCGCGCTGCGACGGGTGGCTGCCGCAATTGACGATCAGCCGCTCCTTGTTGACGGAAACCTCCATCGACAGGGTGCCGGCATGGGCGGTGCGGTCGAGCCCGACCGGCGGCGGCGCGCCGGTGTCGAGCAGAACCAGCGTGCGCCCGGCAAGCAGGCGCTCGAAGCCGGTGTGCGGCGCGCTTTTCAGCGGACGGCCACGGGCATCGGCCTGGGCCAGCACCGTATCGATCAGCGCCGGCTCTTCCTCCCGCCCGCCATTGAACAGGGCGAGTCCGCCATCGACATGGCGGAAGAAGCGCAGGGCCGGCGTCATGCGGTCTATGGCGTGCTGGAGGGTTTCTGGCACCTCCTCCTTCGCGACACGCAGGACCGCGCGCATGTCGATCAGGTCGCGCAGCACCCGCATCTGGATCGACGGGTTGCGCTCCACATGACCGCCGTCGGGCAGGATTTGACGGGGCAGCTCCTTGTCGAGCAGGCGCAACGCCTCCCGCGCCGCCTTGTCCTGGTCGGGCAGGCAATAGCCGCCATAGAGCAAGCCCTTGATCGCGCCGATCAGCCGCTCGCCGTCCAGCTTGGCCGGCGCCACCCGCAGGAGGTGGCGGAGCTGGCGGGCCATGCTCTCGAACACCCGGGCGCGGAACTCGTCGTCGGCGGACGCGCAGTAGAAATCATGCAGGCCGATCCAACTGGACAGCCGCATGCCCAGCACGTCGGGCGCCCAGCTCTGTGAATGCCAGCCACCGTTCTGGTCCAGCCAGGACCACACCAGCACCCGCGCGCGGCGCCGCGCGGTGTCGCCGCCGACCGCGCGCAAGTCGCGCAGCCATTCGAAGCCGTGTGCGGCGCGCAGCCAGCCTGGGCTGACGCCCTGGGGCCGCCAGTTGGGCACGCCGTTGGGGTCGACCATGACCGGCTGGCCGGCAAAGCTCATCCGGCCGGCCAGCATGGCGTTGCCGGTGTCGGTATCGCCCGGCCAGGGATCGGGCGGGATCACCGCCAGCGCGCCCGGCGCCTTGCCGCCCAGCATCAGGGCGTAGAGGGGGTTCCCATAGGCAAGGCGCGCCATGCCGCTGCGAAACCGTCCGTTCCCGTCGCCCATCTGCGCCGACTCCTTCAGGACCGCAAGCGGCGTCGGCAGCCGGCGGAGGGTGATGATGCGGTGCGGGAGAACGCGGACGGAAGCATGGCTCGTGTCGTATCAATTCGCCGCCCGCACCGCAAGACGGGGCTGGGATTTATCCCGCGGTGCGGACCGCAAAAGGCTTCAGTCCGGGCGCCGACGCAGGCGTGCCACGAAGAAGCCGTCGATCCCGCCGAGATCGGCCAGCATGCCCGGCAGGCTGCGGACCTCCCCCGCCTCGTTGATCAGCTCCGACAGGCCGCCAAGCTCGTCGGCGGTCACAGGCCAACGCTCCACCCGCTTGTCCTGTTCCAGCAGGCGGGCGACCTGCGCCTCCCCTTCCTCCGGCTGGATCGAGCAGGTGCAGTAGATCAGCGTGCCGCCGGGCTTCACCAGCCCGACAGAGCGGGCGAGCAGCCGCGACTGGGCACGGGCCAGCTTGGCGATGTCGTCCGGCGTCTTGACCCGCAGGATATCGGGATGGCGCCGGATCGCCCCCGTAGCCGAGCAGGGCGCGTCGAGCAGCACGGCGTCGGCCGGCTCCTCCGGCTCCCAGCTGGTGGCGTCGGCGGCCAGCACATCGGCCTCAAGGCGCAGGCGCTTCAGGTTCTCCGTCACCCGCTCCAGCCGGCGTGCCGAGCGGTCGATGGCGGTGACCCGAGCGCCCCGCACCACCAGCTGCGCCGTCTTGCCGCCGGGGGCGGCACACAGGTCGAACACCCGTTTGCCCGACAGATCGCCGAACAGCTTGGCCGGCAGCGAGGCAGCGAGATCCTGGACCCACCATTCCCCGTCCTCGAAGCCCGGAAGCTCGGTCACCGACCCGCCGGTCGGACGGCGCAGCGATCCGGTCGGCAGCAGGGTGGCGCCCAACCGTTCCGCCCAGCCCTCCGGATCGGACTTGACGGTGATGTCGAGCGGCGCCTCGTGCAGGTGCGCCTCGACGATGCCGCGGGTGCGGGCGGTGCCGTAGGCGGAGCGCCAAGACAGCCACAGCCAGTCCGGCGTGTTCAGCCGCCCGGCATCCTGCCGCGCCGCCATCTCCGCCCCTTCGCGCCCGATGCGGCGCAGCACGGCGTTGATCAGCCCCTTGTAGGGAGCGGCGTTGCGCGCTGCCGCCAGTTCCACCGCGGTGTCGACGGCGGCGTGGGCGGGGGTGTTCAGGAATACCAGCTGCGCCGTGCCCAGCCGCAGCATGTCGTGGATGGCCGCCTTGGGCAGGCCCGGCTTGGCGAGGCTGGCCTGGATCATCTCGTCGATCTGGCCCAGCCGGCGCAGGACGGTGGCGACCAGCAGGCGGACGAAGCCGCGGTCGCGCGGCTGCAATGCCGCCAGTTCGGGATGCGCGTCGAACGCGTCGTCGAAGGGGACGGACTTGCGCAGCACGTCGCGCAGCAAGTCGAGCGCAACGCCGCGGGCGGCGAGGGAAGTGTCGGTCATGTGTATGGATCTAGCGCGCCGGACGGCCAGTGTCGATACGGGATGCCCAGCGATTTCAAAAGCCCGTTGCCGGGCCGCGGCGGCCGGAAAAGCGAAGGGCCGGTGCGTTGCCGCCCGGCCCTTTGATCTTCGCTTTCACCGGAGAACTGGAGCGGGCGAAGGGATTCGAACCCTCGACCCCAACCTTGGCAAGGTTGTGCTCTACCCCTGAGCTACGCCCGCGCTCCCGTCGTCCGGGAGCCGCTTTCTACGGAAACACGGCCTCCGCCGCAAGAGGAAAATTCACCCTCCCCTCACTTTTTTCGCGACCTCTCCTTCCACCCTTGCTGCCCTCCCTTTCCGCACCGCGGCACCGGGCAGCTTGCGTCCCGGCAGCAGGGCGTTATGGTACGCCGCCATACGGCAACGGATGGAGATTGCGGCATGGCCGGCACCATCACCCTGACCCGCGATGGAGCGGTCGCGACCCTGACCCTGTCCAACCCGGACAAGCTGAACGCCTTCGACAAGCCGATGTGGCACGCCCTGATCGGCCATCTGGGGGCGCTGGAAGCCGATGAGGAAACCCGCGTCGTCGTCATGCGCGGCTGTCCCGGCTCCAACGGCGCCCGCACCTTCTCCCCCGGCGCCGACATCTCGGAATTCGAGAGCGAGCGCAACAGCCCGGAACAGGGGGCGAGCTACGGCGACCTGATGGACGAGGGGCTGGATGGGCTGCGGGCCCTGCGCCAGCCGGTTCTGGCCGCCATCGACGGCCCTTGCTGCGGCATCGGTCTGGCGGTGGCGCTGGCCTGCGACCTCCGGGTCTGTTCGGAGAGCAGCCGCTTCGGCGTGCCGGTCAGCCGGCTCGGCATCTCCATGGGACCGACGGAGTTGAAGCTGGTGGCCGACGTCGCCGGCGGTCCGGCGGCGCTGGAGATCCTGCTGGAGGGCCGCGTCTTCGGTGCGGCGGAGGCCAAGGACAAGAAGCTCGTCCACCGCATCGCCCCGGATGAAGGCTTCGAGGCGGAGATCGCCGCCACGATCCAGCGCATTGCCGCCGGCGCGCCGCTGGCTGCGACCCTGCACAAGCGCTATGTCCGCCGCCTGTCGGATCCGGCACCGCTGACCGAGGCGGAGGTCGCCGAATGCTACCGCTGTTTCGGCACCGAAGATTTCCGCGAGGGCTACCGCGCGTTCCTGGAAAAGAGGAAGCCGGTGTTCGCCGGGCGTTGACGTGATAAGGCTGGCGGCCTGATCAGGACGAGCCCATGAGGAGACTTACCGCGATGACGATCCATCCAACCGTTCGCCCCCTGCCGCAGAAGACCATCGGCGTGCTCGGCGGCATGAGCAATCAGGCCACCGGCGAATATTACCGTCTTCTCAACGACGGCCTGAATGCCCGGCTGGGCGGCTGGGACAACGGCGAGATCGTCATCGTCAGCGTGAATTTCGGCAACATCGAGCATTTCGTCCGCACCGGCGACTGGAACGGCGCCGAACGCTATCTTTCCGGCAAGGTCGATGCGCTGGAGCGGGCCGGCGCCGATCTGGTCATCTGCGTGTCCAATACCATGCACCGGGTGGTCGAGCCGATCATGGCCGGCCGCAGCATCCCCTTCATCCACATCGCCGACCCGACGGGCGAGGCGATCGCGAAGGCCGGGCTACAGCGGGTCGGCCTGCTCGGCACCGCGGCGACCATGCGGTCCGACCTGCTGGCGGAGCGGTTCCGCGACCGTTTCGGCATCGAGCTTCTGGTGCCCGACGAGGCCGATCAGGCCACCGTCGACCGCATCATCTTCGATGAGCTGGTGCGGCGCGACCTGCGCCCCGACTCCAAGGCCGAGTACCTGCGCATCGTCGAGGATCTGCGCCGCCGCGGTGCCGGGGGCGTGATCCTGGGCTGCACCGAGATCTTCCTGCTGATCGACCAGCCCGACCTGCCGGGCTTCCCGGTGTTCGACACCACGCGGCTGCACACCCAGGCGGCGGTGGACTTCGTCTCCGCAGGCGGGTGAGCCGCCTTGGACCACGCTTACGCATGGCAGGGCTTTCGCATGGACGATGGTCAATGCGGCGTGACGCCTCACATTCGTAGGGTTCCGCTCCCTGCCTGACGGTCCGTCATGTCGCGCGTCACCCCTCTGATCATCGCCTGCGCCCTGTTCATGGAGAACCTCGACTCGACGGTGATCGCCACCGCCCTGCCGGGGATCGCGCAGTCGATGGGCGAGGATCCGCTGCGGCTCAGCCTGGCGATGACCTCCTACATGCTGGCGCTGGCGGTGTTCCTGCCGGTCAGCGGCTGGGCCGCCGACCGGTACGGCGCCCGCACCGTCTTCGCCAGCGCCATCGGCGTCTTCATGGCGGGCTCCATCGCCTGCGGCCTGTCCAACGGGCTGGCGGAGCTGGTGGCCGCCCGCATTCTCCAGGGCATGGGCGGGGCGATGATGGTGCCGGTCGGCCGGCTGATCCTGCTGCGCACCGTGCCCAAGGACCAGCTGGTGACGGCGATGGCACGGATGACCCTGCCGGCGCTGATCGGGCCGGCGCTGGGGCCGCTGGTCGGAGGGGCGATCACCACCTACGCCTCCTGGCGCTGGATCTTCTTCATCAACGTGCCGATCGGGCTGGTGGGCATCGCCCTGGTGCTGGCGCTGATCCCCAACCTGAAGGAGGAGCAGCGCGATCCCTTCGACGCCCGCGGCTTCCTGTGGAGCTCCATCGCGCTGGCCGCCTTCATGTTCGGTTTTGAGAATGTCGGGCGCGACCTGCTGCCGGCCTACGCGGTGGCGATCCTGCTGGCGGTGGCGCTGCTGGCGACCGTCGCTTACCTGCGCCACGCCCGGCGGGTGGCGCGGCCGGTGCTGGACCCGTCGCTGTTCAAGTTGCAGACCTACCGGGCGTCGGTCCTGGGCGGCACCCTGTTCCGCATCGGCATCGGCGCGGTGCCCTTCCTGATGCCGGTGATGCTGCAGATCGGCTTCGGCCTGACCGCCTTCGAGTCGGGCGCCCTCACCTTCGCCGGGGCGGCGGGCGCCCTGACCATGAAGGCGCTGGCGGGCCCGATCCTGCGCCGCTTCGGCTTCCGACCGGTGCTGACGCTGAACTCCATCGTCAGCGGCGTGATCCTTGCCAGCTACGGCGCCTTCCGTCCCGACACGCCGCATCTGGTGATCCTGGGCGCGCTGCTGCTGGGCGGCTTCTTCCGCTCGCTGCAATTCACCGGCATGAACACGCTGAGCTATGCCGAGGTGCCGCAGCCGATGACCAGCCGCGCCAACACGCTGGCCAGCGTGATGCAGCAGTTGTCGATGAGCCTGGGCGTGGCCGTCGGCGCCACCGCGCTTCACCTGACCGTGCAGTGGAGCGGCGCGCTGACCCCGGCCTCCTTCGTTCCCGCCTTCCTGACGGTCGGGCTGATGGCCTGTGCCTCCAGCCTGCCCTTCTGGCGCCTCCCCGCCGATGCCGGCGACGAGATCAGTGGACATATCGGCCATCGCGGGCCGGATAAGCCGGCGGGCGATGCCCGCAGCGCGACGGTCAAGGCCGCCGCCCTGACCGACGCCGCGGATTAGCAAAACGGGGGCGAACGACCACCGACCCGTTTCCGAGCATCGCAAACATCCCTATCCATTTTGCGGATATAGAGAAATCGCTGGCACTTCGGATGAGAATAATTCCGGCGATCATGATTAATTTTCGTGCGAGTCAGGGTTGGTAGCGCGTGCGTTCCGGGCGCGTTCCCGCTATAAACATGCATGGCGGCCATGCGCCGCCCTCAAGATAACGGGAGGCTCCGGGCGGTTGCGCATCGGGGCGGGACAGCATGATGGATTGGGACAAGCTTCGGGTCTTCCACGCGGTGGCCGAAGCCGGCAGCTTCACGCACGCCGGCGAGACGTTGAACCTCAGCCAGTCGGCGGTCAGCCGCCAGATCAGCGCGCTTGAGGAAAGCCTGGGCGTTCCGCTGTTTCACCGCCACGCCCGCGGGCTGATCCTGACCGAACAGGGCGAGCTGCTTCACCGCACCGCCCGCGACGTCTTCGCCAAACTGTCGATGACCGAGGCGATGCTGACCGAAAGCCGGGAGCATCCGAAGGGCCCGCTGCGGGTGACGACGACCGTCGCCTTCGGATCGACATGGCTGACGCCGCGCATCAACGAGTTCATGTCGATCTACCCTGACATCCAGCTGACGCTGCTGATCGACGACGACGAGTTGGATCTGGCGATGCGCGAGGCGGACATCGCCATCCGCATGAACACGCCGCGCCAGCCGGACCTGATCCAGCGGCATCTGATGTCGATCCGCTTCCACCTCTATGCCAGCCAAAGCTATCTGAAGAAGAAGGGCTCGCCCAAGACGCTGGCGGAGCTGGACAGCCACGACCTGATCACCTACCCGCCCGACGTGCGGGCACCGATCCCCAACGTCAACTGGATCATGGAGATGGGCGATCCGTCGCCCAACCGGAAACCGATCCTGCAGGTCAACAGCGTCTACGCCATCTACCGCGCGGTGGAGAGCGGACTCGGCATCGGTGCGCTGCCCGACTTCCTGGTCGACAGCTTCTCCAAGGACGTGACTCGGATCCTGCCGGATGTCGACGGGCCGAAGGTCGACGCCTACTTCGTTTATGCCGAAGAATTGCGCCATTCCAAGCGCATTGCCGTCTTCCGTGACTTCCTGGTTAAAAAAGTGGCAGAAACTCCGTTCTAACCACGAACATTTTCAGTGATCTGTTAAGAGAATTGCCGAAAACGACAGCGCCGCTCCAACTTACCGGGGCGGCGCTGTCGTTTTCGGCATTTTTATTAGCTTTCTAAGGGACATCTGAAGCCATGCGTGTCTTGCATGGTAGATTTATACATTTATGCCTGGAAAGTTGGCAGCAGAATGGTCAAATTTTGATCGTTGGATGTTGCGACGCAGCATCTGATGTTTCGTCCCGGAGGTCTCCCCTCCGGGGTTGGGTCCTCGGACCCAGCGTCTCCCAGACGTGAAGCCTCCCTGTTCAACTCGCCGCTAATCCATCGGGTTAGCGGCGGTTTTTTTATGTGCACAGGGTTGGGGTCTCACCGGGGTCTCAGGATTGCTTCGCTTGGCGGGCTGGTCCTCCTCGACGCTGCCGGCAGCCCCGGCACGAGCGGGCGCTCGTCCATCTGCTGATCATGACGCCGATTGCCAACAGGACGGGCGCTTGACGGCCTCCTTGAACCTCCGACCGCCGCGCAGCGGCCCGAGGCTACCTGTTCTGCCGATCCCCTCGGCCCCACGGCGCGAGTCGCGGCTCCCGCTGCGCCAGGAGGCTTGCCCTCAGCAGCCGGCAGCGGCGGAACCGCAGCGCTCGCGCCGCATCTTCACCGCGTCTCTGCAGCGGCACAGCCGCGCCGCCACCGCGAAACCGCCGCAGGGGCATAGCGAATCGACCGCACTCCAGTCGCGCATCGGCAGCGCACACCGCAGCGCCCTACAGCTGCGGTACAGGGCGCATTCAGGGTGCGCTGGCGATGGCTTTCGGCGTGATCGGGGATGTAGGCGCAATAACGCAAACTGTTAGCAAGCCCGCCTCGAATGTCCCCGCGGCGGCCCCACGACGAGCGACATAACGCTGGCGACGTTGGCCAATTGGCGCGAGCGCCCGACCGGGGTGACCGATGTCGTCACCCTGGACGAGGGTCGAGAGGTAAGCAATCTACCGCGCTTGCAACATCCAGGAGGCGAGCTTCGCTGGCATCGTTTAAGCGGTAGCGCGGCGGCTTTTCCATCCTAACATTGCCTCATATTCAGACCCGCACCGCAACTCCATTCGCCTGTCTCCTGGGCAATCGACTAAAATCCCAAAGGAGAGAATTAAAATATTTCCCTAATTATACCGCGGTGTAAACTTTATAGATTGTCGAAAATTACATTTAGTTCCAAAATATATCATTTTTCTCTTTCTCAATCATGTAAAACAATAGGCAGTTTCCGCAATTAAATGCAGGAGACATTCGCTCAACGACAGAGAATGCACCATTTCGTTGATTTTTTTGCATGTTTCGTCTTAGCAACAAAGCGGAATGCACTCTATGATTGGGTGGCGTGGCCCATTGGTCGTAACGCTCACGCACTGATTGCAAGGTGAAACACCCATGCCGCCGTCGCCGTCCCCGTCCACTCTCGCGTTGATCCGCCAAAGCCTGATGTCGGGCGGTCGCCTCCCGGCAATGGTTGCGGCTCCCATCGCACTCGGCGTTTCGCTGGCCGGCAGCGCCGCATCGGCGGAAACACTGTCCACGGTTCAGAATCAGACTTTCGAGCCGACCGGCAGCAACATCCTCATCACCAGCACCGGCGGCGTGGTCGATAGCGGTACCGGCAACGTGTACACCGATCAGACCACCGGCGTGTGGGTCAAGTCTGCCGGTGGCTGGACCCTGACCAACCAGGGCACGATCAGGATTTCGGTCGACACGAACTTCTATCAGGCCGACGGCATCTACGGGCAGACCTACGGCACCGTCATCAATTCCGGACTGATCGACGTTCAGAAGACCTACGATGGCATCCTGTTCGCCAATTCGTCGGGGTCGCTGAGGTCAGTCGTCGAGAACACCGGGACAATCATCGGCAACTGGGCCGGCATCGAATCCTCCCACGCGCTCAACCTCACCAATGGGACGTCGTCCGACGGAGCGGCGCTGATCAAGAATGTCCGGTCGGCGACGGCTTACATGCAGACGGATTATGCCGCGGTCATGGTCGCCGGGCTAACCACGCCCTCCTTCGTCACCAACTATGGCACGATCATCGGCACCACCGACGCGCTCTCCGTCACCGGTGTCTCGACCATCGTCAATTATGGGACGATTGCCGCCGGAAACGGCTACAGCGCGATCAAGACCTACGGGTTCGGCGCCGGCAGCCTCATCACCCTGAAGGACGGCAGCGTCGTGGTCGGTGGCATCCAGGCCGGGGGCGCCAACCAGGTTCTGCGGCTGGAAGGCAGCGGCAGCCTGAGCGGATCGGTGTCCGGCCTGACCAGCCTGACCATGAGCGGAACCGAGTGGACGCTTGGCGGCGCGAGTTCGGCCACCACCACGAACCTCCAGGCCGGCACGCTGCGCGTCAACGGCTCGCTCACCACCGGGCTGCAGCTCAGCAGCGGCACGACGCTCGCCGGCACTGGAACGGTCGTCGGGAATCTGACCACCCCGTCCGGCACCACCCTGTCGCCCGGCGGCTCCAGCACGCCCGGCACCCTGACGGTCACCGGCAACTACACGCAGGACAGCGGCAGCACGCTGGCGATCCGGACGACCTCGTCCACCGCCAGCAAGCTGGCCGTCACCGGCACCGCCACAATGGGCGGCGCGCTGTCCGTCACTTCGGCCGGCAGCGGGTACGGTGCCAGCACGACCTATACCATCCTGACCACGACGGGTGCTCTGTCCGGTGCCTTCACCTCCGTCACCAACAGCGACGCGACGCTGACCCCGACGGCCACCTTCGACACGGCGAACAAGGAAATCAAGCTCACCCTGACCAAGGTGACCTCCCCGCCGCCTCCCCCGCCTCCCCCTCCGCCTCCCCCTCCGCCACCGCCTCCTCCCCCGCCTCCCTCTCCGCCGTCGCCACCACCTCCGCCGTCGCCCACCCCCGATCCGGTTCCGACACCCACGCCCACACCCACACCGACGCCCGATCCCACTCCGACGTCTCCGCCGCCACCTCCGCCCCCGACCGGCGTGATCGACACCAGCCGCCCAAGCTTCACCGACAGCGACAGTGCGGTCCAGGGCAGCACGGTCACCTTCGACGGCGGAACGCTGCGTCCGACCTTGCCGCTGACGGTTGGCCAATCGGTCATCGTGACCGATCAGGGCGGCACCATCACGCCCAACGGCAGCACCGTCACGCTCGCAGGTGCCGTCGGCGGCACCGGCGCGCTGGCCGCGTCCGGTCCCGGCACTTTGGTCGTCTCCGGACAGCTCGCCAACGCGGGCGGACTGTCCGTCACCAACGGCGCGGCCCTGACCGTCGCGCAGAGCGGCGTGGTCGCCGGCGGCACGCTGACGGTGAACAGCGGCGGCAATGCCACGGTCGGCGGCATCGTCGCGGTGCCGGTGACGGTCGCCCGCAACGGCACCGTCACCGTGGCCGAGGGTGGCGGCGTCGGCGGCACGCTGACGGTCGAGGGCGGAACCCTGACCGTCGCCCCCTACGGCGCGGTCAACGGTGCGGTCACCGTGACCTCCGGCGGCAACGCCACCCTGGCCGGTGCCGTCATGGCTCCGGTTACGGTCGGCGAAGGCACCGTCACCGTGGCCGCCACCGGCAGCACCGGCACGCTCACCGTGGGGAACGGCGGGGTGGTTTCCGTCAACGGCGTGGTCGCCGGCTCCCTCACCACCAGCGCCGGCTCGACTTTCAGCGGCGGCGGCACGGTCCGTGGCCCGGCGACACTTTCCGGCATCCTGTCTCCAGGCAACTCGCCCGGCGTGCTGACCTTCCAGTCCGCCGTGACGCTGACCGGCACCAGCGTGCTGCGCGCCGAAATCGACGGCCCGACCGCCGGCTTCGGCGCCGGTCGGCACGATCAAGTCCGGGTACAGGGAGCGTCCTTCATCGCGGCCGGCACGCTGACCCCCGTGCTGCGCGACATCAGCGGCGACGCCACCAACAGCTACACCGCGACGCTGGGGCAGAGCTTTACCATCGTCCAGGCGGATGGCGGCGTGTCCGGCAGTTTCGCCGCTGTGACGCAGCCGGCGGCGGGGCTGGAGGCCGGAACCCGCTTCGATACGCTGTACGACGCCACCGCAGTCCGGCTGGTGGTCACCCCGGCCAGCTACGCGGTCCGCGGCGGCACGTCCAACCAACGGGCCGCCGGTGCGGCGGTCGACGCGCTGCGCCCCGCCGCCGGGGCCCGGTTGGACGGCGCCCTGGATGGTGTCGCCGCCCCGCTGTTCGGCGGCCTCTACGGCCTGTCGGGCAGCGGCATCGCCGGGGCGCTCGACCAACTCTCCGGCAAGCTGCACGCAGACACGTTGGCCGCCGACCGAACCAGCCGCCGCCTGTTCGGCAGCGCGGTGGAGAGCCGTCTGTCGGCGCTGCGCAGCGGCGAAGCGTCGTCGTCGGGCGTTCGGCTGGCCGGCGGCAGCAACGGCACGGTCGCCGTCGGTGAGACCGGCGGGACAAAGGGTTCCGGCGGCATCTGGGGACAGCCGCTGGCAGCCTATGGCCGGACCGGTTCGGACGGCAACGCCGCCGGCACCACCGAGCGGATCGGCGGCTTCCTGTTGGGCATGGACCGCAGCTACGAGAATGGGATGACCGGCGGCGTGGCGCTCGGCTACCTGCGCAACCGCGTCAGCTCCCGCGACGGGCTGGGCAAGGCCGATGTGGACAGCTATCAGGCGACGCTCTACGGCTCCTGGAACCTGCGCGGTTCGGCGGACAGCCCCTTTGTAGAGGGTGCCATCGGCTACGGTTACGCCCGCTACGATGCGTCTCGTGCCATCGCCTTCGGCGGGCTGGCGCAGGGCGCCGGCGCAACGGCGGACGGCCATGATTTTTCCGTCGAGATCGCCGCCGGACACCGCATGGGTTTTGCCGGCTCGGACAGCGTCTGGATCGAGCCGCGGGCCGGCCTGCGGTTCGACCGCATCACCCGCGAGGCGTTCCGGGAATCGGGCGGCGGCGTGGCGCTGGACATCGAGGCGGCGGGCTGGAGCAGCCTGCGCAGCGCGGTTGGCGTGCGTACCGGCACTGGCATCACGGTCGGCGGCTGGCGCCTGTCGCCGAACGCCGCCCTGGCGTGGCAACATGACTTCGCGGACGCGACGGCGACCACCACCAACCGGTTGGGCGGTGCGGCCTTCACCGCCGACGCCAGCAAGCCGGGCCGCGACGCCCTTGTGGTCGGCGCCGGGCTGGGTGTGGTTCTGACCGACCGGATGAGCGCCACCATCGACGTCCAGGATGCGATCCGCACCCGTGAGAACAGCCTGTCGGCCACCGCCAGCCTGAAATGGAAGCTGTGAAGGACCTGACGGCGGTGCGCGGAATCGTCTTCATGGGCATGCTGGGCGCGCTTCCGCTCCTCGCGGGCGTGGCGCCCGCCGGCGCCGTGGAGCCGGGCAGGACCTTTGGCGACTGGCAGACCGAATGCGAGACGCCCACCGACGGGAAACCGCGTTGCTTCCTGTCGCAGACCCGCGTGGTGGAGAACAAGGAGTTGAAGCAGGCGACCCGCATCCTCAAGGTGTCGGTCGGCTATTTCGCACCGGACGGCAAGGGCGTGATGGTCGTGATCCTGCCGCTGGGCGTCGACCTGCGCGCCGGGGCGGCGCTGACCATCGACGACGGCAAGCCCATGCCCCTCACCTACCAGCAGTGCCTTCAGGACGGCTGCCTCGCCAACGCCCCGATGGACGAGGCAGCCCTGACCGCGCTGCGCCGGTCCAAGGGGGCGCAGGTCACGGTCCGTCCCTATGGCGGCGCGCAGAACGTTGCTTTTCCGATCTCGACCAAGGGGGTTACCGACGGGCTGGCCGCCCTGAAGCCCTGACCGGGTTGCCGGTCACCGCAGCCACGGCACCGTGGACCGCCTCGTCCCAGCACCCGGGCGCCGGCTGCCGGTGCAGGGTGACGGTGGGGTACCAGGGCGTGCCGCTACGGCCCAGCAGCCAGCGCCAGTCCGGTGCGTGCGGCAGCAGGACCGCTGTCGGACGTCCCATCGCCCCGGCAAGATGGGCAACCGCCGTATCCACGCAGACCACATGGTCGAGCTGCGCCAGCACCGCCATGGTGTCTGCAAAGCTCTCCAGCTCCGGTCCCAGATTGACCAGCGGCGCCGTGCCATAGATGCACGCGGACTCGGCCTGCGCCGGCCCCTTCTGGAGCGACACCAGAACCGTCCTTTCCAGTGCCAGGAGCGGCGACAGCCGCGCCAGCGGCATCGAGCGGCTGCGGTCGTTTCCGTGGGTCGGTCGCCCGGCCCAGACCAGCCCGACGCGGCGGTAGCCGCGGGGCAGCAACCCGTCCAGGCGCCACTTCCAGCGCTCCACCCGCGCCGGCTCGGCCCGCAGATAGGGAACCGCGGCCGGGATCGTCCCCACCACCGTGCCGAACAGCCCCGGCAGGCTGGACAGCGCCGCCCAGGCGTCGAACGGCGGCGCCTCCTCCCAGGCGCTGAAGGCCCGCTGCCCGCCGGGAAGGGAGCGGATCACCGGCAGCATGTCCGGGCTGCAGGCGACCGCCAGACGCGAACAGAGCGCCGCCGCCATCGGCAGGTATCGCGCGAACTGTATGCTGTCACCGAAGCCCTGATCGGCGACCAGCAGAAGGGTGCCGCCGGGCATCGGATGCCCATCCCAGGGCTTCACACCGGCGTGCCCGTGTCGCTTCTGGATCGTGGGTGGAAGCGGCGGCGGCACGCCGGGAAGGCGCCAGCGCCATTCATACTCGCGCCAGCCCTCCTCCAGCCGTCCGGAGAGCAGGAGCCCCTCGGCCAGTTCGAAATGCGGCTCCGGCCAATCCGGGCGAAGCCGGACGGCCCGCCGCTCGCAGGTGATCGACGCCTCGATCTCCAGCCGGTCATAGAGCGCGATGCCCAGATTGTACCAGCCCGCCGCGTCGCCGGGATCGAGTGCCACGGCACGGCGGCCGTGGACGGCAGCCTCGTCCAGCCGGCCCTCGCGGCGGTGGATTTCGCACAGGTCGCTGTGGGATGGCGCGAACGGCATGGCGGCGGCTACAGGCTGTAGCCCAGCCCGTGGATGACCGGCTCCAGGATCGGGATCACCGGCTTCAGATGGGCCATATAGGCACGGTAACGACCAATGGATCGGCCGTGGAGCTTCTCCGCGACCTGGGCGTGGCTGGGCGTGCGGGCAAAGCGCCGGTTCTCCTCGAAGCGCAGGCAGCGCCGGTCGAACCCCAGCCTGAGGAAACCCAGCAACCGCCGCACCGCCGGCTCCGGCTCGCGCACCAAATCCTCGTAGCGCAGCGGCAGGTAGCGCAACGGCATCTCGCGCCGGTAATGCTCCACCAGATCGAACACCCGCAGGACGTGGCGGGCTGCCGTCTCCGGATCGTTGGCGCAATGGAAGCCGTGGGTCAGGTTGGTCCCCATCATCGACAGCACCACGTCCAGCGGATGGCGCAGCACATGAACGACCGGGGCGGCGGGAAACATCAGCGCGATCAGGCCGAGATGCGTTTCGTTGAAGGGCATCTTGTCGGTGAACAGCGTGTGGCCGGGCTTGACCGGGACCAGCTTGCGGGCATGGCGCAGATAGGCGTCGCGCAGTTGCTCCAGCCCGTCGCGCTGGTCGCCCATCCAAAGCTCCGACAGCGCTTCTGGATAGGTCAGCGGGCTGCCCAGAATCTGCGGCAGCGCCTGGACCACCGCGCCGAGGGACGGCAGTTCGTCCCCCGCAGCGACGGCGGGGTGATAGGACAGGATCTGCTCGACCAGCGTGGTGCCGGAGCGTGGGGCACCCACGATGAAAACCGGCTGCGTCCCGGCGGCGGCTCCGGCTGTGGCCCCGGCTGTGGACGTGTCCAATCGCGGCATCAGGCGCAGGCGAGGCGCGACGAAGAAGGCGGCGAGGCGCGCGATCAGATCCACCGCCGGCTCCTCGCCGTAGCGACGCCCGGCCTGCCGGAGCAGAGCCTTGCCGGTGGCGAAAGCGGCGAACGCCTCATCGTGGCGGCCCATCCGGTCGAGAATGCGTCCCTTCTCCAGCAGCGCGTCGGGATCGGCGCCATGCCGGGCCGCTGCGGTGTCGAGCACCGCCAGCGCCTGCTCCGGATCGCCGCACCGGGCCAGCAGGGCCGCCGCGAAGGTGTTGACGCCGCGATGGCCGGGATCGAGACGCCGGGCGCGCCCCACGAAGCGTTGCGCGGCGGGGAGATCGCGGGCCGCATCCTCGGTCTGTGCCCAGCCGTGCCATGTCAGGGCGATGGACGGGTGCAGGGTCGCGGCCAGCCGGTAGGTCCGCCGGGCATCGTCCGGTCGGCCCTGCTGCGTCAGGGCCCAGGCGAGATTCGCCACGGTCGCAGCGTCTGGCGGCGCCAGGGCCAGCGCACGGCGGTAATGGAACTCGGCAGCCTGCGGCCGGTGGGTATCGGCCAGCACCAATGCCATCAGCAGGTGGGAGCGTGCGCTTTCCGGTGCCAGCCGGACCGCATTGCGAGCATGGAATTCGGCCTCCGCCGCGCGGCCCGTTCGGAACAGCAGCCCGGCAAGCTCCTGCGTCACCGGAACGTCATCGGGTGCGGCCCGTAACCGCCGCTCCAGCGCCGCGGCGTCGGGGTTGGCGCTTGGACGGTCGATGGGCATGGTCGGCATTAGGGGGGCGCCAGGAGGGTTGGACGCCCGCATGGGGCTTGGTTCGACAGAGGATAGTGAAGAGCCTGGACTACGGCAATCCTTGGCTGATCGACTATCCCAAGATGGGTTGTCGACTGGTCCTCTGCCGCAGAGGCTCGCATTCCTTCATCAGCACTGCCCGCCGGCAACGCCTCCATGTCGGCTGGAACCCCGGTGCGCTCCGGGTGAAGCTCGTAGACGTCGTCAGCATCCGCCAATGCAGGAAGGGCCGCCCCACAGGACGGCCCCTCGCTTACAATCGACAATCAAGCCCACAGGCGGGCCAGGCTCGGCTTCAGGCCAGTTCGGCCGTTTCGATCTGCTCGGCGCGCTTGTTCACGTTCTTGCGGATTTGCTCCAGCGCGGCCAGCGGGATGTCGATCTTCACACAGGGTTCCTGAATGCGCGGGTCGTCTCCCGGATACAGCGCCTCATACTCGGCAGCGTTGTCGTAGGCCTGACGGTTGTCGGCTTCGAGATAGGTCTCGACCGGCAGCCCTTCGGCGTACATGCCGTCATGGCTGTCGAGTTCAATGTGGAAATACTCGATCTCCTCCATCGCATCCACCTGCCGGATCGACGAGCCGTTGATCAGCAGACGGGCCGAAACACCATAATCGCCGATCAGCAGCGCATGGCTGGGGGAGATATAGAGATCGCGGGACGGCATGTTCCGGGCGATGGCGTCACGGGCGATCCGCACCGGCAGATGGACCTTGCGCAGATGCTCGGTATCGAAGGACGAGCCCGCCAGCAGACGCCGGCCGATCCAGCGGATCGAACGGAACTCACCGCTCACCGACGACTTGATCATATCGCCGATCTTCAGGCTTTCGACGGGCACTTCGCCCAGCATGGTATGAACGTAAGTGCCGCGGAGGATGCAGGTCGGAGTCGGGATCGGAGCCATTGAGTGGGAAGTCCCATTTCGGTTTGAGAAGCCCTCCGCCTGCCCTCCCGGATTTTCCAGGATCGGGGATGACGGTGGTAAGTCTGGAAGGTTACCCCCCTATGCAATTCGTGGGTGTGCGAAGTTGTGCAAATTTACGACCACCCGTGACCAATTGCCTCAGTCCCTTGGATGTGACCGATCCCCTTCACCGCTCCGGGCAGCCACCGCCTTCGTTCCGTGACGGTTGCGGCATTTCGTCCCCGTCCTGCCCCTCCAGCGCTTCGCGGGCAATGGCGAGGATGTTGTCCAGACGGATGACCAGTTCGTTCTCGCACAGGGCGGAACGTGCCGCAGCCGCCTCATTCATGATCGCACGCAAGGCTTCTTTCCGTGTCATGCCGTCCCCCGATCCGATATCGATCCCACGATGCCCGCCCGGCCTTTCGACAGCTCCCCGCTCGGAGGGCCGTTTTCCCTGTGAAGAACTTCACAGCACGCACCCCGTCGTTTCGCATACCCATTTATGCATCAGCAACGGAGGGCTCTCCCATGCACATGCGCAACATCAGGGTGAACGGCAAGCGGACCAGCATGAAGCTGATGCCGGTGGAGTGGGAGTCGCTTGAGGAAATCTGCGCCCGCGAATTCATGACGATGAGCGAGCTGGTGTCGAAGATCGATGCCGAACGCCAGGACTGCGACAATCTCACCGGCTGCGTCCGTGTCTATGCCCTGTGCTACTTCCGCAAGGCCGCCAACCTGTCGGAGCCGATGCCGCGCCACCGCCACACCGCGGCCGTGGCCTTCGCAGCGGAGTGACGGCGTAATGCGGCCGTTCCGTCCGGCATAAGCGGTTCGCCGAAGCGGCGCCCGCCGGGTTCGTTCCATCGGACAGGACCGCTGGCGAGGCCGCCGCCGGCACACCATGTTCGACGCAGGCCCCGTTCCGGCGGCCGACCTCTCTCTTTCGCGTCGACCGAAGCGGTGTGCCAATGCAGGATGCCCACCAGTTTCCCGTCTACAGCGTCGGTGAGCGGCGGGCCGATGCGGTCGTTCATGCCATCGGCGTCACCGCCGGCCTCGCCGGCTTCGTCTGGCTGCTGAATGACGGTGTGTTTTCCGGCGCCGTGCCGGTCCACACCGCGCTGGCGCTGACCGTCTACGGACTGGGTCTGTTGGGGATGCTGACGGCCTCGGCCGCCTACAACCTCGCCCCGCCCGGCTTCGGCAAGGCAGTGCTGCGGCGGATCGACCATGCCATGATCTTCGTGATGATCGCTGGTACCTACACGCCCTTCACGCTGGGGCTGGGCCAAGGGATCGGGCTGGGCGGCGCCGTGTGGGGCGGGGCCGCCTTCGGCGCCGCGTTGAAGCTGCGCTTTCCAGGTCGCTTCAACCGGCTGGGGCTGGCGCTCTATCTTGGACTGGGCTGGGCAGTGGTCACGGCGCTGGAACCGCTGGGATCGGCATTGTCGGCGCCCGCCCTGTGGCTGCTGGTCGCCGGCGGGCTCGTCTACACCGTCGGCGTCGTCTTCCATCTGATGGATCGCATGCCCTACAACAATGCCGTCTGGCATCTGTTCGTGCTGGCCGCGGCCAGCTGCCATTTCGCCGCAATCGCAGTCGCTTTTCTTTGACCGCCTTCTCTGATTGCCGCTCCACGGAATTGCCGTTGCGGCAGAGGACAAGCCGCAACGGATTCCGTATCTTCCGCGGATCACAGTCCCAGGAAGGCATGATGGGCCGGGCAGAGAAAAACCGAGCGGCTATGGACAGGCGCAAAAGTGGGAGGCCGTCCATCGGCGGCGCGATGCTCGCAGGGGCGGCAGCCGCACTCTCGATCATGGTGGTCGGCGGGGCCGCAAGGGCGGAGCCGTCCTTCGACTGCAAGGCGGCCTCCACACCGGTGGAAAAGGCGATCTGCGCCGATCCCAAGCTGGCCGATGCCGACCGGGAGATCGCCGATCTCTACAAGTCGCTGCAGGATTTGTCTGGCACCGCCGACCGTGACCGGCTGCGGGCGGAACAGCGGTCCTGGCTGGCGCAGCGCAACCAGTGTGCGACCGCCGCGGCACCAAGCCCCTGCCTCGGCCCGGTGCTGGATACGCGGCGCACCGCGCTGTCCGAGTCGATGCCGAAGGCGGTCGCCGCGATGTCCGCCATCGTCGACGGCATCCCCGGCGATCCGGCCGGCGCCGCCAAACGGCTTGGCGAAATCCGCGGCGAGCTGGGCAAGGGATGGAACGCCTACCTGCTGCGCTTCGGCCCCTCCCCCGACCGCGCGAAGGCGGAGGCGCTGCTGCGCGAGGCCATCGCCGGCATCGAGGATTCCTACGCCCGCGAGACGGCATCCGGGGTCGATCTCGCCACCGACGACGGCTTCCTCACCGCTCTGCGCGTCGTCAGCGACGAGGTGGAGATGGCATGGCCCTGTTCGGTGATGGAAAAGCGGGGAGCGGCGGCCTGGAAGGCGATGGAACCGCTCTATGGCAGCAACCGCGACAATTTCGGCGCCTATCCCGCCTGCCCCGACGACAAGGCCCTGCTCGCCACTCCCGCCTGGAAGGCGGTTGACGACCTGCTCGCCCCGATGCTGGAGGCGGCTTCCAACCGCACCGGCACCATCCGCTTCGCCACCTACCGCCAGATGGGCATCGACCGCATGAAGTCGGCGGTCGATCCGCGCCTGTTCCTCGCCGATCAGGGCGCCGATCAGGGCGCCGATGCCCCGCAACTGCCCCAGCTGGTCAAGGATGCCTCCGGCTGGTCCAACCCGCGCTGGATCGCGCCCGGCTGGGGCGACAGCCTGCGCAAGGGCGTGGACGGTGCGGTAACGGCCTGGACGCCGCAGATCGCCACCCGCTACGGCATTCCCGCCGCCGAGGCCCGCAAGATCGCCGAGGCGGTGGCCGCCCAGGGGCTGAATGGCAGCATCGGCCTGATCACCGACAATCTGGAGCTCCAGAAGGACACCCGCCTGCCGGACTGGCTGCGCGGCAGTTGGAGCTGGAGCGGCGGCGGGGCGGAGGACCCGCCCTTCAACGCCCCCGCCGGGAAGGCGCGCATCGACGAGACCGGCATCTGCATCGGCAACGAATGCACGGGCTATGATGTCGCCGGCCAGGGGGAGGATGCCGTCTTCGACCCCAAGGAGGTCCCCGGCGGGGTGAAGCCCGCCGCCAACGCCGCCAGCCAAGCGGTCAGCCTCGCCCCGGTATCGGCCGGCGGCAGCCTGACCGTCGTTCCGCTTGCCGGCGGAAATCTGCTGGTCACCGGCACGGCCAAGCCGGTGGTGCTGAAACGCGAAGGAAAATAGACAGGCACCGGCGCCGTCCTTCTCCCGGGAACGCGAAAGCCTTGCCTGCATCGTTCGGGTAAGCGACACTTCGCGGCGCGTGCTGCGGTTGCGGAACCGCACGCGGCTTTCCGGGGGGAGGCATGGCACGGAACCTCAAGGCGCTCGGGTTGTGGCGCACCGCGCTGGTCGCCAGCGTCCGCAAGGACGCGCCGGACCTGTCGGCGCGGCAATTGGCGATCCTTCTCCAGGTTTATCTGACCGACCCGCCGCACACCGTGCGCGGTTTGGCGTCCCTGCTGAACATTTCCAAGCCGGCGGTGACCCGTGCGCTCGACCGTCTGTCGGTCCTGGGCTTCGTCAAGCGCAAGCGCGATGCCGAGGACAAGCGCAACGTGCTGGTCCAGCGCACCGTGAAGGGCAGCGTCTATCTGTCCGATTTCGCCGAACTGGTGATCGCCGCCGGCGCCGTCGCACCGGAGGACATGGCCCGCATCCAGGCCGACGAGCAGTTGGCCGCCGCCGCCAAGGCAAGGCTGGAGGCGGAGCTGCAGGAGGTCCCGGCACGGGAGGCCGCCCCGCTGGAGGTCTCCGCGCCCTGACCGGTCCCCTCCCCTGTCCGAAGGGGAAGGGAACTGCGTCTTACAGCAGCGCTTCCAGAACGCGGTCGGGCGGGGCGTGGCCGTCGGTGAAGGTCTTGATGTTGATCACCACCTTCTCGCCCATGTCGATGCGGCCTTCGATGGTGGCGGAGCCCATGTGCGGCAGCAGGACAACATTGTCCAGCCGCAGCAGCTTCGGGTTGACCGCCGGCTCATGCTCGAACACGTCCAGGCCGGCGCCGGCGATCTCGCCCTTCGACAGCATGCGGGTCAGCGCCACCTCGTCGATCACCTCGCCGCGCGAGGTGTTGACGATGTAGCAGTGCGGGCGCAGCAGCTTCAGCCGGCGTTCCGACAGCAGATGGTAGGTGGCCGGCGTGTGCGGGCAGTTGATCGACACGATGTCCATCCGCGCCAGCATCTGGTCCAGGCTGGACCAGTAGGTCGCCTCAAGCTCCTGCTCCAGCTCCGGATGGACACGGCGGCGGTTGTGGTAGTGGATCGACATTCCAAATGCGCGCGCCCGCTTGGCCAGCGCCGAGCCGATGCGGCCCATGCCCAGGATGCCCAGCCGCTTGCCGCTGATGCGGTGGCCCAGCATGGTGGTCGGCCCCCAGCCGGTCCACTGGCCGGAGCGGACCAGCCGCTCGCCCTCCGCCACGCGGCGCGCGGTGGCCAGCAGCAGCGCCATGGTCATGTCGGCGGTATCCTCGGTCAGGACGCCGGGGGTGTTGGTGACGACGATGCCGCGCTCGCGCGCCGCCTTCAGATCGATGTGGTCGACGCCGGTGCCGAACGAGGCGATCAGCCGCAGCTGCGGCCCGGCGGCCTCGATCAGCGCGCGGTCGATGCGGTCGGTGACGGTGGGCACCAGCACCTCGGCGATGGTCATCGCGTCCTGCATCTGGGCGGGGGTGAGCGGCACGTCGTCCGGATTGAGCCGGGTGTCGAACAGCTCCATCATGCGCGTCTCGATGACGTCCGGCAGCTTGCGGGTGACGACAACGAGCGGCTTCTTCTTGTCGGTCATCGGTGCTGGTCCTCCCTTGCCCCGGCTGCCCGCATCTGAAGGTCTCGGCACAGGCTGCTCCGGTCCATGGTTGCCATACCAAGCGGTCGTTGGACTGTCCAGAAGTCCGTCGCGAAAGGCCACCCTGCGGCAAGCCGGCCGCACCGTCCGATTGGGGGTGGCGGCGCTTGCCCTATCGAACGGGTGGTCTCTATAGTGCGGCCCGGTTTGCCCTCCCCTGTCCCTGTTCCGGTGCCGCCATGCCTGTCCGCCGCCGCTCCGTCTTCGCTGCTCTGGCCCTGATCGCGGGGTTGGGGGCGGGGCTTTTCGCGGGCGTTGAGGGCACGGCGCTCGCCGCGGAGGGGAAGGACCCGACCCACGCGTCGGGCCTGCCGATCCCCCGCTTCGTCACCGTGCGCGTCGGCGAGGTGAACCTGCGCTCAGGCCCCAACGGCAGCTACCCCATCGAATGGGTGTTCAAGCGCAAGGACATGCCGGTGGAGATCATCCAGGAATTCGACACTTGGCGCCGCATCCGCGACTGGGAGGGGGCGGAAGGCTGGGTACACCAGAGCGCGCTGTCCGGACGCCGCGGCGTGCTGATCGTCGGCCAGACCCGCGCGATCCATGAGTCGCCGCGCGGCGACAGCGGCGTGGTGGCGCGGGCCGAGCCCGGTGTCATCGGATCGTTGAAGAAGTGCCGCGACGAGTGGTGCGAGGTCGATGTGAAGGGCTATCGCGGCTGGATGAAGCGCGCCGATTTCTGGGGCACCTACCCCGGCGAGAAGATCGAGTAGCCGGTCCCGTCATTCCCAGGTGCAGATCGGCGCCGGCAGGGCTTGAAGGCGGGCGGGAAAGGCCGTACGGTCGCGGCCTTACCTTTCTCTTCTGCAAGAGCAGTCCCATGAGCGGCGCGTCCGGCAAACAGATCAAGAAAGTGGTGCTCGCCTATTCGGGCGGCCTCGACACCTCGGTCATCCTGAAGTGGCTGCAGGAAACCTATTCCTGCGAGGTGGTGACCTTCACCGCCGACCTCGGCCAGGGCGAGGAGCTGGAGCCTGCCCGCAAGAAGGCGGAGCTTCTGGGCATCAAGCCGGAAAACATCTTCATCGACGATCTGCGCGAAGAGTTCGTGCGCGATTTCGTCTTCCCGATGTTCCGCGCCAACACGCTCTACGAGGGCACCTACCTGCTCGGCACCTCGATCGCCCGGCCGCTGATCGCCAAGCGCCAGATCGAGATCGCCAACATGGTCGGCGCCGACGCCGTCGCCCATGGCGCCACCGGCAAGGGCAACGACCAGGTCCGCTTCGAGCTGGGCTATTACGCCCTGCGCCCGGACATCACGGTCATCGCGCCGTGGCGCGAATGGACCCTGAACAGCCGCACCACGCTGCTGGACTACGCCGAGAAGAACCAGATTCCGATCGCGAAGGACAAGCGCGGCGAGGCCCCCTACTCCACCGACGCCAACCTCCTGCACATCTCGTACGAGGGCAAGGCGCTGGAAGATCCGTGGGTCGAGCCGGACGAGGACATGTACACCCGCTCCGTCGCCCCGGAAAAGGCGCCGGACACCCCGACCTACATCGAAGTCGAGTTCAAGAACGGTGACGCGGTCGCCATCGACGGCAAGGCGCTGTCGCCGGCGGCCCTGCTGACCGAACTGAACCGGCTGGGCGGCGAGAACGGCATCGGCCGCCTCGATCTGGTCGAGAACCGCTATGTCGGCATGAAGTCGCGCGGCGTCTACGAGACCCCCGGCGGCAGCATCCTGCTGGTGGCGCACCGCGCGATGGAGAGCATCACGCTCGACCGTGGCGCCGGCCACCTGAAGGACGAGCTGATGCCGCGCTACGCCGAGCTGATCTATTGCGGCTACTGGTGGAGCCCGGAACGCTTGGCCATCCAGGCGCTGATCGACCAGACCCAGTCGCTGGTCAACGGCACCGTCCGTCTGAAGCTGTTCAAGGGCAACGTCACGGTCGTCGGCCGCCAGTCGCCCAACTCGCTGTACCGCATGGACTATGTGACCTTCGAGCAGGACAGTGTCTACAACCAGAAGGACGCGGAAGGCTTCATCAAGCTGAACGCGCTCCGCCTGCGTCTGGGCGCGATGGCCAAGCAGAAGATCGGCTGATAAGGGACTTGCTCCACCGCCCGCCAGCCGGGCGGTGGAGCGTCCAACCGCTTATTGTGCCGCCAGCATGTCGCGGCGGATTTCGACGGCCCGGTCGGCCGCCTTGCCGACCACCTCCTGAAGCCGGTCGAACTCGGCGCTGTAGCTGCCGACGCCGAAGGTCAGCGACCGCAGCTCCACGATCAGATCCTGCATGTCCGCCTGGGGCATGCACGCCTTCACCTCGTCCCAGCCGGGCCAGCCCGGCCGCGCATCGAAGCCCAGCAACTGGCCACGCCGTCCGCTGACCAGACGCTGGACCTTCGGCGTGAAGGCGCTGGGCACCGCGATGGTGACGGTCAGGATCGGCTCCAGCAGCACCGGCTCGCAGGTCGGCAGGGCATCGGCCATCGCCTGCCGCGCCACCGTCTTGAAGGCCATGTCGGAGCTGTCGACGGCGTGGAACTGGCCGCCGGTCAGCGCCACCGCGAAATCCACCACCGGAAAGCCCAGCGGCCCACGCACCGCCGCGTCGCGCACGCCGGCCTCCACCGCCGGGATGTACTGGCGCGGCACGGCGCCGCCGACCACCGCATCCTCGAACCGGATGCCCGACCCGCGCGGCAGCGGCCGGATCTCGACATGGATGTCGGCGAACTGGCCGTGGCCGCCGGTCTGGCGCTTGAAGCGGGCATGGTGGCCGGTGCCCTTGCGGATCGTCTCCTTGTAGGGCACCTGCGGCGGCTGGCCTCTCACCGCGACGTTGAAGCGGCTGCGCAGCCGGTCCATCGCCAGCTTCAGATGCACGTCGCCCTGGCCCCACAGCACCAGTTCGCCGGTCTCGGCCGACTGGTCGAGCGTCAGGGACGGGTCCTCCTCCCGCAGCTTCTGCAGAGCTGCGGACAGCTTCACCTCGTCATTGCGGTTCTCGGCGCGGAGCGCCAGCCCATGCACCGGCGGGGCAGCGGCCGGCCAGTCGGCGGGCGGGCCAAGATTGGCCTTCTCGGTCAGACGGTCGCCGGTCGCCGCCTTTTCCAGCCGGCCGAGCGCCACGAGGTCGCCGGCGACGGCCTGTGGCACCTTGGTCTGGTCACGGCCGAACTGCTGGAAGATGCCCGACACCCGCTCAGCCCCCAAAATCATGCCGTCGGTGACGGTGCCGCGCCAGATGCGGGCGAGGCTGAGCTTCCCGGCATGGGACCCCAACATCGTCTTCACCACCTGCGCCGCTACCGCCGTGTCGGCCGGGATGTCGATGCGGGCCGCGGTGGCGGCAACCTCCGGCCCTTCGTGCCGCAGGGCCTTCAGCAAGCGGCGGATGCCATTGTCGTTCTCCGCCGACCCGAAAAAGACCGGCACGATCAAATCGTCAGCCAGTTCGTGCGCCAGCGTCTCGTATAGCTCGGCACTGTCGGGAGCCATGTCCTCCAGCAGCTTTTCCAGCAGGCCGTCGTCGAAATCGGCCGCCGATTCCAGCATCGCCTGCCGCGCCTCCGCCTCCCAGTCGCGGGCGCCGTCGGGAAGGGCGACCAAGTCGGACGGCTTGTGCGGGTTGAAGCGCCAGGCACGCTCGCTGACCAGATCGACCAGCCCGGTGATCTGGCCGTTCTCGCGCAGCGGCACCTCGCGCAGCACCAGCTTGCGGGCCGAAACCTCCTGATAGGCGGCGACGACGTCGCGAACCCTGATATCGCCCAGCGTGTCGATCTTGTTGATGAACAGCAGATGCGGGATGCGGTGGTCGTCCAGCACCTTGAACAGCGGGGCCAGCAGCACGGCCTTTTCCGGTGCGGCCTCCGCCACGACGATGGCGATGTCGGCGGCCATCAGCGCCGCCTGCGCTTCTCCCGCCAGTTCCACCGAACCGGGGCAGTCCAGGATCGACCAGCGTTCCCCCAGGTAATCGAAGGAGGCGACGTTCAGCTCGGTGCTCATCGACCGGGCCTTCGCCTCCGGCGAGTTGTCGCCCACGGCATTGCCGTCGCGCACGCTGCCCTTGCGGGTGACGGCCCCGGCGGCGAACAGCAGGCTTTCCAGCAGTGTCGTTTTGCCGGCGAGATAGGGGCCGACCAGCGCCGCGCAGCGCGCCGTCCGGATTTGCGTATGCGGCATTCACACCTCCCGTCGAAGCTTCGGGCTGTCGTGACCGGGGGACGGGGCCAGGGCGGGAATGGGGCCGCCGGCCCCGGCCGCCGGGGCGGCCCGTTCGCGTGTGGCACTTCAGACTGGCACTTTAAAGACTTGGCACTTCCAGAAGATTGCGTCCGGATCGGGCGACGGGCGGCGGCGGACGGGCGCTGGAAAACGCATCTGGTCCGGGGCCGGCGGGGCGCCCGCATCGGACTTTCGATGCTCCACCCGAATGGCACGGCTGTCGATGGAAAAAAGGGGCGGCAAACCGTCACGCGCGGGCTGTGGGCGCGGCCGATGCGTCGATAAGCCGCATCGGCGCGTGGATGACCCGCCGATCCCTGTCCGGCCGCCCCAGCCGGACGGATAATACCTTCAAATGCAACGAGATAATCCTCAAGGATGTGTTGTCTCGTCTCTCATTCGTAATATTGCTATGTTGCAATGCAATATGATCGCTTGGAAATGCAACGAACAAACCCATGAAACCTTCTGCTAGTAGCCTTACGGGAAAATGGCCACATGCGAAGGCGATGGCGGCCGGACAAAACTCGTCAGGGTCGCGCGGCATCTGCCGTCCGCCCCGCATTCCTTGGGGAAAGTGCACATGCGCCTGTGGTTTCGTTTGCTGGCGGTCGCCCTGATTGCCGTCGGGACTGCCGTTTCCGCCCCGCTGTCCAGCCCGGCCGTCGCCGAGCAGGCCAAGCCGACGCAGGAGGACGCGAAGTCCATCACCCTGAAGGCGGCGGACCTGATCGCCGCCCAGGGCCTGGACGAGGCCGCCAAGGCGTTCAACGCCGACGGTCCGTACAAGCACGGTGAGATCTACGTCAACGTCATCGATTTCACCGGCGTGTGGAAGGTCTACCCGCCGCGTCCGGCCGGCGTCGGCCAGAGCGTCATCAACGTCAAGGACCCGGACGGCCGCTTCATCGTCCAGGACGTGCTGGCCGTCGCCAAGGACAAGGGCGAAGGCTGGGTCGAGTATCGCTGGCTGAACCCCGCCAGCAACAGGATCGAACCGAAGATCACCTACGTGAAGCGCGTGCCGGGCCAGGAACTGGTCGCCTATGTCGGCATCTACAAGTGACGGCTCCCGCGTAGGGCGATGACCGGCGGGTAGGGCCGTTGGGGGCGGAACTGTTGGGGGTGAGCATGAGCGGCGGTGTCTTTGCGCGTCTGTCCGGCCTGTCTGTGGCAGGCCGTGTGTTCGCAGCGCCCCTGATGGGGATCGTCCTGACGGTGGCGGCGCTGGTGCTGGCCGACCGACAGTCGGAGCAGGCCCTGGGCGCCGTGGACGCCATCCACCGCGAGGCGGCGGAGCAGTTGGGCCGCATCGACCGGCTGGTCGCCATCGCCTACGTCATCCACAGCGACGTGTCCCGGCATCTGGCATTGTCGGGGTCCGGGATCGAAGAGAAGAAGCTCCAGGCCATGCGCGACGCCATCGCCGCCAACCTGGGCAAGGCGCGCGCAGCCATTGCCGAGCTGCGGGCCATGCCACTGGTCGAGGCGGAGCGGGCGATGCTGGACGAGGTGTCGGCGCGGATCGGCGCCTATGCCAAGGCGGTGGACGAGATGAACCAGATGGCGGCAATCGACCGCCTGATCGGCATCCCGATGATGGCCCACACCGACGACCAGTTCGCCGCCCTGACCGCCAAGGTGATGGAGACGCAGGCAGCCATCGGCCGTTCCACCGCCGCCGCCACCCAGGCCACCCGCGATGCCGCCGCATCGGCCCGCCGCGACTTCGCCCTGGTGATGGCCGGGCTGCTGCTGGCGATGATGGCGGCCGGGCTGCTGCTCGCCCGCTCCATCACCCGGCCCTTGCAGCGGCTGTCGAGCAACACGGCCGATCTAGCCGCCGGAAAGCTCGACACCGCGGTCGAAGGCGGCTGGATGCACAACGAGATCGGCGCCATGGCCCGCGCGCTGGAGGTGTTCCAGACCAACGCCCGCGAGGTGGAGCGGCTGACCGCCGACCAGCAGCGCCAGAAGGCGGAAGCCGAGGTGGAAAAACGCCGTGCCATCCAGGAACTGGCCGACCTGTTCGAGGCCCGCGTGGCGGAGGTGGTTCAACTGGTCGGTTCCGGCGCCCATCAGGTGCGCAGCAACGCCGCCGGCATGCTGGAGCGCGCCAACAGCGCCAACCGGCAGGCCGCCACCGTCGCCGCCGCCAGCGCCCAGGCCGGCACCAGCGTCCAGACCGCCGCCGCCGCGACGGAGGAGATGTCGGCCTCCATCGCCGAGATCGGCGATCAGGTCCGCCGGTCCTTCGACATGGTGCGCGGCGCGGTGCGCGCGGTCGAGGAGACCAACGCCCACGTCGTCGGTCTGTCCGACGCCGCCCACCGCATCGGCGAGATCGTCGGCCTGATCAACTCCATCGCTGCCCAGACCAACCTGCTGGCGCTGAATGCGACCATCGAGGCGGCGCGGGCGGGCGAGGCCGGCAAGGGCTTCGCCGTGGTGGCGAGCGAGGTGAAGAACCTCGCCACCCAGACCGCCAAGGCCACCGAGGAGATCGGCGCCCAGATCGCCACCATGCAGGGCGTGACCGGAGCCGCCGTCACCGCGATCAAGGGGGTGGGCGAAACGGTGGTCGGCATCGACGAGATCGTCGGCTCCATCGCCGGGGCCATGGAACAGCAGGCCGCCGCCACCCAGGAGATCACCCGCAACGTGCAGGAGGCCGCTGCCGGCACCGCCGAGGTCTCCCACACCATTGCCACGGTGTCCACCAGCGCCGGGGAAACCGGCACCGCCGCCGGCGAAGTGCTGCGCGCCGCGGAACTGCTGGACGGTCAGGCGGTGACCCTGAGCCGCGAGGTGACGAACTTCATCGGCCGGCTTCGGGCGGGTTGAGGAGAACGGGCAGAGGGCGGCGGCATAAGTCAGCGTCTCATCACCCATCTGTGAAGTTTAGCCGCATCGGACTTGAAACGATCCGCCTGCGCCCAAGCTGTTGTCCCGGGACCGCGGGGGGCAGCGGCCGGTGACGGCTGCGCCAATGCCGGGTTATGATGCAGGACCCAACAAGAAGGATCGAAGCATGAAAATCGACATCGGGATCTCGGACGCAGACCGCAAATCCATCGCCGAAGGGCTGAACAAGGTTCTGGCCGACACCTTCGCGCTCTACATCAAGACCCATTCGTTCCACTGGAACGTCACCGGTCCGATGTTCAACACACTCCACACCATGTTCATGACCCAGTATACGGAGCTGTGGACCGCGCTGGACGAGATCGCCGAGCGTATCCGCGCCCTGGGCTATCCGGCGCCGGGCAGCTTCTCGCAGTTCGCGCAGCTGGCCTCGATCAAGGAAGAGGCGGGCGTTCCCAAGGCGAACGACATGATCCGCCAGCTGGTCGAAGGCCATGAGGCCGCCGCCCGCACCATCCGCGGCGTCTTCCCGCTGGCCGAGCAGGGCAGCGACGAGCCGACCGCCGACCTGCTGACCCAGCGCCTGCAAATCCACGACAAGACCGCCTGGATGCTGCGCAGCATGCTGGAGTAGTCACCGCACCGGCCGCGCTGCGGTCGGCCGCACAGGGTCAGGGCCTCCCCATCCGGCAGGATCGGGAGGCCCTTTCCGTTTTCAGTCCGACCGCTTTCCTTACGCCACGGTTCCGCTACGCCGCGGTCTTGGCGTGCTGGCGGACCGGCAGGTTGGGAATGGTCAGGGTGAAGATGGTGCCGCCGTCACGCTCGATCTTCAGCGTGGCGCCGGCCTGGTGCGACAGCGCCTGCACGAGATTAAGGCCGAGCCCGCTGCTGGCGCCGCCGCGGCTTGGGCGCTTGTGCTGGCTCGGCATGCCGGCGGGCAGCCCGACGCCGTCGTCGCGCACGATCAGCCGCATGCCGTTTTCCTCGCGCTCCAGCAGCACGCGCACCGTTCCCGGATGACCGTGCGGGAAGGCGTGCAGCAGGGCGTTGGACACCAGCTCGCTGGTGGCGATGGCCAGCGGCGTGGCGCGGTCGGCATCGACGATCCAGTCCTGCGCCTCCAGTTCCAGCCGGGCGGCCGTCGGGTTGTCGGAACGGACCAGCCCGTCGCACATCTGGCGCAGCGCGTCGGCAAAGTTGATGTGCGCCGGCTCGGCCGAACGGTGGAGCAGCTCGTGCAGCAGGCTCATGGTCTGGATGCGGCGCAGGCTCTCGTCGAAGCCGCGCCGTGCCCTCTCGTCGATGCGGGCGGCTTGGAGGCGCAGCAGGCTGCAAATGACCTGGAGGTTGTTCTTCACCCGGTGCTGAACCTCCTTCAGCAACACCTCCTTGTCGGTCACCGCCGCTTCCAGCTGGGCGTTGGCCCGCTCCAGCTGGGCGGTGCGCTGGTGGACGTTTTCTTCCAGCGTGTCATAGGCGTGTTGCAGGGCGTCCTCGGCCTCGCGCTCCTTCCGGGCGCGCTGGATGGCGAGCGCGCCGATCACCGCCACCGTCGCGCAGGCCGCGGCGGCGAAGGCGGCGTAAATCCACAGCCGCTCGCTCCAGCGCCGCAGGACGCTTTCGGTGGTGATGGTCACCGCGGCCGACAGGCCGGTGTCGCCGATCGGACGGGTCACGGTGATGTCGTCGGCGTGGCTGGCGGCTTCATCCCCGGGATTGCCGCCCATGGTGCCGCCACCTTCCGGTTCGCGCAGCAGCGGCGTTCCGTCCGGCAGCATGATGGAGATGCTGTGGCCGTAGCCGACGTCGAGCGAGCGGTAGACATCGCGGAAGGCCCGCGCGTCGAGCCCCGCCACCGCCCAGCCGCGCGGCGCGGCGCCGGCACCGCTGGCGGCCGTACCGCCCGGCAGAGGCTGCGCCAGGACAACCACCGCGCGCCTGCCCATCCGGCCGCTGCCGATGGTCATGCCATTCGGCTTCAGCGCCGGCATGCCGGCGCCGGGTGCTGCGTCCGGCAGGCTCGACAGCCGCAGGGCGCCCGCGGCATCGCGGATCTCCAGCCCGACCACATGGGGCGCGCTGGCCGCCAGCAGGGCCATGCGGTCGCGGGTCGCGACATCGTCGGGCAGCGGCGTGCCGGCTGGACTGGCCAAGGTCGCCGCCTGGGTCAGCAGCAGGTCGCCCGACTCGATCAGACGGGCGGCGTGTTCGGCCGCCAGCAGTCCGATGTTGCCGGCGACGCCGGTCGCCTGCTGGACCGCCTCGTTGCGATCGCGCCAAGCGAAGACGGCCGACAGCCCGATGGTCAGCAGAACCGCGGCGGTGCAGGCGATCAGGACCAGCGCCGAACCGGGCAGCCGGTAGAGCGGAGAGGATTGGGAACGCAGCGCGCGCAACGGCATCGTGTCGGAAACCATCTGGAGATACGGCCACTTCATTCTTAGCCGGAAACGGTAACACCGCCCGGCGGGTGACGGTTCCGCCGAAGGCTACCCGTGTTGAAGCGGCAGCAGCCACCACCTATTGTGGGGTGCCGACAAAGTCATCCCGCGTTGGTAAGGACTTGGCAAGACTCCGGCAGGCATGGGGAGGATAGTTTTATGCGGATCGACGGGACGGCCTATCGCACCATCTGGCCGGACGGCGAGGGTGTCGTCGCCATCATCGACCAGACCAGGCTGCCGCACGATTTCGCCGTCGTCCGCCTGACCAGCCTGGAGGAGGCCGCCCACGCCATCCGCGCCATGCTGGTGCGCGGCGCCCCGCTGATCGGTGCGGCGGCAGCCTATGGCGTGGCGCTGGCCCTGCGGACCGACGCCAGCGACCACGGTCTGGAACGGGCCTGCGCCACCCTGCTGGCGACCCGCCCGACCGCCGTCAACCTGCGCTGGGCGCTGGAGCGCATGCGCGGCCGGCTGATTCCGCTGCCCGAGTCGCAGCGCATCGGCGCCGCCGAGGCGGAGGCCGCGGCCATCGCCGACGAGGATGTGGAGATCAACCGCTCCATCGGCCTGCATGGTGCCGCATTGATCCGCGCCGCGGCGGCACGCAAGGCGACCGGTGAGCCTGTCAATGTGCTGACCCACTGCAACGCCGGCTGGCTCGCCACCGTCGATTGGGGCACGGCGCTCGCCCCCGTCTATGCCGCCTTCGAGCAGGGCATCCCGCTGCATGTCTGGGTCGACGAGACCCGCCCGCGCAACCAGGGTGCCAGCCTGACCGCCTGGGAACTGAAGCAGCATGGCGTCCCTCACACCGTGATCGCCGACAATGTCGGCGGCCACCTGATGCAGCACGGCAAGGTCGATCTGTGCATCGTCGGCACCGACCGCACCACCGCGACCGGCGACGTCTGCAACAAGATCGGCACCTATCTGAAGGCGCTGGCCGCCCACGACAATGGTGTGCCCTTCTATGTCGGGCTGCCCTCGCCGACCATCGACTGGACCATCGCCGACGGCGTGCGGGAGATTCCCATCGAGGAGCGCGACGGCCGCGAGGTGAGCGAGCTGGCCGGCCGCACCGCAGATGGCCGGATCGAGACGGTGCGCGTCACCCCCGACGGCAGCCCGGTGGCGAATTACGCCTTCGACGTCACGCCGGCAAGGCTGGTGAGCGGCCTGATCACCGAACGCGGCGTCTGCCCCGCCTCGCGCGAAGGGCTGCTGGGGATGTTTCCGGAGCGGGGGTAAGGGGGACTGGGATCAGGGGCGGCGGTTGGACAGCAGCCGCCGCAGCAGCGGCCATCCCAACTGGCGCGACCCGTCTTCGGCATTCTTGGCATCAAGCCATTGATCGGCCAATTCACGGACCTGCCAGTCACCGAGAAAGCGGTCGCAGTCGATGGCGGTATAGAGTCGAACCCGCTCTTTTCCCAGCCTTTCGAAATAGGCAAGCGCTCTTTGGCGGTCGATGTCTTCCATAGGCCCCAATGAAACGGAGATTGCGGGACGGCCGGTTCTGACCTTTGCCGATCCTCCGGATATTGGGAGCAGCCTGTCGCCTGTGCAACTGTCCGTTCGTTGTTGTTCCATCCCCCGGAAGGTGAATGGACCATCCCCATCGGTGGCCGGCTAGCGGCGGCCGGGGTCGAAGCAGCCGGTGTCGAGACAGCCGGTGTGCACGACATCGGCGGACAGCGGAATGCCGGCCCGCGCGGCGGCCTGCTCCAGCGAAGCGCGGTCGGGCCAGTAGAGCCGTCCGCCGACCTCCGCCAAGACGCCTCGCTGCCGAATCACCCACAGGCCGCTGAACGCCATCTCGACGATCCGCCCCATCGGAGAGTCGGATGGCAAGCGGAGCGGTCGGTTCCTGTCTAAATCGCTGTCGTCGATTGTCATCTCTGGTCTTCCCGGTGTCGGCCTTTCGGCATTGGACGTCTGCACGCCCGCAGCAGGAGCCGAACTCAGTTTTCCCCAAGGGATAATGAATGAGGTCCTAAAGGGTTTCCTGCCCAATTCACAAGAATTTTTGATCGTAAAATCTCAGACCATTTGTAAACGCCCGTACACAATTTACGTGGTCTTACCACACCATTTGTTAACCATAATATTATTATTGTTATTTCTCGGGTCGGATGCCGGAATCGGCGTACACGCTGCCCCGCATGGCGCCATGCCGCACATCCGCCCAACCTTCCGTACCGCTCGCATTCCAAAAGGAGTGGAACCCCCTGACCGGATGAGATCGATACCCCGAAATGGTCACAGCAAGGACCGGCTTCACTCACCAAACATAAGCTTGACCGCCTGTTCCCGGCCTGACGGCAGGGTGGCGGCCGGCTTATCGACGTGCCTGTGTTTGAAGGAAGAGACCGATGAAGACCACCATGCGGACATTCTCCACCGGGGCGATGGCGCTGCTGATCGGCGCGACCCTGCTCGGCGGCTGTTCGAACCTGAACCATCGCGAGAACCGCGCGCTGACCGGCGGCGCCATCGGCGCAGCCGGCGGGGCAGCCATCGGTGCAGTCACCGGCGGCAGTGCCGTCTATGGCGGATTGCTGGGCGGTGCCGCCGGCGCGGCAGTCGGCGCCTTGACGGCGGACGAGGGCAGGCACCGGCGCTGAGCGCGCAGGGCGCGGACCAGAGGACGCCCCAAAGGATACCGAGGGGGCAGGATGGCCGATTTGGCCCCTCCCCTCCCTAATCTTCCTCGTCGTCCTCGAACTGGTCGAGGCTGAGCGAGCGAACCTCGGTGCTCGGGTTCGGGGCCGGCGGGGCAACCGGCGGCATGCCGCCCGGACGGGCGGCGGCCAAGCGGTCGGCAGACGGGCGGGCGGCGGCGCGGCCGGGCGGCAGATGGGCGTTGGGGCCCTTCAGCGGACTGTTCAGCGTGCCGCGCGGGCCGATGCTGGGTTCGTCGCCGAAATCGGGCAACGGCGGAATGCGGTCCATCACCCGCCGGATCAGGGCGGCGATGCGGTCGGCCTCGCCGCGCAGGGCCTGCCCGCGCTCCCCCTCATAGAGCGGGTCGTCCAGGAACTTGCGGATTTCCAGGACGCCGCGCAGCTCCACGCCGCACATCTCATGGGTGCCGATGGGCAGGGCCTTCACCCGCGCGAAGCTGGCGAAGAAGGCGGCGCTGCCCTCCACGAACTGGACCACCATGCGGGCGTGCAGACGCTCCAGCGCGGTGGTCATGGGGTCGATCAGAATCCTCCATCTCCTCCGGCGCGGCGTCCAGCCGCTCCTGGGTCAGGGCGGCCAGCGCAAAGAAGTCGCGCACCCGCCGGCTGAAACGGCGATAGCGGGCCAGCCCGCCGACCGACACCCGCTCGCGCGCCGTCTGGGCCAGTTCGGCCGACTGCTTCAGCATGGCGTCGAGCCGCATCAGCAGCGTCGCGATCTCGCGCTGCCGCTGGGCCGCGCTGCGGCCGGGCGTGGGCGCCGGCGGAGCGGCCGGGCGGCGGGGAGGGTTTGAACGCATCATGCCGGTACGGGGTGGATCCTCGACGGTCTATTCACTTTGGCCAACTTTGGGGGGCAACGCTGGGGTGGAGTCAACGCTGGGTTCGGACGGTGACCGACTTTTGCCCGCCCTCGCGCATCACCGTCAACTGCACCGGCGTGCCGACGCGCAGAAGGCCGATGCGGTTGCGGAAATCGGTGGCGCTGCGCACCGGCCGCCCATCGACCGCGATCACCACGTCGCCGCTGCGCAGGCCGCCGCTGTCCGCCGGCGATCCGCGCTCGATCTTGGCGATCAGCGCGCCCTCGTCGCCCTTCAGGCTCATGCTCTCCGCAAGATCGGGAGTCAGGTCCTGGATGGCGACGCCCAGCCGGCCGCGGCGAACCTCGCCATATTCGCGCAGCTGTTCCACCACCGACCGGACGATGCTGACCGGCACCGCGAAGCCGATGCCGACCGAGCCGCCGGCCGGGCCAATGATGGCGGTGTTGATGCCGATCAGCTCGCCCTGGAAATTGACCAGGGCGCCGCCGGAGTTGCCCGGGTTGATCGAGGCGTCGGTCTGGATGAAGTCCTCGTAGCCTTCGATCTTCAACCCGCTGCGCCCCGTTGCCGAGACGATGCCGGAGGTCACCGTCTGCCCCAGTCCGAACGGGTTGCCGATGGCGACGACGAAATCGCCGACTTTGGTGCGGTCCGAATCGCCGATGGACAGCGCGGCCAGCCCGTCGGCCTTGATCTGCAGAAGCGCAATGTCGGTGGCGGCGTCGCGGCCGATCAGCTTGGCGCGCAGGCGGCGGCGGTCCTTCAGGGTGACCGCGATCTCCTGCGCGTTCTCCACCACATGGTTGTTGGTGACGACATAGCCGTTGCGGGCATCGATGATCACGCCCGACCCGGCGCTGACCTGCGGCTTGGACTGCGGCATCTGGTCGGGAAGGTTGAAGAAGCGACGGAAGAACGGGTCGCGCAGCAGCGGGTTTTCAGCCTGGGGCGCCTGGCTCAGCACCGAGATGTTCACCACGGCCGGCGTCACCTGCTCCAGCATCGGGGCGATGGTGCCGCCGCCCACCGCACCCAGGGGCAGCGCCGCTTCGGCCGGCGAGGCCCCGAGGCCGATGGCGGAACCGATCCGGCCCAGCGCCGAGTCGGCGGGTGCCACCAGCGCGCCGCCGGTCAGCGCCGCGATCCCGACCGCCGCCGCAAACATCACCGGACGCGCCGCCGTCTTCATGGACTGTTCCTTTCCTTTTGGGAATTTCTAAGGCGAGATGGCCATCGATCGGGCTGATTTGGGATAAAAACGAAGTCTGTTCAAGCCTGTCGGCCGACCGACGGCCTTCAGAGCCAAGCCCGCCTCCATGGCCGTGCCCTGTCCGCCAAATCCGCTGCATCGATGATACCGTGGTGGCGTCGGAAACTCCCGGTAAAGAAATACGGTGGTATAGGACGACGGTCGGCGTGGCCCCGGAGATGCCGGGAAGGCGCGGCTGTCGAGGAACGGGTTGAGCGCTATGAGCGGCGGGTCACTGCTCGAACTGACCGAGCAAGAGTATCTGCAGATGGAAGAGGCCCTGTCGCAGACCGCGCGGGGGCGGGCTTTCCTGCGCATGCGCGACCGGCGCAGCCGCGTCGTCGCCTCCGACGAGTTTCACCGGCTGGTGGACAAGCTGTGCACCCAGGTCGACCGGCTGAGCGGCACATCCTCCAGCGCCTTCACGGCCTTCGCCTCCGGCGAGGATCCGCGCATCCAGCAGGAGCTGACCGCCATCACCCAGGTGGTGCGCGAGGCGCGCAGCGACATCGCGGCCCTGAAGGCGACCGACACCGGGTCCAACCGCATCGAGGCGGCGACCGGCGAACTGGACGAGATCGTCGCCGCCACCGAACGCGCCACCACCGACATCCTGAACGCGACGGAGAAGATTCAGGAAATCACCATGTCGATCCCGCGCGACGACGACGATCTGGCCGAACGGATCGACGCGGTCGAGGCATGGTGCATCGAGATCATGACCGCCTGTTCCTTCCAGGACATCACCGGCCAGCGCACCACCAAAGTCGTCAACACTCTGCGCTACATCGAAGAGCGCGTGAACACGATGATCGAGATCTGGGGCGTCGAGCGGCTGGCCGTCGCCGATCCCCAGCAGCATGCGTCGGGCGAAGTGTCCTCGCACCGCAAGCTGGGCGACACCCGGCCGGACGCGCATCTGCTGAACGGTCCTCAACTGGGCGGTCCGGAGGTCAGCCAGGACGCCATCGACGCGCTGTTCGACAGCGTGCCGGGGGTGGCCGAGCGGGCAGAGCCGCTGCCAGCCGATGTGGAGCCTTCCCCACCCCCGCCGCCACCCCCGCCACCCCCGCCCCCGCCTCCTGTCGCGAAGCCGCCTCCGCCCCCGCCTCCGCCTGCCGATTCCGGCGGCGGCGGGATCTCGCAGGCCGACATCGACGCCTTGTTCGCGTGACCGGCCATGGCGCAAGACGGCAAATCCCGCATCCGACTGACCCAGGACCAGCTCGACCGTGTGTGCGAGCGTCATGTCCGATTCGCCGAGGGGCGTCCGAACGGCGCCCGCGCCAACCTGCCCTTCTTCGACCTGTCCGGCCTGTCGCTGGCCGGCCGTAACCTGACGGGCGCCCATCTGGCCGGCGCCATCCTGCGCGACGCGGACCTGCGCGGCACCGTGCTGGACCATGCAGACCTCTATGGCGCCGACCTGCGCGGGGCCGACCTGTCGGAGGCGCGGCTGTTCCGCACCGACATGCGCGGCGCCAACGTGCGCGGCGCCAAGCTCGACGGCGCCACCATGGTGGAGGTCGACCTGCGCGACGGCAGCATGGTCAACCGCAACAGCGCCGGCGAACTGAAGGTGGTGGGCTTCGATCCCGGTCCCGCCGACATGGCGTCGGCCCGCCTGACCAACGCCGACATGGCGCGGGCCAAGCTGTCGGGCAGCTTCGCCCAGGCGGCGGACTTCACCAACACCCGGCTGTCCGGCGCCCGGCTGGATCGCACCGACCTGCGCGGGGCCAACTTCTCCGGTGCCGACCTGCGCGGCGCCGACCTCAACGGCTCCGACCTGCGCGGCGCCATCCTGGAGGGGGCGAGCCTGGATGCCGATGGCCTGGAACAGGCGATCCGCACCGACGAGCAGGCCGTTGCTGCCCGGCAGGCACCGCTCCAAGCCCCGGCGGCAGAGCCCGAACCGGAGGAATCCGTCGCAGACGAACTGCCGGCCCTGCCGGTGGACCAGCTGGACAGCATGCTGCGCCAGCACATGATCTGGCTTGGCACCAGCGGCAAGCAGGGCTGCCAGCTCGACCTGACCGGGCTGAACCTGGAAGGGGCGGACCTGACGGGCAAGATCCTGACGCTGGCCAAGGGCAGCGGCGCCCGGCTGCGCCACGCCCGGCTGAACGGCGCCCAGTTGCAGGCCGCCCAATTCGACGGTGCCGACCTGCGGTCCGCCGATCTCAGCCGCGCCGACCTGCGCGGGGTGAAGCTGGACCGCGCCATCCTGATCGACAGCCGGCTGGATGGAGCCAATCTGGGCATGCTGCTGGTCAGCGCCGGCGCCAAGGTGATGCGCGCATCGCTGGTGCGGGCGCGGCTGGCCGGCGCCTCGCTGGCCCAGACCAACCTGAAGGGCAGCGACCTGACCCTGGCCGACCTGACCGGCTGCGACCGCTCGTCGGCGGTGCTGGAGGGCGCCATCCTGGAAGGGACGCGGCTGAGCGGAGCCTGAGCCGGTTCACGGGTTTTCTTTCGCGAAGCCGTTGATTGCTTTCAAATTTCCGTCACGATCCATGCCGGAGATTGCCGCCGCGCGCCCTGGAAGGAACAGGGTCTTTGGTGGCAAAACACTTTCCACCGTTCAGAAAAACGATTGTGTCGTAACGGCTTAGCACCGCGGGTGGGGCTTGACGCCTTATTCGCCCGGTGGCACGCTGCTGTCCAAGCGCGGCGCAATCCGACCAAAATGTGCCCGCATCTGATGGGGGAACGTCAACGGTCATGACCAAGTCGGAACTGATCCAACGGCTGGCGGAGCGGAACCCGCACCTGTACCAGCGCGACATCGAAAAGATCGTCGGCACCATCTTCGACGAGATCACCGAGGCGCTGGCGCGGGGCGACCGGGTGGAGCTGCGCGGCTTCGGCGCCTTCTCCATCAAGAAGCGGGACGCGCGCACGGGTCGCAACCCCCGGACCGGGGAATCGGTTGACGTCGGCGAGAAATGCATTCCTTTCTTCAAGACCGGCAAGCAGCTTCGCGAGCGTCTGAACACGGAGTGAGCGCCGGCCCGGCCCTGTCCCAGCGCCGTATTCCGGCCGTATCACTCTCAAGGAACCTTAGCCTTGCGCCATCTTTCCTGGATCGTCACCATTCCCGTGGCCCTCGTCGCGATCCTGTTCGCGATCTCCAACCGCGGTATCGTGACCCTGTCGCTGTGGCCGCTGCCCTTCACGCTCGAAACGCAGGTGTATCTGGCCACGCTGATCGCGCTGGTGGTGGGCTTCGTTGCCGGCGGCTTCATCGTCTGGAACAGCCAGCGCCGCCATCGCCGCCGGGCCCGCCGCGAGGGCAACCGCGTGCTGTATCTGGAGCGTGAACTGAAGGAGGCGCAGGCCCGCGCCGCCGCGGCCGAGAAGCGTCTGGCCGAAAGCACCCGTCCGGTTTCCGGCCCGGTTTCGGGCACACTGCCCGGCTCCACCCTGCCGGTCGCGGCCGCCCAGGGCAGCGCGCCGACCGTTCACTGAACGTCACACTGGGCCTCATCGGTCGGAACCGTCGGCCTGAACCGTCGGCCAAGACCATCGATTGATCATCGGTTCAGGGGTTCCGCCCCTTTCCATCGGGGCGGAACGCGATGCCGGCCGGCGGGAGGGGGTTCCATGCGCACCGTCAGCGGCGCCGAGCTTCGATCCGTTCTGCACCACCGCATGCTGGTCGAACGCCTGCGGCAGACCTTTCGCGCCGGCGTGGAAGCTCCGCCGGCTCACCGCCATCGGGTCGAGACCTATGGCGCCAGCGACGCCGCACTGCTGCTTGCCCCCGCCTGGCAGGTCAATCAGGCGATCGGGCTGCGCATCGACACCGTCTTTCCCGACAATGCCGGCAGTGACCTGCCGCGGACGCAGGGCGTCTATCTGCTGGTCGACGGCAAGACCGGTGTGCCCCAGGTTCTGATGGACTCCTCCACTGCGCTCGGCCGGCGCAGCGGTGCCGCATCCTCCGCACTCGCCGCCTCCTATCTGGCGCGGCCGGACGCCGACCGGATGCTGGTGGTCGGCACCGGTCCGCTGGCCCTGGAACTGGTGGAGGCGCATACCGCGGTGAGGCCGCTCCGCCATGTGCTGGTCTGGGGGCGAGATCCGCAGAAGGCCCGCAAGCTTGCCGCCCGTTTCCACAGGCCGAAATTCCGCATCGAGGCGACTGCCGACCTCGAAGGGGCGGTGCGTGGCGCCGACATCGTCGTCTGCGCCACCGCGTCGCACAGCCCGCTGATCCGCGGCGACTGGCTGCAGCCGGGCCAGCATCTGGACCTGCTGGGCGGCGTGACGCCGGAGATGCGGGAGGTCGATGACGAGTGCATCCGCCGCGCGCGCGTCTTCGTCGATTGCCGCGACCGCACGCCGGCCGAGGCCGGCGACATCGCACAGCCGGTGGCCTCAGGCGTGCTGACGTCCGACGACATCGCCGGCGACCTGTTCGAACTCGGCCGCGGCGAACGGGCCGGCCGGCGTTTCTACGACCAGATCACCCTGTTCAAGTCGGTGGGCACCGCCCTGGCCGACCTGTGCGCCGCCCGGCTGGCGACGGAGATGGTGCTGCACAACGATTCGATCCGCTGAAGCCGTTCGATCATTGAATCGCTTCAGTTGCCGAGCCGGTCTTGCCGGAGCCAAGCGTAACCTTGAGTCTACGAAAGATAAGGTTACGGGCAGCCAACCCTGCGCTACTATTCGACGATTCCGCCCATCTGCCCGACAACCTGCATGGCGATCCGCATCGAAGGATAAGGAACGGCCGATTGAATGGCCCTGCCCTCCCCCCGCTTTCCGACGAGTCCACCGGTTCCGAACGCATTGCTGCGGACGGTTCGCTGCCTTTCCGCAAGCCGAGGCTGGAGGCCGCCATCGGCTGGCTGGCCGCCTGCGGCTTCCTGTTCCTCGCCGTCGTCACCGTGGTCGTCGGGGTGCAGTCGCGCGAACGGGCGATCGATGGGGCACAGGAACGCGCGCGGGCAGCCGTCCGTGTCCTGGCGGAACATGCCGCCCGCCTGTTCGATGCCGCAGACCTGCTGGTGGAATACGCCGCCCAGGAAAGCGCCGGACGGCCCTGGGCCGAGGTCGCACAGTCGCGCGCCCTGTGGGACAAGCTGAACGCCCAGCGCGCCCGGCTGCCCTTCCTGGACGCCATCTGGCTGAACGATGCGACGGGGCTGCTGCGGCTGACGACGGCAGCCTTCCCGGCACCCTATTCCGATGCGTCCGACCGCGAGATCTTCCTGTTCCATCAGCGCAACGCGCAGCAGGGCCGCCTGCTCGACCAGCCCCATGTCGGGCCCCGTATCATCGGCCGGGTGACCAACAAGGCCACCTTCCTGCTCAGCCGCCGGCTGTCCGAACCGGATGGTGGCTTCCGCGGCATCGCCTCCGTCACCATCGATCCGTCCTATCTGTCGGGCTTCTACAAGGAATTGGACCTCCCGCACGAGCCGGTGACCGTTCTGGTGCGGGCCGGCAACCTCGACGTTTTGGTGCGCGAGCCCGACAGGTCCGCCGAGCCCGCCCCGCTGTCCGACACCGCCCGCCGGGCAATCGAGGTCGAGCCGGACGGCGGCGTCGCCCGGGACGGCGCCACCATCGTCGCCCATCGCCGGGTCGACAGCTGGCCCGTCCATGTGGTGGTCCGGCTGGATCTGGCACCGATTCTGGCGTCCTGGCAGCGGTTGATCGCGCCCTATGCCGGTTTGGCGGCGGCGGCGGCCATGGCGCTGGCCGCCCTCTCGGTCTTCGGCTTCCGGCAGGCCGGTGCCGCCCGTCAGGTTCAGCGCGAACTGGAGCGGCGGGTGCGCGACCGCACCGCCTCGCTGGAGCGGACCATCGGTGAGCGCGACGCGGTGCTGGCGCAGAAGGATTTGCTGATGCGCGAGGCCAACCACCGCATCAAGAACAGCCTGCAGGTGGTCTCCAGCCTGCTGAGCCTTCAGGGGCAGGCGGTCGGCGATGCGCAGCTGAGCGAGCATCTGCTGGAAGCCGGACGCCGCGTCCAGGCCATCGCCGACATCCACCGTCTGCTCTACCGCGTGGACGACGTCCATTTCATCCCCTTTCACGACTATCTGACCGAGCTGTGCCGGGAGTTGGAGCGCTCCGCCCGCTCCGAAGGCGGCAACTGGCGGCTGGAATTGGTGGTTGAGCCGGTGGAGGTGCCGACCGACCATGCGGTGCAGTTGGGCCTGCTTGCCAACGAACTGGTGATGAACGCCATCAAGCACGCCTACCGGCCGCTTGCCTCCACCGTGGTCGGCATGGCGGCCGCATCGCAGGCCGATGCTGCTGACCGAGCCCCGGAAGACACGAACGTCATCGTCGTCGGGCTGCGGCGGGACGGTGAGACCTTGCAGATGATCGTCGGCGACCGCGGTGTCGGCTTGCCGCCCGATTTCGACTGGCGCCGCAGCCGCAGCCTGGGCATGCGGCTGATCCACACCCTGTCCAAACAGTTGGACGCCATCCTGTCGATAGAGAACGCCGATCCCGGGGTGCGCTTCACGGTCAGCCTGCCGCACCGCTTCGCCGCTGGTGGTATCCCGGAATAAGCCATCCTACCGAGAAAGAGGCCGAACTTCGCAACTTCCGAACCACCACTCGTCATACGGGAGTATAATAACGTCTCATTCCCGTATTTTGCTTGCGCTGGCGAGATTTCCTTCGGAGGATCGCTGTCACGGCACTGGCCGCGGGTGGTCCGACCGCAGATGGTCCTGACGGATCCATGTTTGCGCTAACGGCCTTCCGCGAGTCGGACCGGACCATCCGCCAACGGCTTGCCAGGGACGATGACCGTGACCGTCTCCGCCTCTTCCATGGACGCTGCCCCCCGCCTGCGGGCGCCGTCCAACCGGCTTCTGCTCGGCGCCGGCTTCATGCTGCTGTCGGCACTGCTGTTCGGAATCGGCAACACGGCGGTGCGGTGGGCCTCGACGGTGATGGACCCGCTTGAGGTCGTGTTCTTCCGCAACCTGTTCAGCCTGCTGTGGATGCTGCCCTGGGCACTGACGGCCGGTGCGCCCGCCTGCCGGGCGGTGCTGGCGGAACGGCGGCTCGGACCTTATGTGACGCGGGCGCTGACCACGCTCTGCGCCATGAGCGCCTGGTTCTACGCCATCTCCCAAATCCCGCTGCCCACCGCGACGGCGGTCAGCTTCGCCATCCCGCTGTTCGTGGCGGCGGGGGCGGCATTGCTCCTGGGCGAGCGGGTGCGGCCACGGCGCTGGGCCGCGGTCTGCGCCGGCCTGATCGGCGTGATCATCGTGCTGAGGCCAGGGGCGGCGCCGATCGATCTGGCCTTTCTGGCCCTGTTCGTCCATTGCGTCGCCGCGGCCGGCACTGTCCTGCAGATGCGGCTGCTCAGCCGGAAAGACAGCTCTCCGGTGATCGTGACCTTCCTCGGTCTGCTGGTGACCCCGATGGCCCTGGTGCCGGCGCTGTTCGTCTGGACCTGGCCGAGCTTTAGCACGCTGGGCTGGCTGGCGCTGCTGGGCGGCGTGCTGACACTGGGGCAGTTGGCGATGACGAAGGCGCTGTCGCTGGCCGAATCCTCGGCGATGATGCCATACGATTATGCCCGGCTGCCCTTCACCGCCATCGTCGCCTGGATCGTCTTCGGTCAGACCATGGACTTGTGGGGCTGGGTGGGTGCCCTGGTGATCGCCGGCTCCGCCCTCTATACCATGCACCGCGACGCGGCGGACGGCCGCAAGATGGCGCAGTCCAAGCCCAACTAGCCGGCGCTTTCCGTCTCTCCGCCCTTTTCGGCGCGCAGGGTCTCCTTCGCCCGCAGCCAATGGCCAGGGGTCAGGTTGGCGCGTACGGTCTGCACGGCGGCTGCCAGCACCGCGGCATCATCGGTGAAGCCGGCGATCAGCAGCCAGTCCGGCACCGCGTCCACCGGCAGCACGAAATAGGCCAGCGCCGCCAGCAGGATCGCCTTGGCCCGGTATGGGGTCGCCGGGTCGGTCGCGCAGAAATAGGCGGCCAGCAGTTCCTCCAGAAAGGGGACGCGATGCAGGTTGGCCCGCAGCTTTCGCCAGAATCGGCGGCGGACCAGCCGTTCGTCACGCTCGACCCGGTCGGGATCGGAAACCGCCAGCGCGGTGCCGGTGTCCAGAGAGCGGCCAAGCGAGGGAGAGACGGACGATGCGGTCATGGACGCGAGACTCCCTTTTGGAATTGGCCCGTTCGCAGATGGAAGATCGCGGCGTCGGCATGATGCCTCGCACCATACGGTGTGGTATGGTTCAGCGGCCATCTGGTAAACGACAAGTGCGATCGCATCCTGTTGGACACAAGGCCGGCGCCATGCGCGGACCGGTCGCAATTAAGGAGGAGATGCCATGAACATCCAGGGACTGTCCGCAATCGTCACTGGCGGCGCCTCGGGCATGGGAGCGGCGACGGCGCGCCATCTGGCCGGGCTCGGCGCCAAGGTGACCGTGCTGGACGTCAACGAGGACGCGGTGCTGAAGACCGCGCATGAGATCGGCGGGCTGGGTCTTGTCTGCGACGTGACCGACGGCGCTTCGGCCGAGCGGGCGTTCGATCAGGCGCGCTCGGCCCATGGGCCGGCCCGCATCGCGGTGAACTGCGCCGGCATCGCGCCCGCCCAGCGCATCGTCGGCCGCGATGGCCCGATGCCGCTGGAGAATTTCCGGTCGGTGATCGAGATCAACTTGATCGGCAGCTTCAACATCCTGCGGCTGGCTGCGGCCGACATGGCCAAGCTGGACCCGTTGGACAGCGGCGAGCGCGGCGTGATCGTCAACACCGCCTCGGTCGCCGCCTATGAGGGGCAGATCGGGCAGGCCGCCTATGCCGCGTCGAAAGGCGGCATCGTCGCCCTGACCATCTGCGCCGCCCGCGATCTCGCCCGCAACGGCATCCGCGTGATGACGGTGGCCCCCGGCCTGATCGGGACGCCCATGCTGCTGAACATGCCGCAGGAGGTCCAGGACAGCCTCGCCGCCACCGTCCCCTTCCCCAAGCGCTTCGGCAAGCCGGAGGAATATGCCCGCCTCGTGCAGCATATCCTGGAGAACGAGATGCTGAACGGTGATGTCATCCGCCTGGACGGCGCCATCCGCATGGCCCCCCAGTAAGGACATCGCATCGGTCAGGGGCGGCTCCCTCCATCAGGGTTGGGACCGCTCCTGCAACTGTCGATGTGGTGCCTTGGGATGAGGCGATGCCCTCAGACTTCCACCATGGCGGCTTCGTCAGCGCGTTCCGCCTCGCCCAGCAGGTCGATCAGCAGGGTGGTGCAGTGCTGAAGCCGCTGGTCGGCGGTGGCGGTCGCCATGTCGCGGCCGGTCATCTCCTGCCATTCCTGCAGCATCAGCGCCAGATGCTTCCGGACGTGATCGTCCCGATCCAGTCGCCGCGTCGCCATGTCGCCTCCCCATTTTTTCGATCCGTCGGAACCGAAGCCCGACTCCGATGGCCGCGCCCGGTGGCGCGTCCTACCCTTTGTGTGGCCTCTAAGTGGGTAGTCAACCAGCCAATCAACAGTCGCAGCCCAAGATGGTCACAGCCGGCATGCGTCGCTCTTCCGGGCTTGCTCCGATGGCAACGGGGGCATGACCTGTTGGAAAAGCTGGCCCTGTTGGAAAGCGGGGCCTGAACCGACCGTTTCAGTGCCATCGGATCCGTCCCACGGCTCCATCGACTGGACCGGGACCGGCAATTCCCCGTAAGAAAACAGATCGAAGATTAGAGGAAAGGCAACCGCTTCATGACCGATGCAACGGTGCGTGCCAAACTGCTGGGCCTGCCCGGCAGCCTGCGCAGCAACTCCAACTCGCTGGCCATCCTGCGCGGACTGCAGGACGCCCTGCCGGCCGGCGCCAGCATGGACATCCGCGACCTGCGCCTGCCGCTCTACGACCAGGACATCGACACGCCGGACGCCCCGGCGGAGGTGCATGCCTTCCGTCAGGCCATTGCCGACGCCGACGGCGTGGTCATCGTCACGCCGGAATACAATTACGGCATGCCGGGCGTGCTGAAGAACGCGCTGGACTGGGCCTCGCGCCCCTATGGCAAGTCGGCGCTGATCGGCAAGCCGGTGCTGGTGATTTCCAACTCTCCCGCCTTCACCGGCGGCGTGCGGGCGCACCAGCAGGTGAACGACACACTGCTGGCGCTTCCGGCCAAGCTGCTGGGCGGCCCCCAGGTCGTGATCGGCGGCGTCGGCGAGAAGATCAAGGACGGCAAGCTGGCCGACGAAGCGGTGCTGAAATTCACGCTTGGCGCCATCGACAGGATGATCGCCGCAAAGTAGCGCCCAAAGGAAAAGGGCCGGCCCCTTCCGGAGCCGGCCCTTTTCCTTGTTCGGGTCCTGCCGACGCGATCAGTCGCGCAGGTTGCCGCAGGCGCGCTGGATGCGCTTGCACGCCTCTTCCAGCGCTTCCGTCGAGGTCGCGTAGGAGATGCGGAAGTGCGGGGCGAGGCCGAAGGCCGAACCCTGGACGACGGCGACGCCTTCGGACTCCAGCAGGTAGGTGACGAAATCCTCATCGGTCTCGATCACCTTGCCGTCCGGCGTGGTCTTGCCGATGGTCCCGGCGCAGGACGGATAGACGTAGAAGGCGCCTTCCGGCTTCGGGCAATGCAGGCCATTGGCCTGGTTCAGCATCGACACCACCAGGTCGCGGCGCTGGCGGAAAGCCTCGCCACGCTCCTTGATGAAGTCCTGCGGACCGTTCAGCGCCTCTACGGCGGCGGCCTGGGCGATGGAGGTCGGGTTGGAGGTCGACTGGCTCTGGATGACGCCGATGGCCTTGATCAGTTCCTTCGGGCCACCGGCATAGCCGATGCGCCAGCCGGTCATCGCATAGGACTTCGACACGCCGTTGACGGTCAGGGTGCGGTCGTACAGCGACGGCTCGACCTGGGCCGGGGTGACGAACTCCAGGCCGTCATACAGCAGGTGCTCGTACATGTCGTCGGTCATCACCCAGACATGCGGGTGCTTGACCAGCACGTCGGTCAGCGCCTTCATCTCGGCGCGGGTGTAGGCAGCGCCCGACGGGTTCGACGGTGAGTTCAGGATCAGCCACTTGGTCTTCGGCGTGATCGCCTTCTCCAGCTCGGCGGGCTGTAGCTTGAAACCCTGCTCGGCCGGGCAGGAGACGAAGACCGGCGTGCCTTCCGCCAGCTCGACCATGTCCGGATAGCTGACCCAATAGGGCGCCGGGATGATGACCTCGTCGCCCTGGTTCAGCGTCGCCATCAAGGCGTTGTACAGCACCTGCTTGCCGCCGACGCCGACGGTGATCTGCTCCGGCGTGTAGTTCAGGCCGTTCTCGCGCTCGAACTTGGCGCAGATCGCCTTCTTCAGAGCGGGCGTGCCGTCCACCGCGGTGTATTTGGTGTCACCGGACTCGATCGCCTTGATGGCGGCGGCCTTGATGTTGTCGGGGGTATCGAAGTCCGGCTCGCCGGCACCCAGGCCGATGACGTCGCGACCGGCCGCTTTCAGTTCGCGGGCTTTGTTGGTCACGGCGATGGTCGGCGACGGCTTGATGCGGGACAGGCGGGACGCGATGATCGACATGGCGATGGGCCCCCTCAGGGCTATAGAGACGGTGTGGCGGAGACGTCGTTGGGACGCCTGCCCCTCCGGGTGGAAGGCGCGAGGCCGGACCTTACTTGCGCTCTACCCCGGTTGCAAGGCCGGTCGGCCGGTGAAAGCCGTGCGGTTCGGCGGTTTTTCCGCCCTGTGGCTGTGCTGTACCGGACCGAGCCCGCGGGTATTTCCAACCGTCCGCGGATCGGACCCGCAGCCCCGGCAAATCCCGCACCCGACCCTTTGCAGCATTATTTCTTACAGCACAAATGAACGCCATGACGGCACGGCAGCGTCATGGCCGCTTCACTTGACAGCTTTGGCGTTGCGGTGTGTAAGGTCTGGCGTTGGGGACAAAATTCAACGAAGGGATGAGAACCGTGTTTTCCCGTATCGTGCTTGCGGCCTCGGCCGCGCTGATGCTGACCGGCGGCGTTGCTCTGGCCCAGGACGTGATCCAGACCCGCAAGGCCGGGTTCGAGGACTACAAGAAGGCGATGGGCGAGATCAAGGACGCGGTGGGCAAGGGCGACCTCGCCGCCATCGGTCCGGTCACCGATCGCATCGACGCCTTCGCCGCCAAAATCCCCAGCCTGTTCCCGCCCGGCTCCGACAAGGGCAAGACCGCGGCCAAGGAAGTGATCTGGGCCAACTTCCCGGATTTCACCGCCAAAGCGCAGGGCCTTCAGGCGTCCGCGCAGGCCCTGAAGGTTGCCGCCGCTTCCGGCGACAAGGCTGCGACGGCCAAGGCGTTCGGCGCGATGGCTGACAGCTGCAAGGCCTGCCACCAGCGTTACCGCTCCGAATAAGCGGTGCTGCTGACGGAAAAGCCCTTCCCCACCGGCGTGGGGAAGGGCTTTTTCTTTGCCCGGTCTTTCTTCGGAACAGGCCTTCTTGAAGATGGGCCTTACTTGAAGACGGGTTGCGGCGTGGCCGGCGTGCTGGCCGGCAGCAGCGGGTAGTCGACACGCGGCTGCTGGCCGGTCAATGCGGTCAGGAAGGCGGTGATCTTGTCGATCTCCTGGTCGGACAGGGTGGCGCCGAGCTGGCTCGACCCCATCACCGCGACCGCCTGGCGCAGGTCCCATACCTTGCCGGAATGGAAATAGGGGGCGGTCAGCGCGACGTTGCGCAGGGTGGGCGCGCGGAAGACATACTCGTCGTCGGCGGTCTTGGTGACGGCGAAGCGGCCCTTGTCGCCCGGCGGCAGGATCTCCGCCCCCGGCTTGGTCACGACGCCGAAGGGGAAGTAATCGTGGCCGCCGACATTGACGCCGTTGTGGCAACCGGAACAGCCCTTGTCGATGAACAGCTCAAGCCCGGCCTTCTGCGTGTCGGTCAGCGCGTCGGCCTTGCCCTCCAAATACTGGTCGAAGGGAGCGGCGGGGGTGGTCAGCGTCGCCTCGAACGCCTCGATCGCCATGGCGACATTGTCGAAGCTGACCGGGTTCTTCTCGTTCGGGAAGGCGTCGGCGAATTTGGCCTGATAGGCGGGAATGCTGTTCAGCACCGCCATCACGCGGTCGGGCGTGCTGTTCATCTCCACACCGGCCTGGATCGGCCCCTTGGCCTGGGCCTTCAGGTCTTCGGCACGGCCATCCCAGAACTGGGCGACGTTCAGCACGGCGTTCAGCACCGTCGGCGCGTTGCGCGGCCCCTTCTGCCAGCCATGGCCGACCGAGGTTTCCAGCCCGTCGACACCGCCAAGCCCCAGATTGTGGCAGCTGTTGCAGGAGAAGATGCCGCTGGCCGACAGGCGCGGATCGAAGAACAGCATCTTGCCGAGTTCGATCTTCTCGCGGGTGACCGCGTTGTTGCGAACCACGGGCAGGGTGGCGGGCAGCGGCTTGAACAGCTCGCGCGCGCGGCCCATCAGGGCATCGCCGCCCGCAGCCGGCTGATCGGCGGCCGGCGCGGTGCCGGTGCTGGCGGCAAGGATGACCAGGGCAGCGGTGGCGGCGACCAGAAGGCCTTTCAGTCCAGCGGTTGATTGGGCGGCTGGGCGGTGTCCGGTGTGTGCGTGCATGACTGGCGGTCCCCCGGCCGGCCGACATCCCCACCACAACCTGAAGGTTTATCCAGGCAAAGGGCGATCGATCCGGGAAATCGGGCCGGCATCATTGGTTTCGTGGTGTTTTGTGCGGATCAATCTGGAGTTATTCTAAACTGGAAGACGTCCAGTCCCAGATGGCGCATTGTCGCACACAACCAACGGCATATGTCGCGGAAGACAGCCCGGCGGGAGCCGCCGACAGTCTCAGCCGGCAGCGCGCAGCACCAGGAAGACCAGTCCGGCCGACGTCGCCAGGATCGCCAGCGCCAGCGCCGCCGGGGCACGGCACGGCTCCGTCGCCGCCAGCCTCGCCGGCAGGGTCTTGCGACCGGTGAGCATGGGACGGATCAGATTGTCCTTCCTGACCAGCAGATAGAAGAACACCGCGGCCACATGCAGCCCGATCAGCACGAAGATGCCGTTGGCGAGCAACCGGTGCAGCGAACCGAGCAGCGACACCGTGGCGCCGGATGCCAGCGGCACCAGTGGACCGTCGACCAGGATGTCGTCGCTGGTGAACAGGCCGCTGCCCGCCTGGACCAGCAGCACCAGCAGGAGCGCCACCACCATCAGCGCGCCCAGCGGGTTGTGGCCCAGGGTGAAGGCGGCCTCCCCACCCGCGCGGGAACGCTTCAGATAGTCGTGGATCGCCCCCGGTCCCTTTACGAACTCGGTGAAGCGGGCGGTCTGGCTGCCCACCACGCCCCAGGCCAGCCGAAACAGAACGAGAATCAGAACTGTTTCGCCTGCCAACATATGAACGGCAAGCACACCAAGCTCAGCCGACAGAATCGCGACCGCCACCGCGGCGACAAGCGCCCAATGAAACAGGCGGGTCGGCAGGTCCCAGACCCGCAGCTCCCGTCCATGTTTCTCCCGAGTCGCGGTATGACCACTTGCCATCGCTCGATCCTCGCAGTGTTCGGCCATGTTTTCGGCCCCCGTCATCTGCGGCAAATGGACGGATTCTTTATCCTGATCCTGAAAACGCCGCGGTCCCGTGGTGGCAAAGGTCGATGGACGTGTCAACAGGCTTGAAGCGCCGCCCGGACGACGGATATGAGAATGCGACGCATCAGCCGGCCTGCCGGCGCAAAGACAGCCATAACTCCCCAATCACCCCGGTTATAAGGACCCCGCCATGCCCGACAAACAGCTCCTCCACCTCGTGTTCGGCGGCGAACTCGTGCGTCCGGACTCGGACCAGTTCGTCGATCCGTCGAAGCTGCACATCGTCGGCATCTTCCCGAGCTATGAGGATGCCTACAAGGCATGGCGCGGCGCCACCGGCCAGACGATCGACGACGCCCACACCCGCTATTACATCGTCCACCTGCACCGCTTCCTCGATCCGGCAGCTGGCGATCACAAGCACTGATGCCGGCATCCGGCGGCGCGCCCGAAGCGGGATCCCAGGGTTGGGAACCGCCGGGGGCGCGCCGACGTTGACCGGTCGATGACCGTATACTTCACCAGCGACACCCATTTCGGCCATGGCGGCGCCCGCGGCCGTTTCCGCCGTCCCTTCGAGTCCACCGCTGAGATGGACGCGGCGATGGAGGCGAACTGGAACGCCACCGTCGGCCCCGGCGACGAGGTCTGGCACCTCGGCGATTTCGCCCTGCACATGAAGCCCGACGCCATGGCCGCCCTGCTCGGCCGGCTGAACGGCACCAAGCACCTGATCGCCGGCAACAACGACGGCCCGGAGACGCTGGCGCTGCCCGGCTGGGCCAGCGTCGGGCATTACGCCGAACTGACGCTGGACGGCGTCGATCTGGTGATGTGCCATTACGCCTTCCGCACCTGGAACGGCATGCACCGCAAGGCGCTGAACCTGCACGGCCACAGCCACGGCCAGTTGAAGCCGCAGCCGCGGCAGATCGACGTCGGCGTCGATGTCTGGAATTTCCGCCCGGTCACCCTGTCCGAACTGACGGTCCCCCGCCCGCGGCGCAAGGCGGTCCCGGTGTCAGGCAGCCCCTAACGCCGCCGTCTGCCGCAGACGCTCAATCAACAGGCGGCAGGCGGCGTCGGCCGGCACCGGGCGGCCGGTCAGCCAGCCCTGGACCTGGGTGCAGTTGTGGTGGCGCAGGAAGTTGGCCTGCTCGGCCTTCTCCACCCCTTCGGCAACCACATGCAGGCCCAGCATGTCGGCCATGGCGATGATGGTGGAGACGATGCCGGCGTCCTCGCGCTCGTTCGGCACGCCGTTGATGAAGGAGCGGTCGATCTTCAGCGTGGTGATCGGCAGCCGCTTCAGGTAGCTCAAGGACGAATGGCCGGTGCCGAAATCGTCCACCGCAACCCGGATCCCCATTGCCTTCAACGCCGCCAGCACCGCCAGCGCATGGTCGAGATCCTGCATCACCGCGCCTTCGGTGATTTCCAGCTCGATCAGGCCGGGAGGCAGGCCGTGGCGGTCGATGATGCGGCGGAAATCCTCGGCGCTGCGATTGCGCAGATGCTTGGGCGAGATGTTGACGGCGACCGGCACCGGCTCCATCCCGGCATCCAGCCATTCGCGCATCTGGCGGCAGGCCTCGTCGAGCACCCAGTCGCCGAGCGGGACGATGAAGCCGGTCTCCTCGGCCACCGGGATGAACTCGCCGGGCGGGATCATGGTTCCCTGAGTTTGCCCCTGCCCCGGCTTCTCCCAACGCAGCAGCGCCTCGAACCCTTCCAGCGAGTAATCGATCAGCGACACCTTGGGCTGGTAATGCAGGCGGAACTGCTTCAGCGCCAGCGCCGCCCGCAGATCGCCGTCCAGCGCCAACTGACGCCGCGCCTGTTCGGCCAGTTCCGGACGGAAGAAGGCATGGCGGCGTCCCCCCATCCGCTTGGCGGCGTAGAGAGCCGTTTCGGCCGCGCGCAGAAGCACCTGCGGGTCGTCGCCGTCCCCATGGTCCCCGGCAAGATCCGTCGGGTAGACGGCGATGCCGATTGCCGGCCGGACGTAATGCTCGCAACCCGGCAGGGTGACCGGCGCGTCGAAGGCGTCGAGGATGCGCCCGGCGATTGTCGCCGCCTCGTCGGCATCGCGGATTTCCTCGAGCAGCACGGCGAAATCGTCGGTGCCGATGCGGCCGACCAGATCGGCGGCACGCACCGAGGCGACGATCCGGTGCGCAACCTCCTGCAACAGCGCGTCGCCGGCCTGATGGCCCAGCGTGTCGGTGATCAGCTTGAAGCGGGACAGGTCCAGGCACAGCACGGCGAAGGGACGCCGGTACCGGCGGCTGCGCTCCACCGCCGCTTCCAGCAGCGATTCGATCATCGCGCGGTTGGGCAGGCCGGTCAGCCGGTCGCGGGTGGCCAACCGCATCAGTTCGCGTTCATGGCGCACCCGCTCGGTTACGTCGGCCAGTGCGCAGACGAAGCCGCGCCGCCCCTGCACCACCAGCGGCGAGACGCTGAGCGAGGCGTCGATCCGCTCGCCGCTTTCGGCGCGCTCGATCGCCAACGCCTCCTCCCGCACCGGCTCGGGTACACCGGTGTCGGTGGCCATGCCGGCCAGCAGCGCATCGATCCGCACCCGGTCGGAGGCGGCGAACAGCCCGGACAGCGGACGGCCGCGAAGTTCCCCGGCAGGCACGCCGAACAGGGCGACGGCGGCGGGGTTGTGTTCCTCGATGCGGCCGCGGGCGTCGACCAGCAGGATCGCCTCGCCGACATTGTTCATGATGCCGGCCAGCCGCTCGTCCCGCTCGATCAGGGCGATGGCGGCGCGGCGGAAGAACTCCATGGCGCGGGCCATCGCACCGAATTCATCGCGGCGGTCGCGGCCGGGAATGTCGATGTCGGTCCGTCCTTCCGTCAGCAGGCGCATGCGGTCCGAGAGCGCCTCCAGCGGCCCGACCACATGCTGCGACAGAAACAGCGATCCCGGCCAGCTCAACACCAGCAACGCCGCCAGGAACAGCAGGAAGCCCGACGCCTCGATCAGGAAATCGCGGTCGAGGTCGCCGATGTCGCCGGCGGCGGCTATGGCCCAACCCCAGGCTTCGAAGCGCCCCTCCGCCGTGACCGCACGGTCGATGGCCGGCCAGCCCGACGGGACGATGCCGTCCGTGAAAATTTTGACATGAAAGGGTTTGGCCGACAGGGCCAGCAGGGCCGTCCGCGCCCGGTCGCGCGCCTCGTCGCCGGAGATCGCACCGGATGCCGCAGACTGTTCCAGATCCCGCAGAAGCAGCCCGGCGGACTCCACCAGGGCGGCGGCAAGCTGGCCCCGCTCGGCGATCATGCCCTGCCGCAGCAGGTAGAGCGCGGGGATCGCCGCCATCAGGCAGCCGATCAGGCCGATCCAGGTCAGCCAGCGGATCTTGCGGCGCAGCGTCATCGGGCTTGGCGTCGCTCTCTGGTCCGTTCGATAAACGGACGGTTGGTGATGTGAAAGGGAAGGTGACGACTTCATTTCAGTCGTGCAACGCAATTTTTCTTCGCACGCGCAAGATACGTCTGTCCAACCCATACGAAGGTTGCATGCTGCGACGCTTTGTCTCTGCTCCGCCTTCCGGTCCCCCCTGCCACTCCCCCGCCGGACAGCGAGCGGCGGGGGAGAACGGCCGGTACCGCTTCACCTCACCCCTGGCCGGGATAAAGGCGCTGGAAGCCTTCGGTGACGCGGGCGATCACCGCCGGATCGCGCTCCCGCCAATAGCGCGGGTCGCGCATCAGGGTGCGCAATTCCGCCTCGCCCTCGCCGCCGCCCGCGCGGTTGCCGGCCATCGAGAGCGCCGCCGGCTCGCTGCCGGTCATCATCGCATAGAGCGCCATGACACCTTCGTAGGTGGTCGCCAGCCCTTCCACCGCAGCCGGCGGCAGGGTCTTGCCGGCCCAGGCCAGGAGCTGCCGCGACACCTCGCGCCAGCGCTCCTCTCCGCCGAACCGGGCGACCAGCCGCTCGACCTCGCGCTCCGCCTGGAATTCGGCGGCCATGGTCTGGATCAGCGGCACCATCCGCTCGGCGGCGAGATCATAGAGAAGCTGGGCCTGATCCGCGGTGTAGCCGGCTTCGTGCAGGCGTCCGTTAATTTCCGGGTCGGACTGGAACAAGCCATGGTCGCAGGCGATGCTGTAACCGTCCGGCGTCTCCGGCGCTCCCAGCAGCCGGCGGCGCTGTGCCGGGTCGAGCGTGGCCAAATCGAAGCTGGCCGGATCGAGGGAAGCGGCCTGGGGAGGCGAGTCGGACGCGGTGTCCGGTGGTGCCTGCCGGGACTGGCCCTGCGACGACAGGCGGCGCTCCAGCTCCAGATAGGATTTCAGCAGGGCTTCGACCCGAAGGGCGCCGGTCTTGGGGTCGCGGAATTTCTCCGGAACCGGCAGCGGCGGCACCATATCGGCGGCAGCGGTGGATTCGGTCAGCAGAGTGTCGGCCATCATCAACTCCTGCAAGGAAGGGGAAAAAAGGGCGGCAGAACCGCCGATCAGCCGGCCCGTCCCCGCGCGGCCAGCGCGAGGATGGTGGCGACCAGCTGGCGCTGCCCTTCGAGGTGACGGAGCGCCGCTTCCGACGCGTCGGGCCCCAGTGCGCGGTCGAGCGTCATTGCCCGCAGCACCGCCAGCACACGCTCCCCGTCACGTCCGGCGAAGCAGCGGGCGAAGCTGGGCGCCGGGTCGGCATCCGCTGCCGCACCGATTTGCGGATCGGCAGGAAGCGTCGCCTCCAGCCAGTCCCAGCCGGCCTGCTCGATCGTCGGGCGGTCAGCCATTGGGCGGTCAGCCATTGGAGCCACCGGCACCCGCTCCGGCGTCCAGCCCGGCGCCGGCAACCTGCGCCCGCATCAGCTTGGCCGGCACGCCGAAGGCCTCGCCCAGCCAATGCGCGGTCGCCGCCGCATCCACAGTGGCCTCCGCCTCCGGCCCCAGCGCCTTGACGCTGTCCAGCCAGCGCAGCGTCGCCTGGACGTCGCGCTGCGCCTGCGCCTGGGCGAGCGGGGAACGGTGCTGCAACTCCACCAACCGGCCGTCCACGGTGATGTCCGGGATCTCGCCGCGCCGGCGCAGGATCGACACTGCCCGCAGCACCAGCGGCGTCATCAGCTCGGCCTGCAGGCGGCCATAGGTGGCGCCCAGCAGCCGCGCCATCTCGACCGAGCGTTCCAGCACCTCGGTCGCGGTCATCCGCGCCGACTCCACCGGCCCCAGCCGGTCGACCAGCAGCGCATGGCGGATGCGGCCGCGCAGATCGTCCAGCACCAGCTGCGACACGTCGAACCGGCCGGGGTTGGCCAGCGGCGTCAGGCCGGCTGACCCGACCGCCTTGGGGATGATGGTGCCGGGCACCAGCCGGATGGTGGTGGGGTTCAGCACCCCGTCATCGTCAGCCTGCCAGATGCCGGTGACGGCGATGGAGGCGTTCTTCAACACCAGTTCCACCACCTTGTTGGCGGTCTTGATGTCGGGCAGCGCCTTCATCACCGGAGAGCGGCCATAGGTCTCGCCCGGTGCCTTGAGCCAGCGGAAATTGACGAAGGGGGACTGGGCGAAGCGCCCCTGCGCCAGCCAGGACGGTTCGGCGAGCCCGCTGTCCAGCACCACGCCCCAGCGATAGGCAGTCCCGTCGGGCAGCACCGCCTCGACCAGCGGGAAGCGGCTGTCGGGCTCCCCCGCCGCCTGCTTCCGCACCTCATCTGGCAGGTCCGCACCGGGGAAGCGCTGGAGGATCTGGGCCAGCGTCGCCTCGCTACGGCGGAACGTGGCGTCCAACCGGCCGTCCGGCCCCTCCTCCAGAACCGCCTCGGCCAGCGGGACGGCGGTGAAGCGCAGGCTGGACGGGGCGCCGGGGGCGGCCTCCTCCATCAAAAGGCTGGCGGTGCCGACGGCGACGAGGTCGAGGAAGGACTGATGGATCTCCACCGCGAAGTTGGAGCGGTCGAAATGGGCCTGGACGATGCCGGCGGCACGGTCGAGCAGCGGAGCGACCCGGTCGCGCTCCGCCCCGGTCAGGGTGGGACCGGGCTGGAAGCCGAACCAGCGCGACCAGGGCGGCGTCAGTTCCGACAGCAGGCTGGCGGCCAACTGCTCGACCGCGTCGGGGGCGGTGCCGTCGAACAGCCGGTCGACCCGGCGTTCGCCCGGCGTGCCGCCGCCGCGGAAGGGCCGGCCGTTGGGCAGCGCATGGTCGTAACACTCCTGCCAATGGCTTTCCCACACGCTGCGCCGTTCGCGGGCGACGCGGTAGCGGTCAAGCAGGGCTTCCGGTTCCGACAGGTCACCCTTCCGCCGGGCGGACGGTTTCACGGCTGCGGATGCGGGCATGCGCGGTCTCCTCCAGTCAGGTGGCGGTGCAGTTGCCAGGGGGTCAGCACCCGGCGGGCGCGCAAGCCGATCAGGCGCTTGACCGCCTCGACGCAGGTGAAGGGCCCCCAGGGGGCGGGGCCGGCTGGGCGGCGCAGCGGGGCGGCGTCGACCGTCAGCCCCTGGGCGCGGTACCAGCCCGGCAGGTCGAAGTCGGCGGGCAGGTCCAGCACCGCGATGTCGGTGAAACCGGCCAGCGGATCGACCGCCACCCAGCGCCGACCGTCGGTCAGCAGGGCCAGGCAGTGGCGGAAGCCCGGCTTCAGCAACCGCAGCCACCACAAGGGCGCTTCGCCGCGATAGACGATCCAGGCGGCGGTCCAGGGGGCGGCGCTCATCGCGCGATGCCTTTGTTGCGCAGCGCCGGGGCGATCACGGTGAACGCCTCCTGCCACAGCGAATGGGCCCGCTGTTCGCGGAAGCGGTCCGGTTCCGGCGCGCTCTGGCGGCGGCCGTAATGGACCAGCACATGCAGGTGGTCGCGCATCAGCTTGCGCGCCCGGTACAGGCGGTCGACCACCTGAAGAAGGTCCTGCGGCTCGCAGGGCCGCGCGACCTGCCCACAGCCGGCGACAACCCGCGCCCCGGCTGCCTTGGCCTCATGCGCCTGCACCGCCCAGAACCACGCCTCCTCCGCATCGGCAAAGGGTTGGCCCTCGACGCTGTAGGGCTCCGGCTTCAGCGGAACGGTCCGGGAAAGGCTGGTTGCAGGCAAAGCGGTGGCGGCCGGACGCAGCATGCTGGTCTCCTTGCGGCTTCGGATTTTTTGGGAAGAGAGACACCGGACCTGCTTCGCGGCCGCGCCTTCTGTTTGCGTTATGTTCCCGCCACTGCCCGCGGTCAATGGTTTTATGAAAAAGTTCCTAGGGACGCTGTCGCCGCTTTATGAGATTATCGTCCCATGCTGAAACATACGGACATCTGGCGGGCCATCGACCGCCTCGCGGCACAGCACGGGCTCTCCGCCTCCGGGCTGGCACGGCGCGCCGGACTGGACCCGACCACCTTCAACAAGAGCAAGCGCACCACCAACGACGGCAAGCTGCGCTGGCCGTCGACGGAAAGCATCTCCAAGGTGCTGGACGCCACCGGCGCCTCCCTGTCGGAGTTCGTGTCGCTGGTCGGCGACGGCGCCGGTACCACCCCGCTGCAACGGGTTCCGGTGATCGGCTATGCCCAGGCCGGGTCGGCCGGCTATTTCGACGATGCCGGCTTCCCGGCCGGCAGCGGCTGGGACGAACTGCTGTTTCCGAGCCTGGGCGACCCGCATGCCTATGCGCTGGAGATTTCCGGCGACAGCATGGAACCGGTCTATCGCGACGGCGACACCATCATCGTCTCGCCTGCCGCGCAGATCCGCCGCAACGACCGCGTCGTCGTCCGCACCAAGGGCGGCGAGGTGATGGCCAAGCAGTTGATGCGCGAGACGGCGACCAAGATCGAACTGCTGTCGATCAACCGGGCCCACCCCGACCGCAGCATCCCGCTGTCGGACGTCGCCTGGATGGCGCGGATCATCTGGGCGAGCCAGTGAGGAGGTCAAACACCTCCCCACCCGGCGCGCGATCCTAGGAAAATTTGCCTTTACCGCATATCCCGACAGGCGCTATCGTCCATTCCATGGACCGTGCCGCCCGCCTGGACAGCCTTCACCGCACCCATGACGCCAAGCCGCCGAAGCAGGAGCTTCGCTCCGCCCTGCTCGGCGGCCCAAGCCGCGCCAACGCCCTCAAACGCGCGGCAACGCTCCGTCTGCACAGCACGCTCGCGGCGGAAGCACGCCTCGCCACGGCCCGGCGCCGCGGCGCGTTGACCGCCGCGACCTGCCGGACCGACGCGTGGCTGGCCCGGCTGGCCGCCACGCTGGCCCATCACCGCCGGGCGGCGGTGGCGTTGCTCGATCAGCGGAACGCGTATTCCCAGTAAAGCGCCCGCGCCCGCTGGAACAGCGGTCCCGCCGCAAGGCTGCGGTCCTCCACCTTGATCACCGGCACGCATTTGGCGTGGTTGCCGGTGGAAAAGACCTCGTCGGCTTCCAACACGTCCTGCGGGGTCAGGGTGCATTCCTCCACCGTCACGCCATCATTGCGCAGCAGGGCGATGATGCGCTGGCGGGTGATGCCGTTCAGGAAGCAGCCGTTCGGCACCGGCGTGCGCACCACCCCGTCCTTGGCGATGAAGAGGTTGGACGTGGCAAACTCGGCCACATTGCCGATGGCGTCCAGCATGATGGCGTTCTGGAAGCCACGCTTGCGCGCCTCGGTCAGCGCCAGCCCGGCGTTCGGATAAAGACAGGCAGCCTTGGCCTCGGTCGGGGCCATGGTCGGGATCGGCCGGCGGCGGGTGGAGATGCAGGCGGCGAAGCCCGTCGGCTGCGGCAGCGGGTCCTCGTAGATCGACAGGACGAAGCGCGTGCTCTCCGGCGCCGGGGCGACGAAGCCGTCGTCGGCGTAAAACATCGGGCGGATGTACAACTCGGCTTCCTTGGGAAAACGGCGGATGCCGTCCCAGCACAGCTCTTCGATCTCACCGGCGGTGACCATCGGCTCCAGCCCCATCACCTGGGCGGACCGGATGGCGCGGGCGCAGTGCAGGTCGAGGTCGGGGGCCACGCCCTGGAAGGCACGCGCGCCGTCGAAGACCGTCGAAGAGAGCCACAGCGTGTGGGACAGCGGTCCGACGATGGGCGGATTGCCCTCCACCCACTCGCCCTGGATCCAGCTCCACGCCTGGCCTGCCATGCCGCCCATGATTTCGGTCCTTCCCTAGAAAGAAAATGTGTCCCTACGCGGGGCGACGCCGGCCGGCACCGCCCATTCGTGGTTCGTGGTCGTTGGTGATCTCCCGAAGAGCATACCCCCTCGCCGCCATCGGTCAACCGGTGCGCACGCAATCGTCCCGTGCGATGGAGCGGATTGCGGCTTCGGCCGTTGATAGGGAAGAGCGAGCAACCGCAATCCACCGACAGAGGGAAACCGCCTCATGCCGATCGCCGATCCCGGCCTCAGCGCCGCCCCGCAGACCTTCTCCTCTGGCCCTTTCCCCGGCCCGCACGAGGATATTCCCGGCGTCGATCTGCCGGGCACCGACAACCCCGACCTGCCCAACCCCGGCGGCCCCGGCACCACCGACAGCCCGGCTCCCGGCAACGACCTGCCGCCATCGCGCCCGACCGACCCGGACTTCGTCTGAGAAGCCCCAAAATGAAAAAAGGCGCCCCCGAAGGGGCGCCTTTTCCGTGTCGCGAACGTTTGTCCGCGATCAGCGGCGCGCAACCATCAGCTTCTTGATCTCGGCGATGGCCTTGGCGGGGTTCAGACCCTTCGGGCACGCCTTGGTGCAATTCATGATGGTGTGGCAGCGATAGAGGCGGAACGGGTCCTCGAGGTTGTCGAGGCGCTCGCCCGTCATCTCGTCGCGGCTGTCGGCGATCCAGCGATAGGCCTGGAGCAGGATCGACGGGCCGAGGTAACGGTCGCCGTTCCACCAGTAGCTGGGGCACGAGGTCGAACAGCAGAAGCACAGGATGCATTCGTAGAGGCCGTCCAGCTTGGCGCGGTCCTCCGGCGACTGCAGCCGCTCGCGGCTCGGGGCCGGCGACTGCGATTGCAGCCACGGCTTGATCGAGGCGAGCTGGGCATAGATGTGCTTCAGGTCGGGGACCAGATCCTTCACCACCGGCATGTGCGGCAGCGGGTAGATCTTGACGTCGCCCGGCACGTCCTCGATGGCCTTCAGGCAGGCCAGCGTGTTCGTGCCGTCGATGTTCATCGCGCACGACCCGCAGATGCCCTCGCGGCAGGAGCGCCGGAAGGTCAGCGTGCTGTCGACCTGATTCTTGATATAGATGATCGCGTCGAGGATCATCGGCCCGAACTTGTCGAGGTCGACCACATAGGAGTCGACGCGCGGGTTCTGTCCGTCGTCCGGGTTCCAGCGGTAGATCTTGAAGGTCTTGGCCCGCTTGGCGCCGCTCGCGACGTTCACGGTCTTGCCGACGCCGACCTTGGAGTTGGCTGGCAGGTTGAATTCAACCATGGCTGATTTCCTTTATCCGGCGGGCCTTAGTACACACGGGCCTTGGGCGGGAAGACCTCGACCTCATCGGTCAGCGTGTACATATGGACCGGGCGGTAATCGATCTTCGTCTCGCCATTGTCCGCGACCCAGATGACGGTGTGCTTCATCCAGCCTTCATCGTCGCGGTTCGGATAGTCCTCACGGGCATGGGCGCCGCGGCTCTCCGGACGGTTCTGGGCGGAATGCAGGGTGGCGACCGCCTGACCCAGCAAATTGTCCAGCTCCAGCGCTTCGACCAGATCGGAGTTCCAGACCAGCGAGCGGTCGGAGATGGCGATCTCGCCCTTCTTGGCATAGACCGCGTCGATCTTCTTGACGCCTTCGTCCAGGACCTCGCCGGTGCGGAAGACGGCGCAGTTGTTCTGCATCGTCCGCTGCATGTCCAGCCGCAGGTCGGCCGACTTGATCGAGCCCTTGGCGTTGCGGATGCGGTCGAACCGCTCCAGCGCCTTGTCGCAAGCGTCCGGCTTGACCGACGGGGCCTTGCCCGGCTGGACGATCTCGGCGGCGCGGATGGCGGCCGCACGGCCGAACACCACCAGATCGAGCAGCGAGTTGGAGCCCAGGCGGTTCGCGCCATGGACCGACACGCAGGCCGCCTCGCCAATCGCCATCAGGCCCGGCACCACCTGATCCGGGTTCGAAGCGGTCGGCGACAGCACCTCGCAGTGAACGTTGGTCGGGATGCCGCCCATGTTGTAGTGGACGGTCGGCAGAACCGGGATCGGCTCCTTCGTGACGTCCACGCCGGCGAAGATCTTGGCCGTCTCGGCGATGCCGGGCAGGCGCTGGTGAATGATTTCCGGCGGCAGATGCTCGAGGTGCAGGTGGATGTGGTCCTTGTGCTCACCCACGCCGCGGCCTTCGCGGATCTCGATGGTCATCGAGCGGGACACGACGTCGCGCGACGCCAGATCCTTGGCCGACGGGGCATAGCGCTCCATGAAGCGCTCGCCGTTGGAGTTGGTCAGGTATCCGCCCTCGCCGCGCACGCCCTCGGTGATGAGGCAGCCGGAGCCGTAGATGCCGGTCGGGTGGAACTGCACGAACTCCATGTCCTGCAGAGGCAGGCCGGCGCGCAGGACCATGCCGCCGCCGTCGCCGGTGCAGGTGTGGGCCGACGTCGCCGAGAAGTAGGCGCGGCCGTAGCCGCCGGTCGCCAGCACCACCAGCTGGCCGCGGAAGCGGTGCAGCGTGCCGTCGTCCAGGTTCCAGGCCAGCACGCCCTTGCAGACGCCGTCCTCCATGATGAGGTCGAGCGCGAAGTATTCGACGAAGAACTCCGCCTCATGCTTCAGCGACTGCTGGTAGAGGGTGTGCAGGATGGCGTGGCCGGTGCGGTCGGCGGCGGCGCAGGTGCGATAGGCCTGGGTCTTGCCGTACTGCGCGGTCATGCCGCCGAAGGCGCGCTGGTAGATCTTGCCTTCCGGCGTGCGCGAGAAGGGCACGCCGTAGTGCTCCAGCTCGATGATCGCCGGGATGGCCTCGCGGCACATGTACTCGATGGCGTCCTGGTCGCCCAGCCAGTCCGACCCCTTCACGGTGTCGTACATGTGGTAGCGCCAGTCGTCCTCGCCCATGTTGCCGAGCGCGGCCGAGATGCCGCCCTGCGCCGCCACGGTATGGGAGCGGGTCGGGAACACCTTGGTGATGCAGGCGGTCTTCAGGCCCTTTTCGGCCATGCCGAAGGTGGCGCGCAGACCGGCGCCGCCGGCGCCGACGACGACGACGTCATAGGTGTGGTCGATGATGTTGTAGGCGGTCGCCATGGTCGTCAGGCTCCGATGAAGATCTTCACGACGGCCAGCACGCAGGCGGCCGCCAGGGCGAAGGACAGGAACTTGACGCCGATGATCAGCGCCATCTTCTGCCATTCGGCATGCACGTAGTCCTCGATGACCACCTGGAGCCCGGACTGGGCGTGGTGGAAGGTGACCACGGCGGTGAGGATCATCATCACGGCCGAAAAGGGCGACTTCATCCAGGCAATGAAGGCGGCGTGATCGGCACCCAGATGACGGATGACGCCGAAAACGAACCAGACGGTCAGCGGGACCAGGGCGATCGCGGTCAGACGCTGCGACCACCAATGTTCGGTGCCATGCTTGGCGGAACCCAGACCGCGTGCGACCTGCAACGGCGAGCGGAGGGTCTTGCTATTGGACGCCATGTCTTATCTCCTCACCACACGGCCAGGCCGACGATCCAGGTCAGCACGGTCAGCACTGCCGTCGCGCCGAGGACGACCTTGTTGTTGCGGTCGGCGTCGGTCAGCTCGAACGACTTGCCGGCGTCCCAGACCAGGTGGCGGATGCCGTTGCACAGGTGGTAGTAGAGCGCCGCCGACCAGCCGAACATCAGCAGCAGGCCGAAGAAGGAGCCGATGAAGCCCTGCGCGCGCGCAAACGCTTCCGGACCGGCAGCGGCGGCAACCAGCCACCAGACCAGCAGGAGCGTGCCCACAGCCAGCCCGACGCCCGTGATGCGGTGCGTGATGGACATGACTGCGGTCAACGGGAGTTTGTAGACTTGAAGGTGCGGGGAGAGCGGCCGACCGCTGCCGTTTGCCATTGCGTCGTCCTCTGTTCGCGGCCGGACGCGGCGCAACATGACGATTGCCGCGGCGGCTGGGTGGTGCGTGCCCTTTTGAGACGGCTGTCCCGTCCTATTGGTTGGCGCAATGAATTACGCTCACGCAGCATCCGAGTCAACGGCGGGGGGTGGCCGAAAGTGCTGGTGTGACGATTTTGGCGCAGCGCGGGAAGTGGCTGAAAAGAAACGGCCTTCCGGTCCTGTGGTAATACCAGCCAATGAGGACAGTCCGGGACCGCCGCGCTTGCGCTGGCGCTACTTGTCGAAGCGCCGCACGTTCTCGACCATCATCGAGTACATCTGCGTAATCAGTTCCGCCGGACGCAGACGACCGAACGGAATGTTGTCCTTCGCCCATTCGACCAGCCCCGGCGGCGGCTTCACCGGCGCCACCTCGTACCCCGCCTTCTTCAGGGCGGCGGTCACCGCCTTCGCCTGCTTGGCATAATCCTCGTTGAAGAAGGACTTGTCGGCATCCTTGATCGCCTTGGCGATGATGTCCTCGATGGGGGCGGGCATGCCGATGCTGGAACCGGATCTGGTTGGCGGACGTGGCGACACCCTGTCACAGCGCGGAGCCGTCCGCAATTCCGGGGGGAGGCGGACGGCATCGGCGAAGCCCTCGAACATACAGGGAACATGGATGCCCGGCGGCTGGATTTCAACACGCCCGGCCTAAAGCCCCTCGTCATCGAAAGTATCGTCGGCTGTCCCTTACGAGACCAGCGCCGCGTCCTTCTCCGCGATGACGTTGGCGATGGCGGCGCGTTCGGCGGCGGTCAAGCGCAGGCTGGCGCTCTTCAGCTGGCCACAGGCGGCCATAATGTCCTCGCCGCGCGGGGTGCGGACCGGGCTGGCATAGCCGGCGTTGTTGACGATGTCGCCGAAGACCTGGATCGCCTTTGCGGTCGACCGCTCATAGGGAGCGCCCGGCCATTCGTTGAAGGGGATCAGGTTGATCTTGGCCGGAACGCCTTCCAGCAGCTTGACCAGTGCCCGCGCATCGGCCGGCGTGTCGTTGATCCCCTTCAGCATCACATATTCGAAGGTGATGCGGCGGGCGTTCGACAGGCCCGGATAGTTCCGGCAGGCGTCCATCAGCTCGCGCAGCGGGTATTTGCGGTTGATGGGCATGATGATGTCGCGCAGCTCGTCGGTCACCGCGTGCAGGCTGACCGCGAGGTTCACGTTCAGCTCCTGGCCGCAGCGCTCCATCATCGGCACGACGCCGGAGGTCGACAGGGTGATGCGCCGCTTGGAGATCGAGATGCCGTCGCCGTCCATCACGATCTTCAACGCCTTGGCGACGTTGTCGTAATTGAACAGCGGTTCGCCCATGCCCATCATGACGATGTTGGACAGCATGCGCCCGTCGGGCGGCGCCGGCCATTCGCCCAGCATGTCGCGCGCCAGCATCACCTGCGCCACGATCTCCGCCGCGTCCAGATTGCGCACCAGACGCTGCGTGCCGGTGTGGCAGAAGCGGCATGTCAGCGTGCAGCCGACCTGGGAGGAGACGCAGAGCGTGCCGCGATCCTCCTCGGGGATGTGGACGCTCTCCACCTCCTGCCCGTCGGGCATGCGCAGCAGCCACTTGCGGGTGCCGTCCGCCGACTTCAGATCCGTCACCACCGTCGGCCGCGCCACGATGTAGGCGTCGGCCAGCTTTTCCCGCACCGGCTTGGCCAGCGTGGTCATTTCGGTGAAATCGGTGGAGCCGCGGTGGTAGAGCCAGTGCCAGAGCTGGCGTGCCCGGAACTTTTCCAGGCCGATCGACAGCATCTCGGCTTCCAGCTCTTCGCGGGACAGGCCGACAAGGTTCTTGCGTCCGTCGGCATCGGTCGCCGGCAGAACGAAGGCGGAAGCATGATTGGAGGCGCTCATGGCCCCATTACATAGGGCCATGAGCGCGCGGAGTCAAAAGACTCGAAGGCAAAAAGACCAAGTAATCCGCTGCGGCGATCAGCGCTTCACGCCGCAGGCCTCGTTGATGGCGTCATAGGCCTGCCCGACGCCGGCCAAGCTGTAGGTGTCGGTCGTCTTGGTGCCACGGCCGGACACGCCCTTCACCACCATCTGCTTGCCGTTGCGCAGCGCCGCGGTCACGGTGCGGTCGGCATCGGCATCGCGAGCCCAGGCGGTCTCGCCGTCGGTGAACAGCTTGAAGTCCTTGCCGTCGATGCTGACCTCGGCCTCGCTGCCCTTCTTGAACGGATAGCCGACGATGACGCTGACGACGTCAAGGGCCTTTTCCGCCGGGCGGTGGGTGACCAGCGTGTAGATGTCGCCGCGCTTCGCCTTCGGCTCCGACTTCTTGGGCTGGCTGGAGATGTAGCACACCTTCTGGCCCTTCTCCTCGAACAGGAACGCGTTCCAGTCCTTGAAGGTGCCGAGGTGGCGCGGGTCGGCCGCGGCGGCCGGCGCGGCGGTCATGCCGGCGGCCAGAAAGCCGGCGGCGAGGATGGAAGAGACGACAGAACCGGCAAAGACGGCCCCGGCAAATCGGCGGACGGCGTTGGGAAGCAACATCGGTCTTGCGTCTGCTCGTTGTTGGTCCGTGGGGTGCGGGCGGACACTACCCCAAACGGACTGACCATTCCAAGACCGCCGGGCCGGTGCAGGGTCGTTTCTCACAGGCCGCCCTGCTCGCCGCGTGACATTTTGACACGCATAAGCACAATGGAGGGTCATAAACTTGCCGCTGGCGTAACCATGGGTTCACGCTATACCTGCGCCCGGCATGAATGCGACGGGGACTGGCATGGCCAAGCTGCTGGTGGTGGACGACGATCCGGTCACGCGCAACCTGATCCGCGCGATCCTGACCCGCGAAGGCCATGACCTGACCCTGTGCTCCAGCGCCCCGGAAGCCATCGGCATCCTTTACGTCCAACAGTTCGACCTCGTCCTCACCGACATCATCATGCCGGACCATGACGGGTTCGAGGTCATCAAGGCCGCGCGGACGCTGCGTCCGGAGATGCCGGTCGTCATCCTGTCGGCCATCGACGACAAGGTGCCGGCCGAACTGACATCCGCCGCCTTCGCCAAGCTGGGCGTGTCGCGTGTCATCTCCAAGCCGGTCAATCCCGGCCTGCTGGCTTCGGAGCTGTTGGCAGCACTTGTCGCCGGTTGAATGAATCGTGCAATGGGATTACTTTGCCGGACGCGCACCGCAGACGCGCAACCGCTGGGAATGCCATGCTCCACGACGATGCACGGCCAGAGATGGCCGATCCGGTCGCCAAACCACCTTTCAAGGTTCTGGTCGTCGATTCCGATCCGTCGCTGCTGGCCAAGGCACGGTCGGCGCTGGACGGGCTGTCGATCGACGGCGCCGGGGTCGAGCTGACCGGCGCCACCTCCGCCGCCGAGGCGCGCGACGCCTTGCAGCGGCATCCCGACACCGCCCTGATCCTGCTGGAAACCGCGCTTGAAGGCCCGAAGGCGGGGTTGGAGCTGGTGGCCTATCTGCGGCGCGAACTGGGCAACCAGCGCACCCGCATCCTGGTCTGCACCGATGAACGGGAGGACGAAGCCGGGAACGGGGATACGGGAAGCGAGGATGAGGCCATCGCCGCCAACGACGTCGGCGACTGGCGGGTCAAGGCGGAGCTGACGCCGCGCGCCCTGCGCACCGCCGTTGCTGGCCAGCTGCGCACCTTCGCCAGCCTCCAGACGCTGGCGGCGGGGCGCAAGGGGCTGGCCCGCATGCTGGTGGCCACCACCGGCCTCTTGGAGATGCGCACGCCCGACGTGCTGTTTCCCAACATCCTGCCGCGCGTCGTCGGACTGCTCGGCATCGGCCACCATGCGCTTCTCTGCATCCAGGGCGACACTCTGCCGCGCGACCGCAAGATCCGCGTGCGCGCCTCCACCGGCCGCTTCGCCAAGTGGAAGGACGTGGAGGTCGCGGAGCTTGGCGAGCCGCGGGTGGAGGCGGCGCTGGAGCGGCTGTCGCCCAGCAGCGAGACGATCATCGAGCCGGATTTCTGTGCGCTGCGCCTGCGCGCCAACGGCGGCATCACCGGCATGATCTATGTCGAGGGCCGCAACGACGGCACCGCCCGCGAATGGCAGCTGATGGAGCTGTTCCGCAACAAATGTTCCATCGCCTTCGAAAACGCCCTGCTGATCGAGGAACTGAACACCTCGCAGAAGGCCACCGTCCTGGCGATGGGCGCGCTGGCAGAATACAAGGACAACGCCGCCACCGGCCATCTCCAGCGCATCGAGAAGCTGGTGGGCTCCATCGCCCGCGAGTTGCACCAACGCGAGAAGTTCCGGGACGAGCTTGATGCCGACTTCGTCGAGAAGGTCGGGCTGGCGGCCCTGCTGCACGATGTCGGCATGCTGAGCGTGTCGGACGAGACGCTGGGCATGCCGGGCGAGCTGACCGGCATCGACATGCAGATGATCCAGCGCCACACCGAGATCGGCCACCGCATCCTGGCCGAGGCGGCGGTGCCGCTGCGTGGCCGGTCGCTGCTGTCCATCGCGGCGGAGATCGCGCGCTACCATCACGAACGCTACGACGGATCGGGCTATCAGGAGGGTCTGCGCGGCAGCGCCATCCCCATCGGCGCCCGCATCATGGCGGTGGCCGACGTGTTCGACGCGCTGATCACCAGCCGCCAGTACCGCAGCGCCTGGGCGGTGGAGGATGCGATGGCCTGGATCGTCGAACGGTCGGGCCGCGACTTCGACCCCGACGTCGTCGATGCCTTCGTGCACGTTGTCCGCCGCTTCCAGACCGACGACCCTGGCTGGTTCCCAAAGGCGGGGGGTGGCCACGGCATGCTGGGCGGCGCCATCGGCCGCAAGCTGCGCGCCCTGTTCGGCCGCCGGGCGGAGGCGATGTAGCCTCTCTCCTGGCAAAGGTGCATCGCTTTGGCAGGATATTGATGCCCGTCGGCAACTACGCCACTCACGCAGACAGAGAAAGCCCATTATTCTTTCCGGCACATCGCCCAAGCCGGAGACCGTGCCATGCTGGACCTGCGACCCAACTGCGAATGCTGCGACCGCGACCTGCCGCCCGAGGCGACGGACGCCTATATCTGTTCCTTTGAATGCACCTTCTGCGCCGATTGCCGTGCCCGGCTGCCGGGGGAGCGCTGCCCGAACTGCGGGGGCGAGCTGTTGCGGCGGCCGATCCGCCCGGCGGCGAAGCTGGCGGCCAACCCGCCGTCGGCCACGCGCATCGTGAAGCCGGACGGCTGCACCCCGCTGTTCTAGCCCTGACGGATCGAAGGCCCGGATCGGCAGTGCTGTCGCTGGCGTTCGCCGCGCAAATCGGCCAGACTGGCGCTATCGCTCCCGGGGATCCGCCCCCGGACGGAGCGCAGGGACCGTCGCAGCATGCTCACGCTCTACAGCTTTCCCACGCCCAACGGACGCAAGGCCTCCATCCTGCTGGAGGAGTTGGGACTGCCCTATACCGTCCACCGTGTCGATCTGGCCGCCGGCGAGAACAAGCGGCCGGACTTCCTGGCGGTCAGCCCGATCACCAAAATCCCGGCGCTGGCGGAAGAGCTTCCGGGCGGCCGGGTGCGGCGCCTGTTCGGCTCCGGCGCCATCCTGCTGCATTTCGCCGAGCGCACCGGCCGGCTGCTGCCCGAGGATGAGGACGAGCGGGCCGAGGCGATGAGCTGGTTCATGCTGGGCATCAGCGACCTCGGCCCCACCGCCATCGACATGCAGCGCTTCGCCGCCCGCTCTCCTGACCGCATCCCCCATGCCATCGACCTGTACAAGGGCGAGCTGATGCGCTGCTATGCGGCGCTGGAGGAGCGGCTGGGCGCGGCGGAGCATTTGGCCGGCGCCTCCTACTCCATCGCCGACATCGCCTGCTTCCCCTTCATCGCCGCCGCGGCGGTGGCGGGCGGCGGATTGCTGGAACGCTTCCCCAACCTGAAGCGCTGGCACGACACCGTCGCCGCAAGGCCGGCGGTCCAGCGCGGAATGTCGGTGCCCGATCTGGCCGCTTCCGGCTGAGCGGACGATCCTCGCCCCTCAGCCGTCCTCACCCGGTTTTCCCCGAACGTCCTCCGGCCGTTCCAACCAGACGTCAGAGACATGCCGATCAACAACCGCATCGCCGCCTTCCAGGACGACATGACCGCGTGGCGGCGCGACATCCACGCCCACCCGGAACTGGGGTTCGAGGAAAAGCGGACCTCCGACATCGTCGCCGCGAAGCTGGCGGAGTTCGGCATCGCGGTGCATCGCGGCCTGGGCGGAACCGGCGTGGTCGGCACGCTGACGGGGCTTGGCAGCGGCAGCAGCCGGGCCATCGGCCTGCGCGCCGACATGGATGCGCTGCCGATGCCTGAGGCCAACGACTTCGACCATGCCTCGCGCCATGCCGGCAAGATGCACGCCTGCGGCCATGACGGGCACACCACCATGCTGCTGGGTGCCGCCCGCTATCTGGCGGAGACCCGCAACTTCGACGGCACCGTCCACTTCATCTTCCAGCCGGCCGAGGAAGGCCTGGGTGGGGCGAAGCGGATGATCGACGACGGGCTGTTCCGGCAGTTCGACTGCGAGCAGGTCTATGGCCTGCACAATTGGCCGGAGCTTCCGGCCGGCCGGATCGCCGTGCATCCCGGCCCGGTGATGGCCGCGGCCAACCAGTTCGAAATCCATGTGACCGGCCACGGCGCCCACGCCGCCATGCCCCATCGCGGCATCGATCCGGTCCTGGTGTCGGCCCACATCATCACCGCAGCGCAGAGCCTGGTCAGCCGCGGCACCAACCCGGCCGAAAGTGCCGTCGTGTCGATCACGGTGGTGGAGGCCGGGACCGCGGCCAACGTCATCCCCGACAGCGCGCGGATGCGCGGCACCATGCGCACCTTCTCGGAAGAGAACCACAGCCGCATCCAGGAGCAGTTCGGCCGCCTCGTCTCCAGCATCGCCGAAGGTCTGGGTGCCACGGCGGAGTTGCGCTTCCGCCCCGGCTATCCCGCCACGGTCAACAGCGAGCCGGAGGCGCGCATCGCCGCCGCTGCCGCCGCCAAGGTGGTTGGCGAGGAGAATGTGGTCTGGGCGCCGGACCCGACCATGGCGGCGGAGGATTTCGGCTATATGCTGAAGGAGCGGCCGGGTGCCTACATCTGGCTCGGCCATGGCGGCCATCTTGGATCCTCCTGCCGTCTGCACAACCCGCATTACGACTTCAACGACGCGATCCTGACCACCGGCGCCAGCTATTGGGCGTCGCTGGTCGAGACGATCCTGCCGCGGAGCGCCTGACCGTCCCATGAAGCTGCCGTCCCGTCCCCGCCAGATCCCACATCCAATCCCGCATCTGATCCCGCTGCTGTTCGCCCCTGCCCTTCTGCTGGCCTCCTGCCAGGGCGGCAACGACCGCGCCGACGGCAATCTGCTGCCGGCGCAGGCGGAGGCCGGCACCGTCTGGCAGGGCGACCACAGCAGCGCTGCCGAGCGCGCCTATGTCGTCGCCCGCGACTCCGGCGAATGGTCGGCATTGTGGGCGCGGGTCGGCGAACCGGCCCCGTCCTCCTTGCCCGGCGGGCGGATGGCGGTGGCGGTGTTCCTGGGGCCGCGCGACAGCGCCGGCTACGGCGTCGCCATCGACAGCGTGCAGCAGAAGGGCGCCGACCTGATCGTCGGCTATCACGAGATGGTGCCCGGCCCCGCCCAGGCTGTGGCGCAGATGCGCACCAGCCCCTACGCCATCCGCCTGCTGCCCGGCACGGCGGGGACGCCGAAGTTCGTTCGGGGGAAGTAGAAGGCGGGAGGTGGCGTCAGACCGCCACCTTCACCGCGGCATCTGCCACGGCAACTCCCCGCCGACCAGCTTGCCGGCATCCGCCGACGGCAGCGGGCGGGCGAAGTGATAGCCCTGGCCGTAATCGCAGGCCAGCGCCCGCAGCAGATTGGCGTCGGCGCTGGTCTCGATGCCCTCGGCGATGACGTCGAAGCCCAGCAGGCGCGCCAGATCCATGATGATGCGGACGATGGCGCGGTTTTCCTCCGACTGGTGCATGGCGGAAACGAAGGAGCGGTCGACCTTCAGGCTGTCGATGGGCAGCTTGTGCAGATAGGACAGCGACGAATAGCCGGTGCCGAAATCGTCGATCGACAGCTTGATGCCCAGCGCCCGCAAGTCGCGCAGCAGGCGGATCGACTGTTCCGCCTTGTCCATGACGGCACTTTCCGTCAGCTCCAGCTTGATCCAGGACGGCTCCACCCCGGTCTCGCGCAGAACCTCGCGCACGACCTGGACGAAGTTGGGATCGGACAGCTGGTGCGTGGACAGGTTGACGCTCATGAACAGCGGGGCGGAGCCCGGTTCGCGGCGGTCCTGCCACTCCGCGATCTGCAAGCAGGCCTGCCGCAGCACCCAGGTGCCGAGCGACACGACCAGACCGGTGCTCTCGGCGATGGGGATGAAGATGCCGGGCGGGATGTTGCCGCGTTCCGGGTGGTTCCAGCGCATCAGCGCCTCGAACCCCGCCAGCCCGCCGGTCACCATCTCCACGATCGGCTGATAGGCGACCCACAGGTCGCTGCCGCTGTCCAATGCGCTGCGCAGGTCATGCTCCAGCCGCACCTGCTCGACCACATGGGAGTGCATCGCCGGGTCGAACCAGGCCTGCCGCCCGCCGCCCTGCTCACGGGCGCGGGCGGTGGCGATCTCGGCGTCGCGCAGCACGTCGTCGGGCCGTTCGTGGGTCGGCGCCGCTATGGCGACGCCGATGCTGGCGGACAGGAACACCGTGCCGCCCGAACTGGAGCGGGCCGAGCGCACCACCGACGCCAGCTCCTCGATGGCGCCCTCCAGCACCGGCCGGTCGCAGGCGCCGCCGGCCAGCATGGCGAAGGCATGGTCGCTGACGCGGGCGATCAGGTCGAAGGCGGCGGCCTGCGCCGCCATCCGCTGGGCCAGACCGTCCAGCACCTCGTTGGCGAAGCCCTGGCCCATGCTGCTGCGGATTTCCGCGAAACGGTCGATGTCCAGGATGACGAGGGTGAAGGGCTCGCCCATGTTGCGGTAGTCCGCCATGTGCTTCAGCAGCATCAGGCGGTTGGCCAGCCCGGTCACCGGGTCGTAATAGGCGAGGCGGAACAGGTCGTCCTGCACCTGACGGCGTTCGGTCATGTCCTGCAGAATGACGAAGTAGCCGGCGATGGCGCCGTCTTCCGCCCGGTGCGGCGCATGAAGCCGCGTGACGTAACGCTGCTGCCCGTCGGCCTGGGTGATCCAGCCTTCCGTCTGCACCGTCTCGCCCGCCAGCGCGCGCTTGGCCGCCCCGACGGTGTTGCGCAGTTGGTCCTGCCCCAGCAGGTCGCCGATGGTGGTGCCGACCGCCTTCTCCAGAGTTGTCCCCATCATCTCCAGATAGGCGCGGTTGGCATAGATGTGCCGCCTCTGCGGGTCCATCAACGCCACCTTCACCGTCATGGCGTCGAGAATCTGACGCAGGGCGTCGAGCCCCGGCGCGCCGGATGTGGCACCCGATAAAGCGTCGGCCAGCGCGGTGATTCGGGGATCAGGACTCATGGCGAGGATAGAGTGGGGTACTCATCAGGAAATCGATACCCAACACTTACGCGAAGTGTCACCCGCCCGTCAAAACCAAAGCTGCCTTAGTGCAACAGAGCTTGAACGTTTCTATAGCCGATCCATCGGAGACACGGCTGCATATCCATGGGCATATCATAGTATTCATTCAAGCGCGGGTTGCACCATCGCCGAACGCACAATCCCGCTTTTCTGTTTCTCACTGTGCGAATAGAGGAATGGGTTTCGTTTTCTATCGGGGTGTCTGCGGCCTGCGATTGCATCTCAAGTCGAATGTTCGGCGGACAATCAGTCTTGTGCGGTGCAGGAACGCGGCAAAGGCATGGCTGTGCCCTGTAATGGAAGGACATCGGCGGGCAGGCGCGGATTTATACTGCCAAGACAAGTGGGGACAACGACGTCGAGGATGTCGCCCGACCCGGCGCCGCCTTGCCGCAAATCCCATGATGAAAAGCCCCAATGACGGGCAACCATCACCATTCTGGGCAGGAACCACGCCATGGCTCTCAAGGACTTCCTGGTCGTCGTCGACGATACGCCTGCGTCCGCAGCGCGTCTCGACCTCGCAGCACGGCTCGCAGCGCGGTGCGATGCGCACCTGACCGCGCTCTATGCCTTCACCGACACGGTGTTCCCCGGCTACATCGAAGCCGAAATCCCGCAGGAATTGCGCGAAAGCCGCCGCCAGAGCCGCAAGGACCAGACGGACCGGATGCAGGCGGCCTTCGACGACGTCATGCGCCTGCACGGCATGACCGACCGATCCGAATGGCTGGCGCAGGAAGCCGATCCGACCATCGCCGCCGCGGTCCGCGGCCGCTATGCCGATCTGGTCGTGGTCGGCCAGCCCGATCCGGACCGCGACCGCGACCAGCTTGTCGCCCAGCCGGCCGACCTGCTGTTCGAATGCGGCCGGCCGCTTCTTGTCGTGCCCTATGCCGGCCGTTTCTCCAGCATCGGCGAGCGGGTTCTGGTCGGCTGGAACGGCAGCCGCGAGGCGGCGCGCGCCATCGGCGACGCCATGTCCCTGCTGACCGCCGCCAAGCGCGTCGTGGTGATGGCCGCCAATCCGAAGCCCGGCCCGAACGGCCTGGGCGACGAGCCCTGCGCCGACATCGCCCGCCATCTGTCCCGCCACGGCTGCCGCGTGGAGGCCACCCATGTTGCCACCGACGTGGTGGAGCCCGGCGACACCCTGCTGAACATGGCCGCCGACGAAAGCTGCGACCTGCTGGTGATGGGCGCCTATGGCCGTTCGCGCTTCCGCGAGCTGGTGCTGGGCGGCATGACCCGCTTCATGTTGCAGCACATGACCGTTCCGGTGCTGATGAGCCATTGAGGGGGTGCGGCTTCCGGCTGCGCCCTCCCCGACCCGTGGGGTTAAGCGACCGCCCGCGTCTTCCCCGAGTCCCTCCGCAACCATCGCGAGTCGCTCCTCCCAGCCCGTGGGGAAAAGCGACCGCGCCTCTTTGTCCACCCTGATCCCCTTGGGGAAAAGCGGCGGATTCGTGGGGAAAAGCGGCGCGACTCGGGGTTTCCCCATGGGGACAAGCGGCGACTCAACTAATAAGTCTAACAACTAACCGTCGACTAGCACGGTCGCCTAACCCCACATTGACTCCATCGGCCGCCGCTCACCAGGATGCCACAACATCCGGGTGAGGCTGCTATGGGCGACATACACAGACTCGTGATCGAGCATGGCCGGGACAAGGCGCGCGCCCTGGTCCGGCCCGAAGAGCGGACGCTGGTGGACATCGCCGCCGACATCCTGGCGGACGAGAACCAGCATCTCGGCATCACCTACAGCGGCTTCTGCCTGACCAGCCTTCCGCACAAGAAGCTGGCCGACGACATGCCCTGGGAAAAGCGCGGCCATCAGGTGACGCTGCTGGTCGAACCGGGCCGGCTGAAGGTGAACGGCAAGATGAAGCTGTTCGGAGTGCCCTATGGCGCGCGGGCGCGGATGATCCTGATCTATCTGCAAACCCAGGCCGTGCGCACCGGCCGCCGCGAAGTCGAACTCGGCCGCTCCATGCGCGACTGGCTGACCCGGATGGGCATCAGCGTCGGCGGCGAGACTTTCCGCGGCTTCCGCGAACAGTCGCTGCGCATCTCCGCCTGCTCCTTGAAGTTCTTCTGGGACGGCGAGGACGCCGACGTCTTCGAGAAGGGCGGCATCGTCAAGCGCGGCCTGATCTTCCATGACGCTCTCGGCGACGACCGCCAGGGCACGCTGTGGAACGACGTGGTCCAGTTGGACGAGACCTTCTTCCAGGCCCTGCGCGACCATCCGGTTCCCCTGCTGGAGGAAGCGGTGCGGCAGTTGAAGGACCGTTCGCTGAGCCTGGATCTCTATGTCTGGCTCGCCTACCGGCTGCATTCGCTGAGCCGGCCGCAGCCGATCTCCTGGCCGTCGCTCTATGCGCAGTTCGGTGCCGGCTATGACCAGATGAAGCATTTCAAGCCGCGCTTCGTCCAGGCCCTGCAATATGCGCTGGCCGCCTACCCGGACGCGAAGGTCGAACCGGCCGACGACGGCGTCGTCCTTCATCCCAGCCGCCCGCCCATCGCCCGCCTGCTGGCGTAAGGGCGTGGGGTTAAGCGACCGGCACAGAATCGTTCGCGGTCGCTTTGCCCCACACCCCGGCAAGCCTGCCCACCATTGACCCACGTCATTGGGGGGCCCCCTCCCCTCCTCCTAAGATCGCCGCCAGTTCCCGAACCGGAGAGGCTTTGCCTTGGACGCCCTGTCGCTGCTGGATGCCGGACTGAACCAGTGCGCCGTGGTCATCGACCGCGACGGCGGGCTGCTGCTGGCCCTGCTGACCGCCGGACTGGTCGGCGGCACCACCCATTGCGCCGGCATGTGCGGCCCCTTCGTCCTGGCCCAGGTGTCGGCGCGGCTGGAGCGGGTGCCGCTGTCGGCAATGTCGGAGTTCCGACGCCTGACCGGGGCGGCGGTGCTGCCCTATCATGCCGGCCGGGCGACGACCTATGCGCTGGTCGGCGCGCTGTCGGCCTCGGTCGCCGGCCATGTCGGGGCGCTGCCGGGACTGCGCTGGCTGTCGGTGGCGCTGCTGGCGCTGGCGGCACTGTTCTTCCTCGGCTATGCCGCGCGCGGCGTCCTGTCCTGGCTGCCCAAGGCTCCTTCGCTGGGAAGCAACGGAGTACAACGCTGGTGGAGCGAGCGGGTGTCCGGCCTCGCCCGGCCGCTGTTCGGCAACCCGACGGGCTGGCGCGGCTATGGGCTGGGGGTGGCGCTGGGCTTCATTCCCTGCGGGATGCTCTATGGCGCCATCGCGGTGGCGGCGGCGAGCGGCAGTGCGCTGACCGGCGCACTCGGCATGGCGGCCTTCGCGCTCGGCACGGTGCCCAGCCTGCTGGCGGTCGGGCTGGCCGGCCATATCGCCGGCCGCACCTGGCGCACCGCGGTCGCCCGCGTCGCCCCGGCGATCATGCTGGTGAACGCCGGGGTGCTGGGTTGGATGGCCTGGAAGCTGGTTGCGTAAACCAGCCCCTCGCCCTGTTTCAGTGGATACCGCCGCCCTTCAGCGCGTCGCCCAGCGGAACCTGCCCGCTGCCGGGCTTCAGCGGCTGCTGCTGGCTCTCATGCGGCGACCAGCCGGCCAAGTAGAGCACTTCGAAGGTCACCGGGATCCGCCCGTCCGGCTCGGCATAAAGCTCGGCATAGCGCCGGGCCGCGTCGAACAGCAAGGCACGGGTCGCGGGGACCTTGCGCCGCGCCAGCACGGCATTGGTCTCGCCCATGCCGCGCAGTTCGCGCATCAGGGCGAAGGCGTCGGAATAGGTGACGGTGATCACGTCGCTGTCGACCACCGGCAGGGCGAAGCCGGCGCGTTGCAGCAACCCGCCGGCATCCTTGATCTCGGCGAAGGGCGACACGCGGGGGGAGACGCCGCCCGACACCTCCATCTCCGCCTCATACAGGCAGCGGCGCAGCTCGGCCAGGGTCTGGCCGCCCAGCATGGAGGCGCAGAAGAAGCCGTCGGGCTTCAGCGCCTGCCTAATCTGCACCAGGGCGCCCGGCAGGTCGTTGACCCAGTGCAGGCTGAGATTGCTGACGGCCAGATCGAAGCTGCCGGGGGCGAAGGGCAGGAACTCCTCGTCGGCGGCGATGGCGGCAGCGACGGCGGGGTTGCCGGGAGCGAGGGCTGCACGGGCGAACTCCGGCGACAGGTCGCAGGCGACCAGCCGTTCGATCCCCTTGCGGCCTTTCAGGATCCGGCCCATCGCCCCGTCGTGGCAGCCGACGTCCAGCGCCAGCGGGAAGGGACGGATCACGTCCTCCAGCCGGTCGGCAAGGCGGTCGGCGATCTCCTTGAACAGGAAGGCGTGGTCGGTGAATTCGGCGACGGCGCGGTCACGGCGGCGGCGGACGAGCGCACGGTCGAAAACGGTCATGCTGTCGGGGCTTGTCATGGCCGCACTATACCCCAGGCCGGCGGCACGACAACCGTGCTACACTCGCAGCCCAGCCACCTTCTCCACAGCAGCGCTCCCGAATGGGAGGAAAACCGGACAGGCATCGGAATGGGCATCGACGAGGCCATTGCCGTCAGTCATGAAGCGCTGATGGTCATCCTGAAAATCTCGCTGCCGACGCTGGGCATCACGGCATTGCTGTCGGCCGGGCTGATGCTGTTCCAGAGCGCCACCAACATCAACGAGTCGTCGTTGCAGCAGGACATGAAGTTCTTCGCCACCCTGCTGATCCTGTTCGTCACCGGCCCGGCGATCTATCTGGCGCTGCGCGACTATACGGCGGTGATCTTCGAGCGCATCGCCATGCTGCAGTGACGGACCGGGCCGATGCAGGCGCCAGCGCCGCTTTCCGGACTTGGCCGCATCGCCAGCGGTGCGGCGGCCCTGCTGCTGGACGCGCTGCTGCCGCCGCGCTGTCTCAGCTGCGGCGAGGCGGTGGACCGGCAGGGCGGCCTGTGTGCGGCCTGCTGGGTCAAGCTGACCTTCATCGCCCCGCCGCTGTGCGCCTGCTGCGGCCTTCCCTTCGAGTATGAGGCGCAGGAGGGCGCGCTGTGCGGCGCCTGTCTGGCGGCCCCGCCGCCTTTCGCCCGCGCCCGCGCCGTGCTGGCCTATGATGACGGCAGCCGGCCGCTGGTCCTCGGCTTCAAGCATGGCGACCGCATCCATGCCGCCAAATCCTATGGCGTCTGGCTGGCGCGGGCCGGCAAGGAGCTGCTGGCGGATGCCGACCGGCTGCTGCCGGTGCCGTTGCACCGCGGCCGCCTGTTCCGCCGCCGCTACAACCAGGCGGCCCTGCTGGCACAGGCGCTGTCGCGGCACAGCGGCGTTCCCGCCACGCCCGACCTGCTGCAACGCCACCGCTCCACCCCGACCCAGGGCGGGCTGGACCGCCAGGGACGCCACCGCAACGTCAAGGGCGCCTTCCGCCTGCGGCCGGGACAGTCGGCAAAGGAGCAGGTGACGGGACAGCGGCTGGTGCTGATCGACGACGTGATGACCACCGGGGCGACGCTGGCGGAATGCACGCGGGTTCTGCTGCGCGCCGGCGCGGCGCGGGTGGACGTGCTGACCCTGGCGCGTGTGGTGCAGCGCTGACGCTTAAAAAGGGCCGCGGCCGGCGACGCTGACCGGCGTTGCACGCGGGCTGCAACGTCTGGCGCCCCTCGTGGGTTGACCTTATAGTTTCTCCACGTCCAAAAGGAGCCCAGTGGCATGGCCGACGTCGTCATCTACACCACGCCCTTCTGTCCCTACTGCATGCGGGCCAAGAGCCTGCTCGACGGCAAGGGCGTGACATACGAGGAAATCGACCTCTACGCCCAGCCAGGCCGCCGCAGCGAGATGATCGAGCGGTCGGAAGGACGGACCACCGTCCCGCAGATCTTCATCGACGGGAAGCCGTATGGCGGCAGCGACGACATCCACGCGCTGGATCGCGCCGGCAAGCTCGACCCGCTGCTCGGCATCGCCGCGTGAGCGGGGGCGCCGCCGGCACCGGCGTGCTGAAGGCCGCCTGCGTCCAGGTGAATGCGGGCACAGAGCTTGAGCCGAACCTTCGGGCGGCGGGCGATCTCGTCCGCCGCGCCCGCGACGCCGGGGCGGACTTCATCGCCCTGCCGGAGAATGTCGGTTGGATCGTCCAGGGCCGCGACAAGACCATGCAGCGCGTCCGCAGCGAGGCGGAGCATCCCGGCATCCCCTTCTTCGCCGATCTGGCGCGGGAAACCGGGGCCTGGATCCTGGGCGGCACCCTGCATGTCCTGCTGGAGGACGGGCGCGCCGCCAACCGCAGCCATCTGTTCGATGCCGGGGGGCGGGTCGTCGCCTCCTACGACAAGATTCACATGTTCGACGTCACGCTGAAGGACGGCGAATCCTATCGCGAGTCGGCCACCTTCCGGCCGGGCGAACGGGCGGTCGTCGCCTCCAGCCCGTGGGGCGGCATCGGCATGACCGTCTGCTACGATGTGCGCTTCGCCTATCTCTACCGGGCGCTGGCCAAGGCGGGGGCGTCGATCCTGACGGTGCCGGCCGCCTTCACCGTGCCGACCGGCCGCGCCCACTGGCACACGCTGCTGCGCACCCGCGCCATCGAGACCGGCTGCTTCGTCGTTGCCCCGGCCCAGACCGGTAGCCATGACCAGGGCCGCCAGACCTATGGCCATTCCCTGCTGATCGCGCCGTGGGGCGAGGTGCTGGCCGATGCCGGCACCGATGTCGGCTTCATCACTGCCGACCTCGACCTCGACCGCATCGCGGAAGCCCGCAGCATGGTGCCGTCGCTGACCCACGACCGTGCCTTCGAGGTGGAGCGGATCGGGTTCTGACCCGTCCGCTACTCCTCAGCGGCCGTCCTGTGTCAGCCGCAGCCACGCCATCGCTGCGGTCAGCGCAATGCCGAAGGCACCGTCAGGCCGCACCGGAAGGTCGAGGTCGTTGACCAGACTGTCCAGCCGCAGATCGACCGCCTGCTTCGACAGGCTGCGGATCTTGCGGTCGTAATAGAGGCTCGACACCTCCGTCCGCTCCTCCGGCAACGGACGGCCGGTCAGGCGTTCGGCCATGGCGATGGAGAAATCCAGGTAATAGCCGACCAGCGGCCGGCCGCCGATGAAGGCATGCAGCAGGTCGCCGGCCTCGGCCGTCCCGGTGTTGCTGCCGGGATGGAGCAGCAGGGCGCTGCCGGTCAGGATGCGGGGACCGCGGATGCGGATGGCGGCGAAGGTCAGCGGCCTTGCCGACTCGGGGTCGAAGCTGGTCGCCTCGCAATGGACCGCCACATGCTCGCGGCGGTCGGTGTCGGTATGATCGGAGTGCGCCATGGTCGCCGCCTCAATGGTTCAGGCGGAAATGGTGGGCGATCAGTTCCTTGAAGCTCTTCACCAGGGCCAGACAGTCCTTGAACTGGTCGCGGTCGAGCTTGCCCAGCCGGTCGGGGTACACGAGGTTGTCGATCGCCAGTTCCGCTCCCTCCTCAGGCCCGTCATCGGGAAGATCGACACGCGCCTTCAGGCGGATGGTCGACAGGATGGTGAAGGCCTCCACCAGATCGGCGGCCATCTTGCGGTCCAGCGCCCCCAGTTCGGCCAGCACCTGGATGCGCTCCACCGTGTTGGTTTCCGCCCGGTGCTTTTCCAACGCCAGCGCTCGCACACCATGGACGATGGGGAAGATGCCGGCCTTCTTGATGTCGACCGCTTCCGCCCGGCGCCGCTCGAACAGGGCGGCGAACAGGCCGCTCGGCGTGTCGAAGGACAGGGCCGGACGGGCGAACTGGGTGAAGAACATCTGGTTGTCCTGCAGGCGGCCCAGCAGATAGTCCTTCGCCTCGGCCAGCAGGGTGGCGTCGCCGGCCACCGAGGCGGCGTCGTAGAAGATGGCGAGGTTCATCTGCGCCGCCTCGTCCGGACGGTGGATCCAGTTGAACAGCGCGTCCTTGTAGCCGGCGAGCGGCCGGGTCCAGTCCGGGTTCGACACCATGATGTTGCCGGGACAGGGCGGATAGCCGAACTCCACCAGATGGCGGGTGAAGTCGGCGGCGATCCTCGGCAGATAGGGACAGTCGAAGCCGTCGCGCAGGATCAGGCCGTTGTCCTGGTCGGTCTTCAGCAGCTGTTCGCCCCGCCCCTCGCTGCCCATCACGATCAGGCAGCTGTTGACCAGCAGGTCCGGCGGAGCCAGCAGTTCGAACAGCTTGCGGAAGATTCGGCGGTTCAGCTCGGTCACCAGATCGGCGATGAAGGAGACCTTGACCCCGGTGGCATGCAAGGTGCGTATCAGCTCGACGATGGAGCGGCTGGCCCGGCACAGGTCGGCGGGATCGGCGGCATGCTCCACCTGCAACCCGATGACCTGGGAATGGTTGGATAGCACTGCCAGCAGGTCGCTTTGCCCCAACAGCCCGACGATGGCGCCGTTCTCCGTCACCACCACCCGGCGCACCGCATGCTTGGTCATCAGCACCAGCGCATTGAACAGCAGGTCGTCGCGGTCGAGCGTCAGCAGTCCGTAGCGGGCGAGCGGCCCGACCGGCTCGCTCACCGGCCGGCCGTCCAGCACCACGAGGTCACGCAGGTCGGTGCCCGTCAGGATGCCAACCGCTCCATCCGCCCCGCGCACCAGCACGCTGCTGGCACGGTTCTGCCGCATCGCCTCGGCCGCGTCGCGCAGGCTGGCGGAGGCGTCGACGAACAGCGGCGGGTGGAGATAGGCCTGCCGGATACGCGCCATGGTCAGCGCCGCCATCTCGCGGTTGGACCTCAACGCCGCCAGATCGCGCATGCGCTGGGCGAAATCGCCGATGATGGCGGCGCCGAATTCGGGATTCTCCGCCGCCAGCGCTTCCAGTGCGGGGCGCGGGATCAGGTGGCAGGCGCACTCCTCGGCCGCGACGAAACGCCGGGCGGTGCTGCCGCCAGCGCCGGCACCCGCGGCGCCATAGAGAGCCTGCAAGCCGAAACGGTCGCCGGGTCCATGGACCGCCGCCACCTCGCCGCCGCGGCGCTCCTGCACGGTGCCGCGCAGCACGACGAACATCGCATCGGTCGGCTCCTCCCGCGACAGCAGGACGGCGTCGCGCGGGTAGAGCGCGATGTCCAGCGCACCTGCCAGCGCCGTCCGCTGATCGTCGGTCAGCAGGTCGAAGGGGGGCTGACCGAAATCGAAGTCCGGGGAGGCGGTCGGCATCGCGTGCTGCACGGGCAGGCTCCGTCACAGGAGGGCGGGGCATCGGGAAAAGGAGGCATAAAAAAGCGCCTCCGGACCGGATCCGGAGGCGCTTTCCAGGATACACCCGCCGGGCCCGAGGCCGAAAGCGGGTGCGACATTTGGCGGCGTGGTTCGGTCACCGCACGGGTTTGAGCCTTCCCCGAAGGGGGGAAGGGACGCGGTGCGAGACGCGATCCCTTCCCTGTTCTTGTTGCTCTGCCCGCTTCGTTCGAACGCTTGACGTTTAGTGGGCGGACGCACCCTCAGCACCCAGGCCGGTCTGCGACCGGATGTACTGGGCCTCGAAGTCGCGACGCTCCTTCTGCGCCTGCTCGCTGTTGTCGGTGATCGAGAAGAACCAGATGCCGGCGAAGGACAGCAGGATCGAGAACAGGCCCGGGTTGTCGTACGGGAAGATGGCGGTCGGGTTGCCCAGCACGGCCTTCCACACGGTCGGACCCAGAACCAGCAGGACGATCGCCGAAACCAGCCCCAGGCCGCCGCCCAGCACCGCGCCGCGGGTGGTCATCTTGCCCCAGAACATCGACATCAGCAGGATCGGGAAGTTGGCCGAGGCGGCGATGACGAAGGCCAGACCGACCATGAAGGCGACGTTCTGGTTCTCGAAGGCGATGCCCAGCACGATCGACAGGATGCCGATGGCGACGGTGGTGATCTTCGACACACGGATTTCGTCGGCCTCGTTGGCGCGGCCCTTGGCGAAGACCGAGGCGTAGAGGTCATGGGAAACCGCCGAGGCGCCGGCCAGCGTCAGACCGGCGACCACCGCCAGGATGGTGGCGAAGGCGACCGCCGAGATGAAGCCGTAGAACAGGTCGCCGCCGACCGCATGGGCGGTGTGGATGGCCGCCATGTTGGTGCCGCCGATGACATTGGCGATCACCGCCTTGGCGCCGGCCGCCGGGGCCGCCGTCAGGAACGGATAGGCACCGTTGGCGTCGGGGGCCAGGATCATCAGGATGGCGCCGAAGCCGATGATGAAGGTCAGGATGTAGAAGTAGCCGATGAAGCCGGTGGCGTAGAAGACCGACTTGCGGGCTTCCTTGGCGTCGGCGACGGTGAAGAAGCGCATCAGGATGTGCGGCAGGCCGGCGGTGCCGAACATCAGAGCCATGCCCAGCGAGATGGCCGAGACCGGATCGGTGACCAGGGCGCCCGGCGACATGATCGCCAGCCCCTTCGGGTGCGCCTCGACGGCGGCCTTGAACATCGCCTCGGGGCTGAAGCCGAACTTCGCCAGGATCATGAAGGCCATGAAGGAGGCGCCGGACAGCAGCATCACCGCCTTGATGATCTGCACCCAGGTCGTCGCCAGCATGCCGCCGAAGGTCACGTAGCCGATCATCAGCACGCCGACGATGATGACGGCGACCATATAGTCGAGACCGAACAGCAGCTGGATCAGCTTGCCGGCGCCGACCATCTGGGCGATCAGGTAGAAGGTGACGGTCGCCAGCGAGCCGCAGGCCGACAGCGAACGGATCGGCGTCTGCTTGAAGCGGTAGGAGGCGACGTCGGCGAAGGTGTACTTGCCGAGGTTGCGCAGCCGCTCGGCCACCAGGAACAGCACGATCGGCCAGCCGACCAGCCAGCCCACCGAATAGATCAGGCCGTCGAAGCCCGAGGCGTACACCAGGCCGGCGATGCCCAGGAAGGACGCGGCCGACATGTAGTCGCCGGCGATGGCGAGGCCGTTCTGGAAGCCGGTGATGCCGCCGCCGGCGGCGTAGAAGTCCTTGGCCGACTTGGTGCGGCGGGCCGCCCAGTAGGTGATGCCCAGCGTGAACAGCACGAAGGCCAGGAACATCAGGATGGCCGACCAGTTGGTCGCCTGCTTCTGCACGGCGCCGCCGATGGCGTCGGCCAGGACCGTGGTCGGAACCAGCGCGCCGGCGGCAGCCGCCACAGCGGCGACCGGAGCGGCAAGACGGGTGGTGGCGCGCATCACTTCGACTCCTCCAGGATCTGGCGGTTCAGTTCGTCGAATTCGCCGTTGGCCCGATGGACGTAGATGCCGGTCAGGATGAAGGCGGACACGATGGTGAAGACGCCGACGGGAATGCCCCAGGTCGTGACGCCGGAGCCGATCGGCGTGCCCAGGAACGACTTCCCGAATGCCACCAGCAGGATGAAGCCGAAATAAATAACGAGCATGGCAATCGACAAAGTCCAGGCGAAGGCGGACCGTTTCGCCACCAGTTCCTGGAACTTTGGATTGTTCACAATCCTTTGTGCGCTTTGACTCATGTGCGTCCCCTCATCGAGTGCCGGCAATCTTCTGCGATCCATCCAGACATCGTCTTCGGGATCAGCGGGCATTTGCCGTCCGGGCGGTCGCGTCCGGGTTTCTTCCCGTAATTCGTACGCCCTTGACCTGCCCAATTGTTTGATACAGATCATTGTTGGGCGCACCCCCTACCTTGGTCGATGGGGTGGGCGCCGAGGGGGCGGACAGCTCTGAAAAAGCAAGCGCGGGCAAGGCTGTAGCGCCATACGGGAAAGGCGCCCCCGTTGCCGGGTGCGCCTTTCAAACAGTCAGCTTTTCAAACGGCTTCGTTGGGAATCAGTGGCGGGGCCGCGCGGTCGCGCCACCCTGCCGGGACTGGCTGCCCTTCAGGAATCGGTGCGCGGAATCCACGGGATGCGGTGAAATGTCACACCTTCCTCGTGGAGTTCGGAGACCTCCTCGTCGGACGCCTCGCCATAGATACCGCGCGGGTCGGTCTCGCCGTAATGGATGCGCCGCGCCTCCTCGGCGAAACGGTCGCCGACATAGTCGCAGTTCTTCTCCACGCTGCGCCGCACCTCGGTCAGCTGCCGCATCACCTCGGCCACCGCCTCGCGCTGGGCGTCGTTCAGGCTCGGCGGCAGGGCGGCGACCACGTCGGCGGCGTTCGGCAGCGGGACCGGCGCGGGAAGCGGCACCGGCACCGCATTGGGGGGAGCAGCCGGCGGCGCCACCGACGGGGCGCTGGCCGCAACGGCTTCGGCCTGCTCGCGGGCACGGTCGGCGGCCTTGGCGACGCCCTTGGCGATGCGCGGAGCCATCGGCGCCTTTCCGACCACAGTGTCGCCGCAGATCGGACAGGCGATCTGATGGCCCGCCGCCTGTTCATCATAGGCGGCACCGTTGCGGAACCACGCCTCGAACTGGTGGTCGGCCGAGCATCTCAACGCGAAGAGGATCATATCCCCACAAGCCCCAACTGACCCGCAGCAGGAAAGACAAATCCGTGCACGCCGGTCCGGGTTGCGGCGCGACTCGGGAATCGCCCTAATTCAGCACGGCCGGGCCGCGCCGTCAAACGCCGGACAGGCCATAGGCGCGTACCTCCTGTGATATCGTTCCCGACACCATCGAAAAAAGTCCGGATAAGGGAGTTTCCCCATGCCCACACCCCATCCGCTGTCGCCGCCCTCCCCCTGGGTGGAGCGGTTCGCCCCGCTGGTGCGGACGGGCGGGCGGGTGCTCGACCTCGCCTGCGGCGGCGGACGGCATCTGCGCCTGTTCCATCGCCTCGGCCATCCGGTGGTGGGGTTGGACCGTGACCTAGGCGGCGTCGCCGACCTGGAGGGCGGCACGAACGTCACCCTCGTTCAGGCCGACCTTGAAAGCGGCGACTCGGGCATTTCCGCCAATTCCCTGCCGGTTGACGGCACCTTCGCCGGGATCGTCGTCACCAACTACCTGCACCGCCCGCTCTTCCCCGCCATCCTGGCGGCACTGGAGCCGGGCGGCGTGCTGATCTACGAGACCTTCGCTGACGGCAATGCCCGCTTCGGCCGCCCGTCCTCGCCCGACTTCCTGCTGCGGCGGGGGGAGTTGCTGGAAAGGGTGCATGGCAGGCTTCAGGTGGTGGCCTTCGAACAGGGCGAACTGTCGGTGCCCAAGCCCGCGGTGGTACAGCGGATCTGCGCCGTCGCCGGGGACGATCCACTGCCGCTTTGAGCGCGTCCTTATTCGTCGCTTTCATCGGCGACCGGCTTCTGCTCTCCGCGGATGCGGCGGCGGCGGTCCTCCTTGCGCATGATCTGCTTGCCATGCTTGTGCTGGGCCGGCCCCTCCAGCGGACCGCCGGGACGCACCGGCCGTTCGGCGAAGCGGCCGAGCGAGATCATGCGGTCGTACATCACCAGCGCCCCGGCGACGCCGACATTGATGCAGAAGGACATCGGGATCTTCACCACATGGTCGCAGCGCGCCAGCAGCGCGGGCGACAGGCTGTCGCGCTCCGGCCCCAGCACATAGGCGGCGCGCAACGGGTGACGGAAGCTGGGCAGTTCCACCGCGTCGTCTGTCAGTTCCACCCCGACCAATGTGCAGTCCCTGGGCAGGGTGAAGTCGGCTACCCGCTCGTGGATGTAGAGCGGCAGGTGCAGCGTGGCGCCCGAGGTGTCGACCAGCTTCGTCTCGCGCAGGTCCGGTTCCGGATCGATGGCGAAGAAGAAGGAGGCGCCGAAGGCATGGGCGGTGCGCATCAGGTTGCCGACATTGCCCGGCTTGCTGATCCGCTCCACCCCGATTCCGAAATAGCCACGCATGAAGAGCCCGCTGATCTGGGTAAGGATATGACCGGGCGGGAGCTTGCCGTCGCAGCCCGCCCGAGGCAAGCTTGCCGGCATGAGCCCAGACAATCCTCACGACCATTCCTCCTGCTGCGGCGGCGATCACCACCACGGCCATTCCCACCCTCATGGCCACCGGCCTGGCGAAAGCGCCGAAGGCCGCGCCGATCTCTCCGGCCCGGCGGAAAGCCCGATCACCGTCGAGGTGACGCGCGGCAGCCTGGTGGAGTCGGTCCACCGTGCCCGCGCCTGCATCGTCGATGCGGGCGGCCATGTGCTGGCGCGCTGGGGCGACATCGATGGACCGGTCTACCCGCGCTCCGCCATCAAGTCGCTGCAGGCGATCCCGCTGGTGGAAAGCGGCGCGCTCGACGCCTTCGGGCTGGGGGACCAGGAGTTGGCGCTCGCCTGCTCCTCCCACAACGGCGAGGCGCGGCATACGGAATTGGCGCGGTCCTGGGCCGAACGGGTCGGGCTGACGCCGGGCGATTACGAATGCGGCGCGCAAATCCCCTACGATCCCGCCACCGCCGAGGATCTCGTCCGCCGCGGCGAGGCGCCGACCGCCTTCCACAACAACTGCTCCGGCAAGCACAGCGGCTTTCTGACCACGGCCAAGCACAAGGGCGAACGGCTGAAGGGCTATGTCCGCTACGAACATCCGGTGCAGCAGCGCATCCTGGGCGTGATGGAGCAGATGACCGGACAGGACCTGTTCGGGGCGCCTTGGGGCGTCGACGGCTGTTCCATCCCCACCATCGGCATCCCGCTGGGCGCCATCGCCTATGCCATGGCCCGCATCGCCGACCCGGTCGACCTGCCCGACGCCCGGGCCGAGGCCGTCACCCGCATCGCCGCCGCCTGGGGCAAGCACCCCTTCCTGATCGGCGGCACCGGCACCTTCGATACGGCGCTGATGGAGGCGGCCGGCGGCGCCGTGCTGGTCAAGGGCGGGGCCGAGGGCGTCGGCTGCGCCGTGATCCCCGAGCAGGGCATCGGCATCGCGCTGAAGATCGAGGATGGCGCCGCCCGCGCCCGCGAGGTGGCGCTGGCCGCCCTGATCCGTTCGACCCAGGCGCTGACCGAGGCGCAATGGGCGCGCGTGCCGCAGCTGCTGACCACTCCGCTGCTGAACCGCGCCGGCGCGCGGGTGGGCGAAGTGCGGCCGGCGACGGGGTGGCCGGGCTGAGGCACTGACACTCATCAATCCGGCAGGTGCGATGCGAGCGGGCGCGGTGCTATGGTCGCCGCGCCCTTTTCCCCGCTGAGCGGTTCCCATGAGCATCGACGACCTGCGCGCCCAGTATGAAGCCTATCCCTATCCGGCGCGCAATCCGGCTGACGAGGCCGGACGGCTGATCACCGGCTCGCCCAGCCACCTGGACGAGCTGGTGCAGCATGTCTTCGGCGGCCGGATCGACCATAGCAAGCCGCTGCGGGTTCTGGTGGCCGGCGGCGGCACGGGGGACGGCACCATCATGCTGGCGCAGCAGATGGCCGATGCCGGCAATCCCGGCCGCATCGCCTACATCGACCTGTCCGACGCCAGCCGCGCCGTCGCCGAAGCGCGGGCCAAGGCGCGCGGCCTGACCAACATCGACTTCCACCGGGGGTCGCTGCTGGAGCTGGGCGGGGTCACGGCGGAAGCGGGGCCGTTCGACTACATCGACTGCTGCGGCGTGCTGCACCATCTGGACGACCCGGCGGCCGGCCTGCGCTCGCTGGCCGGCGCGCTGGCACCCGGCGGCGGCATCGGCATCATGGTCTACGCGCCCTACGGCCGCACCGGCGTCTACCCGATGCAGGAAGCGCTGCGCGGCATGACCGAGGGGTTGCCGCCCGCCGAAAAGGTGGCGCTTGCACGCCGGCTGATCCAGGCGCTGCCGCCGACCAACTGGCTGCTGAACAACCCGCACATCAGCGATCACCGGCTGGCCGACGCCAACCTCTACGATCTGCTGTTGCACAGCTGCGACCGCCCCTACAGCGTGCCGCAGTTGGCGGAGCTGGCGGAGAGCGCGGGGCTCGCCGTTGCGACGCTGATCGACCCGCTGCGCTACGAGCCGTCGCTGTGGGTCAAGGACGCCCGCATCCTGAAGCAGCTGTCGGGGCTGGGCATGCTGGAGCGCGCCGCCTGGACCGAGCGCATCACCGGTGCCTTCACCAAGCACATCGCCTATCTGCTGCGTCCCGCCGATCTGGAGGCCGCCCGCATCCAGCCGGACGGGCCGGACGTGGTGCCGGTCCTGCGCGACATCGATGGAAAGACTGTCGCCAAAGCCGTTCCGCCCGGCGGCAGCCTGGAATTCGACCTGATGGGCAGCGTAGTGTCGCTTCCCCTGCCCCGGCTGGCCGGCCCGATCCTGTCTAGGGTCGACGGCAGGACCAGCCTGGGCGCGCTGCACACCGCAATCGAGCCGACAACGAAAGTCACCTGGGAGCAGTTCCTCGCCCAGTTCTGCCAGCTGTTCGACGCGCTGGGCGGGCTGGGCAAGATGCATCTGCGGCGGGGATAGGACGCGAAGCCCCACCCCCGGCCAGCCCTTACCCCCGCAGAACCGACACCGCGGCGTCGAGCGCTTTGGTCAGCCGGTCGAAGACTTGGTGAATTTCCGCCTCGGAAATCACCAGCGGCGGGCAGAGCGCGATGGAATCACCCATGGCGCGAACAATAAGGCCATTGTCCTGGGCCAGACCGTTGACCAGGGCGCCGGCGCGGCCGGGCGGGTCGAAGGGGAGCTTGGTCGCCTTGTCAGCCACCAGTTCCAGCGCGCCGATCAGGCCGATGCCGCGGGCCTCGCCGACCAGCGGATGGTCCGCCAGCGCCTTCAGCCGCGACTGGAAGGCCGGGGCGACCGAGCGGACATGCCCGACGATGTCGCGCTCCTCGTAGATGTTCAACGTTTCCAGCGCCACCGCTGCCGCCACCGGATGGGCGGAATAGGTGTAGCCATGGCCGAAGGTGCCGATCTTCCGGCTTTCCTCGACGCAGGCGCGATAGACGGCGTCACTCACCATCACGGCGGAGATCGGCAGATAACCGGATGACAGCTGCTTGGCGCAGGTCAGGATGTCCGGCTGCATGCCCGTGGTCTGACTGCCCCAGAAATTGCCGGTACGGCCGAAGCCGCAGATCACCTCGTCGGCGACCAGCAGGATGTCGTATTTCTTCAACACCGCCTGGATCTTGGCGAAGTAGGTCGCGGGCGGAACCACGACGCCGCCGGCGCCCATGATCGGCTCGGCGAACATGGCGGCGATGGTGTCCGGCCCCTCGGCCAGGATCAGCGCCTCCAACTGTTCGGCCAAGCGGGTGGCGAAGGCCTCCTCGCTCTCGCCCTCAAGCCCGTTCCTGTAGTGGTGCGGGCAATCGCCATGGATGATGCGGGCGATCGGCAGGTCGAAGTCGCGGTGGTTGTTGGGCAGCCCGGTCAGGCTGGCGGTCGCCACCGTCACGCCGTGATAGGCACGCTGGCGCGACAGGATCTTCTTCTTCTCCGGCCGGCCGAGCGCGTTGTTGTAGTACCAGATCAGCTTGATCGCAGTGTCGTTGGCTTCAGAGCCGGAATTGGCGAAGAAGACCTTGGACATCGGCACCGGCGCCAGCCCGATCAGCTTTTCGGCCAGATCAATGCCGGGCTCGTGCGACTTGTGGCCGAAGATGTGATAGGTGGACAGCTGCCGCATCTGCTTGGTCGCCGCCTGGACCAACCGCTCTTCCCCCCAGCCGAGCGAGACGCACCACAGGCTTGCCATGCCCTCGATGTAATCCTTGCCGCCATCGTCGAAGACGTGGATGCCTTCGCCACGCTCGATGATCATCGGCCCCTGCGTCTCATGGGCGTGCAGGTTGGTGTAGGGATGGAGGACGAAGGCCTTGTCGCGGCTGGCGGCAGAGTTGCCGGCGGTGCTGCCCGGAGCGGTCATGGAGTGGGTCTTCCTGTTCGGTCTTGTCGGGTTCGTTCCCCCGGATGGCCGTAGCAGCCCACCGCAGGGTGTTCGATTTGTTAAACAGTATCGCCGATCATACGCACAGTTTCGCCACTCGACAAACCCGCTTCACCGTCATCCGTGCCATGCGTGCAAGACGCTGGCGGGACGCCAAGCCGGATGGGACAGCTTGACCGGAACGACGAAAGGGAGGAGCCGCCTTGCGCACGCTTTACGGTATGGTCAGCACGGCCGCGATGGCGCCGCACATCCTGCTGCGCGAGATCGGCGAGCCTTTCGAATTGCGGCTGCTCGACCGCGACAAGGGGGAGCACAAGAGTGCGGCCTATCTGGCGCTGAACCCGCATGGCCGCGTACCGACGCTGGTGGATGGCGATCTGGTGCTGTACGAGGCCGCCGCCATCTGCCTGCATCTGGCCGACAGCCATCCGGAGGCGAAGCTCGCCCCGGAGGTCGGCGCGTCAGAGCGGGCGGAGTTCTACAAGTGGCTGGTCTATCTGACCAACAGCGTCCAGGCCGAGATGCTGCTGTACTTCTACCCCGAGCGTTACGTCGAGGGCACACAAGCGCAAGCCGCCTTCAAGGCAGCGACAGAAGCTCGGCTGAACGGTCATTTCGATGGCCTGGACCGCGCGCTTGAAGGGCGTACGTGGCTGTTGGGCGACACGTACAGCGCTGTCGACCCGTACCTGTTAATGCTGTGCCGCTGGACCCGCTTCATGGGCCGCCCGGCACGCACGCTGGGCAATCTCGGACCCTACCTCGCCCGCGTGCTGGAGCGTCCGGCGGTGAAGGCCGCTTTCGAGGCGGAAGGGCTGGGGGCTCCGTTTTACTGAGGAGAAAAGCCCTCTCCCACGGTCGGGAGAGGGCCTTCAACCCTACGCCTTGCGAACAAGCCCGCTCACCGGCTGGCCGTCGATGGTCAGGGAACCGCCTTCGGCACCGACCGCCACCGTCTGGCCGTCCTTGATGCGGCCCTCGAGGATCAGGGTCGCCATCGGGTTCTGCAACTCGCGCTGGATCACCCGCTTCAGCGGACGGGCACCGTAGACCGGGTCGTAGCCGGCCTCGGCCAGCCATTCGGTCGCGGCTTCGTCCACCGTCAGCGTGATCTCGCGGTCGGCGAGCATCCTGGTCAGGCGGCCGAGCTGGATCTTGACGATGCCGCCCATATGCCGGCGGTCGAGCCGGTGGAACAGCAGGATCTCGTCCAGGCGGTTCAGGAACTCCGGCCGGAAATGGGCCCGGACGGCCTCCATCACCTCGTCGCGCACCGCAGCGCTGTCCTCGCCCTCCGCCTGCTCGGCCAGCGCCTGCGAGCCGAGGTTGGAGGTCATGATGATGACCACGTTGCGGAAATCGACCGTACGGCCCTGCCCGTCGGTCAACCGGCCATCGTCCAGCACCTGCAACAGCACGTTGAAGACGTCGGGGTGGGCCTTCTCCACCTCGTCGAACAGCACGACCTGATAGGGCCGGCGGCGCACCGCCTCGGTCAGAGCCCCACCCTCCTCATAGCCGACATAGCCCGGAGGCGCGCCGATCATGCGGGCGACTGAGTGCTTCTCCATATATTCCGACATATCGAGGCGGACCATCGCCGTCTCGTCGTCGAACAGGAACTCGGCCAGCGCCTTGGTCAGCTCGGTCTTGCCGACGCCGGTCGGACCGAGGAACAGGAAAGAGCCGATGGGACGGTTCGGGTCCTGCAACCCGGCGCGCGCCCGGCGCACGGCGTTCGACACCGCGACGATGGCCTCGTCCTGGCCGATGACCCGGCCGCGCAGCTTGTCCTCCATCGCCAGCAGCTTCTCACGCTCGCCGGCCAGCATCTTGTCGACCGGCACGCCGGTCCAGCGGCTGACCACCGCGGCGATGTCGCTGTCGCGCACCTCCTCGTTCAGCATGCGGCTACTGGCATGCTCCTCGGCGTCCTTCAGGGCCTTTTCCAGGCCGGGGATGACGCCATAGGCCAGTTCGCCCGCGCGGCCCCAGTTGCCGTCACGCTGCGCCGTCTCCAGTTCGGTGCGGGCCTTCTCCAGATCCTCCTTGATCTTCTGCGCACCCTGCAGCTGGTCCTTCTCGGCCTGCCACTTGGCGGTCAGCTCGGCCGAGTCCTGCTCCAGATCCGAAAGCTCCCGCTCCAGATTGACCAAGCGGTCGCGCGAGGCGGAATCCTGCTCGCGCTTCAGCGCCTCGCGCTCGATCTTCAGCTGAATGATGCGGCGGTCCAGCTCGTCGATGGCTTCGGGCTTGCTGTCCACCGCCATGCGCAGGCGGCTCGCCGCCTCGTCGATCAGGTCGATGGCCTTGTCGGGCAGGAAGCGGTCGGTGATGTAGCGGTTGGAAAGGGTCGCCGCCGACACGATGGCACTGTCGGTGATGCGCACGCCATGGTGCACCTCGTAGCGCTCCTTCAGGCCGCGCAGGATGGAGATGGTGTCCTCCACCGTCGGCTCCGACACGAAGACCGGCTGGAAGCGCCGGGCCAGCGCCGCGTCTTTCTCGATGTATTTGCGGAACTCGTCCAGCGTGGTGGCGCCGACGCAATGCAGCTCGCCACGCGCCAGCGCGGGCTTCAGCATGTTGGAGGCGTCCATCGCGCCATCGGACTTGCCGGCGCCGACCAGCGTGTGCAGCTCGTCGATGAAGACGACGATCTCGCCTGCCGCTGCCTGGATTTCCGACAGCACGGCCTTCAGCCGCTCCTCGAACTCGCCGCGGTACTTGGCGCCGGCCACCAGCGCGCCGAGATCGAGCGACAGCAGCTGCTTGTTCTTCAGGCCTTCCGGCACGTCGCCCTTGACGATGCGCTGGGCCAACCCCTCGACGATGGCAGTCTTGCCAACGCCGGGCTCGCCGATCAGCACGGGATTGTTCTTGGTGCGGCGGGCCAGCACCTGGATGGTGCGGCGGATTTCCTCGTCACGGCCGATGACGGGATCGAGCTTGCCGTCGCGCGCCGCGGCGGTCAGGTCGCGGGCGTATTTCTTCAGCGCGTCATAGCCCTGCTCGGCGCTGGCGCTGTCGGCGGTGCGACCCTTGCGGATGTCGTTGATGGCGGTGTTCAGCGCCTGCGGCGTCACGCCGGCGGACTTCAACGCCTTGCCCGACGGGGTGCCGTCGGCCATGGCCAGCGCCAGCAGGATGCGTTCGGCGGTGACGAAGCTGTCCCCTGCCTTTTCGGCGACCTTCTCCGCCTGCTCGAAGACGCGGGAGAGTTCGGGCGTCAGGTAGAGCTGACCGGCGCCGCTGCCCTCGACCTTCGGCAGCTTGTCCAGTTCGGCATCGACCGCCGACAGGGCCGCCTTGGGGTCGCCGCCCGCCGCACGGATCAGGTTGGCGGCAAGCCCTTCCTTGTCGTCCAGCAGCGTCTTCAGCAGATGTTCCGGGGTCAGGCGCTGATGCCCACGGCGCACGGCCAGGGTCTGCGCGGCCTGAATGAACCCGCGGCTGCGCTCGGTGTATTGCTCGAAATCCATGATGCTCCCCTTCTCCTGTCGACCGTCCGCGAGGCAGCCCGGTCGACGTGATCCACGCAACTGTGCGATCCGCAAGGATGCTGCCGAAGATGTAGGCAAGGCCAAAGGCCATGCAAGACCATCTGCGTAGAAAGGTTATCGGTGGAGAAACGCGGTCACATCTGCCTCCTCCAGACCGGCTAGGACCGGGAAAAAGAGGTAGCGCGCGACCCGCCGATTGCCCCCTACAACATCCCTCCCGGCCACGGCTAGACTGCCGCCATTCCGCCTTTCCGCCTTCCAAGGGCCCTCGTTCCGGATTTCATCATGACCGATCTGGCCGCCTCCGGTTCCCCGACCAGCACGACGCCGGCATCCGCCGGCCAGCCGATGCCGAGAACCATGACGGGCCGGCTGCTTCGTCTTGCCTGGAGCCTGCGCGGGGTCTGGCATCGGCTGGCACGGCCTCTGACCATGGGGGTGAGGGCGATCATCCTGGACGAGGCGGACCCGGCATCGCCCGGCGTCCTGCTGATCCGGCACAGCTACGTCGATGGCTGGCATCTGCCCGGCGGCGGTGTCGGGCGGGGCGAGACGCTGGTCGACGCCATGCGGCGCGAAGTGCGGGAAGAGGTCGGGCTGATCGCCGACCGCCCTGCTCAGCCTTTCGCCATCTATGCCCGCTTCCGCAACGGGGCGAGCGACCATGTGGCGGTCTATGTCGTGCCTGGCTGGAGCGGCAGCCCGAAGGCCGACGGGGTGGAGATCGTCGAAACCCGTTTCTTCCCGCTCGACCGGCTGCCGGCCGACCTGTCGCCGGCCACCGGACGGCGGCTGGAGGAATTTCTTGGCCGCCGGCCCGTCGCCGAACGCTGGTAGCGGCACCAGATTACAGGGTGGAGCGGGCGGTTCGGACGATCGGCCCTGCCATACCCCAGCCGCAGCGTGAGAAATAGGCACCGCATCGGTTGACAGGGACGCTCCAGCCCTTTCATTGTGCAGTGCAATGAACGCCACACTGACCGTCATCCGCCGCTATCCCGTCAAGGGCATGAGTGGCCAGGATCTTCCCGCAATCGAGCTGACCGCCGGTCAGGCGATTCCGCTCGACCGCCGCTACGGGCTGCTGCACGGCCCGGCCGCGCTGGATACCGAGACGCAGGGCTGGCGCCTGCCGTCGGATTTCTTCACGCTGGACCGCACGGAAAAGCTGGCTGTCTTGCAGAGCGAGTTCGACGAGGCGACGCAGGCGCTGATCATCCGCCGCGGCGGCCGACAGGTGTCGCGCGGCCGGCTGGACCAGCCGATGGGCCGCAACTTGCTGGAACAGTTCTTCGCCGCCTATCTGGCCGGGATCGTCCCCGGCATGCCACGCCTGATCGAAGCGCAACAGGGCGGCTTCGGCAACAGCGAGGAACCCTCGGTCACGCTGCTGAACCTCGCCAGCCTGCGCGACCTGGAGGAGCGGATCGCCAAGCAGCCGGTCGATCCCCGCCGCCTGCGCGCCAACCTGCTGGTGGACGGCATCGATCCCTGGGCGGAGCGCAGTTGGGTCGGCCGGACCCTGACTGTCGGTACGGCAAGGCTGGAGGTGGTGGAAGCGCTCGACTGCACGCCCGGGAACGATGTGAACCCGGATACCGGCGTCGCCGATCTCAGCCTGCCGAACATCATGGAACGCGGCTATGGCCACAGCCAAATCCTGCTGCGCGCCCGGGTGACTGGCGGAGGCCGGATCGCAGTGGGCGACCCGGTCACTCCGGCCGAATAAACATCACCCCAGGTTAGCATCACATATCAGGCGTTTACGGCCGCCCGTTCCTCGCCGTCGGTCTCGTCCTCGGCCGGCTGCTCGTCCTCGTCGCCACCATGCGACGAGATCTGCGGCTGATGGCCGTGCCCATTGCCGGGCTGCCCACCGCGCTGGCGGTTTTCCGATTCCTGAATCTGGTTGATGATTCGGAGGTAATGCTCCGCATGCTGCAGGTAATTTTCCGCCTGCACCCGGTCGCCGGACGACATCGCGTCGCGGGCAAGCGCCTGATACTTCTCCTGCACCTGCCACGCATTGCCGCGGATGCGGACGTCGGGGCCGTTGCTGTCGAAGGTCTGGTGGCGCAGCGGAACATTCTGGCGCCGGCCGGCACCGCCGCCCCCGCCACCACCACTACCGCCGCTGCCCCCGCCGCCGCTGTTGCCACGACCACGCGAACGCCTGGAGTTCGGTCCCTGTCTCATTCGGCTCTTAAGGCCCCATGCAAGAGAAGCGCAGTCCCCGGAACGCTCCGGCGGCCATCCGGCCTTGCGGCCCGGCCACCGAGCCCGCCATGGACGATTTCCATGGGTCGCTCACGGGGTTCAAACGACGCGTCCGCATCGCGTGCGGCAGGCCATGGCGGTCAGCGCTCGGCAGAAAATCATCCGAGATTCTTGCTCCGCAGGCCTTAGGTTCGCGGTCGTGTACCGCACACTACCCGCCAAAGCCTGCCGATCCAACCGTTTTTTTGGATAAGCGGACGCCTCACAGGCTCTTCCGTGCCCTGACACAGCGCTTTACCCCACCAAGGTCACACAGGATTGCGGTGTCTCCCAACCCCTGCGCCCTGACCAGCGCCGCCACATCTTCCGCTTGGCCCTGCCCCACTTCGAAGGCGACCAGTCCACCCGGTACCAGCAGACGCGGCAACTCGGCTGCGAGGATGCGGTAGGGCTCCAGCCCGTCCGGTCCCCCGTCCAGTGCGCGAAGCGGGTCATGCTCCCGCACCTCCGGCTCCAGCGTGGCGATATCGGCGCTGGGGATGTAGGGGGGGTTCGACACCACGATGTCGAAACGCTCCTCGATCCCCTTGGCCCAGTCGCCGGTTTGAAAGCGGGCGCGCTTCGCCAGCCCGTTGCGGTCGGCGTTCCCAGATGCCGCCTCGACCGCGAGCGGGCTGAGATCGATGCCGACACCGGTGGCATTCGGCAGCTCCGACAGCAGCGCCAGCAGGATGCAACCTGTTCCGGTTCCGAAATCGATCAGGCGCAGCGGAGCTTTCCGGTCGGGGATGGTGGCCAGAACCGCTTCCACCACCGTCTCGGTGTCCGGCCGCGGTTCCAGCGTGTCGGGGTTGAGGGCGAGATCGATGGTCCAGAACTCGCGGTGCCCCAGAATGCGCCCCACCGGCTCCCGCGCCGCACGCCGTTCCACCAATGCCAGGGCATGGGCAGCATCGCCATCGGGGATAAGTTGTTCCGCCTTCGTAATGAAGTCGGTGCGGGTGAGGGTCAGCGCATGCTCCAGCAGATAGCGGGCGTCGAGTTCCGGTGTATCGACACCGGCCTCGCGCAGCCGCGCCTCGGCCTGGGCACGCAGGGTGCGGAGGTTCATGCGATCACCCGAGTTCCGCCAGCCGGGCGGCCTCGTCCTCGGCAATCAGGGCGTCGACCAGTTCATCCAGTGCTTCCCCGGCCATCACCTTGTCGATCTTGTAGAGCGTCAGGTTGATGCGATGGTCGGTCACCCGCCCCTGGGGGAAATTGTAGGTACGGATGCGTTCCGAACGGTCGCCGCTGCCCACCTGGTTCTTGCGGTCGGCGGCACGGACAGCGTCCTTCTCCGCCCGTTCGCGGTCGTACAGCCGGGCACGCAGCACCTTCAGCGCCTTGGCCTTGTTCTTGTGCTGCGACTTCTCATCCTGCTGGCTCACCACCAGCCCGGTCGGCAGATGGGTGATGCGCACGGCGCTGTCGGTGGTGTTGACCGACTGGCCGCCGGGACCGGAGGAGCGGAAGACGTCGATCCGCAGATCCTTCTCGTCGATGTGGATGTCCACCTCCTCCGCCTCGGGCAGCACGGCGACGGTGGCGGCCGAGGTGTGGATGCGGCCCTGCGCCTCGGTCGCCGGCACGCGCTGGACGCGGTGAACGCCGGACTCGAATTTCAGCCGGGCGAACACGCCACGGCCGGTGATGTTGGCGGTGGCCTCCTTGTAGCCGCCGATGCCGGTCTCGCTGACGTCCATCGCCTCGAAGCGCCAGCCATGCAGGCCGGCATAGCGACGGTACATCTCGAACAGTTCGGCGGCGAACAGCGCGGCCTCATCGCCACCGGTCCCGGCCCGCACTTCCAGGATGGCGTTCTTTTCGTCCGCCTCATCCTTGGGCAGGAGCGAAATCTGCACCTTGCGCTCCAAATCCGGGATGCGCTTGGTCAGGACGTGGAATTCCTCCTCCGCCATCGCCTTCATCTCGGGGTCGGCGCTGGCATCGCCCATCATCGCCGCTATCATTTCCGCCAGATCGGCAGCCTCGGCGCGGCCCTTCTTCAACTCCGCGATGGCCTCGGCGATCGGGGTGAGGTCGGCATATTCCTTGGACAGCCGGGCGAAGTCGCCGGACTCGGCAAGGCCGGCCGCAAGCGTGTCGCGCAGCTCGTCGTACCGGGCCATCACCTTATCGAACTTCTCGTCCAGGCTCACGTCGCTCGTCCTTATCCCGTTCGTTCTCTTCCAATGCGCCAGCGGTCAGCCGGTCCAGCCCGAACAGGCGGAACATCAGCCGTTCCGCCGCCGCCCGTTCGGCCAGCCCCTCGCCACTGCCATCGGCGGCGAGGGCCCGCAGCGCCTCCGATGGGGCGTGCAGCAGGCGGTTGACCAGCAGCCGCGTCGCCGATGCCGCGTCCAGATCGGCATGCCCGGCCAGCAGGCGCCGCCGCTCCGCTTCGAAATGGCTTCGAAGCGCCGCCACGGCGGGCACCGCTGCGCGTTCCGCACGGTCGCGGGCGAAAGCGGCCACCGCCTCGTCCACGATCATCCAGGCTGCCTGGGTCGCCGCCTCGCGCCCAACCCGGCCCTGCAGCGCCACCCGCTCCAGATCGGCCAGATCATAGACAAAGGCGCCGTCCATGCCCGCCACCGCCGGATCGACATCAGCTGGAATGGCGGCATCGACCACGAAGACCGGCCGGCGGCGGCGGCGCTTCAACACCGTCTCCATCATCGGAGCGGTCAGGATATAGCGCCCAAGACCGGCTGCGGTCACCAGGATATCGGCGCCGGTCATCGCCATCTCCAGATCGGCCCAAGGGGCGAAATGCCCATCGAGCCGCCGAGCCGCCGCTTCCGCCCGCCGATCCACTGGCGCTGCAACGGTCAGCCGCGGCAGCCCGGCTTCACGCAACCCCTCCAGAACCAGGGCCCCCATGTCGCCCATTCCCACCAGCAGAGCGCCGCAGCGCCTGATGTCGCCGTGCAGGTCGCGCGCCACCTGGATGGCTGCCGCGGCCAGCGAGGTTGCGCCCTCCGCAATCGGCGTCTCGCTGCGCACCCGCTTGGCGGCGGCATAGGCGGCCTGCAGAACCGCTTCCAGCTCCGGTCCGGTCAGCCCGGCGCCGGAAGCGCTGCGGTGGGCCGCCTTCAACTGGCCCAGGATATGCGGTTCGCCGACGATCTGGCTGTCGAGCGAGCAGGCCACCGCAAACAGATGGCGCACGGCGTCGATGCCGGTGCGGGTGTAGAGCTGCGGTGCCAGATCGGATGTCGACAGGCTGGCGCGGTCGGCCATGACTTCGGCAATCGCCAGGGCCGCCTCGTTCGGTCGTTCATGGACCGCCTGCACTTCCACCCGGTCGCAGGTGTTGAGCCACAGCACCTGCCCCACCCCCACGGCGCGCAGCCGCTCCAGCATTCCCGCCACTTCCGCCTCGTCGGTGGACAGGCGGTCGCGGACGACGCCGGAGCAGGTCCGGTGGCTGGCGCCGATGACGAGGTAGGAGGTGGTGGTCACGCCGCGGATCGCTGTCCCTGCCCGAATTCCGGGCAGCTTACTCCGCGGCGGGGGCCACGTCTCGCGTGGTTTCTCGGGTGGTTTCGGCTTCGGCAGCCTCCGCGGCGGCCTTCGCCGCCTCGATCTCCGCCGCCTTCTTCTCGACCAGCCCGACCAGATGCTGGACGATGTCCTGGTCCTTCAGCCGATGGTCGGTAACGCCGGACAGATAGACCTGATGGGTGTTGTTGCCACCGCCGGTCAGGCCGATGTCGGTCTCCCGCGCCTCGCCCGGGCCGTTCACGACGCAGCCGATCACCGACAGGGTCAGCGGGGTGGTGATGTGGGCCAGCTTCTGCTCCAGCAGTTCCACCGTCTTGATGACGTTGAAATTCTGCCGGGCGCAGCTGGGGCAGGAAATGACGGTCACGCCGCGCCGGCGCAGCCCCAGCGACTTCAGGATGTCGTAGCCGACCAGGACCTCTTCCGCCGGATCGGCCGACAGCGAGACGCGCAGCGTGTCGCCGATGCCGGACCACAGCAGCATGCCCAATCCGATCGACGATTTCACCGTTCCGGCGCGCAACCCGCCCGCCTCGGTGATACCGATGTGCAGAGGATAGTCGCAGGCTTCCGCCAAGCCCTGGTAGGCAGCGACGGCCAGGAAGGCATCCGAGGCCTTCACCGAGATCTTGAACTCTCGGAAATCATTGTCTTCCAGAATTTTCGCATGGTTCAGCGCGCTTTCGACCATCGCCTCCGGGCAGGGCTCGCCGTATTTCTCCAGCAGATCCTGCTCCAGCGAGCCGGCGTTGACGCCGATGCGCATCGAACAGCCATGGTCCTTGGCCGCCTTCACCACCTCGCGCACCCGCTCGGCCGAGCCGATGTTGCCGGGGTTGATCCGCAGGCAGGCGGCACCGCTCTCCGCCGCTTCGATGGCACGCTTGTAGTGGAAATGGATGTCGGCGACGATCGGTACCTTCACCTGCCGCACAATGTCCTTGAGCGCCAGAGCCGAGTCGCGGTCGGGGCAGGAGACGCGGACGATGTCGGCCCCCACCCGTTCGGCTGCCTGGATCTGCTCCACCGTGGCCTTCACGTCGGTGGTCGGCGTGTTGGTCATGGTCTGGACCGAGATCGGCGCATCACCGCCGACAAGCACGTTGCCGACGCGAATCTGGCGCGATTTGCGGCGAAGGATCTGGCGGTAGGCGCGCACGATCATCTCAGGTCAGCCTCTGGACAGCAAAACGGAACCGGGTGCCGCATCCTAGCGCAGCCGGCATCAGGCCAGAAGTGCGCTCCGGCGCCGGGGATTCAAGGGACAGGGTTGGTGGGGCGCCGCCGACGCATGGCTGACGCCCTCACCGGCCGGTTTCAGCGCCGCACAACCCCGTGGCCGTCGATGGCGACGTCGCGCAGCACCTGCCCGACAGAGCCCAGCGGCGGACTTTCACCACCGTCGGCCATCACCACCAGACCGCCGGCGTTGCCGGTGCGGATCTTCACGTTGGGCTTGTCAGGAACGCGGAAGGTGTCGCCCGGCTTCAACACGCGGGTGAAGACGATCTCGCTGCCATCACGCACCTGAAGCCAGCTTTCCTGCGTCGCCTTCAGGACCAGCTTCGCATTGGTGTTCAGCGTGCCATAAACTTTTCCGTTGGCCGGGACCGATGCGGCCGGAACCGCGGGCGCGGCCGGAGGGGCCGCCGTGGCGTTCAGCGGAGTCGGATCCTGCGGCGACGCCTCGTCGTCGTCCTCGGCCGGCGGGGCCGGTACATTGACGATGCCCTGCCCACCCGTCTGGTTGGCAGCAGGCGCGTTGGCGGAGGGCAATGGCGACTGGGCCGGCGGCAGCACGGCGGCGGCAGTGCCGGCCTGCGGCTTGGCCGCACCGGCTTGCGGAGTTGCCGGCGCTTGCGTGGCGGCGGACGCGACGGTCTGCGGCGGCTTGCCGACGTTGGACGGCGTTCCGGCCGGCGCCGAAGTGGAGGGTGCCGATGCAGCCTGAGTCGGGCTGACCGGAACCGTATTCACCGGAGATTGGGCTGTGTTTGGGGCCGGTGCCGGAACTGCGGGTTCGGCGCCAGGCTGGCCGGACGTTGCGGGCTGGTCGGCCACTTGCTCGGCCGGTTTGGCCGGTACGCCGTCCAGCAGCGAGACCAGACGGTCCGGCAGGGTGGGCACGAGGTCCGCCACCGACCGGTCGGTCGCCGACAGATAATACCAGCCGCCATAAACGATGCCAGCCAGCACCAGCGTGCCGAGCAGCAGCGTTCCGCCCGACGCTCGCCCTTCGGCGGCCGGAGTCGGCAGATACAATTCCTGCCGGCGGACGCTGCCTGCCGCCTCTTCCTTGTAGCGGGTGACGACCATGTCCGGGTCGAGACCCAGGCACTCGGCATAGGAGCGCAGGAAGCCGATGGCATATGTGCTGCCCGGCAGTTCCTGATACCGCCCTTCCTCGATCGCCAGCAGGTAAGGATAGCGGATGCGCAGCATCGTCGCGACGTCGCGCAGGTCATAGCCATGCGCCATCCGCGTCGCACGCAGAGTCTCGGAGACTGAGGGACCGGACGGAGCCGGATCGAAATCGTCGAAAACCTTGCGCTTGGCCATGGGCTCGCCATCTGCTCGCAGCTTGTGCACACACTGGAAAAGCATGCGCAGCGGGGGCATCCGCGTGGATGCAACTTGCGAAATGGGTACGACATGCCGCCCCCACGGCGCAACCGCAATGACCGCGGGTCAGGGAATGCGGGTCGTGACAAGTGGGTGCAGGGTTCTACTCCGAACAGCAAGAAGCCCGCCCTGCGCGAGCAGGGCGGGCTTCTTGCTTTTTGGTTGCGGGGGCAGGATTTGAACCTGCGGCCTTCAGGTTATGAGCCTGACGAGCTACCGGGCTGCTCCACCCCGCGGATGTTTCATTGTTGGATGAGGGAGTGTGAAGATGCAAGCATGCGTGCTTTTGTGTATTGAGCGTCTCATGTGCCTGAGCGACCTGGCGGCGACCTACTCTCCCACGTCTTAAGACGCAGTACCATTGGCGCGGAGGCTTTTCACGGCCGAGTTCGGGATGGGATCGGGTGTTTGACACCTCGCCATGACCACCAGGTCACCGAGGCACAAGACCGACGCTGTTACTGAAAGCGCTTAATGCTTGTTCAGTGCAAGTGAGGAGGATGTATCGAACGGCGATGCGCTGGTCAAGCACTGCTTTGGAGCAGACTTGCTGCTGCGCATGGCGCGGTGAATTGTGGTGTCGAGATCAAGCCGATCGAGCGATTAGTAAGGCTTAGCTTCAAGCATTGCTGCCCGTCCACATGCCTCCTATCGACGTGATGGTCTGTCACGGCTCTCAAGGGAGCTCTGGTTTAGAGGTGGGTTTCCCGCTTAGATGCTTTCAGCGGTTATCCCGTCCATACTTAGCTACCCGGCCATGCCACTGGCGTGACAACCGGTGCACCAGAGGTATGTCCATCCCGGTCCTCTCGTACTAGGGACAAATCCTCGCAAAACTCCGACACCCACGGCAGATAGGGACCGAACTGTCTCACGACGTTCTAAACCCAGCTCACGTACCACTTTAATCGGCGAACAGCCGAACCCTTGGGACCTGCTCCAGCCCCAGGATGTGATGAGCCGACATCGAGGTGCCAAACGACTCCGTCGATATGGACTCTTGGGAGTCATCAGCCTGTTATCCCCGGCGTACCTTTTATCCGTTGAGCGATGGCCCGTCCACGTGGAGCCACCGGATCACTATGGCCGACTTTCGTCTCTGCTCGACTTGTCAGTCTTGCAGTCAGGCGGGCTTATGCCATTGCACTCGACGAGCGATTTCCGACCGCTCTGAGCCCACCATCGCGCGCCTCCGTTACACTTTGGGAGGCGACCGCCCCAGTCAAACTACCCGCCATGCAGGGTCCCGGACCCGGATAACGGGCCACGGTTAGATGCCAGAGACTTCAAGGGTGGTATTTCAAGGTTGGCTCCACACGAGCTGGCGCCCATGTTTCCAAGCCTCCCACCTATCCTACACATGAAGTCCCTAGCACCACTGCAAAGCTGTAGTAAAGGTGCACGGGGTCTTTCCGTCTGACCGCGGGAACTCCGCATCTTCACGGAGAGTTCAATTTCGCTGAGTTGGTGTTGGAGACAGCGGGGAAGTCGTTACGCCATTCGTGCAGGTCGGAACTTACCCGACAAGGAATTTCGCTACCTTAGGACCGTTATAGTTACGGCCGCCGTTTACCGGGGCTTCAATTCAGAGCTTGCACTCCTCCTCTTAACCTTCCGGCACCGGGCAGGCGTCAGACCCTATACGTCGCCTTGTGTGGCTTCGCAGAGCCCTGTGTTTTTAGTAAACAGTCGCTACCCCCTGGTCTGTGCCCCCCGCCATGGCTTGCGCCACAACGGGGCCCTCTTCTTCCGAAGTTACGAGGGCAATTTGCCGAGTTCCTTCAACACCATTCTCTCAAGCGCCTGGGTATACTCTACCAGTCCACCTGTGTCGGTTTGGGGTACGGTCTATAAGGCGGGGCTATTTCCTGGAACCGGTCCACAGCACGATCAATCCGATAAGATCGTACACGCTTTCCAATCCGTCACCTCCGCCAGGCCCACGAATATTAACGTGGTTCCCATCGACTACGCCTTTCGGCCTCGCCTTAGGGGCCGGCTCACCCTGCGTGGATTAACCTTGCGCAGGAACCCTTGGACTTTCGGCGACAGTGTTTCTCACACTGTTTGTCGCTACTCATGTCAGCATTCTCACTTCCGATACCTCCAGGCGACCTCACGGACACCCTTCGCAGGCTTACGGAACGCTCCGCTACCACGTGATCTGAAAGATCACATCCGCAGCTTCGGTACACGGCTTGAGCCCCGATACATTTTCGGCGCAGGCCGGCTTAACTAGACCAGTGAGCTATTACGCTTTCTTTAAAGGATGGCTGCTTCTAAGCCAACCTCCTGGTTGTCATGGCCTTCCCACATCCTTTCCCACTTAGCCGTGATTTGGGGACCTTAGCTGGCGGTCTGGGCTGTTTCCCTCTCGACGATGGACCTTAGCACCCACCGTCTGTCTG